>NZ_CP154860.1:0-2622500 GCF_039614735.1 Lysinibacillus sp. BS3 | reverse complement strand
AGGAAGGCTCGTCCGCTCAGGGTTAGTCGGGACCTAAGCCGAGGCCGATAGGCGTAGGCGATGGACAACAGGTTGATATTCCTGTACCACCTCCTCACCGTTTGAGAAATGGGGGGACGCAGTAGGATAGGGTAAGCGCGCCGTTGGTTGTGCGCGTCCAAGCAGTAAGGCGTGTGTGTAGGCAAATCCGCACACTGTAACGTTGAGCTGTGATGGCGAGTCCGTATGGACGAAGTTCCTGATTTCACACTGCCAAGAAAAGCCTCTATCGAGGTGAGAGGTGCCCGTACCGCAAACCGACACAGGTAGTCGAGGAGAGAATCCTAAGGTGTGCGAGAGAACTCTCGTTAAGGAACTCGGCAAAATGACCCCGTAACTTCGGGAGAAGGGGTGCTCTTGAGCGTGCAAGCGCATGAGAGCCGCAGTGAATAGGCCCAGGCGACTGTTTAGCAAAAACACAGGTCTCTGCAAAACCGTAAGGTGACGTATAGGGGCTGACGCCTGCCCGGTGCTGGAAGGTTAAGAGGAGTGGTTAGCGCAAGCGAAGCTGCGAATTGAAGCCCCAGTAAACGGCGGCCGTAACTATAACGGTCCTAAGGTAGCGAAATTCCTTGTCGGGTAAGTTCCGACCCGCACGAAAGGCGTAACGATCTGGGCACTGTCTCAACGAGAGACTCGGTGAAATTATAGTACCTGTGAAGATGCAGGTTACCCGCGACAGGACGGAAAGACCCCGTGGAGCTTTACTGTAGCCTGATATTGAATTTTGGTACAACTTGTACAGGATAGGTAGGAGCCAGAGATCTCGGAGCGCCAGCTTCGAAGGAGGCGTCGGTGGGATACTACCCTGGTTGTATTGAAATTCTAACCCATGCCCCTTAGCGGGGCAGGAGACAGTGTCAGGCGGACAGTTTGACTGGGGCGGTCGCCTCCTAAAAGGTAACGGAGGCGCCCAAAGGTTCCCTCAGAATGGTTGGAAATCATTCGTAGAGTGTAAAGGCACAAGGGAGCTTGACTGCGAGACCTACAAGTCGAGCAGGGTCGAAAGACGGGCTTAGTGATCCGGTGGTTCCGCATGGAAGGGCCATCGCTCAACGGATAAAAGCTACCCCGGGGATAACAGGCTTATCTCCCCCAAGAGTCCACATCGACGGGGAGGTTTGGCACCTCGATGTCGGCTCATCGCATCCTGGGGCTGTAGTCGGTCCCAAGGGTTGGGCTGTTCGCCCATTAAAGCGGTACGCGAGCTGGGTTCAGAACGTCGTGAGACAGTTCGGTCCCTATCCGTCGTGGGCGTAGGAAATTTGAGAGGAGCTGTCCTTAGTACGAGAGGACCGGGATGGACACACCGCTGGTGTACCAGTTGTCTTGCCAAAGGCATCGCTGGGTAGCTATGTGTGGACGGGATAAGTGCTGAAAGCATCTAAGCATGAAGCCCCCCTCAAGATGAGATTTCCCATTACGCAAGTAAGTAAGATCCCTCAAAGACGATGAGGTAGATAGGTTCGAGGTGGAAGTGTGGTGACACATGGAGCTGACGAATACTAATCGATCGAGGACTTAACCAAAACGTTTGAAACATTCAATGTGCCGTTTATCCAGTTTTGAAAGAATAAATCTTTCAATTAAATACAAAGTCTAGTGATGATGGCAAAGAGGTCACACCCGTTCCCATACCGAACACGGAAGTTAAGCTCTTTAGCGCCGATGGTAGTTGGGGGCTTCCCCCTGTGAGAGTAGGACGTCGCTAGGCAAAAGAAAGATCAGAGAATGTATTCTCTGGTCTTTTTTGTTGTCTCAAAGTAGGCTGTCCATGGAAAAGGACAGCCCTATATACTAAAACTCAAGAGCACTCCGAAGATCATTTAGATAAGATTGACTTACTGGTAACTCACTTCCATCAATTAAAGTGACAATAAAATTTGACGTTAAATCACGTGCCATTTTTTTTATGAAATGTATATTTACAATGTAAGATCTATGGATACGAATAAAATATGATGGTAATCGTAATTGAAGTTCTTTAAGTGTAATACTTGTTTTATACTGATCACCCTCTACATAAAACCATGTTTTTTTCTGTAGGCTTTCAATATGAGATATTTTATTAATTGCTACAGGATTCCATTCCTCCTCTTGCTTTCCAGTTAAAAATTGAAATGGTTCTGCTCTTTTTGCTGTAAATGATGACGGTAGGACAATGACGAGAGCAGCAGGCTTATTTTGAATGTATATGGGATAACCAATGCCATAATATGGCGTATCGAAAAGAGAATTATCTAAAATAGCATCTGTTTTTTTTTGAGTCTGTAACACTTGATCGGCAATACTCCCAGGTAATACTTGTTGACCTATCTCTAAATGAATACTTTGGTGACCAGAGTGAAAATAAACATAAGCATTTTCAACAGCAATAGCAATGGATGAATCAGCAGGTATCCAGTCTTTCAACATAAAAATATATTGTTGTGAAATATCTTTTACGAAAGAATTTAACTCATTGTTCATTGTGAATATCCCCCTTGTTTGTAAACAGTCTTCCAAATTTCATCGTCAAAAAAGGTAGTTTTATCCTTAAAATTTGATATTTTATCGAAAAATAATGAAAATTCAAATAGTCTGTTATATATTAATTTACAACAAATAAACCTGTTATGGAACAGATAATTAAAAGTTTTTTAACAGAGTATATTGTACACAAAGGGGAAGGTGGAATTTCAATATGTCAACTCGTCAAGAAAGAATCGAAGCTTTAGAAAAACAATGGGCTGAAAACCCACGTTGGGCTGGTATTGAACGCACATATTCAGCTGAAGAAGTTGTTAAATTACAGGGGACAGTAGTAATTGAACAAACACTAGCACAAAAAGGTGCTACTCGACTTTGGAATTCATTACATGAGGAACCGTTTATCAATGCATTGGGGGCATTAACGGGGAATCAGGCAGTACAACAAGTAAAAGCTGGATTAAAGGCTATCTATCTATCAGGCTGGCAAGTAGCTGCTGATGCAAACCTGTCTGGTCAAATGTATCCTGACCAATCATTATATCCAGCTAACTCTGTACCAGCAGTAGTAAAACGAATTAATCAAGCGCTTCAACGTGCAGATCAAATTGATCATGCTGAAGGACGTGTTGATCAATTTGATTGGTTCGCGCCAATCGTAGCAGACGCAGAAGCAGGTTTTGGTGGGCCTCTAAACGTATTCGAGCTTGTAAAAGGTATGATTGAAGCAGGAGCAGCGGGTGTTCACTTAGAAGATCAATTAGCATCTGAAAAGAAATGTGGACACCTTGGAGGTAAAGTATTACTTCCAACACAAAATGCTGTTCGTAACTTAGTAGCTGCACGTTTAGCAACAGATGTAATGGGTGTAGATACAATTTTAATTGCACGTACAGATGCTGATGCTGCTGATATGGTTACATCAGATATTGATCCACGTGATGCAGAGTTCATCACTGGTGAACGCACACCTGAAGGCTTCTTCCGTACAAAAGCTGGAATCAAACAAGCAATTGCTCGTGGTTTAGCTTACGCTCCATATGCAGATTTAATTTGGTGTGAAACTTCTAAACCATCACTTGAAGAAGCTAGAGAATTTGCTGAAGCTATTCATGCTAAGTTCCCAGGTAAAATGCTTGCATACAACTGCTCACCTTCATTCAACTGGAAGGCAAATCTTTCAGAAGAAGAAATTGCAGAGTATCAACGTGAACTTGGTAAGTTGGGTTACAAATTCCAATTCGTTACTTTAGCAGGTTTCCATGCACTTAACCACTCTATGTTTGAGCTTGCTCATGACTATAAAGATAATGGTATGGCTGCATATTCTAAGCTACAACAAGCAGAATTTGCTTCTGAGTCTAAAGGCTATACAGCTACACGTCACCAACGCGAAGTAGGTACTGGATACTTTGATGAAATCTCTCAAGTTATCTCTGGTGGTACTTCTTCTACAACAGCAATGGCAGGTTCTACTGAAACGGAACAGTTTGTATAAGTCGTAATTTAAATACGTGTTTTCCTAAATTCATAATCATAGAATAGTCTCCTCCGCTCCTCCTAAAGCGGGGGATGACGAAACTAAAATGGCAAAGGTGGGTAAACAGCTAATGGAACAAGCAACGACAGGTAAGCTTAAAATTGTTGGAGAACAAAATGAGCAAACTAATGAAATTTTGACACCTGAAGCTCTTGAATTTGTTCTTGCTCTGCACGAAAAATTTGATGCTCATCGCAAGGAGCTGTTGGAGGCTCGACAAGAACGCCAAAAACGACTTGATGCGGGAGAGAAGCTGGATTTCCTACCAGAGACAAAGCATATTCGGGAAGGTGATTGGGTAATCGCACCACTTCCAAACGACTTACAAGATCGCCGTGTTGAAATTACAGGGCCAGTTGATCGGAAAATGGTTATTAATGCGTTAAATTCTGGAGCAAAAATGTTCATGGCATGCTTTGAAGACGCATCTTCTCCGACATGGGAAAATATGATTGGCGGTCAAATTAATATGCGTGATGCTATTAATAAGACGATTGAGTTTACACAAGAATCCAATGGTAAAACATATAAATTAAATGATGAGACAGCAGTGCTGTTAGTTCGTCCACGAGGTCTACACTTGCTTGAGAAGCATGTCCTGGTGGATGGAGAGCCGATTTCTGGCAGTTTCTTTGACTTCGGTTTATATCTATTCCATAATGCCAAAAACGCACTTGCACAAGGTACAGGGCCATATTTCTATCTACCAAAACTTGAAAGTCATTTAGAGGCTCGACTATGGAATGATGTCTTTGTGTTTGCTCAAGATTATATTGGTATTCCACAGGGGACAATAAAAGCTACTGTATTAATCGAAACGATTTTAGCAGCGTTTGAGATGGATGAAATTTTATATGAGCTACGTGAACATTCAGCTGGTTTGAATTGCGGTCGTTGGGATTATATTTTCAGCTATATTAAGCGTCTACGCAATCAAGCTGATGTTATTTTGCCAGACCGTGGGCAAGTAACGATGACAGTACCTTTTATGAAAGCCTATACATCTTTATGTATTCAAACATGTCACAAGCGAAATGCACCAGCAATGGGCGGAATGGCAGCTCAAATTCCAGTTAAAAATGACGATGAGGCGAATGCAGTGGCATTTGCAAAGGTGGCAGAAGATAAACGTCGTGAGGCAACAGAGGGGCACGACGGTACATGGGTAGCACATCCTGGTATGGTTGCAACAGCGATGGAGCAATTTGATGCAATTATGACAACGCCTAACCAAATTCATAAAAAGCGTGAGGATGTACAAGTATCTGCCGAAGATTTAGTAGCTGTACCAGAAGGAACAATAACAATTGAAGGTCTACGTATTAACTGTAGTGTTGGTGTACAATATATTGCTTCATGGCTTCGAGGTAACGGAGCTGCACCAATTAATAACTTGATGGAGGATGCTGCAACAGCAGAAATCTCTCGTACACAAGTATGGCAATGGATCCGTCATCCGAAAGGAATCTTAGATGATGGACGTGGTATTACACTAGCATTTGTTTTAGAAATATTGGAAGAAGAACTTGTGAAAATTAAAGAGGCTGTTGGGGAACAAGCTTATAACAGTGGTCGCTATGAAGAAGCTGCTGAACTGTTTAAATCCTTAATTGAACAAGATGAATTTGCGGAATTCTTGACACTTCCAGGGTATGAAAAATTAGCGTAAAATACAAGTCTACTATCCAACATATCAAACTTTCCTAATAACTATCTAAGGATTGCACTCGAGTACAATCCAGCCTATTCCACTAACATAACGTGACGGGGTCTGTTCCCCCGTTTAAAGAGATGAGCACGATTGAATTAAAAGGGGTCTATAAATAAAAGTTAAGAGATTTTAAGGGGTAAAGATGTCTTACTAGCTTAGATGGGGAGCAGTAAGGCATCTTTTATATAGTACATCCGCGTAACTACTTTTTTAGTTACGCGGTTTTTCTATGCTAATTTACTACGGCTAGTACAAAGCCGTCATACCCTTTGACACCCACTGTTTGTATAGCCGTTGCTTCAATTCTTGGGTTTGCTTTTACTAAATCTATAAATTCTTGTACGCCTCTAACACGTTCATCCTCACTATTTTCATTAGTTACCTCACCATTACGTACAACATTATCTGCAATGATAAGAGCGCCAGATTTTGCTAATTTTAAAGCCCACTTCAAGTAAGCGGGGTTATTAGGTTTATCAGCATCAATAAAGATAAAGTCAAATAATAGTCCAGCGTTTTTTAAGTTTGGTAATGTATCTAGGGCATTTCCTACAATGACCTCAACCTTTGGTCCATACCCTGCATTCGCTATATTTTGCTTGGCAACTTTGGCGTACTCTTCATTAATTTCTAATGTCACAACTTTTCCTGCCTGAGGAAGAGCTTGGGCTAAACAAATACTGCTATAGCCTCCAAGTGTGCCGATCTCTAAAATATTTACCGCACTTTTCATTTTTGCGAGTAAATATAATAGTCTCCCTTGAGTAGGAGATACATCAATCTCTGGAATACCTGCAGCTTTATTAGCCTGTAGTGCAGTATTAAGATGTTCGTTTTCTGAAAGGAGCTTAGTCATGAAATAGTCATCTACGTATTGCCAAACATTTAATTCTGTCATTATACAGTCCTCATTTCATTATGCTTTAAAGTGCAAGCTTGCCAATCAAGTGTATGATAGAATGAATCATAATAAAAATATATTATTATTATTAATACATAACTAAAGATTATGAATTGAGGTTAAATCATGAATAGTCATGGCTTAAAATTGTTTTATCAAGTTGCGGTTACAGGCAGTTTTACAAAAGCTGCAGAAATGCTATGCATAAGTCAACCTGCAGTTTCAAGTCAAATCAAACGTTTTGAACATGAAATTGGAGTCCAGCTATTTCAACAACAGGGACGTGGTGTAGTACTTACTGAATTCGGTGTGACACTAGCAGAAAAAGCTCAAAATCTTATTGCTCTTGAGCAACATATTGAAACATTTATAGAAGATTATCGACTTGCAAGAACTGGGAATTTACACATTGTTGCAACTTTCTTACCTGCTAATTTTTTAATTCCTAAATGGGCGGCTACTTTCAAGGCTGCTAATGAACAGGCGAATTTAATGATTACAACAACCAACACAAAGGATGCCTTTGAACAGTTAATAAACTATAAAGCGGATATGGCTATTTACGGTGGGGGAATGTCTGAAAGACCTAAGGAAATAGAGTGGGAGGAATTATATGAGGATGAATTATGGTTTGTAGTATCGCCAAATCATCGCTATGCACATCAATCTATTACATTAGTTGAAATGTTTCAGGAGCCTTTTATTATGAGAGAAGTAGGTAGTTCGATGAGGGAGCATCTTTTCTCATTATGTCAAACATACCAAGTGAGACCACCAAATATCGCACTCCAATTTAATGGTATTCATGAAACCATTCGCTCAGTCATGGCGGGCTATGGTGCAAATTTTATTTCTTCTCTTGCGGTTAGAGAGTATGTAGAGAGTGGGCAATTGGCGAGAGTTTATGTGAAGGATATACATGCCATTAAACATAAAATTGCAATTTGTACAAGGAATAATGAGAAGCAGAATTTACTTGTGCAAAGGTTTATTGAAACCATAAAAAATTCCCCCATTTAAACATTTGAATCTCATGCAAGGTGGAGAGAAATTTGTTATATTAGTTGTATAACAAATGTGGAGCTGATAAACATGTTTATTCAAATAGAATTTCAATCAGACGTACCTATTTATGAGCAGGTAACACGTCAAATTATTGAAGGAATTGCTAGAGGAGAAATGAAGCCAGGTGATACTTTGCCATCTGTGCGGAGTTTAGCTGCCGATTTAGGTGTTAATATGCATACTGTTAATAAGAGTTATCACGAATTAGAGGCGAAAGGGATTATTACCATTCGGCCAAAATCTGGAGCTATTATAAGTTCAGAAGAGGAGAGAGCTTTATCACCTGAGCAACTACGACAAATCGAAAAGAATTTAAAACCTGTTGTGGCAGAAGGAATGGTGCTCGGTGCAACAGCTGAACAAATTGAGCACATGATGAAAAAAGTATTTGCTGATTTGCAAATTCCAGCAGAGGGAGTGTAGCAAAATGCTACTTGGCGTTTTTATAACCATTTACATCATGACATTAGCTTTGCAAATAGTTGTTCCCTATATTGTAAGAGAGACTATCGTTTTTGGAGTCACAGTGCCTGATCAAATTATTAAGCATCCCATCTTAGCTCAGTTGAAAAAACAGTATGTGCGGTTCGTAGGGGGAACAGGGATAGTTTTTCTAATCATCATGATTATAAGTTACAATCAATTTGCTCCTTCTGAAGCTATTCAAAGTATTGTTTTATTAAGCTGTTTGTTTAGTATGCTTACAGTAAGTATGGCGTTGTATTGGATAAATCATCAAAAGGTATCGAAGTTGAAAAAACAAGAGCAGTGGGGTGCAAATATTAAACAAGTACGGGCAGTGGATTTAACTGCAAGAAGTCGTGATGAAATGCTTCCTTGGTCTTTTTTTGCTGTACCATTAGGAATATCCGTATTTTTGATCATTTACACATACCTTCATTACGATCTCATGCCAAATGATATAGCAGTACATTGGGGGCCGAGTGGTGAAGCGGATGCATGGAGAAACAAGACCTATTTTACGGCTATTTCACTGCCACTGGTAATGCTAATGATGCAATGTATGATGTGGGGAATTACCGACTCCATTAAACGTTCTGCAATTAAATTAGCTGTAAATCGCAAAGAGGAATCGTTGGAGGATCAGCTAAAAACACGAAAATACATGAGTTGGCAAATACTACTGATAAGTTCTGCGTTAACAGCTTTATTAACAATTTTACAATTAAGCAACATCTATCCTTCTATGACAGTAGGCTATAAGCTATTACCAGTATTTATTTTGTTCTTAGTTGTTTTGCTGGGTTCATTACTGATATATGTGGTGAAAAAGTATAAACATAAAGTACGCTATGAAGCAAATATAGATTCCAAGGTAATGGACGTGGATGAGGATCGTTATTGGAAGGGCGGCTTAATTTATATGAATCGACAAGACCCATCCGTTTTTGTGGAGAAACGCTTCGGGGTAGGATGGACCATGAACCTTGCCAATCCTAGAGGCTATATTGTGATTGGTTTACCTTTTGTCTTATTGCTGTTGATTTCTATATTTTCGTTATAAAATAATAGTAATTTGTGATGAAAAAATTCGTTCTATATGATCGAATTTTTTCTTATTAACTGGAGGTGGGCAGATGAAGATCCTTGTTGTCGATGATGACGTTCATATTTTACAACTAGTCAATATTTATCTTACAAAGGAAGGCTACCAAGTGCTACTTGCTGAAAATGCAAAGCAGGCACTAGCCTTACTCGAAGGGAATCTGCCTGATTTAGCTGTTGTCGATGTGATGATGCCAGGAATGGATGGTTTTACACTAACAGAGTATTTAACTCAAGATTATGATATTCCTGTTTTATTATTAACAGCAAAAGGTGAACTAGAGGATAAAGAACGTGGCTTTTTAGCAGGATCTGACGATTATGTTGTAAAGCCCTTTGAACCAAAGGAATTATTATTTCGTATAGTTGCAATTTTGAGGAGATTTGATAAAAAAAATCAAGTAACCATTCAAGTAGGTAAACTAGTAATTGACCGACGAAGCTTTGAGGTTGTAATAGGGGAAAATACACTTATATTACCTTTAAAGGAATTTGAATTACTGGCTTTGTTAGCATCACGCCCCCATCAAGTATTTACTCGTAGCTATATTATGGAACAAGTATGGGGCTATGACTATGATGGAGATGAGCAAACGTTAAATACGCATGTGAAGCGGATTCGTGAAAGATTAAACCGATATGACACGGCTGTTGAAATTACAACAGTAAGAGGTGTTGGCTATAAGCTAGAGGAAACAACATGAAAACGTTATATAGTAAATTTGTTGTAACAACAATGCTAGTAATGATCGGAAGCTTATGTATGGGCTTTTTGGTAACGAATACCTATTACCATCAAGTTGTAAAAGAAAAAAATGATGCGAAAAATGTTAGCATAGCACAGGATATTGTGCATTATATTGAGACAAACAAACCAGAAGATTTAAATAGCTATCTAACAACCTTGGGTGAAATCGGCTATCAAATATATGTGACAACTGGTGAGAAGGGGCATTTTTTTGGCGGTCCATATCGTGATAAAACATTGTCAACATCTGTTGTGGAGCATGTTTTAAATGGGCAAACCTATCATGGTATGCGAGATTTTCCTAAAGAAACCTTTGTAACAGGATTTTTTGCTAACGAACTGAATAATACAATTGGTGTGCCATTTACCTATGAAAGCAAGTCCTATGCACTATTCATAAGACCAGATATTCGTTTATTGTTTTCTGAGGTGCATACAATACTCGCAGGATTAATGTTGGTTATGACAGTACTGAGTCTTCTTGCCATGCTACTATTTGCTAAAGCATTAATTCGCCCCATTACGAAGTTAACAGCAGCCACTCAACAGCTAGCACATGAAAAATTTGATACAGTTCTAGATATTGATCGTGCAGATGAAATTGGTCAATTAGCATCAAGCTTTAATAGGATGACCGAGAGATTACAGGAAAATGATCGTACACGGAAGGAATTTATTAGTAATGTATCACATGATTTTCAGTCGCCTTTATTAAATATTCAAGGGTACGTAGATTTACTGAAAAATCCTTCCCTTACTGAACAGGAAAGACAGGAATATGCAGCAATCATAGAGCTAGAAACAAAACGCCTATCTACATTAACGAAACAGTTATTATTATTAACTTCCCTTGATCAATCGACAAGAATTGTAAAACGTGAGTCTTATCGTTTAGATGAACAGTTGAAGGAAACCGTACGAAAGTATCGCTGGCAAATGGAAGAGTCACAGCTTCAAATTTCATATAAGCTTGAGCAAATTATTTATGATGGCGATGCAGGGCTTTTACAAAATGTATGGGATAATTTACTGACAAATGCCATTAAATATAATGTAGAGGGTGGGCAAATACATCTACATTTACAAAAAAGATCTGCCTCACTTGAAATTCTTGTTGAGGACAGTGGGATAGGAATGACTGAGGATCAATTAGCCAAAGCATATGACCGTTTTTATCGCGCCGATGCGTCTAGAACCAAGCAAGGGACAGGGCTAGGCTTAGCGATTGTCAAACAAATTGTTGAGCTACATGGAGGGACCATACAGATGCAAAGTACGATGCATGCGGGCACAAAGGTTTATATCCATCTACCAATTTTGTCATAAGGAGTTCATATAAAGTTCATGTTCACACGATAAACTGCTACTTAGTTGAAACACAACTAGGGGGAGTTATCGTATGGAACAAAAGTGGAGCATACGTCTTATTCGATTAGCGGCAATCTTTGCTTTAATCGGCACATATTTAGGTTCACATATGTCGGGATCAGGTAGCTATGAATATAGACCGATACATGCACATATTTTACTGGTCGGCTGGCTTAGTATGTTTGCCTGGGGTATTTTTTATAGAGCCTTCAAAGTGAAATCACAAAAATTAGTAACCATTCATGGTTGGACAGCTATTGTGGGTGTTCTGGGCTTAACGTTAGGCATGTGGTTTTACAATATAAATCCATTTAATTTTGGTAGCACTTTTACATTAGTCTTCTTTATTGTAGGAGGAACTACACTATTAATTAGCTTTGCTTTATTTATTGTTGTAACATTTATGATTCAACAACAAAAGGATACTAGCAGTCTTTAATAAAACCTACCGTGTCATTCGTGATGCGGTAGGTTTTAAAATATTTATTTAATTTCTTCAAGTGACTTTTTCAGCCATCTTGTCGCCTCTTGATAGTCTTGTGCAACACCATGCCCTTTTTTGTATAGCATACCAAGCTGGAATTGGGCTTTTTGATGCCCTTGATTAGCAGATAGTCGATAAAGCTGGGCTGCCTTTGCAAAGTCCTTTGGTACGCCCTGTCCATGAATGTGCATTTGGGCTAATTGGTATTGTGCTTTCATATGTCCTTGTGACGCAGCCTGTTCAATCCATTTAGCTGCCTCTGTGTAATCCTGCTCTACCCCTTTACCTTTATCAAATAAATTGCCGAGTTGATACTGCGCACCTGTATGGCCTTGAATGGCTGCTAGGCGATAACATCTGCGCGCCTCCTCAAGATTTAAGGCTACCCCTAATCCCTGTTCATATAGTAGACCTAATTGATATTCAGCTTGAATATGTGATTGATCGGTTGCTGCTCGCCACCATTTCACGGCCTCCTTATAATTTATAGGAACACCATTTCCAGATGTCAGTAATAGGCCAAGCTCATACTGAGCATCTGCATAGCCTTTTTCTGCCGCTGACCTAAAATATGACATTGCTTTGGCTGGATCTTGAAGCTGATATACATATAGACGTCCTAGCTCGAAGCCAGCGCTGATATGGCCATTGTCAGCAGCTAGCAGTAGCCACTTTTCTGCTGACACAAGATTCTGTTCTTTTTCATACAGCAGGCCAAGACAGTATTGAGCATTTAAATGTCCTTTATGTGCCGCTAGCTTGAACCATTTTAAAGCTTCTATATGATCTTCTATCATTCCTTGCCCAGTATTATAGAGCATGGCCAGTTGAAACTCTGCGTTAACATGGTCCTGTAAAGCAGCCATATGAAACCATTTTGCCGCTTCTTCTTGGTTTTGGGGAATACCACGCCCTTTTAGATGCATATAGCCGAGATTGTATTGAGCACTTGCATCTCCAGTTAAGGCAGCCATTTTGAAATAAGCAACGGCTTTATCATAGCTTTGCTCCACACCCGTGCCATTATGATAAAGGAAGCCTAGATTGTTTTGGGCACTTGTATTACCTTGATTGGCTGCTAAGGTATACCACTTGGCAGCTTCGTTAAAATTTTGAGATAGGCCTAAGCCTTGATTATAGAGTACACCTAAATTGTATTGAGCGTCAGCATTCTCTAAATCAGCAGCTATTTGGTAATGTCGTGCAGCCTCTAGATAATCCTGTATAACACCTTGGCCTAGATGATAAAGTACACCAAGGCTATAGTGAGCATTTGCGTCATTTTGTGTGGCAGCTCGTTCATACCACATTTTTGCAAGCCGATAGTCCCTTTCTACCCCTCGACCATGATTGTAAAGAGCACCTAAGTTATATTGAGCACTTGCATCTCCGTTCTGGGCAGCTACTTCAAACCATTTGACAGCATGTTCGTAAGCCTCTTGAGACTGCTCATGCTGAAGTATATTTTTATCAAATATTGAAGGAAGTTCTGTGACATGAGAAGACATGCGGTTCGATTTGAAACTACGATCATAGCGCTTCATAAACCATTCAACAATATCGCTAAGATAATCTAAAACAATTTTAGCTGCTTTGGCTTCTACAATGTCATTACTAGTATGGCTTGTCATTTTATGAATTAGATTCATCAATAAATAAATCCGACGAGGATGAATTTGCGCCACAAAACTTCGATTATTTAATAGCATTCGGACATTTTTGAGTTTAGGTTCGGTATGCATTTCCAATCGGTAAATCTCATATAAAATTTCCTCTAATACAAGAAGTGACTTCTGTAAGGATTCTGCTGGGGTTGAAATGGCGAGCAAACTAGCATCCTGTAAATTTTTAGCTAATATTGTGAAGGACAGCTGTCTTAATTTTTGACATTGTTCTTCAAGATTTTCATAATGCATGACGAAAGTACTCACCTCTTTCAGTTAATTACCTCGGCGTCGTTGCAAGCAATTTCTTATTCAACCTTTTTACAAAGCGCCTCTTCATCTCTTTGTTCATATATCGGAGAAAAATCGATATTATTGATATGTTTTAATGGGATTCATCAGTTGAATTGTTGCTGTTACATGATACTATTTGATATAAGGGAGATTCGTAGCTACGGAGAACCTGTCAGCCTTTAGGTGGGGGATCGAAATGAAAAATATTGCAGCTATTATACCAGCATATAATCCACAACAATCACTCATTACCTATGTACATCAATTGTTAGCAACGACTATTACACAAATCATCATTGTCAATGATGGGAGTGATCAAAAATATAAAGATATTTTTGAAAACCTAGATAAAATTGAACGCTGCCAAGTACTACAGCATGATTGCAATATTGGTAAGGGTGGCGCACTTAAGACCGCCTTTGCATATATACGAGAACAACAAGCGAGGTGCCATGGTATCCTTACAATTGGGGCCCATGGGCAACATACTTTACAAGATGTGAAGCTTGTTTTAACGATGACAAAGGTGTTTTCTGAAGGGATTGTGCTAGGTGTACGTAACTTTCGTTCAACTGATAGTACATTTCTTTCTTACTGGGGAAATCGTGCAACAAGCTTATTTTTCGAGATACTGTATCATAAGAAATTAATGGATACACAAACAGGTTTACGTTATATTTCCATCAATGAGTTGCCTTGGTTAATGAAAGTAAAAGGTGAACGCTATGATTATGATACAAATATGTTAGTTGCTGCACTTAAAAGAAAGTGTCCAGTTTTCGAAGTTGAAATTGGGCAATTACGTATAAAAAAGAATTCAATAATTCAGTACGATGAAATAACAAACGCTGGTACCATTATTACGAGAATGCTCATAAATTATCTAAAGCCAAGGAATAGTAATGGCTAGGTTTAAATTTAAAATAATGAGCTAGGATAAAGAATAACGATCACTCATTAGAGCGTAGCGAGTATAAGAGAAGGAGCAATGTATATGGAATATTCAGATCAAGTGAAAAATCGTGTGAAGCGGATGGAAGGACAGCTACGTGGCATTTTGAAAATGATGGAGGAGGAAAAAGACTGTAAGGCAGTCATTACACAATTATCAGCAGTACGCTCTGCTGTAGACCGTACAGTTGGGGTTATTGTTAGTACAAACCTATTGGAATGTGTACAGAATGCTGAAGGGGATGGCGAAAAAATGAACGAAGCCATTCAGGAAGCAGTTAATTTAGTGGTGAAAAGTAGATAATTTTCTAAACTCCTGAACAATTACAGAATCTAAATCGAAATAAAACTCACTATTAATTAGGTGAGTTTTATTATTTTGCAAAAAAATAGTTATATTCGCTAATTATATTTTATTATTAGGTATTTTATATTATATAAAATTTAATATATTTTTAGTTAAAAGTCTTAGTTAGTGAACTTGTATGATAGCTTAGTAGGTACATTCTTTGCTATGCTAAATAGTGAAGAAAGAATCAAAGGGAAGGTGATGAGTGATGAAAAAATTATTGTTATGTGGTGCGGCTTTATTGATATTAAGTCCAACTGCAGTCTATGCAAAACAAACAGAAAATACCTCCCAAATTTATCCTATGGTAGCTAACTCAACAGTAGTAAATTGGGATCAATTAACAGAAGAACTTGCAAAGCAAATACAAAACTTTGAGACCGATATAAAAATTACGTATACAGGCAAAATAGGCGACCTCAAAAAAGAAATGATGGACGCACTTGAAAAAGCTAAGCAACAAGCCGTTTATGCAAGTGGACATATAGAAAGTACCATGGTTTCCGCAGATTCTCTAGGGAATGTAACGTATAAAATGAAGTACCTGACAAGTCAAACTCAAGAAGTAGCTGTACAAAAAAAGATTAATCTAATATTGAAAAATATTATCAAACCTTCTATGACAGATTTCCAAAAAGTAAAAGCTATTAACGATTATATTGTATCCAATACTATGTACGGGACTAAAACTAAGGCAAGTCCACATAGTGCTTATGCTTTGTTTTTTGAAGGACAGGCTGTATGCCAGGGTTATGCATTGGCAGCACATGCTATGTTAGAGCAGTCTGGGATAGAGACAAAATATGTTGTAGGTTTTGTAAATGGGAATGAGGCACATGCTTGGAATTTAGTAAAGGTTGATGGGAAATGGTATCATTTGGATACAACATGGAACGATCCTTTGCCAAATCGCGTTGGTGCGGCGTCCTATGACTATTTTTTAGTGTCGGACAATCAAATTAGCAAAGATCACACTTGGATTAAAGGAAATTATCCTCCTGCTACAAGCACTAAATACAGTTATTTGCTTAATGTTCATTTCGCACATCAGTTAAATAATATTGTTTATTTTAGTAATACTGCAGATAACGATAAACTGTATAAGCTTGATATGACTAGTGGTAGCAAGTCAAAGGTATTAGATAAACGTGCGTTGTATATTACAGGGACTAATCAAAACCTATATTATAGTGATTACAGTAACGGTGGGTATTTGACAAAGCTAGATTTAAAAACGTTAAAAGCTGAGGTGCTAGTGAAGCAGCCAGTAACAAATTTAAAGGTTAGTGACAATTATTTAATGTATAATGTCCAGACAAAAGAACATAAACTTAAAATTAATTAAGTCAACAAACAAATATTAACAGGCACAAATGGACCCTTAAGTGAGTTCTTTGTGCTTTTTTTGTATATAATGTAAAGAAGACGGTTGGAGGTGAGGAGTTTGTGGAAGAAATTAGCTATAATTGCCATTATTATTATTTTTATTGATCCTATTTATACGGCTGGTAAGGCTGTTGTTCAGCAGGTGGTCGATTGGACAAATAATGATGAAATAGAAACTATGCTACTTTCAACTAAAGAGAAGATTGTAGATGTTACTGCAAGACTTTCAGATAATGCCTCAATTGAAACAGCCCTACCTATAGAAGATGTCCATGAAGCGGAGGTAGCCCCTACAGCTCCACCTATTCAGAAACCTGAAACAAAGTTAGTCGTGACAAATGCCAAGGAACTGGCTGATGCGATGTATGCGTATTATAATAGCTTTTCACCAAAGTTTGAAATTCAATATAAAGGGAATACACAGCGAATTGAACAAATTGTAGAAGAGGCCTATAACAATGCTATCAAACGCGATGACTATGTTTACGGCCATGTAAGTAAACATTCAATTCGATATGAATATGGGCGAAATAAAGCAACTATTTTTGGAGAACAGAGCTATTTAATGACGCCAGAGCAGGCGGCATATGTAGAGATGAATGTTCAAGAAATTATTGCTAAGATTAGTAAAAAATCTATGACGGATGTAGAAAAGGTACGAGCTGTCAATGACTATATTGTTGCCAATACTTCCTATACAGAACAAACGAATTCTAGCCCACACAGCGCTTATACCGTTCTTGCCGAGCACGGGGGAGTATGTCAGGGCTATGCTTTACTTGCCCACTCTATGCTTCAAAAATTGGGTATTGAAACAAAATATATCGTAGGCTATGTAGGTCAAGAGGGACATGCTTGGAATCTAGTCAAGCTGGATGGACAATGGTATCATCTCGATACGACATGGAATGATCCAGTACCAGATCGTAAGGGCGCAATACGCTACCAATACTTTTTAGTAGATGACCGTACAATGGCGAAGGATCACACGTGGATTGCTGAAGACTATCCAAAAGCAACAAGCACACTGTATAGTTATTATCATGATATAGACTTCCCAGCACAGGTTGGAGACCAATTGTTTTATAGTAATATTGCAGATGACAATAAGTTATATGTACTAGATATGAAAACTGGTAAAACGAAGCGTGTCACAAATTCCCGTGCACAATATATCGTTTATTCGGATGGTTGGCTCTACTTTAGTAATTATTCACGAGGGGCGTATTTAACAAAGATTCGTCCAGATGGTAGTGGAGAAGAGGTACTAAATAGGGAGGATTCGAAGGATTTATTTATAAAGGATGGGTATCTCTATTTTACGACGAATGAATTGAAGAGACTGGCACTTTAAAAACAAGAAAAGGGCAATGACTTATAAACAGTCATATGCCCTTTTTGTTCGTTCAATTAAATAAGTAATAGGCTGATGCTGACAAAGGGTAATGTCCACTTGAGGATACATGAAGGTTATTTCCTCTGTAAACATCTTTAAAATGAGTGGATTATGCTTGATGGCACCACCATTACAATATAGAGTAAATGGTGTATTCTGATAGTTAATTTTTTTTAATACAGCGTTTGCTAGAATAGCTAGTTCGTGGGCTGCTTGTTGAGATATTTCGATGGCACAAGCATCTTTTTGCTCGACTGCCTTTGCCACAAAGGAACCCATCTTGGCCAGTTGTGCATTGGTATAGGAAGGGCGGAATAGCCATTCAGCGAGCTCTGTAACATCTTGTATACCTAAAGATTGATAGACGGCTTCCTTTAAGATTGTTGGTTTCCCACGACCATCCTCCATTTTAAATATAGCTCTTACGACTTCCTGCCCTAACCAATACCCACTTCCCTCATCGCCAGCCCGATGTCCCCAACCCCCTACACGTACAATCCGCTGCCCATCAAAGGCATAGGCAATAGCTCCTGTTCCAGCGATGAGTAGTGCACCTGCCTGTCCAGCAGTCACACCTAATAGTGTGGCCTCCGCATCATTTTCAATAATCAGTGTATCGATTTGTAGCTGTGTGGTCTGAAGGGCATTTTGAACAATGGCCACGACGATTGCATGATCCTTCGGAGAATCAATGCCAGCTAAAGCAAAGGTAGCTACAGCAATTTGAGAATTAGGATACTTTTGCAAAAATGTTTCAACATTTGCTAAAAGCTCTTGTAAAATTGCTGTAGCTGATTCAACACCAATGGCTTGATAATTAGAGCCTTTAGCGGATATAGAATATTCAATGTCACCAGATTCAGCATGAACAACTGCACATGCTGTTTTTGTCGCCCCACCATCAATAATTAATAACCATTGCTTCATTGATTCCATTCCTCTAGAAAGGCTGTTAGTTCTTTTTCTGCTTCAATAATGGAACTTTCCTTTAAGCGAATCCATTCATAAAAATCATGGGCATTCAGTTTGGAGCGTTCAAGGGCAGCTTTCATAGTGGCTGGAGCGGGTCCACCTAGTAATGTACGTACACCAACAAAAGATTCTGGTTTTAATGTCTTATAGAAATCCTCTTCTGAAATAGTTAATTCCTTGCCCGTGATCAATTTCGATTGTGTATTTGCAAGTCCCCATGTAAGACTAGCTAATGATTCCTCTCCATGAGCAAGTAGAACCTTAATACATTTACTAACAATACTATGTGCTTGACGGAAGGAAATGCCCTCTGAACGGACTAATGTATCAGCGAGCTCAGTGACATTCGCAAAGCTATTATCAGCGCGATTTTTTAACTTCTTCTTATTGACATCCATTGTAACAACAAGCGAACCAAACAACTTATAAATACCAATTAAGCGGTCAATGGCACGCCATAAATAAGGCTGCATATCATCCTCAGTGTCTACGATATCGCCAAAAGGTGTATTATGTACCATCTGTAATACTGTACTTGCATCTCCTACAACCGCAGATAGTAATGAGCGTGTATGTTCTATAGAAACAGGATTACGCTTTTGAGGCATAATAGAGCTTATTTGCACATATGGACTTGCGAGTGTAAACGCATTAAACTCCTGAGTAGCCCATAATAAAAAATCTTGAGAAGTACGGCCAAGATTGAGTGCTGCAAGCTGTACAATACTTGCAGCCTCAGCTATATAATCTGCTCCTGCAACCGCATCCCATGCATTTTCGATAATATCATCAAAGGCTAGTAGATCACGCATACGTTCTCTACTAATATTAAAGCCTGTCGTTGTTAAGGCAGCGGCTCCCATACTGCTACGATTGACGGTTTTATAGACATGCTGCATTCGTTCAAAATCACGCTCTAGCTGATCGATGACGGCCTTTAAATAATGGGCGAAGGTTGTAGGCTGGGCCTGCTGTGTATGTGTGTAGCCAATCATAATGGTATCGATATGTTCCTCTGCAGCAGCGATTAAATCATCACGTAATGTTAGTAACTCGCGCATTAATAGTAATAATTTTTTTCTTAATGTCATTCGATAGATGGCAATACCCATATCATTTCGGCTTCTGCCAATGTGAAGATTTCCAGCAACATCACCAGCAAGCTCTATTAATTTATTTTCAATGCGGAAAAATAAATCCTCATATTGGGGACTGTAATCCTCTAAACGATAATAATTTAAGTCAATTTTTTTTAGAGCTATCCCAATTTGCTTTGCTTCATCTTTTTTTACAAGTCCTTGTTCTTCTAACATTTTTAAATGAGCAATATTGATTTGTAGCATAATTGTTAAAAAATTTTTTTTTGCCTCATCATAAGCTGGCTGTAAAACGATTTTTCGATAGATGTTAGAAGGGAATATCATCCCATCTTCCAGCTGTGTTTTATTGCGAAAATCTTCAAACATTGTCATGGCCCCCTAATAGATTGGCAGCTAAATGGCTGTACCAGCACTGCCTTTTGATAGTTTTTCAGAAATAATAAGGACAACTAAAATTAAACAAATTTGTAAGACACCATAAGCACAGGCGGTCCCAAATTTAAATGCATATAATTTTTGGAATATCGCTACAGACAATGGAATAGTGGATGTACTGTAAATTAGAATGGATGCAACGAATTCACCAAAGCTTTGCACGAGGGCTAAGAGTGTCCCTGCTAAAATCCCGGTGAATGTTAAAGGCACGACAATACGTCTAAATGTATACCACCAGTTGGCTCCTAAGCCACGTGATGCCTCTTCAATCGATTGATCTAGCTGTACAAGAGAGGCGGATGTTGATCGAAAAACAAGTGGTAAATGTCGAATAAAGTAGGCTAATGGCAAAATCCAAAATGTCCCGATCAATACTTGATTAAAACTAAAGATACTTTCTGTACTAAAAGCAGCAATTAAATTAACAGCAACAACTGTTCCTGGCAAAGCCCAAGGTACCATTATCAAAATATCGAGCAAGGTTTTCCCTTTAAAATTTAAGCGCACCATAGCATAAGCAGCCGCGACACCAAAGATGATATTGCCCAGTGTTGCAATGACACCCATTTGAATGGAGTTCCAAATAGGTCGCCATGTGCGCTCATCGGTAAAAAGGGCAATATAATGATCAATTGTATAGTCGGTCGGGAGAATTTGCGTTTTCCAAGCGCCATCCACAGAAAAAGAGATCAATATCAACACTAAAATAGGCAGTATCAATATTAATGTGCCAACAAAAGAAGCAATTGTTGCGATAATTTTTACCTTTTTTGAGGATACCTCTGAACGATGAACACTAATTCCCTTACTTAGATTTTGATAATTTCTGCGATTTTGATACCAGCGCATAATGATTAAAAAAGTGATAGATACAAAAGATAATATCATCGACTGTGTTGCAGCCATCTCAAGATTCCCATTTGTACGTGATAAATAAATTTGCATCGTCATAGTACGCTCTACACCAAACATCAAAGGTGCAGTATAAGAAGCCATAGAAATCATAAACACCAATAAGGATGAGGCAACAATAGAAGGTGTGAGCATTGGTAAAATAACCTTTGTCCATACGCGAATACGCCCTGCACCCAGACTAGTAGCTGCCTCTTCAAGAGCAGGATCAAGCCCCTTAATAGCAGCAGAGGCAGTCAAATAGAAGTACGTATACATTGTGAATGTATGAACAACGATGACGCCCCATATTCCCTTCAAGGCAAAAGGAACGTGATCCAACCCAAATAGATGCTGAAAAATTCGTGGGAAAATCCCGCTATCACCATATAAAAATGAAAAGGACAAAACACCTACTAGAGGAGGAAGTGCCATTGGAACCAAAACTAAAACAGACAATATCCGTCTCCCAGGGAAATTATAGCGTTCTAGTAAAAAGGCCATTGTTACCCCAACAAGTGCACAGCAAATAACACTGATAAATGAAATATAAATACTGGTCCACAAGGCCTCTAAATTTGCTGGACTAGCTATATCAAAAAATTTCTTATAGTGAAAGAATGCTTCATCGCCAGCAAAGCTTTGGATGAAAGTTTGATAGAAGGGGTAAACCACATAGGCGAATAACACTAAAAATAATGGCGATATTAAAACATAGACAAACCAATTAGCATGAAAAATTCGCGTCCACGTACTTTCAGACTGTTTCCCCATATTGGCTTCCTCCTATTCCCCTAAAAAGTACAGTGAATCTTGTGCCATATGGATTGTAATATCTTCACCGATCTTTTTGATTTGGTCATAAGAATTAATAAGCATTACTTTAAGTGAGAACGCAGTAAAATCTACAATGTAATTAACGCTAATGCCTGTGAATTCAACAAATGTAATTTTTCCTGTTAATGTGTTTTCACCAGTTCCAAGTTGAATCGATTCTGGACGAATAGAAATAAATACTTTGTCTCCAATCATATGCGTTAAAGAGGGAGAGCTTTGTTGCTTTCGCCCAGTTAAATTATGTCCATTCACTGTTCGTACTTGTACATTTTCCCCATCAATAGCTTGGATTGAGCATTCAATTAAATTAGTTTCACCAATAAAATTTGCCACAAAACGATCCTTGGGTTGATGATAAATTTCCTGAGGAGTACCAATTTGTTTGATATAGCCATTTTCCATGACCATAATTCGATCCGACATAGACATGGCCTCCATTTGATCGTGAGTAACGTATATCGTTGTGACTCCAAGCTCAGATTGGATTCGTTTGATTTCAATACGTGTTTCCTCACGCAATTTTGCATCTAGATTGGATAGAGGTTCATCAAGCAATAAAATATCTGGCTCTATCACGAGTGCTCTAGCTAAAGCAACACGTTGCTGCTGTCCACCAGATAGCTCATTTATTTTTCTGTTGCCGTAAGCAGCAAGATGCACTTGGCCTCTAATTCGATCAACCTTGTGCTGAATCTCAGCTTTTGAAAATTTTCGAACTTGTAAACCAAATGCAATATTCTCATCAACTGTCATATGGGGGAAAAGGGCATAATTTTGAAATACCATGCCGATATTGCGCTTATTGGGCTGAAGTCGAGTGACATCTCGCTCATTAAAAAGAATTTTGCCTTTAGTAGGGTAATAAAAGCCTGCAAGCATCCTTAAAGTGGTTGTTTTGCCACAGCCGCTAGGACCGAGAAAGGTAAAAAATT
The DNA here is from genome assembly GCF_039614735.1 of Lysinibacillus sp. BS3. Taxonomy (NCBI): domain Bacteria; kingdom Bacillati; phylum Bacillota; class Bacilli; order Caryophanales; family Bacillaceae; genus Lysinibacillus; species Lysinibacillus sp. BS3. The sequence goes on along the minus strand of NZ_CP154860.1, from coordinate 2,599,402 downwards.
CACCAGCTTTTATTTCAAGATTTAAGTCTTTCACGCCATACACTTGACCAAATTGCTTCGAGACATTTTCAATTCTGACACTTCTCAATCATTAGCTCCTCTCTAACAAAGAATCTAGATGATACAGGAAGGTAAAAATCCGCTGTATAAGCCGAATTTTTACCCGTTCTACTATTTACCGCGCCCTTTAATATTGTTATCCCAGTATTCCATCCATTCTGCTTCTTTGTCAGACATTAGCTGCCAATCAATATCAAATGTTTTTAAATCTAATTCCTGATACCATTCTGGCATGGAGGCTTTGTCGATATCAGAACGTGTAGGAATTTGATAGTAATCATTAGCTAATTGTGTTACCATCTCTTTTTCAAATAAAAACTCTACAAATAGTTTCGCATTTTCTAGGTTTTTCGCATTGTTTACAACTGCTACACCGTCTACTAAAATAGGTGCTCCACTTTTAGGATAAATATAATCAAAAGGATAATCTGTCGTATATTTTTTTAACAAAATATCTTGTAGATTCCATAGGGAGACACTGCCTTCTTGCCGTGTTAGCTTTAAATACAAGGCATTAGGGTCTTGTGTGTACTCCTTTGTATTGGCATCTAATTGTAGTAACCATTCATAGCCTTTATCTGGTGAATCTGCATCTTGCCGTACAATCATGGAAGAATAAATCGTACGCATTGTGCCTGACGCCAGTACACCTCTGATTAAAATTTGATCCTTCCATTTAGGATCTAATAAGTCATCCCAGTCCTGTGGACCAGTTTCTTTTGTTAGTAAATCACTATTAATCATAATTACTTCTGGTAACAGCATCTCGCCGAACCATCGTCCTTCAACATCTTTGTGTGTGGTATCAATAGAGTCAATAAAGCTCGGCTGCCAAGCATGTAGTAAGTCTTCATTGGCGCCAACAATGAGCGCTGATTGGGTTCCGCCCCACCAAAAATCTGCTTGAGGATTTGCTTTCTCTCCACGAAGACGTTCTAAAATTTGTTGAGCACCCATCGTTAGAAATTCTACTTCAATGTCTGGATATTTTTCATTAAACTGATCGATCACATTTTGCACCATTTCTTCGTCACGTCCAGTGTAAATTACTAGCTTGCCTGAAGGCGACGTTGCTGCTACTTCTGTTTTTTTACCATCCGATGCCTCGTCATTATTTGCTGCATCATTTGTAGAATTTTGCTGATCTTTGCCATTACAAGCAGCTAAAACGAAAAGCATTAACATAAGGAAAAAACCAAGAATATAGGCTTTTTTCATCAACTTCCCCTTTCTTAAAGTAAGTTACTTGCATATTGCAGTATAATACCGAAGGGGAACATTAATGTTAGAATTATTAAAAAATTACATTTGCATTCATCATAGCGAAGTGCATAATGGTAAGCAATGGCATTTCGTTAAAGTTCAAAAAAACTCCTTAAAAAGGAATCATTCCATTTTTAAGGAGTTTTTTGTCGTTTTATGAATGTGCTTCTAATAAGCTATCCTTTTGTTGACGTTGTGCAACAATGGTTGGCAGCATCATACCAGCAATCACCAGTACAATCCCGATAATTTGTACAGCAGTTAAAGGTTCATGCAAAACAATAACAGAAACAGTAACAGCCACTGGTAATTCAATGGCACTTAAAATAGAAGCAAGCGCACCACCGATTTTAGGGATAGCAATTGAAAATAGATAAATCGGTAAAATGATACCGAAAAGACCTAGTGCTAGTCCGTATTTCCACAGGCCTTGCATGAATAGTTTACCGTTCCAAATAACCTCGGGGCTTAGGAAAATACTGATCAAAATAAGGGCTACAGAGGAAACGATTAATACCCTTGATGTGGTAGTCACGCCCTCGACGGGTCGAGAATTAAATTGAATAAAACATGCAAAAGTAACGGCTGCTGTAAAACCGAATAGCCATCCTTGAATAGGAATGTCACTTAAATCTACATTTAATACACCTGCAGCTAGAATCGTTCCTATAAATAAGATAACGATTGAAATTACTTCAGGTCTACTTGGTAATCTTTTATGGAGGGCACAATCAATCAGTAGACCAATCCATGTAAATTGGAATAACATGACTACTGCAAGAGAAGCAGGAAGATACTTTAAAGATTCTCCGTACACGATACCTGTTGTCCCTGTAAAAATTCCCGCGCATATTAAAATAAGTAAGCCCTTCTTGGACGGTCTTGGTAATTTTCTGTCAGTAAAAATAAAGATGGATATTACGAGTAAAAAGCCAATAATATATTGGCTTGATACAGCCTCCGCTGATGTAAAGCCATGCTGCATAGCTACTTTGACAATAGTCGACAAGATCCCGTAACTACTAGATGCAATAACAATCAAAAGAGGGTAAATCAAATTGTTTTTCATATATTAGTTATTCACTTCCTAAAACTGTTTAACCATATGGTGAAAAGGCTCATCAATAATTGACCAAGGCTCCGTAATAACAAATCCTAGTCGTTCATAAAGACGGCGAGCTTCTTCTTTTTGGGTTTCAACATTTAATGATAATTTTGTATAGCCACGCTGCTTTGTCAGCTCTTCAGCAAATTGTAATAGCAATGTTCCGATTCCTTTACCACGTGCAGCTGGTGCAACACAAACTGTATCAATGTAAGCCTCATCTTCATGGGCTTCTTGGTCAATAACAATGGATGGCGCATTTTTTGCTTCAAGCCATTTAACAAGGTTAGCGTCCATGTGAACGGCTTGTTCGCCGTGATAATAAACGAGAATCCCCAAAATCTGTTCATTTTCAGTAGCGACAAAAGTATTTAAATAAGAATGTCGATTGTCTTCTTGGTGAAAAAGAACAGTCAGCTCTTGTATAACAGCCTCCGTTGATTGCTCACCAGTTAAGCGATTAGCAATATCGCCAATGGCGTCGATAATTAAAGGCACAACGGCATGGGCATCTTGTGGTTGCGCTTGTCGAATTGTAATACTCATTTTGATAATCCCTACCTTTCTATAGGCAAGTATAACAAAGATAGGGGATGACTCAAGTTATCCATCCTCTCATAAAGAAATCCCAAAAGTAAAAACCTTTATAGAATGACAATTTTCGTGTTAATCTATAATGACTAGACTTTCAGGAGGACTATCATGACAAAGCAAGAGAAGGATTTTATATTAGTCTATGGAGATGCTTTTATTGACTATATTGCTGATGATGTAACAAACACATCATTTACTAAATATATGGGTGGCGCAACGGTCAATGTTGCAGCGGGTATTAGCCGCATTGGTGCGCCTTCCGCATTAATTACAATTACGGGGGATGACGAGGGCTCGCAATTTGTGCGAGATGGGCTTGCCCAAGAGGGTGTGAAACTGGATTATGCCGTATTTGATCCAGCAAAACGAGTAAGTGGTGTATATGTGCATCTAACAGAAGCATGTGAGCGAATTTTTAAGGATTATGTTGATGAAACACCTGATTTACAAGTTGAACCATCACAGCTAAATGAAGCAGCTTTTAAGCATGCCTCTGCTTTAACGGTGTGTTCAGGCACAATGTTCCATCCAACAGCTCTTGCTACAACACGAGCAGCAGTAGAAATGGCTAAGGACAAGGGTGCGATTATTGCAATGGATGCAAATATTCGTCCTTTACGTTGGAGCAGTGAAGAAATTTGTCGAGATACGATTACATCATTTTTCGAGGATGTCGATATTTTAAAGGTGACGGATGATGAGCTATTCTTCCTGACAGAGACAAGTAGCTTAGAAGAAGGTATCGAGCAATTAAATAGCTATTTAGTGCCTATTATTTTAATTACCGTAGGAGAAAACGGGACTTATGCAGTCCTTAATGGTGAAGTTATCCATGTACCTACTGAGAAAGTAGTGCCTGTGGATACAACAGGTGCGGGAGATGCATTTATGGCAGGTGTCCTACGTGATGTCCATTACAATGGTTTACCTACAACAAAAGAAGAACTAGTGCGTTGTACAAGCTTTGGCAACAAATTAGGAGCTTTTGCCGCAACAAAAGCAGGTGCTTTAACGGCTCTACCATATTATGAGGATATTAAGCATTTACTAAAATAAAACATGTGAGGCGTGGAGAATATGGGGAAAGACTACGATGTTTTAGTAAAGGATCAACTGTTCTTTGGCGGTGCAAAAGATGCAGAGGCTGCATTTACACAAGAATCCGTTGATGTTGTGATAGATGTTCGTGTTCAAGGGCTATCCCCTCAAGACCAGGAGACAGTTCCTTATTCTTATAAACATATGCCTATAGCAGATGAAGATAGTGAGGTAGCATCATCCATCCAACAAGTCGCGCAAGAAGTTGCTATAGCCTTTGAGACAGGGCAGAAAGTATATGTCCACTGTGGAAGTGGTGGTGGACGTGCAGGTGTTGCAGCTACTGCTATATTAATGGAGTTGGGTATGGCTGATTCATTAGAAGCAGCACAGGCAGCTGTCAAAAAAGCTCGTCCAGTGGTGACGATACGCCCTAAAATGGAAGACGCGCTGCAAAAACTTTATAAATAATTGAGAAGATGTACTAATTAAGGTACATCTTTTTTTATGATGTAAGAGATACTTTGTTCTATACATATTAGAACAAAGTTGTTATAGTTAATGTATAACAAATAATGAGGTGATCTGTATGATGGAGGAATTAGCAAAAGTTCCATGGGCAGTAATAGCACCGCTCATCATCGTTCAAATTATTTTGATGATTGTAGCACTTATTGATTTACGAAAAATTCATTCAACAAACGGCCCTAAAATTCTTTGGGTGTTTATTATTCTTTTTGCTAATCTATTTGGATCAATTGCGTACTTTATAGTGGGGAGAAAGCAGTCATGACAACTTTACTTCAAGTTATAGGTTTGACCAAGCAATTTGCAGAGCACAAAGTTGTAGATGCTATTCATTTTAACTTAGAGGAAAAAACTTCTACGGCTTTAATTGGTCCAAATGGAGCTGGCAAGACAACCACTTTATCTATGTTAACGGGGCTTTTAAGACCGACTGCTGGAAATGTAAAGATGCTAGGTAATGATTTACGTGCGAATATAGGTTTTTTACCCCAATATCCACAATTTCATCCTTGGTTAACTGCGTTAGAGTTTACAGAAATGGCTGCAAAATTGAATGGTGTAGCAGCCAAAAAGGCTAAATTAGAAGCACAAAAAACCTTAGAATTTGTAGGGTTAGGGGACGTCCAACATAAAAAAATAGCCTCTTTTTCAGGTGGAATGAAGCAGCGACTGGGTATTTCCCAAGCAATAGTGCATAAGCCTAAATTACTGCTATTAGACGAACCTGTTTCAGCTTTAGATCCAGTCGGCCGTAGAGAAGTACTTGATTTATTAAAAGGACTACAGCAAGAGACGACTATTTTATACTCAACGCATATTTTAAATGATGCTGAAGAAATGACAGATCAACTATTATTCTTGCAAAATGGAAAACTAGTAGAGCAGGGAACATTACGTGAAGTACGGCAACGTTTTGATGAGCAAAATTATGTCATTGAATTTGGCAGTGAAGAAGAGGCTAAGCTTTTTGCAAATTCCTCTAATCATGTAATAGGTTGTAATGTGTATATTGAGATCGTGAATGAAGAGCCGACGATGAAAATGTTGCTTCAACGGTTAAGTGAATGTCCTTATACAATTAGAAAGGTAGAGCGACAGACAGCATCTTTGGAAGAAATTTTCATGAAGGTGGCGAAAAAGGCATGAGAGGATTCAATGTACTTCTGCAAAAGGAATTTAGAGAAGCATGGCGGAGTTGGAAGTTTCTATGGATTCCTCTAGTGTTTGCTCTGCTTGGAATGAGTGATCCACTAACAAACTATTATATGATGGATATTTTAAATGCTGTTGGAAATGTTCCAGAGGGCTTTGAAATGTTGATGCCAGAATTAATGCCACTGGATTTAATTCAAGCTTCTATCGGGCAATTTCAAACAATTGGCTTGTTGGTGATGATGGCTTCGTTTGTAGGAGCTGTCAGTAAGGAACGTGCTAATGGTATGGCAACATTACTATATGCTCGACCTATATCATTTGGCGCATATTTTTTGAGTAAATTTGTTGTTATGAGCACCATTTGTTTTGTTAGTATTTTAGCTGGGTTTGGTGCAAGTGTCTATTATACAACTATTCTATATGGAACGTTGGACGTGGGTGCACTGTTAGTAAGCTTTTCTACGTACTATATTTGGTTGCTATTTGTGATAGCTGTTACGTTAATGATGAGTGCCAGCTTTAAAACAGTTATTGCTACAACATGTGCATTTACAGTGATCTTTGTTGGGCAAATTATCGATATGATTATAGGAATCTTTTGGACAATATCACCGTGGAAACTAGCAAGCTACGGAATTGCAAAATTTCGAGGGACAATAGATATGTCAGATTACTGGTGGAGCTTAGTCATTACGCTAGCATTGACAATTATCTGCATCGGCATTGGTATCGTGATGATGAAAAGAAATGCGTCTATGACAAAAATCTGAAGAGAAAACGGTAAAAATGGATTTTTACCGTTTTTTATTTTAAATCATCCTACCATTTATAAGCAAAATCAATCCTACAAAGAACATAATCCAAGAAAGGGTCGAGCTTGTTCTTTGATCAAAAAGCGTTTGAATTTTTCTTAAAGGTTTATTCATAAATCGGCGGAATAATAGATGTAAGCATAGTAGGATGATCCCTGGTGCAATCATTACTAAATTGTATCCTGCCAATAAAGGTAACCATTCATAAAACACTATTTGATTACTCGTTAAAATACCTATTGCCGCGAAATAAGGAAGAGCGGTTGCAACTTCTAAAATAGAAGTTGTGAAACCTAAAGCTACCATAGAGCTGACATGTAAAGATTTTGGTTTAGGGGATCCATTTGCCTTTCTTTTTGGAACTAACCAACTGCCAATAAATAAAATTCCCCCTACCATGGTCATGATTAATCGAGCTGAGTAACTATCTAGCAAATTAGAAATAGGGTTGAATATGACACCTAGACCTAACATTAAAAAAATCCCAGTACTAAAGTAAAACAACCCAACAGTCATTAAATAGGTTAATAAAAGGCGGATCTGCTGTTTTTTAGCCACAAGCAATACATAGACGGATACACCAATTATAGAAGGACTAAACATGTCTAACAAAGCTAAGGTACCAATCAGTAGCAACATTTCTATGTTCATGATTGTGACTTTCCTAACGCCTGTTTTTTTGTTTCATAAACATGAAAAGCCTGCTCTATAAAATGTAGAAATTCTTCCTCTAAAGGATATAATCCTATTTGTTCAGATTTATAAGTAGATTTTCTTATCGTCCACATCTTCTCTAAAAATTCATCATTTCCGTTATATTCTACCTCGGCTTTTTCCATCATTCGTTTAATAATAAACTGCACGGAATCGGCTTCAGGGCTTTCCTTATGAAGCTGCTTTAATTGACCTAATAAACCAATCCACTCTAAAGAATTAGGATCATTTTTATTTAAATTGGGTAATTTTCTAAATAGTTCCATTTCTGTGGCTGCAAAAATCTGCTGGCGGAAGGCTTGCTTATTATCTCGTTCTTGATTTGAAAGCTTAATGTACTTTTGGATAAGGGACTCTGTCAACCCACCTTCGATAGACGAAGCATTCTTTAATCCAAGAATAGTGTCCTTCATTTGCTGTAGTTTCTTTTGCTCTTCTGCTACAAAAGCTAACTGATGGTCTAAACTTGCTTCCCAGTTCCATGAATTATTGATAAGCGTCTGAATTTCTTTCAACTTGAAGCCCAATGCCTTTAAAAATACAATCTGTTGTAACGTTTTGAGTTCGTTCTCTCCGTATATCCTATGTCCCCCCTCAGTCTTTGCTATAGGAAGTAACAAGCCGATCTCCTCATAGTAACGTAACGTTCGAACAGAAATGCCAGTTTGTTTTGATACATTGTGAATCGTAAGCAAGGTAATCACTCCTCCTCTCTGTTAATGACATTATATAAAATGACGTAACGTCACTTTCAAGAGGGATTGTAAAACTCCTTTCTTGGAATCTCTATAACTTAGGAATATAATGGGTGTGTAACTCGAAATTTGTCAAATAACTCGGAAAATATATAGACTACTATAGAAAGAAGGGACATGAAAAGTGGGAACTGAAAATTCCGATCGTTTCCTGACAGCGTTTAATCGAATAGATCATAGACTGAGAGATATTGTAGGTGCGAAGGATTTTATGCCTTTTTATCGGCTGATTGATCAAGCAAAGAAAAAGGATGTCTTGGTGAAGAAATATGAAGATGATCTCCGCTCATATGCAGACTTACGAAATGCGATTGTGCATCATCGTACATCATTACATTATGTGATTGCAGAGCCACATACTGATGTTGTAGAACGAATTGAATACATAGATGCTACCCTTGCTAAGCCAACGCTTGTGGGGCAAATGTTCCGTAAAAGAGTATTGATTTTTCAAGAAAATGATTCTTTAAAACATGTTTTAAAAGTGATACGTCAGCGCAAATATACACAATTTCCTGTTTATTATAATAAGCAGTTTAAGGGGCTCATCACAACAGTAGGAATCACAAATTGGCTTGCGTCAAAGATGGGTGGTGATCATTTACCGAAAAGAATACCAACATTGCATGATATCTTATTGCATGAGAAAAATAGAGTGAATTACAAATTTGTCAGTAGAACGATATCCATCTATGAGGCTGAGGAAATATTTAAACAAGGAGTCGAAAGAGGGAGACGCTTTGAGGCATTATTAATAACGGAGCATGGTCAACCACATCAAAGATTACTCGGTATTATTACGCCCTTAGATATTGTCAAAATTGATTAACAAAAAAACGAGACTAGACAAGCAATTAAGGGCTTGAATGTCTCGCTTTATCTTTTAAGCTGATGTACAAGGAACCATTTGTTTGGACTTGAGCAAAATAAACTTCTTCTACAGAATGCACATTTTGCTTTTTCAATTTCTTTATTACCCAGTCTTCTGTCAGCTCAAGTTCAACAATATTCTCGGTAATAAGTTGACCATCAGAAATAACTTCAGTAGGAAGGTAGGTAGGTGGTGATACATCGGCTTTAACATCCTGCTTTGTAGCCACTTGTTCAGAGGTTTTTTGTAGCACACTGAGCTTTCCATTTGTTTCTAGTAAAGCATACTCAACGTCCTGTACGGAGAAAATGGCTTGTTCACGTAACATCATTGTAAGCTCATCTAGATGAAGACGGTTTTTTTGTAGTGCTGATTCTAATATAAGACCCTTTTGAATAACAATTGTTGGTTTATCATCAATGAGAACGCGAGCTTTTTTAGATTTAATCGTAATAACGGTCATCAAATACGTTAAAGCACTCCACCAAACGAGAGAAATCAAACCATCTAAAAAAGGTGTTTCTTCCTGAGAGGCAATTTCTGAAGCGATCGACCCAAATGTAATACCTGTAATGTAATGGAAAAACGTTAACTGGCCTAATTGTTTTTTACCAAGTAGACGTGCCAGAATTAGTAAGGCAAAAAACGAAAGTGTTGTTCGTAGAATCATTTCCCAAAAGTGAGCATGAATAAAGCTTTCCATGCATATATCAACTCCTTTTACAGCTGTCGAACTATAGCTTGTGCAAAATGGTCGATAGTATGCGACAATCATGTTTAAACAAAATAAGAGTGAGGTGGCAACATGAATAAACAATTAAATGTAACCAATCCAATCTATCCAATAATGATTGCAATCGGTGTTGCTCACCTAATAAATGATACGATGCAAGCTGTTATCCCAGCGATGTTTCCGATATTTAAGAGTGAATTAGGATTGACCTTTACACAAATTGGAATGATTTCTTTTGTATTAAACATATTTGCTTCTGCATTGCAGCCTGCGGTAGGCTTTATCAGTGATAAAAAACCAATGCCTTATGCTTTACCTATCGGTATGATTAGTTCATTTATAGGGATTGCTATTATAGCGTTCACAACGCAGTATTGGATTATTATTATTGCGGTATTATTTATAGGCTTCGGGTCAGCTATTTTTCACCCTGAGGGATCGAGAGTTTCCTTTATGGCAGCTGGATCTAAACGAGGACTTGCGCAGTCAATTTATCAAGTGGGGGGAAATTCAGGGCAAGCACTAGCACCATTAATTAGTGCTTATATCTTTGATATTTTAGGGCAACGTGGGGCTGCGATCATATTAGTAATTGCAACGTTTGGTATCATTTTATTAAGTAAAATTGCTACATGGTATAAAAAACAATTGGAGCAGGAGCGTGCAACTAAGAAAAAGCGTGTACTCGTCTCAACATTGCCTCCATTAACAAAGAAACAAGTAGGAATCGCATTAACATTATTATTTACAATTATTTTTGCACGATCATTTTATACAACAAATATAACAAGTTTTTATGTGTTTTATCTAATGGATCACTATGAGGTCAGCCTTCGACTAGGGCAAATATTAATATTCACCTTCATGGCATTTGGTGTAGTAGGTACCTTTTTCGGAGGTTCTTTATCAGACCGTATTGGTAGGAAAAATGTCATTATCCTTTCTGTAGTTGGCCCTATGCCATTTTGTTTAGCATTGCCATATGTACCATTATGGGCGGCTATGATATTTTTAGTTATTATTGGTACGTTGATTATGATTAGCTTCTCCGTAACGGTGGTCTATGCGCAAGAGTTAGTCCCAACAAAAATTGGCACCATGGCAGGTTTAACAACAGGATTTGCTTTTGGAATGGGCGCAATAGGGGCAATGGTTATCGGCGTTTTAATGGATCATAAAGGCATTGATTTTACAATGATTGTTGTTTCATTATTACCTTTATTATTACTAGTTGCCTTCTTCTTACCGAAAGATAAACCTGCTTCAGCTGCTGTCTAATAAAAAAAACGCGTATCTACGCGTTTTTTTATTGTCTTAATGGAGCTAAAAATTCTGCTGGCAATTTTTCCTGATCAATTACATAGCCCTCTGAAATATGAACTTCATGCATTTTATCGTTGTAAGTAAATTTAAAGATGCCATTGTCAAAATCTGTGCCAATTTCTTTGAAGAATATACCTTCAATCGATACATACTTAGGACATGTAAATGCTACTTTAAAGTTCTCCTGTTCTTTAATTAAGTAAGCACGTACTCCTTTTTCATATGTTTCATTTGCATCATCATCGGTTGGGCGTTGAACAGCTACGATATGAAAATCAACAAAAGGGACTTCCTTTAACAGTACGTTTAAGAACGAACCTTTAGTGATTTCCTCCCAACGGCTTTGTGCGCTTTGCCCTACGATAATTTGTGAAATACTATAATTCTTCGCGACCTCTGCAATAACCTTTTGTATGGGGCGTTTTTCATTATCTTGCAAAATAAATTTTTCAACCTCAAGTTCATCTGATAACTTTTTCCATTGCTCTATATAACTAGATTTCTCTGCGTCAAATGCATCAAGGGGTTGCGAATCGACTGAAAGAATATAGAGTGGGCAATCAAGCATTGTGGCCATCTTATGACCACGACGAATCAAACGTTCGCCATTTAAGCCGTAATAAACACAAACTAATATACTTTCATCCAAACGCCCTTTTACATGCTTCATAAAAAATGTACACCTCTTATCTGTTGGTATTTTGTTAATTTCACTGTTGATTTTGAAAAAATTATCCTAAAACAGCTAAAATCGATGCTGTTACAGTGCATTATGCTCATTTATATTGTATACTTAAAAATGTATAAAAGTTAACGAAAATGTATTGGAAAACCCTTGAAGGATTAAGCTTAAATCGATAATTAGAGATTATTTAATTTATGCATTCTGTGCATCTATGCTAATTTGCTTTCATATGCCACACTATTATGCAGTGAGTTAAATAGATAGTCAAGTGTCTTCATTATGCTGATATTAACTGAGTTGTAACTGTATAAATTATCTGATTTTCCACAAGTTATTTAGGCTTGCATCGGGTTAGAAGTGACTAAATAACTAAAATAACCGTTTTTATAAACAATTAGGCACTTTAATACCCCACCACATTCCATTAATAAATTTCAAGAATACATCTAATATGTTCCTTAGCTTGAACAAATTTCTAAAGTCTTAGCACTTTACATGCCCATCACCACAAAAATTTGCTAGATGATTTAGATAGTAGGAGGTTTTCATTTGGTCACAGTTCTCATTGCGATACTTTTGCCATTTGTTTGTGCTGCTCTAATTCCATTGCTTTACAGGCGACTAAGGCGTGTCACACATCTTGGCTGGTTTGTTTTATCTGTTCCATTCATCTTGTTTCTTTTACTCGCTCGCTATATTCCTCAATTAGCCGAGGGTAAAACCTTTATTCATACATATGAGTGGATTCCCTCTTTTAATATAAATTTCACAACTTACCTAGATGGACTCAGTATGATTTTTGGTCTGCTGATTACAGGTGTAGGTAGTTTAGTCATTTTATATTCTATTTTTTATTTATCAACGAAAGAATCTCTTCATCATTTTTACTGCTATTTATTACTATTCATGGGCGCTATGCTTGGCGTTGTTTTTTCAGATAACCTAATGGTATTATACACATTTTGGGAATTAACGAGTGTGTCATCATTCCTATTAATCGCATTTTGGCATCATAGAAAGGCTTCTCGGGCAGGTGCTAAAAAAGCGATGATGATTACCGTCTTTGGCGGACTCTCAATGCTTGCGGGTTTCTTAATGCTCTATGTAGCTTCTCATACATTTAGTATTCGTGAAATTGTAGCTAATGTAGAGGTTATACGAGATCATACCTTATTTACGCCAGCGCTTATTCTAATTTTACTAGGGGCTTTTACAAAATCTGCACAATTTCCATTCCACATTTGGTTGCCTGATGCTATGGAGGCCCCAACACCTGTTAGTGCTTACTTACATTCCGCAACAATGGTGAAGGCAGGCATTTATTTAGTTGCTCGTTTTTCACCGGTTTTTGGAGGAGAGGCAGTATGGTTCTGGCTAGTTAGTGTTATCGGCCTAGTTACATTATTCTGGGGCTCCTTTAATGCTGTCCGTCAGACGGATTTAAAAGCATTATTAGCCTTTTCAACAGTGAGTCAGCTTGGTTTAATTATGAGTCTCTTTGGTCTTGGGTCTGTTGGTCATTATTATGGCTATGAGGAAAACTCGATTCTTTACACCCAAGCAAGCTTTGCAGCGCTATTTCACCTTGTGAATCATTCGACCTTTAAAGGAGCTTTATTCATGATGGTTGGAATTGTCGATCATGAAGTAGGTACCCGTGATATTCGTCGTTTAGGTGGCTTAATGTCTTTCATGCCTATCACTTTTACAATTGCTGTGATTGGTAGCTTCTCAATGGCAGGACTGCCACCATTTAATGGCTTTTTAAGTAAGGAAATGTTTTTTGCAGCAGTATTGGCTATTCGTGATGTAGAAGCATTCTCTATTGCTGATATAGGGCTGTTTTTTCCTATAGTAGCATGGGTGGCAAGTATCTTTACCTTTGTCTATAGTTTGATTTTAATTAGTCGTACATTTTTGGGTAAACTACAGCCAGAGAAGATTGATAAAAAACCACACGAAGCTCCACTTGGCATGTTAATATCGCCAATTATTTTATGCTTGTTGGTAGTTGGTATCTTTTTCTTCCCTAATATATTAGGTCATTATATTTTAGAGCCTGCTATGGCTAGTATTTATCCAACATTCCCAACTACAAGTGAGTTAACACCACATATTCATGCATGGCATGGCATCAATGCAGAGTTATTGATGACAGTAGGTGTCATTATTATTGGAATTATCTTATTTAAAACATTAAAAAGCTGGAAGCCACTTTATCGTCTATTTTCACAAAAGTATACGTTTAATACGTATTACAATCGAATGATAGAGATGAGTGAAAATGGCTCACAGAAGCTTACCAATAAATATATGACAGGTAATTTAACACATTATTTTGTCTATATATATGTATTTTTTGTTGCACTTATCGCTGGTTATTTTGTTTGGTCAGATGCCATGACCTTTAATTTTGACAAAGATTCCGCTATAGAATCCTACGAGTTAATCCTTGTGTTTGTCATGATTTTTGCTGCTGTTTGGATGATTTTCGCAAAGGGTCGGGTGACAGCCATGTTGCTAAATGGTGTACTAGGCTATTCTATTGCCTTCTTCTTTGTTATTTTCCGTGCACCAGACCTAGCTTTAACACAATTAGTTGTTGAATCGGTCACAACAGCTTTATTCCTTTTATGTTTTAAATATCTGCCAGATTTAATGCCAGAGCTACCACGTAAAAGGGTTCAATGGTCAAAAGCATTAATTTCTATTTTTGTTGGTGCAACCGTAACTATTGTTGGTTTAGCAGTAGTACACTATGATCGCTTTGAACCAGTGGCTACTTACTTCAATGATGCCTATGAATTGGCTGGCGGTTCCAACATCGTTAATACAATACTAGGGGATTTCCGTGCTTTTGATACGATGCTAGAGGTTGTTGTTCTTCTAATTGCTGGCTTAGGGGTCTATGCTCTGACAAAGCTTAAGCCACGAAAGGAGGAAGCAGATCATGAAAATTAATGATGTGATTTTAAGAACCGTCACCAAAGCCGTTGTGTTCATTATTTTAACACTCGGCGTGTATTTATTCTTTGCTGGGCATCATGCTCCTGGTGGTGGCTTTATAGGTGGTCTGGTGTTAGCCTCAGGCATTGTTTTGTTATATCTAGCCTATGATATTGAAACTGTTCATAAAGGGATGCCTTTCGACTTCAAAAAAGTTGCAGCTCTTGGTGTATTGCTAGCAACTGGAACAGCAATAGGTTCGTTGTTTTTTGATGTCCCATTTTTAACACAAGCACATACGTATATAGATGTTCCTATCTTTGGAAAAATGGGCTTTTCAACTGTCACTATTTTTGAAGCAGGTGTGGCTTTAACAGTGGTGGGGGTTGTTGTAACAATTATTTTAAGTATAAGCGAGGATGAGTAGCCAATGGAGTCTTTAATACTTGTTTTAGTAGGTATATTAGTAGCTGTTGCGACGTACTTAATCCTCTCGAAGCAGTTATTGCGTGTTATTTTAGGCACCGCTGTTTTATCTCATGCTGCCCACTTACTGATTTTGACTATGGGAGGTTTAAAAAAAGGGGATGTCCCGTTATTAGGAGAATCAGAGGGACCATATACAGATGCATTACCTCAAGCATTAATATTAACAGCGATTGTGATTAGCTTTGCTGTCACTGCTTTTGTTCTCGTTTTAGGGTATCGCGCGTACAAAACAAATGGTTCAGGGAATTTTGATGAATTGAGAGGTACGCCTGATGAGTAATATGATTGTTTTACCATTAATTGTACCAGTAATTACGGCTATTTTACTGGTGTTTTTAAAAGAGCATGTGACGCTACAACGTATCATCAGTTTATTGACATTGAGCTTTATTATTATCATTAGCGTCATTTTATTAGTAGAGATTCAAGAACAGGGTGTGATGCGCATTGATTTTAGTGGATGGGCACCACCATTTGGAATCTCATTTGTAGCCGATTCATTTGCGACACTATTAGTGTTAGTTGCAAATATTGTAGCTCTCATTTGTATGCTATATGCAATTTTTACAATGGAGCTAAGATATGAAAAAATGTATTTTTATCCATTTACCTTGCTGATGATAGCAGGTGTCAATGGCTCATTTTTGACGGGCGATATTTTTAACTTATTTGTGTGTTTTGAAGTAATGTTGCTCGCTTCCTATGCATTGATTAGCTTAGGTGGCGAAAAAATTCAGCTACGTGAAGCATTGAAATATGTGCTCATCAACATTGTTGCCTCTTGGATTTTCTTAGTAGCACTAGCTTTTCTGTATGGAACGGTAGGCACATTAAATATGGCACATATTTCAGTTCGTGTAATGGAGGCAGGAGCTAATCCTCTTATTACAACAGTAGCGCTTATTTTCTTAATCGTCTTTAGCTTGAAGGCTGGACTTTTATTATTCTTCTGGTTGCCAGGATCTTATAGTGTACCACCAACTGCCATTGCTGCTTTATTTGCTGCTTTATTAACAAAGGTAGGGATGTATGCACTTGTACGTTCCTTTACATTGCTGTTCCCTAACAATTCTGAAGTCACACACACAGCTCTTGGCATCATGGCTGGACTCACAATTATAGCAGGCTGTATCGGTGCACTTTCAGGTCGTGATGTTAGAACAATAGCCTCTTACAATGTACTAATTGGCGTTGGTTTTATAATAATTGGGCTAGCTGTAGGCACAGAGTCAGCCTTACAAGGTGTTATCTACTATTTAATGCACGATATGATAGCTAAGGCTATGTTGTTCTTAGCTGTTGGCATGATGATATATCTCACTGGGGAAACAGTAATTGATAAGATGAGTGGACTTATTCGTAACTACCCCTTTTTTGGATGGTTGTTCTTTATAGCAATGTGTTCACTAGCTGGTATACCCCCACTGAGTGGTTTTTTAGGAAAGGTTTTAATTGGACAAGGTGCGATAGAAGGTGGCCATTTCGTTCTATTAGGTCTAGGGTTTTTCTCTAGTTTAATTGTTTTATATTCATTGTTAAGGATATTTCTTTCTTCCTTTTTCGGCGAAACCATTATTAGCTTAGAGGATGAAAAACCTTTACCTAAACGTATATTGTTGCCATTAACATTACTAGCTGTTTGCACATTTGGGTTAGGTATTGGGGCAGAAAAACTGGCACCATTTGTCACAGATGCAGCTGAAACACTTTATACACCATCTATCTATATCGATGCAGTTTTAGATGGCGAACAATGGCAAGGTGAGGTGAATAAATAATGGCGATGCAGTTTATTTTAAATTTATTTATCGCAACACTTTGGTTACTTCTACAGGATGAAGTGACACCACAATTTTCAACATTTTTAATGGGTTTTGTTGTAGGTATGGGTATTCTATATGCGATGCATCGCTTTTATGGTACTCAATTTTACATGAGGAGAGTCTTTTCCATTATCAAGTTATTATGGCTGTTTAACTGGGAACTATTTTTATCAAGCTATAGTGTATTAAGACAAATCACTACACCTAAGCTAAATATTACACCGGGTATTTTCACATATAAAACTGTATTAGAGGGTGATTGGGAGATTACAGCTCTTGCCTTACTGTTAACGTTAACACCTGGCTCTGTCGTCATGGAGGTATCGGAAGAGGGAGATGTCTTTTATATTCATGCTATGGACATCGAACAGTCAAAGGATGCTGTTATACGATCAATTGGAAAATTCGAACAAGCAATAATGGAGGTGACACGCTAATGATTAACAATATATTACTTCTTGCACTTGCTTTCTTCAGTATTTCCATTGCGCTGTCGTTATATCGTGTTATCCGTGGTCCGTCAATGCCTGATCGAGCGATAGCTCTCGATACAATTGGTGTTAATTTATTATCGGCTATTGCGATTGTCTCTATTATATTGAAGACTAAAGCATATTTAGAAGCTATTCTTATTTTGGGCATTTTAGCGTTTATCGGAACGATTGCATTTACAAAATATATAGAAAGAGGTGTGATTGTTGAACGTAAATCAAATGATTGAATGGGCAGCAGTTATCCTTATTCTTATAGGTTCCATTGTGAGTGTTATTAGCGCATTTGGGATGATTCGCCTACCAGATGTCTATACACGATCACATGCTGCTACGAAAAGCTCTACATTATCGGTTTTAACCTGTTTGTTAGGAGCGTTTATCTATTTCTGGGTACATGACGGTTTTGTTAGTGTACGGCTCATTTTAGGTATTCTTTTCGTCTTTGTGACAGCACCCGTTGCAGGGCATTTAATTTGTCGTGCTGCCTATCGTTCTCGCGTTCCATTAGCAAAGGACTCTGGTGAAGATGAATTAAAGTCAAAATTGTTCCCAGAAGAGCATACGATAAAATAGAAGGAGGACTGTTTGCCCTAAAGCAAACAGTCTTTTTAGTGCAAAATAATGAAAATAGTAGAACTGCAAAATTGATGAATAGATTGTTCAAAGAGAGTGGCGAAATCCCTGCACAAAAGATAAGAGAGCACTGGCTTAAGATAGCAAACATTGGACATTTCTTAACATTCAAGTGGATTCTAAATAAGTGAAAGGGAAGTTGATTGGCTTAATCAACTTCCCTTTCAAATTATTCTTGAAAAACTAATTGATACCCAGAGCCTCTTACCATAACGATTTTAGCTGTATGACCTGGAATCGTTTCAAGTTTTTTTCTTAAATTGCTGATATGAACTCGTAAGGCTTGTGTTTGTCCAAAGCTATCCTCGTCCCAAATAAGTCGGTACAGCTCAGCGGCTGGAAAAGCTTGATTGCAATGCTGTGCTAAAAAGAATAAAATTTGGAATTCCTTTGTTGATAAAGTTAATACAGTATCACCAATTGAAACTTTTCCTGAGTGTATATGGAAGTGTAATGTATGAATAATTTTGATTCCTTCATTTACGGAAGTATGTTCAATTGGTTGCATCAACTTTTTATGTTGCCTTCGTTCAAGTAGCCGCTCAATTGTTTTTAAGAGTCGGTTGTAGTCAATGGGCTTTAAAATATAATCTATAGCCTGTACATTAAAGGCCTCTAAAGCATAATTTTCGTAAGCTGTAACAAACACAATATCTATATAGCTTGAGACATCTTCTATTTTAGAAGCAAATTCAAGTCCAGTCATTTCAGTCATTTCAATGTCTAAAAACAATATATCAGGTTTTAACATATCAATATTTACTAAACCATCTTTTGGATTCTGGAAGGTTCCAATAATCTCAATAGAGCCACTTGCCTTTAGCATGGATTCTAATAAACGAATGGCTAAAATTTCATCATCTATAATAACTGCTTTTAACAAGCTGCTCACATCCTCTATAAAGTAATTATTGGAAATCTTATTTCAACAGTCGTTCCTTTGTTTTCGTGGCTATCAAAATGGATAGTAGCGTTGTCGAATTTTTTTAATCTTTTGGAAATATTTAAAATACCAATGCCTTGACTAGCTGTTTTTTCACCATTTTGAATTTGCCTTAAAAGCTCTGAAGATATCCCAATGCCGTTGTCAATCAGTTGGAAAATCACCATATGCTCTTCCTGCCTTATAACTAATAGTAGCTCGCTAACCTCTTTTCTGACTTTCAAACCATGAAGAAGGGCATTCTCTACTAAAGGCTGAAGCAGTAAAGGAGGAATAAGACATTGGATAGGCTCATCCATGCAAATATTAAATTCTAGTTGCTCAGGATATCTAGTACGATGAATATTTACATATGCCTCAATAAGACTAAGCTCCTTTTCCAAAGGGACAAGACTGTTGGCATTTTCAAAGGCAAAACTGTTACGTAAAAATGTAGCAAAATCTGTAATCATTGCCCGTGATTTATCTAAGTCTAAATAGCTTAGGGACAGAATGGAATTTAAGACATTATAAATAAAATGCGGTTTTATTTGTGCTTGTAAAAACGCAGTTTCCATTTTCACAGCTGTTTCTGCAGACTCCTTCAATAAAAGAAGATTGCGAACCCTTGTCATTAGCTCGGTAGCATCTAAAGGTTTATGTAAAAAATCATTTGCTCCAGATTGAAAGGCTGCAATCATATCCTCTGGGCGAACCGCAGCAGTCAACATTAGAATAGGTAGCTCTGTAGACGTGTAATGTTGCCTAACCTGTTGACAAATCTCATAACCAGAAATAGTGGGCATCATTATATCTAAAATTAATAAATCAATACTAGGTTGTTGTGTAAGGTACTCAAAAACATGGTTTCCATTATCAATTGCTATAATGGAATAGTTTTCTTGTGTCAATATATCTATTAGTACCTTTAAATTAACAGCATCGTCATCTACAATAAGAATTTTTTTCTTTCCTATTTTCTCAACAATATGTGGGAATGTTAGGAAAGGATGCTGGTATGTTTGGATTGGCATTGATGGTAATTCCTCATTTGTCGGCTGACCTTTTCGTAATTTGAATGAAAAGGTAGCGCCTTGTCCGACAATAGAATCAACAAATATTTTCCCACCCTGCCGTTCGACAAGCTCCTTTGTAATATGTAAACCTAATCCACTGCCACCAATTGAATAATTGAATTGTTGGAACGGGTTAAAAATGGTTTTTAAATTTTCAGGTGCTATCCCACACCCAGTATCCTTAACTTCAATCACAAGGAATGACTGTTTCTCATAACAAGTTATATCAATTTTTCCTTCATTTGTATACTTCACTGCGTTATGAATTAAATTATATAAAATTTGGCGAAGACGGTTTTCATCAGCTTGGACAAAGGTTCCCCGTTCTATATGATTATAAATTTTGACATTCTTACTAATCGTGTAGGAAAGCACTTCTACAGTCATATGTGTAATGGCATATAAATCAACAGATGCCATCCGCAATGTTAATTCATTCTCCTTCAGCTTTGAAAAATCAAGTAAATCATTGACTAAATAGGATAGACGTTCTGCAATATTGAAAATAAGTGATACTTTTTCTTTTTGTTCGTCCGCTGAGATAGGTAAACTATTATCCTTCAGCATAGATTGTGAAATGCCTATAATGCCATGTAAGGGCGTTTGGAATTCATGAGATGTTTTAGCGAGAAACTCATCCTTTAATTTATCTACACGTATCAGTGCCTCCGTTAGCTTGCCTTTTTCTAAATAAGAATCTGCAAAACGATGAGAAATATATAGGGAAAGCATTGTCAGGCAAATAAATGGCAACAATGGTGGTAGAGCACTCAGTTCAAGATTAATATTTGTATTTAAAGTAGCAACGATAAAATAAAGCAAAATGGCTAGAGAGCTTAATGTTAAATACATTACTCCAGTAGCACGTTTGTAAATTGCTATAATTTGTACATAGAAGATATAAACAATATTTGCGAATACATACAATGAGTTGATATTCTGAAATAGTGAATTAATGGATGTTGGAAGCAATGCAACCAGCATTAGAAGGGTACCTATTGCGCAAAACACTTTCACAACTAAACGATTCATATGTTTTATTAGAGCACGGTAAAAATACAACAATATAAAAAGGCCTACAGCTATACTAGAGATCATTTGCATTTTCTGAAATGGAGCATAGGAAATATTTATAAAGTCTAGTAATAGCTTTTCGCCATGAGTAAGGGTGTAAACCCCACTTGCGAAACAAAATATAGAGAAGTAAAGCTGTTCTATACCAAATTTTGAATAAAGATATGAGCCAAAAAAGTAGATAAACATTGTTAAAAAACCTGCTAAGGTAATTAAATCGTAGAATATGGCACCCTCTCGAAGCTTTGCAATACTAGATTGATCCCCCAAAAAAATGGAGCTAATAATTCCTCCTCCTGGTGCATAATCAAAATTGGCTACATGAACAATCAATTCAAGTTCTTTTTTATCAGGCGAAAAATAAGCGGTATATGGGGTATTGTGGGGTATATAGCTGCTATCCTCAGCTGGCTCTCCACTATGTCCAATTCGCTTTCCGTTAATATACAATGCGTTCGACATTCGAATGTTACTCGTTTTAATTCCTAAAATATCTTCGGTATCATCGATTAAAACCTTGAGACGATAAGTCCCACTTTCAAATACAGGTATTTGTTGCCCATCAATTGTATATTTTGTCCAAGCTGAAGGGACATTAACAAGATAGCTTTGATAGGAATCAAAGGCTTTACCGTCCACTAAATGATTCGGGATAAATTCCCACTCCCCATCTAATTTGATAGGCGTATTATCGTGAAATGAATGATGACGTAAATCCATCACACCTTCAATCGCTTGCGGCCCATGCGACTTAGGTTGAGTTAAGAAAAAGGTAATGCCTGCTATCAGCACTGAGCCAATAATAATTGCGAACAATAACGATAATTTTTTCATCGTAAAAATCCCTTTCAAATGATTTATTTGGATTATACAAGATAACTTACGGCATTAATACAAAATTCCTACTAGCGATGAAATCTAAATATTGCGAGCTTAAAGGATGGCGATAATCTCTATCTCTGAACTGTTGAAATTAAGTTGTTTTTATGATGGAGGAATAAATAATGCTAAAACGGAAAATAGTAAAGTTACTTTGTAAAATGAATGAAAACAAAAATAAATTGACTTATCAGAAAATTATGCATATAATATTTAGCTAAAATTTTTTTAGTTTATCTTGATTATTATTTCAAAAGAGTATATCTTAATTAGCAGATAGATTTTTTATTCTTCAACATGAATAAATATCCAATCAACTATATTCGAGAAATGTATTCTCATACACAATAAATTATAAATAAAAGGAGTTACAATTTATGAAGAACAAGTTATTCATCATGATGCTGGTACTAGTAATAGGTGTACTTGCAGCATGTGGCACTAAAGACAATAATGCAAGCGATACAGGTTCTACTACGGATACAGAGGGTAAGCAAGTATTAAAAGTTGGTACATCAGCTGACTATGCGCCATTTGAATATGTGGATGCAGCAAAAGGCGAAGAAATTATTGGATTTGATATTGATCTAATCAAATTAGTTGGAGAAAAAATAGGCGTTGATATGCAAGTGCAAGATATGGACTTTAACAGTTTAGTGCCAGCACTTCAAGCAGGGAAAATTGATGTCGTTATTTCTGGTATGACACCGAATCCAGAGCGTGAAAAAGTGGTAGATTTCTCAGATAAATATAATGAAACAGAGCAAGTAATCCTTGTTAAAAAGGATAGCGGTATTAAAAAAGAAGCTGACTTAGCTGGTAAAAAAATAGGTGTACAAACTGCATCTATTCAGGAAAACTTAGGTAATGAAATTGCGAAAAAGGTTGATGTAACAGTAGAAGGACGTACGCGAATCCCTGAGATTGTGCAAGATATGATGTCTAAACGTTTAGACGCAGGTATTTTAGAGGGTGGCGTTGCGAAAGGCTATTTAAAAACGAATGATCAATTAGAGGCTTTCCCAGTGGAAGAACAGCCTGAAGATTTCAAAGCAATCGCTGTTCCAAAAGGAAGCGATTTAAAAGATAAAATTAATAAAGCTTTAAAAGAGCTAGCTGAAGAAGGCAAAATCAAAGAGTTAGAAGAAAAATGGTTAGAAAAAGTTGAATAATAATTGCGTGCGATAGCTCTACTTTTGGGCTATCGCTTGTGCTTTTCATTATTATCCTTTAAGCCTCTTCTAAATTTGTGTTTGGTACAAAAAACAAAGCTACATCATGATGAAAAAGAAAGGAGGGAGCGCTGTGAATTTAGATTTTACAGCTATCGTTCCCTCTATTCCTTATATTTTAAAAGGGATAGGTGTTACACTTCAAATTGCAATCGGTGCATCCATCATTGGTTTTATCGTAGGTATACTTTTAGCATTATGTAAAATTGGTAAAGTGAATTTTTTACGTTGGTTTGCTGATTTCTATACGTCGATTTTCCGCGGTACACCTCTTGTATTACAATTACTAATTATTTATTATGCAGTACCGCAATTACTAGATATCCAAATTGAGCCTATTCCAACAGCTATTATTGCTTTTGGTTTAAATTCAGGTGCATATATTTCGGAGATTATCCGTGCTGGTATCAATGCAGTTGATAAAGGACAAATGGAAGCTGCACAAGCATTGGGTATTCCATATGCAAAAATGATGAAGGATATTATTATTCCGCAAGCAGTAAAAAATATTTTACCATCCTTAGTAAATGAATTTATTACATTAAATAAAGAAACAGCAGTTGTGACAGTAATCAGTGCATTAGATATTATGCGTCGTGCCTACATTGTAGGAGGTTCGACATACCGTTATCTTGAGCCACTACTTTTTGCAGGGGTAATCTATTACATCATGACACTTGTTTTAACGTTCCTTGGCAAACGAATCGAGAAAGGAATGAGAAAAAGTGATTAAAATTGAAGATTTACACAAATCTTATGGGCAGAATGAAGTATTAAAGGGTATATCAACTGAAGTTAAAGAAAAAGAAGTAATTGCTATTATTGGACCTTCAGGATCAGGTAAATCGACATTTCTTCGTTGCTTAAATTTATTAGAAACTCCGACAAGTGGGAAGGTAACGATTGCAGGGGATGTCCTGACAGATAAAGGGACAAATATAATGAAAATACGTGAAGAAGTAGGTATGGTATTTCAGCATTTTCATCTTTTCCCTCATAAAACTGTGCTTGAAAATTTAACATATGCGCCAATCAATGTGAAGGGTTTGGATAAGGCTACAGCTATCAACAAAGCAGAAGAGTTACTAAAGAAAGTAGGTCTGTTTGAGAAGCGTCTAGAATATCCAAATCGTTTATCGGGAGGACAAAAGCAACGTGTTGCTATTGCGCGAGCACTTGCCATGGACCCTAAAGTTATATTATTTGATGAGCCTACATCGGCACTTGACCCTGAAATGGTTAAAGAGGTATTGGCTGTTATGAAAAACCTCGCAGATTCTGGGATGACAATGTTGATTGTGACACATGAGATGGGCTTTGCTCGTGAGGTTGCTGATCGTATTCTTTTCCTTGATGGCGGCAAGCTCATTGAGGATGCTCCTCCAGAACAGTTTTTTTCAGCGCCATCAACACAGCGTGCAAAGGATTTTTTAGAGAAGGTTTTATAATAAAACAACAGGCATTTAGCTTCTCCGTTAGATGAGAGCTAAATGCCATTTTTATTGAAGGGACATATCAAATTGAGTCTGTAAGGTGTCTAATGTAAATAATTCCTCAATATGATAGGCTCCTGCTGGATGTTTATTGTTAAGAAACTCGTTAGCTATAAATGCTGCAACTTTCGCTGTTACAAGTGATTCATCGCGATCAAGAAAGTCTAATGTGAAGCTTACTTCTTTGTGATGTTTTGTCCCAATGGCTTCTATTTGTATGCCACACACATCAGAACCAATTTTAATTTTTTGAATAAGTGAAGCGAGCAAGATTTGTATTCCGTTAAATTTTAATAGGCAAGCAATTCTACTCTTTTGTAAAAAGGATACAAATTTATTGAGTGGCTCAACATCAAAGCCTAATCTTGTGACGATAGGAATAGAAGGGAAATGCTTTGTTAATGTATGCTGGTCAGAGAAATTAAATTGATACACACTTCGTTTCCCAATCTTTTTAAATTTCACGGTTCTCTTATTAGTAAAATTAGCAACCTTATGATTGTTGTAGCTACTAAAGGGTTTATTTAATTGTTGCAATATCCAAAGAATTGCCGCGGTGCCATGTGTATCGCCTGCCCCAAGTAAGATGGAAATATGCATCTTCTCGAGGGAGGATAATTGCCTTGCAGCATGCATGGCCATTAAGTTGGTCAATCCTGGAGCCATACCAACACTAAAAATGGCTGTAGAATGTTTTTGTATAGCTAGTGAGTGAAGTGCCTCTAACTTTTTAAGGAAGGTATAGCTTGCAGTAATATCGATATAGATAATCCCTTCATTTAAGCAGAGCTGTGCAAATGCAGTATCTTTTTGCTCTAGACACATAATAACCAGTGCTACATTTTCTAATTGCTCTGGATGCACTTTTTCTGACACATCCAATTGAAGAGGTCTTACTAAGTTTTTGTGCTCGACACAGAAATCCTTAGCCTTTTCTATATTTCTTCCGGCAATCCATATTCTGTTGGGATAGCTTTGCAACAATAATTTTGCAATTTTCCCTCCCACTTCACCATAGCCTCCGATGATTAAGATATTCCCATTTTTCATATAGTAGTTTCTCCTTTAATAGCGACTAAAGCGTCAATCATATGTGTTTTAAAATAGGGAAGGATTGTTGTAAAGCCAGCCTCTTTCAGTAAATTAATAAGCAATTCAAGATTAATCGGATGGGTTGTGACGCTAAAGGATTGCTCAAAGCGTTGCCAATGATCCTCACCTATTCCGTTATGAAGCATGGAGCTTCGCCAATAACAAAGCTCATGTTTGAACGTTTGTGAAGTTAAATCAGCATTTATCGATGAAATAAATAACACTCCATTTTCTTTTAAGCTATCCGCAATCTTTTGAAGCATTGTTCTCTTTTGATCAAGGCTTTTTATGAAATGCAAAACCAAATGACAACTAACTACATCGAAAACCTCATTTACTCTTAAGGATAGTAGATCCTTCTCAACCCACATAATAGTAGGTCGATGTGGTAGCGATTCAATTTGTTTAGCAGCCAGCTCCAGCATTTCCTTTGAGGAATCGACTGCTGTGAAATGGGCAGAAGGAAAGGATTTGCCTAAAGTGAGTAATTCCTGTCCGCCACCAGCACCTACTACTAAAAATTTATTTGCAGCAGTAAAATTGTGAAGTATACTGGCCATCATGTCATAGATAAGATCATAGCCTATGATTTTTTGTCGAATGGACTGTTGATATGTGTTGACAGAAGGACTGTCCCAGCTATATATAGATCTATACATTAAAATACCTCCAAAGCAATTTATTTTTATACGTTAAAATTTCGAGAGCAATTCCTTCATCTTTAAGCAATCATTCTGATGAAAGGCTGATGATTGTTTAGTGAAGTCACCTAGTATCTGTGTAGGACTATTCCCTAAAAATATCTGGTGGACCACCTTAACTAGGTATGAAAATAGTTTGATGTGCTAGACCTCCTATAAGTTGTAATGGCACTCTTTTTGCATATAGATTAGCTCCCATATTAAGAGGAAGTACCATAAATTGTGCTTGGTTTTTTTGTATTTGAGCTAAAAGGGTATCTACTGTTTCCCAGGTAATAAGTTCAATATCCTCTTCTGTTCTGCCAACAGGATGCTTGGAAAAATAGCAGACGAGTTAGGGGCACTAATAGTAGCTTTAATCTGAATTCACACCACCCACAATTGCTTGAGACGATTTCTCTGAGCAGCCACTAATAACGGAAGTAGCTAGCAAGAAAATAAAAAGTAAAAATTTTCTTCAAAATAGTATTCCTACTTGTTGAACTTCTGTACAATTCAATTAAGAATTATTCTCAATTATAAACTTTCGGAAAAAAAGAACTATCCCATATTTCTGGGGGGAGGTAGGTGTTTATGAAGGAAGCACAATATTGGCAACGAAAATCTGACCAATGCTTAAAGCACAGCAAAAATTCGTTTGAATATCGTCAATTGATGATCGAAGCTCTACGAACACATATAAATTTTGATGCGTATTGCTGTACATTAACGGATGTACATACTCTTTTTTCGGTAGGAGCAGTTACTGAACAATCAATAGAGGCGATTCATCAGGAGATTATGGAATTGGAATATACGACAGAAGATGTAAATAGATATGGATTCTTAGTTCAAAGTGGGCAAAACATAGGCAGGTTAAGCGATTCCTCAAGTCGAAGCTTTCGCTATAGAGAAGTTTTAATGCCCAATGGTTTTAGTGATGAAGTAAGAGCTGCATTAATTTATCAAGGACAATGCTATGGTTTTTTAACACTATTCAAAAGAGCTGAAAATGAACAGCCTTTATTTAAAGATCAAGATGTGATGCTTATAAAAAGACTGATGCCAATTATGGGTGAATCATTAAAGAAGTTCTATCATTATATTATTGAGGAGAGGATTCCAGCTGTAGAAGGAGAACAAGGCATTGTTATTTTTGATAAAGGGTTAAAAATTCTTTCAAGTAATACCAAAGCTTGTGAATTGCTAGCCATTTTAAGAAAGTATGAAAGTTTAGCAGAAATTCAAGTTCCTAAGCCTATTCAAGCTATCTGTGCAAAATTACTTGCTGACAAGTACAATTCAAATACTTCTTTAATAGTACCTATCAAAGATACAGGCTATATTGCTATTCGGGCTTCACTTTTGCTGACAAGCCAACAAGAACAGCAAATTGCTTTATTAATAAATGAAGCATCATCAAGAGAAATGCTCAATTTCTTAATAACAGCCTATAATCTTACCCCTAGAGAAAAGGAAGTAGTATTTGAAGTTATTAAAGGGATTCCTACAAAAGAGATTGCTTATAATCTTGATATTTCAATCTACACGGTACAAGATCATTTAAAGGTAATTTTTCAAAAAGTAAATGTCTCAAATCGAAATGAGCTAGTATGGAAGATCTTCTCCCGCTTCCAATTAGATTAATAAGGTGAACTAACGAATCTGCTAGCTTTCTAGCAGATTCTTCATGTTGTTGAAAAAAGATGATGTCAACTTTTCCTTAACTTTCATACTTAGCTGTAGTGAACAAATAGCCCATTATTTGTATAACTAGAGAAAGAATAGGCTTTTTTTCATTGTAGAGAAGTGATGGGTGACAACACCTCTTCATAAGAGTAGTGAAGACCTCCACCTTATTTGAAAACCTTTGCTAAAAAGGTAACACTTTTGTGGGGCGGATTGGAAGGCTACTTGACTCCGGTGGGATAGCGAGACAGGCGAACCCTGCATGGAATGGAAGCGGATCAGCGCTCGCCTACAGGAAAGTAAGTATAAAGGAATTAAATCCATTTGATAGTTAAAAAGAAGCCAATAACTATACTTTAGCTACTAGTATCACTAATCATAATAAAAGGTTAAGAAAAATTAACCTAAAAAATGGAATAAATTCATAGTGAAATCTATTGACCTATAATATAATGAAAAAAAGGCTAAAAGCCACAAAATAAATGCAATAACAGACTTTTTATTTGGGTATTAAGTATTATTTATTACTAGGATTTTAAAAATCTGAATTTTTTGATAAATGAAGTATGGGAGATATAGGATATGACTCTATAATTAGTAAGCTATTCAAGAAAAGAAGGAGGCGAAAGGATGGAAGTAGAGCTTAAGTCTATTACGAAAGAGGACGAGCCATTCCTTTACGAAGTCTATGCTTCTTCTCGTAGGAAAGAAATAGATTCATGGGGATGGTCTGCTGAACAAATACAGCACTTTTTAGAAATGCAGTGGTGCGCACAGCAAACCTCATATAGACAACAATTTCCACATGCAAGCCATTGTATTATTACTTCAGATGAGCAATATGTTGGAAGATTGTTAACAGAAGATTTACCTGAGCGACTACATATAATTGATATTTCTATTTTGCCAAGTTTTCAAGGTAATGGAGTAGGATCTTATCTCATTAGCAATCTTCAGCAAAAGGCAAAAGAAGAAAATAAACCAGTGATATTACAAGTTCTTCATACTAATCCTGCAAGAAATCTATATGAGAGACTAGGATTTCATGTAGTGTCAACTGATGAACTCTATTTAAAAATGAGGTGGCAATAAACGTATCAAGTCTTTTAAAGCTGCCTCTCGTCCATTATTAAAAACTAAAGAGAGGTGAATGTGAAGTGCCAATATCAAATTCGGCTTTACAGACATATGAAGAAAATTTACGGCAAACGATTCAGTACTTTTTTAATTTAGAGGGACAAATCGAAAATGTCATTGTACACATTGACAGCAGTATCAAAAACTATATTCAAAAAAAAGAAAGGAGATTTTTATTAGCAAGTAAAAAGAAAGAAAAACATCTCGAAGAAGTAAGAATACTACAATCGGATTTACAAAAATCTTTAATTGGTATGGCACATATTAAACAGCTACTTGTCAATGAAATAAACACTTTGCAAAAAAATAACAGAGAATTACAGCAAACTTTTAAGGAAATGCTTCCCCTACTTCCATTTGCAGTATCAAGCATCCCTTTTGAGACAAGTTTTTCTTCAAATGTTCAATTCAACATATTGCTGTCCCTCTTAATTGAAAAAGAGATAGTAACAAAATTACCCCTTCTAACTGCAACAATTGAATCGAGTCAAGTAAATGAAATAATAGTAACCCTAGACAATTTTGATGTGAACATAAAAGAGCAAATAAATGAAGCAAAAAGCAGTGTTGCTAAATTAATGTCAATCATTATGGATACTGAAAATGAATTGGACAAACTATTTGGCGATGTCGTCTCTAATTTAAATCAAAGTGATAAGTTGTCAGAATCGCCCTATACGCAACAGGATGTCATTACAGAGATTAAGAGCAAGGGAGAGCAGTTGAAAATATGGGCGGACCATTATCAAATGCTTCATACAATGTTTGAAAAAGATATGGAATTCCAAGAAGCTATACATCTAACGGCAAAAGTATTAAGCGAAAGTTTAGAGGAACCAGCACAAATCTATCAAAACCAGAGAGTTTTACAAGGAGCTTATCTACTCGAAACAGGTGCGAACTATGTGACATTAGCACAAGATGTAAAGCTATCAGAACAACAGGCAAAGCTGTTAGTAGCAGCATACTTATTGCTAAACCAAGAGAGCATAGCAGTAGTTGCTGAAGAAGTGAATTTAGAATTTATGGAGATTGAAGCTTTTTATAAAGAAAATAAAGAATTATTTTCTTTAATTATTTCCTAATCAGAAAGGAGAAAATGCTATGCCAATTTCGGAATATCAATTAGACAACTATGTAAAGGAACTTCAACCCAGTATTAAAAATATAATTGAACTAGAAGACAAGCTTGGAAAAGCCGGTGGAGATATAGACAGTATTTTATCTAAATTAAAAGATGAAGGATTTGACCTAGGTGCATGGCTTGGTGACAATCTATTTCGGACAGATAACCCGAAAAGGAAAGAAACAGCTATTCAACTGTTAAATGACTTAAACAATGAATTAAGTAATGCAAAAATTGATTTAAATATTTTAAAGCATGATATCCAAGATGAATTAAATACTTTATTAAAAGAGTATGGGGATTGGAAAACTTACTTTGATAATAGGTTACCATTTATTGCGTTTTCCATAGCTGTACCTAAATTCCAGGCTTTTAATCCCTTTCATCGATTAATGCTAGGGTTTGTATTAACCGTCGTATTGAAAGATATATTACTACCAATATTTGAGGTATTAGGGTTAGGTGTTGTAGGTCTTATTGTTGTGGTGGTGTTAATAGATGGAATAATTCAAGGCGAAAAAAGAATGGAGCTATTTGAAAATATCCAAAAAGAAACAAAGGCT
This sequence comes from Lysinibacillus sp. BS3, assembly GCF_039614735.1. NCBI lineage: Bacteria > Bacillati > Bacillota > Bacilli > Caryophanales > Bacillaceae > Lysinibacillus > Lysinibacillus sp. BS3. Next base: position 2,568,418 of record NZ_CP154860.1, on the reverse strand, counting down.
GCGATGGAGGATGTTAAAAAGTTAAGACAGGATATCAATGATGTGCAGGTGCAAGTAAATGCCTTTTTTGAAGATGTGGCAAAGAGCTTTCAAGAAACAGGCTTGTTAACAAAGCCATATACAAACCATCAGGAGCTAGTATCGTTCGTTAAACAACAGGCTGGCACATTAAGACGTTGGTCGGATCAATATGATTCGATGAAGCGAATGATTAATAAAGGCTTAGATATTGAATTTTCAGCAGAAGTGGTTGCTGCAAATCTAGTAAATAAACAAGATGATGAAAATGAATTAGACAATTACAGCAAACTGTTAATGGGTGCCTACCTTATTGAAATGGGAGAGCAAAATAGTGTAGTTTCTCAAAAGCTTGATATGTCCCTAGAAAGAATTAAAAAAGTAAAAGCAACCTACATGTTATTTAAAATGCATACACCAGATGAAATTGCACAAGTCTTGGAAATGGATGTAAACGAGGTCATGACAATTCAAGAGACAAATAGCGATTTAATAGCAATTGTTAGCTAAAAAATAATTTTAGAATGGATGGATAATATGGCGATTACAGAAGCGACATTAGCAACCTATGTAGAAGAATTACAGCCTACTCTAAAAAATATTTATGAGGTAGAAGACAAGCTGGCTGAATGTAAAGAGGGAATTGATAGTATCATTTCTAAGCTATTGGACGAGGATTTAGAAATTAGTGCATGGCTTGGGGACAATGTATTTCGTACAGATAACCCAGAGCGAAAGGCACAAGCAATTAAGCTTTTAAAAGAGCTGAAAAGTGAGTTAAGTGGAACATCAATTGACTTAAATATTTTAAAGCATGATATCCAAGATGATTTAAATAGTTTGCTAATGGAATTCCTAGAATGGAGAAAGTGCTTTAAAAATACGTTGCCATTGATTTCTTTATCAATCGTTGTGCCTTCTTATAAAAAAATCACTTTAGATAAATATGTCGCGCTTACATTATTTGTTGTGAATCAATGGATTGGAAAAATAAAAGTGCTGGATAGCTTAGTAGCAAAACTTGGTACGCTTGGCGCAATAGCAGCTGTCCTTTATCTTATTACAGGAATTATTCAAGGGGAATTACGCAAAGAGTATTTTGAAAATATTCAAGCAGAAACGAATAAGGCAAAAGAGGATTTAACTAAGACAAAAGAAGAGATTAATCGTGGCCAAAGTCAAGTTAATGCTTTCTTTAAGGATCTTGCAAAGACTTTTAAGGAGACGGGACTTTTACACGATACGGATGTAAATCATCGAGAGCTTGTTTTCCTAGTAAAGGAACAAAACTATACATTACGCAAATGGGCGGATCAATTTAATGCTATGAAAAGGATGCATGAAAAAGGGATGGATTTATCCGTAGCAGCGAGTATAGCTGCAGAAGCATTATGTAAAAACGTTGTGGACCAAAATGAGTTACAAAAAGTCACTAATACTTTATTAGGTTCGTATTTGATTGAGAACCATACGGATTTAGCTGAAATCTCCAATATTTTAAAAGTCTCTGGAGATCAAGCAAAGAAAATAAAAGCTATGTATATGTTATTTACAAAGCATACACCATCCGAGATAGCAAGAGTTTTAGAAATGGAAATTCAAGAAATCGAAGCTATACAAGAAGAAAATAAGGATATTTTAGCGAGTGTTGCTTAATATTGTTTGAAATTTCAGGAAAGAGGTGAGTGGCAAAGCAAAAATGAAAGATAAAGTGAAATTGCGAGTGGCATTAAGTGAAGAGGAAGATACCCTTTATTCATTATTTGTATCTACAAGAAAAAATGAATTTGCCATATTAGAATTGGATGAGCAACAAATAGAAGGTTTATTACGTATGCAATACGATGCTCAAAAAGCTTCTTATCAGCAACAATTTCCTAATGCCAAATATGAAATCATAATGTATGAAGGTGTAGGTATTGGTAGATTAATAACCGAGGTACAGCAAGAAGCAATACGTCTGATTGATATTTTCATACTTCCTGAATATAGAGGTAGCGGAATCTGTACAGTGCTATTGAGGGAATTTCAGCATGTAGCTGCTGAATCTAGATTGCCAATAGAATTAACTGTGTTGATGGGGAATCCTGCACAGAGGTTGTATGAGAGATGTGGGTTTGTTGTTACCGGAGAGGTAGTGCCGCATGTGATGATGGCGTGGCATAGGAAATAATGAATGTTTCTTTGAACTTACTAAGTAGTTTTGTCATTGGAGTTAAAGTGAGGGAACTGCCGATTTTTAAATGATTGGAATACTTATACGATTTTTAAGTTAATTATGAGTGTCGGAGAACCTTTCAAGCGTATTTGTATTAAAGGAAATTTCCCTCAGTAAGAATAAATAAAATTAAAGTGAGGTATAAAATTATGGCCGAAATGTATATGGGATCTATTGTTGCATGGCCAGCACCATTTGCTCCAAAGTACTGGGCATTTTGCAACGGTCAAGAACTTCCAATTCAACAGAATCAAGCTTTATTTGCTGTATTAGGAAATCGATATGGTGGAGACGGAAAGAATACTTTTTGTTTACCAAACTTAAATGGACGTGTGCCAGTAGGCGCGTGTGGGAATGGGGGAATGGGAGGAACTATACCACAAGGAGTCACTCCGTGTAATCTAGGACAGACTGGCGGTGTGGAGAAAATAACCCTTTCTCCATTAAATATGCCACAACATACTCATAGTGCAACTACGTCTACATCTAATCTAACAGTAAGTAATATGAACGTTGCAATCCCAGCCTCCTCTCAAGGGGGAGGAAGTAATTCACCAAATAATGCAAGCCTTGCAGCCTCTGTAGATCAAGGTATGGGAACAGCAGATTTTTATACAGCGGGAACTACGGATACAAACTTGAAGCCATTTTCTGTCTCAGGTGGAACAGTGAGTGGGAATGTAACAACCACGATTGCGCCAGCTGGACAATTAGCGCCTTCTGCATTGGATATTCGGCAGCCTTTCCAAGCGTTGAATTATATTATTTGTATTCAAGGCTGGTTCCCTATTCGAGAATAAATAAAATCTATTTTTTATTAAATAAAATTAAAGTGAGGTATTTTATGGCAGAGAATTACACAGGAACTATTGTAGCATGGCCAGCATCATTTGCTCCACAGGGCTGGGCATTTTGCAACGGTCAAGAACTTTCAATTCAACAGAATCAAGTTTTATTTGCTGTATTAGGAAATCGATATGGTGGAGACGGAAAGAATACTTTTTGTTTACCAAACTTGAATGGACGTGTGCCAGTAGGCGCGTGTGGGAATGGGGGAATGGGAGGAACTATACCACAAGGAGTCACTCCGTGTAATCTAGGACAGACTGGCGGTGTGGAGAAAATAACCCTTTCTCCATTAAATATGCCACAACATACTCATAGTGCAACTACGTCTACATCTAATCTAACAGTAAGTAATATGAACGTTGCAATCCCAGCCTCCTCTCAAGGGGGAGGAAGTAATTCACCAAATAATGCAAGCCTTGCAGCCTCTGTAGATCAAGGTATGGGAACAGCAGATTTTTATACAGCGGGAACTACGGATACAAACTTGAAGCCATTTTCTGTCTCAGGTGGAACAGTGAGTGGGAATGTAACAACCACGATTGCGCCAGCGGGACAATTGGCGCCTTCTGCATTGGATATTCGGCAGCCTTTCCAAGCATTGAATTTTATCATATGTATTCAGGGGATATTTCCTAGTCAACAGTAGGTGTTGCAAAATGCTAGGTTCATATAACATTTCTTTATTTGATACATAGAAGGAATAGTTTTGTTGGAGGAGATATTTATGAGACAACGTTATAAGAAAATAGTAAGTATCCTACTAATCTTTCTATTATTTTTTCAATGGATACCCAGTACATTTGCTGATTTTACACTAGCAACACCACCAAGTGTAAACTATAAAGCAGTGGCTTATGGTGATGGTAAATATGTAGTTACTGATACTACTGGTAAGGCTTATTATTCAACAAATGGATCATCATGGACACAATCAACTATTATAACTTCCTTACAAACAATTAACTCAGTAGTTTATGAAAATAATCATTTTATGGCAGTTGACAATTCATCTAATTTTTATACGTCATCAGATGGGCAAACATGGACAACAGCTACTTCAGTAGATAGTAGTACCCCTCTTCATTCAGTAACATATGGATATAATAAATATGTTACTGTTGGTAATTTAGGTAATATGTATGTTTCAAGCAATGGGGTGACATGGCAAAAAAAAACCCCACAGACAAATCATCTTTATGGTGTAATATACGCTAATAATCAATTCGTCGCAGTAGGTGCTGGTGGAACGATATTAACATCTCCAGATGGGGAAAATTGGTTATTGCAAACCTCTAATACCAAAAATATTTTAAGATCTGTAATTTATGCAAATGGTCAATATGTGGTCGTTGGTCAAAATGGAACGATTCTCACCTCACCAGATGGGGTATATTGGACAATTCAATACAATTTACCAGTAGATGCAATGTCTTTCCTCTTAACTAGTGTATCTTATGGAAATGGTCATTATGTAACAGTTGCAGCTTCTGGTAAAGTATATTACTCTATGGATGGAATAAATTGGTATGAACAAGCGGTTGGTTTAGGTAAAACTATTTTACAGGGGGTTACTTATGGAAATGGCCAGTTTGTAGTAGTTGGTAATAGTGGAACTATACTGTATGGGAATCCAGATGTACCGACTCAAGCACCCGCAGTTATAACCTTAACCCCAGCGACAAATATTACGAGTACAGGTGCAACGGTAGGTGGGGAGGTAACTTTTGATGGAGGGGCCGAGATTACAGAACGTGGAATTGTGTATTCAACGAGTACCGAACCAACTACGGAGAATAGTGAGAAAGTAACTGCTATTGGAACAACGGGAGCGTTTAGTGTCGATCTATCAGGTCTTAATCCAAGTAGTACTTATTATTACCGAGCGTACGCGAAAAATTCGGTGGGGACTAGTTATGGTGAAAATGAGATGTTTGAGACACTAACTGTTTTGCCAGAATTGGGAGGCACGGTAAGCATCACAGGAGAGGCTAAGTATGATGGTGTGCTAACCGCGGATATTAGTGGTATCACGTATACACCAACAACGACAGCGGATGTGCCAACCTATCAATGGTATAGAGGGAACACGGTAATTCCAGGAGCGACCTCATTCACATATACGTTGGCAGAGGCCGATATCGGTGAGAAACTCAAGGTTACAGTTAGTGCCGATGGAACGCATGCGACAGGAAGTGTAACGAGTGGAGCGACGGCAACTGTGGAAAAAGCGAATGGTCCAAGTGCACCGTCAGCACCAACTGAAGCCAGTAAAACGCCGACAAGTATTACGCTAAATGGAGTAGCAGGTCAAGAATACAGTAGAGATAACGGGACGACCTGGCAGGATAGTCCAATCTTTAGTGGACTCACTTCAGATACGGAATATATTTTTATCACGAGAGTGAGAGAAACTGCGACTCATAAGGCATCACTAGTAAGTGCAGAGGCACCAATCCAAACTCAACCTGTAGCGATTCCAGTAATAGGAGGCACGGTAAGTATTGCAGGAGAGACACAGTATGGAAACGTATTAACCTCGGATATTAGTGGCATCACGTATACACCAATAACGTCATCAGATGTACCAACCTATCAATGGTATAGAGGGAACACGGTAATTCCAGGGGCGACCTCGTCCACGTATACATTGGTAGAGGCGGATATTGGTGAGAAACTCAAGGTTACAGTTACTGCCGATGGAACGAATGCGACAGGAAGTGTAACGAGTGAAGTGACGGCAACTGTGGAAAAAGCAGATGGACCAAGTGCTCCATCAGCACCAACTGAAGCCAGTAAAACAACAACAAGTATTATGGTACATGGAGTAGCAGGTCAAGAATATAGTAAAGATAACGGGACGACCTGGCAGGATAGTCCGATCTTTAGTGAACTTACTCCTAATACTGGGTATATGTTTATCACGAGAGTGAAAGAAACGGCAACTCATAAAGCTTCGTCAGTGAGTATAGGAACACCGATCCAAACTCAACCTGTAGCGATTCCAGTAATAGGAGGCACGGTAAGCATCGCAGGAGAGACAAAGTATGGCAGCATGCTAACCGCAGATATTAGTGGGATCACATATACGTCAACGACGATAGAAGATGTGCCAACTTATCAATGGTATAGAGGGAACACGGCCATTTCAGGGGCGACCTCACCTACGTATACGTTAGTTCAAGCAGATATTGGTGAGACGATTAAAGTTACAGTCACTGCCGATGGAACGAATGCGACAGGGAGTATAACGAGTGGTGAAACAGCTTTCGTGGAAAAAGCGGATGGACCAAGTGCTCCGCCAGCCCCAACCGAAGCCAGTAAAACATCGACAAGTATTACGCTAAATGGGGAAGTAGGTCAAGAATATAGTAAAGATAACGGGGCAACGTGGCAGGATAGTCTAATTTTTAATGGACTAATACCTGAAACGGAGTATACATTTATCACGAGAGTGAAGGAGACACCCACTCACAAGGCATCACTGGTAAGTACAGGAACATCGATCCAAACACAAACTCAACCTGTAGCGGTTCCAGAAATGGGAGGTACGATAAGTATCACGGGAGAGACGAAGTATGGAAGCGTGTTAACTGCAGATATTAGTGGGATCACGTATACGCCACCAACGACAGCAGATGCACCAACCTATGAATGGTATCGAGGGAACACGGCTATTTCAGGAGCGAACTCTTCCACATATATGTTGGTTCAAGCAGATATTGGAGAGACGATTAAAGTAAGAGCCAGTGCCGATGGAACAAATGCAACAGGAAGTGTAATGAGTGGGGAAACAACTATTGTGGAAAAAGTGGATGGACCAAGTGCTCCGCCAGTCCCAACTGTAGCCAGTAAAACAGCGACAAATATTACGCTAAATGGGGTAGTAGGTCAAGAATATAGTAGAGATAACGGAACAACGTGGCAGGACAGTCCGATCTTTAGTGAACTAACGCCTGATACAGAGTATACGTTTATCACGAGAGTGAAAGAAACGGCGACGCACAAAGCTTCATTAGTAAGTGCAGGAACCCTAGAGAATACTTCTGTGATTAGTACGTTTACTATCACCTACAACGGCAATACAAACACAGGGGGCACAGCTCCAACAGATAGTGAAACGTATGAGCAAGGAGAAACTGTAACAGTTCTGGGTAATATAGGAAATCTAGTAAAAGTGGGTTACACGTTTGAGGGCTGGAACACGCAAGCAGATGGAAGAGGAATAGATTATGCATCAGCTTCAACTGTCCTTATGGGTAGTGGAAATATCATATTATATGCAAAATGGAATCCAGTGACTGTAACACATACGGTAAGCTTTGATGTAGCAGGGGGAAGTGCTGTCTCTAATCAGACGGTAGTACACGAAGGAAAAGCAAGTCAGCCAACAAAAGCGCCAACGAAAGCTGGCTATACATTTGGTGGCTGGTATACAAATAATGCCTACACAACACCATATAACTTTAATACTGTAATTACAGCAAACACAGTGATCTATGCAAAATGGATTAGTAATAATACAGGTGGCGATAATACTGATCCTTCACCAAATCCTGATTCAGGTTCATCAACACCTTCAACCAATGTAGAGGAAATTGTAGTAGATGTAGAATCTGGAAATGGTGATGTAGTTTCAAAAACAACGATAAAACGAGCAAAAAATGTAGATAACACGATGAATGATGATGTCACATTAACAGCAGCAAGCGCAACAGAGACAATTAGGAAATTAAAGGAACAAGGGAATGATAAAGCAAGGATTATCATCCCAGACGAGAAGGATCAAGTAAATCAAGTCCAAGTGTCCATTCCGAAAAATGTGCTGTCACTTCTGCAAAATGGAGCAGTCCATCTCGAAATTGTTACCGATAAGGTTAGAATTGAAGTGCCAAAAACTTCATTGGAAATGTTTAATGAGAATCTATACTTCCGACTGGTTCCTATAAAAGAGTATGATAAACAGCTAGAGATTGAAGAACAAGCCAAAAGGGAAACCGTTGTGCAGCAATTGGTAGAAGGTGGGATTGTAAAGTTGCTTGGTCGTCCAATGACCATCGAAACTAATATGCAAAGCCGTCCTGTTAAATTAACATTGCCGTTGCCTACAGATTTAACAGATGAACAACTTGCCAATTTGGCGATCTTTATCGAGCATAGTGATGGCACAAAAGAAGTTGTACGTGGGAAGGTTGTAGAATATCAAAAGGGAATAGGTTTGCAGTTTGAGGTGAGTAAATTCTCCACCTTCTCCATTCTCTACTTACCAGAGAAGGAAGAAGTGAAGGAGCCAATTACTGAGGGTGTTACCCATCTACCTTACATTCAAGGCTATCCAGATGATACCTTCCGTCCAAATGCTCCTGTTACAAGGGCACAGATGGCAAGTATGTTTGCTCGTCAATTAACAGGTAACGCCATTCCGCAAGCAAAGGCAACCTATACAGACACATTCCAACATGATGCTAAAGATGCAATCGAATTTGCGAAGGAAAAGGGTCTGTTTAAAGGGGTTACAGCAACGAACTTTAATCCAAACGGCTTGATTACGCGTGCACAGATGGCTACAGTGGCAGCCCGCTGGATAGAACAGCAATGTGTAGAACGTCCTGATGCAGATTTCTGTCCACCAACCTCACAAAGTGCAGTATTCAAAGATGTGAGTGTCCATCATTGGGCAGGGCAAGCAATTGATACTGTCAATGCGGCGGAAATTATGACAGGAATAACAGCAGATACATTCAATCCAGATGGATTGTTAACACGTGCACAAGCAGTGAAGGTATTAAATCGACTGTTTGAACGTCAAATTCTCATTGAAGATCAAACACCATTATTTAAAGATGTTCCAAAACACCATTGGGCATTTTATGAGATTCAAGAAGCCGCAAAAAAATAACCAAAAAGAGGGTACGCGATTCGTAATGTAATCGCAGTGCCCTTCTTTTTCATGGCTCGAAATGGAATTTATATCCCGAACCCCTCACTGTTATAATCTTTGCTCTATGGCCAGTAACGGATTCTAGCTTTTTTCGTAAATTACTAATATGAACCTTCAATGCCTGTGTATGCCCGATACTTTCCTCTGCCCAAATAAGCTTATACAGCTCTGATGGGGGAAAAATTTGTCCTGATCGTTGTGCTAGAAAGAAAAAAATTTGAAATTCCTTTGTAGATAGGGCTAATGCTGTGTTACCGATATATACTCTTCCAGAATGAACATGAAAGTGAAAATCCTCTATTATATGAGCTTCTTCCTCTATGTGGTGTACAGCAGCTTTAACTTGAAATTGCTTTCTACGCATGGATATTCTCTTGATTGTCTTCATTAAACGCTCTTTCTCAATAGGCTTTAAAATATAGTCAACAGCCTGTACATTAAAAGCTTCTATTGCAAAACGTTCATATGCAGTGACAAATACAATGTCCATTAAAAAAGGAAGGTCTGCAATCTTACTAGCAAGTTCAATACCATTCATTTCGGCCATATCTATATCTAAAAAAAGAATATCAGGTTTGAGTGTAGGGATGTTTGCAATAGCTTCTAGTGGATTTACGAATTTTCCGATAATAGTAACATCGCTATTATCATGTAACGTGGCTTCTAATAAATTGATTGCTAAAATTTCATCATCTACTATGATGGCTTTCAACATTTTTTCACCTCTTATCATCTAAATTTAGAATATTATGTAGCCCAACTGTACTAAATAAATTTTTCGTCATCAATTTTATACTTGCCTGTAGCAATGGAAGCTGGATTCTGAAATTATTCGATTCTGTAAATTATGTAATTTATTAGTATGTAAAACACATTTATCGTCCAATCTAACTCGATTATTACCTACAATAAAGCAATTCTTTTCTCCTTTAACTGATTTAAGTTTATTAGTATTCTCGCACTTTAGTAAATGAGATGCATTTCCCAAATCGTGATGTATTATGAGGTGATAATAAAATATGCCTTTCTACCCATAGTATAGCATGCCAATAGTTAACAAAAAATAGATTAAAGCGTGTATCATAATCTAATGATAAAAATTTTAAGCTAAGTGTATTTTGTGCATTTTGTGTATTTAAAGTGCATATACTTACAATCACTCTGTTTTTTGCTTATAATGAGAAAGTCAGAATTATTTCTGAAAAAAGTAGCCACAAAGTGAGCGATTGCGATTGAAAAAATTATTATATGGTATCTTCTTTGTTGTTTTTATAGTCATTTTTTTGTACGTAAACAATCACTGGCTAGTCGTAAGTAAACATGTGTTTGAATCAGATAGTGTGCCTGACAGCTTTGATGGGCTACGCATTGTACAAGTTTCGGATTTACATGACGCTGTCTTTGGTGACAAGCAACAAAAATTGATTGCTAAGGTAAAGGATACAAAGCCTGATTATATTTTTATCACAGGTGACGTGATCGATAGTAATCGCTATAATTTAAAACAAAGCCTACAAGCAGTGGAAGGACTAGTTAAAATAGCGGATGTTTATTATGTACTAGGAAACCATGAGGTAGCGACGAATAAGGTGAATGAAATTTATGAGGCGCTGTCATCGTTAGGGGTACATATTATGGCCAACGAATCGACCGTGTTAGAGCGCGACGGGGAGCGCTTGGCGATTGTTGGTATTGAGGATCCGTTAATGGGTAGAACAACAGAAGATATGCTGGACATTGCAACGGCCTATTTGCCAGACGATATGTTTAAGTTGTTACTAGCACATAGACCAGAATTATTTAATACGTATGTAAATTATCACATAAATTTAGTATTTTCGGGACATGCGCATGGTGGGCAAGTTCGTATTCCTGGGCTTGGAGGACTTGTGGCACCAGGACAGGGGCTGTTCCCAAAATATACAGCTGGTGTCTACGAAGCAGACGCGACGAAAATGGTAGTTAGTAGAGGGTTGGGTAATAGCACAGTACCATATCGTATTTTTAATCTACCAGAAATTATTGTGATGGATCTAAAGAAAAAATAAGCACTGCGTAAAATTTACGCAGTGCTTTCAATTTGTTTGCGTTCTATACGTTTAACGAGGTAAATACTTATTTCATATAAAATAATCATCGGTATTAATACGAGTAACTGACTTATAAAGTCTGGTGGCGTGATAACAGCGGAGCCTACGCCCATTGCGATATAAGACCAGCCTCGTATTTTTTTCATGGATTCAGCAGTCAGTACACCAATGGCTGATAAGAATAGGGCAACAATCGGTAACTCAAATAATAGACCAAGCGGTACAGTCGTCATGATTAAAAAGTGCATATATTCATTTGCTGATACCATGACATCGAAATTGGTAGCCCCAATGCTTACTAAGAATGTATAGCTAAGTGGGTTAACGACGAAATAGCCAAAAGCTACTCCTACTAAAAATAGAACTAACATGATTGGTGCATAGAGGCCTAAAAATCGACTTTCCTCTTCTTTTAAGCCTGGTTTAATAAAGCTCCAAAGAAAGTGGACGAGGAAAGGCATTGCAAGACCAAAAGCTAAAGTTGTTGAAATCGTCATGTAAAATTTAACTACTTCTAGTGGTCCTAAAATAACGAGTGAGTGACCTCGCGTTATGAATGGAAACCAAATATTAATAGTAGAAAAGACAACAATGAAAAATAAAATAAAAACCGTTAACCCTTTGATAATTTGCTTACGTAAATCACTAAGATGCTCCAATAATGAGGTAACAGGTATCAGGGGTTCATCTGACACATGATCCTCTTCAATTGCTACCGTAGGTATTTCAACTAAAGCCTCCACTGGCTTTGGAGGCTCGGCTTGTGGTTTATCTAGAGGGCTTAAATATTTTCTTTTTCCGTCTTCATATGGATCCATAGGAAACCCTCCTACGAAGCATCAGATTTTTTTTCGACCTTTTTTACGGTATCATCTTCATCATCCATAAGTCCCTTAGTAGACTTTTTAAATTCTGCAAACGTTTTGCCAACTGCTCCACCGATTTCTGGTAATTTTTTTGGGCCAAATACAATTAATACAATCACTAAAATAATGATTAATCCAGGTACTCCAATTGCTCCTAGACCTCCCATAAGTCTTGCCTCCTTTAGAATGATTTTTTTATACTAATGAACCACCTGATTGACTGTATTTGATGACTCCCTCAGCACAACGGTAGGCAAGTGCCCCTAATGTGCCTGTTGGATTATAACCACTATTGTGTGCAAAGTTGCCTGCACTTACTGCGAAAAGGTTATCAACATCCCAGTGCTGTAAGTAATTATTCACAACCCCTTGTTCTGGTGTTAAGCTCATCACCGTACCACCTGTATTATGCGTTGTTTGGTAAGGTACGATATTGTAATCGGTAATTTCCGCGTTAGGGACAATAGTTTTTGCACCCATTTCCTTCATAATGTCAGCTGCACGTGCAGAGATATATTTATGAAGAGCTCGATCCTGATCAGTAAAATTGTATGTTAACTGAGTTAATGGCAGCCCGTAAGCATCCTTATAGGTAGGGTCCAGTGATATATAGTTTTCCTTATGTGGCATAGATGCTCCTTGCGCACCAATCCCAAATGAACGTGTATAGTAATAAATAGATTGCTTTTTAAATTCTGGTCCCCAAGTAGGCGTATCAGGCGGAGTTGGATTTGAGCCGATTGGTCGCGTACCTGTCTGTGTAAGTGCAATATTACCTCCGTGAATAAAATCTAAATCACTATGGTCAAAATTATCCCCATTGTAATCGTCTATACACATGCCTAACGAACCTGCACCCATAAATGTATTGTATTGTTCCTCGAAGAACCCAGCAGCACCAGGCAAAATTTGATAGCAATAGTTTCTGCCAAGTGTTCCTTTGCCAGTAGTAGGGTCATATCTTTCACCAATGTCAGAGACCATTAATAGCTTGGCATTATTAAAGACATAACTAGTTAATACAACAGCATTAGCTGGCTGAATGAATTCTTCTCCCGAAACAGTATCGATATATCTTACACCTGTAGCCTTGTTACCCTGCTTTAAAATTTCAACAACATTGGAATTAAAGCGTAAATCAAAATTCCCTGTCTTCAGGGCTGTAGGGACAACAGTAATTTCTGCGGACGACTTTGCACCATATTCGCATCCAAAGCGTTCACAAAAACCACAATATTGGCAAGCGTTGATTGTTTCGCCATCTGGATTTTTATAAACCTCTGATACATTAGCTGATGGAACCATATAAGGTGTTAGCTTCAGGTTTGTTGCAGCTTTTTCGAATTGTGCAAGCATAGGCGTTTTTTTCATAGGCGGTGTTGGATAGGGATTCGAACGCTTTCCACTAAATTTATTTTTATCATCACCCGAAATACCAGCTGTTTTCTCGAACTTATCGAAATAGGGCTCAAGCTGATCATATGTTAATCCCCAATCCTGAATCAGATAATCTGGTCCAAGCTTATTTGGTCCATAACGTTTATCTGTTAATGTCTTGATTTGAAAATCATAGGGTAAAAATCGATAAGTCATTCCATTCCAATGTGTTCCTGATCCACCCAGACCCTCTCCAAGTAAGAAGGAGCCAAGCTGACGCATTGGTAATGCCTTCATATTTCGATCATTCCGAAAGCTTACGGTCTCTTTAGAAAGATTTTGCATTAAATCATATCGGATGGCATAACGGTATTCGTCATGAACATTTAAATAATCCTCGGTCCCACGCTTTTGACCTCGCTCTAAACCGACTACCTTTAAGCCAGCTTTAGCACATTCAGCAGCGACAATACCGCCAGTCCAACCTACACCAACTGTTACAACGTCTACACTCGGTAATGTTTTAGCCATTTTGTATCCCCCCTTAGTGGTTGCCTAATGGATTAGGCTCAATTTTTTGGAACTTGGCATCTTCTATTTGTGTAATATAAGCCATCTGGTGACCAGGGAAGCCCTTCATACGCCAGCCATCCATATTGCGATTTCCTCCATACATAGGGTCAGAATAAGCTCCCTCTAATGTAGCTGCTCGTAATAATGTAAAGAAGAACGCGGAAGTAACCCCAACCATTTCTATGTCACCTTTTTGGAAGGCAGTTAATAGTTCATCCATTTGTTTGCCATCTAAATCGTTAAAGCTTTTCTTATAACGCTTTTGTGCTTCATCCTCCATTTTTTGAATACCCTGTCTAAAAATTTCCGCTCGCGTTAAACGGCTCTGATAGCCTTGAGTTGGGGCACCAACATCAAATGGACCTTGCATATATTCTTTAGAGTTACTTCCATAATTTCCTGCAAGTTGATGATCGATAAAATAGGGAACGTCTAAACCAATAGCTCCTGGTCCCAAATCGTCCTCTGGGAAGATACGTTCCGTGGCCTTTGATAAGATACTAAAATCTTTTTCATTTCTGAAGAACATCTTAGCTTTTGGTGAGCCTGTGGCCTCATTCGTTGTTTCATGACCACCATGCTCTAGGGTAGAAGTACCTTTACCATGGATGTTGTAACCAACTAATCCTCCAATTAAACCACCACCGACTAATGTACCAGCAGCAATACCTGTAGTTTTTAAAAAGTCTCGACGAGAAACATTATTTTTGTCTGAACTCATGGAAATCCTCCCCTCAAAATGTGTTAAACGGATCCTATCTTTAATAATCAGCAAAAAATGTGAATTATAATCAATTTTTGTTGGAAAATGTTTTAATTACCTCTATTAGCATGGTGTACTCTCCTTTTTAATGACAAGAGGGATCTATGAATTGAAAATTTTGTAGAAAATTGTTAGCACTATAAAGGTAGTGCGAATGGTATTATTATACATTTATTAATCATATTGGAAAACTTTTGTTGACTTCTACTTTTAGTGACTTTACTCTGAAGTTATGCAAAAATATGCGGATTGTATAGCTAAAAATGGAAGAAGTGAGAAAAAGAGAAATGTGGTTAAAAGGTATTGGTGGTAAATTAATTGTTGCAATTATAGCTCTTATATTTGTAACATGTGGCACGCTTGGGCTATCTACTTGGATAAATAGTACAAAAGCTGTGAATGAGCAAGTGGAATCTAATTTGGTATCTAGAGCAGAGGATGTGTCCCAATACATAGAAGAACACTTCCAATTAACACTAGTGGAGGTGGAAGCCATTGCAGAGCAAGAGGCAGTTCGGAGCATGGACTTTGAAAAGCAGAAGCAGTATCTATCGAAACGTCTTGCCAGTAATGAAAATTACTTAGGTTTTGGCATTATCAATGCTAATGGAGTTGCCCATTATCTGGATGATACAACAGCTGATCTAGGGGATCGTGATTACGTAAAAGAAGGTTTTACTGGTAAGTCTGTCATGTCTGACATTACGATTAGTCGTGTAACAGGTGAACCAGTCATTTTAATCGTTTCTCCAATTGACACAGTGACAGGTGAAAAAGCTTTATTATTAGCACGTATTGACGGCTATTACCTATCTAAAATTGTAGAAGGCATTAAGGTTGGAGACAGTGGCTATGCATTTATGTTAGATGCTAACGGAACAATTATTGGACATAATAATCATTCGTATGTGAAGGAGCAATACAATCCAATTAAGGAAGCAGACGAAACAGGTATCAAGACAGGAAGAGCAATGGCTGCTAAAGAAATGATTACTAATGATAACGGTTATTTTACTTTTAAAACGGAAGATACAGGAACTAGTCTAATGGGCTATCATACCCTCGATAATGGTTGGAAAATGGGGGTTATCGCACTAGAAGATGAGATGCTTTCAGGGCTTACTAAGCTTAAGACCAACTTCATTGTCACTACGATCATTGTTTCGATACTTGGGCTATGCATCTCATTTGCCATTTCTCGCTCTGTTAGTAGACCACTTCGACATGTACTTCGCATTAGTGAGGGCTTATCGAATGGAGACTTTACACAGGAGATTCCAGAAAAATATTTGAAACGTATTGATGAAATGGGAACGATGGCACGTGCATTAGATCGCATGACTGATAATATGCGGGAAATGATAGCCAAAGTGAGTCAAGAAGCAACGGCAGTGAATGAAGCTGCGTGTGATTTAATGGGAGATGTAAATGGAGTAACAAAGCGTTCAAAGCAAATTGCTGGTGCAATAAGTGAAGTAGATCGAGGGGCACAAAGCCAAACTGTGATGGCAGAGGAAAGTGCCTCAGCAATGGAACAAATGGCAATAGGGATACAAAATGTAGCTGAAGTTGCCTCCTCAATTGCTTGTAATACAGATTTTATTTCCCAGAAAATTAGTGAAAGCAATCATGCAGTTCAACAATCCGTTCTATGTATGAATGAGATTCAGCAAGGCACAACAGATGAACTATCAATTATTCACAAACTAGAAAAAGAGTCAGAAGAAATTAGCTTAATTTCAAAAATGATTACCGATATTTCCGATCAAACAAATTTATTGGCATTGAATGCCTCTATTGAAGCAGCACGGGCTGGAGATGCTGGTAAAGGCTTTGCCGTTGTAGCAGAAGAAGTTCGCAAGCTATCGGAGCAAACAGCAGAATCAGCTACTAAAATTAATGTGCTCATCGAAAGAGTTCAATCTTATACATTAGAAGTAGTAAAAGCAGCGGAGTCTGGTGAAGATAATGTTGAGCGTGGTTTAGCTTCCATTGAGGCAGTAGGAGAACGCTTCGAGGAAATGGTTCAAGCAGTAGGAGAAATAGCAGGTCAAATTGAAGAAATGAATGCTTCAGCTGAACAAATGTCTGCCAACACGGAGGAAGTTTCCGCGTCTATGGAAGAAATGGCGGCTACTGCACATGCGGCCAGTGATTATGTGCATGAGGTAACAGATGCAACAGCGGAACAGTTGAAGACGGTAGCAGTAATGAACAATCAAACTGAAAAACTATCAGAAATGGCAAAACGTTTATATGAAGCCATTCAAAAATTTAAATATTAAATTAGAGAGGAGCTGTCTATTAATGACAGCTCCTCTCAGAGTGTTGAAAAACAAAACCATTCATACAATTTTTGTGAAAGGTGAAGATGGATTACCGCTCCATACACTCCACCTCATAAAAATGTTACTTTTTTTGCAAAGGCTTAATTGAAGGTGTTCACTACTCATTTTATGGAGAGGTGTGGTCAATCATCATTTCTCCCATTGAAAATAAGAGTCTATCCTTTCTCGAATTATACATTTGCTATTTTGTTCACAACGACTGTATGAAAGATAAGGAAAAGCCACTTTTACAGAATGGTTGATTGGAGTGGAGCCAGTGTCACTCCTAGGGGATTTAGTGAACTGCACCCAAAATATTGGACTTAAAAAATCTAATATAGGGGGTGCAGTTAGTGATTTCTGATGAACAAAAGTTAGCCGCAGTTCTAGCTTACATTGAAGAAAAGGAAAGTACGTATCAGATTGCCAATAGATTACAGAGGGATCGACAGTACGTTCGATTATGGATTGAATTATATCGATACCATGGCATTGAAGGAATTATTCGTCCTCAAGGGTTCACGAATTACGAAGATTCTTTTAAAATAAAAGTAATTCAACACCTGATAGAGACGGGCGATTCGCTCCTTCAGACTGCTGCGAAGTTTAATATTCCTTCTCGTGAAACCATTCGGAGATGGAAAAAACAGTGGATGTCCAAGGCTGGAAAGGTGCTCTATCAAATAGAAAAGGAGCACCAATCAATGCCAAAAAAACAACCACCTTCGTCTGATTTAAATGAAAAAACAACGGAAGAGTTAAAAGCGGAAATTGAGTATTTACGGATGGAAAATGCCTATTTAAAAAAGTTGAAAGCCTTAGTTCAAGAAAAGGAAGCATTCAAACCGAAGAAAAAATGAGAGCTGTGTATGAGCTAAGGCTGGAATTTCCACTTCAAGCTCTATTAAAAGTGGCAAAAATCAAGAAAAGTACGTATTATTATCATCTTCAAAAATGGGTAAAACCAGATAAATATCAGGCGATCAAAGAACGAATCCAGACACTTTTTCATCACCATAAGGGGCGTTATGGCTATCGTCGTATTTGTCTTGCCCTCCGAAATGAAGGTTTTTTCATCAACCATAAAACGGTACAACGATTGATGCAAGAATTGGGCTTAAAAGGGACGGTACGCCCTAAAAAATACCGTTCGTATAAAGGGACAGTCGGCTATGTCGCAGAGAATGTCATCCAACGTGATTTTGAAGCCACTGCATCCAATCAGAAATGGGTAACCGATGTCACAGAGTTTAAAATAAACGGTCAAAAAATCTATGTATCGGCTGTATTAGATTTATTCAATCGAGAAATCGTTGGATATGAGGTATCAAAATCACCTAATTTTGAGTTAGTTCAACAGTCTTTTAAAAAGGCGTTTACGTATACAAAGTTATCGAAAAAGAGTGGCTTAATCATTCATTCTGATCAAGGATGGTTATATCAAATACCCCGTTTTAAAGCGTTATTGACAACGCATGAAATCAAGCAAAGTATGTCACGGAAAGGAAATTGTTTAGATAATGCCGTAATAGAAAGCTTTTTTGGTATTCTGAAATCAGAATTTCTGTACACAACTACGTTTAAAAACTATGTAGAATTTACAAAAGCATTAGCAGATTATATTTACTATTACAATCATGAGCGGATTAAAAGAAAACTCAACGGAAAAAGTCCCGTTGAGTATCGAAAAGCTTCGTAAAAAAGTTTATATTTTTGGGGTCAGATCATAGCGTCATAGATGAGACCCTGGAGCGAACGTAAGTGAGTGAAGCGACTCGTCGGACGCCCCCTGGAAAGGACGCTGGCGAAACGGAAATCAACCCCTCGCCTAGTCAAGAAGTCTTTTTCTGCTAGCAACATTTTCTTTTCTCAACAACATAGTAGGAGCCGTCTTTTAATAACAGCTCCTCTATATATGCAACTAAGCGTCTTGCATCGCTGCTAGTAATTCTTCTTTCGAAACGGTGCAATCGCCACCGCCTTGTACCATTTGGTCACTTCCGCCACCCTTACCATTAATAAGCGGCAGTGCCTTTTGGGCAACATCCTTCATGCTTTTTGAAACATTATTACCTCTTGCTGCAACGAATTGTAGTTTGCCTTCATTTTCAGACACAAGTAGAGCTATTACATCTTTCTGTTCCGAAACAATCATACGGGCTATTTTTTGTAGCTCTTGCATTGTTCGCTGATTAAAAGCAGCCGTTACGACACCTTCGCTATTAACAAGTGCCTTTGCTTCATACGTGAGTAATTCCTCTTTCGCAGCAGCGAGTGCTTTTTCTGTAGTTTTTTGAGTAGATAAAACTTTTGTAAGTGCTGTGGCAGCATCAATCTCAGGGACACTTAATTGACGAGCAACGTCCGCTAATACTTTTTTCCGCATGCCAAGCTCAGTCAAAACGCGTTGACCACACACAAAAGAAACGCGCACATTGCCCTTCATTTTTTCGGTCCCTAATATTTTGATGGTACTAACTTGCCCTGTGGATGTAGGGTGAGTGCCACCACAACCGTTGTAATCAAAATTAGGGATAATCACAAGTCGAATGTCTCCCGTCACTGCAACTTCTTTACGAAGATTATAGTTGCCCAGCTCTTGCTCTGTAACCCAGCTAGTTTGAATGGGGCGGTTCTCTAGAATAATGTCATTGGCTCTTGCTTCTGCCGCTGCAAGCTGTTGCTCAGAAATCGTTTCTATAGCAAGATCAATTGTTACTTGCTCACTGCCTAGATGAAAGCTTACAGTCTGCGCATTAAAAAGCTCTACAAAAGCAGCTGTTAAAATATGTTGCCCAGCATGCTGCTGCATATGATCGAATCGTCTTGGCCAATTTAACTTGCCATGTACCACACCATCTAAAGTCGATAGATCACCTTCAATATAGTGACGAATTTCATCATCCACTTTTTCAACATCTATGACCTCCAACGCATTCAATGTACCTGTATCGTGAGGTTGACCACCACCAGTTGGATAGAAAGCGGTGTTCGATAGTACAACATAATGACGGTCGGATTCGTCAGTTCCTTTACTAATAATAGTTGCATCAAACTCTTGTAACATAACGTCTTGATAATATAATAGCTCTTTCATGAAAAAGCCTCCTCGTATGTAGGGAAATTTAGTTCTAAATTAATTCCATTTCATTGTGGCATAATTACTGACAGGTGTATACGAGTTTTCTAGTTGACCCATGCTGAAATTGATTTAATATAGAAAAGAACAGCTAAAGAAAAAGGAGCAAATATAATGGAAATTACACAATTCTCAATGGAAGAGATTTTAGACCCAACAAATATTATTGAAGGTAAGCGTTATGAATTTATTCTGGATGTAGAAATTGATGAAGAGGATGAGCTTTACCACGAAGCTGGCATTGAAATTCGTGTCCTAATTGGTGAAAAAGACGAAGAACCATTTATATTAAATTACTTCATCATGGAAAAGGCTGAAGGTGAATATTTAGACTTTGCATTAGAGGATGATGAACTAGAAGAAATTTTGACATTCTGTAAAGAAGAAATAGCGAAAGCATAGTAAGTAACAGGTAGAGAGTATAGATTCTTTACCTGTTTTTTTATTGAATTAAGGATTATGTAAGCTTGATGAAATATACATGTAGTATTGAAGGACTAAACTTAGTTTTAGTGTTCAGAAAATAGGGCAATTTAAAGAGAGAGGTGTTTTTATGTCAACGTACACGCAATCCATTTTTATAGCATTTTTCATAACTATTATTTTATCCTTTGTACTATTTATACCATGGCTGATTTATACGTATCGTAAGTATGGATACTTATCGATGTCCAAAACCATTATCATGTTCTCATTTATTTTTTACTTTTTATCAGCGCTTTGTTTAGTATTACTACCATTTCCGTCTACAAGAGATACTTGCTCACTTCAATCCGCGGACACCGTTCATACTAATTTGCGACTTTTTCAATTTGTTGATGATGTTTTAAAGGATAGTGGCGTTGTTGTCACAAATCCATCTACATGGCTTGCTATCACAAAACAGCAGGCATTTTTTCAAGCCTTCTTTAATTTCTTACTACTAATGCCATTCGGCGTTTACTTGCGATATTTTCTTAAAGAAAGAAGGTACTGGAAACGTGCATTTTTAATTAGCTTTTTGCTAACATTGTTTTATGAGGTCACACAAAGAACAGGCATTTATGGCATCTTTAATTGCGCATACCGAATCTTTGATGTCGATGACTTATTACTAAACAGTGTAGGTGCGCTCCTAGGTTTCTTCTTAGCACCAATTGTTTGGGCATTATTCCCCTCTCATGAAGAGGTTGAGGCTAAAGCTGCTGAAATGGAAAAAAATGATATTGTTAAGCCGATTTCTATTTTACTAGCATTGGCCATTGATTTATTTATCGTCCAATCAGTTTGGATGATTATTGGTGTTCTGACAGGGTATAGCGGTACTTTTGAATTCTTAGTGAAAATGGCTCTGTACGTGGTACTCTTTGGGGTGTTACCAAGTATGATGAATGGTGCAACACTCGGTATGAAGGTGATGCGTTTTACAATGGTCAACAAGAATGGCAAAAGTATTGTAAAGCAATCATGGCGTCGTTGTATTGCTATTATCGCTACCTGGTGTTTATCAGAAGCCATTACAACATTAGGTGACATCCAATTAGATATGGATTCACCATTTTATGTTCTACAAATTGTCATTTCTCTACTTGCCGCAATAGCAGGTTTTGCACTTACAATGATAATAGCTATTCATGTGGTACGGGTCATCGTAAGTGGTGGAAAACGACGTTTGTATATCGATCAATATGCAGATTTAATGGCAACAAGGAAAAAATAAGGGGGCTTGTAGAATGAAATACGTCATCATTGGTGGAGATGCTGCAGGTATGTCTGCAGCAATGGAAATCTATCGGAATGTTCCAGGAGCAGAAATAACTACTTTAGAACGTGGTTTTATTTATTCATATGGGCAATGTGGATTGCCTTATGTTGTAGATGGTCGTATTTCATCAACCAAACGTTTAATTGCAAGAGATGTCGAAACTTTTCGAGATAAGTATGGCATTGATGCAAGAGTTGGCTATGAGGTAGAGAATGTAAACATAGAGAAGAAGGTTATTACAGGTACACAAGCAAGTGGTGATAAATTTGAGATTACCTACGATAAACTTCTTATTGCAACGGGGGCTAGTCCAGTCATGCCTGTGAAAAGGGGGAATGAGCTAGATGGTGTCCATACGGTAAAAACAATTCCTCAACTGGAAGATTTGATGGCAGATTTAACATCAGAGATTGAGCAGGTAACAATCATAGGTGGTGGCTATATTGGTTTAGAAATGGCTGAAACCATACATGCCTGTGGGAAAAAGGTAAGGCTTATTCAGCGCGGAAGTCATGTGGCCCGTATTTTAGATGAAGAACTTGCTCAGCATGTTCATGAGGAAGCGAAAAAGAACGATGTAGAGCTGTTATTAAATACGAGCGTTGAAGCTTTTGAAGGAAATAAACGAGTGGAACGTGTTATTACAGATAACGGCGTTCTAGAGACGGATTTAGTCATTGTCGCTTCAGGCATAAAACCAAATACACAGTTTTTAAAGAATACTGGGATTGCACTTGCAAAAAATGGAGCAATCATTGTAAATCGCCATTTAGAGACTTCCCTTGAAAATATTTATGCAGCTGGCGATTGTGCAACTCACTTTAATATTGTGAAAGAACGTTTAGATTATATACCTTTAGGAACGACTGCTAATAAGCAAGGTCGTTTAGCAGGTCTCAACATGTCAGGCAAATTTGCTCCGTTTAGAGGAATTGTGGGCACTTCTATTTTAAAATTTTTCAATTTAACTATTGCTACAACAGGTATTAATGAGCGCGATGCTAAAGAGCTTGGTTTTGACTATGAGGCATTTAAATTATCTGCACGCCATATAGCCGGCTATTATCCAGGTGCACAACGTATGTTTATAAAAGTGGTCGTTCGCAAGCGTGATCAATTGTTATTGGGTGCACAAATCGTGGGACCAGCGGGAGTTGATAAGCGTATCGATGTGTTTGCGACAGCATTATATAGTAAAATGACCTTACCTGATTTGCTAGATTTAGATTTGGCCTATGCACCACCATTCAACGGTGTTTGGGACCCTTTGCAGCAGGTGGCAAGAATGAATGGACGTTTATAATAGGAGGTAGAGAGATGAGCATTTATGATATTAATGTAACTTTAGAAGATGGTACTATCTATAGCCTTGAACGTTATAAAGGAAAGCCGATGCTAATTGTTAATACAGCTTCCAAATGTGGCTTTACACCACAATTTGAAGAATTAGAAGGTCTCTATGAAAAATATCAGGAGCAAGGTCTGGTTGTACTTGGTTTTCCATCAAATCAATTTAAACAAGAGCTAGCGTCAGCTGAAGAAGCGGCTTCCCAATGTCGACTAACATATGGAGTGACGTTCCCGATGCATGAGATCGTGAAGGTGAATGGTAAAGAAGCACATCCTATTTTCGATTATCTTACTTCCCATTCCAAAGGATTTTTAGGCAATAGTGTTAAATGGAACTTTACAAAATTCCTTGTAAACCGTAATGGAGAGGTTGTTGGACGATACGCCTCAGCAGATAAGCCAAGTAGCTTTGAGGAAGATATTCAAAAAGTATTAGCACAATAGATTAGAAAAGATTCATGCACAGTTTGTGTATGAATCTTTTTTTGTCTACAAATTTCAAAAAGCAGATGATTTAAGGTTGCTGTAAGCTTGCGACAAATTTGCTGTAAGTTTGAGGTCGTATACTAAAGTCAGAAAGAAGAGGTGAGCGTATATGACGCCATTATTAAAGGTACAAAACGTTGGGAAAAATTACGGCAAAGGCGCAAATACTTTTACAGCGCTATCGAATATATCATTTGAAGTAGAAAAGGGAGAGTTTGTTGGGGTAATGGGTCCTTCTGGGGCTGGAAAATCTACGCTTCTTAATGTATTAGCAACGATTGATACGCCAACAACTGGTGAAATTATTATTGAAGATACTAATTTGGCACGTATGAAGGATGCTGAATTAGCGGATTTTCGTCGAGATAATTTAGGGTTTATTTTCCAGGATTATAACTTGCTCGATTCTTTAACAGTGCGAGAAAATATTGTTTTACCACTAGCGATTGCAAAAATGCCGACAAAGGCTATTAATGCAAGAGTTGATCGAATTGCTGCATTGTTTGGAATTAGTGATTTATTAAACAAATATCCTTATCAAATTTCAGGTGGGCAAAAGCAGCGTACAGCCTCGTCGCGAGCATTAGTGACAGAACCAAAACTAATTTTTGCCGATGAGCCTACAGGTGCGCTAGATTCAAAATCTGCAACCGATTTATTAGAAAGCCTAAGTGATTTAAACCAATCTCAAGCCGCAACGATTATGATGGTTACACATGATGCCTTTGCCGCTAGCTTCTGCCAGCGCATTCTATTTATTCAGGATGGACAGCTATCTAAGGAAATTCAACGTGGGACTCTAACGAGGAAGCAATTTTTCCAAGAGATCTTGCAGGTGCTATCTAGCATCGGGGGTGGAGTAAATGACGTTATTTAGTTTAGCGCGTAAAAATATTCAACGCAATTTATCGAATTACTTTTTATATATTGCCTCAATGGTATTTAGTATCGTTATTTACTTTACGTTTGTGACGCTCAAATATAATGATGATCTTTCAGCCTTAAAGCAATCGTCACAACAAATTAAAGGATTAATGAGTGCCTCGTCAGTTGTACTTCTGTTCTTCATTGTCATCTTTATGGCCTATTCCAACTCGTTTTTTATGAAGAAGCGGAAAAAGGAAGTAGCCCTTTACTCGTTACTAGGTGTACGTAAGCAAAAAATTGGCTTAATGCTCTTTTTTGAAAATTTAGTCATAGGGCTTGTCTCTCTTGTGTTTGGTATCCTTCTAGGTTTCTTTATGTCCCAAGGGCTATTAATGATACTAGTACGCTTAATGGGCTATGAAGTGGTTGGTAGTCTGACATTTTCAATGGAGGCACTAATTAATACAACGGGCATTTTTACACTACTGTTTTTATTCACATCCTTACAAGGTTACCGTGTGATTTATCAATTTAAACTAATTGATTTATTCCATGCAGACAAACAGGGAGAGCAAATTCCACGTGCATCATTAGTAGCTGCTTTACTTGGCACTGTACTTATTGCATTTGGTTATTATACAGCTGCCTCTGATATGTTTACGAGTGAAATATGGAGATTCTTTACGGTATTAGGTACGCCATTAATGGTTATAGGGGTAACAATTGCAGGGACATACCTTCTATTCCATAGTGTGAGTGTCTTTGTATTAACAGCATTAAAGAAAGCAACATCATGGTCCTGGAAGGGTTTAAATTTAATCGGTGTTTCTCAATTATTGTATCGTATTCGAGCTAATGCCAAATCGTTGTCAATCATTGCAATTTTAAGTGCCACTACGATTACAGCAGGTGGCGGTGTCTTCGGTATGTATTATAATGCAGAAGCCTCTGTACGTCAGATGCTGCCAAACACATTTATGTGGAAAGGCGAGACAGTAGAATTTTCACAACAGGATGTCTTATATAATGAAGCACTGGCTGTGAAAAATTTACGTGTGGATAATGAATTCTCATTTTTCGAATATACATTACTTAAGGAATCGGACTATAATCGCTTAGCGAAATTACAAGGCAAGGATAAAGAGCTACACATTGCAGAGGGTTCTACGGTTTTACTGGATGCAGCCTATGATGAACGATTTTCACATGACTTTACAGGAGAGGACTTTAAGTTACAAAACGGAGACTCCTTCCATGTAGAGAAGATGTACATGGAAAGTGTATTAAACTTTATAGCAGCTGGAACAGTTCTCGTTGTGAATGATCAAGAGTTTAAAGCTACTGATGCCGATGAGATTATAATGCAGGTTGTTGGATTGGACAATGATTTGAAACAACAGGACGTGTCGAAAGACATTTACCAGCAGTTGTCTTCTGAACAACAAGAATCATTTTCTAGTGTACCGCAAAGCTATGAGGATAGTTTAGCAACAGTTGGTGCCCTATTGTTTGTGGGAAGCTTCCTAGGATTGGTCTTCCTAGCGGCAACAGGCAGTATTATCTACTTCAAAATTTTAACGGAAGCCGAAGAAGATCAGGCAAAATATGCTATTTTAAATAAAATTGGTGTAAATAGTAAGCAAATCTTAAAAACAGTAGCAGGACAGGTCGCTGTTATCTTTAGTGCGCCACTTATTGTGGGTATTGCACATAGTGTGTTTGCATTACTAGCATTTTCACAGCTATTTAACATGAATATTACAAAACCAGTCATCTTGTGGATGATTGCTTATTCAGCTATTTACTTTATTTATTATATCTTTACCGTTCGTTCGTTTTATAAAATAGTGAGACAGGGGAATTAATATGAAAAAAGTATTTGTCGGAATAGGTGCATTGTTTATCTTATTCGTAGCAGGGTTAATTGTATTGATGACTGTAGATTTTAACCGATTAAATAAAGATACCTACTATGTTCATATCACGGCTGATGGTGAGGTAGAGGAGTATAAAGCAGATAGTGGTGAAATCTTTAAAATGTATTGGTACGAGCTACCTACTTACGATAAAAATGGGGAAGAGATAACATTAAAGTTTTCTGCTCATAAAAATTTACGCCAGGATGCTTATTTAAAGCTTTACGTGAAAAAGGAAACAGAAGTTACTTCATTTGATGAAGTGAAATTCCATGAATTACCTGCTAAAGTACAGGATCAAATGAAATAGCACAAAGAGGGAGTCTCAAATTTTGAGACTCCTTCTTTTCCACACGAAAGTTCAGTGCAAAGTATTTAGCGTTTAAATTCAACTGGTTAAATTTAGTTTATTTAGTATTCCTTTTGTAGATCAATAATAACGCATGTACCTTTTCCTTTTTCCGAGGTGATGGTCACTGTTCCTCCATGGGCCTCAATGATATCTCTAGCAATAGCTGTACCTAAACCAGTCCCAGCAGTATTGTCCGTATTTGTGCCTCGGTAATAGCGTTCAAAAATATGTTCTAGATCCTCTGGGTCTATCCCCTTGCCATTATCAGAAATTGTAAGAGTATTCTCATCAACAGACACATGGACAGATACATCGGGAGCATTATGAAGCAATGCATTGTGTAAAAAGTTCATGATAGCTCTGCGCATAAAATGTTCATCGATCTGATGCAGACTTTTCTCGGTTGTCGCCTCAAACATAAGATTAGCTTGTTCATATTGTGGTGTATTTAATGTTTCAATCACTATCTCTCGAATAAAAGGCACCATGTTCACTTCATTTAGTGTAAGTGGAAGCTGTTGATGTCTTAAACGCATCGTTAAATTTAAGTCATCCAGTAGATTTTGCATATGCAATGATTGCTTTTCTATAATTTGTGCATACTCCATTTGCTCAGTATTTGTTATTTGTGCATCATTCAATAGTTCTGCATAACCTCGAATAGAGGCAAGTGGTGTTTTCATATCGTGTGAGACATTACTAATCCATTCTTCACGCATAATCTCTAGTCTCTTTCGCTCCTGTTCATGGGCTGCCAATTCTCGTGATACTTCATTTAAGTTTTCAAAAACCGGCTTGTAGACACCACCAGGAGACTTAATAGACGTATGATCATGATTCTTTAAATGATGAATGCGATCTATCATCGCATAAAGAGGTTTCGTTAATGTACGACCAAAAAGCCACCCTACTAATGTAGCTACTAACAAGTCCGCAATCACGATGAACAAGCCAAATTTCCCTATAAACTGTAAGAGTGATGTGCCAGAAACATGCGTAACAAACCTTGTAACACCGCTACCTTTAATACCGATTAAATAACTAATGGAATCCTTACTGCCAATATACACAGTAGTATCTGAATCGAATTCTTTATATTTATATACTTGAATTAAGTCGATAGGTGCATAGTGCAATGGTGCTTTATCTGGTGCAAAATGAGCATCAATCACTTGACCATTTTCATCAAGCAATTGTATCCACGCATTTCTTTGATGCAATTGTTCGATTCCTTCTGCACGTATGGAAGTTGCTCCATTTTTTATCTCGATATATTTTTGAAATTCCCGCACAAAGTTTTCCTCTTCTGTGGCAGAAACGCCTTCAGAGTCAGTTGCTAGCCGATAAGTAAGGAGTCCCATGAAGATAGCTGTATTGACGAAAATAACAATGATGACGATAGAAAGTACGGAAAGGAGAAAGCGAGCGGTTAATTTCCACTTCATTCTTGTGCCTCTTTTGGCATGACAAACTTATAGCCAAGTCCTTTTACAGTTGTGATATATAGAGGATTAGAGGCATCCTCCTCAATTTTTTCACGCAACCGGCGAATATGCACCATAACAGTGTTATCAGAACCGAAGAAATCCTCTCCCCATACACGTTCAAATAATGTTTCTTTACTTAAGATTCGATTGGGATTGTGCATAAAGCACGCCATTAATCCAATTTCCTTAGCTGTTAACTCCAATAATACGCCATTTTTATGGACTTCAGTTTCATCGGCATTCAACTGAAATGGTCCAATTTGTAGTGCTTTTTCAACAATATTCGTTACGGTATCTTGTGTTTGATAGCCAGCTCTACGTAGTTGCGCCTTCACACGATAGGCTACTTCTTTCGGGCTAAAAGGTTTTGTAATATAATCGTCTCCGCCAATGGCTAGTCCTAAAATTTTATCAATTTCCTCATTTTTAGCAGACATAAAGAGCACAGGGACATGGGATACTTCACGGATACGTCTACATAAATCGTAGCCCTCACCATCGGGAAGCATGACATCTAGAAGTATAATATCGGGTGTTGTTTGTTGAAAGCTTGTCCATGCATCGTGAATGGTACCAGCTGTATAAATTTGTTTGTAGCCCTCTTTTTGTAAGCTTACTTTTAGTAGATTCGCTAAATCTGCCTCATCATCCACTACTAAAATGGTTGGTTCTTGCACTTGTTCACACGACCTTTCGATTTGGAAGAATCTTTACTGACAATTATTATAAATGAAATGTATAGAAAAGAGGAAATGTTGGGTTGTATAGCTTAACCAGTAAATGCTTTTATTCTACAAGAGAAGAAGAACATTTTTTATATAAATCAATACATGGTGAAACCTTTACAGATTCTAAAGCGTAAAAAGAGTATTACAAATTAGGAGGAATGACGATGTTTAAAAAAATAGCAGCAGATGCACTTGGACTTTCAGATATTGGTGTGGTTGTGCCAAGAGAGGACTATGATAAGACAGATGCAGATGATTTTATCTTACATGAAATTGATGAAAAAATTTACTTTTTAATTAAAACGAAGGCAGATGAGTATTGCTTTACAAATCGTGCGATTATTCATGTAGATGGCGAAAGTGCTATGAGCAAGAAACGATTACTGCGACGCTATGACTATTCAATGTATACTGTGACAGAAGTTTTTCTCGAAACAGCAGGAACAATCGACCTTGATGTCGAAATTAAGTTTACAATCGGCAATTCCCCACTATCCATCGACATTCATAAACGCTTTATTGATGACATTAAAGATTTATATAAAGCACTACATGCCATTAGCTATGAACAAAAGAACAATGCTTATAAGCTAGAAGTAGCGGAAAAAAGTTTAAACATAGCATCATCATCACTTGGTCGAATTGGCAATGACAATATATCTCCTGCGTCGTCATTCAAAGAAATTACAAGCTTTGCGAATACTTGGATGATCGATCATAAAGATAAGTATAAAAAAGAAGACTTCTCACATATTTTTGATTTATATATGAACAATTGATAAAAATAGCTCTCTGCAAGTGTAGAGAGCATTTTTAACATATAACGATATACATAAAAATTATTCTAGGAGCGTGATTAGAAAATGACAAACGACATGCATGTGCTAGAAAAAGAAGAGGTAGAAAGTGATGATTTTATACAGCAACCTCAAGCCGCTGAAACATTGTTCGTAAATGAGTTTATTGATGGTATTTTAGATCCATCACAGAAGATGTTAGGGCCGCTTAAGGATGGTGGAACGATTATTGCCAATACAACACCTGGATGTTGGGGACCCATGCTTACTCCTACTATTCGTGGAGGACATGAAGTAACGAAGCCCGTGTTTGTAGAAGGAGCAGAGGTGGGTGACGCCATTGTTATAAAAATTAAATCTATTCAGGTCACATCTCTTGCAACTTCGTCTGGCCATGATGAAGCAATTGTAGATCGATTCATTGGTGATCCGTTTGTTTCTGTAAAATGTCCAGGCTGTGGCAAGCTTCATCCAAGCACAGTTGTAAAAGGAATAGGCCCACATGCAATTCGATGTTCTACATGTGATACAGAAACGGCACCCTTTAAAATGACAAACGGCTATACGATGGCACTCGATCATAAAGGGCAAATGGGTGTAACTGTTGGACGAGAGGGTGCTAGACGAATTGCACTTGATGCTAAAAACTACATGAGAACACCTGAAAATTCTGTACAAAATCCTGTTGTTGCATTGGCTCCAAGCGACTTAGTAGGTGTATTGGCGAGAATGCGACCATTTTTAGGTCAGCTTGGGACAACCCCTTCTAAAGCGATGCCTGATTCACATAATGCAGGTGACTTTGGTTCATTTTTAATTGGAGCACCACATGAATATGCTTTTACTCAAGAAGAATTGGATTTACATCGTACCGATGGACATATGGATATCAGCCGAGTACGAGAAGGTGCGACTATTATTTGTCCAGTCAAGGTACCAGGCGGTGGTGTATATATTGGAGACATGCATGCTATGCAAGGGGACGGCGAGATTGCAGGACATACAACCGATGTAGCGGGTATTGTGCAGCTTCAAGTTAAGGTATTGAAGAAAGTAGCTTTGGAAGGCCCAATTTTACTACCAAATGTAGAAGACTTACCTTATACAGCAAAACCCTTTACCAAGGAAGAAAAACGTCGCGCACGTGAGCTAGCGGAGGAGTTTGGTGTTAAACAGGTAGAGGATGCATTCCCAGTGTCGGTGATTGGTTCTGGTAAAACGTTAAATGAGGCGACTGATAACGCGATTAGTCGAGCTGCGAAGCTATTTGAGATGAGCGAACCAGAGGTTTTAAATAGAGCAACTATCACAGGTTCCATTGAAATCGGACGCCATCCAGGGGTTGTCACAGCCACTTTCCAAGTACCTAAAACTGTATTGAAAAAGGTAAGAATATATAAAACTATTAAAAAACAATATGACTAATAATGATTTCTTGAAAAAGCAAACTTTTAAAAGTTTGCTTTTTTGTATGAGCTACAAGTCAGATAAGTAAATGTTTGTCTGAAATTTGAAGTTTGGATTGAAATCTATTGTTGTGTTGATATAATAGTTAAAGTTTAAAAATGAATAACAGGACCTTATATAAAACAGATGAGTATAGAAGAGAAAAGTTGGTGTCTAATGACAGAAATTATAGGTGTGGAAAACAAAATAGAGAAAAAGAATAGTATAAAACCTTTTATATTAAAAATGAGAGGAGGAGGTCATGCCCCATCTCGAACAAATTTCGCTGATGCCTTTACTGGAGCGATGGGAGGATTAATATGCATTTTTGTGTTGCTATGGTTAACTAACATTACCAATTCACCTTGGTTAATGGCCTCATTAGGCGGTAGCTGCGTTCTTGTATTTGTCGTCTGGAATGCACCTTTGTCCCAGCCCCGAAATATAATTGGAGGTCATTTTATTTCGGCATTTATCGGGTTGGCCATGTATTCATTACTAGGCCCCAATATATTGTCTATTAGTCTTGGTGTCGGATTAACTATATTTTTTATGGCCTTTTTAGGTGTCATACATCCTCCAGCGGGCGCCAATCCTATAATTATTATTTTAGGAGGTTATGGTTGGAGTTATTTACTAACCCCTGTATTAATTGGAGCAGTCATAATTGTATTTTTCGGTTTGTTGATCAATAATTTACGAGAAAAAAGAAAATATCCGTTGTTTTGGTAAAGATGATATCCATCTATAAAGTGTGTTCACTTATATAGGTGGTTTTTTATATTGTTAACGTTTTTGCTATGCATACCCATATTTTTTTAGCATATGTTAGTTAAGATTTGTTATATTGAAGAAAGAGTGTAAAAATCATGTATTTGAATGATAGGGGAAGATCTTTGTTGGTAGAAATTGATGGGAGGATCCATTTTTATGCTGTTGGACTGTGATGAGCAATTATTCATGGCTTATAAACAAAGAAGTAAAAAGGGTGCTGAAAATATACTAGCAACTTGGCTGGAGGCAGAGTCAAATCTGCGAGAAGATCCAAAAATACTTGGTACTTCACTTTCACCCAATCTATTTTTAGTAAACGAAGAAACGGCTAAGAATATTGCCTTTTCCACAGCACGTAAATATTGGGGTCATGTATCAACAGAAATGCAAATATATTTTGACAAATATGGTTTAGATTCAAAATTTGTGAATGAGCGTCTCAGTGCTTTTTTCTATACACAAAAAGGTAAAGATACTTTTTTTGAGCAGCTTTTTGCACAACATACAATAGACTTAGAACGATTAATTTGGTTAGTCTTTGGGAAACGAATGCAAATAGCTATGCCAGTTAATGAGCTACAATCAATTATTTTATATAAATTTCAAGATGAATATTTAGTGCATATGATGTATAAAGAGCATGCATCTTTTTGGCATTGGCTTTTCACAAAAAAAGTTTATTCACTGCTTATCCACAAACCTTTAGAGCAATTCACATTTCTGTATGAAATAATGGGACATTTCGAGCATTCTGTGAGAGAAAATTGTGAACATGTGGATAACTTTGTGAATAACTATAAAACGATACTGGATAAGTGTATAACTCATGTGGATAAGCATAATGCTAGCTGTTTGGCAAAGAAACAATTACGTCTTTATCAAATTGTTACTGATTATCGCTTATCAGAAGGTGATTTTAAAAGTGTCAAAGCGCTTATTACCTCATTTGAAGCTGAATGGCGCTACTCAATGTATGCACTATCAGAGAAGGAAAAAGTGTTAATTGCCTATATTTTATTTCATATAGCAAATAGAGAACAGCAGAGTGAAAAGGTTATATATTATGGTGAATATTTATTAGAGGATGAGCGAATAAATAATTATGCCATTGAAATATTACTGGAGTATAAAGAGCTATTACCAAATCGTAAACCAACACCACCTGCCATTATTAAAAATTATCAGTTAAATTATTTAGAAAATTTATATGCCATTCTACTAGAGCATTATGTAAAAATGGCACGTTATGAGGATGGCTTACTTTTATTAAAAGAGCATGTTTTAGCATCGAATAAAAAAATTAATTCTTCATTAGTACAAAAAAACTTTAGTAGTGAACAGCTTATTGCAATTGAAGCATATGTTCAACAGGATATAGCACTTCATGTGAATAACTCTCTACAACATATTGGTTTGTCTGTGGAAGAGTGGCGACGCAATTATCGTCAACCAAATGCACCATACTATGTTGTAGCACAAAGTGCCTCCCTGCATATGTTAAATATTTTAAGAGTTTTGTTTGTAACAGAGCAGTACGAGCTTTTTGAAAAGTTAATGGAGATTTACAAAAAATATCTACTAATAGATGATCATTTTGAAAACCTACGTATGTTTATTAGTGCGTATGTATAAAAAAGGTGTCTAATACATCACAGTATTAGACACCTTTTTTACTCTAAAACACCTTTTTCCTTCAAAGCCTTGATTTGTTCAGCATTAAAGCCCAGAGATAGTAAAACTTCCTCATTATGCTCGCCTAATTTAGCACCAACATGCTTGTATTCAGGCTGCGTACCATCAAATTTAAAAGGAGAGGCAATTTGTTTTTGCATAGTGCCATCGCTTTTGGGTATAGTCACAATCATTTCTCGTGCCTTTAGCTGTGGATGTTCACATGCTTCAGGAAATGTTAGAACTGGCTCTACACAACCTTCAAAATCCTCGTTAAACACTTCAAGCCATTCTTCATATGTCTTGGACAAGAAGGCATCGTGAACAGCCTCTTTAAAACGAATTTGCGTATAGTAGGAGTCATTGAAGGTATTATCGATCAATTCGGGAATATCGAGTGCTTCACAGAGCAATTTGCGAAATTGAGGCTCTAAACTACCGACAGAGAAAAAGCGCCCATCCTTTGTTTTGTAAAAATCATAGTAACTGCCTCCATTTAAAATTTCTTGCTCTGGCTGTGGTACACGTCCACCTCCAATAAATGCTGCTCCATACATAGCATTAAGTGAAAAGACAGCATCTGTCATACTAATATCGATGAACTGTCCTTCTCCTGTTTTTTCACGATGAAGGGCAGCAGCCAGCACACCTATTGCTGCATGCATTGTCCCTCCAGCTATGTCTGCTAATTGAACGCCCATGGAAACAGGCTTTTTATCCTTATGGCGGGAATAGTCGAGTAAGCCAGCTAAGGATAGATAGTTATTATCATGTCCTGGTCGATTACTATAAGGCCCTGTTTGTCCGTAGCCAGTAATCGCACAATAAATAACCTTAGGATTTATTTCTTTAAGCGCTTCATAGCCGATGCCAAGTCGCTGCATTACACCAGGTCGAAATCCTTCGATAATAACGTCATACTCCTGTACAAGTGATTTAACAATGTCGATAGCTTCTGGTGATTTTAAATTTAGCGTTATAGATTTTTTTGATCGATTTAAATGTTGATGGATATATGCCTCGTGATCATCGTCATAGGGAGGCATAATTCGTGTTAAATCAACCCGCTTTGAAGATTCAACATGGATGACATCTGCTCCTAAATCAGCAAATATCATTGTCGCCATTGGTCCTGGTAGTAATGCAGAAAAATCGAGAATTTTTAACCCCTTTAAAATGCCCAAATCTTCCAACCCCTTTTTGTGTAGGCTACACAACCATCTGGATGATGATGGCGAGTAGCGCTTTTCTCATAATCCCCATTGTGTGAAAAGCGTATTCTATATACTGTATTATTACAGTTTATTATATTTTAATGAGTATTATAACAGATTAAATCTTAACTTGCCTATGCTAATTTTTATTATAAAATAAACGCTTCAACTTTTATATGTCAGAATAACAATAAAAGTAAAAAAATTTAGAATTTAGATTTTCTATCAAATTTCAGATAATTAGCGTCAGCTGTTGCAATCTTTAATCTAAATAACTAAAATGTTGGAATTTTGTTTGCCAGATTCTATATGATACATCCACGTTTATTGATACAATCCTAGAGGTGTGTTGGATTCTTCTTACACAATTAATACATGTTACTTTTACCTATAGGAGTCTTTGCTTATAATAGGCACTAATTGTTTAAGAATCTCTCAAAATATACATATAAAAAATCATAAATAGGAGGGGAAAAATGAAATCGCACCGATTAAAATTAAAGCATCTTATAATGGGCGTAGCAATGGCAGCATTCTTTTTAACAAGCATAGGTAGTGTTTGGGGCGGCTATAGGATGAACATTGATTCCATTAAGGAAAATACGCTAGAAACGAATAGAGTTTATGCTCAAAAATTGGCCTCAACTGCTGATTCCTATCTACACGAAGCTTTCCAAATATTAGGATATAGCGCGGATCAGGTTAGGACGAAAATGGATGATGAACAAGTATTGAATCAGGAAACAGAGCGTTTGAGATTGCAAAATCAAATGTTCAATTCGGTGGTTATAACAAATGCAAAGGGACTTGTTTTATCTGTCTCTCCGCCATCTATAGAAATTAAAGGAGAGATTTTAACATCAATTGGCGCTAAAGAGGCATTAGCCAAAAAGACACCAATTATTTCTAAGCCATATGAGGCGATGACAGGGCGGCTCATCATTTTTATATCGCATCCTATTTTCTCGGAGTCCAATGAATATCTAGGAATGATTGCTGGCACTATTTATTTAAAGGAACCTAATGCCTTTAAAAGCTTGTTGGGAGAACATTATAGTAAGGATGGTTCTTACGTATATGTAGTTGATTCAGAAGGACGAGTTATCTATCATCAAGATCCAAGTCGTATTAATGACATTGTAACAAAAAATAAAGTCGTTCAAGCTGTTACATCTGGCAAGGATGGTGCCCAACTGGTTGAGAATACAAAAGGAGTGAAAATGCTAGCTGGCTATAGTGCAGTGGCATCGACAGGATGGGGAGTTGTTGCGCAAAAACCTTTAGAAGTTGCATTAGCCCCTTCATTTGATCGTGTACAGGAGGTCCTTATAAAATCTGTGCCTCTTATGTTTGTTTCCATTATCATTGTACTTTGGGCTGCAGCACGTATTGCGAATCCCTTACAACAATTAGCATCATTAACAGAAGAAAGTTTAGATAAGAAAAATGTAGAAGGTTTAAAATCTGTTAGTGGATGGTACTTTGAAGCCTATTCTTTGAAGAATGCATTGGTTCGAAGTTTATCGTTTCTACATGGACAGGTCTCCTTTTTCAAAGATCAATCTACTGTTGATCCACTGACGGGGATTACGAACCGACGTACAATGGATTCAATGCTTGCTGAATGGTTAGCAAGTAAGGTACCACATGTCATTATTTTGTTAGATTTAGACCACTTTAAAAGTGTGAATGATACATATGGACATGCAGTAGGCGATAAAGTTTTACAATTTTTGGCTAGACAAATGGAATCAGTAGCTCGTGAAGGCGATGTATGTTGCCGGTACGGAGGCGAGGAATTTGTCATACTTCTGCCGAACACGACGGTAGAGGAAGCCACACTAGTCGCAGAACAACTACGAAAAACTTTGGCCGATACGGTCAGTCCATGTGGTAGACCAATAACATTATCTGCGGGAATAGCAGCCTATCCAGCAATGGCACATACAACTGAAGCGCTAATTGAAGCGGCTGATGACGCACTTTACCTTGCGAAACAAGAAGGGCGAAATCAAGTAAAAGTTGGAGTCTCAAAAAAGGGATAAAAAAATATAACAAAAGAGCTTACAACCCTAATTTTTGGGGTAATGATTAATGCAAACATCATTTGGGCAAGCTGTATATAAGTCATCAGCCACATGACTTTTAAATTATGTTCAAATGATATGTAACTCGGGCCACATCTCTTGATCGACTTGACAAGACGTAAGGTTATCCCCCTTTCCCTTATGACACCCCAAGTACGACTAGATGTATGCCTATATATCGTCAAAAGCCAAGCGAGCACCGATGCTCCTTGGCTTTTTTACATTTTGTGGGATATTCTAACAAAGTGACAAGCTGTGGTTTTGATACGAATTATAGAAAGGTGATTAGTATAAGGAGCCATTAAGGAAAACTTAGCTTTCCTTTTGATGACAACAAATTTGTTGCTCCTTGGCAATTCCCTTTAAACGTGCATAATCATTTCCCCATGTACACATTGTATTTAAAACGGGTATAAATGACTCTCCTAAATCTGTTAAACTATATTCTACTTTTGGTGGTACTTCTTTAAATATTTCTCTCCGAACAAGTCCGTCTCTTTCTAACTGCTTCAATTGATCGGTTAGAACTTTTTGCGTAATTCCGGGTATTAATTCATAAAACTCTTTCGTCCTTACTGATTGTTGACTCAAGAAAAATAGTATTAATCCTTTCCATTTGCCACCTGCAATATCCATAAAAATATTGATTCCTGTATTATAGTTAACCATGTGCTTCCTCTCCTAAATAGGCACAAAAATGTGGCTATACCACTTTTTTGTGCGTTATTTTCTTATTTATTATTGCTTACTATAATTAGAGGCGCAATACAATAAAAACTTAGGAGTTGTTCATAATGAGTGTAAAAGATATTTTAGAAAAAAGACGTTCAGTTAGACATTATGATTCAAATTATAAAATTAGTTCAGAAACATTGACTGCCTTAGTTGACAGTGCAAGTAAGTCGCCTAACGGAAATAATATTCAAGCAACGCGATACTTAATAATCGAGGATGCGAACTTAAGAAATTTATTACTACCTATAGCTTTTAATCAACAGCAAATAGTAGAAGCTTCAACGTTAATCGTCATGTTGGGCGACTATCAGGCATTTAACAAAGGTAATATTATTAAAATTCATGAGGAGGGGTACCAAGCAGGTTATTTTGATGAATCATTAAGAGACTATCTTGCGAATGCTGCAATAAATTATTATGAAAGTAAGACAAAAGAAGATCTAAAGTTAGAGTTAACTAGAGATGTAAGTCTTGCCTCAATGTCCTTAGTTTTGTTAGCGAATGAAGCTGGTTTTGACACAATTACGATGTCAGGCTACGATTCTAAGAAATTGAAAGAGATCTTAAATATTTCTGATAGGTATCTTGATGTTATGCTGATTGCTATTGGTAAAGGTATAAAAGCAGGTCATAAGACTGTTAGGCATAATGTAAACAAGGTAATTT
The DNA here is from genome assembly GCF_039614735.1 of Lysinibacillus sp. BS3. Lineage (NCBI taxonomy): Bacteria > Bacillati > Bacillota > Bacilli > Caryophanales > Bacillaceae > Lysinibacillus > Lysinibacillus sp. BS3. The sequence goes on along the minus strand of NZ_CP154860.1, from coordinate 2,529,940 downwards.
ATAAAAATGAAATAATTTAGTGTTTTTAAACTAACCGAACTTTTAAAAGTCCAAAATTAATATCTAATAAAGAGAAGCCAATTATGAATCTATCTTTAATGGCTTCTTTTTTATGTATTGCAAACTATGAATTTTTAAATATTCAGTGATGGAAAGCTAATGGACTCGCATAGTAAAGAAATCGTATTTTAGTCTCTAACTCTAGAAGAAATTTACCCTACTATTTTAGATTTATCTATGAAGGTTCACTAGTCTTTGGTCGATATAAAGGATATGAGCAAATGATATTTGTACGTATCAAAATACATAAACGAAAGGAAGAGTGGAATGGATAAATCTAAAATCCAAAAAGTAAATAAAGCCTTGATTGCAACAGTATTTGCTTCAAGTGGGATTGCTGTTGTAGTACCTCCACCAAATGCAGCAGCGGCTACTTCTCCCTTTACGGATATTAACCAATACTCGGACAATTATAATGAAATATTAAAACTATATTCTCAGGGCGTAATGAGCGGTTTTGCGGATAATACTTTCCGTCCTGATGTCAGTGTAACTCGTGGAGAGGCAGCGAAAATGCTGGCAACGGCGTTAAAATTGGATACAAAAAATATCCAAGATCCTTACTATAAGGATGTTCCAAAGGGCAATCAATATTATAAATACGTAGCGGCATTGCAAAATGCAGGTATTATGTCGGGCTATTCAAATGGCATGTTTATGCCGAATGAAGTGTTGACTAGAGGGGAACTAGCCAAAATGGTTGTAGTTGGATTCCATCTAGAGGTATCCCCTACGTACAACAATATTTTTAAAGATGTGAATAGCAAAACAAACAATGCCATCTATATTCAAACTTTAATCGATTTGAATATTACAAAGGGCACAACTCCTGTTACATTTTCTCCATTTGATCCTGTTACTCGCGGACAGTTTGCTTCGTTTGTAGTGGGTTCACAAGAGAAGAAAAGTAATGAAACATCTTACAAAATCACAAATGTGGATGATGACGCAGTTTATATAAATGGCCAGTCATATACAATTCCAGAGAGTCTTGCTCATATTTTTAACGAATATAATGCTCCGGTGTTAAAAGGTGCATTCATTGAGGGGGATTTATCGAGTAAGGGAATTCGCTCCATTTCAAAATTGACCCTTAATGCAAGCGGGACAAGCACACGTTCTCTAGATTTTGATGGAAATTACGGTTCTTTTGGTGCAACGATTGTAGTAAATGGTAATTATATAGAATTCTCGAATATGACGCTGACAGGGACAATGTTTGTCAACGAAACCGTTCGCCCACCATTGCATTTAGGGGCTACTTACAATCAACCATTAGCTCTTGGTCGTGTGGCAAGTAACAATATTTCATTTATTAATTGGTCAAACCCAGATAACAATAAAGGCGATGATTCGTCAAATAACAATTCGAACGATCTTCAAAATTGGACAAAACCAAATACTGAAAATGATAAGCCATTTGTTAACTGGTCTAAAGAAAAAGAGGAAATGAAAAACGTTGAGAAGTACCTAGAATTTTATAACAGTAGTGTTTCTCGACTAGTAGTATCTCAAACAGGTACAAAAATTGAAACAAATACAAAACTACCACGTGTAGACATCATTGGGAATGTGCGTGAGTTTGAAATTCAAGGCGATATTGGTACGTTAAATTTAAATACAGAAACAAAACTTACAATTTATGGTTCAGGAAATATCGATTGGATCAATTACAATAGCTACACAGATCTAGAGCTGTATATTGATGGACGAATTGGCACATTATTTGTTGATAATTCATATGGCAAAATTGATATTGGAGATTATACGTATATTGATAAGGTCATCTTACCTAAGGATGGATCACCAAATAATATCTTCGACGATTTCCTCGATGATAAAGATAATATAGGCAATATTACTGATCCAGATGGCAAACCAATTGATAAAGAGGAAAATGAGAATCAAAATCCTGATGATAAAACAAAACCAATCATTAGTATTACGAATGTAAAAGTACTAAATGGTAGCGAAATTCAAGCAGATTTCACTTCTGATGAAGTCGGTACGTACTATTATATTGTGCGTGAAAAGGGCGCAGAGGCACCAAATAAAAGTGAAATGGTTAACCGTCTCTCAAATAAGAACGTAGCACATGGAACTGCGGCAGCCATCAAAGGAACAAACTCAATTAAGGTTTCTAATTTAGGTGAGAAAAAGGAATATGTTATCTACATTATGGTTGTGGATGGCTCGAAAAATGCATCGGACATAGTTTCTCAAGAGTTCCAAATGAAAGATGCTTCACCACCAGTAGTGAAATCCCTACAAGTTACGCCATTACATGGAGGAACACGTGCTGAATTTACTTTTACAGCCAGTGAACCAGGAGACTATTACTACTATGTACGTAAGAAAACAACAGCAACTGATCCAACAACGGCTGACATCGTTGCAAAACCAATAGGTTCGGGTAAGGCTGTTGGAGGTAATCTAGGTATTAAGGGAGTTTTATCAGGCTTAGAGGCAGAAGAAATGTACCAGCTCTATGTGGTGATGAAGGATGCATCTGGTAACTATTCGATAGACCCTATCCCAAAAGAGGCCATCGAAGAGTTTACGACAAGTGCACTGGATAATATTCACCCTTATGTTGAACAGACGAAGTTAGAACCAGCGGGAAAATCAAATCAATTTTATTTATATTTAAACGAAGCATTAGATCCCGAAAGTGCACGGAATATAAATAACTATGATTTATCTGGGACCGTTATTGTAAATACAACAGGACAAAATAAAATTAAACCTTCGGCAGTAGATTATAAAGAAGGGGACAAAAGAGTGTTATTAACGATTCCTTCTGAAACAGGTTTTGTTTACGGTGATACATTACGCGTGACTGTTTTACCAAAAGTAAAAGACTTAGCGGATAATGACTTTGAAAATACCAGTACTGTAGATCCAGGCAAACCTGTACGAAATTATGCAGAATATATCCATCAAAAATTTGATATGCCCGTTATAACTATTGAAAATGTAATAAGTAAGCCAGATCAAAATGATAACTTTAGACGCTCTGAAGTTGAGTTTAAACCAAGTAAGGCCGGTACTTATTATTATATGGTGTTGCCTAATACTGTTGACGATAATGGGGAAGTAAAAACGTTTAGACAATATTTAACCGATAAGGGTATTACTGAACGTGATTTTGTTAATGAGTTCGCAAGTGAATCATCGTTAAAATCAGGTTACTTCCAATTAGGCGGAAAGGATATTTATATTGAACGTGGATCGGGTCCAGCTGATTTAGAGGAAGCTACAAAAAAATTCCCAATAACGTTAGCTAAAGATAAACTAAATCCATTTTTAAGCTATTCCGTGTATATGGTCTTAAAGGATCGTGGTGGGGAAATTTCGAAAATTACCTCTGGGGAAATGATTGGTGATACTAGAGCACCTTTAATTAAAAATTTAGTAGTAAAACCTAAAGAAAATGATGATACGACAGCCATGATTTCCTTTGATACTGATGAAACAACGGAGCTTCATTATTGGTTTGTACCGAAGAAAAATACAGATGGTACAACAAATGATTCAGCAAATCTAAAAATTGATACACCTGCTGAACGTAAATTTTTAGAGGATAAATTAAGAATTAGCCCAAGTGTTAAGAAAAGTGGAAAGGGATCATTTCCATTATCTGAAGCAACAGGTGTAACGTTAGAGCCTCATACGGAATACGTGGTATATTTTGGTGCGGAAGATACTTATGGAAATATGACAGTGTACAGATCCAATACCACTTCTGATGGATACGATGAATCAAGCGTAGGGTGGATGAAAGAAGATTTCTATTCCGATGGTACACCACCTAAAATAGCAGTTGGCACGCAACCATGGATTAAGAAAATATCAAAAAATGAGTTTGAGGCAATTGCGCAAAATCCGTTAACTTCAGATTCTATGACATTTAGTGAAGACAGAACATTTGTAGTAACGTTCTCAGAAGCTCTGAATATTACAGATGCTCAATTACTTTCAGCTTTAAATACTAAGCTAGATGGTACAACAGCAACAATTAGTAAGATCGAATGGGAAGACACAGTAAATATTAAAACATGGCAACCACGTAAACTATTAATTCAATTCAATCAAAGTGTTCTAAGTAGCTTTACTCTGGATATGAACAAAGGAACAGTCGTAGTCAAAGACTTTGCTGGATTGACATTCGATAAATCAATAGGAGAATTCAAATACCAAAATATGCCGGGATTTGGTATTGCTGGCGCAGGCTTGATTGGAAACCTAACTAAGAATACAAGCCTTCCTGCGACATCAAATAAAATTCAGGTTGTATATACAGTTAATTCTAGAGTGCATAATCCGAAATACTACTATGTCATGTCAAATACAAATTATGACCTTACATCATCAACAACTATTTTAACAAAGCAGCATATTATTGCAGGTATAGATCCAGAAAATAATCTAGCATTCGATGTTAAAGGTACTAACGTTATGTTAGGAGACTCGTTATTAAATATTAGTTTATGGCCAGACAGTCTAATTGGTACAGCTAATCAGCCAGAGAAGGTATTTATAGAAAATAAATATATCTACATGGTTTTAATGGATGATTACGGAAATATTTCAGATATTTCGAAAGCTACAATTATTAAATAAGTTACTAAACAGCGAGCTTTATTAATTTATTCATAATATCATCTGCTATCCCAAAAGAATTTTAGTCAAATCTACTGTGAATAATTGAAGGCAGAAATGTTGTTCAAAACAACGTTTCTGCTTTTAAATTGGCATAAATAAAGTAAAGTGATCTATTGTACCATCATATTATTTGGAAAAATAAAGGAGATTCTCACTAATTTTTATATATGAATTGAACTATTTATTTATATCTTTAAAGTCATTGGAGAACAGACAGCCTCTATAATTGGCAGTACTGACAAAGAGGTATACATATATGGTGATCATTATTCTAGAGGTGGAGAAATTATTTATAGGGAATTCCAATTAAATGTGCCAGCCTTGGTTCAAAAAGAGGCCCTTGATTCAAAATAATGGGAGTTTCAGTTTCATTTTCAATTGAACGATTGGCAGACTGTGCAGGAGATTTTATTTTTTTATAGAAGATACGGCGCTTGAATTCCCTAAATAAAGTACATTATGGAATGAGATGCCTGCTGTGAAAAATAATAAGGTTACTACTTTAGGTAGTACTACCTCCTACTTTAATGACCCTGTTTCATTAAATAAACACCTTAATTTAGTAGTAGAAGCCTTTAGTAATATAAAAAAATAAATAACATGAATAATTCATAAGCCAAACTACAATCTATCGTATTTTGGCTTTTATTTGAGAATAATTTTTAATTATAATAATAGTAGTAAAGAAGGTAGATAGGAGAAGTTAGGGCATTATGAATGTTGATGTCCATATTTACCTGTGGGATCTTTCTGCTACCGTGCCTGTCCTACAAATCAAGAAATAGCAAAACTCATGATGTAATCTCTTTCAGTTGCAATATAGTTATATACCAATTTATACGAAATTGTGGAACTCCTTACCTACTGTGAAGGAGAGGCAAGGTTAGACTTTAGTTTATCCTGCAAGCAGTAAAGTTATAACAAAGAGGCTGGGACATAACTAACTGGGACCTTCATAAAGCCGTATAATCTCTAAATTAACAAAATATGATAACTAGAAAAACCGAACTATTCCGAAATACTTCGTAAGCGTTTCAGTGGATAGTTCGGTATTTTTGTTGGTTGAAACATTTTTGTCCCACCCTCTTCTTAGCTAGGAATTTAAAATCGAGAAAGACTACTAAATTACAATTTGCTATATCTTTTTTAATGAAGAGTAACCCCTTATAAATGTCATTATTTTACAATAAATACTTATTTTAATAAAATGTAATTATAAACCATTTTTATGAGAGATCAGTAGAATTGTTGCGTGTAATTGATAAGATGCATTACAAGGAGGAAAAAGAAATGAGTAATATTTTAACATTGTCGAATATCACAAAGAGTTATCGAAATAATAAAGTAATTAATAATGTTTCTTTCTCAGTTCCAAAAGGTGAAGTAATAGGCTTAGTTGGACCAAATGGTGCAGGGAAAACAACCCTGATGCGAATAATTATGGGATTAATAACGAAGTTTGAGGGGGAGGTTCGGTTTGATATTGAAAAGCAGCCTTTAAAACATATAAAACGTATTGGAGGACTGATTGAATACCCTAGTTTTTATCCCCATATGAGTGGAATGGATAACCTTATTTATTTTGCAGAGATTTCAGGGGGATATGATAGAGATAATGTTTCATCTGTAATCCATTTATTGGGGATTGAAGGTTTTGTTCATAAGAAGGTAAAAAGGTATTCTTTAGGAATGAAACAGAGGTTAGGAATTGCACAGGCATTAGTTAATAATCCTAAACTATTGATTTTAGATGAACCCACAAATGGCTTAGATCCAGAAGGAGTTGCTGAAATAAGAGAAATATTGGGAAAAATTTCAAAAGAAAGAGGGATATCAATTCTTGTATCCAGCCATATTTTATCAGAAATTGAAGCTGTTTGTGATAAAGTTTTGTTTTTGAAGAAGGGAACAGTAGTAGATTATATTGATTTAAAAACAGAAAAACAGACTGATAGAGAGCTACATGAATTTATCATAGAAACTAAAAAAATAGAAATGGTAAAAAACTATTTAAATGATATACAAAACATACCTTTTATAGAAATAGATCAAGATAAAGTAAAATTTCAATATCTTTATAAAGATTCTGATTCTCTTATAGTAGATTTAGTAAAAAATAAAATTAGTATAAATGCTATTTATCCACTTCGCAAAGATTTAGAAAAGAGATTTTTTGAGTTAATGGGAGGAAATAAGATTGAATAGCACTTTAAGAATATCAATATTAGAGGTTAAACAATTATTCAAAAGATACGGCATTTGGTCAAGTTTATTTATTGCAGTTTTATACACTATTACAATTTATCTAAAAAGGCCCATGTATCCATCCCCTTCGGATTTGGATACATATTACAATTACTTTGGTGATATTTCGTACTATATTATTCTCATTCTGCCTTCTTTTATTATGTCCAGAGAGTTTTCATTAAAAACTTCTAGAATTATATTCACAGGATCTTTATCACGTATAAATATAGTCCTATCAAAATTACTTTCATTGATTTTAATTGGATGTATTGTTGGAACTATTCACCGATTACTAGCCAATTTATTGTGGGTATTGGAACATAATAAATTTACTCTGAATAATCTTACACACGATATTTTTACTAATCTAACAAATTATTTACTTATTTCCTTTTTTGTTTCAAGTTTATCTTTCATCATTGGTTTCATTACGTTCAGTCAAATTGCAACAATAGTTTCCATTATTTCTATGTTTTCATTTGAGAGTATGATTAGAGGTATTATTCTAATAAAATTAGATTATACAACAAAATTAGCTCTTTGGATTAAAGAGAATCCACTGGCTTTGGTTTATAAGGGAATGCAATATAATAATTTATCAATATCAAATAATATTTGTTTAGCATTAACAGGCTTAGTATTATTTTTAATATCTTTAATAATTATTAATAAAAGAGAAATTTAGGAGATTGATAATATGACTGGTATGTTTTCTATAAGCCGAATGGAAATAAAGAAAATATTTGATACATCAACATGCGTTTTTTTAATAATATTATTTATTGCTACAATTATTGATAATGTTCTTTATTATCAGATGAACTTAAGTAAAAGCGTAGAGTTAAGCGGAAATATTGGTATTTCCTTATTTATTATACAAATTTATTTTATTTACTTAGGTAGTAATATGATAGGATCCGAGTTTAGTTTTGGAACTTCGAAAATGGTATTCAGTAGTATGTTCAGTAGAAGTCAAATAATTCATATTAAAAGTGTTTCATTTTTATTTTATACTTCTTTATATGGCATTTTTAATATATTAATTGGATTAACTGTTCAACTTATCATAGGTAAACATTTCTCTAGTATGGAGATCCTAAGTACGCTATTCTCAGTTTGGATTGTATATATAGTTTATTTCGCTTCTATCTTATCAGTAGGAATATTTACAATTTCTATTACGTTTAATCGCGTTTACTCATTAATAACTGGATATGTTCTATATATTTTTTTATATAACATTGGTATACAAATTGTAGAAAGAGATGAAAGTTGGATGAAGACGATTATGGAGAATACACCATTTTACATTGCTTCTGATGGTTTTTCTACTCTATACTACAATATTAATGATATTATTTACTTAAGCTTCTTTTCAGTAGTAATTTATATAATAGGTCTCTATATTATCAAAAAAAGAGATTTGAAATAAATAAACTCTATATATTTTGTTTAGATTCTTGGAATAATCGTAGTTTATCAGGGAAATATATTTTAAATGTAGTGCCAGTATCTTCTTGAGAATCTACACTTATGCGTAACCCTAATTTTTTGCACAAGGTTTCACAAAGGTACAAACCCATACCAGTAGATTTAACATAGTTTCTACCATTGGTTCCCGTGAACCCACGTTTAAAAATTCTCTCAATATCAGATGAAGCTATACCTATACCATTGTCTGATATTAACAATAAAGTACCGTTTTCTACTTTTTTAGCAATAAAGGATAATTTAAGTGGATTATGACGATATTTGATAGCATTATCTATTAATTGCTTTAAAATAAAAATAATCCATTTTGAATCAGATGTGACTTTCAAATCAAGGTTATCCTTATATATGCTACCATTGGCACGAATAATACTTAGAGATAATGATTTAATAGCTAAATTTACAGCCTTATCAAGTGTAAATGTTTCTATTCTATAATCTTGAGTTAAAGTACTACTTCTTGCATAGTATAGAGCTTGTTCAACATAACCTTCTATTTTTAATAGTTCTTCTTGAATAAGTATGTTTTCAGGTGTCTTATGGTTACTTAAAATTAACTTTAGTGCAGTGATTGGTGTTTTTATTTCATGCACCCAAAGTTCAATGTAGTCGGTATAATCACGTTGAGAGTTTTTCAAAGAGAACATACAATCATTCATGTATTTTGTTGCTTCATTTAAGATGTTGTAGAAGAATTTCCCTGAAAAAAAAGGGGGTTCCTCTACAATATCTGCGATGTATGTTTTTTCTTTGATTTGTTTTGAAATATTTTTTATTTCATTATAATATTTACTTAATTGATAGTATTTAACTATAATTGGTGTGAAAAAGAAGAATAGAAGAATTAAATCTATTACTATTACTAAACTTCCATTTTCATTATACAAGTAGAGGACACTAGAGATAATTAGCAAAGATAGTAAATGAAAAAGTATTGCTAACTGTTTTTCCTTAAAAAATTCAATTAAACTCATAACTGATAACCCTGTCCTCTCTTCGTTAATAAATATTTTTTTAAACCGATCGATTCCAATTTGCGCCTTAACCTCGATATATTAACATTTAAGGTATTTTCATCAACAAAATCTCCGTTTTGCCAAAGCTCATTCATTATTTCATCTCTAGAAACTACGTTTCCTTTATTCATCATCAATAATCTAAGAATGCATAATTCATTCTTTGTAAGTTCTATTTCTATATTATTATAAATAGCTTTGCTCTTTAATATTTCCAGTGTTAAATCTTTATAAGAAAGGATAGCACTTTTGGAAATTTCGTAAGTTCTCTTTAAAACGGATTGAATATGAGCTAAAAGGATTTGTAAATCATATGGTTTTGTAATAAAGTCATCTGCTCCTATTTGAAGACTTAATAGTTCGTCAAAGGAAGTGTCACGGCTAGTTACTATAATAATGGGCACAGAAGACACTTTCCGAATTTCACGACACACTTGAAAACCGTCTTGAAAAGGAAGGTTAAGATCTAAAATAATTAAATGCGGCATGCTTTGTAGAGCATCTTCTACAATTTTTGTGAAATCGTCGCCACTTATGCATTCATACCCATATCTCTCTAGAAAATCAAAAAGTTCCTTTCTGATAATTGGATCATCCTCGATAATGAATATTTTCATTTTTAATCTCCCCTTAATCGAACCAATGAATGGTTTTATTTCCATAATTTATACCTTTTCATTATATTATAGTGCATAGTAAGTAAACTTACAAAACGGTAATATTATGATACAATAATCGATTTTTTGTTAATTCATTAAATGGTAATATTATGGTAGTAAAAGGATAAGTCATCCATAAAAGGAGTGAAATTGGGAAGTGAATACAATATTAAAAGTTGAAAATATTGAAAAGGTGTATGGTAATAAGGGTAATGTAACCCATGCATTAAAAAACATTTCATTTGAAGTGCAAAAAGGCGATTTTATAGCAATTATGGGACCAAGTGGAAGTGGTAAATCGACTTTACTTAATTGTATTTCAACCATTGATACTGCTACTGCTGGTCATGTATTTATAGATGGCGAAGATGTCACAAAATTAAAGGGCCATAAATTATCAAAATTTAGAAGTGAGAAGTTAGGTTTTATATTTCAAGAATATAATTTACTAGATACACTAACTGCTTTTGAAAATGTTTCTTTGGCATTATCTATAATTAATTATCCAGTGAATGAAATTGAACATGAAGTCGATAGAGTTGCAGCCGCTTTGGATATAAAGGAAGTATTGTACAAATACCCATATCAAATGTCAGGAGGACAACAGCAGAGAATTGCGGCAGCGAGAGCCATTGTTACAAGGCCTACATTATTATTAGCCGATGAGCCAACAGGGGCTCTTGATAGTAAATCTGCTAAAATGTTGCTGAAAAATTTAGAAATATTAAATCAGCAACAAGATGCCACAACTTTGATGGTTACTCATGATCCTTATAATGCTAGTTATTGCAGAAGGATTATTTTTCTAAAGGATGGAGAAATTTTTAATGAACTAATACGAGGAAAAGATGATCGTAAAACTTTCTTTAATCGAATAATGGAGGTTGTTGCACTACTAGGAGGAAATATCAATGATGAGTTTTAAATTGATATATAAAAATGTAGGCAGAAGTATTAAAGATTATGCTATTTATTTTCTAACTCTTGTTTTAGGTGTCAGCCTATTTTATGCATTTAATTCAGTATCATCACAACCAGCTTTAAATGATTTAAATTATTCTATGGAGATTTTTGGGGATGCATTAGTTACGTATATTGGACTTTTAACAAGGTTTATTGCAATTGTTTTTGCTTTTCTCATCATATATGCCAATCAATTCATAATGAAGCGAAGAAAAAAAGAAATGGGTATTTATATGACATTAGGGATGAGTAAATGGCGGATATCCTTTATTTTTGTAGGTGAGACCTTTTTGGTAGGGTTATTTGCTTTAATTATAGGCCTTGGGCTAGGATTTTTAATGTCACAAGTTATTTCGATATTAGCTTTAAAAATGTTTGTAGGTGATGCAGTAGGATATAAATTGTTGTTATCAAAAGAAGCTATAAAAGAAACTATTATAAGTTTTTCAATTATTTATATTATAGTAGCACTTTTTAATACTCGTAATATTATGAACATTAAACTTATCGATTTATTAACTGCGAATCGTAAAAATCAAGAGTTAAAGGTCTATAACAAATGGGCGACAAGTAGCCTTTTTTTATTAGCAATTACTTTAATAACTACTGGAATACTATTGTTAATGAAATTAGGACTTGATAAGAATTATTTAACTGTGATAGTCTCGCTTCTTGGTGTTGGTATTATTTTGTTTTATTATACCATTTCCAGTGTGATGGTGTTCTTGGCTAAAAGAAACAAAAAGCTGTATTTTAAAGAACTAAATTCATTTTTGTTTCGACAATTCGGAAGTAAAATGCAAATCAATTTTCTAGTAATAAGTATCTTAAGTGCATTACTGATAGCTTCACTAGTTGTTCTAGGTACAGGATTTAGTGTTACAAGTTCTATGAATAAACAAGTTACCACGGCAACCCCATTTGACTTAACAATTGTAAAACCATATGAGGATAACAAAAATCTTTTAGAAACAGCAAAACAAGATGGCATTCCACTTAAAGAAAATCTTAAAAGTTATGTAGAGATAATGTTGTTTAATGCAGATTTAACTTATGGAGAATTGTTTAAAGAGCAACAAGTAAAACTATCTGATTTAGAACAAGAGATACTTATGTCACAAGTTACTTTAATAACTGAAACAGATTACAATAAAATATTGGAACTATCTGGAGAAGAGGGAATTCAGTTAGGAGAAAATAAATTCATTATTAATGCAAACTATGAACCCTTTAATAAACATATTCAATATTTCTTAAATAAAGAAGGAAAAATAAGAATTGGTGATAAGGAGCTCACTCCTGCAAACAAAAAAATATTTGGCAATATTACTTACTTAACAAATTCAACCAGGGAAAATGATGTAGGAACAGTGGTTGTTCCAGACAATATGAAAAATTATATGAATCCTGATAGTTTCTTATTGAATGGTGTTTTTCCCTCTCAAGAAATAGAGGGCACGGTCTATAAAATAATGAATAATAAATGGGTTGAAAAATCTCTTGATGGAAAGATTTATTATGTAACTAAGAGTGTGATACAAGACACTTACTTTGGCGTATTTGGAGTAATAGCTTTTATTAGCAGTTACTTAGGAATAATTTTAATGATTGTCACGTTATCCATACTAGCATTACAGCAATTAACAGAAACCCAGGATAACAAAGAAAGATACCTGACATTATCGAAAATTGGTGCAGATAAAAAAATGATTAATAGGTTGTTATTTAGACAAATTGGATTTTATTTTATTTCACCTTTAATTATAGCTAGTTTCATATCAATCTTTACTACTAAGGTTGTATTAGAAAAATTAGAACCATTTTTTGAAGTCTCTATCAAACAGAATATGTTTTTAAGCTTTGGTATTATTTTGTTGCTATATGTAATATATTTCATTGCAACTTATCAGAGTGCAAAACAGGTAATTTTAGACAATAGACTTAAATAAAAGGAGTAGATAATATGACTGAATTTCTAATGGGTTTTGGATTATCGGAGGGAATAGTTGAAACTATTAAATGGTGGATCCCGTATTTAAGTTTTATAATGATCATAATAATCGTAACCATTTTATTCAAGGTTATCCGTAAAAAGAAAATAAAGAATGCGAAAAATTAATAAGGTATTTAGTTTAAAAAAGCATTATTCTTGGTTAAATGATCTTAGAACTAACATGACTTGTTCCTCACAATTTTACAATTGACAATTGAAGCAGTTAAAAATAATAGCGTATTCAACTTAAACCCAGAGCGTTTCTGGCCTTATGATCCAATTGCTGTAGAATCACAAGTTGAAGAAATCGCTAGCATGCTTAAGGAACTTTTGGAGAAAGAGAAGTAAATGTTATAAAAATGCCCAAGTGGAATGATTACCACTTGGGTTTTTTCTACTACGTATCCAAAAACCGGGGAAGCCGGCCGAGCAAACAAGGTAGGACACTCACATGGTCCTCCTCATCAAACTTCACATAATTAGTATGAATGTTTTGGTCGCTTAAATGCTTCAGTCGTTCAGCCGCTAGATCAGCTCCCTCTAACATATCTGGCAACTCGTTAGCACCGATTGTGAGTAAGAGATTAATAGCATGCTGACCGTTCCAATCATCAAAACATCTGTCTATTACTTTTAGTACTGCATTGTCAGCCCACCAAACAGAAGGACTGCCAGCTACAATGTGACTGAATAAGTGAGGTTTTGCACATAAAGCATATAGTGTGAAAAGACCGCCTAAGGAATGACCAACAATCGCTTGCTTCTTTTTATTGATAGGCCATTCCTGTGCTATAGCAGGCATAAGCTCATGTTCAATAAAATCTAAGAAATCATTAGCTTTGCCGTTTGGAGGCCAAGGCGTTCCATCTGGACGTGGTGGCAGATGTTCTTTGGTAACAGGTAGTGTAAAATCGAGACAGCGTCGCTCCATATCAAAAGGTTCCTTTGAGGGATAACCGATGCCAATAACAAGAATAGGATCATAGCCTTTTGGTTTACGTGTTTGTAATTTCACTGCCTCTGCAAGTGTTGGAAAAAGGGCGTCCCCATCTAAGGCGTAGATGACAGTATAACCATCTGCTGGTGGTTCATCTGTTGGGCTTGCAATTAAAATGCGATAATCTAGCTGTTGACGAGATGTCATGGCAACTTCAAAGTAGTTTTCTGATGTATAAGGTTTCTTTGTCATTGTTATCATGGCGCTAAAAACTCCAATACATCTTCTATCACTTTTCCTTGAGCATGAATACCGCCATTTAGCCAGTAATCCTCAGATGTCTCAAATACTTGATTGTTTTTGAAGGCTGCTGTACTTTGCCAAATTTTACTGTTCTTCAACTCATTTAAAAATTCATCCCCAAGATTACCATCATTGATTAGGAAAATATAATCGGCATCCAGTTCAGGTAGAATCTCCAATGATACTTCGAAGGCACCATTTTTCACGTAGCTGCTTTGTTCAAATCCTAATTCATGTGTTAAGACATACCCACTAAAATACTCATCCGTCATGAAAAACATACCTTTTGCATTAAAGCGAATTAAAGCAATTTTTTTACCCTCTGTTATAGAGGATAGCTTTGTTTTTGCTACATCTACTTTTTCTTGATAATCCTGTAAGGCTTGCTCAGCCTTGTCTGTTTCATCAAGTAGTTGCCCTAAAACTTTAATAGAGCCTTCTAAATCACTTGCAGCATTATTAAAAACATAGGTTGGTGCGATTTTTGCATATTTTTCATAGGTGCCATTTTCCATATAAAATGAATTGTGCAAAATAATTAAGTCTGGTTTATCTGCTATAATGGCTTCGGCTGATGGGGGACCGCTTGCAAAGCTAATTTCTGGTATACCCTGTAGCTGATCTTGTAAATAAAGCTGTGGCTTAACACCATTAGACCATTGCATAGTAGGCTTGATACCAAGAGCTAGTAATGAATCCTCCATGACAGGTGCAAAAATTTTAGTAGGCTTAGCTGGTAGTGTTACCTCATTACCAACCTCATCTTTTAGTGTTAACGGATAAATACTTTGCTCCTTTGTACTTTCTGAGGATGCCTGCGTTTCTACCTGTTCCACTTTATTGCTTGATTGGGTATTGCAGGCGGAAAGTATGCCGATAGTTAGCAAAAACATCGCTGATAAATAGGCAGATTTTATAATTGTATGACATTGAATAGGACAATTTTGTTTCATTGTTCATCAAAGTCTCCTTCCAGTGATAATCATTCTCAAATGGAATTATAAATCACTGTCTGATACGTTACCATGGACGGGGACAGGAAAAGGATTTGGATTTTTTCCGGTTAGCATAAGTAACATTTCATCTAGCATTCGGTTTATAGCAATAGCTGAGTATTCGAACCAAGGATTCGAAGGTAAAACATAGACATGTCCATTTTTTACAGCACGGAGCTCTTTCCAACGATCAAGGTATTGTAGAGTAAGCCAATAATTTCGGGTTGGTGAATCGGGACAAATGATAAATAGCAAACGGTCAGGGTCTATATTTACTAGCTGATCAAGTGTAATATGCTCATTATATGTTTGTTGGTGAGTATCGACAGAGCGAAGCTGTAAATCTGTATACAGTACATCCTGAATCCCTTTATTACAATACATAAATAATTGATCACCGCATAAACGAAGAACAGCAAACGTATCATTTTCAGCAACTTGATTAATTTCTAATCTCGCCTGTAATACCTTTTGTTCATATGTTTGAATGAAGTGCTCACCTACGCTTTGCTTTTTAACAGCTACAGCTATTTCTCTCAGCTGTGTTCGCCAATCCTTCGCTTGTATAAAGACACTTTTGATGCCAATAGTTTGAAGCCAATTAAGCATGGAGAGGGAGGGTTCCTCTTGAAAAATATGAATATCTGGCTTAGCGGAGGCTAATTTTTTGAAGTTATCCTCTGATTCTGTATCAAATATATTAACATGCACGGGAATTTTCTCTTGATAATGATTGTAATAATAAGGACTCCATTTAGCATTCAGCGGAGCCGCAACTGGTATGATACCAAGCGCTAATAAATTTCCAGTAGCGGAGACGGAAAAAGTAGAAATACGCTGGCGAGCCATCTCACTATAAGCAGAAGGTGAAATCCCAACTTCTTTTTTAAATTTTCGGCTAAAATAAAATTCGTCACTGTAACCTACTTTTCTAGCAATCTCACGAAGTAATAAATCGGTATCACGCAGTAATTGCTTGGCATGTCCGATACGTAGCGCCGTTAAATAATCTGTGGCACTTTGACCGAATGCCTTTTTAAATGCCTCTCCAAAGTAACTGGAACTCAGACCCGAAATGAGTGCTAGATGCTTAATCGTGAGAGGTTGATGATGGTTTTTAGCAATATAATCTCGAATATCCTTTAATGATATTTGAGTTGTCGTATCTGTTATACTTCCCTTTTCCATATAAATGTCACCCCTTATTATAAGTATGAGAATTACTTGGCAGTAACCAATAGTTTTGGTAATGCACCGAGTAACTTCTCTCTTGTAAAGGCATCTCCATAATTCCACTTTGTTGCATCCACTAAATAAGCATGGTTAGTTTGTACAGCAGGGAGTCCTTTCCAAATATCGCTATTAATCAATTCCATCGTAGCCATTTGCGATTCGGGTTTATCAGATAACAACATAAAGATACGGTCACCAGCATACTGAGGTAAGTGATCTATTGGTATTTCTCTATACCCTTCGCCTGCTTGAAGTAGCTTTTTGACTTGTGGGTGAGGTTGAAAACCATCTGGATGAAAAAGAGCAGGGGATAGACCTGTACAGCCCATAATAAAAAGACGTTTGCCATGATCAAAAGTCAAAACAGATGCTGTTTCACCAGGCTCTATCACTGTTTGTAGCTGCTGCCACATAGTATTTTCTTGGATTTTAAAATATTCTAGCCAATCTTCTGCACGCTGTTGTTGGCTAAGCCACTGCCCTAATAAAAGAACGCGTTCCTCCAATGAATCCCAGGAATTTAGGGTAACTGTTGGTGCAATAGAAGATAGTGCTTGATATTGCTGTTCGTCATTATTTGTAAAGATAATTAAATCAGGGTTCAGCTTCGAAGATTTTTCAAGATTGATTGGAAAGGCAACATCTTGAATATAAGGAACATGGTTTTTATAGAAGGATTTACTAATAGAGTTTTTGTTACCACCTATTGGCTGCACATCAAAAATCAACATATCCCCAAACGTTTCTCCATGATAAATAACACGATGCGGTGAACGAGGAATGGCTACCTCGTGTCCTGTCCAATCTTTTACAACAGTTTTTTGTTTATATTGTCGTGCAAACTCTTTTGGAGGTATTCCAATTACCTGTCGGAAGCGGCGATTAAAATAATATTCATCATCAAATCCCACTTGCTGCGAAATATCTTTTAATGGCTCATTTGTTTGTAGTAATAATTCCTTGGCATTTGTAAGACGTAAATCTGTAATATAATCAAGTGGTTTCTTCCCAGTTAAGGTTTGGAAGATCGTACTATATTGCCATTGAGCTATACGAGCGAGTTCCGCTAGCTTTTTCACTGTTAAAGGCTGTTGAAAATAGTTATGTATATAGTCGATAGTTTCTTCAACCGCCTTTGTCATTGTCAACTGGTAGTTCATATGAAGCTGATGTTCAAATAATAAATTTAAGAGTTCATACAAGACTCCTTGTTGTTTAAGAAAATCCAATTTAGGATTTAAATTATACAGATTTTCGCTAAGACGAATTAATCGTGTATACGGATAAATTGTATATTCCACTTCATCAGAAAAAATAGATCCTAGATGTGGGGAAGGGTGCTTATGTTTTAGCTGAAAGGCTGAAAAGGCAATTTTATAGAAACGGTAACCATGATTTATATCCGATAAATCAATCATAGAATGGGGCTGAACAAGAAAAATTTTTCCTTTCGTCACCAAATAGGGTATATCATCAATCGTTAATGTCCCACAGCCATTTGTAAAAAGTATCATCGTATGATGAGAAGTCGAGATAAACGGATAGCTCTGCGAAATACAGTCAATATCTTTTAAATGAAATAGTAAATCATTGTTAATAGAAGCTGATTTATTGTCTTCCATCTGTTCACTTCCTTAGTAAATGAAAATGATTATCAATTAACTGTATTGTATAAAAAGTAAAGAGACATTTCAACAAAGATGAAATGTCTCTTGTTAGTTATTTTTTTAACATAGTAGGTAATTGTGATAACAGCCATTCTCTTGTTGAGGCATCGCTATCACTTTTTTCAATATCAAATGTGTAGACATGACCGTTCTTCACTGCCGGTAGGTTCTTCCAAATTGGACTTTCCATCATTTCTTTTGTCGATTGTTTTGCTTCATCATCGACTGGTGTGAGGATGAAAATTCGATCACCAGCATATTCAGGAAGAAGTTCTGTGGAGATTTCAGCAAAGCCTGTTCCATCATCAAGAATTTTTTGTATGTTGTCGCCAGGCTTAAGCACATTTGAATCGTATAAAACTTGAGAAAGTCCAGCACGTGCCATGACAAATAATCGATCTCCTGGATAATATGTTAAAACCGATGCCGTTTCATCTGGTTTAATGATGTCATCAGCTACAAGCGACTCCCACATTTTATCCGCTTTTTCTGTATAAGCATCCATCCATTGAGTTGCTTCTTCTTTTTTATTAAGTATATCGCCCAGCTCTGTTAAACGTTGGTTTAAGGGCGCAAAAGTATCAAACACGATAGTAGGAGCGATTTTAGAAAGCTGTGAATATGTTTTTTCATCTGAAGTACCAATAATGATAAGATCAGGCTTTAATGACAATGTTTTTTCCACATTAATAGGAAAACCAACGTCCTCCACATCTTTTACGCGATCTTCCCAAGCGTAATTTGTAATCCAAGAGAAGCCAGCACCAACTGTTTTGATATTCAATGCAAGTAAATCACCGAATCCTTCTCCATGATAAACCACTCTCTCAGGATCTACAGGAATTTCAACCTCATGACCTAAATAATCCTTATAAACACGAGTGGTTGATGCTGATGTTGTTGTCTCTTCCTTCTTTGTTTCTTGATTGGTAGAACCACAAGCAGCTAGTATGATACTAACCAGTAATAATAAGCTATAAATGAGCATATGTCGCTTTAATTTTTTCATGTCTCTTCCTCCGTAAATGATAATCATTATCGATATAGGCTAGCATAAATTAGTCAGTGACCTAGAACAATGGATAAAATGAAAAAGGGCCATTAAGGTTTATCCAAAAATCTAACTGTAACCTTAAATTAAAATCCGTTTTACCGTATAAGTATCCTTCCATTGGTGGAGAATGGACTTTTCATTGGACTAAGATTCGTGTAATGAAAGGGGGTTAAAAATAAAAAATTATTGGATGTTTGTCATAACAGGAATGCTATTAATTGTTACAACTACGGGGTTTGGTCGCATGGCATAAGGAGTTATATTGCCGTTTATGCAGGAGGGAATGAATTTCACGACCACTCAATCTGGTTACTTAGGAACAATGCTGTTTTTAGATTATTTACTAATAGTGGGAATTTCTGGAATACTTACAACACACATTAGTGCAAAAAATGTTCTGTTAGCAGGGGGAGCCTGTGTCATTTTAGGGTTAATAGGACTGGTGTTTGTTGCAAATTTCTGGTAGGCTGCCATCACACTGTTCCTTGCAGGTGCTGGTCTATACGCCACTACTATCGATAGCTATTAACCTGTATCCTAAGAAACGAGGTACTGTCATGGGACTGTTAATGAGTGGAGCCGGGATAGGGATGTTTTTATCAGGTTTGATCGTACTTTCTTGCTTATCAACTTCCTGAGTTAGATTGGAGAGGAGCATGGCTAATTTTCGGAGTTTTGACACTAATCGTCGTATTGTTAGCGTTTTGTACAATAAAGCTCCCAAGTTCTATACAGAAAAACAACGTTTGGAGAAGGCATGTTATTTATTACAAAGCGGGACAATGAATGTTATGGAAATAGCGAATGCTGTTGGCTATTTTAATCCGAGTCATTTTGCTGCGGTTTTTAAGGAGAAATATGGGTTGAATCCTCGAGACTTTATCAGATACAGATCACAATAATACCCTTCAGCTTTTAAACAAAGCTGAAGGGATTTTTTTTATTTCACTATGCTATCCATTACATTTTCAATAATTTGGCGATTGGCTATAGCACCTGAATATAACCAGCTCGAACTTGATTCGAATTCATAAACATGATCATTTTTAATGGCAGGTATATTAGCTAGCAGAGGATCGCTTAGCAATTCAGAGCTACCTGCACTATCACTGTTAATAACAAAAAGATAGTCAGCATCTATTTGAACGAATTTTTCTAAAGAAACTTGCGACCAATCACCAGCAGCAGAAGCTGACATCTCTTTCACAAGGCTTGGCGTTTGTAACCCAAGATCCTCATAAAGAACAACACCGCTAGAAGCTGTTTCACTTACCATATAGATTGAATTTTTGATATTCCAGATCACAGTGGCTGAAGGCTTCCCGACTTTGTTGTGAATTTCTTCTTTTGCTTCTTTAGCGAATTGATCATAATCTGCTAGAACTTCCTTTGCCTTATCTGTTTGACCAAAAATTTCGCCCATTTTTAATAGTTTATTGCGCCAATTATTATCCTCCGTTCCCATCACATACGTAGGTGCAATTTTGCTATATTGCTTATATTTTTCACCTTCAGCAATTTCAGGAGAACCGATTACAATAAAATCTGGATTAAAGCTTGTCACAGCTTCATAGGGAAGATCGAATTCAATTGTTGGAATATCCTTTAATGAATCCTGGAGATAGTCTTGGATAGAAGTCCCACCCTTTACGGACCATTGTGCAACGGGCTTTAAACCTAATGCTACAAGGTGATCTTCTAGATAAGGAGCTATGATGCGTTGGGGATTTTTAGGAATGGTCACTTCATGTGCTATTGAATCTGTTAATACTCGATTGGAGTTTTCTTCCTTTGCCTTCTCTATTGTGGAAGAAGATTGAGTTCCGCATGCAGTCAAAAGGATGGAAATAATTAAAATGCCAGTTAAAAAGGCATTCTTTTTTATAAATTTTTTCAAAGCTATAAGCCTCCTATTTCAATTGATTTCTATTATTCTATTTCATTATAATGAAAATGATAATCAATATCAATTTGATGTTTAGGAGATAGAGTTTAAATGTACAAAGACAATCAGCTACTGTCCCATATTTTTTATCAACCTATACAAATAGTGAAATTAAATGAAATGTTAAGTGACATAGAAACACAATTCACCTACCCATTTATGGTCATAGTATATGAGGGATATATAGAGTGTACGCTTCAAGGTAGGCACATTAGGCTTAGTTCAAATTCTGTTATGCTTTTAGATAATACTGACGATTTTCATCTTCTAGAAACATGTGAAAGCAGAGGGATCATCATTCAATATCGTGTTTATGGCTACAAAATTGATCGTTTATTGCAAGCTTCTATCTTAATTGAGCAATGCTCCTATCGACTGATGAAATTAGCTAAAGAAGTAGAAAAAGAAGCAAACACTGAGAGCAATAATCCATTTCGTTTACAAAAATTATTTGGTGAAATGCTAGAAGTGCTATACAGCCTTTTACGTGAAAATAATCAAAAAAAAGAAGGACTATGGATTGATAAAGTACTTCATTATATTCATCTACATTTCCGTGAAGAATTAACAAGAGAGCAGATGGCCAAAAAAGCACAAGTAAGTCCAGAGCATTTTTCTCGGACGTTTCATAAGCACACAGGCTATACATATAGTGAATATTTAACATTGCTAAGAATACGAGAATCACAGAAAAGGCTATTGTTTACAATGCCTAAATTAGATGAGCTTGCCGAGGAAGTTGGCTACAATGAGGGAACTTATTTAAGTCGGAAATTTAAAGAAAAAGTAGGTGTATCACCAACAGTCTATTATCAGAAATCGAAGCGTGTCCTTGCACTCAATACCAATCATACAGCATGCTTACTAGCTCTTGGTATTACGCCGGTGTTGGGTGTATACTCTCCATTTCTAGAGGGTATCAAGCCTGTCCCTAATACGCATAAACTGAAAGGCTATGAGTATGATATTGCTTCAAATTATCAGGCAATCACCGAAGCGTGTCCTGATATCATTATTAACTACAGTGGTGGTGATGAAAAACCATTATTACTTTCAGTAGCTCCTATATTCGAGCTACCATGTAGAGAATTAAGCTGGCGAGAGCAATTTGGGTTGATTGCCCATATCGTTGATAGACAAGAAGTATGTAAGAGCTGGCTCCAGCAATATGATGAACAGATAGCTCAGTGTAACGATATTCTTGACCAACAACATGGAGCAAGAGGGACTGCTATTGTTTGGGAAATAGGTAGTCATCAAGCATATTGTTTAAATAGTAGTCATGGAAGAGGGAGTCATATACTGTACGAAGATTTGGGCTTTAGTCGACCAGCTGCGATTGTCACACGAAATATTGAACAAACAGGTTACTTAACAGTAGATATTGAAGATATTGCTTATTTTCAAGCTGATTATATATTCGTCACTGCTCTTCCTACAAAAGATTTTGGAAAAGAGCATCTCTTGAGGGTATTACATTCGGAAAAATGGCAGTCACTTACAGCGGTTCAAAAGAAACAGGTGTACTTTTTGAATCAGTATGAATTATTTTATGGCTATGACCCATTATCTACAGCTATGCAATTACAAAAATTAATGGAAGTATTAACATCATAAATATACAGAGCAACAAATCACTTTCATACATAGACAGTTATTTTACAATCTTCTACAATTAGTGAGAATGATTATCAACTGGTATGTATGGAGGGAAAAAATTGCTGACACAAAATAGAAAATTCATAGCGCCACTATTTCTTTTAATATTACTTCTGTTAACGGCTTGTGGAGAAAAGGAGAAAAATTCTAGTCCGACTACAGTGCAAGATACAAAAGAAGCAGAGGCAAAAACTGTTCAGACGACAAATGGTGAAGTTGTTATTCCGACTAGTCCTCAGCGTATTGTAGCAGAGGAGTATATTGCAAGTTTGCTTGTATTAGATGTAAAACCTGTGGGGGCTCCTGGGTTGGCACTTGAAAACTATTATTTAAAGAATGCATTAAAAGATGTAGAAGAAATCGGTGACTATGGGAAACCGTCGATTGAGAAGATTATCGCGCTCAAACCTGATTTGATTATTACTGGCAATGGGGAAAATTATGATGCTTTAAGTAAAATTGCTCCTACAGTTGTCATTCCCTTTGGTGAATTAAAGGATGCGCACGAAGAACTTACTTATTTCGGTGAGTTGCTTGGCAAAGAGCAAGAAGCTAAGGATTGGCTTACGCAATATGATCAAAAGATTGCCGATGCCAAAGCACAGGTAGATGCGATTATTCCAAAGGATGCAAGCTTCTCTATTATGGAGGACGCAGGCAAAACGTATTATGCATATGGTGATAATTTTGGACGTGGTGGGCAACCAGTCTATCAGGCACTTGGTCGCAAACCACCTGCTAAAGTAGCAGATGAAATGATGGAAAAGCAGTGGGCTGAAATTTCCGAAGAGGTGCTGGCAGATTATGCAGGAGACTACATTATTTTGACTTCAGATGATCGTACAGTTGAAGATTTTAAGAAAGATCCAATATGGGGTAGCTTGCCAGCAGTAAAAAATGATCATCTTTATGTTTGGCCTGAGGAGCGTTCATGGTATTATGACCCAACAGCCGTGTTGGCTCAGGTAGAGGAATTAACAAACTGGCTCACGAATAAAAAATAAGCTAAATAATTGAAAATGCTAGTACAACATACTAAATAAAATTAAATGAAATTCCATAAAATCACTCAGGCATTGGATTGTTTGAGTGATTTTCTATGCTTATACAGGTTTATATTGAGAACGATTATCAATTATAATAAACTTGTAGGTAGTGAAGAATTGGAAGGAATGATGTAGGATGCTACCAAAAGAGGAGTTTCTATTTCTTTGGAATCACGCAACGATCAAAGTGCTCGATATAAGATATGAGCTATTCAAACCTGAGGAAATCGGAAAATCATATAAATTGCCTGCAAATATGTTTCTTTATGCCACAGGTGGTGGTGCGGAAGTTCAAATCGATTTAATAAACTATACACTAGAGGGCTTTCATCTTATTCACGGTGGAAAGGGCACCACACTACAAATAATGGCTACAGACAAAGGCTTTGAATATTTTTTAATATTTTATCGAGCTTCCATTCCTTTAACCTCAAATAAAATGATAGCAAGGGCGTTACAAACAAATAATCCTTTCAACTATCAATACAGTCTTGTTCCTAACTCGCCTATTACAATGTTTGAAAAAATATATTTTATGTATAAGAAGTGGGAAAATGCCAATAGCCTCAGCAAATTTACTGTTAAATCGCTATTCTATCAATTATTAAATGAAATTTTTATGCAGCTAGATCAGGACAGTGTCGACATTCAAAAATTAAATGTCTCTAGTCAAATTAAAGCCTATCTAGAGCAAAATTATGCACAGCCATTGACCTTAGAATCCATTGCGAAGGCATTGCGCTATAGTCCATCTCATTTATCCATTCAATTCAAGCAACAATTAGGTTGCAGCCCGATTGAATATTTAATTCAACTACGGATTGAAAAAGCTTCTATTTTGCTTGAGAAGACGAATGCTAGCTTACGCGATATCGCTATGGGTGTGGGCTATAGTGATGTCTATTATTTTAGTAGACTTTTCAAAAAGAGAGTAGGCGTTTCTCCTACAAAATTCCGTCAAAAGCAAAAAGTAAGTGATCTGATAAAAGATAGTCCTTCAATGTCTGAAAGATACTCCATTGTCGATTGGAGCTTCCAAGATTATATTGAGAATGGTTATCAATATGATGAAAGGAAGTATGAACCAATGAATAAAAGAGGATTATCAGCTTTTACAACACTCTTTCTATGTCTGACGCTTTTATTAAGTGCTTGCAGTAGTGGGGCATCAACCAGTACACAGGGCGGGGAAAAACAAGCCTCTACCACTCAAACAGTAAGCGAATCACAAACAAAAACTGTCTCTACTATGAAAGGAGACGTAGAAATACCTGTTAACCCTGAGCGAGTAGTGGTGATGTATTATACAGGTGATGTACTAGCATTTGATGTGACACCAGTGGGTTCTTCTAAAATACAAGAGGGAGCAGCATTTGAGGAAGAATTAAAAACAGTTGAAAGTTTAGGTGAATGGTTTGAACCAAATGTCGAGGCGGTAATCCAATTAAAACCTGATGTCATCATTATCCCAAGTAAGAATGAGCTTTACGATCAAATGGAGAAAATTGCACCTACTGTCATGATCGATTTCTCATCCTCACTAGATGAACGTTTAACAAAGATTGGTGAAGTACTTGGGAAAGAGAAAGAAGCAAAAGAGCTTTTAGCTAATTTCTATACAAAAGTAGAGGATAGCCAAGAGAAGCTAGAAGAGGCAGGTATTTCAGATAGAACGGTTAGTATTATGGAAGGCGGCAAAGGAAAAATGTCTGTTGTAACAAGCTATACCTTTGGACGTGGTTCTCAAGCTATTTATGAGTATTTAGGAATAAAAGCACCAGATATTATTCAAAAGAAAATAGATGATAAAAATAACACCAATGAGGCAATCGATGTTTCATTAGAAGTATTAACAAATTATGCAGGAGATTATGTGTTCCGCTCATCTTATGAAGGAATGGTAGATTTAACAGATCATCCAGTTTGGGCTAACATTCCTGCCATTAAAGAAGGAAGGCTTATCGAAATGGATTTTGGTTTTTGTTACTACAACGACATTTATTCATTATCAAAACAGCTAGATTTCATTGTGGATCAACTAGTTGCTACAACTAAATAAGTTAAAAATGGATGGTTTACCTCATAAATGTTTATTGATACATCACATCTATGGATCGATTATATTTTTATTTACGATGAGATAAATTTGATTATTTGACTTCGAAGTGCACTTGTAATAATAGAGATTATTTTTCAAAAAGAAAGCACTAAAGAAACCAACATTGTTTCTTTAGTGCTTTAATTTAATTTCTTATGATTTGGAACGTGCCAGGAGTAGTAGTTTGGATAATATGACGATTTCCACTGATGATAAAGTCAGCTGGAACTTGCTTGCCAAAACCATTTGAGCGATTGAAGGAAGAATTAGCTGGTAAGCCTTCAATTATGATTTCCATATTTGCATCAAAGGTTACTGGTTTTTTATTCAATGTAGCTTGAAGAGTAATTCGGTTTGCCTTTTTTGTTACTTGAATATCCATAACCCCTTCATCTTCATCGATAAGTGTATAAAGTGGAGGAATAATGATGGTCATTTTATCTTCTGTTGTTAGAATATAACGTTCCGTGTCAATTTCTGATGAGGCTACATTAATTTTGGCTTTATAGATATTTTTATTTTTTGTCATAGCTGTAGTTTTCCCTGGGACAGCTGCTACCTCAGATAAAACAGGTGTTTTAGGGATGTTATCTTTTGTAGGAAGTGTATGTGTTCCTTGTACAAAATCCACTAAAGTCCATACATTTGGGACGAGTTGCTGCTGAACAGGTGTTAATGCTTCAAAAGAAGTTTTGACTGCCTGCACATCCTGAGCTGTCGATGTTTTTGGTGATAAAGCTGCAATAGCGTTTTCAACTTCTTTAGCTGCTGCCTTATCCTTTACAACCAGCTGTTCTGCATCAAGTAATTGTTGCTCGATACCTGCAGGTAAAGAAATATTTGAAAACCTACGTAATGCATTAAGCTCTGCTCGAGCATTGGCTACATCTTTATGGAACGAGAGACGAGATGAATTAATCAATTGAATTTTATTGACCACCTTGTCAACAGATGTATTTGGCGCGATATAGGAAGTTAGAATTTTTTGCGCAGATGCACTTACAAAGGTTTTTTGCGCTGCATTCAGGGTATTATACCAATCTTTTGTTTCAGTAACATTTTGATAATAATTAGGGGACGTAGAATCCACAGAATACAATTTCTCTTCAATTTGTGCAGCAAGCTTACGATAAGCAATTCTTGTCTGCTGATGTGCTGACAATATGGAGTAGTTCGTAACATACTGTTTTTCTGTTTCTGTTAAAGCATTGTAAGCCTTCAAAGCTGCCTCTAAATTTGTTTGGAAAGTAGCAGTTGTATTGTTAATGTTGTTAATTAGTTGTACAACATTTGCCACGTTAGCATTGTAGCTAGCAAGTATGTAGGCTGGCTTTGGTATCTCAGTAGCCGATGCTGGCGCGGTGTAAAGAAGCGAAGGAACCGCCACTAAAGATAGTAAGACAAGTTTCTTATTAGATTTCATAATGTAGAATCCTCCTGTGTTTAATGTTCTTGGTTAATTGAAGGGAATATATACAATATATGGTGTTGATTTAATCTTAACATAGTCTAGAATCTTTTTTGTATTTATTAGTTGAACTTGTGCTGTTTAAAATACCATATGCAAATGTGCTTAATATCTACCATGAAATAAGATTGAAGAGGTTTTTAGATGTATGGTATAGAAGATGTATATTTCTGAATGGTAGAATAATTTAAAATTGCCTATTGTTATAGAGATTTTTGTTATTTTGGAAAAATAATATAAGAAGTTAATAGATTAAAGATGCAGAGGTTGGTTATTTTACTTTAATGAAACTTTACGATCTACTTAATAATACAGCCGCCGTTGAGGAGCAATATTGGCTGTTAAAAAAGATGCCTCAAGAGCATTTGGCAGTGGAACCGAGTGAGGAGGTGGAGGATTGGTATCGAAGGTGAAGCAAATGAATACAATGTTGCAAATGAATTCATTTAGTTAAAAAAGAATTATTAAATAGTGAAGGGCTCTACAATAGGTAGAGTCCTTCGTTATACTAAAAGAGATTTAGGTGTTGACAACATAGCAAAACCTAATTGCTAATAATTCCTACATTTTGTGCTTTTCTATAAGTTTCTATTGCTTGGTTTAAGGTGTTATACATGTCATTAATTTGATATTGGTACACATTAGGATCATTTAGTATATATTGTGCTTGTTGAACTACAGCCTCAAAGTTACTTCGATCAACAGCTTTTGTCCATCTTATTCCGTTAGTAACATCTACCCCAGTTCCGCTTGTAGAAACTGTTACATTTTGAAGTTCATAATACGCAGCAGTAACACTTGTTTGTAAATTAGCTTTATCCACATAATATCCATTATTTCCGTACTTATTAGCATTCTTATAAGTCCAAATAGCAT
Organism: Lysinibacillus sp. BS3; assembly: GCF_039614735.1. NCBI lineage: Bacteria > Bacillati > Bacillota > Bacilli > Caryophanales > Bacillaceae > Lysinibacillus > Lysinibacillus sp. BS3. Next base: position 2,501,565 of record NZ_CP154860.1, on the reverse strand, counting down.
TGTTTAAATTATTGATGGCATTGGCAATATCCGTTTGAGTGGCATAATAATTATTAACAACTGCTTGGGCAGATGAAACAGCAGATTCTATTGCGTTTCTTTCTGCTTGTGTAGTCCAAGGAGAATTATAAGGTACATTTGACCCGTCCCAAGAAACAGTAACATATTGAACAGAATTAATTAAAGACTGTAGTGAAGCTTTATCGCCATAACCATATTTTGTACCACTCTTCTGAGCAGCTTGGTAGACTGCTAGTGCATTTTTATACTGATTAATGGCATTTTTCACCTGTTCTTGTGAGGCATTTGAATTATTTGCTACAGCTCTCGCACTTGCTACAGCAGAATCAAACACTGTGCGGTCTGCTTGTGTTGTCCATTTGTCCGTATTTAAAATATCATAGCCGTTTACAGATACTTGTACATATGGTGGGGATGCGATTAATGTATTAAGTTCCTTTTTATCAATAACAGGTAGTGTCACGGAGACATTTTTATTGTCTACTTGTACATTGTTTACCAGATGTCCTGAATCTAAAGCTACTTTAGTACCGCCCTTTACAACGATTTGCTCAATTTTACCCTCACCATAAAGGTTGAAATCTTTCGCTACATCAATTGTAAGCTTTTCTATATTAGTCATTGCTTCAAAAGATTCCACTTTACCAACCACATCTACTTTGGCAAGAGTTTGGTCAGAAGATACATTGACTTTAGTACGTCCCAAATTGATGTTTGATGATTTCATATCGATTAAAGTAACATATAGCCAACTTACCTTTTTCGTGACAATTGGTTTTAGTGTAATTGTTTCATCTACTGCTACTTCATTGAGTGTAACGGCTTTTTTTACTCTGTTTGTAATGATAAGCTGACCATCCACACTAACATCTTGAATCTTTACATAGTCAGCGTTTACAGTAAGATCTCCCGAGATTTGTGCGTCACCTCCATCAAAATAGACAGATTTTTTGCTTGTACCTGCTTTGTTTAAAATTAATGAGGTAACGTCCGTAATTTGACCATTTTTCACTACAATTGTAGCTCGGGCATTGGTTAATGCTGTTTTATTTGAAGTATCAAATAGGGGCTTTAATGCCGATTGAATTCTAAATGTGCCGTTAGATGTTATGACAGTATCTTTTGTAATGTTTTTGATCGTTACGGATTCACCTATTACTTTTTTTGCTGCTGCTACATGTGTCTCATATGAATTTGATTGAATTTGAGATGATGCGGCATTGGCAGTAGACATTGGTAATACTAGTGTCGCTGTAATAGCCGTGGCCATTAATGTTGATAGCGCTTTATTTTTCATGTAAGTCACTCCAATCATTCTATTTAATAGTTAATATATCATATTCTTCTATAATTTAGAATTCGAAGAGGATGTTTTACTATGAATCTCAATTCAAATAAGTCATTAGGCCCTTATATTGAAAAATAAATGTTTGGTGAAGTATCGGTATTTTTCTCTATAATTCTGTAAATTTTCTACTTTATTCGCTAAATATTTTATTGTGATACAATCATCCATCCATTATTATTAGTATAAAAGTGGGGGTGTTAGTTATGAAAAAATCAAGAGGAATTGCCTTAAAACTTTCTTCCCTTATAATAGGATTATTTCTCATTTTATTTTTATCCTATACTGTCATAACGGGAATTATTATAAAAAAGCAAAGTGTTGAAGACGCAGAGCATGGAACATTACAATCGGCTGAATCTTCTGCAGCTATTATGAGTGAAAGATTTAAGAAAGCCAATACGACATTACAAACAACAAAGCGTATCATAGAAAGCATGGAGAAGAATAATACGTTGTCTACCAAGGGTGTCATAGACGTAATGGAAAACAATTTAGCTAGCAATAATGACATTCTTGGAGTAGGAGCAATCTTTGAGCAAGATTCTATTATTTTAGAACCAACTGAAGCTGCTTTAGTAGATACTAAAAAACGTTTTATCCCTTATTTAAGTAAGAACGGAAATGATATCTCGACTGCTCTAATCGAAGGTATTGATGATAAGAGTATTTCTGAATGGTATTGGGTACCAAAAGAAGATAGACGTGCAGTTTTGACAGAGCCCTATGATTATAATGTAAACGGCCAATCCGTATTAATGACAACCATTTCAGTGCCATTAATCAATGCTTCCGGGACATTTTTCGGTGTATTGACTGCCGATGTATCAATAGATTTTTTAAATGATTTAACAAAATCGAATGCCCCAGAAGGCGGTTATGCGGCAATTATTACGAATAAAGGTGTGCTAACAGCTAACAGTTTTGGTGATGAGCTAGTTGGGCGCAATATGCAAGAGGATCCTACTTGGACAAGTATTAGTAAGACAATGGAAAATGGTGAACTAACAAGTATGTACGTTGACTCTAATCAACTGAAGGAAAAGGCCTATAATGTTTTTGCTCCAATGATTTTAGAGGGTATTGACGAAACATGGACTGTTCAAGTCGTGTTAGCTGAATCAAAGATTCTAGAAACATATAATCATGTATTTGTATTTACGATTATTGCTTCCATTATTATGGTGGTTTTGATGACAGCTGCAAGTGTGTTATTCATCTATAAACAATTAAAACCACTTAAATTTTTACGTGCATCGATTGAAACTGCAGCCGAAGGGGATTTAACACAAAAGGTAGAAGAGCGATATATTAAGCCTGATGAAATTGGTGCAGTTGCTGTGGCCTATAATAATATGTTAGATAAAACCAATAGTGCGATTCAAACTGTACTAAATTCCACGAGGTTATTGAACCAATCTTCTAATCAGGTAAATGAGGCATTTAATGAGGTAGTTGCTTCTAGTCAGGAGGTTTCCGTAGCTATCAACGAGATTGCACAAGGAGCTTCGAAGCAATCAGAGGATACAGAAGAAACAAATTATCGAATGATGGATTTATCAGATCAGATTGATGCTATTACGGCTCTTTCTAATGAAATGGATGAGCTATCTCATAAAACAGGTGTAACAACGGAAAAAGGATTGCATGAGGTTGAAAGTTTAAGAGAACGTAATATGGAGACCAATGAAGTGAATGGGCGTATCCAGCAGCAAATGGAATCATTAGCTTCTAATATTGCCAATATTAATCAGATTATTGCTTCGATTCAAAGCATTACCGAGCAGACTAATCTGCTAGCTTTAAATGCAAGTATTGAGGCTGCACGTGCTGGTGAACATGGTAAAGGATTTGCTGTAGTTGCAGAGGAAGTTAGAAAGCTAGCAGAACAATCTAAGAATGAAACAGAAATTATTAAGAGTACAGTAGAAAGTATTCTTGAAAATTCTCAGCAGACGGTTGCTGTGATTGCATCTAATGCAGATTTAATGCAATCTCAAAATGAGTCCGTACAAAGCACGCAACTAGCATTTAAAGATAGCAGTGATTTGTCGGGTTCAATTGCAAATTCTATTAGTGATTTAATGAATAAACTATCTAGCATGTTAGAGCATAAAAATCAGGCAATCATGGCTATCCAAAGTATTTCGGCTATTTCAGAGCAAACAGCAGCCTCTGCGGAACAAGTAAGTGCTTCTGCAATGGATCAACAAGTAGAATTACAAAAAGTAGCAGAGTCTATTCAAAATATGAACGATATTTCAAACGAGCTACAAGAAGTTGTAAACCGATTTAAGCTTGCTTAAAAAGAAAGGCTGCCTTCAATATAGAGGCAGTCTTCTTTATGGTGAAAGCCGGAGAAATTGACCTAGAAGGAATTCAACACTACTATTAACACTGGAAGGGGGACATTGATATGATGTATCTCGGAATGATTTTCTTTCAAATTGTTGTACCTATTTTAGTGTTACTTGTAATAGGCGCTATACTACAAAAGAAATTTCGCTTTAATTTAAAAGCATTGTCTCAGCTTATTACATATTGCTTTATGCCAGCAGCTGTTTTTGTAAATTTATATGAAACACATGTGGAATTAACTGTACTGGGAGAGGTCGGATTATTTATTGTACTCTTTATCGGTAGTCAAATGATACTCAGTCACTTTATGGCAAAAGGGTTAGGTTTAGCTAGAACAGAGGCAGCTGTCTTTAAAAATAGTGTTGTGCTCATTAACTCGGGTAATTACGGTATTCCAGTGGCTCAAATGATATTTGCCACGCAACCTATTGGAGTAGCCATTCAGGTCATGCTCGTAATCTTTCAAAATATGACTACGTATACATATGGTTTATACAATTTAATTTCTTCTACAAAGTCAGGTATGACAATCATCAAGGATTTCTTTAAAATGCCTATTATTCATGCGCTTATTATAGGTGTCGCTATGAATTATTTTGATATCGGTATTCCACAGTTTATCAAAATACCAGTAGAACATGTGGCAGATGGATTTATTGCTGTGGCTCTAATTACTTTAGGTGCGCAATTATCACAATTAGAGATGAAATCAATGTTTAATAAAACCGTCTTTATCAGCTGTTTTACGCGATTAATTATTGGACCATCTGTTGCATTGGCCATTATTTATATATTGGGATTAGATGGAGTCGTCGCACAATCACTGTTTATAGCTAGTGCTTTTCCAACATCCCGCAATAGTTCTAGTCTAGCATTGGAATATGATGTAGAATCAGCAACAGCCGCGCAAGCTGTTTTATTTTCAACCATTGTAAGCTGTATAACTGTAACCATTGTGATCTATTTTGCAGAAGTATTATTTACCTAGTAAGATAAAAAATAACTTCCATCTCTTAGTATTATCTGCTACACTAGCATCAAACTAAATAGTATTAACTAGGGGAGTCTGATGAGTCAGGCTGAGAGGGAAACGCTACGAAGTTTCTTGACCCTTTGGACCTGATCTGGCTCATACCAGCGTGGGAAAGTTAAGAAGCTATTGCAGAGTATGCAATCAATAGACCTTTACATTCGTGGCCGGATCCAAATAATTATTTTGGATTCGGCCTTTATTTTTTGGATTGTTGGGGTGAGCTAGAATCGGTCCTTATATCAAAATAAATTTAAGGGAGAGAAGTAGCTCATGTCAGCAATTAGTGAAAAGAATATTACCATTATGTCCAGCTTTGAAGGAAGCAAAAAAGTATATGTGGAAGGATCACGCCCAGATATTCTAGTACCTATGCGAGAAATTGCATTAAGTCCGACAACAGGCAGTTTTGGAAATGAAGAAAATGCTCCTATTCGAGTATATGATACGAGTGGGCCCTATACAGATCCAGCCTACCAAGTAGATATTACGAAAGGTTTACCTGCCTTACGAAATGCATGGATTCAAGAGCGAGGGGATGTAGAAGCATATGAGGGACGCTCCATTAAACCGGAGGATAATGGCTTTCGTCATGTTGATGACCCGCGTATTCAAGAAAATGTCTTCCCTGAGTTGGCGAGAAAGCCTTTGCGTGCTAAAAAAGGTAAAAATGTGACACAGCTTCACTATGCACGAAAGGGAATTATAACGCCTGAAATGGAGTTTGTAGCGATTCGTGAAAATATGGATCCTGAATTTGTACGTTCAGAAATTGCAGCTGGGCGTGCTATAATGCCTTCTAATATTAATCACCCTGAGGCAGAGCCAATGATTATTGGGCGTAATTTTCATGTAAAGATCAATGCGAATATCGGGAATTCTGCTGTATCTTCTTCCATTGCAGAAGAAGTTGAGAAAATGACCTGGGCAACTCGATGGGGCGCAGATAATATTATGGATTTATCGACTGGTAAACATATTCATACAACTAGAGAATGGATTATTCGAAATGCGGCAGTACCAGTGGGAACAGTGCCAATTTATCAGGCTTTAGAAAAGGTAAATGGTGTAGCAGAGGATTTAACGTGGGAGGTTTATCGTGATACTCTCATTGAACAAGCTGAGCAGGGTGTGGATTACTTCACCATTCATGCAGGTGTCCTTTTACGCTATGTACCACTAACAGCAAATCGTGTGACAGGTATTGTATCTCGAGGTGGCTCTATCATGGCACAGTGGTGTTTATATCATCATCAAGAGAATTTCCTGTATACACACTTTGAGGAAATCTGTGAAATTATGAAAGCCTATGATGTTGCTTTTTCCTTAGGTGATGGTTTACGCCCAGGCTCAATTGCAGATGCCAATGATGAGGCACAATTTGCAGAGCTTGAAACACTAGGCGAGCTAACACAGATTGCTTGGCAGCATGATGTTCAGGTAATGGTTGAGGGACCAGGTCATGTACCAATGCATTTGATTAAAGAAAACATGGACAAGCAATTAGAGGTTTGTAAGGAAGCTCCCTTCTATACATTAGGACCACTCACAACAGATATTGCTCCAGGTTATGACCACATTACATCAGCCATTGGGGCAGCCATGATTGGCTGGTTTGGTACAGCGATGCTTTGTTATGTGACACCGAAAGAGCATCTTGGTTTACCGAATCGCGAGGACGTTCGTGTGGGCGTTATCACTTATAAAATTGCTGCACATGCTGCTGATTTAGCAAAAGGTCATCCAGGTGCACAACAACGAGACGATGCACTGTCTAAAGCGCGCTTTGAGTTCCGTTGGCGTGATCAATTCAATCTGTCACTAGATCCCGAGCGTGCAGTGGAATATCATGATGAGACACTGCCAGCAGAGGGAGCAAAAACAGCACACTTTTGTTCTATGTGTGGGCCTAAATTCTGTAGCATGAGAATTTCACAGGATATTCGTAATTATGCGAAAGATAAGGATTTGAATACGACTGAAGCGATCCATCAAGGTATGAAAGAAAAGGCTGAGGAGTTTAAAAAAGCAGGCAGTCAAATTTACCAATAATGAAAGAAAAGGCTTATGTCAAAAAAATAGACATAGGCCTTTTCTTAATAAAAAAACTCCATGTGAATAGTGGATTCACATGGAGTGAAAGTTGGATTTGGATATCAATAATAAAGTGGAATATTAAACGTTTGTTGGTTGTTTTACATATGGATTTGTAAGGTCCATACCTTCTAAGGAAAGACCCATCGCTTTAGCGACACCTTCACCATATGCTGGGTCAGCTAGATAGCAGTGAAGGATGTGACGGCGTTTGATGAATTCTTCAACAGAAGCCATATCGTTCGCGGTATTTTCAAATAAGCGTTGCTGCTCTTCCGAAGTCAATAGACGGAATAGTTTACCTGGTTGTTCAAAGTAATTATTATCGTCTTCACGGAAATCATGAATACCTGCATGACCATCAATACGTAATTCAGGCTCTTTATGGTCTAAATTATGCTCCCACTCACCATAGCTATTTGGTTCATAGCTTAATGTCGAACCAAGATTGCCATCAAAGCGCATTGCTCCATCTCGGTGGAAAGTACGGAATGGACATTTTGGTGCGTTGACAGGAAGCATATAGTGGTTTACACCAAGACGATAGCGTTGGGCATCCGCATATGCAAAGATACGACCTTGTAACATTTTATCTGGTGAGAAGCTGATGCCAGGAACAATGTTAGATGGTGCGAATGCAGCTTGTTCAACTTCTGCAAAGTAGTTGTCTGGATTTTTGTTTAACTCGAATTCACCTACAGGAATTAATGGGAAGTCTTTTTTATACCATACCTTTGTTAAATCAAATGGGTTGTATGGTAGCTCACGAGCTTGTTCCTCTGTCATTACCTGAATGTACATTTTCCATTTAGGGAAATCGCCTTTTTCAATTGCTTCATATAAATCACGTTGTGAAGATTCGCGGTCTTGACCAATAATCTCATTAGCCTCGGCACCAGTTAAGTTCTTAATGCCTTGCTCTGTACGGAAGTGGAATTTAACCCAAACACGTTCATTATTAGCATTGATAAAGCTATACGTATGAGAACCAAATCCGTGCATATTACGGTAACCAGCTGGAATACCACGGTCAGACATAACAATTGTCACTTGGTGAAGTGCTTCAGGTAATGAAGTCCAGAAATCCCAGTTAGAGTTGGCATTTTTCATATTTGTACGTGGGTCCCGTTTTACCACATGGTTTAAATCTGTAAAGTGTAACGGGTCACGGAAGAAGAATACAGGTGTATTGTTCCCTACTAAATCCCAGTTTCCATCTTCTGTATAGAATTTAAGGGCGAAGCCACGAATATCTCGCTCTGCATCTGCTGCACCACGCTCACCCGCTACTGTAGAGAAACGTGCGAACATTTCAGTTTTCTTGCCGATCTCTGAGAAGATTTTCGCTTTAGTATATTGTGAAATATCATGCGTTACAGTAAAAGTACCAAATGCACCTGAGCCCTTTGCGTGCATACGACGTTCTGGAATTACTTCACGGTTGAAATTTGCTAGTTTTTCAACTAACCATACATCCTGAAGTAAAAGAGGGCCACGTGGACCTGCTGACATAGAGTCATGGTTACTTACTACTGGAGCACCACCTGCTGTTGTAAAGCGACGGCTACGATCATTTGCGTTTGTCATATTAGTTTACCTCCTGAAAAAAATGTGAGTCAAACTCTTCGTCTATAACTATAACAAATATAAAATAGAATTGCTAGTACATTATAATAATTATCGTTAAAGAATTTTTATATTTAAGTATAAACTATAAATATATGCGCTAGACATAGGGTTTATACATAGTTTTTAACTTAAATTTATTTTATTTAATCTCAATTTTATAGATAATTGTCATATTAAGATCAAGATAATGACATCATGATAAAATCTTTATTGAAAATAAAATCAACTAATTGAAAATTAATCTTTTAATTTTTTCTATATCGGTTAGGCGTAATACCAATTTGTTGCTTAAATAATTTTATGAAATAATTTGGATCATCAAAACCGTTTAAATGAGCGATTTCGCTAATAGCAAAATCTGTTTCTCGCAGCATTTTTGTGGCATGATGAATTCTTACTTGCTGTAAATAGCGCTTAAATGGCAAGCCTTGTTTTCTTGAGAAAATTGTACTTAAATAATTGGGGCTTATTCCAAGCTTATGAGCGACAAAGGGAAGAGACAGTGCGCTATCTTTAAATTGTTGATCAATTATTTCTATAGCTAGTTCAACATAATCAGCTCGTTTCTCTATTCGAGCTTCCCTTGCTAACTCAATTAATGTCTGCGTGAAAGAAATAATCCCATTGAGTATCGTATAAAATATAGGATGCTCAATGATTAAATGAAATAGCTGACGGTAGTGTTGTTCGATAACCGCTTTTTCATGTAATTTATATTTCAGCATAAAGCGTCTAATTTGTGCTAAGACACTCGTCAAATGAATGCGTAAATCGTCTTGCTCATAATATATGCCTTCATTAGAAAGCCGATATAAAAATGTTTTAACGGCCTCTAGGTTTCCATCTTCCAAACTACTTATTAGTAATTGTTGCTCTTCTGGTGTCAGTAAGGGATCAAAGGGCTGAGTTTCATATTGTTTGCTCGCATAAAAAATATGGCCAAAGCCCTCATAAAAACTTTGATGTAGTGCACGCTTTGTTAATGTATACATAGTTTTAATGGTTGTAGGTGTTCCATCATATATGCCGATATTTAAAGAACTATTACTAATCAAACGCCATTCCTTCATAAGTGTACGTACATCTTTTTCCACAATCCTTATATCATTTGTTTGAAAAAGACATACGATTCTATTAGATAGAGGGTAGGTTTTCATATGAAAGTGAATCGGTGTTTGTTGAAGCCAATTGTAAAGCTTATTGAAGGTTTCAGTATGCTCGGGTTCAATCATTGTGAAATGTAATGTTGTCTCAATTGAACTTGATTTATTATCTAAAAATAATTGATTATAAAAGGAATCGTTTGTAGTCTCTTGAGCATCTTCTGTAATCTGTGGTGTGCGAAGAGAAATGGTTGTGAGTTTTTTCTTTAATAGCTCTAAATCAATAGGCTTCACAAAAAGATGAGCCACTTGTAAATCAATTGCCTTCAAAGCATTTTTAAATAATGGCTCAGTTGTCATTGCTAAAATGGCACCAGAAAGCTTTTGCATATCGCGATAAAGAGCTGCTAAGCGATTATTAGGAAATATATCGATATTTAACAGTATGGCATCAGGTTCAAATTGTCTAATGCTATGAGACACCTCTGAAATACTTGTACACATTTCAATAAAAACATCTCCAGGGAAATATGTATGTAAAAACCACTTTATTCCTGCTAGGTCGGTTGGATCGCGATCAATTAATAACAGCTTCATACCATCAGCCCTTCTTAAAATATTCTAGTTTCATATAAAAGTACGGTTATATTAATAAAAATAACATAGTAATCTGAAAAAAGTCTTGTTTTCTCTATTAAAATTCTCTATATTCTGAAAAAGGTAGTTAGTACAATGTAAATAGAGTAATTGATCATCAGCAGAAGCCAACTTTTGTTATGAAAACGCTTAAAAAGTTTGAGACTGATGTTTTCATATTACGAAAATATGAATGAAGATAATTTATTTACATAGCCATATAGGGAATAGGGGGATGTCATGTGAAGTCAATCATCGAGCTTGATGGCAATACATTATCAAGACAACAAATAGAGGAAATCGTGAAGGGGCAAGCAACAGTTGCGCTTGCTACAGAGAGTTTGGAACGTATTCGTTTAAGTAGAGAGCGTATCGAAAAGCGTTTAGCTGAAGGCCAAACAATTTATGGTGTGAATACAGGGTTTGGTAAACTCAGCAATATAAAAATTGAAGAAGAAGACATTGAGCTATTGCAGCTAAATTTATTACGATCAGATGCAACCGGTGTTGGTGAACCATTCCCAACAGATGTTGTACGTGCAATGATGGTGTTACGTGCCAATGCTTTGGCCAGAGGATTTTCTGGCATTCGTGAGGAAACTGTCCAACTATTGTTGAATCTTATTAATAAAGGTGTTCATCCAATTGTTCCGTCACAAGGTTCAGTAGGAGCAAGTGGTGATTTAGCGCCTTTATCACATTTGGCATTAGTGTTAGTGGGAGAAGGAAAGGCTGAGTTTAACGGAGAAATCATGAGTGGTAGTGACGCGCTAAAGCAAGCAGGATTAACCCCTGTTAGACTTCAAGCTAAAGAGGGGCTAGCATTAGTTAACGGTACACAAGCTATGACGGGTATAGGTGTATTAACGGTCAATGAAGCTGAACGAATCGGTCTTGCAGCGGATATGGCTGCTAGCTTAACACTGGAAGCTTTAAAGGGCATTACCTCGGCATTTGATCCAGCACTTTTAGCGGTAAGACCACATCCAGAGTTAGAACTAGTAGGCGGGCGTATTCGTAAGTGGCTCGATGGCAGTAAACGTGTGACAAAGCAGGGTGAAATTCGCATGCAGGATGCTTATTCACTACGTTGTATACCGCAAGTACATGGTGCTTCTTGGCAGTCATTTTTCTACGCACAGGACCGTGTTCAAACAGAAATGAATGCAACAACTGATAATCCAATCGTTTTAGAAAGCGGGGAGGTTTTATCGGGTGGGCATTTCCATGGACAGCCAATAGCTTTGGCAATGGACTTTTTGAAAATAGGTGTATGTGAGTGGGCCAATATTTCAGAACGACGTACAGAACGTATGGTAAACCCTCAACTTAATGAAGGGCTACCACCGTTTCTAGCAACAAACCCTGGGATTGAATGTGGGCTTATGATTGCTCAATATACAGCAGCCTCTATTGTCTCAGAAAATAAAGTTTTAGCACATCCTTCGAGTGTGGATTCTATTCCTACATCAGGTAACCAAGAGGATCATGTAAGTATGGGAACAACTTCGGCACGTCAAGTACGTCAGATTGTTCACAACGCTGCTCGCGTTATAGCTATCGAATTGATTTGTGCATCTCAGGCTATTCATTTAGACAAGGCAGAAGAGCAATTATCTCCTACTACAAGTAAATTCTTAAAGAAAGTGCGTGAATTTTGTCCACCATTACTAGCCGATCAACCAATTGGCGATGAAATTGAAGCATTGGCGAAATATTTACTATCAAGTAATGATTTAGTAAATGAGTATGTGTAAATTGGTTTAAGTTTTGATATGAAAGAGCAAAGGCGTCGCTCGGTTTATACACCGAGTAGCCTCTGCTTTGAAAATATTTATATGTATTTAAGTCTGAATATTCAGTTATTAATAGCTTTAGACAGCAAAATTCACATTTTTTTAATAGGAAAAGGAGCGTGTTTTTAATGGTATTTAAGACAGATATTCGTGCACCACGTGGAAATGAACTAACATGTAAGGGATGGACACAGGAAGCAGCAATGCGTATGTTAATGAACAATCTTGACCCAGAGGTAGCAGAGAATCCAGATGAACTGATTGTTTATGGGGGTATTGGTAAGGCTGCTCGTAACTGGGAAAGCTATGAACAAATCATTGCATCTTTGAAAGAATTAGAGAATGATGAGACTCTATTAATCCAATCTGGAAAGCCAGTAGCTGTATTCCGTACACATGAGCATTCCCCTCGAGTGTTGATTGCCAATTCAAACCTTGTACCAGCATGGGCAAATTGGGATCACTTTTATGAATTAGAAGAAAGAGATTTAATGATGTATGGTCAAATGACTGCTGGGAGTTGGATTTATATTGGTGCTCAAGGAATTTTACAAGGAACTTATCTGTCCTTTGTAGAAGCAGGCAAAAAGGTATTTGGCACTGCTGATTTACGTGGTAAATTCATCCTTACAGGTGGTATGGGCGGTATGAGTGGTGCACAGCCATTAGCAGGGAAAATGGCTGGTGCTGTAATCTTAGTTGTTGAAGTTGAACGTGCTCGCATTGAACGTAAAATCAAAGAAGGTTACTGTGATTATATTGTAGAAACTGTAGATGAAGCAATTGCATTAGTTAATAAATTACGTGACCAAAATGAGCCAGCATCCATTGGCCTTGTTGGTAACTGTGCTGATGTTAATCGTGAGTTGTTGAATCGTGGAATTATTCCAGATTTTGTGACAGACCAAACATCTGCGCATGATCCGATTAATGGTTATGTACCTAATGGCATGACCTTTGAAGAAGCGCTAAAACTTCGCAAAGAGGATGTAAAAACATATGAGCGTAAAGCAAAAGAAACAATGGCAGAGCATGTTCGTACAATGCTAGAGTTCCAAGAGGCAGGCGCAGAAGTATTTGATTATGGGAATAACATTCGTGCCTATGCCAAAGAAATGGGTGTGACAAATGCCTTTGATTTCCCAGGCTTTGTACCAGCGTATATTCGTCCGTTATTCTGTGAAGGAAAGGGCCCATTCCGTTGGGCGGCGCTTTCAGGAAACCCTGAGGATATATATAAAACAGATGCACTGGCAAAAGAGATGTTTGCTGAAGATGAGGGTCTAGTCAATTGGATTGATATGGCACAAAAAATGGTGAAATGGCAAGGGCTACCTGCACGCATTTGCTGGTTGGGTTATGGTGATCGTCATCGTTTTGCATTAAAGGTCAATGAAATGGTTGCAAATGGTGAATTATCAGCACCAATTGTCTTTGGTCGCGATCACTTAGATTCAGGTTCTGTAGCATCACCAAATCGTGAAACAGAAGGAATGCTAGATGGTTCGGATGCGGTATCGGATTGGCCAATTTTAAATGCTCTTGTTAATACTGCGAGTGGTGCAAGCTGGGTAAGCGTACACCATGGTGGTGGTGTAGGAATGGGTTATTCACAGCATGCAGGTCAAGTCTTAGTAGCAGATGGATCAGAGCTTGCCGCTGAAAAAATTGCACGTGTATTAGTTTCAGACCCTGGAATGGGCGTTGCTCGTCATGCTGATGCAGGCTACGATATTGCTATCAATACAGCAAAAAACAAAGGTGTCCATATACCAATGTTAAAGGGTGATGTGAAGTGACCATTCTAATAAAAAATGCAAATGAAGTAATTACCTTGAAAAGTAATGTACAAGGACCACGTACAAAAGAACAAATGCAGGAAATTGCAGTAATAGAATATGGCAGTGTTCTAATTGAAGAAGAGCGTATTGTAGCAGTAGGAGCGTATGAGCAACTAGAAGCTGACTTCCCAGAATTAATAAAGAAGGCAGAAACGATTGATGCTACTGGTAAGATTGTTATGCCTGGCTTAGTGGATTGTCATACACATTTGGTGCATGGTGGAACACGCGAGCAAGAGTTTAATATGAGATTAAATGGTTCTACCTATATGGAAATCATGAATGCAGGCGGTGGCATTCATGCTACAACAAAGCGTACACGAGAAACAAGCTTTGATGAATTATATGAAAAAACGATGCAGCATTTAGATGTATTTTTAAAGCATGGTGTAACAACAGTTGAAGCAAAATCAGGGTATGGCTTGGACTGGGAAACGGAAAAGAAACAGCTAGAGGTCGCAAAAGAATTACAAGCTGCACATCATATTGATGTCATTAGCACGTTTATGGGAGCCCATGCAGTTCCTCGTGATTATAAGGGGCGTGAGGATGAATTTGTGGATGTGGTGGTCAATGAGATGCTGCCAAAAGTAGCAGAACTAGAGTTGGCTGAATTTAATGATGTATTTTGTGAAAAAGGCGTCTTTACACCCGAACAATCCCGACGCATTTTAGAGGCTGGAAAAGCACTAGGCTTAACGCCAAAAATACATGCGGATGAAATCGAACCTTATCAAGGCGCCGAGCTGGCTGCGGAAGTAGAGGCCATTTCTGCGGAGCATTTGTTAGTTGCTTCTGATAAGGGAATTCGAAAAATGGCTGAAGCGGGTACAATTGCTGTATTGCTGCCAGGTACTGCATTCTTTTTACGTGCACCTTTTGCAAGAGGGCGTCTAATGATTGACGAGGGAGTACCTGTGGCGATATCCACAGACTTTAACCCTGGGTCATCCCCAACAATGAGCCTACCCTTCATTATGAATTTAGCTTGCATGCATATGGGTATGACATTGGAGGAAGTATTAACGGCAACAACAATTAATGCAGCATATGCCCTAAATCGAGGCGAGCAAATTGGTTCCCTTGAAGCACATAAAAAAGCTGACGTACTTATCCTTGATGTTGCTAATTACAAGCAACTGCAATATTTCTACGGCATGAATCATACACATACAGTAATCAAAAATGGGCAAGTTGTTGTACAAAACGGAATTCTGCTGAAAGATCAATAATAATAATGGGCATAAATAAGGCGGAGTAGCTTTATTTATGCTTTTTTTATAAATTAGTTGCAAATGCTTTGATGAAAGATTATAATTCTAATAAATAGTAATTAACGAATTACAAATTACATGAACCTTGTAATTATAGAAGGGGTTATACAATGACAAAATTTCGTACCGAAGAAGAAGTGCTTGCTCATTATGATTCTTCAAAATATCAAACACCCGATGGATATACCGCAGATATTGCTATTTTTACAATTACCTCAGAGAAAACAGAGGAAAAAGCACCGCCAAACATGACGCTAAAGATTATGTTAATTAAGCGTGCTACTAGGGATGCTGAAGGAAATCCCAATATTGAAGGAGGAAAATGGGCACTTCCTGGGGGCTTTGTAGATGCAAATCAAAAAGAAACTGCCTTTATCGCAGCAAAGAGAGAATTAAAAGAAGAAACAAATGTAGAAGGTTTACATGTTCAACATTTTGGTGTTTATGATGAGATCGATCGAGATCCACGTGGTTGGATGATTTCAAATGCATTTTATGCCATTGTTCCTGAGACATATATTGAGCAACGTCAAGCGAATGATGATGCAGACGATGTAGAACTGTTTGATATAGAAAGTGTATTTACGCTTCCATTAGCTTTCGATCACCGAAAAATCATTTCCGATGCGTTGCATTTTATTAAAAGGGATATGATTCAGACAACTGTTGCTAAAAACTTTTTACCACAAGAGTTTACATTATCAGAATTGCAACGAGTACTTCTAACAGTTGGAGAAGATCCACGAATCTCTAACGATTCCGTATTCTTTACAAAAGCACCTAAATTACCATTTATCGAAAAAGCATTGGATGAAGAAGGAAAACCGAAGAAAACAAAAAGAAATTCGTTCCGGCCTTCCCAGCTCTATACATTTAATGATTTCGAAATGGTAGAGTCTATCTATCATTAGGAAAGATCCGTCTTTCCTGTTTATTTTAAAGAAAGTAATTTGTAATTTAAGTATTACTAATTAAAGAGTGGAGTGATGAAATGATGAAAAAGCGTGCATTAATTAATATTGATTATACAGTGGATTTCGTTGCGACGGATGGGGCTCTTACTTGCGGAGAGCCTGGGCAATTGCTCGAACGTGCAAATGTTGATTTAACAAAGGAGTTTATTAAGAGGGGGGATTTTACAGTATTTGCGATAGATGTTCATGAAAAGGGAGATATTTATCATCCAGAAACAAAGCTATTCCCACCTCATAATATTCGTCATACAGAAGGTAGAGAGTTATATGGTGCATTAAACTCATTATATGAAGAAAATAAAGACCAAGATTTCGTCTATTACATTGATAAAACGCGTTATTCTGCTTTTGCAGGAACAGATTTAGAATTGAAATTGCGTGAAAGAGGAATTGCTGAGCTGCATTTAATCGGCGTTTGTACAGATATTTGTGTTCTTCATACAGCAGTAGATGCTTATAATAAAGGGTTCGATATCGTCATTCATAAAAATGCTGTCGCCTCCTTTAATGAAGCTGGACATGAGTGGGCGTTAAATCATTTCGAGCATACTCTAGGTGCCACTATTATTTGACATGAATGGAGGGGAAAATATGAAATATGTAGATGATAGTTTCATGTTACACACGGATCTATACCAAATTAATATGGTTCAAACTTATTGGCAAGATGGTGTTCATCAACGTAAAGCTGTTTTCGAACTATATTTTAGAAAGCTTCCATTTGGCAATGGCTATGGAGTTTTCGCTGGATTGAAAAAAGTGATTGAGTTTATTAATAACTTTGGTTTCTCTCAAAGCGATATTCAATATTTACGAGAAGAGGGGAAGTATCCCGAGGAATTTCTTGAATACCTAAAAGAACTTAAATTTACAGGGACAATTAAGGGGATGAGAGAGGGAGAACTGGTCTTTGCAAACGAGCCTATCCTGCGAATTGAAGCACCATTAGCAGA
This sequence comes from Lysinibacillus sp. BS3, assembly GCF_039614735.1. Classification (NCBI taxonomy): domain Bacteria; kingdom Bacillati; phylum Bacillota; class Bacilli; order Caryophanales; family Bacillaceae; genus Lysinibacillus; species Lysinibacillus sp. BS3. Next base: position 2,484,511 of record NZ_CP154860.1, on the reverse strand, counting down.
GGCTCAATTAATTGAAACGCCGTTGTTAAATATCGTTAATTACCAAACACTGATTGCGACAAAAGCTTCACGTATCAAACAAGTGACGGGTGAGGATGTTGTAATGGAATTTGGAACCCGCCGCGCACATGAATTTGATGCTGCTATTTGGGGAACTCGTGCTGCTTATATAGGTGGATTCTCTGCAACAAGCAATGTAAGAGCAGGAAAATTATTTGGTATTCCTGTGTCAGGAACACATGCCCATGCGATGATTCAAACCTATCGAGATGAATATACTGCGTTTAAAAAATACGCAGCAGCCCATAAAGACTGTGTTTTCATAGTAGATACTTATGACACACTACGTTCTGGTGTTCCTAATGCTATCCGCGTAGCGAAGGAGCTAGGGAATCAAATTAATTTTATTGGTATCCGTTTAGACAGTGGAGATTTAGCCTATCTCTCAAAACAGGCAAGGAAAATGCTAGATGATGCAGGATTTACTGCAACTAAAATTATGGCTTCGAATGATTTGGATGAATATACAATTATGCATTTAAAGTCACAAGGGGCGCAAATTGATGCTTGGGGTATCGGAACTAAGCTGATTACAGCCTATGATCAAGCAGCTCTTGGAGGAGTATACAAATTAGTTTCGATAGAAAACGAAAGTGGAGAACTAGTTGATACCATTAAAATTTCAGCAAATCCTGAGAAAGTGACTACACCTGGACGTAAACGTGTTTACCGTATTATTAATGCGGAGAATGGTCATGCTGAAGGAGATTATATTGCGTTAGATAATGAAAACATACAGCAAGAAGAAAGATTGAAAATGTTCCACCCTATTCATACGTATATTAGTAAATTTGTTACAAATTTTACGGCGAAAGAGTTACATGAAAGTATTATAGAAAATGGAAATATTGTTTATGAGGAGCCAACTATTCAAGAAATACAAAAATATGTACAGGAAAACTTACATTTATTGTGGTGTGAGTATAAACGAACAATGAATCCTGAAGAATATCCTGTCGATTTAAGTCAAGTATGTTGGGACAATAAAATGGCAAGCATACAGGCAATAAAAGAAAAGGTTTCACAACGTATTTAAAAGTAACTGCTAGGAGGTAGAGACGATGGCGAGAATAGGTATTTATGGTTCATCATTTGATCCTATTACCAATGTCCATCTTTGGACAGCAAGCACTGTAGCACATCGGTGTAAGTTAGATAAGGTTATTTTTTTGCCTTGTTCAAATAAACGCAAAGATAAAACCATCAAAACAGCTGATACACATCGTTGGAATATGCTTCAGTTAGCTATTGCTAAGGACGATCGTTTTATCGCAGATTCCTATGAAATGGATCAAGAAGGCTGGAATATCTACACATATGACACTATGAAATACTTTAGAGAGAAGAACCCAGAGGATGAGGTGCATTTTATTATGGGTGCTGATTTACTAGTGGATATTGGTGCGGGTTTATGGAAAAAGGGCGACGCATTAGTAGCGGAGAATAAATTTATTGTAATGGCACGACACGGCATTGATATGCTCTCAACCATTAGTCGTTCTCCGATTTTAAGAAATAATGATGATGGAAGATTTCATCTTATAGATAAAGGGCTAGCGATGGAAATTAGCTCTACCTATATTCGAGAAGAATTCGCAATGGGAGGAGAACCGAGATACCTCTTGCCTACTGCTTGTTACAACTATATTAAAGAACATCATCTTTACCAAAAATAAAATAGTGAAGCTATCATTATAAGTGTGGATGACTACCACACTTATTTTAATTTTGAAAAGATGGTGAATTTTATCATATAGAGCTCAGGGTAAGCTATAATAAAAATAGTAATGAAGTACAATTTTTTGCTGTCAATTTTTAATAATGATTAATGTTAGAAAGGAATTCATGAATGTGCAGCTTACATTAACATTTCTTATTTTAGGAGCAACAATTTTCGCATTTGTGACCAATAAAATACGAGCAGATCTTGTAGCAATTGTGTCACTATTAGCATTTGTCATTATGGATATTTTGACGCCCTCGGAGGCATTAGCTGGTTTTTCAAACTCTGTAGTTTTAATGATTGCAGGGTTATTTGTCGTGGGTGCAGGGATTTTACGTACGGGCCTGGCAGGCATGGCGGGGCAACTCTTACTAAAATGGTCAGGCAATAGTGAGCTGAAGTTATTTGTGCTACTGCTTATTATTGTAGGATCGGTTGGTGCATTTATGAGTAATACGGGTACTGTCGCCTTAATGATGCCAATCGTTGTAAGTATAGCAATAAGTATGAAAGTCAGCCCTTCTAAATTTCTACTACCACTCTCCTATGTAGCAAGTCTTTCTGGTCTGATGACACTGATTGCGTCCCCAACCAATTTAATTGTCAGTCAGTTATTGGTTGATCGAGGCTATAACAAACTTGGCTTTTTTGAAGTAACTCCTATTGGTATCGTGGGGATGATTGCTGGCATTTCCTATTTAGTACTTGTAAGAAATATTTTATTACCAAAGGATCAAAACCGTACACAGACTAATGAAGGCTATAAACTTTCACCGAAAAAAATTATTAAACAATATGATTTAAATAATCGTCTATTTAAAATCTCCGTCCCTGAGGAGTCACCTATTATTGAAACATCGTTAGCGGAATTAAAACTACCAGCTAAGTATATGCTTTGTATGATGAAAATTCATAGGAAATCACAGGAGGGCATTAATTTACTACCGATGACTTATCAAGAAATGGCAGGACCAACTAGTGTCATTCATGCCAAGGATGAGTTATATGTTCAAGGAGAAATAGAGGATATTCGGCGTTTTGTTGAGGATTATCATCTTGAGATGCAAGGATTAGTTGAAGGAGAAGCCGATGAATTGGTATCGAAGCATCTGGGTATTGCAGAGGTATTGCTTACCCCGAATTCGAGCTTTATCAATGAAACGGTTAGTTCCCTTGGGTTCCGGGAAAAATACAATCTAAATATCATTGGTATTAATCGTAAGGGTGGTTACAAGCTTCAGGATATGGTGTCTCACAAATTAAAATTTGGGGACGCAATATTAGTACAGGGAGCATGGGATGAAATTCTTTTGTTAGCAAGAGAAACGCAAGATGTCGTGGTTGTAGGACAGCCGAAAGAACACGCAAGTGTGGCAGCAGCTACAGGCAAAGCTGGAATTGCGGGGATTATTATGTTATTCATGATTATTTTGATGGCATTTGAAGTTTTTCCTGCTGTCATTTCTGTGATGATTGGTGCTGTACTTATGATTTTAACAGGCTGCTTGAGAAACATGGAAGATGCCTATAGCAATATGAATTTTGAAAGTATTGTATTAGTAGCTGCCATGTTACCAATGGCGACAGCGTTAGAAAAAACAGGAGGCATGACCATTTTATCTGATGGTATTATTAATGCTTTAGGTGGTTTCGGACCATACGGTGTACTCATAGGAGTTTATATTTTGACAGCTATTTTCGGTCAATTTATTAGTAATACGGCAACTGCTGTATTGTTTGCACCCATTGCCATGAGTGCAGCCATTGCAATGGAGGTTAGTCCCACAACATTTATGATTGCAGTCGCAGTTGCAGCAAGTATGGCATTTGCTACGCCAATTGCTTCCCCTACGAATGCACTGGTAATGACAGCGGGGGGCTATAAATTTATGGATTTCGTAAGAATAGGGGTTCCGTTACAGCTTGTTATGTTTATTGTGATGATGATAGCCATCCCGTTCTTTTTCCCATTTTAAAAACTCGGTTTCTTTACCGAGTTTTTTGTTTTTTTAAAGATCTATTATTTTTTTGTAGGAAATTATGATAAAATTATTTTCTAGTTCATGGTCTAATATTGAACTAGCTTGTGAATAGATTTTATAGTTATTAATATAGGAAGTTTTACTTTGATAATAAAAAAAATAAAGTTTTTTATTAAAAAGTGTTGACCTTTTAAAAATAAGGGTGTAGTATTATACAAGTCGCCAGGGTGACACGCTAAAATAAAGCAAAACATGAACCTTGAAAACTGAACAAGCAAAACGTAATCAATAAAGTTTTAAGTAGCTAGTTTTGCTAGTGAACAAAACAAAAATTTTGGACATCAAACATGATGCCAGCAAAACAATTTGAGCTAATCAAATTTCTTTTATGGAGAGTTTGATCCTGGCTCAGGACGAACGCTGGCGGCGTGCCTAATACATGCAAGTCGAGCGAACAGAAAAGGAGCTTGCTCCTTTGACGTTAGCGGCGGACGGGTGAGTAACACGTGGGCAACCTACCCTATAGTTTGGGATAACTCCGGGAAACCGGGGCTAATACCGAATAATCTCTTTTGCTTCATGGTGAAAGACTGAAAGACGGTTTCGGCTGTCGCTATAGGATGGGCCCGCGGCGCATTAGCTAGTTGGTGAGGTAACGGCTCACCAAGGCGACGATGCGTAGCCGACCTGAGAGGGTGATCGGCCACACTGGGACTGAGACACGGCCCAGACTCCTACGGGAGGCAGCAGTAGGGAATCTTCCACAATGGGCGAAAGCCTGATGGAGCAACGCCGCGTGAGTGAAGAAGGTTTTCGGATCGTAAAACTCTGTTGTAAGGGAAGAACAAGTACAGTAGTAACTGGCTGTACCTTGACGGTACCTTATTAGAAAGCCACGGCTAACTACGTGCCAGCAGCCGCGGTAATACGTAGGTGGCAAGCGTTGTCCGGAATTATTGGGCGTAAAGCGCGCGCAGGCGGTCCTTTAAGTCTGATGTGAAAGCCCACGGCTCAACCGTGGAGGGTCATTGGAAACTGGGGGACTTGAGTGCAGAAGAGGAAAGTGGAATTCCAAGTGTAGCGGTGAAATGCGTAGAGATTTGGAGGAACACCAGTGGCGAAGGCGACTTTCTGGTCTGTAACTGACGCTGAGGCGCGAAAGCGTGGGGAGCAAACAGGATTAGATACCCTGGTAGTCCACGCCGTAAACGATGAGTGCTAAGTGTTAGGGGGTTTCCGCCCCTTAGTGCTGCAGCTAACGCATTAAGCACTCCGCCTGGGGAGTACGGTCGCAAGACTGAAACTCAAAGGAATTGACGGGGGCCCGCACAAGCGGTGGAGCATGTGGTTTAATTCGAAGCAACGCGAAGAACCTTACCAGGTCTTGACATCCCGTTGACCACTGTAGAGATATAGTTTCCCCTTCGGGGGCAACGGTGACAGGTGGTGCATGGTTGTCGTCAGCTCGTGTCGTGAGATGTTGGGTTAAGTCCCGCAACGAGCGCAACCCTTGATCTTAGTTGCCATCATTTAGTTGGGCACTCTAAGGTGACTGCCGGTGACAAACCGGAGGAAGGTGGGGATGACGTCAAATCATCATGCCCCTTATGACCTGGGCTACACACGTGCTACAATGGACGATACAAACGGTTGCCAACTCGCGAGAGGGAGCTAATCCGATAAAGTCGTTCTCAGTTCGGATTGTAGGCTGCAACTCGCCTACATGAAGCCGGAATCGCTAGTAATCGCGGATCAGCATGCCGCGGTGAATACGTTCCCGGGCCTTGTACACACCGCCCGTCACACCACGAGAGTTTGTAACACCCGAAGTCGGTGAGGTAACCTTTTGGAGCCAGCCGCCGAAGGTGGGATAGATGATTGGGGTGAAGTCGTAACAAGGTAGCCGTATCGGAAGGTGCGGCTGGATCACCTCCTTTCTAAGGATTATTTCGGAATACAAACCTTGGGTTTGTAAGATTACGTTTTGCGTTCAGTTTTGAAGGTTCATTCTATCTGAATGAAACACTTCAAAACTTGTTCTTTGAAAACTGGATAAAACGACATTGAAATTGTAACAAACACATTTATTTTTTAAGTTTTTTATAGGCTTAATAACTTGGTTAAGTTATTAAGGGCGCACGGCGAATGCCTTGGCACTAGGAGCCGAAGAAGGACGGCACTAACACCGATATGCTTCGGGGAGCTGTAAGTGAGCTTTGATCCGGAGATTTCCGAATGGGGGAACCCACTACGTTTAATCGCGTAGTATCTTGACGTGAATACATAGCGTCTTGAAGGCAGACCCAGGGAACTGAAACATCTAAGTACCTGGAGGAAGAGAAAGAAAAATCGATTCCCTGAGTAGCGGCGAGCGAAACGGGAAGAGCCCAAACCAAGAGGCTTGCCTCTTGGGGTTGTAGGACACTCTATACGGAGTTACAAAAGAGCGAGTTAGATGAAGCGACTTGGAAAGGTCCGCCAGAGCAGGTAAAAGCCCTGTAGTCGAAAGTTTGTTCTCTCCTGAGTGGATCCTGAGTACGGCGGAACACGTGAAATTCCGTCGGAATCCGGGAGGACCATCTCCCAAGGCTAAATACTACCTAGTGACCGATAGTGAACCAGTACCGTGAGGGAAAGGTGAAAAGCACCCCGGAAGGGGAGTGAAAGAGATCCTGAAACCGTGTGCCTACAAGTAGTTAGAGCCCGTTAATGGGTGATAGCGTGCCTTTTGTAGAATGAACCGGCGAGTTACGATTACGTGCAAGGTTAAGCTTTAGAAGGCGGAGCCGCAGCGAAAGCGAGTCTGAATAGGGCGAAATAGTACGTGGTCGTAGACCCGAAACCAGGTGATCTACCCATGTCCAGGGTGAAGGTGAGGTAACACTTACTGGAGGCCCGAACCCACGCACGTTGAAAAGTGCGGGGATGAGGTGTGGGTAGCGGAGAAATTCCAATCGAACTTGGAGATAGCTGGTTCTCTCCGAAATAGCTTTAGGGCTAGCCTCGTGATGAGAATACTGGAGGTAGAGCACTGTTTGGACTAGGGGGCCATCCCGGTTTACCGAATTCAGACAAACTCCGAATGCCAGATATTTATACACGGGAGTCAGACTGCGAGTGATAAGATCCGTAGTCAAAAGGGAAACAGCCCAGACCACCAGCTAAGGTCCCAAAGTAATCGTTAAGTGGAAAAGGATGTGGCGTTGCACAGACAACCAGGATGTTGGCTTAGAAGCAGCCATCATTTAAAGAGTGCGTAATAGCTCACTGGTCGAGTGACGCTGCGCCGAAAATGTATCGGGGCTAAACGATTCACCGAAGCTGTGGATTGACATCTACGATGTCAGTGGTAGGAGAGCGTTCTAAGTGCGTTGAAGTCAGATCGGAAGGACTGGTGGAGCGCTTAGAAGTGAGAATGCCGGTATGAGTAGCGAAAGACGGGTGAGAATCCCGTCCACCGTATGACTAAGGTTTCCTGAGGAAGGCTCGTCCGCTCAGGGTTAGTCGGGACCTAAGCCGAGGCCGATAGGCGTAGGCGATGGACAACAGGTTGATATTCCTGTACCACCTCCTCACCGTTTGAGAAATGGGGGGACGCAGTAGGATAGGGTAAGCGCGCCGTTGGTTGTGCGCGTCCAAGCAGTAAGGCGTGTGTGTAGGCAAATCCGCACACTGTAACGTTGAGCTGTGATGGCGAGTCCGTATGGACGAAGTTCCTGATTTCACACTGCCAAGAAAAGCCTCTATCGAGGTGAGAGGTGCCCGTACCGCAAACCGACACAGGTAGTCGAGGAGAGAATCCTAAGGTGTGCGAGAGAACTCTCGTTAAGGAACTCGGCAAAATGACCCCGTAACTTCGGGAGAAGGGGTGCTCTTGAGCGTGCAAGCGCATGAGAGCCGCAGTGAATAGGCCCAGGCGACTGTTTAGCAAAAACACAGGTCTCTGCAAAACCGTAAGGTGACGTATAGGGGCTGACGCCTGCCCGGTGCTGGAAGGTTAAGAGGAGTGGTTAGCGCAAGCGAAGCTGCGAATTGAAGCCCCAGTAAACGGCGGCCGTAACTATAACGGTCCTAAGGTAGCGAAATTCCTTGTCGGGTAAGTTCCGACCCGCACGAAAGGCGTAACGATCTGGGCACTGTCTCAACGAGAGACTCGGTGAAATTATAGTACCTGTGAAGATGCAGGTTACCCGCGACAGGACGGAAAGACCCCGTGGAGCTTTACTGTAGCCTGATATTGAATTTTGGTACAACTTGTACAGGATAGGTAGGAGCCAGAGATCTCGGAGCGCCAGCTTCGAAGGAGGCGTCGGTGGGATACTACCCTGGTTGTATTGAAATTCTAACCCATGCCCCTTAGCGGGGCAGGAGACAGTGTCAGGCGGACAGTTTGACTGGGGCGGTCGCCTCCTAAAAGGTAACGGAGGCGCCCAAAGGTTCCCTCAGAATGGTTGGAAATCATTCGTAGAGTGTAAAGGCACAAGGGAGCTTGACTGCGAGACCTACAAGTCGAGCAGGGTCGAAAGACGGGCTTAGTGATCCGGTGGTTCCGCATGGAAGGGCCATCGCTCAACGGATAAAAGCTACCCCGGGGATAACAGGCTTATCTCCCCCAAGAGTCCACATCGACGGGGAGGTTTGGCACCTCGATGTCGGCTCATCGCATCCTGGGGCTGTAGTCGGTCCCAAGGGTTGGGCTGTTCGCCCATTAAAGCGGTACGCGAGCTGGGTTCAGAACGTCGTGAGACAGTTCGGTCCCTATCCGTCGTGGGCGTAGGAAATTTGAGAGGAGCTGTCCTTAGTACGAGAGGACCGGGATGGACACACCGCTGGTGTACCAGTTGTCTTGCCAAAGGCATCGCTGGGTAGCTATGTGTGGACGGGATAAGTGCTGAAAGCATCTAAGCATGAAGCCCCCCTCAAGATGAGATTTCCCATTACGCAAGTAAGTAAGATCCCTCAAAGACGATGAGGTAGATAGGTTCGAGGTGGAAGTGTGGTGACACATGGAGCTGACGAATACTAATCGATCGAGGACTTAACCAAAAAAGTTTGAAACTTTCAATGTATCGTTTATCTAGTTTTGAAAGAATAAGTCTTTCAGCTGAATAAGTGAAGTGATGATGGCAAAGAGGTCACACCCGTTCCCATATCGAACACGGAAGTTAAGCTCTTTAGCGCCGATGGTAGTTGGGGGCTTCCCCCTGTGAGAGTAGGACGTCGCTTCGCTTATTTTTTGTGGAGGATTAGCTCAGCTGGGAGAGCACCTGCCTTACAAGCAGGGGGTCGGCGGTTCGAGCCCGTCATCCTCCACCATTTTGGTCCCGTGGTGTAGCGGTTAACATGCCTGCCTGTCACGCAGGAGATCGCCGGTTCGATCCCGGTCGGGACCGCCATTATTATTGCCGGTGTAGCTCAGTTGGTAGAGCAACTGACTTGTAATCAGTAGGTCGTGGGTTCGACTCCTATCGCCGGCACCATTCCCTTGGAGGGGTAGCGAAGTGGCTAAACGCGGCGGACTGTAAATCCGCTCCTTAGGGTTCGGCGGTTCGAATCCGTCCCCCTCCACCATTTTAGGGGCATAGTTCAACGGTAGAATAGAGGTCTCCAAAACCTTTGGTGTGGGTTCGATTCCTACTGCCCCTGCCAGGTATTGAGGTACTCGTTCATAATACAGCTAATATAATCTATATAGTGGCGATTGTGGCGAAGTGGTTAACGCATCGGATTGTGGTTCCGACATTCGTGGGTTCGATTCCCATCAGTCGCCCCATTTTAAAATTGGGGTATAGCCAAGCGGTAAGGCAACGGATTTTGATTCCGTCATGCCTAGGTTCGAATCCTAGTACCCCAGCCATTTTTAATTTCACGAGCCATTAGCTCAGTTGGTAGAGCATCTGACTTTTAATCAGAGGGTCGAAGGTTCGAGTCCTTCATGGCTCATCATTTTTTAATTAACATGCGCCCGTAGCTCAATTGGATAGAGCGTCTGACTACGGATCAGAAGGTTATGGGTTCGACTCCTGTCGGGCGCGCCAATAAAATCATGTTTACGGAATGTAGCTCAGCTTGGTAGAGCACTTGGTTTGGGACCAAGGGGTCGTAGGTTCGAATCCTGTCATTCCGACCATCTTTCATGATAAATGGGGCCTTAGCTCAGCTGGGAGAGCGCCTGCCTTGCACGCAGGAGGTCAGCGGTTCGATCCCGCTAGGCTCCACCATTGTAATATTTTTGGAGGTATACCCAAGTCTGGCTGAAGGGATCGGTCTTGAAAACCGACAGGCGGGTAACACCGCGCGGGGGTTCGAATCCCTCTACCTCCTCCATTTTTCGGGTCAGTAGCTCAGTTGGTAGAGCATTAGATTGAAGCTCTAAGTGTCGGCGGTTCGATTCCGTCCTGACCCACCATTATTGCGGGTGTAGTTTAATGGTAAAACCTCAGCCTTCCAAGCTGATGTCGTGAGTTCGATTCTCATCACCCGCTCCAAAATGGGCCTATAGCTCAGCTGGTTAGAGCGCACGCCTGATAAGCGTGAGGTCGATGGTTCGAGTCCATTTAGGCCCATATTATTCCGAAGTAGCTCAGTTGGTAGTAGCACCTGACTGTTAATCAGGTTGTCGCAGGTTCGAGTCCTGCCTTCGGAGCCACGGCCCGTTGGTCAAGTGGTTAAGACACCGCCCTTTCACGGCGGTAACACGGGTTCGAATCCCGTACGGGTCATCAAGCATGTAGCACAGATGTGTGTTACATGCTTTTTTCTATTCTCCTGTTCTTTAAACGATAAAAGATAATGCAATAGCAAAAAAAGACCTATTGGCAAGGTGAGGGACTGAATTTAATTCCCCTAGCATCTTTCTATGGGCATCCTATAAGCCGTTTCACCTACCACGTACACTTCCATGGTCAATACTTTTGTGAAGGCTGCTTGACGACTTCTCTAGTATAGCGATACAGGCGAAATCCTGGCCAGAGAATTTGTGAAACTGGTTCTGCTCTATGCGAAAGCGAAGCAATAGCAGCAAGTAAGTAGCCCAGAACGAATAGCTTTTTCACCATTTACAAATATTCTATTGATTTCTTTGTTCTACAACCCCCTGAAAAAGGCTACATGACTACTGTAGCCTTTTTATAATAATTAAAATCTTTCTCCCTTACATTCTCTTACGAAAGAGAGTCTATAGAGTAAATATGAACAAACTATTTCATATATAAAATATGTATGTTTTTTCAATTACTATTTTCATGGTGCTTGTTGTTTTGTTCCTCTAATATGAGGATAAGTGGAGGAATCGATATGAATATACAGGAGATACAGCAATTTTTAAGTCTATATCAGACAGAACAAAATGAATCAGAACTTTGGTTAAAGAATAGATTACAGGCAGTTAAGGATGCAGGTGAATATCACCCAACAACAGAGGAGCTAGTTTTTGGCGCACGTGTGGCATGGCGAAATAGCAATAAGTGTATTGGACGTCTATTTTGGCAGTCACTGCATGTGGTAGATGCACGTGATGTTTTAGATGAAAAGGCTATTTTTCAAAAATTACTAGAACATATTGATTATGCGACAAATCATGGGAAAATTCGTCCAACTATAACAGTGTTTGCTTCAGATAGAGTACGGATTTGGAATCATCAACTAATTCGTTATGCAGGCTATGAAACAGATGCAGGCATTATTGGAGATTCACAGTCCATTAAATTTACAAAAGTGTGTGAGTCGTTAGGATGGAGAGGTAAAGGAACTGATTTTGATGTATTACCACTCGTTATACAGGTGGATAATCGTGCTCCTCAAATGTTTGTAATTCCTGAAGAAAATATAGTAGAGGTCTCAATCCGTCATCCAGAGTCAATCGATGTGGAGAAATTAGGAATGAAGTGGTATGCCGTACCTATTATTTCGAGTATGCGTTTTCAAATGGCTGGAATTGATTTTCAAGCAGCTCCATTTAACGGCTGGTATATGGGAACAGAGATTGGTGCACGAAATTTAGCAGATCATGATCGTTATAATATGTTACCTGCAATTGCAGAGATTTTTAATCTTGATACAACCAAACATGCGTCTCTTTGGCGTGATCGTGCTTTAGTAGAACTTAATATTGCTGTTCTTCACTCATTTAAAGAAGATGGTGTGAGCATTGTTGATCATCATACAGCAGCTCAGCAGTTTAAATTGTTTGAGGAGGCAGAAAAATCAACAGGAAGAGAAGTTACAGGCAACTGGACATGGTTAATCCCACCACTTTCCCCTGCCACAACTCATATATTCCATAAACCCTATGTAAATATTTATCATACACCAAATTATTTTTATCAAAAACCATGCTATTAGTGTAAAAGAATTGTTTACTTTCGATACTTTTGATGAGAGAGGGCTTACTATGTTAGATCAGCAAATTCCCAATATCCCATGGAGACAATTGACGACACCTTATGGTAGAGGTACAGCCATTCCTAAGCTGATAGAACAGGAGCAATACACACAGCTAGCTGAATTAATTGAACATCAAGGAACACTGTGGCAGGTGACACCATGGGTTTTGCTTGTCTTGCTAAAAAAGCTTACTCGTAAAAAATTAGAGGTTGTCTCCTTACCAGAGGTACAGTTATATTTAGCTGTGGCACATGCTATTACCAAGGATTATCTCGACCCAGTCAATACTGTTAAAAATATGCAGGAGCTATTAGACGTCAACTATTTGTGGATAGAAAATGAGGATAATGATGAGCAGGAGTGGGAGAAAGAAACGCCAAAGGGCTATGAGGAGCAAGCTTTTGTAGGCTATTACTATTATAGTTATATGCTTTTACAAGAGGCTGTTCCTATTTTTTCTACTATAACAGCTCGTAATAATGAAGCATCAGAATGCCTTGCTGAATTGCTAACATTACTCCGCAATCCGACAATTATGTAATGTTTAAACACTATAGAAATAGAGCAGATGGAGGAATCTAATCCACCTGCTTTATTTAATTTTAATGCACATATTCATCCTTAGAGGCTCTCATTGAGCAAAAGAAGAGTAACATTGCTACAACGACAAAGAGCCATCCCGCAATATTCCAGCCGCCAAATAAATCATGCAAGTAGCCAAAAAGAATAGGACCAATTGCGGCAAATAAATAACCCAAAGATTGCGCAAAGCCTGATAAATCTGCTGCTTCAAATGCAGTACGAGTACGGAGAGTGAAGAACATCATTGCTAGGGCGAATGAAGAACCACCTGCTAACCCTAGAAGAACCATCCACAGTACCCCAAGACTTGTCCATTCCATGACAACTCCAACAAATCCTACTAAATAGAAGGATGTAAACATCAATACAAGTGGGCGTTGAGAAGTCATTTTACCGGCAATAATAGGCACTGCTAAGGCCATTGGTACTTGTGAGAATTGCATGATTGAAAACATCCAGCCAGCTTTATCAGGGGCTAAACCTTGAGCAATATAGATCTCAGGTATCCAAGCTGCTGTTGTGTAGAATAATAAAGATTGTAAACCCATTGCCCCTGTGACAGCCCAAGTAACAGGTGATTTCCATAAAGGTGTACTGGTCTTCTTAGATGTAGTAACTGGTTCCGGTTTATTTGATTTTAGTTGAGGTATCCAAATTAAGATTGTAATTAGAACGAGTATGAGTGCAATGGAAAGTGCACCTTGCCAGCCTAACGATGAATTAGCTATCGGATAGCTAATACCAGCACCAAGGCCTGCAGTAAAATTCATGGACATGGTGAAAAAGGCCATTAATAAACCCACATGATAGGGAAATTTTAATTTCAATAATCCTGGAATTAGTACATTTCCAAAAGAAATGGCTACGCCAATTAACACAGTACCCAATAGAAGTAATTCTGTAGTACCAAGTGAACGAAGGACAATTCCTAAGGCCAAGAGAAAAGTTGATAAAAATAATGTTAGCTCAAGCCCTAGTTTGCGTGCTACAACTGGTGCAAATGGAGATATAACAGCAAAAGCCAGCAATGGTATCGTTGTTAGAAAGCCTGCCAATACATTAGATATTCCAAGATCTTCACGGATAAAGGATATAATTGGGCCAACAACAGTTAGTGGCATTCGTAATGTAGAGGCTATAAAGATAACTCCAAAGACTAAAAGTAAGGTTGTTCCTTTCCAGCTAATTTTTTTACTTGGAAAACTAGTGGAATGATCATTTGTAGTCAAAATAAAATCCCCCCTAATAATAACCATTCTAATTGAACTACTATAACACTTTATCACACTATTAAAAATAGTAGAAGATTCATAAAATACAGAACATTTATGGTTGTATTGAAATGTCTATGGTCTTATGTTAGTATAATAAACATCATAAATTTAATAATTATATGCCTCATGTTTGTATTGAGGTAGAGGTCGCGATATTTATAAGTATGCTAATTGAAATGACAAGCATTGATGAAATTAGTTGAAAGGAAATATTGCCGAAGTGTGAGGGGACTTGAAAACCTCATGCTGGGGCTGTCTCCGAAAGGAACAGAACTGTCACGTTTGCACAACGTGTTGAGCTATCATGTAGGAAAAACTGAGGATTAATGTAGCCATCACAGTGTATATGTGATGGCATTTTTTTGCCTCATAAATAGGAAGGAAGCTATATCGTGAGTGAAATAAAAGTAAATCAGCTCGGACATAAAGCACCGAAGCTGAAAAAAGAATTAAAAAGCCGTCATATTACAATGATTTCTTTAGGCGGTACAATTGGTACGGGACTATTTTTAGCCAGTGGAGGAGCAATTGCTCAGGCAGGTCCTGGAGGAGCATTGCTTGCCTATGCTTTAATTGGTATTATGGTGTATTTTTTAATGACAAGCTTAGGGGAAATGGCTGCCTATATGCCATCCTCAGGTTCATTTAGTACGTATGCAACCAAATTTGTAGATCCTGCCTTGGGCTTTGCATTAGGCTGGAACTACTGGTATAACTGGGCAATCACCATTGCTGCCGAAATTGCTGCTGTGTCATTAATTATGAAATATTGGTTCCCAGATAGCTCATCAGCACTTTGGACAGTATTATTTATTGCTGTTGTATTGACGTTTAATTTACTATCCGTAAAAAGTTATGGTGAAAGTGAATATTGGTTTGCCATGATTAAAGTAGCAACGGTTATTGTTTTTATTATCATTAGCTTACTAATGATTTTTGGTATTTTAGGTGGGCAGGCTCCTGTAGGTTTCACTAATTTCTTTGTTAGTGATGGGCCATTCCATGGTGGCTTCCTTGCTACATTTGGTATTTTCCTAGCTGCAGGATTTTCATTCCAAGGGACAGAATTATTAGGAATTACAGCTGGTGAAACAGATGATCCTGGTAAAAATATTCCGAAGGCTGTTAAATCTGTATTTTGGCGTATTCTTTTGTTTTATATTTTAGCGATTGGTGCAATTGGGATGTTAATTCCATTTACAGACGAACGTTTATTATCAGAAGATATCGCAGTATCACCGTTTACACTAGTGTTTGACCGCCTAGGTATTGCCTTTGCTGCTTCATTAATGAATGCCATTATTTTAACGGCTATGCTGTCAGCAGGAAATTCAGGACTATATGCATCTTCTCGTATGTTATGGCAATTAGCAGTGGATGGACATGCACCTAAATTTTTTGCAAAGCTAAGTCGTAGAGGTATTCCGATTTATGCACTTATGGCAACATTAGCTGTAGGCTGTTTAGCATTTTTGGCATCCTTCTTTGGCGATGGAGTGGTTTATATCTGGCTATTAAATGCTTCTGGAATGTCTGGCTTTATTGCATGGCTAGGTATTGCGTTTAGTCATTATCGTTTCCGCCGAGCGTTTGATGCACAAGGCTTAGATCCAAAGTTATTACCTTATAAAGCCAAATTATATCCTTTTGGACCATTATTTGCTTTTACAGTTTGTATGATCGTAGTCATTGGACAAAATTACACAGCCTTTACAGGCGATAAGTTTGATTGGTACGGTATCCTTGTTTCGTATATTGGGATTCCATTATTTTTAGCATTATGGTTTGGCTATAAATTAAAGCACAAAACAAAAATGCTTCCACTTGAAGATTGTGATTTAAAAGTTGAAGATTAAATAATAGAGCTGTTCTATAAACCAAAGAGTGATGGTTTATGGAGCAGCTCTTTTTTCAACACTCATAAACAAATCTCTAATGATACATCATAAATATGGTAATGTAATATACATATGGAAATTGGGTTTGATAGGAGAGGTGCATCATAGTGCAAAAGCATATTTTACTTGTAGAAGACGATGAAGCCATTCGTGAAATGGTTGATAATTACTTAACGATGGAAGGTTTCCAGGTCACAACAGCGACTAATGGCGAAGAGGCATTACAAAATTGTTTGCAAAATATCTTTGATTTGGTCATCTTAGATATTATGATACCTAAATTAAATGGATTGGAAGTATTAAAGATTATTAGAGAGCAGGCAGCACTTCCTATCATTATTATGTCTGCAAAAGACAGTGATGTTGATAAAGCATTGGGCTTAGGATTAGGGGCAGATGATTATATTGCTAAACCCTTTTCTATGCTGGAATTTTCAGCACGTGTAAAGGCTGTTATCAGAAGAGCTACGAAATACTCTAGTCAAGCTGAACAAAAGCAAGAGGTACTCGAAATTGATAATTTAAAAATAGATATCGTTAATTTCTCAATAACAAAGAGCGGACAAGACATAAAGCTGACATCAAAGGAATTTTCCATTTTAAAATTGTTTGTGACAAATCGTCACAGAGTTTTTACCAAAGAGCAAATTTATCAGACGATATGGAAGGATGCCTATTATGGAGATGAAAATATTATAAATGTACATATCAGAAGACTCCGTGAAAAAATAGAAGATGATCCGTCACATCCTCACTATATTAAAACCCTATGGGGAATCGGCTATAAATTTGAAGGGTAAAAATATATGATATTTCTATTATTATTAATCATTGTATTGCTAATCGGCATTCTTATTTTTCAATGGAAAATCAAGAAGGAACAAGAACGTGCTATCCAATATATTCATCGAAAACTACACGTAATTGTGAATGAACAGACGTATGAAAAGATTCTAGTAACAACTACAAATTCAGAAATTCAACAGTTACTTATTACACTGAATACTTTGCTAGATCAACATCAAAAAATTCAGGCTACACATCGTAAAATGGAAAATTCCATGAAAAAGATGTTGGCCAATATTTCACATGATCTTAAAACGCCTTTAACCGTTGTACTTGGCTATATTGAAATGCTTCAACTTCAAAACGGGATTAGTGACGAGGAACAGCAACGTTTACTTACGGGTGTACATGCTAAAACATTAGAAGTATTAAAAATTATTCATACATTTTTTGACTTGGCAAAATTAGAGGCTGGGGACACAGATTATCCAATCACTAAAATCAATGTCAGTGAAATATGCCGAAAAAATGTTTTGTCTTTTTACGATTTGGTTACTTCATTGGGATTAGATATTAAAATTGATATCCCTGAAAGCTCCATATATGCACTTGGTAATGAAGAAGCATTAAATAGAGTGCTAAACAATCTACTGTCTAATGCTATTGCATATGGAGCAGATGGCAATGTAATTGGAATTACTATAAGAAACGATGAAGCCAATATTGATATTGATGTGTGGGATTGTGGCAAGGGCATTGATGAATACCATATCGATCGCGTTTTTGAAAGGATGTATACACTTGAGGATTCTCGAAATAAATCTTTCCAAGGTAGCGGTCTGGGACTAACGATTACAAAGCGGCTTGTAGAAATAATGAATGGCTCGATCCGTTTATCGAGTATTCCCTATGAAAAAACTATTTTTACGATTTCGTTAAAGCGAATGATGTATTGAATCCATTATGCTTGTAGAGCTTTAATGCTTTGCAGGCTTTTTTACTTAAGAAATTTGTAAGAATGCAGTAATAAAATAGAGAGTTTCATTTTTTATAATGAAACTAGTCACAATTGAGGGAGAGAATTACATGACATACATTGTAAAAACAAATCAGCTTACGAAAGTGTACGATGGAAAGGAAGTTGTTTCTGCTGTCAATATGAACGTTAAGAAAGGTGAGATTTATGGATTTTTAGGTCCTAATGGTGCGGGTAAAACGACTGTTATGAAGATGCTAACTAATCTTACGAAACCTACAAGTGGGGATGTAGAAATTTTGGGGGCGAAATTGACGGACAAATCCTATGAAATACTAAAAAGAATGGGGACAATTATTGAATATCCTATTTTTTATGAAAAATTAACGGCTAGAGAGACCCTGGAATTACATTGTGAATACATGGGTTATTATGATAAGAAAGAAATTGCACATGTTCTTAATTTAGTAAAGTTATCGAATACAGAGAATAAGCAGGTTAAAGATTTTTCTCTGGGGATGAAGCAAAGATTAGGCATCGCAAGGGCCATTATTACAAAGCCAGAGTTACTTATATTAGACGAACCAATTAATGGATTGGACCCAGTAGGGATAAAGGAGTTAAGAGAGCTTTTCAAGATGCTTTGTAAGGAGTACGGCATAACTATTATTATCTCTAGTCATATTCTAGCTGAAATAGAACAATTGGTCGATACAATAGGTGTTATTAAGAATGGAAGGCTTATCACTGAGGTAGCAATGGATACTATTAATCGTGATCAGGTCAATTATACGGAAGTGATCGTAAGTGATGGGAAAAAGGCAGCGTTTATTATTGAAAGCGAATTAAACATTACGAATTTTAAGCTGATGGATGATAACTCTATACGTATATACGACTCAACAGTATCCCAACAAAGCCTATCGAGAGCATTAATTGAACATGACGTTGAGATTGAAGAGATTAGTAAAAAAACTAGTTCATTAGAGGATTATTTCTTAAAGCTAATCAATGGAGGTGTTGTCCATGCTTAATTTAATGCGTTTAGAAATGAAAAAATTTCATTTAGGTTCATATGTTAAAGGAGCCATTATCGCTAATTTTGTTATTCTTGGTTTTTTGTTTATGATTTTATTTATTTCTAAAGTGGAAGGAGACCCAGGGCTTGAAAATTATGAGGTTGCATTCAGTGTTATTGATTCATTTGTAAGAGCAGTTTTTATGATTTTTGCTTCTACGTTAATAGCTAAGTTAATCATCGGAGAATATAAATTTAAAACCATTACATTAGCCTTTATGTATCCTATAAGTAGAAAGAAATTAATGGTCGCAAAGCTTGCTATTGTCATGCTATTTACTTTCAGTATGATCATTATCTCCAATGCTCTTATTACAACCATTTTTTGTATCATAAGCGATCGATATGAATTAATTCCTGATGTACTATCTAGTTCTTTAATTATCCAGCAAATACCTTCTGTATTGATGAATGCGATTGCTGCCTCAGGTATAGCTTTAATCCCATTGTATTTCGGGATGAGAAAATACTCTATACCGACAACTATCATTTCATCTATTATAATTGTGTCTGTAACTTCGTCAAATTCAGGTAACTTTACTTTAAACGATATTATTATTATTCCAATTACTTTAGCAATCGTAGGTCTTGGTATTGCTTATTTAGCCATTAGAAATATCGAAAAGGTGGATGTTTAATCAAAAAGATACCAGGTGCTCATTGCTATAGAGTACCTGGCTTTTTGTTATCCAAAAATTGTTTCCCACAGTAAGTAAATATTTAACGTAACAACAACGACTACGACAAACCAACCTAAAACAGTTGTAATACGGTGATTAACTAGGCTTCCCATAATGTCTCGTTTACTTGTAAACATAACAAGAGGGACAAGTGCAAAGGCAATACCAAATGATAAAACAACTTGACTAAGAACGAGAGCATAGGTAGCATTCACACCAGAGGCAATGATTGCAAGTGGTGGCACCATGGTAATCGCTCTACGTAAATAAAGAGGTATTTTTCTTTGAATGAAGCCTTGCATCACTACGTCACCAGCTAAAGTCCCTACAGAGGAGCTAGCAAGCCCTGCAATAAGTAAACCAAGACCAAAGGAAATGGCAGCCATTGGGCCCAGAATATCTTTTAAGCCATTATAGGCAACATCTAAATCTTCAACTACAACGCCTTGGGTATGGAATACGGCTGCGGCAATTATGAGCATGCTCATATTGATGGCACCAGCAATAATCATAGCGATGATAATATCGATAAATTCAAAACGGAAAATACGTTTTTTTTCTGCCTCATTTCGACCAATAATACGACTTTGAGTTAAAGAAGAATGTAAGTAAATAGCATGAGGCATAACGGTTGCACCTAAAATACCTGTTGCTAATAATAGTGAATCTACACCTTCAAAGTGTGGTGTGAACATGCCAATCGCCACATCGTCCCATGCTGGCTGCGCTAAAAATGTTTGGAAGGCAAATGCCAATACAACAATTAAAACCATGCCAGAAATACCTGCTTCAAAGGCTCTAAATCCTCTTCTTTGCAACTCTAAAATAGCGAATGAACCTACTGCTGTAATCAATGCGGCGGGAAGCATTGGGATATTAAAAAGTAAATAAAGCCCTAATGCTGCTCCAATAAATTCCGCGAGGTCTGTGGCAATGATGACCAATTCTGCCTGTATCCATAAAAAGATAGATGTTTTTTTAGAAAAATGCTCGCGTGCGACTTCAGGTAAATTTTTTCCTGTCGCAATCCCAAGCTTGGCAGACAGGGACTGAATTAACACGGCCATTAAATTAGAAAAGGCTATAACCCAAAGTAGCAGGTAGCCGTATTGAGAGCCTGCTGTAATATTTGTAGCAAAATTGCCAGGATCAATATAGGCGACTGCTGCAATGAAAGCAGGTCCTAAAAATGGCAAGAATCTTCGCCAACCTTTAATATCTCCATCTAAAACCGCCTCTGCAGACGATTTTGTGACTCGTTTGTAAACCATATTGTTCCCTCGTTTCAAAAAGTATCATCAGTGAAATAAAGTTTCCTATAGGAAAATAAGATATTAGTATTCTAACGCTAGGAATAAAAAAAGTGAAGTAGTTTGCTTTATCCTTCTAAAATAAGTATGCTCTTTTGGATGAAGTGAATGAGTAGAAAAATTAAATTGCAGGAAAAATTCGAAATTTATAGAACTAATGAAATGTAGAAGGGAGACAAGGTGATGGATATGGTATGGGTAAAATCAAAAGTAACAATTCCACGTACAGTGCCAAATGTATTAGAGAGGAAGAAATTATTTTCTATTTTATCTAACAATCGAATGAAGAAACTAACCATTATACGGTCAGCCGCAGGATACGGAAAGACGACTCTTTTAAGTCTGTGGTTGAAGCATATTGATGAATCGGTAGCATGGTTTACTATCGATCAGAATGACAATGATCCTGTGAGATTTTTAAAGTACTTAATACATACATTATCTTTTAGCATATTGAATGTAGAACAAAAGTTAAACAATATACTAGATGAAACACCACCTTTTGAAACAATTATAGATACACTGTTAAACGATTTGGATACATATAAAGAAAATATTCATATTGTTTTTGATAATTTTCAAGAAATCCACAACCCTCAAATTCATCAAATTATCAATCGACTTATTGAATATTTACCAGCCAATGCACGGATCTATATAACTACACGAACTAATTTAGAACTTCCACTAGCAAAATGGCGTGTAAAAGGTTGGATACTAGAAGTCGGGACGGGTCAATTATGTTTTGATTTAGAAGAGCTACAATCTTTCTTTAATTCTGTTACTAATGATGAACAGAAGGATGCGCTGAAGCCTTTATTAAAGACTACAGGGGGCTGGATAGCAGGTATCCAACTGATAAAGCTATCAACAGGTGGAATGGTAGGTAATCTTAGTAGTGAAGAAATTTTAGCCAAAGCTAGTTCATATATACATGAGTACTTCATGCAAGAAATTCTTTTAATATTACCTCAAGAATTGCAAGATTTTCTACTAAGAACTTCCATTTTAAACTACTTAGATCCGAGTGTTTGTGGATCCATCACGAACGGATTATATAGTTTAACTACATTCTCAGAGCTGGAGAAAAATTGTTTGTTTATCGAACAAGTACAAGCTCATCCACCCGTTTATCGTTACCAAACTTTATTTAGGCATGCCCTACAGGTAGAATTTCAAAGGCAATATTCCTATGAAATGATTACCTCTATTTATTACGAAGCAGCCACTAATTTATGCCAAAGAGAAGACTATGTAGCGGCAATTGAGCTTGCTTTAAATGGCGAATTATACAAGCTTGCACATGAATGGATTCAAAAATATTTAGTCGAAATATTTGCCGAGGGACATACTCTATTATTCGGGCAGTGGATACAGAAATTAAGGAATGCTCAGTTTCCAGTAGATATTAATATGCTTGTCTTATATATTACTACTCTGTTTTCAACCCATGAAATTGATCAGGCGAATAAAATCATAGAGGAACTACTACTTAAACAAAATAAATGGAAATGGATGGAGGGTTTTCAGTTCATTGCTGTATCAAAAATCTTTGAAATTATACATGCTTATATAGGTTATATGAAAGATGGAGACATTGAAAAGGCAAAAGTAGGTTTACAAACACACGTAAATGTAAGAAAGAATAAGTCATCTTTATATCATATTTCTTTAAAATATAATCAATTTGAGCCTAGAATTTTATGTACTTTTGTAGGTGCAAAAGGAAAATTCTTACCAGTAGAAAAAATGGATGAACTGATTCACGTGTTGAATGAAAGTGAAATAAGGGAGCGAAATATTACAGGCGTTACCTATGGATTATTAGCTGAAATTTTGTATGAAATAAATGATTTAGATAGAGCAAGTAAAGAGTTAGAAATCGGTTTACAATATGGTTTACATTTTCAAGATCCAGGATTATTTATACCAATGTACTTATTAAAGGCTCGTATTTATATGACTAAAAAACAATTCGAAGAAGCACATCTGTTATTGCTTGAAGCTATGAAGGAAACCGATAAACCTTATTGGATAGGTATGCTCTATATTATGAAAGCACAATCTTATTTATTGGAAGGAAATATTTCATATGCACAACAGGAATTTTTTAGAGTGACGGATTTTATCAATTATAGAATTGCATCAAAAAATCCATTTTATTTATTAGTTCAAGGTAAAATTCTATATGCTAAAAATCAACTGGAGGAAGCATTGCAAATTGCTATTCGTTTAAAAGAAGGAGCAACTCAGGAAAAGCAAATCGTTACGCTTATTGAAGCGGGCTTGCTAGAAGCCATTTGTCATTTTTCACTTGGTAAAGAGGATTTCGCTTTAACAGTATTACATGATGCTCTTGAACATGGAGTGTCCTATGGGTATTACCGTACATTTATAGAGGAGGATTCTATCTGGCCATTACTTAATAAATACTGGCGTCTACGTCAGCATAATAAGGGAGATACATTTAAGTCAGTGCCGTTAGCCTATGTAAATAAACTATTATTAAATGACAGCACAGAAGATGAGTTTTTCACTAACTTTACTGCAAGAGAAAAAGATGTTCTGCAATTACTCGCAGAAGGTGCTTCTAATAAGGAGATTGCACAACAATTGCAGCTGACAGAGGGAACAATTCGTATATATTTAACAGGAATTTACAGTAAAATAGGTGTGAAATCTCGCACGAAGGCCATTTTATGGGCAAAAGAATGGCTAGGCTTTTAAAGTTGTTAAAGAGAAAGGAGGTCTACATGTGCCAAATATTTTATTAGCCTCAAAAACAACAGTCCCTCAAACGGGCAAGCAAATTATTGAGCGAGAACGATTAAATGCCATTCTACTCCAGTCAACAGCAAAACTTATAGTAGTACAAGCGCCAGCAGGGTATGGTAAAACCACTTTTCTAAGTAGTTGGTTTCAGCAACTTGAGACGGCAGTAGCATGGTATACGGTGGACCAAACAGACAATGATCTAAATCGCTATTGGAAGTATTTAATTCATACTATTGGTCACTCATTACAGCCAGAAGCTGCCTCTCGGATTAATTCTATACTCCATGCACAACCACAGTTACCATTAGAGTTTTTAGTGGACTCTCTCTTATATGAATTATCGCTATCTACTAAAAAGATTCATATTATGATTGATGATTATCATCATATTCATAATATTGCTATCCATCAAGCGATGACTCGACTAATTGATTTCTTACCTGAAAATTGCTTTATTTATTTGACTAGTAGATCAACTATTTCATTACCTATTGCAAAGTGGAGATTAAACCATTGCTTGCTTGAAATTGGTTTGGAGCAACTTCTTTTTACGTATGAAGAGACAAAAGAATTTTATAAAAATTTAAATAAAAAGCTGGATGTAAAGGTATTTCAAAAGGTTTTTGAGATAACAGAGGGCTGGCCAACAGGGTTGCAATTAACTAATTTAGCGGATTTTCATAATGTAGAAAAAGAGTTAAAAGAAAGTAATTTATATGTGTTCCAATATTTAATGAGTGAGGTTTTTTCCAAACTAGCACCATCCCTCCAAATTTTTCTTCTTTATACTTCACTTTTGGAACAATTAACCGCTGATACATGTAATGTCCTAACAAACCGTACTGATGCTCAACTAGTCTTATTAGAGTTTGATCAACAAGGATTATTTATTAGTAGAGTAGAAGCAAAAGAGCAGGTTTTTCGATATCACAACTTATTTAGAGAAGCATTGCGCCAAGAATTGAGCAATCGTTTTACTCAGCAGGATATTTTGTATTTATATGAAAAGGCAGCTGTAGCATTATATAATAATGGAAATTTTTTATCTGCTATAGAGCTTGCTTTAAGCGGCAACGTATTTATGTATGCTGAACAATGGATTCAGGAGCATCTTGTAACATTTCTTTCCTGTGGACATTCAACATCTTATGTAAAATGGATTGATACATTTTTGTCTAATGGCTATGAGGTACACCCAGAGTTGATGGTAATGTATGCCTATACACTCGCAGCATTACACAATTTAGAAGATGCTTATCGGACGATCCTAGACCTAGAACAAAAGCATAGGTCTAATCAATGGATGAATAAAAGTGAGTATGCATCTGCTGTCGATGATTTTCTAGGTGTGAAAGCCTATGTCTTTGTCATGAAAAACGGAGATCTTTCTCAAGCTGGGGAATATATTCGACAAAGACTGGAGAGAAATCCAGTTGATTCCAAATGGGACGCAATATTTATACAATATAATCAAACAGAGCCTATGTTGTTTAGAACAAATATCGGATCTCGAGGAAAGTTACTTTCAGATGAACAGGCTATGTCTTATTTTGCTAAGTTTAGAACAGGGAAATTTAAAAACTTAAGTATGACGGGCTATAGCTATGGCGTGCGTGCAGAAAAATTATATGAGTGGAACCAATTTGCTGAGCTATCAATAGAATTAGAGGAAGCTATACGTTCTGGACATCAATTTCAAGATGCAGGATTGTTAGTACCGATGTATATTCTTAAAAGTAAAATAGCCGTGTTAGAAGAGCAATATATAGTTGCTCAAGGCGTTTTAGATCATGCAATTGAAGCTGTCAATGAACGCCATTGGATTGATAGTATAAGAGTAATGAAGGCACTTTTATTTTTACGTGAAGATAATGTTGTCCAAGCAGAACAGGAGTTAGCTAAGGTCAAAGTAGATAAGGATTTTACATTTTATTTGCTAGTAAAAGCACGTTATTTACTCATGGAAGGACATCTACTAGCAGCGCAGCAATTGATTATACAGGTGCAATCACAGGCGCAACAACAAGAACAGCTATCTACTCGTATAGAAGCGACAATTTTATTAGCCATATGTTTGGTTGAGCAAGGACAAGCAGATGAGGCGTTAGAAAAATTACACCAATCCTTGAAATTAGCCGAACCATATCAATATATCAGAACCTTTATAGATGAGCCTCAAACATATGCTTTATTAAAAAAATATGCCGCTATTCGAAAGCAATCTTCCAAAAAGGAGTGTAGGGAGGTTTCCATGAGCTACGTTGAGCACTTGCTCCAATGTGCTCAAAAGTATAAGCAAATTTCACCATTGGCTTCCCTTACAACTCGTGAACAGGAAATATTTACATTATTATCAAAAGGTGCTTCTAATAAAGAAATAGCCGAGCAGCTATTTTTATCGGAAGGTACAGTAAGAGTCTATCTCTCGGGGATTTATAGTAAGTTAGGTGTTAAAAATCGAGCACAGGCAATATTATTAAACACGCTGGTATAAGGTTATCCGTTATCTTTTTTAGGTAGCGGTCTTTTTTTTTACATAAAACAATTAACATTCCTCAATAGTGGAAGTATCTTGAATTTTCTAAGATAAAGGGAGGAGAATACTTGATTTTAAGAGGAAGGAGCGAGAGGAATGAAAAGAATCTCGAACATGATGATTGTTCTAATATTGCTCTTTTTCCAATATGGGCAAGTTCCAGCCTCTTATGCGAATGAGCATAATGCTATTGAAGAAGGAGCGGATAGTCATGCTAAAAAGAGCCTTAACAAAAATCTAGTTGGTAATGCAAGATTCCATACAGCGCCAAATGACACGGGCATAACACTTGTAGCCTATGGAGGGGCAGGAGGGCATGTTGATATTCCAGCTGTTATTAACGGACAGCCCGTTACGATAATAGGGGAATCTTCATTTTTTAATAAGAATGTGACAAGTGTAACTATCCCTGAAAGTGTGACTAAAATAGGGGATAGAGCATTTTTGATGAATCAGATCACGACTGTGACCCTCCCTAATAGATTAGAGAGTATAGGTAATCTAGCGTTTTTTGACAATCGGTTATCGACTGTCTATATTCCTGATAGCGTAAAAACAATAGGAGCAGAATCATTTGCGAATAATCAGCTAACAGCAGTGACAATTCCAGATGGTATAACAAGAATTGAGAACAGTGTATTTTCGAGGAATAAATTAGAAAGTGTAACCATTCCCAGTAGCGTGACAAGTATAGGGAACTACGCGTTTTATCAAAATCACTTAACAACCATTATTCTACCTGATGACTTAAAGAAGATAGGGTTCTATACTTTTTATGGTAATAACCTGAAAGAAGTGACTATTCCTGAAGCAGTTACATATATAGAAGATTGGGCATTTGCCTCTAATCAGTTGCATTGGGTTTACTTTAATAGACCATTAGTGCTGCAGCCTAATACATTTAACTACCAAGGTGACAGGTTTGATGGTTGGTATAGTGATTTGGCATGGGCAAAGCCGTGGGATGGCAATGTCACACAGCCAACAAAAATTTATGCAAAGGGAAATGCGTTAACATATACACTTACATTTGAGCCAAATAGCGATACAGCTATTGATGAACAGCAAATACTGGCTGGAGAAAAAGCACTTGCCCCGGCAACTCCGATAAAAGATGGCTCTCAATTTATAGGCTGGTATAAGGATGAAGAATTGACTGTGCCCTGGAGCTTTGATACAGATGTGATAACCGGAAATATAACTTTATATGGAAAATGGGCAAAAAAACCATACACTGTTATATTTCATACAGATACAGACACAATAACAGTCGAGGTATTGAATGGAGAGCTATTAGCCAAGCCATCAGATCCAACGAAAGTTGGCTATACATTTGCAGGTTGGTATAAAGACGAAAAGCTGATGATACCGTGGAACTTCGAGATCGATAAAGTGACAGAGAGTATGACGTTATATGGAAAATGGCTAACAAATGAATACATCATTACCTTTTATACAAATGGAGGGACGGTAATTTCTCCTGTGACAGCTAAGTATAATGAGGTAATAGATGAACCACTGTTCCCGACAAAAACAGGTTATAAATTTGTAGGCTGGTATAAGAATGAAGAGCTGACCAAACCATGGAGCTTTGATACTGATAAAGTGGTAGAAGATACAGCGCTTTACGCAAAATGGGAAAGGGAAGCTGTACATTATATTCTCGACTTTGCATCAAATGGTGGAAGTGCTATATCGCCTCAAAGGATTACTGCTAATACAACCGCAATGCAACCAATCACCCCAATAAAGGTAGGCTATACATTTGCAGGTTGGTATAAAGATGCTCATTTCACAAAAGTCTGGAATTTCCATACAGATATAGTGACCGCTAATACTACTTTATATGCAAAATGGCAATGGCTAGCAAACGATTCGTCAGGTGGTGGAGGAAATTCGTCCCCAACACTAACAGAGCCAGAAACGACAGAGCCAACCTTATCTCAAAAACCAGAACCTAAACCTGAAGATCAAGCTAAGCCACAACCAACCGAGCCAACACCCCAAACAGAGGCAAACATTACTTTCTCCGATATTCCTCAGGGCCATTGGGCATGGACGATGATTCAGGAGATGGCAAGGCAGGGCATTATTACAGGCTATCAAGATGGCTCCTTCAAGCCAAATGCACCAATTCAGCGCCAACATGTTGCCCTGATGTTAACCAGAGCATTAGAGCTAGAACCGAAAAAAGAGGCGTTTATATTTGAGGATATTCCTGAAAGTCATCTCTATTTTGAGGAAATTAAGCAAGTGCAACAAGCAGGACTGTTTGATGGCATAGATGGAAACTTCCAACCAAAAACTAATATGACACGTTCACAAATGGCCAAAGTATTGGTAGAGGCTTTAAACTTAACAGCCCATAAGAAGAAAACATTTAATGATGTATCTGCAGCTCATTGGGCATACAATTATATTGCTATTCTTGCGTCAAACGGTATCACAATAGGTGATCAAG
The DNA here is from genome assembly GCF_039614735.1 of Lysinibacillus sp. BS3. Classification (NCBI taxonomy): domain Bacteria; kingdom Bacillati; phylum Bacillota; class Bacilli; order Caryophanales; family Bacillaceae; genus Lysinibacillus; species Lysinibacillus sp. BS3. Next base: position 2,456,005 of record NZ_CP154860.1, on the reverse strand, counting down.
GTAATTTTAGACCTAATGATGCTGTTACACGGGCAGAATTCGCAATCTTTTTATATAGAGCCCTCTCTCAATAAGAAAAAATCCCATCACTGGTGTGATAAGACTACCAATGATGGGATTTTTGTATTTACCTAAAAATAATTAACATTCCTCAATAGTGGGAGTAAATAATTACCTTTAAGATGAAGAAGAATTATTTCATTTTTAAAGAAAGGAGAGACTATATGAAAGCAAAAAGTGTTAGATATGGAATATGGTTTACACTATTTATCTTCATGATGTTAGTGAAAATCCCTTTTACTTTTGCTAATGAAGCTGATTATGATGTGGAAGATAGCCCTGATGGATCGATAACTATAAAGGCATACACAGGTACTGGCGGAGACATGGTAATTCCTCATCAAATACAAAAGAAAATCGTAACAGGGATAGACGCTTGGGTGTTTACTAATAAAAATCTGACAAGCCTCACGATACCAGAAACAATAACAACAATTGGTGCTTATGCTTTTTATCAAAATCAGTTAACAAGTGTGACACTGCCAAGTAATCTAACGAACATTGGTGATGGTGTATTTTCCTTAAACCAACTAACAAATGTGATACTTCCAAATAATCTAAGTAGTATCGGAAATTATGCATTTTCTGGAAATTTGCTTGAAAGCGTAGATATACCTAAAAGTGTTATTAGTATAGGAGATCATGCATTTTCAACGAATGATATTGTCAATGTGAAAATTCCAGAGGGTGTAAAAATAATAGGGTCAAATGCATTTGCAAGGAATGATATTGAAAGTTTAGAGATACCAGAAAGTGTGAAAAGCATTGGAGATGAAGCCTTTTCAAATAATTACCTCAAGGAAATCATTATATATTCTAAAGATGTTGAAATAGGTGATGATGCTTTTATAGGGCATAGTCCTAACCTTGTTATTTATGCTCCAGAGAATTCTTCTGCAAAAGAGTATGCAGATAGGTTGAATATAAACTTTCAAGGTATAAATTCTCCAGATCCTGTCAATGAAGCGGATTATGAGTGGACAAAAAATAGGGATGGGTCAGTAACGATTAGAGATTACATAGGTACTGATATGGCAATAACCATTCCAAGTCAGCTAGATGGCAGGGTAGTAACAGCAATAGGTAGTGGAGCATTTGGTGAAAAAGGTCTTACGCAGGTAATTATACCAGACAGTGTAACAAGCATTGGAGATGTAGCATTTGCAGAAAATCAATTAACGTATGTGAAACTACCAAATAACCTTAAAAAGATAGGTGAAGGTGTATTCTTTACAAATAAACTTACTGCTATAGAAATACCAGATCAAGTTACTCAAATTGGCTCATATGCATTTTTAGATAATGCACTTGCTACAGTTAAGCTGCCAAATCAACTTAAGACAATTGGGGATTTCGCATTTATGGAGAACCAATTAACAAACATTGAGTTACCAGCAACTTTGGAGACTATAGGAGAATGGGCGTTTTCAGATAATCACATAACCTCTTTAGTAATACCTACTAGTGTCGTAAGTATAGGAGCGTATGCATTTGCTACCAATGAACTTTCAAATGTAACGATTCCCTCAAGTATAATAAGTATAGCGGAAAGTGTATTTCTCGATAATCAGCTTACAAGTATAGAGATTCCTAGTAGTGTAACGAATATTGGTAGATGGGCCTTTGGGAAGAATAGACTTAGTAGCATTGAAATTCCTAAAAATGTAATGACTGTAGAGGATAATGCCTTTAATGACAATAATCTTAAACAAGTGAAAATATTATCGGATGCAACGATTCTTTTAGAAGATATTTTTAATGCAAATCCAAGTAATTTAATTATTTATGGTCATGATGCATCGACTGCTCAAGCCTATGCCAATCAAAATAATCACCAGTTCGAGTTACTTACTTATCGAATTATCTATCATGGAAATGGCTCTGAACAAGGAAATCCACCAGTAGATATGAATATGTATCCAAGAAATACTCCAGCAACGATCTTAGATAATATAGGATCTTTAGAAAAAACTGGCTATACATTTGATGGTTGGAACAGCACTAACGTAGGAGATGGTATAGATTATACAGTCAATAGCATTGTTGATATTGAAGAATCCAATCTTGCCTTGTATGCGAAATGGAAAGCAAATTCATATGTTGTCACATTTAATACAAATGGGGGGACAGCAATCAATCCTATTACAGTAAATTATAAGGCACTAGTAAGTAAACCAGTAATTCCTATAAAACCAGGGTATACATTTTTAGGCTGGTATAAGGATGCTCAATTCACCACACCATGGAATTTTACAACGGATATGATAACACAAAATACAACCTTATATGCAAAATGGGAAAACGTCGTCGCACAGTATACGGTGGATTTCGAAACAAATGGAGGAAGTACAGTAGCATCACAGAAGGTAACAAAAGATACCTTAGCAACAAATCCAGTAAATCCAACAAAGGCAGGCTATACATTTACAGGCTGGTATAAGGATATTGAACTGACGATACCATGGGATTTTTCTAAAGATGTAGTGAAGTCCAATATCACCTTATATGCCCATTGGGTAACAGACGGTTCATCGGGTGGTGGAGGAAGTATATCTCCGAATCCATCCCCAATACCAGGGCCAAACATACCTGAAAAACAAGAACAAAAACCTGAAGAACAAAAACCTAAACCTGAAGAACCAATTGATCCACAACCAACAGAGCCAGATATCATCTTCTCAGATATTTCTCAAGGACATTGGGCCTGGGCGATGATTCAGGAGATGGCAAAGCAGGGCATTATTACAGGCTATCAAGATGGCACCTTCAAGCCAAATGCACCAATTCAGCGCCAGCATGCTGCCCTGATATTAACAAGAGCATTAGCGCTAGAACCGAAAAAAGATGCGCGAGAATTTAACGATATACCTAAAAGCCATCTCTATTTTGGGGTAATCGATCAGGTGCAACAAGCAGGTTTGTTTGAAGGCATAGATGGGAACTTCCAGCCAACTACGAATTTGACACGCGCTCAAATGGCAAAAGTATTAGTTCTTGCCTTTAATTTAACTTCATCGAATAAAGATACTTTCGAGGATGTGCCAAAAACACACTGGGCACACAACTTTATCGCTATACTTGCAGGAAATGGGATCACAATTGGAGATAATGGCAACTTTAGACCAAATGATCCTGTAACACGTGCGGAGTTTGTAACATTTTTGTATAGAGCTTTGCATCAATAATTAAAAACCTCACCAATGGCTATCCATAAAGCTTTTGGTGAGATTTTTTTGTTCAAATTATTAACATTACTCAATAGTGCGTAAGGATGTAAATTATTATGCTAATAGAAAAGGAAGTGTTTCTATTGAAAATCGTTCGTCTTGCCTTCTTCATATTATTCTTAAGTTTAGCTTTTGTATCGATTAAACTTTCAATTAAAACGGATGAAAGGAATTATGATTGGCGTAATAACTCTGATGGTACAGTGACAATTATTCATTATAATGGTCCACATATTGAGTTTCCCTTTCCAAGCCGTTTAAATGGCAAAAAAGTTGCTAAAGTAAGCTCAGGAATTTTTGAGAAAAGGGATATTTACAGCTTTTTACCGAAAGTTTATTAGTTAAAGACGTACCCTGTGTCAAAAAAAGAAATGTATTGTCTTTCTCATCATTTTCTAATTAGACTTTCACCACTTGTATCGTATACGATGAAAAGAAAAGGCGAAGGACGGATTCGACATGACACATCGAATTTTAATTATAGAAGATGAAGAGAATATTGCGAGAGTGCTACAACTGGAGCTTCAATTTGAAGGATATGAGGCAGCAATGGCTCATACAGGAGCAGAAGGCTTACTACAATACCGTGAGCAGCAATGGGATTTAATTTTACTTGATATCATGCTACCTGAGATGAGCGGTATTGATGTGCTAAAGCGTATTCGTGCAACAGAATCCCAAACACCTGTTATCATGCTAACTGCTAAAAGTGAAGTAGAGGATAAGGTAAAGGGCTTGGATTTAGGAGCCAATGATTACGTGACAAAGCCTTTTGAAATTGAGGAGCTACTGGCACGAATTCGCAATGCACTACGGTTTTCGCAGAAGGTAAATCCAAAGCAAGTTGCACTTACATTTGGCCATTTATCGATAAACGAGCAAACAAGGGAAGTTGTGTATTTTGATAAGGAAATTCAGCTGACACCCCGTGAGTATGATTTGTTGTTCTATTTACTAAAGCATCCTAAACAAGTACTGACAAGGGAGCAAATATTAGAGGCTGTGTGGGGCTATGATTATTATGGGGATACAAATGTTGTGGATGTTTATATACGTTATGTACGGCAAAAGCTTGAGGCTGCTAATCCAGCACCTCTTATCCAAACAATTCGAGGTGTTGGATATGTGCTAAAGGAACATAGTTATGAGACTTAAAACAAAAATTCATCTACTAACAACATTGCTTATGCTAGTTATTATAGTGGCAACAAATAGTGGAATTTATTTGTTGTATGAGAAATTTGCCTATGATACGGAATATAATCAGCTCCAGTCACGGGCAAATGATTTAAGCTCTACACTGAGTCAGTTAAATGCACAAACCAACCTACAGCAAGTATTAAGAGCTTATATGCCAACGGATGGTGCTGTTTATATTTATGATGGTGAACGCTTGAAAACAAAGGTTCAAGCTACCCTTGAAATGCAAGAAGTCCCTGCCATTACCTACACTATGCCTGCTATTTGGATCGACGGAACGGTAGTGGACATAACATTACAGCAATCTATGGAAGAAGTAGAACGGACATTAGATTTGTTAAAGGTCATCTTAGTGGTTGTATCTGTTGTTGCAACGATTCCAATTTTCCTAGCGAGCTTGGTACTTGGGCGACTTATTTTATTACCGCTAGAACGTTTAAATGAAACCATGCGCAAAAGTGCATCTACTGGGAAATATGAAAAAATAGATACTACAGAAAAAGGTGGGGACGAGTTAATAAACATTAACCGCACTTTTAATATAATGATGGAGAAGCTTGAACAACATTATCAAAAGCAACAAGAATTTGTATCAAATGCCTCTCACGAGTTAAAAACTCCTATAACTGTCATTGAAAGTTATGCAAAACTACTCCTAAGAAGGGGTTTTGATAATCGTGAGGTTGCTCAGGAATCCTTACAGGCCATTGCCAATGAATCATCTCGTATGCATGAAATGGTGTTGCAATTGCTAGAACTAGCTAAAAACAAAGAGCAATTGGACGTTCATTTCGAACAACTAGAGCTTGCCCCTTTCTTAAATAAAGTAGCTTCACAAATGGAACAGGCTTATCATCGAACATTTAGAATTGATGCGCAGATACCAAAATTTATTTATAGTGATGAAAAAATATTGAAGCAACTACTTTTTATTTTGCTAGATAATGCTAGGAAATATAGTGAGGATGAAGTACGTATTCAAGCCACTGAAACAACCAACCATGTACGTATTACCATCCAAGATTTTGGTATTGGTATTCCGGTCGAGCATATTCCTCATTTGTTTGAGCGTTTCTATCGTGTAACAGAGGATCGTAATCGTAAAACAGGTGGTTCAGGGCTAGGGCTAGCAATAGCACACGAACTGGCACAACAATTAGGTATAACGATAGATGTGAAAAGTAAGCTAGGGGAAGGCTCAAGCTTTACTTTATGTATACCAAAGGAGGGACAGCAATGAAAAAGTGGATGTTAGTAATTGTTGTTATTATCCTTCTTTGTAGTGGAGTAATTTGGTTTGTTCAACATCGTTATTTTTACGTTCAACCTCTTAGTGAAGCGCAGGCTATTCGGCATATTGAGACTATCTACAATGGTCATGTTACACAGGTTGAAAAACAAGGAAGCACCTTTGAAATGCTTTTTACGCGTGACGATGTCAAGTATGGAGCTATACTCGATGTTACGACACAACAGGTGACTGATCTAATCCTGAAAGAAGGACATAGTAAATTACTATTAACAGAAAAGCAGATCAGACAAATGGTTAAAAAGGAATATGGAGATGTAGAAAGCGTTATGCTTACAGACGCCATTTACACTGTACGTGTTGAAAATGAGGAAATTCAAAAGGATTTAACGTTTGATGGTTATACTGGCGAACTACTGGCTGAGAAAAAGGTTGAGCCACAAGAACAACCTATCGAAGAGCCTATTATTACTGAGCAACAGGCCATTCAAATAGCTCTTAAGCAATTAAAGGGTGAATTGGATTCAGTTGATTTTGAAGAAACCTCAGAAGGTGGTTATTATTTAGTTGAGATTGAAACGCAGGAGGACGAAGCTACATTTCAAATTCATGCTGTTTCAGGAAAAGTACTATCTGTAACATGGGATGACGATCATTAAATCATTCTCATGAAATTCTAATGTTCCTCTTATAGTTCTATCATCTTCACTTGGTAAGCTAAGTTTAGATAAAACAAAGGAGAGATGAACATGAAAAAAATGATCATGATTCCAGCACTAGTAATTACACTGGGAGTGGGTGCAGCGATTGGCTCGACGACTTTATTATCAGGAAATGCCCAAGAAAAAAAGGTCTTATCCATGCAGGAAATTGAGAAGAAAGCTCTAGCGGTAGTGGATGGTACAGTTGCCAATATCGAATTTGACCAAAATCAGTTTAGCTCTATTTATGAAGTAGAGGTGTATACAGATACAGAAGAATATGATTTAAAATTTGATGCTTATAGTGGAAAATTACTCAAGCAGAAAAAGGAACGTCTAGATGACGATGATTGGGATGATCATATTCCTGCTACGACTACTACAACAAAAATAATTACAAAAGAGCAGGCTATCAAGACAGCCCAAACAAAAGCAAAGGGTAAAGTGACAAAAATTAAGCTTGATGATGGTGTATATGAAATTGAACTGAAAGATGGTCAATATGAATACGAAGTAGATGTGGATGCAGTCTCTGGGAACATTATCGACTTTGAACAAGGCTTTGATGACTAATATAATTGAGCTGTCTTAAAGGTAGAATATACCTTTAAGGCAGTTTTTATTGTTTGTATTGTGGGTATTGACTAGGTATTCAGGAAATTTTCTTTAAGAAGCGGTTATTTATATGTTCAAAAAAAGCCTATGCTTTTACTCAAAAAAAGAGAAAAATTTTCTTCTTTACTTTTTCAATTAGCAGGCGTAATATGACATCATTATAAAAGTTTCAAATTTCTAAATCGCTGAAGCAACTAAACGCGGGGGAACCAATTTTGATGGATGGCATAGCCATTCTTGGGGTGAATCTCTTCCTTGTGGAGGAGTAGGGCTACTCAGGCCCGAATCCGACAGCTAACCTCGTAAGCGTTAAGAGCAGAAAAGTGGAGCTTGGCAGACGGATGAGCGTCTACAAGTCTTATTTAGTGATGACTTGTAGGCGTTTTTTGATGTAATTTAGAAAGGCGAAACACATTCTATGAAACTAGAAGGTGTTTATCAATGAAATCCTCATTCAAACGTTATGTAATCGGCAAACCATTAAGATCCGATGCGTTAGGGGAACAAAAGCTCAGTAAAACAAAGGCACTGGCCATATTATCGTCAGATGCATTGTCATCAGTAGCCTATGGACCAGAACAAATTTTAATTGTCCTAATGACGGTAGGTACAATGGCGTTTTGGTATTCTTTACCTATTGCCGCTGGAGTGGTTATTCTACTCGTGGCACTGATTTTATCCTATCGTCAAGTTATCTTCGCCTATCCACATGGGGGAGGCGCCTATGTCGTATCACGAGAAAATTTAGGCGTGAATGCAGGTCTTGTTGCAGGGGGTTCTTTGCTTGTTGATTATATTTTAACGGTAGCAGTAAGTGTGTCGGCCGGGACAGATGCCATTACATCTGCATTTCCAAGTCTTCATGCTTATAATGTACCCATTGCTATTATATTTGTGATTTTCTTAACGATTTTAAACTTGCGAGGTGTAACAGAGTCAGCTTCTATCTTGGCGTACCCAGTTTATCTATTTGTAGGCGTTATGCTGTTGCTAATCGGGATTGGGCTCTATAATGTGGCAACTGGACAGGTGCCTGCAGAGCTACATCCAAAGATTGGCACACCAGTGGCAGGGATTAGCCTATTTATTTTATTAAAGGCATTTGCTTCAGGAAGCTCAGCGTTAACAGGAGTAGAGGCTATTTCTAACGCCATACCTAATTTTAGAAATCCTGCTCCAAATAATGCTGCTAAAACGCTTTTAGCAATGGGTGCCATTTTAGCCGTTTTATTCATCGGGATTGTTAGTCTAGCTTATTTTTATGGCGTTGCACCAACAGCAGAAGCAACAGTCGTTTCCCAACTAGCAGAAGCTAGTGTTGGTCGGAATTTTCTTTATTATATTGTACAGGGCACAACGGCAATGATTTTAGTACTTGCCGCAAACACAGGATATTCAGCATTTCCCTTGCTTGCTGTAAATTTATCGAAGGATGGTTTTATCCCACGAATCTTCCAAATTCGTGGGGACCGTCTTGGCTATTCAAATGGTATTTTAATGCTAGGTATTGCAGCCATTTTTTTAATTATACTTTTTGACGGGGCCACAGAGCATTTAATTCCGCTCTATGCAGTAGGCGTATTTATTCCCTTTACATTAGCGCAAACGGGAATGATGAGAAAATGGTGGCGCGAAAAACCTAAAGGCTGGGTAGCAAGATTTACAATCAATACAATTGGAGCTGCTATCTCTTTCATCGTGGCAATGATGTTTTTTGTGACAAAAATGCCTCAAGTATGGCCAGTGTTTATCTTTTTACCAATTATTATTTTTGTATTCCATCGCATTAAGCAACATTATCAAGCTGTTGGAGAACAGTTAAGATTAAATCATGAGGAACTGGCTACTATTGAGGGGAATGTTTTCATTGTGCCAGTAGCTGGTATAACAAAGGTGGTTGAAAACTCCCTACATTATGCCAAATCACTTAAGGTTAATAAAGTGATAGCCTTTTACGTAGCTTTCGATCAAGCAGATGCAAAAGCTTTTGAAGAGAAGTGGAACGCCTGGCAACCTGATGTACGATTAGTTACCTACTATTCACCATATCGCAGCATTACACAGCCATTAATTAAATTTATTGATAAAGTAGAACATCAATGTACGAAGACAGGTCATAAAGTTACAGTTGTTATCCCTCAATTCTTACCGAAAAAAGGGTGGCATCATATGCTACACAACCAATCGAGTCTTCTCATTCGTACATCACTGTTATTTCACAGAAATGTCGTCATTATGACAGTACCGTTCCATTTATCAAAATAATGCTAGCAAGCTAGAAAATAGTCTGTTATAATCAGTACGTTGATTGAAAACACGAACGTTTACAATTAAAAAGTTCCAGAATACCATTAAATTCCGAAAAATCAAACTTTTTTTGGTGAGAGATAGTAGCCCTTACCGAATAAAGTGATAAATTGGTTATTCTGATAGTTTCATACAAATCCACTCATATAATAGCGAGAATAGGGCTCGCAAGTTTCTACCGATTTACCGTAAATGAATCGACTATGGGTAGCAATGCTTTTAGAGAACTTCAATTTTAATGATGTTTTCTATTCATTTCGACGTTTTTGCGCTGAATGCTTTGCTCCACTCGTAGCAGAATGGAATCAAAGTATTCAGCGTTTTTTTATAATTTTTTACGAAAGAAGGATATGAAAGAAATGAAGTTATTACAAGACAAAATTATGCAAGAGGGTAAAGTATTATCTTCAGCCGTATTAAAAGTTGATTCATTTTTAAACCATCAAATTGATCCGATGCTAATGAAGGAAATTGGTCATGAATTTGCAAATCGTTTTTCTGATCAAGTGATTACAAAGATTTTAACAATAGAATCTTCAGGTATTGCCCCATCCGTGATGTTAGGCTTAGAAATTGGCGCGCCTGTCGTATTTGCTCGTAAACGTAAATCATTAACTCTTTCAGATAACCTTTATTCTTCAAAGGTACATTCATTCACAAAAAATGAAACAAATGAGATCTCTGTCTCACGTAATTTCTTAAGCGAAGATGACAATATTTTAATCGTAGATGATTTCTTAGCTAATGGTGAGGCTGTCAAAGGCTTACTTGATATTGCTGCACAAGCGGGTGCGAATGTTGTAGGAGTTGGAATTGTTATTGAAAAGGGCTTCCAAGATGGCGGAAAACTATTGCGTGAGCAAGGTGTTCGCGTTGAGTCATTAGCAATTGTAGATTCTCTTGAAGATGGCAAAGTAACATTTGCTACGGAGGCTCGCGCGTAATGAATACCTTTAAATCGACTGCGCTAGCTATTCAACATTTACTTGCAATGTATGCTGGAGCCATCTTAGTGCCACTGATTATCGGTGGGGCAATTGGCTTCGATTCAACACAAATGACATATTTAGTAGCAATTGATATTATGATGTGCGGGATCGCTACACTTTTACAGGTTTATTCAGGTAAATTCATTGGTATTGGCTTACCTGTAGTACTTGGCTGTACATTCACAGCGGTAAGTCCAATTATTGCGATTGGTACAAACCCAGAGCAGGGTATTACGGACATTTATGGTTCTATTATTGCTTCTGGTGTAATTGTAATGATAATTGCGGGCTTCTTCGGCAAGCTTGTGAAATTCTTCCCACCAGTCGTAACAGGGTCAGTTGTTTCAATTATCGGTATTTCCTTATTACCAGTAGCATTAAACAATATGGCAGGTGGACAAGGTGCTGAAGATTTTGCCTCTGCTTCTAATGTAGCTTTAGCCTTTATTACATTGGTTATCATTTTAGTCGTTTATCGCTTTTCTACGGGCTTTGTTCGTGCTATTTCAATTTTAATAGGATTAGTAGTAGGTACTGTTTTAGGTGCTTTCATGGACAAGGTGGATTTCACCCCAGTTGCAGATGCTAATGTATTTCACATGGTACAACCTTTCTACTTTGGCATGCCAACATTTGATGTAACGGCGATTATTACCATGACACTTGTAGCAATGGTATCTTTAGTAGAATCATCTGGTGTCTATTTTGCGCTAAGTGATATTTGTAATAAAAAATTAGATTCAAAAGATTTGGCTCGTGGCTACCGTTCAGAAGGTCTAGCTTCAGTAATCGGTGGTATTTTCAATGCCTTCCCATACACAACATTCTCACAAAACGTGGGACTAACTCGTATGTCAGGCGTTAAGGACCGTAAAGTCATTTACATCACAGGTGGTCTACTTGTAGCATTAGGCTTCCTACCAAAAATCGCAGCATTAACAACAATTATTCCAACGTCTGTACTAGGTGCGGCAATGCTTGCGATGTTCGGTATGGTGATTACACAAGGTATGGGAATGCTTGTACCTGTTATGAATGAATCAGCGGAAAACGCAATGATTGCAGCGATTGCAGTAAGTTTAGGTGTCGGTGTATCCGTTGTTCCTGGCATTTTTGATGCACTGCCAACAAGCGTTTCAATCTTAACGTCAAATGGTATTGTTTGTGGTTCAGTCACAGCGATTATCCTAAATATTTTATTCAACATGATTGGGCCTAAGCATAAAAAAGACCCGATGCACGGGGAAGTATAAAAAGATAATTAAATAACATTCATCTAAATATTTTACATATTTTGATGAAAAGAAAGTGATACCTACTTTTATCTATTGATTTAGATTTGAGGAGGTGTCACTTTTTTGTTGTTATGGATTGTATGTTTTAAACTATAGATTATGATTTTAGTTAAAATTTGTTCCGTTAAAATAACTTTAGACTGTCATAAGGAATGTTTAACATTAGACTAAAAGGGAATTTAAAATAGAGTTGTTGAAATCGCATGTAACTCTCTCTTTCAACATATACTTATATAAAACTACTCTCAGAAAGGTCTAGCACAAATGCAAAGTATTGTTTTAATTTTAATCCTACAATTAGTATATGTACCTTTTTTAACATTACGAACAATATTTTTGGTAAAGAATATCACATTCCTTGCAGCGATATTTGGTATGCTGGAGATGTTGGTGTATGTATTTGGCCTTTCACTCGTTTTCAGTGGGAAGCAAAGTATGTTATCTATGGTTGTCTATGCAGTTGGGTTTGGATTAGGTATATTTTTAGGAGCAAAAATAGAACGAAAGCTAGCGATAGGCTATGTTTATACAACCATTAATACTCAAAATAAGAATGAAGAGCTTGTGAAATTTCTTCGCCACGAAGGGTTTGCAGTCACGATTTATATAGGAGAAGGGCGAGATAGTAACCGCTATAAATATGAGATCTTAACGAAGAGGAATCGTGAAGGAGAGCTCTTTCAAATAGTAGAGCAATTTGAGCCGAATGCGTTTATTATCTCGTATGAGCCTAAATCATTTAAGGGCGGCTTTTTACTTGCTCGTATGAAGGCCAAGCAAAAATAATATTCAATATGAGAGGACCTTCGCTAAAAGCGAAGGTCCCTTTTTACATTTTTGTTTCAACCCAGTTTTTGAATAAGTCATAATCTGTATAGACGGTTTCTTTGTAACTCATTGCTTGTAAAATTGTATGTTCTATAAATACATTCCGTTCTTTACCGATTGCTTTTAAAATCTCCTCCTCGCTGTGATAGGTAAAAACATGAGAATAATCGATGTCAGCTCGTGCATGTATTTTAGCGGCAATTTTCCCCATAAGTGATGTTGTTGTAAAGTAATCCTCTACATCCTGATAGTTTTTAGGCTTAATCTTCTTTTTATAAGGAGAACGTTCTCGAATATAAAATTCCTGACCATTCATTGTAATAAAGGCTAAATGTGGATCCTCTAAGTGGTGCATGGCTTTTTGAGTTCCAACTACTCGTGCTCCTTGGTGCTCATAATGAGCCCAAAATAGATCCTGATAGGGAAGAAAGTAGGCAGGAATGGCTGTGCGTACTTCTTTCATTTCTAACACTAAATTTTCAACCCCTGATGCACCCTTTTCATCTTCCACTAAAATATAGTAACGTTTTAAACCGATTGAAGCTGTACCAGAGCCATACTTATAAGCTATGTCCCTAATTTTATATGTAGAAAGTGCATTTGAAATGGCACTGTATTCCTCAGCAGTGACTGGTTGCATTTCTTCATTCCATAAGAAAGCGCGCTCGCCGTCTTCATTGAGATACGTGATATCCTGTAAAAAATGGGATCGTTGGCGTTTCTCAAGCTTTTTCAATAACCTCTTTGCGGGTCCCTTGGTATTGTTCTTTGTGAAAATGAGTGTTAGAGGATCATCCTGTTTACGCTCAAATCGTTTTAGTTGATTGATATAACTATTAAGAAAATGTTGAATAGCCGTTTCTTGTGTTGTCTTATGTAAGCCTTGTTCTTCTAAATAAAGTGCAATACTAATACTCATACGAATAATATCGTATAAATATGAACCGACATAGCCCTCATCGAAATCATTGACATCAAAAACAATGGAGCCAGCTTCATTTTGAAAAGCACCGAAGTTATCCATATGCATGTCACCTTGAATCCAAGTCGGTTTTCTATCAGGAGTATGGAAGATTGAAGCGGATTTTGTCATATCAAAATAAAAGAGATAGGCACTTCCACGGAAAAAGCGAAAAGGACTTTCAAGCATTTTACGGTATTTCTCCAAGCGCTGTACCTCTGTTAAGCGCATTCGTTGACCATCAAACTCTTCAAAGATTGTTTCCAATTGTTCTTGTCTTAAAAAAGTTCTAGTATGTTTAACTTGTTCCAATAATGCATGCTCCATATCATAATCCCCTTTGTTAATTTAAAATTTATCTGTATATACGGAAATAAATTGAATAAGTTTCGAAGAAATTTAGCAAATGCACTCGATAAAAATGGCTAATCATCTAGGGTTATTTCATAACATGTTCAATAACCTATTTTCATACTATAAGACATGCATAGACACGGAGGGGGGTTGTATGTATTTCTTTACAAAAAGTCTAGTCATTATAATAGGAAGTATTTCATTGTCGTTAGGAATAAACTTATTTTTAACGCCCTATGAAATTTTAGATGGGGGAGTAGTAGGGTTAGCGCTAATATTACATTATTTATATAAGCTCCAAATTGGTTTAATGATTATTATTATTAGTATTCCAATTTTTATTATTGCGTGGTTTAAATATAAAACCTATTTTTACAATAGTATACATGGCTTACTAACGTCTTCCTTCATTATCGATTTTTTAAAGCCTGTCCGCAATCTTGTGCAAATTGATGCGCTCTATAGTGCCATTCTTGGAGGAATACTTGTAGGCTTTGGTATTGGTCTAATGCTGCGATTTCAGACAAGCACAGGGGGGACTGACTTGATAGCACAATTTATCTGTGATAAAACGGGTATCAATGTTGGGATATTAATATTTTTTATTGATTCCATCGTGATTGTTATAGGTGGCTTTCTCCTATCAACCTCGACCTTGCTATTATCTATAATTACAGTGCTAGTTGTGGGGATTACGACAAGCATTATTACTAGTCGAGTTTAATAAACATAAAAAAAGTTCCAGTATAAACTGAAACTATTTGGGGGTCTGATTATCGAGTGCTTTCATTAGCTTCTTTTTTGGATGTGCGGGTTTCACTTCGGCAATTAGTATAGCTAGTAAAATAAGGACGGCACCAACGACCATACGGCTTGTTAGCATTTCATGCAAGAAGATAACGGATAAAACCATGCCGAAAAAAGATTCCGTTGATAGTATAATCGCAGCCTTTGTGGCAGTTGTATATTGATTGGCCACATTCTGGAAAAGATAAGCTATTGTCGTAGAAAAAATCCCTAAATAAACAAGCGAGTAAATTGCCTCTTTTTCAAGCGACGTAGGAATTTCACCTTGACTAATGACAACGAGAACACCTATAAAGGATGCTGTGAGAAACTGAATAATAGTTAGAGCAATGGCATCTTCTTTTTGAACAAAAAGGTTTGTACAAAAGATATCAAAGGCAAAAGCAACAGCACAAGCTAATGATAGGGCATCACCTATATTCATTGTCAATGAGCCTTGTAATGATAAAAAGCCAATGCCCACAATTGCCATTATCGAACCAATGATTTCGTAGCCATCGATACGCCGTTTATAAACGGCATATGCTATTAAAGGAACAATAATGACATTAACTGCGGTTAAAAAGGCATTTTTAGAGGGTGTTGTATATTGCAGTCCGACTGTTTGAAGGGCAAACGCTATATACAAAATCGTACCTAATAAAGCTCCCTTCCAAATTACTGATCTCGAAGCCTTTTTTAAGCGGGCGCCAAATAAAACGGTTAATATGATTGAAGCTAATAAAAATCTACCAGCCATTACTTGATATGCTGTTAAATATTCTAGAGCAATGGCCGTTACAACAAATCCACTACCCCACACGATTGCAGTAACTAATAACATGCCATCAGCTATGTAAGTTTTCATGTGTTCTTCCTCCTAACTTCAATAGAATAGCATAAGAGAGAAGAAAAGAATTTGATTTTATTTCTAAATATTCAGGCGTTTTTTTGTACTTATTCCAAAGCGATTAGTCACTGGTCATTTTGCTATGTAATAAGTACAATTTAACGGCTGTAGCTAGGCGTTCATAAAAAACATAATCATTATCTATGGGTGCTACTAGCTGACGTATTTTAGCCATACGATAGCGAATTGTATTTGGATGACAGAATTGTGCTACAGCAACTTCCTTAATATTTCCTTTTTTAATGATATAAGTTATGGCGGTCTCCATTAAGTCTGGATCAGCCTTATCATCAAGTAGAGGGGCTAAAAAGGAGCTAACATAGTCCATAGCGAATGTTGCATCTTTACGGTATAACTCGATTAATAAACAATCAGACGCGAGATTCTTATAATGACAGCTAGGGAGCATATCGATTTCAGTGAAAATATTGGCAAAAAAAGCTTCGCGTAATGCCATTGGGAATCCAGTTTGGGTATCATTACAACTGCTATAGCCGAAAGTGATTGTATCAGTGGGTATGGCATATAATGCTAGCCATTCATGTAAAACCCTTTCAAATTGGAATTGCTGAGATGGATGTGTCATGATGATAAATAGACTTTTTTTATAAGAACAAATCATACCCGATTTTAATAGTGGCTCCAACGAGTAAAAGGGCTGCATCCAGTTCGGATGGATTGTGTCACCAGCTCGTAAATTTGCTATAAATACATATTTTTCAAAGGGCTTATTGAGCTGTTGTAAAATGGATTTGATTTGCTCCTGTGTTACATCTTCCTCCACTAACCTTCGTAAAATCGTTTCTATAAAATAGGAATAATCCTGTGTCTTAGCATAAGCCATCGTTTCTAAAATGATTTTTTCAAAAAACTCATCTCCACCAAAGCGCAATATAGGGAAATTATGCTGCTCTGCATACGACAAAACTTCTTCAGGTAATTCCTTAAAAATAACAGGCTTATAAGCTAAAGCACTAGCCCCAAGCTCAATTAGATTTTTAACAGCATTGAATAAATACTCAGGCTTTTGCTTAGCAAATAATAAACTACTTAACACAACACTGTTTGGTGTAAAGATAGTATCTCTGACATGGTGGATGTCAGGTGAAAATTCAAAGTCTAATATTTCTACATTTTGAACAGCTTTATTTAAGCCGTTGTGACCCGCTATAACAGTGAAGTCTTTGGTAATAGGTAGTTGTAAAAATTTCTCTACATTCATGAGTGGATCATTGCCTTTCCTGTAGTAAGCTTCTAGTTTCTATTATAAAATTACTTGTTCATAAAAAACCATTAGTATGAATGCTAGCAGGTTTCCCCCACAAAAAAATCTGCTCATTCAGTGGTATACCGTGAAGTGAGCAGATTTCTAGTGCTTATCGTTTAGATATTAGCAAAAATATTTGGTTTTCTATTTCTCTGTGGATTTGCTTGCTCAACAGCATAGCCTACATTTAAAATGCGTCCTTCTTTAAAGGCTGGGCCAATAATTTGTAGACCTATTGGTAAGTTTCCTTTAAAGCCACAAGGAACCGAGAGGGCAGGTAAGCCTGTTAAGTTACTAGGGCCTGTAAAGCGGATAATATTATCAATTAAATCTACCTTTTTACCGTTTAACTCTGCAAAATCATCCCCAATTGTACTAGCTACAACAGGTAGGGTAGGGGAAATGAGCACATCTACCTTATTAAAAATCTCTGTAAACTCCTGCTTTATTTGACGACGTACCTGCTGAGCCTGCAAGTAATCGACTGCAGAAGGCAATTCACCAAGCTCAAATAGCAGACGAATATCGTCACCAAAATCTTGTGGTCTCTTTTGTAAATCTGAATGGTGTATAGCTGCTGCCTCTGAAAGAGACGTCACAAGCTCTGCCCATTCTGCATATTGTAGGGAAGGAATACGCACCACTTCTACTTTAGCGCCTGAATCCACTAAGCTTTGAATACTTGCTCTAACAGCCTTCTCTACATCAGCATCAACATTATTAAAGAAATATTCTTCATTGATACCAATCACTAGATCTTTGATATTACCAGTAAGCTGCTTCTCATAGTTGTCTACTGGAACATTCACGCAAGTAGGGTCTCGATGATCAAAACCAGCAATGACTTCGAGCAAGCCCGCTGCATCCTTAACTGTCTTTGTCATCGGACCAATGTGGTCTAAGCTCCATGCTAGCGGGTAGCAGCCGTATTTACTTACACGACCGTGTGTAGGTTTTAAACCTACAATGCCGCAAGCAGAAGAGGGAATTCGAATAGAGCCCGCTGTATCTGTCCCTAGTGAAGCAACACTTGCTCCAGCTGCAACAGCCGCACCAGAGCCTCCACTTGAACCACCAGGAATTTTATCTAAGTCCCATGGGTTACGAACAGGGCCGTAATGAGGGTTGTTATTGGTAATTCCCCATGCATATTCATGCATACTTAATTTCCCAGTGAAAATAACACCAGCATCACGTAGCTTTTCAACCACTGTCGCATCATAATCAGAAACGAAGTCCTTATGAATTTTTGAGGACATCGTTGTTATTTTATCTTTAAAATACAAGTTGTCCTTTAAGGCCATAGGTATCCCATGATACATACCCTTATAATGACCTTGGAGAATCTCCTGTTCAACTTCTTTTGCCCTTGCTAAGGCTTCTTCCCGATAAAAAGCCATATAGGAATTAATTTTAGGCTGACTTTCCTCAGCAAAATCTAAAATAGCTTTCGTTAATTCCACGGGAGATAGCGACTTTGATGCAAGTAAAGGTGCCAACTCTTCAACAGATTTTAAATGTAAATCAGTTGTCAATGTGATCACCTCCAGGAATACTACGTACGGCGATGTCTGCATCATCGATCGCAATACCTTCTAAATTGCTGCGAAGTGACTGCATACCTTCCCAGCGTGTTTTTAATAGTTCAAGGTGTTCAGGTTTCGGTGTAATTCCTTTGTTCTCCAATAATTGTTGAATAGACAAGCTCATTAACAGGATCCTCCCTTGAATAATTTTTATCTAAATAGGTTTCCCTATTAAGACCAATACAGTAAAAACACAAAAAAATATAATAGGTAATATAAACCTATTATTACAATCATACACTAATAACATTTTATATCAAATAAATTATTTGTAATAGTTTTAATATTACGAAATATTAACTAGAAAAGAGTTTTGTTAAAACCTATTGCTGGAACTTGCTCTTTTTACATTCGATTCACAGTCTGTTTACAATCAAAGCGTACAATGAACCATAATAACCAATTGAAGAGGTGCAGGAATGGAGTCTGTAGTGGGACAAAGTATAAAAACAAGTAATATATTTTCTTTTTTTAAATATTTATATGGTCAGCATCAAAGTAGTTCGTTATATATGAAACGTTTAAAGGCATTGAAACAAATTATTCAACATAACGATTTACATACATACTTTCAACCTATTGTAGATTTACAGTCACAGCAAACAATAGGATTTGAAGCCTTAAATCGACCATTACCCTCAACATTATTTACCAGTGTGGACCAGTTTTACGAGTTTGTAGGACAAACAGATTGCGTTTTTTTATTTGAATGTTTTTGTAGAAATCTTTCCTTGAAACGTTTCAAGGAACGTTTACACAAAGACTTGGTGAATAAAAACTTTTTAGTGTTCCTTAATATACATCCGAATGTTTTATTAGATAAAAAATATCACAGTGGCGAAACACTACAATTATTGAAGGAGCTTGGAATCAAACCTCAGCAAGTGGTTTTTGAACTAACTGAGCGAAGTGCAGTAATAGATTTTGTGGAGTTTGAACGTGTATTATCGCATTATCGATCACAGGGCTATCGCATTGCCGTAGATGATGTAGGATCAGGTTATAATAGTTTAAAAACGCTCATCTATTTAAAGCCGGAATTTATTAAGCTAGACCGTTCATTAATTCAATTCATAGACCAAAATAGTGAACAACAGCAGCTCGTCACATTGTTAATGAAATATGCTGAACAAGCCAATACTAAAATCATCGCTGAAGGGATTGAAAGACAAGAAGAGCTTGATTATCTCCATCGTATTGGCATTCATTATGCACAGGGATATGCGATAGGAAAGCCTGCAAAGGAAATATATATGGGGAAAATAAGGGTGGGTGACCATGAAGATAGGGGAAGTCATTGAGAAAGTTCCATGTATTGATGAATTTGTGAAAAACAAAGAAGTAGATGTACTTTTTACAAGTAATCCATCGTTGCGTAGCGTTGTTGTTGTGCGTGATGAAAAACCAATTGGACATATTACACGCACACATTTCTATCAAAAAATCGGTACTCGATATGGCTATCATTTATTAATGGAACGTCAAAATCAGCTGATGATAAAGACAAATCCTTTAATCGTTGATCGTAATGCACCAATCACAGAGGTCAGTACATTAGCTATGGCTAGACCTCCAGAGGATTTATATGATGATGTCATCGTCACGAAAAACAATCTTTATTATGGCATGGTTAGTATTCGAGAGTTATTGTTAAAGCTCGTTGATACACAAGTAGCCATTGCAAGTTTCCTGAATCCATTAAGTAGTCTTCCAGGCAATAAATTAATCGATGAAAAATTAGAAGAAGCATTACAGCTCTCGCAATATAGTTTAATCTATTTTGATTTAGATCACTTTAAATCCTACAATGACACATATGGCTTTAATAAAGGCGATAAAATTTTACGGTATTTAACAGAAATACTAAAAAGACATATCTGCGGCGTAGAGGATTTTTTAGGACATATTGGAGGAGATGATTTTGTAGCCATTCTACCTTATTACGAGGTAGAAAAGATGTGTCAAAAAATTATTGATGACTTTGATGCCAACATACTTAGTTTTTACGAGTTAGAGGATCTAGCATATGTTCAGGTGGCTAATAGATCTGGCGAACTGGAACCTTTAACATGCACATCTTTATCTATTGCCGTTATTACGAATGAATATCAGTATTTTGACTCTGTGGAACAATTATCCAATGCGGTAACACATGTAAAAAAGCAGTGTAAAAAAGTAGCTGGTAGTTGTTACCTCATTAATAAACAACAAAATTATTTTGTTCATTAGCAAACTATGTTAGATTTGTGGAACTGATATGTAAAATATATGAAAATTTAAATAAAATTGATATATTTTGGTTACAGGAGGTTTAGATGGATTCAAGAAGACTGCACATTTGGCAACCCGTCACTTGCTTAGAAAGAGCCCAAATCGTTAATGCCACATTGAATTATACAGATCGAGGGCTCTGCTTAACATTAATAGATCGAAACAATACAGAAGTTGATATTATCTATGATAAGATGTCTCCTATTCACGATTATGTTTGGTCTTTTCGCTATACTGGAGAAATCCCACGATCTGATTTAGTAGACATGGTCACTGAAGCCACGACCCAAGAACAATCTAAAAATTCTTCAGCAGAATGGTTTTATAAAATGAGCAATTCAGATTATATAGAATGGTTTGATCAACTCCCGTGGATTGGAAGCAAAGAAATTCCTACCGTAGAACATCATATCTACTGCTATAATGACGGTGTGTTTGACATCATTAGTGACTACGAACCAAGATTTGTAATTAGAAATAATGCTTAAAAGGCTGCCCCTGCACTGTTAAAAACTAACAGTATAGGGGCAGTTACTCATTTGTCACCAAATGTAGTGGCATTGATTAAACTAGCTATACATTTACAAACATTTTTTATGAGCTTTTCCATGATTAATCCTTTGCCAGAGGATGATTGTTACGCCATTTTTCGGGGTATAATCCTTAGCAAGAAAGCATTTTGTTATAGGAATTTATTAATCTTAATAAAACATACTTGAATTATAGGGATTATGGGTATATAATTCGATTACATTATTATAAAACATCTTAGGAGGCATTCCATTGTCGAATTTACAAATCATTCTTAACGTAGCAGTGTTACTTGTGTTCGTTGGAATTTTATATGTTATGAATAAAAAGCACGTTAAGTTTTCTAATCGTGTTTTTGCCGGTTTAGGCTTAGGGATTGTACTTGGTCTTGGACTTCATTTTATTTATGGTCTCGATTCTGAAGTATTAGCCAAAACAACATCTTGGTACAATATTATCGGTACTGGGTATGTGAAACTGCTCCAAATGGTAGCAATGCCATTAGTATTTATCTCCATTTTAATTGCATTTACTAAAATGAAGATTGGTAAAAATTTCGGAAAAATGGCAGCACTTATTTTAGCCATTTTAATCGGTACAACAGCCGTTTCGGCAGCTGTAGGTATTCTTTCTGCAACAGTCTTTGATTTAGATGCAACACAAATTTTACAAGGTGACGCAGAAACTGCACGTGGTCAATACCTTGAAGAAAAAACAACGGGCTTAGCAGCTCCTGATTTACCAACACAAATTATTGAGTTATTCCCAGCAAATCCGTTCCTTGATTTAACGGGTGCTCGTTCTACTTCAACGATTGCGGTTGTAATTTTCTCAGCATTCCTTGGTTTTGCTTATTTACGTGTGGCACGTAAGGATGAGGGAACAGCAGCTACAATTAAAAAAGGCTTGGATGCCATCTATGCCCTTGTAATGGGTGTTGTAACAATTGTATTACGCTTAACGCCATATGGAATTCTAGCGATTATGGCTCGTACGGTAGCAACATCTGATTTTGGAGCTATCTATAATTTAGGTAAGTTTGTTATTGCTTCTTATGTAGCTCTATTTATTGTTTTAATCGTACACTTATTAATCATTACATTAAGTGGTTTAAATCCATTTACGTATTTGAAAAAATCGGCAGAAACATTATTATTCGCCTTTACATCACGTTCTAGTGCTGGTACTTTACCGATGAATATTAAAACGCAAACAGGTCGTCTTGGAGTATCTGAGGGGATTGCAAACTTCTCAGGCTCATTCGGATTATCAATCGGTCAAAATGGTTGTGCAGGTGTATATCCTGCGATGTTAGCCATTATGATTGCACCAACAGTCGGCATTAATCCACTTGACCCTGTGTTCATTATTACAGTTATTGCAGTAGTAGCAGTTAGCTCATTTGGCGTAGCTGGTGTTGGTGGTGGTGCAACATTTGCAGCTATCCTTGTATTATCAGCACTTGATTTACCAATTGCTCTAGCAGGTGTATTAATCTCTGTTGAGCCTTTAATTGATATGGGTCGTACAGCGTTAAATGTAAGTGGTTCAATGACTGCTGGTGTTACAACAGCGCGTATTACTAAAGAATTAGATACAGAAATGTATAATAATAAAGAATTAGGTGCTCAAGTAGCAGACCTATAAGATCAAAAAAGCCCCGTTAAAGTTTTAACTTTAACGGGGCTTCAGCTTTATACGATTTTTACATA
This sequence comes from Lysinibacillus sp. BS3, assembly GCF_039614735.1. Lineage (NCBI taxonomy): Bacteria > Bacillati > Bacillota > Bacilli > Caryophanales > Bacillaceae > Lysinibacillus > Lysinibacillus sp. BS3. Next base: position 2,433,156 of record NZ_CP154860.1, on the reverse strand, counting down.
AAAATCTTTACCGTTGATTAATTCGGATATCTCAATATTATAATTTTGTTTATAGTACTCATAAATATTGTAGGCTAAACCGGAGTGTCCATTCAAATAGGTTCCCTTTTTAAACTCTTTACGTGGATTATGGAAATCAAAATATAAGCGTGAATCATGACTCATTGTATTTAAAATAGCAAGAAATTCTTGTTCTTCAATATGAATTCCCCGTGTATACCGACATTCTCTACGATACGTATCATGTGACACATTTACGGGAGAAGCTTCAAGAATCATTTCAATATGTTTATTCAAATGATGACAGCTCCTTTCAAATTATAGGTAATAACCATAAGAACAATCAGCTTTTATTACTTCTAGTATATAATTGTCAGAAAATTATATCAATATTTTTCTACCAGTTTTGCTGTTGAATTTCTTCAGCTATTAATTGTAAGTCATAGGCAGTTACTGTTAAAAGATTATAATCATGGGACTCCATATATTTTTCTGCAAGCCGTTTGATATATTTGGGTGAACCCTCATTTTCTTCATCATAAATTAATAAAAGTCCATCTGTATTTTGGATAATAAATTTGTCCTTCTCAATAAATTGCCAAGGAGCTTCATACGGTTTTTTGGTCACGCTTGTGACAAAATCAGCTTGGGCAATTAATGCTTGATACTTTTCTTTTTTATGATCTTGCCAATTTTTCTCTTGCTCTAAAAAAGGTGTGATCACGGCGTATTTTAAAAGTGGGAATTCTTTTTTTAACATTAAAACAACTTCAGCACTCCAAGTTTCTACGCCCTGCTGACCGCTGATAATAACCCATTCGAGTCCTTCATCAAGCAGTGTACGTAGATGAGCTTCCAGTGCTTTCTTTATGATGACAATACCAGGATGTTTGTCATTAAAGATACCAAGCTCATGTGGTTTATAGCCAGTAATCATAATACGATGTAACAACAAAATACCCCCTAGGCTGTATAGTTGTAATACTAGTATACAGCAAGGAGGCAAATGAAATCGATATTGTCTATGAAAAGGCAAATAGTGTTAAAATTACTGCTACAGCTGCACAAATGCCTAAAAACCACCATGAGTCTGTAAAGTCTTCTTTTGTGTCACTATTCATAAAAAATATTCCTTTCTAATTTGCTTGTTTGAGGGGTTTTATTTTACTTGACCAGTCCAAGACCAATTTGTCCATATTCGTAAAATTGTTTCAAATGGACCACGTTTAAATTTCTTTAAATAGGCAAGGCTGAAAACACATTGCAGGCTATAAACAACGATTCCGAAAAGGATTCCGCCAAAGACCCCTAATTTGCCATATAGGCCAAGGCCATAGCCATAAAAAACAGTTGTACAAATGATGGTTTGTAGTAAATAATTGGTTAGTGATAGTTTGCCAACGCTCTCAAATGCAGGAGCCAGTAGTTGAACTGGACGGGTGTTATAAATGTATGCTGCGAGGCAAACATAGCCAATCGCTAATAACTGGGAGCCGCCCATTAATAAAATAGAAGAAAATGCACTTTTACTTTCTATAAAACTTACACTTTTACATACGAGTCCTATAGGTACAAGGAGAGCACCAAACTTATACCATTTCATTTCCTTATTCATCTCTACGAAGGCTTGCTTCTTAGCAAGTGCCATCCCAAACAGGAATAGTGGTGCGTAGAACATAGGTGCAAAAATTAATATAATGAAAATAAATGAAGAATCATCCATTCCTGGTACTTCGGCATTAGCTCTAAAATCAAAAATTTCTAAGTAGCTACCGTTAGCGTAAACATCATCCGCTTGCTCGATGTATGTGTCTATCTCTTTTTGTTCTTTTTTAGACGTTTCCATAGAGCCGTATGTTAACGCCGTAGTTAGTACAAATAGGATACCAGCCCAAATAAATAAAGTTTTTGGTTTACGATTAATAAATGGGATTAAAAATAACATCATACAGCCATAAGAAAATAGAATATCGCCTTCCCACAATAAAATAGAATGTAATAAGCCAAGGGCAATTAATCCTGTTGCACGCCGTAAAATAGACCAACGGCTTTTATTCTTTTTTCTGCGGATGGATTCAATTAATTTAATAAGTGAGAAGCCGAATAAAATAGTGAAGATGGGCATAAACGAGCCTTCAATCACAACTTTTACAAAATATAAAGCCCCGTTATCTAAGGTAGAAAGATTTTTTAATTCATCTTTGCCATACATCCCGAATTGGAAGATTAGCAAATTTGCCATTAAGATGCCAAATAAACTAAATCCACGCATTGTATCAATGAAAGTAACACGATTAGTTGTCATTGCGTTTTATCTCCTTAATTGGTTATCTTATACATATAATAAATAGGGAAGCTTATGGTGAAATAATGACTACCTTAAAGTAATCTTAAAAGTAGGTGAGGAAATGCAGGAAGCATCAATTTTAGTGTTAGAGGATGAACGTGCCATTGCTGAAATGATTGAAATCATTTTAAGAAAAGAAGGAATTAACAATATTACCTTATGTAATACAATTGAAGAAGCAAAAGATGAAATGAATACTAAAACATTTGATTTTTATCTATTAGATATCATGCTACCAGATGGAAGTGGGCTGGATATTGCGAATAGTATTCGAGAAAAAAGTGATGCCCCTATTTTTTATTTAACCGCAAAAAGTAGTGATGCAGATAAGCTTCGTGGTTTTATGAATGGTGCAGATGATTATATTACAAAACCATTTAACCCCTTAGAACTTGTAGCACGAGTAAAGGTGCAGCTAGTCCGTTATATGAAGAAAAAAGGTGTACCAGAAAATCACATATTTACTTGCAGCCGTTTTACATTTGACATTGATGCAGCAGAAATTGAGGTAGACGGTGTAAAGGAAATAATCAGTGGTCGCTTGTTTCATTTATTAAAATATTTATGTGACAATGCAGGGCAAGTGTTATCAAAAGAGCAAATATACGAACGTGTATGGGGTGATTGTTTATTTGATGATAATACAGTGATGGTACATATAAGAAAGCTGCGAGAAAAAATAGAAAAAAATCCTGGAAAGCCAACATGCATTATTACTGTCAGAGGCATTGGCTATAAGCTTGTTGGGGACATTTCTTCATGAAGCCTGCTGGAAAATTAACACTCCGCTTTGTTTCGTATTTCATCATATTCTATCTATTGATCATTTCAGGTTTTATTATGAGTTTGGTGTTTTTTGCTATTTTTATCAATGACCGTGTTGGTGACAACATTCATGTGATGAGCTCCTTTGAAATCGAAGATGATGCAGTTGTAGAGCAAGGGAAGACAGTTAAAATTGCTGATTATTTAGTGAAGAGAGCTGAAGAAAATGTTGGACAGCTTTATTTATTTGATCCAACCATGACGATTGTTGATTATACAGGAGATACATGTGGTCTATGTGGAAAGTCAGATAGTGAAATATTGGCATTGCAGCAACCAGGCATGCATACATGGGAATTGCCGAATTACTACTTATTATTTCTTCCAACTACTCCTGTGCAACCACTTTTTGAGGATGCGCTTGAAAACTGGACAGCGACAGGGGACATTTCAGCTGTAACACGGCAACGTCTAAAAGAAAATAAAGCTAGTGTTGAAATTTATGACGAGCAATGGAATCGAATTGAGGTCATAGGCGAACGTTATGAGAAGCTAAATAAGCCACAATTACTAGAGGAAAAATACGATATTTTCGAGCATGCGGAGCTGAAGCAAAGTACAGCCTTAGCCAACGATAAGACATTTGTTGTAAGAATGCCTAATCCATCGTATAAGCCATTTGAAGAGCCTTTTAATAAGGCAATGGTACTGTTTGTTTCTATCTTCTTTGGGGGACATATTATTTTGCTGTTGGGCGTTATTTTCTTATCTATTAGTATTTCACGTCAATTCGTGCGACCACTTGTCTATGTGATATCGCGCATTGAGCGACTTACCCAATTCGATTACAGTGAGATTAGTGACAAAAAAATCCATCATAAAAAGACAGGTAAGTTGAAAAGAAAATTTAAACTGTTTCAACCAGTAGAAGAGTCACTCAATCACTTATCAGAGCGACTTGATTCAAATGAAAGGCAAATCAAGCATGCAGAGCAATTACGGGAGGAGTGGATAACAGGTTTATCGCATGATTTAAAGACCCCGTTAAGCTCAATTTACGGTTATTCAACGATGCTGGCATCGGAGGATTATGAGTGGACAAAGGATGAGATGCGTATTTTTGCACAGACCATGCAGGAAAAGGCAACCTATATGGATGCACTTATTCAGGATTTGACGTATACGTATCAATTAAAAAATAAAGCCATACAGCTAGAGAAAGTGGTACTGCCGCTAGCAACATGGCTACCACAATTTGCAGACGAACAGGTGTGTGTGAAGGTGTATGGTGATGTGTTGTTACAAGCGGATGAGCTTTTACTCAAGCGAATAATGGATAATTTAATCACCAATGCGAAAAAATATACTCCTGAAGGCACGAAGGTAATTGTGGAAGCACAACATACTGGTAAAGAAGTAATGCTTACCATTGCTGATCAAGGACCCGGTATTCCACAGGAGGAGCTCGATAATCTATTCGAACGCTATTATCGAGGTACGAATACAACAGACGATATAACAGGAACAGGGCTAGGGCTAGCCATAACGAAGCAGCTCATTGATTTACACAATGGCACAATTAGTGTCCGTTCAGGTCAGGATGGGACAATCTTTGTGCTAAAATTTCAATGTCATTAAGTTGAATCTCTGAGCTTTCTTAAGACTGTACAAAGGTCTGTCATAGAACTTAATTTCATTCAACAGAGTAAAGAGGTATCAAAGTGTTCATTTGATACCTCTTTTTTTATTTATTTTTCGTACATCGTTCAGCGGGCTGTTCAATTTTTACGTAACGCCATAAGTTATTGGCGATGTCACGGGCCTCTGCGATATGTTCTGTGCCGACGAAAGCCTTACGGAAAGGTGTAAGAAGTGATTCGATGATAAAAAGCTTTGGTTTTTCTTTCTGCAATTCTTCTAATAAGAATTGTGCATACTCCAAACCTTCCATTGTTTCGTTATTCGATAATCCCTTTGTAAATCCTTGTAGTTGTTCAATAACCATTCCTTTTGTAACGGTTTTATAGTTCACGACATTTTGAATGGTATTGATCATTTCAACACTTACGATAATCTCTTTTGACTCAAGCATAGTGGGTATAATTACGCTAATATTGCGCAATGCTACACGTACAATAGCTTCTCGATTGATATATTTATAATCGGCAATAAAGACAGCACGTAGAGTGAGGTTAATCATTCCAAGTGTTTGAACAGCACATTCATAGCTAATAGGGCTAATCTCTTCTCCAAAGACTTGTACTAGACGATTGGCGAGCCATTCTAGTTCTTGTAAATGGTAATTAATAATAATTTTTTTTAGTTCTTTATCTCTTGATTGGAAGATGGATTCGAATATCTGTACTAAATTATGTTCACGATTGACATACATGAGAACAGCGACTTGCTGCGTCAATACCTCTAAATCTGTAGGGTCTTTGCCATAAATGAGCTCATGGCGACGATTACTAGCTTCTTCGCGACCTTCATCTAAGATGGCGATTAAGCATTCGTTTTTCGAAGTAAAATGATTATAAAATGTACCTTTAGAGATTTTAGCCGCATTGATGATGTCATTAATTGATGTATCTAGAAAGCCTTTTTCAATAAAAAGTTCACGTGCTGCTGTTATAATTTGTCTTTTTCTTTTGTTCATAACCTCACCTTTTTTATAATATTATACTCTTATTCTACACTTGGAATGCTTTTATATCAACGTTTATAAAAAATATAAACTTATTTGTTGAAAAAAGTAGACTACGAGTATAAAATAAGTTTTATCGTAAAACACAAGAAAGAATTGAGGGATATAAATGAATAGTGAGCAAACAATGAAAAAGCCCCCTTATGGCATGATAGCTATTCTATTTGTGGGTGCTTTTGTTGCTTTTCTAAATAACACATTGTTGAATGTGGCATTACCAACAATCATGAAAGATTTTGGGATCACCTATTCAAAAGTACAATGGTTAGCAACAGGGTATATGCTTGTGAGCGGTATTTTAGTGCCTGCTTCAGCATTCTTTGTGACACGCTTTAAAAATAGACATTTATTTATTACAGCGATGTCTATCTTTACAATTGGTACAATTATGGCAGGTTTCGCTCCTAATTTTGGCGTGCTGCTAGCAGGTCGGATGGTGCAAGCAGCCGGAGCTTCTAGTATGTCACCACTTTTAATGAACGTTATGCTAACAAGCTTCCCGAAAGAAAAGCGTGGGGCAGCAATGGGGATCTTTGGTTTAGTTATGATTATGGCGCCAGCAATTGGTCCTACATTATCAGGGTATATTGTGGAACATCATGATTGGCGTATGCTTTTCCAAATGATTATTCCATTTGCTTTAATTAGTTTATTATTTGGTGTTTGGAAACTAAGAAACGTGATGGAGACACGTGAAGTTCACTTAGATTTCCCTTCAGTACTTTTATCAACAGTTGCATTTGGTGGTATTTTATACGGCTTTAGTACAGCGGGCGACAAAGGTTGGTCAAGTCCATGGGTATATGGCACAATTACGATTGGCTTCATTGCTTTAATTATTTTCGTTGTTAAACAGCTGAAAATGGATGAGCCATTACTGGAACTACGTATCTATAAATATCCAATGTTTGCTTTAGGTTCTGTTATCTCAGTTATTGTCTCTATGGCAATGTTCTCAGGGATGATTTTAACACCAGCATATGTACAGTCTATCCGTGGTATCGAACCATTTGAAGCAGGCTTAATGATGCTTCCAGGAGCACTTGTCATGGGGATTATGTCACCAATCACTGGTAAGCTTTTCGATAAATTTGGTCCACGTGTGTTAGCCATTATTGGATTAACGATTACAACAATCGCAACTTTCGGTTTAACAAAGTTAGAAATTGATTCAAGCTACACATATATCGTATCGATGTATACAATTCGTATGTTCGGTATGTCGATGGTCATGATGCCTATTATGACAAACGGTTTAAATCAACTACCACAAATGATGAATCCACATGGTACAGCGATAAACAATACATTACAGCAGGTATCAGGAGCAATCGGTAGTGCGATCCTTGTAACATTTATGAATAATCGTACAAAAGTTAAAGCGGAAGAATTAATTGCAGAAGCCAAAGCGAATGCTGCACAATCAGGAGCAGCGCCTACAGCAGAGCAAATGCAACAAATGCAAGATCAGATTATGCAAACTGCCTTATTAGATGGTATTACGCATTCCTTCTTAATTGCAGCTGGGATAACAGTGATTGCAGTGGTACTTGCATTCTTCTTGAAACGCGTAAAAGTTGAAAGCGCAGCAGCGTCAATGGATTTAAAAAAACCAACTAAATAATCAAAGTAGCCCTAGCCAGTAAATATTTACTGGCTAGGGCTTTTTTTATTGAGTACACATGAAAAAAAATTTTAGGATTGGTGTTATTTTTCATCATTTTATTTTATATGATAATACTAATTTACAGAAAATTTAGATATTTAATAGTGGGGTGCTTCCTTGGTAGATGCATATATAACTGGCTTAGTGAAAGAACAGAAAATTCCAGGTGCTGTATTAATTGTTCAGCAGCAAGAAAGAAGGCTATTTTCATGCAATTATGGAGCCTATACTGCTGAGGATGGCAGCGAGCAAGCTATTTTAAGTAATACGTTGTTTGATTTAGCCTCCTTAACAAAAGTTGTCGCAACACTCCCAGCTATTTTACTCCTGATGAGTCGAAATCAAGTTTATATAACAGATCCAGTCCAAACCTATTTGCCTGATTTTAATTATCCTCTTATTACAATCCAGCATTTATTGCAGCATTGCTCAGGATTGCCAGCAGATTTAACACCTGTAGTTAAAAGACATCATAAGCGTGACATCCTGCAGGAGGTACTGGCAAGTGATGTAGTATGGCAGCCAAATGAACAAGTGCAATATAGTGATTTAGGTATGATTATTATAGGAAAGGTGATTGAGGAAGTTACTGGCATTTCATTAAAAAGTTTTGTAGAGCAAGAGGTTTTTAAGCCATGGGGCATGCATCATACATGTTTTCAACTGCCTGTGCATACAAGAAGGCTTGCAGCATCTACAGAAATGGTGGCAGGTCAATTTGTACAGGGAATAGTCCATGATGAGAAAGCTTTATTACTAGATGGTATTGCTGGTAGTGCAGGTTTATTTTCATGTGTAGAGGATTTAGCAAAGTATGCGGAAATTTGGTTGGGGATCAAGCAACAAAGTGTAATTCCATATGAATGGTTAGAGCTTGCCTATACGAAAACTTTTAAAACGAGGGGACTTGGGTTTGAAGTATGGGGAGGAGATGAAGCATCATTTTGTTTTGGTAGGAGGTGGAGCAAGGGCTCATTTGGTCATACAGGATTTACAGGCACGAGTATTTGGATGGACCCTGTAAAAAAGGCATTTGTCATTTTACTAACGAATGCTGTGCATTATGGGAGAAATACAAACATGGGAAGGATTAGAGAGAAGCTTCATACGATGATTTATGAAAAATTACTGATATGAAGGGTGGATCTGCTGGTATGAGACAAAAGAGTAAATGGTTATTGTTGCTTCTTTTATTACTCGTTGTGGGTTTAGTAGGCTGTAACACGAACGAGAAAATAACGACCTCAACAACACCTGATAATGAAGAGAAATCGAAAACTGAAGAGGTTTCGCTAACAATAGGGAGTTGGCGCACAGAAGATGTTGCCAAGTATGAAAAAGTGATTGCTTTATTCAATGAACAACATCCTGAAATACATGTTTCATTTAACCCAACTAAAAATACTGAATATAATACAGTCCTCAATACGGCATTACAGGCTGGAGAGGGTCCAGATATTTTTCACTTACGTCCTTATGCAGCTGGATTGAAGCTTGCGGAGGCAGGTTATGTTGAGAAAATAAACGGTTTAAATGGATTGAATGTATTTCCTGAAGAAGCATTACAGGCTTCTCGTGATGACCAAGGGAATCAGTACGGTGTACCAATTAACTTAAGCTCTACACAATTTTTCTATAATAAGAAGATTTTTAAAGATAATAATCTTGAAATTCCTACTACATGGGATGAATTCATAGCATTAAATGACCAATTATTAGAAAAGGGTATTACACCAATTGCAATGGGTACAAAAGAAGGTTGGCTATTATCGTTGCTACACGGTATTGTCGGTCCTGCTGTTTATGAGGGCAATGACTTTTACCAAGCAGTGCTCGCAGGAGAAAAGGATTTTACAGATCCGAAGTTTATTGAATCCATTCAAGTAATGAATGACTTGAAAAAGTATTTTCCTGTCAATTCAGAAGGCTTAGGAATGGATGATATCCGTACTTTGTTTGCACTAGAAGACGCGGCAATGTTTCCGTTAGGTAGCTGGGAAATTCCTGTTGTATTAGAAATGAATCCAGATTTAGATTTAGGTTATTTTCCTATTCCATCTAAAGAGAGTAATACAACAGTGACGACTTGGGTAGATGGCTCATTTGCGATCAATGCTAATTCGAAAAATAAAGAAGCAGCTAAAGTATTTTTAGAATTTTTAACAACTAAGGAGTTTGGCGATTTGTTTGTAAAAGAGTTTTCTATGATCAGCGCTATTCCAGGTATTACCTCTGACGATGCATTGTTAAACGCTATTAGTCATTCGACTGCAAATGAAGCAACGCCATATATGTGGGTAACTAATTTTACTGGTGGGGACCCAACAACAAAGAGCTTGCTTGAAAGTGAGCTACAAGGCATGTATTTAGGTCAAGTAACGCCTGAAGAGGTTGCCACAAAAGTACAGGAAAACGCTAAAACTTGGTTTACGCCATTTCAAAAATAATGAAAGCATCAAGTCAGTAGACCCCTGAAGTGCTATAAGGAGTTTAGGGGTCTTGTTGTTTAAAAGGAGGCTGCTCATGATAAGAGAATATACAGCTCCATCAGTAAGAAGGAGGAAATCGAGAGTAAGGTGGACTATCCATCTTTTCCCTATTCCTGCACTAATAATCTATGGGTTGTTTGTGCTTTATCCGATAATAGCGGCATTATCCTATAGTTTTTTTGAATGGAAAGGGATGGCTCGTGGTGATTTTATCGGTTTCCAAAATTTTGTGACGCTTTTTACGATAGAACCCTATGGCTCCATGTTTTGGAATGCCTTTAAACATAATGTCCTCTATTTTGTTGTGCAAATGATTGTTATGAATGGATTAGCCTTCTTTCTTGCCTTTATTATTTATCAAAAAATTAAAGGTGCAGAGTTTTTTAAGGCTGCTTTCTTTCTACCGCGATTATTATCAGTGATTGTTGTAGGTTTCTTATGGAAGCTCATTCTAAATCCAAATTTTGGTACTTTAAATGTCATTTTGGAGAAATTAGGTCTTGAAACTTTACAAAAGGCTTGGCTTGGTGATCCCAACACGGCGTTAATCGCCATTATTTTAGTCAATTGTTGGTTTGGATTAGGTTTTGGTGTCTTAATTTTTCTTGCTGGCTTTCAAGGGATCCCAAGTGAGTTAGTCGAAGCTGCAAAGTTAGATGGCGCTAAGGGTTTTACTTTATTGCGTACGATTTACTTGCCTTTAATGGTGCCATCAATTATGATCATGGGCATTTTAACATTTATCCAGTCATTTGAAGCATTTGAATTAGTATATGCAATGCAGGGCTCCATGGGAGAGCCGTACTATTCTACAGATACGTTAGCTGTGTTTTTCTATCGTTTAGCATTTGGTAGCTCTACCGCTTCTGGGGCAACAGCTATTGGGTTGGGTTCGGCGTTAGCTACAGTACTATTCTTATTTATATTAGTTTGTACCACGCTATTTTTACGCTTTGCCAATAAAAAGAATGTTCAAATGTAAGGGGTGATTATAGTGAAGCAAGGCGCTATTTGGGTTCGACCATTTTATTATCTTGTGGTGTTTACGGTGGCGACCATTAGTTTATATCCAATTTTGTTAATGATTTTATCTTCATTTAAAAAGAGCGTGGATATCTATAAAAATCCATTGGGTTTACCGACTAGCTTTAGCTTAGATACTTATCGTACATTATTAGCAAAAATTCCATTTACCACATACTTTCTAAACAGTCTAATTGTCAGTATTGTATCTGTGATACTAATAGTGGTTGTTTGTTCACTGGCTGCATTTTATATTGCTCGCTTTAAATTTTCTTGGAATCATGCATTGTTCTTTATTTTTTTATTAGGCATGATGATTCCTATAAAATTGGGGATTGTCCCGCTCTTTATATTAATGCGTGATTTAGGACTGATAAATTCCTTATGGTCTTTAATTTTGATGAACATGGCGACAGGTATTCCATTATCCATGCTGATCTTAACTGGCTTTTTTAAAACAATGCCTTATGAATTAGAGGAAGCAGCCCGTATAGATGGGGCGGGGAACTTAAGAGTTCTTTGGCATGTAATGTTACCGTTAATGAGACCTGCCCTTGGAACAGTGGTTATTATAAATTTTATTGCTTCATGGAATGATTTCTTCTTCCCGCTTATTTTTATTACAGAAAAAATGAAACGGACGATACCTGTTGGAATGATGTCACTTTTTGGTGAGCATTCGGCAGATTGGGGCTCTCTTTTTGCAGGTTTAACATTAGCTTCATTACCAATGATCCTATTATTTTTTATTGCCTCAAAGCAATTTATGGAGGGGCTGACGGCTGGTGCCATTAAATAGGGAATACATTATTGGGGTCGATGGTGGTGGGACGAGAACTCGTGCAGTGATTGGGACAAGAAAAGGGGAAGTGCTGGCTTTTGTTGAAGGAGCTGGAACGAATATAAAATCAACGCCACCTGACGAGGTAAGGCTACATATTATCAAGCTCCTTGCCACGTTACTACAAAAGATAGATGCAACAAATAATGATATTGCTGCGGTGTTCTTATGTGTGGCAGGGGGCGATCGCCAGTTAGATAAAGAACGCTGGGAGCAATGGATTAGCTTCCTTTTCCCTACTAGCTCCTGTAAGATAACCATCACCAATGATGCGGTAGCGGCACTTACTAGCGGCACATATACACAGCAAGGGCTCGTTGTGATAGCAGGAACGGGTTCCATCGTATATGCAGTTGGAAAAAATCATCAAGTTAGTCGTGTTGGAGGATGGGGTTATTTATTAGGAGATGAGGGCAGTGGCTACTATATTGGGCAAGAGGCATTGCGATTGATTACGCGACATTATGATGCTATTGGCGTGAATGAGGATCTGTTTACAGCGACTATTATGGAGCAGCTAGCATTAAAGAATCCTACTGAAATTATTACGCATGTTTATGAGCATCCACAGCCACGTGTACTTATAGCCTCCGTAGCTCGTGTGGTGTTGCGTTTAGCAGAGCAAAATAATGATAGGGCACAAAAAATTATTGAACACGCTGCTCATCATTTAACTCATTTCATCCAAATAATGTTGAAAAAAGAGCCTCAGCTAAAAGGTGACTCTATTGTCCTATGTGGAGGTTTATTCGAAAATTTTTATTTTGTTCAATGCTTTCGAGAAAAATTACAGCTTGCTAAAATACCTAATCGACTAATACAACCAGAGGTGCCACCTGTTATAGGAGCTTTCGTTAATGGACTTCTCAGTGAAGGAATTCCAATCACAGAGGCTTTACAACGAAAGGTAAAAGGAACTTGGATGAGTATCCATGAAAAATAGTGTGGAGGGATTTGATTTCAATGGAACGAATGACAAAACTGACGACTGAAGGCTATCATCCAGATACGACAAATCTAGATTTAATGTCCACTATTGAAATTGTAAAGCTGATGAATGAAGAGGATAAAAAAGTACCATTAGCCATAGCAAAGGTTTTACCTGAAATCGAGCAGGCTGTCACAGCTGTTGTGGATGCACTAAAGAATGGCGGTAGATTATTTTATGTTGGTGCAGGGACAAGTGGGCGAATTGGTTTGCTAGATGCCGTAGAATGTCCACCTACATTTAGTACATCACCAAAGCTTGTGCAGGCAATATTGGCTGGAGGAGCAGATGCAGTAATGATTGCCATAGAAGGTGCAGAAGATGATCTTTCATTAGGAGAGGTTGAACTACAGAAACAACAGCTAACAAACCGAGATGTAGTGATAGGGATTGCAGCAAGCGGTCGAACGCCTTTTGTCAAAGGAGCATTAAATTATGCTCAACAACTAGGGGCAAAAACAATCAGCTTAGTGAGCAACGCTCATTCTATTATTAGTAAGCATGCAGATATTGCAATAGAGGTGATTACAGGACCAGAAATTTTAACAGGTTCTACAAGACTAAAGGCTGCAACAGCTCATAAACAAATATTAAATATGATTACAACGACAACCATGATTAAGCTTGGAAAGGTCTATAAAAATTTAATGGTGGACGTTCATGCTAGTAATTTTAAATTGCGAGAGAGAGCCAAACAAATCGTCTGTGAGGTAACGGGAGTTTCTTATAATCAGGCTGAAAGTGTTCTGGAGCAAAACAATTATCAAGTAAAGCTCGCGATTGTGGTGCTACTGACGAATACAACGATTGAAGAGGCGACGGAATTACTTGCTCAATCAGAAGGGCATGTGCGGAGAGCGGTGTCTCTAAAGAAATATTGATGAAGGAGGTACATGGATAACTTCCTTTTATCTAGAGATGGAGCTGGAAAAATGGAAAAAATAAATGCGGGTTTAATTATGCTTGCTGAAATGTGCGAAAAGCTTCCACTCTCCGAAAAAAAGGTGGCAAGCTATATATTAGCACATCCTACACAGGCTATAAAAATGACAGCAGTTGAACTAGGAGAGGCTAGTCAAACAAGTAGTGCCGCAGTTATTCGGCTGTGTAAATCGTTAAATATTAGTGGTGTTCAAGAGCTGAAATTGCGCATTGCTGGTGATTTACAACATGCTAAAGTTGAAGATCGAGATATTGAGGCGAATGAAGCGCTGCCATCGATTGTAGAGAAGGTAACGACGCAAAGTAGTGAAATTTTGACACAAACAGCTAATTTAATAAATATTGCTGAATTAGAGCGTGCAATAACGGCCTTATCACAAGCTGATAAAATTATATTTTTTGGAGTGGGTGCATCAGGTATAGCAGCAATGGATGCAGATCAAAAATTTTTACGAATCAATAAAAATAGTAGGGCATTTGTGGATTTGCATTTAGGAGCTACAGCCGTTGTCAATACACAGAAGGGGGATGTGGTAGTAGGTATCTCCTTCTCCGGAGAAACGCATGAAGTGGCTAAAATCCTTGAAATAGCTAGCCAAACACCAGCCACTACAATCAGTTTAACGCGCTATGGTAGTTCACTAGTGTCTAGCCTAGCAGACATTTGTTTATATATCTCTCCCAATGTTGAAGCAACTTTTAGAAGTGGTGCCACTTCCTCACGTCTAGCGCAGTTACTTGTCATTGATATTTTATTTATGGGGATAGTGACGAGTGCCTATGAGCAGACAGTGGATTATTTAGATGAAACACGTTCTGTTATTCAGGGGTTGCATAAAAAAGTGGCTAAAAGAAAAAATAAAATAAAAACATATTAGTGTTAGTATGTTCAGACTGTAGACAAAAGCTATCGAGAAGTTTTCTCTCGATAGCTTTTGACATTTTTATTCTCGGAAATAAAAACGAATTCTGGTTTTAGGTATTTAGTTTAATATTTTTATAGATGTAATATCATTACCCACTTTTTTCTTTTAACTCTTTCTTATAAGCAACAATATTGTATTGATATTTTGGATTAAATGGTTGGTGAGTTAGTCCATTTTGGAAAAAACATATTTTTTAACCTAATTTTAACCTTGTTATTGTAATGTGCTAGGTAAAGCAATATTTTGTAAGGAGGTTTTAAGAATGGAACAATATGTCGGAGAAATTCGGTTATTTGCTGGTGATTATGCCCCAGACGGCTGGGCTCTTTGTAATGGTCAACTATTATCTATTTCCGAAAATGAAATACTTTTTTCTTTGATTGGCACAACCTACGGAGGAGATGGTCAATCAACCTTTGCATTACCAAATTTTCAAGGCAGGGTTGTAGTACATCAAGGACAGAATCCAACTACTGGTACTACCTTTGTCAATGGTCAAATGGGAGGGGCGGAAACCGTCACTTTAATCTCTTCACAGCTTCCTGCACATACACATCAGGTAAAAGCTTCTTCTCTTGATGGCACAACCCCTAGTCCAGAAAATGCTGTTTGGGCAAAAAATATACAATATTCGACACAACCACCAAATGGCACAATGAATGCCGCCATTGTTTCAAGTGTGGGAGGAAACGCTTCTCATAACAATGTAATGCCGTTTTTAACAATTAGTTACATTATTGCTCTTTACGGTATGTATCCAACAGAATAGGAGGTATGAAGGATGAGTGAACAATATGTAGGTGAAATACGATTATTTAGCTTTGGGACAGTTCCAAGCGGATGGGCGCGATGTGATGGACAAATATTACAAATTAATACAAACCAAGCGCTGTATTCAATTTTAGGAGCAACTTATGGTGGTAATGGCTCTACGACATTTGCATTACCTGACTTAAGGGGAAGAGTCCCAGTTCATGTAAGCAGTAGTATCACACGTGGACAAAAAGCAGGAGAAGAGGTACATGTATTAACAATTAATGAGATGCCAACTCATACACATATTGTTAATGGTAGTTCAGAAAGTGCTACGTTGAAAGTGGCTACTGGAAATGTATGGGGTACATCTGCTAATAATATTTATTCTGTCAATCAACCAAATACTATTATGAACATGCAAGCATTGTCAACATCAGGAAATTCGCAGTCACATCAAAATATGCAGCCATACAGTGTCGCTAATTACTGCATAGCTTTAGTAGGAATTTATCCATCAAGAAATTAGAAAAAAGGAGGTGGGCAAAGTGTCAGAAGCATATATTGGAGAAATTAGAATATTTGGCGGTAATTTTGCACCAAAAGACTGGGCTTTGTGTGATGGTCAGATAATAAACATTGCCTCGAATAGTGCATTATATGCTATTTTGGGTAACAGATATGGAGGAGATGGTAAAACAACCTTTGCATTACCAAATTTAAATGGTAGAGCAGCTATTCATCAAGGAACAGGTGTAGGTTTAACGCCTAGAATTATAGGGAGTAGTGGTGGTGCCCCCTCTGTAACGCTGTTGGAAAATGAGATGCCTAGTCATAATCATCTAGCAAATTGTAACAATCTTCAAACCACTAATAATGATCCAACGGGTGCAATATGGACAGATCAGCAAGGGAAAGGAACTGTCCCAGTTTATACGTCACAAGTAAATAAACAAATGAATCTAATGACGGTTAATGCTGTTGGAGGAAGTCAACCACATAACAATATGCAGCCATATTTAGGACTGAACTTTATTATTTGTTTATATGGGGAATGGCCTCCTAAGAGTTAACGATTCATTAAATGAAGGGTGTGAAACCAAGAAGGAGAATATAGAATGGGAAAAAAGATATTAACCATAACCCTGTGTTTGGTGTTGGTCGCTTATAGTCAATTGATGGGATTAGGGTTCGTTTCACCTTTAAAGGTGGAGGCGGCTGCTTGCGATTCGCCAGATTTTCCAAGTTGTATACAGGATTTAACTCAAGCTTCGTGGAAAGATGACACAAATAATGGCTTTGTAGTAAGCGGTATTCCTGGTGATAATGGTATTAATTTATTCACATATAGCAATGGATCACAATTTCCAGCTGGTTATTATTTTGATGCAGATGAATATTCACCACCAAAATCAATTAGAATTTCTGCTGGGGAAAGCTTTGCAGGTGGGATCTTCGATTTAAAATCATTAAAAATTAATACGATTAATAAACATCCTGAAAACGATGCATTATCCATAACAATTCAAGGGTATGATGGGGCAGGAAACCCAAAAGGAAATCCTGTAATTTTTAAGACAATTGCAAATCATGAGCCTATTTATGATATTCCTATTAATATAGAAGGAATCAACTCATTTGTCATTACTGCGAGTGTAAATTTTATACCTACTGTACAGGCGGGACTATGGGATTTAACGTTTACCCAATTTACGATTGATATCCCAAATAATAGTCCACCAACAATTACAAATGGTGCTATAACTTCTTCAAATATTACTACCTCAGGCGTACAGTTGGACTGGGCTAAAGCATCTGATGATATAACAGCTCAAGAGGATTTAGAATATCAAGTCTATCAATCTAGTAGTAACAATATTGATACGGTTAGTACCATAGAATTGAATGGGACACCGTTAGGCGGTTATACCAAAGATAGTAACTCCTTTAATGTTACAGGTCTTGCTGCCAATACTACCTATTATTTTAATATCATTGTCAAAGATACCAATGGCAATAAGAGTGCATATTTAATGCAGGAGGTAACAACCCTTGCCTTAAATAAACCACCGACATCCAGTAATGGAAGCATAGATGTAAACGAGGGTCAAGTGTATACATTTACTAGTACTTCTTTTGCTTTTTCAGATGAAGATGCTGGAGATACTTTGCAACAGATTCAAATCTCTACTATCCCAAATAGCGGACAGCTCTTTCTTGATAACAACAATAATCAGCAATTTGATGGTGGGGAAGCTATTACAAATGGTATGACAATTAGTAAGGCTAATTTAGATGCAGGTAATTTAAGATATATTACGGAAAATGGCACATCTTCATCTTTTACATTTAAGGTAAGTGATGGTATCGATTTTAGTACTGACTATACAATGGAGCTAGTCGTCAATGCACGTCCAGCAGTGATAATTATACCAAATGATTCTAGTCCAACAAATAGCAATTCAATTCTTATAACTTTGGTATTCAGTGAGTCAGTGACAGGCTTTATGATTGGGGATATCGAAGTTACAAATGGAAATGTGGCAATTCTGTCAGGGAGTGGTACCACATATACAGCTCTTATATCACCTATTGCTGATGGAGCTGTGAAAATCAAAATTCCTGAAAAGGTAGTTGCAAATAGTGGAGGTGCATTGAATAAAGCATCAAATGAATTACAAATATTCTATGATAGTACACCACCTACTGATATTGAGCTCAATAATACTACTGTACAAGAAAAGAAACCCATTGGTACAACAGTTGGAACATTGGCGGCAGTGGATACAGGAAGCTCACAAACATTCACGTATTCATTACAGTCTGGAGATACAAGCTTCTTTACGATTGATGGGAATGTATTAAAGACAAAGGCAATGTTTGAATTCGATACGAAAAATAGTTATAAGATTACGATAAGAGTAACTGATGAGGCTGGTAATACGTTGGATAAGGAGTTTACAATCCAGATTACTAAAAATCATGCACCATCAGGTTCCATCATTGTTAACGGTGGACAAATCTCGACAAGTTCTATAAATGTTACCTTAAATTTGACGGCAACAGATTTAGAAGGAGAAGCGATAGAAATGCGCTTTTCGAATGATGGTATTACTTGGTCCAGTTGGGAGTCAAAAATATCTACGAAAAGTTGGACTTTATCCCATGGAGAAGGTAGTAAAACAGTTTATATGCAACTAAGGGATACTGCTGGCAATATATCAAATACATTCTCAGATACAATTGTTCTAGATACAACTCCACCAGTCATAACAGGGGTTACAAATAACGGTGTTTATAACACTGATGTAACGATTAGTTTTAATGAAGGAACTGCTACCCTGAATGGAGCAACCTTTTCAAGTGGAACCACAGTAAGTACATCTGGAAATTATACTTTGGTAGCAACAGATAGTGCAGGGAATACCACAACCATTACATTTGTGATTGATAAAGCTCTGCCAAAAGCTGTAGAGGTAGAGATCAAATCGAATAATCTGGATCCTACAAAGGCTAAGGTAGGAGATACGATCACCTTAACAATGAAAACAGATAAAAATATACAAGCACCTATAATTACCATTTCGGGGAAAGCTGCTATTGTAACAGGAGCATCCACAAACTGGCAGGCAACATATGTTATAGATAATGGTGATTTAGAGGGAACAGCACCTTTTACAATTAACTTTAAAGATCTGTTAGGTAATTCGGCAATAGAGGTAACGGACGTAACTGATGGAAGCTATGTCATTGTCGATAGCGTAAAGCCAACAGTAAAAAAGGTGACAATGGCTTCAAATAATGCTAACCCAACAGTTGCTAAGGTAGACGATGTAATCACAATAGACTTTGAGACAAGTGAGGACATTCAATCACCGAATGTATCAATCCTAGGACAAACAGCAAATGTCAATGATAAAGGTGATGGGGATGCTAAAACATGGCAAGCAAGCTATACGTTAAAGTCCATAGACTCAGATGGACCTATCAGTTTTACAATTGATTTTCAAGATATAGCAGGGAATGAGGGCTTACAGGTAACAGAGATTTCATCAGGGACAATTGTGATATTTGATAAAATTTCTCCTGAAATAACAACCTATTTCCCAGCGCATCAGGCAATTAATGTACAGCCTGTAGATAATCTTGTATTAACATTTGATGAAAAGATCTTACCTGTAACTAGTAAAAATATTGTCATAAGAAATGCTACAGATAACCAAATTGTCGAAACAATTGCTGTTACACAAGCAAATGTTTCTATCACTAATGAAACTGTGACAGTAAATCCTACATTGGATTTAGCCCATAACACCACTTACAGCATTCAAATTGACGCAGGTGCATTTACTGATGTAGCAGGTAATGCGTATAAAGGTATTACTAATAATACTTCCTGGAATTTTACGACTAGTGCACTGCAAACATATACGGTTACGTATGACAGTAACGGGTCTGATGGGGGGATAGTACCAACAGATTCAAAGCAGTATAAAAACCAGGACACTATTACAGTACTAGGCAATACGGGTAATTTAATGAAAGCAGGCTATACATTTGTAGGATGGAATACGAAGGCTGATGGAAAAGGTGTTACTTATAAAATTGGGCAAACGATTCAAATGGGGAAAGGGAATTTGATATTGTATGCTTTGTGGTCTAAAAACAATGTACCAGGAGATGGAGGATCATCAACGCCTAGTCCTACACCAACACCTGATCCTGTTGCACCAAGTAATCAGCTAAAGATAAATGTTGTAGATCAAAGTATGCCAGATGATGTGCTCCTCCAAACCGTGTTAACACGTGTATTGAGTAACGGTAGCTTTCAAGATACAGTAAACTTTACAGTTGCAAATGCAAACGAGTTTCTTCGGATATTAGGGAATAAGGAAGATAAAAGATCTCGACTTGTGATCCCTAATATGGAACCTCCAGCAAGTGAAACAAAGGTGATACTTGATAGAGATGCTGCTAAGCGATTAATAGAGGGTAAATCACATTTTAGTATAGCTATGGGAATGGTCAAAATAGATGTTCCTTTTACTTCAATGAATGATTTCAATGAAGACATTTACTTCCGAATTGTACCGATTAAGGATGCATTGCGGCAAAAAGCTATTGAGGATCAGGCTAAACAAGCTGAAATAGTTTTACAACAGGGTAATGGCGCTAATGTAAAACTCGTTGGTCAGCCAATATCTATCGACACAAATCTACAAAACCGTCAAGTAACATTGCTACTACCATTACCAGCGAATCTCACATCAGCTCAACGAGAAGATATGATGGTCTATGTAGAGCATAGTAATGGAACAGTTGAAATAATACGTGGGCGTTTTGCAGAATTTACGAGAGGGCAAACAGGTATAGTCTTTGATGTAGAGCACTTTTCTACATTTTCTCTACTTTATGTAGAACAAGCGCAGGAAGAAGTGCCACCAGAGAAAGAACCAATAGAGGTAGACAGCACATTTGCTTCCTATATTCACGGCTATACAGATGGCACTTTCCGTCCGAATGTAAATGTCACTCGTGCCCAAATGGCAGCAATGTTGGCAAGAAACCTAAGTGACAATCATGTACCAGAAGCGTCTAACCTATTTTATGCAGATACAGCTACTTCATGGGCAAAAAACGATATTGAATATATTCGTACAGAAGGAATTATGCAAGGACGTCATGATCGTTCATTCGGGCCGAATGAAATGATTACTAGAGCCCAAATGGCGGTTATTGCTGTGAGATGGATTGATAAACAATGTGTAGAAGGGGCTACAGATACCTCGTATTGCGAAATAAATACAAGTGGAGAAACATATCGTGATGTGGCGGTCACACATTGGGCAGCAAAAGAAATCAATCGCATAAGTGCGATAGGTATAATGGTTGGCTCAGGCAATGGTGAATTTAGACCTGAAGAAAAACTAACACGTGCACAGGCAGTAAAGGTACTGAATCGAATCTTTAATCGTCCAATACCAACTGAGGACACAGAACAAATCTTCAAGGATATACCTAAAGAGCATTGGGCTTACTTTGAGATTCAAGCCGCGGCAAAATAAGATTAATAGAATAAGCACGCTAGGTGGATAATGCCTAGCGTGCTTTTAATTCGTTTGAAGAAATCAATTAATTTCTTATTTAAATTACCAGATGTAGAAGTTTGAATATAAATTCGATTGCCATCAATGGTATATACAGCTGGCTTTCTCTTCCCGAACTCATGGATTCGAAGCATGCATGCTTTAAAGACGTTCTTCTGTTTGAGGATCAAAGAAATGGATCTTTTCTTCTTTCATAAATAGGAAAACCTTGTCGGATGGATGAAAATTGTTATCAGCCTGTACTCGAGCAATAAAATTCTGATTTACTAAAGAACAATAGAGATAAGTTTCTGCTCCTAGTAATTCTGCAACATCAATCGTTGCAGTGAAAGTGTAAGGGGAAATAACATCTGTCATTTGTAAATCCTCAGGTCGTATACCCATAATAATCTCTTTCCCTAAATAATTTTTTTCCTTTAACAATGGTAAATGCATGGATGGGATAGGGAAGCTTTGCTCGCCTAAAAGGATCTCGGTATCTGTTAGACGACAGTGGAAGAGGTTCATGGATGGTGAACCAATAAAGCCTGCCACAAACATGTTAAGTGGTGTATTATATACTTCTTTAGGTGTCCCAATTTGTTGTATAAGGCCATCCTTCATCACTACCAGACGGGTAGCCATCGTCATAGCCTCTGTTTGGTCATGTGTGACATAGATCGTTGTCGTTTGAATTCGTTGATGGAGCTTCTGGATTTCTGCTCGCATTTGTACACGTAATTTGGCATCCAAATTAGAAAGAGGTTCATCCATTAAAAATACCTTAGCATCTCTGACAATTGCTCTTCCCAGTGCTACACGCTGACGTTGTCCACCAGATAGAGCTTTTGGTTTTCTTTTTAAATAATCCTCTAATCCTAAAATCTTAGCAGCTTCTTTAACACGACGATCTATTTCCTTTTTATCAACCTTTCGTAGCTTTAAGCTAAATGCCATATTATCATAGACTGTCATATGTGGATATAAAGCATAGCTTTGAAATACCATTGCAATGCTACGATCTTTTGATTCCACATCATTCATGAAAACATCGTCAATGTATAGTTCTCCCTTTGATATATCCTCTAAGCCAGCAATCATACGTAAAGTTGTGGTCTTACCACAGCCAGAAGGGCCTACAAACACAATGAATTCTTTATCATGGATATGCAAATTAAAATCAGTTACGGCCTGGATATTTTTATCGTAAATCTTATAGATATGCTCTAACCGTAATTCCGCCATACATACTGCACCCCTTTACTAGTCATATTTTCATTGTAAATGACTTTAGAATAGAGTGATATGGAAAGCTTGCACAGTGTTGAAGGCATAATTTGTGCAGTTGGTCTTAAAGTGATTCTAAGAAAATAATTGCGAGATAAACTTCTAGCCGATGGGAAAATTGCCGAATATCCTTTTGCGTCATTTGTTGAAATTTTTCTAAGCGATTTTGTAAGGTATTGCGGTGCATATACATTTTTTTAGAGGCTAATGTAATGTTTCCATCGCATTCAATCAATTTCTTAATTGTATGGAGTAATTCTGGCTGAGAAGTGGCTCTTTTTAGGATAGAGGAGATAAAACTTTCTTTCGCTTGATAGGCTAGATGCTGCGTTATATAAGGCACTAAAAGCTCTTGCTGTGTGAGTACATGCTTTGGTGTATAAGTCCAAATGGATGGTAGAAGGTGAACATACCAGTTAAATCGTTCCTTGGTTGTGGTGATGTTGTGTATAATATCAGAAACAAAAATTTTAAAATGAGTCTCTAAGTCTGCCATTATGGGATTAGCATAATGAGTCAAATCTAAAAACTCCTCATTGTAGTCGATACATTCGATTATGACAAATAATTGTGGCTGAAGCGATAGCAGTATAATATCCTTCCCAAGTAAAGCTTCGAAGACTGAACGCAATAATGTAGGTGTTGAAAAGTCTTTATCAAAGTGAAGAAATAACAAACGATGCATAGGAAGATTAGTTGGAGCAATATCTGTTTTATCTGTAAAATAATCAAGCCAAATCATATCATAGTTATCGTATAAAACAGTGGGGCCTGAGAATATTCGCAATAGCTCATATTCATTTTGTGTCATTGTGTGTATGGGAATTTCGTAAAGCTGATTGTCAAAATTAAATACATAATTTCCATCAGTTTTACCTGAGAAGGGGCTTAATAATGGGAAACGTTTCTGTAATTTTTGAAGATCCATGCATGCCACTCCTTATTTAAATAGAATGTAATAAGGTCAATTTACTATAATTATATGATGAAATGCTTATAGTATTAATATAAAAAACACGGACATGAGCAAGTATGACAATCATACCTAGCTAATGTCCGTGTTATCTATTTAGGCATCTTTTTTAAATAACTTACCTGGCCAGAAAGCATATTTACCTAGTACTGTTGTGATGGCTGGTACAAGTAATGGCCTTACAATAAATGTATCGAGCAATACACCAATGGCTGTCACAACACCAAATTGAACAAGCACTTGAATCGGTAATGTTGCCAGTACCGCAAATGTACCTGCTAGGATGAGTCCAGCAGATGTAATAACGCTTCCTGTTCGGACAACACCTTCTTCTACAGCTGATAAATGGTCAGTGGTTTTACGCTTTTTCCAAATCTCTGAGATCATAAAGATATTATAATCCTCTCCGAGAGCTACTAAGAACACAAAAGCATACAATGGAATAGCTCCAGAAATTGCTTCGGCCCCCATGATATGATGTAAGATTAACCATCCAGCGCCTAATGCCCCAAAATAAGAAATTATAACAGTTGCTAATAGATAAACAGTTGCTGTAATAGAACGTAAATAGACAAATAATAATAATGCGATTAAGGCAATCATGGTTGGCATGATTACTGTTTCATCTCGCTTAGTTATTTGTTGTGTATCATATTGACTAGCTGTTTCTCCACCAAGCCAAACATGTTTTTCAGCGTTGTTGAGACCTTGTGCCTCTAGTATTTTAATAACCTCTTTTTGTAGTTCAGGAATATGAGCTAATGACTCCTGTGCATAAGGGTTGGCATTGAAATTGAGTTCATACAAGTGTATATTCTTATTTTTTTCGCCAATTTGTACATCTGCCACACTATCAATATAAGAGATAGCTTCTAGTTGTTGCTGGATATTAATATCAGTACCCTCTGTGTCTATTACTAATTGAACAGGTGCTAGTTCTCCAGGCGAAAAATTCTCTTCTATTAATGTAAATCCTTCTCTAGACGGCATATCTTTTGGGAAGGATGAAAGCAAATCAAATGTATATTGAATTCGCGGAACAAATGCCGCCAACCCTCCAAGTAAGATTACAGTTACAGCGATAACGACCCAAGGTTTATGGGTAACAAAATGACCAATTTTATGACTAACCTTATGTGAAGGCTTATGCTGTTTCTTGCCCTTTTTATTGGCCATTTCCTCCGTTCGAGGAGTGAAGGGGAAGAACGCTACTCGCCCAATAAGGACAAGAATTGCTGGTAGGACAACAAGTGCTGCGACCCCCATGACAAGCACACCAAAACTAAATGGTACAGCAAAGCGTTGAAATGCGCCATAATGGGCAAGACTAAGGGTCGCTAAACCTATAACCACTGTTAGGGCACTCATTAAAATAGCACCACCCGTTTCTTTAACAGCTAGCTTCATTGCGACCGTCTTATCCTCAACATCAAAGAGTATTTCTCTATATTTTGAAATTAAAAATAAACAATAGTCAGTACCTGCACCAAATAGTAAAACAGTCATAATGGAGACTGCCTGTGAATCTTTATCTATCCATCCCTGTTCAGCAAAAAAACCAAGTGTCGGGCTAATCACACCATAGGCAAGCCCTACAACAATTAAAGGAATAATAGCTAGCAATGGAGAACGATAAATAATAATAAGTAATACTAAAACGAGTAATACAGTTGCGATCAATAGCTTCACATCTGCTTGTGAAAATAAACTGACAGCATCAGTGGCAATTCCCACTGGTCCAGAATAGCGCACATGGAGTGCATCGCTTGATAATTTATCATCTAATTGGACTTGATAGCCTTCCATTATTTTTGACAGCTTATCTAAACTATCCTGTAGCATATCTGTTGCGACACCTTTTTCAAAAAACACAGGTGTAACAATTGTTGAACCATTTTCAGAAGCGGAAGCCATTAAAGCCTGAGGTGGCATTTGATCAAATGGTGGAACCATTGTTTGATGGGCTAAGGGCTTTGCTTGCAACTCGTTGTATACACCTTGTATAGCCGAAAAATCATCAGGTGTTAAGCCATTTTCACGATGCCACACCAACAATAGAGGTGTTCCAGCATCATTAGGAAATTGCTCTGCAATAATGGACGCAGCTTGCTCAGACATTTCGGTATTAGGTAAGTTTTTGCCTGACTCACTTTCTATACTATTGATTTGTGGCCAAGCAAATGAGAATACAACTACTAATAGCACCCAAAAAGCTAGTGCTAATAATCTTCCCTTTTTACTTGCAACCATTGAGCCCCATTGCTCAAGTGGATGTTTTTTCATCAAAAGACCCCCATTCATGTAAGTGATTTAATTATATATACTAGAAGGTTAATTAATCAATCCATAAATATTAATATGTTATAATATGTGTAAAAAGAATGCTTAATTAAGGAGGCGAACTTGTTGAAACAATCACCGCGTGTTCTCGGGAGACCTCGCCATGATGAAAATGCGAAACCTACAAAAGATATTGTCCTTGAAACGGCCACAAGACTTTTTATTAAAGAGGGCTACAAAAATATTTCAATGGATGATGTAGCAAAGGCTTGTAACGTAACAAAGGCGACTGTCTATTACTACTACCCAACTAAAGGGGATTTATATACATCTGCTTTAATCGCTATGATGGATCGTATCAAGCTATCTATTCTACAAATTTTAGAGCAGCCTAAACCATTTAAAGAACGACTCGAACAGCTCGTTGAGGTTCATTTATCAGCCACTATCGATATTGATATGAAAAATTTTATGAAAGAGGCTACCATTAATTTATCGGAATCGCAGCTGAGACAAGTTCAAGCATCCGAAAATGGTATGTATCAAACAATAGAGCAGGCTATGCAAAAAGAGATGGAAAAGGGCACAATTCGAAAAGGAAATGCAAAGTTTTTCGCTCATAACTTTATGGCATTGATGACTGTAGGGTATTTTAAAGATGGGGATGGTAAAACTTTGCTAGGCTCAGTAGATGTGACGGCAAAGGAAGTAACAAATTTCTTCTGGCTTTCTGTTGAAAAACGTTAACACAAAATAGGTTTGTAAGAGGAGCTATCTCATTCATTTGGGATACTTCTTTTTTAGTGATGTAAGTCACAGACAATTAGAGTGATTCTTCATTATAGTGGGGGTGTGGCCTAAAAAGTAGTGGAACATCGTAAATCAAAAGAACCTATAATAGCATAAAAACAGTTTAATGGAGGAATGACAATGACAATTATACCAATCCAAGCAATGCTAGAAGAAAAGTCAAAACATATTGGTAAATTAGGGAGTATCGCTGGTGCAGATATTTTGAACATTCAATTGCGTGCAGGTGAAAAAATTCCTGAGCATCGTGCGGACAATGAAGTGCTAATTATTGTTCAATTTGGTGAAGTTCGCTTTATTGTTGAAGGTGTGGAAGAAATTTTAACACAAGATACAATTTTAACTTTAAAACCATCTGAAAAGCACAGCTTAGAAGCAGTTACAGACGTTCGTGTTATTGTCATTAAACTAAATTAAAATAAAGAAAAGCTCCTATATTCTAAAATCTGCTTTGTTAGCCAAGAGTGACACATTTCTATTGACACTAACAAAAAAGATTTAGCGTCCTTATTGAATATTACTAGAGAAATCTAAAGCCGTCGTTTATCTGCTCTCCAAAGAGAAGGGGATATAGAGATGACAGGAAAAGGAATTATCAATAAAAATTATGATGCGTTGGAAAATTTATTATAGCAAGACAGTTAATAGTTGATGAAATCAATGAATTTTGAAAAGATTGTCGAAATTGTGATATAGCTCATTGAAATAATGTACAAACAGTCTTATAATGAAGGTTGTAATGTCACCAAGACAAGATAAGGATGGTATTATGATGCGCTTTTTGCGATTTAAAGTAAACATTGTAATAACAAGTCATACGAATCGCTATCCAGCCCTTGTGACTGGTGATTGTGTAAGATATACGCTGTAACGACTGTTAAGTTTTACCTTAATGGTCTTTTTTACATGTAAGCAATAAAAAATAGTACTAGTGATGGCAAAGGAGAGTTCAAAATGTCAGAAACGAATAACCAAACACAGGCTGAACAAGTAACTGTGAGTAAAGAGCAATTAGATGTACTAGATCAATTATTAAAGCCTGAAGTTCAAGAATCACTAACAACTTTAGTTGAGCAATTACCAAAGTTAACTGAAATGATGACATTATTAACGAAATCATATGAGTTTGCTCAAGCTGTTGCAACAGACGAAGTGCTTAAAAACGATACTGTTGGAGCAGTAACAGAAATCGCTGGTCCTGTAGTGGGCTCTGCGAAAAACCTTGCAGCAACTGCAATTGAAGCGAAAGACCGTGCATCTGAAAGCCATGAGGTAATTGGTTTATTCGGTCTTGTGAAAATGTTAAAAGACCCTCAAGTTCAAAATGTTTTCCGTTTTGTTAATGCTTTCTTACAAGTAAGCTCAGAACGCAAAGCCAAATAAGACTCAAGGTAAATTCAATTCGTAAGGACGGAGGATTAATTAATCATGTCAAAAGAAATCGTCATCTTAGGTGCAGGTTACGCTGGCGTTTTAACTGCATTAACAGCACGTAAGTATCTATCAGCTGATGAAGCTAAAATTACTGTAGTAAACCAATTCCCAACACACCAAATTATCACTGAGCTTCACCGTTTAGCTGGTGGTACAATTGCAGAAGGTGCTGTTGCATTACCACTTAAAAAAATCTTTAAAGGTTTAGATATCGACCTACACATTGCGAAAGTATCAAAATTTAATGTAGATACTAAAAAAGTTGATTTAGATAATGGTTATACATTAACTTATGACACACTTGTAGTATCTTTAGGTAGCCAAACTGGATTCTTTGGTATCCCAGGATTAGAAGAAAACTCTATGGTTCTTAAATCAGTAAATGATGCCAATAAAATCAACAAACATATTGAAGACCGCATTAAAGCATATGCACAATCTAAAGATGAAGCAGATGCAACAATCGTTATTGGTGGTGGCGGTTTAACAGGTGTTGAGCTTGTTGGTGAAATCGTGGACAACTTCCCGAAAATCGCTGCAAAACATGGTGTTAATTTTGCTGATCTTAAAATTAAACTTGTTGAAGCTGGTCCAAAAATCTTGCCAGTTCTTCCAGATACACTTATCCAACGCGCTACTGAAAGCTTAACTAAACGTGGCGTAGAATTTATTACAGGTACACCAGTAACAGGTGTTGACGGCAACGTTATTTCTTTAAAAGACCGTGAACCAATTGTTGCAAATACACTTGTTTGGACAGGTGGGGTAGCTCCACTTCCAATCGTAGGCGAATCAGGTCTAGCTGCTGATCGTGGAAAAGCAACTATTAATGAATTCTTACAATCTACGTCTCACGAAGATGTCTTTGTTATTGGTGATGCATCTGTTGCACTACCAGCTGATGGAGGTCGTCCACTATACGCTCCAACAGCACAAGTTGCATGGCAAATGGGTGAATGTGCTGGTTATAATGTATTTGCACAATACAAAAACCAAGACATGAAAGCATTCTCAGCTGTAAACTCTGGCACACTTGCAAGCTTAGGTCGTAAAGATGCTGTTGCTACAATTGGTGCGAGCAACACAGAGCTTAAAGGCCTTCCTGCAACATTAATGAAAGAAGCTTCTAATATTCGTTACTTAACACATATTAAAGCTTTATTTGGTTTAGCCTATTAAAAAACAAAACACTCACTACTATCACGCTATGTCGTTGTTAGTAGTGAGTGTTTGTTTTTTTCTAAAGATGTATATTAATTACTTTAAATCCAGTAAAATAAATACATATTCAATATTCTATTTTCTGAGGTGATGGCTGTGTTAACAATGTTCCAATCAAAAAAAGTAGATATAGAGCAATTTAAGGCTAAAATTGATGAACTGAATGCAAAGCTGGATAAGAAAGATCATGAATTTCAAATTTTTTTAAATGAGTTACATAAGGAAATCATTGAAACTATTGAACAACATAACAAGGTAAATGACCAGCATACTATTTTAGGAGAAATGGTCGCAGATATTGTAGGAGAGTTTAATAAAGTTGAGGATAGCACAATTCACTCCAATAAAATTTCTGAAAATGCCCTAGATAAAGGAAATTTATTAATCTCTTCCTCGGATCAAATGATGACATTATCGGTTGAAAGCAAGCATGCTGTTCAGGAAGTAGAGCATTTGATTGATGCGTTGGGAGAGCAGTCTCAAAAAACGTCTTTAAGCATGAGTAATTTAAGTGAGCGCTCAAAGCAAATAGCTGAAATTGTAAATGTTATTGGAGAAATATCAAATCAAACCAATTTACTAGCTTTGAATGCATCTATTGAGGCAGCAAGAGCAGGGGAGCATGGTAAAGGCTTTTCGGTTGTTGCCGAGGAAGTTCGCAAATTAGCTGAAAATACGAAAACAAGCACAGAAGATATTGCTAATTTAACAAAGAAAATCGAAGAACAAATTGGACTTGCTTACGAGGATAATAAAAATAACATGCAGCTAGTAACGGAAGGCATTGATAAAAGTGCTAAAACATCAGTAAAAATTGATCAATTACTGCACATTATGACAAATGTTCAAACGGGAATAAATGAGCTATTAGCTTCAATTAAAGATCAGAGGCTATCAAACGAAGATGTTATCCATAAATTTAATAGGACGACAGCCTTATTCGATGAAACAAATCGCGTTCTAACAAGCCATATTGATGAATCAGAAATTGTAACAAAAAAATTATTAGAGGCAGTTGATCAAGTAAAGCATTTCCCAACTGAAAGATAGAGATTTTAACTTCATTCTATGGAAATTTAAAAAGCAAGAACCCTGCATAGCAGCAACTTTTCAACTTCTTAGTGACTACTACAGGGTTCATTTAATTATTTCAAGTCGCCAACTTTTTCTTTTAATGCGGCTAATTGATCTGGATAGTTTTTTTCAGTTATTTCATTCCACAATTGTGCATCTTTAATTCCACATCTTTCGGGAATAAAGACTGGGTCAAGCCCCAACTTCTTTTGCTCTTCATAATCTCTTAATGTAGCTATACCTGGCTTTGTTAATAAAATAATAGCAATTAGGTTTAACCATGCAAGTGTACCTACACCGATATCAGCAAGATTCCAAGCAGTTGATGAGGAACGAATCGTTCCAAAAAAGATAGAGATAACTAGTAGTACTTTTACGACAATAGCAATAGTAGCAAAGTTTTTATTGTTTCTAAATAAGTAAGCAACATTACTTTCTGTGTATACCCCAAAAGCAAGCATAGTAGTTATTGCAAAGAAAAATACAGCGATAGCAATAAAAGGACTTCCTAAACCAGGAATGAATGAGTTAATTGCTTCTTGTGCAAATGCAGTACCTGCTTCAACTCCTGGTAGATTCTCAACTAAAAATCCCCCATTAGGATGGGCAATATTGTAACTGCCTGTGGAGATGATCATAATGGCTGTAGCTGTACAAACAAGTAGTGTATCTACATAGACCGAGAATGCTTGGACAAGCCCTTGTTTAGCAGGATGAGATACTTCTGCGGTACCAGCTGCCTGTGCCCCAGTACCTTGACCTGCTTCATTTGAATAAGCCCCTCTTTTTACTCCCCACATAATTGCATTTCCAAAAACAGCACCAAATGCAGCATTTAAATTAAAGGCAGAGCTG
The DNA here is from genome assembly GCF_039614735.1 of Lysinibacillus sp. BS3. NCBI lineage: Bacteria > Bacillati > Bacillota > Bacilli > Caryophanales > Bacillaceae > Lysinibacillus > Lysinibacillus sp. BS3. Next base: position 2,401,692 of record NZ_CP154860.1, on the reverse strand, counting down.
AAAATTAAAGCAAATATTGCAGGTACTTCTTTTATATTGATTAATAAAATAATGAATGCAAGAAGTATGTAAGCAGTTGCCATAAACGGTACAGCATATTCAGCAACTTTTCCAACCCTTTTAATACCACCAAAAATAGCAAATCCAAATATTGCAGAAACAATAATACCTGTAATTATTGGTGAAATCCCGAAGGCATTTTTTGTTGAATCAGCAATATTAAAGGCTTGAACACCTGAACCAGTGAAACCAGTTGCTATAATTGTAGCGATAGCAAATAATATAGCAAATGGCTTATTTTTTAACCCTTTCTCAATATAGTATGCTGGCCCTCCACGATACTCTCCTGCGATTTCTTGTTTCCAAACCTGGGCTAACGAGGACTCAATATAGGCAGCACCAGCTCCTAAAAAGGCTATGACCCACATCCAAAAGATAGCCCCTGGTCCTCCAAAATAAATTGCAGTAGCTACACCAGCTATATTCCCAATTCCGACACGTCCACCCAATGCCATTGCAAAGCTTTGAAAAGATGAAACGCCATTTGCCGAAGTTTTTCTATTAAATAATTGTTTAATCATATCTTTGAAGAGACGCAGCTGTGGAAACCTCATAATAAGCGAAAAGTAAACGCCAGCTCCTAAGCAAAGATAAACTAATGCGTTACTCCAGATAATCCCTGCTATTTTACCTGTTAAAGCGGCAAAATCCATATAACAACCTCTTTCTATTTTGTACTGTGTCATCTTAGATTATTAGGTAACAATTTAAATGAGAGGATATGAAAGCTATTTTGAATGAAGTTTCTTTTATTTAAAATAAACTTTTAATCAATGTATCAATCATAATAGGCATCTCTTTAAACGCACTATCCACATGCAATCGCTCTGTTTTTTGATGGGCATCCTTACCAAATGGACCGACATTTAAGACAGGACCTTGTAATGCCGCCATCTCTTTGAATGGAATATGATACGTATCGCCCCATACAGGTGTGTTCCGTTCAAATGCTAGCCACTCATTGGATGCATCTGAATAATTGACATAGCTTAAATCACAAATTCCGTTAAAGTAGTGGATCTGCTCCACCTCAATATCAAATGTTTGAGCTGTTTGCTTCATTAATTCAATCGACTGTTTCACTAATGGATGGTTGGATGAATTAATGGCTGGATAGTAAGGTGGTGCATATAACAGAACTGTGGCAGGTGCTAATTCCTGACAGCGAATCATGAGCTGATCCACAATACGAATGGATTTTTCACGATCATCCCATGCAGGATGCTGCTGAACCTGGTGCTTAATCGCTTGTACTTCCTCAGCTCCTAACTTATGGATCGCATGCTCCAATAATGCCTCGTAGCGTAAGACCTTTACCTTGCCCACACCCTGAACATTTTCGCGTGTACAAATGTCCTGATAGTGCGCATTGCAAGCAGCCATTGCCTGTAACGCAACTTCCTCAAAAATAGCCATCACCTCAGCCGCTGTACGTTTTAACAAAAAGACATTGTAAAGTGCCGCCGCACGGTATGGTGTTTGTGTAGAATACTCCATTTTTAAATCTTTTAATTGTAGAGAGACGGGTAATGGTGTGCTTTCGCCTAAATCTGTTTCACTGAAAAGGGGATTCCACTCCATATGCTGTGTCATATAGGAAGCGATAAAGGGAGCCGTCATCCCTTTTAATGGCTCACCAACATGTGTCTCTTTTCCGTAGAACAAAGCAGCAGGCATGATTTTACCAATTGTACCTGAATAAATATATTCATTCGTATCCGAAGGCCCTTGTGAAAACGATGGCTCACTATTTAAAAATAATTTATAGGTTAAGCCATGCTGTCCCCGCAGTCTCACCAGTTCCACAACAGCCGCTCTCATACCAGCAGAGTTGACTTCCTCATCAGGAACCGTAGTTAAAATTAAATTAATCGGCCATTGCTCAAAGCTTGCCTTTTCAATCAACTGCATGTGTAAGGCAAGACCCATTTTCATATCCATTGTGCCGCGTCCAAATAAATAATTCCCAGACGCCAAATCAATGCGAGCTGCCTCTGGTAAATCTTTTAGGTATTTAGGTTCCATTAGCTTTTTCGTTAGTTCTTCTGGAGAAAAGGCTAACGGCTCTAGTTCACCATATTCCTCTGTATGCACGGTATCGAAGTGACTGATTAACACAACGGTTTCAGTTGCGGTTGGATGCTTATAGAAGGCTGTCACTGCATTTCTGCCAAGTCCTGCATCATGTAATTCAATCAAGTCTGGGTGCTTCTCAAAATATGGAAGCGTTAACAATTTATCTTTTAGTCGAAAGGCAAATTTATTTTCACCCTCCGTTAATGTTCGGCTTTCCCAGCTCACAAGTTCACATAATAGGGCACGTAGTTTTTCGGGTGTATCCCACATAAAAGTATTCATGATTTTTTCTCCTTTTATAGAAAAGTTTTTTATTTTCAAGATGATATTAATAGATAATTAGTAGAGAAATACATATTTTTACCGTTATATATTTTTCACTATATGAAATTAAATCTACATAGCGGAATATAAATTCATCGTAAATGCAAAACAACAAATTGTCAATTTTAATTTTTGTGAATACTCGTAATTTTCTGCGCTAATTGAGTGGAACTATGTATATATTTCATGTAGCATCTATTTATATGCATAAAAATTAGTTAAAATAAAATGAAACTACATTTAAAAGCAGGGCTACATGTAAAAAATTGAAGGTACATAAAAATTTGATAATTTGCATGAATTTTAATTTCATAATGATCCTAGTTAAAGCTAAATGGATCTATAAAAACCTTAAGATAGTGATCATATGGGGAAATGAAAGGGAGTAATTGTAATGATTCAATCAATCGAAAGAGCAATGTTAGTTATAAATATACTGGCGAAGCATCCGAAGCGTTTTTTTACTGTGCAAGAAATTTTTAATGAAACAGACTTGCCTACTAGCACAATATACAGATTATTATATACATTAGAAAGTTTTGATTTAGTAGAGAGAAATGAGAATAAAAAAGAATTTCGATTGGGGTATACATGGCTGCAACTTGGCATGAAAATGTATCATGAGACGGATATTAGAGAAAAAGCGCATCCTCTATTAGAAAACCTTGCATATAATGTTCGAGAAACAATCTATTTAAGTATTGCTAAACAGTTTGCATCCATTATTATTGATCGAATTGATAGTCCTAAAAATGTCCGTATTATTGATATGATTGGTGAAAAAATTCCATATCCTATAGGAGCTCCAAATAAAGTATTACTTGCGTTTTCTAAAAGCGATGTACAGCAACAATTTTTCCAACAACTTGAGGAGCCTGAGAAAGAAAAATTGATAGAGAGCCTCAATGATGTAAGAGAAAAAGGCTTTGCCATAAGCGTTGGAGAAAAAACAAAGGGGACAGTATCCATAGCAGCACCTATATTTGATTCAAATAAACAAACAATTGCAGCCATTAGTGCAGAGTGCTTTGAATATGATACAGATGCTGAAAAATTAGAAAGTATAACACAGGAAGTCCTTAAAACTGCACAGCAGCTATCCTTTGAATTAGGGTATATATAAAATTGCTTATTTCGATAAAAAACCATCTAGTGTCAGTAATTAGTAGACATTAGATGGTTAATTTTTATATGAAAAGTGAGATTACTGTTGCTTGCTACTTATCAACCTTTTATAATAGTGGCTTTTCGAAGGTTTTATATTTAGCCATAGTAGAATGACAGCTACAAATGCCATCATAAAGGATGCACTAATGACAACTGAGCGTATAGTAATCCATTCAGCGAAAATCCCAAAAATAGTAGTAAAAATAATAATAAAAAGTGCTTCAAAAAATCCATAAATACTTCCTATACGACCCATGCTCTCAGAGGGAATATTATTTTGATAAAATGTATAAAATCCTGTATTCGCAAAGGCAGTTGCAAAGGATAATACAAAGCAACCTATAGCAGCTATAAGAAAGGAAAAGGATGAGGTAAATATTAAATAGCCCAGTGCTGTTACGAGAGACCCCATACCTATTAACCAAGAAGTTGGTATTTTTTCAACAATAACAGAGTTGGTTAGCGAGCCAAATAAAACACCTACCCCTGCGATACTGACTAAAATCCCATATTCTCCTTCGGATAAAGCTAATATCTGTGTTGCAAAGGCAGCCTCCAAAGAATCAGTAGCTGTCATCAAGATGATGATAGCACTAAACAACAAATAGACTACCATAACATAGGAATTTTTTAAGCTAAAGCGTATGACCATTTGCCAATCCAGAAGCAATACTCGAAAAAGGGATGCTTTTTCTGTACGATTAATAAATTTTTCAAGGGCTTCAATGTTCGGCATTTTGAACGTTATACAGGCTGATAGAAATAAAGCAATCGCGTTTAAATATATGGCCATATAGGGTGTTCCGACTGTGAACAAGAAACCTGCGATTGCTGGTCCAGTTAGAAATGCACCAGAGTCGAGTAAGCTGCGTAATGCATTAAAACGTTTCCTTTGTTCGACAGGAATTAACTTAGTGATATAAGTCATAGATGTCGGCTGATACATAGAGCTAGCTACTGTAATGAGAAAAACAAGGACATACATCCACAAGAGGCTAGAAAAGCAGGGGAGTATGACAATGAGTATAGATTGAACCAAATTTAGAAAAATCATTAGCTTTTTCTTATTAAAACGATCGATTAGGCTTCCTGACCAAAAATTAGTGAACAAGGAAGAGATCGCTCTTACAATATATAATCCAGAGACAGCCAGAGCAGATTCTGTGAGGTTTAACACAATTAAATTTAAGGCGATAAAATAAATCCATTCGCCAACACTTGAAACACCAATACTACATAATAGGATGGCAGGATAACGCCAGCTTTCTAAAGCTTTTCTCATATAAATTCCTCCTTAAGCAAAGTGACGATTTGCAAAATAAAAAACCCCACCTCCAAGACGATTAGTCTTAGGGACGAGGTTGTAGAATTTATATACTCACGTGGTGCCACCCTAGTTCACTATTATGTCACCATAATAGCCTTTTCAGTACGGCATAGAGCCTATGCTTATACTGTAACTCTATAACGGGAGTTCCCGTCGCACCATCATTCAAACAAAATCCAATGCGCTACTCCGAGGCTTGTTTCAATAATTCGTTCTTACTCGTTTTCAGCAATCCGAGCTCTCTGGGAAGAACAGCCTTATTTACTCTTCTCTTCAATGTATTTTTGCTAGTGTAGCATATGTACACGATTTTGGTAAATAGTACTATAAAAATATTACTAATTATTTTGTAGGAAGATTTTTAATTGTGTTATCAGCGATTGGCAGTGCTGTATGGATAAAACAGCATTCAAAGGAATTTCAAGTGAATGATTAAGGTCCTCAAAAACAGCAAGCTGAAGGGTAGCAAGTTGCGCTAGCTTCTCCTGTGAATAATGAGGGTCCGCTGTACCAATTGCCAAAAATGCATGTTTGTCTAATAGATTTGTCATTGTATGTTGAAGAGAAAGTAATGGGGTGAAAAGTACATAACGAGCAGGAATAGAAGGAGTCTGCTGCATATAATAATCGACAATAGGCATAGTACCTAAAGATTTTCCTAGATAAACGACTTCTCTATAAGGCTTTGATTGCAAGCTATTTTCTACAATAGGGTTGGCAACACGATAGACCATTTTTGATATGGCTTGGGAGTCCTGTTCGAATTGCTGTTGCTCAAATGTATAATTGATTTGGACGACATCATAGCCAAGTTCTAACAGTAATGCCGTAGAATAATAAAGTATAGGTTTATCATAGGTATAGCCCGTGCCAGAGAGCATAAAACATACCTTATCGCTTGTTCCATCAAAAAAATTGTAGGATATACCATTGTACATGGCGTGCTTAGGTTTGATTTTCATGAATATTCCTCCATCATTTCTATATATAGTATATAATTTTACCATAGCAAGGAGGGAGAAATTTATGAAGGCTATTATTATCAATGAATTTGGTACATCGGATGTTTTAACTTTTATTGATTGTCCAAAACCGACTATTTCTGAGGGTGAAGTCTTAATAAGGACAACCCATACAAGCGTAAATTTTGCAGATATTAAAAATCGCACAGGTAATAAAGCTAAAGCAAATTTTCCGATGGTTCTTGGTTTAGATGTTGCAGGGGTAATTGAAGAAGTTTTTAATGATAGCAGTGGTTTTCAAAAGGGTGACCAAGTTATCGCATTCCCGAAAAACGGTGCTTATGCAGAATTTGTAGTAGCAAAGGAACAACTAGTTTTTAAAATTCCTAGTGGGGTACCAATCGAGAAGGTAGCAGCTGTACCGACAGTTTTATTTTTATCATATATGTTAACACATCAAATAGCGGCCATTGGTCAGCAGGATGCCGTCTTAATTCATGCTGCTTCTGGTGGGGTAGGGACAATGCTTGTCCAAATGGCCAAAAGGCTCGGAGCTAAACAGATTATAGGTACGGTGAGTAATTTAGAAAAAGCCCCAATTGTTTATCAGCTTGGTGCGGATCATGTACTTACATATGATCAATTTAGTACAAATGTCAATGAACTTACAAAGGGTCAGGGTGTTGATATTGTGTACGATTCTATTGCAGGAGCTATCACCGAGGAGAGTTTAACTTGTTTAGCGCCTTATGGCACTCTTGTCCAATTCGGGAATAGTGGAGGAAGAGCAGGAAATATAAAAACAGCAGATTTACACAATAGCTGCCGCAATATAAAAGGATTTAGCTTAGGTACGACAAGAGCTTTGAAGCCAGAACTGTTACAACAGGTGGCGCAGGATATTTTCTCTTTAGTAAACGAAGACAGTTTTCAGGTGCCAATTGCTAAAATATTTGCCTTAGAGGAAATGAAAAAGGCTCATGAATTTATGGAAAGTCGTCAGCACCAAGGAAAAATACTTATTAAAATATAAAGCACAAAAAAGATGACACCCATATTTGGAGTGTCATCTTTTGTCGATCAACAATCTAGTTCAGTAAGTTTTTCATAAATACGTCTTTTACGATAAAGCATAATACCAGTTTCGGCTACATCCTGAATCATGCCTTTATTAGCATAGGCTCCAAAAACCATCCCTGCGATAGGGATCATTTGAAACAGCTTTTTCCAGCCTAGCTGATCACGGTATGTGTAAAATACCTCCTGCCATCCTTGAAGCTGAGAAATCATGTTATCTGAAGCCTTTTTTGAGCTATTTATAGTAGAAAGCTCCTGTAAGATTGCTTCTTTACCAACAATATCAGCAGAGGTAAATTGTAGACATTTTACAATAAAAATACGTTCCATTTTATCGTTCGGATCATAGCCATGAATAATTGCTATTTCTTGCAAAGTTTTTAGTGCAGTCCCTAAAATCATTGGAATATCAATAGCTAAAGTAAAGATGCCTCCAAAGCCAGTAGAGACTCCTTGTACAGTAGCAAATTTCACACGTTCATTTTGTAATTTGTCACTGAGGGAGATCATGTCCTCTAAAGGAATCTGACCAATATCAGATATAGTTATAATATGCTGAGTGGAAGAATGGTCACGAATTTTTTGTATCATGGCTTGTTCATTGATTAAATACTTTCCACCGGACTGAATATAATTGCCTAGTTCATCTACCAATAAAGCAATTTTATTTTGGAGAAAGGCAGGTGTCATTTTATCTAATAATTTAAATGGTATTCTACCTAATTTCTCCCAAAACCATAAATCTTTTTGATCTTTTTCCCACACTTGAATCTCTTGTAAATGCTGCTCTAATAACTCTCGATTCTCCATTATTGTCTTATCCCCTTATGTGTCCATTTAACTTTAAATACGAAAAAAACTATATAAAGTTTCGCTTTATTTAAATGAGATTTCGACAAACTAATGAATCACATGCTATTGCCAAACGGACGCAAGGAGTGCAATTCCTTCATTTATTTGCTGAAGTGTCAGTCCACCATACCCTATAATGATCATGTTTTCATTTGTTCCATTCTGATAGGAGGTAGAGCATGGATAGACTTGAACCCCTACCTCTTGAGCAAGCTGGAGCGCTCTACTCTCGGTGAGATGTTGTGGTAGCTTGATGACTATATGAAGTCCGGATTTTTCACCGATTACTTGAAATTCATTTGAAAAATGTGAAGAGATGGCGGTCAATAATGCTTGTTGTTTTTTACGATAGATTGTTCGCATTTTTGCCAAATGCTTATCGAATAGACCTTGTGCAAGAAAGTCTGCTAAGACAAGTTGGTCTACTTTGGAGACAACCGATTTTTGCTCAGAATGAAAAGTCATAAACGGCACTACTAAAGACTTTGGAAGGATCATATAACTAATGCGTAAGGATGGAAGCAATGTTTTCGAAAATGTTCCGAAATAAATGACACGCTGAAGCTGATCCATTTTTGCTAAAGACGGGATTGGTAGCCCCTTATAACGAAATTCGGAATCATAATCATCTTCAATAATAAGCCCCTCGTTCGAGTTAGCCCATTGTAACAATGCCACTCTTCTTTCTTTGGTCATAATCATGCCTAATGGAAATTGATGAGCAGGTGTTGTGTATAACATGTGAATTGGTGTTGCAGGGAGTGTAACCCCTGAATAGTCCACAGGAATCGCCTCTGTGGACAATCCACATTGCTGTAAAACGGCACGCACTCTTTTAAATCCTGGCTCCTCTAACCCAACGCGTATCGCAGACCCAAGAAAATGACAAAGAGCCTGAAGCTGGCTTTGTGTACCACTGTATATAAATACCTGTGAAGCATCACAGCTAACCCCACGAGAACGCTCTACATAGCGGGCAATCTCTGTGCGTAAAGTTGTCTCTCCCTCCCAAGGGCTTGTTGATAAGTTGTTACTATTAAAATGCTTTTTTATAAGCTTGTGCCAAGCAGCATAGGGAAAAGCCTCGTTATCCACATGTCCATTTGTAAAATCAAATTGTATATTGTTAGGGATATTGTTACTTGGAACAGATACATGCCGGGGTACTTGCTGTAGCCAATCAAATTCAAAGGGCGCAATAAAATAACCAGAACGCTCTTTACTATAAATATAGCCTTCTGCAAGTAACTGCTCATAGGCTTCCTTTATGGTGTGTACACTCACATTCAATGTTAGGGCGAGAGCTCGTTTAGAAGGCAGTTGTTCATGAGCAAGTAATTTTTTAGTAATAATCTTATGCTTTATTTCTTCATAGATTTGAATGTATTTCGCTAGATTGCCTGTAAATATAATGGAGAGCTCCAGATAATTTCCTCCTCCTCTGGTATGGTTGATTTTTTAGTAATTGGTTATATATATCATATCAATTTTACCGTTAAATAAGTAAAAAGGAGTGAAGTGTAATGGAATTTATAACATTAGAAAATGAAGTGGTTAAACTAAAGCCTTTAGAATTGAGCGATTTACCAGGAATTTTAGAGACAGGAAGTTATCCAGAAATTTGGTCACATATGTCCACAACCATAGAAAAAAAGGAAGATGTGAATAAATTTGTGGAAAACGCATTAAAGGCAAAAAACGAAAAAACAGAATTTCCATTTGTGATTGTGGATAAACAATCAGGGGACATTATCGGGTCTACACGTTTTATGGATATTGATGACAAGCATCAGCGATTAGAAATTGGCTATACATGGCTAACACCCGCATACTGGCGTACAGCTATTAATACTAATTGTAAGTATTTGCTATTACGATACTCTTTTGAGCATCTTCATTTACAACGTGTACAAATAAAAACGGATCATGAAAATATTCGTTCTCAAAAGGCAATTGAGCGAATTGGTGCTACAAAAGAGGGAATATTGCGTAACCATATGATTCGCAAAGATGGGACAACTAGGCATACCGTTATGTATAGCATTACAATAGAAGAATGGCCACAGGTGAAAAAGCATTTAGAAAGCCTATTAGTGCAATTGGGATGTTAATAGGTATAAAAAGGGATTTATATAACCCGTAAAACCCTTTTTTCTTATAAAAAGTGTCAAAAAATAAAGGGGAGGGTAGAGTAGAGTACCGAAAAATTGAAAGAGGGTAATCTACTTGAAACCTAAATACACGTTAAGACAAATTTATGGTGATAATGCTGTGTATACACCAAGAACACCGTATAGCGATAATCCGTGGATGATGGATGATCCTCATAAGCTAGATGCTTTAACCTCAAGAGAAGTTGCTATTGCTGATATCCCCGTGCTAGTACATCGAGCAACACAAACAGAAAAGGCGCAAGAGCTTCATCAATTAGCAGGATTACCATGGGTAGAACAGCCTTATAGTTATGAGACTCAAGAGGAATATCTGGCACAGATCCAAACATGGTGTAAGGAAGGGAAGACCATTGTATGTCAATATATACACGACCTGGAGCATATGGATCGTCAATGTTATTGGATGGATGCGGAGAAATTTAATGAGTTGAATACAAAAGCTTATATTGATCATTTAATCGATAGTAAATATGTGCCAAGTCGTCTAAATGTGGAGACGTATAGACTTTCAGATGCCATTAAAAATTGGCAGCCCCCTGTAGTATTAAAGCCTGGTGATGATTCGCCAACCTCGGGAGGATATGGCGTTACCATTTGTCATAATAAAGATGAATTGACGGAAGGTTTACGACAATTTCGCATGACAGGAACTGAAAGTATAATTATTGAGGAGCTTTTACAGACAAAGGACAACTATAGCTGTCAATTTGTTTACTCAGAGGAGCTAGGGATTCAATACTTAGGAGCTTCCCAGCAAATTACGGATGATAACGGCATTTACGAAGGGAATATCATTGTAGATAAAGTACCCGAAAAAGTAATTGAAGTAGGAAAGCATATTATGGAACGTGGCGTTGAGGAAGGCTTTGTAGGTGTGGCAGGCTTTGATTTAATTGTCACGGAAGCTGGTGATGTTCAAGCAATAGACTTAAATTTCCGCCAAAATGGTTCAACCTCAATGCTGATGTTTCATGATGCTTTAGGAAAGCCCATCAATAAATTTAGCTCCTATTCATCACAAAGCCCACAACAGAATGATCATTTCTATCAAACAATTAAGAAATATATAGAAAAGGGTATGTTATTTCCTTTATCTTTCTATGATGGTGATTATTTTGAGGAGTCCGTCCCTTCAAGATTTGTCGGTGTATGGTATGCAGATACGTTAGAGGAAATTGAAAAACGGGAGAAGGAATTATTACCTGAAGAAAAGAATGGTCTTTAATCGACCATTCTTTTTTTATAGATAATTGCTGCGAAAATCCAAGAAAGAAGAGACCATACAATTATCGTAATCATAGGAATAAGAACATCTGCCATAGAATACTTACCTTCTAACGCCTCTGCTAAAAGTAATAACTGTGAGCTTGGTAGCCATTCAGCTAATTTTAAGATTGGGTATGCCGAAGATAGAGCTAAGGCCAGAGGCCCAAATGAGAAGATAACCATTACAGGCAACACAATAATAGATGCTTCCATAATAGATTTAGCAAATAAACCGCATATTGTACCTAGAGCAATATAAAACACAGCAGAAAGCAATAATGCAATTGCTAAGATAAAAAGGTTTGCAGGTTCGTAGCCAACTAGAAAAATAGCCATTGTTACAGATACAATTGTAACAATTAGAACAAACAGGCTTTTACCAATTAAAATATCTCCAAGTGAGGCAGGGGAGAGCATAAGACTGCGAAGAGTGTTTTTTTCCTTTTCTTCTGCAATTAAACTACATTGTACGTAAGTAGTCACTATGGAAAATGTCATGTTAATTGGTAGAAAATACATGCTAATAGTATTTGCACCTAATCGATTATATAAAAACGCCATTATAAGTGGTAGTAATACCATAGTTGATACGGCATAGTTCCGTGAGAATTCCTTATAATCCTTCATCAATATAGCTTGAATACGTGTCATTGAAATATTCATACTAAATCACTCCCTGTTATTTGCATAAAAATGTCACCTAGTGTTGGCTCGTTTGTATAGATACGTGTAACTTGATCGGATTGCATCCATTGAAATAACTTCTCTGCATCTTGAGAACCATTTTCTATAATTTCCTGTTCACCATTTTTAAGCTCTACTGTAATAGTGTCAGAGCCAAATTCTTTTTTTAGATCTTTTGGAGCGCCGATTGCTCGGATTTTCCCTTTATGCAGGAAAGCAACACGATCACAAAGTATTTCTGCTTCGCTCATATCATGTGTTGTTAAAAAAATTGTTGTACCCATAGCATTTAATTTTCGTAAGCCATTATATATATGTTGGGTATTTACTGGGTCCAAAGCAGAAGTAGGCTCATCTAAAAATAATAATTCGGGCTTGTGCATAATTGCACGAGCAAGTGTAACACGTTGAATCATTCCTTTGGAAAGCTGACTGATCTTTTTCTTACGTTCTGCATATAAATTGACAAAGTCCAAAGCTTCTTTTACAGCAGATGGAGATAGCTGATATAAATTACTATAAAGTATTAAATTTTCTTCAATTGATAGTCTCGTATACAAGCCACTATTATCTGTTAAAATACCAAAACGTTTACGATTTTGACTTTGCTTCATTTCAGATGCATGCTGCCCAAATAATAGAACATTACCAGCCGATTTATCTGTTTGTGCGGTTAATATTTTAATTGTAGTAGTTTTACCAGAACCACTTGGGCCAAGAAAGCCGAATATTTCCCCTTTTTTAATGGTAAAGGAAACATCCTGTAATGCTGTTTCATTATGAAAAATTTTTTTCAAATGTTGCACATCAATCACTGCGTTCATGTGTAACCTCCTGTTTGTTGTTGATGTCTACACTATAAACAACAAGGGTAAGGCTCACAGTAAAAATCATGTGAATGGCAGAAAAAGGACCTTTAATGGAATTTTATTAAAGGTGACAGGAGTCGATTATTTCCTGGGAAATCTACTAAATTCCGAGTATTTCCTTTAAAGTGGCCAATTTATTTTTCGACAGTGGAACAACTGTCTTTTCTGTACTGTTGAGTGCTAAGCTATAGCTATTGCGTGTCCAAGTAATAATCTCTCGAACCTTTTGTAGGTTCACAATATAAGAACGATGGCTTCTAAAAAAGCCGAATGGTGTCAATTTTTGCTCTAACTCATTTAGCGATAGAGTACATGGATAACCTTCACCTGCTACATAAATAGATACTTCTCCTTCAACACTTTCAATATAATCAATTTCGGGTGGATTAAATAAAATAATCTTTTCATTTTTCTTTGTTGGGATTTTATCTAGTCGAATTGGTGCATCTTCAAGAGGCTTTGGAGCTTGCTCAAGGCTACCCTCTTTTACGTCTAAAGTATGTAAGTCTGCCCCATCTAATCGATGTATAGTTGTACTTGCAACCATTAAGTCTTCTAGATTATTTGATAATAAAATGATAATTTTATGCTCTTTTGCGAGATTTTTTAATAACTGTTGGATAGTTTGCTTTGAAAATTCATCTATATTTTGAAAGGGTTCTTCTAAAATTTGAATAGATGCCGGATGTAGGTACATATTCAATAGTTTTAATCGCTGTTTTTCACTATTAGAAAGCTTACTAATTCTATTGTTTTTTTGTTCAGTAAGTTTAAAAAGCTTCAATATGTTCTCTGATTCATTAGTTGGACGGTTAAAAAGCTTTAAAATGAACTGGATATACTCGCGCGCTGTGAGTCGCTCATATAACGAGCTTTCACGAAAAGAAGTATACGTATCATCTCGTTTCATAAACCATTGCATTAATGTATGTATTTTGGAAACATCTGTATAGATGCCTATAATCGTGCCAGGTTGTAGAGAAAGATGGAAGCTTGGATAAATAACATTGCCTGCTTCAATATATGGATCAACCTGAATATCAATATTTTGTTCCACGTTTATTCCTCCTATAGCTTGCTAGCTTGTAAAAAGTATTGAATGTCGTTGAGTGCTTGCGAGTGGCTCAACTGACAGTAGTTTGAGTTAGAGGCATCCATAAAGCCATGTAAGCCTTGAAATTGTTTGATTTGAACATTCGGTATGCTTACAAGAGTATCCTTCAATGATTGAATATCAAAGCTATCTTCATGGCTAGGTAAAACAACCAAAGTTGGACAAGATGGAATGTTATCAAGGTATTGGCGGATCCGTGAGCCATATACACAAATAACACGGTGTAGGGGGAGTGTAGTTAATCTCCAGGCTAAAGTTGCACCTACACTATATCCAATTAATATTACCTCGTTGTAGTTTTCACAAGCCTCCAATATTTTTGGGGAAAGCAACTCAAGAGGAGCATCAAAGCCAACTGTCTGTAAGAAAAAGTCATAGGCTTGTTTTTCCTGGTCATATGGAAAGGAAAGCCCTTCTGGATAAAGTGAAATAAGGGAAACGGCAGTGTCCTCATCGCTGTATATTTGTATTTGTTCTTCAATAAAATGATTAACTCCATAGATTTCATGTAATATAAAGATTTTTCTTTTCATTGTGCCCTCGATCTTTTTTCCAATAGTGTATCAAAAAGTAAGTAAAACGTATAATCTGCTTTTAGAATGAATAGTGCAAAAGCATAATGATGAAAATTTTTAGGGACAAATACATAAATTTATTTTTTTACTAATTACATAAATGAAAATATTAATAAAAGGTGACCACATCTGTTATTAATATCATGATTTGTTATAATTTTATTTGATAATGATTATCATTATCGTATAATGGAGTTAAGGAGGATTTTCCAAAGCAATATTTACATTTAGACATTTACGATTGAGCTGTTATGCAGTACGAGCTAGTCCAATTGTTGAGATAGTAATGACCAAATGAAAGGTGTGTTAGGAATTGTTAGAACAAGAATTGTATGATGTAACCATTATTGGTGGTGGGCCAGCGGGTTTATATTCAAGCTTTTATTGTGGTTTACGTGAAATGAAAACCAAGCTAATTGAATCACAACCACAGCTAGGCGGTAAAATTCATGTTTATCCAGAGAAAATGATTTGGGATGTGGGAGGTGTAACGCCTATATCAGGGGGGCAACTAATTAAACAATTAGTTGAGCAAGCCTTAACCTTTAATCCTTCTATTTATACAAATGAAAAAGTGCTGTCCATTGCTAAAAATGAAGATGGTATATTTGTCATCGCAGCAGAGTCAGGGAATATTCATTATTCCAAAACAGTTATCGTTGCTATTGGTGGTGGCATCCTAAATCCTCAAAAAATTGAAATTGAGGGGGCTGAACGCTTTGAAGTATCTAATTTAAATTACACAATTAAATCCTATGAAAAATTTAAAGATAAGGCAGTTATTATTTCTGGTGGTGGTAACACAGCGGTAGACTGGGCATTAGAATTAACGGAGGTAGCATCCAAGGTCTATTTAACTTATCGAAAAGATACATTGTCTGCACATGAGGCTCAAATTACAGAGCTTGCAAATAGTTCGATCGAATGCCATTTCAATTCTGAAATTACTAAGCTGATTGCAGACGATCAAGCAGGAATGATTAAAGCTATTGCTTTAACAAATCATGAAACTGGGACTGTAACAGAAATTCCTGTTGATGAAGTTGTTATTAGTCATGGGTATGTGCGTGATAAAGAATTGTTAGATAATAGTCCATTAGCCATTGAGCGCAAAAATGATTATTTTATCGCTGGTACGATTAATAGTGAATCATCGATCCCAGGCCTTTATGCTGCGGGTGATATTTTGAGCCATGATGGTAAAATTCATTTAATTGCAGCAGCCTTTCATGATGCACTTCATGCAGTGAATAGTGCGAAGAAGTATATTCAACCTGATGCTTCTGAGGGAGGTATCGTTTCCTCACATAATGATATTTTCAAACAACGTAATCGTAAGCTATTACAGGAAAGTTTAAAATAATCGATTTTAGGAGCACTAATATATTATTGGTGTTCCTTTCTTTTTGTCTTGATGTATATTTTAGAAGAAATACTTCTGATGGACTATCAATATAAAAAAGAAAACATAACGCTGATTATGGAGTATATATAAGAAAATTATACAGAGAATATGATTGTCATGGATATCGCGAAACATTTTAATAAAGAGTCTATCTATTAGAGAAAAAAATGTTCGTCAGCTCAAAAAATCTAAAATGTACCTGAGAAACTCTCATTTATCATTAAAGAATTTGCTGAAAAAATCTCCAAAACAATTCCGTAAATATATGAATTAACAAATACCTAATGAAAAAATAACTTTCATTAGGTGTTTTTCATCTAGAAATAACATAGCTTTTCCTTTTTTGGACACCCTAAACTAGAAAAAATGACATGGGGTGATGATCATGAAAATAGAAAGGTCGTCCGAGTGGGAAGAGGGCTTTATCGATCGATTAAATCATCTTGAAAAATGGGATAGCTGGACATTGTACAAGATGAACTATGATATTGTGAAAATGAAACTAATTCCTGATTTTACAGGATTGCAGGCTACAAAGTATTTACCTAATTTACAACCTTTGAAACACCAGTTAGAAGCAGCCGAAACAGTTATTGAACGTATGAATGGGAAAGCTATTTTAGCTGATGAGGTGGGGCTAGGTAAAACAATTGAAGCGGGCTTAATCTTAAAGGAATACCTTATTCGAGGTCTTGTGAAAAGAGCATTAATTTTAGCACCTGCTTCTTTAATTAATCAGTGGATTGAAGAGTTAAATATAAAATTTCATATTCCTGCCGTCGCATATAAAAAAAATTGCCCGATAGAGCGCTATGATGTCCTCATTATGAGTATGGATACGGCAAAAAAGAGTCCACATAGAGAGCGCATTTATGAGCAGGATTATGACATGATAATTATTGATGAGGCACATAAATTAAAAAATAATAAAACACAAATTTACGAGTTTGTACAAGGCTTAAAGAAAAAATTCTGCTTATTATTAACTGCCACACCTATTCAAAATGATATCTTTGAATTGTATTATTTAATCTCCTTATTAAAGCCTGGGCATCTTGGTAATTATGATGCCTTCCAATCGGCTTTCTCTGCTAGCAAGCATGATTTAGAACATGATGATTATTTAAAAGAGTTGGTTAATCAGGTAATGGTAAGAAATCGTAGGGAAGATACGGGGATTGATTGGACAAATCGTCGTGTTCAAATTGTACCGATTACATTTACGGACGAAGAAAGAGAAGTTTATGAAATGCTTGGCAACCTTCAAAACACAGGGTCATTTTCATTAATTACGTTGCAAAAAGAAATGTGTAGTAGCAAGGAAGCTACGGCATTAACATTAACGAATATGCTAGATGATCATGTACAACCACAAGAAATTGAAGCAATTATTACTAAATTAATGACCTTGGAAGTGAATTCAAAGGCGGAAAAGACATTGGAAATTGTTAAACAAGCAAATGACAAGGTTATTATTTTTACAGAATATCGTGCTACGCAAATTTATTTACAATGGTATTTACATTCTAATGGCATATCAAGTGTGCTATTTAATGGTAAGTTTAATAAAAGTAAACGAGATTATATGAAGCACCTATTTAAAGAAAGAGCACAGGTGCTCATCGCTACCGAGGCAGGTGGAGAGGGGATAAATCTTCAATTTTGTCATCATGTAATCAACTATGATCTACCTTGGAATCCAATGAAGCTAGAGCAACGTATTGGTCGTGTCCATCGTTTGGGACAGGAGCATGATGTCCATATTTATAATCTTGCCATTGAACATACAATTGAAGAGAAAATCTTGGAATTGCTTCATACAAAAATTGATGTGTTCGAGAAGGTGGTTGGCGATTTAGATGCCATTTTAACAAACTTTAAAGAATCTGTATAAGGTAGGGAGGTGCAGCTATGTATCCACAGCAAGTTCACCACTATTTAAAGGAATTTTTTATGGAGAATGACTGTGCAATTTTAGGAGAAGAGAATCATTATCTAACCGTTCAATTAACGATAGACATAGATAAAAGAATTATGAATAGGCCATTTTATTGGCAATATGTTGAAGCAACGAATAGCGAACCAAACCCAGCCCAAGTAACCTTTATTACAAATCAAACAGCAATGGCTGGTAATTTATTTGGGGAAGCTATTCATTACGGCTCTCCACGTTTAAATCAGATATTTTTAGCTACAAGGGAACTAGGAGCTTATGTTCAGTTGTTTGAAAAAGTGGATCGTGATATGGGGCAGGTTATTTTAACGCCCTGGTTAGGTGTTAACTTTAAAGTTTCGTATTGCTGTGATCGTACAAAAGAAATGCTTTACTCATTTGGCATTAATTTATTGACGGGCGTCATCAAGGAGGGTTTTCATGAAAGGATTTGTTCTTCGGACTTTAACATAGAACCTGAAGAAAATGTATTTCATGTGCAATATATTATTAAGCCTGCCAGAGCACTGGAAAGATTGAAAGCTACAATTGAGTCAATTATTGAGCAGGATGACCATTCCTGGGCAACGGAAGCACAAAAACGATGGCAACGTGATCAACGTGTGTTGGATTATTTTTATGAGGATATAGAGGATAAACCAGAGTGTTATGAAATTGAAAGAAAAGCATTAGAGGAGCAATATGAAGCAAAAATTAAAATAGAAGTCATTAATGGAGGATTATTTTATCTCTTTTAAATGAGGAGCTGTCTGACAAAAAGACAGCTCTTTTTCTGCTTTAATGATCTTCAACCATGCTTTGAAGCTGAGCCAATTTATTATCCCAAAATAAATGAAAGTATTGGAGCCAATCTTCAATCTCCTTTAAACGCTCCCTATGCAACGTATAGATTTTTTCACGACCTTTTTTTTGAGCAGAGATTAGCTCCGCCTGTTCCAATATTTTTAAATGCTTTACAACAGCCGTTCGACTAATCGTAAAATGCTCGGAAATATTGGAAATAGGTCTGTCACTTGCTGCAAGGAGCTGTAAAACACTTCTTCTTGTGGGATCAGCAATTGCTTGAAAAACATCATACTTTATGGCTGCTTCAGTCATTAGAATTCAGCAGCCTCTTTTAATTTATGATTAATAATCATTGTCCATCCGTTATCCATATTAGTACGTACGGCTTCAGTAGCAGTGTTTGCTTTAGGAATAATATGTGAAGCTTCCTTCCAGCCACCATGTGTTAAAGTAAATTCAGTATGCTCGCCTACTTCTTTTAACTCAAAAGTTACGAACCAGCCATCTTGATCCCAAGCAAATCGTAGAAAGTGCGGTGCATCTACACGTTCTACTTTACAGGGTGATGGGCCGAACGGTGATTGAATAGTGAATTCGTATCCTTCGATAGGTTGAAAATCATTTGGCATAAACCAAGCAGCTATTTTGTCAGCTGTTGCGACAGTCTCCCAAACTTTTTCGATAGGGGCATTTAATGTAATTGTTTTGACAATATCCTGTAATTTTTCAGTCATGTTCTATTACTCCTTTTTCAACGTTATTAAGTCCACTAGCAGAGGAATCTGTATAAAATATAACCATAGGGTGTTATGAATATATAACACCCTATGGTTATATGTCAACGTAAAAATTTTGTATCTTTCTGTTGGACTTGGCGTATGTTACAATTACTTTTATAATTTTCTGACAGAAAGGGTGGGCGTAATATGGTCAATATATCTGTATTCTTAGTTATGTGCATTTTACTTATTATTTTACCTGGCCCTGATACAGCGATTGCAACAAAAAACACACTGACTGTAAGTAGAAAGGGCGGTTTACAAACAATCATAGGTTCTTGTTGCGGTTTATTAATTCATACTTGTGCGGCTGTTATTGGACTTTCGGCGATTATTGTAAAATCCGCCTATATATTTGCTGTTTTAAAATATGTTGGTGCGGTTTATTTATGTTATTTAGGAATCAAGACCTTGTGGACACTTCGAACAATTCGAACACAATCTCCAGTTGTAGACGATGTAGGAAGTATAGAACACAAATATTCCCACCAATCTTGCTTTAAACAAGGGTTTCTCACAAATGTGACAAATCCAAAGGTCGCAGTATTTTTCCTAACATTTCTCCCTCAATTTGTAGATGGAAATAGTGGAACATTTTTTCCTTTTTTAATAATGGGTCTAATTTACACAGCATTAACAATGCTATGGTTTATCTTCTACGTGTACCTTTTAGATCGAATTAGTGCATTTATGAAAAAGCCATCAACTAAGGCAGTAATTGAAGGATTAACAGGTGCAATATTAATTGCATTTGGCATTAAATTAGCATTAGAAAAAGCTCACTAAAAAATACACCACCTTATTAGAGTTATTTTTTACTATAAAGGTGGTGTATTTTTTGTTGGCACTTAATAAGATAAGGTCATTTCTCTTTGAAAAATTTTTATTTAGGTTGGCTTATATTTGTCAGTAGAAGGTTTTTAAGTCTTTCTTGTAAAAATTTTTTCTTTTCTGCCCGCTTTTTATAGAGAGAAAAAGATTTTATAACAAATAAAGCTACTAGTATGATGACAATCAATGAAATAAATGAAAATAACATCGTAAAATCCTCTATCCAATTAGTTACATAGAAAGTTCGTTAGTAACAAAAATTTTATTCGTAATAACAAACGTTAATAATATATTTAAAGCAATTAATTTTGGTATGCCTTGTTGCTGAATAATAATGTGAGAAAACTTTAAATTAGCTATACGGTTAGCTAATGTATACTCCTCGGCTCCTGTTACTTGTCTACCATCGGGTGTACACCCTAAAACAAAATGCCCAGCATAAGAATTCTTGAGCACATAGGGATGCATGGATTGATAATGAACTTCCATGATCGTATCTGCTTCAATCATATAATGATGAGTTACTAGGAATTTTTTTAATGCGCCTTTTAGGTCAATGGCAATGGCAGTATCAGCTAGAATTGTCCGGAAATAAACAGGCACGATGTTGGCATGTTTAATATAAGGTTTCACTTCAATGCAAATTTCACCAGAATGTTGTACAAATAGCTGAACAATTGCTTGATGAATTCCATCTGTTAAAGTGACCATGGTATTTCCGAAATGAGCACTTTTAAAGAAAATACTGTCATCAGCAATATAGCCAACAGCAATATGACGATTCTCAATATGTAGCGATTTAGCTTTCACTCCTAAAACTTCCTCACAGTTCTTTAATTCATAAACATGTTGCTGAAATGTAAGACCTAAATAATGCCTATTAACTATTCGATTTTCAAGCAATTGCTTCAACATCTGTTACATCTCCAATCTTTGATAAATTATGACAATATTTATAATTGATTGTAGGTCATATAACTCTCAAAAAACTCTCCAAAAGTCGAAAAGATACGTATAATGGCAGGGGTGAAAATATCTAAATTTTATAGTTCAACACATTGCAAAGGATTAAAAAGAAAGGATGGAGAATTTATTGCTAAAGGGTAGTACTTGTAGATGCTTTTATAACAAATACGAATAAATGGAGAAGATAGTGATGGAATTAAGAGATTTAAAAGCCTTTATGGCTGTTGTTGAGCATAGGAGTTTTACAAAGGCTGCACATGATTCCTTTGTATCTCAGCCTTCATTAAGCAAAAGTATCAAAAAATTAGAAGAATCATTACAAGTTGAATTGTTGAACAGATCAACGCGTAATGTAGAACTTACTGATGCAGGTAGTATTGTTTATCATCAAGGACAAAAAATAATGCAGGCTGTCCAAGAACTACATATTTTGCTAGACGATTTATTAAATATTAAGACAGGTGCTATCAAATTAGGGATTCCACCTTTAATTGGAACTTTATTTTTCCCTGAAATCGCTAGGGGATTTCATCAGCTATATCCTGAAGTGCATTTAGCGCTTATCGAACGTGGTGCAAAAATGGTAGAAATGCTAGTTGAAAATGGTGATGTTGATATGGGCATCGTTGTATTACCAGTAGACGAAAGGAAGTTTGCTGTTCAATCCTTTATAGAAGACCAGTTTTATGTCTTTATGAATGAATCTCACCCCTATGCACACCAGGAATCCATAGCTTTACAAGATTTAGAAAATGAAACGTTCATTATCTTTGCAGAGGAGTTCACGCTTCACGACTATATAATTAAATCCTGTGAAAGTGTTGGCTTTACACCTACAATCGGCTATAAAAGTTCACAGTGGGACTTGATTGTAGAGTTAGTATCCTCCAATTTAGGGGTTACATTGTTACCCCACTCCATTGCAGCTAAGCAAACAAATACCAATGTGAAAATAATTCCATTAAATGATTTTGAAATGCCGTGGCGTTTAGGGATTATTACGAAGAAAAATGCCTATCAATCTTATGCATTAAAACAGTTACTTGAAATGATAGGTAGGAATGGTGAAAATAGATTTATTCGATATAGGAATAAGTAGTATTCTAATTAATTCCTTTACTTGTAAAATAGCAATGATGTAGAATTTTCCTTAATAAACGAGCAATTTAGGGAGGTTTCGAGATGGGGAATGGCAAGGTATGGAGTTCGTTTGAAGAGGCGATTGTGGATATTAAGGATGGAGATACATTAGCTGTAGGTGGCTTCGGGCTATGTGGTATACCCGAAAAATCAATCGCAGCATTAGTGCAGCAGGGAACTAAGGATTTAACCGTTGTCAGTAACAACTGTGGTGTAGATGACTGGGGATTGGGTCTACTATTAGCAAACAAGCAAATAAAAAAAATGGTTGCTTCTTATGTAGGAGAAAATAAGATTTTTGAACAACAATTTTTAAGTGGTGAGCTAGAAGTAGAGTTGACACCGCAAGGAACTCTTGCAGAACGTTTGCGTGCAGGTGGAGCGGGAATTCCTGGTTTTTATACAGCGACAGGGGTTGGCACACCAATTGCTGAAGGAAAAGAAGTGAAGGTTTTTGATGGCAAAGAATATATTTTGGAAGAAGGTATCGTTGCTGACTTTGCGCTGGTCAAAGCATGGAAAGCCGATAAGCTAGGAAATTTAGTTTACAGAAAAACATCACGCAATTTTAATCCATTAGCTGCTATGTCAGGGAAAATTACAATAGCTGAAGTGGAGGAAATTGTAGAAGTAGGCGAGCTAGATCCTGATCATATTCATACACCAGGGGTTTTTGTACAACGTGTATTATTAGGTGAAAATTACGAGAAGCGTATTGAGCGTTTAACGGTGAAGAAGGGGGAAGCATGATGGATACAAGACAAAAAATTGTTAACCGAGCAGTAAAAGAAATAGCCAACGGTATGAATGTCAATTTAGGCATAGGTATTCCAACACTTGTGGCGAATGCGATCCCAACCGATTATGACGTACTCTTACAATCCGAAAACGGACTTCTCGGTATTGGTCCTTATCCAGTAGAAGATGCAGTAGATCCTGATTTAATCAATGCAGGTAAAGAAACAGTTACGGCAGTTCCAGGGGCATCCTTCTTTGACAGTGCAGAATCATTTGCAATGATTCGAGGTGGACATATTGACCTTGCCATCTTAGGAGGTATGGAGGTATCTGAAACAGGAGACCTTGCTAACTGGATGATTCCGGGGAAAATGGTGAAGGGCATGGGTGGCGCAATGGACCTTGTCGTTGGTGCAAAGAGAGTGATTGTCGTCATGGAGCATGTGAATAAAAATGGTGAATCTAAAATAAAAAAACAATGTGAACTGCCACTAACGGGTAAAGGTGTCGTACATCGATTAATTACAGATTTGGCTGTATTTGATTTTACGAAAGAGGGCATGCAACTGATAGAATTAGCAGATGGTGTTTCTTTAGAGGAAGTAAAAGAGAAAACAGCTGCTTCTTTTAGCGTTGCTCTTATCCAATAACTTCAGACTTAGGACTGTTTCCAGCGTTATGGTCTCATTTTACAATAGTCTAAAAAGGGGATTTCATAACAATGGAACAGCAATGGACAAATGAATTAGCAGTCGCACAGGTGCGTGTGGCAAGACCAACCGATCAGCTAAAGGAAGTAGAACGATTTTACTGTGAAGGTGTCGGATTAAAGAAAATTGGTTCGTTTACAGAACATCGTGGCTATAATGGTTTAATGATTGGTCTTCCAGATGCAGGTTATCACTTAGAATTTACTGAGCATAGTGACGGTAGCCCTTGTCCAGCACCAAGTAAGGACAATCTTCTCGTACTTTATATCCCAAACAGAGATACCATTCGTCATATTGCCGAACGTCTTGCGCTCATGGGATATCCCGAAGTTGAGCCTGAAAATCCATATTGGGCTGAGAAAGGGGTAACCATTGAAGACCCTGATGGCTGGCGTCTAGTATTCATGAATACGGAAGGCATTTAAATAGAAAATTTTAAGCACGAGCACGTATGTAGTCTCGTGTTTTTTTGCAACCTAAAATACCCCTTGTAGTATATACTCTTTTTAGGGGGTTACTAAATGCAACGAATAAAGACATTAAACAAATGGTGCGAGGTTTTAGAGCAATCGAAGTTCAAACCTTGTATTGTGTTAAAAATTAGCATGACATGTATAAGTAGTATTTCAGCATTAAAGGAATATAAAGAATTACAAACGGAATTGCCTAAATATCTTGTCATTGTACAAATGGATCGGGTAATTTCAAATGCTATTGCCTGTGATCTTCAAGTGAAGCACGAATCTCCTCAACTAATAATCCTGCAGGGTGGGAAAGGAATTTGGCAAGCAACTCACTACAAAATAAAGCACTCTCTTTTAGAAAAAGCTATAGAACAATATGTAAAAAAAGATACTCCACAATAGGCTGTGGGGTATCTTTATGTGATTAATCTTCTAAAGCCTCATCTTCATGATAATTTGTAGCGCTAGACTCGATATCGACCTGTAGATAATTGGCCCAGTCTATTTTGTGAAAATCCTCTTCACTAAAATAAATATTCAAAACCTCGGTCATTGTTTTGTCCCCATCAGGTTCAGTGAGAGGAGCATACCAAGTAATAGCAGGTGTCTTCACATTTTTTAATTTGGACAAATCAGCGAAAATTTTAGTAGAATCCTTTAGCATCTGGCTTTTCGATCCTTCTGTTACATCTGTATCTTGAATGGAAATTGTGACAACACCGTCTTTCGATTCATCAACAGAGAATTCGTTTTTCACAATCGCGCCTACAATATCTTCAACATTCGTATTTTGATCGACTGCCACTTCCTTTGGTTCAGCGCTCTTTCCACAAGCTACTAACAGTAGTGAAATAAAAACCAATAGATAAATTATTTTCTTCAATGTCATAACCTCCCTTGTTACTCCATCTATGCGCAAAATGGGAGGGAATTATACAAAATACAAGAAGGTTGTCCTTACTTTTTATGAATGGTTAGGAAGTGATTGAATAAGGAGAAGAGGAGAATAGGTTGAATATAAAAAAGCACCTTAACCTAAATAGCTAAGGTGCTGTATCAATCATGTATAAAAAGCCGCGTATGCCGTAATTATTATAGAAAGTTTTAAACCACCACTCCTCAAAGTGGGTGTTCGCAGAAGTTTTCCTGCTTATCCTCATGCACCGTAGTGTGAGGCCCGTCATTCCAACTCCAATAATAAAACTCCCTTTTACAGCTTAAAGGTTAAAACTTAATATTATACGAACAATGCAGCCTTTATGGATATAATAAAGCATGATTGATAAACATGCAAGTAAGATGATAATGGCAAATTAGTCAATGGGCAAGTGTTCCAAATAGCGTTATAAACATCTTGTACTACCTTCAAAAAGGTGCTGATGTTTCATATTTTTTTCACAAATGCGAACGGAAAATACGAACAACCTTTGCTAAATAAGGTCGACTATGTAAAGATAGGAGCATAAAGAGGATTTTCCTAGTAAAAATATAAAAGGAGGAAGCAAAAATGGCAGCTTATCCAAATTGTCCAAAATGTCATTCAGAATATACATATGAGGATGGAGCAAATTATGTATGTCCAGAATGTGCGCATGAATGGAGTATGGACGCAACTGAACAGGAATCAGATGCACTTATTGTAAAAGATGCAAATGGTAATCTGTTAGCTGACGGCGATTCAGTTACTGTTATTAAGGATTTAAAGGTGAAGGGCAGTTCTTCCACTTTAAAAATTGGGACAAAGGTAAAAAGTATTCGTCTAGTGGAAGGCGATCATAATATCGACTGTAAAATTGATGGCTTTGGTGCCATGAAATTAAAATCAGAATTTGTGAAAAAGGCCTAACAAACAAAATGCACCTCAACTTTGGTAAAAAAGTTCAAAGGTGCTTTTTTGTTTATTGAAAAACCCTACGTAATAGAATGGCAAAAGCTGCGCCAATTAAAGCGAAAATGGTATGTAAAAGTGCGATGTAGCCAGCTCCAATCACAAGCGCCCCTATTTCAGTTAAAGAAAAGATTGTAATATAGAGCTCATTATTAAGATTATTAATGATAGCCCAAACGAATACAGGCAAAGAGCTTATGATAAAAACAATCCAGATGTTTTTATAGAAAAGGTAAGAAAGACAGCCGAAAAGAGCATATGAGATGACAAAGCCCTTTTGATTGCCAAGTAAGGACGAGTTAATGGCAAACATAAAGGATAATACAATAAATATGATATGAAAAAAGGATACTGTTCTTTTCATGGGTAAGTATGCGTTCTGAGTTGATGAATTGGCTACAAACTGCTGACATTGCTGACAAGTTGTTAGATGCTTTTCGACAAATTCTATTGTTGATGCTTGAAGCAGTTGTTTTTTATAAAGAGGTATTAAATCCTCTATAATTGAGCATTCCTGTGACAATACTTTCCCTCCATTCAATCTCTCCTCATTATACGACTTTTTGCGGAAAATAAAAAAAGCCTTCCGTGAATTTTTCAATCGGAAAACTTGTACATGCACCCTATTAGTTTGATGTTAATACTTCATTTGTTAATGCTTGAATATCGATATGTGTTTTTTCCTTTACTGCATCCTTTAAAATTTCTGTGCGGAAATAGTGGACGGTCGCTTCAAGTGGAATTGCCAACAGTTTTGAAAGGGCTGATTGATACATATAGACAAATTCTTTGTCAGTATTACCACGCTTTAATTCTGCGAAAGCCTCATAAAACTGGTCGAGTTTATCCGCAAATTCAAGTAGCCGACCCTCTAAAGTCTGATCCTTTCCTTCTTTCATCCGTTCAAAGAAAATAGCCTGAAATTCTTGAGGGATTTCATTGATAATGAATTTTTCCATCATCTTTTCTTCCACATGTGCGAGCATTTGCTTTAACTCTGGGCTAGCATGTTTTACTGGTGTCTTAATGTCACCAATAAACACTTCCGCAAAGTCATGATTGATTGTCTTTTCATATAAAGATTTCCAATCAACTGTTGCACCGTGCATTTCTTCTAACGTTGCGAAAAACATCGCATATTGTGACACTTTCCAAGAATGGGCTGCCACGTTGTGCTCTTCAAATTTGAAGCGACCTGGGCAACGAATAATACGCTCTAAATCATTAAGGCTTGTAAAAAATTGGTGAATACCTATAAAAATCACTCCTTTTTGTTCTATAAGTGCATGTTACTATAAACAATACCCTCTTTATACGTTTTTCAAACAATTTAACAATGATTCAGGCTGTGTTTACAAAGGATTCACAATTGCTGATAAAGTAAATTCAGCTTGAATGCTATAATGAAGGGGACTGATGAAAAGGGGAGTACACAGTATGTTTTCCATTTATACACTTCTTCTTTATATACATATTTTAAGTGCTATTCTTTCGATTGGGCCTTTGTTCGTTGTGCTAACCATTGTAAAAAAAATGCGCATAGCTTCCATGGATGACATGCCACCATATATAGAAGCCTTTAAGGGGTCCATTACGCTGGTCAAACATTCAGGGCATGTACTAGTAGCCTCTGGTATTTTGTTAATGTGGCATGCGGGCTATCATTGGAATACCTCGTGGATTGTATTAACCTTCCTCGTGATGTTTGCATCGATCGTATTTCTAGCAAGGGCGTTTAAACCGACGTTGCGTACTTTTAACACACCAGCATTTAATCATCTACAATTTGTTTCACTGTTGCATCGTAAAACCTGGATGTATATAGTATTATTGCTTATTATGCTATGGCTGATGGTAGCAAAGCCCGTTCTTTGGTAAAAAAGATAATGTCATCTGCAGAAACAGACCTTTTCACAAGGCTGAGGTTGATTTGCGTTCCGCCAGTGTCCTTTCCAGGGGGCGTCCGATGAGCCGCTTCACTCACTTACGTTCGCTCCAAGGTCTCATCTGCGACGCTAAATCCCCTAGGAGTGACGCTGGCTTCTATCCAATCAACCATTCTACAGAAGTGTTTTTCCCTTAGCGGCAGTAGCGATCAAATAGCCCATTATTTGAATTAGGGCTTTTATTTTCAATGGGGAGAAGTGATGAGTGACGACACTCCACACTAAAATGAGTAGTTAACACCTTCACTTTTTTTGAAAAACTTTGTTAAAAGCCTTTCATAAAGATTCTATTAATTGGTTTGTTTTTCAACACTATGAAAAAATCGCCCCCCTTAAGGAGTGCGATTTTTTAGCTTACTAAGCGTTTAAAATAACTTTTTCGAATTAATACATAGCTAATGAGGAAAAGCACAAAGAAACAACAAGAGCTAGCTATGGAAACTTGTAAAAATGCTGTAGAAACCATTGTTTGTATAGCCAAAAGTGTAATTAGCAAGAGTGTAATAGCTATGGTGAATGGTACAAAAATAAGAATCGCCAATTCTTTAGTGATAATGGTAGCTAATTCATTTCTAGAAAGTCCTAACTTACGTATACCAATATACTTTTCCTTCTCTTGTTGTAATGTTGTTTGTAAATAGAAGTACAATATACTCATGGCTGCACTTAAGAAAATTAGACTTAACATGGAGCCGATAAAGAACATGACACTTTTAACAAACATCTCTGTGTTATATAAATCAATTTTGGATGTTACATAACGTTCTCCAGGTAAAGAGGGTAAGTCACTGGTAATAATTTTTGCCAAATCTGTGTGGGCTGTCCAATCTTCCAGTTCATAGATATACGTTTTATAAACAGGGTAGTCAATGGTTTTGTAAATGTCATCAGGTACAATGAAATAACTTTGTTGGAAGCCAGTAGATAGCAGATTTTGCTCATGGGTGCTGGCTAGTTTTAAAGATTTTATATACAGATCGCTGGCATTGTTTGTTGTAGGCGCTACATCTCGACTGCCAGCGACGGCAATAAATTCATCTTTACTTAGTTTGTTGTCCTGATGCTGGATCAGGTTATAATCCGATAACGCCATATAGCCAATGCGTTGATCTTCCTTTGATTTAAATTCAATAAAATACTTGTGGGCTTGAACCGTTGATAAAGTATCTTCAAGATAATCAAGATCAGCCTTTACCATGTTGTCATCAGCTTTTGGATCAGCAATATATTGAAAGCTATATGGATAATTTTCTTCACTAGTCTTTTTTACATTGTAATAAGAGCTAAATAAAATACTTGTACATAGAAAGACACCGCTTAATAGGATAGTAATTAGAAACAGCATATTTGCATGTGATTTCATTTTTGCATTTAAATTGGACGCCAAAAGCATATTTGTTTTTTGAAGATAGGCAGGAGACTTTTCATATATTTTTAAAAACAAACGAAATCCTTGTGTAATAACTAAATAAATCGTACTAAGAATGCTAATAAAAAATAACAGATAATAAAGGACACTTAAAGTGTCTACAATGGAATGCTCGATTTTTAGCAAGTAAGCTAAAGTGGCAGACATCAAAATACTTAGTATTAATAACACATAATGAGGCTTAATAGATTTCTCGATAACTGTATCGCTTTTTAAAAGTTGGATAGACGCTTCTTTATTAATGAACCTCGTAACAACTGTCGATATTACAACAAATAAAATCAGAAATAATCCTATGGTTATGCTGATTGCTTGAAGAGGGATGTACATACCAAATGTTTCTGCCTTTAAAATGACTTTTGCACCCATTAAGAAAAGAGGTGTAATAACAAGGCCGAGAACGATAGCCGCCAGAATAGCTAAAATGCCAATCAACAGATTTTCACGGAAGCCCAGCTTACGAATCTGCTTCATGGAAGCCCCAGTAATCATAAATATTCCTAAGGTCTTGGTCTTCTTACGTAAAAATGCTGTGATTGAATAGGTAATGTAAATAAAAGAGAATAAATAAACGAGCATACTAGCTAGCATTAAAGAAATTCCAAGTGTAGAGTTTGGATCTAGGCTTTTCAGATTTGGATGAAAGACGATAACAGAAAATAGAAAGAAAATAATAATAGAAAACATACTACTCAAGAAGTAAGAAACATACGTCCATTTGTCACGTAAAATATTTTGAATCACAATATGATTAAAGCTCATGCTGTCCACCACCTAGAAAAGCAAGCGTGTCCATAATTTCCTGATAAAAATGCTTACGGTTGTTGCCTCGATGTATTTCGTTATATAATTTCCCATCTTTAATAAAAATAATGCGATTGGCAAAGCTTGCTACATAAGGATCATGTGTCACCATGAGAATAGCCGTATCAAGCTCTTGATTAATTGAGGAAAATAAGTTCATGACATCATTGACAGCCTTTGAATCCAAGTTTCCAGTAGGCTCGTCTGCTAACAATAAACTTGGCCCATGTATAACGGCACGAGCGATAGCTACTCGTTGTTTTTGTCCACCTGAAATTTCATAAATACGTTTCGACAATAGTTCCTCGATACCAAGAAATTGAGCGACATCCTTTAAACGTTGAAGCATTTTTGAAGCAGGTATGCTATCTAATGTTAATGGCAATAAAATATTTTCTTTCACTGTTAATGTATGCACAAGATTAAAATCCTGAAATACAAAACCTAGTTCAGAGCGTCTAAATTTGGCGAGCTCCTCATCATTTAATGCGTAAGGATTATGATTGTTTATGAAGATATCGCCAGCGGTAGGACGATCAATAGTGGATACACTATTTAAAAATGTTGTTTTCCCACTACCTGAAGGTCCCATGACAGCTACAAATTCCTGTTGCTGTAGCTGAAAATCGATACCGTTTAACGCTTTATAGGTGATCTCACCGATGTATTCCTTGTGCAAATTGGTTACTTGTAGTATTGTGTTACCCAAATTAAAACAACTCCTTTATGCTCATTAGATAACTTTAGTATAGAAAAGGAGCGGCACATAACCTATTTCTCTTGATGACGTGAAGATGACAACTTTGTCATCTTCATTTTTTAAGACTATTTGAAAAATTAATGGAAAAAGTAGTGACATGCTCAGAAGATTGTAAAGTGAAGGGGTGCTCTAGTGTAGTTAAAATCTTTTTCACTAAATATAAGCCTATACCTGTTGCTTCACCACTCGTTCGCCCCTTCATACCTGTATAAAATAAATCAAAGACTCGTGCTATTTCACTAGTAGGGATCGTCTCACCAAGATTTTTTATGTGCAAAGCCGTGTTGTCATAATGGATATGAATGGTGCTTGCCATTTCACTATATTTAATGGCGTTATTTAATACTTGATAAAGTACAATTTTTAACCACTTTCGATCTGAATAAATGATTTGGTCTTCAGCGAACGTCAGCTTTGGAAAAACTTCTCTTATGATAAAGAAATCCTTCAAATCATTGATGACTTCTTGCACGAGTCCTTTTAAAATAATAGGTTCAATTTTTAAATCAGCTACTAAATGAGATGTGCGCTCATACGTTAATAACTGATTGAGGGTAAATGTCAATTTATTGCACTCTTTATTGATGGTATACCATTGCTGCAATTCGTCAGTGGTCTTGTTGGGTGTAGCTTGAACGATTAATTGAATAACAGATAAAGGTGTCTTCATTTGATGTGCAAAATGTGATAGAACTAGTTGCTTCTCATGTGCTTGTTCTTCCAATCTTTGCTGTTGGGTTAAAAATAAATACTGTATTTGCCTTAGTTTTTCACTATAGTATTGCTCAATAGCTGCACGTGGTTCAAATAAATGAAGATCATCCTGTGTGTTGATATTTTTTTGTAAATGATGATAAAACTTTCTTCTTCGATAATAACGACCAAGCAGCCACAGAATAAATAGAAAGCTGACAAGAAAAATAAAGTAGGCATAGTGTGAGGATAGGTCATCTAATACATGAATTATCCAAGGTAATAGGAGGAAGCTTATGCTATAGAGAATAATGATACTAAGATGATCTCGAAAGAATAGCTTCATTCACTTTCCTCCACTAATTGATATCCAAGACCACGGATCGTTTTAATCTCAAGTTTAGAGTGTACGGCTTCCAATTTTCTACGTAATCGACCAATATTCACAGACAAAGTATTTTCCTCAACAAAGGTTTCATCATCCCAAATAGCACTTAAAAGCTTTTGACGCGGCACTACATTAGGGTAAGCTTCGAATAATAACTTACTAAGCTGCATTTCTTTTAGCGTTAACAGGCTCTCTTTGGCTTTTGTTTGAAGACGAACTGTATCTGGATTTAATGTAGTATTGGCTATAGTTATGGTTGTTGTCTCGGTAAAAGCATATTCACCATAGGTACGCCGAAGTAGTCCATTTACTTTTGCCATGAGGACATCCAATGAAAAGGGCTTTGTGATAAAATCATCGGCACCATTTTCAATTCCATATACTTGATCAATATCATTTACTCTGGCAGAGACAATGATGATGGGACATGTTGAGAGTTGACGGATTTTCCGTGACCAAAAATAGCCATCGTAAGTCGGGAGATTGATATCCATAATGACCAGGTGTGGTTGTATAGTATTAAATTCTTCAATAATGTGTGGAAATTGTTGTACAGTAAAACATTCAAACTGATACTTAGCTAAGTGCTCGACAATCAGTGAAGCTATATTTGCATCGTCTTCTATTATGTATATTTTGTACATACCTATCGATCCTTCCTTTATTCTATATGTATACTGTACCCTCATTTCGAAAAATCTATATGTAATTGGAAACTTGAGAAAAGAGTCACTACAAAAATGGCGTTGTAATGACTCCGATTTTTAATCTTTAGGTATATGGAAAGTAACATTTGTACCTTGGTTTATAGTACTTTGAATTTGTAATTGTTGGCCATAAATTCTTTTAAGTCGTAGATTTGTATTTCTTATTCCTATACCAGAGCTTGTCCCTTTGTAATCTTCTTGCAATTCCTCTAATAGAGTGGGGCTAATTCCCACACCATCATCTATTACGCTAATGGATACATAAGTTGTGAAATCTTTAATACGAATACAAACAGTACCGCCTTCTTCTTTCTTTAATATACCGTGTCGAATGGCATTTTCAACTAACGTTTGTAAAGAAATTGGAGGAATTTCAATTTGTATCGTTTCATCAATATCCCATTCAATCTGAATTAATTCACCAAATCGCTGCTGTTTAATGTAAAGATACGAACGAACTAAATCGAGCTCATGCTGTAGTGGTACTACTCTTTGAAGATTTCTGACATCGAAGCTGGCATGTAAATATTCACCAAAGTGATGCATTAAATCGATCATTCTATCTGTATCAATAGTACTAAGTGAGGCAATGGTATTAAGTGTATTAAATAAGAAGTGTGGTTGGATTTGAGATTGCAGCCAAGCACTTTCTAAATGTAGACGTTGTTGAATACTATATTTTAAATCAATTAAAGCTCGACTTCTTACTTTTAGCTCTAATGCATTAATAGGTTTTGTTACATAATCATTAGCACCATAGGCAAAGCCTGTATAAACATCTTCAGGGTGCTTTCTTATCGTCAATAATAAGATAGGTAATTCCAGCAATGAGTATTGTTTTCGTATTTTTTGAATTACAGCATAGCCTGAAATATACGGAAGCATTGCATCAACAATTACTAAATCCCATGATTCTTGCTGAATCAGAGCTAGAGCTTTCTCACTGGTTGTAACAGTAGTAATTTCGTATTCAGAGATCGAAAATATACTTTTCATCGTTGCTAAATTCATAGGGTCATCATCAATCATTAAGATCCTGAAATGCTTATCTGACACCATGGATAACTCTTGTTCATTTGTGGATAGCTGAGTTTTAGCTTGTGCATTAAAGGTTGCGTATTCCTTTTGTCTACTTTCATCTGCAAGAGGTAATGTAAAATAAACATTCGAACCTTTGTTAGGAATAGATTGTATATTTAACGTACCTCCATGTAATTCAATCAGTTTTTTTGAAATAAGTAGGCCAATACCAATGCCTTCATCATATTCTTGGCCCTGTTCATAGGGCGAATACAAAAGACTTTGTACAAAATTGTCCATGCCTTGTCCAGTATCACGAATGTGGATAATAGCCATATGCTGTTCTTCACGAGCAATAATTTCTATAGAGCCTTCACCTGTATACTTTAGGGCATTATGCAAAATGTTAAATAGGATTTGAATAAGGCGATTTTCGTCGGCTAATACATTTGGGAAACTTGGAGGTACTAAAGATACCATATGTATTTGTTTACCATTTGCAATAAAGCGGAGGATATCGAAAACTCCATAAACAGCACCTTGAAGATTTACACTTTGTGTATGGAGATGTAAATCTCCTTCTTTTAAACGAGTAAAATCCAGTATGTTGTTTAACGTAAAGGACATACTTCTACCTATATCGATAAGGTGTTTAAGATTTTTTTCATCTTCAGTAACAAGTTTGTTATGTGGGTTGTCATAAATGGATTGACCTAGGGTAATCATCCTATTCATTGGACTCCAAAGTTTTTCTGCATTACTTGTAAGGAATTCATCTTTTAAAGCATCCTCGTGTTGTAGTTTAGTCACTAAGTTTTGAATTTGCTGAGAGTTCTCATGAAAACGTTTGAACCAATAGCTAGAAAAACCAAGCATGATAAATAAATAATCGAATGGATAAACGGGAATATCGAATACGTAAACAGATTTAATGAAACCCCATATAATACCATTTGTGGTGCCGATAGCTGTTAGTGCAATAAAAGCAGAGCTCCTTTTTTGGTTTTCTAAATACTCTCTAAGAGCCAGTACCACTACGTAAAGAAAGGATACTAGATAAAGTACGAAGAAAATATTCTTCGTAGGTATCAGCCATGTCATTGGTAAAACAATCGTGAGTATTGCATTTAAAACATAACAAGCAAAAATCCATTGAAATGTTTTAGTGTTGTGATATTTGACTAAGAGGACTCTCATAAACTGAACAAAGAAAAAGGAGGCTCCTAGAAAAATAATAGAAGAAAGCTTATAGGACCATACATAATTCAGATGCAACCAATCCAGTAGGGAGCGATCAAACGTAATTAATTCATCTGCTAAAGGCAAAAGAAAACCAAATGTGAAAAGTAAAACGATAGATTTTCGATAGATGAACAAATATACAAGTATGCTAAAAAGAGAGAATATGATTAGCATAACTACAATAGTTGAAAGAGATAGCCCTACAATTAATTGATGATGCGTCATCGCTGACGCAGTGCCAAATAAAATCCTTTTATTAATAATAGGACTTGTAGGTGTATCAAAATTAGATACATGAAGTATGAGATTAATTTCAGATTGTGTATTAGTAAAATAAACAGTATAAGGTGAAGCTTGACCTTCATGGTCTTCTGCATTATCTGCTACTTTGCCTGATTTTCCTACTAGCTTTCCATTTATATATAAGGTTGATGCAGTTGAGATAGCAGGTATACGAATGGCATATCGATCATTATCTAAATTGTTTGGTAGCAGAATTTTTAACTGATAAGTGCCATAGGGTTGAGTCGTTCGCTCATCTTTTGACGCAGGAATATTTTGGGTATTATACGTATTGCTATGACTCTCTTTGTTACCTCCCTTATTTTCAGAATTCACAAATTGTCCAGGATAATAAATCCATCCTCCATCCAAGGAAATAACTTCTTCTTCCGATGTAGTCAAATTGTTTATGTGGACCACACCATCTTTGGCACTAGGTTGATGTGTAGAGGGGAGGAAATAGTTTAACCATAATAACCTTAGAAAAGTAAGGACTATAAAAATGGCAATTATAATAAGTAGATGTTGGGTAGAAGCTTTTCTCAACACAGCAATTTTTCCCTCCTAATAATCTCTATCTACCATGCCACGAAATTGGAAAAAAGAAAATATAATGGATAATAAAAGAATGCTTTAAGCCTATATAAATAGAACAATTTGGAGTTAGTAGTACTATCGATTTTTTCCTTTTAAATTGAAGGAGGAAAAAATCATTAGTGTTTAAGTTTTCTTTAAGAGGTTTGACGTATGATGATTGAATAAGTATATCAAAATTTAAACATAGATAAGATTAACGAAAAAACATCTCAATGGGAGAAATGATCTATTGTGGGTAAATTCAAGTTAAAGTTATCGTTTCTTATTATTAGTATGACAACTATTGTTGTCCTCATGACATCTAGTATTAGTATTTGGATTAGCTATCGTAATTTCAATGAAATTTTGAAGGAACATAAAACAAATATACAAGAAACTTATGTAATGGAAGTCTCGACAATTACGGAAAGCTATTTACAAGATGCTAAGACAGATGACCATTCATTAAAGCTGTATACGCAACAAATGGTTGATACTTTACTTGATGAAAGAATAGTGTCCTTCAATTTGTTTTTTAAAAAAGTCCTAGGGCCAATCATAATAGTTATAGCGACTATAATGGGATTTGCTATTTGGTTTGCTATTAAAATTACACAGCCTCTCAAAGAGCTATCGAAAAGAATTGAAGTAGATGAAGGAGCACAAGGGATTGAGGAAA
The DNA here is from genome assembly GCF_039614735.1 of Lysinibacillus sp. BS3. Taxonomy (NCBI): domain Bacteria; kingdom Bacillati; phylum Bacillota; class Bacilli; order Caryophanales; family Bacillaceae; genus Lysinibacillus; species Lysinibacillus sp. BS3. The sequence continues at coordinate 2,364,978 of NZ_CP154860.1, read as the reverse complement.
TTGCTGATTGGTATAATGAGGTAAATTTATTGAAAAAGAATATTCAAAATATGATGATCTGTTCGGAAAGTAAAATCCATGACTTAACAGAGCAGTTGAACTTAGATTCATTAACAGGGATTCTTAATCGCAGAAGAATGGATCAAATTTTACACAAATTAATTATTGATAAGGTTCCTCATGCCATTATCTTAATAGATCTAGATGATTTTAAAAGTATAAATGATACATATGGTCATACTGTAGGAGATGAAGTTTTAAAAGCCTTTGCGATTACTATGCAGAGCAGTGTCGGGGAACAGGGGTTATGCTTTAGATTTGGCGGCGAAGAATTTATGGTCATCTTACCTTCGATGAATATAGAGGATGCAGTCCAATTAGCGGAAAGTCTCCGAATTAAACAAGCTTTACAAGAAACTGTGTGTGGAAGACCTGTGACAATGTCTGCTGGAATTACGGCTTTTACACCAAATGTCCAAAGTCCCAATCAACTGATAGAAATTGCAGATCATGCTTTGTATAAGGCTAAAAAATCTGGAAGAAACTGTTTGTGTGTTGTAAGTAATATGAGACAAATGATTGTTAAATAATTAAACTATATAAGCATGCTAGCACTGGACGCTAGCATGTTTTTCATGTCTTTAGGGGTAAACGCTTGTTTCATGCTCTTTTTCATGTGCATGTAAGACGTTTTGAAAAAGTTCTGTGGTTTCCTGAGATGGTGACACATTTAATTCTGTTAATAGAAGGCTATTAAAAGAATGGTATATTTTTATAGCTTCTGCGCGATTTCCAATTTCAGTATAATGTTGGATTAATTGTTGCACGATTTTGTCGGAATACGGATTAAACTCTAAAGCAAATAACAATGAACGCTCTCTGTTTTTAAGGTTCTGATTTTTAGAGTAATAAAGTATCAATTCATCAAGTAGTTGACTAAATTGTTTATTCATCAAATTTGTTTTACTAGTAGTCCATGCATAGTCCATTGTTGCCATAAATTCACCATGGTAATTTTGGATGAGTTCCTCAGCTTTTTCAATATTTAATCGTCCTGTTTCAGCTTTGGTATTTAAGATATCCTCCAAATCAAAGGCATCACATTGAAAATCGTTTAGTTTCAAAATATAGCAGCCATTTGCATATTCAATGACATCCGTGTAGCCATAAGATGAAAGTGTTGTACGTAAGTAGGAGACAGTAGTATGCAATTGTACTCTGGCTTTTTTTACATCCGTATCACTCCAAAGTGAATCTAAAATGTTATCACGAGGTACGGGCATATGAAGCTGTAAAAATAGAAAGGCAAACAATTCTTTGCTTTTAATTGTTCTCCAATGAATTACTTTTTCATCAAAAGAAACGACAAACTCTCCAAAGCATCTGATTTGAAGCATAGGCTTTTGATGCGTTCGAGTTTTCTCCGATGATAGATTTTTTTGGAATAGCTTTTGTATTCTGTTAATGGTTATCTCTAAACGAGATTTTGAAACTGGCTTTAATAAATAATCAAGTGATTGTACATCAAATGCCTGAACAGCATAGTCTCGATAGGCAGTTACAAAAATGATACAGATATTTTTATCCCATGTTTTTAACAGTTGTGCTACTTCTAATCCGCTCATACCTGGCATTTCAACGTCTAAAAATGCTACTTGAAAGTCTAAGGTAGGTCCTTCTTTCAATACATCCTTTGCAGTAGTAAAAGTTCGAATGACCTCTATGTTATCAAATTCATTTAAATGTTTTTTCATACTAACCAGAGCTAATGGCTCATCGTCCACGATAATTACCCGAATCACATAAGGAACCTCCTTTAGATAAATATGGCTGTATGATCAGATTGAGATATCTATTATGGATCCTTTATATGGGTGAGTAGGAGCTGTTTGTTGCTGAGGTAGTTCTTTCAGTAATTCAATTGCAGTAGTTGTGTTTAAATTAAGAGCATTTTGCATGACACTCATCTGTACTGTTTGTTGGAGTTCCATCAGCTGGGATGACATAAGTGAATTAACTTCCATTTTTATTCCCTCCTTTTCTTTTTTTATCGGCTAAATATAGCAAATATCTAATATAAAAAAGTCCTAAACAGACCTACTAAATTATAGTTTATACGCAATAAATTGATTAAATTACTAAAAAATTAATTGAAATTGTATATTTTTCCGTTTTTATAGTAATAATTCCTAATATCAGGTAGCTAGTCCTGAGTTATTAATTTGCAAACTTATGGTTGCTTACATATATAGAGCTTTTAACTCTAGTGTGCTAGCAACAGATTTGCAACAAATAATAAAATGATGGAGGTATTACTAAACATGAAGAAAAGAGCATTAGCTTTAGCGGTAGTATTGACATTTGGTGTGAGTCTCTATGCTAGTCCTTCCTTTGCTAAGGACAAGTCGCCAGGCAATATACTATGGGCACTCCCGCAAATTTATAATTTAACAGTTGGTGAGTTCCAGCAATTAAATGAAAAGGATTCATTATGGTTTTACCCAGAGCAAGACTTAGTGAAAGACACGTCAAAAGCAGAAGAACCATCGGGGGATGAATATGTCATCAAAGGTGGGGATACTTTATTTTCAATAGCTCGTATTAATAATGTAACTGTAGATGATTTGAAGAAATGGAATCACCTTGCGTCAGATTTGATTTTAGCTGGTGAATCGATAGCTATTAAAGCTTCAGCTGCAAAACCAAAACCAAAAACTTCCGAGGGGATTGCAACAGCTGCTAAGCCTGCTGCACCTGCCAAAACAAAACCAGCAAGTGCTCCAGCAACTGTCTCTGGTAAAACATTAACAATGCGTGCGACTGCGTATACAGCCTATTGTGAAGGCTGTTCAGGAATTACAGCAAATGGAACAGATATAAGGTCGAATCCTAATTTAAAGGTAATCGCTGTAGATCCACGGGTTATTCCACTTGGTACGAAGGTTTGGGTGGAAGGTTATGGTGAAGCAATCGCTGCTGATACAGGTGGAGCTATTAAAGGAAATAAAATCGATGTATTTATTCCTACTGAAGGACAAGCACTTCAGTGGGGTGTCAAAACAGTAACGGTAAAAATCTTAAATTAATTATGAAAGGGGTTTCTCGAACTTTGGGAAATCCCTTTTACTTTGGTTGAGTTTCCTATTCAAGCTCAAATGAAATAGGAGCCATTATAGAATCGTAAATGATTAATTTTGCATAAGTACTGAAGAAATTGGAAATCATCAGAAAGAGAGGAGGTATTTTTATGAAAAAAATAAGCTTAATGAGTCTTTCTTTACTAATTTTTGTTGCGGGTTGCAGTTTTTTCGATAAGAAAGAGGAGAAAGTAGCTGTCAATGCATCTACCCCTTTAACAGCTACTGCAAAAGTAATTGGTGCAAATAATGAAAGCTATGGCAATGCATATCTTCAAGAGGAAGATAATGGGGTTATGATGACGCTCGCATTAACAGGCTTACCACCAGGCACACATGGTATCCATATTCATGAAGTAGGAAAGTGTGAACCACCTAAATTTGAATCAGCTGGTGCCCACTTTAATCCAACAAACAAGGAACATGGTAAACTAAATCCTAATGGTTATCATTTAGGGGACTTACCAAATTTGGAAATTGGTGAAGATGGCAATGTGGATCTTAATTTTTTAGCTGAGGGGTTAACTTTACAAAAAGATCAACCAAATTCGCTATTAGATAGTGATGGAAGTGCTATTGTCATTCATGAATCAGCGGATGATTATAAAACAGATCCTGCTGGTAATTCAGGAGCTAGAATAGCCTGTGGAGCCATTCAATAGAATGAAAAGTGAGACTGTATCTGAATGTCAAAAGATGCAGTTTTTATTTTGTAAATAAATAGAAAAAATACGATAGTTCAATCTAAAAATGAGATAGGTTTTATAGTTATAATGCATAATGTATATAATTTATTGCAATTTACTAAAAATCTATTGTATAATCCTTTTATCAGAAAATTCAATTAATAAGGAGTGGTACAATGGGGAAGTTGTTAAATTCAAAGTTTGAAACGTATTTAATGGATCAAGAATTCGATTTACGTGAAGAAGAAGAGAAAAATGAGGAGCAAATGGTGAATATTCAGTATGAAGAGTATCCAGAAGGGTTTTTTACAAGTTTATAATGAAAATTTGATGGGCTATGTTGAAAGTATACTAACTTTTAGCATAGCCCATTGTATATTATACCTCTATTGATAAATGGCTTTTCCAGTGCATATGAATGTAATATATGATTAAAATAAGTGTATTAGGTCTGAAGACATATGTACTTTTCTGAAAAAAATTCATGTATAATGGGAAACAAAAATGCGTATAGAGGTGTAGTTATGTCGAAAGCTTTAACAGTAGAAGAAACGATTTATCAATGGTTTGATCATTTTCATCAATATCCCGAAGTAAGTTGGAAAGAGTTTGAGACTACTAAAAAAATTGCTTCCATACTGGATGAATTGCATGTTAGTTATCGTTTATTAGGTGATATACCAGGATTAATAGCTGAAATTGGGACTGGTAATGAAATTGTTGCAGTACGTGCTGATATTGATGCCTTATGGCAGGAAGTTGATGGGAAGTGGCAAGCAAATCATTCGTGTGGACATGATGCGAATATCTCCATGGTTCTTGGTGCATTATTACTACTGAAAGATCGCACCTTACAACATCGTATTCGTTTCATCTTCCAACCTGCTGAAGAACTAGGAAATGGCGCATGTGCAACGTTTGATAGAGGCGCGGTTGATGGAGTATCACATTTATTTGGTGTTCATTTAAGACCAATAGAAGAATTACCACTTGGCAAAGTTTCGCCTGCGATTCATCATGGCGCTGCTTATTTTTTAGAGGGATCTATTCAAGGTATAGATGCACATGGTGCTAGACCACATCAAGGTAAAAATGCCATTGATGTTATTATGGCCGTGCAACAAATGCTACACAGCATTCATTTATCACCATTTGAACCACATTCTGCTAAGTTAACAAAAATCATTGCGGATGGTGGTAGTACAAATATTATTCCAGGTAATGCTAGTTTCTCAATGGATGTTCGCGCACAGCATAATCAACAACTTGAATTGTTGCGCAGTAAAATTGAATCTGGCCTGAAATCAATACAGCAACAATTTGAAATTGATATGAGTTGGAAGTGGATAGATTTCACACCAGGTGCTGAAGTTTCCCCAACTGCTGCGAACATGGCCAAGAATGCCATCATTGAGGCTTTGGGAGAAGGGCATTTAGCAGATGAAATAACTACACCAGGTAGTGATGATTTCCATTTCTATACAGTTAAAAAGCCAGAATTAAAAGCGGCAATGATTGGAATTGGTGCAAATTTAACACCAGGATTACACCACCCTAAAATGACATTTGATCGTAGTGCCTTAATTGATGCTGCGAAAGTACTTGCATGTGTATTAGAAAAAAAGCCTGAATAAAAAAATATTAAAAGCTATATGAAAAAATGTAACTTTTTTTTCATATAGCTTTTTTGCATGAACATTTTTAATGATGCATGGATATTCAAGGGTTTGCATTGTTTTTTATTGCTACTTGAAAGCGTTTTATTACGCTAAAATAAAGGGATTTGCTAGGGAAGCATAAATTTTTTGCGTTGACTTTTAATTTTTTGAATATTAAGCTAAAAAACGTAAAAAATTATTTGCGTCTTGAAAAAACCGAAAAGGGATTTGGTGCAAAAAAAGGGGATGGAAAAATGAAAAAGGATATTAATGCGGGCTGGGCACTACTAACTTTTGCAATTATGATTATTACTATGTTGATTACAGTAGTTGTTTTAGAGCAAAGTCCTCACGTACCTCTTCTTGTTGGCACAACTGTAGCAGCAATTGTTGCCAAAATGCATGGATATAAATGGGCAGAAATTGAAGAGATGATGTATAAAGGGATACGTCTGGCATTACCTGCCATTGTTATTATTATTTTAGTAGGTTTGACAATTGGGGCATGGATTGGCGGCGGTGTCGTAGCAACAATGATTTTCTACGGTCTAAAGTTAATTTCTCCAGCGTGGTTCCTTGTGACAATCATGTTGTTATGTTCAATTGTGTCATTAGCTATTGGTAGTTCATGGTCTACAATGGCTACAATTGGTGTCGCGGGTATGGGTATTGGTTTAAGTATGGGTATTCCAGCGGCTATGATTGCTGGTGCTGTTATTTCGGGTTCATACTTTGGAGATAAGATGTCACCATTATCAGATACAACAAATCTAGCAGCAGGATTAACTGGTACAGATCTGTTTGCACATATTAAGCATATGCTTTATACAACGATTCCAGCGTTGATTATTTCACTTGTTGTTTTTGGATTCATGGGTAGAAAATTTGCAGAAGTTTCAATGCAATCTGAAGAAATATTAACAACTTTAAAAGTGATGGAAGAAAGCTTCGTTATTTCTCCTTTACTATTACTTGTTCCTGTGGGGGTTATTGTATTAGTAGCTAAGAAAGTACCAGCAATTCCAGCTTTAATTATAGGGATTGTTTCAGGTTTCTTACTACAGATTTTTGTACAAGGTGGTTCAGCTGCAAGTGCTGTACAAGCATTACAGGCAGGCTTTGAAATCTCAACAGGTAATCACATGGTGGATGATTTATTTAACCGTGGTGGTCTAGACTCGATGATGAATACGGTTTCAATGACGATTGTAGCGATGACATTTGGTGGTATTTTAGAGTATTCAGGAATGTTAAAGGCATTGATGAATGTAATTGTGAAGTTTGCTAAATCTACTGGAAGTCTTATTGCTTCAACGATTGCAGCTTGTGTAACAACCAACGCAACATGTTCTGAGCAATATATCTCAATTGTTGTTCCTTCACGTATGTTCGCGGGTGTCTATCAACAACGTGGTTTACATTCTAAAAACCTCTCTCGTGCATTAGAGGATGGGGGAACATTAACATCTGTTTTCTTCCCTTGGAATACTTGTGGTGTGTTTATTTTAGCTACTTTAGGTGTAAGTGCAATGGAATATGCACCATATGCAATTCTTAACTTTACTGTACCGATTATTTCTATTATCTATGGATATATTGGATTTGCTATTGTTAAATTAACGCCAGAAGAAATAGCAGAAGCTGAGAAGCGTAAAAAGGCGCAAGAAGCTGAAAATACGGATAATTTGGTAATGGTTGACTAAAATAAAAATTCTCGTAGATTCATGTGTATCTACGAGAATTCTTTTATGAGGCAGTTTAGTAAGTTGCAAAATTCAATTGATAAATTTTACGAGGACGTCCTTGTTGATGGGTCATTTCTTCACCAACAATATTTACATAGCCATTATCAACTAATTTTTTAATAATACGCTCTGTAGTACGTCGTGTTACTTGGAGGTATTCAGAAAGATTTTGAGATGTAAATTGAGCTGACTGTCGTTCGTTACTAAAATTGATTATTTTAGAAATATTTAATGGACTTAAACTTGTAAGCTTAGCCATTTGTAAAACATAAGGATCATCGGTTTTTAAAGAAATTTTACCTTCTGTATTAGGGAAAGGCCCTAATAAGTTTTTATGTTCATCAAGAATATAAATCTCAAAAGGTTTAGTAAATGTTAAAGCATGCTGAGCATTTTGTGTGGCCTCCAAAATGGAATAGCCATAGCCAAATGCTAGCTTAAAAGGTTGTTCAACTTGCTGTATGAGCTGCTCTAAGTTTTCCTTTTCGAGAGCATTTTGAAGATGTCCAGCAGTTGTGTATAGCTCAAAGGAATGCGTTGAAATTTGCTTAAAAGTTGAAAAGGTAGCTTTCGCAATTTGACTTAAAACAGTTGATTCAATGGAAGTATTTTTAGGGATTTCTAAGAGACCCACTACAGCCTTGAAAGCTTCTGACTTGGTTAATAGTGATTTTGATTTTGTTTCTTCAAGGCATTGAATAATAGATTTGGTAGCATCTAACATACGCATTGACGGTATTTGAAGTGCTTGTAATTCATCAAATACACTATGAATACTGGTAATGACAAAATCAATACTTTTTGAATTCCACAGGGCGATATGGCGTTTTAAAATATTCTCAGTTGGCTCAGTAATCGAAATATGCTGAACATGTGGCTTTTGACCATGAAATTCTATTTCTGCTAAAACATTATCAACGAATGCAGGATTCATTACATCAATGGATATCCTGTCGATAGCTACAGCATGTTTGGCTACTAATGATAATAATGTTGTAGAAATGGTTGTTTCATCTTGCTTAATATAATTCCAAGGTATTGGAACTTCTGAAAGTAATGATTGAGTGTGTAGATAAGGTAACGTTCCTCCGAATAATATTGCATCACACGGTTTTATTTGCTTCATTAAAGTAGGCGCTTCAGAGGGGTGGCTGTAAAGATAAAATTCTAATTGAATATCCGTTATGTTTTGTGCGATACTAATAATACGTTTCATAAATGCTTTTGAACATATAATCGCTATTTTGGTAGACATGGACATCACTCCTTTTCTATTTTTTTAAACATTTAGCGACGTATTAGCGACAACTTTAACGACAGAGGAGACTGATTACGATGAAAATTAAACAAGTAGAAATTTTTGCTATACATTTACCGCTAATTGATCCATTCATCATTAGTTATGCTACATATGATACAATGCCTTCCATTATTTTAAAAGTAACTACCGATACAGGTGTGGTAGGGTATGGTGAAGCTGTTCCTGATGAACATGTAACAGGTGAATCATGGGAAAGTACATATGCTGTACTAAAACATCAGCTAGTCCCAGCTATTATTGGAGAAAGTCCAATGGCCTTTGAAAAACTACACGATAAAATGAATAAAGTTGTGAAAGATGTACCAGCAGCAAAAGCAGCGATCGATATTGCTTGCTTCGATATTGCTGGAAAAGCCTTAGGTGTGCCTGTATACCAACTTTTAGGTGGACGTTATCATGAAAAATTCCCAATCACACATGTACTAAGCATTGGAACACCTGAAGCAATGGCAGAAGAGGCAGCTAATCGAGTAGAAATGGGCTATCGCTCTTTTAAAATGAAGGTAGGTACAGAGGTACTTCGTGATGTAGCCCGTATAAAAGCGGTACGTGAGCGAGTAGGCGAAGACATTGCTATTCGAGTGGATGTAAATCAAGGTTGGGGTAATGCTGCCACTACTTTACAAGGTTTACGTGCTATGAAAGATTTAAATATCGATTGGCTAGAGCAACCTGTCGATAGCGAAGACATTGATGGAATGGTAGAAATTAAATCAAAGTCTGATGTAACATTAATGATTGATGAAGGACTACGAGGCGTACGTGAAATGCGTGAAATTATTGCCAAGCGTGCAGCAGATAAAGTAAATATTAAATTAATGAAGTGTGGTGGCATCTATCCTGCTATGAAGCTTGCTGTTATGGCGGAAATGGCAGGAATTGAATGTCAAGTTGGTTCCATGGTAGAGTCGTCAGTTGGTTCTGCTGCAGGCTTCCATGTAGCATTTTCTAAGAAGATAATGACGAGTGTAGAACTAACGGGTCCATTAAAATTCTCAAAGGATGTTGGGAACTTACATTATGATGTGCCATTTATTTGCTTAAATGAGAAACCCGGATTAGGGGTAGATGTAGATGAAGCTGTCATCCAGGAATTATGTAAGTTTTCAACTGTTGTCACAGCCTAAGGAGGCTTAATATGGAAATTATCTATGATGGTATGCTTGGTGAGACACCGTTTTTTGTTATAAAATTAACACTCCAACATTTACAACAAATTGAAGAGCTACAAGTTGAGGTTTATGAAGCTTTAGCAGACCAAAGTATCCTCCAACCCTTAAGCACAGAGGAATTTGAGTATATTTTAAATGGTCATGGAATGATGATAGGTGCTTATGTAGGGGAAGAATTAATCGCCTTTCGTGCACTGTTAAACCCGCCAATTGATGAAGAACACCTTGGCTATGATTGTGGGATTGCAGAAAACGAATTTCAACGTGTTTTATATCAGGAAATATCGAATGTTTCACCAAAATATCGAGGTTACGGATTACAGAAAACATTAGCTACAGTAGTGATGGAAAATATCGATTTAGAAAAATACGATTATGTTTGCTCCACTGTAAAGCCATATAATATTCCGAGCTTAAAGGATAAATTCTCGCAAGACCTCGTTATTAAAGGATTAAAAATTAAATATGTAGATAAGCTTCGTTATATTTTTTATAAAGACTTACGACAAGAGATGTCCCCGAACTTTACTGAAAAACAAGTGATATCGATGGGAGACACAACTGCGCAACAGCAACTTTTAAAACAAGGTTTCCTTGGCACGTCTATGTTTGAAGAAAACAACGGTTGGTTTGTAGTATACGAAAAATAAAGCACAAAGCCTTACCTTTCACATGAATTTGTGGAGGGTAAGGCTTTTTTAAAAGGCTCTATTATTTTTTCATTGGGCAAAAACCACAAGCCATTAAACCAGGGATATCTTTAGAAAAACAGCATGATTTTCTTACAGGAACGTTGACTAAATTAGTCGGGCTAAGACCACCTGTATATTGTGCCCACCAAGATTTATTGGAGAAGCGTGCCCATGTTTTTGGGTCCTCTAAAGCCTCAATATCCTCCATGGCTTGATCGGCTAAGCCAGGATTAGATAATAATATATGATAATGCCATAGCAAATAGCCGAAGAAATTTTCCCAAATGGTAAGGGGGGAGATGGAGGTTACTTTACGAAGCTGTTGGACAATGACATGGCCATCGTAAAGAATTTTCTCAATAACAGCTTGGCGTTCATCTTCATCAACGTAGCGCCAATCATTTGGATTGGCAAACATGGCAACAGTAAAGCTATTAAATTCCTTTGCAGCATCAAAACGCAATTCAAGTGGCTTACCATCCCATACTTCGTCATAAGCGGCAAGCATATAAAATTGCATAGCAAAAAACATCCCATAACGGCGTGCAAAGTGAGAAATAGCTGCTGTTTCTGTTGCTGCATCTGTTATACCCATCATAAGGTTTAAAAAATCAGGATGGTAAAAGTCTTTATGTATATCAGCTAAAGTAAATAAAGTCCGCTTAGGTTCAGTTGTATAAATACTGTACGAGTTTAATTGTTGAACTTGATCCATTGTTAAAGCTGGCATAGTTATCCTCTTTTCCTTTGAACATCTGTTAACTTCATTATAAAGTAATCATTTTTGCTTCACAAATGGAATATCATGTAGTAAAATACATTAAACATATCAGAAAGGTGGGTTTTAGGGTGTCGCAACTTCATACAATTCCAAGACCACTTGTTAGACTGAACCAGTGGACTATTCTTCTGAGTGTCATTTTATCATGGGTAACAGGAATTACCTGGATATTAGTAATTCCACTAGCTGCAAATTTACTAGGTATTTTATGCAACTATAACCCGATACTTCGTGTAGGGAAGCTCTTTTTAACAAAGGCTCCATCTACATATATACCAGAGGATGCTCAGCAGCAAAAATTTAATTCAAGTATTGCTAGCCTTTGTTTAGCAGCTGGTTTATTAGGTTATCTGTTACATTGGCAGGTTGTTGGTCATATCTTTACTGGCCTGGTTGCAATTGCATCGGCCATCGCAATAGCAGGCTTTTGTATAGGCTGTTTTTTACATTTTCAGTTGAAGCAATGGCAGTACCGACGCTCATTAAAAAAATCTTTTTGAAAAAGTAAAAAAATTATAAGATTATGATTGACATTTTAATTGATAATGATTATCATTATCGTATAAAGATTATTCCTCGTCTACAATACAGTGTAGAGAGGATGAACTTTAGCTACTTTTCTCCAGAAGTTTGCTAGTTCATGATTACGCTCCTAAAACCCCCCTCATTTTTTGGGAACGTGAAAATCTCAGACGACTTATTCTAAATTTAGAATAGAGTCGTCTTTTTTTTTGTAAAAAAACAGCCCATAAAATGGACTGCTAAGAAGTTGTGTTTTGTTGCACAGCATTCTTTTTCCCGATAATCATTGTATAGTAACTATGTAATAGCATACCAACAATGATAACTCCGAGACCTGCAAGTGCAATAGGGCTAGGGAAGGCAATTCCTAATAGTAATACCTCACCTATAATAACGAAAAGAATTTCTGTTGACTGAGTTGCTTCCACAGCAGCTAGCTTGCCTTGATGGTCTCTTACGCGATCCGTTGCTATGAAAAATAAAACTGTTGCTATAACGCCTGAGCTAATTCCAACAAGCAATGATTGAAACATTTGACTTGCTGAGGGTAGTCCTACTGTAAGAACGGCATAAATAGCTATGATGATCCATGCTGGCATTGAAGCAATGGTCATTCCTAACACCCGCTGAAAAGTATCGATTCGGCCCCCACAAACTTCCATCATTTTACGATTGCCGAGAGGATAAGCAAAAGCTGCAACGATGACAGGTAAAATACCAAGCATTAAACTTCTAAACGATACTGATTGTGCATGAGGTATTTGTATAAGCAAAATACCTACTAAAATGACGCATGAAATAAGCAAGGATATGAAAGGTATTTTTTGTCGCACTGTTTTACCAGCAATGATCGATACAAAAAGAGGAGCTAATAATACACCAGCAACGATTGTAAACTGCCATGTACCTGAAACCAACCAACCTGGACCAAAAGCAGCAGCAAATGTTAATGGCGCGTAAAATAAAACAAATCCAACAAAGCTCCAAAGTAGCCATGCTATAGGCTGTGCTTTTATTTCACCAGAAAGCTGTGAAAAGCCCTTACGATAAAAGACAATGATAAGCAAGAAAGGGAGCATAAAAAAATAGCGTAATGATGCACTCCATAGCCAACTACCACCTTGCATTTCCATTGCGTGATTTAAAATAAATGTCACGGCAAAGAAAAGGGAAGCTAAAATACCTAATGCAATTTCTTTCATAAACATCACCTCAATTTGAGTTTATAACCTCAAACCCTTTATGTAATTTGAAAATTCAGTAATTATGGCTGAAAAAATTACGAAGAGAGGAAAAACCCCTCTTCGTAGCTATGAAAATTTTTCATGATTCCTTAGGTAAATGCGTATAGAAATAAGCTCACTCAAAATTAAAACTATTATTTTGCTTGCTGTTCAAAAAGCTGAACGATTTCTATGATAACTTGAGTTGCTTTTTCCATTGTTTCAGCGGATACATATTCGAATTTGCCATGCATGTTTTCGCCACCAGCGAAAATATTTGGTGTCGGTAGGCCCATATAAGATAATTGTGAGCCATCTGTACCGCCACGAATTGGCAGGGTATTCGGTGTAATATCTAATTTTTCCATTGCAGTACGTGCAATGTCAACAATTTCTTTTACAGGCTCAATTTTTTCACCCATATTGTAGTATTGATCTTCAATGGTAATACTCAGTGCATGCTCACCAAATTGTGCTTGAATTTTAGCTGCAGCATCACGCATTAATTGTTTTTTCTCTTCAAACTTTTGGCGATCATGGTCACGCACGATATAAGATAGCTCAGTATGCTCAAGAGCCCCTTTAAAGCTCATTAAATGAATGAAACCTTCATAACCTTCTGTCTTTTCAGGAACTGCGTCAGCAGGCATTTCATTTTGGAAGGCAATAGCCATTGTAATAGCATTCACCATTTTATTTTTTGCTGAACCAGGATGGACGCTAGTGCCTTTTGTAATTACTTTTACGCCAGCGGCATTGAAGCTCTCGAATTGTAGTTCGCCAAGTGGTCCACCATCCATAGTATAGGCATAGTCTGCACCGAAAGCGGCGACATCAAATTTATGTGGTCCACGACCGATTTCTTCATCCGGCGTGAAGGCTACACGGATTTTACCATGCTTAATAGTAGGATTTTTAATGAGGTACTCCATTGCCGTCATAATTTCAGCAATCCCTGCCTTATCATCAGCGCCTAATAAAGTAGTACCATCTGTTGTAATAAGTGTTTGGCCTACATAGTTTTTAAGCTCTGGGAAGTCAATCGGAGACATAACTAAGTTTTCGTTTAACTGAATATCTCCACCATCATAATTATCTACACGCTGTGGCTTCACATTTGTGCCTGTATAGTCAGTAGCTGTATCAACATGGGCTAAAAAGCCGATAGTTGGTACTTCTTTTTCTGTATTAGCTTCTAATGAGGCAAATAAATAGCCATTTTCATCTAATGTAATGTCTGTTAAACCAATTTCGGCAAGTTCGTCTTTTAAAACATGTAATAAGTCAAATTGCTTTTGTGTAGAAGGAGTTGTTTCGCTTGTGAAGTCTGATTGTGTATCAATTTTTGCATAGCGTATTAATCGCTCAATTACTTGTTCTTTCATAAGTATGGCCTCCTAATGTATATATGTTAAAATTCTTTGTGCTTTTACAAAGCCGATTCCAGGCGCAATTATGTCTTGGCATAATCGATATTATTGTAACACTTTACTTCGGATTTCGGAATATTGAAGGATACTTAAAGCAATAAGTAATTGGGCGCTATAATAAGTCAGCATGATAATTTCATGAGAAAATGCTAGTGGCATGACAAATTTGTTAATAGCTAAATAAGAATCAGAAGCAATAAATAATATTGCACCACTTGTTGCCAGAGTAGATCCAGTTTTAATAGCTGTCCATCCCATTGTGAGTATCACAGAAATGTAGGCGATTACTGCAATACCAAGTATGGTTTCACCTGTTTTAAAGACAGATCCCGCAATCCATATAGCCATACTTGCTCCATAGAGTAATAATAGTATTTTAGCCCAAGTTGGTACATGCCGCTCATTTGCAGTAGAGAAAGCAAAAATATAAAAGATATGCCCAATAAGAAAGCTAGTTAGACCGATTAAAAACCACTGCAATGTATAGTCTCCAATCATGCAAAATACAAGCCCAGCAATAATCAAAAGTTGGTATTTTTTAATATGTAATGGCTTCTGAATCGCAGCTAAAATAATGATGAGCAACATAGGAATCACTTTAAAGATGAGTTTTAAACTTTCAGCAATATGGGAAAAGAGAAAAATATAATAAAGACCCAATAAAATAATGACACTGATTAATAATTTTTTTAACAAATTTTTCAGCTCCTTTCCTTTTGAAATTCAATATTTATGGTAGAATTCCTTTCTGTACAACGTATGTATGAAACTTTTTTAGTATGTAACCGTAAAGTAAGTAGTGAGAAAGAAGAAGAGAGGATGAACCAAATGACTAAGCTACTGATAGCTTCAGCAGTCATTGCATTGATCGCAAGTGTGCTAGTGACACCGCTTATTACGAAGAAGCGAGAAGATGGACAATCGAAAAAGGTAATAGGATACTTTTTTATTGGAGTCTTTGTACTAGGGTTTTTAGCCACAGGGATTACGTTATATGTAACAAAAATTGATGTAAATTGGCTTGTTTTTTGGCCTGCTATTATTTTATTAACGTTAGTGGGTGCTCTGCTAGCAAGTGGTATCGAAAGGAAAATAAAAGGTGTTTTATTTTTAGCAAGTCTAGGTGTAGCTGTGTATGTTTTATCAGCACCTTTATGGAATGCTAATGAAAAATTTAAGTCATCCGAAATGAAGGAAGAAGTTGAAATAAAACCATTCGATGAGACACAAACACCTGCAAGTGTACCACCGAAATTTGCTCGCAATAAAATGAAGAAGGCTTTCGGTCAAGTGCCAAATACGAGCTACTATGAATTAGGACGCTTACAAATTCAAAAAGTGAAGGGCGAATATGTTTATATCGCACCAGTTGAATTTTCTGGATTCTTTAAATGGATGAACGGTGGTACAACACCTGGTTACTTCATAATGAGTGCTACAGATTCTGCGGATAATCCTAAATTTATAAAAGAGGAAATGAAATATGTACCTTCCGCATATTTAAATGCTAATTTAGAACGTCATATTCGTTTACAACACCCATTCCTTATTTTTTATGGTGACGTACAGCTGGAAGTAGATGATGAAGGAAAGCCATACTATATTCGCTCATATGGGGAATTTATTTCTGCGCGTAATGGCTTTGATGTAAAAGGAATTGTCTTGGTTGATGCGCTGACGGGGAAATCAGAGGTCATTAAACTGGATCAAATACCTGAATTTATTGATGGTGCTGTATCACCAGAGACAGTAAGTTTACAAAACAGTTATTTCGGTAATTATGTACATGGTTTTTGGAATAGTATGTTTGGTAAAAAGGATGTAAAGATTCCTTCTGATGAAGGAACAGAATCGAATGTTAGCCCGATTTTCGATGAGAAGGGTGATATGTATTACTTTACAGATTTTACAAGTCCTAAAGAAGGTGTAGATTCAATGTTAGGCTATTCACTAACAAACGCACGAACAGGGGATGCAACATACTATACAGGGAATCAAGACTCAAGTTATATGGATTCACAAGGTAATTTACAAATAATAGAGAAGAAATTTATTGAGAAAAAGTGGAATGGCGAAATGCCAGTGTTGTATAACTTTTATGGAGAAGCGAGCTGGCTGACAGCGGTGCTAGATTCCAATGGTTTCTTACAAAACTATTTTATTGTTTCTGCAGCCAATCCTGAAATTTCCGTTTACGCTACTACTCCTAAGGAGGCGTTGAAATTATATAAAACAGCCTTAAGTCGAGGAGGAAATACTGTAGATGGTAGCTCAAGTGCTGAGGAAAAACAAATAAGTGGTAAGGTATTACGTGTATATAAAGAACGTCTAGGCGATTTTACAACTGTATCTTTCTTATTAAACAATGGTGAAAATTATTTAGTGAGTGCCGAAACAGAACCTTTAGCAATTTATTTACAGGAGGGTGATGAGGTAATACTCACTTATGGAGATACAGGAGAGCAGTTCCTACCAGTTCGCTCTCTTATAATTAGAGGACTACAATAAAAGAACAAAAGACGATCTTGTTATTACGAAGATCGTCTTTTTTATGTAGCTTGCCCTTGAACATAGGTAAGCATCTTTTCTCTATGGTTCATAAATAGTCTTTTTGCATGATCATTTAGTGTAAAGATTTCTTGTATATACCCCTGTAACAATTTATCTTCATATTCAAAAGCATGGCTTTGAGTGTTTTCTAAAATATAGGATAATAAAAGAGCATGCAAGACAACTACTTCTAAATTCTGTGTATTCGTAACGAATTTTAAATTGAGTATAGTAGTGTGAGAAACGAACTGATTGACATAATCAATGGGTTTTTTATATACATTCAAATCAATATGTGGCTCGAGTCTTTTTCTTAATTGGGTGCATTCATTATTTAGGTCTTCAATTTTTAAGAATAAACCTCTTACACTTCTCTTATGCTGTTGTTCTAAGGTGCGAGCAAGATGTTTATTGATATTGGACATTGTTTCTATAACTCCTTTCTTTAATAGGTATCATTTATTAATATGAATGGAATAGCTGGAAAAGGAAAGAGTCTTTTCGTTTAATTTAAGGTTAGATTTATAGAAGTAATCGTGGCAATATCCCTAGATTGAATATATATATATAATATTTTTATGTAAAAAATGGAATTATTATCATACGATAGTAACTCCATTCTCGTTAATTTATTTCCAATTAAACCCTTTAGTTGCTAAAAACTCTTTGATATGCGGACGTCGTTGTTCAATTAAAAAATCAGCCATCTGTTTTGTCCAGTTATCAATTTTTCTGTTAGACGAACGGCTGTTATAATATATTTCCATTTCCTCGTTGTAGGCTGGTAAAAGTTCTTCATATTTTTCAACATTGTATTCATTTTCATGTAATACAGCAGATACAGGTAAACGAGGTTTTACCTCATTGCGACGTGCAGGAACGCCGATTGTTAGCCCGAATAATGGGAAAACATGGTCAGGCAGATTAAATAATTCACTGATTTCAGAAGGTTTATTGCGTACACCTCCAATATAGCAAATGCCATAACCCATTGACTCTGCCGCAATAACAAAATTCTGTGCAAACAATGATACATCTGCTACCCCGACAAGGACATTTTCAGCTGAATCAGCTACAATATCCACTCCTTCTAGTTTCCCAGCCATTTGAAGTCGCTTGAAATCTACGCAAAAAACAAATGCCCCACCTGAAGTTTCATATTGACGTGGATTACCAGAGAGTAAGCCTAATTTTTCCTTTTTATCTGCATCTGTTACCCATATTACACTATAGGCTTGCACAAAATGTGATGTTGCAGCCATTTGTGCTGTTCCAATTAAATCTTCAATGATTTCTTTTGAAATCGGTTCTCCATCATAGATGCGTACCGAGGAATGGCTACGTAATAGTTCTTTAACCATTAAAAACTCTCTCCTTTGTGTCTGTTCTATACCTTGAGCATAGCACGCTTTTCTAGCAAAATCGAATAATGAGGAACAAAAAGTTATTTATAAATAATTTATAAATGACGAAATTATCTCGTAAAGTAAAATATTTCATTTAATATAGATTAAATATTCTAAATAGTATAAAATTATAGAAGCGACTGTTTATTTGGTTGTGCTACCAAAAAATTACATGATCTTTATTCACAAATGTTTAGACAGCATTAGCTATTAGGTAATGAAATCCTCCTGGAATAAAGATACATTCGCTGACGGATGTCACAGATTTACTGGAACCAAATATGCAAGTTGAACAAAAATAAAGTGGAATGGAGGAATAGGGAATGGAAGAAAAGTTAGCGAAAAAGCTTCGTCATGAACAATTACGAAGCAAGGTTGTAACAGCAGAAGAAGCAGCTTCTTGGATTAAGGATGGTATGGTATTAGGGATGAGTGGATTCACACGTGCTGGTGATGTAAAGGTTGTACCTCTTGCACTTGTAGAGAAAGCAAAAAAAGAGGATTTTCAAGTAGATGTCTTTACAGGTGCATCACTTGGACCTGAGGTAGACCAATATTTAGCAGAAGCAGGGGTCGTACGTAAGCGCGGTCCTTTCCAAGCAGATGCTGGCATTCGTAATAAAATCAATAGCGGTGATATCACATTTGTCGATGCCCATCTTTCCCATAATGCTGAGCTTGTTCGTCAAGGCATTATTGGACCAATTGATTTTGCGATCATTGAAGCGGCTGCTATTACAGAAGAAGGCTTATTAATTCCTACAACTTCAGTTGGTAACTCTCCCATTTTTGTGCAAGAAGCAGACCAAGTCATCATTGAATTAAACGTAGCACAGCTTGATGCATTAGAAGGTATACATGATATTTATGTACCTGCACAACAAGGAAAACGTGATCCAATTCCTTTACAGAATGTCTCTGATCGTCTTGGTATAATTGGAATTCCACTAGATTTAGATAAAGTAAAAGGCATCGTCATTTCGGATATATTAGATGCGCCATCAACGATTGTCCCTGCAGATGAAGAGACAGATGTTATGGCTAATCACTTATTAAATTTCCTACGTGAAGAGATTAAAGTAGGTCGCTTAACAACAAGTTTGCGTCCAATTCAATCTGGGGTAGGTTCAGTAGCAAATGCTGTATTGCTAGGCTTTAAAGACTCTGAGTTTGAGAACTTAGAAGTTTATTCAGAAGTTCTCCAAGATGCAGTATTTGAATTAATGGATGCAGGGAAAGTGAATTTTGCATCTGCTACTTCTATTACCCTTTCTGAGCAAGTAGGAAACCGTGTTTATGGGAATTTTGAAAAATATGCTGATAAATTAGTGTTGCGCCCTCAAGAAATTTCAAATCAGCCTGAAATTATTCGTCGACTCGGATTAATTTCAGTGAATACGGCATTGGAATTAGATATTTACGGCAATGTGAATTCCACACATGTTTCTGGTACAAAGATGATGAATGGTATCGGAGGGTCTGGTGACTTTGCTCGTAATGCACGTTTAGGAATTTTTGTAACAAAGTCTTATGCTAAGGGTGGAGATATTTCGAGTATTGTCCCAATGGTCTCACATGTGGATCATACGGAGCATGATGTTGATGTCATTTTAACTGAACAGGGCGTAGCAGATTTACGAGGACTTGCTCCAAAAGAACGAGTGGGACTTATCATTGATAATTGTGCACATCCTGATTATAGGGAGCAGCTGTGGCAGTACTTTAATGATGCCAATGAGGCAACGGGTGGACATCACACACCACATGACCTAGAAAAAGCACTATCATGGCACGTTAACTATGCGAAAAACGGTACGATGAAGGACCCTGCTTTTACGAAACAATAGTCTTATCTTAAAAGCCTTGAAGGACAGATAGTCTGTTTCTTCAAGGCTTTTACGTTTTAATTTAATGAAAGTTCTATAATAATCCAATCCATTTCCAATAAGTTGCAGAGAACAAAAGTACGAGAAGGAAACCGATAATGGTTAAGGGAATTCCAGATTTCAAGAAATCCTTTGTTGTAAAGGAGCCTGTACCATAGGCAAGCATGTTTTGTGGTGCACTAATTGGTAACAGGAAGCCAAAGCTTATGACGAATTGTTGCACAATAACAAAACCAACTTGATCAACATTAGCCGTTAATGTGGAGGCTAAAACGATAAACACAGGTATAAGTGCTGAGGCTAAGCTAGTTGCGCTTGCAAAACCTAAATGAATCAAAATGTTAAATAAAGTTACGAGTGCGATGGTTGCTAGTAAAGGCATAGTATCTAGCCCAAGTGAACCAAAAACTTTATCTGATAACCATGCAGCACCTTGCGTATTTAGTAAAATGGTTCCTAACATAATGCCTACCGCAAAGACGATAATTGTCCCCCATGGAATATGAGGCTCAACTTCCTTCCATGAATACACACCGATTTTAGGCATTAATAGAATCGCGATAGCAATAATTGTGACTGTTGTCGTATCAAATGGATGTAGCTTCCCTTCAGTTGCCCAGAAAAATAGTAAAACTACGGATGTAATGATTAAACGAATTTCAGGAGCCTTTAATGGGCCAAGCTCTGCAAGCTGTTTTTTGATGACCTCTTTACCACCTTCGATATTGCTAGTCTCAGGTTTAATTAAAGCAATCATAATGAAAAATAAAAAGATCGACATAATAATTGAGAAGGGGGCTGCATAAAGTAGCCAAGCACCCCATGAAATATCCACATTAAATTGCTCTTGGATAAAGTTTAAAGCCACCATATTTTGAGCTGCTGCAGTTTTAATACCAATATTCCAAATGGAAACGGCTTGTACCGAAGTAATAACTAATAAGGCAGCAAGCCGACTATCACGTGGTAAACCAAATGCTGCCACCATTCCAAGCAATATCGGTACTACCGCGCCAGCTCGTGCTGTAGCAGAAGGTACAAAAAATGCGAGGACGATAGACACTAAAATAGCGCCAAATACGATAGCTTTTGTTTTCGTTCCTACCAGTGAAAGAATCCAAAGTGCAAGTCGTTTATGTAGATTAGTAATTTGCATTGCTGCCGCTAGAAAAAGAGCTGCTGCTACTAAAGCAACGGCAGAATTACTAAAGCCACTTAAAGATAATTTTAATGCGCTAGCTGTTCCTAGCTCTGTAGTTGGATTATCCATTGACGGAGCGAGTCCTAGTAAAACAGTTACTAGTGCAATGATCATGGCCGAGCTCACAGGATATGAAACGGCCTCTGTAACCCAAAGGATGACTGCAAAAGCTAAAATGGCTAAAGCTCGTTGCCCAGCTATAGGTAAATCACCATTGTTAGGTAAGAAGGTAATAATGATTAGTAACGCGAATGCCAAGCCAATCCATAGTGGCTTTAAATTAAGTTTTGTAGCTGCTTGCTTTGGTGAAGACATATTTTCTCATCCTTTCTACGATAAAAATGACGATTATTATCCATAACATCGGCCTGTATAATGTTTTATTGAGATAAGAATATGTCTATTTTATTGTAGAAAAAAATCTATGTGAAAATGGTGTTTTTTACAGCAATATGAGTAGATAAAGAGAAAAAATACGGTCACAAAAAATACAAAAATATCCATTAAATATTATTTCTTTTTCTTAAAGGCAGAAGTTACTTTAGGCTCTGTTCCATTGACTAATCGTTTAATATTTTCGAGGTGCAGGATGATGGCTATGCCAAAAAGAAGAAGAGCTATAATGGTTGGGCCAATGCCAGGAATCCATAAATAAGTTGCTGTACAAAACACGAGATAAAATTCTAGAACACCTACAATTAAATAATTTGTTGCAAAGGATAAAATAACAAATAAAATAAGTGCAAATAAACCAATCTTCCAATCAACAGCAAGTAAAATACCAATGATGGAGGCCGTTCCTTTCCCGCCGTTGAAGCCCATGTAGAAGGGGAAATTATGACCTAAAATAACCCCAGCAGCCATAATATAAGTAAGCAGCCAAATTTGTTCTTCTGTTAAATGAATAGCGTCCGCTAGATAAAAATGCGCACCTATAATAGCGACAACGCCTTTGCCTATATCGATGAGGGCTACTAAAACGCCATACTTCCAGCCAAGGGAAAGAGTAGCATTAGAGGCACCAGCATTACCGTGGCCAGCCTTTTTTAAATCAACCCCCGATAAAAATTGAGCCACTTTAGAGCCGTGAATACAGCCTATTAAATAGCCAATCATAAGAAAAATGATCACGGCCTTTACCATAAAAATACTCCTCTCAAAATTTTTTCTAAAATAGTGTATGCGTTCATATTACGTATAAGAGCAGACAGAAGTTTCGGAAAAAATAAAATTTACTTGTTGACAGAAAAAAACTCTATGTTTATACTGTGTAACAACGATGGAAATTGAATCTCATACTCTTATCAAGAGCGGCGGAGGGATAGGCCCTATGATGCCCGGCAACCAGTAAGCAATGAGCTTACTAAGGTGCTAATTCCTACAGATTCTTACTTGGATCTGGCAGATAAGGGGAGGAAAACTTGCAACCGCAACCCTCTTCTTAGCTGAAGAGGGTTTTTGTTTTCTACAGAAAAATCCTCCTCATCTCCGGTACCATCGTAAAAAAATAACCATTTGGAGGTACACAATGACAAATTTTAAACCAGAAACATTGCTGTTGCATGGTGGTCAAGAGCCAGACCCAGTGACGGGTTCTCGCACAGTTCCAGTCTATCGCTCAACTGCTTTCGTATTTAAAGACACTGCTCATGCGCAACGTCTTTTTGCCTTAGAGGAAGCAGGGAACATTTACACACGAATTACCAATCCAACAGTTGATGTGTTTGAAAAACGTGTGGCTTTATTGGAAGGTGGAACAGCAGCAGTAGCACTTTCATCTGGTGCAGCAGCTATCGCATTTTCCATTTTAAATCTAGCGGGAGCTGGTGATGAGATAGTAGCAGCTAGTTCTTTATATGGTGGTACGTATAATTTATTTGCTAACACATTACCAAACTATGGTATTAAAACAATTTTTGTAGATGAAACAAACCCAGAGAATTTCAAAGCAGCGATTACTGATAAAACAAAAGCTGTCTTTGCAGAGGTTTATGGTAATCCAAGTTTAAAGGTTTTAGATATTGAAGCAGTAGCTAAAATTGCACATGATAATGGTCTACCATTAATTATTGACAGCACGTTCGCTTCTCCTTACGGTTCTACACCTATTGAATACGGCGCAGATGTTGTAGTTCATTCAGCAACTAAATGGATAGGAGGTCATGGTACAACTTTAGGGGGCGTTGTTGTAGACGCTGGTAAGTTTGATTGGACTAGCGGTCGATTCCCTGGTTTTACTGAACCAGATGCCTCTTACCATGGTCTACGTTATGGAATTGATACAGCTTCTGCTGCCTTTGCTACAAAGCTACGTGTACAATTATTACGTGATTTTGGTCCAACATTAAGTGCTGATGCTGCTTTTAATTTATTGCAAGGGTTAGAAACGCTTCATCTGCGTATCCCTAAACACAATGAAAATGCATTGGCAGTGGCTGAGTATTTACAAAACCACCCATCTGTGGAGTATGTAAATTATAATGGCCTAGAAGATTTTCCGACACATGAGTTAGCAAAAAAATATTTAAGAAATGGCTTCGGTTCAGTGCTTACATTTGGCATAAAGGGTGGACGAGAAGCTGGGCGAAAGCTTATTGATAGCGTGAAATTATTTTCACATGTAGCAAATGTAGGTGATGCAAAGTCATTAATTATTCATCCAGCTTCCACTACTCATCAGCAACTATCAGCAGACGAATTAGTTCAAGCTGGTGTAACCGAGTCGCTCATTCGCTTATCCATCGGTTTAGAGGCAGTAGAGGATATTATTGCTGATTTAGATCAAGCCATTACACAGGCTACAACAACTGAACAAACAGTAGAAGCTTAAAGTTTAAAGAAAATGGTAAGATGTTGTGACGTTAACGTATTTTCTCATTCGATTAGCCTCATTTGGTAATGCGTTAAACGTTGCTACATCAATCTATTACTGCATCCGTTAATTATCAGAACCTTATAAAAAATAATACCAAGTAATTTTATATGTATTATTGACTTTGTTAAATCCATGTTATATACTAGGAAATAAGTTAACAGTACGAAAATTTTTTTTAAAAGGTAAATGTTTCATAAGTGCTCCCCCACTTTTGAATATATAGAAGAGTAGTTGCCTAGCCAGTGACTACTCTTCCCAAAAACTGATGATAAAGGAGTGTTTAAAATGGGTAACATCTATAGTGCGCAAAACATTGTATCCTATCTAATATATGAGCTAAATGAAGGGCATGTATTTGTCAACAATAAATCCATTCAACACCTTCTTACATCAGTCGAAAGAAAATGGCAGGAAGTATTTGGTCATACAGCATTTCAAGAACATGTTTTTACTGAAAAGGACTTTACTGTAAAGGAAGTATTTGAGGCATATGAACAGTACGGTGTGAGCCATATCTCACTTCCTGCGACAGAGTTTTACTTGAAGTATGGTACATTTCAATTAGTGGAACGTACGTATGCAATACCAAATTTTACAGAAGAAGAGATTAGTCTTGTTCAACAAGCTTTAGCACAATATCGTTATCAATTGCTTTCAAAAGCAAGTTAAAACCCCCTCATATTTTTAAGCTCATTCTCTGCTGCTACAGGGAATGAGTTTTTTCTTTAAAGGGATTGTTATGAGTGTCTGAGCATACATATATATAATAGAAGAAAGACATTCATATATTGAAATGTAAATAGTCAATATTTGTTCAAATCTTATAGATTGATTAATAAAACGTATAATAAAGGGAATGAAACCGATTTCTTTTGCACATCTAGAGAAAACAAATGTCCTTCCTAGAAAGATTTTTCTTGTGCAAAGCGTGTATTTGCGTTACAATTTTCTTTAAGTTAAATTTTGAATTATTTGAATTTGTATGTGTCCTAACACATATAGAAATAGCGAAACTCATACAAAGAGAGTTGTTGGCTAAAGACTGCGGTGGGTGTCAAATTGTCATGACACAACCCCATGGAAAATTAGCTTTAATGAAACTGCGGAATGTAAGTTGGAGGGAATAACAAGAATGGCAACTATAAAGGCAGCGATTTTAGGATTTGGAACGGTAGGTCAGGGGATTTACCATATTTTAAATGAAAAACGAGAAGAGCTAAAAAATAAATTAGGTATTGAATTAGAGGTAGCGAAGATTTTAGTGACAGATGCTAGTCGTGAACGTGTACCAGGTACAGCACATTTAATGACAACAAGTATGGATGAAGTCTTAGCAGAGCCAGGTATGCAGGTAGTGTTTGAAGCAATTGTGAACGAAGAACCTGCATACAGTTATTTAAAGCGAGCGGTGGAACATAAATGTCATGTTATTACTGCCAATAAAGTGATGTTTGCCAAACGAGGTTTGGAGTTGCAGGATCTTGCAAAAGCTAATGGCGTTTTTGTAGGCTATGAGGCTACTACCGCTGGTGGCGTACCTGTGATAAAAACAATGAAAAATATCTTACTTGTAAATGATGTAAGTCGTATACAAGGTGTCTTAAATGGCACATGTAATTATATTTTAACAAAAATGCGTGCACAGGGCTGGTCGTTCGAAACAGCTTTAAAAGAGGCACAAGGCTTAGGTTATGCCGAAGCAGATCCATATAATGATATATCTGGGCAGGATGCATTTAAAAAATTAATGATATTAAGTGCCTTAGCTTTTGGTGAGCAGCCTGACTGGTCAGATGTAGAGGTAATTGGGATCGATAGTATCTCTGCTGAACAGGTTCATGAAGCATGTGAAAAGGGTCTTCGTTACCGCCATGTTGCTGAGGTGGAAAAACTAGCTAACGGTAAGATTATTGCAAAAGTAGGTCCTCAACTAGTTGATAAAGAGCATCCACTTTATCCAGTCGATGATGTGTTCAATGCGGTGGCATTAGAGACTAACTATATTGGTACATTAACATTAATCGGTCCTGGAGCAGGGATGTATCCAACAGCGAGTGTCATGGTAGAAGATTATGCTGAAATCATTGGGAAAAGAGCAGGATTTGTTGTGACAATCTAATAAAAGCTTTAAAAAAGGCCCGCCATTCAACAATGTTCAATTGTATGAATGGTGGGCTTTTAGTCTTCATCTTTGACGTCTATGTCCTCTGGAATAGGAGTAGCACGCCAAATTTCAATTTCCTCTTTTATACGTTCCAATTGTTTAAAATAAGTGCTGAATTGTCCACTATTGATTAAAATTTGTTGGCCATCGTAAACAGAACGGATGCGTCCTTCGTAAATTAGACGCATTACTTGATCCTCAGGCATACCAAGATCAATAGCTGTCTCTTCAATTGATTTGTACATACGATTCGCTCCTTTTACTGTTTTTATTATAACGTCCATTCATGAGAAAACATACTATTGGAATTAAAAGAAAAGTAAAAATGATAATTGTTTGATTTTGGATAAATATGTATGATTAGTATGGAGAAAGATGTGAAGCGGGGATGAGCTGAAAAATGTTAAATTCATTGTTTGTATTACTAGCAGCTATTCTATGGGGAATGACAGGTACTGCCCAGACATATTTGGATGAAGAGGTATCTCCAATAGCTGTAGCCACGATTCGTTCTGCAATTGGTGGCAGTTTATTATTAGCTATTACGATTATAATGAGGAAAATTAATTTTTTAAGGTGGTCATGGAAATGGACAATTTTAGCTGCGGCTAGTATTGCGTTTTTCCAAGGTCTTTTCTTCTCATCAATTCGTCTAACAGGTATAGCCATTGGAACTGTTGCTACTATTGGTAGTGCACCAGTGTTTTCTGGTGTATTAGAGTGGCTAGTATGGAAAACACGTCCCACAGCAGTATGGGGACTTGCTACATTGATGGCCATTATCGGATGTCTTTTATTGTTTATGAATAATGGAGAGGAGTCTGTTCACGTTGGCGGATTCACATTAGCGCTTTGTGCAGGTTTATCCTTTGCATTTTACACAAACATAAGTAAAAAATTAATGGCACAAGAAGAAGCGTTACCCGCAGTTGCTATGACATTCTCCATTTGCGCTTTGTTTTTACTGCCGTTTTCTATACAAGGTGGATTTTCCTGGTTAGTAAATGTGCACAACTTATGGACAATGTTATTTATGGGGATTATGTGTACAAGCGTAGCGTATTTCCTGTTTTTAAGAGGACTACAAAAAATTAGTTCATCCACAGCTGTAACACTTTCATTAGCAGAACCATTGACTGCTGCAATTCTTGGTGTGTTTTTAATTGGAGAACACTTAAGTATAGTTTCCTGGCTTGGAGTAGCGATGCTTTTAGGTGGCATTGTTGTTTTAACATTGGGTGGGAGAAAAAAGCTAAAACCTTAAGAAATTCTTCATTTTTATAATAGCTGGTTTTTAAGATTTAAAAGATACACTTATATTTGAGAGCGAGGTGTATATCATGACGAAATTAACAGTTCTTGTTACAGATGACGATCAAGATATTCGTGATGGTATTGAAATCTATTTAAAAAATGAAGGCTATCATGTTATTAAAGCAGCAGATGGCTTAGATGCATTAAAAAAGCTAGAGAACAATGAAGTACATTTAATAATTTTAGATATCATGATGCCAAATATGGATGGAATTACAGCAACCTTTAAAATTAGGGAAGAGCGCAATATTCCCATTATCATGCTGAGTGCAAAGGCGGAGGATGGCGATAAGATTCATGGATTATCGGTTGGAGCAGATGATTATGTAACAAAGCCATTTCATCCATTAGAGCTGTTGGCACGTGTAAAATCCCAGCTGCGCCGTTATGTTCAGCTAGGAACGTATAGTGAGGGAGCTACAAAAGTGGAAATAGACGGACTTATTCTTGATGAAGAGGCAAAAGAGGTTGTACTAGAAGGAGAACCAGTTCGACTAACCCCGATAGAATATAAAATTACAGAACTATTAATGAAAAATGCAGGGCGTGTGTTTTCGATTCGTGAAATTTATGAACGTGTTTGGAATGAGGAAGCTTATAATGCTGAAAATATTGTAGCTGTTCACATTCGGAAAATACGTGAGAAAATTGAAGCTGATCCGAAAAATCCACGCTATCTAAAGGTGGTATGGGGCGTTGGCTATAAAATGGAAAAATAAATTAGAGAAGTATATGACTATTGCTGGATTTATTGCAGGTGTTATTGGGCTTATCTATTTTGGAATTTATGCCTATCAAATCGTCGATTCTCGCTCCTCAGAGGTTTTACAATTGTTAGAAAGAATTTTTTAGAGGAGTGTAAAAAGGGATGATAAAAAAATGGAAATCTCTTCTCGTATTAATGTGTTTAATCTGGACAATTTTCGGAGTCTTTACTTTTTATAATGTGGGCTATCAGTATATTGGTAAATCATATTTTGATTCGGAAAATTTCCAACATGAAATCGATAATTTCACGGCAGAACTAGGACCGTTAGTAATTAATGTACCAAATGCAGAGGAATTGAAAAATAAAATTGAGATTACTCAAACTGAAATAGAAGATCATCGTAATTATTATGGTACATTAGGACAGCAAATCGATAATATTAAGGCACAATACGAACAACGTATTCAGGAAGCTATAGATGCCAATGCAACAGAATTAAAGACAAAGCTAGTGTCTGAACGTGATAATAAAATTAAAGATATTACAGCAAATTTTGAAGATGATGAGCATGTAAGAAAAAAGATTCTTGCTGAAAAGGAAGCCCTCATTGATAAATATATTAAAGCAGCAAAAGGTGAATCCAAAAACTTTGGAAAAAACTATGACTATTGGTCTTATGAGTTGACCAATACAGAAACTGGTAAAACGTACCGTGCAGGTGATGTTACCGAAAGTAGTGCCTATAAAATTAAGTATACTGATCGAAAACCGCTATATGCATGGAATATCAGTGAGAATTTAAGAGATATTTTTTACAATACCGAAACATACGTGAATGTAGATGATCTTTACGAAACAGCTGAATATACAGGTGTAATAGCTATTTCAAAAAAAGCAGCTATGTCAGAAGATGTTATACAGGGAGGGTATCAACAATTTCAACAGTTTCAACGCAATCAATATACTCATTACTTTATTTGGCTCACAAGTATTTTAATGGCCGTCTTTGTATGGAGGGGGCGTAAAGACTTATTACAGATAGTTACGAGTATGAAGGAAAAAGATCTTTTAACAAAGTATAAAATCGATGTACAAATTATTCTTTTGTTAATAACGAGCCTTATGTATTTCATTTCAGCCCAGGTTGTTTTTGAATCTATTGAATATAATTCTGTTTATAATTATAATTATGTCCGTTTTATACTCGATATTGGCTTTAAAATAGTTGTTTTAATGGTAATTGGTAGTGCTTTCTTCGTGCAATTAATTTGGTTGTATACAAGAGTAAATACTTTGAAAAAGCTAGAGGAAAATGTGAAATCGAGCTATTTATGGTCACTTGGGGATTCGTTGACTGACTTATTTATTAATCGTTCGATCGCATTACATTCAATTGTAATGCTAGCCGCAGCCTTCTTTGGAGGTGGTAGCCTTGTTGCTACCATGATAGGAGGCGGAGCTTTTCCGGTCCTTGTACTTGGCATTTGTATGTTTATAGGATTTCCTGCTATGATTGTTTTCCTATCAAGAATGGGTTATTTAAACCGTATTATGAAAGATACGAAGGATATGGCTGAAGGACGTTTAAATCGTGATGTAAAGGTAAAAGGTAAATCTCCGCTTTCAGGTCATGCAGAAAACCTCAATCATTTACGAGAAGGTGTGCGTACGTCCATGCATGAGCAGGCGAAAAGTGAGCGGTTAAAAACAGAGCTGATTACAAATGTGAGTCATGATTTACGTACTCCTTTAACCTCTATAATTACGTATACCGATTTACTGAAGAAGCCAAATATTACAGAGGAAGAACGGAAACAATACATTCATATACTAGATAAAAAGTCTGAACGTTTAAAAGTGCTGATTGAAGACCTTTTTGAAGTATCGAAAATGGCTAGTGGTAATATTGAACTTCACCGCAGTCGAGTAGATTTAACACAGCTTATCCAACAAGCTGTAGGGGAGCATAAAGAGGATTTAACACAGTCACAACTAGATTTACGAATGACCATGCCTCATGATCCAATCTTTGCATATGTGGATGGTCAAAAATGGTGGAGACTTATTGATAATTTAATTGTCAATGTTTTGAAGTATGCGCTAGAGGGAACGCGTGTTTATGTGACATTTAAGCGTACGGCAGATGGCGATGCTGAATTTACGGTGAAAAATGTAGCAAAGTATGAAATTAGTGAAGATGCTGAGGAATTATTTGAACGCTTTAAACGTGCAGATGCCTCACGTCATACAGAGGGCTCAGGGCTTGGATTAGCCATTGCACAATCCATTGTCGATTTACATGGAGCAAGAATGAGCATTGATGTAGATGGTGATTTATTTAAAGTAATCGTTCGAATTCCAGCAGTTTAATGGTAAAAAGGCGGCAAACTTCTGCCGCCTTTTTTATTATAGGCCTAAATTTTTGGCGATAATAACCTTCATGACTTCATTAGTACCAGCATAGATCGACATAACAGGTATATCTCTATATCTTCTAGCAATCTTATATTCCTCCATATAGCCATAGCCACCATGCAATTGCATACATTGCGTAGCAAGGTCACGTGCATTTTCGGTAATCCAGTATTTTGCCATAGAAACTTTTGTCACAACATCATTGCCTGCAATATGCTCTTCAATCAATGATTCCAAAAAGGATTTACCAAGCTCGATTTTAGTAGCCATTTCAGCTATTTTAAATTGTGTATTTTGGAAGTCACCAATTGTTTTGCCAAAAGCCTGACGTGATTTCACATAGTCTAGCGTTAGTGTAAGCATATCCTCAGCGGCTGTTTGTGCGGCAATCGCTACTGCTAATCGCTCTTGCTGCAGTTTTTCCATCATATAATGAAAGCCCTTGCCTTCTTCGCCAAGTAGGTTTTGAACAGGCACTCGACAATCTTCAAAATAGAGTTCAGCTGTATCTTGGGCATGCATACCAACTTTTTCGAGCTGTCTTCCTTTTGTAAAGCCAGGTGTGCCCTCTTCAATAACAAGTAGGCTAATACCACGATGTTTTTTCTCAGCCTGAGGATTTGTTTTTACTGCAACAACCGCTAAGTTTGTATGGATGCCATTTGTTATAAAG
The DNA here is from genome assembly GCF_039614735.1 of Lysinibacillus sp. BS3. NCBI lineage: Bacteria > Bacillati > Bacillota > Bacilli > Caryophanales > Bacillaceae > Lysinibacillus > Lysinibacillus sp. BS3. The sequence continues at coordinate 2,333,418 of NZ_CP154860.1, read as the reverse complement.
GTTTTTTGACCATTTACAATATAATGGTCCCCATCGCGAATGGCTGACGTTTTGATATTAGCCAAGTCTGAACCTGTACCTGGCTCCGTCATTGCAATAGCTGTTATATAGTCGCCTGTAACACATTTTGGAAGCCAACGAGATTTTTGTTCGTGTGTCCCATATGCTTCGATATATGGAACAACAATATCATTATGCAGGCCAACCCCGATAAGACTTGAGCCTATACGTTCAAGTTCTTCTTGTATGATGACGCCAAAGCTGAAATCCAAGCCCAGCCCGCCATATTGTTCTTCTACTTGTGGACAAAGATAGCCCATATCGCCAAGCTTACGCCAAAAAGAAAGCGGAATAAGATGATCTTTTTCCCACTGGGCATAATGCGGTTCAGCTTCTTCAGCTAAAAACTTACGAAAGGTTTTGCGAAATAATTCATGCTCTGTTGTTTCAAATTTATAACGTGTCATTTGAAATAGCACCCCTTTTTCTTCGTAAATACGCGAATTTGCTCGTTCACCTACTATGTTACTGGAAGAAATGAGAAAATAAAAGTAGCGTTTAGTATGTAAATGACGAAAATGTCATCTATATACAGTGAAATGTCATGTAAAACGAGAGTAACGAATGAAATGAAAAGGTAAACTTAAATTTGGACAAGTTCCTACTTTCTTTAGAAGATTATTCAAGTGCTTTAAGCAATATGATTGATAAGTATAATGGTATAATCAATTAAATTATAGAAAGAAAGTAGAGGACTTGGTTATGCCAAAAGTAATCGGCGCTGTTCTTTTAATTAGTATTTATAGTGCTTTGACTTTCTATTTAGGGTGGGGAGTAAAGCAGTGGCTTGTAGCAATGGGGTGGTTTCGTTTTCCAGTATTATTTTGGATCGTGCTGTATATGGTTGCTTTTAGTATTATAATCGGAAGATTACACGAGTCATTACGTGTGTTTTCTGTAATCAGTAATTATTGGATGTTTATCTTTGAATATGGCTTATTGCTATGTTTAGTTGCACAATTCATTATTTGGCTTACACCTTTTAAAAACGTGCAAATAATAGGTAGTATAGCAGTAGCTATCCTATTCTTGTTAAGTATCATTGGCTCCTATTTAGCCTACTCTCCAGTTGTTCGTCATTTAGAAATAACTGTTGATAAACAAGATAGTGACTTAAACACACTAAGAGCTGTTGTAGCATCTGATTTTCACTTAGGTGTTTTATCACATAAACGACATTTACAACGTTTTGTCAGCTTAGCTAATGAAGCACAACCAGATATTGTGTTGTTAGCTGGGGATATTGTGGACGATGACCCTAAATGGTTTGTTCAAGAGGGTATGGCAGATGTCATGAAACAATTAACATCTACATATGGAACATATGGTATATTAGGTAACCATGAATATTATGGCAAAAAAATTCCTGAATTTATTAAGGAAATGGAAAATGCCAATGTGAAAATGCTCCTAGATGAAACAATTCTTATAGAAGATGCGTTTATATTAACAGGGCAAGAGGACAGAACGAATAAAGAAAGAAAACCACTTGAGGTGCTAAAGCCTTCTGCTAATTTACCATGGCTTGTAATGAATCATACACCTGACGATTTAAACACGCCTTCCCAAATGGGCGTTGATTTACATATGTCTGGTCATACACACAAGGGACAGCTGTGGCCGAATCAGTATATAACAGCTCGTGTATTTGAACTGGATTATGGTTATAAGTTGAAGGAACAGATGCATACACTTGTTTCATCAGGCTATGGCTTCTGGGGCCCACCGATGCGAATTGGCAGTAGATCAGAGCTTTGGGTAGTAGATATAACATTTAAATAGTATGTGATAATCTAACAATCGGCTTCTTAGGTGAAAAGGCAGTAGTATATAAAAACGTAGTATTTTATAATAAGTGGGTATTTGATTAAAAAAGGTAAGGTGACATGGTGGAAATTATAGAGTTATTAAAAGCATTAATATTAGGCTTTGTCGAGGGTATGACAGAATTTGCACCAGTATCTTCTACGGGACATATGATTATCGTGGATGATATGTGGTTAAAGACTGAGGAGTTTTTAGGGAAATATCCTGCCAACACATTTAAAATTGTTGTACAACTTGGTTCCATATTAGCGGTTATCGTAGTTATGTGGAAACGTATGCTAAGCTTAGTTGGTTTATATAAAATTGAAGGTCAAGCTAAGTCCATAAATGGCCGCTTTAACTTATTGCATGTTATTGTTGGTATGCTACCAGCAGTTGTCTTAGGTTTTGCATTCAAGGATTTTATTGACGACCATCTTTTTAAAGTAGAGCATGTTGTTTATGCACTAGTGGCAGGAGCAATTCTGATGATTGCTGCAGATAAGTTGGCACCGAGAAAACCAAAAGTTGATTCTTTAGATAAGATTTCTTATGGTTTAGCATTTAAGGTAGGACTTGTACAATGCCTATCACTATGGCCAGGTTTTTCTCGTTCAGGTGCAACGATTTCGGGTGGGGTACTATTTGGTATGAGTCACCGTGTTGCAGCCGATTTTACATTCATTATGGCTGTGCCAATCATGGCAGGAGCTAGCCTCGTATCCGTTTTGAAAAACTGGGATACTTTATCAATGGACTATTTTGGCTTTTATGCTGTAGGATTCATTAGTTCGTTCGTCTTTGCATTATTGTCCATTAAGTTTTTCTTAGCGCTTATTTCAAAGGTAAAATTAATGCCTTTTGCCATTTATCGTTTAGTTTTAGCAGCAGTTCTTTGCGTTATCATTTTCATGTAAACAATAAGTCACGCTTCTTCTTCAAGAAGCAGTGGCTTTTTTTGCGTTAAGATTATTGAATCATATATCCATTTTTTCAATAAATTGATAGAAAATGAGTATAAAGAATCATGTTAAAGCATAAATTAATAGCGAATTATAATAATATTAGACAACATTTACCTACATATTGTTCATTTAGATGTTTTGAGATTATAATTGATACATAAAGTGTCTAATTATTTGTTGTTTTTTTATAAAAAGTAGGAATATAGACTTATTAAGATATATGATTAAATATATGAGGTGGAGAAAATGTTTCAACTTATCAATAGATCTAAGAAAAATACAATTGAAATAAGCAATGAAACAACAATCGGTATTTTTATAGAAGATCCAGACCGTTTACTACAATTAAATCTTGTAGGGTTAAGTGTGCATGATCTTCAGCTGATTAATAGTTTAAAACCATATGTAGAAAGAAATGTAGTAGAAGTGGTAGCGGCATTTTATCATGCAATAGAAAGTGTTCCTGCCTTACAAAAGGTTATTCAATCACATAGCTCCAGCGAACGTTTACGACAGACATTACGTCACCATATTATTGAAATGTTTGAGGGGAGAATAGATGAAGCCTTTTTAGAAAAGCGAAGACGTGTGGCCAAAATGCATGTAAAGATTAATTTATATCCGAAGTGGTATTTAGCTGCTTTTCAAATACTTGAGAAATCACTTCGCAAAATAGTCTATGAACTACGATTACCAAAGGGCGAAGAAGAGAAGTTTTGTGATGCTATCAGTAAAATATGTAATTTTGAACAACAAATCGTTTTAGAAGAATACGATAGCTATGCAAGTATACTAATTGAAACACAACGCAATAATGTTAGGGACCATGTAAAGGATGTTATCGGCGGAGTTTCTACACAATTAGAGGTTCAATCACAAACTACAACTGAAACAGTAACAGAACTTGTATATAGCGCAAAGCGTGTCAACGCTTCTTTGAAGGAAAGTATGTATGAAGCAGGATCAATGCAAAAAGTGTCTAATGAAGGCTATACTAAAATAATATCTATTAATGAACAAACAGGGAAGATTCATCATAAGACCGTTGAAATGGCAAATATGGTGGAGCAATTAGATGCATCCTCTTCGAAAATAAATGCCGTTGTAGAAATTGTGAAAAGTATTTCTGGGCAAACAAATTTACTTGCGTTAAACTCTGCAATTGAGGCGGCACGTGCCGGTGAGCATGGTAAAGGCTTTGCAGTTGTTGCAAACGAAGTACGCAAGCTTGCGGATCAAACGAAAAGCTCTGTTGAACAGATTGCTGAGTTAATCATGACGTCAAATGGTATCACAACACAAGTTGTACAAGCAATTCAGAACATACAGGAGCTTGTAAATAGTAGTATCGAACGTAATGCTGAATCTCTAAAAGCTTTTGATGCGATTTCGGGTTCTGTAGAAGTTTCGATCTCAAATTTCCAAAAAGTCGATAATCAAGTATCTGAATTAGCTACTATTATTGAATCGATTGGTGAATCTTCGGAAGAATTAGCGAGGGTGGCTAATCGCTTAAATACAACAATAAGAGAGTTTTAAAAGAAATATAGCTATGCATACTATCTATGCATAGTTTTTTAGTATGTGAATTAGGATAAAAGGTCTTATTTTATGGATAAATCAACTAAGAGGCTGATGAATTAGCTAATAGCAAATTTTATAGAAAGAGGAAGATTACAAAACCCTAGAAAATGCTTGTTTTAAGTGTTACGCTATAGGCGAATTAGGGAATTGAGTAGAGGGGTGTTTGGAGCATGAAAAAGAAATTATTTATAACACGTAAGTTTCCTACACATATTGTTGAACTGCTACAGGAGTTTTATGAAATCTCACAATGGGATGAGGAAGAAATTGTGATTCCACGTGAAAAATTGCTCGCAGCTGTCGCTGACTGTGAGGTACTGTGGGTAACGATAGCTGACCAAGTAGATGAAGAATTACTTTCGCATGCACCCAACTTAAAATTAGTGACGAATTTAGCAGTTGGATATAATAATATCGATGTGAAGGCTTTAAAAAAACGAGGCATTATGGCGACAAATACGCCTGGAGTTTTAACTAATACAACTGCGGATTTAGTATTTGGCTTACTGCTTGCAACTGCTCGTAGAATTCCAGAAAGTGAAAGATATTTACGTGAGGGCAAATGGAAAAGCTGGTATCCAATGCAACTGGTTGGCAAGGATGTTTCAGGAGCCACAATTGGCATTATTGGCATGGGGAGAATTGGCCAAGCTGTTGCTAGAAGAGCAAAAGGGTTTGATATGAAAATCTTGTATAATAATCGCAGACGTCGTCATGAAGCAGAAGAAATGTATGGCTTCCAGTATGTTTCGCTGGAGGATCTATTAAAGCAATCTGATTTTGTTGTGATTATGACACCTTATAATAGTGATACGGAAGGACTCATTGGTGCAAAGGAACTTGCTTTGATGAAAGAAGATGCGGTATTAATTAATGCCTCACGTGGTGGAATTATTGATGAGGATGCGCTATACGATGTTCTTAAAAATGGGAAGCTTTGGGCTGCAGGACTAGATGTGTTTGAACAAGAGCCGATTGCGATGGATCATCCCTTATTAACACTTCCAAATGTAGTAGCTCTGCCACATATCGGTAGCGCGTCATTAGAAACGAGAACGGCTATGCTAATGTTAAATGTAAAAGCTTTGACTGCTTATGGACAAGGCAAGGCAATATCCAATCGAATTGATTAAAAAGAGGAGCATATCGGTGAAAGATATGCTCCATTTTTTTATCTATTGAATAAATCGAATAAGCCGCCGATACCGCCTTCACCTTTAGATTGACCGCCTCCACCTTGCGAAATAGGTGCAGCTGCAAAGACACGACTGGCTAAACGGCTAAATGGTAATGATTGTACCCACACTGTTCCAGGACCACGTAATGTAGCAAAGAAGATTCCTTCGCCTCCAAACAGGGCTGTTTTTACGCCTCCAACCATTTCAATATCGTAATCCACATTGGATGTCATTGCTACAAGACATCCTGTATCCACACGTAAAACTTCACCCGGTTGTAATGTTTTTTCATGAATGGCTCCTCCTGCATGAACAAATGCCATGCCGTCACCTTCTAGCTTTTGCATAATGAAGCCTTCACCACCGAAGAAGCCTACTCCAATTTTTTTCTGAAATTCAACGCCAACAGAGACCCCTTTAGCAGCAGCTAAGAATGCATCTTTTTGACAGATAATTTTACCGTTTAATTGGCTTAAATCCATCGGAATAATCTTCCCTGGGTATGGTGATGCGAAATAAACATGCTTCTTACCTGAGCCAACGTTTGTGAATGTTGTCATGAATAAACTCTCACCTGTTATTAGGCGTTTTCCGGCACCTAATAATTTACCCATTAGACCACTTTGTGAGCCACCTCGTGAGCCGTCACCAAAAATAGTTTCCATATGGATCGAATCATCCATCATCATTAACGCTCCTGCTTCTGCAACAACTGTTTCCTGAGGGTCAAGCTCAACTTGCACATATTGCATGTCGTCACCAAATAACTTATAGTCAATTTCATGATTATTCATAAAGGGATTCCTCCAAAAATAAATTTAATGATATTGTATACGATTATAAGTTACATTGGTTTCAATAGAAAATTAAATATTTTAGAAAAAAAGGGAATTAGTTAGAAAATGTCGAATATAAAAAACTAGAATGTTTATTATTTATTTTCATTTAACTAAGGGTATTGTGAATATACATAACCTTAAGAGGCTTCTAAATTTAGAAGTCATCCTCTATATTGAGGTAAGGAAGTTAAGTGGAAATGAAGCCTCTGGCAGTTGTCACCGATTATTATTGAAATGCTAGTATTACAAGGTGTGGTGTATATTGAAAATTCGGAATTTTGACATATTTTATCTCCGCTCACTCCAAGATTCTTAATGAGACATTTTTTCTTTTGGTGGGGAGCAACTATTGATGTATGGAGATAAAGCCACTGGTAGCTGTCACGAATAGTGAAACGTGTAAGCACATTCCACTGCTCGGACGCAATTATTCCAAGGCGAAATGGATTCTGGTTAAATTCATAGACTTATACCTATGGAATACGACTGGTACAACAGCTGAGGCATCATAGAGTATTTCAGGGGGTGTATGTAGTGGAGATTAAAAACTATATCGGTGGTAAATGGATCACACATTCACATTTACAAAGTATAGCAGTGACGAACCCTGCAAACGGTGAGCAGCTTGCCACCATTCCACGCTCTACTTCGAATGAGGTAGGCGAGGCTGTAGCTGTTGCTAAACAAGCACAAAAGAGCTGGGCACTTATACCAGCACCAAAACGTGCAGATTATTTATATGCCATCGGTCAAAAAATGAAAGAGAAAAAAGAACATTTGGCGACCGTTTTAACAAAAGAAATGGGCAAGGTCATTGAAGAGGCTAGAGGAGAAGTCCAAGAAGGAATTGATATGGCATACTATATGGCTGGTGAAGGACGTAGATTGTTTGGTGAAACAACACCGTCTGAGCTTGCCAATAAATTTGCTATGAGTGTAAGGGCACCTATAGGCGTTGTAGCACTCATTACACCTTGGAATTTCCCTGTTGCTATCGCCACATGGAAGTCATTTCCTGCCGTTGTTGCAGGGAATACATTCATTTGGAAACCGTCTAATGAGACTCCAATGATGGCCTATGAAATGGGTAAAATCTTTGAGGAAGTAGGCTTACCAGATGGTGTCGCTAATATCATATTTGGTACAGGACCTACAGTAGGCACAGCATTAATTGAACATCCTGACGTCAAGGTTATTTCTTTTACAGGTTCTACAACAACGGGCAGTAAAGTAGCTGAGCTTGGCGGGAAGCATTTGAAAAAGGTTTCTTTAGAGATGGGTGGCAAAAATGCTGTTATTGTCATGAATGATGCTGATTTACAGCTAGCTACAGAAGGGATTTTATGGAGCGCATTTGGTACTGCTGGGCAAAGGTGTACAGCATGTAGTCGAGTCATTGTGCATAAAGATGTAAAAGAACAATTAGAGAAACGTCTCTTAGATGAAATGCAAAAGCTCACAATTGGGGATGGTCTAGATGAGGGAGTAAAAATCGGGCCAGTGATTAATAAAGCAGCATTGGAAAAAATTAATCACTATGTACAAATAGGTAAACAAGAGGGTGCTACATTATTAGCAGGTGGCAGGATACTAAATGAACCACCTTATGATAAAGGGTTCTATTATGAGCCAACATTGTTTACAAATGTGAAGCCTGACATGATTATTGCTCAAGAAGAAATCTTTGGTCCAGTCGTATCTCTAATTGAAGTGGCAAGTTTGGAAGAAGCAATTGAAGTAAATAATGGTGTGAAATTTGGCTTATCTAGCTCAATATTCTCCCAAGATGTCAATACAATTTTCCGCGCACAACGTGATTTAGATACAGGTATTGTTTATGTAAATGCTGGCACAACAGGTGCTGAAATCCATTTGCCATTCGGAGGTACTAAAGGGACAGGAAATGGACACCGTGATTCAGGTGTAGCAGCCCTAGATGTATACACAGAGTGGAAGAGTATTTATGTAGACTACAGCGGTAAATTACAAAGAGCACAAATCGATACAGAGTAACAGATCAACGAAAGGGGATGTTCTTGATGAAAGTTGTTGTATTAGGTGCAGGTTTAATGGGGAAAGAGGTAGCTCGTGATTTAATAAAAAACGATAAAGTGGAGCGTGTGTATTTAGGTGATATCGATGTAAAAGTTGCACAGGACTTTGTAGATACGCTAGATACAAATAAGGTAGAAGTGGTAGAGCTACACGCAGAACGTGACGATTCATTAATGAGTGTTATTTCGAAGGGGGATGTTGCCGTCAATGCATTGTTTTATTCGTTCAATGAACGAGTAGCAAGAGCAGCTATTGAGGCAGGCGTCCATTCCGTTGATTTAGGTGGTCATATCGGTGGCGTTACAGAGAAGATATTAGATTTACATGAGGTAGCAAAGGCAAAAGGTGTTACAATCATTCCTGACCTAGGTGTTGCTCCCGGCATGATCAATATTCTAGCGGGCTATGGTGCTTCAAAATTAGACGAAGTAGAATCTATTAAACTATTTGTTGGTGGTATTCCAACTGAGCCAAAGCCTCCGCTTCTTTATACACGCGTGTTTTCTTTAGATGGCGTTTTCGATCATTATACTGAGCCTTCAAAAACGATTCAGAAGGGCAAGCTTGAAGAAGTTCCATCCCTATCAGGCGTTGAACCTATTTATTTTGATGATTTCGGTGTGCTTGAGGCATTTTATACATCTGGTGGTATCTCCACATTGTATAAGACATTCCCGAATGTCCGCACATTAGAATATAAAACCATCCGTTATAAAGGCCATGCTGAGAAATTTAAACTTTTAGCAGACTTAGGCTTCCTTGATTCTGCGAATAAGGTAGAAGTGGATAATCAAGAAGTGCCTGTTCGTGCAGTCGTACGAGAGGCACTCAAAAAGAAGCTTGAATTGGGCTCAAAACCTGATGCTGTATTGTTACGTGTTATTGTAGCAGGTGAAAAGGCCCAACAGCAGGTGACATATGAATATGAAATGGTTGTACGTAAAGATATGACAATTAATGAAACAGCTATGGCCCGTGCTACGGCAAATACGATTTCAGTTGTTGCTCAGATGATTGGTGCCGGTGTTATTACAGAGCATGGTGTATTCCCGCCTGAAGCAATCGTGCCAGGTGATACGTATATTGAAGAGATGGCTAAACGAGGTGTTGTCATTAAAGAGACATCACATAAGTCTGCTATGATTGTGAAATGGTAGGTGCTGACCATGAACTTTGAAATGTCCACTGAGCAGGAAATGCTAAGAAAAACAGTAAGACAGTTTGTTGATGAGGAAATCATTCCCTATATTGCAAAATGGGATGCTGAAGGTGGCTTTGATGCTAAAATTTGGTCCAGACTTGCTGAGCTTGGCTTAATGGGTGTTTGTGTTCCTGAACAATACGGAGGTAGTGGCATGGATTATAATGCACTTGCTATCGTATGTGAGGAGCTTGAACGGGGAGATACGGCATTTCGCACAGCCGTATCTGTTCATACAGGTTTAAATAGCATGACCTTAATGCAGTGGGGGACTGAAGAGCAAAAGCAGAGATACCTTGTTCCGCAAGCTAAAGGTGTACGGATTGGAGCTTTTGGTCTCACAGAACCAGGGGCTGGGTCTGATGTAGCTGCCATGTCAACAACTGCTGTCCGTGATGGGGATCATTATATCCTCAATGGGCAAAAAACGTGGATCTCTTTATGTGATATTGCAGACCACTTTATCGTATTTGCCTATACAGACAAATCGAAAAAACATCATGGAATTAGTGCGTTTATTGTAGAACGTTCCATGGCTGGCTTTACATCTAAAGCGATAAAAGGAAAATATGGTATTCGTGCTGGTAATACAGGTGAGCTCTTTTTTGAAGATTTACGCGTGCCAATTGAAAACCGACTTGGTGAAGAGGGCGAGGGTTTCAAAATTGCCATGTCTGCGCTAGATAATGGTCGATTTACAGTAGCAGCAGGTGCTGTTGGTTTGATCCAAGCTTGCATAGAGGCTAGTGTGAAATACTGTCATGAACGAGAGACATTTGGTAAACCTATTGGTGAGCATCAGCTTGTCGGACGAATGATTGCTAATATGGAAGCAGGCTATCAAATGAGTCGTCTCCTTGTCTATCGTGTTGGAGAATTGAAAAATAAAGGTGTTCGAAATACTCGAGAGACATCATTGGCAAAATGGCAGTCTTGTGATTTTGCGAATAAGGCTGCGGATGATGCGGTCCAAATTCATGGAGCCTATGGCTATTCAGACGAGTATCCAGTTGCCCGTTATTTAAGAAACTCCAAAGCACCAGTCATTTATGAAGGGACTCGCGAAATTCATACTATTATGCAGGCAGATTATGTATTGGGAAGACGACAAGATAAGCCATTAAAAAATATGTTGCCTAAATGGCCATTTGAAGAATAGACGAGAGGGAAGTGTTTCCCTCTCGTTTTTTATTGTGCCTCAACTTACTTAGAAAATTTCAGAAAAATGTAACTTTCCTCTTTTTTACTAGTCTAATTAATAAACAAGTATATGAAGGAGAGGAAAAATGATGAAAAGTAAATGGTTCGCAATTATGCTGATTATCGTTCTAGCTATCGTGCCTGGAATTTTTACATTGATAGTGAATACAGATGTGACGGCAAAGGCGGCTAGCGCAAGTATGGCAACACAAAACTGGCAAGCATCTTTTTCAGTTGCTTTAAAGAAAAACAAAATAACTGAGGAATATGTCTATATCACTACGGAAAAAGGAAGCAAAGTACCTGCAACAATTGAATTGTTGGAAGATCAAAAAACGATAGTAGTGAAAAAGTTAGCACCAGGTAATTATCAATTGCATGTAAAAAAGGAGGCCTTTGCACAAGGCGGACTGAATGTAGCTTCACAGACAATTCCATTTACAATTATCGAGACATTAACAGCCGTTAAATCGGAGAAAGAGTTACAGCAGTATTTTAAAAAGTTGTTAACAACTCAAAGAGTAGAAATTAGAGAAGAAGAGAGCTTACAAAGTACAGCAAGTGAAGATAAAGCAACAGCTAATAATGAGTCTACAACTAATAATCAAGTAGAGGGGGTAGAAGAGGGTGACATTGTAGTAGTAAAAGATGACTTTATTTACACTGCAAAAGATCAGAGCATTACAGTGGTGAATGCTAAAGATCCTAAGAATTTAAAGATGGCTACAAGTATCAAATTAAAACATTCCCAATATATTTCTAAGCTTGCCCTATATGACAATCTATTAATTGCCATCGGGGATCAATATATTGAAAAAGCAGGCACAGCTATGGTAACAGCCTCAATTTATGATATTTCAAATCCAAGCAATCCAAAGCATGTACGTGATGTTGGGCAAGAAGGCTTCTTGCAGGATATTCGCATAACGAATGACACATTATATTTAATCGGTAATATGTATCCAAATTACTGGATGCTACAAGAAGACAATAAAACCGATTTAAAGCCTAAAACATTTGATAGTATGGCAGGAACAGAGTACCAAAGTCTGCCTTTAGAAAAAATCTCAATCTTACCAAATACGATGGATGGTACCTATAGTTTAATTACAGCTGTCGATTTAAAAAATGGAGCTAAGACAACTGCCAATACGAAAGGGTACTTAGGTGGAAGTAGTGGTCTTTATATGTCAGAGAATGCCCTGTATTTAACGACACCAATGTATGAAAGTAGTATTGATGTTTCATCAGAAAAGCGCGTTATGGATATGATTTGGTTACCGAGGTCAGCCGACACTCAAATTTTCAAGTGGAATGTAGATGGAACGACTTTGAACTTTGTCGGAAGTACGGAAGTAAAGGGAACTGTGTTAAATCAGTATTCAATGGATGAATATAAGGGGAACTTCCGGATCTTTACAACAGAAGGTAATACGTTGAATGAGAAAAGTACTTCCTATAACCATCTCTTTATTTTGGATGAACATTTAAAACCGCTTGGTGCAGTAAAAGATATGGCGCCTGGAGAAAAGATATATTCAGCTAGATTTATGGGAGAAAAAGCATATGTGGTGACATTTAAACAAGTGGATCCACTATTTGTCATTGATGTAGCGAATCCGAAAAAGCCTGCTGTACTAGGGGAATTGAAGATTCCTGGCTTCAGTAATTACCTACATCCATTAGATGATACGCATTTAATTGGTATTGGTTATGATACGGAGCAACGCTATGATTCGTATACGAAACGTAATTTTACTGTGACAACCAATATGAAGATGTCCCTATTCGATGTATCAGACTTCCGAAATCCGAAAGAACAATCAACCGTAAAAATTGGTGGGAAAGGTTCTTCCTCTGAAGTGCAATACAATCCTAAAGCGCTATTCCGCAATAAGGAATACAACTATTTTGGCTTCCCTGTAGTACTGTATGAGGCAGGTAAGGGAGACGAAGTTGTCTATCAAGGTCAAGGTGCTCAAATTTATGAAATTACTGCAGAGAAAGGGATAGTATTGAAAGGAAATATAATCAATCGTAATAATAATGAGTCCTATGAAAATTGGGAGCAAGTTGTACAACGTGTTGTCTATATAGATGATACGCTGTATACAATAGCGCGTAACGAGATAAAAAGCTATCAGTTAAATGACTTCAAGCCTTTAGATACATTAACAATAAAATAATAAGAAAAACAAAACAGTCAATTGAAAGGTATCAAGTAGCCTTTACTCCAATCCTGTATCTTTAGCAACGGTTTTCAAATATAGTGAAGGTGTTCATTATTCTTTATGAAGAGGTGTTGTCACCCATCATCCTCTGATAATGGGCTATTTGATCACTATGCTACTATGAAAAAGTAAAGACAATTGGCAGAATGGTTGATTGGAGTGGAGCCAGCGTCACTCCTAGGGGATTTAGTGAACTGCACCCAAAATATTGGACTTAAAAAATCTAATATAGGGGGTGCAGTTAGTGATTTCTGATGAACAAAAGTTAGCCGCAGTTCTAGCTTACATTGAAGAAAAGGAAAGTACGTATCAGATTGCCAATAGATTACAGAGGGATCGACAGTACGTTCGATTATGGATTGAATTATATCGATACCATGGCATTGAAGGAATTATTCGTCCTCAAGGGTTCACGAATTACGAAGATTCTTTTAAAATAAAAGTAATTCAACACCTGATAGAGACGGGCGATTCGCTCCTTCAGACTGCTGCGAAGTTTAATATTCCTTCTCGTGAAACCATTCGGAGATGGAAAAAACAGTGGATGTCCAAGGCTGGAAAGGTGCTCTATCAAATAGAAAAGGAGCACCAATCAATGCCAAAAAAACAACCACCTTCGTCTGATTTAAATGAAAAAACAACGGAAGAGTTAAAAGCGGAAATTGAGTATTTACGGATGGAAAATGCCTATTTAAAAAAGTTGAAAGCCTTAGTTCAAGAAAAGGAAGCATTCAAACCGAAGAAAAAATGAGAGCTGTGTATGAGCTAAGGCTGGAATTTCCACTTCAAGCTCTATTAAAAGTGGCAAAAATCAAGAAAAGTACGTATTATTATCATCTTCAAAAATGGGTAAAACCAGATAAATATCAGGCGATCAAAGAACGAATCCAGACACTTTTTCATCACCATAAGGGGCGTTATGGCTATCGTCGTATTTGTCTTGCCCTCCGAAATGAAGGTTTTTTCATCAACCATAAAACGGTACAACGATTGATGCAAGAATTGGGCTTAAAAGGGACGGTACGCCCTAAAAAATACCGTTCGTATAAAGGGACAGTCGGCTATGTCGCAGAGAATGTCATCCAACGTGATTTTGAAGCCACTGCATCCAATCAGAAATGGGTAACCGATGTCACAGAGTTTAAAATAAACGGTCAAAAAATCTATGTATCGGCTGTATTAGATTTATTCAATCGAGAAATCGTTGGATATGAGGTATCAAAATCACCTAATTTTGAGTTAGTTCAACAGTCTTTTAAAAAGGCGTTTACGTATACAAAGTTATCGAAAAAGAGTGGCTTAATCATTCATTCTGATCAAGGATGGTTATATCAAATACCCCGTTTTAAAGCGTTATTGACAACGCATGAAATCAAGCAAAGTATGTCACGGAAAGGAAATTGTTTAGATAATGCCGTAATAGAAAGCTTTTTTGGTATTCTGAAATCAGAATTTCTGTACACAACTACGTTTAAAAACTATGTAGAATTTACAAAAGCATTAGCAGATTATATTTACTATTACAATCATGAGCGGATTAAAAGAAAACTCAACGGAAAAAGTCCCGTTGAGTATCGAAAAGCTTCGTAAAAAAGTTTATATTTTTGGGGTCAGATCATAGCGTCACAGATGAGACCCTGGATGAACGTAGGTGAGTGAAGCGGCTCATTGGACGCCCTGGAAAGGACGCTGGCGGAACAGAAGTCAACCTCTCGCCTTGCAAAGTTGCTTTTTCTGCCGTTGACATCATCTTTTTCAACCAAAAAGAAAGTCCAATGAATATGGAGAAATTCATTGGACTTTTTGTTTATTACTATTGTCGATATGGCAGTATCTCGGATACAGTCACAAATTCATAGCCCTGCTCTTGTAAATAGGCAAGAACAGCGTCAAGTCCGTCTGCAGTGGATTGATGAATATCATGCATTAAGACAATGGCATTATTGTGTAAATTATTTTTTACATGTGGCAATAGCTGCTGTGCATTTCGATGTTTCCAATCCAATGTATCAATTGTCCATAGCACAACAGGGATAGGAATCTCGGCATTAATTGTGTCATTAGTTGCACCGTATGGTGGTCTAAAAACTGTGGCACCTTGATTGATTGCCTTCTCAATTTCAGTGGCAGTCGTGTTATATTCTTTCATCACTTGTTCCTGCGTAAGCTTTGTTAAGACAGGGTGGTTCCACGAATGGTTTCCAATTTCATGACCGCGCGCAAGAACATCTTTTACGATGTCAGGATAGTATTGTACACGACTACCGAGCATGAAGAAAGTAGCCTTTGCGTGATACTTATCAAGAATATTTAAAATTTGCTCCGTGACTTTTGGATGTGGACCATCATCAAATGTTAAAGCAATACGTTTTTTATTCGGATCACCAGTTGGTGGTGGATTAATTGGTTTTACATTTTCCATTGCGATTTGAAATTCGGAGGCTAACAAAGGGTTAATAAGCGAAAGGGGTAGTTTCACTATTGGGGTACCTGCTGCTCCACTAGCAATCTCATATTCATCGAAATAGATTTGTAATGAATCATCAACAATAGCAAAGCGATTGAAGTTAGACCATTTTGGTTCGGTAGCTTTTAATAGTTCATCGTTGAAAAGCTCATCCTTTAATTGGAGGTTTTTTTGCAAATCTTTTCGGACGTTTACAGCCAACGTAGATAAGTTATTCTCATCATTTTGTAAGAGCGTTTGGATCGTAATTTGTTCGCCCGTTTCGTTGTTAATGAAGAATGTTTTTGTGGAGACTTCGTGATTGGCTCCACCTACATATAGCATTTTTGTTAGCACAAAGGAATAGTAATGCTCTCGGTACGGAAAAGTTTCTAGACTAATATTTAATTCACCCATAGCATCTGTATCTTTATTTTTCTTCATCGATGTTAGATAGTTTTCTTTTGAATCCGATATGTATTGTAATACGGCATCATTAAAAACCTCGTTATCTGTTTGTGGGTAATGTATAGCAAATGGTGTTCGTTTGTCATTTGAAACGTCTGTAACAATACGTATGCCTGGAAACGCAGAACTTTCGGTCGATAAATGACTATTCACCGATTCCGTCTCGGATTCTTTTGAAGCACTAATCTTTTGAAACTTAAAGTCATCCTTTGAAAGGATAATAAAAAGTATAATAGTTGTTAAGGTCACAATAAGGCTAAGTAATAAGAAATCAATTATTGGACCGCGTCTTTTTCTGCGTTCCTGCATGGTTTTGGATACGCTCCCCTCTTTTTTTATTTTCTATACAATCAGACGTGCCAGTCATTAAAAAAGTTATACAAATCTAGAATCTTTTTATGTAATTTTGTGGAAAATTATTAAGATCACTTTTTCTTCAAGAATCAGCGAATTAATTGTAGTTGTACTTCTATTTAAGAGGTTGTAAAATACCTACTAAAATAGAAAAAACACATGCGTAATATTAGTGTAACTGTAAAAATAAATTGAAAGATAATCCGTTGCTTAAGAAAAAAATTTTCAGTTGAGTTTTTATTGGCAGTTCGTTAATATTGGCAAGGAACCTTTTGAAGGAGGCAGATAGCTGCAATGGTCTTACAAGATGCGGATAATGAACTTACGATTGACTGTTTGTTGCTTGCAGGACGCATTATGATTGAAAGTGGTGCAGAAACATACCGCGTTGAGGATACGATGCTGCGTATGGCACATTCTCAAAATATGCCAAATGCTCAATGTTATGCCACACCAACGGGCATCATTTTTTCGTTAGGCAAGACACAGCCAACAAGAATTACATCAATTCCCAGTAGGGTTACAGATTTGCAAAAAATCGCCTTGGTAAATTCAGTATCTCGTAGACTCACATCTCAAATCATAACATTAGAAGAAGCTTATGACGAGTTAAAGTCGATACAAAAAACAAATTATTTTTTACCAACTTATTTGCAGGTTTTGGCAGCTGCGCTTGCTAGTGGTTGTTTCCTTATTATGTTTAAGGGTGGATGGTCGGATTTTCCGATAGCTTTTTTGGCAGGCGGGCTCGGTTTCCTAGTACTTGTAATCATTAATCATTTAACAAGGGTAAAGTTTTTTTCTGAATTTACTGCATCACTCGTCCTCGGCTTTGTTGCCTTCTTTGCAGTAAAGTATGGTTATGGTACTGAACTTGATAAAATTATTATTAGTTCCGTCATGCCACTAGTACCAGGTATTTTGATTACAAATGCTGTACGTGATTTAATGGCAGGTCATTTTATGTCAGGGATGGCAAAGGGAGCAGAGGCCTTTTTAACAGCCTTTGCTATTGGTGCAGCAATAGCCGTCACACTAGGATTTTAGGAGGCGGATAATATGCAGATGATGGACATTATTATACAATTAATAGTTAGTTTTTTTGCGACAGCTGGGATTGCCATTATTTTTAATGTTCCTAGAAAAACACTACTTCATTGCGGACTCGTTGGGGTAATTGGCTGGATTATATACTATGTTCTAACAGAGCAAGGCATGGATGTTGTCAAAGCTTCTTTCTTTGGCTCATTTGTCATTGCCATCGTTGCTCATTTATATGCCCGACGCTTTAAAATACCCATGATTATTTTTATTGTTGGGGGAATTATACCATTAGTACCAGGGGGCATGGCTTATAATGCAATGAGAAATGTGGTAGAAGATGATTACTTACAAGGCTTGCAATATGGCTTAAAGGCATTTTTAATTACAGGTGCTATTGTTATTGGACTAGTTTTTGCAGAAGTAATTATCCAACTCATATTCCGCTCAGTTCGTTCCAGTAAAGTAAAATTACAAAAGGTTTATAAAAAATAGAAGGAGACTGCGTGCAAAATAAACGCAGCCTCCTTCTTCATTATTGTTATTTTGTCAGTAATAGTTCAATCTCTTCAGGTGTAACAGGTTTACTAATATAATAGCCCTGAATGGCATCGCAGCCGTAAGTGATTAATAGATCTGCTTGTTCAGCTGTTTCTACACCTTCAGCGACCACTTTCAATTCCATGGATTTACCTAGTTGTACCATACCATTCATAAGCTTTTGGCTCTTTTCGGATTTCAAGAGTGAATTTGTAAACGTTTGATCGATTTTTAATGTACTTATTGGTAAAATTTGCATATATCTAAATGAGCCGTAGCCAGTACCGAAATCATCTAATACAAAAGAAATGCCTTCGTTTTCAAGCTTACGCATTTGCTGTGCAATAGACGTTGCGGCTTCAGCTTCTAAAGCAAATTTTTCAGTAATCTCAATTTGTAATAGGTTCGCTGGACAACCTGTTTTTGTAATCATTTCAAGTATAGATTTTGCCATATTCTTATCACGGAATTCGCGTACAGAAGAGTTAATAGATACTTTTAAATCATAGCCAGCCTTTTTCCAAAGTAATGCTTGTTCACAAGCCTTTTCCAGCATGAAGGACCCAATATTATTAATTAGGCCTGTTTCTTCAGCGATAGGAATTAACTCATCAGGCGTTACGACACCTATGACCTCATCTTCCCAACGTACAAGTGCTTCAACAGCAGTAACTTTTCCAGAATACACATCGATTTGTGGCTGATAGAGTACCTTCAAGTTCTTTTGGTCAAGTGCTTGGAGTAAGCGCTTTTCAATTAATGCTTTACGATTTAAAGCCTTATGTGTTGCTGTTGATAAAGAAACAATTTTATCTCCGCCAGCCTCACGGACTGTAGAAATAGTAGCAATGGATGCCTTCATAAGCTGAGAGAATGTTGATTGATCCTCAGGATATCTAGTTATGCCACCACTAATAGAAATTGGTACAGCAATATTGCCGCTATAAATCGGATGTTGTTGTAAGTAAGATAAAAAGCCTTGAATAAACCATTCACTTAAAGGCGTAATGACAACAAAATCATTTTCATTTATACGAGCCATCGTGCTATCTTGGAAATACATTTTTATACGATTTGTAAATTCAACAATAAGGCTTTGATCGATTTGTTGATCATGTAATTCTTTAAGTGTATAAAATTTATCAATACTTAGATAAACAAATGAAAAGTGTCTCTCATCGTCAATCATATTGGTGATTACTTTTTCAAGTCGATGTGCATTCATCAAACCAGTTTCTGTATCGATGTAAGCAATTTTTTCAAGCTGGTGTTGAATCGTTTTTGATTTTGTTACATCCTTTTCAATTAGGATAAACTGTTGTTCATTTGTTTCAAGATTAACGAGGGGAATAGCCGTTAGTAGCACCCAATAGGATTGCCCCGTTTTTGTAATTTTTTCAACTTCTCCTTGCCATGTATGACCATTATTTAAATTACGCCAGATCGTATGTGTAATTTTTTCACTCATTTCATTATCAGGGAACAGTTGCCAAAAGGTTTTGCCGATAACACGCTTTGGTGTCCATTGGCTTGTTTTTAGAAATTCATTATTACATTCCAAGATAAATCCATCGTGATCGAGTGTAACAGTCATAAAGGTTGCATCTAAACCTTGCTTAAGGTTTACAAAGGTATTGCATTGAGAGATAGCCTGCGTCATTAATTCTGGGAGCATAAAAATCAATAGAATAAAACGTTCTCCCTCATCTGTAAAAGGTTTAGCTAGCAGAGCTGTTGTTATTTCTGCATTTGAAGTTGTGTGTACTTGAATTTTTTCTAGATACGTACTGTCCTCATTTTGTAAAATAGATTGAAGTGTTTCGACAGGAAGCTGACGCAGTAGATTTTCGTGTATAGATGGAGTAGTATTTCCTTTAATATCATTAGCTAATAAGCCAATCAGATGTTCAGCACTCTTTCCCCAGACTGTTGCTTGTCCATCTTGATTAATGATAATTGCAGGAAAAGGAAGTGAATTTAAATAATGTTCATCAATCGTAAATGATTTATGCATATGACTCATGATTATTCGATCTCCTTGGGTAATCAATATATACTAATATTATAGATAATAATCGGGAATTAGTCATTATGAATATATTTGTAAATATTTGATAGTAAAAATTAATAGGACTTTTCTAGTGAAATATAAGAAATGATTTGAAGAAAAGTAACAATTTTTAGTACGTATATAGGAAGCAGGATTGGTATGAAACGTTTAAAAGGAATAATATTTATCGTCTCGGGTGCTATGTTATGGGGAGCAACTGGCCCTTTAATGGAGTGGTTGCTTAATCATACACCTTTGACTGTATCCTTTATGTTAACAATCCGTTTATCGGTTGCAGGTATATTACTACTTACATATTTATTGTTAACAGGAAAAAATATTTTTGGAATTTGGCAGCACAAGCTATGGGGGAGGCAACTCATAGTTTTTGGTATTGCAGGTATGCTTGGTGTCCAATTTACATTTGTTGCTGCAATTAATGAAAGTAATGCTGTGCTTGCTACCTTACTACAGTTTTTAGCGCCAATATTTGTTGTCGCGTATGTCTCTCTTAGTTTAAAGAAATGGCCACCAAAATATCAAGTGTTAGGTATTATTGGTACCCTTATAGGGTTATTTCTGTTACTAACGAATGCATCATTTGAAAGTTTACTTATTAGTCCAAAAGCCTTGTTATGGGGAATAGGAGTAGGCTTAACATTTGCATTTTACACCTTGTATCCTGCACGCTTAATGAAGGAGTGGAGTGTGCTTTTAGTAGTGGGCTGGGGGATGCTGGTGGGTGGCTTCACTTTGGGCTTAGTAAGCCGTGTTTGGCAGCAGTCCACTCAATGGGTTGTTCTAGTAGATTTTAAAATTTTAATGTTATTAGTTGCTTTAATATTTTTTGGAACAGTAGCTTTTATATTGTTTTTAAGTAGTATGAAATACATTACGGCAGTTGAAACGAGCATTCTTTCTAGTATTGAACCATTAACAGCAATGGTGATCTCTGTTATTATTTTCGGTACTTCTTTAGGTTTTTGGCAATTAATAGGAGTATTCGTTATGCTTGTTTGTGTAACCTGGCTTTCTATAGCAGGAGAAAAAGCATAAATATACTATAGTGTTAGTAGTTTTTAACTATCATTAAATTTTATCTACCAACAAGGGGGAAAGAATATGAAAGAAGTTTTTTCCTATGTAAAGCCATATAAATGGACAGCTATTTTTGCTTTATGTTTAATGCTTTTAGAGTTATTTGTAGAGCTTGTGCAGCCACTCATTATGGCAAAAATAATCGACGAGGGAGTAAGGGCACAAAATCAAGGAATGGTTTTGCAATGGGGGGCTGTTTTACTTGGGCTATCTTTTGTTGCCTTTCTGGCGGGCGTTATCAATTCTTATTTTTCTTCACATACAGCTCAAAGCTTTTCGTATGACCTTCGAAATGCCCTGTTTGATAGGATTCAATCCTTTACGCTAGCAACCTATCAAAAATTCTCCACTGCATCGCTTATTACTCGATTAACAAATGATGTTACACAGGTACAAACGGTGCTGTTTATGAGCTTACGTATTATGCTTCGAGCGCCACTTGCTGTGATAGGAAGCATTATTATGGCTTTTGTCGTAAATCCGAAATTAGCTTTATTTTTAGTTATTGGTGCACCGATCATTTTTATTTTTCTTCTTTTTATGGTGGCAAAAGGTGTGACTTATTTTGGGCGTGTACAAAAGAGGGTCGATCGTTTAAACAGAGTTTTACAGGAGAATTTACAGGCGATACGATTAGTAAAGGCTTACTTAAGAGGGGCATATGAGGCTACACGCTTTGATGAAGTTGCATCACGGTTAAAGGTTGATACTGTGAAGGCCTTACGCATAATGGAATATATTATGCCGGTTCTTTTGTTCATTATGAATATGAGCCTGCTCGCAGTTTTATGGTTTGGTACAAAACAAATTGCTACAGGAACAACGCCACTTGGTGATATTGTGGCTATTGTGAATTATGCAATGCGTATGACAGGCTCATTTTCAATGTTCGCTTTTATTATTATCTTCTACGCACGTGCAAAGGCATCTGCAGAACGTATGGCAGAAATCCTTTCCATTGAAAATGAGGTTGAAGATACATCTCTTTTAGAAGAAGTAGGTCATGCCACACAATATGGAGAATTAACCTTTGACCATGTTAGTTTTACTTATCCAGGAGGAGATGTTCCTGTTCTGTCAGATGTGAGCTTTCAAGTTAAGTCTGGCGAGAAACTAGCGATCATGGGGGCAACTGGTGCAGGAAAATCAACATTATTACAGCTCATTCCTCGGTTCTATGAAGTAACGCAAGGCAGAATACTTGTGGAAGGTCAGGATGTGCAACATTGGGATTTACAAGAGTTGCGGGAAGTGATTGGCTATGTCCCCCAGCAGTCATTGTTATTTACAGGAAGTATTGCAGATAATGTGCGTTGGGGAGATACACAGGCTGAAATGGATGCTGTATTACAGGCTACAATGCAGGCGCAAATTCATGCATCTGTTGAAGATTTTCCAAATGGTTATGATACCAAGGTTGGGCAAAAAGGTGTCAATTTATCGGGGGGGCAAAAACAGAGATTATCTATAGCTAGAGCTCTTTTGAGACAGGGACATATTTTAATGCTTGATGATAGTACTAGTGCTTTAGATGTGAAAACTGAACAGTCTTTGTGGGCGGCACTGAGTGAAGAAAAAGCAACGATGCTTGTTGTTACGCAAAAAATACGTACAGCTAAAGGTGCAGATCGCATTTTACTGATTGATGCTGGAAAAGTAGTTGCTTATGGCACACATGAAGAGCTTTTAGAGACTTCCTCGCTTTATAAAAAAATAGCTATCTCTCAACAGGAGGTGGAGGATTAATGGGATTTTTCCAGAAACCTTTTGGCTATGAACCGCTTTTGACAAAAGATGATCTGAAACAGGGTGTGAAGAAAAAGAAGGGGCCACGTGCAGCTGATTGGAGAAGTACATTGCTGCGGTTATGGAAAATTGTCGACGAACAACGTGCACTGCTTATTGTGGTGCTCTTATTAGTGATGATTAGCTCCATATTAGCTTTAGTTGGTCCTTATGTAATCGGTCAAATGATTGATCACTATGTTATGCATGGCGAGCTTTCAGGCTTAGATAAAGGGATTGGCTTATTAATTGGTATTTATGTGTTATTAGCCGTTTCACTTTTCCTACAAAACTATTGGATGATTGGCATCGCCCAGCAAACGATCTATAGATTAAGGACAAGTGTATTCACTCATTTTCAAAGACTGCCAGTGGCATTCTTTGATCGTCGTCAGCATGGAGAATTGATGAGTAGAATGACGAATGATATTGAAGCTGTCAGCTCAACATTGAACAGTTCCTTTATTCAGGTATTTTCAAGTGTTCTTACGCTTGGTGGAACCGTCATTATTATGCTCAGTTTAAGCCCATTGCTGACAGTTCTGACGATGATCATTATTCCACTGATGTTTTGGGCGATGCGATGGATTACACGTCGTACAGCACCACTGTTTAAAGAACAGCAGGTAGCTATTGGCGCCTTAAACGGGATGATCGAAGAAACAATTTCAGGACAGCGGATTGTGAAGGCATTTTCACAAGAGGAGCGAATGAAAGCAGAATTTCGTGAAAAAAGTTTGCGCTTAAAAAGAACTGGTTTTTGGGCACAGACATACTCAGGTTATATTCCTAAAGTTATGAACTTCTTAAATAATATGAGCTTTACCATTGTAGCAGGTGTAGGAGGAGTTCTTGCGTTATATGGACATGTATCGATAGGGGTAATTGTTATATTCACTGAATATGCACGACAATTTACACGTCCTTTAAATGATTTAGCAAACCAGTTTAATACAGTACTGTCAGCCATTGCTGGTGCAGAACGTGTATTTTCCTTGCTTGATGAACAACCAGAGGCAGAAAATGTGTCAGCACAAAAGCATCAGCTATTGGGACATGTAACGTTTAAGCAGGTGTACTTCAAATATGAACTAGAAGAAGAGGGGTACACACTAAAAAATGTAGATTTTAAAGTGGAACCTGGTCAAACGGTAGCCCTTGTTGGTGCAACGGGGGCTGGTAAAACGACAATACTTCAACTTATTGCAAGATTTTATGACGTCTCAAAGGGAGAGGTATTATTTGATGGTATAAATGTACAGCAAATTGATCGACAATCCCTTCGTTCACAAATGGCCTTTGTCTTACAGGATCCATTTTTGTTTGAGGCTTCTGTTCGCGAGAATATCCGATATGGTAGACTGGATGCGAGTGATGCAGAGATTGAGGAAGCGGCCAAGCAAGCTAATGCACATGAATTCATTATGAAACTAAAGGATGGGTATGATACTATTCTTGCAGCGGATGGACGCGAGATTTCCCAAGGCCAAAAGCAATTACTTTCTATAGCAAGGGCACTTATAGCTGATCCGAAAATTTTACTATTGGATGAAGCGACAAGCAGTATCGATACTGTGACAGAACTGGCGATACAAGAGGCACTCGATACGTTAATGCAAGGGCGCACGAGCTTTGTGATCGCACATCGTTTAAATACTGTCCATAATGCCGATATGGTCTTAGTGATGCATAAAGGGGAATTAGTGGAGGCTGGACCTCAGCAAAAGCTCATCGAATCAGGTGGTCTTTATGCACAAATGCTGCATTCATCCACATACCATCTTGAGGAATAGATGGAAAAAGAGCAATTTCATTTGAAGTTGCTCTTTTTTATTGAATTAAAAATGTTATTAATTTGAATAAATGGTATAATTATTATATAACATTATTAAAATATGAAGCAGTAGATAGTTTAAAAGTAATGGGTTGTGAAAGAATAAATATCTCTATTTTAGAAAAATTAGTATATTATTTCTAGTAAATTTCAGTCATTTTACTGAATTTTTATAGTATAAATCCTTTTATTTTTCTAATATTTGAAGTAAAATTCTGATTAATAGCGGGTATTAATATATTTTGTTGCCAGCTTATTTTCATTCTTGCTACAATAGGGCAATAGTCTGTTACAGGAACGGAGTAAATGATGAATATTTCAGTGATGACAGTGTCTTTTCCATTAGATGGAGAAACATTGAAAGAAGTAAAGTTATTATGTGAAGAAGCAACAGTTCAAGATTATCGAGTCTATGAAACCATTATGAATGTACCTATGGCTAGCTCTTTCGAGAATAAAGGCTTCATGGTACTAGCGTATGAGGATGATAAGGATTTACTAGTTGGTGCTGCTAGTGCTATCGACTTAATGGGACTTCATACATATGAGTGGTCATTAGTGGTGACACCTGCATATCGACAAAAGGGTATTGGAACTGCGTTAGTTGAGGGTATACAAGTAGGGCTAAAAGAAAGAGGGGCAGAGGGGCAATTAGCTGTAGTAATTGATGGTTCCCCTTATGGGCACACATTTATTGAAAACAAAGGGTTTACCTATAGTTTTTCAGAAACGACCCTAGAAACAAAAGCAGAGCCTGTTACATTACGAAGTGATATAAATATTCAAGCCTATAACGGAGAGCAAGCTGAACTGATTACTATTTATTGTGAGGCTTTTGGAGATCTACCCAAAGAATCAGAAGAGCTTATTGCTTTTAATACATCAACAAATGGAAGAGAGCTTTGGGTTGCTTACAGAGATGGTGCAGTTGTTGGCACAGTGACTACAGCTAAGGAAAATGAAATCCAGTGGGTAACAGCACTTGCTGTACATCCAAATTGTGAAGGACAAGGTATTGGGACAGCCCTTCTTTCCTTTTCAAAGGATTATGCGAGTAAGGTTGGTGCAGCGTTTGTCATGCTAGATGTAGAAGTAGACAATAAAAAAGCACTTTCTGTCTATGAAAAAGCAGGCTTTATGAAAGCACAGCAAATTGATTATTATGTAAAACAATAGAAAAAAGGGTGATGAGAGGTATTTAATATCAACTCATCGCCCTTTTTTATCATAATCACCTACTATCTTCATATAATATTAATAAGCTTTAAGAAAGGAGTCGTGATCATGCGCATGCCAGCATTGCCAAAGAAGAAGTCTCCTCCGAAGGAAGCCCCTAATTCATGGTGGAAAGTTGTGAAAGCTTATTTATCCAAAGGGAAGTTTTATAAATTACCCCCAAGAAATTAATGATGCAAAGAAAAAAGTCGCCTTTTAGCGACTTTTTAATTTTCTAATAAAAATGTCTTTTTGGATGGACCGATTAAGTATAGCTCGTGCATGGCTCGTGTAAGAGCTACATAAAGTAGCTTTCGGTCAATGGGTGTATCGTAAAATGGTGTATCGTAGGCAGCTACAATGACAGCATCAAATTCAAGTCCCTTAGCTAAGTGACTTGGCACAACAAGTAACATTTCTTGATTAATAGATTCATTTTCCGTTAGTAGTTGTGAAGCAATATCATTGTCTTTTAATGCCTGTTGCATAGTAATGGCTTCTGCAGTAGTTTTGCAAATTAAAGCGATGGATCGATGGCCATTTTGACGAATAGCTTCAAAGATCTCTTTAACTTTGAAGGCATCAAATTGCTCCGCTTGAATAAAACTTGGTACGCTACCGTGACGCACAACGGGTTCTACTAAAGGTAGCTGTTCATTCATCTGTGCTAGAATTTGATTCGCGACTTCCATAATTTCAATTGTTGTTCGATAGCTTTTTTGCAAAGTGCGGAAGCTTGCACGAGGAAATAAGCTTTGGACAGGTTCCCAGGCTGTTAATGAGCGATAGCTATGGATACCTTGTGCTAAATCACCGACCATAGTAAACATATCTGTATCAAGACCTGCTTTTAAAGCAGCAAGCTGAAATAAACTGTAATCTTGGACCTCATCGATAAAGACAACACGCATCTTCCATTCATCTGCAATGCCTTTTAAACGTGCTTGTAAATAGTATAGTGCAGCTAAATCTTCGAGTGCCCATTGTTCTTTACGATGTGCCTGCAAAAATTGTTGCTGTTCAAGGTAATGCCATTCAGGGGCGAGTTCTGCTAATAATTCTGCATCGGTGAGAAGGGTACGATAGAGTGTTTTAATATTATGTTTGGGAAAGCGACGCATATAAGCTGATGCCGTTGTCTTCGTTTCTTTTTCAATGGCAGGAATTCGTTCATCACGCTCATCAATGAATTTTGTGACAACACGTCGCCGTTTTTCATCATCTCGAATTCCATTTAAGGCTTTACCCAATGCTTCATCATACTTTTTATGGAGTGTAGCTAAAACAGCCTGTTTTTTTTGACGTACATGGCTTGCTAAGACCTTTTTAATATGTTCAAGTCGCTTTTCGATAGGCATATATGAGAATTCATATAAAAACAGCTTCTTCAGGTGGGAAGCACGCATGATACAGTATTTTTCAATATAGACATCTTCGAATTGCTCTGCGATCTTTTGTTCCAGCTTTTGTACGTAGCGTTCGATGACATCACGATAGTAAAGTGAACCTTTCATTTCAGCAATCCAGGCAGTAGGCTGACTGCCTCCAGCAACGAGCAATTCTAATTGTTCATTTGGATTTTGAAGCTTAAGCTTTAATTTAGTGGCAGAAAGAACGTAGTCTGTAAAAGTAGTTTGGCATATTTTATCGACGCCAAGCTCTGGTAAAACATCGCCTATATAATCAATAAATAACTTATTCGGTGCTAAAATCATGAGCTGCTCAGGATTAAAATGTTCACCCATTGTATAAAGGAAATAGGATATTCTGTGTAGAGCAATGGTTGTTTTTCCACTACCAGCAGCACCTTGCACAATAATTGGTTGACGAAGATGTGCTCGAATAATTTCATTTTGTTCCTTTTGAATGGTTGAAACAATTTCAGTTAGACGGACATCAGCTTTTCCAGCTAATGCTTCTTGTAGTAGTTCATCATTTGTTGTTAGATCAATATCTCGTATATCGAGTAATTCGCCATTTTCGATCTTGTATTGCCTTTTAGCAAAGAGATGTCCTTTATGAACTTCACCACGGACATCGTACTCCATGTCACCAAGACGTCCATCATAATAAACATTAGCTACGGGTGAGCGCCAGTCAACAATAATGGGCTCATGGGTTTCACGATGAAATAGTGATGTTTTCCCAATATAAAGGAATTCTTCTGGGTCACCGGTTTTTTGGAAATGGATTCTAGCGAAATAGGGCTTCTTGCGAACGGCCTCTAGACCTTCTTTTTGATTACGTGCCATTTCAAAAAATCTGGCATTTGTTAAGATATTTAAATAACTTAAACTCGAATCTAAGTAATCAAGATCGGCCATAGATTTGCGGATATTTTCTTGAGCAGATTTTAAATCTCGTTGTGATTCGTCTAATATTTGTTGCATATAGCCTTGGGTATACGCTAACCGCTCTACTTCAGCCTGAAAATCTGGATGTTGTACAGTCATTTTTTAGCACCTCCTAGGTACTTACAATTTCAAAGTAGATTATCATACTACTATATATAATATTTACCAGCAAGTGAAAGCTAAAATGTTAATTATGCAACTATTACATGGGGCTGGAAGGTTTTTCTTTGAATAATAATAGAGGAGGTTATTGAATTTGGACATATTTGCACATAGAGGTGTTTCGATAAACTATCCAGAAAATACGATGGCTGCCTTTCAAGCAGCATCAAAGCTTCCTATAGCAGGGATAGAGCTAGACGTTCATTTAACCGCAGATAAAGAGGTAGTGGTTATTCATGATGAGACCATTGATCGTACCTCCAATGGCTCAGGCTATGTAAAAGATTTTACATTACAACAATTACGTACATTTGATTTTGGCTCGTGGTTTTCACGGGAGTTCGGAGATGAAGTAATTCCTACCTTAGGGGAAGTGTTGGAGTTATTTGCAGGTACCAATCACCGTATCAATATTGAACTGAAAACAGACATTATTGCATATGAAGGAATCGAAGCGCTCGTGCTCAAAGAAGTAGCAGCACAGCAAATGACAGAGCGGGTGATCATTTCATCTTTCAATCATGAATCATTGCAAACAATATCAAAAATAGCGCCTTATATAGAAAGTGCAGCATTGTTTGCAGAGGTGCTGGTGGATTTCCCAACTTACATTGCTCTTATACCAGCTAAGGCGTTACATGTAAGTTTGCCAACTTCCTTCCGTAAATCAGTTAAACTAGCTCTCGCTGAAGGTGCAACTGTACGTGTGTATACCGTCAATGAACAACGCGATGCTCGAAGTTTACAACAGCTCGGTGTACAGGCGATATTTACAGATGATCCAGAAAAAATATTAAGAGCCCTTAGTTAGAGCAAAAGTGGACAGTTAGGAGACAAAAGCTTCCGTGGAATCATTTGCATTTTCAAAATACCCACGGAAAGCAACGTCTTCTAGAGGGTTTTTACCATTTTGCACGATGTTCCTCAATACATCCGAGCATTTGTTGAATAACCAGTGTTTCACCATTGTCGAGTAAAATAGAACCGTCGTAATAGCCAAATAGTTGATGTACCTCTGATTTAACTAGTTTGGCATTCGTTTGGGCTATACGCTCAAAAAAGGGTGAAAAGGTTAAGGAGACCTGATTAGAAAATTTTGTTTTCACTTTCCAACGCTGCATGTAATCTTCAGAATCATATTGAAATAATAAATCCTCATGTATTTTTGTCATTTTACCATCAACAAAAACAGCATTTTCAGTCATGCCTGTGCCATCTGTCCATTTACCTCCTAAATTAAGTCCGATGCGTCGTCCACGTACTCGTTGAGAGGCCATTCCCCAATTCCATAATGCTTCACGTGGCCATACACCTCGTCCATAATCCAACACAGCAAAATTCTCCTCAGCTGAGAAATTAAAACGCCGAGTACCAATTGTGACAACACCTGATGTTGGCAATATGTGATGCTTGCCTGTGAACTGAAATGTTTTGCGATTCCAAGGAATGACTACATTTAAGGTTTCGTCCGCTGGTGGGTGCTGAATGATAAGCTTTGCTCGTAAAACATCTCCGTCAAAGTTTGGTATGGAAACAGATAGATGTGTTTCATTTTGTATATATAATAAATCAATCATCATTTCACTATTTTTAAATGAAACAGATTCTAAAACCTGTGTAGGCATTTTTAGTTTACCACCAAAGGGGATTGTGATCGTTTTTTCAAAATAGCGCTGTGTTTCATATTCAAGGAAATAAACGAAGCAGACTGCTGCGTAATCTAGATGACTAATCGTAGCTGAAAACAAGATTTCATCACCGTAGACACACCAATAGTTCCATTTCTTTTTGCGCATGAGATGGCCGCTTAAATTGCTATTAATAAGTGGTTTGCGTGCAAATCCGATGGCTGCTGGATTTAAATTACCTTTTTTATCGCATAAAAGAGTTGGCTGTAAAATCTCTTTTTCAGCATGCTGCCTCACATTCAACATCCCTTCTGGTCATAAAATAAAATTGACATATCTTTAATCCTTATTGTAGCAAAAATGTTCTTGAAATTGGAAAGGAACATGCTGAATATAATGGATTTCAATAAGAATTATGAGGAAGGACCTAACTAATAGAAATGCTTAAATAGACATATGATGGCATGAGGAGGTTATGTATGGCAAAAATGTATAATAGGCAGGCTGCAGTTCAATATGCTAATTTGTGGTGGAACAGACGCAATCCTGCTTTTCCAAATTTTGATGTAGATTGCACGAACTATATATCTCAGTGTTTACTTGCAGGAGGGGCACCGATGCGAGGTGCACCAAGTAGAGAGAAAGGCTGGTGGATTCAGCAAGGGAATTGGAGCTTTAGCTGGTCTGTTGCCCATTCATTACGATGGTATTTAGAAGGTTCTACAACAGGATTGAAGGGTAGACGTGTTCAATATGCAGAGGAACTAGAGCTAGGAGATGTCATTTTTTATGATTTTCAAGGGAATGGTAGAATTGACCATTCCGTTATTGTTACAAGTATTCAAAATGGTATTCCTTATGTGAATGCCCACACCTCAGATAGTATTAATCGACCTTATTTTTATGAGGATTCCACCGCCTATACGCCAAGCATGACCTACTTTTTCTATCATATAGATGACAGCTTTGCTTAGGAACAGGTAGTTTTAAAGCATACAAATATATGATAATGTGAAAGATAGAAGAGATAAATTCTAATATGTTGTCTTATGGTAGAAGGAGAATTGATATATGAGCGAACAAATTTTATCTGTTAGAGATGCAATTATTCAACGTCGTTCCATTAAAAAGTTTAATGGCCAGCCTGTAGAGCGTGAGGATTTAATGGCTATTATTGACGATGCAGTATGGGCTCCCAATCATGGTAATCGTGAGCCGTGGCGATTAGTTGTTGCCTGTGGAAAGGAATTAACAAATCTTCATCAGCTATTACGTGACTTAACAATTCCTAAATGGCAGGAGCTTTCAAGCGAAGATTTAGCGAAGCAGATGTTGAAATTTACATTACCAGGTGGCTATGCCTTTGTTATCGTTCCAGAGGATGCGCGTCAAAAAGAACGTTTAGAAGATTATGCAGCAGCAAGTACATTTATTCAAAACATGCAGTTACTGGCATGGGATAGAGGCATAGGCTCTTGCTGGAAAACACCAGGCTTCCTAGATAATCCAAAATTCCGTGAAGCTTTAAAGGTACAGCCAGGTGAGCGTGTCATTGCTATGCTACAAGTTGGTTATTTTGATGAAGTGCCAAAAGGTAAAGAGCGCAAACAAGCAGCTGATATCGTTACGATTTTTGGTGAGTAATCAAAGTAAAAAAATCCCTTCACTTTGACAGTGAGGGGATTTTTTAATTAATCGATATTTATTTTTGTAATCCTGAAACCTCATATAAATAATCACTAAGAACACGTAAGCCTTTATCAAAGTTTTCTAAATGGAAGTGTTCATTTGGTGCATGGAAGTTTTCACTTGATAGACCGAAGCCCATTAGCACTACAGGTAAATCTAAAATTTCATCAAACGCAGCGACGATAGGGATGGATCCACCGCCACGTGTGTATGCTGTTGGTACATTATACACTTTTTCATAGGAGCGTCCAGCAGCCTGGATAAATGGATGATCGAAAGGCGTTAGGAATGGACGGCCTTTATCGAATTCAGAAATGTTGATTTCCACACCAGCAGGTTTGTGCTTTTCAACATGTGCTTTTAAAAGTGCTACAATTTCATCGGGCTCTTGATTTGGTACAAGACGACATGTGATTTTAGCGCCAGCTTCAGCGGGCAGCACTGTTTTGATACCTTCACCTGAGAAACCACCAAATACACCGTTAACCTCTAGGGTTGGGCGGGCCCAAGTACGTTCTAAATAAGAATACCCTTGTTCACCGAATAATTCTTTTACGCCAACTTCCTGTTTAACAGACTCTTCATCGAAGCCAAGCGCAAGATAAGCCTCACGTTCCTCTTCTGTTAATGGCAACACTTTGTCGTAGAAACCTTCAACTTGAATCGTACCATGCTCATCACGGAAGGATGCTAAAATTTCAGCTAATGCGTGAATAGCATTTTGTACGCCACCACCATAAAGACCGGAGTGTAAATCTCCCTTAGCTCCACGCACATCAATTTGAATGCCCGTTAAGCCCCGTAAACCATAGCATACCGCAGGCTTCCCAGGACCATAAAGACCTGTATCGGAAATTAAAATTAAATCTGCCGCTAGTTTTTCTTTATATTGTTCAACATAGGCAGGT
Organism: Lysinibacillus sp. BS3; assembly: GCF_039614735.1. Taxonomy (NCBI): domain Bacteria; kingdom Bacillati; phylum Bacillota; class Bacilli; order Caryophanales; family Bacillaceae; genus Lysinibacillus; species Lysinibacillus sp. BS3. The sequence goes on along the minus strand of NZ_CP154860.1, from coordinate 2,300,727 downwards.
AGATGTGGACTACCAATTTCTTCTTCACCTTCATAAATGAACTTAACATTGACAGGTAATGTCCCTGTTGTAGCAAACAATGCCTCAATCATTTTTAAGTGCATAAAGACTTGTCCTTTATCATCACTCGCACCACGAGCAAATAATTTATTGTCTCGAATTGTAGGATTAAAAGGCTCACTGTCCCATAAATTTAATGGATCAACAGGTTGAACATCATAATGACCATAAAATAAAATAGTTGGTTTACCCTCTGCATGTAGCCAGTCTGCATAAACAACAGGGTGCCCAGCTGTTTGTGTAATGGAGATATTTTCAAGATTTAGTTTTTCAAACGCACTGGCTAGCCATTCAGCTGCATGTTGAATATCCTCTTTATGCTCGGATAAAGAACTGATACTTGGAATTCGTAAAAATTCATTCAATTCATTTAAATGTGCCTCACGGTGTTCTGCAAAATAAGCATCAATTTGCTGTAAATTAGTCATTAAGCATCCCTCTTTCTAATATTTCGATAATAGAAATAGTATAGCACAATTTACTTTTAGGAATCTTAAATTGTCTTGAAAGATTACACATAGCACCTACAAAATAAACCACAAGAGCTAAATAGCAATTGTGGTTGAGTCTTTCTTGAGTGGATTATAAATTCTTCATTTTTCTGTGAAGGGTTCAGATACAACAGCCAGATCGCTTCGCACTTTTAACGGCTAGAATGGCATCATTAAATGCCCTAGCTTTCAGGCGAGTCTATTCAAAGCCTCATTAGTGAGCAGTATAACCACCATCAACAAGAAGCGTTGTACCATTAACAAAGCTTGCGTCATCGCTTGCTAAAAAGAGAACGGCTTTAGCGATTTCTTCTGGTTTACCAAGTCGACCTTGTGGGTGAAGGGATGCTAAATATTCTTTCTTCTGAGCATCGACCTCAGCTAATAGAGGAGTGTCGATATAGCCAGGACACACCGCATTTACACGAATACCCTGTTTAGCGTAAGCAGTACATAGGTTTTGTGTTAATAATTTAACGCCACCTTTTGCAGATGAGTAGGCTGTAGGGTTTGGTAAGGCAACGAAGCTATAAATTGAACCAGCGTTAACAATGACGCCACCTGTTCCTTGGGCAAGGAATTGCTCAATGGCATATTTATCCGATAGAAATACACCTGATAAATTAATATCAATTGTTCTTTTCCATTTTTCAAAAGAAAGCTCGTGTGCTGGTGCATCGTCAGCTACGCCTGCATTTGCATACATAATATCAAGTTTACCGTATTTAGTAACGGTTTCCTTTATCATGTTTTGAATGTCCGCTTCATTTGTTACGTCTGTTTTTACGAAAAGTGTATCAGAACCATTGTTATTTAATTCTTCAGAAACACTTTGTCCACGATCAGAAAAATCGGCAATAACGACTTTAGCGCCTTCTTCTACAAAGAGACGAACTGTGGCTTCACCGATACCACTAGCCCCACCTGTAACAATTGCTACTTTATCTTTTAGTTTCATATAAATGACCACCTTTAATTATTTTGCTGTTGCTCCGCCATCAATAACGAATTCTGCACCTGTTGAAAAGGAAGATTCATCAGAAGCTAAAAACAATACAGTTTGCGCTACTTCCTTTACAGAGCCTAAACGTCCTAATGGGAATAAGTTTTTGCCTAATTCATCTTTTGAGCTTCCTGTTGTTGCTGATGCATAGTCTGCCATACCTGTATCAATGTAGCCAGGATGAATGGAGTTGACACGTACGCCGTATGGAGCATACTCCATAGCAGCATCTTTTGTCATAATGCGAACAGCCCCTTTACTAGCGCCATATAATACGTGACCAGCAGCACCTGTTAAGCCTGCAATAGAGGAAGCATTAATAACAGAACCATTATGTTGTTTAGCCATAAGCGGCATAATATGTTTCATGCCTAAGAACACACCTGTCACATTGATGGACATTAAGCGGTTCCAGTCAGAAAGCTCGATTTCTGCAAGGGGTTTTATGATATAGATACCTGCATTATTGAAAAGAATATCCACTTTCTTAAATGTTTTTATTGATTCATCTGCAACCTTTTTCCAGTCTTCTTCATTACTAACATCGTGGCGGATAAATACTGCCTCACCGCCGATAGTTTGAATATCACGGACTGTATCGTTCCCAGATTGTTCATTTATATCAGTAATAACTATTTTTGCTCCCTCTTTAGCAAATAATAGTGCAGTTTCTTTCCCGATTCCTGTACCTCCACCTGTAATAATGGCCACTTTGTTTTCTAATCTCATTTCAAGCACGCACCTTTCATTATTTCTGGTTATATGGTTGCCTTAGGATTCAAAAGTATTCGCATTGTTTAGCGATACCTTCATCTTACTCCTTTCAATTTGAAATACTATCCTATAAGATGCTGTATAATATAGTGAGTGAATATCCTCCATTTATAGGGGTATTTTTAGTGTGAAGGAGAAGAATTTCCTATGACGCATCCATTTCAATCAATTGAAGAAGTAACACTTCAAGAGTTTGTGTTGTTTATTAAAATCCATCATCAGCAAATTGAAGAGAATACAATTATTTACCTTAATCTAGAACCTTCTATAACTGGGGCAGATCGAAAAAGAACAGCAATGCTATTAGATTCATTTTTGCGTTTAATGACACATGCAAATATCGATGAATTAAATAATGATGAGAAGTATTTTTTCAACACATGGCTTCAATCACAGTTGTCCATTATTGATAGGAAGAGCTTTAATTTATTTCAATTAATATTTGAGAAATCGTTGATTACTTTTATGATTCAACAGAAGAGTAGTCGAACGAACGCCATCTTCATGTATGTATTATCGACATTTACGTTTCTTGTAGAGCTTTATTATGACTGTGAGGGAGATAACCAAACTAGTAACATAGCTAGCGAAAATCAGAAAATTAGGCACTTACAATTATTAGATAGGCTTGATAAATTGCTTATTAGTTCCTCAGGTTATCAGGATTTAGCGCTGATTTTAAAAAAATGTGAAGAGTATTTTAGTTATAAAAGATGTGTATTTTACGCATATGTCCCATGGTCCAATCAATTTTATGGAGTTATTGGCGCAGAGCTGCCTAAGGTGCAAAGCATGAAAGGGGAGTTGACTGGGGAAAACACGATACTTAGTTCAAGAAAGCCCATTTATTTAAAAAATCCTAAAAATTACGTGAAAGAAGAGCATATCCAATTATTTAATTTATCCTCGATTATTTTTATTCCCATTTTGCGTCAAGAGCAATTATTTGGATGGCTAACATTTGATCAGCTAGGGGAGGAGTTTGATTGTACAAAGGAAGAATTAACACTCCTTGAGGAAGTAGGGAAGCGTTTAGGTTTATTTTTATCTCGTAAGGGGGAGAAGGTAGAGAAGAATACAGTGCTTCATTTAACTGAAAGGGAATCGATGATACTTGGCCTGCTTGCCGAAGGATATGATAATAAAAAAATTGCTGGTTTATTATTTTTAAGTGAGCATACTGTCAGGGATTATGTAAGCAGTCTTATGACAAAGCTCAAAGCAAAGAATCGAACACAGGTCGTTGCCTCAGCCTTTCGTCTAGGGCTGCTAAGCTAACACACCAATGCACTTCTATTAGGAGTGCATTTTGTGTTTCTTCAAATGACAATAAATTACTAATTAATATTCTGATAATAAATACTATTAAAAATATAGTTTAAATAATAGGTAACTATTGTCATCAAAAGCTTTTTTGGAGGGAAAGCAGTATAGTAGTAAAACAATTTTTACGAATATTACAAGTGAAAGCGATTAAGCTTACACGATTGTAATGAAATTGAAAGCCAATGCGATAGAGTGTAATACATTATTTTGCGAGAATGTGTATAGAAGCAAGAACAAGAAGCGGAGGCATACACAATGAATGAAAAATTAGAAGGCGTATACGAGGAATACAATCGTTATATATATCATTTATGTTTAAAACTAACTCGCAATAATATAGAAGCTGAAGATTTAATGCAAGAAGTTTGGGTTAAGGTTGTACGCTATGAAGATAGCGTGGCTGAAGTAGAGCATATTAAAGCTTGGCTGACAACTATTACAATGAATACATTTAGAGATCGCTATCGTAAAAAAGTACGACGTAGCAAATATATGATGAACCAACCTGAAACATTAGACGTGCCGATTCTAGATTTGGTTCCCAATAACGATATTTCTACAGAAGAAAAAATTGAAAAGGACATTGTAACAAAACTAGTCCAGGATAAAATGGAGCAATTAGATGCTATTTATAGAAAGACTTTATGGTATTTCTACATAGACCAATACTCACTTGCAGAAATCTCTACAATTATGAAAGTTTCCATTGGTACTGTGAAATCTCGTTTATTCCGTGCAAAGGCTCGATTAAAAGAAATGCTCATGTCAGATACAGCTATTGTGGAATCTGTGCTACCAGCGTAATAAAGCAGATTGGTCGCACATCACAGTACTTAGACGGAAGTATTTGGTCGACTAATCAAAAAAGATGCATTCGCAAACAGTTGCAAATGCATCTTTTTATTGTGCTTTAATCTGGTCGATTTGTCTCCACATCCAATAAACATTTAGAGAAAATAGTTCGTAAGGTTTGCAGTTCCTCCGCTGTTAGCATACCAAACATATTATTAATGATTTCGCTCACTTGTTGACGAGATTCTTTTAATATGTTTTCACCGTCAGCCGTAATGACTAGTTGAGAAGCACGGCGGTCTGTGGCATGCTGTGTTTTTTCAATAAAGCCACCATTTATCAGCTTGGTTGTTAAAACAGTGACACCACCAGTAGTTACTTTTAACCGCTCAGCAATAGCAGAAGGGCGTTTTGGGCCCTCCTGCGATAAGTAGTCTAAAATTAAAATATGGGATTTTGAAAAGCCGAGTACATTATGATTATTCCACTCGTTTGCCCACTTACGCTCAATAGATGAAACGACTTCAAACAACGAGGTAATGGCTTTTTGTTTTTCTTGGTCCATAGAAGGTCATCTCCAAAACTGTTTTAACTTTCTTGTGCCAATCTTGTCATCGCATTTAATTCGTAAGCACGTACTTTACGTGGGATAAAACGACGGATGTCCATCTCATTGTAACCAACTTGAATACGTTTTTCATCTATTATAATAGGGCTACGCAACATTCTTGGGTGTGCCTGAATGATAGCAAATAGCTCTTGAATAGAAAGTTGGTCGATGTCGATATTTAAGTTTTTAAAGTCATTTGAGTTTGTTGCAATGATTTCATCTGTGCCATCTTCAGTCATACTTAGAATTTCTTTGAATTCTGCAAGTGTAAGTGGATGAGATGTAATACGTTTTTCTTTATATTCTATGTTGTGATCTTTTAACCATTTAAGTGCTTTTCTGGATGAAGAACAGCTCGCTTGTGAGTAAATTGTAACTGTCATTCTTCATTCCTCGCTTTCTTTTTTAGATTATATTTTACAAATAGCTTATTAGTAAGTTAATAGTTTACATATATATCTTACTAGTAAGCTATATATAAATCAATAGTTAATTGAAAAAATTTCTCAATCGAATTATTATTTTTTCAGTTATATTAAAATATACGAAGATAAGCGTAAAAAGTTTCGTTTATTCAGCTTACAATGATGTAAGTTATGTTAACTCTATAGAAAATGTCTTTTTAAGCTATAAAATCCATGTTGAATTAATAGGAACTACTAGAATTCTAAGTTGTCTCGTAGGAGAGAGTTAGTTGGAAGTAGGGGTAAAATTGTTAGTCCACTGATTATAGTATGTTTAAATGAGGCTATTTATACATAGAAGTTAAAAAAATTTAAAAGAGCAGCCCCATAACATGTTGGAGCTGCCCTTGAAATAATTAGTCTTGGCCTTGTTGTCCAGAAGTAAACCAATCTTGAACATTCCAGACTTTTGTTACGAGTCCTTCATAGAAATCAGGTTCGTGACTTACTAGCACAATGGTACCTTTAAATTCTTTCATGGCACGTTTTAATTCATTTTTTGCATCTACATCTAAATGGTTTGTCGGTTCATCGAAGAGAAGCCAGTTAGCTTCCTCCATCATTAATTTACATAAACGCACTTTAGCTTGCTCGCCACCAGATAAAGAATTAAGCGGACGTGTAATATGGTCAGTTTTTAGGCCAGCTCTTGCTAAAGCTGCACGTACTTGGGCTTGTTCCATAGAAGGGAATGCATTCCAAACATCATCAATTGGCGTGATTTTCTCAGCTTTTACTTCCTGTTCAAAATAGGAAGGATATAGGTAGTCACCACGGACTACTTTCCCACCAAGCGCATTAATTTTACCTAACATTGTTTTTAATAATGTGGATTTACCAACACCATTCATACCGACTAAAGCAATTTTTTCTCCTCGTTCAATCGCAAAAGAAAGTGGAGGAAGTAATGGCTTGTCTTTATCGTAACCAATCACTAAGTTCTCAGCCTCTACAACATAGCGGCTAGACGAACGGGCTTCTTTAAAACCGAATTCTGGTTTTACAGCTGTTTCTGGGCGATCAATTCGCTCTAAACGATCAAGTTGCTTAGCGCGTGATTTTGCACGACCAGTAGTGGAGTAACGAGCCTTGTTTTTGGCTATAAAATCTTCTTGCTTCTTGATGAACTCCTGTTGCTTTTCATAGGCTTCAATATGCTGACGTTTATTGATTTCAGCAAGTTCAAGGAATTTTTCGTATGTTGCAGTATAACGAGTTAATTTAGAAAATTCCAATTGGAAGATGACATCCACTGTTTCGTTCATAAATTCTGTATCATGTGAGATTAGAAGGAAAGCATATGGATAGTTCTTTAAATAAATTTTCAACCAAGTAATATGTTCCTCATCAAGATAGTTCGTCGGCTCATCTAATAAAAGTACTTTTGGCTTTTCTAATAAAAGCTTAGCGAGTAGTACTTTTGTGCGTTGTCCACCAGAAAGAGCAGCTACATCACGTTCTAAGCCAATGGCATCCAAGCCAAGTCCACGTGCCACCTCTTCAATTTTCATATCTAATGAATAAAAATCTCCTGCATCTAATGCATCCTGCACTTCTGCCATTTGTTCTAAAAGTACTTCTAATTCTTCAGGCGTTGCGTCTGCCATCTTGCCTGTAATTTCATTCAGTTCTTCTTCTTTTTTATATAATGGTAAAAAGGCATCGCGTAACACTTCACGCATTGTTCTACCAGCCGTTAGTACGGTATGCTGGTCTAGATAACCATAGTGTGTACCAGGCAGCCACTCAACTTTTCCTGTATCGTGGATCGTTTGACCTGTAATGATGCCCATTAATGTAGACTTACCGACACCATTAGCCCCTACAAGTCCAATATGATCACCTTCCACTAAGCGAAACGATACATCTTTAAAGAGTGTACGATCACCGAAAGAATGACCTAAATTATCTACTGTTAATATTGCCATATCTGTTCCTCCAACTATCTTTCTTGTTTACATTTTATAGTTCTGCAAGCTGCTTGTTAAGTTTTGCTAATTGAGCTTCCATATTCGCAAGACGTTGCTCTGCCTTAGCTACCTGATCGTTGTGTCCAGTAGACTCCAACTTTTCTATATCACCTTGTAAATTCATATAGTCCATTTTTAACTCTCTAATTTGGTATTCAATATCACTTTTTGTTGGCATGAAGACTACTCCTTTTGAGAATATTTTTATAGTGAATGCGTGTAAAAGCGATGGAGGTTTTAAGAATCCCCCACCGCTTATTCTTTAAAATCAATCGGGTACTTGTTGAATTTATTTATGTCCCAACTACTGTAAGAGCTGTTGGAGTGAAAAATTCTTATATATTGTATCATAATCATCTTCGAAGTAGCACTAAGTAGAAGCGATATTATGACGATCGTAAGCAAAATCTAAGAGTAAAGCTTGAAGTGTTTCATTATTACCAGCAAGATTGAGTTGTCGCTGTTTTCTCACTGCTCGTTCACTGCGAGCTTCGTGTAAAAGAAATTCCATGACAGCATTTTGGATTTGTGATTGCTTCATTTTACGACCAAGTCCTAGATGGATAAAGCCATTATGCTCACGAGGAAAAGCATGTAAAAGCTCAGCTTCAGTTTGCGCAAGTGTAATGCATGGCACGCCATAAGAGGCAATTTTATAAGGTGTATAGTTAGCATTACAAATAATGACATCTGCTTTAGGTAGTAGTTTGAGGAGTGCATCTTTATCTCGAAGAATAGCAGTATTGCGACGACTAAGTACCATCATTTGCAAGTCATCCGTTGCATGGCGATAGCTGTCGTCAATCATAACTGTAATTTGTAGTGGTATTTGTAGCTGAGTTAGGTGTCGAAGTGTTCGATACGTTAAATTATGCTCGTCCCCATCCTCGAAAGCAACAACGATATGAGGCGGATTTTCAGGTGTTTTACTATCAGGTATATTATCGAAATGCTGATATGCATCTGGCAAGGCAAAAACAAAGCTTCCACCAATATAATGCGCTGGTAAATAATCTTTCACTTCTTGATAGAGTGCTAGTAGTACACAATCACAGGCTTGGCCACCTTCACCAAAATCATCAAAATGAATAATTGTTTTGCAGAAAGGTCGTAATTCCTCTACTTGCCAGCCTTCAGAATTTCGCCCATCTCTAACAATTAAATCAGGTTGAAGTCCTTTGATTTGCTTAGGTAATTCGTTAAAGTGATCAAATAGAATAGGAGTAACTCCTTCATTCATTAAAATTTGGATTCCGTCATTTGAAGGAGTCTTTACAAAGATAAAAACCTTCTCATTCGAAAGTAGTTTAGCTAATGTTGAAACCCGTTCAAAAGGATACAGCCCTTTATCAATACAGCTTTCAATAATGAAAACAATCGTTTTTTTTGGTTCAATTGCGTGTGTTTCGTTTTGCAAATGTATCCCATCCTTTCCTCTGTCTCTTTAAATTATGGCGAAGAAAGAGCAAGTATGTGTAAAATTTAGGATTTGATCATGAATGTCTCTAGCGGTATCTTCTAAAATAGCTATCTTTAATCAGTTTTAATCATCAAAAAAATGGTCGATATATATAGAAAGGCGAATTGTAGGAATATACATAACAATTGGAAGGTCTTTATCTTGGTTCGAAAAATCCCTCTACAAATGGAGATGATGGGATGTTTTGTTTAACTCCGATGTGTCAAGATAAGCGTAATTGATATACTATCAATAAGTAGAAGGACGGGAGAAAAAATGAGTATGCGTGCAGCGATTGTTGTAGGGGCGACTGGTTTAACCGGCTCCGCTCTAGTTGAACAATTATGTGAACATGATGAGTATATTTCAGTAACAGTTATTGCACGAAGAAAGCTAACTTATACGCATCCAAAGTTAGAAGTGAAAATTCGTGATTTTGATAGAATAGAAGAAAACGATATAGGATTTGCTCATGAATTGTATTGTTGCTTAGGCACAACCATTAAAAAGGCAGGCTCTCGTGAAATGTTTGAAAAGGTAGATTTTGAATACCCGTTAGCAATTGCCTCTTTAGCAAAAAAACGGGGAATCCCTCATTTTCTTGTGATTACTGCAATGGGAGCTAATGAAAATTCTCCATTTTACTATAATCGAGTTAAAGGTAAACTTGAGCGTGATTTAGAGGAACTAGGCTTACAAAGGCTTTCCATTATTCGCCCATCACTCTTAGTAGGGAACCGTGATGAATTTCGATTAGGAGAAAAGGCAGGAGAAAAATTATTAAAGCTTGCACAGCCTTTATTAATTGGACCTTTAAAACGTTCTAGAGCAATTGAAGCCACACAAGTGGCAAAGGCTATGATTATCATTGCCCTATATGGTAAACAACAGCCAGTCACTATTTATCCATCAGATGAGTTAGCAACATTAGAGTATCCGGAAGTACCAGAAGAGGACATTTCAAGAGAGATATTATTTAATTGGGATAAGCTGAATGAAGGCGAGAAAGTTAATCGTGAGGTTGTCATTAATCGAGATAAATATAAGCTTGAGGAAACGGTCATTGATAAGGAAGTCCATTTCCGACAACGTGATCAGGATAATTAATTTAGGGATTAAATTTGTCGTTCCGTCTAAAGACTGAATTTATATCAATTGTCATGACAATCCTTTCCGAGCCACTTTTCATTTGTTACAATATTATTGTAGAAGATGAATGTGGAGGCAAAGTAAAGATGAAAATTTTACTCGTAGATGGCACGATGTTTGGTCGTAAAACTGGTGCTATTTTAGAGCAAGTAGAGCAATATATTAAAGAATTAGATGCTAGTTTCGAGTTAGAAATGATGCATTTTAGTCAATATAAGCATCAAATTGTGGATGGTTCTCCATTAAATGATGATATGAAAAAACTGATTCAACAATTTGAGGAGGCAGACGCTTACATTATTGCAACGCCTATTTTCCAAGCGTCTATTCCAGGCGTTTTGAAAAATGCCTTTGACTTCTTACACCCTAAAACAATGCGCTATAAGCCCGTATCCATTGTTGCAAATGGAGGCACATATCAGCATCACCTTGTAGTCGAAAATCAGCTAAAACCTATTTTAGACTACTTCCGAGCGCTTGTTACGCCAAACTATGTGTATACACATACATCACATTTCGATGCAAATAATACTATTGTAGATGCAGACGTTCATAGTCGTTTACGTGAATTAGCTCGTGTATTTGTTCAATACTGTGAAATGAGCAAGAACTTGCCCAAAGAAACAATTGACCAACATTAAGATAGCCCTTGTACGGTGGTAAGAAATCACTGTGCAGGGGATTTTTCTTTGTAAGTATTGTTTTAGTATGTGATAAAATAAAACTTTAGTGACTCAGGAAGGAGGGCTGCTCATGCAGGACATCGCTTTACTAGAAAAACAACGCTGTAATCTTATTTTGACCAATAAGGCGAAGGAAGCGGTAGAGGAATGCTCAGCAAACGAGCATGCCTTTTTTGCGTTACAAAGATCTTTTACTGTCTATATTGAAAAACGAAAAGCAAAAACAGTTGGTGAAACCTTTTTATCCATCTATTTTAATGCGGAGGACAATGAAAAATTAAGCGATATTCTTACTGAGAAAACGGTTATTATGGATTGTGTGCTAAAGGTGGAAGGATTGCTGGCAACCAATATTCGATTTGTCCATATGCGTGGACCTATTAACACAAATCGTCGCTTAGCAGCCGCATTACAATTTGTGACGAAGCCTAATAATGGAGCAGGTATTCCACTTGAGCTTCACACCAAAATAAGACAGCTACCGATTGCAGAGGAACGTACAGAGTATGTAAAAAAACGTATAGCCAGCTGGGAAGGCTATTTAAAAATACAAGAACGAGATGCAACCATTGATGATATTCATACAGAATTTAAGCAAAGCTATTTCAATGAAGATTTTACACGCTTAACCATTGTATGTCCCTACATAAAGAGTAAAGAATGGAAAAAGCTAGAGGGGTTAAGTGTTAGCATACAAGGAATTCGAGGCGAGATAGGACAGGTTATTAAGGCTAATGCAGGAAAGCAAACGGTAGAAATTGATGTAAAGCCTTTTATACAGGATTTGGCTCGCAAGGACCAGCTGAATCTTCGTTCCAAACAAGCGAGCTTTAGTAATTTTGCAACATTAAGCCAAATTCGACGACTACGTAATGGTTTTACAAAGCTAGAAAAGGGTGAGGCAGTAAACCCTAATTTAGAAACCATACTGTTTGAGCGGCGTCCTGTAGTTCGGGCATCTAAGCTACGCGAAGATATTGAGTTTCATAATAATTTAAATGAATATCAACGACGAGCCGTTTTAGGTGCACTATCTGTTGAGGATTTGTATGTCATTCAGGGTCCACCTGGTACGGGGAAAACAACTGTCATTTCAGAGATTTGTCAGCAAAATGTTAAAGCAGGCTTAAAAACACTTGTTGCCTCACAGTCTAATTTAGCTGTAGATAATGCATTAGGACGCTTACTGTCCAATCAAGAAATTCGAATTTTACGCTATGGTAGAACGGAAAGTATTGAGGAAGAGGGTAAAAAATTCATAGAGGAAAATGTTGCGCTTCAATGGCGTGAGCAGACACTTGCTGCGATTGAAGAAGCAATTACAATATTTCCAGAACTTCAGCAAGAGCTAGAAGCAAACCTTGTAAAAGCAAAAGATGAGCTAGAGAAATTAGAGCAATGGCTAGAGCAATTAACACAGGAAATTGCTGCAAAAGAGCAGGCAGCTATGGAAGAACCCATTTTACAGCAAGAGATTCAAGCATTAAAAAAAGAATTGAAGGCTGTTAAAACAGAGCAACAAACATGTGAGACTCAAAAAGAGCATTATGAAAAACAGCTCGCACAAATTGAGCCAATTGTACAGCAGCTTGAACAGACACTTGCTGATTACCCTTCAGTCGAGCAACTACAGCGTACGATTGAGGAAACTACTGAAAAAGTGAAACATCTAGAGGCTGCTGCTCAATATAAAGAACTACAAGAACAAAAGCACCAGTTAACACAGCAATTTGAAGAGATACAGCAGAAATATGAAATCGAAAGTAATCGTCTAGTAATCATGAAGGAAGCGCAAAAATATATATACACCTTAACCTCATTTGAGCTTATTCAGCGTTTTTTACAACATTATCAAATTCGCCCTTCTCATGTACTTTCGCAACAAATAGGTCGCTTGCAGCATTTAGAGGATGCGAAAGATTTAGAGGCATGGTCAACGATTAATGCTCGTTTACAAAAGGCAATTGTGAAGCTAGAGGCTTTGGTTACGCATGAAGTCAAGGAGCGTGCCCTTGCTAAAAGTAGACTACAACCAGTACAATCGTTTTCTTTGCAAAACCTTACTGGTGTATTTGCACAATTAAACACGGCTTTTCAAGATGGTCAAGCACCAGCAAGTGATGTTATTGAAAGTTATTTGCTCGGGCTATATATGCGTCGTGATTTTGTTTGGCAAAAGGGAATAGCACTAAAGCAACAGCAAGAGCATAAAGATCAGGAATACGAAACTTTTCGTAAAAATCTAGTAACTTTAATTCATCAGGAGTGTGCAATAACTAGCTTCGATGTGCAAAGTTACCAGCGGCAGCTCCAACCATTTATACAGCATACTGAGCGGTTACAACAATTAGCAAACGCCTTTCAAATTACTGAAGAACCAGAAGAATCTGTAGAATATTTAAAAATTCTTGCCTCACAAGCTAGAGAGTCTCTTCTACAAGCAAAGCAGCAACTGGAGGCAGTGGAACAGGCTAAAGTACAACTCATTCCTAAACAAGCCTCTTTACAGACTGTCCAAACAAACTTGCAGGAAGTAGAACAGCAGCTAACGCTTATAGAAGAACAAATAAAAGATATTAATATAGCAGGATTGAAGAAAGAAAAGCAACTAGCTACCTATACAAAGCTCTTACAATCTATGCCAGAACGAACGGCTGAAGAGGTGAAAGAAGCTATTCAAACTGCAAAGCAAGCAATCGAAGCATTCCAACGTCAGGAAAAACAGCTACCTCTTCACAAAAAACTACAAGAACAATGGCGTGAAAAATTACAAAACGCAACAGAATATGATTTAGATGAAATTCGAAAATTGTATGTGCGTCATGCGAACGTTATTGGTACAACATGCGTAGCTTCTGCCAGTAAGGAGTTTATGGAAAATTATCCGACCTTTGATGTGGTTATTATTGATGAAGTTTCAAAGGCAACACCACCAGAATTGCTCTTACCAATGCTAAAGGGGAAGAAAGTTATTTTAGTAGGTGATCATCATCAGCTACCACCATTACTTGGGGATGATACGCTGGAGGAAACATTAAAGGCAATGCTAGAAGAAAATCCAAACTTTGAAGGCGCACAGGAATTAAAAAATCTGTTGCGTGAATCATTATTTGAGCGTTTATTTAATAATTTGCCACCAACACATAAGCAAATGCTAGCATTGCAATACCGCATGCATGAGAAAATCATGCAAAGTATCACACCGTTTTATGCGGAAGAAGAAAATGGCTTGCAATGTGGTTTACCAGATTCGGATGCAGCAAGAGATCATGGCTTAGAAGGGCAGTTTATAAAACGTGATGACCATTTACTGTGGATTGATATTCCAACAGAAAAACCTTATTTAGAGGAGCAAGTAAAAGGGGGAACGAGTCGTTTTAATGAAGGAGAATTGCTCACAATTAGACGTATTTTACTAGATCTCAATGAAGCTGTGAAGGCAGCAAAAGAAGCAGGCCGTATGCCGCAGGATGCTCAAAAAAGCGTTGGTGTCATCAGTTTCTATGGTGAGCAGGTAAAGAAAATTAATCGCCTTCTTCAGCAAGAATTACAGCTACCACATCTGCAATTTAGAACAGGGACTGTTGATAAATTCCAAGGGATGGAAATGGATGTCATTTTAGTGAGCATGGTTCGTAATACACCTAAAGGCGGGGATATTGGCTTTGCCAGAGATTATCGTCGATTAAATGTCGCGCTATCTCGTGCCCGTGAGTTACTACTGCTTGTTGGAAGTGCAGAAATGTTTGCAAAACGTGCAAAACATCAAGAGACAAGAGAGATGTATGCGAATTTGTTAAAAACAGTAAAATCCTACGATGGCTTACGTAATCATGAAGGATTGGTGATATAGATTGTCAAAATTACAACAACGACTAATGCGTGAGCTTCAGCAGAATCGTAATATTAAGATTGTCAAAACGGCTGAATGGTGTATTCCCATTCGAACAGTTGATGTGACCTATGAGCCTGTTCGTCGTTCAACAATGGATGTCTTAATGACAATGCTTCTGCTTAGTATTCAAGAGGCGGATTTTAGCAACGCACAGGAATTGAGCGAGTTATTGCTTGTAGACCCGTTATTTATTGAAGACTTGGTTTCTTTAATGATTCGAGTAAACCTTGTGAGGAATGAAGATGATTTCTATAGGCTAACTGAAAAAGGACAGAGGCAGCTAGAAAGAGGTATTTTTGAAGAAGAACTAGAGAAAGAAACCTCCACGCTTTACTTTAGTCCTTGCCATCAATCGTTTCTCACAGTCGATACGAATAATGATGAATATGATGAATTGCCAGAGCTTTATCGTTATATTGACAAAGAGGCAGAACAACAGGAACAATTTGAGGAGTCCATGGTGATTGCAGCTTTACAGGAAGCGGATGAAGAAGAGGAAGGTAGCTCTCAGAAAGTCATCGCAAAAATTGTTCAAACAGAAGCTCAACAAATTAATGATAGCCCATGTTTAGAGTTTGTTCTTTATGATAAGGAACAGGATATAGTATTTGTACGAGTATGGAATACATTACTCAATCAATGGGATCATCATTTAGAGCAACAGCTTACAGACAAAGAACAATTAACATGGCGTGAGCAATATTTATCTTGATTCAATAGGATTTCAATTGCTAGAAAAAACGAACGTAAATCGCGTTCGTTTTTTTTGTTTTACATTATAAATTTACAGAGTTAGGTGATAATCGAAAAATTTTTTCGATAAAATACTACATTAGCATAAATTAAACCATTGCTAAGGAGGGGACAGATGTTAACGATTAGTTTATGTATGATTGTTAGAAATGCACAATGTACGATTGAAAGATGCTTAGATTCGGTTCAGCACCTCGTGGATGAGATTAATATTATTGATACTGGTTCAACTGATCGTACAAAAGAGATTGTTCAAAATTTTACCTCTCGAATTTATGACTTTTCCTGGTGTAATCATTTTGCCAAAGCACGAAATTTTTCCTTTCAGCAGGCAACAAAAGACTATATTTTATGGCTTGATGCTGATGATATTATGACAAAGGAAAATCAGCACAAGTTCAGCCAACTAAAGCAAACATTATTTCCTTCTATTGATGCTGTAACAATGGATTATTATTTGACGCTTGATTGTGATGGGGAAGTGGAGTGTAGTGAACGAAAGTTTCGTCTAGTAAAAAGGGCGAATCATTTTCAATGGGAGGGTGCTGTTCATGAGAATTTAAAGGTGTCAGGGCAGCTCTTTCATAGTGATATCGCTGTCACACATTTACCGTTAACGAAAGATATTCATCGCAATATAAATATTTATGAGGGATTAATAAAGAATGGACATTCTCTTTCAGCAATTGAGAATTTTCATTATGCCAATGAACTAAAATTGCATCACCGTTACCTAGAAGCTATTAATCAATACAACCTATTTTTGGATAGCAACTTAGGCACTACAGATAATCGCATTGAGGCTTGTTTACATGTAGGGGAATGCTATCGACGTTTACATGATGATCAACAAGCACAGCAAGCTGTTTTGCAATCTTTCTTATATGATCGACCAAAGCCAGAAGCATGTTGCCGAATGGGCCAATTTTTTATGGAGCAATTAAAACATAAAGAGGCTATTTACTGGTACTCTCAAGCCTTGCAACAAGCTCCTGCCGATACAATGACTATCCAAAAGCGTGCTTATTCAACATGGATTCCTCATTTACAATTAAGCCTTTTATACAGGGAGTTACGGTTATTTGAAAATGCCTATCAGCATAATCTAGAGGCACAAAAATGGAAACCGAATCATCAGGAAATAATCAATAATGGGAAATATTTACTTAGTCAATTAAAGATATAAATCTTTCTTATGGAAAAGGTACATCAATAAACAAGACATAAATAGCTTGGCCAATTAACACAGAGACACCTACAACAACCGTCATAAAAATTACATTACGTGGCCTAAAATTTTTTGCTTCCATTAAAAACCTCCCTCGATATAGAATATTCAGTCAATTCAAGATATGTAAAAGAAGTTTGAGTATGAATCCTACGTAAATATTTTTTTGAAGAATTAGTCAATAAAAAAACTAGCGGATGAAAACCGCTAGTTCTGCTGAAAATTACTCATACTTTGTTTTATACCACTCGACAGTTTGGTAAATTGCCTCCTCCTGAGGTGTATTAGAAAACGAAAATTTTCTCTGAAATTTTTCTGAATCTACAACAAAATCATGTAAATGTTGATACATTAATTCTTTAAGTTCTCTCATGTCTGAGTTAAATATTCCTGCTATATTAACAATGAATTTTCCAGCAACCCTAAACTTAGCTGTAGTTCCCAGCTCTTCTGCAATTTTTTGTACTATTAATCTTGTTGTAGTAGGTTCATTGGTTGGTATATGCCAAATTTCACCAAATGCTTCTTCATTTTCCCCCAATATTATAAGTCCTTTAGCAAAATCTCGTATAAAAATATAAGAGTGTTTTGCATCAGGATTACCTAAAACATCTGCTGGCTTGCCGAGCATTAAATTTTTTATTACCTGCTCACCTAAGGCAGATGTTTTGACACGTGGTCCAAAAAAATCCGTACCTCTTCCAATAGTTGCTTTTACTTTACCCGCTTTATGAGCATTCATTAATTTTGTTGCTACCTCAGCTCTTACTTTAGTTTTTTTACCAATAGTATTATATGGATCATTTTCATGTAGAGATTTGTTTTGTGGACCGTATGCATAGAGATTATCTGCATAGACTATTTTGATATTATGGATTGACGCTGCCTCAATGATATTACTCATCATAAGTGGGAATAAGTCAGACCAAGATGAATAGGGAAGACCTAGGCAATGATAAATGACTGAAATTTTGTAAGAATTACAAATATCTATTACACTTTCAAGTTTAGTAGCATCTCCTTTTATGATTTTTACAGATTGTGGAGCATTTGCTTTTCCACTCCTGTTTACTAAGAGCACTTTTTTGTTTTCTTGAATAAGTTGATCCATAATTGCTAGTCCCAGTGGACCCGTCCCAAAAATCGCATGATACTCTTCGCTCATTAAATTACCTCCAAAAATATATTTGCTTCAATAAATTATTAACTAAATAGCAATAATAAGAATTTTATTCTTAATTTGTAATTTTATCAATGTTTTCCTATTTATACCTAATTATAATTTAACTAATTATTACAATAAGATGAAATATATAAAAATTCTAAAATATTTTTTGTAAATATGTTATATTATAGAAAAAATTCTAAAAATACCATAAGTTGTAAATTAAATATTTTATCCCTTAAATTGAATTTTATCAATAACTTTCTTCTTATAACTAAGTTTTAAATAAGTAAAATATTACAAATTATTGAAAAATGAATAATCAGGAAAAATAAAATTTACAATATGTTATATTTTTTCTATAAAATTACAAAGGAGATGGGTGCATGAGCGAAAAAAATGAACCAATTGCTATTATTGGGATGGGATGTAGATTTCCCGGAGGCAGTAATAATCCAGAGCAGTTTTGGAATAACATCAAAAATGGGAAGGACTCTATTACGGAGATTCCAAAGGATAGATGGAGTATTAATCGTTATTATGATACTTATAACAAAAAAAGAGGTAAAACTAGAGCTAAATGGGGAGGATTTCTCGATAAAGTTGCAGAGTTTGATGCTGAGTTTTTTGGAATATCGCCAAGAGAGGCTAGCTTATTAGACCCCCAACAACGTTTGTTGTTAGAAGTGACACATGAAGCAATTGAGGATGCTGGGTTACCAACTGAAAATTTAGCCGGAAGAAACGTAGGCGTTTTTATAGGAGCATTTACTCTAGATTGGAAATTGTTGCAATTTACAGAAAGTAACCGACGCGGAATTGATTCACATTCTGCCACAGGTTCAATGATGACATTATTATCTAACCGCATATCCTACGCATTTGATTTGAAAGGACCCTCACTTTCTGTTGACACAGCATGTTCCGCTTCCTTAGTAGCTTTACATCTTGCTTGTCAAAGCATATTGCAAAATGAATCTTCAATGGCTATAGTCGGCGGTGTAAATGTTATGTTAAAGCCAGAATATTTTATCGCTGAATCAAAAGCAGGAATGCTTTCACCAGATGGTCGTTCAAAAACCTATGATAGTCGTGCAAATGGGTATGTTCGTGGGGAAGGCGCAGGAGTAATTATTTTGAAACCACTTTCTCAAGCTATTGCAGATGGAGATCATATACATTCACTTATTCGTGCATCAGGAAGTAATCAAGACGGTCATACATCGAGTATTACAGTACCTAATGGTCAAGCCCAAGAAGATTTAATGAGAAATACATATGAAAAAAACAATATTTCACCTTCTAGCATTCAGTATATTGAAGCCCATGGTACAGGAACACCAGTTGGGGATCCAATCGAGGCCAAAGCAATTGGAAATGTCTTTTCAAAAGGACGTATAGATGGTGAAAAAATGTTAATAGGTTCTGTCAAAACAAATATAGGCCATACAGAAGCAGCAGCTGGCATAGCAGGTGTTATTAAGACTGTTATGAGTATGAAAAATAACTTAATTCCAAAACATCTCCATTTAAATAAAGTCAATCCAGATATTGATTTTGAAAAATTAGGCTTAACCATTCCAAAAGAAAACACACCTTGGCCAGAAACAAAAGGTCCTAAAAGAGCAGCAGTAAATTCTTTTGGATTTGGTGGAACGAATGCACATGTATTAATTGAAGAATATATCCCTGAACAAAATAATCTCTATGAAAATGATCAACTTGAGAAAAATTTATTAATACCGTTATCCGCTAAAAATAAAAATGCATTGCATGATTTTGCAAGTCAATTAAAAGCATCTCTTGATAGCAATCAAACTTCATTGAAAAGTTTAAGATATACATTAGCTTGTAGAAGGGATCATTATTCGCATAGGTTGTCAATTATTGCTAAATCGATTAAAGATTTAAAAAATAAACTTAATGCCTATATATCCGATGAATCAGATTCCTGTATATATGAAGGGGTTGTAACTAATAAATCTCCATTAGTATTTGTATTTACAGGTATGGGACCACAATGGTGGGGGATGGGCCATGAGTTGTATCAGAAAGAAGAAATATTTAAAAACACAATTGATAATATTGATCAAATTTTTCAAAACTTATCTGGTTGGTCTTTACGCGATGAAATGATGAAAAATGAAAGAGATTCATTAATGTCACAAACAAAGATTTCTCAACCCGCAAATTTTGCCATTCAAGTGGCCCTTTATGAATTATGGAAATCAAAAGGGGTTCTACCTGCTGCAATTATTGGCCATAGTGCTGGAGAGGCAGCTGCTGCATTTGTATCAGGCATCTTAAGCCTAGAAGATGCTGTTAAAGTTATCTACACAAGAAGTAGGTTGCAACAGCTATTAACTGGAGAAGGGAAAATGTTAGCGGTTGGCATGTCAGAAGAGACTATCCAACCCTATATTAAAAATTATGAGGATGTTGTATCTGTCGCTGCTATTAATAGTCCCACTTCAATAACACTTGTAGGAGATGAGAGTGCGCTAGGTGAGATTTTTGAATTATTAGATGCTAATAAAGTTTTCAGTAAATATTTACAAGTAGATGTACCTTATCATAGTCATTACATGGAGAGTATTAAAGAAGAATTATTACATTCTTTAAAAGACATCCGCACTCATAAACCAGTAATTCCAATCTATTCTACTGTTGATGGGGGAAAATGTAATGAAACATATTTCGATGCTGAATACTGGTGGAAAAATATTAGATTACCAGTTCGGTTTGCTGAAGGCTGTATAGAACTTATTAAAAATGATTTCTGCTCGTTCCTTGAAATAGGTCCTCATCCTGTTCTGACTTCGTCCATTTATGAATGTTTAAAACAATGTGGAGTTGATGGGCATGTTCATTCTTCTCTTAGAAGGAAAGAATCAGAAACTCAATATGTTAATCAAACCTATATGCAACTGTATGTCAACGGAATTGAATTAGATTGGGGAATAATGGATGGTTCTAATGCTTTTTCTACTAAGGTCCCATCGTATCCTTGGCAAAAAGAGTATTATTGGGCAGAAACAGAACCAGCGATGCGAGATAGATTAGGAAATAGTGAAACACATCCAATATTAGGTGAACGGATAGATACCTTAAATTATATCTGGAAAAACGAGTTAAATATTAATAATTCACCATTTATTGGTGATCATAAGATTCAAGGTACAATTGTTTTCCCAGGTGCTGGGTATGTAGATATGGCTTTATCCGCTGTAAGAGAGATATATGGAAAGGATGATGTGACATTAAGTGTGGAGAATGTTCAATTCAAAAAAGCGCTATTTTTAACACACGAAAAGGATGTTGAAATGAATCTCACATACAATGACAAAAAAGGTGAGTTTCAAATCTTTAGTCGTGGTTATGAAGAAGAAACTCCTTGGGATCTTAACGCTACAGGGGTTGTTTATCCAATTTCTACAACAACAAGGAAGATAGAAATTGAGGCTTTAAAAAAACGAATTACAGATGCAGTTAGCAAACAAGCATGTTATCAACATTTTAAAACATTAGGCTTAGAGTATGGTGAACAATTCCAAGGAATAGAACAGTTATGGAGAAATCAAAGTGAAAATGAATCTTTCGGTCGCATTCAAATAAAAGCAGAACTTTTAAAAGATATTAACGATTATACTATTCATCCTGCAGTGTTGGATTTGTGCTTTCAAGTAATGGCTGCAGCCTTGCCATTCGAGCAAACCCCTACCGTATATATGCCTATTGAAATCGGGAAAGGTAAAGTATATCACTCTCTAACTAAAGATATGTGGATATACGCAAAAATAAGTGAAAAATCTGAAGGTAATCTAATTGGTGATATTTATTTAGTAAATGAACAGGGTGAAGTAATTTTAGAAATTAATCAATGTAAAGCAGTTTCTTTACGAGATGCAAATCATTCATCATCCGATCAACAAAGAATTTATGAATTACAGTGGAAGGAATCGAAACTGAAGAAAGAAGAGAAGAAAGTAGCTATAGGTGAAGAATATTGGCTTATTTTTGCTGATAAAGGGGGAGTTGGATATAGAATAGCTTCTTTACTAGAAAAGGTAGGTGAGAAGGTTAAACTAGTACATTATTCTTTAGAAAACGCACAATCCACTACAGTTATTGATGCTAAAGATCAAGATTCATATAAAAAATTATTGGATACATATAATTGTAAACGGATCCTTCATTTATGGAGTCTTGATTTATTAGACAATGAAGCATTAGATTTGAATCTTTTAGAAAGAGCAGAGACATTAACGACAAACTCAGTTTTATTGTTATTAAGAGCTCTCTCAGATAGTAAAGTAACCAACAAAGAAGGACTAATCTGGCTGATTACTAGGGGGGCGCAACAGATAGTAGATAATGATTTAGTAAACGTTTCCCAATCCAGTATATGGGGTATGGCGCGAGTTATTGGTCACCAAGAATTCTACCATCTCTTTGGAGGAATAATAGATATAGATATTCATGATTATGATGAGGATTCAAAAAACATTTTAAATGAAATCTTATATGAAGATAACGAGGATCAAATTGCTTACAGAGATGGGAAAAGGTTTGTAGCTAGATTGGAAAAGAATCTTTTTAGTGAAAGTCACCCAAAGCCTTTCCCTGTTGTTTTTAATCCATCAGTAACGTATTTAATTACAGGAGGACTTGGTTCTTTAGGAATCGTTACAGCAAAATGGATGATTTCGAAGGGGGCACGCCACTTTATTCTTATGGGGAGAACTCAACTTCCGAATAGAGAAAGTTGGGGGGAGATAGACAGTAATAATCCTCATTATACAAAAATTAATTCTATTATTGAGTTGGAACGATTAGGGGCAACTATTCATGTATCATCTGTTGATATTACTAATAAAGAACAATTGACTGAATATATGGATAAATTCTATAAAATGGGCCTACCAGAGGTCAAAGGTGTAATTCATTCAGCAGGTACTGCAAAGCCGCAGTTAATGAAAGACATGGGAGTGGAGGAATTTAATAGTATTCTACGACCGAAAATCTGGGGTGCATGGAATATACACGAGTATTTTAATGATAAGGAATTAGAATTTTTAATATTGTATTCTTCAGTTGCTTCACTTGTTGTTTCTCCAGGTCAAAGTAATTATTCAGCAGCCAATGCCTTTCTCGATGCACTATCTTATTATAGAAATTCTATTGGAAAACGTACTATTAGTGTCAACTGGGGACCTTGGAAAGAAGTAGGGATGGCTACAAAATTGGATTTAAATACCTTCTTTACTGACAGAGGTTTATATCCAATGATTCCAGACGAGGGATTAAAGTGCTTAGAAATGATTCTAAGTCAATCAAAATCTCAATTAGCAGTGTTAGGTGCAGATTGGGATAAAATCGCAAAAAGAAATTATCCAGTCGAGTATACACCACTGATGATTTCTAATTTAATCGATTCAGCCTCAACTACAAAAACAATGGATTCGAAACAGACAGAGAGTATTTTAGCAAAAATTCACAGTTTAGAAGAAGATAGTGATAAGTTAAGTGCCATTCAAGAATATTTGCTAGACACTGTATCGACTGTTTTAAGGATGAGTAAAAAGAAATTAAACCTTTCGCAATCTTTAACAAGTTGGGGGTTAGACTCTATGATATCCATTGAATTAAAGAATTTTATCGAACGCGACTTAAATGTAGAAATGGCTGTTGTAGATTTATTAAAAGGAATTAATATTTTAGATTTATCCGAACAGATTCTTATAACCATCTTTGAATCAATTCAGTTAAAAGAGGATGTTGAACTTTCTGAGCTTATAAGTGAGATGGAATCGTATTCACAAACGGAAATAGAGGCAGTCTTAAAAGAAATTTCAGCAGGTGAAGAAGGAGAATAGGTGTGACGAATAGATTATTGGATAATATATCTAAGTTATCAGAAGAGAAAAAAGAGTTAATAAAAAAAGAGTTACAAAAAAAACTAAATAAAGAAAAGAAAAAGATTGTTCCGGGGGAAAGAGAGAAAACTTCTTTCCCTCTATCTTCAAGTCAACAAAGGCTATATTTTCTAGAAAATCTTGATTATGGAAATCCTTTTTATAATATTCCTGGTTGCTTAAGATTCAAAGGCTCATTAAATCCAAAAGTTTTGGAAGAAGCACTTAATCTAATAAACCAGAGACATGATATTCTACGTATGCATTTTTGGGCCGACGAAAATGGAGAAGGATACCAAAAAATTAATAATCAATTAAATCGGATAAATTTAGAGTTGAACAACGTACAAGGCTTTTCTAATGATCAGATTCAACAACGTATTACTGATATTCTTCAACAGCCATTTTATTTAGAACAGGGTCCCTTATGGAGCACTACTCTTTTACAAATAGAAGAACAGGAATTTCTACTTATTTTATCCTTCCATCATATTATTTTTGATGGTTGGTCACTTGAAAACTTTATCAAACAGCTATTAACAACTTATAAACAGTTAGAGGAAGGAAATATAATACAAGCCGTTGATAGTAAGGTACTTCAATATACTGATTATGTTGAGTGGGAAAAATCCTATATGACGGAAGAAAAAAGGGAAAAGCAGTTAGTATTTTGGCGGAAGGAATTAGAAGGGTGTACAGAATTACTTAATCTGCCTTTAGATTATAAACGGCCAAGGGAACAGCATCATAAGGGAGATTTATACTCGTTAGAGATGCCTAGAGATATCTACAATCAGTTAGCCGGTGTATGTAAAAAGAACGATACAACATTATTTATGATAACTCTTGCAGCATTTAAAGTCCTGCTTAGTCGTTATACAAACCAGAACGATATAACTGTAGGATTCCCCATCTCATGCCGGGATCAATCAGAGATAGAAGACTTGATTGGTTTATTTGTGAACACTTTACCTATTAGAACAAAATTATCAGACCAATTAACTTTTACAGATTTATTAAAGCAAGTAAAATCTAATTCCTTAAAGGTTTTTGAAAATAAATATGTTTCATTTGATTCCGTCGTAGAATGTATACGACCGACTAGAGAGCTAAGTTACAATCCAATATTTCAAGTGCTATTCTCTTATCAAAATGCCATTCCTTCCATACAATTAGAAAATCTAACTGTTGATTTCGAACATGTAAATCCAGGAACATCCAAATTTGATTTATCATTAGATATTTTCGAAGGAAGTGGGGATGTTCTACCTAAAATTGTATTTGAGTATAATACAGAATTATTCGAAAGAGATACAATCGAAAGGATGGCATCTCATTATTTACATTTATTGGGTCAAATCTCGGAAAATCCAGAACAGAATATCTTTCATTTAAATTTAATGTCAGAAAAAGAAAAAGAAGAACTAGTTGCATTAGGAAGTGGTCCAAAAATACCTTTTAACGCTTCTAATACTGTAATGACATTGTTTGAGAAGGTTGTTCAAGAAAACAAGGATCATATTGCTCTTTCTTACAAAGATCGTTCAGTAACATACGATGAATTAAATAAGGAAGTAAACCGTTTATCTAACTATTTGAATATAAAGGGTGTCAAAAAAAATGTTTTGGTTGGAATATCAGTTGATAAATCAATCGAAATGGTTACTAGTATTTTGGCAGTATTAAAATTAGGGGCGACTTATATTCCTATAGATCCTCAGTATCCTATTGAAAGGCAAGAATTTATTATAAAAGATAGCGGTATCAAAGTCCTTATTACTTCTTATAACTTCAATCCAGATGTATCTCTGGGTTTAAATGAAGTTATTGTTCTAAACAACACAATTAAAGAAAAATTGAGCGAAATGAATGAAAATTATCAAGGGGAAGAAATCGATTTAGATGACACTGCTTATATCATCTATACTTCGGGGACTACTGGACAGCCTAAAGGAGCGATTATTTCTCATGGAAATCTTCTTAATGCTTACTATGGCTGGGAAAAAGCATATGCTTTGAATAATGGAATAAAAAATCATTTACAAATGGCGAGCTTTTCCTTTGATGTTTGCACTGGAGATATCATTCGTGCGCTTTTATCTGGTGCAAAACTTGTTTTATGTCCTCCAGAGTATTTGACAAACTCAAGAGAATTATATGAATTAATTGTAAAGGAAAAAATTGATTTTGCAGAATTTGTCCCAGCAGTTTTCCGTCATCTTATTCAGTATTGCGAGGATAGCAAACAAAAACTAGACCAAATAAAAATTATAGTTCTTGGCTCTGATATTTGGTATATGAACGAATATAAATATTTTCGATTATATTTGAATGCAGAAACAAGATTAATCAACTCATATGGCTTAACGGAAGATACAATCGATACATCTTATTTTGAATGGAATGGGGAGTATTTACCTGAAGTATCTACTGTTCCCATTGGAAAGCCCCTTGCTAATAAACAAATGTTTATTTTAGACTCTAAGCGACACATCGTACCCTATGGTGTAGTTGGGGAACTATACGTCGGTGGGAGAGGAGTCGCTAAAGGTTATAAGAATCGAAAAGAATTATCAAACGAAAGATTTATCTATCATTCACTAGGGAAAGAGAACTCATTTATTTATAAAACAGGAGATTTAGCTAGATTTTTACCTGATGGGAATGTTGAACTTGTTGGTAGAATGGACAGTCAAGTAAAAATTAGAGGTTTTCGTGTTGAGCTCAATGAGGTGAGCTCTGTTCTTCTAAAGCTTGCTCATTTAAAAGAAGGTATTGTAGTTGATGTTGGTGAAAATGATGAAAAACAACTAATCGCCTATTATGTAGAAAGTGAAAAAGAAGTTTCAACAAAAGAAATAAGAGCCCATATGAAAAAGTATGTACCTGATTATATGGTTCCAAATCAATTTATTAAAATCGATCATATTCCACTCAATGCTAATGGAAAAGTTAATCGCAAATTGTTACCACTTCCTGATTTAGAAAAGTATATATCCTCCTATATCTCGGGAAGAACCTTAGTTGAAAGTATGTTACAAGACATTTGGGAACAAACATTTAAACAACCAAGAATTGGAGTTAATGATAATTTCTTTGAGTTAGGCGGCCACTCGCTTATGGCGATGCAAATCACTAGTCAAATTCGTAAAGCTTTTCATATAAATGTCCCACTAAAGGCAATATTTGAAAATGCAACTATATCAAAATTAGCTAAATACATTTCAAAGCTTGAGGGGGAGGAGCAGAATGAAGAATATGATCTTCCTGAATATCAACCTAGAAAGGAAGATAAGTATAAGCCTTTCCCATTAACTGATGTACAGCAAGCGTATTGGGTAGGCAGACAGGAAATATTTGAGTTAGGAAATGTTACAACACATAGCTATGATGAGTTAGAAGCTGAAGATTTAAGGATTGAGGCTTTTGAGCAAGCATGGAATCAATTAATTAACCGTCATGAAATGCTGCGGACGATTATTACAGAAGATGGGTACCAACAAACTTTAAAAGAGGTTCCGTATTATAATATTAAAGTACAAGATTTAGAGAATTTAAATGAGGAACAGTGTGCTAGTGGTTTACAAGAGGTAAGAAATGAAATGTCTCATCAACAATTATGTGTGACTGAATGGCCAACCTTCGACCTTCGGATCACAAAGTTACCTCAAAATAAAGCACGAATTCATTTTTCAACAGATGCCCTTTTTTGGGATGTCTGGAGCTTTGTCAATTTAGTTAGAGAGTTGGTTGTTCTATACGAAGGTAAGTCAGAGATGCTACCTGTATTAGATTTTTCATTTAGAGATTATGTATTTGCCGAACAAGAAATTATTAAGAATTCCCCAAAATATAAAGAAGCAAGAGAGTATTGGTACAAAAAAGTCAAATCATTGCCTCCTGCTCCTGATTTCCCAATAGCAAGAAATCCACGTTCAATTCATAATCCAAAGTTTACTCGATATCATCGAGTCTTAGAAAGGGAACGGTGGGAAGTATTAAAGAAAAAAGCGAGTAGTTATGGAATTACTGTTACTGCTTTATTATTAGCCATACATGCAGAAGTATTTGCTGCTTGGAGTAAGGAATCTGCATTTTCATTGAATTTGACGTTTTTAAGCAGGCATGCCGTTCATCCGCAAGTTACAGACATTGTAGGAGAATTCACTTCATTAACGCTATTAGCAATTAATCAACAAATGGATATTACATTTATTGAAAGGGCTCGAAAAATTCAAAAAGATTTATGGATAGATTTAGAGCATAATTATATTTCTGGAGTGGAAGTACTTAGAGCTATGACAAGTGTCCAAGGAGAAGCAACCCAAGCAAAGATGCCTGTTGTATTTACCTCGGCACTTGTGGTCCCAGTGCCTGATCAAGAAGATACACCGATTCCATTTAAGCCTGTAAGTGAAGATGGAATTACACAAACATCCCAAGTATGGCTCGATTGTGGTGTTTGGGAAGATACTAAACGATTGCTGTGCAATTGGGATGTTGTAGAAGAAGTATATCCTGATGGGTTTATTAAAGAAATGTTTGAATCTTATTGGTCGTTTGTTGAGAAGTTAGCTATAGAAGATGAAATCTGGGAACAAACTGTAATTTCTTTAATTCCGAATAATCAGAAAGAATTAAGAGCCCTAATAAATGATACAGAACAAGATTGGGAAAAGGAACTCCTGCATACAAGCTTTGAGAGGCAAGCATTACAGTACCCAAATGCAATTGCAGTTGAGACCACTAATCGTAACTTTACGTATCATGAGTTAAATAAAAAATCAAATTCTCTTGGTAATTATTTAATTGATTTAGGAGCAAAGAAAAATCAGGTTATCGGTATTTTCATGGATAAAGGATGGGAACAGGCCATTGGTGGATTATCCATACTTAAAGCAAATGCCGCCTATTTACCGATAAATCCAGAATTACCTAAAGAAAGGATCGATTATTTAATTCAAAAGGCAGATGTTAAGATTGTTCTAACTCAATCATGGTTGGATTTAAACATTGAAGAAAATCATTCAATACATTTAGTTGAAGTGGATACCTTTGATTTCTCTTCGTATAGTGAGGATACGATTCCAGCAAGAGTTAATCCTGATGATTTAGCCTATGTAATTTTTACATCTGGTTCTACTGGTGATCCAAAGGGCGTTATGATTTCTCATCAGTCAGCAATGAATACAATTTTAGATATTAATGACCGTTTTTCTATAGGTGCACAAGATAAAGTTTTAGCGTTATCTAGTTTTACATTTGATCTATCTGTATATGATTTCTTTGGAATGTTAGCAACAGGGGGGACAATTGTAATTCCGGACAAGGAGAAAGTTTTAGATCCTATCCATTGGTTTGAATTAATAAATGAAAAACAAATTACTATTTGGAATTCAGTACCACAGTTTATGTCGTTATTAGTAGAGTATGTCTATAGTAATACATTGAGTCTTCCAAAAACTCTTCGATTAATTATGTTAAGTGGAGATTGGATCCCACTATCTTTACCAGATCAAATAAAGGATTTATCGAAAAATACTAATCTACAAGTTATTTCATTAGGTGGTGCTACAGAAGCGTCAATTTGGTCTATTCTGTACCCTATAGAAACTATTGAGACAGATTGGAAGAGTATTCCTTATGGTAAGCCGATGAAAAACCAGAAGGTATATGTTTTAAATAAATTTTTAGAGCATTGTCCTATTTGGGGGTATGGAGATATTTATATCAGCGGTCTAGGGGTTGCGAAAGGTTATTGGAAAGATGAAGAGAAAACCCGAAATAGTTTTATTATTCATCCACGAACTGGAGAACGGATTTATAAAACAGGAGATATCGGGCGATATCTACCGGACGGTAATATTGAACTGCTAGGTCGCGAAGATAATCAAGTAAAAATCCAAGGTCATAGAGTAGAGCTTGGAGAAATTGAAGCAAACTTGATCAAACATTCAAAGATTGATAAATGTACTATATTAGCTTGCAATAAGGAGGATAATAAAAGCCTTATTGCATTCTATATAACCGAGTACGATATTGAAACTGAGGACTTATACCGTTTCCTTGAAAACAAGATAGCAAGTTATATGATTCCGTCTCAATTTATCCGTATTAAGTCAATTCCACTAACACCTAATGGAAAAGTAGATTATAAAGTATTGAATTCACTTATAAATGAGACAACTCATTTGGTGCAAAAGTGGGAGCCTCCAGTTACAGAAATGCAACGACTAATTGCTAAATTATGGTCTGAAATTTTAAAAGTTGAAGTGGGGAAAATAGGGATAAATAACACTTTCTTTGAAATAGGTGGGGATTCGATGCAGGCAATACGAATGATGACCAAACTGCAAAAAGAATTGTCCATTGAACTATCATTAAGGGATTTTTATCAAGATCCAAGCGTTCGTTCTTTAGCTGATTATATCGAACCTAAATTAATACATGTATAAAATCAAACGACTTTCAAAATTAGAAATAAAGATTTGAAATAAGGTACTGCTCTTTTCGTAGTTTTAAGAGCAGTACTCCTATCAGAGTAAGGAGTGAACCAATTGCAAAATAAATGGGTAATAATAGATGAGAAAAAAACAGAGGCACGATTGAGGTTGTTTTGTTTTCCTTATGCTGGTGGTGGATCTAATATTTATAAAAGATGGAATGAATATTTACCGGATGATATTGAATTGGCTTGTATAGAATTGCCAGGAAGAGGGAGACGAATCAACGAACCATCTATTCGTCAAAAAGATATTTTGGTGGGATCGTTAAAAAAAGCGATTATTCCTTATTTAGAGGAAAAACCGTTTTGTTTCTTTGGTCATAGTATGGGGGCTTTAATTGCCTATGAATTGATTCAGTCTTTAAATAAAGATGAAGGACTGTTGCCAAAGTACTTCTTCCCTTCAGCTCATCGAGCACCCCATCTTAATAGAAGTACTAATAAAAAGACGTATGATTTATCAGATAAAGAACTTATTCATAGATTAAGAGAACTAGATGGAACGCCAGAGACGATACTGAATAATAAAGAATTATTAAATTTAGTACTCCCAATTATGAGAGCTGATCTTCAAATTTGTGAAACTTACCAATTTTCTAATGATAATGATATAATTCCTGTTCCTATTACAGCTTTTTCAGGGATTAATGATAAAAATGTTACAGTTCAGTCCATTGAGGAATGGGGTTCACTGACAAATAGAAGCTTTGAAATAATTAAGATGGAAGGGAATCACTTCTTTATCCATCAGTTTGAACAATTAATTGTGCAACAAATAGTAGAGAAATTAGAATTATCTTTGGTATAAACAATGAGTATTGATTTATATCTAGTAAAAGTATTGGATTCCTTAGATGATAAAACATTAAATAGAGCTACGTGTTTTCTTCCTTTTGCCATAAAAGAGAAAATAAAATCATTCTATCATAAAGAAGATAAGGTCAGAAGCTTACTAGGGTATATGATGTTAAAAAAAATTCTAAAATATGATCAGTATTCCAATGCTATTAGTTTTACGAAATATGGAAAACCGTTTATTAGGGATCAAGAATACTTTCATTTTAATATTTCTCATTCGAGAAATTGGGTAGTATTAGCAGTTTCTAAAGAAGAGGTAGGTGTAGATGTTGAATATGTAAAGCCTGTTTGTTTAGAAACAATGGAAGGTGCTCTCACAAAGAAAGAGTATGAGAAATTAAAATCTCTTTCTAATCATGAAGCAATAAAGTATTTTTATATGATTTGGACCATAAAGGAAAGTTATTTAAAAATGATTGGCAAAGGTCTAAGTTTATCACCTAATCGTTTACAAACAAATGTTTATGCTAAAAAACCAACGATTATGTTAGATGGAAAACAACAAAATGTAAATATTCAAACCTTTCAAATTGAAAGTAGTTATCAAATTTCTCTATGCGTAAGAGAAGGGGGAAATATACAAATAGAGACATTAGATGCTAAAAAATTACTAAAGGATTTGATTAAAAAAGAGGAAAAATATAAATAAAGTTAAATGTGCAACTCTAAAAGTTTATTTTTACTAATAGTACATACAAATCGTTAGAAGTAATAAACATTATTTGGGTTATCCTAAAAGAGGAAGGTGGTCTTAATTTTTGACAGAACCTAGTAAAATAAAAATACTTTTTAAGTGGCTTGTGTTTGTATTAGGTTTTAGCATCGTCATATATGCTATTATTCAGTATGGGATTATAGGTTTGGTTAACTCTGGATTTTATTTTGTTAAAGTGTTTTATTATAAGGAGAAACTTTCTTATATATGGGATACAATGATTCTTATTCATATTATTGGGTCTTCTATTTCGTTACTGATTGGTCCCTTTTTATTTATTAAAAAGCTACGGAGAAAAAAAGTGACTGTCCATAGATACTTGGGTTACACGTATGTAGCGGGAATTCTAATTGGAGGAATATCAGGTTTCTATACAGCTTTATATTCAACAGGAGGGATTATTTCGCATTTTGGTTTTGGTATCCTCGCAATTTTATGGATTTACACAGGTTTGATGGTAACTTACTTTGCTATCAAAGGTGAGAAATACTTGCACAGAGCTTGGGCAATTAGAAGTTATAGTTTAACATTTGTAGCTGTTACATTACGTTTATGGCTTGGTTTATTTGCTCTCATATTTGGTGGTGAAGCATATGCATCCTATTATGTAGTAATTTCATGGTTATGCTGGGTCCCGAACTTAATTATAGCTTGGTTTTATACAGCTCCATTAATCAAAATGGGAAAAATATATGCTAAATAATATCTGATTAGTTTCCACGAATAATTAGGCTAATAAAGTAAAAATATAAGAGTGAATGCTTAGGCTGTTCACTCTATTTTTTCTTATTCGAGGAAGTTTTTAGATTTACCTTATAATGTTTTTAATTAAGAGGCTACAACTTTTTACATACATATACTGTTTTTGTGATTACACATTATTCAAACACACACAATTGATCATTTTGTAGATATTCGATCAATTGTGTGCTTTTGTTTAAGACAGGATATTTAATTAATCTAATTTTAATCCTTTTAATAAATCTGCAAACGCGTTATTAATTGGCTCAGCTTCTTTCTCTTGCTGTTTCAAATACTTTTGGACACTGCGTTTATCCACTTTTCCGCCGCCTTCTTTTTTACGTCTTGCTTCAAAGGCTGATAATTTTTCGCGATAGCCACATTTACAAACGAAAATTTGACCATCACCTTCTCCGCGAAGCTCTAATTTTTTATGACATTGTGGACAACGTGCATTTGTGGTACGTGAGACATTTTTCCGATGACCACATTCGCGATCTTGGCAGACAAGCATTTTTCCTTTCTTGCCATTCACTTCAAGCATTGGTTTACCGCAATCAGGACATGTTTTGGTAGAGATATTATCATGCTTATACTTTTTGTCACTACCCTTAATCTCTGTAACAATTTCCTTTGTGTAATTTTTCATCTCGCTAATAAATACATCTTTTTTTAGCTTGCCCTTTGCAATAAGTTCAAGCTTTTGCTCCCAATCTGCTGTCAGGGCAGGGGATTTTAATTCCTCTGGCACTAGGTCGAGTAGTTGACGACCTTTGGAGGTAATATAAATATCTTTGCCACCACGCTTTTCTATTAAGAAGGAATTGAAAAGCTTTTCAATAATATCTGCACGTGTAGCGACTGTGCCAAGACCGCCCGTAGATTTTAATGTATCGGCTAATTTTTTATCATTCGTTGCCATATACTTTGTTGGGTTTTCCATGGCTGATAAAAGAGTAGCTTCATTAAATCGAGCAGGTGGCTTTGTTTGACCAGAAGTTTGGGCAATAAGCTTTACTTTTAATATATCGCCCTTATCAATGCGTGGTAGTATTTGTTCCTTTACGTCATCTGTTGTGTCCTCATCATCAAAGCGATGCTCATAAACTTCCTTCCAGCCAGATGATAAAATCGTTTTTCCACGAGCAATAAAGCTTTCATCGCCAATTTTTGCACGCAGTGTTAGTTGTTCATATTCAAAAGCAGGCAGTAGAACAGCTAGGAAACGCTTTACAACAAGATCATAAATTTTACGTTCCTTATCTGTGAAAGCTGAATAATTTACATAGCCCTCTGTTGGAATAATCGCATGATGATCTGATACTTTACTATCATCGACAAAGGCCTTTGTTGGCTTGATTGGTTTAGTAAGCAGTTTATTGGCGATGGAGCGATATTCACCAATACCACAGGCCTTTAAGCGTTCTGGTAGTGTAGCAACGATATCCTGTGAAATAAAGCGAGAATCCGTACGTGGATAAGTTAACACTTTATGTTGCTCATAGAGTTTTTGCATGATATTCAATGTTTCTTTCGCTGAGTAGCCGAAGATTTTATTGGCATCTCGCTGCAATTCAGTTAAATCATAAAGACCAGGTGCAAATGATTTTTTAGGTTTCTTTTCAATGTCCGCAACGATGGCATTGTTATTTCCTATTTTTTTCACCAGTGTATTGATTTTATCTTTATCAAAGCTACGACTATTACCATTTTGGTCTTGCCATGTAAGCTTTAAGTTATCAGTTGTTTGCGCTTCAATACCATAATAAGTTTGTGCCTTAAAGTTTTTAATTTCATCTTCACGTGCAGCAATTATTGCTACTGTTGGTGTTTGTACACGTCCGCAATTCAACTGTGCGTTAAAGCGGGTAGTTAAAGCACGAGTAGCATTAAGCCCGATATACCAATCTGCCTCTGAGCGAGCTACAGCAGAGGCATAGAGATTATCATATGCATTGCCTGGCTTTAGATTGGCAAACCCATCTTTTATTGCCTTATCTGTAACAGAGGAAATCCATAAGCGTTTCAAAGGCTTTTTAATTTTCACTTTATCAAGTATCCAGCGTGCTACTAATTCACCTTCACGTCCAGCATCTGTAGCAATGATGATTTCATTAACATCATTACGTGTAAGCTGACTTTTGACCGCATTAAATTGCTTTCCAGTTTGCTTTATAACCGTTAATTTTAAGCGTTCAGGTAACATGGGGAGATCTTCAAGATTCCATGTTTTATATTTCACATCATAGCTTTCTGGGTCAGCCAGTGTTACAAGATGTCCAAGCGCCCAAGTCACAATATATTTATCTCCTTCAAGGAAGCCATTTCCTTTTTTATTACACTTCAGCACACGTGCAATATCACGTGCTACAGAAGGTTTTTCAGCAATTACTACGCTCTTTGCCATTGTTAACACCCTTTCATAGTTCCATGGTTTTAAATATAGCATAGGTTGAGTGGGTTCGCAGTTTAACTGAAGCGAATTTATTAAATGTCGGAGGATGATTTAGGCAGGTAACAGTTAAGAAAGTATAAATTTCAGAAAAAATATTGAATTCTGAAAATTATTATGTTAGTCTAGTGTACATGAAAATGAAGTAATGGCTTCATAGTATAAATAAAAAAAGGATGAGCTTCTTTTATGAGAGATCAAACAATTCAGCAAATGATTCAAGAGAAATATCAAGAGTTGTCTAAAAGTCAACAAAAGGTAGCTACATTCATATTAAAAAATTTACAGACAGTAGGAATCCACTCTGCTTCATATGTAGGGGAAAAGGCCGGAGTAAGTGAAACGACAGTTATCCGTTTTTGTTACGCATTAGGCTTATCTGGTTATGCACAATTGCAACGTCAGGTAACCATGCATTTATTTAATGAAGGGAATGCAAGTAGTTTGCAGAATTATTTGCAATCGAAGCAAGCTCTTTTTGAAAATCCACGTTTTTATGTAAAGACGATGGAAAAGGATGCATCTCGCATTTTAAATATGGCTAAAAACATTAACGAGGAAGACTTTAATCGAGCTTCAGTATTGCTCCATGAGAAGAAAAAAATATATATTGCAGGGAATGGCTCTTCCCATTTAGCTGCACAGTGGCTTCATTTTACATTAAATCTTTTGCGACCGAATGTTGTTTTATTAAATTTTGAAACAAGTGAGGTCATACGTGCTATTCAAGAGATTGATGAAAATAGTGTAGTAATTATTTTATCATTCCACCGTTACTTTAAAGAGCCGATCCAATTTGCAGCCGAATTACAAGAAAAAAAATGTGAGATTATTGGCATAACCGATTCTCAAATTGCACCTATTACTCAATATGCAACTATCACCTTTGTGAATGAACAACAACAAGAAGTTTCAACAATTGATGCTATGCCAGCACTCATAGCATTTTTAAATACACTAATAGCAGGAATGACTGCTCAAGATCATGACTATTATGAAAATCAGCGCGTAAAATATGACGATTTTCAAAATAGCTTTTTAGCAAACCGATGGAGTTGACTAATATGAACCAAATTTTACAAGAGTTACAGCCACTTCTTACAGATATTTTTAAACATTTACATGAACATCCAGAAGTTAGTTGGCAAGAGCACAATACAACTCAATATATAGCAAATTTATTAAGAGAGGCCCAAATGGAGCCACACCTTTTTGAAGATATGACAGGACTTTATGTTGATATAGGGGATGGAACACCTAGAGTAGGGTTCCGCACTGATATAGATGCACTTTGGCAGGAGGTTAATGGTGTCTTTCAAGCTAACCATTCTTGTGGACATGATGGTCATATGACGATGGCTATTGGAACTGCATTGCTGTTAAAGGACATGGAGCATTTACTGTCAGGTGCTGTACGCATACTATTTCAGCCTGCTGAGGAAAAGGCCCAAGGAGCACGCGCATTTGTCGAAAAAGGTATTATAGATGATTTAGATTATTTATTTGGTGTTCATGTTCGCCCATTAAAGGAATTACAGGATGGGTCATATGCGCCAGCGTTATACCACGGAGCAGCAAAGCTTTTTACAGGGACCATTATTGGGGAAGAGGCACATGGCTCACGACCAGAACTTGGCGTTAATGCAATTGAGGTTGGAGCAGCTATTGTCGAAGGTCTTCAAAAAATTTGGACTGATCCAACTATCTCTGCCTCTGTCAAAATGACACAGTTTAATGCGGGAGGCACCTCTACAAATATTATTCCTGGTAAAGCAACCTTTAGCATTGATGCAAGGGCCCAAACAAATGAAGTGATGCAGGTAATCACAGAGGGGGTGGAGCGTGTAAAAGCCTCTGTTAAAGCGATGTATGGTGCCAAGATTACCTTACAGGTAGATGCTCATATAGTGGCAGCATTGGTGAATGATGAAGCCTTACAACATATGAAGGCAGCTATTATTGATGTAGTTGGGGAAAAGGCTTGCGCTCCATCAGTTGTTACACCAGGAGGGGAGGATTTTCATTTTTATACCTATGAACGTCCGAAGCTTAAAGCTACAATGCTTGGATTAGGCTGTGGGGTTACTCCTGGCTTACATCATCCGCAAATGACCTTTAATCAAGACCGGCTGTTAGTAGGAGTAAATATTATTACAAGGGCTATTTTGAGAGCATTATAAAGATATAGAAAGAAGAGATAGCTATGATAGAGATAAGAGAAATCAAAACAATAGAACAACTTGAGCAAGTTCAGCAATTAGAGTTGAATGTATGGGGAATGTCTGCTATTCCTCTCCATCAAACGCTGACAGCAGTGAAAAATGGGGGCATCGTTGTAGGTGCCTATCAAGAAGATAAATTAGTCGGATTTAGTTATGGTTTTGCGGGTTTTCGAGAAGGAAAAAGCTATCTATGCTCTCATATGCTAGGGATTGATGAAAAATATCGATCACTAGGCATAGGAGAAAAGTTAAAGTACGAACAGCGAGCTATTGCTATTGAACGTGGCTATGACTTAATGGTATGGACATTTGACCCTCTTGAAACCCGAAATGCTTATCTTAATTTATCTAAATTAAAGGGTATTTGCTATACCTATATAGAAAATTGCTACGGTGAAATGCAGGATGGTTTCAATAAAGGGCTACCCTCTGATCGATTTGAGGTGAGCTGGCATTTAACTTCAAATTATGTGGTGAACGACATTACAATAGAAGTAGCGGATGCAAAACCAGTGGCAAGCTGTGAACTTACAAAGCAGGGCTTATTATGTTTAAAAATGACTGAAAATTTTGAATTTGTGGAAGAGTTGTATACGCTACCTGTTCCTAAGGACTTTCAAGCCTTAAAAGCACAAAATCCTAGCTTAGCATTGGATTGGCGTTTCAAAACAAGAACTATACTAAAGCAACTATTTTCAGCAGGGTATGCAGCAATTTCACTGCAACAACGAGAATGCTATAACGAATATGTTTTAGTGAAAAAAGCAGCTTTAAATTTGGAAGGAGCATTTTAATATGAAAATTACAGAAATCACAATACGACAATTGAAGATGAAATTAAAAGCACCGTTTACAACAAGCTTTGGCACGTTTGATGAGAGGAACTTTTTAGTCCTCGAGGCAAAAGATGAGACAGGCTTAATCGGTTGGGGAGAATCAGTTGCCTTTCATTCACCTTGGTACAATGAAGAAACACTTCAAACAAACTGGCATATGCTTGAAGACTTCCTCATTCCTCTTATTTTAAATAAAGAGATTCATCACCCAGCTGAAGTGAGTCAATTATTTGAGCCGATTCGCAAAAATAATATGGCGAAATCGACAATAGAAGGAGCTATTTGGGATATATATGCACAGCAAACTGGTCAATCCCTAGCAACAGCACTTGGTGGTAAAAAGGATAAAATTGAAGTAGGTATTAGTATCGGCATACAAAATTCAATTGAGGAGTTAGTTACATTAGTTGACGGCTATGTAAAGGAAGGCTATAAGCGCATGAAAATCAAAATAAAACCGGGCTGGGATATAGAGGTTATGCGTACATTAAGGGAAACATTTCCTGATGTAGCCTTTATGGCTGATGCCAATTCAGCCTATCGTCTAGAGGATACTGAAACATTGAAACAACTTGATGCATTTAACTTAACAATGATTGAGCAACCATTGGCTTCAGATGACATTATCGACCATGCTTCATTACAAAAATTAATGGAAACACCAATTTGTTTGGACGAAAGTATCCATTCGTTAGAAGATGCACGAAAGGCTATAGAACTAGGGAGCACCAAAATTATAAACATAAAAATTGGTCGTGTTGGTGGCCTAACAGAGGCAAAAAAAATACATGATTATTGTGAGACACATAACATCCCAGTATGGTGTGGCGGCATGTTAGAATCTGGTATTGGTCGTGCGCACAATGTAGCCTTAACAACGTTGTCAAATTTTATATTACCGGGAGATACTGCTGGCTCTAATCGATATTGGGAAAAGGATATTATCGAACCAGAAGTAGTTGTAAAAGATGGTTATATTGAAGTACCACAACAAGTAGGAATTGGTTATGAAATAAATAGGGAAACGGTTAATTCCTTCACAGTCGCACAGAAAACATATCAATAAATAGACTTAAATTTCTTATATTAGAATAGTAGGTGGGCTATGAAAAAAAGTTGGCAGATAGGTGGAGCATTTGTAGGCTTAATTGTTGGAGCAGGGTTTGCATCGGGTCAGGAAATAATGCAGTACTTTACTAGCTTTGGCTTGTACAGTATGGTAGGTGCCATTGTTGCTACCCTTGCCTTCGCATTTTTAGGAATGAGTTTAGCTCAATTAGGAACAGATTTACAAACAACATCACATAAAGAGGTGATCTATCATATAGGAGGGCGATATGTTGGCATTATTTTAGATATCGTTATCACGTTTTTCTTATTTGGCGTTGCTGTTGTCATGTTTGCTGGATCAGGCTCAACATTTCATCAGATGTTTGGCATCAATCCAGTAGTTGGTAGTATTTTTATGGTTGTTATAACTATACTAACCTTACTATTAAATGTTAATAATATTATTAATTTAATAGCATTGGTTACCCCTTATTTAATGGGTATCATTTTTATTATTTTGATTTATTCTATCTTTACGATGGATATATCCATTGCAGAGCAAAATACTTTAGCGAAAGCACAATCATCTGCAGCATCTAATTGGTTAATGGGAGCGTTACTTTATGTTTCCTATAATATCGCTGCTGGTGCAGCAATGTTAATTGTAATGGGTGGAACAGTAAAGGACCGCAAAGTTGCTGGCAGAGGTGGACTACTTGGCGGTTTAATGCTTGGTATCTTAATTGTATTAATCAATATAGCCATGTTTGCTAAAATAAATGTTATTGATGGAGTAGCAATGCCAACATTAGAATTAGCAAAACAAATTCACCCTATAGTAGGTGTCTTAATGTCTATTGCTTTATTAGGCATGATGTACAATACTGCGGTGGGGATGTTCTATTCATTTACAGTTCGATTTATTGCGCCAGACCATCAATATTTTAAAGTAGCTATTGTAGTTATAGGATTAATAGGTTTTGCTGCAAGCCTAGTAGGATTTACTACATTAGTTGGTAAAGCCTATTCAACAATGGGCTACTTAGGTTTCGCCTTAATTGTTGCTGTTATTATTTCGTGGCTACGTAAACTACCAAAAACTTTATAAAGTAAAAATTTCCCTTTTGTGAACGTAAGGGAAATTTTTTTGTTTTTTTGTGATGAAAGCAAGATATATATCATACAGTTAATTTGTGTTTGCGAAATCTATCCATGCTGTTTTAAGTAAAAATTATGCTCGAAACTATAGAAAAAAGCTATTCGGTGCTAGACACCAATTTTTGAGAATGTTATATTTGTATTGTCATAGTATTTTTATAATTAGGAAAAAATAGAATACTTTATGGGTTTAATGGTTTTTCCTGATTATAAGGAGTGATGAAGTATAGAGCTAGATGAAGGATGATAGGGCCTATGGTAAAGAAAACGTTAAAACAAAGAATTGTAGACGCTTCAGTTGAATTATTTCAACAAGATGGTTATCACAATGTAACCGTGGATCGTATTGTGGAATATATTGGGGCATCAAAGGGTGGATTTTATCATAATTTTAAATCAAAAGATGAACTGTTGTATGAAATTCATGATGTCTTTATTTCATATGTCATTCAACAATCGCAAGCTGCATATGACAAATTCGATACACCTATCACACGTTTGTGTGCCATGCTGCAAACACTGACACAAGTATTTGATATGTATCAAGCACATATTACGATTTTTTATGAAGAAAGTCGTTCACTCTCAGATGAATATAGTGACATCATCCATAAAAAGCGAGATCACTATCGTGATATTTTACAAAGAGTGATAGCAGAGGGTCAGGAAGCAAAGGTTTTTCGTACCGAATTACCTTGTACAATTGTAACAATGGCAATTGTCGGGATGATTAACTGGACGTACAAATGGTTTAAGCAATCAGGACCATTAACGATGGAGCAAATCACAGATGTTTTTACCGATATGGTATTACGGGCAATTGTGACAGAGCAAGCCATGGGAGAAGCGAAGCAATTTATAATAAAGGGGTAGCCAGTAGGAAACACTGGTTTTATTATTTGTTTTTACAAACCGACTAGTCGGTATTTCACTGTAAGCAATTGTTCTTGAGCTACATCTACTATGGCAAATTCAACAATAGGGGGATTAGGGATGAATTTTGAATTAACAAAAGAGCAAGAAATGATTCGAGACATGGTGCGTGATTTTGCTGAGAAGGAGATTAAACCGTATGCTCGTGAGGTTGATGAGACATCAACAATGAGAATAGAGAGCTTTAAGAAAATGGCAGAACTAGGCTTATTGGGTATCCCGTTTCCTGAAGAATATGGTGGATCAGGTGGGGATACAGTGTCCTACGCTTTAGCTGTAGAGGAAATTGGTCGAGCATGTGGGGGCACAGGGTTAAGCTATGCAGCTGCTGTTAGCTTAGGAGCCTCACCAATTTACAACTTCGGTACAGAAGAACAAAAGCAAGAGTGGCTAGTTCCATTAGCTAAGGGTGAGACATTAGGATCATTCGGTTTAACAGAGCCAAATGCAGGTTCAGATGCTGGTGGCACACGTACTACAGCTGTTATTGATGGTGATGACTACATCATTAACGGAGAGAAATGCTGGATTACCAATGCAGGATATGCTCGACAAATTATTGTAACTGCGGTAACGGGTAAACGTGAAGATGGTAAAAAAATTATTTCTTCTATTATTGTGCCAACAAACACACCAGGTGTAACAATCAACTGTAACTATGACAAAATGGGTGTACGTGGCTCCAATACATGTGAGATTGTGTTAGAAAATGTTCGTGTCCCAAGAACAAATCTATTAGGGGATGAAAAACGTGGCTTTAGCCAGTTTTTAAATACACTTGATGGTGGTCGAATTTCCATCGCTGCTCTTTCTGTTGGAATTGCCCAGGCTGCTTATGAAAAGGCACTAAAATTCGCGAAGGAACGTGAGCAATTTGGTGCACCTATTTCGAAGCTACAAGCGATCCAATTTAAATTAGCGGATATGGCGATGGAAATAGAGCTTGCTCGTACGCTAGTACATAAAGCGGCATGGTTAAAAGATCAAAAGAAGCCATTTGGCAAAGAAGCTGCGATGGCTAAACTATTTGCTTCTGAAATGGGCTTCCGTACATGTAATCAAGCAATCCAAATTCATGGTGGTTCTGGATATATGAAAGAATATGATGTAGAACGTCATTTACGTGACATTAAATTAATGGAAATCGGTGAAGGAACATCTGAAATTCAACGTCTTGTTATTTCTCGTCTAATTGGCTGTTAATCATCATCAGTTAAGTTAAATAGCATAAATAAGGGGGATCTTCATGGCAGAACTTGTGTATCAAACAATTGGTCAATTGCTAGATGAACAATCAAAAAAGTACCCGCAGAATGAAGCATTAGTCTATGCTGACAGAAATTTACGCATGACTTATGAACAGCTAAATCGTCAAGCACGATACGTAGCGAGAGGTTTAATGGCTCTAGGAATTGAAAAGGGAGACCATATCGCAGTATGGACGACGAATGTTCCTGAGTGGGTACAGCTTCAATTTGGTACAGGGAAGATGGGTGCTCCAATTGTAACGGTAAATACGAATTACCGTGCGAGTGAGTTGGAGTATTTATTGAAGCAATCTGATGCTAAAACGATTTTTTTAATTGAAAATTATCGAGACCATTCTTTTATCAATACACTGCAAGAGTTATGTCCAGAGCTTGAACATTGTGAACCAGGTAATTTGCAATCAAAGCGACTACCTTTATTAAAAAATGTTATTTTAATCGGTGAAACCAAATACCCCGGCGTACTTAATTGGTCAGACGTTTTAACTGCTGCCGAGCAAGTAACCGAGGAACAGTTAGATCAGAGAGAGCAGTCTCTTCATTATGATGATGTCATTAATATTCAATATACTTCTGGTACAACAGGCTTTCCTAAGGGAGTAATGCTAACGCATTTTAACTTAGTCAATAATGCTGTTAACATTGCAGAATGTATGCGTTTAACGGCAGAGGATCGTCTATGTATCCCAGTCCCATTCTTCCATTGCTTTGGTTGTGTCATAGGAACATTAGCCATTACAACAAGTGGTGGAACAATGGTACCAGTACAGGAGTTCTCACCTGAAGAGGTACTAAGAACCGTTCAACAAGAGAAATGCACTGCATTACATGGCGTGCCAACGATGTTCATTAGTGAACTGAATTTATCGAATTTTGCATCTTTCGATCTTTCAACTTTACGTACAGGAGTCATGGCAGGATCAAACTGTCCAATTGAGGTTATGAAAGCGGTCATTGAGAAGATGGGCATGAAAGATATAACAATATGCTACGGTCAAACAGAATCATCACCTGTTATTACACAGACAAGAACGGATGACCCGCTAGTGTTAAAGGTGGAGACGGTTGGCCGCGCTTTACCTAACCTAGAAGTAAAGATTGTTGTTCCTGGAACTACCGAGGAAGCTCCGACAAATGAACAGGGAGAGCTGTGTACAAGGGGCTATCATGTGATGAAGGGCTATTATAAAAACCAGGAGGAAACAGATCTGGCGATTGACGAGGATGGTTGGTTGCATACAGGTGATTTAGCAACGATGGATGAAGCAGGTTATGTCCGTGTAACAGGTCGTTTAAAGGATATGATTATCCGTGGTGGCGAAAACCTATATCCTCGTGAAATTGAGGAGTTCCTTTATACACATCCGAAAATTTCAGATGTTCAGGTTGCAGGTGTCCCTGATCCTGTTTATGGCGAGGAGGCGGCAGCTTGGATTGTTTTAAAAGAAGGAGAGCAGGCCACATCGGAAGAAATCCGAGATTATTGTCGGGATAAAATTTCAAGACATAAAATTCCACGACATATTTTCTTTATTGATAACTATCCAATGACTGCATCTGGAAAAGTTCAAAAATATAAATTACGAGAAGATTTCGTTATGACCGTAAAGTAAGGAGGGGCAGTGGATATGTTCAACAAGGTATTAATTGCAAATCGTGGGGAGATTGCTAGACGTGTGATCAGAACATGCAAGCGCCTAAATATTCATACGGTTGCTATCTATTCAGAGGCAGATGCTGAAAGCTTACATGTGAAAGATGCAGATGAGGCTTTCTGTGTAGGGAAGTCACCTGTTGCACAGAGCTATTTAAACATCGACCGCATTCTTGAAATTGCACTAGAAAGTGGCGCAGAGGCTA
Source organism: Lysinibacillus sp. BS3 (assembly GCF_039614735.1). Classification (NCBI taxonomy): domain Bacteria; kingdom Bacillati; phylum Bacillota; class Bacilli; order Caryophanales; family Bacillaceae; genus Lysinibacillus; species Lysinibacillus sp. BS3. The sequence goes on along the minus strand of NZ_CP154860.1, from coordinate 2,256,392 downwards.
TTCATCCTGGCTATGGTTTACTATCAGAGAATGCAAATTTTGCGAAACGTTGTACAGAGGCAGGTTTAGTGTTTATCGGGCCAAGTGCTGATGTGATCGCTTCAATGGGCAGTAAATTAGAGGCTCGTAAAACAATGAAAGCTGCTAGTGTACCGATTGTAGAGGGTGTAGAAGCGCCAGTGAAGGATGTAGAAGAAGCCACTGCCATAGCGGAGCGTTTAGGCTATCCAATTATGTTAAAGGCATCGGCAGGCGGAGGCGGTATCGGTATGCAGCTAGTTGAAAATGCTGAGGAACTAGCCAAAGCTTTCGAGGGCAATCAAAAGCGTGCACAATCATTCTTTGGTGATGGCACGATGTATATGGAGCGATTCATTGCTAACCCTCACCATGTCGAAGTGCAAATTATTGCTGATCATCAAGGTAATGTCGTTCCATTATTTGAACGAGAATGCTCTATTCAACGAAGAAATCAAAAAGTAGTAGAAGAAGCACCATCTCCGTTTATCTCACAAGAGACAAGAGAAAAAATGCTAGAAGCGTCAGTTAAGGCGGCGAAGCATATTGGTTATGTCAATGCTGGAACAATCGAATACTTGGTTGATGAAGATCAAAACTTTTATTTTTTAGAAATGAATACAAGACTACAGGTAGAGCATCCAGTTACGGAGGAAATTACGAAGCTTGATTTAGTAGAAGAGCAATTAAAAATTGCGGCAAAACAACCTCTTACGTTTACTAGAGAAAGTATTACTAAAGAAGGGCACGCGATTGAAGTGCGCGTATACGCTGAAAATCCTTCGACGTTTTTCCCGTCTCCAGGTACCATTACGACTCTTGAATTACCGACAGGTGAAGGAATTCGACATGAGTGTGGTGTAGAGTCTGGTTCAGTGGTAACACCATTCTATGATCCAATGATTAGCAAATTGGTGGTGTGGGGGGAAACAAGAGAAATTGCCTGTGAAAGATTAGCACAAGCGCTAAAGGCGTATAAAGTGGAGGGGATTCAAACGAATATCCCGATGCTGTTAAAAACCGTCACACATGAGCAATTTTTAAAAGGCTATACGACAACAAAATTTGTAGAGCAATATTATTTACCGCAATTAGCAGAAACAAAATAACAATTATCATGTATTCGTGCTTCTATAGAGGGACGAATACATGATAAAAAAATAGGAGTGAATGATTATGGCAACAGTAAAAGCAAGCATGGCAGGAACAGTATGGAAAATCGTCGTAACAGAGGGCGAGAAAGTGACAGCAGGTCAAGATGTAGCTATTTTAGAATCGATGAAAATGGAAATTCCAATTGCAGCAGAAGAGGATGGCGTAGTGACGAAAATCATTGCCAATGAGGGGGACTTTATTAACGTTGATGATGATATTTTAGAAATTGAATAAGAGGAGGCTTGTTTATGCAGCTACCTAAGCAAGTCACAATCAAAGAAGTTGGTCCCCGTGATGGCTTACAAAATGAAAAAATGCATATTTCAACAGCTGATAAAGTACAATTAGTAAATTTATTAGGTCAAACAGGATTAAATTATATTGAAGTGACATCTTTTGTGCATCCCAAATGGATTCCTCAATTGGCAGATGCAGTCGAGGTTCTGCAAGCCATTAAAAGACATAAGGATATTACCTATGCGGCACTTGTACCCAATATGAGGGGCTTAGAACGCGCATTACAGGCTGAAGTAGATGAAGTAAGTATTTTTATGTCTGCTAGTGAAAGCCATAACCAAAGTAATATTAATAAAACCATAGAAGATACATTTCCCATATTAGAGGAAGTTGTAGTAGGAGCTCAGGCTGCAAAAAAACATGTTCGAGGTTATATCTCAACGGTTATTGGTTGTCCCTATGAGGGGTATATACACCCTGACAAGGTATTACGAGTAACGGAAAAATTATTGGAGATGGGTGTGACTGAAATATCGCTTGGTGACACAATTGGTGTTGGTGTACCGACGCAGGTTGAGTTTCTTTTAGAGGAATTGCTAAAAAGGTATCCTGCTGAAAAATTTGCCATGCATTTTCATGATACACGTGGGACAGCATTAGCCAATATTATGAAGTCCTTAGAGATGGGTATTACCAAGTTTGATAGTGCGCTTGGTGGGCTAGGGGGCTGCCCATATGCGAAAGGTGCCTCAGGTAATGTAGCCACAGAAGATTTATTGTATTTATTCGATGAGATGGGCATTGAAACAGGCGTAGATCGACAAAAGGTGCTAGAGGCAGCACTCTTTATTGAAGAGAAGTTAGGCAAAGCAGTTGCCTCAAAGCAAATGGCTATTGTCCGCAATGAAAGGAGTGCAAATCAAGGATGACACAACTCGTTCGATTTGAATTACTAGAGGGTAGTATTGGACTTATTACTCTTTCAAGACCAGAAGCTGCTAACGCTATGTCGGTTCAATTACTGCATGAGCTGTCTGACACACTTGATCAAATCAATGGAGATCCAGCAGTGCGTGTAGTCCTTCTAACAGGTGCAGGCGAAAAGGCATTTTGTGCAGGTGCTGATTTAAAGGAACGTAAAGGAATGTCTGATCGACAAGTGAAGCAGATCGTGCAGCTGATTGGTGCCACTGTGGCAAAAGTTGAAACGCTTGCACAGCCTGTCATTGCTGTCCTAAATGGTGTTGCCTTTGGTGGAGGCTTGGAGTTGGCACTAGCTTGTGATTTACGAATTGCGGCTACACATGTAAAGCTTGGCTTAACAGAAACATCGCTCGGTATTATTCCAGGAGCTGGGGGAACACAGCGGCTTCCACGTCTAATTGGTCTTGGAAAAGCAAAGGAATTAATTTATACAGCACGTAGGCTCAATGCCGAAGAAGCTGAAAATTATGGCATTATCGAGTATGTTTATGAAGGACATGAGGTATTAGATAAGGCACAACAGCTTGCACTGGAAATGGCAAAAAATGCACCACTCTCTCTAGTGCAGGCCAAAGTTGCGATCAATCAAGGTGTTGAGGTAGATTTAGCTACCGGGTTAAAAATTGAATCACTTGCATATAGTGCACTGATCCCAACAGAAGACCGATTAGAGGGCTTACTTGCCTTCCAAGAGAAGCGAGCGCCACAATATTCAGGGAAATAAAACGCCAAGAAATAATTTTGGTGTAATCGATTGGGCAAAGGGAGGAAATAAACATGAGCAATATCTCGACAGAAAATACACCACCTACAATGAAAGATAAAATTTTAGCAGGTGGATTACCAAAATATCATGACAAAAATGCACAACAAGGCAAGCTATTTGTACGTGAGCGTCTTGAACTATTACTTGATGATGGTCTTCAATCAGAGGATGGACTCTATGCGAACTTTTTAGCAGGGGATTTACCAGCAGATGGCGTTATCACTGGTATTGGTAAAATCCATGGTCGCACAGTTTGTGTGCTAGCGAACGATTCAACGATTAAAGCTGGTTCTTGGGGAAAACGCACGGTTGAAAAAATGATTCGCATTCAAGAAACCGCTGAAAAGTTGAATTGTCCATTACTTTATTTAGTGGATTCAGCGGGTGCGCGTATTACAGATCAGCTTGAAATGTTCCCAGGGCGCCGAGGTGCAGGGCGCATTTTCTACAATCAAGTCAAACTGTCAGGAAAAGTTCCGCAAATTTGCTTATTATTTGGTCCTTCCGCAGCGGGTGGCGCCTATATTCCTGCATTTTGCGATATTGTGGTGATGGTAGAAGGGAATGCTTCTATGTATTTAGGATCTCCTCGAATGGCCGAAATGGTTATCGGTGAAAAAGTAGATTTAGAAACAATGGGTGGCGCAAAAATGCACTGTTCTGTTTCTGGTTGTGGAGATGTGCTTGTTAAATCCGAACAGGAGGCTATTACTTATGCGCGCAAATATTTAGGATATTTCCCGAATAACTATGCAGAGCGTAGCAATGTAGAGGCTCCTAAACCACCAGCTTCATTTGATAAATCTATTGAAGAATTAATTCCTCAAAATCAAAATGTACCATTTGATATGTATAAGCTAATTGATCGTATTATTGATGAAGATTCGTTTTGTGAGGTTAAGAAATTATTTGCACCAGAATTAATTACAGGCCTTGCACGAATTAATGGACAATCCGTTGGGATCATCGCTAACCAACCACGTGTTAAGGGAGGCGTGCTATTCCACGATTCTGCTGATAAAGCGGCGAAATTTATTTCACTTTGTGATGCATTCAATATCCCACTGTTATTCCTAGCAGACGTTCCAGGCTTTATGATTGGTACTCAGGTAGAAAAAGCAGGAATCATCCGTCATGGTGCTAAAATGATTTTTGCCATGAGTGAGGCAACTGTTCCTAAGCTAACGGTCATTGTGCGTAAAGCGTATGGTGCAGGATTATATGCAATGGCTGGCCCTGCGTTTGAACCAGACTGCTGTATTGCCTTATCAAATGCACAAATTGCCGTAATGGGACCAGAAGCTGCTGTCAATGCCGTCTATGCCAATAAAATTGCAGAACTTCCAAAAGAAGAGCAAGCAAGCTTCATTGCCGAGAAACGTAAAGAATATCAAGAGGAAATTGATGTGTATCGCTTAGCTTCAGAGCTTATCATTGATGATGTGATTGAGCCTAATGAGCTGCGTAAGGTACTAGAAAATCGCTTAGAACTTTATATGTCAAAATACTTATTATTCTCACAACGTAAGCATGGGGTAAACCCAGTTTAAACATACTTATTATAAGGCTGTCTCTGCTGGTAGGAGACAGCCTTTTTGGATGATAATTTTTTCAGCTACTTGCAAGCTATAGTTGAGCATATTAAAATATGGGAAGGAATAAAAGGGAAGTGGGTGTTAAGCTTGTCTAAAAACAACATAGCGGATGTTCAAAATAATGCCAAGCTCCCATTACCATATCGGGATGTCATTGATACATATCATTTGCCGCTAAAGATCGCAGGTTGGATTTTATTTAGTATCTATTCATTTATGGCTTTTTATAAATTGGTTATTGATCGCTTAGTAGATGTAGTCGTCATTTTATTAAGGGGAGATTATTCTATAGGTGACTTAGGATTGTTTGATTATAGTAGCTGGCGATTAACTACTAATTTTATTCCCTTCGAGACGATTCTCCGTTATATAAACTACTCTCAATATTTTAATTGGGAAATTATAATCGTTAACTTACTTGGCAACTTATTAATTTTTACTCCCATGGGCTTTTTACTGCCATTGCTATCGAAGAAATTCCGAAAAGCGTGGGTTATTATTTGTTTAGGCTTTATTTCTAGTCTTGCTGTCGAAACCGTTCAATTTATTTTTACCGTTGGTTCTGCGGATATTGATGATTTAATTTTGAATACAATTGGTGCATGGCTTGGTTACTTAGCCTATAAAGGGATATTGATTAGACCCAAAAAATAAGAAAAGCAGTCCAGTATGAAGGGCTGTTTTTTTACGTTGATTAACACTATTTGTGTAGTGTATATGGTAATAAATTTTATTGAAAAGGGTATGGAGCTAATAAATGAATATGAAAACATTAATTAGATGAGATTCTTTATACCTATTTTTGAAAATAATTAGTATCTCTTTAGGAGGTTAGTAGTAATTAGTGCTTGAATTTAATAGTGAAAATTCCGATAATGAGTGTACAGAAACTTATAAAATGGTATAGATAGAGTGTGAGGAAGAATGTTCATATCTATTAACTTATTAGCATATGTAGATAGAAGGGCGAGGTGAAAACTATGAAAATATCAAATTTAATGGAACAAGAAAGAATTTCATCCCAGCATAATCGTAAAAAAATACTTCAGCGTAAAGAGGCAGGAGATGCCTATAGAAAAAATGCGATGTATTTTCAGCCAAAGAAAAACCCATTATTGATTGAACTTGAAAATTTATTATTAGGACGTACTGACCAAGATTTGTATGACCAGCAGCAAGAAGAGTCAAAAGAAGTAACTCCTCAGCAGAAAGCCATTATGGAAGATTTACAGCAAACAGAAAAGAGTGTACGGGCACATGAGCAAACCTATAAAGTAGGAATGAATGATAACGCTGATCCCTCGAATATATCCGATTCAGAACTAGGTGACACACTACACATTTTAGAGCAGGTACGTAATGCAGCATTGACATCAGCAGAGCCTTCTCCTCAAGATTTACGTGTGGCGCAAAGCGTTGATGCTCAAATACAGCATATGTTAAATAATTCAAATGTTGACGAGGTTGCCACAAATGAAAGCGAACCATCTTTTGTACGTGACATCATTGAAGTGAAGGTTCCTGAACGTTACTCGAAGGAATTGAAATTGGACCCATTTGCAGATACAATTTTCGGTAAGAACTATGAGACTGCATTCAAGTTAAGAGCATTTAAACAGGCATCGGAAAGATATGCGGCTCACGTTCAAATGACGAAAAATGGCTATCGTCCAGACAAGGATTCTATGTTCTCTTTGATAGCCTGATGCTGTAGATAGGAGATTGTTGACATGGCAAAGGCAAAGCACGCGAAAACGAATGCGATTCGTTTATTAGAACAACAAAAAATTCATTTTGATGTGATGGAATATGAAACAGGGGACGGTCAAGTTGATGGTGTTTCTGTAGCTGAGAAAATAGGACAGCCTGTTGCTAGGGTATTTAAAACATTAGTAGCAAAAGCAAGTGCACAAAGGTTATTTGTATTTGTTATTCCAGTGGCTGAAGAGCTGGACTTAAAAGCAGCCGCGAAGGTAGTTGGGGAAAAGAAAATTGAAATGTTAGCGGTAAAAGATCTACTTAGCCATACTGGTTATGTTCGTGGTGGATGTTCACCAGTAGGGATGAAGAAGTTATATCCAACGGTCATCGATGTATCTGCTCAAGAACAAGGTAGTATAATCGTTAGTGCTGGGAAAATTGGTATGCAAATTCATGTACAAATAGATGATTTGAAGAATATAACAAAGGCACAACTTGCCTCAATTACAACTACCCATGAGTGAGAGAATGGGTAGTTTTTTATGTGGTAAGATAAACGGTTTAGTTTAAGCACTATAGCTTAATTTTGGTTGAAAGTATGATAAAGTAATAGCAATATTATTCATAGAGAGAAGGATAAGGAATGCGTAGAATAATGGGGTGGCGTTGGACCTTTTTTATTGGTGGCTTAATGGTGATGTCACTTGGAATCACGATGTCGATAAAGGGGAAAATCGTTGGCACAAGCCCATGGGATGTTTTACATGTAGGTCTCTTTCAAAATTTTGGGTTAAGTATCGGCACATGGTCTATTGTAACAGGACTCTTTATAGTTGCTTCAACATCCATTGTATTACGTCAATGGCCAAAGATAGGTACTTGGCTCAATATGCTGCTAATCGGCTCGTTCATTGATGTATTTAACTGGCTGTTGCCCTCAACGGATGTATATGGCTTACAAATTACATATTTTATAATTGGTTTATTTGTTTTGAGCTTTGGCTGTGGGATGTATATTGCACCGAATATGGGCGCAGGACCAAGGGATACCTTAATGATGATACTTGTTGAAAAATTTGGCGGATCTATTAAGACAGCAAGAATGGGAATTGAAGTACTTGTAACCATTGTTGGCTGGCTTCTAGGAGGACCAGTTGGAGTAGGGACGGTATTGATCGCCTTAACCTCAGGCTATATTGTGCAATATTCATTACCGTATTGTCGTAAAATATTGATGAAATGTATTGGAAATATGGAGGGCATGAAGCCATTCTATTAAACCAAGAAGCTACTTAGATCTGTAAAGGATAGAAGTAGCTTTTCATTTTTTTTAGCGTTCTTTCATATAATGCAGGGCATAAGCTAAAGGAGGAACGACATTTGAACGGAAATGTAACGTATTATTTTGGACACGCATTGACTGGCCAAGGTGTGAAGCATTTATATAAAGAAATGATGGAAGAGGCGTCTCTCGTTTATTTTTTGCAAGGGCCTGCCACATTTAAAGGTTCAGAACTGTTAAAAGAACTAGGATACTTCTATGTGAAACAGGGCTTTGCTGTCGAGTGGTTTAAGCATGCTTTATTAGAGGAGGTTGTTGAGGCCGTTTATATAAAAGGCTGTAACAGACTTTTTGTATGGGCATCTGAGTGGAATATCGAGCCAACTTTACTCGGTACAAAGCATCGTGTCATGTCTTTCTATGAATGCTTAGAAGACATACAGCTTAAAAAGGTTGGAGAACAGCTTGCAGAGGCGATGCAAGAGCGTGCAACATGGCGTGAAAAATGCATAGCGAAACTGGATCAAGCAATCAAGCTACATGATGACTGGGAGGTTATCACACAAAGCTGTATGAACTGGCAGGCATTAAATGAACAGGTGGAAAATTTAAAGTCGGAAGTGTTCCAATCTATTATTCTGAATAAAACAGGTATGCGGACACATCGTTTACTGGGAACGCTAACTCCTAGAGGTGCGGAAAATACAGTGGATAGTATCACCAAAAGTATCACGACTCGCTTCATGATTAAAGGTAAGCCAGGTACAGGCAAATCTTCACTAATGAAAAGCTTAGCCGATGAAGCAAATGCAAGAGGGCTTGATGCACAAATTGTTTGGTGTGGCTTAGATGCGGAATCTGTAGATATGGTCATTATCCCAGAGCTTAATTTCTGTATTTTTGATAGCACAGAGCCTCATATCTTTGATCCAGAGGATGGTAGGTTAGGGGATAAGATATTTGATATTGGTCAACATTGTGCGCTGTCAGAGGAAGCAGAAACTGCGATCGAGGCAGTGCGAGCACAATACAAAGAAGCTATACAGGATGCGATGGGCCATTCCAAACGATATGCAGAAGCTGAATATACCGTTCGTCGTTTATTAGATAATTGTCTATCGGCTTCTTTATGGCGCGAAAAAACAGCGCCACTATTCGAAAGATTAACAAAGTAATGTAGCTAATGGCTTGCATGTGCTAAACTAGGAGCGAGAACAGTTTTCCTAGGAAAGGATGATACGCTTGTCAAAAGTATTGAATGCATTTTTAGATGAAAACCTACAAGCCTTACATGAACAAGGCTTATACAATGAAATCGATCCAGTAGAGGGAGCAAATGGCCCAATTATTCAGGTCCGTGGCAAAAATCTTGTTAACTTATCCTCTAACAACTATCTTGGTTTAGCAACAAATGAAGAATTAAAGCGTATTGCCAAAGAGACAATTGATAAATACGGTGTTGGAGCAGGTGCTGTTCGTACAATCAACGGGACACTTGACTTGCACGTAAAATTAGAAGAAAAGCTTGCTGAATTTAAAGGAACAGAAGCGGCTATTTCTTATCAATCTGGATTTAATTGTAATATGGCAGCTATTTCGGCTGTAATGGATAAAAATGATGCCATTCTATCTGATCAATTAAACCATGCCTCTATTATTGATGGATGTCGCTTATCAAAGGCAAAAATCATCGCGTTTAATCACTCTGATATGGAGGATTTACGTGCAAAGGCAAAGGCAGCAAAGGAATCAGGTTTATACAATAAAATCATGGTTATCACAGATGGTGTCTTCTCAATGGATGGTGATATTGCTAAATTACCTGAAATTGTGGAAATAGCTAAAGAGTTTGATTTAATCACGTATGTGGATGATGCACATGGTTCGGGTGTAACAGGTAAAGGAAAAGGAACTGTGAAGCATTTTGGATTAGAAAAAGAAATTGATTTCCAAATTGGTACATTATCAAAAGCCATTGGTGTAGTAGGTGGCTATGTAGCAGGTAAGAAAAATTTAATTGATTGGCTAAAAGTTCGCTCACGCCCATTCCTATTCTCAACAGCATTACCACCAGGTGATGTAGCCGCTATTACAGCAGCCGTGCAAATGCTGATTGATTCAACAGAGCTACACGATAAACTGTGGGATAATGGTAATTATTTAAAAGCGGGGCTTGAGAAGCTTGGCTTTAATATTGGTGCGTCTGAGACACCAATTACTCCATGCATCATTGGGGATGAAAAATTAACACAGGAATTTTCAAAACGTTTATTTGAAGAAGGCGTTTATGCAAAATCAATTGTCTTCCCAACAGTTCCAAAAGGTACAGGTCGCGTTCGGAATATGCCAACAGCGGCACATACAAAAGAAATGCTTGATGATGCAATTGCGATTTACGAGAAGGTTGGTCGTGAATTAGGCGTTATTCAATAAGAAAAAGGCTTCCTCATGAATGGGGAAGCCTTTTTTGCATGATAGAAAAGAAAAAGTGAAGGATAGAATCAAAAAAGTGAAGGATAGAATCAAAAAAGTGAAGGATAGAATCAAAAAAGTGACCGATAGAAGCTTAAATCTAACTGATAGGGCGATCTAAAAATAGACAATCTCTTTATTTTGACCCAATTATTTTGCCTGCCTTGAGCTGTTGAATAGCTTGACCAGAAATATTTAATGCCTGTAAAATTTCTTCATTATGTTGTCCTAAAGTGGGTGCTGCACTTGTTAGCTGTCCAGGTGTTTGTGAAAACTTAGCTGGGAAGCCCAATGTTCTCATTGGTCCAGCAGTCGGATGCTCATAGGACAGTACCATGCCACGCTCTAGTATATGAGGGTCATTCAATGTTTGGTCATAAGAATAGATTGGACTAGATGGTACACCATGCTTATCTAATAGTTCGAGCCAGTAGATAGCCTTATGCTTAATTAGCTCGCTTTCAATTTCTGCTTCCAGCTCCCTCACATGTTGGGCACGTGAATAGTTGGTAGCAAAGAGAGGATTGTCTAACCAATCAGGTCGATTGACAACCTTTGCCGCAAAAATCTCCCATAGCTTTTGATTGCCAGCACCTACTAGAATATAGTCATCCTGTGTTTTGAAACCTTGATAGGGCGCAGACACACGATGGGCGGTTCCTGTTCGCTCAGGTAACTCACCCTTTCCGAAGTAAGCAGCGGCCTCCCAAACAGTCCACGCAAGACCTGACTCCACTAAGGACACATCAATATATTGACCTTCACCACTACGAAGCTTATAAATATAGGCCATTAAAATCGATTGTAAGGCTGTTTGTGCAGCAGCAATATCATTCACCGCAAAGCCAACCTTTACAGGTCGTCCATCTGCTTCACCTGTCATATGCATTAAGCCACTCAGACCCTGAGCCATAATATCATAGCCACCCTTTTGACTATAAGGACCTGTTTGACCATAACCGGAAATAGAGCAGTAAATTAGGCCCGGATTGATGGCTTTTAATGTGTCATAATCAATACCCAGCTTTTTCGTTACACCTGGTCGATAATTTTCCACAAGTACATCAACAGATTGAATCAATTCTTTAAATAAAGTCAGTCCTTCAGTCGTTTTTAAATTGATGCAGACACCTTTTTTATTACGATTAACCATCATATACATATGACTTTCTTCATTAACGAATGGACCCATTGTACGGGTATCGTCTCCATTTGGGTATTTTTCAATTTTGATAACTTCTGCACCCATATCTGCTAATACCATGGTGCAATAGGGACCTGCTAAGACTTGTGATAAATCGATAACCTTTAATCCTTGTAATGCTTGTTTCATTTACCCTCAGTCCCATCCTGTTTGACTAATGTGATGTTGCGTAATCCTTTGACAGAGGTAGCACCGGCTAATGCGATAGAAACCTTTAATTCATCATAAAGATTGGTCATCACCTTTTCGACACCTTGTTGTCCCTCAAGGGCTAGTCCATAGACGAAAGGACGTCCAATTGCAACTGCATTCGCTCCTAAAGCAAGTGCTTTTAAGGCATCCATGCCACGATATACACCACTATCTAATATAATAGGAATTTGTCCATTCACAACTTTCACAATAGCAGGAAGGGCATCAAGTGAACCAATCACACCATCTAATTGACGGCCACCATGGTTTGATACAATAATGCCATCAATACCATTGTCGATAGCATGTTTTGCATCTTCAGGATGTAAAATTCCCTTCAATAATATAGGAAGGTTGGTACGTTTTTTTAGCTCTCTAACATGTTCCCAATTAAGTGTTGGGTGGAAGACATTTTGCAAGACACCTTGTACGTAGGACTCGAATGAATCATCAGGTAAAGTGGCTGTAAAAACGGGATCATTCATATAATTTCCTCTTGCATAGCCTAGCTTCAATGGTGAAAATTGATTGCGTACATCTTCTTCACGCCAGCCTAGCATTACGGTGTCGACAGTTAAAACGATCGCTTCAAATCCAGCTTCCTCCGCACGTGCAGCCATGCTAAAAGCAATTTCTTCATTAGTAGACCAATATAATTGAAACCATTTTGTTGCAGAAGGCGCAGCTTGAGCAACTTCTTCAAGAGCAAAAGTGGACACAGTGCTTTGTATATAAGGGATATTTAAAAACTGGGCGGCACGTGCAACGGCAAGCTCACCTTCATCGTGAACCATTCCGTTCATGCCCACAGGAGCAAAAAGCAAAGGAGTTGGATATGTTTTACCAAACAAATGAACCGATGTATCAACGTTTGACACATCATTTAAAAATCGGGGAACAATGGAATACTTCTCAAAAGCTGCACGATTATTGCGCAGTGTTTGTTCACCGCCAGCACCTGAACGGATGTAGCCAAAAGGGCCAGCTTCGATTTTTTCCGCTACAGCCTTTTCTAAATCTGCAAAGCAAATGGGGAAGGGGGCTTGAGCAGTTATATTTTTTAAGAGTAGATCGCCATCAGTTATGTTTGTCATCGTTACTACCTCACTTATTTATTGAAAATAGGCTTTCTTTTATTTAAAAAGGCTTGAATACCTTCGTTATAATCGTCTGAACTAAATGAATCCAAAACTAACTGTGCCAGCTCATCGTTTTCTTCAATTTCACCATCAACAATTGCTTGGATAATTTTTTTGATGCCTGCGTTTGCAATGGATGATTTACTTAATAAATGTTCAGCGAATTGCAATGTCGCCTCATCAATTTCCTCTGGTTCGTGTAGGGCCGTAATTAAACCAATATTTTTTCCTTCTTCAGCTGTAAAAATAGTAGCTGTGTACAAAATTTCCTTTGCCTTAGCGACACCAACAATATTGATGAGACGTTTCGTGCTTTCTAAATTATATACAATACCTATGTTTGCAGCGGTAATGCCTAGCTTACTCTTAGGCGTTGCTATTCTAAAATCACAAGCATTTGCTAACTCTAAGCCACCACCAATTGCTAAGCCCTGAATCATAGCAATTGTCGGGTGTGGAAATTTATAGAGAGCATCGATCGCCTTTAGAGCCAATTCATTATAGGCTTTAGCATTGTCTGTAGCATAACGAACATCTAAAAACTCGCTAATATCTGCACCGGAAGAAAAGGCTACTTCATTGACACCGCGAACAATTAAAAGTTTGATGGAAGAATCTATACGGAGCAGCTCTAGTTGGTCTACTATGGCTTGAAACATTGCCCTTGATAAAGAATTCCGTTTATCCGGGCGGTTTAATACTAACGTTGCAATATAGCCACTTTTCTCTACATAAATTTCGTTTGTCATCTTCATTCTCCTCTTAATCTTTTTTCAACTTCGCGGCGAAGCGGTTACCAATGGATTGAATGCTCTGCACAAGGATGATTAAGATAAAGACAGTTGCATACATCACATCAACCTCATAGCGCAAATGACCATAACGATAGGCAAGGTCACCTAAACCGCCAGCACCAACCATTCCTGCCATTGCTGTTGCACCAATTAATCCTATTGTGGCAATTGTTAAGCCTAAAATAATAGATGGTCGCGCTTCACGTAATAGGACATGCCAAATGATATGGCGACGTTTAATACCCATGGCTGTGTAGGCTTCTACTACTCCGGAATCCACTTCTAAAAGCGCAGATTCCATCAGTCGTGCAATATAAGGAGCTGTGTAAACAACTAGTGGAACGATTACACCTTTAACACCAATTGTTGTACCTACAATTAACTTGGTAAAAGGTAAGATGAAGAATAATAAAATGATAAATGGAACAGAGCGAACAATATTGATAAATAGATTAAAAAACTGATAGAAAAATTTATTTTCAAAGGATTGTCCTGGTCGTGTTAAAACGATTAATAGCCCTAATGGAATGCCAATCAGAATGGAGAAAAATAATGAAATTCCGACCATTTGAAATGTTTCGATAATTGCTTTGCCAATAACATCTGACCAATCTGTAAAGAAGCTTTGGATACTACTCATTGAATGCACCTCCTAATTCTTCCACTGCCACGCCATTTTCTGAAAAATATGTTAACGCCTTTTGGACAATCTGCATTTCGCCATGTAAATGCACCACAATATTGCCGACAATACCGTTTTTTAATTCAATGATATTAGCTGTTAAAATATTTGGTTGCACATCATATACCTTAGTGACTTCTGCTAATAATGGCTTACCAGTACTTTCACCAAGGAATGTTAAACGGATTACACTTCCTGAAACATTTAATTGCTCAATAAGAGAGGGGGATAAATTACGTTGTGAAATTGTATTTAAAAACTTTCGCGTTGTAGGGTGCTTCGGTTTCGCAAAAAGTTCAATCGCTGTGCCAAATTCCACAACTTTCCCTGATTCTAGAACAGAAACCTCATCGCAAATTTTTTGAATTACATTCATTTCATGTGTGATGAGCAGAATCGTAATGCCTAATTCACGATTAATTTTTAACAACAATTCAAGAATGGCTTCCGTTGTCTCAGGATCAAGTGCACTTGTTGCTTCGTCACTAAGTAAAATCTCTGGTTCCTGTGCTAAGGCACGTGCAATAGCCACACGCTGTTTTTGACCACCTGAAAGTTGATTTGGGTAACTATCTAGTTTATCTGTTAAACCGACAATTTCAGCATACTTAGCTACTCGGTTTTTTACTTCCGCCTCTTTATAGCCTAGTAGCTTTAAGGGAACTGCAATATTATTGTAAACTGTTGCTGTTTTTAAGAGATTAAAGTGCTGGAAGATCATCCCGATTTTTTGGCGTGTTTGACGTAATTCGTGAAGAGAAAGGGTCGTAATGTCTACATTGTCTATCACTACTTTTCCTGCTGTAGGACGTTCTAGTAGATTAACGCAACGAATGAGTGTACTTTTACCAGCACCACTATAGCCGATTACACCATGAATTTGTCCCTTTTTTACGTGAAGGTTGATGCCATCCACAGCTTTTATGATGCCTTTTTTCGATTTAAATTCTTTTGAGATATTTTGTAATTGAATCATGCGATTGTTTGCTCCTTTCTCAACCTTCTAAAAAGCAAGAATCTGCTCGTCTTCCCATTGGGGAATTTCAGCAGATTCTTTGGCTTTATAGAAGCTTTCTGAACATATTACCAGCTAGGGATTACAGAACCTTTGAATTCCTCTTCGATGAATTGACGCACTTCGTCAGATTGGTAAGCCTCAACGAACTTTTTAATTGTTGGATCATTTTCATTTTCAGCACGTACAACAATATAGTTCACGTATGGAGAATCAGTAGATTCCAATAAAATAGAGTCATCTTTAGGGTTAATGCCAGCTTCTAGTGCAAAGTTTGTATTAATAGCTGCTACATCTACTTCACTAAGTTGTTTAGGAATTTGAGCTGCCTCTAATTCAATGAATTTTAAATTCTTTTTGTTTTCTTCTACATCACGGATCGAGGCTGTTAAGTCTGCACCCTCTTTTAACTTAATATAGCCAGCTTCCTGTAAAACAAAGAGGGCACGTGCTCCATTCGTTGGGTCATTTGGTAAGCCAAACGTTGCACCGTCAGGAATGTCATCAAAGGATTTATATTTTTCTGAGTAGATACCCATTGGATTTAAAATCGTCTTGCCCACTGGTACTAAATCTGTATCATGGTCTTTATTAAATGTATCTAGGAAAGGCTCGTGTTGATAGCTGTTCGCATCAAGATCACCTTCAGCTAAGGATGTATTAGGTAAAACATAGTCAGAAAATGATTTTAGTTCTACTTCTAGCCCATTTTCTTTTGCTACTTTAGCGGCTACTTCTGCAATTTGTTCGTGTGGACCAGAAGTGACGCCTACAACGATTTTCTTTTCATCAATTCCTTCAGCTTGGCTTTTACTATCTTCTTTAGAGCCACAGCCTGCTAAAGCTGCTACTAATGTTAAACTTGCTAAACCTACTAAAAATTTATTTTTCTTTTTCATGAAAATACCTCCAAGATTGTTTTTATCGGTTTTTTGAAAATAAAAAAACTCTCTTACAAATTAAGAGAGGCTCATGAAAAGATGTCCTCTCTTATCTATCAAACGAAGATCGTTTGCAGGATTTAGCACCTTCCTATAAAAAGGAGGTTGCCGAGCTTCATAGGGCCAGTCCCTCAGCTACTCTTGATAAGAGATTTATAATATTTTTTTGTAATTCCGATAGAACTAATATAATTTATAGGGTATAGTAAGTCAATAAATAATTTTTAAATTTTTTATATAATTATAATATTTCGACGCAAAAGAGGGATAACAATGTCTGTAAGAGTTAATTATGGTATAGGTTCATTTGGTAAGGTTATTAGTGCTCGTTTTCTAACGGGAACAGATATCATTGAAGGGATTGAAGCGCTTTGCAAAGAGAATAGCATAGAGTCAGCAACAATTGTAAGCTGTATTGGCAGCTTTCAAAAAAGCAGCTTTGTTTATTTAGTGCCAGATGCAACAGCTCAAATTCAAGTTCGTTTTAGTGATGTGATTGAAAAAGAGGGACCATTAGAATTTATTCAAGGTTCAGGTGTGGTGTGTAAGCGAGATGGTGGATATGAGACACATTTCCATGGTTCTATGAGCGATCAATGGGGTGTTGTATCAGGTGGGCATTTAATAAAAGGGGGCAACCCTGTTATTACTGCTGACATCGTGTTGGCAGAGGTACAAGGGATTCAACATATTCGAAAATGGGATGATGAAACAGGTCATGTTCAATTTTATCCATTAGAAAATGGTTTAGGGCAACCAAGGAAAATTGAAAAATAGTAATAATCCTGTAGCTAGGGATAGCTACAGGATACGGCGTCATTATCTTTTAAACAATTGTAATTGCTCGATTCTATGGATTGCTTCACGTAAGCGCTCCTCACTAACCAGCAATCCTACGCGTACATAGCCTTCACCATATTGACCGAAGCCATTACCTGCTGCTACAGCGATATCAGCTTTTTCGAGCAAAAGATCAGCAAACTGTTCACTTGTATAGCCTAGTGGTACAGGGAGCCATGCGAAGAAGGAGCCACTTGGAGCCGTAACATGCCAGCCAATTCTTCGAGCTTCTTCAATGAGTACATTGCGGCGACGCTCATAAGTAGCTCGTAGTTCATCCGCACATTGCTGGGAAGCCGTCAGTGCTACTGCTGCGGCTTGTTGAATGGCAGGGAATTGACTACAAAACAGATGATCCTGAATTAGATTAATAGCAGCAATAATCTCGGCATTCCCTACAGCGAAGCCTATACGCCAGCCAGCCATATTATAGGTTTTCGATAATGTATACATTTCAACTCCTACTTCTTTTGCACCCTTTGCTTGAAGGAAGCTAACTGGTTTATTACCGTCAAATCCTATTGCCCCATAAGCAAAATCATGTGATACGATAATATTGTGCTCCTTCGCAAAGCGAACGGTCTCTTCAAAAAACGCAAGTGATGCTGTACCACCTGTAGGGTTGTTCGGGTAATTTAAGTAAAGAAGCTTTGCTTTTTCTTTCACTTCATCAGGTAATGCATGATAATCAGGTAAGAAATCATTTTCAGCAAAAAGGGGCATTACTTCAAAATTGACGTCTCCTAGTACAACACCTGATAGGTAATCTGGATAGCCAGGATCTGGTAAGAGCATCGTGTCACCAGGGTTTAACACAGCTAAAGGTAGCTCAACTAGACCAATTTTTGTTCCACCAAGAATCGCTACCTCTGTATCTGGATTTAGTTCTACCTGATATTCACGTTGATAAAAGTCCGCAGCAGCTTGGCGTAATTCAGCGAGACCTCTAAATGGTGAATATTTGTGGTTTTGAGGATTTTCAGCTGCTTCCTGTAATGCTTGAATGATGTGAATAGGCGTTGGCTGATCGGGATTTCCTTGCCCAAGGTTAATGACATCACGCCCTTCTTCTAGAGCCAAGTTTACTTTTTGAACGAGTGCTGCAAAAAATTGAGTGGGTAGTTGCTGTAGTTTTTTAGAGAATTCCATGCATGATCACCTTTTTCAGAATATAATAATTATTATTGAAGAATATGAAGCAAATAGTATTACTTTTTCTGTTAATTGTCTAGAGGAGGAATAGAGATGAAAATCGGTTGTATTCAATTAAATGTTGGCTTTGGCAAAGTTGAAGAAAATTTTGAACGTGCCGAGGATAAGATTCGTGAAGCTGCAAAAAATGGGGCAGAAATCATAGTGTTACCTGAAATGTGGAATACAGGCTATGCTTTAGAGAAACTGCCTGAGCTAGCAGATATCAATGGTGAGCGGACAAAGGCCTTTTTGGCTAAACTTGCTAAGGAACTTGATGTACATATTGTAGGGGGCTCTGTTTCAACAAAGAAAGGCGATAAATTTTATAATACGATGTATACCTTTGATCGTAATGGAGAACTTGTTGGGGAATATAGCAAGGCACATCTTTTCCGTTTAATGGACGAGCATCTTTACTTGGAAGCAGGGGATGAAATGAATCGTTTTGCTTTAGATGATATTGAAGCTGCTGGTGTCATTTGCTATGATATTCGCTTCCCAGAATGGTTACGTGCACATGCATTACAAGGAGCAAAGGTATTATTTGTACCAGCGCAGTGGCCAACTCCAAGGATTGACCATTGGAAAACGTTGCTACAGGCTCGTGCGATTGAAAATCAATGCTTTGTCATTGCAGTTAATCGTATTTCGAAAAAGGTAGAAAATTTTAATGGGCAGTCTATGATTATTCAGCCTTGGGGAGAAGTATTATGGGTAGGTGCTGAGGACGAGGAAGTAGCAGTGATCGATGTAGACTTTTCCATTGTCGATGAAGTACGTGGAAGAATTCCTGTTTACGATGATCGTAGACCTGGATTGTATCACGATGTAGTTGTGAAAGGGTAATAAAGGGCACGCTTAGGAGGGGAGTTAACCTTTTAAGCGTGCCAACTTTTTTCTAGCTCTTATCCTCGATTAATGAATTGGCTAGTAGCATAAATTCAAGTGTAATGCGGTTATGCCCGTTCATAAAATTTTTACCAAGTAAACTTTCAAGCTTTTTTAAGCGGTGATAGAGTGTTTGACGAACAATAAACAATTGATTCGCTGTTTGCTGTTTAGAGCCATTTGTTTGTAAATACACCTGCAATGTTTCGAGAAGCTTACTATTATATTTTTCATCGTATTCAATAACGGGCTGTAAATAGTCATAAATCACTTCCTGTAAATCCACCTGCATTTGTAATTTATAGATTAAATGATATAAATGCAGATCATCGTAAAAGAACGAGGACGTTTGTACTTTTCGACAAATATATAAGGTTTCTAGTGCAGTTTGATAGCTTTTAGGAATTTCATCTACATCACAAACAACCTTCCCAATAGCTATCTGATAACCTTGTGCCTGCTGCTTTTTATAAAATTCAGTTTTGACCAAAGAGGAAAACATGTTGTTTAGCATATCACGAATGGCTTTACTATCTTTTGTATGCAGTAAAATAAAAATAACATAGCTTTTTCTTTCAAATAAAAATGGAATAAAGCCATGTTGCTCAAAGAGATTACGATAATAAAGCTTACTATAGACTACATCCTCCTGTGCCTTTGTCAACGTATTAGGAGAAGCCAAAATAAAGACAGTGCCACTGGATTGTGTATAGTTAGTATAATGTGTAACGATAAATTTATAGATTTCCTCCTTAGATAGTTTTTGATCAATCCAATCAGCTAAAATCGAAGCATCCTCAATATTCTTTTTTTCCTCAATATAGAACTCTCGCATTAAAAGCTGTGCCAACGCTGTTGCCGTGCGATCTAATATTAATAATTCAAATTCGGAGAAAAGCCCATCTTCTCGATAAATTGATAAATCGGCATAATGTTGATCAAATAGAAAAATAGGCTCATGTTTAAATTGCTGAGACGATGTATTCAATGTTAGGAATTGCTGCCGCTTTTTATGAGCCATATTCGGGAAAAAGACAGGTTCTCTTCCCTTAATGGAAAACATAATTTGTATTTTTAATTCATTATACATATTTTGTAAAATATCGTCCGTGTTTTGTCCCAATACTGCATTTTTGTTCAATGTTTGTGAGTAAGCTTCTAGTGAAGAAATCAATAGATATTGCTGATTGATAATTTGACTATGTAAATCCTGTGTAATACGAACAAAAGGAACTGCTTCATGGAAAACAATAATAGGAAACTGGTGGCGGTTGGCAAGTGTTAAAATCGCTTCGGGTACTGCTTGAATAGAGGTGCCATATTCAATACAAAGTGCTGCACAATTTTTTTGAATGATGGCTTCTATAAAGGACACAAAGTCCTCAATACTATGTTGGAGACTAAGCCCTGTAGTTAATACTAACTCTTCACCAACTAAAAAATTATCAACATGTATGATTTCTAGTACATGTGCCCATTTAACGCTCCTTGTTAATCCCTCATGACCTGCAACTACCTCTGCATTTTGAAAATATTTATTCTGTAAAACGTCTAGTACTTTTAGTTGAAATGGGCTCATTTTTGCCCCTCCTTTTGACATGCGTGTCAGCGGTTAGAATTCAAAAATTTCTGCTTGGTGCAGAGAATTTACTCATAAAATCGTTTAAAAATTATTTTAAGAATATTTAGTCTATTTTACATTATGTATAAAACAAAAGTATAGAATTTTACAGTTTGTCTATTACTTCAACGTTATGAAAGATGTAAGATTTTTGTAAGCGATCAAGCAATCTACTAAAAGAGGTGACAGATATGGGGCGACAAACGCATTTACAAAGAGGATTAAAGAAGCGGCATATGACGATGATTGCGATTGCCGGTGTAATCGGTGCTGGACTATTTATGGGGAGTGGCTCGGTCATTAATCTAGCTGGTCCAGGGGCAATTTTATCGTATATATTTGCAGGAATTATCGTTGTATTAGTTATGCGTATGCTAGGTGAGATGGCGGCAGTCAATCCAACGAGTGGATCGTTTGCTCACTATGCACATGAAGCCATTGGTCCGTGGGCAGGTTTTATGATTGGATGGTTGTACTGGTTTTTCTGGGTGATTGCCATTGCTTTAGAGGCAACAGCAGCAGCTGCCATTATTCAATATTGGTACGATGGGATTCCTTTATGGCTTTTAAGTCTGTTATTAACTGTAGCACTTACATTAACAAATGTTCTTTCTGTCAAAGCTTTTGGTGAGTTTGAGTATTGGTTCTCTCTTATTAAGGTTGCAAGTATAGTCGTTTTTCTAGGTCTTGGTGCTTTTATTATCTTTGGTATTGCTCCAAACTTTAATGCTGTTGGTATGACCAATTTAGTTGAACAGGGTGGTTTTTTGCCAAATGGTTTTGGCGCTGTTCTAATGGGTGTCGTTATCGTTATTTTTTCATTTATGGGGACAGAAATCGTTGCGATTGCTGCTGGTGAATCGGATGAACCGTTAGCCGCTGTCACAAAAGCTACCAATTCTATTACTTGGCGTATTTTAATTTTCTATGTAGGCTCTATTGCAGTTGTAGTGACGCTATTGCCTTGGCATTCCTCAGATATTTTAACAAGTCCTTATGTAGCGGTACTTGATTATATTGGTATTCCTGCAGCCGCACAAATTATGAATTTTGTTGTTTTAACTGCTGTATTATCATGCCTAAATTCAGCACTATATGCTACATCAAGAATGGTATTTTCTTTAGCGGAAAAAGGAGAAGCACCAAAGGCATTTTTAAAATTAAATAAAAATGGTGCACCTGTTAATGCCATACTTGCCGCAACATTTTTCTCATATATTGCGGTCATTATGAACTATGTGTCGCCAGATAAAGTATTTATGTTTTTATTAAGTTCTTGTAGTGCTATTACGTTGATTCTTTATTTAATCATTGCCTTTTCACAGTTAAGAATGCGACGGAAGATTGAGCAAGAAAATCCAGAGCTATTAAAGGTGAAAATGTGGCTATTTCCATATTTAACATATTTAACAATAGTAGCAACAACAGCATTACTCATTGCGATGTTCTTTATAGAGTCTATGCGCTCACAAATTTTATTTACATGCGTTATTGTGGCCATTGTGATGCTTTTCTATATGCTGACTCAAAAGAAAAAGGTGATCAAACAAGCCGATGAATCAAGTTCCCTTTTCACAAAAGACAAGTTTGATTTTGAACAATAAGACGAAAAAAAGGAGTGGTCAATTATGACAGTTCAACAAGAAATGAAAACGCTAACACATTTTATCAAAGGAGAAGAGGTAGCAGGTACAAGTAACAGATTCTCTGAAGTATATAATCCGTCAACAGGTGAGGTTATTGCAAGAGTACCCCTTGCTTCAAGAGCCGAGGTAAAGCATGCTATTCAGTTAGCTAAGGAAGCCTTTCCAGCATGGAAAAAAACATCAATTGGGAAGCGGGTAGAAGTGCTACATCGTTTCCGTCAGCTGTTAGTAGAAAGACAGGAAGAACTTATCAATGTGATTTGCCAAGAAAGTGGAAAAACTAAGGAAGATGCGAAAGGTGAAATTGTTCGTGGTATTGAATCTGTGGATATGGCGATCAGTGCCCCCCAATTGCTAAAAGGAGAGTATTCCGTCAATGTAGGTGGAAATATTAATGCTTTTTCTGCCAAATCGCCTCTTGGTGTAGTAGCAACCATTGCACCATTTAATTTCCCTGTTATGGTACCACTGGCTATTACAAGTATGGCTGTTGCGGTAGGAAATGCAGTTATTCTAAAGCCATCTGAACGTGTACCTATTTCAGCATTATATTTGTGCCAATTATGGAAAGAGGCAGGTCTACCAGACGGTATTTGGACAGTGGTTAATGGAGATAAAGAGGCAGTCGATGAACTATTAGAAAATAAAGAGATTCAAGCAATTTCATTTGTTGGCTCAACGCCTGTTGCTGAATATATCTATCAAACTGGGACAAAGCACAATAAACGAGTCGCTGCATTTGGTGGTGGAAAGAACTTTATGATTGTTATGCCTGATGCCAATTTAGAACAGACAGCAAATGCCTTTTTAGGAGCAGCATATGGCGCAGCATCTCAGCGTTGCATGGCTATTTCTGGTGCACTCGTTGTAGGGAAGGATACGGAGCAACGATTTACGGAAATATTGAAAAATAAAATTTCCGAACTAAAGGTAGGGCCTTATACAGAGCAAGACGTCGATTTTGGTCCTGTTATCACTAAACAATCAAAGGAAACGATTATACGTTATATCGATGGGGCGGTCAGTGAAGGAGCGAATCTTGTCATCGACGGAAGAAATCCAAAAGTATGTGAATCGTCAAATGGTTTTTATCTTGGTCCTACTTTACTTAATCATGTCACACCAGAAATGACGATCTTCAAAGAGGAGGTCTTTGGTCCAGCACGTATTGTAGTAGGGGTTGATTCACTACAAGAGGCTATTGATTTAATAAATGATCATGAGCTTGGCAATGGTGTCACAATGTTTACAAGCAGTGGTGCGGCAGCGCGTAAATTCCAAGAAGAAATAGAGGTGGGTATGGTAGGGGTAAATGTGCCAATCCCAATCCCAGTTGGCTATCATAACTTTGGTGGGTGGAAACGCTCTAAGTTTGGTGAAGGGCATATGTTTGGTCCAGATCAGGCGAGGTTCTTTACAAAGGCAAAAACGATTTCTGAACGTTGGCCCGATGAGACAGAGGATACAGCAAGCTCCTTTGCGTTCCCAAGTAATAACGATGCGAAAAACTAAAATAATAATGAGGGGTGTTTGGCGATGACGCAGATCAATCTTAAAAGTGATGTATTAGCAAAGGATGAGCAATATGTATGGCATTCGATGAAACCCTATAATCCACAAGCCACGTATGTAGTAGAGAAATCTGATGGTGCAAGAATTACTGATACAGATGGTGTGGAATATATTGATGCGATGGCTGGGCTATGGTGTGTCAATGTTGGCTATGGTCGTAAAGAATTAGCGGATGCAGCCCATGAACAAATGATGAAAAATGCTTATGCACCTTTATCTCAGGGACATTTACCAGCCGTGGAACTAGCCGAAAAACTTAATGAAATGCTTGGTGGAGATTATGTTATTTTCTTCTCTAACAGTGGTTCAGAAGCGAATGAAACAGCTTTTAAAATAGCTCGACAATACCATCAGCAAAAAGGACAAAGCTCGCGCTATAAAATCGTCTCTCGCTACCGTGCTTATCATGGGAACTCCTTTGGTGCATTAGCGGCAACAGGGCAGGCGGAGCGTAAATATAAATATGAGCCTCTATCACCTGGCTTTATCCATGTTGCACCACCTGATCAATATCGTGAGCATGAAAGTGAGACTATTGCACCATTAGATTTAGCGAGTGTAAAGGCCGTAGACAAAACGATGACCTGGGAGCTGGGCGATACAATTGCAGCAATGATCTTAGAGCCTATTATTACAGGTGGTGGTGTCATTATGCCTCCAGAAAACTATTTAAAAGGTATTGAAGAAGTATGCAAAAAACACGGCGCTTTAATGATTGTGGATGAGGTTATTTGTGGCTTTGGTCGTACAGGGAAGCCATTTGGATTTATGAATTATGGTGTAAAGCCTGATATTATTACAATGGCCAAAGGAATTACAAGTGCCTATTTACCATTATCAGCTACAGCGGTAAAGCGTGAAATATATGAGGCGTTTACTGGATCAGATGCATACGGCTATTTCCGCCATGTAAATACATTCGGTGGCTCACCGGTGGCATGTGCAGTCGCATTAAAAAATATTGAGATTCTTGAGCAAGAGGCTTTATTTGACCGTTCCAAGGAAATTGGTGCAGTAACACTAAAAACACTGCAACAAGAATTACAGCCTCACCCAAATGTAGGAGATGTACGAGGCAAAGGCTTATTGATTGGAATTGAATTAGTGGTAGATAAAGTTTCGAAAGAACCTTTACCTGTGGAGAAAGTGAATGCTGTCATTGCAGCATGTAAAGGGCAAGGGGTCATCATTGGGAAAAATGGAGCTACTGTAGCAGGGTTTAATAATGTCTTAACGTTATCACCACCACTTAATATTTCACAAGAAGATCTTGACCGCATACTAAATGTGGTTGTGAATAGTATAAATACGCTATAGCAACTATTCATGTAGGTTCTAAAAGCCATGTAATAAGGGCTTTTAGAACTTTTATTATTGGCCTTTGGGGCAACAAAAACTCTAGGGATAATTATTATAGTTCAATAAAAACAATTATAAAATTCTGAAATTTATTAAAAAAATAGTGGAAATAATAGATTTCATAGTTTATAGTTGTTAAAAAATAATTAATTTTCTGATAATAAAAATGTCCTGAGAGGGAATATTTTTTTACTCATTTATTTTCAGCAGTGGAATAAATACACCTTGTATTTTGAACTATACTTTCTGATTAAAAGCAATTGTGATAGTTGAGGGAGCAATTTTTCCTGAATTGAATTGTCTAATCGTAAGAAAATATAGTTTATTTTTTGCCTACTTATTTTCATCAGTGGAGAAAATAAATGTTTTTTGGTAATTATATTTCTTAATTTAAGTTATAAGAAATATTCTTATAGATTTTTACAAAGGGAGTAGATGAGATGAATTATGTTAAAAAATTGGTTTTTGTAATTCTATGTACGTTGCTTTTAGCAGCATGCGCAGAGAAAGACAATTCTAACGCATCAAATACTGGGGACAAGTCTACTACAGATTCAGGTACAGCTAGTTCAAAAAATGAACTTGTTATCGCTGTAAATGAAAACTTTATTTCAATGGATCCACATAACACAGGGGATACGAATTCGAGTTCTGTACAGGAGACAATGCTAGAAGGATTGTTAGGCTTTAATGCAGATGGTCAAATTATTAAGGTTCTAGCAGATGACTATTCAATTAGTGAAGACGCGCTAGTCTATACATTCAAACTTAAAGAAGGGGTTACTTTCCATGACGGGGAGCAGTTTAATGCTGAAGCTGTAAAGGTCAACATTGAACGAATCATGAATGATGAAAGCTTACGTTTATATTCTCGTGGTTTTAGCTTAATCAGCGATGTTGAAATCCTAGGCGACTATGAAATTAAAGTTACTTTAAAAGAACCATATGGACCAATGATTACGCGTTTCGGAGTTGCCAAAATGATTAGTCCAAAAATGATTAAAGAAAATTCAGCAGATATACCTAAAAAACCTGTTGGTACAGGACCATATAAATTTGTTGAATGGGTACAAGGAGACCATTTAACAATTGAAAACTTTGATGGCTATTGGGAAGGTGGAGAACGTGTTGCTAAAATCACCTATAAACCAGTGCCAGAAAACGGCTCGCGCGTAGCGATGCTAAAAGCGGGCGATGCTCAGGTTATCTATCCAGTGCCAGCACAAAATATTGATGAGCTTTCTAATAGTAAAGATGTAGAGGTAAATAAGGTTCCTTCTACAATTGCACATTACGTTTCATTAAATACCTATAAAAAACCTTTGGATGATATTAAAGTTCGACAAGCCTTTAACTACGCCGTGGACAAGGATGCTTATTTAAAAGTGGTGAATGCAGGGCTTGGTTTACCATTAGACTCTATTATTCCTTCCAAAACCGTTTATTATAAGCAGCAAAAAATGTATGAACACAATATTGAAAAGGCAAAAGAATTATTGGCTGAGGCAGGCTATCCAGATGGCTTTGATATTGAAATCTGGGGAAACACAAACTCGGATACGATGAAGGGTATGCAGTTTATTCAACAACAGTTAGGTCAAATCGGTGTAAAAGTAGAAATTAAATCAATGGAAGAAGGAACTTTATCAGACGAAATCTATGGTGCACAAACACCAGATGATGCGAAATTACAAATGTGGTATGTGAGTTGGTCAGCGTATGCTTCGGATATAACGAATGCAACAAAGCCTCTTTTCCATAGCGTATCATTCCCACCGAATGGTGCAAATACAGCTTACTATTATAACACGGAGGCAGATCAATTAATGGATGAAGCTAACTCCATTTCAGATGTAGATCGCCAAGCTGAATTATATGAAAAATTACAGGAAATCGTTTATCAAGATACACCTTGGATTTTCTTAGGGGTAGATGAAGTTGTATATGGTGTACGTTCAAATGTGAGCGGTGTGCTAGTAAACCCTACAGGTGGGCTTGATGTGAAGAATGCCAAAGTGGAGTAATGAACAGTAAAAGGAATTGATGCTCGTCAATTCCTTTTACATAAAAATAGAAAGGAGGAAGGCCACATGTGGAAGTATATAGCAAGAAGAACTGTTGAAATGATACCGATATTAATTGTCATTTCTATATTAACATTCTTATTTATTCATTTCATACCAGGTGACCCTGCAAGATTAGTAGCTGGTAAGGATGCCACGCTAGAAGATGTTGAAAATGTACGCCATGAGTTAGGTTTAGATAAACCCATTCTTAAACAATACATGGATTATATGAAAAATCTTGTGACGGGTGAGCTTGGAACATCTTTAACAACAGGACTACCTGTCATAGATATGTTTAAAACAAGGTTTATGCCTTCTCTTCACCTTACTTTCCTTTCCATGTTTTGGGCTACATTAATGGGTTTGGTGATTGGTGTTTTTTCTGCCATCAATAAAAACAAATGGCCTGATTATTTTGGTATGGTAACGGCTGTTTCTGGCATCTCAATTCCAGGATTTTGGTTGGGCTTATTATTAATTCAATTATTTTCAGTGCAGCTAGGGTTATTTCCGACGGGTGGATTAGATGGCTTTTCAAGTTATATTTTGCCCTCCTTGACTTTAGGGGCTGGCATTATGTCAATGATTGCGCGATTTACTCGTTCTTCCATGCTTGAAACGTTACAAGCTGATTTTATAAGAACAGGGAGAGCAAAAGGATTGAAAGAACACTCCGTTATTGTGACCCATGCTTTAAGAAATTCCTTGATTTCTGTGGTAACAGTAGCAGGTCTGCAATTCGGATTTCTCTTAGGAGGATCGGTGGTAGTGGAGACAGTCTTTAGTTTTCCAGGAATGGGACGACTTTTAATTGATTCGATTGCCTTTCGAGATTATCCCGTCATTCAGTCTGCACTACTGTTATTTGCATTTGAATTTATTTTAGTCAATTTAATAGTTGATGTGCTTTATACCGTGTTAAATCCAAAAATCCAATTAAATTCTTAAGGGAGGGAACAAAATGACTTCACCAACTACTGTGCAAAATAGCCAAGTGCAAAATACACAAAGAAAATACTCTCCTCTTAAAGAATTTTGGAAGTCTTTTAAAAAACAAAAGGCTGCTTTGGTAGCAAGTATCTTTATAGGATTGTTAATTGTAATCGCTATTATTGGCCCTTATATCGCACCTTACGATCCTTTTGAACCGAATTATAATGCTTTATTAGAGGGACCAAGTGCAAGTCATTTGGCAGGAACGGACGAGTATGGTCGAGATATTTTTAGTCGTTTAATAGTAGGCGCAAAAATATCCTTAATGGTGAGTTTCAGTGCCGTATTTTTAGGCTTAATACTAGGAACTATTTTAGGTTTAATTAGCGGTTACTTCGGTGGGTGGGTTGACAAAATCATCATGCGTAGCTGTGATGTGTTGTTTTCATTCCCTGATTTATTATTAGCGATTGCCATTGTAGCCTTATTGGGCCCTGGTATTAATAATGTCATCATTGCTGTGATGATCTTTAGTGTGCCATCTTTTGCTCGTTTAGTCAGAGGTGCTACATTGAATGCGAAGGAGAATGTCTATGTAGAAGCAGCACAATCTATGGGAGCATCGCATGTTAGAGTGCTGTGGAAACATATTTTCCCTGAAACAATTAGTGAGTTAATCATTTTTGTCACAATGCGTATAGGGACAGCCATTTTAGCAGCTTCTGGTTTAAGTTTTTTAGGCTTAGGTGCAAGCCCTGAAATGCCTGAGTGGGGAGTAATGCTAAGTAGTGGGCGCGACTATTTAGGGACATCTTCGCATGTAGTCATCATGCCAGGTATTGCCATATTTTTAACCGTACTAGCATTTAACTTAATAGGTGATGGATTACGAGATGTGTTAGATCCAAAAATAAAAAATAATTAAGGAGAATGCCTATGCCAGAACATGTATTACGAGTAATTGACTTAGAAACGTCCTTTACGCGTGATAATAAGGAAATCAAAATTTTAAGAGGTGTCAATTTTTCCATCCGTAAAGGAGAGATAGTAGGCTTAGTGGGAGAATCGGGCAGTGGAAAAAGCTTAACATCGTTATCCATCATGCAATTATTTCACGGTACTACAGGCAAAATCGTCAATGGCTCTATACATTTTAATGGACATGACTTGACGAAAATGTCCGAATCAGAAATTCGAAAGATTCGTGGCAAGCAAATGGCCATGATTTTTCAAGAGCCCATGACTTCTTTAAATCCTGTCTTAAAAATAGGCAAGCAGTTAATGGAAGCAATTGAGATGCATTTGAAGCTGCCGAAAAACGAAAGTAAGCATCATGCAATCCAAATGTTAAAAAGCGTGGGCATAGGAAGAGCCGAGGAAATCATTTATGAATATCCACATCAGCTCTCAGGAGGAATGCGCCAACGGGTAATGATTGCAATGGCTATGGCCTGCCACCCTAATTTACTTATTGCCGACGAACCAACCACTGCGCTTGATGTCACGATACAAGCTCAAATTTTAGAGCTAATGAAAAAGCTAAAGGAAGAAAATGAGACAGCTATTTTATTAATTACACATGATTTAGGTGTTGTGGCGGAAATGTGCGATAGGGTAGTGGTCATGTATGCAGGGCAGGTTGTAGAGGAAGCAGATGTCTTTGAATTATTTGCTAGCCCCAAGCATCCCTATACAAAAGGTTTAATTGCATCTGTACCGAAAATTGGTGATAACAAAGAAGTATTAGATTCTATCAATGGTCAAGTACCATCCCCACAAAATATGCCGAATGGTTGTAAATTTGCTCCACGTTGTAATCAAGCGATGTCTATATGCAATCAGGAGAGTCCACCGACAGTAAAAATTTCGGCTACACGCCAATGTAGCTGCTGGCTATATGTGAAAAAGGATGTGGAAGTAAATGCCTAACAGTATATTAAAAGTGGAGAATTTAAAAAAGAGCTTTCAAATAGCCGGAGGGTTATTTCAAAAAAAGCAATATGTTAACGCAGTTATAGATGTCTCCTTTGAAATAGAAGAAGGTACGACATTTAGTTTAGTTGGGGAAAGTGGTTGTGGGAAATCTACTACGGGCAGATTAATTACTAGATTAATAGCACCAACGAATGGAAGTATCGTTGTGGATGGGAAAGAAGTAGCTACTGCAAAGCCATCTGAATTAAGGCACTTAAGGCAAACTGTTCAAATGATTTTTCAAGACCCATATGCCTCATTGAATCCAAGAATGAAGGTCAAGGAGCTTGTTGGAGAGCCTTTAGAAATTCATACAAAACTTTCGAAAGTAGAGCGTGAAAAACTAGTGCTTGAAATGCTTGAAGTCGTTGGATTAAATGCTGAACATGCTGATCGCTATGCACATGAGTTCAGTGGTGGACAAAGACAGCGTTTGGGTATTGCCCGTGCTTTAATAACAAAGCCAAAATTAATTATTGCTGATGAGCCTGTGTCTGCGTTGGATGTATCTATACAATCACAAATATTGAATCTATTAAAGCAATTGCAGCAAGAATATAAAATATCTTATCTCTTTATTTCTCACGATTTAAGTGTTGTAGAACATATTAGCCATTATATTGGGGTTATGTATTTAGGATCCATTGTAGAAATTGGGCGTAAAGAAACCATATTTAATGAACCAAAGCATCCCTATACACAAGCGCTCATTGCTTCCGTACCGATTGCAGACCCAACATTACGAAAAAAGAAGATCGTTTTAACTGGTGATATTCCAAATCCTAAAAATCCGCCGAGTGGTTGTACCTTCCACACAAGGTGCCCCTTTGCATCAGATATATGTAAGCAAGTTATACCAGAAATGAGGAAAATTAACGAAGAGCAAAGTGTTGCATGTCACTTTGTTAACTAATGGAGAGGATGTTTATAAATGAAAATAGGGTTAAGCACATACAGCATGGTTAAAAAAATGAGACAGGGAGAGATGGATGTACTAGATGTTTTACAATGGGTAGCAGACAACGGTGGTCAGCATGTAGAATTAGTGCCCTATGAATTTACGGTTGTAGATAACTATGAACTTGCAACTGAAATTAAAGATAAAGCAGCAGAGCTAGGATTAGAGTTATCCGCCTATTCGTTACCAGCTAACTTTATTCAGGATACGGAGGAAGCTTTTTTAGAAGAAGTTGAACGTTTAAAGAAACATATTGATGTAGTACATCATATGGGTATTCACATTATGCGCCATGACGTTACTCTCTTTACCTTACCAAAGGAGCAAACATCCATTCATTATTACAACGAGCATTTTGAAGAAATGGTTAGAGGCTGTCAGTTAATTGCAGATTACGCGAAACAATTTAATATTACGACAACGATTGAAAATCATGGCTTTAATGTTCAAACAAGTGATCGTGTACAACAATTAATTCATGCGGTAAACAGAGCCAACTTTAAAACAACTTTAGATATCGGTAATTTTTTATGTATTGATGAAGAGCCTCTCATTGGTGTTATGAAAAACATTCCTTATGCTGCTACAGTGCATTTCAAAGATTTTTATATTCGTCCTTATTATGAAAATCCAGGTGAGGGCGAGTGGTTCCGTACAGTTCATAACAACTACATCAGAGGTGCTATTGTCGGGCATGGTGATATAAATATTCGAGAAATTATTAAACTCGTAAAAGTCAGTGGATATGATGGTTATCTTACTATTGAGTTTGAAGGGATGGAAGATTGCCAAGTTGGTTCAAAAATAGGGATGGATAATGTACGTCGTTTATGGAATGAATGCAAGCTCTAAAGGGGGAAAGCACATGGATAAATTAAAAGTTTGTGTCATTGGCACAGGTTCTATTTCAGATTTTCACTTAGGTTCCTATACGAATAATCCATACGTTGAATTATATGGCGTGTATGATGCTTCCATTGAACGAGGCAAAGCAAAAGCAGCCCAATTTGGAGCAACACATGTTTTTTCTTCAAAAGAAGAGCTATTCGCAGATAAAAATGTGGAGGCTGTCAGTATTTGTACATGGAATAATACGCATGCAGAATTGGCGATTTTTGCTTTGGAAAATGACTTACATGTTCTAATAGAAAAGCCGCTATCTATGACTTATGCAGAGGCTCTAAATATCCAAAAGGTTGCAGAAAAGCATCAGAAAGTATTTCAAGTGGGCTATGTAAGACGATTTGCAACAAATACCAAAGTACTGAAAAGCTTCATCGACGATAATAAATTGGGCGATATTTATTATGCCAAAGCTTCCTGCCTAAGAAGATTAGGGAATCCAGGAGGCTGGTTTGCCGAAATTGATAAGTCTGGCGGCGGACCTTTAATTGATCTGGGGGTACATGTAATTGATATATGCTGGTACTTAATGGGTAGACCAAAGGTGAAACGTATAACAGGTCATACTTACAATCAATTAGGAAATCGAAATCATATAGAAAATTTATCCTTCTATAAGGCTGCAGACTATGATGCAACGAAAAACACAGTAGAAGACTTAGCAAATGCCCTCATTACATTTGAGAATGGAGCATCGCTAATGGTAGACGTTTCCTATACACTACATGCTTTAAAAGATGAAATAAGTATTAAGCTATATGGCACGAATGGTGGAGCAGAGCTAGAGCCTGAATTAAAAATTGTAAGTGAAGAGCATAATACGATTTTAAATATTCATCCTCAAATTAACGATCTAACTTTTGATTTTGCAACTGCCTTTCAAAATGAAATTAATTCATTTGTTGATTGTTGCCTTCATCATTATGATTCAGTTGCACCTTTGGAGGATGGGGTAGAAATTATGAAAATCTTAGAAGGTATTTATATTTCTGCAACTGAAGGAAAGGAGGTTGTTTATTAAAATGGTGAAATTGGATAATAAAATCGGTGTGATAGTAGACAGCTTTCGTTTACCTATTCGTGAAGGTTTGTTAAAGGCGAAAGAAGTTGGGGCACAGGGGGTACAAATGTATGCCGTTTCAGGTGAGTTGGACCCCGATAACCTAAATGCTGAACAAAGAGCAGAATTGAAGGCGTATATTTTAGGGTTAGGTCTAGAAATCTCCGCCTTATGTGGAGATTTAGGAGGACATGGCTTCCAAGATAAAGCAGAAAATGCCTGGAAAATCAAGAAATCGAAAGAAATACTGCAATTAGCCAAGGACCTAGGAACATCCATTGTTACAACCCATATCGGTATTATTCCTGAAGATGAAAATGACCCAATCTATCAAACAATGCTGGAAGCTTGTGAAGAATTAGGACAATATGCTACATCATTAGATGCTTATTTTGCGATTGAAACAGGGCCAGAAACGAGTAAAACATTAAAAGAGTTTTTAGATAAGCTATCAACGAACGGTGTATCGGTTAATTTTGATCCAGCCAATATGGTGATGGTAACAAAAGATGATCCTGTAGCTGGAGTCAAACTATTAAAGAAATATATTGTACATACACATGTAAAGGATGGTATTCAACTGCAGTCAACGAATCCTAAAGATGTGTACGGGTACTTAGGATACGATTCTGGAACATCTCATGATAAAATAGAAGAAATGGTGGAAAATGGAGAGTTTTTCAGAGAACTTCCATTAGGTCATGGAGATGTCAATTTCGAGCTTTATTTTTCAGCTTTACAAGAAATCGGATACAATGGCTATTTAACTATTGAACGAGAAGTGAGATCAAATCCCGAAAAAGACATCAAAGAAGCTGTACAATTCATAGAAAAGTTTAAATAGGGGTTGAATCTAATTTGAAAAAGCAAGATCAAGTACAAATGCGAAGACAAAATAAATATATTGTGCTTGACGCAATAAGGCAGATGGCGCCAATTTCAAGAATTCAATTATCAAAATATACAAAAATGAGCCCTACAACCATTACGCGTATTGTGCAGGAGCTAGAAGCGGAAGGCTTTATTCTTGAAGGGGTATCGGAAGAAACAGCCATTGGTAGACGTCCTACGTTAATTCATATGCGAGAAGATGCTTTATATACGATTGGGATAGAAATTGACTGTTTTACTATTCGAATAGGTATACTAGATTTCTTAGGGAAGCTTATTGCCTTTCAGGAAGTCAAATGTAGCATCAAGCATCAATACGAAGAAGCTATATATCTACTTAAACGATCTATAGAAAATATCATGACAGAATATCAGATTGCTCAGGATAAATTACTAGGCATTGGGATAGGAATTCCAGGAGTAATCAATAACGAGGAAGGAATTATCGTTTCCTCTGAGCAATTGAAGTGGGAAAACTGCCATATAAGAGAAGATTTAAATGGTGTTTTTGGTTGTGAAGTCATCGTAGATAATGAATTAAAAATGCAAATCATTGCTGAAATTGGTGATATCTATACGCCACAGTATTCAAATTGTATTTTAGTCGGAATTGGAACGGGAATAGGAGCATCCATATTATTAAATGGAGAAGTGTATCGTGGCATTCAAAATAAAGCTGGAGAAATAAGTCATATAACGATTAATCCCTTTGGTGAAATGTGTCACTGTGGTAAAAGAGGATGCTTATCGATGTATGTTTCTGAAGTTACGCTGTTAAAAAGAACACCTAAAAATCTTAATATTCAATCAATAGAAG
The DNA here is from genome assembly GCF_039614735.1 of Lysinibacillus sp. BS3. NCBI lineage: Bacteria > Bacillati > Bacillota > Bacilli > Caryophanales > Bacillaceae > Lysinibacillus > Lysinibacillus sp. BS3. The sequence continues at coordinate 2,221,493 of NZ_CP154860.1, read as the reverse complement.
AGATTTTGCAGTGTGTTGATCAAGGTGAGCAATGGGCAATCGATATTCAACAAGATGTAGCTACTTTTCTAGCTATAGCCATCAATAATCTAGTTTGTTTATACGAACCAGAGGCTGTCATCGTCAGTGGAGAAATTATTGAGCACAATGTGACATTTCAAAAACTACTTAGTGAAAAGTGTAAACAGTATATATGGAAGGAATTACAACCCTACTTTGATTTGCAGTTTTCCAATCAATTAAAAGAAGGGGTTGTTAAAGGAGCGGCATTACAAGCACAAAAGCAGTTGCTGTCTGTTTAAAGAAAGGTTGGTTGATTCGTGGCTTACTCAGAATTTTTAAAGGAGTATCGTTCAGGATTAATGGAAAATGTGCATTATGGACAAATGAGTGCTGTGAATCTAACGAAGGAAGAATTCGTCTCTGTAGGTCAAGACTATGAGCCTGTGTATTTTCGTTCTGCAGCAAAACCATTTCAAGCCATTCCCATTTTTATGACTGATTTTATAGAAAAATACGGGATTACTTCAAATGAAAGTGCATTATTTCTGGCTTCGCAAAGAGGCGAAATTTATCATCAAGAGGCATTAGTCTCTTTGCTGGAAAAACTCCCTATTAATGAAAATGATTTAATTTGTGCAGCATCCTATCCGTTAAATGAGGAACCTAAAACACAGTATATTCAACAGGGATTTGAAAAGAGGAAACTCTTTCATAATTGCGCGGGCAAGCATTTAGGATTTTTAACTGCATGTTTAGCAAATGGCTATGATGTCAAGCAATATTGTCATCCAGAACATCCACTGCAACAGATGATAAAAAAATATATTGCTTATTTAAGTGAATATGAGATAGAGGGAATTCGTACAGGGATTGATGGCTGTGGTGCGCCCGTCTTTGCGATTCCGTTAAAAAACATGGCCATTGCTTATTTAAAGTTAGCAAGACCAGAATTAATTGATGATCAACTGATTCGTGAAGCAGTAATAAAGCTTACAACAGTAATGAATCAAGAGAGTCATATCATTGCAGCACAAAACTTTATTTGTACAGCATTATTAAAGGACCCTAATATTGTGGCGAAGGGCGGAGCACAGGGTGTATACTGTTTTGCTCTAAGAAATGAAGGAGTAAGTTTTGCCTTGAAAATTATGAATGGCTCCGAAAGTCCGTGGCCCAATGTAATTGCTTCTGTATTGGAACAAATGCAGTATACAAATCAAGAAACAATTGAGCGTATTAAAGCATTGTCTCCTGCATTTGTGCGTAATGATGCAGGGGTAGAGGTAGGAGAAATTGTATCTACAATTAAAATTGTATAGAGGTGAAGGCACTTGCATGTTTTGGCAATAGATGGCGGTGGAACGAAAACGATTGCAACAATCTCAACATGTCATGGGCAAATTATGGCGCTAGCAGAAACAGGCAAAAGTAATCCCACATCCATGAGCTTCGAGCATTTTACAGAGACGATAACAGAATTAATAAATAATTTAAAAAGACAACAGCCTCACGAATTTCAACACATTACAAAGTGCCATGCTGGCCTGTCTGGTGTAACAGAAAATAATAATGAGAAAATTACCTATGCATTATTAACCTCGCTTTTACCGAAAGACTGTCAACTATCACTATCGAATGATGGAATGAACGCGCTGTATGCGGGAACCTTGGGGCAGCCAGGCATTGTACAAATTTCTGGTACGGGTGCGATTACACTCAGTATAGATGCATCTGGAAGAATTGAGCGTACAGCAGGATGGGGTTATATTTTTGATGATGAGGGCAGTGGCTATGATATTGGCATTCGCACATTAAAAGCGGTATTTAAAGCATTCGACAAAAGAGGTCCTGAAACGCTTCTAACAGCAGCGGTATTAGAATATTTTCGATTACAATCCGTTCCGCAGATAATTGAAGTGGTATATGGCGAAGGGCATCCGCGGGATACCATATCACCTTTAAGTAAGGTTGCAATTGAATGCGCTAAACGTGGTGATGGAGAAGCCAATACAATTATTGATCAAGTGTGCCATGTTTTTTATCAAAGTATAGACGCTTGTTACAAAAAAAACCCGTTTGCACATAAGCAAGTCAAAGTAGTGCTAGCTGGTGGCGTTTTTAATGAATTGGAGCTATTTACTAAAAAATTAATCGCTATTGATAAAAAGAATAGTAATCAGTATGACTTCGTGGGTGCTTATAGCTTACCGGTAGGTGGTGCCGCTTTAGCTGCTTTAAGATTACCATATAATGAGGCAAAGCTATTTATCGATCAATATAATGCAAGTATGAAGAAGTTTTTAACGAATTAATCCCCCTTAACTTAGCAAGTAGAGAATAGCATATACATGTCTCTACTTGCATTTTGTCAGTCTCCTACTTTAAACATATACCCCTTATATGAATTATGAATGATCATGACGATTCCGATAAGCATAAAATTGGATAATAACGAACTTCCACCATAGCTTAAAAAGGGTAGGGTGACACCTGTGACAGGTAAAAGCCCAATGGTCATGCCGATATTTTGAGTAATTTGAAAGGCTAGTAAGCTTGAAATACCTGCCCCCATTAAAGTCATAAAGGGGTCTCGCGCTACTACCGTAATAACGACAATACGATAGATAACAAAAAAAAGTAGCGCGATTACAAATGCTCCTCCAATAAAACCTAGCTCTTCTGCAATAGCAGAGAATATAAAATCGGTATGTTTTTCTGGTACATAGACATTGTTATGTAGATAGCCCTTGCCCACAAATTCTCCTGACCCGATAGCCATAAAGCCTTGGCGTACTTGAAAAGAAGAATCTGTATATTCATAAGGCTGAAGCCATCCATAAATTCTAGAAATCTGATGTCCTGATAGAGCACCTAAAACCTTCTCTGTAAAAAATTCATTAAATCTGACATAGAGCACTACCAGCGTACTGATGATAACTAGAGGAACAGCCGTAAATACGACAAGAAGCTTTCTATGAATACCTGAAAAGAAAATCATCGGTAAAATCATTGCCATATACAACATGACCATACCTGTATCGGGTTGTCTATAAACAAGTAGCGTAGGAGGAAGGACAATTAGCCCGATTTTTATAAGTAACCAAAAATCTGCTAGATAGGAGGGGCGGACATTTTTCTCTTGATGAGCAATAATGACCTTACTCACAACTATTAAAAAAGCGAACTTTAAAAATTCCGAGGGTTGGAGAGAACCTAAAAACGGGATTTGATACCATGATTTTGCCTGATTGATCGTTCGAGCAATGCTTTCAGGAGCAACAATAAGACCAGCCGTTAAAGCAACTATTAGGAAGTAAAATGGCCATCCAATCTTCTTCAACTGTTCAATATCAAGCAAGGATATTCCAAGCATGATGGTTAATCCGATGACATAAAATAAAAACTGTTTGATAATAAAGGAGCTTGCATACTGTTCAAAATTTACACTACTAGAATGGACAAAAAGGCAACTAATAGCGCCGAGTAAAAGAAGACTTATTACTAAACTCCAATCTAACTTCTTGAATTGCGTCAAATGTAACACCTCCATTCTCTAGTATGAACGCTTACAATGTATGGAAGGTTGCGAATGTTTTTCTAAAAATAGTATGAATAAGTAGCAATAATCTGGCTAATTTAGCGAGTTAAATTACCTAAATAAAACTAAATGATGGGTATAAATTCTTAATATTTCGATTAAAATTTACAAAAATATAACACTGGCTTTATATCTCTATACTATCATTATTGGTAAGAGTTGGAGGAGGAGCCAAGGATCATGCATTTTTTCCGTTTCATTAAGGTGAAGGACAAGTTACTTGTACTCATGATTGTTTGTGTATTATCGAATGTATTGCTAGGTGTATTCAGTGTAGATTATTTAAGGAAAATGTCGTGGCATGCAAGTGAGAGTTACACACAGGGACTGGTCCCAATTGGATGGCTAAATGAGCTAGAAGAATCACAGCGTCGATTAGATTTTATAGTAGATTCGAAGGGTGACGATAAAGAAATGACAGCCATTTTACAAAACATGGCGCAGCCTTTAGATCATCTAGATAGCCAAGAAATTGACAAGAAGATGAGTCATCAAATTAAGAAGTATAAGTCATTGCTTAAGAAGCAGGAAGAAGCCATTGAGAACTTTAAGCAATTGAACCATGGTGAGCTAGATCAGTTTTATGTGCAAACATTTTTACCAATTAGTCAGGAGAGTCATGCATTATTAGAAGACACGCAAAATTATTTGGTTCAACGAGCAAAAGACCAACAGCAGGCTTATCAAAAAGATGTACAATTTGGCTACTGGTTACTAGGTGGCGTATGCTTAGCGGTTGTCTTGCTTGTTATCCTTATCGGCTTTATTGCAACGAAGGCAGTCAATGTGCCAACCCGTCAACTAAAGTCATTATTAAAACGAGCAGAACAAGGTGATTTCACTGCCAATGCAAGTTATGTAGCTCATGATGAGCTTGGTGAAGTAGTTCTGTCATACAATCAAATGGTAACAGAGGTGAAACGACTACTCCATACTGTCACAGACAGTGCCTATGAAGTAGAAGAAATGACAGGGAAATTGCAGAAATCCTCTGAGCAATCATCAACAACGACATTAAAAATAGCGAAGGATGTACAATCTATTTCAGAGTCAACGTCTGCTTCTTCTAGTAAACTAGCTTCGAATACTGCTTCCTTAGAGGAGGTTTTAAATGATGTACAGGTTATTTTAGAAAAGGTTCAGGTTGTAGAAAGTTTTGCACAAAAAACGGCCAGAGATGCAGAAAGTGGAACTGAAATTGTACAGGCTAATTTAACACAAATGCAAGCTATTAAGCAGGCGGTTGAAAAATCTAATACAGCTATCTTTAATTTAGTAGAGCGGGCTGCATCGATTGATCAAATGATTGAAGTAATAGAAAGAATAACAGCGCAAACTAACTTACTGGCTTTAAACGCTTCAATTGAAGCCGCTAGAGCAGGAGAGCATGGTAAAGGCTTTGCAGTAGTGGCTAATGAGGTTCGTAAGCTTGCAGAGCAAACTGTTCAATCGACACAAACGATTACATCCATTGTACAGAACATCCATCTAGATTCGAGTTATGCGGTACAAATGATGGAAGGGGTTTTAGTAGCGACTGAAAAAGGTGTAGCTGTTACAGGACAAACTGCGTCAAGTTTTGATCAAATTTTAGAAAAAGTACATACTATTAAGCCATATATTATGGAAGTATCTGCTACGGTTCAAGAGATTGCCAATCACACGAAGAAGGTAAGTGAGGATGCGGGTATGCTGACAGCCTTATCCGATACGAATGCCGTGTCTACTAAGCATGTTGCTACGTTAACAGCTGATCAATTAACAGCTCAGCAACAGTTCCATAATTATATTAAGGAATTGCGCAAAGTATCAAAAGTTTTGCAAATAGCTGTCAAACGTTTTTCGATATAATTTAATATTAAAGAATAATATTCAAAAAGGGTCTTCTTTGCAAAAAATAGCAAAGAAGATTCTTTTTTTGCATGGTTACAAAACTAGCTTATGAAAGTGTAAATGATTTGTGTTTTTGAGATGTACAAATGTGTTTTGTATATTTTTGTAGCACAATATTTTTCTTGTTCTCATATACTGTGAATAAGGGATTGTATGTTCTTTGTAAGGAATATTATTAATATAATTGTTGTATTTTCAAAACGAACACATTATAATGAATTTCATTGAAAGTGTTATTAAATCAATGTTTATTAATGTATTTTTGTACTTTCAGAAAGTACAATTGTTCACATGTGGAGGTTTTGGGAAATGAAAAAGGTTATTGTTACTGGAGCACTTGGTCAAATTGGTTCTGAGCTAGTAGAAAAACTTCGTGGTATTTATGGAGAGGACAATATACTTGCTACAGACATTAGAAAGCTTGAACATACTAAGGGCCCATTTGAAATATTGGACGTGACAGATGGACAAAGAATGCATGATTTAGCAAAGGACTTCGGTGCAGATACGATGATGCATTTAGCAGCACTATTATCAGCTACAGCAGAGAGAAATCCATTGTTAGCTTGGAATTTAAATATGGGTGGATTAATGAATGCGTTAGAAGTTTCACGTGAGTTAAATATGCAATTTTTCACGCCAAGCTCAATTGGTGCGTTTGGTCCGTCTACACCTAAGGAAGATACACCACAGGATACTTTGCAAAGACCAACAACTATGTATGGGGTAAATAAGGTAGCGGGTGAGTTATTATGCGATTATTACTTCAATCGTTTTGGTGTTGATACACGCGGAGTACGCTTCCCGGGGCTAATTTCTTATGTAACACCTCCAGGTGGTGGTACAACAGATTATGCTGTAGAAATTTTCTATGAAGCCATCGAACAAGGCAAATATACATCGTATATTCAGGAAGGTACATTTATGGATATGATGTACATGCCAGATGCCTTACAAGCTATTGTAGATTTAATGGAAGCAGACGGTAGTAAGCTTGTTCATCGCAATGCTTTTAATATTACAGCCATGAGCTTCGAACCTTCGCAAATCGCGGCTGAAATCAAGAAACACTTACCAAATTTCACAATGAGCTATCAGGTAGATCCTGTTCGTCAAGCCATTGCAGATAGCTGGCCAAACTCTTTAAATATTGAAGCGGCTCAAAAAGAGTGGGGCTTCAAAGCAGAATATGATTTAGCTAAAATGACGGTAGATATGTTAGAAAAATTGAAAATTAAACTGCATAAAAAAGCAATTTCATAATAGATAGGCAACGGGTGAAGACTAGACTTCATCCGTTTTTTTATATATAAAAGAAAATTATTGGAATATATAGATTAAATTATGAAATTAAAATATAATAATATTCGGAATATTAATAGTATTCAGTTAAATTGATGCTATGATAATTTCACAAGGGGAAATTCACAAATGAAGGGATGATGGGTTTTATGATGCAAGCACCATTAGTTTTAACTAGTTTTTTTAAACGAGCAGAGAGCTATTTTGCAAGAAAATCAATTATTTCACGGACAAGCCCACACAAAATACATCGTTTAACATATGGGCAGTGGGCAAAAAGAACGCGTCGTTTAGCAGATGCCCTTACGAAGCTTGGGATGACAAGAGGAACAAAAGTCGGCTCCTTTGCGTGGAATCAGCATCGACATTTAGAAGCTTATTTTGCTGTGCCTTGCTCAGGGGCAATCTTACACATGGTAAATATTCGTTTATCAGAAGAGCATTTGATCTATATTATTAATCATGCAGAAGATGAGATTTTAATGGTAGATGTAGATTTATTACCGATCATTGAAAATATTGCGCCAAAACTTGAGACAGTGAAACATTATATCATTATGACGGATGAACCAGCTTTGCCAAAGACTACATTACAAAATGTTTTATCCTATGAGGACATATTAGCTACTGCTGATGAAGAATTTCAATTTCCAGAGGATATTGATGAAGAAGCACCTGCCGGTATGTGCTATACAAGCGCCACAACAGGGAATCCAAAGGGGGTTGTCTATTCCCATCGGGGTTTAGTATTACACAGTATCATGCTGAGTATGTCTGACTCTATGGGAATTGCGGAAAGAGATGTCGTGATGCCGATTGTACCCATGTTTCATGCAAATGCATGGGGCTTGCCTTTTGCTAGTGTCAATGTGGGTGCTACACAAGTTCTACCAGGTCCGCAATTTACTTCAGCATTAATAATGGATTTAATCGAACAAGAAAAGGTTACATTAACTGCTGGTGTTCCAACCATTTGGATAGGTGCCCTGCAGGAGCAGGAAAAGAAAGAACGAGATATTAGTTCTTTAAGAGCGATATGCTGTGGTGGATCGGCTTCACCAACTCGACTCATTCGGACATTTGAAGAAAAATATGGGATTCCTTATATTGTTGTCTACGGCATGACGGAAACTACACCAATCGTGGCATTGTCTAATTATATGTCATGGATGGAAGATTGGCCGATTGAAAAACGTATTGAAGCTCGAGCGATGCAAGGGATGACAATGGCAGGTATCGAATCTAGTATTATTAATGAGGCGGGTGAGGTACCTTGGGATGGCGAAACAATGGGGGAATTACGTTTAAAAGGCCCATGGATTTCCAACGAATACTATCGTGATGAGCGAACAGCAGATGCCTATCGAGATGGTTGGTTATATACTGGTGATATTGCTGTACGAACAGCAGATGGCTTTATTAAAATTACGGACCGTACGAAAGATCTTATTAAATCAGGTGGGGAATGGATTTCCTCTGTTGATTTGGAAAATGCGCTGATGACTCATGATGCCGTTTTAGAAGCGGCTGTCATTGCCATGCCCCATGCTAAATGGCAGGAGCGTCCATTAGCTTGTGTTGTATTGAAAGAGGGACAATCAGTAACTGAACCAGAGCTTCTTGCTTTTTTAGAAAATCAATTTGCCAAGTGGTGGGTACCAGATGCAGTCGTCTTTCTAGAAGAAATTCCAAAGACATCTGTCGGAAAATTCCTGAAAGCGAAGCTGCGAGATAATGTAGCAGAAATTTATCCTAAATCATTGGTATAGGTAAAAGAGCGATTTCCGTAAATGGAAGTCGCTCTTTTTTGAGTTATTTAGTTAGCATGTGGAAGACTTGTTCAACGTCTTTATCGCCACGACCAGAGATATTAATAATAATGCTTTCCTCAGATGATAAAGTTGGTGCTAATTTTAGAGCATGTGCGACTGCATGTGAGCTTTCAAGAGCAGGAATAATACCTTCAACCTTAGAAAGTACTTGGAAGGCATCTAAAACTTCTTCATTTGTCACGGTCACATATTCAGCACGACCGATTGTTTTCAAATGGCTATGCTCAGGCCCCGCACCTGGATAATCTAAACCAGCTGCTATTGAATAGGTAGGTAGTGGGTTGCCTTCTGCGTCCTGAAGTACTAAACATTTGAAGCCGTGTAGCTCTCCTGGTGTTCCTTCGTTTAAGGTAGCAGCTTTGTCTGGCTCTATTCCAATAAGACGAACATCTTCGTCTGCAATATAATCAGCAAATGCCCCAATGGCATTACTACCGCCTCCTACACAGGCAAGAACAGCTGTCGGCAGCTTTCCTTCCTTTTCTAAAATCTGTTCACGACTTTCGCGGCTAATCACTGATTGAAAATGTTTAACCATTGATGGGAAGGGGTGTGGTCCAACTGCTGAGCCTAATAAATAGAAGGTTGTTTCATAGTTTTCTACTAAGTCAGCGAATGCCTCATCTACTGCATCCTTTAAGCGTCCTTGCCCTTTATCGACAGCTACAACTTTCGCTCCGAGAAGTTCCATGCGAAATACGTTCAATGCCTGACGTTTTGTATCTTCCAAGCCCATATAAATCGTGCAATCCATTCCAAACATGGCACACGCTGTAGCTGTTGCTACACCATGTTGACCTGCCCCTGTTTCGGCAATCACGCGATTTGCTCCCATACGTTTAGCTAGTAAAATTTGTCCTAATACATTATTGATTTTATGGGAGCCTGTGTGGTTAAGGTCTTCACGTTTTAAATAAATTTTTGCGCCACCTAATTGCTTTGTTAAATTCTCTGCAAAATAAAGAGGGGATTTACGACCGACATATTCACGGAAATAGTAATCTAATTCTTGCTTAAAATCATCATCCTCTTTATACTTTTGAAAATTCTCATCTAGTCTATTTAAAACATTTTGAAGCTCCTTTGGAACAAAGCTTCCACCAAATTCACCGAAATATCCCTTTTTTTCTACTACTGTACTCATCTTAACTCGACTCCTCTATGCTAATTTTTCCAAAAAAAAAGCCACTCCAATCCCTCATAAAAAGGACGAGTAACCGTGGTGCCACCTTCATTCGCAATTTTTGCGCGCTTTCCTGCTCCGGTAACGGGGAGCGAAACGGCCTTACATTTGATAAGGCTGCTCTGAAGTCCATTCACAAGTCTGTACTACTGGTTTGCACCAACCACCAGCTCTCTAAAAGTAACAATGCTTGCTACTACTCTTCTTCCTTGCATTTATTAGAAAGAATTGTAGAGTATTTTCAGAATAGTGTCAAGAAAAAAGACGAATCTAAAAAGATCCGTCAGTTAAATCAAATTTTTAAAGTGAAGGCGTTTGTTTAATACATACATAATCGGTGCACCTACAGCTAATACAACAAATTCACCCGCCGCGACTGTTAGCCAAGTCCAGAAAAATGGCAACTCTAAAGCCAAGTTCAGCTCAAAGGCAATGATAAACATAGTACATGTAAAGAGCAATGTATTAATAATTAAACGTGCCCAAATATTTTTGACAAATTTACAGATTAAAATAAACAGGCCAAGTGTAATCATTGAATGACCTACACCAAAAACTAAATCGTAAATGCCAAGTGGTGAAAAGAGATTAGAGATCAATACACCAATAATAATCCCTACGGCAAAGCGTGGATTAAAGGCCACTAAATGGTTAAACATCTCAGATACTCGGAACTGTACCTCTGTAAAACCAAATGGGGCAACAAGCATGGTTACAGCTATATATAGAGCCGCAATGATACCACTTGCTGCTAAAAATTTTATCTTCATATTCATTTCTCCTTAGTTTTTTTTCGTGGGATGGTTACGAACCACGGTGCTTTCACACAAGTAAATATTCTATTATAGATATCTAGTAGAAGTCAAATGTCAGACTTTGTCTATTATGTCCTATCGTCGCAAAATTGTCATAAATAATTTTTACTATGTTGAAAAAAGAAATCGATTAACTAAAACAGCGTAGTTTAGCGGTTTAAAGCGCCAAATTAAATGAAAAACTAAAATATTTTGTCACTTTTAAAAGTCAGAACATTCATAATGTTGTTGACGGAGCTCGATAATAACGATAATATAGCGATACATTCACACTTTGTTTGGATAAAGTGCGATAGATATTCGAGAATATAAAGAATATAATCGGGGGGATTATTTGTGAAAAGCAATGTAAAGAAGTTGTCATTCCTTCTTTTTGGATTAGTGTTGCTTCTTGCTGCTTGTGGTAGCGGTGGCTCAGGTACAGCAGATTCAAAAGGAAATGAAAAAAACAATGCAAGTGAGAGCGGAAATGCAGATGATAAAACATATAAAATCGGGATTACTCAAATTGTTGAGCATCCATCGTTAAACGCAGCAACGGAAGGCTTTAAAAAAGCAATTGAAGATGCTGGTTTAAAAGTTGACTACGATCCACAAATTGCACAGGGAGATAATAGCCTTAACACAACGATTGCTAACAATCTAGTAAGTGCAAACGTAGATTTAATTTTTGCAAACTCTACACCTTCTGCACAAGCCGCTGCAACAGCAACAAGTGATATTCCAATTATTTTTACATCTGTTACAGATGCTGTTGGTGCACAGCTAATTGACTCAATGGAGAAGCCAGGGAAAAATATTACAGGCACAATCGATTTACATCCAGAAACGATTTCTAAAACTGTAGCATTCCTAAAAGAACTTGGTGCGAAAAAAGTAGGGATGGTCTACAATGCGGGTGAGCAAAACTCAGTTGCACAAGTTTCAGAAGTGAAAAAGGTTATGGACGAACAAGGTTTAGTGGTGGTAGAAGCATCAGCATCTACTTCAGCGGATGTAAAACAAGCGACAGAGTCTCTAATTGGTAAAGTAGACGCTTTCTATATTATTACTGATAACACAGTTGTTTCTGCATTAGAATCGGTAATTGATGTTGCCAATACGAATAAATTACCATTAATTGTAGGAGAACTAGATTCTGTAGCACGTGGCGGTTTAGCCGCTTATGGTTTTGAATATTTCGATATCGGTTATGAAGCAGGTCAAATGGCTGTGAAAATTTTAAAAGGTGAAGCGACACCTGCCGATACACCAGCACAATACCCACAAAATCTGAAATTATTAATCAATAAAAAAGTTGCAGATGATTTAGGCATCGAAATTAAAGATTCTTGGGGTGCCGAAATTCTAGAACAGTAAAACGAAGCGGGGTGCATTATCCCCGCTTTATCTTCATTTTACAAGTGATATAAATAATAAAGAGATTTAGGAGATGATTCAACGATGTTTTTAGCATTATTTGGCGCAGTGGAGCAAGGAATCATCTATGCAATTATGGCACTTGGTGTATATTTAACATTTCGGGTGTTAGATTTTCCGGATTTAACGGTTGATGGAAGCTTTGTAACAGGGGCGGCAACTGCAGCAACAATGGTTTTGCTTGGCTACCACCCAATCTTAGCGACTTTAGTGGCAATTGTTGCTGGATTTATTGCTGGATGTATGACAGGAATTCTTCACACGAAAGGAAAGATTAATCCGTTATTATCAGGAATTTTAATGATGATTGCTTTATATTCGATTAATCTACGTATCATGGGGTTAACTGCAGAAAATACGATAGGTCGCCCGAATATTCCACTACTAAACTCTGAAACAATCTTTTCAAAGTTTCAATCTTTTTGGAGTAATTTAGGGATCGATGATGCTATCAATAACCTATTAAAAAGCATAGGCTTTCAGCATGTACCAGGTACATGGAGTGTGCTGATTGTTGTATTAATCATCACGATTTTAATTAAGTTAATAGCAGACTGGTTCTTAAAGACAGAGGTTGGGCTAGCTATCCGAGCAACTGGTGATAATAAACGAATGATTCGCAGCTTCTCTGCAAATACAGACACACTTATCATTTTGGGGCTAGGTCTTTCCAATGCGCTTGTCGCATTTTCTGGAGCTTTAATCGCACAATACTCGAAGTTCTCTGATGTTAGTATGGGGATTGGTATGATTGTGATCGGTCTCGCATCCGTTATTATTGGTGAAGCTATTTTTGGGACTAAAACTATTATCCGTACAACGTTTGCAGTTATTGCAGGAGCCATCATTTATCGTATTATATTAGCTTTAGCATTACGTGTAGATTTCCTTGATTCAGGAGACATGAAATTAATTACAGCGATTATCGTTATTTTGGCGCTGATCTTACCGCAATTTATTAATAAGAGTAAAGAACGTAAACGTAAAGCTAAACGTGCTGCAGAACTTTCACAAGTAAAAAAAGTAGAGCAGGGAGGTAATGGCCTTGCTTAAATTACATGGTATTAATAAGGTATTTAATGAAGGAACACCTGATGAGAAGATTGCACTTGCGGAGATAAACCTACATTTAAAGCCCGGTGATTTTGTGACAATTATAGGTAGTAATGGTGCAGGTAAATCAACGATGATGAATATGATTTCAGGTGCTTTAACACCCGATTTCGGTACAGTATTGATTGATGGTAATGATGTGACAAGTTTGCCTGAATTTAAACGCTCTCAATACATTGGGCGTGTCTTCCAGGACCCAATGGCAGGAACTGCACCTACGATGACAATTGAAGAAAATCTAGCATTAGCATACTCTCGAAATAAGCATAGAGGACTACGCAATGGTGTGGACAAAAAGCGTCGTGAATTTTTTAAAGAATCGCTAGCGATGCTTGGTTTGAATCTTGAGAATCGTCTTTCTGCTAAGGTAGGTTTACTTTCAGGTGGGGAACGTCAAGCTTTGTCGCTCTTAATGGCTACCTTCACAAAGCCATCTATTTTATTGCTAGATGAACATACAGCTGCACTTGATCCATCACGTGCAGAATTAATTACCCGTATTACGAAGTATTTAGTGGAAAAAGATAATTTAACGACATTAATGGTAACGCACAATATGCAGCAAGCATTAGATTTAGGGAATCGTCTTATTATGATGGACAAAGGCCAAATCATTTTAGAAGTTGGTGAAGATCGCAAACATGAATTAACAATTCCTGATTTAATGTCCGAGTTTGAACGTATTCGTGGGGAAAAAATGAATTCAGACCGTGCTCTATTAGGTTAATATCGAAACGCTCATACACTTGTATGGGCGTTTTCCATAGTGTAAAAAATTTCATCCATAGTGTTTTTATGAATGGTGTAAATGAATGACCGTTGCAGGTTCCCTAATTTCATGTGTGGGGGGTGCCGATCTATCTTATGGGAGTCTAGTAGCCTTCCAATCCAGCTCATTAATTTAGCAAAGGTCCTCACTACTCTTTATGGAGGGCGTTGTCACACATCGTTTTTCCGCATTGTTAGTATGATAGAAAATGAAAGGGCACAGTTTTAAAAGGGTTGATTGGAGAGGAGTTGCCCCTTAGGGGATTTAGCGGCTCATCAGACGCCACCTGGACGCTGGCGGAACAGATATCAATCTCTCGCCTAGCCAGAATGTCTCTTTCCGCAGACAATATTGTTTTTTCAACATCATATAAAACGCTCATGCACTAGTTTGAATAATTTTATATAGGGAAATTAAACGATCGATAAACTTTATCACATAAAAAAGCCTCACTTTCAGAGAAGTGAGGCTCTTCATTTTAAACGAGTAAGCCAAATAGTTGAATATCGTTGTTTACTTCTTTGTATTTGAAGCCGAATTCATCCATTCGGGCAAGTAGTCCTTCATATTCAGCACGATCACCTAACTCAATGCCGACTAGTGCAGGGCCACTTTCTTTATTATTTTTCTTGGTATATTCAAAGGTAGTAATGTCATCGTTTGGTCCAAGTACACTAGTGAGGAATTGACGTAATGCTCCGGCACGCTGAGGGAAGCTGACGATGAAGTAGTAAAGTAATCCTTCGTGTATAAGTGACTTTTCTTTAATCTCCTGCATTCGTCCAATGTCATTATTCCCACCACTGATGATGACAACGACTGACTTACCTTTAATTTCTTCTTTATAAAAATCAAGAGCTGCCACTGATAATGCTCCTGCAGGCTCAGCGATAATCGCATGTTTATTATATAGATCTAGAATGGTTGTACATACCTTGCCTTCAGGTACAAGAACAATATCATCTAAATAGCGACGACAAACATCATAAGTGTGGTGACCGACGCATTTTACTGCAGCACCATCAACGAATTTATCAATCCAATCAAGAGCAACTGCGCCACCTTCAGCAAAGGCAGCCTTCATACTACCAGCACCAGCAGGCTCCACACCAATAATTTTACTAGCAGGAGAGAGATTTTTAATGTAGGCAGACACGCCTGACATTAAGCCACCACCGCCAATACTTCCGAATACGTAGTCGATTGGCTCCTCCATATCATTCATAATTTCTACCGCTACCGTTCCTTGACCAGCAATGACATCAAAATCATCAAATGGATGAATGAAGATTTTACCATGCTCTTCACAATAGCTCAACGCGCTTTCAGCAGAATCATCGAATGTATCTCCTGCTAAAATAATTTCCACATATTCACGTCCAAACATACGTACTTGGTCTATTTTTTGCTTCGGCGTTGTTTGTGGCATAAAAATGCTTGCTTGAATTTTTAATTGGGCACAGGCATAAGCTACACCTTGTGCATGATTGCCTGCACTTGCACAGACAACCCCAGCATCGCGCGCTTCATCCTCGATTTTTTTAATTTTATAATAGGCACCACGAAGCTTGAATGAGCGTACATGCTGTAAATCTTCGCGTTTAATATAAATATTAGCTCCGTATTTCTCGGATAAATAGTCGTTTTTTTGTAGTGGTGTGTGCACAACTACATCTTTTAAAAAATGATGTGCAATCAGGACATTCTCCACTTGCACGGTTCTAGTATCAGCAACTTCCATAGTATTCATCCTCCGTTATACGTTTAAAACATTTATCTATGATAGCACACTTTATTTGCTTTTTGTGATTAATTTTTAGTAAATTCTAAATTTTCCGTGTCTATTTTATGATGTAAGCGTTTTATCTTGATATAGCTAATTATTTTATAAAGAAGCAATATCTCAGACCTAGAATTAGCTCAATTTAAGGGGAGAAAATCTGTTGTTTCAAATCTAAAAAATACTACTCTCATAACAAAAATGGTCAAGCATATACTAGATTAGCTTAGGACAAGTAGGAGGGTATGTAGTGGAAATCATTCAAGGAATTTTATCAACATATTGGAAGTTTTTTGATTTGGCGATGTGGCAAGAAGTACTAATGGACCCTGTCTCCTGGGGACTAATATCCTCATTAATTATTATAGAAGGTTTGCTGTCGGCAGATAATGCACTGGTTTTAGCGGTACTAGTGAAACATTTACCAGATAAACAGCGAAAACGGGCATTAATGTATGGTATGCTAGGTGCCTATTTTTTTAGATTTTTATTTATTGGCATAGGTGTTTATCTAGTAGAATTTTGGTTTATTAAAGTATTAGGTGCTTTGTATTTAGGTTGGCTTTGTGTAGCTCATTTCCTTCACATAGGGAATGAGGATAGTGTAAAAGAGGTAAAGAGGTCAGGATGGATGGTGCGTCTTTTCGGCACGTTTTGGGCAACTGTCATTTCTGTTGAGCTAATGGATATTGCTTTTTCAATTGACTCAATCTTTGCTGCGTTTGCGATATCAGATCAGGTCTGGGTGCTTTTAATTGGAGGGATGTTAGGAATATTAATGATGAGGACGATTGCAGGTGTTTTTTTAATCATCATTGAAAAAATACCAGAGCTTGAAGCAACAGCCTTCATAATTATAGGTGTCATAGGCTTAAAAATGTTAGTAAGTGTTTTCAATATCCACATCCCTCATTATTTATTCTTCCTTTTCTTAGTGATTGCTTTTTTCATCACGATCATTGTGCATATGATGAAGAGAGTAAGATCTGCCTAATTAAAAAGTACTGTTCTCCAAAAATGAGAACAGTACTTTATTTATTTTACATATTTATCTGGGTCAACAATATAGAACTTTTCAACATTAAGCCAGCTCTCGCTCATTGGTTCGCCGTCATCAATACGTTTTTCAGTCTCCTGCATCATCCAACCAGTCTGAGACGCATGGGCTTGTAATGCTTTTAATTTGTCCATTCGCATTTCCCGAATATCATAGACCACATGTGGTTCACCATTTTTTTCAATCGTATCATTGGCGAAGGCACAACCGAATATTTGTGGACGAGCAGCCTTTGGCATACGACGTACAGCTTCAATTACAGCACGTGCTGTTGCTTCATGGTCTGGGTGAACAGCAAAGCCAGGTAAAAATGTGAAAATTAAAGAAGGCATTAGTTCTTCGATTAGCCCTTCCATTAATTTTACCATTTTCTCATCATCTTCAAATTCTATTGTTTTATCACGTAGACCAAGCATGCGTAAATCTTGAATACCCATTGCCTCTGCCGCTGCAACCAATTCCTTACGACGGATTTCAGGTAAAGACTCGCGTGTAGCAAAGGGTGGATTACCTAAATTACGTCCCATTTCGCCTAATGTTAAACAGGCATATGTAACAGGTGTATTCATTTTCTTTGTATAGTAGGCGATGGTTCCCGCAACTGAGAAAGCCTCATCATCTGGGTGAGGGTACACAATTAAAATATGACGTTGTGGTTGTAAATTCAAATAGTCGTCCCCCTTAGTAAGTAAATGGCGTTTCACTAATTTCAAGCGCAATCGCCAATTTTCCAGAGTAGTCTAGTCCAGCCATTAATAAACGGCCTAAATCATCTAATTCAAAATGTGTAATGCCTTGAGCATAAACCCAGCCATGAGGTAATTTTAAACCCACACGATGAGGTGCATTATCTACAACCTTAGCAAGCTCATAGTTAATTTTAGCATTGCGAATAAAAGCACCTGCATTAAAAAACTGTTCATCATAGTGTGCTGCATAAGATCCGTTTGTCGTCTCAAGATGAATATAAACGTCTTTGTTGGCGAAAGAATTCAGCAATTTTTGCAACGTCTCTACTTGTACTTCTTGCATCTTAACACTCCTCTCGATCATTTCTCCTTTAAGTATAGTAAAAAAAATTCGCAAAGGGAAATTGATTGCTTTGATAAAAAAATTGATGATTTATATTTACAAACCTTAGCGCCATTTGGTCCAAATTTTTGAGAGTGTGAAAATGAATCGTAGCATCCAGAGAAATAAATCATCATCTCTAAATCTATGACAAGTTCTTAAGCAATATTCTTGAAAAAATTATTGTAATGTATCAATATAGGGAGTGTGAAAATAAATATGTACAAACTGTGTCGTTTCGCATTGTATCCGTTTTCACATCTGAAAAGATATTGCAACCATGACTTCTTCCTAATTTGTGTGTGTAGACAGCTCCACCTGTTGAAGGTAGTATTATTTCAGAAATAATGAATTCTATCTTGGTACAATAGATGACGTTCCTTGAACAGGTTATGCAAGGTAGCTGTGAAAAAGGGAAGAAAAATGAAGCTCATTATCATAGTATAATAAAAACCGCGACTCTCTTTATGACGGAGAGTCGCGGTTTTTTTTATTAAAAATTAATGTAGGCTATGTATTTGTTAGTATCGATTGAGCTTTCGTTCTATTGTATCTAAACGATTATTAACATTTTGTAATTGTTTAAACATTTGCTTCATATAAAGATTTTGATCTTGGGTTTCAGTAGTTTTGACTTGTGCCAATTCTTCCTCCTCCTGCAGAGCTAATATTGTGGCAAGGGTGGATAATGAGTAACCAAGTGTTAATATGATGGAGGCAATTACTTCAACTTTTGAAGAGGTGATTTCTCCAGCTAGTAAACCTGATTCTTCCGTTAAGTCTTCTACCTTGTTTTTTTTCATTTTTTCCCCTCCCATACAGCTAATATATGGGGTATGAGGCATTAACGTATCTTGTCCTATTTTAATCTTTATCAGCTAAATACTCATCATTAAATAATTGTTTAGTATTTGTAATTTTCTAATAATTACATTGATTTTTCCATTTAAATATAGCATTATAGTAGGAATAAACAAGACGTTTAGAGGGGGAATTAGAGTGAATAAGGACTTTAAATATTGTAAGGAATCAAGAGTGATGCGTACCAGTCGTGTATTTCCAAACGATGTGAATAATCATAATACATTATTTGGCGGACGATTGATGAGCGATATTGATCAAGTTGCTTCCATTTCAGCTGCAAAGCATAGCAGAAGAGATTGTGTTACAGCCTCAACTGATTCAGTCGATTTCCTACATCCCATTCGCCCAACAGATTCGGTTTATTTCGAATCCTATGTAACTTGGACGGGGAGGTCTTCTATGGAGGTTTTTGTTAAAGTCATTGCTGAAAACTTGAAAACTGGGGAGAGAAAGGTGGCAGCGACTGCATTATTAACTTTCGTGGCATTGGATGAAAATAACAAACCAGCACTGGTCCCACGAGTAATACCTGAAACAGTAGAAGAGACAAAATTGCATGAAACAGCTTCAGAACGAGCGAAGGCCCGTGCTGAACGTAAAAAGGAAAGTAAAGCATTAGCGCAATTTATATCTATGAACGATCCATGGGATTATCGGCTAGAAATGATGGAGAATTATATGTAAAAAAAGAGGGATGTCTCAAATGACTTTGAGACATCCCTTTCATCCTTATATTTCTGTTACTGTTATGTGTGGAGCACCAAAGCGTGATTTCGCTCCATGCATGACAGGACCTACATATTCATTTAGCGCCCAGCCATGTGCAATAGCTGCCGATACAAACTCTTTTGCTTCAATGACAGAATCTTTAATAGTAAGTCCATTCGCAAGATTCGCTGTGACAGAGGCAGCAAAAGTACAGCCTGCACCGTGGTTATTTGTAGATGCAACTTTTTCAGATTCTAATAAGTAGAATGTTTCACCATCAAAGAATAAGTCTATTGCTTTTTCGGTAGCTAGGGCTTTTCCACCTTTTATGACAACAGCTTTAGCTCCTAGTTCATGGATTTTACGAGCAGCAATCTTCATGTCGTCAATGTTTTTTGGTGTACCTGTGCCAGCTAATTGTCCAGCTTCAAAAAGGTTTGGTGTTGTTACCGCTGCTAGTGGTAAAAGATGCTGAATCATGGCATCTGTGTTACCTGGATTCAGTACTTCATCGTCACCTTTACATACCATAACAGGATCGATGACAACATTTTTAGTCCCTGAATTTGCAATAGCCTTTCCAGCAATACGAATAATTTCTTCTGTTGAGAGCATTCCTGTCTTAATGGCATCAATTCCTGTGGAAAGTGCTGTGTCAATTTGTTTTTGTAGTAAATCAGTTGGCAAAGGTGTGACGTTATGTGTCCAGCCGTTAGGGTCCATTGTTACGACAACTGTTAATGCCACCATCCCATATGTACCGTGCTCTTGGAATGTTTTAAGGTCAGCTTGCATTCCTGCACCGCCTGATGTATCTGAACCAGCAATTGTTAATGTTTTTTTTAGAGTCATGTAAAGGATCTCCTTTATCGTTAAGAGTTATAAAATTAACATCTAGTATAGTCCGATTCTGATTCTATAAAAATAGCCAGAATACTATATTTTTATATGGTCAGTTTCAACTGATGCTTGAATTCATCTTTAATTTTTTGTACCGTTGTAAGAAGAGAAAGGGGCTTAAAGAACGATGAAACAAGTATTCCCGAATGATTGGCAAGAAGTACTCAAAGAAGAATTAGAAAAACCATATTATCAAAAACTACGTCAATTTGTCGCAAATGAATATTCGACACAAACTATTTATCCACCAATCAATGATGTGATGAACGCATTCTATACAACAGCATATCATGATGTGAAGGTTGTTATTTTGGGACAAGACCCTTATCATGGGCCTAATCAAGCGCATGGGCTAAGCTTTTCTGTTAAACCAGGTATTCCACATCCTCCTAGCTTACGGAATATGTTTCAAGAGCTACAGGATGATTTAGGCTGTCCAATTCCTCAAAATGGAACGCTAACAAAGTGGGCTGAACAGGGTGTTATGCTATTAAATACGGTGCTTACAGTTCGAGCAGGACAAGCGAATTCCCATAAAGAACGAGGGTGGGAGCAATTTACCGATGCTGTTATCGATCTATTAGCTGCAAGGGAAGAACCACTAATTTTTGTATTGTGGGGCAAACCAGCGCAACGCAAAAAGCAATTAATCCGAAAATATAAAACACCACATGTCATACTCGAAGCGCCACACCCAAGTCCATTAAGTGCTTATCGAGGATTCTTTGGTAGTAAACCTTATTCAAAGATAAATCAACAATTAGTGGAGTGGGGCAAGCAGCCGATTGATTGGTGTTTAGAATAGATTGGCACAAATCGTTTGCTTTATACGCTTTAGCAATCATGTTACATTTAATATAGAAGAAAGTGAGGGACATTGATGAAGGTGAATTGTTTTAAGTGTCAATTTTTTAAAGTAACCTGGGACCCTCAAAACCCACGAGCATGTGCAGCTTATGGCTTTAAAACAAAGCAAATACCATCCGTTGTTGTGAAGCAATCCTCGGGTGTAGATTGTTTAAAATTCGTACCAAAAGTAGAAAGTGGGAGAATGTAATGATTTCTTATCAAGCCGTTATACAGCAACTTGAAAAACAATTATCTTACGCAAAAAATGCGGGAAATGATCAGCAAATTCGTGAGGCACTTACAGCCATTCGAGCATTATGTGATGTGGTGTTAGATTCTTCAAGTGATGCACCATCTATCACTCCTCATAAGCATGTACCGCAAATGCTTGTATCAGAGTCAAAACCATCCACTTTATATACAGCAAAGATTGAAGAAGATGGAGCCAATGGCGATTCCATTTTTGATTTTTAATCCATTTTAAAGGTAGGGTAACGAAAATGAAAAGATTTATCGTGACAGGTGCTCTTCATGGCCTATTAGCAGTAGCATTCGGTGCATTTGGTGCACATGCTTTAAAGGAAATTTTAGATGAATATAGTCGAGGTATTTGGGAAACGGCTGTTCAATATCAAATGTTTCACGCTACAGGATTACTAATCATTGGTCTGTTAATGAGCTCTAAACTATTAGGTGAAGTGAAACAATTAAATCTAGCAGGTATTTTCTTTAACCTTGGTATTGTTTTCTTTTCTGGGAGCTTATATGTTCTAGCGATAAGTGGTATTAAAGTATTAGGAGCTATTACACCAATTGGTGGCGTACTATTTTTAGCTGGATGGCTACTTATTATTTTAACTGCTCTCAAGCATGCTCGCTAATTTTAAGCTGACTCTCTTACATTATTTGTAGGGGGGTTTTTCTTTGTTATGAGTCATCTTTCAAAGATAGGGATTTAAATCCTATCCATTTTGTAAGAATTTATAGTACACTACTAATATTACTTGCAATATTTCGAAAATACCAAAAGTGAGGTTACGTAGTATGGAAAAACTATTTACATTACTGGATGCTAACTATAATGAGATGGTAGGGATTCGTCGCCATTTACATGAATACCCTGAATTATCCTTTGAAGAAGTCGAAACGCCATCCTATATAGCTACTTTTCATAGAGAATTGGGTCATGTGGTTCGAGAAGGAGTGGGAGGACGTGGCGTCGTAGCGATATTACGTGGCGGAAAGCCGGGCAAAACGGTGGCTTTACGAGCTGACTTCGATGCATTAGCGATTCAAGAAGAAAATGATGTACCTTACAAATCTAAAATAGCTGGAAAAATGCATGCATGTGGACATGATGGACATACAGCTACATTGCTTGGGCTAGCTAAGGCATTGAATGCGATGAGGGACCAAATTGAAGGCAATGTCGTATTTATTCATCAGCATGCAGAGGAAGTGGCTCCAGGTGGAGCTAAGCCAATGATTAAGGATGGTTGTTTAGAAGGTGTAGATGTTATTTTTGGTACACATTTATGGGCACCTACACCATTAGGAGAAATATTAGTGAAAGATGGAGCCATCATGGCTGCCGCGGATAAAGTAGAAATAACGGTACAAGGAAAGGGTGGTCATGGCGCAGAGCCTCATCATTCTATTGATGCAGTTACCCTAGCCTCCCAATTTGTCGTTAATGCTCAACAGCTTGTTTCAAGACGAATTGACCCATTGAAATCAGCTGTTTTAACAATCGGTCATTTTGAGGCAATTAATCCGTTTAATGTTATAGCTGATCGGGTAGTTTTAGCGGGGACAATTCGTACATTTGAAGAAGAAGTACGCATACAAATGGAACAAGAGTTAGAAGCAGTATTAAATGCGACTTGTCTGGCATTTGGGGCAAGTTACGAATATCGTTACACAAGGGGTTATCCACCTGTTTATAACCATCAGAGAGAAACCGAGTTTTTGGCACAATTGGCGTCGACTGTACCAGGGGTAGATCAAGTAATAACATGTCCACCATTTATGATTGGGGAAGATTTTGCGTATTATTTAGAAAAAGTACCAGGCACATTTTTCTTCACAGGAGCTAAAAAGCCAGAATGGGAAACGGCCTATCCGCATCATCATGCACGCTTTGATTTTGATGAACGTGCTATGCTAATTGCAGCAAAAACCTTAGGTAAAGCAACCTTAACGTATTTAAAAGAAAATTGAACATAGCGAATGATAAAAATCCGCATACGCCCATCGACTTTTGGTCAGTGAGTGTATTGCGGATTTTTACTTAGAGATAGAATTATGGATTTTGATTAAAGTAAGCCATTTCCTCATCATACTCAGCAAAATCGAAATAAATCATAGGGAAAAGAAAACGATGATTAGACTTAAGCTCACGAATAATGACATGATCTCGACCAGCTGCTTCTACCACACCACGAACAGTTTTTGTGTTTTTTCCCTGCTCTACTGCGTGCTCAAAAGAAAAATGGAAGGTAGCTGGTTTTCCACGGTTCAAACGTAAAATATTTTCTATATAGGACTCCTCACGGCCAGGTGGTCGTCCGCTCGGAAGTGTGACTGGAGGAGGAGTCATTTGTTGTTGCGTTGTTGGTGTCCAATAATAAGGCATCATCAATTATCAACCTACTTTCTTTTTAAATTTGAGGACAATCTTGTTCAGTTGGCGAGAAAAAACAATGGGATTTGAACCTGCCAGTATTCCATTGGCCATACCATTGTGCAGGACAATCACCTGCTGGCATGAAAAACCACAAAGAGCGGGTAGCTGGATGAAATCTTTCACCCTGAATCACCCTTTTAGCTAACCGGATATCTTGATCACGTGCTCTTTGATAAAAATAACCCTTTTGTGTTGCCTCAAAGCCTCCCGGACGCTGATAAACCATTTGTTCAATTGTTCGAATATCACCAAAATCTAAACAATCACCTCTTACACGATTAACGCCAACATTCCCAACCATCAGCATGCCTAACTCTCCTTCGCCTTCTGCTTCGGCACGCATTAGTCTTGCAAGTAGGGCTGTCTGTGCATCATTCGTCTTAATAACAGCGATTTTCATACCTCCTCGCAGACAGTATATGCACGAAGGTATAGTAGTCATGTTCAATTTTATTAAGAAAGACAATCACATATTAAAGTTACTATGCATATAGTAGTAATAACGACAAGTACGTAGAAAATACTTCAAATCCTGCAAGGCCCGATAGTTTTTATAGCAAAAAGGGTAAATAGAAAAAAATAGATTTAGGGGAACGTGAGATCAATGAATTGCATGTGTATCTAATACATGTGAGGTGATGGCTTATGGAAATTGGCGTTTGGTTTGGGATCTTATTAAGTGCAGTACTGGCTTTTCTATTAGGGGAGTTTTATGGACAGCCGCTCCACTGGTATCTCTTTATTGTTATTATAGTGATTGGTTTTTTTATTCAAACGGTTATCTTAATTTTAAAAGTAAAGAACGAGAGCTCTTAATGAGGTATATAGAAGAAACGTGTTGAGGTTAAGAAAGTGTCATCGCTAAAAGATGGCACTTTTTTATATTGTGAGTAAAAGGGTGGAAAGCAGGGCATCAGGAAAAATGCCTTTACAATGCTTGTTTTAGCTGATATCCAATAAGACATAATTATTCTTGCCTAGTAAGTATATTAAAAATATAGCGTGACATACTAAAATTGACTTTATTTTTGCTTTTATGAAGGAGCGTTTCCATGCGTATTTTTAGTATGTTTGTAGCGATCATCATCAGCGCTTTTCTGGCAGTTGGAATAGCAGAATATTATCATCAACCATATAATTGGTATTTAGTTTTTCTTATGATTCTAACTGGGATTTTTATTCATATTATTATTTTAATATTCGAATCCGAGAATGCAGAAGAAAACGAAATTTAAAAATGCGAGTCCGTCAATATGGACTCGCATTTTTAATTAGATATTAAACAGTTAAGAATTTAACCAATTTTTCTTTATCAAGTAGGTTGCCGACGAAGAATTCCCCGAACTCGCCATAGCGAGCTGACACTTCGTCAAAGCGCATTTCATATACTAGTTTTTTGAATTGTAGTACGTCATCAGCAAATAAAGTTACGCCCCATTCGTGATCATCGAAGCCTACAGAGCCAGTGATAATTTGTTTTACTTTACCAGCATAGCCGCGACCAATCATCCCGTGAGAACGCATTAATGATTTACGCTCATCCATTGATAGCATGTACCAGTTATCGTTCCCTTGACGGCGTTTATCCATTGGATAGAAGCATACATATTTAGCACGCGGAAGCTCAGGATATAGACGCGCACGTACATGTGGATTTTGGTAAGGATCTTCATTTGATTCGCCAGCTAGATAGTTTGAAAGCTCTACAACAGATACATAAGAGTATGTAGGAATTGTAAAATCTGCAATAGCTAATTTATTGAATTCCGCTTCAAGCTCTTGTAACTCGTCCATCGTTTCACGTAATGTCATAATCATAAAGTCTGCTTTTTGACCAACGATTGCATAAAAAGCATGAGCACCTGTTTTAGCTACGTCTGCTTCGTTCAGTTTTTCTAAATAAGCAATAAATTCCTCTACTGCTGCTTGACGTTCCTCTGCAGAAACAAGTTTCCAAGATGCCCAGTCGATTGAGCGGAAATCATGTAAAGCGTACCAACCATCTAACGTAATTGCTGCTTCATTCATTATTGAAAACACTCCTTTATAAGTGAATACCATTCAAAAATTAGTTTATCATAGTTTGTACAAAAACCCTAAGTTCATGATAGTAATTCACGAATTTGACACCATCTAAAGATCATGTATTCTAAAGAGAAGAGATGTAATAAGAGGAGTACCAAAATGAAACATATTTTACAACAGCCAATTTGGCGTTATTATGATCAATCCATTAGTGCGAAGCAAAGATCACCGCTTGAATCTTTTGCGACGGACGATACATTGTGCCAATTAGTTGGCCAATTGATGTCTCCTCCAACAATTCGTACATGGGTTCATGAGGCATCTGTTGTGCTAGGTATTCAAGACCATCGGTTACCTTATGTTCAGCAAGGTATGGAATTACTAGAATCTAGAGGCTATCATCCTATTGTTCGTAATTCTGGTGGACTAGCGGTTGTGCTAGATGAAGGGATTCTTAATATTTCCATTGTATTGTCTGAACAAAAAGAGTCGCTCAGTATAAACGATGGCTATGATGTGATGGTGGACCTTGTGAAGGGATTGTTCCCAGAAGTAGCTGAAAAAATTGAGGCTTATGAAATAGTGGGCTCTTATTGCCCAGGTTCTTATGATTTAAGTATTGATGGGAAAAAATTTGCTGGTATTTCACAAAGACGCTTACGTCAAGGGGTGGCAGTGCAAATTTATTTATGTATTGAGGGGAGTGGCTCACAACGCGCGGCACTTATCCGTGACTTTTATGAAGAGAGCTTGCAACAAGAGGAAACAAAATTCGCTTACCCTCAAATCGTGCCAGAAGTCATGGCTTCGCTATCGGAGCTTATAGACCCTCATTTAACAGTAGAAGCGGTTGTTATTCGTCTACAGCAACTACTTAATCAGTGGGCCGAGGAAGTACGTCCACAGTCCTTTTACGACGAAGAATTAACGTTGTATGGTTTTTATTTACAGCGGGTTTTTGAGCGCAACACCAAAATGCTTGAACGTAAGTAAGCTAGTTGATTATATGAAACAGAAAAAGCGATGCGGCTAATTTAGCGCATCGCCATTTTCTGGTTGATAAATAGAACTGCTAGTTACAAGATTTCCGTTCTTCTCCATTTTAAAAACAGGTGCAATTCGCTCTTCCTCTTCATCAAGCGTAACAAGACGTCTAGCACGATTCATAATTTGAACAAATTGCTCGTAATCTTTGCGAATCGCTCGATTTTCCTCTTCTAGTTTTGTAATGGTTTTCTCTAGTTTTTTATTTTTCTCAGATGTTACATGTACAAGTTGTCGCCATTTTGAAGATTCATTTCCTACTTCACCAGAATGCTGTAAACGTAGTAAATAAGCTATGACAATATCAAGAGAAAGGGCAGATAGCGGAATTGATTTTCCTTCTGCAGCACTATTATTTACGGTAAACATACTAGAAGCACGGCGTCTTGCTGGCGCTCCCAACACTCGCATTCTCTCTTTTCTTTCCTTTTTAGCTTCTGCTAATTGTTCCTCGTATTCTTTACGAACAACGGCATTCCAACGAAAACCACAGGCTGCCGCAGTACGATTTAATGCATCGCCTGCTTCCTCAAAGGCATTAAGCTGTGTGCTTCCTTCTGTTACATGACGGATTACAGCCTCTGCTAGTAATTCATCGTTTTCTTTTAACCAAGCATCTTGTCTTACTTTACTCATATTAAAATCCTCCCACCTTTATCTGGAACTTGTTATTTAAGACTAGCATGACCAATCTTTTAACCTTTTATTCATCTATGTAGAAGGAATTATGCTTGAATAGAAGGGGAAAAGTACGATACAATACCCGATGTAGGTTTGCGCACATGCTGCATACTTAAATATGTGAAGGTCATGTGTGCAATAAAGCGAGATTATGTTTGAAAAATACTATATAGAAAGGGTTGTTGACAAAATGGCAAACGAATTTAAAGTTTGCGATGAATGTCAGGCCGTTAACTTAAAAACGTTAATTCCAAAATTAAAGGAAATCGATCCTGATGCAACCATCGAAATTGGCTGTCATTCTTACTGTGGTCCAGGACGCAAAAAGACATTTACCTTTGTAAATAGCCGACCTGTTGCTGCATTAACAGAAGATGAACTAATGGAAAAGGTTTTAGCAAAATTAAAAAAGTAAAACTAAAAGCTATCTCTACTTGGGGGATAGTTTTTGTTTTGCTTTTTTTATATGTTGAGAAATTAGACCAATATAAATATAAAAATAATGATAAAGGTAATCGAAATAGGTTGTTAATATCTATAGAAAAATGGCAATAAGTATGCTAGTCCTAGATTTATCGCATATAATAGAACTATAACAAAATGGGGGTGCTATCCAAATGACATATGCAAACGCTAAATTAGAAGAAGAAAAGGTATTTAAAGATCCAGTACACCGTTATGTACATGTTCGAGATCAAGTGATATGGGATTTAGTGGGTACAAGAGAATTTCAGCGTTTACGTAGAATTCGTCAACTAGGTACCACATTTTTAGTATTTCATGGAGCAGAGCATAGTCGCTTTAGTCATTCTCTGGGGGTTTACGAAATTGTACGTCGCATAGTAGATGATATCTTTGTAGGGCGTCCAGATTGGGATGAAAGTGAAAGATTATTAGTGTTATGTGCAGCCCTTTTACATGATTTAGGTCATGGCCCATTTTCCCATGCCTTTGAAAATGTATTTGAGCTTGATCATGAATATTTTACAAGGCAGATTTTGTTGGGAGATACGGAAGTAAATGCGATCTTAAAAAAAGTGGCAGCTGATTTTCCTGAAAAGGTATCCCAAGTAATTGAAAAGACATATCCAAATAAGCAAGTAATTAGTTTAATTTCGAGCCAAATTGATGCAGATCGTATGGATTACTTACAACGTGATGCTTATTTTACAGGTGTAAGCTACGGTCATTTTGATATGGAACGGATTTTAAGAGTAATGCGTCCAAGAAAAAACCAAGTAGTAATCAAAGCAACAGGCATGCATGCGGTGGAAGACTATATAATGAGTCGCTATCAAATGTACTTACAAATTTATTTCCATCCTGTTTCACGAAGTGCAGAGGTAATTTTAAATAATATATTAAAAAGAGTAAAACAATTAAGCTTAGCGGGCTATACATTTAAGCATGAGCCTACTCATTTCCTAGCATTTTTCCGAAATGTTATTACATTAGAGGATTATCTTGCGTTAGACGAGAGTATACTTTTTACATATTTTCAGTTATGGATGCAAGAGGAGGATGCCATTCTAAGTGATTTAAGCCGCCGCTTTGTGAATCGTAAGCTATTTCAATACATTGATTTAGACCCTGGAGTAGAGCTCAATAAATATCAAAAACTCCAAGAGCTTTTCAAAAAGGCAGGATTAGACCCCGATTATTATCTTGTACATGATACAACAGCAGATCTGCCATATGATTTTTACAGACCAGGAGAGGAAGAAGTGCGTGTACCAATTTTTTTAGAAATGAAAAATGGTGAGCTACGGGAGCTTTCACGTGAATCCATTATTGTGGATGCTATCTCAGGGCGTATGAAACGAGATCATAAAATCTATTTCCCATTAGATTTCTTAGAGGACGATTCAACAAACTCAACTGTAAAAAAACAAATATTAATGTTATTAAGGAAAGACAATAAATAAATATAAATTTTAAAAATAATAAAGCAGTAAACACGTTCCAATGGGATGTTGTTTACTGCTTTATTATTTTTAGATAATTGTTTAGAAACTGTTAAGTTGAATTAGATATAATTAATCAATAATTTTGAAATGGAGGTGGTGCAAATTGATTGTTGTGATACAAAAGTGCCGTGAAGATATGTGGAAACATATTTGAGTGATTCTAATGACCTATATTAAGATAATGGTTGATTTTTATTTGAGATGTTTCCATAAAAATTAAAGGAAAGAGAGAGTGACCTATTGTTTGTTCATTCCTTTCCTAAAACTGAAAGGATCAATCTTTGTAGCAAACAGTATCAGGTATCTCTCTAACTAAAAAAGGAGAGAAACATGAAAAAATTAAACATAGCGATAATTATATTGCTACTTGTATTTCAAACAGTACTTTCACCAATTTCAGTGTTTGCCGACGAGAGTCAACCACCTGTGACTCCTCAAAATGAATCTAGCGAAAATACTGTGATTGATTCTGATGGAGAAGTAGGAAACCAAAATACTACAAGTGAAATACCAAGTGAAGATGCTGCTGAAGTGACAACTCCAGAAGATGAAACAAAATCAGAAGAGCAAACAGAAGGACAGCAAGAAGAGCAGCCAGAAGAACAACAAGAAGAGCAACCAGAAGAACAGCAAGAAGGACAGCCAGAAGAACAACAAGAAGAGCAGCTAGAAAACCAGCCACAGTTAATAATGCCATTAGGTGCGCCAGTAGGTTACCCTGTTGAAAATATGCAAGCAGATGTGATGATGTCATTTAGTGGCTTAAAGCTCTTTTCACAAGGTGGAGCATTAATTACAAATGCTACAGATTTAGCAAATTATTCAGGGCCAAAACCTAAAAAGGGTGATGTAGTATATCTAAACTACACATTCTCTTTGGATCCAACAATTGATTATGGAATAGGTTCTACGTTCACATTCCAATTACCTGCCAATATGATTGAAGAGTACACAGCAGGTTCTTTTAATCAATCAAGAACATTAACAGAGACTGGTGATTGGTTAGCCTATTCGTCAAGCTATAACAGTGCTACAAAAACAGTAACAGTCACAATAGATAGTGAATTAGAACAAGGACAATCAGGTAGTATGAACTTTGAGTTTATGGCGAAATTTGATAACTTTGCTGATGAAAGTGAACTTGAACAATCATTAATAATCCCTGTGCTTGGAGGAGCAGATGTTCAACTAGACTTTGAATTTGCACCTACAGATAGTGGGGAATTACTAACTAAAAATGCTGGTTCTATTACACGAGACGCAAGTGGTGAAGTAACGATTCCCTGGACAGTTTGGGTGAATACTGGTGGGCAAAAACTTGAAAGTGCAAGTTTGAATGATGTACCAGATATAAAGCATGAGCTGGCTGGAAATATTACAGTTGAGCGATACAAAATAGGATTGAATGGGTTTAATTCAAATAGCCCAGGTGCTGTAGACGATACAAACATTGAAACCTCATTCCCTATTTCATTGACAGATGGATACTATGCATACAAAGTAACATATAACACTGTTGTAACAGCAGATCCAACTGCATCAAGTATGTCCTATACAAACGTAGCTACTTTGACAGGGACAAATATTCCTGCTAACACAACAGCCAATGGAACACAAACTGTACAATATGGACCGAGCTTAGATAAAACAAGAAGTGGCGATAAATATAATTCGACATGGACAATCAAGTATAACTGGCTAGGTCAAAAAATACCTGCTGATAAAGCGAAACTAACAGATACACTAACAGGCTCGTCGCCAACAACTGGTAAGCATAAAATTGATTACAGTAGTTTTGAAGTATATCGTGTAACTTTATCGAATGACGGTCAAACGGAGCAATCTTCAATTCTGTTAAGTGAAGGTCAAGATTATAGCTTCGATTCACAAAATAATTATAATTTTATAATCAACTTTGATCATTCAACAAATACTACAGGTCCAGCTGGTGAGGTGACATCAGCGTTTAAAGTTGTCTATGATACAGAGCTGGAAGATGAATTTGTTACAGATGCAAATACGGGCACGATTACAAATACTGTAACAAGAGGAGATAGTGGTTCAGACACAGCAACTCTAGACCTGGCTTCAAACATCTTTAATAAAGCACGCGGGGCAATTGACTATGTAAACAAAACAATTACATGGACTTTAACCATTAATGCTGAGAAAGATTTGAAAAACTTTGTAATAGAAGATGACTTTACAACCACAAATAAAGCTGGAGAAACGTTAAAACACACTTTAACACCATGGAACGGTACTGACTTCTATGAGGTTACTGGTGCAAATGGTTTAACGTACACGATTACAGATAAGGGGGGGAGTGCCCCAACTATAGGCAACGAAGGTTTTAAAATGGAATTTTCAAGTGACATTCCAAAAGACCGCACAGTTACTATTCGATACAAAACAAAGTACGATATTAAGCCAAACGGAGGTGTAGCAACCGCGTATATTAATACGGCTGATGCAACATGGGATGGCGCAATAGATTCTCATAACCAAGCATTAGATAGAACTGCTAATTATACGCCAGATTCTACTTCTCCAACAAACAATAATGGCTACAAAAAAGTTGTCGTAGATAACCAGACACAAGAGTTTTCTTGGCGTATTGGGGTTAATATCAATAAACAAGATATAAACAGTGCTACCTTAACAGATACATTAGGTGCGGGTCATTATATTCCTGTTCCAGATGGTCAAACATTAAAAGATCAAATTACCATATCTAAGCTAAACTTAACAACAGAAGAGGGAACAAAAAATGGTACATTAGATCCTGCTAAATGGACTGTTACAGAAACACTAACAGATAACAAGGTTACAGGTTTTGAAATTACGTTTATTAACCTAGATCCAATTACTGATAACAACGAAGCGTATTTAATTGAATACAAAACAAAAGATGCTGACGATATTTATGGTCAAAACTCAACTAATGCTCCAAGAGATTACACAAATACAGCGACTCTAGATACTCCACACAATGGAAGCTATAATTATAATGCAACAGCAAAAATTAGTAATCTTGCAAATGAGTTAATTAAAAAAACAGCGACACCTGTTCCAGCCAGCGATATTATTAATTGGGCAGTTACAGTAAATGCTTCTAATTCAAAATTAGGAAATATTACATTAACAGACAAACCATCAAGTAACCAAAAAATATTAACAAATACGTTCAAGAAACAAGAGATTAAACTAAATGCAAATGGGACTTCTCAAAATATAGGATCCCCTATTACTGTGGATGCTAGCGAAATTGTCCTAAATCAAGATGGTAGTTTTAGTCTTAATTTGGGAGAATTAAATGGCAAAGGTTATGTTGTTACGTATTCCACATTCTTTATGGGGGATGGTAACGCGGGTGAAACAATTTCTAATAGTGCCTCTATTGGTTACGCTGGAGCAACAGCTGCAGGTACAAGTGACCACGGTGGCGATAGCAAAACATTTAAATATAGCTCATCTGATACAAGTGCATCAGGTGTTAAGGGTACATTGCAATTAAAAAAATATAAAGTAAATCCTTTAACAGGTAAACGTGAACAGTTTGCTGGTGTTAAGTTTGAATTATGGAATAAAAATAACACAATCAAACTTGATGAAGGAACAACAGATGCAGATGGTACATTGACATTTGAACAAGTGCGTTACGGAAAGTATACGTTAAGAGAGGAATCACCAGGGGGCTATATTGCGATTGCGCCAATCACGATTACAATGGGAGCAAATATAGATATTACTCCAGGTGTGGATGGGAAAGCATATGTTATTGATAACATTGAGGATGTTAATTTAACAAATGCCTGTCCAGCATTCACATTAACAGTGAAAGATATTGATGGTAATGCTATTGCTAATAAAAATATTAAATTAATTGATAGCAACGGCAATGCAAAATACACGGGCACAACAAATGCTGCGGGGCAAGTATCAGATATTAAGCGACCTGGTACAGGTGGTAAAGAAGTCCAAGCAGGCGTGTATACATTAGTGGACGAAAATGACATTCCTTTAGGTACTGTTACCGTTAAATATGGTACTGGAGAATGTCAAGATACAGTCCAACCTACAAATTCATGTCCTAACTTTAAAATTACTGTAAAAAATGAGAATGGAAATCCACGTCCAAATGTATCAGTTACACTTAAAGATCTAAGTAATACTGTTATAGCTACTGGCACAACAAATAGTGATGGTCAATTCATCATTGATAAAACAACTCCAGCAGGAAAATATAAGCTATATGAGGGTACCCAGTATTTAGGTGAAGTAAATGTTACGTATCACAATGATAATTGCCAAAGTGAAGTACAGTTAGCACCAAAATGTGAAACGTTTGAATTAACTGTCTATGATGTTGATGGTAATTTAGTTGCAGATGGTACTTCAGTAACGGTTAAAAATAAAGATACAGGTAACATTATAGCTACAAAAACTACAAAAGACGGTGTAATTGAATTAAGTGATTTAGAGCCAGGTGTTTACACAGTTGTAGTTGATGGAGAAGAAATTGATGAGTTTGAAAGCAATATCGATTGTAAAGCGAGCGTTCAACCAACACCAAAATGTGAAAACTTCACAGTAATAATCAAAGATAATACTGGCATCATCAAGCCAGGTAACGATGTCATTATTAAAGATAAATCTGGAAAAGTAATCTCAACAAATAAGGATAAAGATGGAAATTTAACATTTGTATCTAAAACAACTCCTGCGGGTAAATATGATGTATATGATAAAAATATTTACTTAGGTGAGATAGAAGTTTCTTATGCGAGTGTTCCTTGTGAAATTACATTATCAATTGCACCAGTTTGTCCAGCCTTTACATTGACAATTAACAATATGTTTGGTCAACCACGTGTAGGCGTAAAAGTAACAATAACAGGTGAAGATGGTATACAGGTTGAAGATAATGGTTCAACAGAGTTTATAACAGATAGTAAGGGTCAAATTACGATCAATAATTCAATTATTAAGCCAGGTAAGTATATTGTAAGGGAGAATGGTAAGACAATTATTGGTACAGTTATCGTGGGTAATACATGCGAGGCTAAAATTCAGCCAAGTCTACCAGTAACACCTCCTACAACTAATCCAGGAAATCCAGATCCAGACCCAGAAAAACCAGTGGATCCGAACAAACCGAATCCAGATCCAGAGAAACCAGTGGATCCGAACAAACCGAATCCAGATCCAGAGAAACCAGTGGATCCCAACAAACCAAATCCAGATCCAGAGAAACCAGTGGATCCGAACAAACCAAATCCAGATCCAGAAAAACCGGTGGATCCGAACAAACCAAATCCAGATCCAGAAAAACCGGTGGATCCGAATAAACCAAATCCAGATCCAGAGAATCCTGTAGAACCAAACAAACCAAATACAGATTCAAATAATTCGGCCAATCCTGGAAAAACTGAGGGATCTAAACCTTCTGTTCAAGGTGTCATTGATCAAGGGAAAAACTTACCGCCTTATAATCCAACTAAAGCTACAAAAGATACATTAGATGCTTATAAGGATTTCTTGAATAAATATAGTCAATTAACTAAAGAGGAACAGGAAGCTGTTGCAGAATCACTTGATATTAACAAAATTAAATCGGATGCAAAACGATTAGAAGCTCAATTAAAAGCACAAGGTAAATTACCTCAGACAGATGGTGCCGATCAAACAGCACTAATGCTGATTGGAGTAGCACTTATTCTTGGTGCATTATACTTCTTACGTCGCCGCAACGCTGAAGTTAAATAATTACTTAAAAGAAGAAGCCCCTAAGACTCTTAAATCTTAGGGGCTTCACCTATTTCTAAAATGCTTCTGATAGCTTTTCAGGTGCTTTATCAAATGGATATTGTTGAACAAAATCAGCTTGTATGGCAAGACGCTTTGATCCATTATCAGCACATGTAATGAGTGTTAAAACAGTTTTATTTGGAATATCATCGATTACATAAATATCTGTTGCCGCGATGACTTTTTTAGAAGCTAATTGATATTCATAAATATTGGTTAAATCCGTTACATAGACTGTATCTCCTATACTTGCTTTATATAGAGGACTAAATAAGATATCCTTTTCTTCAAAATAATGTCCTGCTAAGGCGTAATTTCCCTGCCCGAGGCTTTGATTTGGTTTCATGGTACCTGCCCCTACGGCAAGTGCAGCATTTCCAACACCTTTGACAATCGGAAGTTGCATGTCAACACTTGGTATGGCGATACTACCAATTATGGGCATTTTATTGGCCTTTGTTTGAGCCTTTAATACCTCCGCTATGGACAGCGATTGTACATCCTCAAATACATAATCTGCATTAACCTGATTATTCTTTTCAATCTCTTCTACACTGATTTCAGTAGTATTTAATTGATGGCTTAAATGGGCAATGATCGCATTTTGAATGGGGCTGATAAATACAAGTATTAGGCCAAGGACGAGCATAGTGATGAGCAATATTATCTTCAGTTTATTCATGTCGTAGATCACATCCTTGTTTTTGAAATAGAAGGTTTTATTCCAGCAAAAGATGGTTAACTTATGACCATTTTAAAAAAATGGATAGAGCGTTAAGATGCTTGCTCTATCCATCTTACTACTATTTGTCGCTAAAACGAACGCCTGCAACGCCGTAATGGTTTTTAGACATTTCTTCAATAAAAACTGTTACATTTTCTGCAGGTGCATTAACTGTGCGAGATACTGCTTCTGTTACTTCTTTTACAAGAGCACGTTTTTGTTCCTCTGTACGACCTTCAAGCATTTTCACTGTTACGTATGGCATAATATTGCCTCCTTTATAGAATAATGTTGTATAGTTAGTTTATAAGAAAGTATAAACTTCTTACTTGCGTTGAGGCATATACGCAATGGCGAAAATAGTGATTGTTTCGATAAAATATGCGTTGATATGCTTTCCTTTATAATAGCAGAATGGAGGATATTTAAGTATGACAAATGAAGAAAAACCAAAACAAAAAATGGGTTTTACCATTATAAAAAACGATCCAACAGATGGACATAAAGGGTTTGGTATCGGTTCACTTTCATTAGAGAATGTATCGCCTGTAATAGTGGACGTAGAAGAGGGGACGGCTTCTGTTGAAATTGGTGCCATGCATGCAAGAAGTGACGTAGAGCGTGGTATTAAATTTACAATGGACCGTGCTGATTCAGAGGGCGGGAAACCGTATTGGCTCGTGTGGGTGACGATAGACCATAAAGAAAATGGGCCATATTATGCAGGAGTTACAGCCTGTGAGATGGTTGTAAATCGTGAAAAACGACGTGGCTATAAAATTCTAGCTGATCATGTAAATAAAATGGATAAATCCATGAAACGTCATATTATTGTAGAGCATATGGATGCACCGTCTAAAAAAGTGTTAGCTTCTTTCCTTAAACAACTTAATCCAGAATTGTGGGAACGTAGTGAGGAGCAATTGCGTCAAGACTTATTTGTCGAATAGACTTGTAATGATTGAACAATCTGTGACATTTTGCAATCGCTTTCGATATTAGGTTGAAAGTGTGTTTGAAACAAAGTACACTTGATGCAGAGCTTACATTTTAGTAAGCTAGGACACTTGGTATCGCGAATGTGATGAGCGCTATGCGGCATTTGAACAACCCAAACCCAAGCCAAATGCCCCATGATGCTCATACTTCGCGGACCATAAAAAAAGAAAAGCTTTCTGTTCCCACGGACACGTCTCCGGGGAAGAGAAAGCTTTTCTTATTTTTAGTATATCAGTTACTTTGTCGAGAGCCTTCATAGCTAAAAACGTATTAGGATTAAAAAGGTTTCCGAAATTATCTTGTTTTTAGTCCTTAAATATAGAGAATGGTAGCATATTCCAAAATTCTCCCCATGTATTACTGTCGAGAATATCGAAGTTTGTACATTTTTCAGTAGGTACATCCTTCGACTCTACATAGACTAGACGTTGTTTAGGACAAGCGTCAGTCGCTAATTTACCTGTTTCAATATCAATGACAACGCCCTCTACACCTTTAGGTTTTTTGAAATCCTCATTTTTTGTACCTTTGTTGACAGTTTCCATAAAGTCAATCCAGATTTGCTTTGTTGCAGCAGTATCTTCCTTCGTGGTAAGGTTTTTACCCTGATCATAGCCATTCCATACACCAGCAGTTAGTTTTGGAGTAAAACCAATTAACCATTGATCACTATTCGTAGAACCTGATTTAGCAGCATATGTGTGTGTCATACGTGAACGAATACTGATTCCTGTAGCGGGTGAATAGTCACTGAAAACAGGATCAAAAATACCTGTCATCATTTCTGTTAAGATGTATGCATTTTCTTTAGAAATGGCTGTTTCAGCTTTGCTTGCTACATCTTTGTTTTCATAAATAACATCTCCATGTGCATTTTTAATGGATACAATGGTTGTTGGTGTTGTTTGCTGTCCTTGCGACGCCAAAATATTATATGCATTTGTCATTTCGTATAATGTCGTTTCAATCGTTCCTAGTGCAATGGATAAATTATCCTTCGCACCAATTCCTACATTAAAACGGTTTGCCATATCATGAAACTCTTTGAAGCCAATGTCCTCTAAGGTTTTTACTGCGTAAATATTATCTGAGATAGCAATAGCTTGTGCCATTGTCATATCATGATCTGCAAATTGACCGTTGACGTTTTTAGGTGCATAAGTGCCACGCCCATTATCATACGTAAAAGTTGTTTCACCAACATCTAAAAAAGTTAGTGGCGTGTAACCATTTTCTAGCGCCGCTGCATATAAGATCGGCTTAATAGTAGAGCCTGGTTGACGTTTGGCTTGTGTAACTCGGTTAAATGAGCTTACTGAATAATCACGACCACCGACTAGTGCAGTGACAGCTCCTGTTTTAGATTCCATACTTACAAACGCAGATTGCAGATCATTGGCAGGCATATTTTTGGCTACTGCTTCTTCAGCTGCTTTTTGATGCTCCAGATTAAGCGTTGTTTGAATCGTCCAGCCACCTTCACTAATATCAAGGTTTTTTGATTTTAAGATTTCACTGGCTTCTTGCCAAGCCACATCCAAGAAATAAGGGGCAACAGATTTGGTTGCAACCCAGCTATCATTTTTTAAGACGAGCTGTTCATTTTCAGCACGCGTTTTTTCTTCTTGTGTAATGGCACCTTGGTCTGCCATAAGTTTTAAAATAACGTGTTGACGATTGGTAGCCTTATCTAAATTGGCAATTGGTGAGTAAATACTTGGTCCTTTTGGTACGCCTGTTAGCATTGCTGCTTCAGCAAGCGTTAAATCACTGGCAGATTTTCCGAAATAAAAACGACTTGCAGCTTCTACTCCATACATGCCATGACCGTAATATACCGTATTCAAATAGCCCTCTAGTATTTCGTCCTTGTCATAAAAAACTTCTAATCTATAAGCATACAGGGCTTCGTTTAATTTACGTGTCCAAGACTTTTCATGGGAAAGATAAAGGTTACGAGCATATTGTTGCGTAATGGTACTAGCTCCTTGAACCTTACCGCCAGCCTTAATGTCCACTAAAATGGCACCAGCAATACGTGAATAGTCGAAACCGCCATGTTGATAGAAATCTTTATCTTCAACAGCAACAACTGCTTCCTTTAAATAAGGTGACATCTCATCGAGGCCGACCCAATATCGTCGTTGATTTGTAAAGTGATCCCCAATTTGGTTCTCATTTTCATCTAAGAAAATAGAAGCCTTTGGTACGGTTAAAGGCGGTGCACCAGCCACTTGAACATAGATGCGGAGTGCGACAAACGCTACGACAATTGCAGATGTAAAGGCCACGAATAACGTAAGACTTTTGCGTGTGCGCTTTACACGTTGTTGCTTTCGATGATAGCTTTTTCGTTTCATCCGACTTCACCTCGTTTTCTCACAACTTCGAACTTAGCTTTAGTATGTGTTCGAACATTCATCTTTAATCGAAATTCTAACTAAAAACTATTGCACTTTATTCAAAAACATCTATACTTTTTTTGTACTACTTGAAATGCTGGCATTCGACAAAAAATCGCACCTTGTAGATTTTAATCGAAATTTGCTAGACGTTCCAATAATGTATACGAGGATAAAAGGATACAGGTTTCATTACAATCCTGTAAGCCATAATAGAAGAAGACGAAAAATGATGATTAATTATATGGAGGGCTAGCAATGAGATTTGATGAAGCTTATTCAGGAAATGTTTTTATAAAAAGTCATCCTACATATGACGATGCACAGGCAGTAATTTATGGTATGCCAATGGATTGGACAGTAAGTTACCGTCCAGGATCACGTTTCGGTCCACAGCGTATCCGTGAGGTATCCATTGGTCTTGAAGAGTACAGTCCATATCTAGATCGTGAGCTTGAGGAAGTAAAGTACTTTGATGCAGGGGATATTCCACTACCATTCGGTAATGCACAGCGTTCTTTAGATGAAATTGAGAAATTTATAGAGAAATTATTAGCGGATGGCAAGATTCCTGTCGGCATGGGTGGCGAGCATCTAGTGTCTTGGCCAGTAATGAAGGCTGTATCAGCTAAATATGATGATCTTGCTATTTTTCACTTTGATGCACATACAGATTTACGTGTGGAATATGAGGGAGAGCCACTTTCGCACTCTACACCAATCCGTAAAATTGCGGAACATATAGGACCTAAAAATGTCTATTCATTTGGAATTCGTTCAGGTATGAAAGAGGAATTTGAATGGGCAAAGGAAAACGGCATGCACATTTCAAAATTTGAAGTACTTGAACCGTTAAAAGAGGTCCTACCAACACTAGCTGGACGCAATGTGTATGTAACAATTGATATCGATGTTTTAGATCCAGCACACGCACCAGGCACTGGTACAGTAGACTGTGGTGGTATTACTTCGAAAGAATTACTCACTTCCATCCATGCTATTGCAGCAAGTGGTGTAAATGTAGTAGGTTTCGACCTAGTTGAAGTAGCACCGATCTACGATTCTTCAGAAATGACAGCAAACACAGCTTCAAAATTATTACGTGAAATGATATTAGGCTGGGTAAAATAAATAAGATTGGTTGAATGGGGTTTAGCTATGAGCAAGCCCCATTTTATATTTTTGAAATGAGGAATGAGCCTTAGCATAAAATTGAAACTTATTTTACTTTGTAGCGTAGATAAGTTAGGTAAAATGTATGTTTCTTCAATTTAAATAAAGGAAGGAGGAGTATTATGATTTGGTCACTTCTCATGAATGATTTATTCATTTTTGTCAGTACAATGGAATACTTTTGGCTATTAGCATCTTTGGTTTTAACTGTATTAAGTGTTCATTTGCATCTGTATCTCGTCAATAAAATAACCGTTCAAGATGTGAAGGACGAGGAGTTTGAAGTTGACTATACTATCACGAATACTTGGACTCCACCTATGCTAACGTGGTTTGTTCTGTGTATTAGAATGTCCGAAGACAATGAGGAAGAAAGTGTATCTCCTAGTTTGATTTAAACTTTAAAACTAGGAGGACAACCATTGTTAACATTTTTAGCACAACCTATTATTACCCTCATTCATTTCATCCATTCTTTTACAGGTAGCTACGCACTTAGTGTCATTGGTATTACGATTGCAGTCAGATTAATTCTTATGCCGTTATTTATTCGATCGGCAAAACACCAAAAGCACTCAAAAGAATTAATGACTACCATTAAGCCTGAATTAGATGCGCTTACAGATAAATATAAGAATAGTCAAAGCGAATCTGAAAAAAGAATGGTACAGCAACAAATCCAAGAGCTAACTTCAGATTCATTGAAAAGCTCTTTACTAGGTTGTTTACCAATCATTATTCAATTACCGATATTATTTTCACTGTACTACGCGATTAAGCTAGATTCAGTGATTGCCAGTGAAAATTTCCTTTGGATGAATTTAGGGACGATTGATATTGGGGTTTCGATGATTGCTTGTTTGATTTATTTCATTCAAAGTTGTATAGCCCTAGAGAAAAGTCAACCATTAAATATGAAGATAATGGTATTTATTAATCCTCTCATGATCCTCATTTTTAGTCTGTTCAATCCAGCGATTATCCCGATCTATTGGACTGTTAGTGCTTTATTGTTAATAGTTCAACAATTGATTATAAGAAAATGGTATAGATAAAATGAAATCCTCTCTTTCCGTTATGGAAGGAGAGGGTTTTTATTTTCTCGAATAAACTTGTTGAGGAGCTTTACATCACTTCTATCTTGAAAAACCATAAGTATTCATCCTATAATAAAAAGGTTATAGTAAAAGACTAAAAAGGGGCATCCGTTATGGCGAACGAAGTAAGATCGCATGTGAACATAAAGCTCATTTCTACCATTCGTCCAAGTGATGGGGAGTCCGAAAGTTATGAAATGTGGCTCAAAGGGCAGCTACTTGAAAAGGCAGGAAGCTTGTATTTGAAATATGATGAGGTGCAGGAGGATAAAATCGTCCGCACAACGATGAAGTTAGGTCATGAGAAGGCACTAATTATGCGTGCTGGAGCGGTTAATATG
Organism: Lysinibacillus sp. BS3; assembly: GCF_039614735.1. Classification (NCBI taxonomy): domain Bacteria; kingdom Bacillati; phylum Bacillota; class Bacilli; order Caryophanales; family Bacillaceae; genus Lysinibacillus; species Lysinibacillus sp. BS3. The sequence goes on along the minus strand of NZ_CP154860.1, from coordinate 2,179,387 downwards.
CGATTACCGCTGAACATAATCGAACAACAAAAAGGGCATTATGAAAGTGAGTTCGGTTCTATGCCACTCGTGATTGATACGAAAAATATGACGTTTACAAAACTGGCAACAAGCGGAGATTTCCATGTACAGTACGATTTACTAATGGGTGGGCAATCCGTTGGCAACTATACATTAGATATTACATTTACGGAGGTACAATGATGAACGCAGTAGAACAAGTACAACAGGCTATTAAAGCAGCGATCGTGCAGGCTGTTGAAAAAGCTGGTCTAGTTGAGGCTGGCACAGAATTATCGATTCACCTAGAAACACCAAAGGATAAAGCAAATGGTGACTATGCAACAAACATTGCGATGCAATTAACGAAGTTAGCTAAAAAGCCACCACGTGCTATCGCCGAAGCTATTTTAGAAAATCTTGATCCATCAGGCACTGATATTGAAAAGATTGATATTGCTGGCCCAGGCTTCATGAATATCACAGTGCGTAAAGATTTCCTAACAGAGGTAGTGACACAGGTGCTTGAGCAAGGTACGGACTATGGCCGCTCAAATGCAGGTGCTGGGGAAAAGATTCAAGTGGAGTTCGTTTCAGCAAATCCTACTGGAGATCTTCACCTAGGACATGCTCGTGGTGCTTCTGTTGGTGATTCCTTATGTAATGTGTTGGATATGGCTGGTTACAGTGTCTCTCGTGAATATTATATTAATGATGCAGGTAATCAAATTAATAACTTAGCTTATTCATTAGAAGCTCGTTATAAACAAGCATTAGGAATGGAAGCTGAAATGCCAGAAGACGGCTATCATGGGCAAGATATTATTGATATTGCGGGTAAATTAGCAAAAGAGCATGGGGATGCAATTTTAGCAAAATCAGATGATGAGCGTTTTGCCTTCTTCCGTCAGCACGGTTTAGCTTTAGAATTAGATAAATTAAAAACAGACCTAGCAAACTTCCGTGTAAATTTTGATGTCTGGTATTCTGAAACGTCTCTATATGAAAACGGGAAAATCGAAGTAGCTTTAGATAAATTAAAAGCTAATGGACATGTGTTTGAAGAGGATGGTGCTACTTGGTTCCGCTCTACAACATTTGGTGATGATAAAGATCGTGTGCTAATTAAAAATGATGGGTCATTCACATATTTAACACCAGATATTGCCTATCACGAAGACAAAATTGTCCGTGGCTTCGATAAATTAATCAATATTTGGGGAGCTGATCATCACGGATATATTCCACGTATGAAAGCAGCGATTCAAGCACTTGGTTATGATCGAGATACGTTAGAAGTGGAAGTTATTCAAATGGTTCAGCTTTATAAAAACGGAGAAAAATTCAAAATGTCTAAGCGTACAGGGAATGCAGTAACTATGCGTGAGCTTGTAGAAGAGGTTGGTCTTGACGCAGTTCGTTACTTCTTTGTAAAAACAGCTGGCGATTCTCATATGGACTTTGATCTTGACCTTGCAGTATCACAATCTAATGAAAACCCTGTGTACTATGCACAATATGCGCATGCACGTATTTCATCTATTTTACGTTCAGCAAATGAACAAGGCTTTGCTGCTACAACAGAACATCTCAATTTGTTAACAGCAGAAAAGGAAATTGATTTACTGAAAAAGATTGGTGATTTCCCGAAAGTGGTAGCGGAAGCAGCGAAACACCGCACACCGCACCGTATCGCAAACTATATTCAAGAAACAGCAGCTGCATTCCACAGCTTCTATAATGCAGAAAAAGTATTAGATGCTTCAAATAAAGAGTTAACAGAGGCTCGTTTAGCATTAATTACGGCTGTCCGCACAACAATTGCGAACGCATTACGCTTAATCGGCGTATCTGCACCTGAAAAAATGTAATTAAACTTTAGGCTCCTAACATGAAAAGTGTTAGGGGCTTTTTTTAATGGATAGAAGGCTGAATATGAGAGATAAAGTTCCGAATGTGTTGGATAGAAAGACAAAAGAAACAGATAAAACGTGGGAAATTAGCTGTCCCAAACTTTATTTTTCTGTTAATTCCGAAAATTTTGTTGAAGTTTACGTTAACGTCAATGGTATACTGTTGCCAATTAGGAAAGGGGAGATGGTTTTGAAGACGATTCAGGAGGTAGCAAAGGAGTTTAATGTGTCTACGCGGACAATTCGTTATTATGAGGAACTTGGGCTTCTTTGCCCCCATCGTTCATCTACCAACCAACGAACCTTTTCCAAAAAAGAATTGGCGAAACTCAAGCTTATTTTCAGAGGCAAGCGATACGGATTTTCGTTGGAGGAAATCAAAGAGATGGTTCTACTATTTGATTTTGATCGCTCAGGAATTCAGCAATTAGAGCGAACGGTTGAATACGGGGAACAAAAAATTCAAGAGATTGACAGTAAAATAGCTGAGCTGACGCAGATGAAGCGTGAGTTACAACAAATGCATGGCATGTTTAGCGAAAAATTAGTGACTTTAAAGGGAGAGATGCAAGATGAATAGTTCCAATTTATTAGCACGTAATGCCCGTAAGTATCCGAAAAATGAAGCCGTTATTTGTCATGGCAGAAGAGTAACCTACCAAGATTTAGATAAGCAGGTGACATGTTTTAGTCATGCTTTACTAGAGCAGGGAGTAAAGCAGGGGGATAAGGTTTTAATTTTTATGCCAAATGTTTTAGAGTTTGTTGTCAGTTACTTTGCTATTCAGCGTATTGGAGCGATCGTTGTACCAGTCAATGCGAAGTTTACATTGCAAGAAGTAGAGTACGTGGCGCAGCATGCAGAGGCGAAGGCAATTGTCGTACATGAGGTTATTTTTGCAGCAGTTGAACAGCTAGCCGGTATTCCGTTAAAAATTAAAACAGGTCAAGAAAAAGTGGGATGGCATCAGTATGAATCAATGCTTCAAAATGCTAGTACACAAACAATTGATTGTCAGTTACAAGAGGATGACCCTTCCACGATTTTATATACATCTGGCACGACAGGAAAACCAAAGGGTGTGTTATTTAGCTACCGTAATATTTTAACAGTGGCGCAAATGATAGCTGTTGAAATGGAGGTAAAGCCTGAGAGCCGTATTTTGCTTATGATGCCATTAACACACTCTGCACCATTACATTTATTTTTAATGGCGGGTGTATTGGTAGGCTCAACAAATGTATTAACACCAACTTTTACACCCGATTTATTCATTGATTCCATTGAAAAGGAGAAAACAACACATTTCTTTGGTGCACCTGTTGCTTATTTATTAACGGCACAACTGCCAAGGCTACATTCGGCAGATTTGTCTTCTATGAAATGGTGGGTCTATGGTGGGGCACCGTTATCTCAAAGTGAGGTTCGGTTCATTCAGCAGGCATTCCGCACAAATAATTTGACTTGTGTATATGGATTAACAGAGGCAGGTCCAAGTGGTTCATTATTATTTGGCAAGGAGCATGAAGCAAAGGCAGGAAGTATTGGTCAGCGGGCGCCACTTGGTACAGAGTTGCGTATTGTGAATGACAGTGGAGAAGATGTAAATGTAGGCGAAGTAGGGGAAATTGTCTTGTTGGGTGAGGGCAACATGCTTGGCTACTATAAGGATGAAGTAGCTACTAATGAAGCCTTTATTGATGGTTGGTTAAAAACCGGAGATCTAGCTCGCAAGGATGAAGATGGTTTTATTTGGATCGTAGATCGTAAAAAGGATGTCATTATTTCGGGAGGTGTCAACATTTATCCGAAAGAAATTGAAGATTGTTTATTGAGCTTTGAAGGTATATTCGAGGTTGCGGTAATTGGTGTACCACATCCGCAATGGGGGGAAACTGTAAAGGCGGTGTATTCTGCTAAACAAGACATCCATGAGGAAGCTTTGAAAGCTTATTTAGAGGAGCATCTTGCAAAGTTTAAAATACCACGTATTTTTGAAAAAGTAGAAGCGCTACCACGCAATGCATCAGGCAAAATATTAAAACAAAATTTAAAGGGGCAAGAGGTGAGATAGCATGAAAGTATTACAACAAGAAGCAATGCGTACTACGAACTTTTTTACTGAAGATGACACGCTTCAAAAAATAGTAGAAATGATGTTAGATAAAGAGTTTTTATCCTATGCCCAACGAGAGTTAACAGATTTTGGTGAGCTATGTGCAGGTGATATTGATGCGAGGGCAAAACATACAGATAGGCAGGGTGAGCCTCGCCTTCAAAAATATGATGCCTATGGTGAAGAGATATCGGAGGTTTGGGTTAATGATGGCTATAAAAAAACGATTGAAGAGACATATAATACTGGGATTGTAGGCTATGTACACAAGCATATTCCGCAGCTAGGACACAAGGGGAATTATGTTTATAGCTTTGCACAAGGTTATTTGCTATCACATGCAGAGCCCGGTTTTTATTGTCCAGTAACATTGACAATGGCAACTGCCTATCTATTAGATCATTATGCAGATGAAGAGGTAAAGCAGCGTTTTTTACCACATGTGTGTGCAACAGGTGACACAGATTTATATGAAGGTGCGACCTTTTTAACAGAACGTCAAGGGGGCTCTGACGTAGGTGCAAATGTGGTGGAGGCGAGAAAGGATGGCACTGCTTATCGTCTATATGGTGAAAAATATTTTGCATCCAATGCGGGCATGTGTGGTGTAGCGATGGTATTAGCACGACTAGAAGGTGCGCCAGCAGGTTCCAAAGGCTTAACATTGTTTGCAGTTCCTTGGCGCAAAGAAGATGGAACAACAAATCATTTACGTATTCGCCGACTGAAAGATAAGCTAGGCGTTCGGGCAGTTCCCTCTGGTGAGGTAGAATTTGATGGTGCACTTGCCTATGTTGTAGGGGAGCAAAATAAAGGGATTTATTATATGCTAGAAGCACTAAATCTCTCTAGAATTTGTAATGCAGTCGCTTCAATTGGTATTATGCGTCGCGGCTTCTTAGAGGCAAAACATTATGTAAGCAATCGACATGCATTTGGCAAGCCCTTAACACAGTACCCTATGATTCAGGATACTTTAGGGAAATTTGCAGCTAAGTTGCACGTGGAAGTAGCGACAGTTTTTGATCTTATCCAATTATACGATAAAGTGACAAGTGGACAGGGAACTCAGCAAGATCTTATTATGAATCGTTTATATATTGCCATTATGAAAAAGGAAACAGCAGAGCAAGCTGTTCATTATGCTAGTGAGGCAATTGAATTACACGGAGGTAATGGCTATATAGAAGACTTTGTAACGCCCCGCTTATTAAGAGACGCCCAAGTGTTAACGGTGTGGGAGGGTACGGCTAATATTTTGGCCTTAGAACTCATTCGTTTAGTAGATAAGTTTCATGCTCATGAACTGTTTGTACAGGAGATGGAGGAACGATTAGACAAATTAGCTGACAGCTCACTAGTACAAATCGTTAAAGAACAATTGGCGAATATGTCTGTGAAACTGCAAATTTTTAGCGCTTTAGACGAGGCAACGAAAACTTTTGAAGCTAAGGGTATGGCGGAAAAAATGGCTCACCTTTATGAAAGTGTCATAGCGGTTGAGTGGGCACATAAATTTGGTGGGAAATATGAAAAACTAGCGGACGTTTATTTAGAACAGACATGGTCATTAAGAGAAATGGGTGCTCAAATGAAAACAGTCCAATACTTTTCTGAAATTGTATAATGGCCGGGGAGTCGTCTTGAATGGAGGCGACTTTTTTCATTTTCATGTATAATGAAATCAACTGAATATTATAAAGGTTCTTTACTTAAGTAAAGTGAAAAGGGAAATCGGTGTAATTCCGATGCGGTCCCGCCACTGTAAGTGTGAGTTTTTTCAAATGATGCCACTGAAGATTTCGGGAAGGCTTGAAAAATCGCAAGTAGCACTAGCCAGGAGACCTGCCTTTATAACGACATGACAACCTACGAGGATAGGGTGGTGGATTTTGTATCAGTTTTTTTGGTGCGATTTTGCCCCCTCATCGATCAAAGATGAGGGGTTTTATTTTGATGTAGAATAAAGCGAAATGTCGCACGGATCAACGAAGGAGGATTCACATGAAGAAATTTTGGAAAATAGGATTATCAGCATTTTTAGCAGTAGGCTTGCTAGCTGCTTGTGGGCAGGAAGCAAAAGATAACAAGCCATCTAACGAGCAGCAAACACAGCAAGAAACAGCACAGGTGGATGAAGCAACATTCCCAATGACGATAACAGATGCCCTTGGTAAGGACATTACACTTGAAGCACCTCCTGAGAAAATTGTTTCACTTATTCCAAGTAATACTGAAATCCTTTTTGGACTAGGTTTAAATGATGAAATAGTTGGTGTTACGGACAACGACGATTATCCGCCAGAGGCAACTGAGAAGGATAAGGTTGGCGGTATGGAATACGATATTGAAAAAATTATTGCCTTAAAACCAGATATCGTTTTTTCACACGAATCTAGCATGTCTCTTTCAGAAGAGGCTATTGCACAGCTTGAATCAGCAGGTTTGAAAGTATTTGTTGTAAAAAATGCACAAGACTTTAATGAAACATATACAACAATTGAGCAACTTGGACGTGCTACAGGGAAATTACCAGAGGCAGAAAAAATTGTTGCGAATATGAAGGCAAAAGTAGAAGAAGTTTTGTCTAAAGTCAAGGATGTTGAACCCAAAAAAGTGTTAGTTGAAGCATCAGATGAGCCAGATATTTATACAGCTGGCAATGGCACATTTATGAACGCTATGCTTGAAATGATCAATGCAGAGAATGTAGCTGTAGATGGCGATAATTGGTATAAAATTGATGCAGAACAAATTATCGCAAAAAATCCAGATGTCATCGTGGTGACATATCATTATGTACCAGATATTTTAACGAAAATACCAAAACGTGCGGGCTTTGATACGATTAATGCCGTAAAAAATAATGCGATTGTGCAGGTAGATGAAAGTACAACAAGTCGTCAAGGGCCACGTTTAGCAGAAGGTCTAGAAGAATTAGCAAAAGCGATCTATCCTGAGGTATTTAAGTGAAAAAAATAGCACTAGCCTATACACTAACATGTACGCTTCTTCTTATTAGCATCTGGTGTGGCGTAGCGATAGGCTCAGTTCATATTCCACTAGAAGTATTGTGGAATGAGGCGGTTGATGAAACAGCCGCCAATATCTTTTGGAAAATTCGTTTGCCTCGCGTGTTATTAGCGGGACTAGTAGGCGCATCTCTAGCTATTGCTGGAGCAGCTTTCCAAGGTTTATTAAAAAATCCATTAGCAGATCCATATACACTAGGGGTTTCATCAGGGGCTTCTGTTGGTGCTGTTTTAACGATCTTTTTTAGTATTTCTATACCTGTTGTCGGTTTGTATGCGCTGCCAATCTTCAGTATGATTGGTGCTATCATTACGATGGTAGTTGTTATGAGCTTTGCTAGACTCGTAGACCGCTCATTAAAAATGGAAACGTTGATATTAACAGGTGTTATTTTTAGTTCTTTTTTAGGTTCCCTTATTTCATTAATGATTGCCTTATCTGGTGAAGAATTACGTCAGGTAATAGGCTGGCTACTTGGTTCTGTTTCGATGCGTGGTTGGCCATATGTCCAAATGATCATTCCATTTGTGATTGTAGGTTCAATAATGCTATGGACACAAAGACGAGAATTAAATGTCTTGTTGTATGGTGAAGAGCGAGCAAAACATTTAGGTGTTAATGTAAAGCGCAGTAAATATTTGATATTAGCAGGTGGCTCCATGTTAACTGGAGCGGCTGTAGCGGTTTCTGGCACAATTGGCTTTGTAGGATTAGTGGTGCCGCATATGACAAGGATGATTTGGGGTTCTGATCATCGCCACTTATTACCATTATCTTTTTTCAATGGTGCAACATTACTCATTATTTGCGACTTAGTAGCACGAACAATCATTGTGCCAAGAGAGCTACCAATTGGTGTTATTACGGCATTTATTGGAGCACCTGTTTTCTCCTATATTTTTTATAAGCAGCGAAGAAGCAAGGGGGTACGGGCATGATTGTTGTTGAACATCTATCAGGTGGCTATGAAGATGTACCAATCGTCAGGGACATTAGTTTTACTGTTGAAAAAGGAAAAATTCTTGGCATTCTAGGGCCGAATGGTAGCGGGAAATCCACATTATTAAAAGTAGTGAGTGGTATTTTACCAGCTACTGCTGGAACCATTTTGATTGATGGACAGAATATTCTTTCTTATAATGCTCGTGCTTTGGCGAAAAAAATGGCTGTATTACCACAGCTTCATGCAAATGCTTTCTCAAACAGTGTGAGAGAGGCAGTTTCACTGGGGCGCTACCCACACCAAACAGGCTTTTTCTCGAGTTGGTCCGAACAGGATGAACAGGCTGTGCAACATGCTATGCTACAAACAGGTGTAAAGCGATATGAGGATACACCAATGGAATTTTTATCTGGTGGTGAACAACAAAGAGTTTTTGTTGCACAGGCATTAGCTCAAACAGCTGAAATCTTACTGCTGGATGAACCAACGAATCATCTTGATATTGCCCACCAACGTCAAATTTTAGATATGGTGCGGAAGGAAGCCATGGAGTGTGGTTTAACAGTCGTTATGGTACTACACGATATGAATTTAGCCTCTCTTTATTGTGATGAATTATTGCTGATGGAAAGCGGACAAATGAGAGCACTTGGTGCACCACATGAAGTATTAATTGCCTCCCAAATTGAAGAAGTTTATCAAGCACGGGTGACTACATATGCTCACCCTGAACTACCAAAACCTCAAATTACAATGATGCCCGCAGCTACAGACTATCAGCAGCGAGCTGTCATCAAAAAAGAGCACTTTACGATAACTGAACAATATATCCAACTTCAATCAGAGCTTCCTCTGAAGACCGTATCTTCTGCAGTTCATAACCCAGGTATTGGCTGGCATAATTGCTTATTAAATCGCTCAGTTCCTGGTGATTATGTCATTAGCGATGTGAAAAGAGAAGTTAAAGAATTTTTGAAAAGGGAAAATTTTTCATTTACAAATACTGTTGTTATGCTTACAGCAGTACCAACAGCTCTAGTGGCCATCAATGAATTTTCAGCACCTTTTGGCAGTATAATCGTAGCTGTAACAGCTGGCGTAGGCAATGCAGTTGATGTATCTCGAGTACACGAAAGACAAGATGATCCATATATTGGTACTATTAATACATGGGTTATCGTTAATGGTTGTTTATCGGAAGAGGCATTTTTTCAGGCATTGATGACAGCAACTGAGGCAAAAACAAAGGCGTTGCAATCAGAAAATATTCGTGATGAGCGGAGTGGAACAATTGCAACAGGTACTGCTACAGATAGTCTGTTAATTGCTGCAACTCAAAAAGGAGAAGAAATGCTGTATGGTGGCCCAATTACGGAAGTTGGTAAAATGATTGCAAAGGGTGTCTATGAAACAACAGTTCATGCGATTAGGAATTATAAAAACCAGTTTTAGGAGATGAGAGAAATGAAGCTTTACACGAAAACAGGCGATACGGGGAAAACAAGTCTTATTGGAGGACGGGTTGATAAAGATAGTTTACGTGTGGAAACATATGGGGCAATTGATGAATTAAATTCCTTTATTGGGAAGGCCGTAAGTGAATTAGATCAAGCGCTTTTCAAGGATATTTTAACAGACCTAGAGACAATTCAGCATGAGTTGTTCGATGCTGGTGGAGACCTTGCTAATGTGATGAAAGAACGTCATTATAAATTAACAGAGCAACCGATTGAAGTACTTGAAGCTCGTATAGATGCTTTATCAGACGAAGCGCCACCTTTACAACGTTTTATTTTACCAGGAGGTGCACCAGCAGCGGCAACTTTACACATTGCACGCACGGTTGCACGCCGAGCAGAGCGTGAAATGGTGACACTTATGAAAGAAGTTGAAGATGTACCAAAGGTTGTACAAAAATATTTAAATCGCTTATCGGATTATTTATTTGCAGCTGCACGTGTTGTAAATGCTCGCTTAAACGTAGCAGATGTTGAATATATTCGCAGTGGGAATGTTTTTAAAAAATAAAGTTTGATTTAAAAAATGTTTTTGTACAAAAAATGAATTTCCAGATGTTAAGCTACGGGGCGGTATAGGTTTGTATGCAATTTAGCAGATGTTCAAAAAGTCTACTGAATATGCGACATCCCCCTAAGTATAATAGTTAAGGAAAGTAAAAATTGCTACTTTGAAAAATTCAGGGTGGCTTTTTTTCTTGTAAAATGTAAGAATATAAAATTATCAGAAATATTTCCGTTTTATGTTGACTGAATGCTCACTCATTTATTAGAATAGGAATATAATGATAAAGTGAAGTACATTTCTGTTTGAACTAGCAAATTCGTCACAAAGAGAGAAAATTACGACAAACTAAAGGGGGGACCAACCATGAGTCCATTATTAATTGCTAACATTGTCTTAACAGTCGTGGTTGTGCTTTATGCAGTAGGATTGTTCTTCTACCTGTTGAAAACACGCTATAAGTATGTGCAATTGGGGAAAAAGGTTGAGTTTGATGAAAGTGTTAAAGAACGACTTCGTTATATTATGGTCAATGTATTTGGTCAAAATAAGCTATTAAAGGATCCAAAGAGTGGTTTAATACATGTTATGTTTTTCTATGGATTTTTGATGGTACAGTTAGGGGCCATTGATTTAATTTGGAAAGGACTAGCACCAGAGTCACATCTGCCACTAGGCATTTTCTATGGTGTCTTTATATTCTTCCAAGAATTGGTGGTTTTAATGATTTTAGTCGCGGTAGTGTGGGCATTTTACCGCCGCTATGTTGAAAAGCTAGTGCGTCTAAAACGAGGATGGAAAAACGGCCTTGTATTAATTTTCATTGGTGGGTTAATGGTATCTACATTAATCGCTAATGGTATGGGATTAATTTGGCATGGTGAGGGATTAACTTATACGGAGCCAGTTGCTTCAAGTATTGCTGCTATTTTTGGCTTCCTACCTACATCAGTTGCCGCTGGTGTGTTTTATGTAATGTGGTGGGCACACCTTTTAATTCTATTAACATTCCTTGTATACGTACCGCAGTCTAAACATTTCCACTTAATTGTCAGTCCACTTAATGTTTACATGAATCGTTTAGATCGTACGGGTACATTAACACCAATTGATTTTGAGGCCTTGGAAGAAGCTGGAGAAAATGCTGAAAGCGAAGAGGATATGCCTTCTATTGGGGTAGGACGCATACAGGACTTCACACAAAAGCAAATGCTTGATCTATATTCTTGTGTAGAATGTGGACGTTGTACAAACATGTGTCCAGCAACAGGAACAGGAAAAATGCTGTCTCCTATGGATTTAATCGTAAAATTGCGTGACCATTTAACATTTACGGGCGCAGTCGTAACAAAACAAAAACCATGGGTGCCTTATCAATTCTTTGCCAATACAAAGGGTAACCAGCTTGCAATTGCAGCTGGTGCTGAAGGTGCTGTAATTGAGAATATCTACAGTCCATCTTTAATTGGCGATGTCATTACAGAAGAGGAAATTTGGGCTTGTACGACATGTCGTAACTGTGAGGATCAATGCCCTGTAATGAATGAGCATGTTGATAAAATTATTGATCTACGTCGTTATCTAACAATGACTGAAGGGAAAGTAAATCCTGATGCTCAACGTGCAATGACGAATATCGAACGACAAGGTAATCCTTGGGGCCTAAACCGCAAGGAAAAAGAAAATTGGCGTGATCTAGATCCAACAATCCAAATTCCAACTGTAAAAGAGCTGAAAAAATCTGGCGAGGAAATGGAGTATTTATTCTGGGTTGGTTCGATGGGAGCTTTCGACAACCGCTCTCAAAAAATCGCTTTAGCATTCTGTCGTCTATTAAACGAGGCTGGTGTGAAGTTTGCAATCTTAGGTAATAAAGAGAAAAACTCTGGGGATACACCTCGTCGTTTAGGGAATGAATTCTTATTCCAAGAGCTAGCTACAGCAAATATTGATGAGTTTGAGAAAAATGACGTGAAGAAAATTGTAACAATCGATCCTCATGCCTACAATATCTTTAAAAATGAATATCAAGACTTTGGCTGGAAAGGTGAAGTGTATCATCACACTGAGTTATTAAATCAGTTGATTGAGGAAAATCGTCTAGCTCTAAACTATGAGGTTCATGAAACGATTGTTTTCCATGATTCCTGTTATTTAGGCCGCTACAATGATGTGTACGATGCCCCACGTGAGATCCTTCGAGGAATCCCTGGCGTGAAGCTTGTTGAAATGGAACGTAATCGCGAAACAGCGATGTGCTGTGGAGCTGGTGGTGGATTAATGTGGATGGAAGAGCATGTAGGAAATCGCATAAACGTAGCGCGAACAGAACAGGCTCTTGCAACAAATGCATCAGTTATTTCATCAGGCTGTCCTTACTGCCTAACAATGCTAGAGGATGGTACAAAGGCTAAAGAGGTTGAAGACTCTATTGGAACATTTGATGTTGCAGAATTACTAGAACGTTCTGTGTTCGGTGAAAAAGTAAAGGCAGTTAATCCTTCTTCCGAAGAAACAGAAGAAACATACGAAGAAGTGGTAGCGTCTATAGAAAATGTTCAACAAGACGAGAATACGGAAGCGAACGCAGAAAAATGATTGCTATTGCAGAAATATTTTAGTTATCTGAAAAATATAAATTGCACAATAAAAAATTGTTTTGTAGAATAAGATTAAATGGGAATGGGAGTTGAGATAGTAAACTCCCATTTTTCCTCGATAGAAGTCGAGCGAGCGTTCAGTCAATAATGCTTTGCATCTTCATCGAGAACGTAAAACAAAAGGGGTGTTTTACTTGAATAGAGCTGTAATTTTAGCAGGAGCAAGAACTGTGTTTGGTAAATTTGGAGGTTCATTATCAGCATTACATGCAAGTGATTTAGGTGCGATTGCCATTAAAGGGGCATTAGAGAAGGCAAATCTTGCACCTGAGCAAGTGGATGAGGTAATTTTAGGTTCTGTTTTACAAGGGGGACAGGGGCAAATTCCTTCTCGACAGGCTGCGCTGAAGGCCAATTTACCAACAGCAGTAAAAACAGAAACAATCAATAAAGTTTGTGCTTCAGGGATGCGTGCGGTGACATTAGCAGATCAATTGATTCGTTTAGGGGACGAAGAAGTGATTATTGCGGGTGGCATGGAATCTATGTCCAATGCACCATATTATCTTCTGAATGGTCGAAATGGTTTGCGTATGGGAGATTCTACAATGGTAGATGGCATGCTATATGACGGCTTAACATGTGCTTTCGATAAAGCAAGACCACATATGGGTAGCTATGGTAATGCAACAGCTAAAGAGTTCTCGCTAAGCCGGGAAGAACAGGACACTTGGTCAGTACGCAGTCATGAACGCGCGTTAGCCGCAATTGAAAAAGGTTACTTCGCTGAAGAAATCGTACCAGTGGAGATTCCTCAACGAAAAGGTGCACCACTTATTGTTGATACAGATGAGGCACCAAGAGCAGGGACGTCTTTGGAAGTACTGGCGAAGCTAAAACCAGCTTTTGACAAGGATGGCACGATTACAGCAGGTAATGCACCTGGGGTTAACGACGGTGCATGTGCACTTGTCGTTATGAGTGAAGAACGTGCAAAACGTGAAGGTAGAGAACCATTGGCAGTAATCATTGGTCACGAAGAACTTGCGCTTGAGCCAGAAAACTTCCCGCAAACACCAGGTCTTGTTATTAATAAATTACTGAAAAAGACTAACAAATCATTAGCAGATATTGATTTAATTGAAATCAATGAAGCCTTTGCAGCGGTAGCTTTAGTCAGCAAGCAGTTGGCAGATTTAGATGCAGAAAAAGTGAATGTTAATGGCGGTGCAGTTGCTTTAGGTCATCCGATTGGGGCATCTGGTGCACGTATAATATTAACACTTGCACAGGAATTGAAGCGTCGTGGCGGTGGCATTGGCATTGCCGCAATTTGTTCAGGCGGCGGCCAAGGTGATGCAATTATGATTGAAGTACCAAAAACAGGGGGACTGAACTAATGGGAATTCAAAAGGTAATGGTCATTGGTGCAGGGCAAATGGGCTCTGGTATTGCCCAAGTTTGTGCACAAGCAGGCTTTGATGTGAAATTGAACGATATCAAACAAGAATTTTTCGAGCGTGGATTAGGGGTTATTACGAAAAATTTATCACGTGATGTAGAAAAGGGTCGTAAAACTGAAGATGAGAAGGCTGCTGTTCTAAGTCGAATTAGTATGTCGCTAGATTTACAAGATGCTAGTGATGTAGATATTATCATTGAAGCAGCTGTGGAAAATATGGAAATTAAGCAATCCATCTTTAAGCAACTTGATGGCATTGCGCCAGCACATGCTATTTTAGCTACGAATACATCTTCACTGCCTATTACAGAAATTGCAGCAGTAACAAAGCGTCCAGAGCAAGTAATTGGTATGCATTTTATGAACCCTGTACCAGTTATGAAACTTGTTGAAATCATTCGAGGTTTAGCAACAACAGATGAAGTGTACAAAGCTGTCGAAGAGATGACGGTTAAATTATCGAAAACACCAGTAGAAGTGAATGATTTCCCAGGATTTATTTCAAACCGAATCCTACTACCGATGATTAATGAAGCGATTTACGCACTTTACGAAGGTGTGGCAACAAAAGAAGCAATTGATGATGTGATGAAGCTTGGTATGAATCATCCGATGGGGCCATTAACATTGGCAGACTTCATTGGTTTAGATACTTGTCTTTACATCATGGAAATTTTACATGAGGGTCTTGGAGACAGTAAATATCGCCCTTGCCCACTGCTACGTAAATACGTTGCAGCTGGCTGGTTAGGTAAGAAATCAGGAAGAGGTTTTTACGTTTACGAATAATCCTATGGGGATGGGGTTATTTAGATGTTTCGGGACAACTTAGAGGGGTGACATTATAGATGCATTTGCAATTTACAGATGAGCAAATTATGATGCGCGATATGGTTCGTCAATTTGCTCAGGAAAAAATTCAACCATGGGTGGAGCGAATGGAAGCGGGAGAATTTCCACGTGAGCTTCTACAGCAAATGGGTGAACTTGGCTTAATGGGGATTACGACTCCAGAAGACTTAGGTGGCTCTGGTATGGATTTTACATCTTATATTATTGCGATTAATGAACTATCAAAAGTAAGCGCTGTAATGGGTGTTATTTTATCCGTCCATACTTCAGTTGGAACGAATCCAATTATTTACTTTGGGAATGGAGAACAAAAGAAACGGTATGTACCAAAGCTTGCAACAGGCGAATATTTAGGTGCATTTTGTTTAACAGAACCAAGTGCAGGCTCAGACGCTGGCTCTTTACAGTCAAAGGCAGTGCGTGATGGCGATGAATATGTGATTAACGGCTCCAAAGTATTTATTACAAATGGTGGAGAAGCTGATGTCTATATTGTATTCGCATCTACTAACCCAGCTGAAAAAACAAAGGGTATCTCAGCATTTATTGTTGAAAAGGGAACACCTGGTTTAATCATCGGAAAAGATGAGCATAAGATGGGCTTACACGGCTCACGTACAGTTCAGCTGACATTCGATAATTGTCGCATTCCAGCCGACAACCTACTTGGGGAAGAGGGAGAAGGCTTTAAAATTGCGATGGCCAATTTAGATGTTGGACGAATCGGCATTGCGGCACAGGCGTTAGGAATTGCTGAGGCGGCACTAGAGGCGTCTACTGCTTATGCTAAAGAACGCATTCAATTTGGTAAGCCGATCGCCGCACAACAAGGTGTTGGCTTTAAGCTTGCGGATATGGCAACGGCTGTTGAATCTGCAAAACTGTTAGTCTATCGTGCAGCCGATTTACGTGCAAAAGGTTTACCATGTGGAGCAGAAGCTTCAATGGCTAAACTTTTCTCATCACGAACAGCGGTACAAACGGCAATAGAGGCTGTTCAAATATTTGGCGGCTACGGCTATACGGAAGATTATCCAGTAGAGCGCTATTTCCGCGATGCAAAGGTGACAGAAATCTATGAAGGTACAAGTGAAATTCAACGACTAGTCATTAGTAAACATTTACTGAAATAAAGCCTGATATTGCGAATGGTACAAAGTGATGGAAACCGTTCAAGAGTGAGGGGAAAACGTTTATTAAGGGTGTGAACTGCTCTGAAATAAGGCAAACCCGCTCAATCCAACCTAACAATAATCAGGTAACACAAAACAGAGTCTAACTAAAAAGGGGAAATGGACAATGAACTTTCAGTTAACAGAAGAGCATGAACAATTACGTGAAATGATTCGTGATTTTGCTATAAATGAAGTGGCGCCAACAGCTGCTGAACGTGACGAAAATGAAGAATTTGACCGTGCGATTTTCGACAAAATGGCGGAGCTTGGGCTTACTGGTATTCCATGGCCTGAGGAATATGGTGGTGCAGGATTTGATTACCTTGCATATGTCATAGCTGTTGAGGAACTTTCACGTGTTTGTGCTTCGACTGGTGTAACTTTATCTGCACATACTTCACTGGCAGGTTGGCCACTTTACAAGTTCGGTACAGAAGAACAAAAACAAAAATACCTTCGTCCAATGGCTGAAGGCAAACATATTGGTGCATATGGTTTAACAGAACCTGGCTCTGGCTCTGATGCGGGTGGCATGAAAACTTATGCAAAACGTGATGGCGATGATTATATTTTAAATGGCTCAAAAATCTTTATTACGAACGGTGGAGTAGCAGATACATATATTGTATTTGCAGTAACAGACCCAGAAGCAAAACATGGCACATCCGCATTTATCGTGGAAGCTGGATTTGAAGGTTTCTCTGTAGGGAAGAAAGAAAAGAAATTAGGAATTCGTTCATCTCCAACAACAGAGATTATTTTTGATAACTGTCGTGTTCCAAAGGAAAATCTATTAGGGGCTGAAGGGGAAGGCTTTAAGATTGCCATGACGACACTAGATGGTGGACGTAATGGTATTGCGGCTCAAGCAGTAGGAATTGCACAAGGAGCACTCGATGCAGCAGTTGACTATGCCAAAGAACGTGTGCAATTTGGTAAACCGATCACTGCAAATCAAGGCATTTCCTTTAAATTAGCCGATATGGCAACTCAAATTGAGGCTTCTCGACTTCTTACATACCAAGCGGCATGGTTAGAATCTAATAACCTACCATATGGTAAGGCATCTGCAATGGCGAAATTAATGGCTGGCGATACAGCAATGAGTGTAACGACAGAGGCGGTTCAAGTTTTTGGTGGCTATGGTTATACAAAAGATTACCCTGTAGAGCGCTTTATGCGTGATGC
The DNA here is from genome assembly GCF_039614735.1 of Lysinibacillus sp. BS3. Lineage (NCBI taxonomy): Bacteria > Bacillati > Bacillota > Bacilli > Caryophanales > Bacillaceae > Lysinibacillus > Lysinibacillus sp. BS3. The sequence continues at coordinate 2,162,082 of NZ_CP154860.1, read as the reverse complement.
TAAAATTACACAAATTTACGAAGGTACGCAGGAGATTCAACGTCTTGTTATCTCGCGTATGCTAACGAAATAATTGATGACTGATAAAGATAAAAGGCCCCAAGTACAGTCAACCGTAAAAGATGAAAATCTAATCGCCATTCGTCGTGAACAAATGATTCAAGGAGCTATTAAGCTATTTAAAGAAAAAGGCTTTCACCGTGCCACGACGAGAGAAATTGCAAAAGCTGCTGGCTTTAGTATCGGTACTTTGTATGAATACATCCGAACGAAGGAAGATGTTCTATACCTTGTTTGTGACAGTATCTATCACCATGCAATGGAGCGTCTTTCAAGTTATGAGATTAAAGCAGGAACTATTGATGAGTTAAAAGAAATGATTCGGGAATACTTCCTGCAAATCGATAGTATGGTTGATGAGCTAACAATCATGTATCAAGAAACAAAATCATTGTCAAAAGAAGCACAACGCTATGTTTTTAGTAAAGAGTTTGAAATGGTTGCCACATTTGAACGCTTGTTACAGCGATGTGTCCAGTCTGGCGAACTAACTATGACAGAGAAGCAAATCCATTTAGCAGCCAATAACTTAGTTGTTTCAGGACAAAGCTGGGCGTTTCGCAAATGGGCTTTACATCGTCAGCATTCAATAGACGAATTCATTGACATGCAAATCACCTTGTTCATTTCAGGCATAAAGGGGTTTTAATATTTGTAAGGGGTTTGTCGGCAATTGCATATAGCGATATTGCAATGCCGGCTTTTTTTATTCAATAAGGGGAGAAAGTGGGGATTTCATATGACAAAGGTAGAAGTATATCGTCCAAAAAATCACGTACGTTTTGTGACAGCATCGAGTCTTTTTGATGGACATGATGCTTCAGTCAATATTATGCGACGCATTTTACAATCGAGCGGTGTAGAAGTAATCCATTTAGGTCATAATCGTTCTGTTGAAGAAGTCGTGAATGCTGCGATACAAGAAGATGCACAAGGGATTGCGGTTTCTTCTTATCAAGGCGGACATATGGAATACTTTAAATATATGTATGATTTACTGCGTGAAAAAGGAGCACCACATATTAAAATTTATGGCGGTGGTGGAGGAGTTATTTTACCTCGTGAAATTAAAGAGCTTCATACGTATGGCATTGCAGGGATATTCTCACCAGAGGATGGCCGTGTTTTAGGGCTACAGGGAATGATTAATGAACAAATTAAAGGTACAGATTTTCCTACTGCAACAGGTAATTATTTAGAGAAATTAAAGTCTTTAACGACAGAGACGCCTGAAATTTTAGCCAATCTAATAACAGCAGCTGAGTCAAATGACGATGAAGCTACGAAAGAAATGCTAGCAGAGGCAAGAAAGCTTTCAAAAGGTACGCCAGTAATGGGGATTACGGGAACAGGTGGTGCAGGGAAATCATCCTTAACGGATGAACTGATTCGCCGCTTCCTAAAAGAATTCCCAGATAAACGTGTAGCCATTCTATCAGTCGATCCAACAAAGCAAAAAACGGGTGGAGCATTGCTTGGGGATCGTATTCGCATGAACGCTATTTTTAATAACCGTGTTTATATGCGTAGTTTAGCAACACGTGGCTCACGTACAGAATTATCTGCATCAATTGGTGATGTGCTAGATGTAGTACGTGTAGCAGGTTATGACTTAATCATCGTAGAAACAAGTGGAATCGGTCAAGGTGATGCCGAAATTACTAAATACACGGATCTATCTATGTATGTCATGACAAGCGAATTCGGTGCACCTACACAACTTGAGAAAATTGATATGATTGACTTTGCAGATGTTATTGCGATCAATAAATTTGAGCGAAAAGGCTCAGAGGACGCCCTTCGACAAGTACAAAAACAATATCAACGTTCCCGCGAGCTTTGGGATGAATCACTTGATAACATGCCAGTCTACGGTACAATAGCTAGCCAGTTTAATGACAAAGGCACAAATGCGTTATTCGCCGCCCTCGTTAAAATAATTAACGAAAAAACAGGTTTTAATTGGGAAACAAGCTATGAGCAATTTGCGAAAACGCAAAAGCAAGATGTTATCATTCCAAACGATCGCCGTTATTATTTACGTGAGATTACGGACACTGTCCGTGGCTATCATAAAAAAACTGAGCAGCAGGTGGCATTTGCTCGTCGACTATTCCAATTAGAAGGTGCTATTGCAGCTGTCCAAGAAAAAGCTCCAGATGATGTGCTTGTGGCATCGCTTACTTCTTTAGCAGAAGGTGTTAGAGATGAATTAACAGCAGAATCCAAGCGTATATTGGATAATTGGCAGGCATTAAAAGAAGCGTATGCTGGCGATGAGTTTGTGACTAAAGTTCGCGATAAAGAAATTCGTACCATCTTAAAAACAACTAGTCTTTCTGGCACGAAAATTCCAAAAGTAGCATTACCGAAGTTTGAAGACTATGGGGAAATCTTGCGTTGGGTTTATAAAGAAAATGTTCCTGGCGAATTCCCATATACGGCGGGTGTATTCCAATTCAAACGTGAGGGTGAAGATCCGAAGCGTCAATTTGCTGGCGAGGGAACACCAGAACGTACAAATAAACGATTCCATTATTTATCAAAAGATGATGATGCAAAACGTTTATCTACAGCTTTTGATTCTGTAACCTTGTATGGGGAAGACCCAGATTACCGTCCAGATATTTACGGTAAGGTTGGAGAATCAGGTGTATCGATCTGTACACTAGAAGATATGAAAAAACTTTACGCAGGCTTTGATTTATGTGCACCGTCTACATCTGTATCAATGACTATTAATGGACCAGCACCTATTATTTTAGCAATGTTTATGAATACAGCAATCGATCAACAAGTTCAATTACGTGAGCAAGAGCTAGGACGAACTTTGACAGTTGAAGAGTTTACCGAGACACGTGAAAAAACATTGCAAGTCGTACGTGGAACAGTACAAGCTGATATTTTAAAAGAAGATCAGGGCCAGAATACATGCATTTTCTCAACAGAGTTTGCTTTGCGTATGATGGGCGATATTCAGCAATACTTTATAGACCATAAAGTACGTAACTATTATTCTGTTTCCATTTCTGGTTATCATATTGCGGAAGCTGGAGCAAACCCAATTTCCCAATTAGCCTTCACCTTAGCTAATGGCTTTACGTATGTAGAGTATTATTTAAGTCGTGGCATGAATATCAATGACTTTGCACCAAATTTATCATTCTTCTTCTCAAATGGACTAGATCCAGAGTATACAGTAATCGGCCGTGTGGCACGACGTATTTGGGCTATTGTAATGCGTGATAAATACGGTGCTAATGAGCGCGCTCAAAAGCTAAAGTATCACATTCAAACGTCTGGGCGTAGTTTACACGCACAAGAGATTGATTTTAATGATATTCGTACAACATTACAGGCTTTAATGGCATTACAAGATAACTGTAACTCATTGCATACAAACGCCTACGATGAGGCCATTACTACACCTACGGAGGAATCTGTAAGACGTGCTATGGCAATTCAAATGATTATTACAAAAGAGCATGGTTTAGCAAAAAATGAAAACCCACTACAAGGCGCGTTTATTGTTGAAGAATTAACAGATCTTGTGGAAGAAGCGGTTCTTGAAGAGTTTGATCGTATTAATGATCGTGGCGGTGTGTTAGGTGCTATGGAAACGCAATACCAACGTGGTAAAATTCAAGAAGAATCAATGTACTACGAAATGTTAAAACATTCAGGAGAGTTACCAATCATTGGTGTTAATACTTACTTGAACCCAAATCCACCTTCAGATGCTGATATAGATAATATGGAAATCGCACGTGCATCGACAGAAGAAAAAGAGACACAAATTCGTAATTTACAAGCTTTTTGGAAAGCCCATGAAGAGGAAAGTGAAGCTGCGATTGCACGTCTACAAGAAGTGGCTGTCAATAATGGTAATATTTTTGCTGAGCTGATGGAGTCAGTAAAAGTAGCAAGTTTAGGACAAATTACAAAAGCTTTATATGAAGTTGGCGGACAATATCGTCGTAATATGTAAGCAAGGTTGATCAAAACTTCTTGTTTTCTATTCAAGTATCATGCTTCTCTAATTTCTAGTGTCTAGTCTTAAGATTAGGCACTTCTTTTTATTTTCGTTATAATAGAAATGTAAAAAAAGGGGAGGCGCAGTAGAGGATGAAATCAGCTATTCACTACATAATTATATTAGCTTTAGTATTGGGAGCCTTTTTCCTGTATAATAAGCAAATTGGCGCTATTCCTTTACTACTATTATCTGTCTATTTGTTTTATCTTGGAATAAAAAAAATGCGTAATATAAAAAACAGTAATTGAAGCTAGCAAAGGGGCTAAAACTTTGTATATAATGGGTATTATGCTTATTGTATGGAAAGAACCTTTTGCGTGGCCTTTTTTGCTGCGCTTGGAGAATAAAGCACCATGTAATTTTAAAACGTCCATTGTGATGAGGGAAAGGAAGTGCACGAATTGAATTTTCGTGAAATGACAAAGGAACAATTAACAGAAGAATCGTTAATTAACTTAGCTTATGCAATTTTAAATGAAAAACGTGCCTCAGTGTCTTTTAATGATTTATTAAAATTAATTCAAGAGCTTGTGGGCTATAGTGATGCAGAAATGAAATCCCGTCTGTTACAATTTTATACAGATATCAATATTGATGGTCGCTTCTTATATAATCAAGAAGCAGGCTGGGGCTTACGTGAATGGTTTAAAGTTGAGCAAATCGAAGAAGAAACAGCTCCTTCTGTTAAGACTCAAAAGAAAAAATCTAAAGCTGCCTTTGATGATGAAGATCTTGATGAAGAGGTAGACTTAGATGAAGAAGATATCGACTTTGATGAAGACTTTGAAGAGTTCATTGATGAAGAAGAACTTGATGAAGAAGATGATGATAAAGAAGATATTGACTTTGACGATGAAGAACTAGAAGAAATTGATGAAGAAATCGATGAAGAGTTTATTGATGAAGAGGAAGAAGAATTTGAGGAAGAAGAGGAAGAGATTTAATACAGTACTCTTAGAATTTTCTTTCTTTTAAGCTAGAAGCAAAAAATCTTGACTTCTATCACGGTTACGTTTAATCTTTTACTTGGGCTCCTTAAAAGAAGGAGAAAGACCGTGTATATAATACGCTCCCCCTGCAAACCTATGCAGGAGGAGCGTTTTTTTGTTTTTAACTTTAATCATTTTAGTTCTCCCATACTTTTAATACCGATATGAATATAAATGTTTTTAATTATTCATGATGTATAGTAAACGGTGACTGAAAAGTTATTAGAGTTTTATGGTTTAAAGGAAAGTGGAAAAGAGATAGAACCGATTACAGCTTCGAATCGACTACATTTTGTAGACATTCTCGGCTTTTCTTTTTTTAGGGTATTAGAATGTAAATGGTTCTGATCCCCCCTAAACGCACTAATATTTTAGAACATCATAAGGAGGAATTTATTCATGACGAAGTATATTTTTGTAACAGGTGGGGTTGTATCATCACTTGGAAAAGGGATTGTTGCAGCATCTTTAGGCCGTTTATTAAAAAATCGTGGGTTAGAAGTGACGATTCAAAAATTTGACCCATATATCAATATTGACCCAGGTACGATGAGTCCTTATCAACATGGTGAGGTTTTTGTAACAGATGATGGTGCTGAGGCTGATTTAGACTTAGGACACTATGAACGTTTTATTGATATTAACCTAGGGAAACATTCTACAGTAACTTCAGGTCGTGTTTACCAATCTGTATTACAGAAAGAACGTCGTGGAGATTATAATGGTGGAACAGTCCAAGTAATTCCTCATATTACAAACGAAATCAAAGATCGTATCCAACGTGCTGGTCGTGAAACAAATGCAGACGTTGTGATCACAGAGGTTGGTGGAACAGTAGGTGATATTGAATCATTGCCATTCCTAGAAGCCATTCGCCAAATGAAAACAAATTTAGGGCATAACAATGTAATGTATATTCACTGTACACTTATTCCTTATATTAAAGCAGCTGGTGAACTTAAAACAAAACCTACACAGCATTCTGTTAAAGAATTACGCTCTTTAGGTATTCAGCCAAATATTATCGTAGTTCGTACTGAACAAGAAGTACCACAAGAGATGAAAGAGAAATTAGCATTATTCTGTGATGTTCAACCACATGAAATTATTGAATCTCGTGATGCTGAGCATTTATATGAAGTACCATTAAACCTACATGCGCAAGATATAGATGATATCGTTTTGGATCATTTTGGTATGGAAGCTCCAGAAGCAGATATGGAAGAATGGCGTGACCTTGTAGAAAAAGTGAAGAACTTACCAAATAAAAGAAAGGTAGCATTAGTAGGGAAATACGTAGAACTACAAGATGCTTACATTTCTGTAGTTGAGGCATTAAAGCATGCTGGATATGCATTTAATTCTGATATTGAAATTGACTGGATTAATGCAGAACACGTTGATGCTAACAATGTGGCCTCTCTATTAAAAGGTGCTGACGCTATTTTAGTACCAGGCGGCTTTGGTGATCGTGGTGTTGAAGGTAAAATCTTAGCAACACAATATGCACGTGAAAATAATGTTCCTTTCCTAGGCATTTGTTTAGGTATGCAATTAGCAACAGTAGAATTTGCACGTAATGTACTTGGCCTAAAAGGTGCTCATTCTACAGAGCTTGATGCAAATACGGAGTATCCAATTATCGACTTCCTACCAGATCAAAATGATACTGTAGATATCGGTGGTACTTTACGTTTAGGTTTATACCCATGTAAATTAAAGGATGGTTCAAAAGCTGGCCAAGCCTATGGTAAAGAGCTTGTTTATGAGCGTCATCGTCACCGCTATGAATTTAACAATGAATATCGTGAGGCAATGGAAGCAGCTGGCCTTGTCTTCTCAGGTACAAGTCCTGATGGCAAATTGGTTGAAATTATTGAGCTACCAGAAAACAACTTCTTTGTAGCATGTCAATTCCACCCAGAGCTAGTGTCACGTCCAAATCGTCCACAACCATTGTTCCGCGATTTTATCGGCTCAACATTTAAATAATCAAAAAGAGTTGTCTCGTTAAATACGAGACAACTCTTTTTAATTTGCTGACTACAATTCTTCTTCATCCAACCCAAGCATTTCATCATAAGCAATTTTGACAGCTTCATATACAAAGAGTCCTGCAAGCGCATGTGGTACAACAATACGTTGACCTAGATCATTTGGTATTAAACCGCCTTTAATGCGTGTAGAAACATACGTATAGGCTAAATCAGCAAGAGGGTTATCTACACTAGCTGCTTCACTAGCTATAGCAGCAAAGGGAATAAATTGCGTATTTAATTTTTGTGCTAAGACGAGTGCTTCTTCATCATATGCACTACGAGTAAAAATGCAAACCCGATCAGCTTCTGTTAAGCTTGTGTCTGTAGTCCAAGGTGCTAACTTGCTAAAGGGTTCGACTGCTTGAAGTGCATTTAATGCCACAACCTGCATTTCTCCAAAGCAAGCAAAATAGACATTTCCTTCGCCGATTGCGGCTTGTGCTAATAACCTTGCTGTTTCCTCGATAGCATCTTCTTCATTTTGTATAATTCTTTGTAATAATCCACTTAATTGTGTTGTTAGAATTTTTGACATGTTCCCACCTCTATTCATATTATAGGGGGTAAAAGGTAGAAAGCAAAAGCAGATAATTTATAATACTAGAAGGTATTAAGCTGAAAAAGGAGAATTATACATAATAAAGAAAGTTTTTGTGTAAGAATAAAACTAAAAAGGGCGGAATGCGATGTGAAACGATTACTAATTGTCGATGATCAGCAGGGAATTCGTTTACTTTTAAATGAAGTGCTGAAAAAGGAAGGATATATTACATATTTAGCAGCGAATGGTTCAGAGGCATTAAAGTATGCAGACGAACAAGAGATGGATTGTGTTTTACTGGACATGAAAATTCCAGGAATGGATGGTATTGAAATTTTGAGACGTTTAAAAAAGAAGTTTCCGAAGCTGCCTGTTTTTATGATGACAGCATACGGAGAATTGGATGTTGTGCAAGAAGCGTTAGAATTAGGAGCCATTCGTTACTTTACAAAACCGTTCGATATTTTCGAAGTGCGTGATGAAGTAAATAAAGCTTTACAAGTTTAAAAAGCAGGCAGTGGACACACGGCCTGTTTTTTTATGTAGATTAATAGCCCCTGCTTTTCAGGTGAGAGGACTTCGTTACGTTACACTCCACTTCGTCACCCCTGCCGCTACGTTACACTACGCTTTCGGGTAGAAAATAATAGCCCCTGCTTTTCAGGTGAGAGGACTTCGTTACGTAACACTTCACTTCGTCACCCCTGCCGCTACGTTACACTACGCTTTCGAGTAGAAACTAATAGCCCCTGCTTTTCAGGTGAGAGGACTTCGTTGCGTTACACTTCACTTCGTCACCCCTGCCGCTACGTTACACTCCGCTTTCGGGTAGAAAATAATAGCCCCTGCTTTTCAGGTGAGAGGACTTCGTTGCGTTACACTTCACTTCGTCACCCCTGCCGCTACGTTACACTCCGCTTTCGGGTAGAAAATAATAGCCCCTGCTTTTCAGGTGTGAGGACTTCGTTACGTAACACTTCACTTCGTCACCCCTGCCGCTACGTTACACTCTGCTTTCGGGTAGAAAATAATAGCCCCTGCTTTTCAGGGGCTATTATTTTTGCTATGATTGAGGAGCATGTTTATGTAGAAAGAATAGTCCTATGAGGAGGATTTTTAGTATGGCATTAGTATCTATGAAAGAGATGTTAATTAAAGCAAAAGCAGAAGGTTATGCTGTTGGTCAATTCAACATTAATAACCTTGAATGGACTCAGGCAATTTTACAAGCAGCTGAAGAAGAAAAATCTCCAGTGATTCTTGGTGTTTCTGAAGGCGCAGGTAAATATATGGGCGGATTTATTTCTGTTGTTCATATGGTAAAAGGTTTAATGGAATCTTACGGTACTACAGTTCCTGTAGCAATTCACCTTGACCATGGTTCTAGCTTTGCAAAATGTAAAGAAGCAATTGATGCAGGCTTTACCTCCGTGATGATTGATGCATCACATCACCCATTTGAGGAAAATGTGAAAATTACTTCAGAAGTAGTAGAATACGCACATGCTAAAGGTGTTTCTGTGGAAGCAGAATTAGGAACTGTTGGTGGAGATGAAGATGGCGTAATCGGTGGTATTATTTACGCTGATCCAGAAGAATGTCGCAAAATGGTTGAACTAACTGACATTGACTGCTTAGCGCCAGCACTTGGCTCTGTACATGGTCCTTACAAAGGAGAGCCAAACTTAGGCTTTAAAGAAATGGAGGAAATCTCTAAATTGGCAAACCTTCCACTTGTTTTACATGGTGGTACAGGTATCCCAACAAAAGATATCCAACGTTCTATTTCGTTAGGTACGGCTAAAATTAACGTCAATACTGAAAATCAAATTGAAGCAACAAAAGTAATTCGTGAAATTCTGGACAACGACAAAGTTGTTTACGACCCACGTAAATTCCTTGGTCCAGCACGTGAAGCCATCAAAGCTACGGTTATTGGTAAAATTCGTGAATTTGGAAGTGCACAAAAAGCATAATTTTTGCATTTAATATGTTACAAAAGCATAGATAAATACACATAATAAGAGAAGTGTTGATGCTTTCAATCGACCTTCTCTTGTTTTTGAAATAAAGAAATTTTGGAAAATATTTAATAATATAAGAAAAATGATCAGGAGGAAATAATTATGAAATTTTTCATTGATACAGCAAACTTTGAAGAGATTAAAGAGGCACATGCATGGGGTATTTTATCAGGAGTGACGACAAACCCATCGTTAGTGGCTAAAGAAGAGAATGTTTCTTTCCATGATCGTCTTCGCGAAATCGCTGAGCTCGTTGATGGCTCTGTAAGTGGAGAAGTTATTGCACTTGATGCAGAAGGTATGATTAAAGAAGGTTTGGAATTAGCTGCGATTGCGCCAAACATCACAGTAAAGCTTCCTATGACACCAGCTGGATTAGAGGCATGTCGATTCTTTGCAAACAAAGGAATTAAAACAAACGTGACATTAATTTTTAGTGCTAACCAAGCATTAATGGCTGCGCGTGCAGGTGCTACATACGTATCACCATTTATCGGCCGTTTAGATGACATTGGTCAAAATGGTGTTGAGTTAATTGAAACAATTGCAGATATTTTTACAATCCATAATATCGATACACAAATTATCGCTGCCTCTGTCCGTCACCCGCAACACGTTACAGCAGCGGCTTTAGCAGGTGCACATATTTCAACTACTCCGTTTAAAGTATTAAAGCAGCTTTTCCACCATCCATTAACTGAAAAAGGAATTGAAGGATTTTTAGCGGATTGGAATAAGAGAAAAGGCGAATAATAAGATTATAAAGTGTGCAAATTGCAAAAATACTACTTTCCAATCATGAGGGAGAACGCAAAATGGATGTTTATAAAATTACTGGCGAAAATCGTCTACAAGGTACAATTAAAGTTAGTGGTGCAAAAAATAGTGCAGTCGCCTTAATTCCTGCATCAATTTTGGCGAACTCTCCAGTGACTATTGGAGGGATACCCGAAATTTCAGATGCTTGGACGTTAAAGGCTCTATTAGAGGAAATTGGTGGGGAAGTTTCATTTGAGAATGGAAAAATGACAATCGATCCAACAGAGATGATTGCATTGCCCTTACCAAACGGCAACGTTAAAAAGTTACGTGCTTCTTATTATTTAATGGGTGCTATGCTTGGACGTTTCAAAAAAGCAGTTATTGGTTTACCTGGAGGCTGTTTTTTAGGACCTCGACCTATTGATCAACATATAAAGGGCTTTGAGGCTTTAGGAGCTAAAATTACTAATGAACACGGAGCCATTTATTTACGTGCAGATGAGTTGATAGGGGCAAAAATTTATTTAGATGTGGCAAGTGTTGGGGCTACGATTAATATCATGCTTGCTGCTGTCCTTGCTAAGGGACGTACTGTCATTGAAAATGCTGCAAAAGAACCTGAGATAATTGATGTGGCGACACTTCTAACAAATATGGGTGCCAATATTAAAGGTGCAGGTACAAGTGTCATTCGTATCGAAGGCGTAGAAGAGCTACATGGTACTGAACATACGATTATACCTGATCGCATTGAGGCCTCCACATTTTTGATTATGGCTGCAGCAGTCGGTGATGGTATAACAATCGATAACGTTATTCCACTGCATTTAGAAGCAATTATTGCCAAGCTTCGTGAAATGGGTGTGAAAATTGAGATTGGTGAAGAAAGTATTTATGTACCAAAAACAGACCTCTCAACATTACAGGCAGTGGATGTCAAAACATTGGTATACCCTGGATTCCCAACGGATATTCAACAACCGCTTGCCGTGTTAATGTCACAAGCATTCGGTTCCTCAAAAGTAACAGATACTATTTACACAGCTCGTTTCAAGCATATTGATGAGCTTCGTCGTATGAATGCAGATGCTCGTGTAGAAGGAAACACAGCAATTATTAAAGGGCCAAGTAGATTACATGGCTCAACTGTAACAGCTACAGATCTTCGTGCTGGAGCAGCTTTAGTGTTAGCTGGACTCTTAGCAGAAGGAGAAACTGAGATTCAGGATATCTATCATATCGAACGTGGCTATAGCTCACTTATTGAGAAATTACGTGATTTAGGCGCTGATATTCGACGTGAAACAATTGTGGCACGTGTAGCTGAGACAAAGGAATAATGAGAGCTAAAAGTTTTCAACCAATTATGTTACAATAGAGGTAATTTGAATGTTTTGGCACGAAAAGGTGCCGATAACGGGAGGCAAAGCAACAATGGAACGTAGTTTATCGATGGAAGTAGTACGAGTAACAGAAGCAGCAGCAATCGCATCCGGGAAATGGATGGGGCGCGGTTTGAAAATTGAGGCAGATGATGCAGCAACAACAGCGATGCGCAAAATGTTCGATACAATTCCAATGCATGCTACAGTAGTAATTGGTGAAGGCGAAATGGATGAAGCACCAATGCTTTATATTGGTGAAGAACTTGGTTTACGAAATGGTGGTCCTAAAGTAGATATTGCAGTAGATCCTTTAGAAGGTACAAACATTGTAGCAAAAGGTACAAATGGTGCTATGACAGTTCTTGCTATTGCAGATAAAGGGAATCTGTTAAATGCACCAGATATGTACATGGAGAAAATTGCTGTAGGACCAGAAGCGGCGGGCAAAGTGGATATCAATGCTTCCGTCACTTATAACTTATTACAAGTAGCAAAAGCTAAAAATAAAGATATTTCTGATGTTGTAGCTACTCTTTTAGATCGACCACGTCACCAAGCGATTGTTGATGAAATTCGTGAGGCTGGTGCACGTATTAAATTTATCCAAGATGGCGATGTTGGTGCAGCAATCAATACGGCTTTTGATGAAACAGGCATTGATATTATGTTTGGAACAGGTGGTGCACCTGAGGGTGTTATAGCAGCAGTAGCTTTAAAATGCCTTGGTGGTGACTTCCAAGCAAAACTAGTACCAGAAGATGAAGAGCAATTAGAACGCTGCACAAAAATGGGTGTGGATGTTGAAAAAGTTCTTTATTTAGATGACCTAGTAAAAGGTGACGATGCTATTTTTGCAGCGACAGCAGTAACAGATTGCGAGCTTTTAAAGGGTGTTCAATATAAAGGTGCTTATGCCTTAACTCATTCAGTAGTTATGCGTGCTAAATCTGGTACGGTTCGCTTTGTTGAAGGCCGTCACGCTCTTGAGAAAAAACCTAGATATTAATGTTATTTTCTTCTAAAATATACCTAGTACATCTATTGTGCTAGGTACCTTCTTCTTTAAATAACCATCCCATATTTTTAAGGCAATGTTTAGTTATATGGTGGAAGTATTTCAATAGATATTATTAAAGGCAACCATATAAGCGTTAGCAGAGCCAATCGTAAACTTCAATGATAACCCCATTAAATTGAATTATATTTTGAAAAAGACTGGAGTTGTGCATATGTCTGCATTGACAATCGCTCAATTAGAAAACATGACGTTAAAAGAGCTTTACGCCCTTGCACGCCAATATAAAATTTCTTATTATAGCAAGCTAACGAAAAAAGAATTGATATTTGCTATTTTGAAAACGCGTTCAGAGCAAGAGGGCTATTTCTTTATGGAAGGCGTACTAGAAATTGTTTCGCAAGAGGGCTTCGGCTTCCTTCGACCAATCAACTACTCACCAAGTAAAGAAGATATTTATATTTCTGCATCCCAAATCCGTCGCTTTGATTTGCGTAATGGGGACAAGGTGTCAGGAAAGGTGCGTCCACCGAAGGAAAATGAGCGCTATTATGGCCTATTACAAGTAGATGCTGTCAATGGCGAAGATCCTGAAGTGGCGAAAGAACGAGTTCATTTCCCAGCACTAACACCTTTATATCCAAATCGACAAATTAAACTAGAAACAACACAACGCAATTTATCCACACGTATAATGGATTTAGTGGCACCAGTAGGCTTTGGACAACGTGGGTTAATTGTAGCTCCGCCAAAGGCAGGGAAAACGTCTTTATTAAAAGAGATTGCGAACGCTATTACAACCAATCATCCGCAAGCGGAGTTAATTGTCCTATTGATTGATGAACGACCTGAGGAAGTGACAGATATTGAACGTTCTGTCAATGCAGATGTTGTAAGCTCAACATTTGATGAAGTACCTGAGAACCACGTCAAAGTGGCTGAAATAGTATTAGAACGCGCACGACGTTTAGTGGAACATAAACGTGATGTAATTATTTTAATGGACTCTATTACACGTTTAGCTCGTGCTTATAACTTAGTAATTCCACCAAGTGGACGTACACTATCTGGTGGTATTGATCCTGCTGCATTCCATAGACCGAAACGTTTCTTTGGTTCGGCTCGTAATATTGAAGAAGGCGGTAGTTTAACAATTTTAGCGACGGCTTTAGTGGATACAGGTTCTCGTATGGATGAAGTTATCTATGAAGAATTTAAGGGAACAGGGAACTTAGAGCTTCATCTTGATCGTCAGTTAGCGGAACGCCGTATATTCCCTGCGCTTGACATTCGTCGTTCGGGTACACGTAAAGAAGAGCTTCTTCTGGAACCAGAACAACTTGAAAAGCTATGGGCAATTCGTAAAACGTTTTCTGATGCACCTGATTTTGCAGAGCGCTTCCTGAAAAAAATACGTACAACAAAATCAAATGAAGAATTTTTTGAAAAGCTAAACGAAGATATGAAAAAAGCAACAAAGGGTAAGGGACTTTTATAAAGGGCATCACCATTGACAATCAAATTGTCAGTGGTGATTTTTTTTGTATATGTTTATTTTATAAATGTATATTGAAATTGATAATCATTATCAATATAATGGTAAGTAAATATGTGTTCTGAAGGAGACGAAGATGAATTATGATGCCTATATGCTTCTTTGGCAAAATGCATTTATCCAGTTGAAGCAAATCGATTACATAAATAAATCAGACATTCATGTGTCAAAGGTTTTAACATATAGCTCGTTTCTTATTGTCACAGCAGGCGGTGCACAGATTGTCATTGATGATCAATCTTATCATGTGCAGCGCTTCAGTATTTTTCATCTAGGTAAATCTCAATCTCTTCACATTAGGGCACAGCAGAGTGTTAGCTATTTTCTCATTAGCTATAAAGGAGATGTCATGTACAAAGATGCCTTTATGCAGCATTTGCACATGCACTATCAACCATTCCAAACACATTTCTCTTGTGTACCCGCAAATCCGATAGTCATTCACAGCATCCTTCAGGATATGTATAGCAAATGGCAATCTGGCTCTATACAGGAGCATTTATCTGTAAGGGCATCCTTCTATGAGCTTATCTATCATGTCTTTCGAGAATTAGCAGAAGGACAAGGGAAACCACATGAAATTGATAAGGCAGAAGCCGCACGATTATTTATAAAACAACACATTCATCAACCATTATCTATCCAGACATTAGCAGATATGCTTCAGATTAGTACACGACATTTATTACGCATCTTTAAAGCTCGCTATGAAATAGGTCCACAAATATATTTACAACAATTAAGAATAGAGCAGGCTAAGCAGTATTTATTAACCAATCAATATGGCATAAAAGAAATTGCCATATCTCTTGGATTTGAAGATGAATATTATTTTAGCCGTGCTTTTAAAAAAGCAACAAAACTGGCTCCAAGTAGCTTTAGGCTGAAATATGCATCTAATATGTCCGAAATTGCCATTACAAATGAGAATCATTTTCAATACAATAATAATCAGCTCGCGCAAGCAAAACGATTTGAGAATGGAGAAAATGAAATCATGATGAAGAAGATGATTCACCATATAAAGCTACCTTTTTTATTAAGCCTGTTCGTTTTACTGGCAGCGTGTAATGAAGAGACAAGCCAATCTAAGGTTGATGAACCAACTTCGCCCGAGAAGGCAGAGACTAGAACCGTAACAGATGATAGTGGACGCGAAGTAGAAATTCCAATGCAGGCAGAGAGAGTCGTAACTGATTGGTATCTGGGGCAAATTTTAGCGTTAGATGTTGTACCAGTTGGAGGCGTAACGGCTAACCTTGATTATGCTGCTTTCTTAAAGCAACACTATAAGGATGGTGAAATTACGAATATTGGTACAGATGGTAAGGTGTCATTAGAAAAAGTTTTAGAGTTAAAGCCAGACTTGATTATTACTTGGAATATTGAAGATGTAGCGAAATATGAAAAAATTGCCCCGACAATTGTCTTCGCTGAAGATGCACATCAATCAGCGATTGAGGAGATTAAGGCAATGGGGAATTACTTAGGAAGACAAGCAGAGGCTGAGGCCTTTACAAAAGAATTTGAAGATCGGATCGCAAAAGCTAAAGAAAAAATCATGGATGTGATTCCAAAAGGATCTACATTTACTATTTATGAAATGTTTGAAAAAAATGCAACGATTATAGGGAAATCTAGTGTATCGGGCGGTAGAGCACTCTATCAAATTTTGGGCATGAAACCTCAAGAAAAGGTGCAGGAGATTTTTGATACAAAGGAAGCAAGTAATGGACGTTATGAGATTTCCTATGAAGTAGTAGGTGATTATGTAGGTGACTATAACTTCATGATTAATTTCTTTAACAAAGATAGCCAGTTACCAGCAACATGGACAAACTTAGATGTCGTTAAAAGTAATCAAGTATTAGAGCTTCCATCTGAATATTATTTTGCTTCTGATCCGCTCTCTGGCTTACACCAAGCTGAAGAACTAGCTGACAAAATAGTTGAATTTACAAAGGCTCATCAACAATAACTAGATAACAGGAGAGCTATTGTAGATAGCTCATTTATAGATACGTAAAACGAGATCACGATAGGAGGCTACACCATGTTATTACGGCGATTTTTTTCATATTATAAGCCCTATAAAGGCTTATTTATTTTAGATTTTAGCTGTGCCATATTAGTGGCACTAATAGAGCTTGCGTTTCCGATTGTTTTAAATAAAGTAATTGATGATATTCTGCCAGATGGGGAATTGAAATGGATTATTATGGCGAGTTTATTGCTGTTTGGATTATATATTTTTAACTCCATTCTTCATTTTATCGTTTCATATTGGGGACATATGCTGGGCATTAATATTGAGACGGATATGAGAAAAGAATCCTTCAGCCATGTACAAAAGCTATCCTTTAGATATTTTGATAACAACAAAACAGGGCATCTTGTTTCTCGTTTAACAAATGATTTGATGGATATTGGTGAACTTGCTCACCATGGTCCAGAGGATATCTTTATTGCAGCGATGACGATTATTGGAACATTTGGTGTCATGTACTATATTGATCCAACCTTTACGATTCTTATTTTCTTACTTGTTCCGATTATCTTAATCTTAACCATTATTTTCGGGAAATTAATGTCCAAGGCATTCCGTCAAATGTTTGGAGATATTGCAGATTTTAATGCACGTGTTGAAAACAATGTAAGTGGTATTCGTGTTGTACAAGCTTTTACAAATGAAGATCATGAGATTAAACGCTTTAAAGTAAATAATGAAAGATTCCGTATGACAAAGCTGTTTTCCTATAAAGTAATGGCTTGGAATGAAGCTATTTCAGGCATACTCACGAAGGTATTATCACTCTTTACTTTATTTGTTGGGGCTTATTTTGTATTAAATGGGCATTTAACAAATGGCGATTTTATCGCATTTATTTTACTATCAGGTATTCTCTTAGGCCCAATTAACAAAATCAATATGTTTATAGAAAGCTATCCAAAGGGCATGGCAGGATTTAGGCGCTATATTGAATTCCTCGAAACGGAGCCCGAAATTGCGGACCGTCCAGAAGCGAAAACAATCGATGAAATTGATGGTGAAATTACTTTTTCTAATGTATCGTTTGGCTACGCTGCCAATAATCATGCCTTACATCAAATTAATTTAAAGGTACGTCCTGGTGAAACGGTTGCCTTAGTAGGCCCTTCTGGTGCAGGGAAATCTACCATCTGTAGCCTATTGCCACGTTTTTATGAGGTGAATGAGGGTTCCATTAAGATTGATGGTGTTGATATACGAGATTTTAAACTGCAATCTTTACGTTCGCATATCGGGATTGTCCAGCAAGATGTCTTTTTATTCGATGGTACCATTCGAGAAAACATAGCCTATGGTGATTTAAATGCCAGTGAAGAAGATATTTGGTATGCCGCACAACGAGCACAACTGACGGATGTAATTAATGCTTTACCAGAAGGCATGGATACTCTCATAGGTGAACGTGGTGTCAAATTATCAGGTGGACAAAAACAAAGATTATCAATTGCGCGTATTTTCTTGAAAAATCCAAAAATCTTAATACTAGATGAAGCAACATCTGCATTGGATACAGAAACAGAACAAGCTATCCAGCAAGCCTTAAACGAGCTTTCTATCGGTCGTACTACATTAGTGATTGCCCACCGTTTAGCAACGATTAAGGATGCAGACAGAATTGTTGTGGTATCGAAAAAGGGCATTATTGAAGAAGGCACACATGAGCAATTAATGGAACGCCAAAATGCTTACTATGGCTTGTATACAGCCCAATTTGGTTTACAAATTTAAAAGTAATAGCATTCTCAAAAGTGAAAGGAAGTTAAAGATGTCAGTACTTGAAATAGATCATGTTGCGATTGGTTACTCTTCAGCGCTCATCGTCAATGATTTAAGTGTGGAGATTCCGAAAGGGGAGATCTCCACGATTATTGGTCCAAATGGTTGTGGCAAGTCTACTTTATTAAAGGCTGTAGCACGTGTATTACGCACACAAAATGGAGCTGTCTATTTAGATGGCAAAGCTATACATCAATTAAAAACAAAAGAAGTGGCCAAAAGAATGGCTATTTTACCTCAAACAGCAACAGCACCAGGAGGATTAACGGTTTTTGAACTGGTATCCTATGGTCGTTTTCCTCATCAAGTAGGGTTTGGTACATTGCAAAAGGAAGACTATGAATATATCCATTGGGCTATTGATGTTACGGGGCTAAGAGAATTTAGTGATCGACCAATCGAAGCATTATCAGGTGGTCAGCGTCAGAGAGTATGGATTGCTATGGCATTGGCGCAAGGCACGGATATTTTAGTACTGGATGAACCAACAACTTATTTAGATTTAGCACATCAGCTCGATATTTTATTGTTGCTACAAAAGTTAAATAAGGAAGAAGGACGAACAATTATCATGGTTTTACATGATTTAAACCATGCATCACGGTTCTCTCATTTTATGATGGCCATGAGAGACGGCAATTTAATGGTGAATGGCAGTCCAAAAGAAGTGATGACAAAAGAAAATTTACAAAGGGTATTTAATATCGATGCAGAAATGGCTGTATGTCCCTATAGTGAAAATCCAATCTGCCTATCTTATCAGTTGTACGATATGAAAAAATAAAAGCTAGTTGGAAGTTATGAGGAGGAAATAAAATGACTACGTCGACAGGAGTAGGAGAGCTCCACGATTTAGAAGAGCTACAGAAGCGATCTCATCCGATCCGTGGAGTAGTGGCTTTAATCGTAGGAGTAATTGGATTAATAGTTGCCATTGGCTTATCAATTTCTTTTGGTGCAGCAGATATTTCATTGGGTACTGTTTGGACAGCAGTTACCCATTTTTCACCAGAATTAACAACACATCAAATTATCCATGATATTCGCTTACCACGGGTACTTGGAGCAGCATTAGTCGGTGCAAGCTTTGCGGTAGCGGGTGCGATTATGCAGGGGATGACACGTAACCCTTTAGCAGACTCAGGGTTATTAGGCTTGAACTCAGGAGCTGCCTTTATGTTAGCCGTATGTTTTGCCTTCTTCCCTGGGTTGCCTTATATGTATTTAATTTTATGGTCCTTTGTAGGTGCAGGTCTTGGTGTGGCCATTGTTTATGGTATTGGCTCGCTTTCTAAAGGTGGCTTAACACCTATGCGACTAGTTTTAGCAGGAGCTGCTGTTAGTGCGTTACTTGGGGCGCTCGGAGAAGGAATTGCTCTTTATTTTCGTATTGGACAAGACCTCGCATTTTGGTATGCGGGTGGGGTTTCAGGCACAAAATGGAGCCATCTACAAATCTTATCTCCATGGATACTTGTTGCGATGATAGGAGCTCTTATCCTATCACGCTCCATCACCGTACTGAGCTTAGGTGAAGAAATTGCAGTCGGGCTAGGGCAACGTACTGCTGTGGTAAAAGTATGGGGAATGATCATTGTTTTAGTTTTAGCGGGTGCAGCAGTTTCTGTTGTCGGTGCGGTTGGTTTTGTAGGGTTAATTATCCCTCATTTAACCAGATACATAGTTGGTCATGATTATCGCTGGATCATCGCTTGTTCCTTGGTATATGGAGCATTGCTTGTTGTGTTAGCTGATTTAGTAGCACGTGTTATTAATCCACCTTATGAAACACCCATTGGTGCGCTCATAGCCTTTATTGGAGTACCATTCTTCCTTTATTTAGCTCGAAAAGGAGGGAAAGAACTATGAGTAACAGCTATTTAACACCAAGTCAGCTAAAGGCGAAAAGGAAACATTTTTCCATCCTTGCTACGCTCAGTGTGTTAATCGTTATTACCTTTGTCATAAGTATGAATACAGGTGTCATTAAACTGACACCATTGGAGGTTCTTCGGACTCTTTTTGGTCAAGGTGATGCACAACAGCAGCTTATCTTATATGAATTCAGACTTCCAAGAATTGTGATTGCTGTATTAGTAGGTATGGGGTTAGCTATATCAGGCGCTATTTTACAGGGCATTTCTAAAAATGCCTTAGCAGACCCAGGAATCTTAGGGATTAATGCGGGAGCGGGACTAGCGGTTATGCTCTATGTGTCATTTTTTCCAACTACGAAAGCAGCACCTGTTTATTTACTGCCTATACTGGCTTTTGTAGGAGCAGGTTTGACAGCTGTACTGATTTATTCACTTTCTTATCGACGCCATGAGGGGATTACACCAATGCGTTTAATCTTAACTGGGGTAGCTGTGGCAGCAGGGATTAGCTCGGCTATGATTGTGCTAACACTACGTCTATCGCCAGAGAATTATCAATTTGTAGCAACATGGCTAGCGGGTAGCATTTGGGGCTCAAATTGGAGATTTGTTCTGTCGTTATTACCATGGTTAGTTATCTTATTGCCATTCGTCTATTCAAAATCACGTGTATTAAACATATTGAATTTAGGCGAATTAACAGCAGTAGGACTAGGTGCCTCGATAGAAAAAGAGCGACGCTGGTTGTTGGCTGCTGCTGTTGGTTTGGCTGGAGCTAGTGTTTCAGTAAGTGGTGGAATTGGTTTCGTTGGCCTTGTTGCGCCACACTTAGCTCGACAGCTTGTTGGGGCTAAACACCAGTTTTTATTGCCAACCGCAGCATTATTAGGAGGTTTTTTAGTGTTAATGGCTGATACAATCGGTCGTTCCATTTTAGAACCTTCAGAAATTCCAGCAGGGATTGTGGTAGCAGTTTTAGGAGCACCTTATTTCTTGTATTTACTAGCACGATTAAAAGAGTAAATAGCACTCTTTCCTTTGTGTGTGAATAGTATTGCCATGAGGGGAAAGAATAGACGGTTATTAGATTAATTCTTGTCAAACAATTTACGTTTGAATAGATTAGAAGGGGATGGAGAAGAGGAAATGTCAGAGGAACTATATGATGTAACGATTGTTGGTGGTGGTCCAGCAGGGCTTTATACTGCCTTTTATAGTGGAATGCGAGATTTAAAAACGAAAATTATCGAGTATAGCTCACAACTAGGTGGTCGTATGTTAATATATCCTGAAAAAATGATTTGGGATGTAGGTGGAGTAACACCTATTTTAGGTGGTCAGCTTATTAAACAACTTGTGGAGCAAGCTGAAACCTTTGATCCAACGATTGTCTTAAATCAAAAAGTGGAAAAGTTAGATAAGCAACAGGATGGAACATTTATTTTAACATCCTCTACAGGAGAAAAGCATTATTCCAAAACGGTTATTTTAGCAGTAGGCTATGGCGTCCTTTCTATGCAAAAGCTTGAAATTGAAGGAGCGGATCGCTACGAAGTAACGAATTTACATTATACAGTTCAGGAATTAGAAATCTTCCGAGACAAGCATGTGTTGATTTCAGGTGGTGGTAATTCTGCGGTTGATTGGGCTAATGAGCTAGAGTCAATTGCCGCAAGCGTCACGATTGTTCATCGGCGAGATGATTTTGGTGGACATGAAAAAAATGTCTTACGTATGAAAGAATCCTTAGTTCATGTAAAAACGCCCTATGAAGTGGTTCAATTGCATGGGGACGGTGATTTAATTCAATATGTATCTATTGTCAATAAAGATACCGATGAATTGGAACGAGTAAAGGTAGATGCTGTCATTGTAAATCATGGTTTAAAATGCGATTACGGTGCGCTTGAAGAATGGGGATTAAATATTCAGGATGGCGTAGCAATTGTTAATGAGAATCGGGAAACGAACGTAGCGGGTATCTATGGAGCTGGTGATTTTATTGATCATCCTAGTAAAGTTAGATTAATAGCTGGTGCATTTACTGATGGAATACTAGCATTAAATAGTGCAAAACTATACTTGGAGCCAGATGCACCGAAAGTAGCCTATGTATCTTCACATAATATTCGCTTTAAAGAACGAAATGAGAAAATTGGGTTAGTAGACAATGATTATCGTGAAGTTCGCGGTTAGGTATTAGGGATGGTTTGCTTTTAATATTTTTTACTTGAAAATGATAAAATGTCTATGCTATACTTCAAAAGTATGCAACGTGTACATATGTAGCTGACGTTCCACTTCGACACAACTTTTGTAGTCGACATATTCGGGCTATGTAAGGTACAGTTCGATAATACTCTGTTCCAGATGGTTCAGGGCGAGAGGAGAAAACGAATATGAAACAAGGAATTCATCCAGACTACAAAGAAGCAACAGTAACTTGCTCTTGTGGGAACACTTTCAAAACTGGTTCAGTAAAAGAAAACATCGTTGTCGAGTTCTGCAACGAATGTCACCCATTCTACACTGGCCGTCAAAAATTCGCGTCTGCTGATGGTCGCGTGGATCGTTTCAACAAAAAATACGGTCTTAAAAACTAATGTTAGTTTAATACCTGCCAAGCATGCGCTTGGCAGGTATTTTTTTCAGTAAATAATACACGTTGATGCAAGTCTTTTCAAAATCCAGATTGACACAAAGAAAGGGAGAAGACAAAATGGCACAGCTATATTTTAAACATGGTGCAATGAATAGTGGGAAGTCAATAGAAATTCTAAAAGTTGCCCATAATTATGAAGAACAACAAAAACCTGTAATGATGTTTACTTCAGGTCTAGATACGCGTGATGAGGTGGGCTTCGTTTCCAGTCGAGTAGGTTTACGACAACAAGCCATTCCTGTTTATGAAGATACAAATATTTTTGAAATAGTGAAAACTAATGCTGTCAAACCTTATTGTGTGCTTGTGGACGAAGTTCAATTTCTAAAAAAAGCACATGTTTTACAGCTAGCTAACATTGTGGATAAATTGGACATTCCCGTAATGGGCTTTGGTTTAAAAAATGATTTTCAAAATGAGCTATTTGAAGGTAGCCAGTACATGCTTACATATGCAGATAAAATTGAAGAAATGAAAACAATTTGCTGGTTCTGTCATAAAAAAGCAACAATGAATTTGCGAGTAGATGAAAGTGGAAAGCCAGTTTACACAGGAGATCAAATTCAAATCGGTGGCAATGATTCGTATTATCCTGTTTGCCGAAAATGTCATGCAAATCCACCGCTTTAAAGCTAAGTAGCTTGTTAAAGCGCAAAGAAAAAGTAGCATACATGTGAAAATTTCCTTATACTAAGTAGTGGAAATAAGAAATGAAAAAACCATTACGCCTTAGCGTAATTTTGATGAAAGCGGCTTCTCTGTAAAAAAGGAGCAATTTAAAAAACTAAATAGAGGTGAAATCCATGTTTGATCGATTACAAGCAGTGGAAGATCGTTATGAAAGGCTTACTGAGCTTTTGAGCGATCCAGATATTGTTAATGATAGTAAGAAATTACGCGAATATTCTAAGGAACAATCAGATATCCAAGAGACAGTAGATACTTATCGTGAATATAAAAGTGTTAAAGAACAGCTAGTAGATACACGAGAAATGTTAGATAGCGAAAAAGATCCTGATATGCACGAAATGGTAAAGGAAGAATTTAACCTATTAAAAGCACAGCAGGAAGAGCTAGAAGAGCGATTACGTATTTTATTAATTCCAAAAGATCCGAATGATAATAAAAACGTTATTATGGAAATCCGTGGGGCAGCTGGTGGTGACGAGGCTAATATTTTTGCAGGTGACTTGTTCCGTATGTATTCTCGCTATGCAGAAACGCAAGGCTGGAAAATTGATATTATGGAAGCTACACCAAACCCAATGGGCGGCTATAAAGAGGTAATCTTTATGATTAATGGACAAGGAGCCTATTCAAAATTCAAATTTGAAAATGGCGCACACCGTGTACAACGTGTCCCTGCTACAGAATCACAAGGCCGAATTCATACATCAACAGCAACAGTTGCTTGCTTACCTGAGGTTGAGGAAGTAGATGTTGAAATCCATGAAAAAGATATCCGTGTAGATACATTCGCATCTTCTGGTGCGGGTGGTCAATCTGTAAATACAACAATGTCTGCTGTTCGTATGACCCATTTACCGACAGGTGTTGTGGTTTCGATGCAGGATGAACGTTCACAAATTAAAAACCGTGAAAAAGCAATGAAAATTCTTCGTGCTCGTGTTGCAGATATGTATATGCAGGAAGCGCAAAAAGAGATTGATGCTACACGTAAATCAGCTGTTGGATCTGGTGACCGCTCTGAGCGAATTCGCACATACAATTATCCACAAAACCGCGTAACCGACCACCGTATCGGCTTAACGATTCAAAAGCTAGATCAAATCGTTGAAGGCAGACTAGACGAGATTATCGATGCTCTTATTTTAGAAGAACAAGCATCGAAGTTAGAGCGTTTAAATGATGACTTATAAAAATGTGATGGAGGCCCTTGAGTGGGCTTCTTCTTTTTTAGTGGATAATGGTTGTGAACAAACAGCAGCGCGGATTGTTATGCAACATGTGCTTGGTACTAGTTATGGAGAAGTTATGTTGCATTTGCAAGATGAATTAACAGCAGCGCAGCAAATGAGATTTAATGAGCTCATAGAAGAACATGTCAATGGACGCCCTGTCCAATACTGTGTTGGGTATGAGGAGTTTTATGGCCGTTCATTCTTAGTCGATGAATCTGTCTTAATACCACGACCTGAAACAGAGGAATTGGTGCTTGGAACAATTAATCGACTACCTAAATTATTTACAAAGCAAACATTGAAGCTGGCTGATATAGGTACAGGTAGTGGAGCCATTGCTATTTCAATGAAGCTGGAATGCCCAGCATTAACGGTCATAGCTACCGATTTATCAGAAGCTGCACTAGCAACTGCTCAAAAAAATGCAAAGCAATTAGAGGCAGATATTGATTTTAGATTGGGAGATTTAGCTGCTCCACTTGCAGGAGAAAAATTTGATATTGTTTTATCGAACCCACCGTATATCGCATTTGATGAGGCACAAGCAATGTCAAGCGTTGTGCTAGAGCATGAGCCGCATAGTGCCCTCTTTGCCGAGGAAGATGGTCTTATTTTATATAGAAAATTAGCCGAACAATTACCAGCTTATATGAATAGGCCAGCGTTGATTGGATTAGAAATCGGTTATACACAGGGGGAGAAAGTAGCCAAATTCTTTCAAGATAGTTTTCCACAGGCGACAGTTTCAGTAGAAAAAGATATTAACGGTAAACCTCGAATGATTTTTTGTGAGCTACATGTATAAAGTTTCTTATTCTTGCCAACAATGTTGAGCAAGGAGGGATTTTTATGTTGAACGAATACAAGATTATTAGATTACCTAAACAAAATATCTTTCTAGCTTTTGCTAGACTAGTATTAATTGCGATTGTTTTACAGTTATGTGTTTTATATATTCCAACATTAGTAGGTTTGGCGAAGGAATCTTCCGGTGATGTGCAAGAAAAAGATTTTCGTATACGTGTTATCGCAAACAGTAATACTGCACAAGATCAGCTAGAGAAACAGCAGCTTGTCCAAGATTTAAAGCCATACTTTCTACAACTGGGTACGGCTGGATTTGCTGGGAATGAGCAAATTCTTTCGTTAAAACAACAAATTGAAGCTGAACTGAGCGAAAATTATCCACAATTGGATGCACAAGTTGTTGTTGGGGATAATTTATTCCCACCAAAAAGACAAGGTGCTGTACTTTATCCACAAAATGTCTATCAATCAATTGTTGTAAAGATTGGTGATGCCCGTGGAGATAACTGGTGGTGCAGTATCTTCCCATCGATATGTGAGCCTGATAAAGAAGAGGTAAAAGAAGAAGTAGAAGTAGAAGAAAAAGAACAAGTTACATTCTTTATATGGGAATGGATTAAAGGACTTTTTGAATGAATTGTGCACAAATTCAGACAACTTATACACATTTTTTATTAAGTTATAAACAATATGTGGATAATTCAGTAAAAACGAATAATTGAAGGTAGGTATTAATCATGAAAACTGTTTGTAAGGTTGTGGACAGTAATGTGAATAGTCAGATTAATTATACACAAGCTGTGGATATCTTAAATGCAGGAGAGGTAGTTGCATTTCCAACAGAGACGGTTTATGGCTTAGGAGCGATTGCCACAAATGATCTGGCAGTTAAAAAGATATTTGAAGCAAAAGGTCGACCTTCAGATAATCCTTTAATTGTCCATGTTGGTACAAAAGAGGAAGTAGCGATCTATATCGAACATATTTCTGACATAGCTAAACAATGCATGGATTTATTTTGGCCAGGACCATTAACACTGGTGATGCCAGTGAAGCCAGATGTATTAGCTAAAAGTGTCACAGCTGGGTTATCAACAGTTGGCATTCGAATGCCTGATCATCCAGTAGCGCTCGCCTTACTACAACAGCTCCAAAAACCGCTTGCTGCACCGAGCGCTAATCGTAGTGGAAAGCCAAGTCCTACAGAAGCCGTTCATGTTTTAGATGATTTAGAAGGGTACATACCTTATATTTTAGATGGAGGTTCTACAGGCATAGGGCTTGAGTCTACTGTACTAGATGTGACACATGAACCTCCAGTAATTTTACGTCCAGGTGGCATTACGAAGGAAATGCTTGAGGCTAAGATTGGTCCAGTGATTCAGCCAACTAAAATAGAACAGAAGCTAGACGCAACGCCTAAGGCACCGGGAATGAAATATACGCATTATGCACCAAATGCTCCCGTGTATTTAATAGACTGTGATGTTGAGAAAGTCAACGAAGCTGTTCTGCATTTACAGAGACAAGGACATAGTGTAGCACTACTTGCACCTGAGAACTTTGAAGAAATTAAAGTGGATTTTTACTTCTCTATTGGTGAAGCAGGAAGTAAAGAAGAAATGGGTGCGGCCTTATATAATGCACTTAGAGCATGTGATAAAACTACCGCTACCGTAATATTAGCAACAACTACTTCAATAGAAGGAGTAGGTGCAGCTATTATGAATAGACTTGAAAAAGCCTCTGGAGGTAAATGGTATTCATTGTAAATAATAATAGAACAATTATAGGCAAAAGACATTGAAAAACCACATGTTTTTTGTCTTTTTTTGTCCAATTATTATATGTTAAAAATGAAAAACAATAGTAAACAGTTATGATAATAATGTATTTTCGAGCATAAAATGATAAAATATTAGGGAGCGAAGGAGTGCGTTCTTGCAGGGAATTCTTGCAGGTATATTAACGTCTGTTGATGTGATTGGTCTATATGTTTTGCTGCCAAATGTTAGATATCGATTATTTTTATCATTATGGACGGCTGCATTACATATGCTTTTTCCTTTATTAGGGTTTGAATTAGGAAGCTATTTAGTTCGATTTCTATTAGAATGGGGACAATGGATTTCAAGTATTTTATTATTTTGTATCGGGATGCATTTATTATTATTTTCTCACAGAGATGAAAAAGTAACGATTTCACCTGTGCTTTTAGCAGTGACTGCAAGCCTAGACACCTTTTCAGTTAGTGTTTCTTTTGGTATGCTTAACTTAGAAAAAACGATTTTTATTATGAGTGCAGGCTTAAGTGCATTAATTTGTGCTTATGGGTCATTAGTTATAGCACGTAGGAGCCAAGTTTTTTTTGGCAATAAAATTCAAATCATTGCTGGCATTATATTTATAATCATGAGTATTCTAGCTATTCAACAATAGATAAAATTGGAGAGTGATAAGTGTGAAAATATTATTTGTTTGTACAGGCAATACTTGTCGCAGTCCGATGGCAGAAGCTATTTTAAAACATAAACAAATAAACAATGTAGAAGTGCGCTCAGCGGGTATTTATGCGATGCCTAATGCACAAATGTCAGCACATGCACAACAAGTGTTAAATGAAGCCCAAATGTCCCATCAACATTTTGCGACGCAATTATCACAAGCTGAAATGGTATGGGCAGACTTAGTTTTAACGATGACGACTGCTCACAAAGGTACCGTCATTTCCAATTATCCAGAAGCTGAGCATAAAGTATTTACATTGAAAGAGTATACAAATGAGGGCAGTTTAGAAAATGTAGCGGATCCTTATGGTGGTAATAGAGCAATTTATGAAGCAACATTTGCAGAATTAAAAGAACTGGTTGATCAATTAATACAAAAACTAGAAAAGAATTGAGGGGTCCTATGAAAAAACAATTTGGTTTACGCCTAAAGTTGGTGTTATTTGTTAGTGTTCTTGCACTAATCACCTACAGTGTCAGTTTTATATTCATTGAGTTTTTACAACCTACCTTCTTCCCTGACACAAATCGAAAAGTTTTTGAAGTGATTACGTATGCGTTAGGCATAACTTGGTCAGGGATATTAGCTGCCTTTTTAAGTGTAATCCTCATCAAGCCGTTGCAGCAGCTTGAGCACTCAGCAACACTTGTGGCAGAAGGAAAAATAGGACAGGATGTACAAATGCCTAATACAAATGATGAGATTCGATCTGTTGCAGAGGCATTCCAACAAATGGTGTTAAACTTACGTCAAATGGTGGAAAGTATTGATCATAACTTCCAACAAACGAATCAATCGATTATCCAGCTTTCAGATGAAGCAGGAGTGGCAACAAGAAAGGCAGAAGGCATTGCATCTACCGTAAAGCATATTTCTACAGGAGCAGAAGCATCTGCAACTGCTGTACAAGATACTGCTGAAGCCATTGAAGATGTAAGAACGCTTGCAACAGAGGTAAATAGTAGGGCAGAAGCATCAGCATCACAAACTAAAGAGATTCTACATAATTTATCGACAACAACAAAAGCCATTGAAACATTAGTGAATAGTATTCAACAAATTGCGACAGGCAATAATGAGGCATTAAAAAGCATTCATGCGCTAGAAGAGAATGCTGGACAGGTAGAACGAATAATTAGCTTAGTTGGTGACATTGCAGCACAAACCAATCTGTTGGCACTAAACGCCTCTATAGAAGCTGCTCGTGCAGGAGAACATGGAAAAGGCTTTGCAGTAGTAGCTGAAGAAGTCCGTGGTTTGGCTGATGAAAGTGCAAAAGCAGTGCAAGGAATTACAGCTTTAATTCAAACCATGCAGCACAACGTAGAAGTAGTTGTGAAACAAATGAACGAACAAGTTGCCTTTGCAACAAAGGAAGCCGATCGAGTTTCTGAAACAACGACAGCAGTAGAAAATATGGCTTCTAATGTACATGAAATGGCAACATCAATTGTTGAGATTTCTTCTTTAATTGAACAGCAAATGCATAATATTGAAACGACAGCTCGACAATCACAGGAAGTTGCTGCCATTGCGGAACAAACGTCAGCAGGTGCACAGGAAGTTCGTAGTGCTGCTGAAGAGCAAGCCTATGCAATTGAACAAGTCGAGCATCTGGCTCAAAGTTTGAAAAAGCAATCGGAAGCATTGCATAAAATGATCCAACAATTTGATAGACACGCATAGTCCTGAAGGTTATACATAAATCCCATGAAAAATCGGATTTATGTATAACCTTTTTTATTAAAGGACAATTTATGTCCACTGTAAGTAAAAAGCTAAAAAAACTTCAGTAGATGGAATATTACAACAAAAGACCATTATCCGAACTTATTAACATGATATTCACATTATCCACAAAAAAATAAGTTTAAAAGTGAATAATTTTGTGTTAACATACAATTAATGTTCGTCTTTCGGGAAAAATCAACGTAAAAACATAAGAAAAATCGTGTTATTCTTCAGAAAGAAGTGGTACACTAAGGTTGACTATAATTCGAAAAGAGGGAACCCAGTGAGAATAGCAATTTCTTCTGATCACGGAGGCAATAACTTACGGCGTGAGATTATGCAGCTATTAGATGAACTTCAAATTAGCTACGAAGATTTTGGTCCACAATCTGCGGATTCAGTAGACTATCCAGACTATGCAAAACCTGTATCTGAGGGTGTTGCTAACGGAGAATTTGATAAAGGCATTTTAATTTGTGGCACAGGAATTGGTATGTCCATTGCCGCTAATAAGGTCAAGGGCATACGTTGTGCATTAGTACATGATGTATTTAGTGCCAAGGCAACGCGTTGCCATAATGATTCAAATATTTTAGCAATGGGCGAACGTGTAATTGGCCCTGGCCTTGCACGTGAAATCGTACAAGCATGGCTAGAAACCGATTTTGAAGGTGGCCGTCATGTACGCCGTATTGAAAAAATTACTGAACTAGAGCAATAATAGTTTTGTTATTCCGTATATGGCATTCGTATAGGATGTCATATATGGCATGATTTTAATGGATATAGATGAAGGAGCTGAGCTTAATGGTTGTAAAACAAATACGAACACATTTGACTCAGTTACTCAGTGAATTTGAAGAGCAAGTAACATTACGACCCCATACAATTTTTGTAGTAGGGTGCTCTACATCTGAAGTGATTGGTCAGAAAATTGGCACAGCGGGAGCATTGGAGATAGCAGAAGCCATTTTTGAGCCGTTACAAGAATTTGCAGCAAAGCATCAATTGCTTTTAGCATTCCAAGGTTGTGAGCATATAAATCGCGCCATTACT
This sequence comes from Lysinibacillus sp. BS3, assembly GCF_039614735.1. Classification (NCBI taxonomy): domain Bacteria; kingdom Bacillati; phylum Bacillota; class Bacilli; order Caryophanales; family Bacillaceae; genus Lysinibacillus; species Lysinibacillus sp. BS3. Next base: position 2,131,287 of record NZ_CP154860.1, on the reverse strand, counting down.
ATGGAAGCATCTACAGCTGAAAAATTTGGCTATGATCCAGTAGCGGTTGTCCCAGTACGTATGGCAGGCGGCTCAATGTCAGCATATGCCTATACGCAATTTGATAACCCAGTGATTGTTGAAACAATACAGGCACATGCAGGTATTGATATTGGACAAACATTAATCGGTATGCATTTGAAAGCAGTAGCTGTACCTGTTCGAACATCGGTAAAAATGGTAGGAGAAGCTGTTGTGACGATTGCAACAACACGTCCTAAGCTAATTGGCGGAGAACGTGCAGTATATAAATAATTACCACCCTATTTAGTGGTAGAGATGAATAACGATACTTTAGGAGGCTTTTTCAAACATGGCATATGAAAAATTAGCAGTACAAGACAAAGCAGTACTAGATGGAATTCTTGCAGAAAAAACACGTCAGCAAGCAAATATTGAATTGATTGCATCAGAAAACTTTGTATCCGAAGCAGTGATGGAAGCGCAAGGATCGGTACTGACAAATAAATACGCTGAAGGTTATCCTGGTAAACGCTATTATGGTGGCTGTGAGCATGTAGACGTAGTAGAAGACATTGCACGTGATCGTGTAAAAGAACTCTTCGGAGCAGAATATGCAAATGTGCAACCACACTCAGGTGCACAAGCAAACATGGCTGTTTACCATACGATTCTAGAACCAGGTGACACAGTTCTGGGTATGAACCTTTCGCATGGTGGTCACTTAACACATGGTTCTCCAGTAAACTTCTCTGGTATTCTATATAATTTTGTAGAGTATGGTGTAACACAAGATACACAAGTGATTGATTATGAAGATGTACGACAAAAGGCTTTAGAGCATAAACCGAAACTGATTGTTGCTGGTGCATCTGCTTATCCACGTGAAATTGACTTCTCTAAATTCCGTGAAATTGCAGACGAAGTCGGAGCCTATTTCATGGTGGATATGGCACACATTGCTGGACTTGTAGCTGCTGGCGAACATCAATCACCAGTGCCATATGCTGATTTTGTTACATCAACTACACATAAAACATTACGTGGACCACGTGGTGGATTAATTCTTGCTTCAAAAGAATGGGAGCAAAAACTAAATAAATCTGTATTCCCAGGCATTCAAGGTGGCCCATTAATGCATGTTATTGCTGCAAAAGCTGTAGCATTTGGAGAAGCTTTACAACCAGAATTTAAAGACTATGCAAAACAAATTAAAGCCAATGCAAAGGCATTAGCAGAAGTATTAATTGCTGAGGGTGTTGAAATTGTTTCTGGTGGTACAGATAACCATTTATTACTGCTAAATGTTAAATCTCTTGGTTTAACAGGTAAAGTAGCAGAGCACGCACTAGATGAAGTAGGTATTACAACAAATAAAAATACAATCCCTTACGATACTGAATCCCCATTTGTCACTTCTGGAATTCGTATTGGTACTCCAGCGGTCACTTCTCGTGGCTTTAAAGAGGAAGATATGAAAGAAGTAGGAGCAATTATAGCGGCTGTTCTTAAAAGCCCTGAAGATGAGGCAGTTAAAGCAGATGCAAAAGATCGTGTGAAGGCATTAACTGATAAGCATCCACTATATGTATAATCAATAGAATAATAGCTGTATTTAAAGTACAAAATTTACTTTAAATACAGCTTTTTATTTTGGAAATGGAGGATTAAACTGTAAAAAACATCTTTTTTCTAATAAAGTAGAATAATACCCTTATTTTTGAATAAATTTACATAAAAACGGTATAAAGGGATATATTATAGTAGGCAGAGGACAGATAGTGTCCTAGAAAAGAAGTTTTTTTTAATAAAAGTGAAAATTTAATTAAATTTTATGTACAATGGAAATGAGATGAAGTGATAGAAAAGGAGGGGTTGGATGGTCACTAAATCGTTAAACACAGATTATGATGTATTATTAAACAGCATTCGCAAATTAGGTAATAATTCGAAAGAAAGCTACGTTATTTTTGATGCGACGAAGCATCATTACATAGTAGAGTGTAATGATTCTTTTTGTATGCTTACTAATGCTGCACGTTCACAAATTCTAAATACTGATTATTTTTCATGGCTATCAATGGACGAAAAAATGACAACCATTGAAATGATTAAAGAAAAAATACATAACGGCATAATGGTGCAGGCGAAGCTATATCATAATGGCATCGATAAACCTCCCTTTTGGGCAGAAATACAAGCATTACCTTTTTGCAATGAGGCAAATGTAACGCAATTTGTTTTAGTATTAGTGAAGGATGTTACATATTATCATACGGAAGACTTCTTAATGCGTTTAGAAAATGATATGTACAGGGCAATTGAGAAGGAGTTTACTTTTGAGCAAAAGATGAAGCTTATTTGTCAAGGCCTCGATGAATTTTTCATGCCAAATATTGCAAGTATGGTGCTTATAAAAACAGAAGTAAACCAATTACAAGTTTTCATAGGAGATAATCAAACAGAGAGCGTACCAAAATGTTGTACAAACAATGATTTCTTTAATAAGGTAATGCAATCAGAAACGTCTACTTTCATAGAAAATTTAGATGAAGTGAATATTCCTAAAGAACATAAGCAATATGCTTCGCTAGCTAAAAAGCCGCATGGATGGTTTATCCCTATACGTAATCAACAGCGGCAAGTAATAGGTGTTTTCTCGATATTTAGCCAAAAAACACAAAGTGACCAAATGCTTAAAAATATGTTTCGAAAAATGGGTGCTCTTGTTGCATTGGCTTATTCATATGCAAGGACGCAGAAAAAAATTTGGGATTTAGCCTATACAGACATTACAACAGGTCTGCCTAATCGTCACAGCTTTGTTAATACGATTGAAAGGGAAGTCCAGCAGGGGCAAAGCGGCTTTATTAAAATATTAAAACCTAGTGAATTTCATCAAGTAGTTGAATTATATGGCCGTGAAATTGGTGATGAACTTTTAAGACAACTTGCCAAACGTCTTGAGCAAGACAAGTCAGAAAGTAATGAGTATGTTGCTAGATTCACTAGCTCTAGTTTGATTATGACTACAATGTCACTTCATGAAGATTTGAATGATTATGAGATGAGAATAAAAGAAACGATTCGCCAGCCTTTTATTATAGGAGGAAAGCAAATCTATATTACATTAAAAACAGGCATTGCTTCCTATAATGATGACATAAATATTAATGATGCGATTCGTTTTGCAGATAATGCGTTATCCTTTGCAATCGATAGGCCAGGCACACATACTGAAATATTTACAACAGAGAAAAATGATGTGCTTGTACAGAAGATGACGGTTTTAAATCATTTGTCAGAAGCCATCAAAAATAAAGAAATAACAGTCCACTTACAGCCTAAAGTAGATTTACGCAATGGGGAAATTCAAAGTATTGAAGCACTTGCAAGATGGATTTCTCCAAAATTGGGTTTTGTTTCACCTGCAGTCTTTATTCCAGTAGCTGAGAGTGCTGGTAAGGTTCGAGAAATTGATGTGCTTATTTTAGAGACGGTACTCTCATGGCTTTCAGAACGACAACGCCTGGGAAGGAAATTAGTGAAAATAGCTGTCAATATTTCACCTGACCATTTTTACTACACGCACTTTGTTCAGGATACACTGAAACTTGTGCGGAAGTATAATATTGACCCTAGCTATATTATCTTAGAGGTGACAGAAAATATTGGTTTAGTAGATTTCCAATCAGCCTATAAGATCATTCAAGAGCTGAAGAGCTATGGCTTTAAAACATCCGTAGATGATTTTGGAACAGGCTTTTCTTCATTAAGCTATTTACAACAACTACCGTTTGCTGAACTAAAGATTGATCGTAGCTTCATCAATGCTATTGAAGATCCAGCAACACTTGCTATTGTTCGCTCTATCATTCAGTTAGCATTAAATTTAGGGATGATTTCAGTGGCAGAGGGTATAGAGACAGAGGAACAGGTTGAGATTCTACGTGCGCTAGGATGCACAGTAGGACAAGGATACTTTTATTTCAAGCCAATGCCAATTGAACAATTAGATATAATCCTTGATCAATAACTTAGTTTTGACATAAGAATAGATGATAAATGGAGTTGTCCTAAATTTATTTTTGAGGCGACTCCTTTTTTCTGTTATACTAGTTGAGATAAAAATGAATCCGAACGGTGAGGAGAGAATCCCTTTGAGCAAAGTCTATGTATTTGATCATCCACTAATCCAACACAAATTAACTTATATTCGCGACAAGAATACAGGAACAAAAGAATTTCGTGAGCTAGTAGACGAAGTGGCAACACTAATGGCATTTGAAATTACACGTGATATGCCAGTAGAGGAAATTGAAATTGAAACACCTGTAACAATTGCAAAAACAAAAGTACTTTCTGGTAAAAAGCTTGCAATCGTACCGATTTTACGTGCAGGTATCGGTATGGTAGATGGCGTATTAAAGCTTATCCCTGCTGCAAAAGTTGGTCATATTGGTCTTTACCGTGATCCAGAGACATTAAAACCAGTTGAATATTACGCAAAACTTCCTGCAGATGTTGAAGAACGTGATTTCATCATTGTAGATCCAATGCTTGCAACTGGTGGTTCTGCAGTGGAGGCAATTCATTCACTGAAAAAACGTGGAGCTAAAAACATTAAATTCATGTGCTTAATCGCTGCACCAGAGGGTGTGAAAGCTATTCAAGAAGAACATTCGGATGTAGATATTTACATTGCTGCACTTGATGAAAAATTAAATGACCATGGTTATATTGTACCAGGCTTAGGTGATGCTGGAGACCGTCTATTCGGTACAAAATAAAAATCCATACATGAAATTTCCTCATTTAGGAAACTAATAACTTGTGAAAGCGTCCTTCAAATTGAAGGGCGTTTCATAGTATGTGTAGGTAAGTAATCCCTCATCAACAGGAGATTGATCTTACCATACAATAATAAAAAGGACGGTGCAGATCGTTTTGACAAAGAAATGGAAAGTAATGACGATTTTTGGTACAAGACCAGAAGCAATTAAAATGGCTCCTCTTGTTTTGGAGTTACAAAAGTATCCTAAGCAAATAGAATCTATTGTAACTGTAACAGCACAGCATCGCCAAATGCTCGATCAAGTATTAGAGACGTTTAGTATTACGCCAAACTATGACTTAAATATAATGAAGGATCGCCAAACATTAATTGATGTAACGACAAACGCATTACAGGGTTTAGATAAAGTAATGAAGGAAGCACAACCAGATATCGTTTTGGTACATGGTGATACAGCAACGACTTTCATTGCAAGCCTCGCTGCGTTCTATAACCAAATTGCTATAGGACATGTAGAAGCGGGACTTCGAACATGGAACAAATATTCACCATATCCAGAGGAAATGAATCGTCAACTAACAGGCGTGATGGCAGATTTACATTTTGCGCCAACTGAAGTATCTAAAAAGAATCTTTTAGATGAGAACAAAAATCCAGCGACGATTTTTGTTACAGGTAATACAGCAATAGACGCATTAGCAACAACAGTCAGTGAACACTACACTCATCCTGTATTAGATAAAATTGGCGAGGATCGCATGATTTTATTAACGGCACATCGTCGCGAAAATCTTGGTGAACCAATGCGCCATATGTTTAAAGCGATCACCAGAATACTCGCAGAACATGAGGATGTTCAAGTTGTTTATCCAGTTCATATGAATCCGGCTGTAAGAGAAATTGCTAATGAAATTTTAGGGAATAATAAACGAGTGCATTTAATTGAGCCTCTTGAAGTATTTGATTTCCATAACTTTGCGGCTAATTCATATATGATCTTAACGGATTCAGGCGGTGTACAAGAAGAGGCACCTTCATTAGGGAAGCCAGTGCTTGTTCTTAGAGATACGACAGAACGTCCAGAGGGGATTGCAGCAGGAACATTAAAGCTAGCAGGAACAGAAGAGGAAACAATTTACGCCTTAGCAAAGGAATTACTAACAGATAATAATGCCTATGAAGCAATGGCTAAAGCATCAAATCCATATGGGGATGGACATGCATCTAAGCGTATTGTTGAAGCATTGCTAGGATTTTTACAAAAAACTAATTAAAATACTATATTTTATATTAAAAATAAGTCTAATGTACCTGTTGAAATGGGTAAGCTAATTTACGAGCATAATCTTGTCGTAAATTAGCTTTTTTTATGCGTGAGAAGGTTGAGAAATTTTGAAACTATGAAATTTCATACACAAATTTGTCAACAATTTGACAAGAGTATAGAGGCTGTGAAGTTTTTCTCCTTTACCAATTGACTTCAAATATCACCTATTGTATGCTTACAAAGGGTAAGAATGATAAGGGTTTCTGTTCATAAATAGGACGTTGAAACACTTGTTATATCAACTTTCTACTAAATTGACAGTTCAAAATAAGACTGTCGATTTGCAACGTTTTGTGCGTTTCGGTTTTTACCGAGTCGGTAAGGGGTGTAAGTTATTTTTTTGGGCATTTACACCTGTAATTGAAATGACTCTCCCATTACTATTCCGCTGTGAGTAGTGCTTTTCACTGCTCTTTTCTGATTTCACATAGTGGTCAGCAAACGTTTTCATTACTCGAAAAAATGATTCAGGAGATTACAACCAATGCTAGATTTGCATCACATTTTTGCTGTGCAGAAGAGGGCGTTATTTTTTTTGCTTGCACTCTGCGCATTAGGCTGGGGATTTACCCCCTATCAAACTGTTTTTGCGGGCATCGCAGTCGGTGCATTCTTTGGTACGTATAATTTTTGGATTTTAGTTCGGCGTATGGAGAAGTTTGACAGATCCATTAGTGAAGGGAAGAAAATAGGCTCACTTGGTACAGCGCTTCGCTTTGGATCAGGTGTTGCGGCAGTCGCAATAGCCATTTCGTTGCCAAACTATTTTCACTTAATTAGCACGGTTATAGGGCTAATGATTCCGTACGTTTTTCTCTTTGTCGAGAGAATTGTGTCACATGTAAGGAACCGCTAATGTGCTTTAAATTAGAAAGAGAGGTGAAAAATAACAATGAATCATGAAGCTCCGTTACTAGAAGTCGGTTTTTTAACATTTAACTTATCAACAGTTATGATGTTACTAGTTGCAGCAATTATCGTATTTTTAATTGCCTTTATTTCAACTAGAAGCCTAAAGTTAAAACCTACTGGTATGCAAAACTTTATGGAATGGATTATGGATTTCGTTAAGAATATCATTAAAAGCAACATGGATTGGAAAACTGGTGGTCGATTCCACGTTCTAGGTATCACACTAATTATGTTTATCGCAGTATCTAACTTACTAGGTCTTCCTTTCTCAATTGTCTATGGGCATGAGCTATGGTGGAAATCACCAACAGCTGACCCTACAGTAACGATGACATTAGCAGCAATGATATTAGTCTTAACGCATTTCTATGGTGTAAAAATGAAGGGTACAGGTCATTATGTTGGTACATTCTTCAAACCAATGTCATTCATGTTCCCACTTAAAATAGTAGAAGAATTTGCAAACACATTAACATTAGGTTTACGTCTTTACGGTAACATTTACGCGGGTGAGATTTTACTTGGCTTACTTGCAGGTTTAGCATCATCAGGTGCTGTGGGATTCATCGGGGCAATCGTTCCTATGATGGCATGGCAAGGTTTCTCAATTTTCATCGGCTTTATCCAAGCCTTTATCTTCACAATGTTAACAATGGTTTACATGGCTCATAAAGTGAGCGATGACCATTAATATAAAGCATATACCCTATGCTTGAACAACAAAAACAAACAATTCCAAGGAGGAAATTTTCAAATGACAGGTTCATTAGGTTTATTAGCAGCAGCAATCGCAATCGGTTTAGGTGCACTTGGTGCAGGTATTGGTAACGGTCTTATTGTATCAAAAACAGTAGAAGGTATCGCTCGTCAACCAGAAGCTCGTGGCGTTCTTCAAACTACAATGTTCATCGGGGTTGCATTAGTTGAGGCCCTACCGATCATCGCAGTAGTAGTAGCATTCATCGTAATGAACAAATAATTCAGTTGAACACTGAATTTTACTAGTGGCGAAGCAGGATTCTCCAGATGAAACTTCGCCCTTCATTTTGGAACTGATAAAAGCTATGTGTAAATATAGCTTTTTAAAATAGGTAGTTTTTTAGTCATTAAATTATGTTGAAGTTAAAGCTCTTGAAGGGAGTGAAACAATCGTGTTTTTAGATAATCTTGTACTAGGTTCAGGCGCTGGTGGAGGTTTTAACAATGGTGATATCATCTCAACATTGGTTATCTTCATAGTGTTAATGTTATTACTTAAGAAATTCGCTTGGGGTCCGCTAATGGGCATCATGCAACAACGTGAAGAATTAGTAGCGAGTGAAATCGAAGCAGCTGAAAAAGCGCGCAAAGAATCGCACCAATTTTTAGAAGAACAAAAGAGCCTTCTTAAGGAAGCTCGTACAGAAGCACAATCGATTGTTGAAGGCGCAAAGAAGCAAGGCGAATTACAAAAAGAAGAAATTCTTACTGTAGCTCGTAATGAAGCAAATCGCTTAAAAGAATCGGCTTTACGTGAAATTGAGTCTGAAAAAGAAAAAGCTATTGCAGCTGTACGTGATGAAGTCGTTTCATTATCTGTACTTGCAGCATCTAAAGTCCTTAGCAAAGAGATTTCTGAGGCAGACAACCGTGCTCTAATTGAAGAGACGATTGCGAAGGCAGGGGAAGCTCGATGAGTAATTCAACTGTAGCAAAACGTTACGCTCAAGCGCTTTTTGAATTGGCGCAACAAAAAAATATTCTTACTGAAGTAGGAGCAGACTTAAGTGAACTAGCAAAAGTAGTAAAAGAATCGCCTGATTTTTTAACGCTTTTAAATGCACCTAAGTTCTCCGTTGAACGAAAAAAACAAATGGTAGCTGATATCTTTAATGGTGCAACACCAGAAGTTTTACACACTGTTCAACTTCTAGTTGAGAAAAAACGTGTAAACGAGATGATACAAATTGCTAAGGCATATGCTGAACTTGCTGCGCAAGCACAAGGCACTGCAGATGCAACAGTATTTTCAACACGTGCACTTTCTGCAGAAGAAAGCGCTAATATTTCAGCAGCGTTCGCGAAACTTGTTGGAAAACAATCATTAAATATTACAAACGAAGTTGATCCATCTTTACTTGGTGGTATTCGTGTTCAAATCGGTAACCATATTTATGATAGCTCAGTAGCAAACAAACTAGAGCGTCTAAAACGTGAATTAATCGGTTAATAATTTAGAAATGTGAGAGGTGACATACATGGGCATCAAGGCTGAAGAAATCAGCAGTCTGATTAAACAACAGATTGAGAATTATGAATCTGAACTTAAAGTAAGCGAAGTTGGTACAGTTATCCGTATTGGTGACGGTATTGCTCTTGCTCATGGCCTCGACAACGCCATGGCTGGAGAACTACTAGAGTTCTCTAATGGTGTTATGGGTATGGCTCAAAACCTAGAAGAAGGTAACGTTGGTATCGTAATCTTAGGTCCATACACTGACATCAAAGAAGGCGATGAAGTTCGTCGTACAGGTCGTATCATGGAAGTACCAGTTGGTGAAGAACTAATTGGTCGTGTTGTAAACCCACTTGGACAACCAGTGGATGGACAAGGTCCTATCAACACTACAAAATCTCGTCCAATCGAAAGTCCAGCTTTCGGTGTAATGGCTCGTAAATCAGTACACGAACCACTACAAACTGGTATTAAAGCGATTGACGCATTAGTACCAATCGGTCGTGGTCAACGTGAGTTAATCATCGGTGACCGTCAAACTGGTAAAACATCTGTAGCTATCGATACAATTCTTAACCAAAATGACCAAAATATGATTTGTATCTACGTAGCAATCGGTCAAAAAGAATCTACTGTACGTGGTGTTGTAGAAACTCTTCGTAAACATGGCGCTTTAGATTACACAATCGTTGTGACAGCTTCTGCTTCTCAACCAGCTCCATTATTATTCTTAGCACCATTTGCTGGTGTATCTATGGCTGAAGAATTCATGTTACAAGGTAAACACGTATTAATCGTGTATGATGATCTTTCTAAACAAGCATCAGCTTACCGTGAACTTTCACTTCTTCTTCGCCGTCCTCCAGGTCGTGAAGCATATCCTGGTGACGTTTTCTACTTACACAGCCGCTTACTTGAACGTGCTGCGAAGTTAAATGAAACATATCAAAATGGTTCAATTACAGCTCTTCCATTCGTTGAGACACAAGCTGGGGATATCTCTGCATACATCCCAACTAACGTAATCTCAATCACTGATGGACAAATCTTCTTACAATCTGACTTATTCAACTCAGGTGTACGTCCAGCGATTAACGCCGGTCTTTCTGTATCACGTGTAGGTGGATCTGCTCAAATTAAAGCGATGAAAAAGGTTGCGGGTACACTTCGTCTTGACTTAGCTGCATTCCGTGAGCTTGAATCATTTGCTCAATTTGGTTCAGATTTAGATAAAGTAACACTTGCTAAACTTGAGCGTGGTAAACGTACGGTTGAAGTTCTTAAACAAGACCTTAACAAACCACTAAAAGTTGAAAAACAAGTTGCAATCCTTTACGCATTAACTAAAGGTTATTTAGATGATATTCCAGTACAAGATATCGTTCGCTTCGAATCAGAATTCTTAAGCTGGTTAGATTCAAACCACACAAACGTTTTAGATCATGTTCGTACTACTAAAGAGCTTGCTCCTGATGCGGATTATGAAGCAGCAATCAATGCATTCAAAAAAACTTTCGCTAAATCAGAATAAGTCTTAGCTAGTCACTTGATTAAAAAACAGAAGGTGGTGAAATACCAGTGGTAAACTTACGCGAAATTAAAGGTCGTATTACTTCAACAAAGAGTACGAAGCAAATTACAAAAGCAATGCAGATGGTTTCTTCTTCTAAGTTACGTCGTGCAGAGCAAAATGCTAAAGCTTACGTTCCTTACATGGAAAAAATTCAGGACGTAGTAGGCGCGATCGCTTCAGGGACAAAAGACAGCGGACATCCAATGTTAACTGCTCGTCCTGTTAAGAAAACGGCTTACTTAGTCATTGGTTCTGACCGTGGTCTTGCAGGTGCTTACAATTCAAGTATCCTACGTCAAGTACAACGTACGATTAACGAGCGTCATAAATCAAAAGACGAATACGTTATTTTAGCAGTAGGTCGTGTTGTTCGTGACTACTTTGTGAAACGTGATCATAATGTCATCAGTAATGTTGTCGGTCTACCTGACCAACCAACATTTGCTGATATTAAAGAAATCGCTCGTAATGCTGTTGGTATGTTCATTGATGGTACGTATGACGAACTTTATATGTACTATAATCACTTTGTCAGCGCTATTGCTAGCGAAGTGACAGAGAAAAAACTTCTTCCATTAACAGATATTGCCCCTGCAAGCGGTACTGCTTCTTATGAATTCGAGCCATCTGGTGAAGCAATTCTAGAAGTGTTACTTCCACAATATGCGGAAAGCTTAGTTTATGGCGCATTATTAGATGGAAAAGCAAGTGAACATGCTTCTCGTATGACGGCTATGAAAAATGCAACAGATAATGCAACTGATCTTATTTCAGACCTTTCTTTGCAATATAACCGTGCACGTCAAGCGGCGATTACACAAGAAATTACAGAAATCGTTGGTGGAGCTGCAGCCTTAGAGTAGGCAAGCAGCTTCCCAATGTCGTATAAGAATACGATAGGAGGGTACACAGTAATGAATAAAGGACATGTTATTCAAGTAATGGGTCCAGTTGTTGACGTTAAATTCGACAATGGCCAATTACCAGCAATCTATAACGCTTTAACAGTTAAGATTGAACGTCCTAATGAAGAACCAACAATTCTTGCATTAGAAGTTGCGCTTCATTTAGGTGATGATTCTGTTCGTACAATTGCGATGTCATCTACTGATGGCTTACAACGTGGAGCAGAAGTAACAGACTTAGGAAAAGCTATCTCAGTACCAGTTGGTGAAGTTACACTAGGTCGTGTATTCAACGTACTTGGAGAAGTAATTGACTTAGGTGAAGAGATTCCAGCAGACGCACGTCGTGATTCAATTCACCGTGAAGCACCAACTTTCGAGAATCTTTCAACTACAGTTGAAATTCTTGAAACAGGTATCAAAGTAGTAGACTTACTTGCACCATATATCAAAGGTGGTAAAATCGGTCTATTCGGTGGTGCCGGTGTAGGTAAAACTGTATTAATCCAAGAATTAATCAACAATATCGCACAAGAGCACTCTGGTATCTCTGTATTCGCTGGTGTAGGTGAGCGTACTCGTGAAGGGAACGACTTATTCTTCGAAATGAGCGATTCAGGCGTTATCAAGCAAACAGCGATGGTATTCGGTCAAATGAACGAGCCACCTGGTGCACGTATGCGTGTTGCTTTAACTGGTCTTACAATGGCGGAATACTTCCGTGATGAGCAAGGTCAAGACGTACTTTTATTCATCGACAATATCTTCCGTTTCACACAAGCAGGTTCTGAGGTTTCTGCCCTATTAGGTCGTATGCCTTCTGCGGTAGGTTACCAACCAACACTTGCAACTGAAATGGGTAAACTACAAGAGCGTATCACATCTACGAACAAAGGATCTGTAACTTCTATTCAAGCGATTTATGTACCAGCCGATGACTATACTGACCCGGCTCCAGCTACAACTTTCGCCCACTTAGATGCAACAACTAACCTTGAGCGTAAATTATCTGAAATGGGTATCTACCCTGCGGTTGACCCATTAGCTTCGACTTCTCGTGCATTATCACCTGAAATCGTAGGCGCTGAGCACTACGCAATTGCTACTGGTGTACAACGTACAATCCAACGTTACCGTGAATTACAAGATATCATTGCAATCTTAGGTATGGATGAGTTATCTGATGAAGATAAACAAACAGTAGAACGTGCTCGTCGTATTCAATTCTTCTTATCACAAAACTTCCACGTAGCGGAACAATTCACTGGTCAAAAAGGTTCTTATGTACCTGTAAAAGAAACTGTTCGTTCATTCAAGGAAATCCTTGATGGCAAATGGGATCACCTACCAGAAGATGCTTTCCGTCTAGTTGGTTCAATTGATGAAGTAGTTGAAAAAGCGAAAAGCATGGGCGTAGAGGTTTAATACTAGGGACGAGGAGGAAAAAATATGAAGACAGTTCTAGTCAATATTGTCACTCCCGACGGCCCAGTATACGATTCTGAAGTATCAATGGTAATCGCTAAAACAACTTCAGGAGAAATCGGTGTTCTTGCAGGCCATATTCCAATGGTTGCTCCACTTGCAATTGGTGCAGTGAAGCTTAAAAAAGAAAACGGTTCAACTGATATTGTTGCAGTAAGCGGTGGTTTCATTGAAGTTCGTCCAGAAAAAATCTCAATTTTAGCGCCGTCTGCTGAAATTGCTGAAAGCATCGATGTTCAACGTGCTAAAGAAGCCGTTAAACGTGCTGAAGGACGTCTTCAAAGTAAACAAGACAACATTGATTTCAAACGTGCTGACCTAGCATTAAAACGTGCGTTGAATCGTATCAACGTTCATGAGGGTAATATCTAATTCATTTTTAACGGGCAGATATCGCATCTGCCCGTTTTTTAAGGTGAATAAACATATTGAAGGAGAAATGGAGGATGCTACATGGAAATATATGAAGCGATCGGACAAGAAGCTTTATTGGGTATTTTATCTCACCTATTTTTTATTGCTATTACTTTTTACGCATTACAAGCTTTTATGATCGAAAAACTATTTAAAAAGAATCGAGTTTTTCAAATTCAGCTCATTTATATTTTACTTAGTATTGCGATAGGCTCAGCAGTATCTAATTTCTTTCTTCAAATATCTAGCTGGTCAGGCAAACTTCCTTATTTATTTTAAAGAATTCGTTGCTTTCTTTCATAAATTTATAGGTCTACATACTTCAAAGGACTTTATAATACCATTTGTGTGGCCCTTTGAACTATGTAAAAAGACGCTAATACATTAAATTCTTATGAATTTTACGCTATTAGCTACCAAGATACCCATTGATAAATGTACGATAATAGGGCCTGCCACTTAATTTTTTATAGAAAAAAGTGAAAAGTTGTTTTTTATTCATATATCTTTGGGTATGTATTAGAAGCGAACGGGTTATTGGTCATTCACAAAAAAAATTTAGCAGCGTACAATAAATAAATAGCAAAAAATCTAATAATGGCTTAAAATAGTGATTTGGACGCTTGAACGAGCGTTAGAAAAGTTGTACTATAGAGTTGTTTGTTTACTGATTATGACATTATACTTCTTTATTAAAATAAAAATTTGGTAGGTTAATAGATTGAATTCGGAGGGACATAGGGTGGATAAAATAATAGTGACTGGCGGCCAAAAACTACAGGGAAAAGTACGTGTAGAGGGCGCAAAAAATGCAGTGTTACCAATCCTTGCAGCAGCTTTACTTGCTTCAAAAGGAGAAAATGTAATTAAAGAAGTCCCTAATTTAGCAGACGTCTTTACAATAAATGAAGTACTTAAAAGTTTAAACGCAGCAGTTACATATATACCTGAAGATAATGCCGTATATATAGATGCAACAAAAGAACTTTCAAGTGAAGCTCAATTTGAATTTGTTAGTAAAATGCGTGCATCTATTTTAGTAATGGGATCTCTACTTGCTCGTAATGGCTATGCTCGTGTAGCACTTCCTGGAGGCTGTGCAATTGGATCACGTCCGATTGAATTACACTTAAAAGGCTTTGAAGCAATGGGTGCAAAAATTTCATTTGGCCATGGCTATGTTGAGGCGAAGACAGAGGGTCGCTTAAAAGGGGCTAATGTGTATTTGGATTTCCCAAGTGTTGGGGCAACTGAAAATATTATGACAGCTGCATCTTTAGCTGAAGGGACAACTGTAATTGAAAATGCAGCGAAAGAGCCTGAAATCGTGGATCTTGCAAACTTTATTAATAGTATGGGTGGCCGTGTAATCGGAGCGGGGACAAATACGATTCGTATCGAAGGAGTCGATACATTATATGGAGTAGAGCATCATATTATTCCTGACCGTATTGAAGCTGGTACATTTATGGTGGCAGCAGCTATTACGAGAGGAGATGTGGTGATTGAAAACGCAGTTCCTGAGCATATGACTGCTTTAATAGCTAAAATGCGTGAGATGGGCGTAGAAATTACTGAGTTGGATGAAGGAATCCGTGTACGAGTTCCTAAAACACTAAAAGCAGTTGATATCAAAACAATGCCACATCCTGGTTTCCCAACAGATATGCAATCACAAATGATGGCGTTAATGCTTACTGCTGAAGGTACGAGTATTATTACAGAAACGGTATTCGAAAACCGTTTTATGCATGTTGAGGAATTCCGTCGCATGAATGCTGGTGCTAAAATAGAGGGACGTTCTGTGTTTATCGAGGGGCCTGTGGATCTTCAGGGAGCTGAGGTAATGGCAACGGATTTACGAGCTGCGGCTGCATTAATTTTAGCGGGTCTTGTATCAGAAGGAATGACACGTGTCACAAAACTTCATCATTTAGATCGTGGTTATGTTGATTTCCATGGAAAATTAGCATCTCTTGGTGCTAATATTGAACGTATTACAGAAGAAGTAGTGACAATTGAAGATGTAACAGTTGAATTGCCTACAAACTAAATAGATTTTAAAACCCTTTGCTTTTTATGCAGAGGGTTTTTGTTTTCTCATAACTACAAGAAATCTAGCATATTATTCCTTATGAAAAAATGGATGATTAGTATAGGTGTCATTTGCTTGATTGGGGCATTATATATGCTTCCTATAGTAGGGTTTAGTGAAAGACAAGAGGCTATCATACCTCAAACTAGTGATAAGAATGCTTGTGAAATATTTATAGAAGTGGAGGGGCAAGAAGAAAAAATCCCTTTAGAAACGTATATTACAGGAGTAGTTGCTGCAGAAATGCCCGTTTCTTTTAAAAAAGAGGCACTGAAGGCACAAGCTATTGCAGCACGCACATATGCGTTGAAAACGACAAATTACGGAAAAATTGCGATCGCCCCAACTGTGGCAAAGCAAGTCTTCTATGATGAAGAGCAAAGAAAGGCGAATTGGGCTAGCAATTTCCTGGGAAATGAAAAGAAAATTGTCGAAGCTATCAATGAAACACAAGGACAAGTTATTCTTTATAATAATGAATTGATTACAGCCATGTTTCATTCAACAAGCAATGGTAAAACAGAAAGTGCTTATGGATATGGTGGAAATGATATTCCATATTTGCAAAGTGTTGCAAGTATATCTGATCAAACATCTCCTAAGTTTGAGGCTGAGCAAGAATGGACTTTAGCTCAATGGAATAAGCTCTGGCCTATACAATGGCAACCTAGTGATTTTAATCGTATCCAGTTATTTTATAATGATTCTGGACGAGTAGAACGTTTACAGCTAGGGAATAACGTCTGGACAGGGAGAGAGGTAAGGACGCTTCTTGGTATACCATCAACTGATTTCACAATCATCTTTAATGCCAATAAAAGAAAGGTTCAAGTGAAAACTCAAGGTTATGGGCATGGAGTGGGCATGAGTCAATATGGAGCTGAGGCAATGGCAAATGAAGGGAAAACAGCTGCCGAAATTTTACACTATTATTATCAAGATATTGAAATAAAAAAAATAGATGCATGTTTAAAATAACTTCTAGTTGTTCACACTGCAACTAGAGGTGATGAAAATGAGAGAGGATAAAAATAATAAAGCTTCTCAAAACCAAGATCCAAATCAAAAGGAAAATGGCCAATTACAAAAGAAACCGTGGTTTTGGCCAGTAGTTTACACAGGTGGTGCACTTGTTCTAGCAGGATTGTTATTTGGTTACAATAGTCTCGTATCAAAAGTAGAAGAGGCTCCTTTACCAGATTTAGCTGAAGTAGATCCAGGTCCTGTTGTGGAAACTAATGCACGAACTGAAAACATGAAGTATCCATTCAAAGAAGAGAATTTTAGTAAAGTACAAGTCTTACAAGAATTTTACGAGTTAGAGGCAAATGAAGAGTCTCGTGAAAATGCACTAATGGTATTTAATCAAACATTTACTACATCTTCAGGAATCTCTATTGCTATGAATGGTGAAGAGTTTGAAGTACTAGCTGCTATGAGTGGTAAAGTACTAGAGGTAAAACTAGACGCATTTACAGGCAATAAGATCGTGATCGAGCATCCAAATGGTATGCAGACACATTATAGTTCTGTGAAGGATATCGCTGTTAAAGAAGGCGATGAGGTTACACAAGGTCAAGCATTAGGAAAAGCGACTGACAACGAGTGGAATCAAGCGGCTGGCGTCCACATGCATTTCGAAATTCTTGAAAACGGAAAATATATCAATCCGAAAAAATTACTAGCTTTTTAATGAGAAAAGCTAGTAACGCATAAAAAGTCAGCATTTTATCAAGAAAATGCAAAACGTGTTCTGAATAGCTTTGTCCTCACATAAGGTGAAGAAATGCGCAAATGTGCATCTGATTGCCAAAGCATTTTGTGAAATTGTGTGGAAAGGACGAAGAACGTGCATGAGCACATTCGGAAGCGCTGCATACGCCTCGGTGAATTACTGATTGAGACGCGTGAGACTGTGCGTGTCCTCGCGAAAATGACTGGTTATTCAAAAAGTACGGTGCACAAGGATTTAACAGAGCGATTACCAACAATTCATGAAGGATTAGCTGACCAAGTGAAAGAAATACTCGCCTACCATAAGGCCGTACGTCATATTCGCGGAGGAGAAGCAACGAAAAACAAGTGGAAAGAAAGAGCGAGTCAAGAATGATTCGTTCTTTTTTGTTGTGTTGGACAAGCATAAGTGATGATTTTCTAAGAATAGTAATTCTATATTATAGCCGTTCACTGCCTAAAAAGAAAACAGTCTTATTCACTAAATTTAGGTGAAATTACCAATAGAATATGATAAAATATTCTAGATAAAGAGATAAAATGAACGTTATGTAGTTGGAACTGGCGGGAAGGAGAAATTATAAAATGTTTTCGAAAGATATTGGCATTGACTTAGGGACTGCGAACGTATTAATCCACGTTAAAGGGAAAGGGATCGTCCTCAATGAACCATCTGTTGTGGCGATCGATAAAAAGACAAATAAAGTATTAGCGGTTGGGGAAGAAGCCCGCCAAATGGTAGGGAGAACGCCAGGTAATATCACAGCTATTCGTCCACTAAGAGACGGAGTCATTGCAGATTTTGATGTGACAGAGGCGATGTTAAGACATTTCATCAATAAATTAAACGTAAAAGGATTTTTGGCGAAGCCACGCATATTAATTTGTTGTCCAACGAATATTACAAGTGTTGAACAAAAGGCAATTCGTGAAGCTGCTGAAAAATCCGGTGGTAAAAAAGTATATTTAGAGGAAGAGCCAAAAGTTGCAGCAATAGGTGCTGGAATGGATATTTTCCAACCAAGTGGAAATATGGTAGTCGATATCGGGGGCGGAACGACAGATATCGCAGTTCTATCAATGGGTGATATCGTAACAAGTGAATCCATTAAAGTAGCAGGCGATGTGTTTGATAACGATATTTTGCAATATATTAAAAAAGAATATAAATTGCTGATTGGAGAACGTACTGCAGAGGCAATCAAAATGACAATTGGTACAGTTTTCAAAGGTAGTCGCAATGATACAATGGATATTCGTGGCCGTGATATGGTAACAGGTTTACCACGTACAATTACAATTGAGTCTGAAGAAATTGAACGTGCACTACATGAATCAGTAGCCATGATTGTCCAGTCAGCTAAAAATGTCTTAGAAAAAACACCACCTGAACTATCAGCCGATATCATTGATCGTGGAGTGATTATAACTGGTGGTGGTGCATTGTTACATGGAATGGACCAGCTATTAATAGAAGAGTTGAAGGTACCTGTTTTCATTGCAGAGAGACCTATGGATTGTGTAGCCATTGGTACAGGTATCATGCTTGAAAATATTGATCGTGTGCCAGCATCCTTATAAAAATAAAATGAGGTGATTTCTTTGTTTAAAGGATTTTATACAGTTGCAACAGGTATGATCACGCAACAAAGAAGAACAGAATTACTTACCAATAATTTATCAAATGCGAATACGCCAGGATTTAAGGCAGATCAATCTACGATTCGCTCATTCCCAGATATGCTAATGTCTAGCATTGGAAAAACAAATGCTCCTGCTCACCAACAAGCCGGCGCTGAATATATGAGTCAAGTAGGAGCTTTAAATACAGGGACATATTTACAAGAAACATTGCCAAATTACATACAAGGCCAAATCTATAACACTGATTTTACAACAGATATGGCATTGATTAATGGAAACTTACCACAAAATGAAGATGGGGTTATGGGTTCAATTTTCTTCCGACTAGAACATCCTGCTGGTGGTGAGGCTTACACACGTAATGGTAATTTCACGTTAGATGGGCAAGGCTATTTAGTTAATGGTCAAGGATTATATGTACTAAATGATGCTGGGCAACGTATCCAGCTACCAAATGATGATTTCCGATTAGATGAAAGTGGCGCTATCTTTGTAAATAATCAACAAGTAGCTCGTGTTGGTGTATCATTTGCTGCAAACCCGAACATGCTACAAAAACAAGATAATGGCCTTATTCGTACAGAAAATGGTGAGAACTTGCCAACAGCTTATGGAGCGAATGGTGTTTCCTTTACACTACGTCAAAACTTTTTAGAAGGGTCAAACGTAGATTCTGGTCGCACAATGACAGATTTAATGACTGCCTACCGTGCATTTGAAGCAAATCAAAAAGTATTACAAGCTTATGATCGTAGCATGGAAAAGGCTGTAAATGAAATCGGAAAAATTTAATGGGCGAACAGGAGGCTTTTATCAATGCTACGTACAATGATTACAGCTACAAACACAATGGGGCAATTACAAAACAAACTGGATACCATTAGTAATAACATTGCTAACAGTAATACAACGGGCTATAAAACAAAGGAAGCATCCTTTAATGAATTACTTTATCAGCAATTTAATAATGATAAGCAGGATCGCGCAGAACGACAAACACCTGTTGGTATTCGCTATGGATCTGGCGCAATGATTGGGCAAATTAAATCCAATGAAAAGCAAGGTTCATTACAAACAACTAATCGTGATTTAGACTTAGCTTTCACAAAAGCGAAACAATATTTCAATATTTTGATGCCAGATGGTGAAAATGGAACTGAAACAGTGTATACTCGACAAGGTGACTTTTATTTATCTCCATTGAATAATGGAACAGTTATGCTTGTAACAGCAGAGGGTTATCCAGTAGCTAATGCTGCAGGACAAGCTATTACATTACCAGACACGGTTCAAAAGTTTGCTGTTCGAGATGGTGGCGTATTAGAAGCATCTTATCCAAATGGGGATATTATTCGTACGGATTTAGCTGTAACAGAATTCCAAAAGCCGCAATTAATGGAGCATGTTGCCGGTTCTTATATGGGATTACCTAATAATTTAGCTGAACTTGGCTATACGCAGGCAGAAGTTTTGACAGAGCTTGTGGGAGCCAACCGTCAGCAAATTGGCATGCAAAGTGGTACACTAGAAATGTCCAATGTTAACCTCTCGAAAGAAATGACAGAACTCATTCAAACACAACGTTCTTATCAATTCAACGCAAGAGCGGTGACATTAGCAGATCAAATGCTAGGACTAATTAATGGCATTCGATAGGAAGTTATCCAAAAACGCATAGTAAGGAATGAAGAGGAGTACAATCTATGACAAACGATTCACGTCGACGTTCTGTGCCGACACAAGAAACCGATACGCAACCGCAACCAGAAAAGAAAGAACGCCGCTCGACTGGAGAGCAACGCGAGGTTCGATGGGTGCAAATCCGACTGATTCCGATTTGGTTACGCATTGTAATTGTTCTCATTTTAGTCGTTGTTGCCGCAGCATTAGGCGCAATGTTTGGCTTTAGCGTTATTGGAGAAGGCAATGCTATGGATATTTTTAAACGAGAAACATGGCAGCATATATTTGATATTATGAATGGTAAAGAATAACATTATTCTTTACCTTACTTTGTGTATACATACTTAATTTTTGAGGGGGAAATGACATGTTAACTGCAGAACAAATTCAAGCAATTTTACCACACCGCTATCCTTTTTTATTCGTCGATCGCATCATTGAATTAGAAGAAGGGAAACGTGCAGTAGGATTAAAAAACGTTTCAATTAACGAAGATTTTTTTAATGGGCACTTCCCAGGTTATCCAGTTATGCCAGGTGTGTTAATTGTGGAAGCTTTAGCTCAAGTAGGTGGAGTGGCTTTATTAAATGCTGAAGAATTTAAGGGTCGTTTAGCGTTTTTAACGGGTGTTGATAATTGTCGTTTCAAGCGTCAAGTCGTACCTGGCGACCAACTTAAATTGGAAGTAGAATTTGTAAAACTTCGTGGCGCAATGGGTAAAGGTCATGGTGTAGCAACTGTAGATGGAGAACTTGTATGTGAAGCCGATATTCTATTTGCAATTGGGCCTGAACAGCCTAAACAAGCTTAATTTGCATTTGTAGACCAAAAGATATAAAATAGATAAAGTCAAGTCAAAAATTGATTAGTAGGTTCTTAAATTGCGATGGTAAATAAGCGATTGTGAATTGAAATAGATGTAATTTTTAGGTTTTACAAACGTAGGAGGATTATTAAGATGTATAAGGAATTGTCTTCAGGTATTAAAATTAGCATTACTCGTTCGATTTCAACATCTTTTGAAACATACTTAGCAAGTATTGGTTGGGATGAAGAGCGCTTTTCCATGGAAGACTTCATTGCAAACTGGCAGACTTATTTTCAGGAGAATGCCGCGTGGATCGAAAAAATCCCTGCTGATACATTGATGAGCGCACAGTTTCATGAAGAAATGGCACAAAAAATCGATGAGGTTATTGCCAAAATTTTAAATGAAGAACCAACAGCACAGCAAGTCGAAACAATCGAGGCATTGCAAAAAGAGCTAGGCACAAACTATAGCTACGACTGTAAAGCAGAGGCAGCATATATTGAACAGTTATTAAAAGAAAAACAAAAATAGTTTGTACAAAAATCGGATAGTTCCCTCCTTTCTCGGGCAATCTATGTAGGATCACAAATACAGTAGATGTATTTGATGACATAGTACCCAAGAAAGGAGGTTTTTTACTATGTGGAAAATGTCATTTTTAACCATCATTCTTGCAACTGCATTCCTTGGAGGTTGTAACTGGGGAAATAATGCAGTAGAAGATCACCCTGTTCGAGAAGTCGAGAATGACGTACGTCGAGGAGTCGACGATGTCGAGGACGCATTAGATCCGAATAATCGTGACGATGCATACGATCGCAATAATGTAAATGGGAATGGTGTAGATCGAGGTACTGTTAACGATAATACAACATTACCAGAAGCAACAACACCTGGTTCAAATGCCGATATCAACAGCACAAACGGCTATGACAACACACCAAATGCAAACGGTGTAAATGGTGTTGAACGTAATGACAACATGAACGGTAACAATAATAATGATGTTGTCGACGATAAAGTAAACAACACTGAAAAATACCGTGATGGTATGAATAACCGATAACATAAAAAGAGTGTTTCCTCTGCGGAAAACACTCTTTTTTCAATTTAGAGGAAAGCAAAGCGAATACCGGTGGAAGCAGAGTAAGTACCCGCGAAAACAGAGTGAATACCTGCAAGCTAAGCAAAACTCCCATCAAAAAAATTCTTCATATGCTCCAGTATATTTTCTGTAAACACGATTCTTATAGGTACCGGTATATGGAAACTGAAACTTCCGGAGCAATCGAGTAGCTACATCGTTGGAATTAATTTAAAAAAACGCTATAACTGTTTTAAAGGCTTCTTCCTTATAGCAACCACCAAATGAAACCCTCCTTTTTCAAATTGTATTGTACAAAAAAATTACTGCTTGTCCAATAAAAAAAACGATGCAAAAATTCGCATCGTCAGTCATTTTTTAATTTTGGTCGCTTTTTCATATCTTGTGTAAAGCGATCCAGTAAATCCTCTAAAGAAACACCCTCAGCAAGTAGCTCGGAAAGTAATTGTTCTGCATATTTTGATCGTTTAATTTTAAGCGTACCTTTTAATAGGACTGAAACATGATTACCGATTTCTTCAACAGTATGTACGATCACCTGAAAAGGAGCGGGTTCATTATCTGGGAATGAAATAACTGCACGTACATTGAAGACTGTAGCATTCGCTAAGAGCTCATCAAAGGTTGAGCGATATTGTTTTTCCATAAACAATTCAAGTACCCAAGATTGATGGCTATTTTCCTGATTAATAATGATGCCATCGATTAAAGGGAATGGTTGCACGCCATCTTTCGTGACAAGGTCAAAGGAAAGCATTTTAAAGGTTTTCAATATGTATATTCCTCCTAAGTCTGTCATTCTTTTAGTATAACACATGAGACAGCTGTTGTTTGTGATGCGCACTTGTGACAGTTTTTCAAAAACTGCGAAATTGCAGATTTCATGGAATAGCATTTGCCATTACAGCCTAAAGCATTCAGCTAGAAAATTAATAAAAAATAGAAAAATAAAAATGCCAATTTACCCAATTTATGCACAAAAACTGAAGGAAATTAACAATATTGATTTTTGCGAATACCGGAATCATTTTGTAAGATGAGAGCAATCAAAAGCAAAGGAGGTGAATGAATGAATCAAGTCGGATTGGTTGGAAGGTTTACAAAAGACCCGGTGTTACGTTACTTATCTGGAAATCGTGTGCAAACTCATTTCTCACTAGCCATTAATCGTAATTTTAAAAACAATCAAGGGGAAGTAGATACAGATTTTGTTTTCTGTACAGCTTTGGGAAGGCTTGCAGAGAATATCGTTAAATATTGCGGTAAAGGTTCATTAATCGGTACCACTGGCCGTATTCAAACAAGGTCATTTGTAAATGAGGAAAGCACTAAGATTTTTATGACAGAGATAGTGGTTGAGGATGTTAGATTTTATCAACTTAAACAAAGAGATAGTGACGAAGCAGTTACTATACCGCCACAGCCACCGAATGAACAGGAACACTTAAAGGATTTTGTTTTACCTTAGCAAGCATGGCTTACATACGGGGCAAGAGAACATTCATTGTCTGATCCGCCATTCTCCTTATATTTCTTGCACCGTAACAAACAGAAAGGAATGATGTGGAACACAAATAAAAAACATTGCTGAAGACCGCACAGCAATAGAATTTTCTTACAACTAAATACAAATGATGAAGTAAGTAGGGAAAAGAAGTAGCAAGTTCCACTAAAAGAGCGCCAAGAACTATTTGCTCTTGGCGCATCTCATTATTATATATCTAATGTTATTAAATCGCGGAGTTCTTGATCTTCTAACTCGGTCAACCACTGGCTTGATTGAATAAGCTCTTCGGATAATGCAGATTTCTGCACCAGCATCTTATCAATTTTTTCCTCGATCGTGCCAATTGTCACAAATTTATGGACCTGCACAAATTGTGTCTGTCCGATGCGATATGCTCGATCTGTTGCTTGGTTTTCAACAGCAGGATTCCACCAGCGATCTGCATGTAAAACATGATTAGCTGCTGTTAAATTAAGTCCTGTTCCACCAGCTTTCAAAGAAAGGATAAATATAGGGAAATCTCCTGCCTGGAAAGCCTCTACTAAGCGGTCTCGCTGCTGCTTAGGCATGGCACCAGTTAAAAACGGTGCATCTACATTATATATTTCACTAAAGCAATGTTGTAGCAATTGTCCCATTCCAATATATTGTGTAAAGATGAGACATTGCTCTCCATTGTCCACAATCTCAGCTGCCATTTGTACAATGCGCTCTAGTTTAGTCGAACGCGCAAGCATTGTTTCGGCATCCTCGAAAGGTTCCTTTAAATATAAGGCAGGATGATTACATAGTTGCTTTAATTTACTGAGCATCTTTAAGACGCGACCCTTTTTTTGAAAGCCTGTTAACTGCTCCAGCTGATCAAGCGTCTCTAAAATATAGCCCTCATAGAGTGAAGCTTGCTCTGTTGTTAATGGACAATATTCATTCGATTCTAGCTTATCTGGTAAGTTAAGCTGTAAATGTGGATCTCGCTTTGTACGACGCAATAAGAATGGCTGAATTTTAGCTCGAAGCTTCTGCTTATGCGACTCTGATTCGTCTCGTTCAATAGGCAAAATAAATTCTTCATTGAAGCGACCAAAACTACCTAGATAGCCCTTATGAATGAAATCAAAAATAGCCCATAACTCAGATAAACGATTTTCTACAGGTGTCCCAGTAAGAGCTATGTGATGGTCACCTAGCAATTTACGAATGGCTTTCGATTGTAATGTTTGCATATTTTTTATGTTTTGTGCTTCATCAAGTACTACCGTTGCCCATTCGATATCCTGTAAAAATTCAGTATCCTGTGACACAGTACCATAGGTTGATAAAATGACATGTGGCCTTTCTGCTGTCACTAGCTTTTTAAACTCTTCATCCTTTGCTCGATTTGCTTGATAATGTGTATGCACAATCAGGGACGGGGCAAATCGAGCAAGTTCTTTTTGCCAGTTCCCAAGTACTGAAGTTGGACAAATAATGATGGATGGCTTTGTGTAAGTTGATGACTCATAAATATGGAGCAAATAGGTAATCAATTGAACCGTTTTTCCAAGTCCCATATCATCAGCTAGACATGCACCGAAACCTTGTTGGCGCATAAAGACTAACCATTCAAAGCCTTCTAATTGATAAGGGCGTAATTCGGTTTGTAGAGACAATGGAATCGAGACGGCAGGCAAGCCTTTCTTCTCCAAAAGTTGCTCCATGTATGCTTTTAATGATTGTTGTATTTCCAATGCAAAGATTGGATCATCTCTCAGTGCATCATCTGCATCTTCTTCCTCAAGAGGGGCAGACAAGTCTTCTGGTAACTCTCTAAATAATAATTCTCGAACAGTCCAACTTTCATCTTCTGCTTGTTGCATCAATTCACGCATTTCTTGCATCCAATTGGCATCTACTCGGAACCATTCAGTACCAATACGAATAAATTCACGTTTCTCATCCACAAGTTTTTTAAATTGCTCAGCTGAAATCGTTTGTCCGTTCATAGAAAACTGCCATTTAAACGTTAAAATATCATCTAAACCTGCTACCTTCCTTGTGGAAACATTATTGGTTGTCACGCGTACTCGAATTTTGGATTGTTTTAAATCCTTTAGCCATGCTGGCAGTACAACATCAAAACCAAGTGCCTGCAATCTAGCAAGATCCTCACGTAAAAAAGAGCGAACTTCTAAATCTTCCAGTGTCACACGAATAAAGATATCACTATTAATTGTATCGATGGATAGAAGTTCTACAATTTGCTGTTGTTGCTGCGTAATTTCAGTCGCGAACATTCGCCACTTTGTAGGTAGTGCTTCTTCAATAGGTAAGGATTGTTTACGTATAGCAGGTGTCCAGTAGTTTTTGGTTGTAGCAGTGCTTAGGACCGTTTCTAATAACCATACATCGGCATCTTCTTCTGGCTCACTTAATCGTAAAGAGACGGAAACAGCTCCAGCTTGACGAGCTTGATCCAAAGGCCAGCCGCCACGTAGGAAAAAGGGTAGTAACTTTGGTAAATCAGCTAGTATTAGCCCAACCTGTGAAAGCTTCTGCTGTACAGCCGTTTCCAATAATGCTGAATCGATATGATCAATAGGGAAAGTTAATGATGAAAAATCATCTGCAATCACAGCATGTGACCAAAGTGATGGCTCTTGCCAGTATGCTTGTAATGCATAAACTTTATTTAACCATTTTATACTTTCTTCATTTGCACCACTCCAATTGATGAAAGGGTGCTGGAAGCTTGTTGAAAAAATATCGAGTAATTCAGCCGTAGAAACTTCAATCGTAAAATCAGCCCGATTTGTTAATAATCCATAAACATTTGCCTCATAAGTAAAGAATAGCGAAGAAATTAATGTATCAACATCGATTGCTGTACCATTTGCAGTAAAACCCTGCAACGTAAAATATCCTTCCCGAGCTACTTCGATACGGAGCTGTTGTGTTTTGGAAAAAGGGGAAGGAGCATTTATTGTCATCATACTAAGTTTCCTTTCTCAATTTCTTCTTGTAACGCACGTAGTCGTTTATATTCTGCACGAATGGTTTGCATATATGTTTCAAAATAAGCTGCTTTACCAGCTCGCTTTGCAGCGCTACGCATACTTTTCCAAATACGCACAGCCTGTTTATAATTTAAGCGTGATTTTTGCGCAATTTCAGCCATTGCATAGACATGATATAAAGGTAAAACAGTTGCAGGTTCAACCTGTAATACATCCTTTAATCCACACATTTCTAAGTAAGAGAGGGATGATGGGTTAAGTTGATGTAGAGCTGCCCATTCCCGATAGCGACCTTTTTTAATTAAAAAACTTGAGAACGGCTGTAGTCCATACACACCAAAGGCACTATACAGCATTGCTTCCTCTTCCTCCGAAAGCTGAATCTCGTCAAATAAAAGTTGGAATTGCCTTACGTATTGGGCACGCTGAACGACTGGAACGACCTCCTGTAGAAACACTTCAGTCAAAGGTAAAATTGCTCGTAAAATGACTGCTAATGAATTTGACTCTCCAGCACGTTGAGCAAAAGTAGCTAGTTCAAACAAATCCTGCATTTGTGGTAAATCGACCTGTGCCAACTTTTCAAGCAGTAAATCCTCTTTCTGTAATAGCACATAAAATAATAATTTTAGTGATTGTAGAGAAATTTCTGCTGAAGAGTGAACAAGATTATTTATAAATGCCAATTCCTGTTCACGACGAGGCTTCTCATAAAAAAGTACTGCCCATAGTAGCATATATAGACGAAGGCGATTGGCAAAAAGCCCTTGTCTTTCTAATAAAAATTCTCTTACTAGCTCTTGGATGGCATCATAAAATGGATCTGTCGCAAATAGTCGTGATCGATTAGAAAGCTCTGTAAGAATGCTCTCAAAAGATTGCGTGCTTTGTTCGATAAAATATTTCATATAAGGTGAATCTAACGAATGTCCAGGTGTTTCATTTAAATGTCGCCATATCGAATTAAAAATGGCTAGCTCCATATAGAGCTTATAAAGAGGTTGCCATTCACGCTCAAAGGGCATATGTCGACGAAGACGCTCCAAAGCATCGGTTCTTACAGCGGAAAGCCCATAGCCTTCTAGTATGCGCCCAGGTGTTAATAATCGTTTCATCACCTCATCCACCATCATCGACCAGCTTTGCGGGCTGCGTTCATCTGCTAAAGATTTTAATTGAACAGATTTTTGTGCACGCCAAGCACTCGACCAATTTTGAACCGAATCAAAATATTGGTAGAGAGCGAGTAAAGCACCTATTTGATGTCGACACCATTTTGCTTGAGGACAGCTACAATGTAGCTCTTCCTTTGAAAAATCAATTTCAACAGAAGCGGGTCTGACATCTTGAACACTTGCATATAATATAGAACTTGCTCCATTAAATCGTTCAAAAACAATGGACTTATTCCTTACTGAAAAGACAGCACGGCGCACTAGTTCCTCATCTTCGGTAGAGGAAGGATGTAACCCTTGTTCAGCTTCTTTTAATTTAGTCAGCACAAATGTTTGATGTTCCTTAGCTAATTGCGATATAGACAATGCCATAACCTCACTCCTTTCATCATGTATGGCTATAGTTAACATTGTTAATTGTAAAAAGGAAAAAAAGACTGTCCTTCCATTATACGATTAAAATGCAGTAATGATAAGCTGAATGATCAGAAAGAAAAAAATGAGGTAAAGATAGTTAACAAGGCTTTTGATTTGTGTTAAAATCTGAATAATCAGATAACTAGGGAGGGATGAAGGATGATGCAAGTTCAATACATGAAGCCGTTTTACACAAAAGTTACTGGAGATAAATTACGTCTCGTATTTGCTTATCAATATTTCTCTATTTTAAAAGAGAATGAGATTTTCCATTTCATTCCCATAGAAGGTAAAGAGATGATCATCAACATGAAGACACAGCAGATTGAAAATTTATCTGAGGTTTTTGTTTTCCAAAAAGGAAATCGCTTTATTCGGTTACCACTTTATCAACTATTGCTTATTACTAATGTTCATGAGCATCTAGCACCAATACTTGAAAGCGCTACACCAAAGCAACAAATTCCGATGGTTTCTACTGTGACGGTTGGTGAAATCGATCAGCTTATTGCAGAGTTAGAGGAGAAAAATTTGGATCATTTGATTGATCAGGCATTACTAGAGAATGATAAAGAACTCTTTTTCGAATTGCTACAGCAAAAGAGCCATCAACTTGGGGGTTTCAAAATTGAATAGATGGAATGTCCAGTAAGCACCTACTTATCATAAATGACAAGCAGGTGCTTTTATTATGTAGTTAATCAACTATAAAATGTTAAAAACGCATAAAAAATTAGAAACCATTTCCAGTATAAAGGTCAATAGATGAGATGTTGAACCGATATAAAAACAAGAAGGTGGTGAAATCATGCTTGGTAAGTGGTCAGCAACAGGGATGGCAATTATGAATAATATGAATCGTCATTATGGGGCGATGAGTAAAGCTATGCTACGAATTTCTTCCGGATATCGAATTAATAGTGCAGCGGACGATCCAGCTGGACTGGCGATTTCTGAAAAAATGCGTGCTCAAATTCGTGGCTTGAATATGGCAGCTAAGAATATACAGGATGGTATTTCGCTTGTGCAGACGGCAGAGGGGGCACTGAATGAGACACATGCCATGATTCAGCGTATGCGTGAGTTAGCAGTGGAGGCAGCCAATGATACATTAACAGATGATGATCGTAAAAAATTAGATTTGGAATTTCAGGAATTAAAAAAGGAAATCCAGCGCACATCAACCGATACAGAATTTAATACGAAGACATTACTTAATGGGGATTATGAAACAAATGGCATCAAGATTCAAGCAGGCGCTAATGAAGGACAGAGTATCGAATTATTTATCAATGGGATGGGGTCCGAGGCACTTGGGTTGAAGGATGCTTCTATTGCTACTCGTGAGGATGCGGAAAAAGCTATGTCTTCAATGGATGAAGCCTTAAAACGTGTTTCCAATGAGCGCTCACGTCTTGGTGCCTATCAGAACCGCTTGGAACATGCCTATAATGCTAATGTGAACACGGCAGAGAATTTACAAGCAGCAGAGTCTCGTATTCGAGATGCAGATATCGCAAAAGAGATGATGAATATGGTGAAGGCGCAAATTTTAATGCAAGCAGGTCAATATGTTTTAGCCATGCATATGCAACAGGCCCAATCCATTTTAAAATTATTAGAAGTAGGAAAAAAATGATGAATTTCAATTAACATTGAAATTCATCATTTTTTAATGTTTATTTTGACAAAGCATCAATTGCTAATTTAGCAGTTGCAGTTGCTTCATCTTGCAATGGGATGACGGCCTGGCGCATTTTTTCTTGAACTGTTGTATAGGATTCAAGAATTGCTACAGCTTGTTCAAACAATGTTACACCATTCCAATCATCAACCTCGACATGACCGATGACAGGCTGATCAACGATATCAGCAAACGCATCAATTTTCGGATCATACGAAATGGCAATAAACGGTGTTGCATAGATTGCCGAGAAAATTAAGGAGTGCAGTCGCATACCTATTAATAGTTGAGATTGACCTATCACTGCGATTTTTTCCGCAATAGATAAATCAGCAGGAGCAATCAAGCTCTTTTCCTTCATAAGTGCTGCTACTTCCTGTGAAGTAATAAAATCATGCTCACCATGCATAGGCAGGAAAACGATTTGCTCACCCTGACGTACTAATTCATCTAGGCTGTGTGCAATTTTTTCCTTGTAGGCAACAGCGGATGGCCAATCTCGAACGCTTACAGAGATATAGCTATCGGCTGACAAAGAGACATTTTCTAGCCACTCACAATAAAAGTCATTACCGTTAAGTCCCATAACAGGATCTGGTACGATCTTTGTTTCTTTTCGTACACCGATCTCTGTTAAAAGAGCTAGAGAGGCTCTATCTCTAACCGTTATTTGCTCTACCTTATTAAAGACTGTACGAACAATGAATTTACTAAGTGGGTGATTAATCGGACCCATACCTTGGGCGTAAACAAATACTGGCTTCTTCAACCATTTTGCAATTTGAATAACGCCCGCATAGTAAGGAATAGTTTTCATGCCTGTTTGATCCTGCATAAGACTACCGCCACCACTAATCAGTCCATCCGCTGTTTTAAGTAATTGGCGAATTTCTTTCATTTTCCAACGATTAACGGCTTTGACACCATATGTTTGCTCAGTAGCTGCTGGATTATTCGATAATACCGTGATCTCTATATCACTTTGCCACTTTTTTAATGATTGGATAATGGACAGTAGAATGGCATCATCTCCGACATTATCAAATCCATAATAGCCAGATAAAACAACGTGCATTATGACCACCTCGCGATTGCCTTAGAAACCCAACGATAACCGATTTTGAAGATTAGGATAAACACTAGTCCTACTACAAGACCTAGAGATACGCTGTATAGTGTACGTAACACAGAAACAGCTACTGGGATGTGTAGGTGAGTAAATGTATTCATGATGGATAGGAAACCGATAACACCTGGTACAAGGAGAATACTACCCCATTTACGATTAATACCCATTACATATAACGCTAAAATGAAGAATGGGAAACCAATTAAAAATTCCTTCGTTCTTGGTCGAACATACAATGTATTTTCTAGCCATTGTCTAAAGGCTAATTCCATATCACTTACAGAACCAGAGTTTCCTGTTCGGCTAATGTAAAATAATCCGACACCAGCCAATACAATGAGTAGTAGCACATGCCAATATTTTAATTCTTTATTTAACAATGTTACCGTATTGGATAAAGAGTTCTTAATGTTTTGATCAGCTAGTCGGTTCATCTCAATTACTGTAAATAGTAAAACACCCATAATTGGAATAAGATAAACAAGCTTAACCCCTTTAAATACAGCAAACCCTGTCATAAAGGCATTACCATTCAATAAGCCAATAACAATTACAATGCCAATAACGCTAATTGCTACTGCCTTTAAGTATTGGAGCAATATGTTAGACACCTTCGTAGAACCTTGCGCTGATTTGATGACTGCATAGGTTGGGGCAAGGACTGCAATAATGAGTGCAAATGCTTGTAAAAATAGAGTACTTTTCAGGATAAAGTACGCAATTGCTAGTACAGCCATAAAGCCAGCTGCCGCGATACGAAGAGGCATCCATTTTACTAATTCTGAAATGATAAAGGTAAATAAAATACCTGCTACTAATACGGCTGCTGTGACCCAAGCTGGCACGACTACTTTATCAAATAGCTTAGGTTCACCTGCTTTGAAATGATCTGGCATTGTGTCATGCACACCATTTAGATAATCAATCGTTTCTTCTACATTTTCTTTGGCATTACCTGTTGTTTTAATATGATAGAAAATGGAGCGAATATTACGCTCTTTGACAGCTCGTGTTGTACGATCAATACTTGCATTTAGCTTTAATTTAGTCTCTCTGTTGACATTGATACTATGCAAACGAATCATATTGTAATCCGTCATTTGAGCGATTTTACTTTCGCCTTTAAGTGGGTTACTTTCAATTGTGTAGAAGTAATAGCCAGCATCATTTAATTTTTCAACTAATTGATTGCCGTCTTCTTGGCCAAACCCGATGGCTTCATCACCTTGACCAAGTAAGCGGCCTGCCGAAGCCTCTTTTAAAGCGACTAATTGATTAACCAACTTTTCATTAGCTACTTCATTATCTGCATTTTCCACCTTAAAGATGTGGGCTAGTCCATGCTTACTAATCATGTCAATAGCAGGCTGATCATAGCCAATTGGTGTTTTTAAATCAAAATTGTGGTTAGAAGTAGGAAGGAAATAAAAAGGCTCTTCTCCTATTTGTACTTCCTCTGGTTCAATGCTCTCCATGATCAGCTTTTGGTAGCTCTCATTTTCAGGCACTCGAATATAATAGCCGCTATTAGAGATATCAACAGCATCTTTATAAGGTGTAAACAATAATTGGGCTGCTAACTCACTTTCTTTATAAACGGTAATTAAGTTTTGCTTTTCCATTTCCTTTAATGTTAAGGGCTCTAGACTCACAGTATTCAGCCCAGCATCCTTTAAGGAGGAAAGAATTTCATCCATTGTTAGGTCGCTATTTTTTTCTGCGGTTTGTATTTCATCATAGGGAATAACAATCTCATAAGCATCATTCGATTGCTCCGCATTCCACCTCTTCATGATACCTGTAGAGGAAACGACGAGTAAAAGAACAATGATTCCCCAAAGCCATTTCTGTTTTGACATAAGTGTCCTACCTCTCTTATTTATGAAAATCTTTTTCCGATAACAGGGATTTTCTTTAAATCTTGTTTATGAATAGCTTTCATCAGCCATAGTAGAAGGAAGTAAAGAGCTCCACCAACTACGATTGCGACAGTTAGATAGCCCATTGCCGACATTCTTGACCAATGTGTAAAGTCAAGCCAAAGTGTTGGTAATCCAACTGCTACTCCCATTACAATGGAAGACACAATCATTTTCACCGTATCTTTTCCAAGGACAGTAAAGCGAATCATACGATAAATAAAGACAGAATTCACAATAAATAACACAAAATACACTAGCAAAGTTGCATAGGCAGCACCATC
Organism: Lysinibacillus sp. BS3; assembly: GCF_039614735.1. Classification (NCBI taxonomy): domain Bacteria; kingdom Bacillati; phylum Bacillota; class Bacilli; order Caryophanales; family Bacillaceae; genus Lysinibacillus; species Lysinibacillus sp. BS3. Next base: position 2,097,481 of record NZ_CP154860.1, on the reverse strand, counting down.
TAAACCAAATGCTTGAATAAGGAAGATGTTAGAAAACACCTTAAGGACAACACCACTCAAAATAATGAGAGCTCCTGTTTTGGCAGCATTCATACCCTGTAGAATTCCTGTTCCAAGCAAAGTTAGTGATGTAAAGACAGAGCTTAGATTGATGATGGCTAACATTAAGCTTCCCTCTAAGTCTTTAAAAAGAGCTAGATTTAAAGGCAAGGTTAAGGCTAGTAACCCAATAGCAGCTGGCCATGAAATAAGGTGTGTCATACGATGAGTTTGCTCAATAATAGTGCGTGTTTCATCCAATTTACGCTCAGCTAGCTTCGTTGTAATCAACGGCACAAGTGGCAAGATAATCGACGAAGCAAAAACAGTCGTAATTTGAACTAATGTTAGCCCTCGACCATAAATACCATAAAGGTAGCTAATTTCACTCGCATCTGCACCAGCACTTCTTAAGCCATATGTAACCGTAAAGGAATCAACAAAGTTAAAGAGTGCCATTGTCACTGAACCGATCGCAATGGGAATAGAAATTTTTAAAATGGTTTTACTGTATTTAGAGAAATCCTTACCAGAATATTTCTCCTTACTCGTTACTTTTACCGAAGAACGGAAATATTTAAAAAGTAAATAGAAAAGTGACCCGAGGGCTCCTAATACAGAGCCCGCCATAATTCCACCAGCTACGATATCATTTGAATAATCCATTGCTACTAAGAAATACGCAACAATTAAAATTAAAGCAACACGTACTAACTGCTCAATCACTTGAGAGATGGCAGTAGGTCGCATATCCCCAAAACCTTGGAAAAATCCACGATAGACAGCCATATAAGGAGCTACCAGTAATGTAAGGGCAACTATAATTAAGGCTATCTCTGTTGAGGGCCCACCAAGTGCATTCGCTATCTGCTCTGAAAAGCCGTAAATGATTGTAAAACTAATGACGCCAAAGGATAATGCAAGGATTCTTGCAGTCACATAAATTTTCTTAATTTTGGCAGTATCATGACTCGTCCTAGCTTCCGCAATCAGCTTAGAAATAGCGATAGGGATACCCGCAACGGATAAATAAAGTGCTACCATATAAACAGGATAGACAAGACTAAAAATACCAAGTACTTCATCACCAGCAATATTTTGAAGTGGTATACGGAAGATACTACCGATTACTTTTGAAAGTAAGGTGGCAATCGTTAGGATGAGTGTGCTTTTAACAAATGTTGACTGACTCATTTTGTTTTGCCCTGACCTTTAAGCTTTAATGCAAATACCTTTAAAGCAAAGCGAGGGAGTACAAGCATTCTGCCAAATCGACTTGGCTGGCGTAACAGTCGATAGAGCCATTCAAGATTTAACTTTTGCCAAATTACTGGTGCACGTTTTACAGTACCAGCGATGACATCGAAGGAGCCACCCACACCGATAAATACACCCTTTGAAAATTTTTCAAGGTTTTCTGTTATCCATTTTTCCTGTCTTGGTACACCTAATGCCACAAATACAAGATCAGGCTGTAAAGTTGCAATTTCTTTTGCAAAATCATTATTATTCCAGTCGAAGTAGCCATCATGATAGCCAACGACATCAACGTTTGGATAGTTCTTATGAATATTGGCAACCGTCTTTTCGATGGTTTCCTTTTGAGCACCTAGTAAATAGATTTTAAAATGCTTTTGCTGACCAACCTCTAACAGACGTACCATCGTATCATAGCCAGTTACACGCTCTGGAAGTGAATCTCCAAGGATTTGTGCAGCCTTAACGACACCAATACCATCTGCACAAATGTATGTTGCCTGCTTTAAGTAGTTCATGACAGTTGGATTTTCATTTGCCTGCATGACAACTTCAGGATTGGCTGTCACAACGAAAGTTTTTTCTTGCTGTTCAATACGATTAACGAGTAAATCAACAAACCCTTGTTGACTAATATGTAAAAAGGGTACGCCCATAATCGTTACATGCCTCATATAGTGTTCAAACCTTTCTGTAATTCCATTTTCACTGCAATCTATCATACCACAAAAGCAATATTGACAGGAAATTTTCGATAATGGGTTTAACGATGATTACTTAAAGTATAGCTCTTATTAGTAACGATTTTTACATGGTATAGCAATTGTCCTATTAAGCTTTTTTAGGACACTATTTTGACGTAGAATTTACTAAATTTTAGGGGGATAGTATGAAAATTATATCCTAAAATTTCGAGTTTCTTCTATTATATAGCGCTTTCATCTCGTTGATAAAAAATGACTAACAAAAAGAGTGCGAATCATCATCGCACTCTTCTTTTGCGCATCCTATTAAAATCATTTTTTTACAATATAATCGCCATGTACCCAGCCTGTTTTTCCGTTGTAAAGCACCTGATACCAGGCACCATTTTTTATAAACTCACCTTTATCGTCTACAGCCCCGATAATAAAGCCATTCGGTTTAACAGTACCTAAAATAGCACTTGTCGTAGATGGTTCGCTTCGAACATTGAGTGTAATATTCATATTAACAATTTGTAAGCCATTTTCAAGACTCACATAATCATCAATCACCCAGCCCTCTTGTCCATTGACACTTACTTTCAACCAACCACCATTTTCACCAAGAACTTTAAAGGAGGTATCCTTTGGCAAATTCGTAATAATCGAAGCATTATCTGCTGTATTCGGATACGTTCTCATATTGAGATTAATCGTCGTTTTACCAGTTGCTCCAGCTAACCCTAAATCCAATGCGTATTGCTTCGATGGACTCGGTAATGAAGGAGCGGAAGATTGACTTTGATAGGCAGGCACATCAAACACTAGGTTTGTTGTTGTATGAGCACCAATTAATTCATAAATATCATAGATCTTTTTCGCTTGAATGACAGCCCACATCACATGTGTTGCATATTGGTGGACTGTCGGATTATCAGGATTCCAACGCATTTTATAGAGCGTATCCTGCCCCCTGCTAATATACTGATCCTTTACAAATTGGGCACCGCCGATAATGGCATCCTGAACAGTAAACCAGCCATTTGTATAAGCGCGCTCCGCACCATACTTATTAGCATCGGCATCTATAGCGCCAATACCGTAAGCATTGTAGGTTGTCTTAATAGCAGTTAATTTTTCACGATTTTCTGGTGTTGCTACCATCGGCTTGCCATTTGTATCTAAGCCAACCTCGATCCCTTTAATAAGTGCAGAACCACCATTGGCTGTTTCATGCAAGGCATGGGAGACTAAATAAATAGCATTGATCTTATTGTCTATACCAGCTTGAATGAAGGCATCCGCTGTACCTGCTAAGCTTCCTTTATTGGCAAGTACTTTATCATTTAGCTCTTTTGCACTCAAATTATTGACGACAGTAGATAATTTTAGGAATTGATAATAAGATGGGCTATCCTGCATAAAACTTTTTGGGTGTACATAGTATGACACTAGTGCCTCGCTAGCCGTGAAAATGCCAGCACCATCGACCTTTGGATTATTCATTGTTTGTTTACTTACTACAGAGGAGTAATCATATGAGTAATTCGTCGTCATATATTGCTTACCACCTGTCCCAGGAGCCTCTAGATGGATTAAACGATAGAGCACGGTAGCTGCCTCAGCACGAGTTGTTTGAGCAAGAGGGGCAAATTGATTATTTGGCTTCCCAACAAGTAGTCCTGTTGTGACGACAGCTTGTACATCTGCATAGGCCCATTTGGCAATGCGCGCATTATCACTAAAAGCAATAGGGGAGGAAGATGTATTGATGTTTTGATAAGTAAGAGCTCTTTTTAACATAGCGGCCATTTCCTGACGATTAATGTGATTATTCGGATGGAATTTGCCTTGCTCGTCACCTTTAATTAGCCCATGATAGCTTGCTTGCTCGACTACCCCATAATACCAGTCACCTTTTTTTACATCTGTAAAGGTTGTCTGACTAGAAGCTGCTGGCAAGTTCAGTGTTCTAACAAGAAAGGCTGCAAATTCAGCACGAGTGACAGCATCATTCGGACGATAATGGCCGAATTCATCGCCCTTCATTAAATCGTTGGTAATAAGATAGTTCATTTCATGGTAGGCCCAGTGCTTCGAAATATCTTCCGCTGAAGCGGAAGTTGGCGCAAGATATAACATGCCTGCCAGCACGGCCCCGTAAAGAGGAAATTTACGTTTCATTTTTTAAGCTCCCTTCAATAGCTGATATGTTCTATCAAACTATCAAAAGTGTAGCATAAAAAGTGGCAATCTATTATTACAACATGGGGACAGATAGATTTAGCTTTTTACTTAATAAAGAAGAAACTCATAAAGTTGGTGAGGAAGAGGCAGAATTCGCTATGAAACGCCTTCTATATTTCTGTTTCTTTACAATTATAACTAAAATATTACGGGAGTCTTTAATTTTTGACAATTTAGTAACCATTCCAGAAAATGCTTGGTTATTATTGAGAGTAAGGTATAATAGGTAACGGAACTATATGTTACCAATCCAAATGAGGATATAATTAGTTGTGATTTTAATGGTTTCTATTAAATACCATATTAGGTATGGTAAAAAAATCTTCTATAACTAAATTTATGTCCCAATGCTTGAATTTCGGAAAAGATAGTGTTATATTATTGTAGAAAGTGAATAAACTTACTAGAATGGTATTCTACTACGCTTTTTCTAGTAAATTTACTAACAAATTTGCTTTAGTTTTGTATTATTCAAGAAAGCTATAATACATACATTTAGGTAACTAGGCGGTACTATAGTTTTCGTTGGATTAATATCAATTTAAGGAATTTTAGGGAGGAATACATTAATGGCAAAGCAAAACAAAGGCCGTAAGTTCTTCGCGGCATCAGCAACAGCTGCATTAGTTGCATCGGCAATCGTACCTGTAGCATCTGCTGCGCAAGTAAACGACTATAACAAAATCTCTGGATACGCTAAAGAAGCAGTTCAATCTTTAGTTGACGCTGGTGTAATCCAAGGTGACACTAACGGGAACTTCAACCCACTTAACACAGTAACTCGTGCACAAGCTGCAGAAATCTTCACGAAAGCTCTAGAATTAGAAGCTGACGGCGATGTAAACTTCTCAGACGTTAAAAAAGGTGCTTGGTACTACAACTCAATCGCAGCAGTAGTAGCAAACGGCATTTTTGAAGGCGTAAGTGCAAACGAATTCGCTCCAAACAAATCTTTAACTCGTTCTGAAGCAGCTAAAGTTCTTGTAGATGCTTTCGGTTTAGAAGGTAGCGAAAGCCTAAGCCAATTCGCTGACGCTTCTCAAGTTAAACCATGGGCTAAAGATGCTCTAGAAACTGCTGTAGCAAACGGAATCTTCACTGGTTCTGAAGAAAACGGTAAATTAAACCTTAAACCAAACGCAGCGATCACTCGCCAAGACTTCGCAGTAGTATTCGCTCGTACGCTTGATCTAGCTGTTGAAACAGTTGATGCTTCTGTAAAAGCTATCAACGCTACAACTGTTGAAGTAACATTCGACGAAGAAGTTGATAACGTAGAAGCTCTTAAATTCAAAATCGATGGCTTAGAAGTTAAAAACGCTGCTGTTAAACAAACTAACAAAAATGTTGTTGTATTAACTACTGAAGCTCAAACTGCTGACAAAGAGTACGTTGTAACTCTTGATGGCGAAGAAATAGGTAAATTTAAAGGTATCGCAGCAGTAGTACCAACTGCTATCAACTTAACTACTACATCTGTACAAGGTGTTGTTGGTCAACAAGTATCTCTTAAAGCTGAAGTTAAAGTTGCAGAAGGTCAATCTAAAGCTGGTATCCCAGTAACATTTAACGTTGACCCATACGATTCTAACTCAGAAAAAGTAAGTTCATTAAACAAAGCACAAGTTGTTGAAGTAACAACTGATGAAAATGGTGTTGCTACTTACACGTATACTCAATACAATGCTGGTGCTGACCAAGTTGTAGCATACGCAACTGGCAACCCTGCTAACCGTAGCTTTGCAAAAGTTTACTGGGGAGTTAAACCAATTTTATCTCTTACTTCTAAAGAAGGTAATACTTTAGATAACGGTAAAGCAAAAACTTATACAGCTACTTATTTAGATCCTGTAACTGGTACTCCAGTTAAAAACCAAGAATTAAAAGTTACATTCAAAGAAAACATTGATGAGTCTGTAACTAACGATACAAATGCAGTAGCTACAGATGTAGCAACTGGTGCAACAGCTAAACCATTTGAATCAAAAACTGACCAACGCGTATTATCAGTTAAAACAAATGATAAAGGTGAAGCTACATTCACAGTTACTGGTGCAAACACTGCTGTAACTCCAATCGTTTACAAAGATAGCGATGCTTTAAATACTTCAGGTTGGAATCGTTTAGATGTTCGCGATTTACAAGTTAAAGCTGAAGAAACTAAATTTGTTGGTGGAGCTTATACATTCAAATTCAACAAAGAAGAGCAATTTGAAGCAGTAGCTGGTAAAGCATTTACTTATGAAGTAGAAGTATTAAAAGCTGACGGTAAACCATATGCAGGTGGTACAGCAACAGTTGCATTAAACGAATTAATCGACTCTAGCTTAACAACTAATACTGAAGCTTACATTGTAAATAACTCAAAGGTTAAACCTGTTTCTGGTAAAACTGGAGTTTACACTTTAACTCTTGATAAAGATGGCAAAGCTAAGTTTGACGTTAAAGCAGACAAAACTGAAGTAAGTGCAACTCCAGTAGTATGGATTGACATTAACTCAGCATCAAACGTTCAAGGTACTCTTGAAAAAGAAGAATCATTCAAACTTGCAGGTTCAGTAGTATTCCGCTCAGAAGTTATTGGAAGTGCAAAACTTGAAGATAAATCTGATGTAACTGGTGTCTTTGGCGTATCAGGTACTGGTTTACAACAACCAACATACAATATTCAATTATTAGACCAAGCTGGTAGTGAGTATTCTAAAAACGATTATGCGGTTAACCGTGTAACTTATACTCTTTCTAACACTGGTAACAGTGCTGTAGATTTAACATTAGCTCCTACAAACTTCAATGTTGATAGTATTTCTAACAACAATGGTTCTGCTAACTTAAATGTACACATTGCTGCAGGTCAATCAGTAACAGTAACTGGTCACACTACAACTAACCCTAAAAATGTTGCATTAAAAGTACAAAATGCAAAAGCCGGTAAAGTAGAAGTAACTGGAAGTGTTACTACAAGTGTTAAAGCTTCTAACGGTACTTGGACAACTAGCAATTCTTACTATTCTGCTGGAACAACAACTTCTGAGTGGGTAGATGCTACAGTAGCAGGTACTGAAGTAACTGGTCTAGTTAAAGGTTTCCAAACTGTAGATTTAGGTGCTGGTGAATGGGGTTACGCTCTAGTATTAGTTGATGGTACTTCTTCATACCAAATCGTGAAATACGGTCAATCTAACACTTACTTCACAGGTACACAAACAGACTTCAACCGTCTAACTTCTACTGATGCTAATGGTTTCGAAAAAGCAATTTCATTAGAAGACCGTCTGAACATTAAAAATTCAGAAGTTCGTCTAATTAATGTTGATGCTTCTAACAAAGATAGCCAAGCAAAAGGTAATGATACAAGTGTTGTTGGTACTGGAATTACTCAAGCTGTTGTTAACGCAGTAAATAGTGCGTCTAACACTGGTCAAGTGAAAGAAGCATTGAAAACAGTTAATGCGTTCAAAGCATTATCTGATGCAGATCAAAATGCTGTAGCAACTGCTCTTACACCAGCTCCAGGTACTTTATATACTGTTGATACTTTAACTACTGCATTCAACACTGCAATTAGCACACAAGTATTTGCACCAAAAGTAGCTGCTGTAAATGGTGCTGCAACTTATGCAGCTTTAATCGCTGCTGTTAAAGAAGTACCAGGTGCAGCTTCAAGCGTAACAGCATTAGAAGCAATTACTGATGTTAACGTTCAAGCTTATTTAGTTGGAACTTCTACATTTGTTGGTACTGATTCAACTACATTCAACACTTCTGTTACTGCTGAAATTGCTGCTGCAAAAGCTTCAGTAGATGCAGGTAAAGTTACTGCTGCTCTAGCTGCTGTAAATACTGCTTTAGGCAATGTTGTTTCAGCAACTGATGCACCAACAGTTACTGCTGCTATTCAAGCGTTAAATGATAATGCTGCTACACTACAGCTTACTTTAACTTCTTTCAATAGCTTAGATGCTACTAAGAAAGCACTTGTAGTTGATGCTCTTGCAAATAACTATACAACTGCACAAGGATTACAAACTGCAATTAATAACTTGGTTGCTTCTGCTAATGATGTTACAGCTCCAACAATTCAATCTATTGCAACTGATGGATCTGATGTTGTAATTACATTCAGTGAGAATGTAAATGTAACAGGTACTGCTACTATTGATTTCGTAGCTGGTGCTACACAAGCTACAGTAGTAGCAACTGGTGCTGCAACTGCTTCAGGTAACACAGTAACATTTACTTTAACTGGTGCTCCAACTAACTTTGTAAGTGGTGTAACAGTTAATGGAATTACTGGATTAACAGTAACTGATACTGCATTAACACCAAATACAGTTACGTTTACTGGTTTAAACATTACTACAGTAGCTAAATAAAATTAATTCTTTAAAGAAGTTGTCGATTTTCGACAACTTCTTTTTTTATTTTAATAAATTGTAAATAATGAGAGTATTTATCTATTCCTGATTATCAAGTCTGAAAATATACATTTATAATTAAACTCAGTGTTTTAATTTTTTAATCGATAACTTGATGTAGATATTCCTTAAATATAATATACATAATATTTGAAATTAGGCATTTCAGTTTTTTGCAAGGAAGGTAGACAGTATTTTAAGTAGAAAAAAGAGATTAGAATACTTAGGGAATTTAAAATTTAAAAATTTTTCAAGTTAAGTCATATCCGTAATAACACACACATCTAACAGTTAATATATTATTGATAGAGAAATTTAAGAGCCTTTATTCCTTTTTTAGGAGTGAAGGCTTTTTATGTCTGAGGAGTAATTCATATAGTAGAGAAACAATATGCATTTGTAAGTAAAAGGAAGTTTAGAGGATCGAATCATTACAACAATTTATAGAAGGCATGAGTAGGTTAATAGGAAAGATAAACTTAATATAACAGTTAACAATAATGTTAACACATGCTGGAGATGTAAGAATGAAAGAAAGGATGGTAACATATGACCGATATTACAAGGAAATATTGGATTAGCACTCATGAGGGAATTCCCAAACAAACGAGAAAGATAATAAATGAATATTTACTAAGTTTAAAATTAGCGAATAAAGCGGAAGCAACGATTTCAAAATATCGTTCGTTCTTAGAGCGATTTTGTAGCGAGTGTTTAGTTGAGTTGGACTCGCTAACCTCCGAAGACTGTTGTATTAACAGTAACTGATGGAGCTACTGGAATCGATTTAGGTGCTGCAGCTAACCAAGGTGCAACTTATACATTCACTGCAACAGTAACTAAAACAGACTTCTTTGCTAAAGACGTAATTGTTGAAGTTAAATACAATGGTACTTACTGGGTAGTGGTAGTTAAATAATCCACATTCCTGTTAGTTACTAGTCTAATTTAATTTCAAATAATTCTAAAACCCAATCGATATTTTCGATTGGGTTTTTTAAATGAAAAAAGAATAATTCTTTGAATTCAGAAGACGTCTTAGTAAATCCCTCTTACTTCAAATAAATCTTGAAGTAAGAAGTCACACTCTTAACTCTCTACTACTTTTTTTAAAAGAACATAAAATTCCTTTAACTCATATCATAGTATTGAAAGGATTTTACCAGATTTTTTAAACAAAAAATATTTTATTGAACAAATAGTTTAATAGAATGAAGTCTTTATTTTATTAATAGAATTAGAAGCTATTTATGTTTTAAATTCAAAGCAGAGAAATATCATGTAACTGCAAGCTTGATATTGTGTTGTTTAAGTTAATCCGTAAGAAAACAGTCCGTTACAAAAACAGCACTATTTGATTACCTAATAAAGTCAACTTACTATCTCAACAAATGCTCATAAATGGTGACAAAGGATTTTCTATCAATTTATATAAAATATTAATAAAGGTTCCAAAGATATATAGAATATTTAACTGATTTTGTTTAAAAATCATTTTTTAAAAATTCATAATAAATTCTCTAAAAGAATGATTAAATGGTCTATATGACTCACACTTGTCATAGGAAAAAAACTTACGAGAGGGGTTAAAAGCCTGTAATCTTTTTATAAGTCAACAAGTCTACTAGAAATTTTCAATAAATTCGTTGTAAGAAAGTACTTTTGTATTTATTTTTAAAAAATGATAAACAGCTTTACATTTCTCTCTAAATTTGTTGTCCTCAACAATAAAAAAATCACATTGACTAGCATAAATTGCATGTGAAACATCATGCATTCTAGAACGCGCCTTTTTCGCGGCTTCTGGTCTAAAGCCAACTATTTCAAGAACATTAAACAAAACAGCAATAGAATGCTGTAATTCAGTAAAATTTTTTTTAGTTGCGGAATTTAATGTTTTTCTTAAAGACTGTAAAAATACTGGATTGTTTATTGCTAGTTCTTCTACAAATAAAAACACATCAGCATGATTAAATATTTCATCAAAAGGGATATTACTCATTTTTTTAGGGTCAAAATTTAACTCTTTACATTGTGATTTGAATAGGGAGAATTGAGATTTTTCATGTTCTTCAGCTTTTTTACTTAGATCTAGTGATTCTGTTACGCGTTTTAAAACAGTTGCAGCAGACTCTTGTACCTTAACTAGTTTGTTTGTATCCGTGGGTCTGAAAGTATGAAATTCAAACAATGTATCGATATCATTTTTATGTGATTGAATATGCTCGAACTTTTCAGATGGAATGTTCGCAACTTCCTCTAAGTACGGGGGACCATAACAATAATTATACTGTGTTTTTTTATTATGAAGTATTTCCCTAACATCTTGATGATTTCTGTAATTGATAAAGACATTATAATCTAAGTAAACGGTACTTTGGATACTTTCTTCATTTGATTTCAAATGATTAGTAATCATTACATAACATCCTTTCTTTTAAATATCCCTTGCTATACGGATTAATGATCAAAAAAAGTTTCAATTATATAGAATTAAAAAACCTTTTAACAAGAGGATGCGAAACTATTTTTACAGCTCATTGCTATTCGTTATGAGAAACGTAGAATAAGCACGAATTCAGTATTTATTCAATAGAAGCACAATTAGCTTTGACAAAAGAACAAAATAAAAAGTCTACAAGTCAAATTGAAGTACTAACAGAGTAAGTTTGTCAGCTAACGAAAATGATATTTATGGCTCACGCTCAGAAAAGAAGAAATACTAAGCACTAGATGGACAATACTCGCTTTTTTTATTAGTATTCTCCTTCAGTTGTCTATTTGGATTATGGGTCTATTTTTTTTCTGAATAATACCTAGTAAGTGCTTCTGCGGCTTTAAGGCGAATTTCTGTATTATGATCGTCTAGTAATACCTCCAATACATGTATGGCTTTATCTAGAATGGGATTGCTGTTTTCCTCATTCTTGGTATTGGATTCATTATTTATAAGGCCTTCAACAATGGAACGATGTTTTGTGATATTAGCAATGGTTCCTGGATATCTCAATGAGCCTCTGAGTTCTTCAGGTAATTGACTTCTCAATAGTGGCTTCTTATCAAAGAACCATGTTACTTTTCGTTGATGGGGATAGAATCCATCATTTGGCTTATCGACAGCTGGTTCATGATAATAATCACTAGTGATTTCTCCAATATATACATCCTTTTTATTATCATCAGGAACAATGACATAATCTCCAACATTCATCATTAATACAAACAAATTAACATTTCCAATTCCTTCAGACCAATCTTCTTGGTCTAATATACCCTTTAATTCATCATAGCTTTTCCCTGTAAACGACTTTCCTGCTGGATAACCAATTGCAATGAATCCATCATCCAAGAATTGTTTCATTCTGTTAATGCTATGTGGCATAGGTCGTAGTATCCAAACATTTTTTTCAATAATTATCTTAAACACTCCTTCAATATGTAATCACATCTGTTTACATATTATAATAACTATGTTATCTTTAAATTGCAAGTATTACCAATTACGTGTTAATGGAGGAATTCTTATGTTGTATTCAATTGAAGGAAAGAGAATGGCAAAAGTACCCCATTATGATAAGTTCCTGTTTTACTATGACAAAATGGATAAGGGAAAGTTGGACCAAATCATTTACCACTTAGCAACTATAATTGAGAATGAGGAAGTTTTTAATTCGAGTTACTTACCTCCAAAGCATTGGAAGGGCAGTGTGTTCTATCCTATTTATGAACTGATACAAGATAAACAAACATCAGCATTCTTCTATGGTCAATTATTATGGAAACTTATCATGGAAGACGAGAAAAAGTGGATGTTTCAGCAAGCAGATAATACATTAGGTAAACTATATTTCTTAGTGGAAAATCCCGACAAACTAACTGGTTAACGTAAAAAACAATGATTTATATATATGCAAGCTCAAGATATAGTTGGTTGGACAAAACGGTTTATTTTTTATCTCTCTGTATTTGTGTTAGAGGAACTGAGGAATATTGGGGATTGCTTGGCACCCATCGGATACGTGGTATTTTAGTTTTTATTAGGTGAATGGGGAGCGGACATCCTCCAGCAACATATTTACTCCGGATTTGGTTATGATTGAGTCTGTATAACGACTATACTATACCCTATAAGATAGAAACTTTGAGAAAATCTATCTTATAGGGTACTTTTGTTTAAAATGAGAAAAAGATAATGGGGATAAGCGACAAAATATTATTTACTAAAAAAGAAAAAGAACAACTAAACTGTAATCCTAAATATCTAGGCTCTTTTAGTGATAAAGCAATTACTTATAGAGGAATTTAAATGCCATTTTATTGAAGGGAATGACATAAGCAAACTCCTAAAGAATGAATTTTGAGGACGCTGGCTTAAACGTTGAACGGATTGTCTTAAAACGCCTTAGTTTAGCAGGTAAGCGTCGGTGTGCAACTTATCGTGTGACACATCTAATACTCTTTTAGATAGATTGTTATTTCTAGCATAATACATTATTCATATAGTTTACCCCAATAATGCGACTCAATCGTTCAATTTCTCAAAAAGAAATTGATAATTATGTAACTTTTTGAGGCTATTACTAGTCTACCTTATAGAGAAGTTTGATGTACTAATAGTGTGAAAGCAACCACAATAAGTTTTATAGAAAATGACCATGGTATTTTGGAATATCATTTACTTTATATGAAGCTTTCGAAGGAGAAAGGCTAGCACTCTAGTACCGAATTCTACTCTTTTCGATATAAATCCCACATTTTAGGGGTTTTTCGTGTTAAGATGATAAAGACTATTGTAAGAGGAAAAAGGAGATTAAGATGTTTAAGAAACTTAGGACTACATGTGTTGTATCAGCAGTTGCGTTGGCTACGATTTTGCCAGGACAAGCGTCTGCATCAGCGACTAGTAACAATGGCATTCAGATAAAAAACAATGTTTCGATTACGATTAATGGAGAGACGATTCAAGTCAATGATCCTATTTTAAATAAATCGGATTTCTTATTATTACCAATGCGTGCATTGTATGAAGCGGTTGGTGCAAGTGTGGATTGGGATAAGGAAACGTTGACGGCATCGGCAATTCGCAATGGTAAGATGGTTGATTTAACGATCGATTCGATGACTGCTTTAATAGACGGAGAAGAGGTTGCAATGGATGTTGCGCCATTTATGTATAAGGATCGTACCTACATGCCATTACGTTTCGTCAGCGAAAACTTTGATGGAGTTGTTAATTGGGATGAGGCTACTCAATCGGTGGATATTACATTATCAGATGAAACAACAGCACCACCGCAGGAAGACCCATATATCTTACATATCAATAACAAACGTATTGTCATGAAAGATCCGATTGTTTCAAAGGATGGAAGAACCTATTTACCTGCTAGCTATATTTATGATTATTTAGATGATTCATCTGGTACTTGGCAGCCTGATGGTTCCTTTGAATTGTTAATTGGTGGGATGAGCTTTATTTTCAATGATAACAGCAATCAGGCTTTGGTTAATAATGAAGCAGTGACAATGATCGAAAAGCCATTTATACAAAAAGGCAAAATGTACATTCCTGCTAAGTTTCTTGTGGATGCATTAGGTGGAAATTTACGTTATATCACAGAGAAAAAAGAAATGTATATTTATGTTTACCGTTATATGTTTACAAGCCCCTTCCTAGATAAATCATATGGCACGACGTCATCACCAGAGGCTGTTCCTTCTGCTCGTTTAGAGGGGGATCGTGATTTATTTATTAGTGATAATCCCGAAACGTTAACACGTAAGCTTGTGCCAATGAATAATGCGACGCTTGCCCAATATGATGTCAAACCAACTGCGGCAACGAATAAGCATCGTGTTTTTGGCTGGCATTACAACACATTAGGTACGGATGTCACTCTTGGCATTACCGTTCAAAACAAGTCTACGACAGAGAGCATTAAAGTGACTGACTCGAAGGGCATTAGCCAAAAAACGGGTAATAGCTGGGTAGGTCATGACCTAGGTTTGTCAATTGCGGACGCTACTTTAAATAACAAGCTTCAAAAATCAGAAAGTAGTGGTATTGTCATTGCACCAGGGGAAACAAAGATCATTGAAACATACGATTTACACTATGATTATATTATCGGCTTTTTACATGATTTAGATATTCAAGCAGTCAATGGTGGAAAGCCAGAGTATACGATTCGTACTGTGCTTTCAAAAGATAATACAGATTTAACAACAATCCAATCAGAACAGGTTGCCGTGGATGAGTATGCGAAGCATCCAAGGGGTGCGTGGCCAAGTGCTACCATTCTAGCAGAGCTACCAGCCTATACAGTAGATACTCCAGAGGTAGGCTATAACATTTCCAATGGCCGTACAGACCATTTACAAACAGCTGAAAATTCATTTTCTCAAATCAATGGTGCTGTAGGAAACCCAGGTCACTTCGGTATGAACTATAAAGTATCCATTCCTGTTGTCAATCCAACAGGCTCTACAAAAACGATTAAGCTGAAGTTAGCTGGTCGAGGAGGATTATACAGCGGAGCGATTAAGGTGAATGGCAAAGTGTATTTAGTGCCTTCTTTAAGAGTAGGGGCAGAGTATGTTGAATTACCAGATTTCAAAATGAAGGGTTCAAAAGATACGATTGAATTAGAACTAATGCATGCTGGTGGTGTCAACCTTCCAGTAGCAATCTATGTAGAAACAAAATAAAAAAGTCACTGGCACGGGTCACGTGACATGGTACGTGCCATACTTTGAATTAATTCGGAGTGAAAAATGGCAAGAAAACTAATAACGATTATTGTAGTCCTTTTCATGCTTACACTAACAGTTAGCCCCATCAATGGACAAGCTGCTGGTTTAGGCAATAAAGTCAGTGAAGTTAAAACAGAGGTTTCACCACAGGTAATACATTCACAGCAAAACTATACGTCAGGTTCGATACGTCAGTTTGTAAATGTTTTAGATGTCAATTTAAATAATACATATACAAAACTAGAAATTGGTATGCCCAATCCTATTAATTCATTAAAAACAACATCAGCGATGGCCAAGCAAAACACATATGATGGGCATCGTGTTGTTGGGGCTGTCAATGCCTCTTACTTTTTAGGAAATGGTATGCCTGCGAACTTGTTAGCAGAAAATAATGAAATTGTGAACTATGGTATTTTGGGAGATACATATGATAGCCCAACACAAAAGCCAGTTGCATTTGGTTTATCGAAATCAGGGAAAGCGATTGCAGACTATTATTCTACGAATCTAACTTTCCAAGTGAATGGCAAAAGCTATCCTATCGATCTTATTAATAGTGAACGAGGAACAAATAAAAACGTTTTATATACACCGGAAAAAAGATCAACAGGGACAAATACATGGGGTGTAGAACTCGTTGTGTCGGGCGCTAGTCAAGATACAAGCACCTTGCATTTTGGTGACCAGTTCTCTGGTACAGTATCTCATGTAACAGCATATGGAGCAGAAGGTAACTCTTCTGTACCAGCAGATGGCTTTGTTATCTCTGTCCAAAATAAAGAGTTAGCCGCTGAATTAAGTAGCATTACAGCAGGTACAAGCGTGGATGTCAGCTTATCGATCGATCAAAAATGGATGGATGCACAGTTCATCTTAGCTGCTGGACCAATGCTTGTGCGTAACGGCAAAGTGGATATTTCTATGCCAACGAATTCAGGGTTTGCTTCTACACGTAGTCCACGTACAGCAGTAGCTATAGATGCTACAGGTACAAAGGTATCTCTTGTAACGATTGATGGACGCATAAGTGGTCATAGTAATGGTGTTAATTTATCAGATTTAGCTGCTCATTTAATTTCAGTGGGTGCTTCTTCGGCTATTAACCTAGATGGAGGCGGCTCTACAGCAATGGTGGCGCGTAATCCAGGAGGTTATTTCGCTAATCTAGTGAATAGACCGTCAGAGGGTAGTGAACGTCGTGTATCTGCCATTTTACAGGTAGTGAATACAGCGCCACCAGGGAAAGTAAAATCAATTACGTTAAGTAGTGTTGGTCAGGTAATGAAAGGATCTTCTGTAGATATGCAAGTTGCAAGTGCCTATGATCAATACTTGAATCCAATGACCATCAACCCAGCAAATATGAACTGGACAGTTGAAGGAAATATCGGCAAAATGGACGGTGCAACCTTCACAGCAACACAAAAGGGTGAAGGAAAAATTATTGGCGAGTATGAAGGAATTCGTACGTCTACAGCTGTGAAAGTAGTAGATCTAGCAGAGAAACCTATTGTACTAGATAGCTTTGATAATACGTCATCTTGGACAACAGAAGTGGCGAAAGCTAATGCTTCATTAGCAAGCTCTAAAGAGTATGCAAGACAGGGAACGGCTAGCTTACAATTAAACTATGATTTCACAACTAGTGGCACAGGCACAAAAGCTGCCTATATGGTTGCGAAAACACCAATTGCTATTTCAGGGCAGCCTAAAAATATCGGTCTTTGGGTATTTGGCGATGCTGGTAAGCATTGGCTAAGAGGCGTTGTGATTGATGGTGCTGGAGCTAAGCATACAATTGATTTTACAAGCCAGGGTGGTTTAGACTGGAGTGGTTGGAAGTACGTGACGGCGAATATTCCGAGTGACTTACCACAGCCATTGAAATTCGAGCGTTTGTATGTTGCTCAGCCAACAGCATCTCTTCAGAAGAAAGGACAGCTGTATTTCGATCAATTACAAGCCGTTTATAAAGATAATCATGAGGAATTAGTTTATACAGATGTAACAAAAGGACATTGGGCATTTTCCGAAATCCAAAGCTTATACGATCAATCTCTTATTAAAGGATACTCAAATGGAACGTTCAAACCTGAGGCATCCATTACACGTGCCGAGGCAGCTACGATCATCGCTAGAGCTTTAAATCTAACTACAACGAAGGATTCTAGCTTTAAAGATGTGAGTAAGAGCCATTATGCATACAGTGCCATTGCCGCAGTTGAGCAGGCTGGCATTATTAAAGGGCAAGAGGCAGGGAAGTTTAATCCAAACGGACAGCTTTCACGTGCAGAAATGGCAGCGATTTTAACAAGAGCGTACAAATTAACTGGTACAAGCAAGGTAAACTTCACAGATATTAAATCAACACACTGGGCGTACAGCAATATCCAAGCGCTTGTGGCGAATGATTTAACAGGAGGCTTCCCAGATAATACGTTTAGACCTGACGCACAAATTACGCGTGCTCAATTCGCAAGCTTCTTAAATAGATGCTTATCTTTAAAATAAACATGAATCCTCTGTAGCTTCTACAGAGGATTTTTTGTGTTGTTTAAAAAGGAATGTTTGCGTTAAAGCGAGAGTTGATTTCCGTTCCAGGGCTACTTGCTTCATTGTGGGCGAGCTTCGAGCCTTCGTGCAGGGTCTTGCCAGTCTTGCTATCACACTGAGTCAAGTAGCATTCCACTCCAACGTACAATTTAGCAAAGGTTTTTAAATAATGTGAAGGTGTACACTACTCATTTTATTTTGATTGCTACGGCTAGTAGGAAAGATAAGTAAATGCCACTTTTTTGCAGAATGGTTGATTGGAGTGGAGCCAGCGTAACTCCTAGGGGATTAGTGATCTGACCCCAAAAATATAAACTTTTTTACGAAGCTTTTCGATACTCAACGGGACTTTTTCCGTTGAGTTTTCTTTTAATCCGCTCATGATTGTAATAGTAAATATAATCTGCTAATGCTTTTGTAAATTCTACATAGTTTTTAAACGTAGTTGTGTACAGAAATTCTGATTTCAGAATACCAAAAAAGCTTTCTATTACGGCATTATCTAAACAATTTCCTTTCCGTGACATACTTTGCTTGATTTCATGCGTTGTCAATAACGCTTTAAAACGGGGTATTTGATATAACCATCCTTGATCAGAATGAATGATTAAGCCACTCTTTTTCGATAACTTTGTATACGTAAACGCCTTTTTAAAAGACTGTTGAACTAACTCAAAATTAGGTGATTTTGATACCTCATATCCAACGATTTCTCGATTGAATAAATCTAATACAGCCGATACATAGATTTTTTGACCGTTTATTTTAAACTCTGTGACATCGGTTACCCATTTCTGATTGGATGCAGTGGCTTCAAAATCACGTTGGATGACATTCTCTGCGACATAGCCGACTGTCCCTTTATACGAACGGTATTTTTTAGGGCGTACCGTCCCTTTTAAGCCCAATTCTTGCATCAATCGTTGTACCGTTTTATGGTTGATGAAAAAACCTTCATTTCGGAGGGCAAGACAAATACGACGATAGCCATAACGCCCCTTATGGTGATGAAAAAGTGTCTGGATTCGTTCTTTGATCGCCTGATATTTATCTGGTTTTACCCATTTTTGAAGATGATAATAATACGTACTTTTCTTGATTTTTGCCACTTTTAATAGAGCTTGAAGTGGAAATTCCAGCCTTAGCTCATACACAGCTCTCATTTTTTCTTCGGTTTGAATGCTTCCTTTTCTTGAACTAAGGCTTTCAACTTTTTTAAATAGGCATTTTCCATCCGTAAATACTCAATTTCCGCTTTTAACTCTTCCGTTGTTTTTTCATTTAAATCAGACGAAGGTGGTTGTTTTTTTGGCATTGATTGGTGCTCCTTTTCTATTTGATAGAGCACCTTTCCAGCCTTGGACATCCACTGTTTTTTCCATCTCCGAATGGTTTCACGAGAAGGAATATTAAACTTCGCAGCAGTCTGAAGGAGCGAATCGCCCGTCTCTATCAGGTGTTGAATTACTTTTATTTTAAAAGAATCTTCGTAATTCGTGAACCCTTGAGGACGAATAATTCCTTCAATGCCATGGTATCGATATAATTCAATCCATAATCGAACGTACTGTCGATCCCTCTGTAATCTATTGGCAATCTGATACGTACTTTCCTTTTCTTCAATGTAAGCTAGAACTGCGGCTAACTTTTGTTCATCAGAAATCACTAACTGCACCCCCTATATTAGATTTTTTAAGTCCAATATTTTGGGTGCAGTTCATAGCGTCACAGATGAGACCCTGGAGCGAACGTAGTGAGTGAAGCGGCTCATCGGACGCCCCCTGGAAAGGACGCTGGCGGAACGGAAATCAATCCCTTGCTCGCTTTTCCAAAAAGATCTTTAATTTTGTTTTTAATAATAAAAAATCCGCCTAGCCCCAAAAAAAGGCGAAGCGGATTTAGATTAGAAAACGATGTATTTCACATATTGTTTCCACGTTAAATCTTTAAAGTGGTTCCATTGTATTTTTTCAACGGGTAATGTTCTGAAGGTATAGGCTTCAATATTACGTTTCTCATTAGTGAGCATTGGCGTTCCTTCATCTATATAGTCCATAAAAATAGCTGACTTAGCAGTATTAAATTGTACATTGATATCGATCAGCTGAATTTTGCCATCCTTATTGATAATATACAGCTTTTTATTGCCCTTTTTAGTCGTTGCTAGCCACGATTTATCAACTTTATAGGAATCGAACGCTTCATTGACAATAATAGAGGCCTTGCCCGTTGTTGAAAATGGGATGTCCTCTAAAGGAGCGTCTTGTTGTAGTTTGACTTCATAATTTGTTGGTTGTGGCAATGCTGCTGTTTTGGCTAGTTCATTTGCCCAAAATGTATCATCATCAGTCGCAATCATTTGTTTTTCTAATACGACGCCAGATAATGCATCTTTGACATGCTTCACCTTAAAATCAACAGTTTGGCCTTCTTCAACCTTTTGCCATTCTCTTTCGGATAAATAAGCATACATAGCTTTTTCATTTGAATAGATTTCAAACGTCAGTGCACCTGCATCTTCTTTAATCGCTGACACAACACCATCGATTGGACTGACAATACCTTGACGGGACTGTATTTGTGTAATCTGTGCCTCAATTAGCGCAATTTGACGATTGGTTTCAGCAATATGTCGATTTAACAGGGCAACTGCTGTTGATGGTGAATTTTGCTGAGCAAGCTCTAATTTTAGCGTAACAGAAAGCTTATCATTCATTTGATCTGTATTAATCGAGCTTTTTGGATCAGAGCCATCGCCGTATTCATCCTCAATTTGATCAAGTGCATCCTGTAAATCGCTTAATTCAGTTTCATAGGCTGTACGTTCCGATTCAAGCTTTGTTAGCTCCTCGTCCACTTCATCCGTTTGATAGGTAGCAAGTAAATCATTCATCATGACTTTCTGGCCACGCTTTACATTTACTGCTGATAAGCTTGTTGCATCAGCGGTAATAGTATATATTTCAGCAGGTGCTACAATCGTTTCCTTGTTAACACGTTCTTTATTTGTTCCGATGTGAGCCTTTTGAAATTCGTCGATAAAGTAGGATCGTGTCACGCTGCTATCATCTTTGAATACGAAATAAGCATTGATACCGATTACTAGCATCGCTAACACAATGGTCAAACTTGTCCATGGTCTTGCTTTAATCCATGCCATCATCCTAACCCCCTAGCAATCCATTCTTTAATTGGTAGAACACTTATCATGCCAACAAATAGAGCCATAAATAGCTGTATACCAATCAATTTGACTACTAACATCTTTCTACTAGCTTCTTCCTCCCATTTGGACAGGAATAAATACTGCACAATAATGATTAAAACGGTTGTTACCGTCAATTGGTTAACAGTGAATAACACGAAATCTGTTTCAATCAGTTGTAAGGCAGCGGGAGCTAAAGAAAAGAACGAAAACATCGTTGTATAGCCTACAGCGTAGAAAACAGCAAAGAGAATCGCTTTTTCAATTAGTAGAAAGACAACAACATAGAGTTGGACTCTTTTTATCCAAGTATAAGGAATATCCGTTAATAAATGTAATAAATAAGTAACCCCATAATAATGGAAGCAAAAATAGAGGGTCGCCCACAAAATGGCACCGAGCATTGACAGTATACGTGCTACAAAGTATTCATTTTGTAAATCTGAAGCGAATAAGGTCGTTAAATTTTCTGTCCCCATTCCCCAATATTCGCGAGCAGCGAATAGGGCGATGAATAGGATAAACACCGTTAATGCGCGTTTTTTATATCCAGTTACTTCGCCTTCCTCTACGACGTTTGTAAAGTATGTAGGATTTTTTAAGCTATGCCAGAACTTATAGTGGTAAAACATAAACAGCGTCCTTTCTTCCAAATTAGGCTATCAAAGTTGTAGTATACACCTTGTAAAGACATTATGACATATGAAAATAGCTGTTTTTTTTCATGAATTTCGTTGAAAAAAGCATATTTCGTTAGTGTATGTCACTTGATGCAGAACCCACATCCATTACGTCTCGGCATACTATGTCCTGATTTTTTTCGTGCTTGTCGAAAATCAGTGACAACTCCCGAAGACTTTTTCTTAATTCAGTAAATGTTCAAACCTTTTGCTGAATCTACATAAATCTATTGTATAGTATAATTGAAATAACTTCCTGTTTTTCTAGCTAGTAATTTAGAAAAAATTCTTTTCATGCTCAAAAATTTGTAAATGTAGTAGAAAGGCTTGAAAACATTTGATTTACACCGATACTAAAGTCATGATTTCTAAATGAAAATGAGCACAATCATTTTTACTATAGATAAACTATGAAAGGGTGGTTCGATTGAATCGAAAATTGACAGCAGGTGTCTTAACAAGTCTATTATTAGCACCTACAGCTATAGCAAATGCACAAGAAAATGATGCCCAATCTCGCGTTACAACACAATCAGAGCAGGTTGCCTATACGAATGAGGTAGCAGCTGCAACGACAAGAGAACAGCTTATTGCTCAATTTGGTAAGTTGTCGGAGAACTCTACGGGAGATGAGATGTCGTTAGCAAAAGGGGATATAATAGTTGTACAAAAATCAGCTGATTTTTTTCCGGAAGAGAAGGCTATTATACAAGCGAAGTATGATTATGTAGTAGAACAACGTAAGCTATTAACGAGGCTTAAAGAAATTGGTACTAGAATTGGAGAAATATCATATTTAAGTAAAACATTCTTTGAAGATGTTAAAAGTGCAAAAGATGACTATGATCTATTTTTAGGGAATGAAGAAGAACCAAAAGCGCCGTCTTATTTATACGTACAACTTCAATTTAAAAATTCCCTTGAGGAAGCACTTATTAATGCAAATAGTGTAGCTTCTACCATGAGGAGTACAGTTTTACAATATGATTATGAAAAGTCTGACCGTAATGCTTACTTTAAAGGCAAAGGAGCAGATATCGACAAACTGAATAAATTGATTAGTGACTCAAAAGCAGCGAAATCTGCTACAGATCAATTAGACGATTTAGATTTACAAAATCCTACTGCAATAAATAACTTTACAACTACCTATAATTCACTAACAGCAGATCAAAAGAAAGTAGTTGAGGCCTATAATCCGAAAAATGAAGCATTAACACCTTTTAAAAAATATAAAGATGCTTTAACAGGCCTATCAGCAGCGGATAAAGTTTCTTCAAGTATTGCTCAGCTAATAACGAAACAACCTACTGATTTCTCATCAGCAACAAGTTTTATTAGTGCTGTAGCTGCTATTGAAAAATCCTATAATAGCCTAGATGCAACCCAGAAAAATTTAGTGTCAAACTATGATGAATTTAAACCATTTATACAAGCGGCAGATGTTTCCAAGCGAATCTCATCCCTACGAATTTCAAGTGATAAGGCTTATCGTGCTTCTGTCACTACATTGAAAGCATTGTATGATAATTTAGATAAAATAAAAGGGTATGTAAAAAACGGAGTAGACTTAGAAACTGCGGATGCAAATATTAAATCTGCAGAAAAGATTGAGGAACTGATCAATGCTATAAAAGATGCAGAAAATAAAGTTTCTGCTATTAAATCTGCACGTGAAGCCTATAATACGCCTCTGGGAACAGATATTAACCCAGCAAATGTTAAAAAAATCGTCAATAATTTAGCAGAGTTAACAACGTGGGAGAAAAAGTTAAGTGCAACATTAAAGGTAGATAAGTTAATTGATAGCTTAGATCCAGCCGCCAAAACATTTGAAAGTAAAACTTTATCTGCATGGACTGCCTTTAATAAGTTGAGTGTTAATGATCAAATTCTGGTGCAGGGAGCGACAAAGCTAACGCTGTTTCAAAAATACGCAGAAGCATCGAAAACAATTAGTACATTAAAGCCTACAGCTGACTATGGCACACAGCTTAGCAAGTTGAAAGAGACAGTGGAGAAATTAGATACGACATTGCAAGGATATGAAACAGCTCTTACTAATTTGAAAACACAGCTGCAAAACAAAGTAGAGGCTTTGGTTAAAGAGGAAGAAGCGGTACAGGCCGTTATAAAGGAAATTGGTCTGCTAGATAAAAATATAGCGGTTGAAAAAATATTGGCTGCACGAGCAAATTATGATGCGTTATCAGCAACTGCTAAAAAGCGCGTGACAAATATTAAAGTGTTAACAGATTTAGAGAAATCCTATAAATCGGTTGTTAATGTCATCTCTCAATTTGAAAAATTGGATCCTTCCTCTAAAAGCTATATTTCTAAAGCAAAATCAGCTTATACGGCTTACTCCAAACTAGATAATGCTAATCAGGAGTTTGTTTTAAATTATAAGGGCTTGAGTAAAAAAGTACCTGTTATAGATGTTATTGTTCAAATTGATGCTTTAAATACTTCAAAAAAGACCTATAAAGATGATGTGCAAAAGGCAACGGGTGCTTATAACGCATTAAATAATATAGAGCCAAAACTTCAAGACGAGGTCATCAATTATGTACACCTAACAAACGCACAAGGCTATATCAATACGGCCAAAGCATTTGATGACCGTATTATAGCATTAGCAAATGAAGGCCCTGACACATTTGTCAAAAAGGTAGCCGAACTTACATTAGAATATAAAGCAATGGATAAGAACGCGCAGAAGCTAGTGGAGCAAGCCAAAATGTTAAGCTCCTACGAAAAGGATAACAAGGCAGTAATCAAGGTGATTCAAATGATTGATGCCTTAAACCCAACAAATAAGGATTATACAAAAAAGGTTCTTGATGCACGTAAAGCCTATAATGCACTTGATCAAGTTTCCCAAAAGCGAGTGACAAACTATGCTAATCTCACTGCTGTAGAGGATGTTGCTTCCTTGATTGGTCTCATTGCGTCGTTAAAGCCAACAAGTAAAACTTTCTATCAAGATATGAAAACAGCGCGTGAGCTTTATGATTCCTTGCCAGCAGAGAAGCAGCAAGCGATCATAAACTATGATGCACTGGTAGCAGCAGAGAATGAACAGGGATTAGCACAGAGTGTAGTCGAGCTAATTAAATTAACAGAAGTGCAAGATGCTGACTATTTAACGAAGCTGATGAATGCGCGTGTAGCATACGATAAGCTGTCATCGGACCAAAAGAAATTAGTGACGAATATTAAAGATTTAACAACACGTGAAAAAGCAGTGAAACCAATTTTAAGTGTGATGGTTCAAATAAATGAACTAGATCCAGAATCAACAAGCTTTGTTAGTAAGGTAAACTCAGCACGTAAAGCGTATGATAAATTATCGAAAGATCAAAAAAAATACATCGATAATATTAATATTCTCTTAAAATTTGAGCCTGTCTCTAATGTGATGGAATTGATTAGTAAACTTAAATCTTCAAGTAACACATTCCTTCAAGATACATCGCGAGCACGCTCACTTTACGATGCACTACCTGACGATATGAAGCAATATGTGACAAACTACTACTTATTGCAAGCAGCGGAGTCTAGTATTTTAGGGGCTGGTAATGTCATGCAAATGATTGATGACTTACCATCCGTTGATCCAAAGCAATATGTGAAACGTATTCAAGAAATCCGTGCTGCTTACAATGCTTTACCAAAGGATCAGCAACGGGCTGTTCAAAATTATAAAGTGCTACAAGATCAGGAAAAGCTAATAAAGCCTGTAATGAGTATTGTAGAAGATATAGACCGATTGCTAACGGCAAAAGATATGAATAGCCAATACCAAAAGATTTTAAAAGCCTATGATAAGCTCAATGCGGAACAACGTCGCTATGTTTATAACGACCAGCTATTGCTTTCGCTAGATAATGTTATAAAGGTTTATAATAATATTGCTAAATTGAATCCAAAGGATAAATATTACTTTGGCATGGTGGAAGCGGCGCGTAAAGAATATGATAGTTTGAATACGACAGATAAACAACGTATCTCCAATTATGCTCTTTTACTCGAAGCAGAGAAAAGTTTAGCTGATGTGAAGAAGGTTGTGGAGATCATAGCGGGACTGTCTCCAAGCTCTTCAACGTATATTGAAGATGTGGCGAATGCCGTTGCTGCCTATAAGGCATTGGACTCTAAAATTAAAGGACAGGTCATTAATGAGGATGTCTTAAAGCAGGCTGAAAAAGATGTGGCTGCCGTTCTCAAAGTTGTTCAAGCGATCGGAAATATTGATCCAGACAGCTCCTCATTCGAGAAAAAAGTGTTAGCTGCTCAAAAAGATTATAGTAATTTGTCAATTGAGCAACAGGGCTTAGTGTATAATTACCGCATTCTAGAAGACTATCTTAAAATGATTCAATAGTATGATAAAAAAGGAGTTTTCCCAATCAATATAACGGGAAAACTCCTTTTATAAGTAAGAAAAAATGAATCCTAATATTAATTTCCAAAAAAGTGAAACTATATCATCTGAAATTCGTATCTTATAGTATAAATGGTCGCTTTGACTGGGGAGGTACCATTTGATACATTTTCATTTTGCCAACGTGAGGAGGTCGCCCTGTTGAAAAAATTATTGAGTATAATGGTACTTTCAATAGCTGCAACCGTAGGAAGTTTAACTGGTTTTAGTCAAGTAGAAGCAGCGTCTGCTAAGGCAGTAGATGTGACAAATTCATACTGGGCAAATGCCTCGATTCAACATATGCTCACAAAACAATATATGACTACATACAACGACAACACTTTTAAGCCAGAGCAAGCTATTACAAGGGCAGAGGCTGCTGCTGCCATTGCTCGCTCTCTTCAAACAAACATTGACATTGAGAACCCTGTAAAATTCAAGGATGTTCCTACAACTCATCCATATTACAAGGAAATTTGCCAGCTTGTTAAACTGGGAGTTATTCAAAAAAGTGATGCCTTTCATCCAGAAGAGCCTTTAAAGCGTATGCAGGTGGCAAAAATGCTAGCACTAGCTTACCAAATTAAAGTAGATGGCAAAAATAATAGCCAGTTTGCGGATATTACGCGTACGCATTGGGCAAAAGACTATATTGAATCCTTAGCAGATATCGGCATTATTGGTGGAGTGGATGCTAAGCATTTTGCTCCTGACCAATTGGTAACACGTGCACAGTTTGCTGTTTTTGTTGAGCGAAGCATGATTTTTCAACAAAAAATTAAGGCATTGGAAGTAGCCTATGACTATCTAGCAAAGGATTATATCCCAACTGTAAACCTTTCTTCTGAGTGGTCTAAAAAGGTGATTGAATTAATAAATGTTGAAAGACAGAAGAATAAGCTAGAACCTGTTGCTTATGATTCGAAACTGACACAAATTGCAATTATCAAAGCACAGGACATGGTAAATCGCCATTATTTTGAACACGTTTCCCCATATTATGGGGCACCTTGGGATTTAGCGACATTATTTGATTACAACTATACAAGTTTTGGAGAGAATATTGCTAGAAATATTAAAACACCTGAAATTGCTGTTAAGGCATGGATGGCTTCACCTAGCCATCGAGATAATATTTTAAAAGAGCACTATACGAACACAGGTGTTGCAATAGCACAGGATAGCAAAGGAAATTACTATTGGGTCCAAATGTTCTCTAGTCAATAAGTTGTTGTGTAACAAAGAATCGCTAATATTACAGAAATGTTACGAAAGTTCCAAATTACGATAAAAAAATCCCCTTTTTAACGCTGGAAATACCACCAAACGTTGGTATTACAGCGTTTTTTTGCTGTCTAAAACCGTTACACAATTGAAAAATAACATTCGCCTCTTTTGTGATAGTCTATGTATAGGCAAAAAAGTTTTGAGAGGGGTATAACAAAAGTATGAATAAGAAATGGTTATTACCGATTTTTGCATCATTTATGTTATTTTCAACTACTAATATTAATACTGCTGAAGCAGCGTCTAAAGCAGATTTAACTGATACAGCTTCTAAATATTTAGGTGTTCCATATAAATACGGCGGTACAACAACAAGCGGTTTTGATTGCTCTGGCTTTACTTCTAAAGTATTTTCAGACTTAGGCATTCAATTAAACCGTACGTCAGGATCTCAATATCAACAAGGTACTGCAGTTGCCAAGAGTGATCTTCAAGTTGGCGATTTAGTATTTTTCAATACAAGTGGTAGTGGTATTTCACATGTGGGGATATACATAGGTGATGGTAAAATGATCCACTCTCAAACTGGTCAAGGTGTAAGCTACTCAAATGTTAATGACCCATATTATTGGGGCGATCGTTATGTAGGTGCTAAACGTGTAGCAACATTTGATGCTCAACAACAGGCTGAAGTAAAACAAGCAGCTATTGACTTTTCCGTATATGCTTCTCGTGCAGAGGTAGCAGTACAAATTGCAAAAGCTTTAAACTTAGATACATCTGATACTACTACTAGTTTCGTAGATGTAAAACCTACATATGCTCATGCAGGTGCTATTGCAGCTGTAGCAAAATTAGGTATCTTTGAAGGCGATGCAAATGGTAAATTCAACCCGTCTTCACCAATTACGCGTGCACAAATTGCTAAAGTATTAGTGCTAGCATTTGGTCTTGAAAATAATGGTGGAAGTGTAGCTTTTAGTGATGTGCCTCAAAAGAGCTGGGCTAATGAATATGTTTCTACTCTAGCTTCAAATGGCATTACAAATGGTGACGGAGACGGTAGCTTCGGTTCTGATGAATTACTAAAAATCGAACAATTAAAAGTATTTATTGAAAGAATTCAACAATAAGTTCATAAAGTTAACACTTTAATTGTGTCATAGATTGCAAGAAATGATCTTTTGAATAGCGTATAATGGAAGAAGGGTTTGCAATAGCAGACTCTTCTATTTTTATGATAATTTTGTAGGAAAGGATGTGAATTGGAAAATTAAATTTTAACAGTTCTATTGTATGATGCTTTATTTAGCTAATTTTGTTAAAATGGACACGTTAAGAGAACAAGAAGGGAGGAAATAAGACATTGAACATCAAAAAAATTAGTCTTATCTTGTGCGTCTTATTCATTTCGGCTTCTATGTTTACGATACATAGTGCAAGTGTCAGTGCAGCTAACAATTCAAATATAACATTTGAAGATGTTACTAAAAATCACCCAGCCTATGAAGAAATCAATTATTTAGTAAATTTGGGGGTAATTCAAGGTTACTATGTGAATGGTAAGAGAGTCTTTGGCCCAAATAATAGTGTTACAAGAGGACAAGCAGCTAAAATGGTTGTTGTTGCCTCTGGTAATAAACCATTAGTTGTAAATAAATCTAGCTTTTCAGATGTTACAGTCGGCACTGAAATGTCAGGTTATATAGAACGTGCTGTACAGCTAGGATTTTTCGACAAAAATATAAAAGGTCAATTCTTACCAAATAAGCCTCTAACTCGTGGAGAAATGAGTTATGTATTAACAAAGGCTTTTAATTTAAATACTAGTGAGTATGAGGGGATCGACTCACCTTTTACTGATGTAGGAATTACACATGAATATGTGAAATACATCAATACAATCTATTATAATGGCATTACCAACGGAACAGGTAATACGTATTTACCGAATAGCACTGTAACACGTTCTCAATTTTCATTATTCGTTGCACGTGCAAACAGTGAAAAATATCGATTAGAGCTTCCTGTAAAAGGTGTACAAGTTCCAGATACATCACAAGTCATTGGCTTAGTGAAGGTCACTACAGATGGGTTAAACATCCGTAAGACAAAAGATTCTACTTCAAGCACGAACATTGTAGGCAAAGTCAATACAGGCGGTAAATTATCAGTCTACGCTGTTGAAAGTAATTGGCTAAAGGTTACTTATAAAGGCGCATATGCCTACATCTATAAGCAATATGCAGAATTTGTAGATGCAGATGGTAATGCGTTAGGAACAGTCGAAAAAGAAGTAACGACAAAAAATGCTGTCAATTTATATGTGAAGCCTACATCTTCAGCAAAAGTAATTTCATCGATTAAAGCGAACGAAAAGCTTCCCGTTTACAAAACAACTGGTGGCTACTACTTAACACAAGTAAATGGTTTACCAGGTTATATTGTAGCGAATAGCACTACGGATATTGTGGAGGAAGAAAAGCCAAATCCTAATCCAAATCCAGATCCAACACCACCAGCTTCTGGTGATGTGCTAGGAAGAGTAACGGTTGCTAATTTAAATGTTCGCAGTCAAAGTAACTCTACATCAGCCGTGTTATTTAAGCTGAATAAAGGAGAGTATGTCCAAGTTAATAACATCAATGGTTACTGGGCAGAAATCACCTATAATGGCCAATCAGGCTATGTTCACAAGTCTTATTTGAAACTATTAAATCAAACAGCTAAACCTTTACAAAATCGTATTATCATCCTAGACCCAGGTCATGGTGGTAAAGATCCAGGTACAGTAAAGGGCTCTGCTTCTGAAAAGAACATTACATTAAAAGTCAGCACACAAGTGAAACAATTACTAGAGAATGCTGGTGCAAAAGTTTATATGACACGTACTGGTGATACGTATCCATCCTTACAAGATCGCGTAGACTTTACTCAAGCAAACTATGGTGAAATTTTTGTAAGTGTTCATGTCAACTCTGCTGCTAATACGTCAGCGTCTGGTACTGAAACATATTATGCAATATCTACAGGAGATATGTATCAGGAAGACATTGATTTAGCGACATATGTTAATAATCAAATTGTCAACAATTTAAATATGAAAAATCGTGGTGTCAAGCAAGAGCAATACTACGTAATTCGTAATATGGTGATCCCTTCTATTCTAGTAGAACTTGGTTTCTTAACGAATGCAGAGGATAACAGTAAAATGACAAATGATCAATACGTTAAATTATTTGCAGAATCTATTTATAATGGTATTTTGCAATATTATAAAAAACAATAATTGATTAAGAGACGATTCCAAAGATGTACTAGCCTTTGGGATCGTTTTTCTTATTCTCTATATACCCATATAAGAAAAATACAAACTAATTGATAAAATGGCCATAAAATTTTCTCTAATCATACAAATAAAAGCTAATTAGATTGCTTGCTAGCTAGTATGAAAGATAAGGAAAAGACACTTTTGCACATGGGTGATTGGAGAGGAGCCAACATCACTCCTGATTGAGCGTCACAGAGGAGAGCCTAGAGCGAACATAAGTAAGTGAAGTGCTCATCGGACGGCCCCTGGAAAGGTCGCTGGCGGAACGGAAATCAACCTCCTGCCTTATAAAAAGGCCTTTTTGTCAGTGACTTTATCTTTTTTCAACAACAGTAAATGGCTGTCTCATTTATTAAGAGACAGCCATTTACGTTATTTCACGGTATTGATGAATTTAATATAATCCTTACTTATATATCCAGGTTCAGTGTTTAGTTTATCTGAAACAATTTGATACCAACCATTTGAGCTTGTATCTGTAACGATGACAGGCATATTACTTTTACTAAATGTGAAAAGTGGACTTTGACTTGTTGATGCATCTGCACGAACATTTAGTCCAGCAGTTGTTGTGAGAGCGATTTTATAAGGATTATTTGCATCTTTAAAGCCTAAAGCTTTTTCTGCACGATAGTAATGTCCTGCAATTTTTGCCCCCCAGAATGGATCTGAAGCGTATTTTACGTTGAAGCCGATAGCCTTAGAACCAACAACTGCGCCATTTGTATAACGTCCACCTGGCGTAATATAATTTGGCTGAAGGAATTTTTCAACTAGCTCATTAATATTGGCTTCCACACTATCAAACTTCTTGTTTAGTGGATTTGTATCATAGACATATAAGCCAAATAGATTGTTTAGATTTTGAGCGTGATCACTCATACCATAGGCACTCTCATGCTGTGCTAAGGATAAAATAAGCATAGCATTGATATGAGAATTGGCTTCCACTTCTTTTAATACAGAGCCTAAACCAAGTAGTTTACTTTTAGTTGTGGCATTTTTATAAATCGAAGCACCTGAGCTTTCAACTTCTGCTAATTTTCCCACAATATATTGATCTAGCTCATCTGCTGTATATTGAGTTGCTGCACGAGCTGGTAAGAACTGATAGTAGTTATAGGCTTCTCCCTTTGAAGAACCATCAGCATTGGTAAAGTTGATGCCATCCCAGCTAAAGTATTTCTCACCCTGCTTCATAAAGCTAGGTGCCTTGCCATACACGTAACTAGCAGAATATTTATTAGTTTTATAATCATATAAAGTATGTTTTATTTCACCGTACTCATTTGTGTAATAAGAACGGCCTTTCACTAAAGCAGAAGGAATTAAGGTAACGTCAGCCTGCTTTAAATAGCCAGTATGACCAGCTAAGCGTACTTTTACTTGTGTGGCATCACTACCTAGATACTCCATTTCTGTATTACCCGCAACTGCGATTTGATCCTTAATCGTTTCAGAATTTAGAGCAACATAATTATTCGTTACAACATAACCGGAAGTCATTTTAATAATTTTATCATTTTGAGTAATCACTAAGGAACTAGTCGTCATCGCCTTTTCAGCTGCTTCAAAGCTAGTAAAGGTTTGTTTGTCTACCAAGTTACCATTGGAAACTTCTTTGACGATATATGCGGTAGTATTACCGTTATTACCAGTATTATTGTTGTTCCCATTATTAGTATTACCGTTATTTTCGGAGTTACCATTGTTTTCATTTTTACCAGCGTCAAGCTGATCAGCAAGAAGTATTAATCGTAGAATAAATGTCGATGCCTCACCAATTGTGGCATTGTCTCTTGGTAAAAACATGCCATTGGAGCTTCCTTTAATAAGTCCTAATTGTGCACCGATTGCAACATCCTCACGGAAATCTTTAAAAATAGTTGTATTGTCTTTGAAGGTAATAGAAGAAGTACCTTTTGGTATTTTTAAATAATCAACTGCTCTGATTAGCATCACTGCCATATGCTCTCTTGAAATACGGTCATCTGGCTTAAATGAGCCATCCGTATAACCAGTAATAATTCCAGCAGTTGCGGCAAGCTTAATTTCATTTGCAAATAAATATGTGTCTGACACATCTGTAAACGTTATCTCGTTCTTCGTGTCCAAATTTAATGCTTTTGCTATGTATGTGGCGAATTCACCGCGTGTAACCGTAGCATTTGGACGATAGCTTCCATTTGCATCCTTTAGTAATGCATCTTTCTGAATTAAATAGCGTAGACCACTTTCATGCATATGTCCTGATAGCTCGTCTGCATAGACAGATTGAGGCTGCCAAATGACTAGACTAACAAGCATCATGAGCAACATAAAAATTGATAGTTTTTTCATAGTTTTACCCTCCTAAACTGATATCATTTTAACAAAGTTATACAATCAAGATAAGGGTCAAATGTTAGAAATGCCATAAAATATACCAGCGTTTTATAGGCAATAAGTATGCTTTTATAATTTGGTGTGAAAGTTAGTTTTAAATAGGGGAAGGAAAGTGAACCGAAATTCACATGAGTTTCTTCTATTATATATGTCATTTGTGTTACCCCAAAAAAATAATGCCGTACATTGCTTACTAAGAAACAATGTACGGCATTTTATTGAAGTAATTATTAAAGCATTTCTGAAGTTGTTTTTGCTTGCATATGCAGCTGTAGGTAGTCTGGGCCACCTGCTTTTGAATCTGTACCTGACATGTTGAAGCCACCAAATGGTTGGTAACCTACGATTGCACCTGTACAGCCACGGTTGAAGTAAAGGTTTCCTACATGGAATTCTTCACGTGCTTTTTCTAGGTTCATACGATTTGTTGTGATAACAGCGCCTGTTAAACCGTATTCTGTATCGTTTGCAATTTCAATCGCATGGTCGAAATCTTTTGCTTTTGCAATGGCTACCACTGGTCCGAAGATTTCTTCCTTCATAATACGAGCAGAAGGATCTACGTCCGCGAATACAGTTGGTTGTACGAAGTAGCCGACTGAATCGTCTGCTGTACCACCAGCTACTAAACGACCTTCGCCTTTACCGATTTCGATGTACTCTGTAATTTTATTGAATGCTGCTTGGTCAATTACTGTTGCCATGAAGTTGCTGTAATCAGTTGGGTCACCCACTGTTAAAGCGTTTGTTAACTCTTCTACGCGATTTACCACTTGCTCATATACATCTTCTACGATGACAGCACGAGAACATGCTGAACATTTTTGACCTGAGAAACCAAATGCTGATTTTACGATGGATTGTGCAGCTAATTCTAAATCTGCTTCTTTATCCACTACGATTGTATCTTTACCGCCCATTTCAGCGATGACACGTTTAATCCAAATTTGGCCTTCGTTTAATACAGATGCACGTTGGTTGATACGTAAGCCGACATCACGTGAACCTGTGAAGCTGATGAAGCGTGTTTTTGGATGATCCACTAAGTAGTCACCTACTTCAGCGCCAGAACCTGGTACGAAGTTCACCGCACCTGCTGGAAGACCAGCTTCTTCTAATACTTCGATAAATTTATATGCTACAACTGGCGTTGTTGAAGCTGGTTTTAATAACACTGTGTTCCCTGTTACTAAAGCAGCTACTGTTGTACCAGCCATGATTGCAAATGGGAAGTTCCAAGGAGAAATGACAATACCGATTCCTAATGGAATGTAGTCATAACGATTGTATTCACCTGGACGGCTTTCGACTGGCTGACCGTTTTTAATGCGTAGCATTTGGCGACCATAGTATTCCATGAAGTCGATTGCTTCCGCTGTATCTGCATCAGCCTCTGCCCATGGTTTCCCGGCTTCTTTTGTTAATAAAGCTGAGAATTCATGTTTACGACGACGAACGATTGCTGCCGCTTTGAAAAGAACGTCCGCACGAATGGCTGGATCAACTTTTTTCCATGTTTTGAATGTTTCATCTGCCGCTTGCATCGCTTTTTCAGCTAAATCTTTGCTTGCTTTC
Source organism: Lysinibacillus sp. BS3 (assembly GCF_039614735.1). Lineage (NCBI taxonomy): Bacteria > Bacillati > Bacillota > Bacilli > Caryophanales > Bacillaceae > Lysinibacillus > Lysinibacillus sp. BS3. The sequence continues at coordinate 2,062,696 of NZ_CP154860.1, read as the reverse complement.
GAAACGCGACCAATGACTTCTGTTTTCTTTGCAGGATTGTACGAAACGATTTTATCTTCTGTTGTAATGCGCTCGCCACCAATAATTAGTGGGTAGTCTTGACCTAAGTAACCTTCAACTTTATTTAAAGCCTCTACATAAGCATTGTAGTTTGCCTCTTGTGAAAAATCTGTGAATGGTTCGTGTTTGTATGGAATCATGTCAGTTTCCTCCCAGGTATAAGTAGTGCCAAATGATTATGCACCTTTTAAGATTGTGTTAATTATATAATGCAATATAATTTGGCATTAATCAACTCAAATTTTAAAACTTTTTTAATTTTTGCATCTGCTTTTCATATTGGTGTTAGAATAAGCTTAATGGACTACAGGAGGACAAAATGGATAACAATGTACTACTAAGTATTTATAAATACGTCATTGAAAAAGGCGATATGGGAATTTGCGTTGTAGACACAGAGGGCAAATTGCTTATATACAATAAAAAAATGAGAGAATTAGAAGGGGTTAATGAGGATGAATTTGAGGAGAGGCGAGCCTTAGAGATTATTGATTTTGAAATTGAAAAAAGCGATATTTATAAGGTCCTCAGCTCTGAAACGCCAGTGCACAATATAAAAAAAACGTATTGGAATAAAAAAAATCAAGAAGTGACCTACATAAGCAATATTTATCCGTTGCACTATGAAGGCTCTTTAATAGGCGCTGTGGAATTTGCCCGAGATATTACACAGCTTGAATACATGATGTATCAGCCATTGAGAAGGTATGGCGCTCCATTGACATTTGACATCATCACGGCTGTATCACCAGTCATGAAGGATGTCATTGAAAAAGCAAAAATTGTGGCACTAAGTAGAATGCCTGTTGTGTTAATAGGGGAATCAGGTACTGGGATTGATATGGTTGCAGAGGGAATACATCATGATCTAAAGGTACAAAATGATATGTTTATTGCTTTAATTTGCCGTCGAGATGAGAAAACGGTATTAAAGCAATTTGAAAAATATATTGTGGAAAAGGAGAAAATAACCTTCTTTGCTGAGCGCATTGAATATTTATCTTTAGAAGCACAGGAAAAGATTGTTGAACTTTTTAATAATCATCCTAATCATCAGCATGTTTTAATTGCTAGTGTTGGCAAAGATCCAATTGATTTGATTCAAAAGCATGAGCTATCCAAAAAGCTTTACAGACTTTTTTCAGGTATTACGATTTATGTACCTCCTTTACGAGAAAGAAAAGAAGATATTATGCCCTTTATCGATGATTATTTCAAAAGACATCGTGATAGCTTTGGCTCATCTATTCACGGGCTTTCAGAAGAAGTACGAGATACCTTTTTAAAATATGATTGGCCAGGAAATTTAAAGGAATTAGAAGTCCTGCTGGATGAAATAACCTCGTTGATCACCAATGAAACGATAGTTGAATCACATATGCTGCCAGTGCATTTCAAATGGAAAATCCAAAGCTCTTGTGAGGAGACGGAAAAAGAGGTTTCTACGAGTGACTTGTTTGTCATTAAAAATCAACAGGATATTCGACCATTAGATGTCTATATGAAAGAGGTAGAGGAGTACTATATTTCGAAGGCATTGGACTTTCATCAAGGCAATATCTCCAAAACGGCTGCTGCGTTGGGGATTCGTCGACAAAGTTTACAGTATCGAGTTAAAAACTATAAGCTCAATAAAAAAAGCGAAAACATTGATTAACAATGTTTTCGCTTTTTTGGATAGTTTCCCGAAAGTGAAGGATAGAACGATCTAACTGAAGGATAAAAACACGAAACTGATGGATAGCTTCAAGCTTGTATAATTATTTTCCTTTTTTCGAAAGGCGACCAAGTGCAAATGCTGCTGCTCCTAAGCCAATTGCCATGTTCGTTTTTTTGTTAAACACTTGTTTTGTCACAAGTGCAACATTTTGTGGACGCTCAGCTAAACGACGCATAAAGTAACCGTACCAGTCATTACCGAATGGTAGGTATGTGCAGAAATTATAACCTTCACGAGCAAGGTCTAGCTGCATTTCTTTACGGAAACCATATAGCATTTGGAATTCGAATTTTTCATTTGGAATATTATGTTGTTTCACAAATTGTTTTACATGGTTGATCACATTATGATCGTGTGTCGCAATCGAAGTAAATTTACCATGTAGCAAATGATATTCAATTAGTTTTAAGTAATTATGGTCAATATCAGTTTTAGATTGATAAGCCACATTTTCAGGTTCTTTATAAGCACCTTTTACAATACGTAAGCGGAAGTTTTTATATTTCTCAATATTTTCCTCTGATTCGAAGAAGTAAGCTTGAATAACTGTCCCTACGTTATCATACTCTTTGTGTAATTCCTCTAATAATTCAAAAGAGCTATGTAAACGCTCGTAGTTTTCCATATCGAAATTTACGAAAATATTATATTGATGTGCAAGAGCTACGATTTCTTTTAAGTTTTCATAGCAAAATGCGTAATCAATATCTAAACCTAATTGTGAAGGTTTAAGAGAGATGTGTGCATCAAGCTGTTCATCATGAATAGCTTGTACAACAGCTAAAATGTTATTTTTGGCAGCAGTTGCCTCTGATTTTTCGTAGACGAACTCGCCTAGATTATCAACGGTACAAGAAATATTGGCCTTGTTTAATTCTTTAATCGATTGCACAACTTCTGGTAAACTTGTGCCAGCAACAACACTTTGGGCACCCATTTTCAAACCATATTTTTGTGCAGCGCTGTTTAATAATTTGTTCTCTGATAAGTAAATGAAAAAGTCACGTAATACCATTATATGCCTCCAAAAATGAAAATTTTAAATTCTTGGCGATTATAACACTTTTTTTGAAAAGTAAAATGGTTTGATTTTCAGAAAAAATTTTTTCAAAGCCAGTTAGTGAGATAAAACTATTGCAGTCATTGACTTTTTCATGATAAAAATTTAAATTAAAAAATTTTTTCAAAAAAAAAGGACTTTTCAAAATAAAAGATTTGCTTTATGTTAATTAGTATATGTCTAAATTTGCGAATATGTATAATATTGGACTTTTCGAGAGTGATTTACTTGAATGGCATGATAGTATTTCAGAATTATTTATATTTTAATATAATTTATTAGTGGGTATTCTTAGAAGTGATTCTTAGATATCCGCTTTTTCATTTTTCAATTTAAATATCATATTAATAGTAGTTTATAGTAAAAAAAAACAGGGTGTATTATAATAAAATGGTATATAATCAAGATTAAATTATGTACGTTTTGTGAATTTGTAGTTACTTTTGATTTAGAATAGTGTGTCTATATAAGCAATACAAAAGGGAATATGACTACTCTAAACTAAGATAAGGTGGAAAGTATGGCAAGAGGCAGAAAATTTAATTCAAATGGCGAACAAAGTAAACAACTATTACTTGAAAAAGCGATAGAGCTATTTTCTGATAAAGGTTATCATCACACTAAAATTAGTGACATTGTAAAGGCTGCCAATGTAACTCAGCCTACTTTTTATCTCTATTTTAAAAGCAAGGATGCCCTTTATAACGATTTGAATGCGCAATTTCAAAGCGGATTCTTGGCAGTAATGAATAGTAAGTCAACTGACATTATTGAATATGGATTACAGGGTTTTATCACGCTCTTAGAGCAAAAGTTATTGAACTTGTTCGTATACATAATTGAAAATCCTGAATTAACAAAAATTGGTTTTGTTGAATCAAAGCAAGCACATTTGGTGAAAAACCAAATGACACAGCAATTGATCCACCTTATTTATCTGCATGATTGTGACAAAGATCTACAATTGTATAGTGTGGATATAAAAATCATGATAGATAGTTTAGTAGGCTCAATAGAAAGACTCATCATTACGAATTTATTAGAAGAAAAAAGGTTACCTGCAGAACTTGCAAATGATATTGTACAATTATATTTTTGGAAAACCAAAGAAGTTATATAAAAAACTGCCATCGATACTTATTATCGATGACAGTTTTTTTAATTGCTTATTCTTATATGCTGATAGTAGCCTTTTTGATCTTTGCTCTTCGGGTGAATAAGTAGCATATATTCCTGATTTGGTGATAAAGCACTCTTAGGTGTAACAGTTAATGTACGACCTTCAATTTTAACTGCTACGGGTACTTCCTTAGCTCCTAAAGCAGCCAGTTGAATGTTGCTTTTAGCAATTTGAGAAGTAAGCCCAGCAGGAATTTTTACTGTGAATTTTTGTGTATCAGCAATATTTTTTACCGTGGAAAGTTGTTTATATTTAGGATATTTCTCCTTCAAAGCATCATAATGTGCCTGGAAAATAGGTGCTGTTGTGGTTTGAACATTTGGCTTAACGCCTACTTCATGAATAGTATGACCTGCAGGACCTGTAAATTTACCAACTGTAAGCTTTAAATAGCTACCATCCTGTAATGTGTAAAAGCCTTGCATAGCGCCTTTCCCATAGGTTGTTTCTCCGTATAAAATAGCAGCTTTCTGGTCTTTCAATGATGCGGAAAGCATTTCAGAAGCACTGGCACTATAGCGGTTTACAAGAATACGGGTATCTTTAGGAAACTTTGTATCTTGTTGAACTGCTGGGATGGTATAAGAGTTATGTGCTTCTTCTAATAAATACGCAACTTTAGCAGATTGGAATAATCCTGTTAGTTCTTCAGCTGTTGTCACATAACCTCCACCATTATTTTGTAAATCTAAGATGAACGATGTTGCACCACGTTTTTTTAAGTCTATCAGCGCATTTTTAACAAGCTGTGCTCCATCCTCTGAAAAGGAAGCCAACGAAATATAGCCCACATTTCCAAATAGCATGTCAGCTTGTACATTTGGTAATGTGAATTTTTTACGTGTAATAGTTTTGGTAGTTTTTGAACTGTCACTATTCTTTAATGTAACTTCCACCTTAGTCCCTTCATTACCGATTAAAAGGGAAGAGGCCTCTTGAGTAGAACGCCCGATAATGGATTCACCATTAACCCCAATGATGATATCTCCAGCCTGAACACCAGCCTCAAAAGCACCACTGCCTTCGATTACTTGTAAAATATGAATTCCATCTTCGTGTTCTTCAATCACCACACCTATACCTATAGTAGATAGGTTGATGCTATTCATATAATTTTCAAATTCTTGCTTAGTGAAGTAGGTTGAGTAAGGATCAAGCATACTCATGATTTCTGAGATGGATGTAGCCTTCTCTAAATTTCCATTAATTGTTCCAACGTAAGTATCTTTCACAATCTCCTTAATTTCCTTAATAAGCTGTTGATCATTTTCAGCAGCGTGAGTAGTTGTAAAAGGGAGAAGGAAGAAGCCTAGAACAAATACGAATGACCATATTAACTTTTTCATTGGACACCTCTTTTCTAGAACTCAAAATAGAATGTATCATTATTAGGTATTAAATGGATGGTTACATTATGCAATTGAGTATCTGATTTTTATTATACATGAAGCAATCGCTATAGTGGTGGACTTATATGAGGTAGAAAAAGAATCTACTTGTCGCTATGGGCAAGTAGATTCTTGTAAATTATTTTTTTATCAATTTATGAATAATAAAACCAATTGATGCGCCAACAATTGCTGGTAAAAGCCATCCTAAATTTTGCTCATACATTGGCAATGCTTTCAGGATAGTTTCATAAGGTGTAATTTCAACTTTCATTTGTTTTAAGCCATCATATAGACTGACAAGGAAAGTTGGAACGAGCGCTAAAATATAAACAATTTGTCCACCTTTAAAGAAATGATCAGCTAGTGACAAGACCATCAATACCATAGCTAAAGGATAAATGATTAATAGTACAGGTAGTGATGCACTAATTATTGTTGAAAGTCCCACATTTGTAATAGCTGTACTAAAAATAGTGAAGACAACTAAAAACGTTTTATATGAAATTTGAGGGAATAGCTTATGGAAAAATTGTGCATTAGCAGTCAATAAACCAACAGCTGTGGATATACAAGCTAGTAAAATAGTCGCAGACAAAATAATACTTCCAAGGCTTCCAAAGAGCACCTCAGCTGATTTTGCAATAATATTTCCGCCATTATCAGAAATACCGATTGCATTGATACTTGTATTACCAATATGCCCTAGAGAGATATAGACAAAGGATAAACCTATTGCAGCAACGACCCCCGCAAAAATCGTTGTTTTTACTTGTTTTCTTGTATCTTTCATACCCATATCACGCAAGGCTTGTAAAATGACGATACCAAAAACAAGAGCACTTAGAACGTCCATCGTTAAGTAACCTTGTACAAAGCCTTCAGCTAAAGGTGACACTTTATAGTTTCCTACGGCTTCTCCTGGTTCTCCCATAGGAGAGATAAAACTTTTAACAGCAAGCAATAAAATAACAAAAAGCAGGGCAGGTGTTAAAATTTTACCTACTCGATCAACGAGCTTCGAAGGGTTAATAGATAAATATAGAATTAACGTGAAAAACAAGATAGATGTGATAAAAAGTGGCGCCCAATGATCCCTCATCGCTTCAGAGAGAAATGGCGCAATGCCTATTTCATAGGACACAGATCCAGTACGTGGTACAGCAAAGAACGGTCCAATTGCTAAGTAGACAATGGAGGTGAAAATCACCCCAAAAGCAGGACTAACACGGTTAGCAAGCAGTTGTAAATCGCCTCCTGCTTTGGCAACAGCAACAATCGCTAATAGTGGAAGACCAACACCTGTTATAAGGAAACCAATCATGGCTACAGTGATGTTTTCACCTGCTTGTTGGCCTAATAATGGTGGGAAAATAATATTACCAGCACCCAAGAACAAGGCAAATAGTAGTAATCCTACTGCTAAATTTCCTTTGATGAAATGCAAGATGTTTTTCATAAGTATAATAACTCCTTTAAGATTGAAAAGCTAAAACTTTCTAAAAATTTTAAATACAGAAGTGTATGTTATCATAGGAACACTAATCTTGCAATGAAAATAGTATTTCAATATAGTCGGATTTCGTCGTATTCTATAAGTTTCCTATAATGTTTGAAAAATAGTCAGTTTTTCCGATTTTTCATGCGATAGTTATCTAGTATGATAGACACACAAGGGAATATTCTAGCACGAACGGAGGCACTTTGGTATGCAAAAGACAAAAAAATGGAGAATTCTTGTTCTAAGTACTTTAGCAACTTCATTTTTAGCATTACAAACAGCGGAAGCAGCAACATATACTGTACAAAAAGGAGATACTTTAACGAAAATCGCCCAAAATCATCAAGTCACGATTGGGGATATTATGAAGTGGAATAATCTATCGAAAGATACGATTTTTGTAGCTCAAAAGCTTGAGATTCAAAAACAATCAACGAATGAGGGAGTAAAGCCCACAACTCCATCAACTTCTGGAAAACCAGCATTTAGTTCTCATACAGTAGCAAAGGGTGACACCTTATCAAAAATTGCAAAGCTATATAATGTGACAATTAAGGATATAATGGATTGGAATAAGCTTGAAAAAGACATGATTTTTGTTGGACAAGTACTGAAGCTTTCTTCAGCTGCAGTGATACCCGATGGTGATACTATACATAATAATGTGACTTCAGGTACGGGCACTCCATCAAAAGTAATTGCGAAAGATCCTACAGCTAATGGACAAGCGATTTATAACAAAACCGTTGAAGTTGCCAATACATTGGTTGGAACACCCTATCTATACGGTGGAAATACACCTGTAGGGCTTGATTGCAGTGGCTTTATTTTTTATGCCTTTAATCAAGGTGGTTTAAAAATAGGAAGAGCAAGCAGTGAGGGCTATTTTTACGGTAATACTACCCATGTAGAAAATCCAGTACCCGGCGATTTAGTGTTCTTTGAGAATACGTATAAAGAAGGTATTTCTCATATGGGAATTTATCTCGGAGATAATAAATTCATTCATGCGGGTACAGATGGTGTAGAAGTTTCGGATGTTACGTACTCCTACTGGTCTTCTAAATTAGTAGCCTATAAACGTTTTGATAGTGTGAAATAAAAAGTAGCGATTTTTGCCTAGGCAAAAATCGCTTTTTGTTTTAACAAACCCCCCTTTCTACTAAAAGAGAAAGGGGGGTTAGGTTATTGTGTTACACGAGCTGTCCAACGAGAAAGGTCAGCGTTTTTAGCATCAACAAGCTCTGCTGGGAAAATAAATGTCCAAGGCTTTGTGGAGTTTGGTTGGACAGTTAAGATTGGATCCATCTTAAAGGAACCTTTGGCAATTTGTTTACCTGTAGCATCGACAATTTCTAATGGTAATTGTTCTAGATTGATTGCTTTATTATGTCCATTACGAATAAAGATAGATACGTTTAAATTACCATTGTCAGCTAGTTTGGCCTGTAAACCTGTGAAATTCACTTCTGTCTCACCTAGCTTTGGTAATGTTTTAACGATTTTCTCAAGTTCTTCTTTTTGTTCTGCTGGTAACTGTTTTTCCCATGACGGATCTAATTCTAATTGATGACCGCGAAGGGAAACAAGATTAAAGGCAATTTTCCAGCCATCTTCAGGAACTTCATCTACTTTAATTGTAGACTCTTCAAATTCAAATACCCATGGACGAGCACTTTCTGCTGGGATTGTACCAAGTGCTTTAAAATCGAATTTTTTAGATGCAACAAGCTCATCATTTTTATCCATAATGAAAAGCTCAATTTCACCTAGCTCAATAGCTTGAGGTAGAGAGGAACGGAAAAATGCACGAACTAACCATTTTCCACCTCGACCTTCTTCAATACTAATTGAAGAAAGCGATAATTGATTTGGTTTCAACGGCTCTAGCTCATTCGCTAAGAAGTTAAAAATGTATTTTTGCTCTTGTGGGACATCCCATTCAGGATGGAATGATAATTTTGTTTCCACATCGCGATTATCACCTGTATTTTTCGTTGTATTCCCTAGTAAATCTTTTGAGTCAATTGTGTTTTCCTGAACAACTTTATCTGATTTTTTAAAAAATGAAAATAAGCCCATTATTGTTCCTCCTGTTGTGCCTCAACTGTTTTCATGAAGCCTGTAATTTCTATAATAATAGAACGACGTAATTCTTGGAAATTTTTACCGAATAATTCTAGCCCTTCACGTTGGTAAATTCGCATTGGATCTTCTTGCTGATAATGACGTAGACCGATTCCTTCTTTTAAATGCGTCATGGCCTCTAAATGCTTAATCCAGCCGCTATCAATATGGCTAAGCATAATTTGAGGAAGTACTTCTATGACTCTTTCGTTTTCAGCGAATGTCTCCATGCGATCAAGCAGTTCTTGTTCAGAAGGTTGAATTTCAGCAAGAATTTGTTTTGTTTTTCCTATTTCTCGGTTGATTGAAACAGGTGTGATGAATAATGAGTTAAGCGCATTCTCCATTTGTTCGTAATCCCATTCAATTGGAGATACATCTTCTGGCGCGGCGTCATGAACAGCAAAATCAACCGTTTCACGTAGCATTTTCTTCAGTTCACCCATTAAATCTTCGCCAGCTAAAATTTTGTCGCGAAGTCCATAAAGAACGGTACGTTGGTCATTGATAACATCGTCTAATTTTAGGTTATATTCCCGCATGCCATATTGGGAACCTTCAACAATTCGTTGTGTTCGGTCAATAAGCTCTTGAACCTCTTTATTTTGAATAATACCCTGATCATCTACAATCATTTTTGCAGAGAATTTTTCTACTTCTTCTTTTGCGTAACGGCGGAACATATCATCTTCAATAGAGAGAATGAAGCGACTTTCGCCTACATCACCTTGACGGCCTGAACGCCCACGTAGCTGATTGTCTACACGACGGCTTTCATGCTTTTCTGTCCCAATTACATATAAACCACCAAGCTCGTGTACATCCTCACCTAACATGATATCCGTACCACGACCAGCCATGTTTGTCGCTACTGTAATACGACCTTTTTGACCTGCCTGTGAAATAAGTTCAACTTCTTGTTCAACTGTTTTTGCATTAAGTAATTGGAATGTTAATTTTTCCTTTTTCAGATAGTCAGCTACAGTTTCAGACTGTAAAATTGATGTTGTCCCAATTAAAATTGGCTGGCCTTTTTCATGACGTTTTTTAACCTCTGCTGTAACATACTTATATTTTGCTTCCTGTGTGTTAAAAATAAGATCAGGCTGATCAATACGCTGACGCGGACGGTTTGTTGGGATTTGCACAACTTCCATGCCGTACACTTCGCGAATTTCTTTTTCCTGTGTTTTCGCTGTACCCGTCATCCCGGAAAGCTTTGGATACATACGGAAATAGTTTTGAATTGTGACCTGGGCCATTGATTTATTTTCATCTGTAATCGTTACGCCTTCTTTAGCTTCAATCGCTTGATGTAAGCCATCAGAAAGTGAACGACCTTCTAAAATACGACCTGTAAACATATCAACAAGCTCGATTTTGTCTTCTTTGACAATGTAATCAACATCGCGCTTAAACATAACATGTGCACGTACTGCTTGGATTACGTAATGGAAGAGTGTTTGGTGTTCTAAGTCATATAAATTATCGATATTGAAGGCAGCCTCTACCTTTTCAATACCTTTATCCGTTAGAGAAGTAGCCTTTGTTTCATCGTCAAAGTCATAATCTTCATCTTTCTTGAATCGTTTCGCTAACATAGCAGCAATTCGGTGTAATTCTTCGTTGGAAGGCATTTTACCTGCGATAATTAAAGGTGTTTTCGCTTCGTCGATTAATACACTATCCACTTCATCAATAATGGCGAAGTGATAAGGACGTTGCACTTTATCTGCAAGGCTATAAGCCATATTATCGCGTAAATAATCGAAACCAAACTCAGTACCAACACCATATGTAATATCGGCATTATAAGCTTCTTTTTTCGCATCAGCTTCCATCATCGGTACATTTAAACCAACAGTTAAGCCAAGGAAACGATGAATTTGACCGACTAGCTCATAGTCACGCTTTGCTAGGTAATCATTAACTGTGATGACATGAACACCTTTACCTTCTAATGCACGTACATAAGAGGGAAGGGAGGCAACTAGAGTTTTACCTTCACCTGTTGGCATTTCAGCAATATTACCTTCTGTTAATACTAGACCACCGATAAGCTGCACATCAAAATGACGCATTCCTAATACACGCTTTGAGGCTTCGCGTACAACAGCAAATGCGTCTGGGATGATTGATGTAATAGGCTCACCTTGTTCTAATTGATTTTTGAAAATAAAAGTCATTTCTCTTAATTCAGCATCTGACTTATCAACATACTTTTCTTCAAGATTATTAATTTGATCTACTATTTTGTAGTAGCGTTTTAATTGACGAGCACTTGTTTGCTCTTTGTTACTTTTGAAAATTGAGAACATGAAATATACGCTCCTTTAATGTTGTCTACATGCTAGACACACCATTATTCTATCAAATTTTACTTATGGTGACTACAATTGACTGTATAGGAATCTATTAATGCTAAAATGTACAAAATATTTGTGAAATCGTGGAAAATGTTTAGAAAAAGTATATTTCAATGCTTGTTCATGCTATAATCAATTTGGATTTCAATGTAGATTATATATTTGAGGAGGAGAGACATGCTTTACGTGTCTTTAATAGCAGCGTTCGTTGCATCCATTTTGTTAACTCCATTAGTGAAACGTTTAGCGTTTAGAATAGGTGCAGTTGATGCACCAAACTATCGAAAAGTACATGCTCGAATTATGCCAAGACTTGGCGGTTTAGCCATTTTCCTTGCCTTTATTATTGGCGTGACGATTTTATACTCATTCTTAGTTCATACAAAACATGGTAGTAATGAGGCTTTATTAGCTATCATTTTTGGTGCTTGTATAATCGTCATCACGGGTGTTATTGATGATATGCGTGAGATTTCTGCGAAAGCAAAAATGCTTGGTCAGCTAGTTGCTGCACTGATTGTTGTTTTTGTAGGCGGTATTGAAATCGAAATGGTTAATCTACCGTTCTTAGGTACATTAGACTTTGGGTTACTGAGTATTCCATTAACAATTATTTGGATCATCGGTATTACGAATGCCATTAATTTAATTGACGGTCTAGATGGTCTAGCTGCAGGTGTTTCTACGATTGCACTGATTACAATAGCTGTCATGGCGTTTATTTTGAGCAATGTGTTTGTTTTAGCGTTAGCGGCCATTTTAGCTGTAGCTTCACTTGGTTTCTTATTTTATAATTTCCACCCAGCAAAAATCTTTATGGGTGATACAGGGGCATTGTTCCTAGGATTTATGATCTCTGTGTTAGCGTTACTTGGTTTTAAAAATATTACATTCGTAGCTTTAATCATCCCAATTATTATCCTTGGTGTTCCGATTTCTGATACATTCTTTGCCATTGTTCGTCGTGTTCGCATGAAGAAGAAATGGTCTGACCCAGATAAATCACATTTACACCATCGATTACTCGATATGGGCTTTACACATCGACAAACAGTCCTAATTATTTACGGAATTGCAGTAATGTTTGGATTAGCGGCTATCATTTTCTCTATGGCAAAGGTTTGGGGAGCTATATTACTTGTAGCGGTCATCCTAACAGCTATTGAAATCTTTGTAGAGGTCATCGGACTGGCTGGTAAAAACTATAAACCATTATTAAATTTTGTACGGATATTTAGTAAATAAAATATAAGCAATCATACAATTTGTATGATTGCTTTTTTGTTGTTAAATAGGGTTACTATTAAAGTTAGACACTGAGAAACTCTTTTAAACCGATTATATATAGGGAATAGAAGGTAAACTTAAATAAGCTTGTTTATCGATTACTAGGAGGGGTAAATGAAAAGGGTAGTCAATCAATAGAGAAGCCATATAAAAAGACCATAGACAAGTTGTTTGTCTATGGTCTGAAAGCTCTTATTCAGTAACTGAATTGTCATCGCTACTAGCAGCACTATCTGTTCCTGTATTGCCACTTGTTAGACTTGATGATTGTTCATTTAGGCCAAGATGGTTTTTGAAAATCTCCTTTGTTTCTTCAACAGAATCTTGATTTAACTGGTAATAATAAATACCAGTAGATGTATCATCCGTGCCATCTAATGTTAAGGAATCGATACGTGGTGCGCCTTTTGATAAATAAGATAAGAAGGACTTCATTTCAGTGAATGTCATATCTGTTTTCATATTATCACCAAGAGCTTTAATGACATCATCATATTTCGTAACGGACTTAACAGAAGCGACTTTTTTAATAATCGCAGATAGAATTTCCTGTTGACGTTTACCACGCTCAATATCATTATCTTGTTTACGTGTTCTTGCGAGTGCAAGTGCCTCACTACCATTTAAATGTTGTAAGCCTGGCTGTAAGTTAATTGTAAACTTATCAAATTCATCTAATTCATGTAAAGCATAAGGTACTTCAGCTTCAATACCACCTAAAGCATCGACTACATCAATAAAGGCATTGAAATTCATACGTACATAGTAATTGATTGGAATATCAAATAGTTCCTCTACTGTTTCAATAGTAGTAAGTGTTCCACCCATAGCATGTGCATGAGTAATTTTATCTTTATAACCTACTTTAGGAATATAAACGTAAGAATCACGAGGAATGCTTAGCATTTTAATTGTATGAGTTTTGTTATTTAATGTAGCTAAAACGAGTGCATCGGAGCGTGAATGATCCGAACCTTGCCCTCGATTGTCACTATCATCAACACCTACAAATAAAATAGAGACATTGTCTTGTACAGGCTCTACTTTCTCTACACGTTTCGTTGAAACCTCTCGACCTTCTAACTCCTCATATGCTGAGTCTGCAGCATGCTCTACCTGTTTTGTAAGGTAAACAGCATAAGCCGTTACACAAATCACCAAGCTTGCAACAAGGAGTAGTGTAACTTTTATAATTAAGGAAGCTTTAGAAGACCTCTTTTTATTTGGACTAACAGATCTTTTTTTCATAATAGATATATTCTCCTCTAATTATTGGGAATAATAATGCGATAAAGCTAAATTTTATTCAATTTTAACTAAGTAATTGTGTGGACAATAAAATAGCTTAACAAAAAAATTATACTATGCATATTTAGTTTCGACAATTAAAACTATTTAATTGACAATAAATTCTACAAATTGAGCATCTTCGAAAGTGATGGAAGCTTGTCCATTAGTCATTTCTGTTATCCAACTTCGGAACTGTTCCTCATCCTCTTTTAGCACAGAAACAATGATTTCAACACCCTCCAAATAACGTATTTCCTCTAAAGAATATGATGAACTTCTTATTTCATTTTCGACTTTTCCTAGCCATGTATAATCAATAGCTACTTTCATGAAATGATGCAATTTACGTTCAACTATCTGTGCAGCAATTAATCCCTCTGTAGTTGCTTTTCCATAAGCACGAATAAGACCACCACCACCGAGCTTAATGCCTCCAAAATAGCGGGTCACAACAACGACCGTATCTTTTAACCCTTGTTTTTTTAAGACCTCTAACATAGGGACGCCTGCAGTACCACTAGGTTCCCCATCATCATTTGCCTTTTGAATATGATCATGCTCTCCAATAATATAAGCGGAGCAGTTATGTGTTGCATTATGATGCAATTTTTTTATACCATCTATAAAAGAAATTGCATCCTCTTCCGTTTCTGCACGTTCTATATAAGTGAGAAAGCGAGATTTGGAAATGACAATTTCGCTTTCACCATATCCTTTTACTGTTAAATAGTTTTCTCTCATTCGTATCAATCTCCTTTTAACTAGAGTTCTATTCTATAATTTTCATGAAGAAAAAGCATTAAATTTTAGCATGGTAATGCTATAATAGGTGTAGACTATGGAATATGTGATTTTAGTCTATTAAATTAGTAAGTAATCATAAGACATTAGACTGGGGAGTATACTATGTTTTCAAATGATACCTTCGATTTAAAGTCGCTTGATGACATTTTTAATCGAATGTTAGATACAATCATGAGCTCAAAGGATGATATCTTTATTATAAGTGAACAAAGCCGCAGAAGCTTTGAAGATATGCAAAAAGAGCTGGAAATTGTTCGAAAACAAATATCAATCGTAATTGATGATGGCGATGCATTGGAAAAAAGTACGCAGCTTGCTAAGCAACGACTTGTGCTAGTGAGTAAAGCTTTTGATAATTATACCGAAGAACAAGTTAGAGAAGCATATGAAACTGCACATGATTTTCAAGTAAAGCTCTCCGTTATTAGAACACAAGAAAAACAGCTACGGGATAAAAGAGATGATCTAGAGAGAAGATTAAGAGGATTACTCGATACGATTGAACGTGCTGATCATATTGTTAATCAGGTAAATGTCGTTTTGAATTACTTAACTTCAGATTTAAGAAATGTTGGTTTAGCCCTTGAACAAGCAAAAATGAAACAGGATTTTGGGATACGCATTATTGCAGCTCAAGAGGAAGAGCGTAAGCGTTTATCAAGAGAGATTCACGATGGACCTGCTCAAATGCTTGCAAATGTCCTTATGCGCACTGATTTAATAGATAGAACGTATCGTGAAAAAGGTATTGAAAAGGCTTTGGCTGAAATTGCCGATTTAAAGAAAACGGTACGTAATGCTTTATCTGAGGTGCGACGTATTATTTATGATCTACGACCAATGGCACTTGATGATTTGGGAATTATTCCGACATTAAAGAAGTATTTATCGACAGTGACTGAATATAATCCAGGTGTTGAAATTCATTTCCAATCGAGAAGTACAGAAAAACGTATACCTTCAAATTATGAAGTATCCATTTTCCGATTAGTACAAGAATGTGTAACCAACGCCATGAAGCATGGAAAGTGTAAAGACATTTGGGTAAAGCTTGAATGGTTAAAAGATGCCGTCAACATTGTTGTAAAAGATGATGGTATAGGCTTTGACCCACAAGTAGTAAAAGATCATTCCTTTGGGATTTTAGGAATGAAAGAACGTATTGAAATTTTAAATGGTACAATCACCATTACGAGTGAAATCAATCGAGGGACAACGGTGTTATTTAAAATACCGTTAGAAGTAGAATGATGTAACTGTCGCAGAAATCTAGGGGGTAAAGACAAATGACAAAGATTATTATTGTAGACGATCACCAGCTATTCCGCGAAGGAGTAAAACGCATTTTAGATTTTGAAGATACGTTTGATGTAGTAGCAGAAGGTGACGATGGTACAGATGTGGTTACGTTATACGCTGAAAACGAACCAGATGTAGTGCTTATGGATATTAACATGCCAGGTAAAAACGGAGTAGAAGCAACGGCAGAGTTAATTACTGAATTTCCAGATGCAAAAGTGATTATGTTGTCTATACATGACGATGAAACATATGTTACGCATGCATTAAAATCAGGTGCTCTTGGCTATATGTTAAAAGAGATGGATGCAGATGAAATCGTTGAGGCGATTAAAGTTGTTGCCAACGGCGGTTCTTATTTACACCCAAAAGTAACGAAAAACCTAGTAGCAGAATTTAAACGACTTTCAGAACATGAAAATAAAGGAAACTTCCATCAAACTGAAATTCGTCGTCCATTCCATTTGCTAACTAAGCGTGAATGCGAAGTATTACAATTATTAACAGATGGTCAATCAAACCGTACAATCGGTGAGACACTGTTTATCTCTGAAAAAACAGTTAAAAACCACGTATCAAGTATTCTACAAAAAATGAATGTTAATGACCGTACACAAGCAGTTGTAACAGCCATTAAAAATGGCTGGGTTGAAGTACGTTAATTGCTAAAACTGTTTTTAAAAGCTACTTTTTATTGAAGTAGTTTTTAAAACAGTTTTTTATTGTTTTTTGGTAATAATTTGTATTGGGCTTACATGATGAAGAACAGGTCATTCACAATTTTGTAACATTACTAATCATTAGTATGAATATGATAACTAGCAATTCATGCAACATTTTACAACCTAATGCGTCATAAGGAAGATGTAGCACTTAAATGTTGAAAATGCACAACAAAATTCCTACGAAAGCATTTATATGCTACAATATGCGCGGGAGGTTTTTTGATGTTAAAGAAAAGTTTTCTAGCAGTTCTAATCTTATTAGTGTTAACTGCCTGTGGTAATAAAGATGAAAAGATGAGTGATGAAGAACGAGATAAAGTAATAGAGGATGGTACAGTTGGCTTTGAAATGATGGGTGGAAACGTAGAAAAGGCTGATAATGTACCAGCGGAAGATGAAAAGGCGATTTTAGCATCTTTTGATGAGTATATTGCTGCATTAAATGCTGAAGAAATTGATCGTTATATGAATACAATCTCGAAAAATCCAAAGGGTTTTAAATACGATGAAGAAAAAACATATGCATCAGAAGTATTTGATCAATTTGATATTAAGCGTGAAGTAGAAAATGTAACAATTGCAAAGTATGAATCAGAAGAGGCGCAAGTATTTGCCAACATGAAAATGCACTCACTTCAGCTTGAGACAAATGTCGAACATGAAAGTGCAGGACGTCAGGTAACAGTCTTTGTGAAAGAGGACAATGATTGGAAAGTGACGAGTGTCTTTTATATTGGCGATGACTCACAGTCAAGTACAGGAAATTAACAGAAGCTATCTTCATTCAACATATCAATTGAGTGAAGATATGCCTATTTATACATAGACAATGAATGTGAAATGGAAGCTAGCTTACTAGCACGACTCTAGAAGGGCGAGAACGGGAATCCGACGTTCGTCATTCATTTCACATTCATTTCTTTTTGTTTTCCGTCATTTATGCAAAAGCGAAGCGCCAGCAATAACAACACAACAACAACAACAATTGCACCAAGTAGAAATAGATTGTAAACTAAAAATTATAGGAGAGTGGACATGGATGAGGACGGCAATCGTAACAGATAGTACTGCATATATTACAGCTGAGGAACGTGCACGCTTAAACATTCACATGATACCTTTAAGTGTTAATATCTCAGGTCAATTATTTGCAGAAGAAGTAGATATCACAGCATCTGAATTTTATGATAAGGTGCGTGGAGCTAAAGAATTTCCTAAAACAACACAACCTCCAATTGGAGAATTTGTTGCTCTTTTTGATGAGCTAGCAAAGGATTACGATGAGATAATTTCCATCCATTTATCGAGTGGTATTAGTGGAACATACCAAGGTGCAGTGCAGGCCGGTGAAATGGTGGAAGGTATTAATGTTTATGCCTTTGACAGTGAAATATCCTGTGCTGTTCAAGGCTTTTACGTATTAAGAGCAGCGGAAATGGCGAAAGAGGGCCATTCAGCAAAAGACATACTTGCAGCATTAGCGGACATGCAGCAGTTTATTCGTGCTTACTTCATTGTAGACGACTTAGCACATTTACAGCGTGGTGGGCGTTTATCTTCTGCCGCAGCATTAATCGGTGGCTTACTACAAGTAAAGCCTGTTTTACATTTTGTGGATAAGGTAATTGTACCTTTCGAAAAAATCCGAACACGTAAAAAGGCATTAAAGCGTGCGGAAGAATTGCTAGCAGAGGATGCAAAAAAGTATGCAGCGATGGACGCTGTTGTCATTCACGGAAATTGCCCTGCTGAAGCCCAAGAATGGCTAGAGCAATTAGCCGCAACGTACCCAAACGTAAACTTTAAATTGAGCTATTTTGGTCCTGTTATTGGTACTCATTTGGGTGAAGGGTCAATGGGATTAGGATGGACAAAAAAATAACGAATTGTGAGAAGTCTCTACTGCAAAAGTAGAGGCTTTTTTCTATAGAAAGGGGAGGTTTTAATGAGATATAGGGGTTGGTTGTTGCCCCCAGCATTACGTGATTTTCATGAAGGGCGCATTTGGTTAAAAGAACATTCGCCATTTTCATCTGAAGATATTGAGAAAGCAATAAAGCGAAAATACGTCAGTATAATAGAAGGAATTCAAATAAAGCCAGCTATGAAATGCAATCGTTGTCACAATACAGACCCGCACTTATTCACAAAATTCCATTGCTCAAAATGTCAGCAACAATGTGTGTACTGCCGACACTGTATTAAAATGGGGAGAGTAAGTAGCTGTACAAAATTGATGATTTGGACAGGTCCCAAGACGATAAAAATTAACAAGCATTCATTAAAATGGGCAGGGCAATACACCGAACTCCAGCAACAGGCTGCTAATGAAACCTTGGCAAGTGTGAAAGCAAAACGCTCCCATTTAATTCATGCAGTTTGCGGTGCAGGCAAAACAGAGCTACTTTTTCCTACTGTCTATGATGCATTAAAGAGAGGGCTACGTGTTTGTATTGCTACACCACGGACAGATGTAGTGTTAGAACTGTATCCACGCTTTCAAGATGCTTTTCCGGATACAGTTATTCATGCTTTATACGGTGGAGCACCTCACCAAAATTGCTATGCACAGCTTGTTATAGCAACAACCCATCAGCTCTACCGATTTGATAAGGCATTTGATGTCATTATTGTAGATGAGGCAGATGCTTTTCCTTATACATTTGATGAAACTCTACAAAGAGCAGTAGATAAGGCTAAAAAGGAAAATGCTCCTCTGGTATTTGTGACAGCAACCCCATCAGCATCATTACTCCATACTTTCCAGCAAGAAAGCTACTCTTTTATTCCAAAACGCTATCATAATCATCCATTACCAGTCCCACAAGTTCGTTCTTTATGGAGCTATAATAAATGCTTTAAGCGAGGTAAAATCCCTAAAAGGTTAAAAAAGTGGGTGGAGGAGCGCTTACACCAAAAGGAACCCTTTTTACTATTTTTCCCGACAATTGACTTAATGAAACGTGCAACTCCTCTTTTTCAAGGGTTAAATGAAGACATATTGGCTGTGCATGCAGCTGACCCAGAGCGGAAGGTGAAGGTGTTAAAGCTACGAAATAAAGAAGTTCCGGGCTTATTAACCACTACGATATTAGAAAGAGGCATTACAATCAGCAATGTACAGGTGGCTGTTATTGGGGCAGAATCATTGATTTTTACCTCCAATGCCCTCATTCAGATTGCAGGTCGAGTTGGACGAGATGTTCAATTTCCTGATGGGGACGTCCTATTCTTTTATCACGGCATCACAGCAGAGATGGATGAGGCATGCGCAAAAATTCAATTTTATAATAAGAAGGGATTTTCTGAATGAATAAAATAGAATCTCATTGTTTAATATGCACACAGCCATTAAAAATAACTATTTCCTGGAAAATGATTCTAACCAAGCAATTCTCGCCGACTATATGTGAAAGATGTGCCGCTCGTTTTGTACCTTCTCAATCTGCTACATCCCTTTATCAATATAATGAGGCGATGAAGGATTACTTACACCAGTTAAAGTTTCTTCAAGATGTGGCTCTTGCAAAGGTATTTCGGCAGGAGCTCTATGATCGTTTCAATAAAGAAAAAGCGATTATTCTCCCCATTCCGATGCATCCTCTCAAGCAACAGGAGCGTACTTTCTCTCATACTGATGAACTATTAAAAGCGGCTCATATTCCCTTTATTCAATTATTAGAAAAGACAACGACAGAAACACAAAGCTCCAAAAATAGAGAGCAGCGAATACAGGTAGCTCCACTTTTTCGCTTAAAGAAGGATGCACAAATCGAACATAAAAATTATCTTCTTTTTGACGATATAAAAACTACAGGGACAACTCTAGAGCATGCTACAACTGCTTTAATGCAGGCGGGTGCTAAAAATGTCCAATACTTCACATTAATTGAAGGATGAAAATACCAATGCATTATGTATAATAGTTAATGAGACAGCATTCGTAGATAAAATTGCTAGAAAGAGGAGGAAAGGCCAATGGCAGAGGTTCGTAATTGTCCGAAATGTAATGAGTTTTTTAATTATACAGGAGTCCGAGAAGTGTGTCATAAGTGTGCACAATCAGAGGAGGAGCTTTATCAAATCGTTTATCGTTTCTTACGTAAACGTGAAAACCGTGCGGCAACTGTAGAACGTATTGTGGAAGCAACGGGAGCGGCAGAGGAGCTATTGTATAAATGGGTTCGGAAGGGTCGCCTGCAGCCAGCCATGTTCCCTAACCTTGGCTATCCATGTGATAACTGTGGTCATCTGACAACAACTGGTAAACTTTGTGCAAAATGCCAGGATGAATTAAAGGCAGACTTACGTACATTTGAAGCAGCTAAGGAATTCCGCGAAAGTGTAGAGCAGCGTGATCGTGTAACCTATCACTCAGAGCGTAAACGTTAATTACTCCAAGTGTGTTAATTTTAAACAAAATTAGCACACTTTTTTCTATGTGAAAACTTAACATTATGTGAGACAATCCGAAATAATAGTAAGATAGGATTTAGAGATGGGGGGTATTGAAATGAAAATTACATCTTATGGAGTTAATGCAGTAAACGCCTATAAAAACCAAGTACGCAATGTGAAATCAAATACAAACAAGGCATCTTTCGCCGATAAAATTGAAATTTCAAAGGCTGCACAAGAAATGCGAGGTGTTTCAACATACAGTTCGGAGCGAGCAGATCATGTTCAACAGTTGAAAAAGGATATTGCTTCTGGAGAATACAAAGTAGATGCGCGTAAAGTGGCAGAGGATATGCTGAAATATTATCGTTTCTAGGGAATAGCAGAAAGGGTGTATAACGATATGTCTGTAGAAGCAATTAGTTCTACACTAATAATGCTAGAGAGAATGCATAAAAGCTTACTCGAACTAGCCTTTAAAAAAACGGAAATTATTAAAGCTGGCGATATCGAAGCGCTAGACCAATTGCTCAAGGATGAGCAGGCGCATGTAGCAGCCATCGATAAGCTCGAGCAACAGCGTCAGAAACAGGTAACGGACTACCTTGAAGCAAAGGGACTTGCTTCAGCTGACAAAACAACTGTCGCGGATGTCATCGAGGCTGCTGAACAACAAGCTGACAAAGCAACACTATCAGCAGTTCGCGAACGTTTAATGCAAATTATCAATGACCTACGAAAACAAAATGATCTAAATCAAAAACTCGTTTTCCAATCATTACAGATCGTCAACCTAACATTAGATGCAGTAAGACCCCGTACAGAGCAAATGAACTATTCCAGCAACGAAGTACGTGGAACTAATACCATAGCTAAAAAATCATATTTCGATTCACAAGCATAACAAGGGAGGAAGAAAAATGCGCTCAACATTTATGGGCTTAGAAGCTAGTAAACGTGGCCTCTTCACACAGCAAACTGCTTTATATACAACAGGTCACAATATTTCCAACGCCAACACACTAGGCTACTCTCGTCAACGAGTGAACATGCAGGCAACACCTGGATTTCCAACTGCCGGACTAAATTCGCCTTCATATCCTGGTCATCTTGGGACAGGTGTCGAAGCAACATCTATCCAACGTATTCGCGATGAGTTTATTGATCGGCAATATCGTCAGGAAACAAATCGACTAGGTTATTGGGAATCCACAGTAAAATCTATCTCGCAAATAGAAGATGTAATGAATGAACCCTCTCAATATGGAATTAACCAGGCATTCACCAATTTTTGGAAATCAATGGAAGATATCACTAAAGATCCACAATTAATGGCTGGGCGTCAGGTGTTGCTTGCTGAAGGAAGAACTCTTGCAGACTCCTTCAATTATATGGATCGGCAATTAAAGAAGGTTCAAGGGAATATCGGGAATGAAATAAAGGTTACAACAGACGTCGTCAACTCACTTCTTAAACAAATTGCTCATATTAATAAGCAAATTGAAGAGGTTGAACCGAATGGCAATGTGCCGAATGATTTATATGATGCACGGGACTTGTTGGTAGATGAATTAAATAAAAAATTGCCTGTGTCCATCCAACGAGAAAAATCTGGTGGGTTAGCAAACGATGTAGCAGAAGGTACTATTACAATTACCTATGAACCATCAGATGGTAGTCCACCAATCACCTTAGTAAACGGCAGGGAATATGCAACACTTGCTGCTGTGGATAGAAACGGTAATCGTATAGATGGTGAAGAAGACGATCCAGCAACAGGAAGTTTTGCAGAGTTTTTGGAGTTTAGAATTTCTGATATTGGGGAACCACCAACTGATCCGATGGTAGGTCCTTCTACTATTAGCTTTGGTCAACTGCATAAAGAAGGTGGGGGTTTTCGAGCGTTAATCGAAGCTTATGGTCACAGTTATAATAATGGCACAGGACAAGGACTCTATTCCGAAATGATAGCTAATCTGGATAAGTTAGCTAATGAATTTATTACCGAATTTAATGCGATTCATCGAGCAGGTTTTGGACTAAACGACACTGTTGGCAATCGTGATTTTTTCAGTGGTACAACAGCCCGTGATTTTAAAATAGTAATTACAAAACCAGAAGAAGTGGCTGCGTCTGATACAGCAGGTGAATCTGGTAATAATAAAAATATGCTTAAATTAGCAGAGTTACAGTCAAAGACAAATGCCAATTTAGGTCAAGCCACATTCCAGAACTTCTATAGAGGAATAACAGGGGACTTAGCTGTCAAAGGAAAAGAGGCAGAAACTA
Source organism: Lysinibacillus sp. BS3 (assembly GCF_039614735.1). Classification (NCBI taxonomy): domain Bacteria; kingdom Bacillati; phylum Bacillota; class Bacilli; order Caryophanales; family Bacillaceae; genus Lysinibacillus; species Lysinibacillus sp. BS3. The sequence goes on along the minus strand of NZ_CP154860.1, from coordinate 2,039,202 downwards.
ATTTTAAGAACTCGCAGGCATTACATTTACAAATCGCTAATAATCGAGCTGCGATGAGTTCGGTTTCTTTAGATGAAGAGATGACCAATATGATTACATTTCAACAAGCATACAACGCTAATGCACGTATGATTACCGTAGTGGATGAAACACTAGACAAAATTATTAATGGAATGGGACGAGTAGGACTATAATCGCTACCTGAAAGGAGAGTTATCGATGCGTGTTACACAATCCATGTTATCTAATAACATGTTACGGAATTTAAATAGCAGCTATGGAAAAATGTCCAACTATCAAAATATGTTGACTTCTGGTAGGAAATTCAACAAACCATCTGAGGATCCTGTTGCAGCAGTGGTGGGCATGGGATACCGTGTAGATCTCGGTAAAAACGAACAATACCAACGTAATCTAAGTACAGCGAATTCATGGTTAGATTCAACGGACTCAGCTTTTAATGAAGTTGGTTCTGCATTAACCCGTGTCAAGGAACTGATTGTCCAGGCTGCAAATGATACAAATGGGAAGGAACGTCAAAAAATTAATGCAGAAATGAAACAAATTAAGGAGTCTCTCCGAGATGTTGGTAACACACAAATTGCTGGGAATTATATTTTTTCAGGTACACATGTAGATCAGCCGCTCTATACGGATAAAATAAGTCCACAAAATCCAGCTATTACAACATTGGGAAAAGAGAAAAATATTGAGATTGATGTGTTTGACGGAATTAGAATGTCAGTGAATACACCAGGTGCTGAGTTATTCGGGGAACTCGATGACTTTATGGCTCATGTGATAGCTACTTTAGATGATGATACTAAAACAAGTGATGAAGTGAGCGCAGCACTTGGCTTACAAGTAACAGATGGTGGTGGGGCAACAATCCCGGCACTAGATAGTATTCATGAAAAGACATTGAAACTACAAGCTGATGTTGGAGCACGTCAAAATCGAGTTGAACTGATGGGAAATCGTTTGAAAATTGGTGAAGAACATGCCACAAAGCAAATGTCGCTAAACGAGGATACAGAATATCCTGAAACGATTACCAATATGGTAACACAAGAATCTATTCACCAGGCAGCTCTATCCGTAGGAGCAAAAATTATTCAGCAGACTTTAGTCGATTTTATTAGATAAAATCGACTAAAGCTCTTTTAAAAAGTAATATAGGATGAATTAATCGATTATCCAAATGATGAATTTAGATATTTTAAGAAAGATGTGATGCGTATGAAATTGCCACAAATTCAAATTCGCACAACAGATATTCAAATGGATTGGCAAAAACAGGATCCTATCCAATATATTAAACAACCTTCAGCTGAATTATCTATTTCTCAGCCAGCTGCAATTCTTGAAATGAGTACAACACCAGGTAAATTGACAATTGACTCTTCGGATGCAAGAAGAGATTTAGGTTTTTTTCCAACTGGTGAAATGATAGAGCGCTATGCACAGGAGGGGAAGAACGAAGCTGCAAAAGGTCTTGTGCGCCGAATGCAAGAAGGACGACAAATGAGAGAAAGTGCTGGTAAAGGTCAAGAAGGCACTGTTATTCAACAAATCGCTAAACAAAATCATGGTCCAAAAAGAGCAGGTCCATATAATATTGAATTTGTTCCTTCTGTCGGTTCAGTGAAAACGAATTATCACCCTGGCAAACTAGACCTAAATATTACACGTCGTTATCCACAAATTAATGTACAAGTAAACAAAGTAATACATGCTTACACACCTGGTAAAATAACAGGAACAATGATACAAAGACCACGTGTTGATATCGATGTTCTTCGTTAAAGAGAAAATACACAAAAGAAGGGTTTCTATAATGAAAATAAATTCGATTTTTTTGGGGGAAATAGAAATTGCGGAACAAGATATATTAGTTTTTGAACATGGCTTAATGGGCTTAGAGGAGTATAAGAAATTTGTTCTTCTCCCTCTGGATGTTGATTTACCATTAATCCTATTGCAATCAATAGAGTGTGCAGAAATTAGTTTTATTCTTGCGTTCCCTTATGCTTTTAAAATAGATTATCATTTTGATATAAGTGAAGAGGATAAAAAGCAGCTACAAATTGAAAAAGAAGAGGATGTAGTTGCTTATGTAATCATTACATTCAAAGAACCCTTTGAACAATCTACATTGAATTTATTAGCACCAATCGTTATGAATAATAACAAAAAGCTTGGTAAACAAATAGTACTACACGATAAAGATTATCCGCTGCGCTATCCAATCCCAGTGTTAAAAGGTAGGGATAAATAATGCTCGTATTATCAAGGAAAAAAAATGAATCTATTATGATTGGTGATCAAATTGAAATAAAAATATTAGCTGTTGAAGGAGAACAAATAAAGCTTGGGATTATCGCTCCAAAAGCAGTAACCATCCATCGTAAAGAAATATTCGAAGATATTCAAAGACAAAACAAAGAGGCATTAGTATTAAATGTTGATTTATTAGATCAATTAAAAAAATATAAATAATATGGACAAAGGAAGCCTGAAAGATTTCTTTCGGGTGTTTCTTTGTGTGGTAAATACTAAATGAAAGAGGATTAACAATGAAGAAACAAGTATTGCAGCCTACTTATTTTGAAAAATTCTCTTGTATAGGTCCAGCGTGTGAGGATACTTGCTGTGCGGGATGGAAGTTAAGTGTTGATAAACGCACTTTCCAAATGTATCGAAAAGTAACAAGTGGATCGATTGCTAAAGATTTACGCACGAACGTAACAAGAGAGCGCGCAAACCCATCAGATAGTAACTACGCTAAAATAAAAGTAGACGAACATATGAACTGTTCATTTTTAAATGAAGATAAATTATGTAACATTTTTATTGAGCTCGGAGAAAATTTTTTGTGTGATACATGTACATTTTTTCCAAGACAAATTTCAGCTATCGAGCAGCGTGTAGAAAGAGATTTGAGTGTAGCATGCCCTGAAGCTGCGAGATTAATATTGTTAAATCCAGATGGCATTGACTTTGTGATGATGGAAGATGAATTTGCTAAACATACACTATTTGCATACCCGGATGTGACGAGTCGTTTTTGGGATATGCGTATATTTGTTATTCAAATACTTCAAAATCGCCAAGCTTCCATTGAATCTCGTTTACTAGTATTAGGAATATTCATGAGAAAAATGCAAACTACTGAAGAGAGTGACTGGGAACAGCGGTTACCTCTTTATATAAGCGAATGTAACGATATTTTAAATCGTGCAGCGTCTTTTGGTATACACAAATATTTACCAAGCGATGAAGAAATGATTAATATTATATACCGCCTTCTAGAATTCCAAAAAGAATATGAGCTATTTAATCGCCGTTTCGATGAATGTATCGCACAGTTAGAAGAAGGTTTACAATTAAATGGTGGGGATACAGTAGAGCAGTCAGTTGCTTTGTACAAACAGTCCGTACAAAACTATTACAAACCTTTCTTTGAAGAAAAAGACTATATTTTAGAAAATTATTTAGTGAATTATGTGTTTAAAAATAGCTTACCACAAAGTCAAATGAGCTTTGTGAAGGAATATGAGCAATTGTTTATGTGGTTTTTATTTATTAAAGGTACGTTAATAGGTTTGGGAAGTTATCATCAAGGCTTATCGGAGGAAATCGTATTAAAATTCATCCAATCTTTTACGAAGACATTAGAAAATAATAAGGATTTTAGAAAACTAATGAAAAGTATATTGGAGAGAGAAAATGACTAGCATTCGATCACCATATAAATGAATGTCTATGTTTGACGAAGTAGTGAAGTTTGAAATAAATTAATAAAATAATTTATTAAATATATTAAACATTTTAAAAGCATGTCGATATAGAAATTGTGGGAAATAAAAAGTTGAAAAACGCTTTGTTTCCAAACAACCACAAGGACGTGGAAATAAAAAACATTCAAGGAGGAATTCCAAATGAGAATTCAAAATAACATTGCAGCGTTTAACGCACACCGTAACTTAGCAAACAATACTACAAATACGAGTAAACACCTTGAGAAATTATCTTCAGGTTTCCGTATTAACCGTGCTGGAGACGATGCAGCAGGTTTAGCGATTTCAGAAAAAATGCGTGGACAAATCCGTGGTCTACAAATGGCTTCTAAAAACGCACAAGATGGTATTTCATTAATCAAAACTGCTGAGGGTGCGTTAGAAGAAACACACGCAATTTTACAACGTATGCGTGAGTTAGCTGTTCAAGCATCTACTCAAACGAATGAGCGCGGTGATGATGCTACTAAATCAGCATCAGCAGCAGCAAAAACAGCATCAGCAGCATCAAAAACAGCATCAGCAGCAAGTAAGGGAGCGTCAGCAGCTACTAAATCACAATCTGCTTCGAAAAAAGCAGCATCAGCAGCATCAAAAACAGCATCAGCAACAGTTAAAAAAGCATCAGCTGACGCAATGAAAGCAGCGGGAAGCCTTGCATCAGCAGCAGCTTTAGAAGCATCAGCAGCAACACTTAACGGTTCAGCAGCGACAATTAATGGTTCAGCAGCTGTACTTCAACAGTCAGCAGCAGAACTTAAAGGCTCAGCTGATAACATCAATGCATCAGCAACTGCACTTAAAGCATCAGCAACACTTATTTCAGGTAAAGGTGCTGGGAATAAAGATACTGTAGCAAATAAAGACGTAGGTAAAATTCAAGAAGAATTATCAGCATTACGTAATGAAGTAGATCGTATCGCTGAACAAACTGAGTTCAATAACATGAAGTTATTAGATGGTACGTACCAAGGTAAGAAATTCCACATCGGTGCAAACACAGGTCAAAACATTGAAGTAAATATTGCTGAAATGGGTCTTAAAGGTCTTAATTTAACAGATGATCAAGGTAAAAATTTAATGGAAATTACTTCTCGTGCAGATGCGGATGCAGCAATCAAGAAAATCGATGACGCTGTGACAAAAGTATCTGTTGAGCGTTCTCGCTTAGGGGCAGTACAAAACCGTTTAGAACATACAGTGAAAAACTTAGGTACATCAGCTGAAAACTTACAAGATGCTGAATCTCGTATCCGTGATGCTGATATGGCGAAAGAGATGATGGGCTTCACGAAGAACAACATCTTAATGCAAGCAGCACAATCTATGCTTGCACAAGCAAACCAACAACCTCAAGGTGTTCTTCAATTATTACAATAAGAAATTTAGAAAAAGCCTTCTTTTTGAAGGCTTTTTCTTTATATTTATAAGAAATAACCGATATACATAGGGTAGTAAGGTGAATTTAACTCATTAATACATAAAAAATTAGGAACGTGAAGGAGAAGAGAAAAGGTGGCACATTTAGAATCAATCATTATTCCTGCACACCATACAATATGGAATGGCTATAATAAAAGAGAGTTAAGAATCGAATTTGCGCTACCTGAAAAAGGGACGAACGAGGAAACCGGATTCTTTATTTTTGCTCCTGGTTTTGGTGGACATATCGACTCTAATGTTTATAAAAAAATGCGGAGTCAATTTTCAGATTTATATAATGTAGTGACAATACAATGTGATTATTTTGGGAATCGTTTTATGCAAGGCGTTGACAGATTTACATTTAACGATGAAACTGCTTTTTTAGCTAAAATATTTTTAGATCATGAAATCGCACAAATCCAAAATGATTCATCAAATTTAATACCATTATTGCAAAATAAAGATGCAGAATTTCCTGTCTATGCAAAATTAGACGAAACTTTAGATGAATTTGCGGATATGAGTTATATGCAGGCAATCGACATTATAACCGCTATTGAAGCTGTTAAAGTTGTTTTAACTAAAAATGGTTTTCAATATAATGAACAGCGAATTATCGGATTTGGACAATCGCAAGGGGCCTATTTACTGCATCTTAGCAACCGCTTAGTGCCGCATTTGTTTTCTCATATTGTTGATCTAGCAGCGTGGGTCTCCCCAGTGTATTTAAAGTATGAGAGATGTCTATATACACAAAAATTATGTGTTTACTTCAATTACTTAGCAAAGGATATTATTCAAGATCAAGAGGCATTAACGTTACACCAACTTTATAAAAATTTTGAAAATGGTGCATTTATTTATTCAGCTATAGGCACAACAGATAATTTAGTGAATCCGGCGGATAAGAAAAAAAGTTTAAGCGAGTTACAACACGTTCAATTTGAAATTATTGACAATACAAAAGTAGATAATGTAATTTTTAAATCGACAAATCACGGTATGGATGCTGATTTCCTTGAACTTGTAAAGTATGTATTAAAAAAGAAACCCCAACATCATAATATAAATGAACGCCAACTATGCTATACAGTTACGAGTGCTAATACGAAAATCCATGTAGATTATCGTTATGGGTTACCACTCTTTCAGTTAGAAGATGGACATGTGAATATAGATGTAGCACTAGATGAGTTGGCAAAACAAACGAAGCGAAATACAAAGGCTTTGGAAGACTATACATTGAAATCGAAAAATATTATTGCTGAAATGAAACAACAACAACCAACAATAGAATATATCGATACAAAAATTGGTTCTCCAACGATTGCATTAGGTGGTTATTTATTACATAGTAAATATGACCCTATAAAAGAGGCAGAAAAAATAGCTGAAAAGGAAATCGAAGAAGATTATTTACATGTATTATTCGGCTATGGCTATGGCTATGTTGCACAAGCGTTAAAAGCGAAATTAAAGGATGCCCCATTACTCGTTTACGAGCCTGCCATGAGTGGCATTGAAAAAACAATGACTGTTGAAGGTGTGACAGTCATTTCTAATAAAAAACTGTTCCAAGAGCAGGTTAGAGCTTATCACAATGAATATGATACAAATATGAAATTAATTTGTTCTCCTAACTATGATAAATTGTTTCCGATGGAGCAGCGCAATATCAATTTAATTGTGAAAGAAAGCTACTTAGCAGATCGAATGAGAAGAAATACGATTAGTTTCTTTAGTGATATTTGGCAACAAAATGTTCGCCGTAATCTCCAATACTTGAATGGTGCAGAAAGCTTGAATCGTTTATATAAACGCTATACACAGCCTGTTATTGTCGCTTCAGGTGGACCATCATTAACAAAGCAGCTTCCTTTACTAAAGAAAATTGCAGATCAAGTTGTCATTATCGCAGCAGGTTCTACGACTAAATCCTTACTTGCAGCAGGCATTGAACCAGATTATGTCTTGACAATTGACGGTGCACAAATTAACTATGATTTGCATTTTAAAAACCTAGAAATAGGAAAATCAAAATTAATTACGGCGCTTAGTAGCCATTACAAAATAACTGAGAAGTATCAAAATAATTTGTATTTTTATGGTATGGGGATAGAAGATACAATTTTAGATTATTGCGAGGAAAAGTTAGGGATTAAAATACCGATTATGCTCAATGGGGGGAGCTGTGCACATACAGCGCTCCATGTTGCTACGTTTATCTCAAGTGGTCCTGTCGCATTAATTGGACAAGATTTAGCATTTACAAATAATCAAACACATGCAGCAGACAATGCTGGGTATGTAGAAATTGATGAAAATTGGCTAATTAGAAATCATGCTTATGAAGTAGAAGGGTATAATGGAGATAAAGTTTATACAGATTTAACGTTTAATTCAATGCGCCAGCAATTCGAGGAAATTTATGAAGTGTTAAAAAACAACCATGTCATTTATAACTGTACAGAGGGTGGCAGTAAAATTGAAGGAATGCCGCAAAAAACATTCCAAGATTTTTGTCAGGAGTATGCGGACCTTTTACAAACGAAAGAATTGCAAGATGCCAGCTATGAGAAACAAACAGTCACTTTAACGCAATTAAAAAAATTCTTTGAAGATGAAATGGATGTATATCGTCAATTGGAACACCAACTTCAAAAAGCACTGACGATACTAAGGGAAAAGAAATCTAACATTCAATTTACAAAACCTGTTCTCAAAAAGCTAGATAAAATTGACGAGAAATTAATTGAATTGTATGATCAAGTACTTCTAGATAGTGTCATATACCTTATTATTTTAGAAACGCGTAAAGATTATAAAAAAGGAAAAAATGAAACACTAGAACAGACGTATGAGCGTGTTTATAATCAAAGTAAAGCATTATATGAAAAATTATTAGTGGTATTCCAGAAAGCTAGACGTTATACACAAGAAGTATTATTAGAAATTGAAGAGAGAGGTACACGTTCATGACAGACTTACAAGAAGTGATTGCAAGTTATAATGAGTATATTTACAATATCCCCCATGGTGCACAGTATATTGCAGAACAATTAGCAGATGGCAAGCATGATGATGCACTACTCGCTGTACAAGATTTTTCAGAAGGTATGATTTGGTTGATGGAATTAAAACCATTGCTAAAGGAGCATAATATCGAGCTGAATTTTCCTATAGAGCAAATTCAAATGTTTTTAACGGAAATTAATGAAGGATTAAGTAAGAAAGATTGGGTATTAGTTGCGGATTTATTCGTATATGAAATCAAACCGTTCTTTGAAGAGCAAGTACAAATAATACAATAATAAACAGGGGATTTTCTATGTCAAAAATATTAATCACCGGCGCCGACGGTTTTATCGGCTCACATTTAACAGAGCAGCTCGTACGTGAAGGTCACGACGTACGAGCATTTGTTTACTACAATTCATTTAATTCTTGGGGATGGCTCGACCAGGTATCGCAAGATATTAAATCACAACTTGATGTATTCTCAGGCGATATTCGCGATCCTTACGGTGTAAAAGAAGCGATGAAAGGCTGTACACATGTGCTAAATTTAGCGGCACTTATTGCAATACCTTATTCATATCACTCACCAGCGACGTATGTTGATACTAATGTAACTGGGACGTTGAATATCGTGCAAGCGGCAAAGGAATTAAATGTAGAAAAGGTTGTCCACACATCTACGAGTGAAGTATATGGTACAGCTATGTACGTGCCAATTGACGAGAATCATCCACTACAAGGACAATCGCCGTATTCAGCATCGAAAATTGGGGCAGATCAAATGGCGTTATCATTTTATCGCTCATTTGACACACCTGTTTCTATTATTCGTCCCTTCAATACGTATGGCCCACGTCAATCAGCACGCGCGGTAATACCGACAATTATTAGCCAGCTCGCGAGTGGTCAAACGACAATTAAGCTTGGTGCAGTGAGTCCGACTCGTGATTTTAACTATGTGAAAGATACTGTGCAAGGCTTTATTTCTGTTATGCAATCTGAAAAGTCGATTGGGCAAGTTATTAATATCGGTTCGAACTATGAAGTATCGATTGGTGAGACAGCTGAAATGATTGCTGACATTATGGATGTAGATTTGACGATTGAGACAGATGAACAACGCCTACGTCCTGAAAAGAGCGAGGTTGAGCGTCTTTGGGCCGATAATCAAAAAGCGCGAGAGCTATTAAATTGGACACCACAATACGGCGGGAAAAAAGGCTTCCGACAAGGATTAGAAGAAACGATTGAATGGTTTACGAATCCTAAAAATTTAGCACAATATAAGGCGGATGTGTATAACATATGACGAAACAATGGATAGAATTTGCTCATAACATTAAACAGTTATACGGGAAAGAATTTGTTCCATTACACGAACCAACATTCAATGAAAAAGAAGTCGAATACGTAACAGACTGTATAGAAACTGGCTGGGTGTCGTCTGTCGGGGCATATGTCACACGCTTTGAGGAAGACTTGGCGAAATTTGTCGGTGTGAAGCGTGCGGTAGCTGTCGTGAACGGTACGGCGTCACTGCATATCGCCCTAAAGGCAGTTGGAGTTGAGGCTCAAGATGAAGTACTCATGCCTTCTTTAACATTTATTGCGACAGCGAATGCAGTGAGCTACTTGCAGGCGGTGCCGCACTTTGTGGATGTGAATGAAGAGACACTTGGTGTAGACCCTGTGAAACTTGAGCAGTACTTAGTACAAATTGGTGAAATGCGCGGTGGTGTGCTTTTTAATAAACAGACGAACCGTCGTATAATAGCACTTGTGCCAATGCACACGTTCGGTCACCCTTGTATGATGGACGAGCTCGTCGCTATTTGTGAAAAGTATCATATTGTTCTCGTAGAAGATGCGGCAGAATCACTTGGTAGCTATTATAAAGGGAAGCATACAGGGACATTTGGTAAAGTAAGTGCGATGAGCTTTAATGGCAATAAAATTATGACGACAGGTGGCGGCGGTGCAATTTTGACAGATGACGAGGAGCTCGCTAATTATATGAAGCACCTCACAACAACTGCCAAAGTGCCACACAAGTGGGAATTTGTCCACGATGAAATCGGCTATAACTATCGTATGCCAAATATTAATGCTGCGCTGGGTTGTGCACAGTTAGAAAAGCTCCGAATATTTATTGAGCAAAAGCGTTCGCTCACAAACTTTTATGATAAGCTTGTCGCAACTATAGATGGCGTGCGCTTAATGAAAGAACCGGTTCATACGTCAAGCAATTACTGGTTACAGACGATATTGCTTGATGAAACGTATAAGCGAGATGAAGTTTTACAGCTATTAAATGATGAAGGTATCATGAGTCGACCTATTTGGACACCGATGCATGAGTTAGGGATGTATAAAGGTTGTCCGAGGATGGATTTGATGGTGACGGAGAAATTAAAGAGAAAGGTTATCAATATACCTAGCACAGCAATTGAGGTGAAATTATGAATAAATTTGATGAAAGATACGAAATTCGTTTAGCGAAGTATTCAGATATAGAGATGATTATGGCGTTTTTAAATGAACATTGGCGTGAAGGCCATATTATGGCTATTAATCGAGAATTATTTGAGTATGAATATGTTAACGGAGAAATTGTGAATTTCGTGATAGCAATTGATAAAGTAAGTGGGTTGTTAGAAGGGATTTTTGGATTTTTAAATTGCTCTCATCCAAATAATATTGATAAAAGGGATATTTGGGGAAGTATGTGGAAAGTTGTTGACACGCGAGAAAACATGCCTTTTTTAGGAATAGAACTAGCTAAGCGAGTAGTCGAATTAACAAAATGTAGAACCCAAATTGGAAATGGAGCGAATCCACGAACAACCATTCCTTTAAGAAAAATGTTTTTTAAAGAAACGGTAGGAAAAATGCAACACTTTTATTTTTTAAATGATACTATAGATAATTTTAAGATAGCAAAAATTGAAAGAATAAATCATTCTGAAAATAAAGCAAAGAAGCGAACAAATTTAATTAGATTAAATTCTATAGAAGAGGTTACAAAAAACTTTAATCTAGACAATATAGATTCCATTCCTTATAAAGACTCCTGGTATTTAGAAAAACGTTATTTCAAACACCCAATTTATCAATATGAAGTTTACGGAATCAAAGATAAAAATAAAATAGGGGCTTTATTAGTTTGGAGAGAAGTAATACAAAATGATACTAAAATAATTCGTATTATGGACTTTTTAGGAAACGAAAGCTTATTTGAAGGTTTATATGACGATTTTAAAAAGTTATTTGTAGAAAGAAATATTGAGTATATAGATTTTTATGCTTATGGCTTTAATAATGATTATATATTAAATGCCGGGTTTATATTACGTATAGAAGATGATAGAAATGTGATACCAAATTACTTTGAGCCTTTTTTACAGGCAAATGTAGACATTTGGGTGCATCATAAATTGCCTAATACTAAGTTTTTTAAAGCTGATGGAGATCAAGATCGCCCTAATTCTATGGTGAAAAAAATGTAATATCACTAAAAAATACGCGATATGAACGGTTTGTATAACACTATAACCCAAATGGAGTTATATAGATAGAATAATATACTATCCAATACCAATATATCATCTTATATAAAATGTAAAGGGGATAGAATAATGAAACCCATAGTAATAGGCATGGTAGGTGCAGGGAGAGCAACAGAATTACATATGCAAGCTCTTGAAAGAGTTAGTAAAATCCCATTGAAATTTAAAACAATCGTTGCAAGACGGGAAGAGCAACTAATTCCGGCTAAGAATCTATATGGTTTTGAATATGCTTCTTATAATTTTGAAGATTTAATTAACGATGATGAAATTGATGTAATTGATATATGTACACCTCCATATGTACATGAAGATATGGTAATACGAGCAATGGAAGCAGGGAAGCATGTAATTTGTGAAAAGCCTCTCTCGGGATTTTTTGGACGTGAAAATGATGTATTACCAATTGGTAATAACGTTTCAAAAGCCGAAATGTACAACCAACTTTTGCAATCATTAGATAAACTACAAGCGGTTGTTGAAAAGTCGGGAAGGAAATTTATGTATGCAGAAAATTTTGTCTATGCTCCTGCTGTGGTTAAAGCTGCAGAAGTTATTAAGGCAAAAAAAAGCCGAATATTGTATATGAAAGGCGAAGAAAGTTTAAAAGGATCTAGTTCACCAGTGGCTGGGGAATGGTCAAAAACAGGAGGAGGCACTTTTATTCGGACAGGCTCACATCCTTTATCTGCAGTTTTATGGCTAAAACAACAAGAAGCCAAAGCAAGAGGAATTGAGATTCATATAGAAAGTGTTCTTGGGGATATGGGAAGAATTACACCTACTTTGACTGAGTACGAGCATCGCCATATTATGGCAAGACCTCAAGATGTAGAAGATATGGGTACAGTGATTATTACATTTTCGGATGGTTCCAAGGCAGTAGTTATTGCGACAGATGTTTGTTTAGGGGGTAGTAAAAATTATGTTGAACTCTACTGTAATGATGCTACTATTAATTGTACGATTACCCTGAACGATTTAATGGAGACATACTTCTTGGATGAAGATGGGTTAAATGATATATATTTATCTGAAATGCTTCCAAGTAAACAAGGTTGGAATAAGCCATTTATCGCAGATGAAATAATCAGGGGCTACACTGATGAGATGCAAGATTTCATGGAATGTATCTACTATGACCGAGAGCCGAAGTCAGGCTTTAAATTAGCATATGATACAATTAAAGTCACGTATGCTGCATATATGTCGGCCGAAATAGGTCGTAAAGTAAACTTATAATCGGAGAAAAAATATTATGACGTTAGCAGATTTATTTTATAAGACAGCCCAGTTAAATGGAGATAAAATTGCTATTTGGTGTGAGGGTGAAAGTATTACTTATAAGGAATTAGCAAAATTAACGAGTCAATATGCTAATTTTTTGTTAGAAAACGAAGTAGTATATGGTGAACATATAGGTATACCTATGTATAATAACATAATATCTGTCGCTTTAATGTTGGCGGCTGCGAATAATGGTATTACTTTAGTGCCAATTAATCCAACTTTACCAGAGGCAGCAATAATTCAGGCCTTTGAAGCATCAGATGTAAAACACATTATTGCTAATGCTAGATTTTTTGAAAAAAATAAAAATTTATACTTACAAGGTCGATCTTTTTGTCTGGATGCATATATGGAAGGGAAAACATCATTATTAAATGTAGACCAACAATCTTCTTTGAGACCATATAATGAAAAAGTGAATGGAAAAGAAACCTTTATTATTACACTTACTTCTGGTTCAACAGGGACTCCGAAACCTATTTTATTGACACAAGAAAATAAAAACAAACGTATTGTAGCACATTATGATTTATATAAAGTGACAAAAAAAGATAGAGTATTAGCTGCAACACCTTTATACCATTCTTTAGCTGAGAGGCTAGTTTTAATGCCTTTGTTAATAGGGGGTACGTGTATTCTAATGGCTCGTTTTACTCCAACTAGATGGTTAAAGATTGTCAAGGAACAACAAGTAACGTTTACAATTGCTGTGTCAGCACAGCTAACACAAATTAATCACCACTTGATGGAAGTGCCACAAGACGATATGAATTCTTTAAGGTGCCTTGTTTCCTCATCGGCACTATTGGAGGGAAATGTACGAAAAGAATTAATAGAGAGATTGCAGTGTGATTTTTATGAAATGTATGGAACATCGGAAACTTCTACTATGACAAGTATTAATTTTAAAGAAAGTTTAAGTAAGCAAAATTCTGTTGGAAAACCCTTGAAGGACGCAACTATTAAAATAATAAACGATGATTTTAAAGAAACTAAAACATATGAAATTGGTGAAATCGCCTGTCGTACATTATTAATGTGTGAAGGATATTATAAGAAAATGGACCTATTTGAAGAGAGCGTTGCCGGTGGTTATTTTAAAACGGGCGATTTGGGATATGTAGATGAAGATGGTTATCTGTATTTTGCAGGTCGAAAAAAGGAATTAATTATAACAGGAGGAATTAACGTCTATCCAACAGATGTTGATAAAGTAATAAGTAGTTTACCTGAAATTGAGGAATGTGCATCTTTCTCATATCCTGATGAGAAATTAGGAGAAGTTGTAGCAGTAGCTATTGTATTAAAGAAGGATAACGAACTATCTGCACGTGATATTCAGCGCTATTGTTCAAAAAAGTTAGCTGACTATCAACAACCGCAAAAAATTTTTTTTGTTAAAGATTTACCGAAAAATGCAATGGGAAAATTATTACGAACACAAATTATTAACCATATAACGGAGTGAAGTTTAGATGGATATTAGAGAATATGTATTAACCTCTCTACAAGAAAAACATGAAATTGAAAAACATGAGAATTTAGATGAATTAAATTATGTGGAAGAAGGTTATGTTGATTCTTTTGGTCTTGTGCAGTTTGTATTTGATTTAGAAGAACAGTTTAATATTACTTTTTCTGATGAAGAAATGATGTCTAAGGACTTTCAATTTGTAGGGAAACTTATTCAGTTGATAGAAGATAAATTAAGTAATTTATAAAGTTATTTTCCAATATAGAGGGTGTATGAAATGGAAGATTTAGTTATTATGTATCACTACGTTATGGAGCCGGAAGAGTGGAAGGGGAGTGTCCCAATCTCACCAAGTGATTTTAGAAAACAAGTGGAGTGGGCTAAAGAGCATTATGAAATTATTAAGCCAGAGGACATACATAAGCAAACGCAAAAACCAAAATGTATTATTTCATTTGATGATGCAACAAAAGATCAGTATACCAATGCATTTCGAATTTTAAAAGAATTAAATGTTCCTGGTTATTTTACAATTATGTCAGGTCCACTTATAGAAAGAAAAGTACCAATTTTTCATTTAGTGCATACGGTACTCTCACATTTCAAAGAAGAGCAAATTTGGGAAGAAGTTTTTCAACAAGTCAATGTAACTGAAATTAAAAATAAGAGTGATATTTATTCATATGAGATGAATGAATATAGACGTTATGTCAAATATTTATTTAATTTTTATTGGTCAGAAGAGCAAAGTCGTCCTTATTTAGAGAGGAAAGTAACTTCTATTTATCACACACTTGAAAACTTTATAGAAGAATTTTATTTATCAGAGAGAGAAATTCTTGAGATGGATGCGAGTGGTATGTCTATAGGTGTTCATAGTGTGAATCACTTACCATATGAAAGGAATCCACAGGGTTTTTATGATAAAGAAATACGTGGTTGTAAAAACTACTTAGAAAAATTATTGAATAAAGATGTGAAACTGTATACACCGTCTTTTGGTGGTGGTGAGCAGTCAATTCAAATGCAAGTGGAATTGTTGCCGATTTTAATTGAGAATGGTTTTATTTTAGGATTCACTACAGAAAAGGGTTTTACAGATATGAGAAATGGATTTTGGCATAAGCGAATTGATTGCAATCAATTAATTCTAAATGGAGTTGTTTGATATGAAAATATGCGTTATGACAGGTACAAGAGCAGAGTATGGTTTATTATATCCATTGATTAAGAAGATAAAAGAAGATGATGCATTCCAGTTGCAGTTAGTCGTAACTGGGATGCATTTATCTCCTGAATTTGGCAATACATACGAACAAATTGAACGTGATGGCTTTGTGATTGATGAGAAAGTGGAGATGCTGCTGTCAGGGGATAGTGCGAATAGCGTTGTAAAGTCAATAGGGCTTGCGACAATTGGCTTTGCGGATGCCTTCACTCGATTACGACCAGATTTACTCATCATATTAGGAGATCGCTTTGAAATGTTAGCCGCTGCACAGGCAGCTCTCATTATGCAAATCCCAATTGCACATCTGCATGGGGGAGAGTGTACGTACGGCGCATATGATGATGCGATACGGCATTCAATTACGAAAATGGCGACATGGCACTTTACAAGCACAGCATCTCATCGCAAGCGTGTTATCCAACTTGGTGAGAATCCAGAGCGTGTGTTTAATGTTGGAGCGATTGGCATAGAAAATGTTATGACTATTGACTTATTAACAAAAGCTTCGTTATATGAGCAGCTTTCTGTAGATGAAAATAAACCATTGTTTTTAATTACATATCATCCAGAAACGAACGGGGAAACGGGTGGAATCTTTAAGCTTTTAGCAGCATTAGAAAATTATCCAGAAGTTAACTTATTATTTACAAAATCAAATGCAGATAATGGTGGCAGAGCGATCAATGAAGTGATTCAGCAATTCGTTAATGACCACCCAAATGCGCAATTATATGATTCATTAGGGCAATTGCGCTATTTAAGCGCTGTAAAACATGCACAAGTTGTCATTGGTAATTCTTCAAGCGCATTAATCGAGGTTCCATACTTGGAAACACCGACAGTTAATTGTGGGACAAGACAAAAGGGACGAGAGCGACCAAATTCCGTGTTCGATGTGGCTTTAAGAACGAAAGATATCGTGGATGCGATTGAACAAGCCCTATCATTTAATGAGCCGTATGAACAAATATTTGGAGATGGTCAGGTTTCTAAAAAAATTATAAATATTTTAAAAGAGTTACCGTCATTTACAGTAGTAAAGGAGTTTTATGATCTATGACTAAAACATACATCATCGCAGAAGCCGGTGTAAATCATAATGGTTCGCTAGAGTTAGCAAAGGAGCTCGTCCTTGTCGCAAAAGATGCAGGCGCGGATGCTGTAAAGTTTCAGACATTCAAGGCTGAAACAATAGTGACGAAAGAAGCACAACAAGCAGACTATCAAGTTGAAAATCTAGGTGAAGCTACATCACAATATGCGATGCTCAAAAAACTTGAGCTAACATTTGACGAATTTGTAGAACTTCATGCATTTTGTGGTGAGCAAAACATCGCTTTTTTATCGACACCTTTTGATTTTGAAAGTGTCGATTTTTTATTAGACCAATTAGCGATGCAAACTGTGAAAATTCCATCTGGTGAGCTAACGAATTCGCCCTTCATCCATTACATTGCGACAAAGCAACGTCCAATTATTTTATCTACGGGTATGGCGACGGTGGATGAGATACATGAAGCACTAGCGTTTATTGCGTATGGTCTAGCTTATCCACAGCAGAGTGTTGATACTACTGAAGTTAAAGCGTTTTATAAAACATTGATAGCGAAAGAACTGCTACAAAAATATGTAACAGTGCTACACTGCACAACACAATACCCAGCACCTGTACATTCTATTAACTTAAAGGCTATGGATGCAATACGTACAACATTCCAAGTGCCTATTGGTTTTTCTGATCATTCGGAAGGCATTATTATACCCATCGGAGCTGTAGTTATGGGTGCAACAGTTATTGAAAAACATTTTACTTTAGATAAGAAAATGGAAGGACCTGACCATGTCGCATCATTAAATCCACAAGAATTGAAAACGATGGTACAGGGAATACGTGAAATTGAAGAGGCACTCGGCGATGGTGTAAAAGAGCCGACAGCAGTTGAGCTGCAAAATCGCCAGTCAGCCCGTAAAAGCTTAGTCGCGAAAAAGGCGATACAAGTAGGAGAAGTATTCTCAGAAATGAACTTAACCGTTAAACGTCCCGGTAATGGGATCGCGCCATCAAAGTACTGGGGATATATTGGTAAAACTGCTACTAAAAATTATGCAGAGGATGCGATGATTGATGAATAAACCGCTTATTATTATTGGCAACGGTGGACATGCATCGGTTTTAACAGAAACATTACTAGCGCAAGATGAGAAAATTATTGGCTTTACCGCACTGAATGAAGAAGATAATTTTTTTAACCTTCGTTATTTAGGGCAAGACGATATTGTGCTGCAATATAATCCAAAAGAGATTGATTTAGTGTTAGGAATTGGTATGGTGGGACCTAACAGTTTACGCACTAAAATTTATCAACATTTTACACAGTTAGGTTACAGTTTTAAATCTGTCATCCACCAGACTGCCATTATCGCCCCTTCTGTTACTTTAGGCGAAGGTGTACAAATGATGGCAGGTACAATTGCTCAAACAAACGTCAAAATTGCCGATAATACTATTATTAATACAGGTGCTCAAATTGATCATGATTGCATGATTAGAGAGCACATACATATCGCACCAGGGGCTGTATTATCTGGTGCAGTGACTATAGGTGAAGGGACGCATATCGGTACAGGCGTTACTGTTATTCAAAATATAACGATTGGAAAAGGCTGTTTAATAGGAGCTGGAGCAGTCGTTTTGAAAAACATAGAAGATAATAAGACGGCGTATGGTGTGCCAGCGAAGGAAGTGTAAATAATGAAACAGTGGCAACAAATTATTGTGAAAAAAAATTATACACTACTAGAAACAATGCAAGTTATTGATGCATCTTCACTTCAGTTTGCAGTTGTTGTAGACGACGAACAGCATTTGCTTGGTACTGTGACGGACGGGGATATTCGGCGTGGTATTTTGCGCGGTGAAGGGCTAGATGTATCGATTGATGAAGTGATGAATACAACACCTATTACCGCTCTAGCTGGGCAAAAACCTTATAAGTATAAACAGTTGATGCAAAAAAAGAAGCTGAAGCAGCTACCGATTGTAGATAGTGCAAAACAATTAATCGATATAGTATTTTTTGATAAGTGGCAAAATATTGGTGAAAATAAAAATAGTGTTATTTTAATGTTGGGTGGTTTAGGCACACGTCTACGCCCATTAACGAATGACGTACCGAAACCGATGTTGAAAGTGGGGAATAAGCCAATCGTCGAAACAATCGTTGATAGCTTCAAGCAACATGGCTACACGAACTTTATTTTTTCGGTTAATTATAAAAAAGAGATGATTCAAGAGTATTTCCAAGATGGTGAGCCTTTTGGAATTTCGATTGAATATATAGAAGAACAAAAGAGGATGGGGACAGCCGGGGCATTGTCGTTATTAAAAGAGCGTCCGGTAGCACCTTTTTTTGTCATGAATGGCGATTTGCTGACACAAATTAATTTTGATCAACTCATGCAGTTTCATAAGGAGCATGAAGCGATTGCGACGATGTGTGTGCGGGAGTATGAGTTTCAAATTCCGTACGGTGTGATTGAAACGAACGGCGCGAATCTTGTCAATATAAAAGAGAAACCTATACATCGTAGTTTTATAAACGCAGGTATTTATGTTTTAAGTCCTGAGGTATTAGATTTTATACCACAATCTGAGTTTTATGATATGCCGACATTGTTTGAGCAATTGATGGCAAGAGGTAAAAAAACAGCAGCATTTCCAATTCATGAATACTGGTTGGATATTGGGCAGATGGATGATTTTTATCGGGCGAATGAAGAGTTTGGGAGGTTGGATATATGACTGCAAGATGTTTAGCTGTAATTCCTGCGCGTGGAGGATCAAAAGGAGTACCGGGTAAAAATATAAGACTACTAGCAGGAAAGCCACTCATTGCTTGGACAATTGAAGCAGCTAAAAGATCGAAATATATTACGACAACAATTGTTTCGACGGATGATGAAGAAATTAGTACAGTCGCTATTGAATATGGTGCAGAAGTTCCTTTCATTAGACCCGCCCATTTAGCTGAGGATGATACACCAGGTGTAGCGCCCATTTTGCATGCGTTAGAACAATGTCCAGATTACGATTATGTAGTAGTGCTCCAACCAACTTCACCATTAAGAACAGCTGAAGATATTGATGGGACTATCGAAAAAATGTTTAAAAATGATGGGGATTTTTGTGTTTCTGTTGCAGAGGCGGCACAATCGCCATATTGGATGTACACATTAAATAAAGATGATGTTATGCAACCATTAATAGATTCGCCATTAGTAGTAAGAAGGCAAGAATTACCGAAAGCATATATTTTAAATGGCGCTGTATATGTGGCGAAAGTGGAAGAATTAAAGAAAACGGAAAGCTTTATTACTTCAGAAACAGTTGCATATGAAATGCCAGAAGAGCGATCTTTTGATATTGATGTGGAGAAAGATTTTTTTGTTTGTGAGAATATCATGCAACCGCTCGTTGAATAAAATATAATTCCAGTGGCGCTTCCTGAAAATTGTGGGGAATTTAGCCGTTTCGCAAAAAAACATGAAACTTATAGAAATTACTTCCGATAATAGAAGCAAGTAAAAAAATATTTATGTGAGGTGAATTCAATGCGTATTACATCGCAAGGGCAGCCTACAGAAGGAGGCAACGTAACTCCAACCAAAGCATCAGAGAAAATAACATCTACCGATTATACTCATATAAGTTCAACACCAATTGGAGAAACAGCGTTAGTTACTGTAGAAGAAAAAGAAATTTCAAAAGAAAAACTACAACAAGCAGTTGATACGATGAATAATGTGTTGGAGGCAAACAGCAATACGGCAAAATTTGTTTATCATGAAGGGTTAGATCGCTTTTATGTAACGGTTGTAAATAAGGAAACGGATCAGGTTGTAAAAGAGATTCCACCTAAAAAGTTATTAGATGCCTTTTATGAAATGCAAAAGATGCTTGGGTTGATAGTAGACGAAAAAATCTAAACGTATTCAATATTAAGGAGGAAAATGATTATGGTAAATCGAATTGGCGGTCTGGTCTCGGGAATGGATATTGATGGACTTGTACAAAAAATGATGAGAACACAACGAGCACCATTAGACAGACTATTTCAAAATAAGCAAATAGGGGAATGGCAACGTGATGCTTACCGAGCTGTTAATACAAAAATCAGAGCATTTGATACGTATATGGCTGACAATTTAGTGTTAAAGGAACTTAATAGCAAGACGGCTTCTAGTTCTAACTCTAATTTAGTCGATGCTAAAGCAACTGGAAGTGCGTCAGGTACAATAAGTATTGAAGAAGTAAAACAATTAGCAACTGCAGGTCGTCTAGTAGGAGCAAAAACAGTAAAAACTGAAACAGCAACTGGCTCAACAAAATTAAGCGATTTGGGTGTAACTAGTTCAACGATTGATATTAAAGCGATTCAAAATAATGGGACACTTGCAAAAGAAGCTACAAAAATTAGCATTATAGAAGGTATGACAGTGGATCAGTTTATTAATAAAGTTAATACTAGTAATGCTGGTGTGACAGCCATTTTTGAAAATGGCCGATTCTCCTTTACCGCTAAAAATACAGGTGATGTAACAAATGGGGAGGAAATCGAGCTTGTCGGTGCAGATGCTCTAGGATTTTCAGCAGCTGATTTTGCTAATCCAGATATAAGTAAAAAAGCTAGTGCAACAGCGGGACAAAATGCTGTTTTCACAGTTAATGGTATCGAAACGGAACGTACATCCAACACCTTCTCCATTTCTGGTTATAACATTACATTAAAGGAGAAATTTGACCAAGGTCCTGCTGTTACAATCACTGCGACAAGCAATGTAGATGAGATGGTAGATAAGGTGAAAGATTTTGTGAAAACCTATAACGGGTTTGTCAAAGACTTAATGGATCAAACAAATGAAACAAGATACCGAGATTATCCACCACTAACGGATGAACAAAGGAAAGAGCTGTCTGAGAGTGAAGTAAAACTTTGGGATGAAAAAGCGAAAAGTGGTTTACTAAGTAGAGATAGTATTTTGCGCGATGGTTTATCTAATATGCGTTCTTTACTCTACCAGTCTAATCCCGCAGTCGAGGATACAAACTATAACACCCTTTATAAAATTGGTATTACTACAACTCAAAATTATAACGATGGTGGTATGATTGAGATTAATGAGGAGAAATTGCGTCAAGCCTTAACAGAAAATCCAGATGCTGTTGAGCAACTCCTTACAAGTACTGGAAATAAAAATGGTACTGTGACAAAAGTGAACCCAGATACTGGTGTAGAGGAGACCATTACAACAGATACACGTGGTTTTGTTAAAAAACTACGTGATTCATTGGAAGGTTTTAAACTTGCTATTGAGGATAAAGCTGGACGAGCAAATATGGCCGATGAAAAATTTAGTATTGGTCGAGATTTGAAAGCAACAACTGAGCGAATGGATAATTTAAAAAGAAGATTAGAAACGATTGAGCAAATGTATTGGAAACAATTCACAGCTATGGAGCAAGCAATGAACAAAGCCAGTGAACAATCAAGTATTTTTATGCAAAGGTAAATAAGAGTCGTCATTAAGTGAAATAGAGGTGTACTATGCAACTAGTAGAACAACT
The DNA here is from genome assembly GCF_039614735.1 of Lysinibacillus sp. BS3. Classification (NCBI taxonomy): domain Bacteria; kingdom Bacillati; phylum Bacillota; class Bacilli; order Caryophanales; family Bacillaceae; genus Lysinibacillus; species Lysinibacillus sp. BS3. The sequence goes on along the minus strand of NZ_CP154860.1, from coordinate 2,016,773 downwards.
ATTACAAGTATCGACGAACTTATATAAAGTTTTAGACGATACACTAATTAGTGAAGAACGTGATGAATATATTGCACATATACATGAGCTTCTGGATCAACGTAAAATTATTATAGATATGTTAGTACAAGAAGGTGGTTTTCGCTTTGACAAGCAAAATCGTATTCATTGTAAATTACTAGAATTAGATAATGGAATTAAAGAAAGATTGGAGATTGTAATAAATTCCATTAAGAAGGATTTAACAAATCTACAAAAAGCTAAAAAAAATGAATCTCAATATTATAATCCTTTTGCTAGTGTGCGAGTAATGGATGGGATGTATTATGATAAAAAAAATTAGTAAATTTAAAGATGTGATGTGACTTACTATTGAATAATCACAAATAACATTTAGATAACCAAAATCATATAATCACTGATTCTTTAGATAAGGAAATTGATGTATATAGATAGGTATAAGTGCAAATTGTACAAATCAATGTTTACGAATTTATATATTACGACTTTTCTCAAAAAAGTAGAAATTTGATGGGAGAGCTTTGTGATATATATTATATATGGTAATATTCGAAAAAATAAATGTGAATATATTCTAAAAAAGGGGTTGACCTTTTATGTCAGCTAATTTATCGGCGCAAAATGCCTATAAACAAAATACTGTTTCTACTGCTTCTCCAGGAGAACTAACACTGATGCTCTATAATGGTTGCTTGAAGTTTTTACATCTGGCTAAGATAGCTACTCGAGAAAAAAAGATTCAAGCTAAAAATACCAATATTCAAAAAGCGCAAGCTATTATTCAAGAGTTAATAGTGACATTAAACATGGATTATGCTATTTCTAAAAATATGTTAGCATTATATGAATATATGAACCAACGTTTAATGGAAGCCAATATGCTAGATGATGTAGCCATTATTGAGGAAGTGGAAGGATTTGTGACGGAATTTCGCGATACGTGGAAGGAAGTAATTCGCATTAATCGACAACAGCAATTTGGTCAGGGAAACAGCGGACAAATTTAGACACAATTAGAGACCATCGAAAGAGATGGTCTCTTTTTTGTTAAACCGTTATTATCATGAAATAGTCATAAATTAGGCTATTCAACGGTAAAATATGTTACTTATTCCCTGTGGCTGTTAGTTGGGCATCATGGCATAATCAAAGCAATAAACATGTTTAAAAGAGTACTGGGGTGGGAATATGATCTTTAAGCGTCAAGAAGGTTTCCGATTTAAATTTAAGGAGCCTATTCAAATAACTTTTGCTATTTATGAGAATGGGAAGGTCAATCATGGACAAACGGCTATGGCTGACTTGTTGGATATAAGCCCACGTGGATTAAAGATGTTTACGGAAGTGGATTTAGGTATAAACCCTCCTCCATTAGATATCCATTTTGTGCTTGATACACAAGAAGTTCGCGCTTATGGAGAAGTGATTTGGAGTCGTCCATTTGGGAGCGGCAAGCAATACGGCATCTATTTCAATAATCAAGGACCCGTGGAAGATTTGATTGTTGAAGAACTAAAGCTTCGACGAAAAAAGGAAGCAGCAGAAGCGAAAAAACAAAATAATAATTTATAAAAATTTTTGTAAAAAAAAGAATGATTTTAGAGGAATTTCACACACTTGTGTAGAAATAGATAGTATAGCAGTTATAAAGGAGGAGTTTACATGTTAAACTTTAACATTCGTGGTGAAAATATTGAGGTAACTCCAGCTATTCGAGAGTATGTTGAGAACAAAATCGATAAAGTTGAACGCTATTTTAACGAAGATGTTAATGCCAACGCTAATGTCAATTTAAAGGTTTACAATGACAAACAAACTAAAGTGGAAGTTACTATTCCAATGAAGAATCTAACTCTTCGTGCTGAAGAGCGTCATAATGATATGTATGCTGCTGTTGATCTAATTGTTGATAAATTAGAGCGTCAGATCCGCAAGCATAAAACAAAAGTAAACCGTAAATTCCGCGAGCGTGAAGGTGCAGGCCTTTATTTTGCTACTACTCAAGCAGCCGCTGATGCTGTGTCAGAGGAAGAAGAATACTCAATTGTTCGTACAAAGCAATTTGATTTAAAACCTATGGATCAAGAAGAGGCAGTTCTACAAATGAATATGCTTGGACATGATTTCTATGTCTTTACAGATGCTGAATCGAACGGCACAAATATTGTATATAAACGTAAAGATGGAAAATATGGCTTAATTGAAACTACTTAAAACTTCATGATGACAAAGGCTCTCGCGATGGCGAGGGCCTTTTTTTGGTATGACAATCATATGTAGCCGGGGTGACAGTTTGCATGAAACTGTTACACAATGGTAAAATGAAAGTTGAATCTATATAGGAAGTGAAAAACATTCATGGCAAACCTATTAAATAAATTATTTGATTTCAATAAACGTGAGCTAAAAAAATTAGAAAAAATCGCTGACCAAGTTGAGAGATTCGCTTCTCAAATGGAACAGCTTTCAGATGATCAACTACAAGCGAAAACAGATGAATTTAAAAAGCGCTATGCTGAGGGTGAGCATTTAGAGTCGATTCGTGCCGAAGCGTTTGCTGTTTGTCGAGAAGCGGCAAAACGTGTATTAGAGATGTACCCATTCCGCGTTCAAATCATGGGGGCAGCCGCTCTTGATGAGGGGAATATTGCGGAGATGAAAACCGGGGAAGGTAAAACTTTAACAGCGACAATGGCTGTTTATTTAAATGCCATCACTGGTAAAGGTGTACATGTTGTAACAGTCAACGAATACCTAGCGAGTCGTGATGCTGCTGAAATGGGACAACTTTATAATTTCTTAGGCTTATCTGTTGGGCTTAATTTAAATAGCCTTTCAAAAGATGAAAAACGTACTGCTTATGAGGCAGATATTACGTATAGTACAAACAATGAGCTAGGATTTGACTACTTACGTGATAACATGGTGCTTTACAAAGAGGAACGTGTACAACGTCCATTGCACTATGCTGTCATTGATGAGGTGGACTCGATCTTAATTGATGAAGCTCGTACGCCATTAATTATTTCGGGTCAAGCTGGGAAATCAGCACAGCTTTATAAACAGTCTAATGCGTTTGTGCGTATGTTAAATGCAGAGACAGACTATACGTATGAAGAGTCAACAAAAGGTGTTACGTTAACAGATGCAGGTGTGGAAAAGGCAGAAAAAGCATTTGGCATCGATAATCTATTTGATTTGACACATGTTCGTTTAAATCATGCGATCAATCAATCATTAAAGGCGCATGTTAGTATGCATAATGATGTCGATTATGTTGTGCAGGATGGCGAAATTGTGATCGTTGATGGCTTTACTGGTCGTTTGATGAAGGGTCGTCGTTATTCTGATGGCTTACACCAAGCGATTGAGGCTAAAGAAGGCGTTGAGATTCAAAATGAATCGATGACAATGGCGACAATTACCTTCCAAAACTACTTCCGTATGTATCAAAAGCTTGCAGGGATGACAGGTACAGCGAAAACAGAGGAAGAGGAATTCCGTAATATTTACAATATGAATGTTGTCGCTATTCCGACGAATAAACCGATTGCTCGTGATGATCGTGCTGACTTGATTTTTGCAACGATGGAAGGGAAATATAAAGCAGTTGCTGCTGATATCGCAGAGCGTCATAGAGCTGGTCAACCTGTTCTTGTTGGTACAGTTGCTATTGAAACGTCTGAGATTATTTCTAAACTATTGGATAAACATAAAATTCCTCATAATGTATTAAATGCGAAAAATCATGAACGTGAAGCTGAAATCATTGCGAACGCTGGTACAAAGGGTGCAGTGACAATTGCAACTAACATGGCTGGACGTGGTACAGATATTAAACCTGGCGAAGGAGTACTCGAAATTGGCGGTTTAGCGGTAATCGGTACAGAGCGACATGAATCACGTCGTATTGATAATCAGCTTCGTGGACGTTCTGGTCGTCAAGGGAATCCAGGGGTTACACAATTCTACCTATCCTTAGAGGATGATTTAATGCGTCGTTTTGGCTCTGATAATATGAAGTCGATGATGATGCGCTTAGGTATGGATGATTCCCAGCCATTGCAATCTAAAGTAGTGTCGAGAGCTGTAGAATCAGCGCAGAAACGTGTCGAGGGTAATAACTTTGATGCGCGTAAACGCTTATTACAATATGACGATGTACTACGTCAGCAACGTGAGATTATTTATAAAGAGCGTTATGATGTACTAGAAACAGAAAATATGCGTGTGCTTGTTGAGTCTATGATTCAAGAAACAATTGATAATGTTGTTAGCCTGTATACTCAAGGTGAACAGAAGGATTGGAACCTAAAGGCTATTGAAGACTTTGTAGCGGCTAATCTTTTAGAGGAAGGTCAACTTAAAGTATCTGATTTCCAAGGCAAGTCTGCTGAAGATATTAATCAGCTAATCTCTGATGCTGTTCATGTTCGTTATGATGAAAAAGAGGCAGAACTGACACCAGAGCGTATGCGTGAGTTTGAAAAGGTTATTTTATTACGATCAATCGATACAAAATGGATTGATCATATTGATGCAATGGATCAACTACGTCAAGGTATCCATCTGCGTGCTTATGGTCAAAACGATCCTCTTCGTGAATATCAACAAGAAGGCTTTGCGATGTTTGAGGATATGGTAGCCTCTATTCGCGAGGATGTTGCGAAATATGCGATGAAAGCAGAAATCCGCAATAATCTGGAGCGTGAAGAGGTGGCAAAGGGGCAGGCTGTTAATCCGAAAGAAGAAGGTGGCGCTGCGCCGAAAAAGCAACCAGTACGTAAAGCTGAAAACATTGGCCGTAATGATTTATGTCCATGTGGTAGTGGCAAGAAATTTAAAAACTGTCATGGCACAGCTCAATAATATCTAGGTGAAAAAATCATTTTAACTACGTGTTGAAATGATTTTTTCTTTATAAAATTACTTAAAAATGAAGAAATTTTAGTATAAAAAGTCAGAATTTATAGACAATTGAAAAATATGGGTATACAATAGCTGTAATAATAGGTATATAGTACAAGTTATTTATCCTATTATTATCCTGAATTTTTGATGGTGATACTAAGTCTTAAGGAGGATCGGGATTTTCAAGCAATCTTACTCATTGAAAATAGCGGGAATGTACGCATATTTGTATATTCCTTTTTATTTTGACTGGAAGCAACATAAAATGTATAAAGGGGGACTATAGATGCATAAAAAAGATATTATGAATAGTGAAACAATGATGTATATGCCTGTGTATGATTCCTTTGGAAATTTATGTACGCAGGTGTATGAGAAAAATAATGAGTATATATCTACGTTACCACCAACGAAATTATTGGACTTTAATCTGCGTTATTTTGGTTCTAGTTTAAGAGGAGCGTTCGATGGTTCGAAAATGATCCTAGGCAAGCTTAATAAAAATCCTATCGTCGTGCACGAACGTTGTAATATTTTATGGTTTCCTAGTAGGTCTCCTTTACACCCTGACTGTATCTGGTTCGCTGTTCATCATATAGATGACTATGTCGCTGTGGATAAAAAGAGGACAAAGGTTACTTTTATGAATGGCAAGGAATTTATTGTGGATGTCAGTGTCAATGCGTTAGAGTCTCGGATTCAAAGAGCATTTTTATTAAAATATAGACTAGAGAAACGAACAAAATATTTACTTGTTCAGTATGACCGTGTGAAAGTATTTCAACGTCTTGCCAAGAATATGTTTGAGGACGAGACGCAGGATAGTTGACTTAATTCCACAAAACATCTGCTAGATAGTATGTTTTCGTTTCTAAAAACGTTATAATAAAAAGATACGGAGCTTTATGATTAAAGTGTTAGCTCCATGACTAACGTTCGGAGGATTTAACGATGATTGAATTAGCAGATGTACGCAATGTGTTAGACACTACAGCCAAAAAATTGGCGGACTTTAGGGGGTCTCTTTGACTTAGAGAACAAAGAGGCACGTATTCAGGAGCTAGATGAAATGATGCTAGAGCCAGGCTTTTGGGATGATCAGCAAGGTGCTCAGGTGATTATCAATGAAGGAAATGGCTTAAAAGCTATTGTCAATGAATATAAAGATTTAGTGGAAACACATGAAAATTTAGATATGACACTGGAACTTTTGCGTGAAGAACCAGACGAAGAATTACAAGAAGAACTAGGCAAAGAACTAGCAGAATTCCAACAAAAGATGGCTGATTTTGAGCTTCAATTACTGCTAAGTGGCCCATACGATCAAAACAATGCCATTTTAGAGCTGCATCCTGGTGCTGGTGGTACGGAGTCACAGGACTGGGGTTCAATGCTATTACGTATGTATACACGATGGGCTGAGAAGCGTGGATTTAAAGTGGAAACAGTGGACTATCTACCAGGAGATGAAGCTGGGATTAAATCTGTAACATTGTCGATTAAAGGTCATAATGCTTTCGGTTATTTACAAGCGGAAAAGGGTGTGCATCGTCTAGTACGTATTTCTCCATTTGATTCGTCTGGCCGCCGTCATACGTCCTTCGTTTCCTGTGATGTTATGCCAGAGTTTGACGACAATATAGAAATCGATATTCGTACAGAGGATTTAAAAATTGATACGTATCGTGCAACAGGTGCAGGTGGTCAGCATATTAATACGACAGATTCTGCAGTCCGTATTACGCATATTCCTACTGGTACTATCGTACAATGTCAAGCTGAGCGCTCCCAGATTAAAAACCGTGAAAAAGCGATGACGATGTTAAAAGGGAAGCTATATCAATTAGAACTTGATAAACAGCAGGCACAATTAGATGAAATACGCGGTGAGCAAAAAGAAATAGGCTGGGGCTCCCAAATTCGTTCGTATGTCTTCCACCCATACTCGATGGTGAAAGATCATCGTACAAATGAAGAAACAGGTAATGTGGGTGCTGTGATGGATGGCGACTTAGATCCATTTATTAATGCCTATTTACGTTCAAAAATAAATTAATACCCAGATTCCCCAAGAGTGAGATGCTCTTGGGGAATTTTTGTTAAAAGGGTGGATGATAGGGTGCATCTTGGCTCAGCTGTTTTCGTTCATTCATGTAATATTTATACAGCATAGAAGCGTTAAGAAATTGTTTACTAATGGAAGCATAACGAATAGGTAGTTCGATTTGTTTATCATTTTTTAACGTTACAATACACCCCAATTCACTAGGAGTAATATTAATAATTGCATGAAGCCCTATCCATATATTGTGAATGGAGCTGGGTGAATAAGTTGGCAGAAAAATACAGGGATAACCATAATCAAAGGCCACGACGATTGGTAGCTTATGTTGATTGCCGAAAAAACGTTTAGCCGATTGTTTTGCGGCTTCATAAGTTGATCCTAATGAGAGACAGGATTTTCGAAGGACATGCATCGGTTTGCGTGTAACAATCAGCTCATTATGCTTATCAATCACATGCGTGAAGACTTTGGAGTCATGCTGAATAGGTTGCAGCAAATAAGTATTGAATGAAATTAAGTAGCCGTTTACAAAGTTAGTTGTCATATAGGGAGTGCCTCCTCTTTTCTAGTGATAACGGTAGTGTAAAACAGAATATGACTTTCTTAAATTAAATGAAATAGTTGAAAATCGTTCAGAAAAGCACGAAATGCCTAGAGAATTTGCTCTAAATATAAAATGATTAATAGCTAATCCAAGATATTTTCGAATCGTAAGCATTGCTTTTTAAATTCAATTTTCATATAATTTAGAAAAGGATCGAGGTGGGATCGTTGGATAAATATTATTCGTATACAGATTTTCTGAAAGCCGTTGGTCAGTCGAAAAAAGTTGATGAGGCAGAGAAATTATTAAACGAGATTTATTTAGATTTATTTTTAAATCGTATCCAGCGTATGCATCGGCAAGAGCAGCTCATGGTTCTGATAGATAGAGCACTCGATGAAAAAGATGAAAACGCATTTTATCAATACGCATCCGAACTAACTTCCTTACACCAAACAGAAGATGAATCATATTGACGAACCCGCTCTCCATATCTATTGGAGAGTGGGATTTTTTTGCCTTTGAAAATAGTTGCAGAGGATGTGAAGATTGTATGTTTTGGTTAGAAGAAGTGATCTTGCTTATAGAATGGGGAAAGTCATTTAAAAAGTTTGAGACGCTGTTTATAAAAAAAGTGAGAGACGCTCTAAAAGTACAGACCCCGGCTCCTGAGAGAGTGTGAGCTGCACATAAAGCAAAACAGGAAATCCCATCCATCGATGAAGCTTGAAAACCTAATAAAACGGCTATTATAAGAGTAACAAGTTAAATTGACTGTATTGTTATGTAATAAAAATTTTAGAGATGAAAAAAAAAATTACAAACATTCGTTCGTTAAATGTTCGAAATTTTAATATTGCTATGCTAAAATATATGTACAAATTGGAAGAAAGGACGGGGACATGAGTGCAAACATTTGATTTACAAGCGCCATATCAGCCTAACGGGGATCAGCCACAGGCCATTGCGGAATTAGTGGAGGGTGTGAAAGCAGGCAAACGTCATCAAACATTGCTTGGTGCTACTGGAACAGGTAAGACGTTTACCATTTCGAATGTCATCCAGCAAGTCAAAAAACCAACACTAATTATGGCACACAATAAAACACTAGCTGGCCAGTTGTATAGTGAATTTAAAGAGTTCTTCCCAAATAACGCCGTTGAATATTTTGTCAGCTACTATGATTACTACCAACCAGAAGCTTATGTACCGCAGACAGATACCTATATAGAAAAAGACTCTAGCATTAACGATGAAATTGATAAGCTGCGTCACTCTGCTACTTCTGCATTGTTTGAGCGTGAGGATGTCATTATTATTGCATCTGTGTCCTGTATCTATGGTTTAGGTTCTCCCGAAGAATATCGAGAAATGGTTGTTTCCATTCGTACGGGTATGGAAATTGAACGTAATCAGCTACTGCGCAAGCTTGTAGACGTTCAGTATGAGCGAAATGATGTTAGTTTTACTCGCGGAACATTTCGGGTACGTGGAGATGTAGTGGAAATCTTCCCAGCCTCTCGTGATGAGCATTGTATTCGTGTGGAATTTTTTGGGGATGAAATCGATCGCATTCGTGAGGTAGATGCACTAACGGGAGAGATTTTATCGGATCGAGAGCATGTTGCTATTTTCCCTGCATCTCACTTCGTTACACGAGAAGAGAAAATGCGTAAAGCGATTGAAAACATTGAAAAAGAATTAGAGGAACGACTTGCATTATTACGTGCAGAAGATAAATTACTAGAGGCACAGCGTTTAGAACAGCGTACACGCTATGATTTAGAGATGATGCGTGAAATGGGCTTTTGCTCTGGGATTGAAAACTATTCACGTCATTTAACATTGCGTGAAGCAGGTGCTACTCCATATACTTTGTTAGATTATTTCCCCGAAGACTTTTTACTTGTGGTTGATGAAAGTCACGTAACACTTCCACAGGTTCGAGGAATGTACAATGGTGACCAAGCACGTAAAGGAGTGCTCGTAGAACATGGCTTCCGATTGCCATCTGCTCTAGATAACCGTCCATTACGTTTTGAAGAGTATGAAAACCGCGTACATCAAGCGATTTATGTATCAGCCACACCAGGTCCTTATGAACTGGAGCATACACCAGAAATGGTAGAGCAAATTATCCGTCCAACTGGATTATTAGATCCATTAATTGATGTACGTCCTATTGAAGGTCAAATTGATAATTTAATTGATGAAATACAAGATCGAATTGCGCGTGATGAGCGAGTTTTAGTGACAACGCTAACGAAGAAAATGTCTGAGGATTTAACGGCTTACCTGAAGGAAATGGGCTTAAAAGTAGAATACTTACATTCAGAAATTAAGACACTAGAACGTATTGAAATTATCCGTGAGCTACGCAAAGGAACGTATGATGTGCTAATAGGTATTAATCTATTGCGTGAAGGTCTTGATATCCCTGAGGTGTCCCTTGTGGCAATTTTAGATGCTGATAAAGAAGGATTTTTACGTTCAGAGCGTTCATTGATTCAAACCATTGGTCGTGCTGCTCGTAACGCGAATGGTCATGTCATTATGTATGCGGATCATATAACAGACTCGATGAAAAAGGCGATTGATGAAACGCAACGTCGTCGTGCGTTACAAATGGCTTATAACGAGGAGCATGGCATAACACCTCAAACGATCATTAAGAAAATCCCAGATGTGATTCGTGCAACACAAGTAGCAGAAGAAGAGGAATCGTATGTAACAAAGGCAACAAAAGGCAAAAAGCTGACAAAGGCGGAAAGAGAACAGCTCTTGGCTTCTCTAGAAGTAGAAATGAAGGAAGCAGCAAAAGCGCTTGACTTTGAACGTGCGGCTGAGTTACGAGATACAATATTTGAATTGAAGGTAGAAGGGTGAATGACTTGTGAAAAATACTGAAATCGTCGTGCAAGGTGCACGTGCTCATAATTTAAAAAATATTAATGTCACAATTCCACGTGACCAATTAGTCGTTTTAACAGGATTATCGGGCTCTGGAAAGTCTTCTCTAGCATTTGACACAATTTATGCGGAGGGCCAGCGTCGTTACGTTGAGTCCCTCTCCGCCTATGCCCGTCAATTTCTTGGACAAATGGATAAGCCAGATGTCGATGCCATAGAAGGTTTATCGCCTGCTATTTCCATTGACCAAAAAACGACAAGTCGTAACCCACGATCTACTGTCGGTACGGTAACGGAAATCTATGATTACCTACGTTTACTTTATGCACGTATTGGTAAACCGATTTGTCCAAATCATGGCATAGAAATCACTTCCCAAACGATTGAGCAAATGGTGGATCGTTTATTAACCTATCCTGAGAGAACTAAGATGCAGCTCCTTGCACCAATGGTTTCTGGACGTAAGGGTACCCATGTTAAACTGCTAGAAGATTTAAAAAAGCAGGGGTTTGTTCGTGTACGAATTGATGGGGAATTGCGTGATTTAGATGATGCTATCGAACTTGATAAAAATAAAAAGCATTCCATTGAAGTAGTAGTGGACCGTGTTGTTATGAAGGAAGGGATTGCTGCTCGTCTGAGTGATTCTTTAGAAACGGCTTTACGCCTGGCAGATGGACGTGTGCTTGTCGATGTGATGGAACATGAAGAGTTATTATTTAGTGAGCATCATGCCTGCCCATTATGTGGTTTTTCTATTGGTGAGTTAGAGCCTCGTATGTTTTCATTTAATAGTCCGTTTGGTGCTTGTCCAAGCTGTGATGGCTTAGGTTCAACACAAGAGGTAGATTTAGATTTAGTGGTGCCTGATTGGGATCGTTCCTTGTTAGAGCATGCCATCGCACCATGGGAACCAACAAGTTCGCAGTACTACCCACAATTACTAAAAGCTGTATGTGATCATTACGATATTCCAATGGACGTGCCTGTGAAGGATTTGCCAAAGGAAAAGATGGATAAAGTTTTATATGGCTCTGGAAAAGACAAGATACACTTTCATTATGAAAATGAGTTTGGCAATGTGCGAGATCAAATGATTGAATTTGAAGGGGTGGTGCGCAATGTTGAGCGTCGTTTTAAAGAGACGACATCCGATTATGTTCGTGAGCAGATGGAAAAATACATGGCACAGCAGGCTTGCCCTTCATGTAAAGGGTATCGTTTAAAGCCTGAGACGCTAGCAGTGAAAGTAGCTGATAAACATATCGGTGAGGTCACACAATATTCAATTCAGGAAGCAGACACTTTCTTTAAAGAGCTTGATCTCACTGAAAAGGATATGCAAATTGCTCGATTAGTTTTACGAGAAATCGAAGAACGATTGGGCTTCCTTGTGAATGTTGGTTTAGACTATTTAACATTGAGTCGTGCAGCAGGTACATTATCTGGTGGAGAGGCACAACGTATTCGCCTTGCTACGCAAATTGGTTCACGATTAACAGGAGTCCTCTATATTTTAGATGAGCCTTCGATTGGTTTGCATCAGCGAGATAATGATCGACTGATTAGCACATTACAAAATATGCGTGACATTGGAAATACGCTGATTGTGGTAGAGCATGATGAAGATACGATGCTTGCTGCAGATTATCTCATCGATGTAGGACCTGGAGCAGGCGTCCATGGCGGTCAAATTGTGGCAGCAGGTACACCACAGGAAGTTATGAATAATGAAAAATCCTTAACTGGACAATATTTAAGTGGTAGAAAGTTTATTCCTTTACCAATTGAAAGACGCCAACCAAATGGTCGAAAGCTCTCCATTAAAGGTGCCAAGGAAAATAATTTACGCAATGTTAAAGTAGATGTTCCATTAGGCTTATTTGTAGCAGTGACAGGTGTGTCTGGTTCAGGGAAATCTACACTGATAAATGAAATTTTATATAAATCTTTGGCACAGAAGCTTAATCGTTCAAAGGTTAAGCCTGGCGAGCATAAAGAAGTGACAGGTATCGATGAGCTTGAAAAAGTAATCGATATTGATCAATCGCCAATTGGTCGTACACCTCGTTCAAACCCAGCAACTTATACAGGTGTTTTTGATGATATTCGCGATGTTTTCGCAGCAACAAATGAAGCAAAGGTACGAGGCTATAAAAAAGGACGCTTTAGCTTCAATGTTAAGGGCGGTCGCTGTGAAGCATGTCGTGGTGACGGCATTATTAAAATTGAAATGCATTTCCTTCCAGATGTTTATGTACCATGTGAAGTATGTCTCGGCAAACGTTATAACCGTGAAACACTTGAAGTGAAGTATAAAGATAAGAGTATTGCAGATATTCTCGATATGACAATTGAAAATGCAGTAGTGTTCTTTGAAAATATTCCAAAGATCCAGCGTAAGCTACAAACGATTGTTGATGTGGGGTTGGGTTATATGAAATTAGGGCAACCAGCCACAACCTTATCGGGTGGTGAGGCGCAGCGTGTAAAACTAGCCTCTGAATTACATCGACGCTCAACAGGGAAATCCTTCTATATTTTAGATGAACCAACGACAGGATTACATGCCGATGATATTGCTCGTTTACTTGTCGTTTTACAGCGTCTTGTTGAAAACGGTGATTCGGTATTAGTTATTGAGCATAACTTGGATGTGATTAAAACAGCTGATTATATCATTGACTTAGGTCCAGAAGGCGGAGACAAAGGTGGTACGATTGTTGCAACTGGTACACCTGAAGAGGTAGTAGAAGTAGCAGGCTCCTATACAGGCAAATACTTAAAACCAATTCTGGAACGTGATCGTATGAGAATGGATGCATTGCTAGCAGAAGCTACTAAGTCTTAAGGGTTTTACATTCGAACGGAAATGATTAATCTGGATTGAAAGGTGATCTTAAATTGGGGAAAGTCGCTCAATCCAGATTGAAAATGATTCGAAATGTGAAGAACCCACTAAAACAGAGGTCAGAAGTGATCCAACTAATCTAAAAAACGAGCAATAAAATCTTCAGAGGTAAAAGCCTGTCGATGTTGAAATGAAAAGACCCAATTTATTCAATTTTGCAGTGAAACTTTTCACATGATGAATCGTATAAATAGTATAACGAACTGAGGGAGGCTATTTATTTATGCAAAATGAACGTCAACGAATTTTAGAACTTGTAGAAAAAGGAACAATTTCGGCACAAGAGGCGATTACATTATTAGAAGCATTAGAGCAACCTGGCAAGTCTACTCAACATGTTATGAATGATGTGTCGAAAGAGACGCAATCCTTTTCAAATGAAAAAGAGCCATTATTTGAAGAAAAATCAAAAGATGGTGACAAGAAAAAAGATGATTTTATGAAATACTTCCAAGATGAAATGCAGGATTTTCGTAAGGATTTAACGCAAATCGGTTCTCTTTTTATGGATATGATGAATACGGCTGTTAAAAAGGTAAAGGAATTTGATGTAGCTTCTCCATTTGGAGATAAAATTGAATTTACCCATACAGAAGAAGTGGCTGCTGCCAATGTGGACAATATTATTGTTGAATTACCGAATGGTAACTTCTCATTGGAATCCAGTGAAGGGGAAACTATTCAGGTGATTTGCAAGGTAAAGGCACCTTTGATGAACGAAAGTGAAGAAGAAACTCGTAATCACTTCTTAGAGCAATTTGTTGTGAAAGAGGAAGCGCAATCACTTCGTATTTTGAGCCAATTAAAGCTTGTTCAAGTCAATGTGAAGGTGCTAGTACCAAAGGATAAACTTGAAAAATTATCTGTTCGTCTAATGAATGGTAGTGTTTCATTACAGGATACAGAATTTGAAGAATTAAAAGTGAAAACGTTAAACGGTGCCATTAAAGGTACGAAATTTAATTTTGGAAAAGCTGAAGTGGATTCTTCTAATGGTTCCATTGAATTAACGAATGTTCGAGGTAAGGATTTAGAGGCTGAAACATTGAATGGGCGTGTTTATTTGGATGGTGCATTGGATGAAGTTGAAGCTAAGTCTGTCAATGGACATGTAGTCGTAACAACATGCTCGACAAATTCTTCTAAAATTAAAGCTCAAACAGTTGCTGGAGCAGTGGAATTATATGTCCCAAGAACAATTTCATTGAGCGGTAAAGTCGTAACGAATTTCGGTAAAGTGGATGTGGGGATCCAGGATGTTTCTAAAATGGAGTCACAAGATCAATTCTTATCCAAAGTAGTCCGTTTCGACAAAGAAGTTGAAAATGCGAATCGCCTATTTATCGAGGGTGAATCGAAAACTGGTGCTGTTTTAGTGCGTTACACAACAACAGATGAACAACAAATTTAACAGTAGGAGCATTCAAGTTAAAGCTTGAATGCTTTTCTTTTCAAACAGGATTCGACCTAGCACATAGAGGCGAATCTTGTTTTATTTTTGTCATATTCTTAAGGATAATGGCAAGGAAAGAATGAAATAGAAGGAACTGCCACGGATTGAAATGAAACTGTAATAAAAAAACAGAAATAGAGTGCTATAATAGTAAAAGAAATACCTCTTACATAGATGAGAGTTTTAGGTGGTTTAATCATGATAGAAATGAAAAATGTGACAAAGAAATACCCAAACGGTGTTGTTGCGACAAATGGTATTTCAGTTAATATAAAGCAAGGCGAATTTGTGTATGTAGTTGGCCCAAGTGGAGCAGGGAAATCCACATTTATTAAATTGATGTACCGTGAAGAAAAAGCAACATCAGGACAAATAATTGTAAATGGTATTGATTTAGCAACTTTAAAGAATAAGAAGGTCCCTTTTTTGCGCCGTCAACTTGGTGTAGTTTTCCAAGATTTCAAATTGCTACCTCGTTTGAATGTCTATGAGAATGTAGCGTTTGCGCTTGAAGTAATAGAGGAAAAGCCAGATGAAATCCGACGTCGGGTTATGGAAGTGCTAGAACTAGTTGGATTGAAGCATAAAGCAAGAATGTTTCCAAATGAACTTTCAGGAGGAGAGCAGCAACGAGTATCGATTGCTCGTTCAATCGTCAATGTCCCAAAAGTGGTGATTGCAGATGAACCTACAGGGAATCTTGACCCTGAAACATCATGGGAAATTATGAATTTATTTGAGGAAATTAATGCACGTGGGACAACGATTGTAATGGCAACCCACAACCGTGAAATTGTAAATACGATTCGACGTCGTGTTATTGCAATTGAAGGCGGCTTAATTGTCCGTGATGAACACGGAGGTGAATACGGCTATGAAATTTAGTACAGTAAAGCGCCACTTCCGGGAAAGTATCAAATCACTTGGTCGAAATAGCTGGATGACCATTGCCTCTGTCAGTGCCGTTACCGTTACGCTCATTCTAGTAGGTGTTTTTGCGCTTATTATGATGAATTTAAATAAAGTAGCAACGGATTTAGAAAATGATGTCGAAATTAAAGTGTTAATTGATGAAACAGCAGATGAAGCTGCTGAAAAAGCACTCATCGAAAAAGTCAAAAAATTGCCTGGTGTCTCCGAGATGACGTATTCCACTAAGGAAGATGAGTTAACCAAGCTAGTAAAAGACTTCGGTGATGATTTTAAACTATTTGAACAAAGTAACCCTTTACGTAACGTTATTTATGTAAAAGCTGCTGATCCACAGCAAACAGCAAAAGTTGCGAAAACCATTGATAAATATGAGTATACATATGATGTAATGTATGGCGAAGGAAAAGTTGAAAAACTATTTAACTTCTTAAATATTAGTCGTAATGTAGGAATCGTACTTATTTTAGGGTTATTATTTACGGCAATTTTCTTAATTTCGAACACAATTCGTATAACGATTATAGCTCGACGTGATGAAATAGAAATTATGAAACTTGTAGGGGCTACAAATTCATTCGTGCGTATCCCATTCTTATTAGAAGGTATGTGGCTTGGAATTTTAGGTTCAATTATTCCGATTGCGGTTGTCACGACCCTTTACCACAATATATATAAAATTATTGCACCACGTTTACAAGGAGAGCTTGTTCAATTACTAGATTTTTCTCCACTTGTGTATCAGGTAAGCGGTCTTCTGTTACTCATTGGTGTACTGATCGGTATTTGGGGAAGTTTCATGTCAGTACGTAAGTTTTTAAAAATTTAGTCACAACGGATATTTGTGAAAAAGAAAAGAATAGTCGAAGGGGAGTTCAATCGGTGAAAAGTAAGGCGAAAAACATATTAAAAACACTTGCAGCAGCATCTGCTCTAATTCTTTTTATCCAAACTCCATCAGCATATGCAACAAGTTTATCGGATTTAAAAGAAGAAAAGAAACAAGTTGAAACAAAGAAGAATCAGTTAAATTCATCTATCAGCAATAAATCAAATGCAATTACAGCTAATCAAGAAAAGCAACAACAAATCTTAGATCAAATTCAAGCATTGAACGCTGAAATCGACAAAACTAATAGTAATATTAAAAAAGTACAAGCAGATATTCGGGCAACAAATGAGGAAATTAAAAAGTTAGAAGCTTCTATTGAAGAGCTTTTGCATAAAATTGAAGAGCGCGATTTATTGTTACAAGAACGTGCACGTGCCATTCAAGCTGGGGGCTCTGTAAGTTATTTAGATGTTTTGCTAGGCTCTAATAGTTTTGTAGACTTTATTGATCGTTTCTCTGCAGTTAATGCATTATTGGAAGCGGATCGTCAAATTATTCAAGATCAAAAAGATGATAAACAAAAATTAGAAGAGCAAAAGCAAAGTGTAGAAGAGAAACGTAAAAACTTAGAAGGTAAAAAAGCCGAGCTTGAACGATTAAAAGCATCATTAGACAGTCAAAAAACTGAGAAAAATAAACTAGTAGACCAATTAGAAAAAGAGCAAGAAAAGCTGAAATCAGAAAAGGTATTACTTGAAAAAGAATACTCAGAGGCTTTGGAAGTAAGTCAGGAATTGCAAGATCAAATTATTGCTGAACAAAATCGTTTGGCTGAAATTGCACGTCAGCAAGAGGCAAAACGTAAAGCAGCGGCCGCGGCAGCAGCTGCTGCTGCTAACAATGGTGGCGGATCATCTGGTGGTACAGTCCATGCGCCTCAATCAAACGGAACTTGGATAAAACCAACGAATGGTCGCTTAACATCACCATATGGTTGGCGAAATCTTGGAGCAGGTCCTGAATTCCATTATGGTGTCGATCTTGCAAATGCAACGGGAACACCAATATGGGCAGCAGCAGATGGCGTTGTTTCTTACGCAGCACCACTTAGTTCGTATGGTAATGTTGTCATTGTAACGCACTCTATCGATGGACAAATTTACACAACCGTTTATGCACATTTAAGTGCATTTAATGTTAGTGTAGGACAAGAAGTAACACAAGGTCAGCAAATTGCAGCCATGGGTAGTACAGGTCGCTCTACTGGCCCACACTTACACTTTGAAGTGCATATTGGTCCTTGGAAAGGACAAGCAGTCGGCAGTGTAAATCCACTGAAATATATTCCATTGTAAACATAAAAGCTATACACTAGCGTTTTCTAGTGTATAGCTTTTAATATTTCATCGAATGTTTCACCATTCACCAACTTATAGGTTTGCCCATTAATAGCCAATAAGCCATTTTTGCAGAACAGTATTTTTAATGTATGGTCAAAATAAGTAAGATCCAATTGATAGACAACATCAGCTTTTTTGTTATTTAATAAGGTTCTTTTTAATTCCAAAGTACGTAAGTCTAAACGCAAACATCTAATCGTGGATTTTCACGATTGAGAATGCAAAGCTTTTATTGGTACCATTGTCAACTTCCAAATCGTTATCTTATTTACTATTTCTAGAAGATCTTTATTAAGAAAAAATCTTGTAGTAAATTCTTTGTTCAATACTCTGAGTACAGCATCAGAACACTATTACTAAGACAAATAGCAGCAATCCATAGTATAAGTCGCTTTGAAAGCATAATTCCTCCCCTTTTCTCATTTTACGAAATATTCCATTGAAAGTTTCATCGCTATTATAAGATTCTAAATAATGTTATGATGAATATATACTTAGTGGGGTATTTTTATTGTTGTTATTTCTGAAGATTTTCTTAAAACAGTGTGAAATAGTCTTTTTTTAAAAAGGTTCTATGCTATGCTTTCGGAGGAGGATTCGTTGAATTGATAAATACAGAGTGGTACTCAATCCGAACATTAACTTTACCAGCTACTGCAGTCGCTTTACTTATTACTTTTTTTATTGTGTGGCTTATCTTGCGCTTACAATTTTCTAAAAAGTGGTCTGAGCTATATAGTGATGCCATTTTCACCTTTATTATTGTTTGGAAGTTAAGTTTACTTGTAACAGATTTCAAAACGGTAGTAAACAATCCAATTACATTGCTTTATTTTAATGGCGGAACAATGGGTGTTCTTCTCGGTGTCATTGTAGCATCTTTGCAAATATGGAGAAAGCGACAGAGTCTACAGCTTGAGGAACAGGAGATGATAGCTGGCAGCTGGGCTATTATTCTCACGCAATCCATTTATCAAATGCTTGCTGTGCTATTTAATGACAACAATATATCGAGTGAAGTTATAACATTAGCTGTGCTAAGTGTAGTCACGCTCGTCATATTATGGAGATTAGTAGCGGTGAAACAAGCTCTCATACTCTATACAATTAGCTATTTGATAGTGGCTATCTTCCAGCCGCTTGGTATAGGGCAAACAGCTGTGGCTGTCAGTGTAATACTACTTTGTTTGGGCTTAACTATTCAGCATGAACGAATCAATGTGGGAGGTAAGAAATGAAAAAAAATATTGGACTGCTGATCGTTGTGCTATTAGTGGTTGCGATGATTGGTACATATGTAAAACAACAAATTGACGAAGAACGTGCTATTGATAAATCGGCCCTAGGTAAGGATATGGAGGAGCTAGAAACCGGCTTAAGCAAAGGGGATATACCGCCTGATTTCACCTTAACAAGCTTAGACGGGGAAGATATCACGTTAAGCGATCTTCGTGGAAAAAAAGTCGTTTTAAATTTCTGGGCGACATGGTGCCCACCTTGTAAGGCGGAAATGCCTCATATGCAAAGCTTCTATGATGAGTATGCAAAAGAGAAAAACGTTGAAATTATAGCGGTCAATTTAACAGAAGCCGAACGTGATGTGACCGCTGATGCCAAAGTGGACACAGTGATGACATTTAGAGATAGCTTTGAGCTAACGTTCCCTATTTTATTGGACCCTGACAATGAAGCTGGCTTGAATTATCAAGTCATCACGATTCCAACCACTTATTTTATTGATTCCAAGGGCCTCATTCAACGCGCCATCAGAGGACCAATGGACGTGGATATGTTAAATGATTATGTAGATGCACTAGATTGATTCATAAAAAATCTGCTCGTTTTCTATAGTGGAAACAAGCGGATTTTTTTATTTTTCATGAAATCAAGGTGAATACTCGCGGGAACCAAGGTATATCCGTGCGAATCAACAGCCAACATCCATGTGTAAAGTGAAATATTCTCTCTTAACAAATTTGAAAGGTAATTTTGTATGTTTGAAAAAATAGAGTCATACAGTAAAAGAGACGGAGGAGGGAAGATTTGCGCAAATTAACAGCCGGTGTCGGAGTCCTACTTAGTAGTTTGGTGGTGGGCAGTGGTATTTACTTTGATTGGTTTAATATTGGCGATAAAAAGGAGCCTGTTACGGAGGTTGATACTATTGGTGAGGCTATGACAATCATTGAAGAAAAATCAGTATACAGTACAAAAAAGGATGAATTAGTGGAAGGGGCTCTTCGTGGGATGGCTGATGCCATTAAAGATCCTTATAGTACGTATTACTCCAAGGAAGAGGCTGAGCAACATCGGCAAATGCTAGCTGAGGAACGAGTAGGCATCGGTATTGAACTAACCGAAAATAAAGGGAAGTTTATTGTTGTGTCACCTGTTCGCTCATCACCAGCAGAGAAAGCAGGCATGCGTTCACTCGATGAAATTGTACAAGTTGATGGGGTACGGATTGATGGGAAAACGATGAGTGAATTAATGCATTTAATTCAAGGTGAAAAGGGAACGAAAGTAACCATTGTTGTCTATCGTCCAAGTGAAGATAAGCATATTAAGATGACGATGGAGCGTGCAGCAATTTCCAATAAAACGGTAACTAGTGAGGTAGTGAAGGTAGAAGATACAGCTATTGGCTATGTAGTGATCTCATTATTCGGTGAAAAAACCGCCAATGAATGGGTGGCAGAAACGAGTAAATTACTTCGTAAAGATGTGGAAGGAATTGTGATCGATGTACGGGATAATCCAGGTGGTTATTTACATAGCGTCGCAGCGCTACTGAGCACAGTATTGGACAATGGCAAAGTATTTGCATATATGCAAAATGCGGAAGGTGCTATGGAACCATTAAAAACGCAAACAAAAGGCTTTGATGAAAAATATATAGAAACGATGAATAAAATTCCAATTGTTGTTTTGCAAAATCAAGGTAGTGCATCTGCTAGTGAAGTATTGAGCGGAGCTTTAAAAGGCTGGGGACGCGCTTCACTTGTTGGGGTTAAGAGCTTTGGAAAAGGGACTGTACAAGAATCTTGGGAGCTTTCCAATGGCGGCGAGCTTAAATTATCAACCAATAAATGGCTAACACCAAAACGTGAATGGATTCATGGGCAGGGCATTGAAGCCAGTTTAATGATTGAGCAAAATGAGTTATTTGCTTTTCAACTTCATCCACTAACAGGTAAGTTTAAAGTGGGTGATATGAGTGAAGAGATTTCCTATTCACAAAACGCCTTGCAGAAACTAGGCTATCAAATCGATCGTTTAGATGGCTATATGGATGAAACGACTGCTGAGGCCGTTAATCTTTATCGTAAACAGAAAAAATTAAAGCTAGCAGAAGATGAATTTTATATGGACACGACTTTCTTTAATAGTTTAAACGAAACGTTAAAGGATTTTAAAGCCGATCGTCAAAATGACCAACAATTCCAAATGGCCACTAGTTTTTTACTGCATACGATTGACCAATAAAACTCGCAGACAGAACAAAAATACCATAATACAAAGCTTTCTATGAGTTTGTACTACGCAAGCGTGTAGTCCTTTGATACAATAAATTCATAGTATTCAAGATAGAAATGGCGGGTGTTCGTATGGTTAGTGAGATATTAATAGAAATTGTAACAGCGATTGGCCGCTTTTTACTCAACCCATTACTATATATAGTCATAATATTTGCTATTATTTTAGGTTATCGTCGAGTAAAACAGGAGCGTAAATATTTTAATAGACGTATTATTTGGGGCTGGACGGAGCTAATCGGACAATGGAAAGATGGGTGGCTCTATGCACTAATTATTTCTATCATTAGTATTGGAGCAGGTCTAACTGTCCCAAAGGAATTTTTAATCATTTTAACGGCAGTTTCTATAGTAGCACTTATCTTATTTGTCATGAATGCAATGTCGCCTATTTTGACAATGGGGATTGCCACACTTGCCATATGGGGTATGTCCTATTACAATTGGTCATTTTCCTGGTGGAAAATTTCAGTAGAGGATGTCCATTTAGAGAGTGGCGCAATTGTGACAATTACCATTCTTGCGGGCCTTTGTGTTATTGCAGAAGGGCTATTAATTCGACGTATGGCGATGAAGGTTACAACACCTTGTATTGAGAAAACGAAGCGGGGTATGCAGGCAATTGTCTATCGGTCAAAAAATGTATGGGTATTACCTATTTTCTTTGTTATTCCTGGTGATGCGATCTCGGCTATATTCCCATATTGGCCACAGTTTACGATAGGTCATAATAGCTTTGCACTTGTGTTATTTCCACTTGTCATTGGCTTTACTAAACTGACAAGAAAGGAATTACCAGCTTACATGTATCCAAAAATTGGCCGACCTGTCTTTTTACTAGGACAGCTTATTTTAATAGGAGGATTGGCTGCGTATTTTGAGCCAGTGATTGGCTTCATTACACTTGCTGTTGGTGTAATTATCCGCATTATAATTGCTATCTACTTTGCGCAACAGGAAAAAACAGATCATTATGCAGTTGCGCCAAGTACGAAGGGTGCTATTATTGCAGCTGTTCTTCCTGATTCACCTGCTGAGAAGATGGGCTTACTTGCAGGAGAATGTATCCGCAAAGTAAATGGTGTGTCAATTTTTACAGAAAATGAGTTATATGAAGCACTGCAATTAAATGCAGCTCATTGTCGTCTAGAGGTTTTAGACCGAAACAATGAATTACGTTTAACACAACATGTGATTTATAGCAATGATCATTACCGTATTGGATTATTATTAGCTGAGCCGAGGGAAGTATAATGGACGTTTTTGGGAAAATGATGCTAGCATTATTCATACCAGCTTTATTGGTATTACTATTCACTAGAATTACCTATAACCGCTATGTTGCATTATTATTAGCCATTGCACTTATTGCTGCCTCTGTATATGCAGGCTATACATCCCCACCTATTATTTTCGTTATCGATGCATTTTCATTAACAGTAGGCTTTTGGCTAGCAAGTAAAATGAATAAATAAGGAAAGGTCAGTCCAGGCAATAGGACTGACCTTTTTACATGAAAAATCGCACTGCTGCCATAATGATTACTCCTGCAACTACTGTAATCGATAAGCTTTTTGTGACAAGGGCAATAATAAGAGTAGGAACAAATGTAATAAAGACTGGCCAATCAAGTGTCACTACTTTGCCGCTTTCAGTATCTATTAAATTTTCAATGACAAGAGCACTTAATATACAAACAGGAATAAAACTAAGCCATTTTAGCACAACATCAGGTAGTGTTACACTACGCACAAAAATAAATGGAATGACACGCGGTAGCCATGTTACAAGTGCGCAGCCGATAATAAGCCAGACCATATAAGAAGTTGTTGTCATTTATCTGTCACCACCCCAATTGTTGCGACAATCACGGTTGCCAGTAGCACAGCCACATGTGAAGGGACTACATAAGAAAGACCGTACATAATAACCGCCATATAGCCAATTAACTTGATATAATGCATGATTTTACTTTTACCAACACTGCTCAATTGCAAAACTAAAAGTGCAACAAACATGGCAACCAAGGCAAAATCTAAACCCCATTTTTCAGGATTTGCTACCCACTGTCCTAAAAAGGCACCCGTAACACAGGAAAGAATCCAGAAGATATAGGCTGTTATATTTAACCCATCCATCCATTTACCATATAATTTACCTGTTTGCATTTGCTTTGTGACTGCTACACCAAAGGTTTCATCCGTTAATAATGTACCAAAGCCAACATTTCTAAGCATGGAGTAGCGCGTAAAGTGAGGTGCTAATGTTAAACTCATTAATAAATGACGTAGATTCACTACGAAAATGGTTACAATGATAGCAGAGGCAGGGCTACTTGTTAAAAGAAGTGCACAAAAAATAAATTGTGCAGAACCTGCGTAAATCAGTATTGTTAATAGCGCAATTTCAAGGACAGATAACCCTGAAGCGGAACCTACAACCCCAAATGCAAGTCCTATACTAATATAACCGAGTAATGTAGGCACGCAATCTTTCACGCCTTGTAAAAAACTGTCATTGGAAGAGCTTGTTGTGTCATCATGTTGAAGCTCTGTTGTACTTGTCATAAATAGGTCATCCTTTCTTGATAATTTCCATGTATACTATTGATGGAATTGTTTGATAGTTCTTGATGTTTATTAAAGTATACATATGTCTGATAAAATAAACAATAGAAATTGGTGAGTAAAGATGGAACAAATGAGTCGAAATTTAGCATTTCAATTAAAGAAAATTAGACAGCAACGTCATTTAAGTCTCGATGATGTGGCCAAAGCGACAGGTGTCAGTAAAGCACAGCTTGCACAAATCGAAAAAGGGGAGGCCAATCCGACTGTT
Source organism: Lysinibacillus sp. BS3 (assembly GCF_039614735.1). Lineage (NCBI taxonomy): Bacteria > Bacillati > Bacillota > Bacilli > Caryophanales > Bacillaceae > Lysinibacillus > Lysinibacillus sp. BS3. The sequence goes on along the minus strand of NZ_CP154860.1, from coordinate 1,992,422 downwards.
TCAACAATTTGGAAAATTGCAGCGGGTATGCGTATGTCATTCTCTTCATTATTACAGCCGCCAACTGCCCATTACATGCGTTATAGCAGTAAAGATGTACCGCATGTAGATGAGGATGAGGGACGCTATCGTGTTTACTCCATAATTCCGTACAATCCAGAGCGAGGCTGGGAGTTTTATAAGGTTGAAATGGAGCCAGGGGCAGTTAGTAGGAGTGAAGCCCATACAGAAGGGGTAGAGGAAACTGTAATGGTTATTAAAGGACAAGCAGTTATTTCTGCTGGAGACATGCATGAATTACTAGATGAAGGGGATACACTAGTATTCTCAGGGCATCAACCCCATGAATATCGCAATACTTCAGAAGGGTTAACAATTTTTCATTTAATTTTACAGTATAAATAGAGGTGTCGATATTGAATGAATGGTTTACTGTAGAAAATATTGAACAGGTTGCGGCACAGTATCGAACGTTCGGCCCAATCATTGGTTTACTGCTCCCGTTTTTAGAGGCGTTTTTACCATTCCTACCATTAGTCGTATTCGTTGTGGCGAATGCCAGTGCATTCGGCTTATGGCTAGGATTTCTATTATCTTGGCTGGGCTCTGTAGCTGGCTCCTATGCGGTTTTCTTACTTGTGCGTCATTTTGGCAAACATCCAAGATTACAATTTTTAACAGGTAGTAAAAAAGTACAGAAGCTTATTAAATGGGTGGATATGAATGGCATCAGCCCTCTTTTTGTCCTCCTCTGCTTCCCTTTTACACCATCTGTGATTGTCAATATTGTAGCGGGATTGTCACATATCCATAAAAAATTTTACTTAATCGTTTTGCTTGCAGGAAAGTTTGTCATGATTTTAGGTATGAGTGTATTGGGCTATGATTTAAAATCGCTCTTGACAAGCCCAGTGAGATTGATAATTGCAGCTGTGGCCATTGTTATTTTATGGTGGGTTGGGAAGTTGATAGAGAAGCGTTTGAATGCCCGTGTAGAAAGAGATTTAAAGCAAGCGCGAAATTTGACGAAAAAGCAGGACCACCATGCCAGTTAAGTAAATAAACTGTAGCCTCTTTCATTATGTGAAGAGGCTGCTTTTTTGTGTAATAAATAAACCTTTTTATAGGTAGGTGAAGGTTGATAGATAGTATTTACTAGTTTTTTTCGATAGAATTTAAGATAGATGATTTATGTTGTTTTTAGTAGGCTGGGAAAACTGCTCCACCATAGATGAGAAGCGATCAATAGTCTGGAGAAGCCGCTCCAAAATAGATGAGAAGTAATCAATTCAGTGAAAGAATCGCTCAAATAAAAGTACAAATTTTTATTTCATTAAAAGAGAGACACCCGCAACAGCAAGTTAATGAGGAGGGGGAAAGTAAATGACATTGCGTATTGTTTCAGGACGTTCGGGAACAGGAAAATCCGCATTTATTCATCAGGAAATTGTTGAGCAATTAAAGACAGATCCATTGGGACATCCAATTTTCATTATAGTGCCTGACCAAATGTCTTATTCTACGGAATATGAGCTGACAAATAAGCATGGTTTACAAGGCTTGATCCGAGCACAGGTGATGACGTTTAAACGTTTAGCATGGTTGGTTTTACAGGAAACAGGAGGTATTGCTCGTAAAGAAGTGAATGGCTATGGGTATCGAATGCTTATACGTAAACTTTTGGAGGAACAAAAAAGCGAGTTTTCCTTATTTCGACAAGCAGCAGGAAAACGTGGCTTTACGGAGGAAATTGAAACCCTTTTAAGAGAATTTAGTCGCTATAGCGTCAATAGCTCAGTCTTGGCAGAGGTAACGGAATCGTTAAAGGCAATAGATGCACCTAATACATTGCAGGCGAAAGCGAATGATTTACATGTCGTTTTGCAGGCATTGGAGGAACGACTTGGTACGACCTATGTTGACAGCGAGGGCTATTATCCGATTTTAACGGAGCAACTGAAGTATGCAGAAACGATGAAGCAAGCGACCATCTATATTGATGGTTTCACCGCCTTCACTGTGCGAGAGTTAGAACTGGTTCGTGAATTGTTAAAGGTAACGAAGCAAGTAACTGTCGTCCTTCCCTTTGATCATATGGATGAAGCCTTTGATGAACAAGCTTTATTCCATGAAGCAGCGTTAACGAATCAACGTCTTCATGATATAGCAAAAGAAGAGGGCATTGATGTTGAATTACCATTACATTTTTATAAGACTCAAAGATTTCATTCTAAAGATTTACAGCATGTGGAGGCAAAGTTTGCTGATTTGGAGCCCCAAACGATAAAAACTTCAGGAGATGTAACCGTGCTTGAAGCATCAAATCGTCGAGCAGAGATACATGCGATTGCCCGGGAAATAACAAAACTGACAAGAGAAGACGGTTTTCGCTATCAGGATATCGTACTTTTGTATAGACAAGCAGATCTCTATGATCCACTTATTACAAGTATTTTCCAACAATATGAAATTCCTATTTTTACAAATACAAAAAAGACAATGCTACATCATCCATTAATAGAGCTAAGTCGTTCAGCCTTGGAGGTTATGACCTCGAATTGGAAATATGAGCCAGTTTTTCGTAGTGTCAAAACCGATTTGTTTTTCCCATTACAAGCGGAGCTAACAATTTGGCGTGAGCGAGCAGATCGATTAGAAAATTATTGCTTGGCACAAGGCATCTATGGTGAACGATGGTTTGAGGAGGCACGTTGGTTTTATAAAAAATATCGAGGTCTAGAATTCCATTCGCGTGTACAAACAGATGAAGAGCGTGCAATGCAGGCAGAAATCGAGGCCATTCGAGATGAAATTCGCCAACCTCTAAAACTTTTACAAGACAAGCTTGATAGCGCCAAGAATGGCAGAGATATTGCGACTGCTTTATTTGAACTTATAGAGTCATTACAGGTATATGATAAACTGCAAGCCATGAAAGATCATGAGCTAGAGCGAGGTGACGCATTAGCTGCAAGTGAACATGAACAAGCTTGGAATGAATGGATTGCTGTTCTTGACCAATTCGTTTATATGTTTGGAGAGCAGGAGATGTCTGTAGAGCAAGCAGCCAAAATTCTTGATGAAGGCTTTGATACATTAGAATTTTCAAGAATTCCGCCAACCCTTGATGAAGTAATGGTGGCTACTGTTGATTTAGCTCGTTTATCCAATATCAAAGTCGCTTTTGTAATAGGAATGAATGATGGTGTTTATCCAACTCGGATGGAGTATGAGGGCTTGTTGTCAGATATCGAACGTGAATGGTTTAGTCAAATTGGCTATGAGCTTGCTCCTACCTCTACTAATCGTTTATTACAGGAAAATTTCTTGTTCTATCGCGCTATTACAACGCCATCTAACAAATTGTATATGACCTATCCTACGGCGGATGAGGAAGGCAAGGCACTTCTAGCCTCACTTTATATTAAGAAAATAATAGGAAATGACAAAAAGGCTGGCTTATTAAGTGGTGTTTCGATAGAACGAGTGGTAGTCGATCCAATTGAATTACTAGATGGGGATGTTTTACCATATTTACGCCATCCAAGGACTGCATTGGCACATCTAATGGTACAGCTACGTCAAGCTGAACATAGCCGTGAACTAGCGCCAGAATGGCTAGCTTTACAAAGATTTTATTCACAAGATCCGTATTGGGCACTCATTTTCGACCGCGTACTTTATCCAATTACCCATAAAAATGAGGCTGAGCCACTTGAAACCTATATTACACAGGAATTATATGGTCAGAAGCTAACATCCAGTGTGTCGCGAATTGAGAAATACTTCAGATGTCCTTTTTCTCATTTCACTACGTATGGTCTACGTCTTGAAGAACGAGCTGAGTATCGGCTAGAAACGTTTGCAATGGGTGACTTATTCCATGAGGCATTAAAGTGGATTACAGAGGAAACACATCGTCAGCAATTATCTTGGATTCGTTTAACAACAAAGCAAATTAAACAATTAGCACGTCAAGCAGTAGAACAAATTGTTCCAGTCTTTTCCCATCAAATCCTATTATCCAGTGCCCGCTATCGCTATATTCAGCGTAAGCTAATTCGAATTGTTGAGCGTACAATGACAGCACTGACACAGCATGCAAATGTATCACACTTCAAACCAATTGCAATTGAGGCATCGTTTGGTCCTGGACAACATGAACAGCTACCACCATTAGAGATTGATTTGACTGGTGGTAAGAAAATGTTTATGCGTGGACGTATTGATAGAGTGGATAGTGCAACGATAGATGACCGCTCTTATTTGCGGATTGTCGACTATAAATCCTCAGCTCGTGACCTTGATTTAAATGAGGTTTATTACGGATTATCCTTACAGGTCCTAACGTATTTAGATGTGGCAATGGAAAATAGTTCATACTGGCTATCAGGTGAAGCAGAGCCAGCAGGGGTACTGTATGTCCATGTCCATAATCCGATGCTGAAGCTGGATAAAGATTTGACGGACAGTGAAATAGAAGAGGATCGTTTAAAGCAGTATAAAATGAAAGGTTTGCTATCTGAAAATGCTGAAGCGATTTTATCGATGGACGAGCAATTGGAAGAAAGTAGCGGACATTCAAAAATCATTCCTGTCTATATGAAAAAAGATGGGACACCGTCTGAGTCACAATCGCGTATAGTTCCTGTCAATGATATGAAAAAGTTGCAGCATTTTGTTCGTCGTAAACATCAGGAGGCAGGGAATGGTATCTTATCTGGTGATACGGCCATTAGCCCCTATAAATTAAAAGCCAAAACGGCATGTGATTATTGTCAATTTGCTGCGGTTTGCCAATTTGATCCATCAGATGGTAAACAAAACTATCGTCAATTAATGCAAGCAAAGCCGAATGATATTGTCGATAAAATTCGGAAGGAGATAGAATAGCATGGTACAAACAATTCCTGTTAAGCCAGTAGATGTCACATGGACAGACGATCAGTGGAAGGCCATTTATGCTAGCGGTCAAGATACACTCGTTTCGGCTGCAGCAGGGTCGGGGAAAACAGCGGTTCTGATCAATCGTATGATTGAAAAAGTCATTGCTACTGAAAACCCGATCAATGTAGATGAACTATTGGTAGTGACCTTTACAAATGCCTCAGCCGCTGAAATGCGCCATCGTATGTCTGAGGCATTAGAAAAGGCGATAGCAGAAAATCCAACATCTAATCATTTAAGACGGCAGCTAAGTCTTGTTAATAAAGCACAAATTTCTACGCTACATTCATTCTGTTTAGCAATTGTGAAGCAATATGCCTACTTACTTGATATAGACCCAGGCTTCCGTATTGCCAATGAAGCAGAAATCGCATTATTGCGAGATGATGTTTTAGCAGAAGTTTTAGAAGATGCCTACGATGCTGAGGATGAGGCTCACGTACAAGCTATCTATCGTCTTGTCGATAGCTTTACCTCAGATCGTGATGATCAAGCCATCGAAACGCTGATTAGTAAACTTTATGATACGTCTCGTGTCCATGCAGAGCCTCAAAAATGGCTTTGGAGCCTGCCGAAAGCATATGAATTAGCTGAGGAAGTGACAATCGATGATTTAGAGCTATCTCAATACGTCAAATTAACCGTACGTCATAGCCTGGAAGAGGCGTTTATGCTAATTTCTGAAATGCGCACAATTACATTACAACCAGATGGACCTGCACCCTATGCAGAAACGGCAGAGGTAGATTTTGCTATGATTCAGGAAGGGATACGCATTAGTCAAAGTGGGACATGGCAGGAGCTATTTGATTATTTTGCAACGGTTAAATGGTCTACCTTAAAGCGGGTATCGAAGGATGCACTGGTTAATGTAGAGCTACAGGAGCTTGCGAAGAAAAAACGAGAAGCAGCCAAAAAAATGATGAATAAAATCAAGGAGACATATTTTGTTCGTACGCCTGCACGGCTACTTGAGGAAATAAGGTTAATGGCACCGACCATTACTACGCTAGTTGAATTGACCACTACATTTAGTGAACAATTTCGACTAGCCAAGTTAGAACGGGGAATCATTGACTTTTCAGATTTAGAGCATTATGCACTTCAAATTTTAACGGTAGAGATAGATGGTGCACTTCATCCATCACCGGTTGCACTAGATATGAAAAAGCGTTTTAAAGAAGTACTTGTGGATGAATATCAGGATACCAATATGCTACAGGAAACCATCTTACAGTTTGTTAAAACGGGTGAAGAACAAGATGGCAACCTTTTTATGGTTGGGGATGTTAAACAAAGTATATACCGTTTCCGATTAGCTGAGCCAAAGCTTTTTATGAAAAAATATAGTGAATATTTGGAGTCACCTGAGGTAACGGGGATGCGAATTGATTTAAACGCTAACTTCCGAAGTCGAAAAGAAGTATTAAATGCTACAAACTATGTTTTTGCACAAATTATGGGTGAGCGTGTCGGTGAGATTTCGTATGATGACAATGCGTCACTTAAGCCTGCTGCGCCCTATGATGATAAAGAAATACCTGTTGAGCTGGTCATATTGCATCCACCACAGGAAGAGGAAACACCAGAAGAACTGGAAGAACTAAGCAATGAGGCAACGGAGCTAGAGGAATTAAAAAAATCACAATACGAGGCACGATTTATTATCGATCGTATACGTCAAATGATGGAAGATGGAACAACCGTATACGATACGAAAACAAAAACAGAGCGACCATTAAAGTATAGTGATATTGTGATTTTAATGCGCTCGATGACATGGTCAACAGACTTAGTAGAGGAATTTAAGCTGGCAGGGATTCCACTCTATGCAAAATCATCTAAAGGTTATTTTGACGCACTCGAAGTAATGATTATGTTAAATGTCCTGAAGGTAGTCGATAATCCCTATCAGGATATCCCCTTAGCCTCTGTACTGCGCGCACCGTTTGTTGGTTTAACGGAAAATGAGCTGGCGAAAATTCGTTTAGCCGATCAAAAGGTACCTTTTTATGATGCTTTACGACAATTTATTCGTAGTGAAGGACATGGTGTGCAAACCACTACATTTGAGAAGTTGCAACGCTTTATGCTAGCCTTTGAAAATTGGCGTGATTTAGCACGTCGTGGATCATTATCAGATTTAATTTGGAAAATTTATTTAGATACACATTATTATGAAATGGTTGGGGCAATGCCGAATGGCAAACAGCGTCAAGCAAATCTACGCGTATTACATGATCGTGCATTAATGTATGAAAAAACAGCATTTCGTGGGCTATTCCGTTTTTTACGCTTTATTGATCGTATGCGTACGCGTGGCGATGATTTAGGTACGGCCAAATCAATTGGCGAAAAGGATGATGTAGTACGTCTGGTGACAATACACTCTTCCAAGGGGTTAGAATATCCAGTCGTCTTTGTGGCAGGAATGGGACGTCCGTTTAATAAAATGGATTTTCATCAACCCTATTTGTTTGATCAAGATTTTGGACTAGCTGTTAAGGCCATTGATCCCGAAAATCGTATCACCTATACATCGTTACCGTTTTTAGCATTGAAGGAGAAAAAAGAACTGGAGATGCGTGCAGAAGAAATGCGTGTCTTATATGTTGCGATGACTCGTGCGAAGGAGCGTTTGATTTTAGTAGGCTCAGTGAAGAACTGGGAGAAAACACGCGACAACTGGCAGGACGCACAAAGTTTACCAATGGATGCACCGCTTCAAGAATATTTACGTGCAAGAGCTAACAGCTATTTGGACTGGGTTGGCCCAGCAGTAGCAAGACATGCAGATTTTGCAGTAGTAGCAAGCACATCTTATAAAGAAGTGGAGGATCAATCACATTGGTGGGTTCAAGCCATCGATACAAAGCATTATTCATATGAGATAGAGGCGATGGGCGATGAAGTACAGCAAGTGCTTGCGATGCAAGAGGATGAGGACTTGCTGGCTGAAATCACTACCCGCTTTCAAGCGCAGTATGTCTATCAAAAATCTACAAGAAAGCGCTCCAAAACATCTGTTAGTGAAATAAAGCGATTAGAAAATTTACAGCGCCAGGAGGAACCTGAATTTTATTTTGCCTCTCCTATCACGCAAAAGGCTTCGTCCATTGCACCTCGACCCGCTTTTTTACAGGAGCAACAGCTAACTGGTGCTGAAATTGGTACAGCTGTGCACACAGTGATGCAGCATGTTCCTCAATATGGCTTTAGTCATATCGATGCTGTAAGGGACTTTGTGGAGGATTTAGTGGCAAGACAGCTTTTAACAGAGGCGGAGGGCAAAGTAGTTCCGCAAGCGAAAATTTATCGTTTTTTTGAGACAGAAATAGGGCAACGCTTTCAACGCGCAAGGCAGATACGTAGAGAAATGCCGTTTACAATTAGTAGAATCGATGAAGATGGTGATGCTCAAATTGTGCAAGGGATCATTGACTGCCTATTTGAGGATGAATACGGTAATTGGGTCTTGTTGGATTATAAAACGGATCGTATACAATCTCATTTTGCGCAGGAGCCAGCCTTGTCAAAGGAAATACTAGGTCGTTATGCCGTACAGCTTCGTGTTTATAGCGAAGCCATTGAATCCATCTTACACATCAAGGTGAACGATAAAGTATTATTTTTATTCGATAATGAACAGACCATACACGCATAAAGAACTTGTTACGGGCAAAGTGGGGCAAAGTTTTTTCTTGCCCTGCTTTCACCATAGCTGCTAGTCAAGAGGAGGCTATTTTGTGGAGTTAAAACCAACAATGTTGCAGGAACGAATAGCGACATTAGATATTTTACGAGGTATTAGTTTAGTAGGTATCTTACTTGTAAATATGTATACCTTTTATTTGCCAATGCCGCATATTGATTTGGCATCATGGTTTACAACCCCATCAGATATTGTTTGGCAGAAAAATATAGATATTTATGTGCAAGGCAGCTTTTACCCGCTTTTTGCCATGCTATTTGGTTATGGGCTAGCCATGCAGTGGCAAAAGGCTCAAAGTCGTCAACAAAACTTTTATACGCTGGGGCTTCGTAGACTGTCCATTCTGTTTGCTTTTGGTTTTATCCATGCTGTGCTAATTTGGTGGGGCGACATATTAATGATGTATGCATTTTGTGGCGTTTTCTTAGTGCTTTTACTACGATTGAGTCCCATCTGGCTATTAGCGAGTGCTTTGATTATTAATGGCTTGATGCAAGCTTTTATGCTCTTTGTAGTAGGGATTGTAAATTTTAATACAAAAGTAGATGATTACTTAGATATCGTTTCAGTAGAGAAGGCCATCACGGCTTATGGGACAGGAAACTGGGTAGATGCCTTTTTGCAACGCTTAACAGATTTATCAACGCAGGCAGGCATCGAGATGTGGTTTGTCGCACTGTTCACGATTTTACCGTATATGTTAATAGGGGCCGCTGCCTCTAAATGGCATTTAGTAGAACGGGCTAAAGAATTGAAGTGGCTCTGGCTGACGTTTGCAATTGCTGGATTGGTCATCGGTATTGGTATAAAAAGCTTATCTATTATGTTTACAAGAACATATTTACTAGATTATTTAAAGGTATACATAGGGGGCCCAGTTCTATCGGTGGGCTATATTGGGGTCATTGTGTTACTTTGCTTAGTGCCAATAATGCCAAAACTACTTAGTCCTTTTGCTAAAATCGGACGCATGTCATTAACGATGTATATTCTTCAATCTATTATAGGTACTTGTTTATTCTACCAATTTGGCTTTGGCTGGTATGGTAAAGTAAGTGTAGAAACAGGGGTATTAATTGCTGTCGGCATTATTGTTGTGCAAATGATCATAGCAGAAATCTGGTTATCTAAGTGGAAACAAGGACCGTTAGAAACAATATGGCGTAAATTAACATATAAGCAAAAAGTAGAAGTGCGTTAATATATTCCTCTTCACATGCATATTTTATGAAGATATAACAACTTATAAAAATGTTGTCGCAAAAATGAGGTAATTTCTATCATATTGTTGTATTATGTAGAAAAAAGAAGGAGCTCTTTCAATCATGAAAATTTTATCATTCAAATTAGGTGGACATGTAAGCTTTGGACCAAAAGTAAAAAAAGAAGAAGCGGTATGGGATGTACTCGCTATTCAAAGTGAACTTCAAGTTCTCCCTTCTTTTTCAAGTTCAATCGTGGATGGCATTGCTTTAGGCTTTGATTTTGTGGAACAGATTCGTAAATTAGTAGAAGCAGCAGAAAAATCAGATAATGCTAATAGTTTTAAACGTGAATTTACAGAGATCGAATGGCTTTCACCAATTCCACGTACACCTAAAAATATTATGTGTATTGGTAAAAACTATGATGAACATGCAAAGGAAATGGGTGCAGAGGCAGCACCAACGGATTTAATGGTATTCACAAAATCACCAACTGCAATTGCTGCAGATGGACAAACAATTTCCATACATGCAGATCTTTCTTCAAAAATGGATTATGAAGGTGAGCTAGCTATCGTTATTGGTAAACGTGGCAAAAACATTCCTAAAAACTTAGCGTTTGATTATGTATTTGGTTATACTATTGCCAATGATGTAACAGCTCGTGATTTACAAGAGAAACATAAACAATTCTTCTTGGGTAAAAGCTTGGACGGTACTTGCCCTCTTGGACCATACCTTGTGACAAAGGATGAGATCCCAAATCCACAAGACTTAACAGTAGTCACAAAGGTCAATGATGAAGTACGTCAAAATGGCTCTACGAAAGATATGATGTTCTCTGTTGAAACGTTAGTATCCATCCTATCTCAGCATGTAACATTAGAGCCAGGAGATGTGATTTTAACAGGTACGCCAGCTGGTGTTGGCAAAGGGATGAACCCGCCACAATTCTTAAAAGCTGGAGATACAGTAAAAGTGTCTATTCAAGGAATTGGTACTTTAGTCAACCATTTTGAATAATGATGATATCAATCCGCGTGAGTCTATACTCCGCGGATTTTTTACTGCTTTAAGGCATAGTAACAGATGTAAAAACTATGAAATGCAAGGATTCCAAGTTTTAAATGATGTAAATTATGTGAACACTATTGTAATATTTGAAACCCTTTCCATCGCATGGTAGGATAGAGTTTGATAGAAAAAGAATGAGGGGGACAAACATGAGTTTTTTAACTAGCCAAACGCATTTGCATATTACTACGTGGGTAGTAGGTATTGTCATCTTTTTAATTGCGGCACTAATGGGCAAGCAATCAAAAGGCTTACATATGACATTACGTCTGTTTTATGTACTAATAATCATCACAGGTGGGGCATTATTTATCGAGGCAATGGACTATGGTAAAGGTATGCTTTACGGATTTAAGTTCTTAGGTGGCATACTTGTAATTGGCATGATGGAAATGGTCTTAGTGCGTCAAAAGAAAAATAAACCAACAGCTATGTTTTGGATTTTATTTGCAGTATTCCTATTAATCACTTTGTTCCTAGGATTTAAACTGCCAATGGGTCAAGATTTCTTAGCATAATGATTTAAAAGTCGTGAAGTAGTTGCTTCACGGCTTTTATTTTATAAACGAAAACGGAAGACGGAATTGACACCTTTTTGTCGTAATTCATTTCGCTTTTACGCAAAATCTTTGGAAAAGATAGCGACGTGACAGAGTTATTTGGTAAAATGACGTTGATTGGTTTGAAAGAGAGGGAATAACAGTGAAATTTAAGAAGTGGATAAGTGCGACGGCTGCATCACTTTTATTAGCAACTTCATTAGTAAGTACTATACCAGTAGCACATGCGGATGAATCAGCGACTAGAACAATAGCAGAAGAAAGCATCTATGATTTACTCGTTGACCGTTTCTTTAATGGCTCGGGCACAAACGATTTTGATACAAATACGCAGGACCCTTCGAAATTTGCAGGGGGCGATTTTACAGGTTTACAGGATAAATTGAAATTTATCGGTGAGATGGGCTATACAATTGTTTCCATTGGGCCTATTTTTTCTACAGAGAAGTATGATGGATCAATGCCCACAAGTTATACTACAATAGAACGTCATTTTGGAACAACGGAAGAATTCCAAAGTACTGTAGAGGCCTACAAAGCTAAAAATATGTCCATTATGGTGGATTTTCCACTTACAAATGTGAGTCCAAATCATGAGTGGGCAAAGGATGCATCGAAAGCGGATTGGATTGCATCTACCAATAATGGACAAGTACAGTGGGATTTATCGAATAAGGATGTGCAAGAAGCACTTATTCAAGCAGTAACTGAATTTGTTTCTACATATGACATCGGTGGCATTCGTTTAACAAATATCGCAGGGGCTGATACAGCGTTTATCAATGCAGTAATAGCTGCATTAAAAGAGACAAAAACATCACTTTATGTGATAGCAAATGAAGAAAGCGATGCTGACTTTGATGCAACTTTCTCACCTGTAACGGCAGATATCTATCGTAATATATTTAAAAATGTGGATATGGATTCTTCTAAATTAATGGAACCCTTCACAGGAGAAAAACCGACACAAATTATGGTGGATTCACTTGAAACCCATCGTTTTACATTTGACTCTGCTAATGAAAATATGTTCCCACCTACCCGCTTAAAAATGGCGATGGGTGCTTTATTTATGCTACCAGGAATTCCTGTCGTACAATACGGAACAGAAATTGCTATGAATGGGGAAGCAAAACCAGATACACACCAGCTTTATAACTTTAAAACAGACGAGGAACTGATAGATTATATTAAAAATGTTCAATCTTTACGTAATCAATCAGCTACTTTACGTAATGGTGATTTTGAAGTCATTACAAATGAAAATGGCCTTCTTGTCTTTACACGTTCTTCTGACGAAGAAAAGTGGGTAATCATGGTTAATAATACTGGTAAAACACAACGCGTCGACTTAACACCTGAACAACTTGGTGAAGGGAAAATGCTGAACGGTATTTTACATGAGGAAAAAGTTCGCATAAATGAAAAAGAAGTCTATCCTGTTATTTTAGACCGAGAAATGGTTGAAATTTATCAAGTTCGCAATGATGAGGGCTTAAACACTCCTTATATGGTGGCTCTTGGCTTAGTATGGTTGATCTTTATTGGCTTTGTTGTCATCATCATTAAACGAGGGAAAGTTCGTCGTCAGGAGCAAGACGTCCAATAATAATAACACGACAAAAAAGCATGCCAGGAGCCATCCTAGCATGCTTTTTATTAGCCTTCAAAGCTTTTGTTTGTGAAGAAAATTGCAATAGTCCCAGGTCCGACATGTGAGCCGATCGCGGAACCTATCATGGTAATTTGCACAGCTTGAGGTGAAAAACGCTCCTGGATAGAGGCTTTTGCTTCATTCGCAAAGGCAGCGTCGTCACTATGGCTAATACCTACGATTTTATTTGTAAAGCTGCCACCACGCTCCTGCATTAAATCTAACATACGATTAAGTGCTTTTTTTCGACCGCGTGACTTTTCAATCGGTACAAGTTTGCCATCTTCTACATTTAAAATAGGCTTAATACTAAGAAGGCCACCTAAAAATGCACTAGCTTTTGATACACGACCACCTTTTGCAAGGTAATCTAAGTCTTCTACAGTAAATAAATGCTCGACCTGAGGTGCAAGGGTGTTTATTTTAGAGGCCATGTCTTCTAAGGATACTCCTATATTTCGCAGTCGTACAGCTTCTTCAACGACAAGGCCATGTCCTAGTGATGCGCATTTAGAGTCGATAATGACTAGTTTTAAGGAAGGATACTGCTCAAGTACCTGATTGCGAATCATTTGAGCAGTGCTATATGTGCCTGATAATTCTGATGAAAACGCGATATAAATACCTTCTTCATCATTTTTAGCTAGCTCCTCAAAATGCTTCAAAAAGAGCTCAGGTGACACTTGTGATGTTTTTGGCTGAGCACCTTGGCGTATTGCATCATAGATCTCTTTGGAATCAATTGAAATCACATCTTCATATTCTTTGTTGTTCAATTGCACTCGTAAAGGGAGTAGCACGACATCATTTTCTTCATAGTAAGATTTTGGTAGATCACATCCACTATCCGTAAAAATCTTCATTCTCTTGTCCCCCTAATTTCAACTTACTTTTGCTTTTTAACTTTATTCAGTAGATACTCACTTTAGATAAATGGAAGGGGTACCACTGAATAAAGTTAAACTGGTAAAAATGGAATGTTAACTTGAACTTACTACTTAACTATGATAATTTCAAGCGTTCAATGAGTATTTTTGCAATTCCATCATCATTATTCGTTGTCGTAATTTCATTGGCAATGTTTTTAAGACTTGAAATACCGTTCCCCATCGCTACACCAAGTCCAGCATATTCGATCATTTCTAAATCATTGTCTTCATCACCAAATGCGATGATGCGCTCACGAGGAATACCTAAATCTTTTGCCACATGTGCAATACCCACAGCTTTATTTAAGCCGCGACGCACAATTTCAATAATATGAAGTGGCGCGCCCCATCGACGATGTTCAATGACTTCTGCGTGCACAGCCTGCAAATGATCACGTATAATAACTGAATTCGCTTCATTTGCCTGAATTAATAAACTTGTGGGATTATCCAGGAGGTGTGTGTATAAATCCCCAAGTGTAATTTTTGGATTACCCATATTAAAAATATTTAAAATACGATCGTCTTCTGTGTGGACATAAATATCATCTTTTACCTCAGCGATAATATTTTCGTATTCATAACTGTTAATAGAATCAACGACATCATGTACGACACTTAAATCAATTGGTGTGTGCATATGTTGCCAAGAGACATTTTTAGGATGATGCACATATGCGCCATTAAAATTAACAATGGGTGTAGTGAGCCCAAGTTCATGATAATAAAGATCGCTTGCACGGTATGGACGTCCCGTCGCAATCATCACTTGATGCCCTTGTTCCTTAGCCTGCAATAATGTTTTTTTCGTTTTTGCAGAAATTTGCTGTTGATCTGTTAATAAAGTTCCATCTAAGTCTAATACGATTAAATGCGGTTTCATAGCTCGTTGCCCCTTTCCTATAGTTTGAATAGTATCTCTTTGTCTTACATTCGTCAAAATTTTGTCACAGTGAAAAAAGTTTGCTAACATAAAGATGAGAGAATAGTTGGGAGTGACAATAATGTTTGTAGAAAAAGAAGTGTGGGGAAATATTCCTTTATTACATATACATACAGACAATATGAATGAAGAAACCCCGGTAGTCATTTTTTTGCATGGTTTTATGAGTGCAAAAGAACATAACTTACACTATGCATACCAATTGGTGCATAAAGGGGTGCGTGTCCTATTGCCAGATGCAAAATTTCATGGTGAGCGTAGCGAAGGCCTAACAGAAATGCAAATGAATTTAAATTTTTGGGACATTGTTTTAAATTCTATTCATGAAGTTCAACAATTATATGATGAATTAAAGAATAAAAATTTATTAGCTAGTCATAAAATTGGCATAGGAGGCACTTCAATGGGTGGCATCGTGACATCAGGCTGTCTGAAACTTTATGATTGGATACAAACAGCTGCAATATGCATGGGTGCACCTGGTTTTATAAAATTGGGTGAATACCAATTGCAACAATTTGCTAAAAGCGGAGTTAACTGGCCGATGTCAGAGGAAGACGTAGAAAAAATTAATGAAGCCCTTGCTAAATATGATGTCAGTTTAACACCAGAAAAATTCGCGGGTCGCCCTGTATTCTTTTGGCATGGAGAATTAGATAAAACAGTTCCTTTTCACGAAACGTATAAATTTTATGAAACATTACGGGAATACTATGAAGCAAACCCTGAATATTTAAAGTTCATGGTTAACAAAAGGGCTGGACATGCTGTACCACGTGACGGTATGCTAGCAGCTACAGCATGGCTTGCACAGCATTTGGCATAACAGGGTGCATCTGCTATGATAAGGTTAACACTATGATGGAAGGAGAAATACGAATGGATCAGGATATGAAAGATAGCATGTTAGGTGCTTTAGAAAACGTAATTGATCCTGAGCTTGGCATTGATATTGTCAACTTAGGTTTAGTATATGATGTGGAATTAGATGATGAAGGTGTTGCAACTGTTACGATGACACTAACATCTATGGGCTGTCCACTTGGTCCAGTCATTGTGGATCAAGTGAATACGGCGTTAGGTGAACTTCCAGAAGTGAAAAGTACAAATGTTAATATTGTATGGAATCCGCCTTGGTCGAAAGATAAAATGTCACGCTATGCCAAAATGGCATTGGGCGTACGTTAAAATGGATTATTTAAAACCCTGCTTATTTTTCAATAAGCAGGGTTTTTGCTTGTAACGAAACTAATCGATACGGCATATTTGTAATGGACAATTTTCACAGGCAATTTCATTTTTTAAAAATTGTAAATCATGAATGGTAATAAATCCTTTATCAAAAGTGATAATCTCATGTTTTTTTAAATCATTCAGCATACGATTAATCATTTCCCGACTTGTCGCACACAGATTTGCAATTTCTGTATTTGTTAGCTGAAAATCAATAAAAATCGAGTCATTTTCTACAGGTTTACCATACGTATTGGACAGCCGAATGAGCGTTGAAAATAGAGCACCTTTTTTACCGTTTAACACTAAATCGCGCAAACGACTCTGATGCTTTAAGTTTTCTGTTTGTAGCCACTTCATGTATTCCACCATAACTGTCGGCTGCTCTTCTAGTAAATGCTCCAAAGATTTACGACTCAAAACATACAACGTAGAGGGTTCTAAAACTTTGGCAGTCATTGAATTATAGACGAGATTACAAAATAACGAACCTTCTCCTATTATGCTGTCAGGGCCACAAATACGAATGGTTAATTCCTTACCCGTCTCGGATTCTTGGCTAATCGAAATAACACCTGATTGGATGTAATAAATTTCTTTTGCCCGTTCACCCTCTAGAAAAATTTTATTTCCTTTATTCACTTTGATAAAAACACCGTGGTTTTGAAAAAGTTCTTTAATTTTTTCAAACATATTATCCATTAAAACCATATCTCCAACACATCGCTTTCTTTTTGTAATAAATGGCGATTATTACAAAAGGATAGTGGATTTCGATACTAAAACATAGAAACATACCATTATTATAACGTAAACTTCCATAATAAGTGAAAAAATTTTAGGACGATTTCTTTGCTAAGCATTGTCGAGTGATGTAAAATAAAGTTAGTCAAAAAAGGTCAAACTTTTTTAATGAATAAGAATGGGTATATAAATAATGAGAAATATGAAAAAAAGGAGTGCTAGCTATGCAATTTCAACAAACAGACAATAAAAAACCATTAGAACAATTTGGGCGCAATTTAATTGAAGAAGTAAAAAACGGCAAGATGGATCCTGTTATCGGGCGTGATGAAGAAATTCGAAATGTAATTCGTATTCTAACACGTAAAACAAAAAATAATCCTGTATTAATCGGTGAACCAGGAGTTGGTAAAACGGCAATTGTGGAAGGTTTAGCACAGCGTATTGTTAAAGGTGATGTACCAGAAGGCTTGAAAGAATGTGTGCTATATGAACTGGATATGAGTGCGTTAATCGCTGGTGCAAGTTATCGTGGACAATTTGAAGAACGCTTAAAAGGTGTGCTAAAAGAAGTAAAAGAATCAGAAGGACAAATCATTCTATTTATTGATGAAATTCATACGATCGTAGGTGCAGGAAAAACAGATGGCGCTATGGATGCAGGAAATATGCTAAAACCTATGCTAGCACGTGGTGAATTACACTGTATTGGTGCTACTACCTTAGACGAATATCGTATGTACATTGAAAAGGATCCTGCCTTAGAACGTCGATTCCAGCAAGTACTAGTGCGTGAGCCATCTATAGAGGATACGGTATCCATTTTACGTGGTTTAAAGGAACGCTTTGAATTACATCACGCAGTACGTATTCATGACAGAGCAATTGTTGCGGCAGCAGAACTATCCAATCGCTATATTACAGAACGATTTTTACCTGATAAGGCCATTGATTTAATTGATGAGGCTTGTGCAATGATTCGTACAGAAATTGATTCAATGCCACAGGAATTAGACGCAGTCACACGTCGTATTATGCAGCTTGAAATTGAGGAACAGGCATTGCGTAAGGAAAAGGACGAGGCAAGTAAAAAACGTCTGGAGCAATTACGCGAAGAATTAACTAAGTTAAAAGAGTCATCTAAGGGCATGCGACAACAATGGGAAGCAGAAAAAGAAAAACTACACGATATTCAGAAAAAACGTGAAACATTGGATAAATATCGTCGTGATCTAGATGAGGCAGAAAGTAAATATGATTTAAATAAAGCTGCTGAATTACGTCATGGTAAAATTCCAACACTTGAAAAAGACATTCAGGTACTTGAAAAGGAATTAGAGAACGGTGCAGAATCTCGTATTTTACGTGAAGAGGTAACAGCAGATGAAATCGCAGCAATTGTTTCACGTTGGACAGGAATCCCTGTAACAAAATTAGTAGAGGGTGAGCGTGAAAAACTATTACGTTTAAAGGATACATTACATGAACGTGTGGTTGGACAAGATACAGCAGTTCAATTAGTGACAGAAGCGGTATGGCGTGCACGTGCAGGTATCAAAGATCCACACCGACCTATTGGTAGCTTTTTATTTTTAGGTCCAACTGGTGTGGGTAAAACAGAACTTGCCAAGGCACTTGCAGCACAGTTATTTGATTCAGAAGATCACTTTATTCGTATTGATATGAGTGAATACATGGAGAAACATAGTGTGTCTCGACTTGTTGGGGCTCCTCCAGGCTATGTGGGCTATGAGGAAGGTGGACAACTAACGGAAGCAGTTCGCCGAAATCCTTATTCTGTGGTGCTACTAGACGAGATTGAAAAAGCTCATCCTGATGTGGCGAACATTTTATTGCAAATTTTAGATGATGGGCGCATTACAGATAGTCAGGGACGAATGGTGAATTTTACAAATACAGTAGTCATTTTAACTTCGAATATCGGATCAAGTTATTTAATGGAGGCAAAGGAAAATGATGCGGCTGTGGAGGACTTAGTCATGTCAGCCCTACGACAACATTTTAAACCTGAGCTATTAAACAGAATGGATGATATCATCTTCTTCCATGCATTATCTACTAAACATTTTACTGCGATTGCCTGGAAGTATGTGGAGCAATTGATTAAACGTGTCGCAGAGCAAGAAATTACTTTATCTGTCGAGCAAGAAGTCATTGATTGGGTAGTAGAGCAAGGGGCAGATGCCCAATTTGGAGCAAGACCACTAAAACGCTTTGTACAGCGACATATCGAAACAGCCGTTGCTAGAGAACTATTACGCGGAGAAGTTTTACCAGGGGAGACGTTGCATGTGAAAATGCATGAGGGTCAATGTGTTGTGGAAAAATAACAGAAAAAACCTGTTCGGCATGAAGCTGAACAGGTTTTTTCTAGCTGAATTAATGATGGTCTGCAGCTTCTGGTGTAGGGTCGTTTGGAATGATTGCTCCAATAATAAAGATAAGGATGGAGAATACAACAGAAACGATTGCTCCAGTTTTGAAATCAAATGGTACACCAAGTACAGAGCTGACTACGTAGTTTAACATAGAAACTAGTAGGAATGACCATATGAACGTTACGATATATTGCATTAATTTCACCTCAACCGAACTTTTTTCATCATAAGGTTTTACTCATATTCATTATCATATCATAACATAAATCAAAAAAAAATGAACCATTTATGTGAAACATGGCGATTTTGTCACAACAAATATGAGATTTAGTATTTTATGTTTGGTAATGTAAAGTATTTAGGAACAGCTCCGAAATAGGGGAATGCGCTCCTAAGCGGGTGAAAAGTGCTCCAAAAGGGAAGAACACCGCTCATACATGATGCAAGGTGCTTTGAAAAATAATGAACAAGCTCAACAAAGTACGATAGATAAAGCTCTAAACAGAATAACCTCATTCCATAAAATTCTTCACTTCTATATTCAAAGAACACTACCCTCAGCCGCATAAATTTTAAATCATCTTGCGTCATTCCTTTTATATGCGTTATAATTATGACCAGTTACTAATAATTGATAGTAAGAAAGCTGAGGGGTTGCTATATGAACGCTGGTATTATAGGAATAGGCAAATATGTTCCTGAGAAGGTCGTTACAAATTTTGATTTGGAAAAAATCATGGATACTTCTGATGAATGGATTCGTACTCGAACAGGCATTGAAGAACGTCATTTTGCGGCAGATGATCAGGAAACTTCAGATTTGGCAGTAGCTGCTGCAAAAGAAGCTATTGCAAATGCGGGTATTACGCCTGAGGAAATTGGTTTAATTCTTGTAGCAACTGTCACACAGGATCAAACTTTTCCAAGTGTAGCTTGTATGATTCAGGAACAAATCGGAGCAGTAAATGCTGCAGCAATGGATCAAGCAGCAGCATGTGCAGGATTTATATATAGTTTAGTGACAGCAAAGCACTTTGTTGAGGCAAATGCTTATAAATATGTCTTAGTAGTAGGTGTTGAAAAGCTGTCTAAAGTCGTTGATTGGGAAGATCGCAATACAGCTGTATTATTTGGCGATGGTGCCAGTGCAGCTATCATTGGGCAAGTCTCTGAAGGTAGAGGTATTCTATCCTTTGAACTTGGTGCAGATGGTACAGGCGGAAAGAATCTTTATTTAACGAAGCAAGATACAATTGCGATGAATGGTCGTGAAGTGTTTAAATTTGCTGTTCGACAAATGGGTGAATCGGCTGTTAATGTATTAGAGAAAGCGGGATTAACAAAAGAAGACGTTGATTTCCTAGTGCCACATCAGGCAAATATACGTATTATGGAATCTGCACGTGAGCGTTTAGAGCTACCACCAGAAAAAATGTCAAAAACGATTCATAAATACGGAAATACTTCAGCAGCATCTATTGGTATTTCCTTGGTAGATGAGCTCGAAGCAGGTAAGATTAAAGAGGATGATTTATTAGTCCTTGTAGGTTTTGGTGGCGGCTTAACATGGGGTGCCGTAGCCATGAGATGGGGAAAATAAGTAGGAAAAATGCTTGAGGGGAGTAAGACAATGAGTAAAAGACGAGTAGTAATTACAGGAATTGGCGCAGTTACACCACTAGGAAATAGCATCGAAGAAACATGGGCAAACATTAAAGCTGGTAAATCTGGCATTGGTGAGCTGACACGTTTAAATAAAGATCTTTTTGCCGCAAAAATCGCCGCAGAAGTAAAGGACTTTGATATTGAAAAATACATTGATCGTAAAGAAGCACGTAAAATGGATCGCTTCACACAATACGCATTAGCGGCTTCTATTATGGCAATGGAAGATGCACAGCTAACAATTGATGAAGAGCTAGCTCCACGTGCAGGTGTATGGATTGGTTCTGGTATCGGTGGGATGGAAACATATGAACAACAATTTTTAACATTCCAAGAGCGTGGCGCAAGACGTGTTAGTCCTTTCTTTATCCCAATGATGATTCCTGATATGGCATCTGGCCAAGTCTCTATTCACTTTGGTGCAAAGGGGATAAATTCTTGTTCTGTAACGGCATGTGCTTCAGGCACAAACTCTATTGGTGATGCCTTTAAAGTAATTGAGCGTGGAGATGCTGATGTTATGATTTCTGGTGGTGCTGAATCACCAATCGTAACAATGGCGGTTGCAGGTTTTTGTGCCAATACAGCACTATCATTAAATCAAGATCCACAAGCTGCATGTCGCCCATTCGATAAAAACCGAGATGGCTTTATTATCGGAGAAGGAGCGGGTATTGTCATTTTAGAAGAATATGAACATGCAAAAGCTCGTGGTGCCAAAATCTATGCTGAAGTTTTAGGTTATGGTGCAACTGGGGATGCGCATCACATTACGGCTCCAGCTCCAGAGGGTGAAGGTGCAGCACGTGCGATGACGCAAGCATTAACAGATGGTGGCGTAGAGCCATCACAAGTTGATTATATTAATGCCCATGGTACAAGTACGCCATATAACGATTTATTCGAAACACAAGCTGTGAAAACTGCTTTTGGTGATCATGCGTATAACCTTGCAATGAGCTCAACAAAATCTATGACGGGTCACTTATTAGGAGCAGCAGGTGGTGTGGAAGCTATTTTCACAGCATTAGCCCTTAAAGAAGGGATTTTACCACCTACAATCAATTTAAAAGATCCTGATCCTGAATGTGATTTAGATTATGTTCCAAACGAAGCAAGAGAAGCAAATATTCAATATGCAATGAGTAATTCTCTTGGTTTTGGTGGTCATAATGCAAGTCTCCTATTCAAAAAATATGAAGCATAATAGATAAACATAAAAAAACGTCAGCCAAATTTAAATGGCTGACGTCTTTTTTTATAGTTTTGTGAATAAATGATAAGTAAGAAGAAATAGAAAGGATGCCATTACTATGTTTCGTCTCTTTTTATTTTTAGTAAGTTATGGCTTAATGATCCTCTCTGTAGGGAATCTCATATTGTATTTAAATTACCGCACACTAGGTTATTCATGGAAGGTTGTTTTCAAATTTATTTTTCAAACAACAGAATTTTATATGGCGGTAGGAGCCTGTATCATCATCTGCGCAGTTGTGCTTGATTTGGGCTTTGATCGATCCTCAGACAAGCCGTAAGTTTAGCGACGTGCGCGACCAAGACCCATAGCATCTTCCATACGTTTTAATGTAGCACTAGCAATCACATTCGCCTTTTCAGCACCTTCATCTAGAATGACATCTAATTCTGATGATTCTACTAGATGATAGAATTTCTCTTGAATAGGTGTTAGGTGTTCAATTACTGCTGTTGCTACACCCTGCTTGAATCCACCATAACCAATTCCCTCATATTTTTTGACTAAATCTTCAACGGCTACCCCTGAAATAGCTGATTCGATTGTCAATAAATTTGAAACACCTGGTTTATTTTCCACATCAAATGCAACGATGCCGTCAGAGTCAGTTACAGCTGATTTAATTTTTTTCTCAATGTCTTTCGCAGTATCTAATAAGCGAATTGTCGCTTTCGTATTTGGATCTGATTTACTCATTTTCTTTGTTGGCTCTTGTAAGGATTTAATGCGTGCGCCAGCTTTAGGTAATTGAATTTCCGGAATTGTTAAAACATCGCCAAAGCGTTTGTTAAAGCGTTCTGCAAGGTCACGAGTTAGCTCAATATGCTGCTTCTGATCATCGCCGACAGGGACAATATTTGTGTTATAAAGTAGAATGTCTGCAGCCATTAGCGGTGGATATGTTAAAAGAGCAGCAGATACGCTTTCCTTACCATGTGATTTATCTTTGAATTGTGTCATACGTTCTAGCTCACCAATAGACGCAACACATTGTAACATCCATCCTGCCTGAGCATGCGCTGGCACCTCTGATTGAATAAATAATGTCGATTTTTTAGGGTCAATGCCAGTAGCAATGTAGGTAGCAGCAAGCTTACGAATACTTTCTCGTAATTCTTTAGGATCTTGTGCAACAGTGATGGCATGTTGATCAACGATACAATAAATAGCGTTTCCTTCATCTTGTAGTGCCGGGAACTGCTTGAATGCTCCTAAATAGTTCCCTAATGTTACGATACCTGTAGGCTGTACGCCAGAAAAAATAGTTGTCATTAAAAAATTCCTCCTCGAATTCAATTGCTGTAACTTGTGTCACAGCGTTGTCTTCACCTTTCAACTTGGTGATGAAGACAAAAAAACATCATGCGTCCTCATTAGATTTTTCTAATGAAGGGACGAATGATGTTTGAATCCGCGGTACCACCCAGCTTGCCTAAAAAGGCCACTCAACTTCGTAACGTGAAGGGACGAGCTTTGCTAATAGCTTCAAGTAGCGTTCACAAAGCTAACTCGGAAGTCCATTCCACATGCATCCACGATCTGTTTACAGCAACCACAGACTCTCTATACGTGAATTAGCATATGTACTACTCTTCGTCAGCGTTTTTCTCAATTTAAATTGTTCAAATTGATTTGATTGCAAAGAATTATAATATAAAGATTCCTTTGTGTAAAGTCAGACTTTTGACGGTGTTTTTTTTCTAGAAAAAATTATATGCTTTTTTTGTTATGTAATTTTGTTATAAATTTATAATTTTTTATTAAAAAATTGTTTGGATGTACACATGGGATTGACAATTTTCTCGATTATTTTTCTTAAATGAGAACAACTGAGATATCTGTTTAGATGTTTAAAATGCTTTAAAAATGGGAATGGTAGTAGTAGCACATAAGTTTGAAGAAAATACATCATATTTGAAAGCTGTATGAATAGACAGAATATTTATGGATAGGTTCAGATTTTTTTATTGGAACTATATTCAAATACAGCTGAGTACTGTATAATGGTACTGTGTATTTTACATTACATTAATTCTAATTTAACACATTGGTTCTGGTTTATAGATAATAATTTTTAAATGAAAGGATGTGTCAGAATGATCGTAACCCTATTTACATCACCAAGTTGTACCTCTTGTCGTAAAGCAAAAGCTTGGTTAGAGGAGCACGAAATTCCATATACAGAACGTAATATATTTTCTGAACCGCTTAGCATAAGTGAAATAAAAAAAATTTTACGAATGACAGAAGATGGAACTGATGAAATCATTTCCACTCGTTCTAAAATATTCCAAAAATTAAATGTGGATGTTGAAAGCTTACCATTACAACGTTTATATGAATTAATTCAGGAATATCCTGGCTTACTACGTAGACCAATCATTTTAGATGAAAAACGTCTGCAGGTTGGCTACAATGAAGATGAAATTCGTCGTTTCTTACCTCGAAAAGTTCGAGCATATCAATTACAAGAAGCGCAACGAATGGTGAATTAAACCTTTCTATTCTGAATAATATATGTAATAGATGTTACAGATGTGGAATACATGTTGTGACATCTTTTTTTTATGTTTTACTTCTGTAAAACCTTCTATATGAAGTATAATAATTAATAGGGAAAAGTCATATATTTCCGTAAAAGTATGTTAAACTTGATTTAAGTTAAATAGTTTACTACAATTTCAATAATTCAAATATCTTCTGTGAAACGGTGTATATCCTTTTCATTTTATGACAGAACAGCATACAATAGAGTTAGAGACAACTGTGAACACAAAAATTCATGTTTACGGTTACTCGATGGTTTTACTGTAGTGTGGTCAAAGGTTGAAAAACAAATGCAGTATGAAGGTTAAAAACAAAGAATAAAAGCATACTAATGAAACAAACTGTTTTTCGACATATGACAGTGAAGGGAGATGAGGTCTAGTGGACATCGAACGTGTAAATGAAAATACACTCAAGCTCTTTATTACGTACAATGATATAGAGGATCGCGGCTATAGTCGTGAAGAAATTTGGTACAATCGAGCAAAGGGTGAACAACTTTTTTGGGATATGATTGATGAAGTAAACACGGAGGATTATTTTGATGTAGAGGGTCCGATTTGGATTCATATCAATGCATCTGAAGTAGGCTTAGAAATCATTGTCACACGTGCACATATTTTAAAAGACGGTGAAACATTAGATGGTCATTCGAATTTTGATGAACACAAAGATATGTTTGCACCATTCGATGAAGTTGGAGAGGATCTTCTTAGCCAACTAACTCAATTTGGTGACATGGATGAGTCAGAATTATTTATGGATACAGACATTTATGTTTATAAATTTAAAGATATTGATGAGTTAATCCCTGTCGCAAAACGAATGACAGACGAATTAGTGGATTCCTCATTATTCAAATATGAAAATTGGTACTATCTAGTTGTTGATTTCGGAAACGCAGATGAGGATTTAAATCGTCATGATAGAAATGCAGTTATCAAGGAATTTTTAACACCATCCAATTTTACAATTCATCGTCTAGAGGAGTACGGTGAAAAGATTATGGAATTCAATTGCTTTGAAACAGTTCGAAAATACTTTGCATAGGCAATGAAATACTAATTATTTTAGACTGTAGTGAAACTCGTAAATGAATCGAGTTTCGCTACAGTCCTTTTTTATGTTTTCAGCATCAAAGAGCTTGAATAAGAGCGCATTTTTAAAATTTCAAGAAAAAGGTGCTTTATTTTTGTTAGTGAAAATCCATTCTATTATAGTTGGCTAAAAAGGAGCTGATACTATGCTGATTGCCTATAACAATCAACAGCAACTATTTCTCCCATATCAATATACGAGGAAAGCTTTACAGCGATATAGGCGGCAAATGAAATTTTATTGTCCTCAATGTTTAGAACAAGTTCAATTGAAAATAGGTAACTATAATATTCCCCACTTTGCTCACTTCACAAAAAATCATTGTTCACAGCTGTTCGCAGAAAATGAATCTAAAATACATTTACAAGGTAAAGTGCAATTATATGAGTGGCTCCAAAAGCATGGACATCAGGTGAAACTAGAACCATATTTAAAGGAGCTTTCTCAGCGCCCAGATTTGCTTGTTACACTCGATAAGGAGCAGTTCGCAGTTGAATTTCAATGTAGTACAATCTCTCATGAAAAATGGCATCAACGAACAATGGGCTATGAAAGAAATGATATACAAGCAATCTGGCTTTTTCAAACTCCACAAGGCAAAGAAGCCGTCAACGGCATCAGAAAAATTAGAATCTCTCCACTGCTGCAAAAAGCGTTTATAACGACAACGGATTTACCATATTTATTGACGTACAACCCGGTGACAGCCCAGTTTGTTTATTGGACGAATCTTCTTCATGTTCATGGGCATACTTTCATAGGTAAAGTACAGAAAATTTCGGTCGATCAACAACATTTCCCTTTTTATAGACCTCAACGTATTACCCAGGAAGAATTTCAACGCTATTGGCAGCTCTATAAACAGACTTGTAGGCAATTTGCGCATAATCGTCTTTTACATAGCAAGAAGGGGGCACAAGATCCATTTTTACGTAATTGCTATGAATTAAATCTTTCTCTTACTGCTCTGCCACCATACATTGGTATTCCAGTGAAAGAAGGAGCAGCTATACCTTTGTTTACGAGCGAGTGGCAAATAATGCTGTTTTATTTTAGTAAACAATTAGGACGTCTTCCATTTGAATTAACAAAGGGGCAGATGGAAAACTTTTTATGTAAGCATCAACTGGAAGTAACCGAACAAGCACTCAGGGCTATTCAAAATTATGGGTATCTTCTTAAGCGTATGCATCATGAGGATGGTTTACTAGATAATTGTGAGCAAGTCTATGTACATTTATTTGCAATTGCCACAATATACTGAGAAAATATGAGAGTAAAAGGAAAAAAGCACATATAAAGGGGGCTGGCATATATGGCTAGTAACAGTAATCAGGTTTTGGTTCGAAAAGAAGTACCAGAAGAATTAACATGGCGCTTAGAAGACATCTTTGCAACAGATGCAGCTTGGGAAGAGGAATTGAAGGAGGTTGCAGAGCTTGCTAAACAAGCACCTAGCTATGCAGGTACTTTAAATAATGGGGCAGAGGCATTATTAGCAGCTTTACAGTATCATGATCATATATATGAACGTGCAATGAAGCTCTACACATATGCTCATATGCGCTATGATCAAGATACTACAAATAGCTTTTATCAAGATATGAACAGCCGTATTCAAAAATTGGCAACGAGTATCTCAGCTGGCCTTTCCTATTTAACGCCAGAAATTCTGTCATTAAGTGAAGAAACGATTGAACGCTACTTAACAGAAAATCAAGACCTAGAACTATATAAGCAATCTTTAAAAGAAATTACAATGGCACGTCCACATGTATTACCAGCCGAACAGGAGGCATTGCTAGCGCAAATGTCTGAGGTGACAGGTACAGCTTCGAATACATTCAGCATGTTAAACAATGCTGATATGGTATTCCCTCATGTGAAAAATGAAGAGGGAGAAGAAGTACAACTTACGCATGGTAATTATATCAAGTTTTTAGAGAGCAAGGATCGCTCTGTACGTGAAGGCGCATTTAAGGCTATGTACGAAACATATGGCAAGTTTAAAAATACGTTCTCGGCTACGCTAACTGGTAATGTAAAGAAGCATAATGTAAGTGCTCGAATTCGTCATTATGAATCTGCACGCCACGCTGCCATGTCTAATAACTTCATTCCTGAAAATGTCTATGATCAGCTGGTGGAAACAATTCATAAGCATTTACCAGCTATGCAACGTTATATTTCGTTGCGTAAGAAATTATTGGGTGTAGACGAATTGCATATGTGGGATTTATTTGCGCCACTAGTTAAAGAGGTGGAAATGAAGGTCTCTTATGATGAAGCGAAAGATATTTTAGTAAAGGCTTTAGCTCCATTAGGGGAGGAATATCAAAGCATCGTTCAAAATGGACTGGATAACCGCTGGGTCGATGTTTTAGAGAATAAAGGGAAGCGTAGTGGAGCCTATTCTTCAGGCGCCTATGGTACGAATCCGTATATTTTAATGAATTGGCAGGATAATGTGAACAATCTATTTACATTAGCACATGAATTTGGCCATAGTGTTCATAGTTATTATTCACGTAACAACCAGCCTTTTGTTTATGGAGACTACTCTATTTTTGTGGCAGAGGTCGCTTCTACTTGCAATGAAGAGTTATTAAATGACTATTTACTGAAAACAATTGATGATCCACAACAAAAAATATACTTATTAAACCATTGGCTAGATGGCTTCAGAAGTACGGTATTCAGACAAACGATGTTTGCAGAGTTCGAACACCTTATTCATCAGATGGATAAGAACGGTGAATCCTTGACAGCAGATCGTTTAACAGAAGTTTACTATGAATTAAACAAAAAGTACTTCGGTGATGATATGGTGGTTGATGAGGAAATAGGCTTAGAATGGGCTCGTATTCCACACTTCTACTATAATTACTATGTTTATCAGTATGCGACTGGTAAATCAGCCGCTACAGCATTGAGTAAACAAATTTTAGAGGAGGGTGCACCAGCTGTAGAACGTTATATTAATAACTTCTTAAAAGCGGGATGCTCTGATTTCCCTATTGAGGTATTAAAGGCAGCAGGCGTTGATATGAACGTAGCTAAGCCAATTGAAGATGCATGTAAAGTATTTGAAGAACGTTTAAATGAATTAGAAAAATTATTGTTAAATAACTAATTAATTAGGCTATAGGAATGTTCCTATAGCCTAATTCTTTTTATTAACAGCATAAATTAAAAGGAAAGAATAATGTTTTTTTTTGATTTCTAAATAGTTTAAAAGTGTGCATCTTGGAAAAATACTGTTTGTAATCGCTTTCTATTTGACAAATTTGTGAATCTAGTATTGGTTTCATTGCTAAATATATTATTCCATGATAGAGTAATTCTTGTGAAATAAATCACAAAACAAACATACACCCCTTTGTTTGAACGTGAACATTTCTCCCATCCCCTTTGTGAAAAAGAAGCGTCTCTATCGGTCGAGGATAGAGGCGCTTCTTTGTATTTTGCGTTATCTTGAAAAAGGGACTCCATCATGATGATTGGAGTCCCTTTTGTTTATTTTATTATTTAAGACGCCATAACGTAGCGTGAGTAGTCTGGATTCGTTCGATCTTTTGTTGCAGCATGCGTTTCTTTAGTTCACGCTCTGCTGCTTGCTCTGTTAATGAATAGATAAAAGCTATTTCATTTGTAGAAAGAGTATGGAATTTAGAAAATAAGTCCTCTATTGATGGTAAAGGCTGACGGACAAGCTGTTCGTTCAGCATTTCTTGTAAAATATGTTCATAAACTTCATAGGAATAGCTACCACTAACTTTTAGTCCCTCATCTTCAATACATTCATTGAAAAATACGATACTTGGTACTTCATCTACTTCCATTTCGCGTTTAATATATAAATCGCATTGGAAAGCACGTGCTGCCTCTTTTGAACCAAAGTCAACAGTAAACTCATTCATATCGAGTTGAACATCCTCAGCTATTTTTAAAAGCGTTGCATAGGAGTTTACATCTTGATGACTTAATAATACGTATTCTTGTAGTTTCGACAAATAACGCGCACCTGCACGTTTCCCCTGTAATTCAGCTGCTTTAATAGCGATAGAAGGTAAAACAGGGTGATTAATATCAAGTTCGATTCCTGAAATACAGCCTTTGACACGTTTACTTAAGCAATTTAAAGAAGTAAGTTCTGTACTTAAAACAAAGCGCCATGTGAAGTAATGGTTGTATTCAAGCTGTAATTTACGAAGAGTTGCTTGCATACTGAAAGCTTCAGGGCAAAGTGGATCTACGAAAATATACAATTCAATTGGCTTGTTTGCAGTAGAAATCGTTGGCGTTGGCTCTTGCAACATTTGAATATTATTCACGTAACAATTCCCCCTCATCGTCATTTGGCGTATTAACCATGTGATGAGCTGTTAATACTAAACGTTGATAATAAGTCTCACGGAACTTCCCTTCCAAACCTACCTCATCCATTGCTTCTGACATACACTCTAGCCAAGCTTGAGCGCGGTCAGGTGTAATAGGAAAATTCATGTGACGTGCACGCATCATCGGATGACCATGCTCCTCAGTAAAAAGATTTGGCCCTCCTAAATACTGTGTTTGAAATTGAATTTGTTTACGGGCTGTTTCTGTTAAATCCTTTGGAAAGATTGGAATAAGATCAGGATGCTGAGCAACTCTTTTATAGAACGCATGAATGAGTTCTGACAGTCTTTCAGCTCCCAGCTCCTCATAAGGAACAGTGTATTTTCGACTCATAAGTTATATGCTCCTTTAATTCTTTATATCGTAAAGTACCATATTGTATACTTCATCCTCATCAAATTGTGAAATTCTTGTGACTACCTTCATTCTATCAACGTCTTTTCGTTAACACAAACAAAGAGCTCTTTCGAATTGCTGTTCGCTACAAAAGCACAAATTTCACCACTATGGGTGAAATTTGTTGGAAATGACATAGATAACAGGAAAGATGCGATTACACTGTAAAGTAATTCATCACTTTTTTGACATAATTCTGTGTTTCTTTGAAAGGAGGGATTCCTCCATATTTCGTAACACGAGATGCGCCAGCATTATAAGCTGCTAATGCTAGTGAAGGGTCATTATTAAACTTATCTAGCATTTGACGCAAATATTTTGCACCAGCCATAATATTCTGCTCTGGATCAAAAGCGTTAGTCACACCCAAATATTGTGCTGTTTTGGGCATGAGTTGCATTAAACCTTGCGCACCCGCATGGCTTACTACAGTTGGATTAAAATTAGATTCTTGTTTAATAACCGCTGCAATAAGCTTCGCGGGTATCTGATAAGTAGCGGCTGCTTTTTCAATAATGGCAGTATACTCATTTGATCCTGCTAGTGAATTAGCATATGCTGTAGAGCCTATTACATCGTCTGAAACATAGGAATCAAGTTTGTTATTAGCATATGTGTTTGCTAAAGCTTGTTTGACTGATTCAGGTATAAACACAGCATTAGACCCTTTGTAAAGTAATGATTCTAATGGACTTTGCTCCAAAGTAGCTAATTCTTTGACGAAATTTGAATTATTTGCTGTTCCTGTAGCAAGCAAGCTTGATAATTTAGCATTACTTGCTGTCGAAGTTTCTCCTAATAATTCGTTAATCATATCAGAAAAAATAGACTCATTGTCTGTGGGTGAACTTTCGCTTGATCCAAGTGTTTGCAAAGCCCGAATTTCTAGTAAAGATTTGAATGATTGAATATCCAAGGAGTCAGACACCTTCCTTTTTTCTACTTTTATAAATTTTGTGCTTTTAGTGCCTTCATAAAACGAGCAATTTTTTTATCAGTTGGTTGCTTATCAATACCATATTGTTGTAAAAATTCGTCGAAAATTATATTTCCTTTTATTGCATCTTTTGCTTCATATTCTACCTCATAATCGTCACGCTGCAAATAGAAAGAATGATCAAAAACGAGAAGTCCCTCTTTGTAGGGAATTTCGACACGATCTGTAGTGAGAGAACCAAATACATGCAATTGTTCTAAAGGAATGTGATGAAGAGCTAATCTTTTAGCTACCTCTTGAGCATAAAATCCTTTGCCATCTAACATTTGTTGCGCCTCTATTGCTGTTATTTCATCCGTCGTTTCAAGGTGAGCATGCTCGGCGTTTTTTTCTTTGAGCGTACATTCGAAATAATCACCAATTTGTCTAATACGAAGACCACTTTGTAGGTTGCGAATTGCTTGATTAGGTGTGTCAAAATAATGATTTGTTTGACGATGAATAGCATTTTGGCTAATGTGGAACTCTTGTAATAATTGTTCGTATTGTTGTTTTGTTAATAGATTTTTAAATTCAATTTCAATTTCTTGTGTCATTTATAGTCACCTATTTATTTTTTATTTTTCATCCGTTGTTTCGCTCGAATTAATATTTACACACTGCAACTATTTACCCTGTGTGCTAAAATAAGAGGAAGAGTACAACGAAAAGGGGAACCGCATGTGCGTAAAATTTATACAATAGATACATCGAATTTTGAACAAGATCAACTTCATTTTAGTTTAAACGACAATGAAGTAAATTTACAGTTAAAACCTGCTGGACAACTCATTGCAGATTCAGATGATTTTGCATTCATTTATTTACTTGATGCAGGTGAAGACTATCATTACTTGCGTTTTCCACCGAGTAGTTGGGGGAATCTTGTACATATTTTACAAAAAGGGAAAAATCCATTGCTACGAATAGGTGAAGAAGTGATTGAGCTGACAAATTTCTACGAGGAATTGGAAATGCTCGTGTATAATATTGAAGGAAATTACAATTATGGGGCAGAATTTGTCCAGGCAGTGGAACAACACTTCAAGGCTATTCTTGCTGAATAGAAAGACAAAACGAACAGACGGTGGTGTTCGATACCGATTGTCGGGAGGTTTTTACAATGGGACAATGGGAAATTTTTTTAAGTCCTTATAAACAAGCAGTAGACGAATTAAAAGTAAAATTAAAGGGCATGCGTTCGCAATTTGGTATTGTTAATGCAAATTCACCAATTGAATTTGTTACAGGACGTGTCAAGCCTTTAGCAAGTATATATGACAAAACGTTAGAAAAAGGACTAGCTTTTGAGCCTTCTAAACAACTTGGTGATGAACTTGGTGATATTGCTGGCCTTCGGATTATGTGTCAATTTGTTGATGATATTTCAACGGTAACTGAGCTAATTCGTCAGCGAAAAGATATGCGTGTAGTGGAAGAACGCGATTATATTACACATAATAAGCCTAGTGGTTATCGCTCCTACCATATGATAGTGGAGTATCCTGTTGAAACAATTCAAGGAAAAAAAGTAGTATTAGCAGAAATACAAATCCGTACACTAGCCATGAATTTCTGGGCTTCAATAGAGCATTCTTTAAATTATAAATATAAGGGCATGTTCCCAGAAGAAATTAAGAATCGCTTGCAAAGTGCTGCCGAGGCAGCATTTCGGTTGGATGAAGAAATGTCATCCATTCGTAGTGAAATTCAAGAGGCACAGGCCTACTTTAGCGAATATAAAGAAGCATCGAATCCTAATTTACTAACGGAGAAGGAGCGTGACGCGCAATGAAATTTTCGATTCAATCACGTAGAGATGCACAATCTAACGAGCTGATGGAACTTGCTAAAACCTATTTACAGGATTTTGGCTTGACCTATGATGAAGAGACGCCAGAAATTGTTGTTTCGATTGGAGGAGATGGCACACTATTGCATGCCTTTCATCGATATTCCCATTTATTAGATCAGGTAGCCTTCGTTGGTATCCATACAGGGCATTTAGGATTTTATGCGGATTGGAAACCATCTGAATTAGAAAAATTAGTTTTGTCCATTGCTAAGAAGGATTTTAATGTTGTGGAATATCCACTGCTGGAAGTAAGGGTAGAGCATCATAATGCCGAATCAAATACGTATCTTGCTTTAAACGAAGCAACCGTCAAATCGCCAGATGTTACACTTGTGATGGATGTAGAGTTAAATGGCAATCAATTTGAGCGTTTCCGTGGTGATGGTCTTTGTGTATCCACTCCCTCGGGTAGTACGGCTTATAATAAAGCTCTAGGTGGAGCCATCATACATCCTACACTAGCGGCACTCCAAGTCACTGAAATTGCCTCAATTAATAACCGCGTTTTCAGGACAGTAGGATCGCCATTAATCTTACCAGCACACCATCATTGTGTATTGCGTCCTGTAAATGAACAAAATTTTAATATGACTGTTGATCACTTGCAAATTACTCAAGGTGATGTCAAAGCCATAGCGTTTAATGTAGCAAATGAAAGAGTACGTTTTGCCCGTTTCCGACCATTCCCATTTTGGGAGCGAGTGCATGAATCATTTGTTGCAAATGAATAACGTGGATACAAGATTTACATTACAATTTGAGGCAAAGAAAAATGGCCAATTATTACGAGAGGCTCTTCAAGAGTGGCGTATTTCTAAGCGAGCTCTAACAGCTATTAAGTTTGATGGTGGCATGTTGACTGTGAATGATGTCGAACGTAATGTGAGACATATCCTGCAAGTTGGAGATTGTGTGAAAGTAACGTTTCCTCCTGAAGAAAAAAGTGAAGGGCTTGCTATCGAGCATGGAGATTTGTCCATTGTATACGAAGATGATGCCATCTTAGTGCTCAACAAACCAGCTCATCAAAGTACGATACCCTCACGAGAGCATCCAACAAACAGCATTGCAAATTTAGTTTGTGGCTATTTTCAGCAACAAGGATTGGCCTCTACGGCTCATATTGTTACAAGGCTAGACCGAGATACATCAGGTTTACTATGCATAGCTAAGCATGCTCATATTCATCATTTAACAGGGCTTGCTCAGCGTAAGAGAGAGATTTCAAGACAATATGAAGCCATTGTACATGGGCATGTCGAACAAAACTTTCAATCGATTATAGCTCCGATTGGTCGTAAAGAAGCTAGTATTATTGAAAGAGAAGTACGAGAAGATGGACAATATGCACATACGGATGTAAAGGTTCTGAAGCGTTTTTCACTGGGTGCTGAACCAATGACACATGTACGACTTCAATTGCATACAGGGCGTACACATCAAATTCGCGTGCACATGTCACATCTTGGACACCCACTTGTGGGGGATGACCTTTATGGTGGTAGTCGTCTTCAGATTGATCGACAAGCATTACATTGTGTATCTTTAAGTATGGAGCATCCTTTAACAAGTGTGCCATTACACTTTACAAGTATGCTAAATGAAGACATGCAAAGATTACTGAAGGAATCTTCAGCATAAATTTTTGATAAAAGGAGGTGTTCGCGCAAACGAGCATCTCCTTATCATTTTTTGAATTAGGTTAAACTGTGTATTTCTTCACGAGGGAGATTCTTAATATCACAGGTCGTATGGTAGGTGAAAATTGGATGTATTGTTTATCTGCGCGTCAACAACAACTATCCTGGAGTTTAGAGAATTAGATTATTTTACACCTTATTCATAACAAAGTGACAAAGGTAAGGTATAGTAAAATAGAATCGCCATGATTTTAGGCGTAATATTGAATTTTATAAAAATCTGCCCAATTGCTCATAAATATAACTTAAAAAAGAGTTTGCAGAAAAGGTACATTACACTCTATTATATAGAAGGTAGATTTACGGCAGCATTGCCCGTAAAATGATTGAAAGCTCGGAAGGAGGGGACAAGCATGATAGAGGAAAGAAATGAAAAGGATGATGTGCAATTTGATGAGGCACATCTACGAGAAATGCTGGAAGCACATAATATTGACGCATTCCGTGATGAGTTTTTAGAACTTCATCCATATGATCAGGCAACGTTTTATGAAAAGGTGGAACCTGATATAAGGAAAATCATCTATTCGTTCTTGTCTCCGACAGAAATGGCTGATATTTTTGAGGCAATCGATATTGAAGATGATGAGTATAAAGCATATCTTGCTGAAATGGATCCATCATACGGTGCAGAAATGCTATCTCATATGTATGCGGATGATGCGGCAGATGTCTTAAATGAACTGGATACAGCACAGCGCGAAAGCTATTTAGAAATGATGGATGAAGAAGCGGCAGAAGATATTAATGAGCTATTAAGCTACGATGAATATACTGCTGGTTCTATCATGACCACTGAATATGTCGCTATACCAGAAAATTCAACAGTTCGTTCAGCTATGGCCATTTTGCGTAAAGAGGCACCAGATGCAGAGACCGTTTATTATATTTTTGTTGTGGATGAAGAACATCGTCTAACGGGTGTTATTTCGTTACGTGATTTAATCATTGCTGACGAGGATACACTTATTCGTTCCATTATGAATGAACGTGTCGTGATGGTACATGTAGGCGATGACCAAGAAGAAGTCGCGCAAATTATGAAGGATTATAATTTTTTAGCGACACCTGTTATTGATGATAAAGGAGAATTACTTGGTATTATCACGGTTGACGATATTATTGATGTTATTGATGAAGAGGCTTCTGAGGATTACTCTAAATTGGCTGGTATTTCGGATATGGATAAATTTGATGTAACACCATTCCAAGCAGCTAAAAAACGTTTGCCATGGCTAGTAGTTCTACTGTTTCTAGGTATGTTAACAGCTAACCTAATGGGGCAATTTGAGGATACTTTAGATAAGGTTGCCTTACTAGCGGTCTTTATTCCATTAATTTCAGGAACTTCAGGTAATAGTGGAACACAGGCATTGGCCGTGGCCATTCGAGGGATTGCAACAGGTGATGTAGAAGAACATAGTAAATTGAAGTTACTATTACGTGAAGCAGGTACTGGCTTAATGTCAGGCATTGTTTGTGGATTAATTGTTATTGGGATCGTTTATTTTTGGAAACATGAACTTGTCCTAGGTATGTTAGTAGGGGCAGCGCTTTGTGGTTCTATTTTAGTGGCAACATTAGCTGGTTCATTTATTCCATTGTTAATGCATCGACTAAAAATTGACCCTGCTGTTGCATCAGGACCCTTTATTACTACATTAAATGATATTACAAGTATTTTAATTTATTTGGGCTTAGCAACAGTTTTCTTAAGCCAAATAGGCTAAGAACCAATTTGCTTACTTTCGCATATTGTATGGAAAAAAGGGAAGTGAGTAAAGTGGATCAAGAACCACGCTTGTTTATAAAATCACCATCATATTTTTTAAATATTTCTAAGGTGTTACATGAACTTGATTTGGATGAAAGTACATCTGTCTATGTAAAGGACACTATGTTCGATGAGCAAATAGTTGAAGAAAAAAATGAGACAGTGGATGAAGTACAAATAGATCCTTATTTACTGAAACAGCTCCAGTTTTTAGAAAAACCATTTCGTCAGAGAGCCTATCAGCCATTATTAGTTTGTTTAAAGGATGGTAGAAAATTAACTGGGACAGCTTCAGATGTACAGAATGATTCTTTAATGCTCACATCATTAGAATTAAAAATACAGGAAATCATTCATTTTGAAGATATACAGCAAATACTTTGGCGAGGAAGAAAATTGCCAACTTTATAAAAAAAGTGTACAGCAGAGGATGCTGTACACTTTTTTTATGTGTGTGTGTCAAAGGTGAAAGAATTAGTCACAAATCCCTAAGTCAACATCAGCGATACATTGTACAGCGCAGAAGCAAGATAAATCCACAGTAATACAGCTATCTGTTGAGCTCCAGTCATCTACTTTACAGATTTTCTTCATGTTGATACAACAACCATCTTTGCTTAGTAAGTCTACTGTACTTTCACTAGAGTCAAATGTACATAATGGCTCTAAAACACGTAAAGTAGCACAGCATTCATCAAACATATCTTCTACGCGGAAGAATACGGATGTACAAATACAAGGATCTGCTGTTGGAGAGTTAAAGAATGCTTTGAAAGGAGTACCATCTTTTGTAATTAACATGAAAACACGTGTATCTGCTTGTGAGCGTGCAGGACTAACAATCCCGCCTAGTGGCTCTAAGAAACAGTTTGCTGTACATGGAGAACACTCATCTCGCACCGCTTGATTTTGAATATCTAAAATAGCGCGAACTACGTCACAAACGCAGCCTGCTGAATGGATTGGTCCAATAGGATTTGTTGGCTTACCACAACCCATATTGTCACCCCCTTTCCTTGTTACTACTTCTACAATATGTACTTTTGAAAACTGGACTCGGGCTTTTGTGTATTTCTTTGAATGAATAGTTTTTTTATGTGTGGAGAAACTGTAAAGAAAAGGAGGGTAAAACTTGAGGCTACTAGGAATGACGTTACCTCTCTTAGTTGTTTTATCGCTGTTAAATGGTTGTGCTGAAAAGGAAAAATTTATCGTCTATGGGTCTCCACAAAATGAAAGTGAAGTCGAAACCCTTATTAAAGAAGAAGACTATGTTGATCGCTCAACGGTTATTCAATATGACGATAGTATGCTTATCGCAGTACAAATTAAACCATGGGAAAAGTGGAAAAAAACTAAGTTAGAGAAAAAATTGCAAAAGAAATTTGAAGAGAAATATCCAAACAAAGAAGTGTTTGTCTCCGCTGATTACAAAATTTTTTATGAAGCCAATAAAATAAAAAAGGATCAGATGGAAGATAATAAATTAAGCGATAAAATTACAGAACTAAAAGAGCTTGCAAAGGAGGAGACATAAATGGAAAAAGAGCAGTATCAACAGTTAGAGCAAAATGTTACACCAAAGCCCCCTTATTTAAAGAATGTAGCAAAAGCCTTTTTCGTTGGCGGTTTTATTTGTGCAATCGGTCAAGCTGTGTCTCTTTTTTATATTATTTTCTTCAATTTTACAGAAGCAACAGCAGGAAATCCTACGGTTGCAACGATGGTATTTTTCGCAATGATATTAACAGGTCTTGGCCTTTATAAAAGAATTGGTCAATTTGCTGGGGCTGGATCAGCAGTTCCAGTAACAGGCTTTGGTAATGCTGTTATTTCGGCAGCAATCGAGCATCGTTCTGAAGGGCTAGTATTGGGAGTCGGAGGAAATTTATTTAAATTAGCAGGATCAGTTGTTTTATTTGGTGTAGTGTCAGCATTTTTTGTAGCGCTCATTAAATATATCCTCGTAACGATAGGAGTGGTTTCATGGTAATTGTATTTCAATCGAAGCCCTCTCTTTTAGCAGGTGGTGTGGTAGCAGGTCCATTAGAAAATAGGAGTATTTTTAGTCAATATTTTGACTCTGTGTATGATGATGAACGTTGGCAAATGAAAACAAACGAACAGGGACATCGTAAAATGATCGAAGAGGCCTGTGAATTTGCTATGAAAAAAATGGGCGTACAAAAAGGTGATATCAATTATTTAATGGGTGGAGATTTAGTCAACCAAATGACACCAACTAATTTTGCCGCTAGGGATTTAGAAATCCCTTTTATTGGACTCTTTTCGGCATGTGCCACATCTGTATCTTCAGTCATTATTGCATGCCTGTTAACCGAGTTAGGTGCTGCTAATTTTTCATTAGCAGGTGCCTCTAGTCAACATAATGCAATTGAACGCCAGTTTCGTTACCCCATCAATTATGGAGCACAAAAACCACAAACAGCTCAGTGGACTGTAACTGCTGCTGGTTATGCGTTAATTGGCAAGCATCGCGAGGAATATCCTTCTATAGAAGCGGCAACAATTGGCAAATCCGTTGACTATGGTATGGATGATCCTTTCCATATGGGTGCAGCAATGGCACCTGCTGCTTTCCAAACGATTCAATCTCATTTACAACAGAGAAATCAAAAAATTTATCATTACGATTTAATTTTAACAGGCGATTTGGGCCAGCTTGGCTTAAAGCTATTGAAAGGAATGCTTGTGGAAAATGGCGTGAAAAATGAAGAGCTCACGTTATTACGTGATGCAGGTGCTGAATTTTATGGACAGGATGAAGCATTCCAATCTGGTGCAAGTGGTGCAGGCTGTTCGGCAGCTGTTTTTTTTAGTTATGTTATTCAACAAATGCGTGCAGGGAGCTATAAGCGAGTATTACTAGTAGCAACGGGTGCGTTATTATCTCCGCTATCCTATCAGCAAGGCGAGACGATTCCATGTACGGCACATGCGATAGAAATTACGATGAAATGAGGCAAAAAACATGGTTATGACTTTTGTATTTGCATTTATTGTTGGAGGCATTATTTGCGTCATAGGCCAATTATTAATGGATGTTGGCAATTTAACACCGGGCCATACACTAAGTACGTTAGTGGTTGTAGGTGCGATTTTGGATGGTATGGGCTTATATGAGCCATTAATTAATTTTGCTGGAGCAGGGGCGACAGTGCCCATTACATCCTTCGGGAATTCATTAACACATGGTGCTCTGGCGGAGGCAGAAAAACATGGACTTGTTGGCGTATTAACAGGCATGTTCGAAGTAACAAGCTCAGGAATCAGTGCTGCTATTGTGTTCGGCTTTATTGGTGCCTTAATATTTAGACCAAAAGGAAATATTGACTAGACGAATACCCCTCCCATTTTTACGACCGAAACATATTATAGGTTGTAGAAGGGAGGGGTGCTTTTATGGGATACCAAGGCTGGGGCTCACAACCGTACGGAAATAACGTTGGTGGGTGGAACAATAGCTACTGCGGAGGATACTCTGGAGGCAACAACTATGGTTATGGTTCTACATTTGTTCTAATTGTTGTACTATTCATTCTATTAATTATTGTTGGCGCTACTTACATCTAATTTGATGAACATAATAAAGGCTTTAGCTTTTATTTAGGAAATTCTAAATAAAGTTAAGGCCTCCACCATTTGCGAAATGTTTCGTGCAAGAAGCAAGGTCATATTGAGTTTTAATGATAGGAGGGAAAACATGCATCGCTCGTTTTTTAATTCGATTGAGCAAAAAACAGGTGTATCGATGGATGAAATCTTCGCATTAGCCAATGCCATTCAACATGCGGATTTTACCAGTGAAAAACAAGTAAGAAAAATTGTACGACGTGTTGCTAAAATATCTAACAGATCAATTACGCAAGAGTTAGAAGATAAATTAGTACAATCTATTATTCAAGATGGCGCATCACTAGATTTCGATAAAATCACTAGAATGATGAAGTAGCGCATGGCATATCTACTTGGCAATGCAGCTTGTTACGATAGAGTAGATAAATGGTGGCAAGCGAATTCGTCTCATAAAAAGGGGTGTTACGACATTATAAATATCGTAACACCCTTTCATTAAATATTCTTCTCCATAGCACGGTGTGGAATACCTGCATCCATAAACTCAGGTGAGGTAACTGTAAAGCCTAGCTTTTCGTAAAAGGGAATTGCATAGCTTTGTGCATGAAGTTTTAAGGCTTTTTTATTAATAGAAATGGCATGCTTCTCCATTTCCTTCATAATTAAAGCGCCTAATTTTTTGCCGCGTTGGGATTGTAAAATACAAACACGCTCAATTTTAGCTGTATTGTTGTCAATACTGCGTAAACGTGCTGCTCCTACAGGCTCATCGTTATTATACATAATGAAATGTGTTGCAGTTGCATCCTCAGCATCACATTCTAGATGAAGCGGAACACCTTGCTCTTCAACAAATACTTTTTTGCGAATGGCAAAGGCATCATCGTGCTCTTGCTTTGTTTCAACAATTTTAACGGTATACAACAATCACTCAGCTCCAGACAAACGGAATGTTTCGTATGTTGTCCATGAACCATCTTCTAATTGATATAAAAGATGAATGCGATCAATTGTATCTTTTTCATCAACGCCCGTCATGCGTAATTGACCAAAAATGTCATCATGCTCTGAATCTGACATTTTTTGAGCGATTGTAATGTGTGGTACAAATACATGCTTCATTTCCCCATAAGGGATTTTTTCTTGAAGTTCATGTTGGAATGCTGCTAATTGTTCTGTTGGTTCAATGCGGAAGTAAATCGCATTTGTTGTAGGGAAAAACGAACTAATGCGAGATGCATGAATGTTTAAAGGTGCATATTTAGCAGCAAGTTCATCTAATTGCTTGACGATGGTTTGAATCTCTTCTTCAGACGCATCGAAGCTGTCCTTTAATGTCATATGCGGTGTAATCTTTGCATAATGAGGATCGTATCGTTTGCGATAAGTATTCGCTAAATCTTGCAATTTTTTTGATGGAAATGCCACAATACCGTACTTCATAGTCCATTACCTCCCGAAAATAAACAATTTTTCTAATTAAGTATAACAGAAATTTCAGTTTTCGTAATTTGAATCGCTTCATATTAATTGAAATTTTCAATTAATGCACGTCGAAGGTCTGGTTTCCAATATTTCCATGTATGATTGCCATCAAACTCGTCATAAAATGTAGTAAACCCTTTATTTATCATGAGATCATGCAATTGACGATTAGGTGTTAAAAAATCTTTGATGGTTTTATCCATTGTCACAACCTGATCTTCGCCTTTGCCGACGATATGGTAGATAGAAATAGATCCTGGATCTTTAAAATTTTCCACAGCCTTTAATACATCAGCATCTACATAAGGTGATTGTAGGATGACTTTGCCAAAGATGCTTGGATACTTTAAAGCAGCCATTAAGGAAGCAGTGGCAGCCATAGAGTCACCAATCACTCCACGACTCATACCCATTTGGTAAGTGGCATACTCCTGATCTAAATAAGGCACTAGCTCATGTGCTAAAAAGCGAAGATAGGCTTCATGTTGCTCACCGCTCGGGATATATTTATGACGTCGATCTTTTATGTCTTTGTAAGGAACAAATGCAATAATTAAATTTTCGATTTCATAGTCATCAATCAGTTCATCAGCTAGCTTTGTAATACCACCAAGTTGGAAATAATCTTTACCGTCTGATGCGATTAAAATGTTGTATTTATATAGTGGAGAATAATTTGCAGGAACATAAATATAGAGCTGTAATTCTTCCTGTAATGACTCACTGTAAAATGTTAAATCCTGTACTGTTCCCTTATCCAATGATGACACTCCTTCTTGTGTTTGTAACAAAATTGTACCATATTACGTAAGTAAAGGTATAATAGGTTGGGCTAGCATTATACTAGCAATAAAAATCGAAATGAGGGTTAAATATGCATAATAAAAGTATTCGTGTGCACTCTGACGAAGTAGCAAAGGCAGCTCAAGCCGCGTTAATTCGTAGAGGTGTAGCGATAGAGGATATCGCACAAATTGTTTACGAAATGCAAAAAACCTATAATGAAGGTTTAACACTAGAGCATTGTGTTCATTCTGTTGAACGTGTATTACGTAAGCGAGAAGTGCAACATGCTTTATTAGTAGGGATTGAATTAGATGAATTAGCAGAGAAAAAATTATTATCTTCACCACTACAACAAATTATCGAATCAGATGAAGGTCTATTTGGTGTAGACGAAACAATCGCACTAGGATCTGTATTTACATATGGCAGCATTGCCGTTACTACTTTTGGTCATTTAGACAAGCAGAAAATAGGGATTATTAAAAAACTGGATACAGAACCCGGACATCATGTCAACACGTTCTTAGATGATTTGGTTGGTAGTATAGCAGCGTCAGCAGCTTCCCGTATTGCACATCGTATGCGTGACCTAGAAGAAGAAGGCGAAACATTCGCTGATATCGAACCTGAAGAGCTAGGACCAAAACCAAAATCACATAATGAAATTTAAAATGAGTTTCTTCTATATAAAAGTGAGCCTTCTCAAATTTTGAGAAGGCTCTAATTTGTATTACTTTTTATCGTTATATGCTTTTACCAATTCTTTTACTTTTTCGCTATCTGCTTCAAGTTTTAAACCAGTATCAATTAATGGAGAGACTGTGGATACAGCTGGTTTTTTATTGCCTTGATAATAGCTAATGAATTCATCTTGGTTAATAGAGTATAGAATTGCTTTACGTAAATCTGCTGAATCAGAAACCGCACGGCCAGATGTATTCATTTGTAGGTAAGACACAGCATTACTATCTGCCGTATTTAATGTTAATTTAGCATCTGATTTGACAATATCCAGTTTCGTTTCTGGTACTGTTTGCAGAACATGAATTTCACCATTACGTAATGCAGATAGGGCAC
Organism: Lysinibacillus sp. BS3; assembly: GCF_039614735.1. NCBI lineage: Bacteria > Bacillati > Bacillota > Bacilli > Caryophanales > Bacillaceae > Lysinibacillus > Lysinibacillus sp. BS3. The sequence goes on along the minus strand of NZ_CP154860.1, from coordinate 1,948,410 downwards.
TATCAACATCAGAGATAAAACGGACATTGATTTTAGCAATTTTTGGCTCATATTCGCTACCAGCTCGATAAGCAGGATTTTTCACAAACTGTGCTTCATAATCATTTTTCTTCACTAAAATGTAAGGACCACTTGCATATAACTGGTTATTGAATGTAGCTGAACCTTCCGTTACAGTAGCTTGATCACCATAGGCAATGTCCTTGTCAGGGTTGTAGTTAGCCACATCATACGTATTAACACTTGTTACTTGTTTTTCAGATACGATACCACCAGATTGGTGTGCTAAATAGTTTAATACTTGTGGGAAAGGTGTAGGTGTTGTAATTTTAACAACTTGGTATGCACCAGCTGCATTATTAACAGCACCTTTATCTTCTGCTAATTGCGCTACAGAAGCAGGTAGGTTTTGTGATAATGCTTCTAAAACGGATTGCTCAGAGCCTGCTACTTTTTTATTTTGTAATTCAGTTAAATCTGAAACGATTTCGACTGTTTCAATGTTTTCATGAATGCTGTAAGTACGATGATCTGGTACTGAATTAGCGTCTTTCGCACGGTTTAATGAAAAGACTACATCTTCAGCTGACACTAATTCACCTGAATCAACAGCTGCACCATCTTTCACTGCTGCAAAATTGATATCATCTCGTAAAATGAAGTAATATTCTTGATTCCCTTCAGCCATTACATGGTTGTAAGATAATGAACCATCTGACACAACTTCATCTGTGTCTGTTAAGTTAACAAGACGAACATACATATTCGTGTTTAATGTGTTGATTGAACCATCATTCCCTTTGATTGGGTCTAGTGAAGTAAGAGAATTGATTGTTTGGTGTAAAATTAAAGGTTCTGTTGTATTTTTAGATGTATCATTAAATTCTATTTTTTCCCAAACTTGTGCTCGAGATTTTGGTAAAAGTACTGTTTTAGGGTTTACAAGTTCAGAGTAGATACCTTGATACTTATTGGAAATATATAAAGGCGCAATATAAGCTTGATCGAATACTAATAATTGTTCTAAATCTTTATATTTAGCTGCTGCTTCTTCACCAGTCAATGTACTCGCTTCATCAATCAATGCATCTAGTTTTGAATCTGCCACCACACTGTAGTCACCGCCAGTTTTAAATAAACCACGAACAGCATAGTCTGGGTTCCCTGTAACTGTCGTCCAGCTTGAAAGAGCAAGATCATAATTACCTGCTTCTTTTTGAGCAGAGAAAGAACCGTAATCAGGTTGAATATTTAGCTTTACATCAAAACCATTTTTCACTAATTGGTCACGCACAATATTCATATCTTCTTCAGAAGCTGCCATCCCTAATACTTCAATGGCAACCTTGCCATTGCTCTTGTCACTATCTTTTGAATCTTTACTGCCTTCTACGTCAGTTTTTGTTTGTACACAGCCAGCCAAAGCTAGTACTGCAACGAATAAAAATACAAGTAATTTCTTCATAGTTACCTCCGATTAATTTGTTTTTGGATCTAAAGCATCTCGTAAACCATCTCCTAAGAAGTTAAAGGAGAGGACAAGAAGCATAATACAAAGACCTGGGAAAATCGCGACATATGAATGTGTTTCCAGGTACGTACTACCAACTTTTAAAATATTGCCCCATTCAGGAATGTGTGGCTCAATACCTAGCCCTAAAAAACTTAAACTACTTGTGGAAATAACAGCTCCACCAATCGTTAATGTTGCTTTCACAATCATTGGTGCTAAAGAATTGGGGACAATGTGCTTGAAAATAATAGCTGCATCAGATGCACCTAAAGCTCTAGCCGATTCTACAAACTCATAATTAGCAAGCTGCATAACATTTGCCCGCATTGTACGGGCATAGGTTGGAATTGCTCCAACACTAAGTGCAATAATAAGATTCACAGTATTAGCACCAAATGCGGCGATAATAGCAATGGCTAACAATATCCCAGGAATGGCATATAAAATATCGAGACTTCGCATGATGATATTATCGGTGGATTTACCATAATAGCCTGAAAATGCTCCTAATGCGCCACCAATAACTGCGGGGATAATCGTGGAGAAAAATCCGACGATTAATGATATTTGTGCCCCAAACACAATACGAGAAAATAAATCTCGACCATAATTATCTGTACCTAGTGGATATTCTAATGTCGGTGTTTGTAGCAATGCTCCATAATTATTTTCAGTAGCGAAATCATAGTCGAAAGTCCAAGAACTTGTAACGGATAACGAGAACATGAAAATAATGAAGAATAAGCCGAATACAGCCATTGTATTGCGTAAAATCTTCTCCCATATTTTTTGCCATTTCTCAATAGAAGATGGATTTGCCCTTCTAGCCTTTTGGATAAGGCTATATCCTAGTAAAGTCGCAAATAGATTACCAGTGAAAGTCGCCAATAATAGGACAATACCTGGAATGAGCATCCAGTTAGGTGCCTCAGTTGCTGTGACATATTTCGTACATAAAATGGCCATCACGATATAGAGAAGCGAGAGTACTAAGAAAACGCCCATTGCCAGTACAAAGGTATCTGTGACATATGGCTTAAATAAATTCAATGCTGCAATACCTAAGATGAATAGCTGTGTTATAAAGGCATAGGCAGCAAAAGTATATTCAGCAGTCTTTCTTTTTGACACAAGCATAAATGCAAAGGATGTCGAAAAAATATTGCCTGACAGTATCGTTATTAAAAGAGGATAGCCAAACATTCGAGTATTTTTTTGAATGTCACCATACGTTGCTAAATCCTTTTTAATTCGTAAATTGACGAAGGCAACATATGCCGTAGTGATGACATAAATAACAAAAAGAAGCAGAACCACTGGTCGCCAGCTATTGCTGGAAAAATTATAGCTATAGGCTAGAAATAGTAAAGAAAACAGTAAGGAAAAGACAAAAGTAAAATGAGAATTGACATATTCCTGTGTAATCTTCAAGAGTAGTTTGACATGTAAGATGTTTTTCACAGGTGATCCTCCTTTAAGACTTCTTCATTTTTGAGCGAATGCGTGGATCAAAAAAGGCATACATGATATCAATGAATAAATTGACAATCGAAATGGTGATGGCAATATAAACAACGCCCCCAAGAATGGCCGGAATATCAGGGATAAATTGTTTATCGACGATATAACTACCTATACCACTAATGTTGAATACCTTTTCTGTTACAGATGCGCCTCCCAACATACCTCCAAAAAGAAGTCCAATCACCGTAATAATCGGAATCATAGCATTGCGAATGGCATGTTTTGAAATCACTTTGAATTCATTTAAGCCCTTAGCTTTTGCTGTAATAATGTAATCCTCATGAATCACCTCAAGCATACTTGACCTTGTCATCCTAGCAATAGAAGCCGTAATGGATGTTCCTAAGACGACAATTGGCATGATAAGCGATAGCCAATTATGAGGGTTATAGGTAGCTGGAAACCATTGTAGCTTTAGAGCAAATGTCAAAATAAAAATTAAACCTTGCCAAAAGCTTGGGATGGATAGACCAATTAAAGCAATGAACATAAATGTATAATCCAAATATGAATTTGGACGAACAGCTGAAATAATTCCAACTGGTATGGCAATAGCAATAGCCATTAGCAACGACAATACGGCAATTTCAAGAGTGACAGGAAATTTTGTAGCAATGCTATGTGTGATATCTTCTTTACCTGCAAAGGATGTACCTAAATCAAATGTAAATAGACCAGATAATGCGTTCCATAGCTGTGATAAATAAGGTTGATCCAAACCATGAATGCGATTAAAGTTTTCTATTTGCACAGGTGTTGCTTCAACTCCGAGTAGGTTTCTTGCTGGATCAAAAGGTGATAAATATAAAATGGTAAATACTAATGTAGCCACTCCAACAATCACAATGAAGCTTTGTAAAATACGTTCAATGATAAATTGCAGAAATGGATTCGCAAATAAGATAAGTACTACATAAAATAAAACAGCTGGTAGAAAGGTAAGAGCCACAAAACGTTTGTTAGTTAGTTGCTGATTAAAAAATTGGACATAGGATAGTTGTTGTATGTCCTCTTTTTGTAAATCCTGATCCACTTGCTGTTGAAGCTTCCTTTGAGCTAAGTGCTTGGCTGTGAGCTGAATTTGTGACTCCAATACAGCCTCTTTAAAAAATGTAGCTTTTGCTATTTCTTGTTGCTCAAATTCCTTTTGCCACTGGGCAACCAATCCATGATCTATATAGTACTGACTACGCAATGCAAAAGCCTGATCATAAGTGTTTGAAAGTTTCCTTTTCCGATAGATAAAGTATGTAAAAGGGTGAACTAAAATACTAAAAAGAAAAAGAAGTAGATGATAAGGCTTTTGATGCATTAGTTTTTGATAAACCGTAGAAAAGAAAATAAATTTCTCTGGTTTTAAATGATTTTTTGAAGTAACCATGCATTTCCTCCAAACGTAAATAAAATATTCAGCATTATATTGTATAATTCCTATCAGTATTGTAAAGTATGGATTATACTTGAAAGTAAGTCAATCACAAATTTTAAAAAGGATGGGTCGAATGAGTGAAAAGCTTTTAGAAATCAATAATCTTCGCGTATCCTTTATCACAGGGGAGACAGAATTTGAAGCCGTTAAGGACGTTAACTTCCATCTAAATAAAGGTGAAACACTAGGAATTGTGGGAGAGTCTGGGAGCGGGAAAAGTGTAACGGCTCGCTCCATTATGCGTTTATTACCATCGCCACCTTCATTTTTGAAATCTGGCTCAATTGTGTTTAAAGGGCAAGAACTCACTGAATTTAGTGAAAAACAAATGGAAGGGATACGTGGACAAGATATTAGTATGATTTTCCAAGATCCGATGACATCCACAAACCCTACTATTCGAATAGGTGATCAAGTGGCTGAAAGTTTAATCAAGCATCAGTCAATGTCAAAAAACGAAGCCTATCAACAAACAATAGAATTATTAAAACTGGTTGGTATTAGAGACGCAGAAGAACGGTATCGACAATACCCTCATGAATTTTCAGGTGGTATGCGTCAACGGGTAATGATTGCTATGGCGCTTGCTTGTAATCCCTCACTGCTTATTGCAGATGAGCCAACAACAGCACTGGACGTTACTATTCAAGCTCAAATCCTAAAATTGATGCGCGATATGCAAAAGAAAATGGGAACGTCTATTATTTTAATTACACACGATTTAGGCGTTGTTGCAGGTATGTGTGATCGCATCATAGTGATGAAAGAAGGAGAAATAGTTGAACAGGGCACAACAGAAGAAATTTTTGCAAATGCCCAGCATCCGTATACCCAGAAATTATTGAATGCCTTACCAAAACTGCATGAGAAAAAGCAGCCAAAAGAGATTGCTACTATTCAGCCAGGTATCGATCGACATAAGCCGTTAATCGAAGTGACCCATCTATCCAAAGAATTTCCATTAGGTCGTGGTCAAACGTTGAAAGCAGTGAATGATTTATCGTTCTATATATATCCTGGTGAAACATTGGGCTTGGTTGGTGAATCTGGTTCAGGTAAATCGACTACAGGTAGGACGATTCTTCAACTTCATCAGCCTACAAATGGAGAGATTCTGTATCAAGGAATACCTGTAACGAGGCTATCGAAAAAACAGCTAAAGGCAATGCGTCGCCATATGCAAATTATTTTCCAAGACCCCTATTCATCGTTAAATCCTCGCAGAAAAATCTTAGATATTATTGGCGAGGCTCTTGATATTCATGGTCTGGTGAAGACACATGAGGAGAGGCGACAACGGGTAGAGGAATTGCTTGAACTTGTTGGTTTGAAAAAAGAGCATGCCATGCGTTATCCTCATGAATTTTCGGGAGGTCAGCGTCAACGAATTGGTATTGCGAGAGCATTAGCGGTTGAGCCAAACTTTATTGTTTGTGATGAACCCTTATCGGCACTTGATGTTTCCATTCAAAGGCAGATTGTTGATTTATTAAAAGAATTACAACAAAAGCTTGGGCTGACGTATTTATTTATTGCCCATGATTTATCCATGGTGAAGCACATCAGTGATCGTGTAGCCGTGATGTATGGTGGAAAGATTGTAGAACTGGCAGAAAGTGAAGAGCTATACGCTAACCCACAACATCCATATACACGTGCATTACTACGTTCTATTCCTATTCCAGATCCTGCAATTGAGAAGCAGAAATATACTGATGCTGATCATGCAGAAGATGTGAAAATACGTTATGAGGTAGAAAATAGTCAGTTAGTAGAGGTTTTACCAAATCACTGGGTAGCAGTGACAATATGATAGCTTGAATGTAGTAGCTTGATATTTTACAATAGAAACATCGTGAAACTTGTTGTCTTTCTGATGATGAGGTGCACAACTTATACGAATCGTAAGTATAAGCAATGATGATTAGTTGTGAGGGGCCTACTACATGAAAATGCAAGATATAAAAACATTAATAACAAGTGGTACGATTATTTTGGCTGTAGCATTGTACATGATATTTGGCAGATCACCTGCGGAAGATCAAAGTACTAAATCAGTTACAGATCAGCAAGGTACTATTACCATTGAACAAGTGGAAGGAAAAACAGGTAATAAACGCTTTGAGATAGACTATAATAAAGCATATGATGGGTTATCACTATAAAACTGTATATTAAATTATTGTACACATTAAAATCGTAAAGTGTTGGTATTACTGTAATTTCATGTAGGACTCTAAGAATCAGGTGTACACATTAAAAAATGTTTAGTTATAGAATTTAGTTGTATCTTGATTAATTGTTTTCTAAGAAATTGTACGTATTTATCCCATGTAGAGAAAATAATGCATCACTATATAGATATTACTTATTATAAAGGACTATTAATCTTCAGTTTAAAGACTGAAGATTTTTTGTTTGAATAAAATTATTTCATGCCTTTTGAAAAGAAAGCTAATTCATATGCATTGTGATTTTACAATATAGATAATAGACTAAAGTAAAGTGTTTATTGAATTTAAAGAAGAACTAATAGATATGAATGATAAAGATATTAAGACCTTAATTACAAGTGGGACTATTATTTTGGCATTTGTATTCTATTTGATTTTCAGTTAATGGAAAGCATTTATTATTAATGATATTTAATAATTGAAGGTAAAGGTGTTAATCGAGCATTATCTATTTTATTTGAAATTATAAGGAGGATATATGTTTTATATAACGAGTTTTAGATCACCTAAGAACAAAGTAGGATTTCATTTGGTACCTGATAATTGGAATGATTATGGATATCGAACATTGTATAACTTATTTTATGTGGATGAAAAAATGAATGAGCATGAAATTGGACATGTGAAAATTGGTTATACTGATGAAGAATTAGCAAGTCAATTATATTATCCTTTTGAGAATTTACAGGAAGGTTTATTTTCCTTAGGACAAGGTGTTTCTTATTATAGTAATTTAAGAAAGCTTGGAGATTCAGTCAGACTAAATTGCCTAATTGGATTAAATGATTTAGCTTATTACACAGATAAATATGAAAAGTACAAGCATTTAGAAATTGTAAGAAAATCTTTAATGAGAGAAATGAATATAAGGAACATGGAAAAGCAGTACAGGAGGGTAGCACATGGGGGAGCGGTTTTAACTAAATACGAGCTTGATTTTCCAATTCAATCAGGTAATGGAACTGGAAACTTTGAATTTGTAGTAACACCTGAATCATTTCCACCAACTAATATTCATGCTTTAATAGGTACAAATGGATCTGGGAAAACTACTACATTGAAAGGTATTATAAAGGGCTATTTATCAGATTCATTGAGTGAACAGTTTTCAAATGCCATATTTGTTTCTTTTAGCTTATTTGATAAAAGTATTGAGTATGATTTTACTGATAAATCAAAAGAATACTATTATGTAGGTGTAGTTAATTCATTAGATTCCAGTATAAAATCTCTAGAAACATTAAATACTGAATTTAATGTTTCTATTCAAAATCTATTAAAGAAAAACCGAATTTTATATTTACATCGAATGATTGAAATATTAAGTACTGACAATAATATTAAAAATTTAGGGCTATTAAATATTGTTGAAGATTTTTTAGAGATAGATTTGGAAAAAAAAGGGGAAGACTTAATCAAGGAACATAGCCTAAGAATGACACAAGTTTTCGATACGCTAAGTTCGGGACATAAAATTATTTTGTTAACAATTTCTAAAATTGTAGAATTAGTTGTTGAGCAATCTTTAATAATAATTGATGAACCTGAAACACATCTTCATCCACCTTTGCTATCTGCATTTATTCGTGCAATTTCTGAAATAATAATAGCTGAGAATGCTGTTGCAATTATGGCTACTCATTCACCAGTAGTTTTACAAGAGATACCTAAATCTTGTGCGTGGATTATAAGAAAACATGGGTCAGAAATGAAAATTTTTAGACCAAGACTAGAAACTTTTGGAGAAAATATTGGGGTACTTACTGAAGAAGTATTTGGTTTAGATATTCCTAAAACGGGATATCATACCCTTTTACAAAAAGTCATAGAAGAAACAAATTCTTATGAAGATGTTTTAGAGAAATTTAATTATGAATTGGGTATAGAAGCCAAGTCCGTTATAAGAACTTATATTAATGAAAAAAATTTGAGAGAGGATTAATTTAATGTAATGTATTTATTAAAAAAGCCTAGTTATAAGATAGATGATTTTTATGATGAGCTATTGATTAATCGTCACAACAACGAAAAAAATGATTTTTTGATTACAAAGTTAAATACATTAAAACAAACGCTTATTAATGCTGAAGAACAGTACTTTAACAATGGAGAAAATAATAAGTTACATGAAATAACTCAGGAAAGTGAAATTAATCTACCTTCAAGAATTGATCAAGTTAAAAATAATAAAGTCACCTTTAAAGACATTGAAAAAGTATATTCAAATTACTTTGTAGAAAAACCCGGCTCTACAAAAATTGGTCGTGTTATATATGATTCAATTTTAGCAAATGCAGAGTATAATTTATGTCCTTATTGTTCTCATAGAGAGGTTAATACTTTAGATCATTATTTACCAAAATCACAATTTATTACTTTTGCTATTACTCCAATAAATTTATTACCTTGCTGTACAGATTGTAATAAAGAAAAACTAGATACTTTTAGTTTGAAAAAAGAGAGTATGCTAGTTCATCCTTATTTTGAGAATGTAGATGATTTTAATTGGCTGCATTGTGTAGTTAAAGAAAACGTTTGGCCAATAACATTTCAATATAGTATCTCAAATAATATCCAGAACAAAGAACTGGAGTCACGAATCCAATATCAGTTTATTTTATTAGGGCTAGGTAAATTATATGGAGACAATGCAGGTAGGGAATTTAATAGAAGAGTTAAGTCGTTAGTTAAAGAATACAATTCAAAGAAAAGTGAGGAAGTATCGCGATTTTTGGAAGATAATATTGAATCTTATAAAGTAGCAGGAAGAAATTCTTGGCAGACAAAAATGTTTGAAGCATTAAAGGAATCTAAATGGTTTATAACAGAGGCATTATCTAACTTAGAATCATTTTATTTGAGTTCCAGAAAATGATACATAGTTTATGTTTTATTCTTCTGTTTATTGCTTCTAAGTGCATGTACAGAAGAAACTTGTACGTATATTATTGAAAGAGAAGATGTACAAATTATTGTAAATTCAACAAAAGAAAATGCTGAAAAGCATAAAGTAAGTGAATTTGAAGAATATGAGTTGCAAGAGATAATTGACGGATTATCACTATAAAATATTGTACACATTTTTGCTAATAATAAGATAGAATATAAAATAGTATGATCTTCAGTTGTGAGAACTGGAGATTTTTTTTATTCTGTTTGTTATAAAAGCCGTTAGAAATTAAGGCTATTCGTAACAAGTAGTGGAGACTAATTTTTAAAAATTATATTTCACTACGCATTTTAAACATATTGCGGAGAAAGGAATTAATATTATGATTAATTTATATGTGGATGATTTAAGAGATTGTCCTATTGGTTTTGCCGTGGCAAGAACGTTTCAAGAAGCAATTCACTTACTTGAAAATCACGAAGTAGATATACTTTCTCTTGATCATGATTTAGGAGAAGATCTACAAGGTAATCTATTGCCAACAGGTTATGACTTAGTAAAATATATTTGTGAAAAAGGGTTACGGGCAAACAAAATATATATTCATACTGACAACCCTGTTGGTAGAGAGAATATGTATCAAACACTGCATGGAGCGAAACGAAGAGGGTTCATTGATTCAGATATTGAAATTTACCACTATTCTATTACGGAAAATAAATATACCGAATGAAGTAATACTAAACAATTCGAAAATTGTTTAGTAAGAAAAGGAAAATTAATGGGCAGTCAACCACTTATTACGAATGCCCGAAATTAAAATTAATGAAATGAGCTTGATTTATTGTTATGGTCATACATTGATAATAAAATGTAGAGTGGCGATAATAAGAGTTGGAAAAGGAGTAAGGAAAATGAGTGATAAAGACATAAAGACTTTAATTACGAGTGGTACAATTATTTTAGCGGTTGTATTGTATTTGATATTTAGTTAAATCATGCAGCTAGGAGAGTAGATAAGTTTGAAGTTAGAAGGGGAATAATATTGAAAAAAATTTTGTATGTATTATTTTTCTCTACATTACTTTTAAATGCATGTGTAGAAGAAAATACGACAGATAATGTAGGTACAGAAGACATTCTGGGGATTGTTTCATCAACTATAAAAAGTGCTGAAAAGTATGATGTAAGTAATTTTGAAAAGTATGAATTACAAGAAATCATTGATGGAGATACAATAAGAATAAAATACAATGGTAGCTCTGAAAAAGTTAGGCTGCTTCTTGTCGATGCCCCAGAGACAAATCATGAAACATTAGGTGAGCAGCCGTATGGACCTGAAGCTAAAGAGTTTTTAAAACAGTTATTAGGTGGTCAGGATTCAGTATATGTAGAATTCGATGTTTCGTATCGTGACAAATATAAAAGGTTATTAGCTTACCTTTATACAGAAGATGGAATAAGCATTCAAGAACAACTTTTAAAAAATGGTTTAGTACGAGTAGCATATATTTATGATCCTAATACGAAGCATGTAGAATGGTTTAAGGAAGTTCAAAAGACTGCACAAAATAAAGCAATTGGAATTTGGTCAGTTGAAGACTATGTAACCAAACGAGGCTATGATAAAGAAGTTTATTATGCTTCTGTCAAAAAGGATACTTTCGCTAGTGTAGATGAAAATAAAGTGGATTTAACTGAAGATAATGGGAGCTGTGCAATAAAAGGTAATATTAACTCTAAGGGAAACAAAATTTATCATATGCCAGGGCAACAAGATTATGATAATACAGAAGCAGAAGAAATGTTCTGTACAGAAGAAGAAGCAAAAGACGCTGGATTTAGACCAGCAGCTCGTTAAGGATACGATTGAAATATTTATACAATATTATAGAAGAAAGTGATTATTTTGAATTATTGTAACTATTTCACTTGATTAATAAAGTACAGATGGTATATATTTTTGTATATAGAAATCCGACAAAATTTTTATTATTAATATTGATGAAATGAACATTCGTTTATATATCAGGAAAATCTGTTTTTAAAAAAACAGTATTAACTTGAATATATGTAGCGGATGTTTTTTTTGTCGTTTCATATAGTATAAACGCAAAATATTTTTAAATATATGTAAGTTGTATAACCCTAGTATTCATCAATGATAGAGAGGTGTTTTAATGTGAATAATAGAAAGATAATCGAAATTTTTCCTAATAAATACGAATTTATTACAACAACAATTTGGTCAAATGATGCTATTAAAAAAACAAAGAAACAATTGGCTTTAATTTGTATACGAGAAACAGCTACTAATCTACAAGTTATTCACCCGCTTAGCAATTTTATTATTAATTGGAAGTGGAAGGATCGAGCATATAATACGCAACGTAAACAAGCGAAAAATATTGTTCGATTCTTAAATTATTTATTAAGCAAAGGGATGGTTATTAAAAGTTTATCGAACTTAACGATTGAAATTGGAAATGAATATCTAGATAGTATGGTAAGTGAAGGACGTAGAAGAGATACAGTGACGGATGCAGGGAGAAGTCTTACAGCTTTTTATGTATGGCTTTCCAAACAGGGGCTTTTAACTGAAATTAATGAAAATTTTATAGAAAGCAAAAAATATACTAACCCGAAAACGTATAAAAGTTTTTATGAATCATTATTTAGTCCAATTTTGCCTCCAAAGATGGCAACTAATAGAAAACACTTAATCCCAACAAAATATATCCCTCTACTTTTAGAGATAGCTACATTGTATGCACACCCAATTGTATTAGGAATTTATCTACAAATATTTGGGGGATTAAGAGCTGGAGAGGTAGTTAATTTAAAACGTACACAAATCAAAAAAAAGTTAGATAGCGGTGATTTCTTACTGGATATTAAAGAGCAAAATTTCAGAATGGATCTTAAAGATAGTTCTGGAGCAAGTTATGTGAAAAAAAATAGAAAACAGCAGGTTCTTCAAATAAAGGATTGGGGTGAAATATTATATAAAGAACATTTTGAAATTTATAAAGACCAAGATATAACAAATACAGGGGCACTATTTATAAATAGGGATGGTCTTCCGATGTCTGGCAAGAGTTACTGTCAATACTTTTATAAAGTAAAGGACAAGTTTGTGAATTTTTTAAGAGATTATGGGACTGCTGAAGATCGTATTATAGCGGCAGATTTAAGAATTAGTAACTGGGGAACCCATATTGGTCGAGGTACTTTTACAAACTTGATTGCAGAAGAAATTGAGAATCCAGCAGAATTAATGTTTTTAAGAGGGGATAGTGATTTATTATCGTCATTACCCTATTTAGCAAAAACGGATAGAGTGAGAAAAAAAATTGAAGATCGTCTACAAAAGATGCATGAAGAATATGTGCCAACTTTAGTGTTAAGGAAGACTGAAAATAATAGGTAGGTTTTTATATGGATAATAAAGAAGTGCGACTACTTAAAATGGCAGAAATAGCGAAAATGTTAGGGTTAGGGCATAGTACATTTACTAAAAAGATTTATAACGAAGATATTGAAAAAATTTATGTGAATAATAAAGTATTTATTCCGAGTACTGAATTGAGCAAAATAAAATCAATAGTAAAGTTTAATGAAGAGTTTTTAACTGGAGAGTATATTTCAACATCAGAGGCAAAAAATTATTTCCAATCTCACTTTATAGATATAAAAAGAACTGATATTTCAAACTGGATTAGAGTGGGGAAAGTGAAAACTATACTCCACATGGGATATAGATATATCAAAAAACAAGATTTATTAGAATTGGTTACTAAAATTGTAGATGAAAGGACTATACCAGACGGCTATTGCTCTGTAAATGAAGCTGCTGAATATAGTAATAATTCTGAAGCAACAATAAAAATTTGGGCAATGAATCAAGATATTCAATCTAAATTGATTATTCAGGAGGGTTATAAAAGGATATTTATAAAAAAGATGAGTTATTAAGGGTAAAAAAAGAAAAAAATGAAAAGATATTGAGTTGTTTAAATATTGATGTAGAAAAAAAATCTCTATTTTTGAATGTAGAGGATTTTGAAAATAAAAAGAAAGAAAAAGAGAAAATAGAAAATGATTTAGGATACATAAATTTAAAGGATATCGAAAGTAAATATTGTATTGATAAAAAGTTCATAAAAAGGCATAGTGTTAAATATTTCAAGAATACCAAAAAAATACTCGGTGATTGGTTTATTTCAATTGTAGATATTCAAGAATATTTTGAGCATTCATCAATTGAAGGATTTATAAGTATGGCAAAGGTATCCAATGAATATAAAATCAAAAGAGAAAGGATACATCAAATTGTAAAAGAATTTAATATACCAATGAAAAAAGGGCACAGAGGTAAAATTTATTTAGATGAAAACTCAATTCGATCAAAATTAGGTGAAGAAGTAATTAAGAACTTAAATCTAAAAAAGGAGAAAGAAAAAGAAAAGGCAAAAATTCAAAAAGAGAGGGAAGAACGAATAAAATTAAAAAAGGAGAAGGAAGAACAAGCAAAAGTAAAAAAACAACTACCAAGTGGATATGTAAGAATGGGGGATTTAAGCAGTTTATTAGAGATAAGTAATTATGCGATTAAAGCTTTAGTGAGAAAAGGAATAATACACGAAACAAAGATAAGAGGGATGAATTGCTATAATATCGGAGAATTGAAAAACTATTATGAATATATTGAAGAACAAAAAAGACAAAAAGAAGAGAGGGAATCTAGAGAGAAAGTAAATTTAATAATACCGAAGAATTTTATAACAAAACAAGAATTAAAAAAAATAATAGGAAAAAGTAATAGTACTATATCGAGGTTAGTGAAAAAAGGGGTCTTAAGACGAGAAAAAATAGGTAAACATAATTATTATGATAAAAATTTTTTATCAGATTACTATGATTATAAAATATCCATAGAAAAAAAGGCAAATATCAAGAAAGTTTCAATACAAAAATCTAATCCTTTAGGGGGGATTTTGACTAATGAAATAGCAAAGACATTAAGTCGTAGAATTAAAGAAACTATATTTATAGATGAAATCAAAAGATTAGTTACTATAGGTTTTTATCATATTGATGAAATTGTAGAGAAATTAATGGTTGATAAAAAAGAAGTCGTTAGGGCTTGTAAACAAGGGATTATAGATTGTAATTATATTAAAAAAGAAATTTTTCTACATAATAGTCAAATTAAGTTATTACAGAATCATTTTGATTTACTTAAAGAAATAGAAGAAAATAGATATATTTCTCTCGGTTTAGCAGCTCAGATGTTAAAAAAGCAGAATAAAACAATAAGTAAAATGTGTTCAGAGGGTATCTTAAGTTATGCTGAAGTATATGGGAAACTGTATTTAAAAAAGGATACAATTTTGAATTATCTTCAAGAAAAAGAAGATGAAAAACTCCAGAAACAACAAGCACAAAAACAGAGATACGAAGAAAAAAGAAAAAAAATAGAGGTACAAAAGCAGAAAGACGAAGAAAAAAGAAAAAAAATAGAAGGTTTTATAAAAATAAGTGAAGCAGCAAAAATCTTAGATGTGTGCATTGAAACAGTATCAAAATATATAAAAAAAGGTATAGTTGAAAAATCTAATAAAGTGGGTAGAAATATATATATATGTATGGAGGAAATAAATACATTAAAAAAAGAACGAGAGTTGAATCGAGTAAAATCACGCACTAAAGAAGAATTGATTGCTGAATATGCTTCTTTCATTAATGGGGTTTCAGTAAGAACTGTACACAAAAAGACTTTTGATTTATATAAAAAATTTGGATTGGCAAAATTGAATGCTACAGAAGGTCGGATTAGTAATATAAGAAGGACTTTGAGCTATGTAATAAGGCTATATGAAGATATCTTAACTAAATTAAAAGGAGAAATTTTTTCTGTTAGTGAAGAAAGCATTGAACTAGTTTTAAAGAATCAAAAATATTCCAATCCGCTAAGAGAATTGTTTTTGAAGTTCATTAAATATGCATTTTCAAATAGTAATATGGAGTTACCAAGAGAATATATGCTTTCTAGAAAAGTGAAATTAACGAATAAAGATATTAATGATGAAAGGTACAGCCCTGAAACGTATCAAGTGTATTATTTACATACGAAGAATACTCAACATATTTCGGCAGCTATCACATCCAGGGAATACAGTAATATGTGGGTTTTTGTAACGATGCTTTTAACTAATGCGTGGAGACCAAGCGATATAATTTATGAAATGCCAAGAATCGATTTAGAGGTAGTGGGAATAGCTGACTTCGTATGGTTCCAATCTAATGTACTCACTCTCGAAAATTGTAACCTCATAATTCAACAATTGTATTTAAAATTAAATAATGCAGAAGCTAGTAAAACTTCGACAGTATTAAATTTTTTGGTGGTTCCTACGATGATTGAGGCTCTTGCAAACGCCTGTGTTATTTCAGAATTACATGCAAGGAAAGCTGAAAATTCAGGAAAATATGAGGAAAAATTATTAGGTAGCTTTATTAATCAAAATACATTAGAAACCAATACTTCTGGTAATAGGAAACATAAGAAGTTTTTTGGTAAGAATATTCAATTAAAGGACTTTAAAAGTAGAAAGCTGCAAAATAGTACAATAACCTATTTATTTTTAGGGATTAGTGAAAATCAAGAATCTGCAGAGTTATCTTTAGAAATGCCTGCATGGATGAGAAGCCACAAAAGTATCGAGACTACTGCCACGTATATTAAGCTAACAAATAAAGATGGTACTTTAGATAGAGTAGCTATTAATTTATATGATCGAGGACATTTTGGATGGTTGTATAATTATATGGTTCAATTTGCATATAAAAATTTGAATTATACTCAAACTATTGAGCAAAGAACAGATACTATTATTGATTTAAAAAAAGAATTTATGCCCTTAGAATTAGAAGATTGGTCAAAAGAACTATTGAATCAAACGGAAAAGCAGAGAAATGTAATTTATAAATTAAATCAACTTGATGAAGACTATTTGAAGCAATTGATACTAAAGGTTTTTAAGGGTGAAATGCCAGCAAGGGATACTACAGGACAGTGTTTAAATTTCCCAAGCTGTGAATATCCAAATCGAAAACTTTGTGTGGGTTGTGAGTTCCATATTCCCCAATTATATCAGTTTTTATTTGAAATAAAGATAGAATTTTTTAGATTAATTGATGCTATAGAAAAGAATACATCTTCACTACTAATTAAAAGGGATACTAAATTATTGATGAATTTATTAGTTGTTTTAAACGAGGCAGTTAATACATTTGGAATAGAAATAATTAATTCGTTTATAAGTATTGAAGAAAGAAAAGAAAATTTGCATAAAATAATCGGAAAGTTAATTTATTGAGGGAGGTGTAATTAATTATGGAAGTACAAAAAGATATTAATTTTAGAGGTGTAAGTAAAGTATATGTTAAAGAAAAGGTGATTTTTAATAAATCAGAACTAGGAGAATATATAAAGATATTTGATGAACTTAAAGAGAAGGGCTATATTATAGCTGAATCTTATGAGTCTAATAGATGGATTTTACCCTGTAAAGCATCAAATGAGTATCATAATTTGAACTTTGAAGTGGATATTTTTCCTGATTTTAAAGAGGCTTTAAAATGTTTTTGCCTAATAATATTAAGGAAAGGGAAATCTAGAGCTCATGTAGTGCTTAGTGCTATTAAATTGAATGCAACAATTATAGTTTCTAAGGGTTTTAAAGATGCTGAATCATTCGAAATGCTCCTTCAAAAAGATAGTCAAAAATATATTTTAGCAAGAACGGTAATAGCTTTTTTAAAATATATAAATATACCAAATTCGGAAAAAATCGAATTAATTTGTGATGAAGTTTGTGAATGTGAAAGAGGAAACAAAGAGTTGCCACCTATAAAGGAAGTATTATTATTTGATGAAGTATTAAATGATTATTTTGTATTGAATGAAAATACTTTCGATTTAATATATTGGCCGATTAGATTATGGTGGGAAATCACTACGATTTTACCTATGAGACCATCAGAATTTTTGAGATTAAAGACTAATTGCGTGGAAAGGGATTCAAACGGTATCTATTGGTTAACTGTTATTAGATCCAAAAAAGTGAAGGAATCTGTTTATGATGTTGATCCCGTACAAAAAATTCAAGTTAATGAACATATTTATAAGTTAATCCAAAAGTTTGTGAATGAATTATTGCAAGCTGAAATATTTACAGAGTATCTATTTTCACAAGAATATTATGATTTACGATCGAATTATGGAAAAACAAGAAAAACCGTAGTAAACAGGTTACATTTGGATCAATTTAGATCGATTTTAAAAAAATTTCAAAAAGAAGTAGTCGAGGAAAAATATAAAATAGATATGACAAAAACAATAGTGCCATCCCATACTCGGCATTTCGCAATTATTAATTTGTTTTTACAAGGATTCAATCTTGTATCAATAGCAGAACTTGCAGGGCATAATGACTTGAATTCTCCTGCAAATTATTATAATCATGCAAAAAATTATGTAGAGTCTTACACTTATTTATTAAATAAGGTTAATCTAACCAATAATATAAATAAAAATTTTAGTGATGGCTTTATTGGCGGTAGGCGTGAAAAAATTGATAGAGGTAAGATTTATTCTACCAGTGAGGCTGAGAGTTTATTTCTGAAAGTAGATTATGGATATTGTAAGGATACAATTGATTTTCCGAAAAACTGTGGGGAAGATTGTAGAATATGTCCATTTTTTATCTTTAAGCCAACAATAAATGATACTACAGAAGCTTTATATTGGTTAGAGGAGTATTCTGGAAAATGTTCGGCGGATATTGGCAAAGTTGTTGAATCAATGATCAATTCTAGTAAAGCTTTACATGCTCATTATAAGCCCGATTTAAATGAAGTTTTAAAATTAAAATCAAGATATTTGCAGCAGCTTATGGATCACAAATTGAAAGTCGAACAAATATTGATGGAGGAACAATTGTATGACTGATGTTATTAAAGGGAAAAGGGGTCCTAAAGAGAAGCTAACGGATATTCAAATGAGAGAGCTGGCTTTGAAAGTAAAAAGGAAATATAAAAATAAGGCTTTATCTTATTTACTGTTAGAAAAGGAAACAGCGATTAGCAGAAATACTTGGAAACGAAGATTGGAGAGTTTTATACAAGAATTAAATACTCCAATTGTTCGTGAAATCAATAATGTAGATGGCGATGAAATTTATTTTCCGAATATTGAAAGTATTTTCGAATTGTATGGAGATAACACTGATAAAATTATTAACGAACTTCAGGATTTCGAAATATTATTTCAACTTTTATTTAAAGAAAGAAATGAATTGAAGACTAAATTTAAAACGATCCAGAAGGTCGCAGAAAGAGCTAAAGAACAAGAAGAGTTTATTGCTAAGCTGAAGTTAGAAAAAGAGCACTACAGGCAATTATATGAGCAAATTACAGTAGCCAGTGTAGATTCAACTTTAAGAAATCAAATGGGGCTGAAAAATAACTTAATCGATTTTAATGAATCAGTTAATCAAAATTTAGGTTTAAATAATTTACATGATTATTTCCCTGCACCACAGCAAACGAAGGAAGAAAAAAAATCGATAAATATGGAGAAACTTAAAGATAAATTTGAAAATTTATTTTGATTTAATTCAGAAGGAGATTTTGAAAGAGCGAACGGTTAGAGTTATATGACAGATTCACAACCCATACAGCCTTGATGAAATTTCTGTAAGGGTTGTGAAATTTTAATTTTGTTTTTGTAAGGTATTATGATTAACCTTCTCGATTTCTAAATATTTATGGAAAGCGTTATTAATCATATATCGCTCATTATTAGTACGTTCAGTATATTTGAGAGCAAGTTTATTTATGATTGCCTTATTTCTACGTTCACTATAGAATTCAAATTCATTTTCTCTTATTTCTTTTCCTAAAAAAGTTAATTCACATAGTATTTCAATTATATTATTACAAGTGTCAGAGTTCGTTTCACCCAAACATTTTTCGATTTCTAATCTTGATAATATTGATTTTTCTCCAGCGAAGTCATATAGTAAGCTTTCAAAATTCTCTATTCTTCCTCCGTTTTCAGGAAGTAAAGATTGTAAAGCATATTGGGAATAAAGGTACTCAGCTTCTAAAAAATCAGCTTCTTCTACTATGGTATGTCCTCTATTAATAGATTCTTGTATTGCTGCTTTAAATAAAAAAACAATATCACGAGGTCTAGGTAAAATTAATTTTTCAACGTATTCCTTAAGGCTAACGCCATTTATTGTTTTGCAAAAGTATTGATTCCATAGTTCTTCTGGACTTGCGATAGATTGACTGCTATACTCGATTCTATTTTCTATGACTCTGAATAATTGAGATGTGTCATTCCAAGACATATGTTTAAATGGAATTTTATCTTGTTCAGGTGCAAAAGAAAGGATTCTGCTAAATATATCGCTACGCAAGAAAACGATAAGAGCCAAATTAACACTATTGTGTTTATAATTCTGTTTTTTAAAGTCATCTGAAATTTTATGAGTAACATTCAAGAGTCCAAATAATAATAAACTTAATTGCTCTAAATCTTCATTATCACTCCAGGTCTTGTCTAGGTTATCAATAAGAACTATTACCTTTTCTTTTTTATTAAGAATTTTACCTAGATGGAATCGTAAGTTACTAATTACAGTTTCATGTAAGATTTCACTAATTTTTATTCTTTTATCTTCTAACGAATACCCTTCCTTTTTTTCAATGATATTTTCTAAGATATTTTCTAATCTCAATGTAAAATCAGCATTAATGAATTTATAATTTTTTCGTAAAATTCAACAAACTCTTTTTCGTCTTCGCTGAAATCGTAATGCTGAGGTTGGTTTATTAAAGAATCATAATATTGTTTTGAAATTTCTGTGTAAATTAAGTATTTCCATATACTCTCGATTAAATGCCCTTTTTCAGAATTTGATAAAACCTGTTTCATAATGTGCAATATTCCTTCAAATTCATGACCAAATGGTTGAATTACAACAACAAAATTTCTTTTATCATGATTAAAAGTATCAGTTAATTTAATTAAATTTGCAGTTTTTCCTGTTCCTTTTCTTCCCACAAATAATATTTGTCTAGAGGTTAGAGCTTCTTTATATTCAGATGTTTCAATAAAATAATCAATTAAATCTATTTGTTCATTTTCAGCAATATGATCGCCTAAAATTAAATTTGATAAAGCACTTAAAGCTTTTTTATCTTTTACATACCCAGTATATTTTTCGTTATTAATTTTAAATTCTTCTTGAAGTGGAGCAATCCATTCTCTTACAATTTCTTCGCAATGAGCAATATTTTTAGGCGTTTGGATTAATGCTTTATAATCCATTGGAGCATCTTCAGCATCATCATAAGAAAGTAAAAGAGACTTAACATTAAATCCGTAAGCTAGTCCTGCAATGAAAGCTTTTTTTGCATCTATACTATTGAACTCATCATTATTTCTCGCATTAAAATGAATAACTATTCCATAGGAATTAGGGAGAAATTCTAAAAACCAGTTTAATAATTGATTACCTTCATAAGGATCTTCAACTTTTAATGGAATACCGCTTTTATCTAATATACTTGTAACTTTCTCGGTTGGAGCTTCATTTCTATCACATTTTAAATAAACTAGATTTTTATCAATAGATGTTTGATAAGAATGTATATTGTTTTCAGATTCATGAGGAAGTTCAGAAAAAAAGTTATCTCTTAAATGATAACCGTCTTTATAAATGGTGTACCCTATACTACTAATAGGGAGCTTACCGTATAAACTTTTACCATTTCCGATATTTTGATTTAATACGATCCAAATTTTCTTTTTCTTAGCTATTGCGTAACCTAGTTCAAATAGCACGTTATAATTTAATAAGGATAAATCACAAATAAATACATCGTTTGCATCAATTGTTGCAAAGATTTTTTCAGGGATGAAATTACCGTTAATACCTAATGACTCCCATGAAGTAATTTCTAAAATTTGGGATTTGTTGATTTCATTGATGGCATAATTAATTTGAGACATTAATTCTTTATCTTGACTACTATATGCGAAAAAAGCTCCCAAATAAGACACCTCCTATTTTAATACAAATTATATACTTAATTTGTATTAAAATCACTTCAATTTATCTATGTGTTTATTAGTAATTTATTAATATGAAGTTAACTGCACTGTAAATAGAGGTTTCTTTATGAGTACTAAAATATATTATTTTTGAAAGTAGTATAAATAGTTAATGTGTCATCGTTTATACTTGCCAAGTACATTATTCATCTTAAATAGTTTTTATTGTTGAAGATCCTTTCCGATGTTAGCTCTCATATTAGAGCAGAAACAATAAGAATCTATACAACCGCTAATAGGTATATTATGTTTGTATTATGGTTATTTATGGTTATATATTCCTATTATCTAACTAATGACGTACAATATATGTACAGTATAATTTGTTACAATTATTTTAAAAGGAGGAAATTATGTATTTAAAGTATGAAACCTATGCTGATTTTGTTGAAGGAAATCAAGCCTATAAATATCATGAGTGCGAAACTTGTAATGGTATTAGAGAATTAAGTATTGAAGATTTAGACATTACGATTGAGAATAGAAAAATGCACTTCAAGGATTTTTTAGTACTAACTTGTCTAAAATGCGGAGAAAATTGCGTACCTCAACATTCTAAACAAATGGTCGATGGCTGTTATAAAATCATGATTAGGGATGGTCATTTGGAAGGTATTCAAAAATATACTGGGTACAAGAAAAAATTTATGTATTGTTCACAACAAAACTTCAATTATGATCATAGAGATTATTATAATATTCCAGGATTATGCTTTGATGAAGAAAATTCAGAAGAGGGATTTCTTACGCCTGTATATTTCACCAAAAATGTATTAATTTACTTTATGCATCACCCAGAATATAAAATGAATTTATTTTCTGAATCATATGGAGTAATAAGTTATAAAGATGAATGGAATGTTCCGTTTGGTATAAATAGGAATGGTAAAGTGATTTTTTGGTTAGGTGATCTGAACTTAATGGATATAACAAGTTTAGAAATAATGAAACCTCATAATGTTGATTCAGATCATAAACTTATCGATTCTGAATTTTATGCAGCACAGCTGTGTTGTATTTGGAGTGAACCTAATAAAGAGTTAAAAGCATGTTATAAAAAGCAAGAATTATTTGATTTAATATTGAAAAAATATGGTATTAATTTATTTCATTTAGAAGATGAAATAGAACAACAGATGAGAGACTTTGATAAACCTGTAATTTTCACAAAAAAATCAATTGAAGCAGCAATTAATATGTTACATAAAGTACTAATTGAGGGCGTAAATATAAAGTCTTTTAGAGAATTATATGTACAATTGTATGAACATCCAGAAAAAGGGTATAAAGAGTGGAAATCTATAAAATTTTATCATAAGTTGCTAGAAAAAATAATATCCGATCAAGACAAAGTGAAAGAAATTATTGCACCACTATATTTGATAAATGATTTGAGGCAATATTACGACCATTTATTACCGAAGGATAAAAAAGAATATATTGAAGCTAATGTAAAAACATCATTAGGTATAGATTCTTTTGAAAATATTGATTTAGTTTATGATGGATTGATAAATAAATTGAACATATTATTTCAATACTTAGTTATCGAATATTCGAGAGATTGATATTTTACTGATTTATGTTGCTAATCTTCTGATTAAATAAAGAAAAGGTCATCTGAAAATTCAGACGACCTTTTCTTATATATTGAAAATGCTTTCGCTATGCTACATTTAAGGTATCGTAGAAAATTAATGATTCCAGTATAACCAGCAAACGATTATCTCTTAACGGAACTCTTGGTGATCGTTTAGATAAGGCAAAACGCTTTTTAGTCATAAATTTTGTAGCTAAATGATCAATTCTTAAAGGTGAATTTAAAACCGTAAAGCCATCTAGCTTCCATACATCATAATCTCGATCATCAGCATAAAGTTTTTGTGCAATACGTATTTCTAGTTGTCCAGTAGCAAAAACGTAAGTTTGCTCGCCAATTTGTTTGGTTAATAAGACATTCATTCCTGGTTTCCCTGTTTTTTGACTAAATCCTACTGCTTGATTAGCTAGACTAACCTGAACATTTTCGTCATTTGTTTCATGTGAACATAAAATCATACTTATCTCCCCTTAATATGATTGATTTTTTACATAATCGATACTAACTTTAATAAATCAGTTACATTTTCAACTTCGAAAAAGCTAATGTCCTTCTCATTAAAAATATCTTGTACAAACTTCACTAATTTCGTAGGAGAAATAAGATGCAATAAAGTATCATATTCATCCAATTCGTCATCAAAATCCGTGATAAGAGCTACCACCATATCGAAATCATTATCAATTGAAGTTAAAAAGAATGACATAGCAATATCAGTTTCATAATCTCCATCTTGATATACTGCGTTTAACGTCACTACATCACCTTTAATGAATACGAAGTTAGGAAGTAATTCATCCAGTTCGTCTAAATTAATATACGTCCCTACTAATTCCTTTGTTTGTAATAAAATAGTTTCATGTAAATATTCATTTGATACAAGAGCTACATTTACATTTTGAGGACAGCCTTCATTTACTTCAATGTCTTTCGATTCATTTGATACAAGAGTTACATTTACATTCTCGTTTGTAGTAATCATATTAAACGCCTCCGATTCTTCATGTTTTTTTATTAGCGTTTTTAATTCAGTTATAGCCAAATTAAAATTAGTGTATGAAATTTTTAAATCAACATTTAAAATTTCTTTTGCTTTTTGCAACAATTGTTCATTATCTGCGTATCGTTCAAGGAAACTTACCCAAATTACCAAGTGCTCCAAATGAACCTTTGAATACCTAATAATATTAGTATTAATTTTAAGCACACGACTAATTGCTTGCTCCAATGCACTCGCTCTATCTGGAAGATCTTTGTAATTATTAGAGGTTTTTACAATCTGTGATGAAAAATTTCTGTAATTTGTTGGTTCTACTTCATTATTTGTTCCTAATTCATCATCCGCTGAAATGATAATCAATTTTGCTAATGTTAGATTTGATATGGATTTAAATTTGCTAGTTGATTTAACAAAAACACTTGTTTTCATACCTTGAAAATTAGTTAAAGCCCTTTGTCTTAAATTCATTAAATTTGCCCTCCTTGGTAAGTTGAGAGATTATTTTTGACTCCCTTTAACGTAATTATATATGTAAAATTATGTTATTTAACCTTTAGTTTTTTTGAATCTATTATTAAAAAAAGTAAAGGGACACTAAAAAAACAAGATATCATTTGATACCTTGATTTACTAGAAATACAACGATAACCCTAAAACAATTGTCACTCCCATTTTTGCACTTTAAATCTCCTCAACTATTAAACTAAGTAGGGGGGCGTTATGAACATCACAAACTGGTTTAATTCTCTTTAATAGTATAAAATATGAAAATATAGGGTTATATTTGTAGAATTTTGCTTAGCATATGCTTTGTGCGAAATTTTGGCGATACTGATGACATCAAAGATGACGCCTTGGTGAGGGTAGTCGAAGCTCCTGATGTTGTATTTGCTTATGAAGCAGTGGCGTTAGCCGTTAAAAAAACTTTTTATATAGAGAAATTTTTGTGGTAGGGGGCAGTTTTTGTGACGCAAGAGGTTGAAAAAAATCCAGTAGTTTTTATTAGTTATACGCATGATTCTGATGAGCATTTAGATAGAGTTCTAGAATTTTCCAATAAACTTCGTGCTGAAGGTATAGACGCTGTTTTAGACCAATATGAGGAATCACCTCCTGAAGGCTGGCCTCGTTGGATGGATAGACAAATTCGTAGAGCTGATTATGTCATTATGATTTGTACGCCTTTGTATTTTAAAAGAGTTATGGGAGAAGAAAAACAAGGTGTTGGATTGGGGGGAATTTGGGAATCAGGATTGATTTACCAGCATTTATACAATGAGGGTGGAATTAATAATAAGTTTATTCCGGTTTTATTTGAAGATGTTTCTTCATATATGGATATTCCTACTCCATTACAAGGTTCTACTCACTATATTGCTAATAATGAAAGAAGTTTTGATAGATTATATTGGCGATTACGTGGCGTATCTAATGCGGCAGTTAAACCAGATTTAGGAAAACTACGTCCTGTAGAAGAAAAAGAACGAAAAACTATGTTCGTTACTTCTTTGATTGATATTGAGGTTTGGAATCAAGCTAGTTGGAAAGGCTGTGCTTATTTATATTCTCCGAATGGAGAATTACCACCAGCCATTGGTTTGTTATTTGAAAACAAAAAGGCTGCTGAAGTTATTTTGAAGCAGTGGAAGAGTGCATTATTCAAGAATCATTCTTCCAATGATTTTTATGAGGAATTAAGGATTTCTATAATCAATACTGACTTTGAGGGAGAAAAAGCAGGTTATTTTATAACAGTCGGAACTAACCCTGATGGATTATTAAAGCGTTATAAAGATTTAGGTGTAGAGGTTGATTATGATACATCACTGTTTATGATGGTTAGTCGAATTCAATATATGAACCGTATTCAAGGCTCTGTACATCAGCAGATATTTTTTGACCACTATAGTAAGCATGGTAAATATTTTGTTGAACTTGGTTATTTGGAAAATGGACAAATAAATCTTTTAAAAGATTTTAGGTTGGAGAAAACAGTTATTGAACAAAGACATATTTCTGAAATAAAAGAAGATGATTTAGATGTTTCAGTATTGGGTAGATATCAAGAAATGTTAAACGATTAAAATTTTTATATCGTTAACTTTGTTCCATAAATGGTTTAAGATAGTTAGTTTTTTAAAAGAAAGGCAAAGTTATTTACCTTTGAAAAATAGGCTAGTTTGGAAATGGTTTTCATCTGCATTCACTACCATTTATTTGTATACAAAAGTATTTAAAGGTTATAGAGTATGCAAAATAAAACTGTATAACGTTCTCAAATAAAAGTTTGAAAATGCATGAAAAAAGCACGAATGTCGTCACATGAGCGTTTCGTGCTTTTTCTTATGAACAATATTTATGCAGTATTTTATACAGCGTGTTTAAAACGTTGAGACGATTGAATTTATGAAACGTATTCCTCATTTTGTATAGAATTTTGTATATTCTTAGTGTTATAAATCATCATTTTTCTGAAGAGATTCCCTTTTTGATAAAAGTCACTTTTCATTCCCCTTAAATCGACCAAAAATCTCATTAGATACATTCAATAACATACGAATATCATCTACATCTTTATCTTCAAGTGTATTTATTAAAAGGTTTAGAATCTCATTTCTATTGCTCGGTGAATCATCGTGTGCTCTTGTTTCAGGTATGAGCACACTTGCTGCATCAACCTGTAGAGCGTCTAATATTTTCGTTAATGTTTGTAACGTAATATTTCTTTCGCCACGTTCAACGTCTGATAAGTAGGGGGCTTGAAAATCACACATCTCTGCTAATTCATCGATTGTTAGTTTTTGAGCCTTTCTTATTGCCCTAATGTTCATACCCACTCTTTTTGTTAAATTCATTTGAATCACCTCAATTAAAGCCTAATTGAGCTAGGGGAAACATAAAATACCACTTAAATATAAAAAAAATAACTTATAAGTTATTTTTGGTTGCTTTATATTATCTTTTAGTATTAAGATGTGAATACCTAATTTAAATGTGCGAATAGCATGAGGTGACCATGTAAGGAGAGAAATTAAAAGATGGTTAATACAGATAATTTTAATAAGAAGTTTTCAGAGCTTTGTTCTGTAATGAGCAATGATGTATATAAGTATTACTTTTACGGATCAGATGAAGAAATGGATATTGTAATTGATTTTTTAAATCATGGGGAAATTGAATATGACATTAAGAGTGGGGAAGTTTCAATTCGCCTAGTGAAGCATTACCAAAAATATGATAGTGATCGATATGATTGGGATGAAAAATTAGACAACTTAAGAAAAGGTGCAATAATAGAAGTTCTAACATACAGTGAATCTTCGAAAATGACCTCGATAATAAAAGATCGGCTAGTAGTAATTGAATGTAACGGTGAAGAAATAGATACCAAAGTCACTTTATACATCAAGTTCGAAAAATTCTTCAGTGATCTATTAATGTTCTTTTGTAAAACAGGGATGTTGAAGTTAGGTTAAATGAGGCTATTAAAAATATAAATTACTTTGAAAGTTCACTTGCATTAACTTAATGCATATGGGCTTTTTTTAATAAATTTAGATGCTAGAATCAAAGATGTACATATTAAATAATTAATATGTACATCGATTTTTTATGTACATAGTGAATTATTTGATGATATATTTGGAAATAAAGGGTTTTGATAAAAATTTTAATTTTGTACACTTTTAATTATGTTGATATGATGGCGATACGATTCAGGCGACAATTAATGGTGAGAAACGAAAAATTCGTCTATTAATGGTGGATACTCCTGAAATGAATTACAATAAAGGTGGCGCTCAGCCATATGCGGAAGAAGCAAAAGAGTATACGATCAATTTATTGGAAAAGGCTAAGAAAATTGAAGCGGTCTATGATGTTGGACCAGAAACAGACAATTATGATCGCCTTCTAGCCTACGTGTTTGTAGATAATGTCTTATTGCAGGAATCTTTATTAAACGAAGGGCTTGCAGTTGTACGTTATATTCATAAACCAAACAATACATTTGAAGATGCATTTAGATCTATTCAACAAAAAGCTCAGGATGCAAAATTAAATATTTGGTCACATGAGGATTACTTCCAAAAAGATGGTTTTCACCCTGAAGTAGTTCAATAATCTATAAATCCATTACTATACGCTTTTAAGTTTAATTTTAGCTAGGAAGCTGCTTCCAGTATCTTACTGGTAGCAGCTTCCTATTTTAAATTCCCTTTGCAAAAGCTTTTGGCATGAGAGGGTGATTCCCTTTTCTAGGGTCGTCTCTCTGTATATAATGCACTCATGATATTGGTCGTAAAAATCTACTGTAGAGGTTCAGCACACGGTAGCGGAAAGCGATCGCACAAAGGAAAGCAAGATGCCAGCAACGTTTTGTTTTCCTAACAGAGGAAGACGGCTACTGATAAATGAAAAAATCATTTTTATTAATGTTGACAATCAATATGATAATGATTATCATTATCATATAAAGAATATTCCTTGTTCTACAATACAGTGTAGAGAGGATGAACTTTAGCTACTTTTCTCCAGAAGTTTGCTAGTTCATGATTACGCTCCTGAAACCCCCCTCATTTTTGGGAACGTTAAAAATTGTAGACGGCTCATTCTATTATAGAATGAGCCGTCTACAGTCTGAATCTATTTACTAATGAGTAGTAAATGGGTTCTCTTTTTATGCTTGTACATCTTTCGTCCATTCGGCTACTTTATCTTGATTATTGGCAATCCATTTTTTCGCAGCATCTGTGGCACTCATGCCTTCCATTATATCAAACATTACACTTTCTATATCTTCAGCACTCCAGTTGAAACGGTCAAGGACGCTATAGGCTTCAGGGGCATCCTCTTTTAAACCATTCCGCGCAAAAGTGCCAATATATTCTTCGTCTCCATATAAACCTTTGGGGTCATCTAAGTACTTTAAATCATAGGCATTAAAGATCCAGTGTGGTGACCAGCCTGTGATGATGATTTCTTCATTATTAGAGATAGCTTGACTGAGGGCTGCGGTCATTGCACCAGCAGACGAGGTCAATACATTCCAACCTTCCAGATTCTTATATTCCTTATAGGCATTTTCTGTCGTAGCCATCATATTAGCTCCTGGTTCAATGCCTGTAATGGTTTGATTAGCTTGGTTTGTTAAATCTTCAATAGAATCGACATCCATATAACTTGGTACAACCAAACCAATCTTAGCACCAGTTAGGTTTTCTCCTAAGTTCTCTATCTTATTGTTGTATTTTTCTACTTGTGGGGCATGTGTTTGTGGCAACCAAGCAGATACCATACCATCGACCTCTCCGTTTGCAAGTGCTTCCCACATGATCCCATTGTCTAAAGGTGTCAGTGTTACCTTATATCCTAAATCTTCTAGTACTTGTCCTACTACATGTGTAGATGCAACTTCAGTATCCCATTCAACATATGCTAAATTAATTTCACCTTTATCAGTATTCTTTGTGTCCTCATTTTCTAAACCACATGCAGTTAACACAATAAGGCATATAAATGCTATTCCTATTTTCAATAACTTGATGAGTTTCATATTACATCTCCTTTCTATTATTTCTTACATAAAAATAAAAATATTAACAAGTAACAACTTAATTTTATAAACAAGTTGTTACTTTTGTCAAATTGATGGTTTAGTCACACCGTGCTAAAAAGATGAAACATAATCAACTAACTTATTTGAGCCCATTAATTTTTTTATTGTTGTCATACGATAGGTGAAAATGGAGACGGAGATTTGAGGAGGCTTAGTATGCATTGGATTACAATTATTCTAATAGGAATCGCTGCGAATTTAGATAACTTGGGGATTGGTCTAGCCTATGGAGTTAAACAAGTTAAAATTCCAATTTTATCAAATGCTGTGATTGCTGTTATGTCGATGATTGTCACATATGTCGCAGTAACAGCTGGTAGCACAGTTGTTGAGTATATTTCACCGCATACTGCCAATTTACTAGGGAGTTTACTACTGTGTGTGATTGGTATATGGACTTTGATGTCCAATAATTTTTCTAATCAGCGGATAGCAGGAAATCCCGAATTATTTGATGAAGATAAAAATCTAGTAATCTCAACAAGAGAAGCAATGGCACTTGGCTTTGTCTTGTCAGCAAACTGTTTAGCAGGGGGGATTGCAATAGGCGCAAATGGCATCTCAGCCCTTTGGACAGTCATTTCCATCGGCGTATTTTCCTTTATCACAGTTGGAGTAGGAAGTAGATGTGGCTCTTTACTAGCAAAAACGTTTATTGGCAAGCATTCTACAGCAATCTCAGGATGGCTACTTATCATGATTGGTATTTTTGAGGTTTTTGCAAAATAATATATTGCTGCGGCTAAATATCACCAAATATTGGTGATATTCTTTTTATTACATAGAGAGGGATGTACCGATGACTCGACTTTTTTTATGTTTTAAAAATTTATTTTTAATTACTTGACGTAACTAAATTATTAATATATAGTAGGTTACAGAAAGTAATTAAAAACTTTTCATAAGCTAAGATGTAAACACATAAGTAACTACAAATGTTTATCCTATCCAATTTTGGGTAACATAAAAGATGTAGTTGCTTCATATTTTAAAATATATCTCGAAATCGAGATAAAATCAACCAATTGGAGGAATTTATAATGGCAAAATGGAACATTGATTTAGGACACTCAGCAATTAACTTTCAAGTAAAACACATGATGGTATCAAAAGTTAAGGGTGTATTTGACAGTTACTCAGCTGATATTGAGGCAGCAGATCTTGCAGATTTAACAACTGCTAACATTAGTTTTACAATCGATCCAGCAAGTATTAATACACGTAGCGAAGATCGCGATAATCATTTAAAAGCAGCAGATTTCTTTGATGCCGAAAAATATCCAACGATTACGTTTAAATCTACAAATATTGCTAAAAAAGCAGGCGATGAATATGCAGTAACTGGTGATTTAACAATCAAAGACGTTACAAAATCAGTAACATTTGATACAGAATTTAATGGAAAAGGCACAAATCCATGGGGTCAAGAAGTATACGGCTTTGAAGCTGAAACAACAATTAATCGTGAAGACTTTGGTCTAACTTGGAATGCGGCATTAGAAACTGGTGGGGTCCTTGTTGGGAAAGATATTAAAGTAACGGTTGAATTAGAAATTAATCCAGCTTAAAAATAGATAGCTAGGGCATGTTTGAAGTAATCTTCAAACATGCTTTTTATATAGCTCAAAATAGATACTTGTGAATGAAGAAATCTAGTAAAAAGAATTTGAGAAAAATTTCCAGTAAATAAGTTTCTTGCATATTTTTAGTAATTACTGCATATAAATCATCATATTGTTTTTGGGGGCGATAGGATGAATGTATTAGTGACAGGTGGCTATGGTTTTATTGGCAGTGCAGTAGGTAGGCGCTTTTTTGAAGAAGGTGCAACGGTTTATATTATTGATAATTTAAGTACGGGGCATTTACGGAATGTTGACTTCGAGCATAAATCCTATCTTTTAAATGTTGAGGATGAGGTTTGCGAGCATCTCTTTAAGGAAATAAACTTTGATGTGGTCGTCCATTGTGCAGCGCAAACGAGCGTGCAGCAATCTATCCAGGAGCCAGTAAAGGATATTTTGACAAATATAGTTGGGCTTAGCCAAATGCTTTTTTTATCATCCAAGTATAAGGTACAGCACTTTGTCTTTGCCTCCTCAGCAGCTGTTTACGGGGATAGTCACTATCCTCCATTAGAGGAATCAGATGTCTGTGAACCAATATCTATGTACGGATTAAACAAGAGCATTGGCGAAACCTACTGTGAGAAATGGCAAAAAGATTATCGTTTGCCCGTTCTTATCTATAGATTTGCCAATGTTTTCGGGCCAAGACAGCAAATGCAAGGTGAAGCAGCTGTGATTCCAAGTATGTTAAAAAGCAGTATGGCAGGTAAACCATTTACAATTTATGGTGATGGTGAACAAACACGTGATTTTATTTATGTAGACGATATTGCTGATGCTATTTACGCAGGTGTATCTGCACGTTTACAAGGCACGTATAATGTATCCACTAATGAGGCTTGGTCAATTCACCAGGTCATCTTACTGCTCCAACACTTAAACCATCCACTTGAAATTCAATATGCCCCAGCACGAGAAGGAGATATTGAGCATTCATTTTTAAATAATGATAAATTAGCCAATGCAATTGGTTGGAAGCCTAAAATATCTTTTGCAGAAGGCATTGAACGTACATTGCATGCGCTACAAAATGAATCATTAGCAGAAATTCAACAAAAAAGTGGATAAAGTAAAAAGACATATTACATTGAGTAATATGTCTTTTTCTATGTCTATAGTATAATAATTCATTAAAGAAATGGTTGTGGACGGAGGTTTACATATGCTTGTAGATTTTAGAGTAAAGAATTGTTTAAGTTATAAAGATGATACGTTGTTTTCAATGGTAGCTGGAAGTCGCCTACGAAAATGGAAGGATACCCATACAATTCAGTTTGATACACTTCGTCTTGTAAAAAGCGCATTTATTTTTGGTCCAAATGGAAGCGGAAAATCTAATCTGTTTACGGCTATTAAAGTATTACGTTCCTTGCTTTTTAATTTTGAAAACTTAAATAATGTAAAGCAGTTACGTCTACCCTATCAACCGTTTAAGTTAGGAAGTCAGCAAGACAAACCAACAGAGTTTATGATATCGCTTTTTTTGGACGGAGCTTTATATGATTATGAAATACAGTATAATGCTTCTCAAGTTCTTTATGAACGTCTTGTGAAAACGAACAAGTCACTGAAGGAAGAACTATTTGTCAGACAATGGGATGGTACAGAATATTCTTATGAGACATTTCAAACAGCTTCACAGGAATTGACAAGATATACTCGTAATAATACAGCCTTTCTATCCGTATTACATGTTTTTAATGATCCAGACGCTTTAAAGATATTCGATTGGTTTTTACATAAAATTCTTTTCCTAGATGAAGCAAATCGGTTATCAAGTCATCCTCTTATTCGTAAACTTGAAGAGGAGCCCTTTAAAAAGGAAGTGATCAAACTGCTAAAAATTGCAGACCTCTCCATTCAAGATGTCACGGCTAGACGTGTGGAACGCAGAGAGAAAAATACAATTGGCTATGAGTTTGATTCGCCTGAGGTGATTCAAGAAGTAGATATTGATCTACATTATTTATCATTTGATGAAGCAGGTGCACCGATAGGGACAAAAACAATTAATTGGACAATGGATTCTAAGGGCACAGTGCGAATGCTACATTTAGCCTGTGTGATGGTGGATGCTTATAATAAAGGAAAAACCATTTTTATAGACGAATTCGACACAGCCTTCCATGTATCGATTTGTGAGTTTTTAATGGCTATTATGAATAGCAAACGCAATAGCAGTAATCAATTTGTCGTGACAAGTCATGAAATAGAATTACTTGATCAGCCACTACGCGCCGATCAAATTTGGTTTGTTAATAAAAGCTTTAAAAATGAATCGGAACTATACTCCTTATTTGATTTTGCAGATTTACAAAGGAAACGTGGAGATCTTTCTTATGCGAAACGCTATATGAAAGGGGAATTTGGTGCAACGCCTGTCATTAATGAGTATTTATCTGAACAATACTTAGAAGAAGCGGAGGTATCTGAGCAGTGAGAGTACGTCAACAAGGGAGCCGAACACTGCGTAAAACTATTTTAATTTATTGTGAAGGTGAAACAGAACGCATCTATTTTGAACAAATGCGTATTTTAAAGCGCTCTAAGATGGTTAGCGTCAAGATAAAAAACGTTAAACGTTCAGCGATTAAGCTTGCCCAACATGCTTATCGAGATTCCAGCTACCAATACTTTGATGAAGTTTGGATTGTTTTTGATAAGGATGATCTAACCGAAAAGCAACTAGAGGAAGTAAATCAATTTTGTGAGGAAAAAAATATTCATATTGCCTATACAAATGAAGCATTTGAATTGTGGTTACTCTTGCATTTTGAGGAAGTTGATAGTACAGAAAAGTACCCTCGTGCTGTCCTTAATGACAAAATGGAACAGCACCTTGGTGTGAGTCGTTATTTCCGACATAAGGCTGATGAATCCCTCATAGCCCCCATTGCATTACGACATGAGTTAGCGATTAAAAATTGCACAGATATGATGGCACTTCGAGAGACAGAGAGCCGTGACAACCCATACTGTAACATACATGAAATGATACGATACATATTTTAAGATTGAGCAGGTTTTCTATTAACAAATAGAAGCCTGTTTTTTATCTTTACATAATGCTTTGTCGGAATGAAGGTATGTTTCTTTTTCCGAAACATATAGTGTATATGGAGCGAAATTAGTACATGTATGAAAGGGGATTGTGTGGATAACTCAAAGTCGAATCAATCCAAAAATGGAGAAGGAAACCCAAAGGATCATCAATTAGAGCCGTTTCGTGTCGAGAATGAGGGTACGAAAATGACAACGAATCAGGGACTAAGGGTGTCCAATGATGAGGATTCGTTAAAGGCAGGTGTTCGTGGTCCGACAATTATGGAGGATTTTCATCTTAGAGAAAAAATTACCCATTTTGATCATGAACGTATTCCAGAGCGTGTTGTACATGCCAGAGGTTTTGCAGCACATGGCGAGTTTGAATTATATGAATCCATGTCGGAATATACGAAGGCAAAATTTTTGCAGGATCCGAAAAAGAAGACACCTGTGTTTGTCAGATTTTCGACAGTGGTAGGGAGCTTAGGTTCAATGGACACAGCTCGTGATGTACGTGGGTTTGCAACAAAATTTTATACGGATGAGGGGAATTATGATTTAGTTGGTAATAATATCCCTGTATTTTTTATTCAGGACGCCATTAAGTTTCCCGATTTAATTCATGCCGTAAAGCCCGAGCCTCATAATGAAATGCCACAAGCAGCCTCCGCACACGATACTTTTTGGGATTTTGTAGCCAGTAATCAGGAAATTGCACATATGATAATGTGGGTAATGTCTGACCGTGCCATTCCGCGAAGCTTTCGTATGATGGAAGGTTTCGGTGTGCATACATTCCGTTTCGTCAATGACAAGGGAAGATCAAGATTTGTGAAATTCCACTGGAAGCCTGTGTTAGGAGTGCATTCTCTTGTTTGGGATGAAGCACAAATAATTGCAGGGAAGGATCCAGATTTTCAACGGAGAGATTTATGGGAAGCCATCGAAATTGGAGATTATCCAGAGTTTGAGTTAGGCATACAGATACTAGAACCTGAAGATGAATTTAAATTTGATTTTGATATTTTAGATGCGACAAAGCTTTGGCCAGAGGAATTAGTACCTGTGAAGAAAATTGGAAAGATGACCTTAAATCGCAATGTGGATAATGTCTTTGCTGAAACAGAGCAAGTTGCCTTTCATCCAGGTAATGTTGTACCTGGCATAGATTTTACGAATGATCCTCTACTACAAGGTCGATTGTTTTCCTATTTAGATACACAATTGATTCGATTAGGTGGACCAAATTTTGCAGAAATCCCTATTAATCGCCCGATTTGCCCAGTGCATAACAATCAACGTAATGGCTTTAGTCGACAGACCATTAATTTAGGCAGGGTAAGCTATCATAAAAATTCATTAGCAAATAATACACCAGCTACCTCTACTGCAAGAGAAGGCGGATATGTTCATTATGAAGAAAAGGTTGAAGGAAGAATCACGAGAGCGCGTAGTAAATCCTTTAACGATCACTTTTCACAAGCAAGGCTATTTTGGAACAGCATGTCTCCACCTGAAAAACAACACATTATCGATGCCTTTAGCTTCGAAGTAGGAAAAGTGAAAAGTAAATCTGTTCGACAGCAAGTAGTGGATATGTTTGTTCATGTGGATAAAGAAATGGCTACCACAGTGGCAGACAACGTTGGTGTTAATCGACCTAATGGCGAGCAGTCTAAAGTAACGGCCTCTTCACCTGCACTGAGTCAAGCCAATACCGTTAAATTACCCTATACGTTGAAAGTAGGCGTCTTAATTGGTGATGGCTTTGATGCAAATGAAGTTGGGGAAGTATTGAAATATTTAACAAGACAAGGTGTGCGCTATAGCATAATCTCTGATCGACTAGGTGTGGTAATAGGGAATAATGGTGTGCAATTAACGGCTACTGACACATTTATTACAACCGATGCTGTATTATTTGACTCATTATATGTTGTTGGAGTAAAGGCAAGTAATCAGGCGAAATTCAATACTTATATCGTCAATTATATAAATGAAGCATATCGCCACTTTAAGCCTATAGGATTTGCTGCAACTGGCACAACCTTCTTCAATATGTCGAATGCCAATGTAGGGCCAGGAATCGTTTTAGCTACAGGTAATAAAGATTTTCCGAAAAAGTTTGTAGCTGCCATTGCCCAGCAACGATTTTGGCAACGAAATATTTATTAAAAAGATCAATGAGCGTCGAATACTCATGAAAGAGAAGCAAATACCCGCGGAGAGAAAGCCTTATACCTGCGAAAGAGAAACGAATGCTCATAAACGTATATAAATAAGTCAAAAGGCCTTTCATTGTAATGAAAGGCTTTTACTATGTCTGTCATTGCATTCAAAATTTGCAAATGATATGGTGGTACATGAGGTGAAAATTATGGAAAATTTTGATATTGCTATTATTGGAGCGGGACCAGGTGGCTATGTGGCTGCCATACATGCAGCCAAGAATGGCAAAAAAGTAGCACTCATCGAACGAGATAAATTGGGAGGAGCCTGCTATAATGTTGGCTGCATTCCATCAAAGATTTTATTGGAGCATAGTAAACTTGTGCAGGAAATAAAAAGAGGGAATAGCTGGGGAATAGAAGTGCCTAAAGTGGAAATTAATTTTCCTCGACTAATGCAACGGAAAGATACAATTATTCATGAACTACTAACAAACATTGAGCAATATATTATCGATAATCATATAACTTTATATCGTGGTGAAGCTTCAATCGTAAAGGACTTAACGATAACTATCGGGAATGAGACGATAATGGCATCAGATATAATTTTAGCGACAGGTAGT
This sequence comes from Lysinibacillus sp. BS3, assembly GCF_039614735.1. NCBI lineage: Bacteria > Bacillati > Bacillota > Bacilli > Caryophanales > Bacillaceae > Lysinibacillus > Lysinibacillus sp. BS3. The sequence goes on along the minus strand of NZ_CP154860.1, from coordinate 1,910,943 downwards.
AAACCCTTTGTTCCACGATTCGAAGGGTTAGAGACATCCACCTACTATACGACGGACACATTTTTTGAGATAGACAAGCTTCCAGCCCAGCTAACAATCATTGGCGGGGGCGTAATTGCCATTGAAATGGCGTTTAGTTTAGCACCACTTGGTACAAAGGTAACAGTGCTTAATCATAGCGAGGATATTTTACAAACGGAAGAGGCGGATGCAAGACCGCTGATTCGAGAAAAGATGAAGAAACTTGGTATTGAACTTGTGACAGATTTTCAATTTGAAAAATTTGAAGGTAATATCATTCATACATCTAAAGGATCTTATACATATGAAAACCTTTTATTTGCTACTGGACGTCGTCCCAATATAGAAATTGCTGAGCAACTAGGATTAGCTTTTGATGGTCGATTAATCGCTGTTAATGAGCATTTTGAAACAAGCCTGCCGAATATTTATGCGATAGGTGACTTAGTGGGTGGTTATCAACTTGCACATTCTGCCAGTGCTGAAGGAATTTACGTTGTCGATTATATTGTAGGAAATCAACCAATACCAATTGATCAAACAAGCATTCCACGTTGTGTTTATACAAACCCTGAAATTGCTACATTTGGTTTACTAGAAGAGCAAGTCAAGGCACCGTACATTGTAACCAAAATGCCACTACAAACAAACCCAAAGGCATTAATGGAGGGGAATACTGAAGGCTTTGTCAAGCTAATTTCATCTAAGGATAATGGGCAAATTTTAGGGGCTTGTGTAGTAGCTGATGGTGCAACAGAAATACTTAATGCACTATTAGCAACAAAAAATGCTGGTGGTACAGCTCTAACACTTGCACATATGATTTTTCCACATCCTACTGTATCGGAGCATATTGGAGATGTGGCTAAAGCTGTGTTTGGGAAAGCAATACACCAATAAAAAGCTGTTGACATTCTAGAAATTTATGTTAAATTAATTTTATAAGAATACTAGGAATTTAAGTTAACTAGACATCTAGAGGCTTCTATTTTACAAAACGATGTTTCATCGATTTGTAGAATAGGGGCCTTTTTTATAACATTGCTAAAAGGAGTGGGCAAGATGACAAAAGCAGTCATTATTAATGGAAGTAATTCGAAAAATTCTAGAGTTACCGCCATTCATGAAAAGGTGGAGAATCATTTCATTGCACAAGGAGTAGAGGTTCACTCAAATTATATACATGAGCTCCCAGCTACAGATTTATTAACAGCGAATTTTTCTAGTAAGCAAATACAGTCTGAAAATGAGCATGTTAAGGAAGCAGATTTTATTGTCATCCTTACACCAATTTATAAAGCATCCTATACAGGTATTTTGAAGACTTACTTGGATCTACTACCGCAAAAAGCCTTGCTCGATAAGGCTATACTCCCCATTGCTGTAGGAGGTTCGATCAGTCATTTGTTGGCATTGGAATATGCATTAAAGCCAGTATTAGCTGTACTAGGAGCCACTTCCATTACCAATTCTGTTTACATTGTAGATAAACAAATTATACGTTTGGAAGAGGGCGGCTTTGCGATAGAAGAAGAGGCTATCAGTAGACTTGAAGCACAATTAAATCAATTGCAGCAAGCATTCATTGTTAATTAGAATAAATAAAAACGCATTATAGGGGCATCCTATAATGCGTTATTTTTTAATTTCCTTCTGGATTTTCTTCATTCTCCACAGGTATTGTAGAGAGATATAAGAAAGCCTCATCTTGCAATAGCAATATTTTTTCTTCACAAATTCCATGCGATAATGGTCCAGAAAAAATGGACTCCCACCATGTTCCTGTTGTTGTTGTCATTCATCTACGCCCCCGTTTCGGTTTTAATATGTAGTTGTATATTTCCCGAGATGAAAAAACTAAAACATTTCATTTCACATATTGCTATTTCACCCCCTCGATGTAGAAAGAGGATTTTTGCCTCTCGATGTTGTATCGTATAGACAAAGATAGTTTGTTTCAAAATGAAAAAACTATGTATGCCATTTTAAAAAAAGGGGTGCTTTATTGATGAATTTTACGACACAAGATGTGGAAAATATGATTACAGAGCAACGTCAATTTTATTTTTCACGTGCTACAAAAAGTGTGAAATTTAGAAAAGAGCAATTAAAGAAATTAAAAACTTCAATTTTGAAATATGAGAAGGAAATATTAAATGCGCTTTACTTAGACCTTCGTAAAAGTGAATTTGAAGCGTATGCAACAGAAATTGGCATTGTATTAGATAGTATTTCATATATGGTAAAACATGTAGAAGAATGGATGGAACCAGAAGCAGTCAAAACACCAATACAATATCAAATGGGCAAGAGCTTTATTGTTCGTGAGCCCTATGGCGTAACGTTAATTATTGGGCCATTTAATTATCCATTCCAACTTGTAATGGAGCCACTGATTGGCGCCATAGTTGGAGGAAACACAGCAATCGTCAAACCATCAGAAACCTCTGTACACACAGCAGTCATTGTGAAAAAAATCATTGAGGAAACATTCCCGTCTTCATATGTACGTGTCGTGGAAGGCGAAAAGGAAGAGGTTACGGCTCTTATTCATGCTTCCTTCGATTATATCTTTTTTACAGGTAGTGTAGCCGTTGGTAAAGTAGTAGCAAAAGCTGCTGCAGAACGTTTGACACCAGTTGCGTTAGAGCTTGGTGGCAAAAGTCCAGCAATTGTCGATCAAACAGCAAATCTAGAGGTAGCAGCAAAGCGGATTGTGTGGGGTAAATTTACTAATACTGGACAGACATGTGTGGCCCCTGATTATCTGCTTGTACACAAAGACGTTTATGACCGTTTTATGAAAATATTAAAAGAAACAATCCGTTCGTTTTATGGCAAAAATCCTTTAAAAAGCCCTGATTATGGACGTATCGTTAATTTAAAACAATTTGATCGTTTACAGCAAATAATTGTGGACGAACGTGATGCCATTACATATGGTGGACGAATAGATCGGGATGATTTATATATTGAACCTACAATAGTTGAATATGTAAAATGGACAAGTCCATCCATGCAGGAAGAACTATTTGGTCCTATCTTACCTGTTATGATGTATAATGATTTGCCACTTGCCATTCATCAAATCCGGCAATTACCAAAGCCTTTAGCGGCATACTTCTTCTCAGAACATGAAAAAGCCATGCAATACTTTTTAGAAGAATTACCATTTGGTGGGGGATGTATTAACGACACCATCACACATGTTGGAAATTTACATTTACCATTTGGTGGTGTAGGTCCATCAGGTGTGAAAGCATACCATGGCAAAGCGAGCTTTGAAAACTTTACTCACCCGAAATCTATCTTGAAGAAATCTTCCAAGCTGGAGACAAATGTGTTGTTCCCGCCATATAAACAGAAAGTGAAAATTGTGCGCTCAATTATGAAATAGTTTAACAATGGAGGTATCTTCTTGATGCCTCCATTGTAACTATAACCTTACCATGCATAGACAAGTGTTCTCTAAATAACCTTTTCTCGTTATGTCGAAAAATGCCGATTGGTGATTATAAATGAAAATTTGAAGAAAACATGATTTTTTCCTCAAATGAAAGCGGTTTCGTTGAAAAAACACTAGAGAGGCATTTTATTTATCATGAAATAAGTAGTAAAATAAGTTCAATAGAACGTGGGGGATTTCATATTGTCGTTTTTTGTCGATTATTAAGAATGATGACATGAGTGTAGAGATTGATTGGAGGATTATGAAATGTATGCAGAGGAATTGTTAAGCGCATTACCTTTGAAAAAAATAATTGGCGTGCTGCCAGATCAGGTTAGCGATATCGTAGTAGATTCAAGAAGTGTGCAACCAAATAGCATGTTTGTTTGTATCAAAGGGTATACAGTAGATGGGCATGATTATGCGCAAAAGGCTGTAGATGGTGGCGCAACAATTGTTGTGACGGAGCGAGAATTACCGTTAGGAGAGACAATCGCACAAGTGATTGTGAAAGATACAGATCGTGCAGTAGGTTTACTAGCTGCAAAGTTCTTTGATTATCCTTCAAAGGACATAACGATGATTGGTGTAACGGGAACGAATGGTAAAACATCCGTAACAGGAATTATTCAAAATATAATGCATGGTATGGGCGAGAAATCGGCTTTATCAGGCACAATTGGCTTTAATTTAAATGGAATTTTATATGAATCAGCTAATACAACGAGTGATGCGTTATCGACACAACAAATGATTTTCCGTGCAAAAATGGAAGGCTGTCGATTAATGACAATGGAAGTTTCATCACACGGGTTAGCACTTGGACGTTTAGCAGGTGTTGATTATGATATCGCTATTTTTACGAATCTAACGCACGATCATCTTGATTTCCATGGTACGATGGAGGAATATGGCCATGCAAAAGGCTTATTATTTTCCCAACTTGGACAAGATTTAGAAAAAAATAAATTTGTTGTGTTGAATGCAGACGATGCTTGGTCAGAGAGATATGCTGCAATGACACCATTTCCCGTGTGGACATATGGTTTAAAAAATGAAAATGCTGATTTCCGCGCCATTAACTGTGAATATCACGACTATATGACATCATTTGACGTGGAAATGCCTGAAGGAATTTATCGTGTAAAAATGAATTTGCTTGGGGAATTTAATATTTATAATGTATTGGCAGCCATGATTGCGTTTTATGGTAGGGGCTATTCAATGGAGTCCATTATTGAACAAATTGAGCAACTACCGCCAGTCAAGGGTCGTATGGAGAAAGTATGTTCAGATCTACCTGTGCAAATTTTTATTGATTATGCCCATACTCCAGATGCAATTGAAAAGGCAATTCAAGCAGCGCAACCTTATAAAAAGGGCAAGTTGATTTTCTTAGTTGGAACAGGTGGCAATCGTGATAAATCGAAGCGTCCTGCCATGGCTGAAAAAGCGTCTGCTGCGGAATATGTTATTTTAACGACAGATGATCCACGCTATGAAGACTACGATAGTATTACAGGCGATCTTGCTAAGGGTATGCTTCATGATAATTATGCTTGTATTGGAGATCGTGCAGAGGCAGTGCGCCATGCGATTGAAATTGCTGAACCGGGTGACATGATTATTTTTGCTGGTAAAGGCCATGAGGATTATCAAATTATCGAAAATACAAAATTTCCACATAGTGATGCAGAAATTGCGATAGAAGCAGGCCGATTAAAATTCGTGTGATGAAAGCTAAATTCTTAGGAAACCCTTTTAGTTGTAACTAAAGGGTTTTCTTTTTTGAGATTTCATGTAAAAAGGTTGTACGAAAGGCAAGTCTTCTTTTATTATTATTAAGTATGAAAAAAGGAGAATGACGAGATGAATTCAAATTTAGAACAAGATATACTATCGCGTCGTACTTTTGCCATTATCAGTCACCCTGATGCTGGGAAAACGACGATTACAGAAAAGCTTTTACTTTTTGGTGGTGCTATTCGTGATGCAGGTACAGTAAAAGGTAAAAAAACAGGTAAATTTGCAACATCGGACTGGATGGAGATCGAAAAACAACGTGGGATTTCGGTTACTTCATCTGTCATGCAATTCGATTATAACGGGTCTCGTGTGAATATTTTGGATACCCCTGGTCACCAAGATTTCTCGGAAGACACATATCGTACATTGATGGCTGTAGATAGTGCCGTCATGGTAGTGGATGCTGCCAAAGGGATCGAGGCACAGACTTTAAAGCTATTTAAGGTTTGTAAAATGCGTGGTATTCCTATTTTTACATTTATTAATAAGTTAGACCGTCAAGGGAAAGAGCCGCTTGAATTGATCGAAGAGCTTGAAGAGGTATTAGGTATCAATGCATATCCTATGAACTGGCCAATCGGTATGGGTAAAGAGTTCCTTGGTATTTATGATCGTTACAATAAACGCATTGAGCAATTCCGTACAGATGAAGCGGAACGTTTCTTACCAATTGACGACAATGGGGAGCTTGCTGTGGAGCATCCAATGAAGGTGACTTCTTATTATTCACAAGCAATGGACGATATTTTACTTTTAGATGAAGCGGGAAATGCATATTCTGAGGAAAAAATTCGTCGTGGGGAATTAACACCTGTATTCTTTGGTTCAGCATTAACGAACTTTGGTGTTCAAACTTTCCTGGAAACCTATTTACAATTCGCACCGACGCCGCAGCCAAGAATTACTGAAGATGAGCAGTTTATTGATCCTGTGGAGCATGATGAGTTTTCAGGTTTTATTTTCAAGATTCAGGCCAATATGAATCCAGCACACCGTGATCGTATTGCCTTTGTACGTATTGTTTCTGGTAAATTTGAACGTGGAATGAATATGACGTTATCTCGTACAGGGAAGTCATTTAAAGTCACACAATCTACACAGTTCCTTGCAGACGATCGTGAGACAGTAGATGAAGCAGTTGCTGGTGATATAATTGGTTTGTACGATACAGGAACATACCAAATTGGAGACACTGTTGTAGGTGGCAAGAAAACATTCCAATTTGAAAAATTACCACAGTTTACACCAGAATTATTCGTCCGCGTAACGGCGAAGAACGTTATGAAATCAAAGCAATTCCATAAAGGGATTTTACAATTAGTGCAAGAGGGTGCTATTCAATACTATAAAACGCTGCATACAGAGGAAGTTATACTTGGAGCAGTTGGTCAATTACAATTTGAAGTATTTGAACATCGTATGAAAAATGAATACAATGTGGAAGTAAAAATGGAGCCAATTGGTTCGAAAATCGCACGCTGGATTGAAAATGAAGAGGATGTCAAAGAATCAATGTCATCAGGTCGATCAATGCTTGTAAAAGACCGTTTTGACAATCTTGTTTTCCTATTTGAAAATGAGTTCGCTATGCGTTGGTTTGCAGATAAAAACGAAAACATTAAACTTTATAGCCTTTTATAATTATAAAACACGAATCGACAATTTTGCGATTCGTGTTTTTTTGCAAGGAAAAATGACACTGTTTGTAGAATATATACATTATTAGGAAATATAAGTTTCCTTAGAGATAGTATCTCAATAACAGGAGCTTATTTATAAAATAATCTCCTTTTCGGCTATCATAGAAAGGAAGAGGTAGAAAAGGAGTTTGTTTATATGAATATTAGTCATTTTTCTATTAAAAGACCTGTCTTTACGATTGTTACTATGCTTTTTGTCATCATACTAGGCGGTGTATCTTTATTAAAAATACCGATTACGTTAATTCCAGAGTTAAATCCTCCTATTGGAGTGGTTGTCACCTCTTATCCTGGGGCAAGCCCGACGGAGGTAAATGAAAAGATAACGAAGCCATTAGAGGCTACACTTGCCACCTTACCTGGTATCAAAAAAATCCAGTCAACCTCACAGGAAGGCTCCAATTTAATTGTGCTTGAGTTCAACTGGTCCACAAATATGGATGTTGTCCAACTTGATATTTTACAGCGAATTGATATGACCCCATTGCCTAATGATGCTGGCAAGCCTAGTTTCCTAAAATTTGATCCGTCTCAATTTCCTATTATTCAGCTGTCTTTACGTGCGGAAAATAATCAAGTAGATGTACGTGTATTAGCAGAGCACTTAGAGAAGGAACTGCTACGGACAGAGGGTGTTGCCAGTGTGAATGTTTCTGGCAAATTGATTGATGAAATCCAAATAGTATTGGATGAAGCAAAGCTAGTTGAAAAAGGCTTGACTCAGACAGATGTGATGCAAATAGTTCAAGCGAATAATGTGTCTCTTCCTGGTGAGCCTGTTTCAACAGATGATGGCAAAATGCTAACAACACGTATAGTTAGCACATTATCTTCTCCGGAAAGCATTGCCAATTTAATTGTTTCGGTGGACCCTTTAACGGGCAAATCATTAACCATTGGTGATCTTGCAACCGTTGAGAGGACAGAACAACAATCTATTACCACAACACGAGCAAATGAGCATCCAGCAGTTCTTATGTCTGTATTACAGGAATCTGGTGCAAATACGGCAGAGGTTTCTAAGGATTTCCAGAAGGCCTTAGAGACATTACTAAAGAAAGATCAGTATAAAGGTATCACAGCAGATATTTTAATTGATCAAGGTAATTATGTGGATTTAGCGATTAGTAATATTGGCTCTTCCTTACTCTTAGGTGGATTATTTGCGATGTTCATCCTATTTGTTTTTTTACGTAGTGTAAAGAGTCCGATCATCATTGGTATTGCGATTCCTTACTCCGTTATTGTCACATTTGTTTTGATGTTTTTTGCGGATTTTTCCCTCAATATTATGACATTAGGTGCTCTGGCACTTGGAATTGGTATGCTTGTGGATAATGCCATAGTCGTTATTGAGAATATAGAAAGACATCTAGAACTAGAAAAAGACCCGATAACTGCAGCAAAGGAAGGAACAAAGGAAGTAGCCCTTGCCATTACAGCTTCCACTTTGACCACAATAGCAGTATTCATTCCTGTTATGTTCATCGAAGGATTGATTGGTCAAATATTTACAGAGTTTGCCTTAACAATCTCATTCAGCTTAATTGCATCTTTAGTAGTTGCGCTTACAGTCGTTCCGATGCTAGCAAGTCGACTTTTAAAAATGAAAAACAATAATTTTTATGTACAACGCAGTAAATCACGTTTTTATAGGCATTACAAGGCGTCAATTGTATGGGTACTAAAGCATCGAATGCTTATACTGCTTTTTACAGTGGTTTGCTTTAGTCTTTCTTTGTTTGGACTGACTAGAATAGGTACTGAATTTTTACCGCCTACAGATGAGGGGTTTACCTCTATAAGTGTCAATCTTGAAAAAGGTGTCGCTGTATCAGAAACAGAAAAGATTGTTAAGCAAATTGAGGAACGTTTAAAGCAGGAAAAGGATGTAGATGTGTATGTTAGTTTAATTGGCGGTACACAACAATCCCAAGCACGTGGACAAACTAGCGCCAACCAAGCTGAGATATATGTAAAGCTTGTTCCATTAGCAGAAAGGCAACGTTCCATTTTTAAATTTGTAGAAGAGCTAGAACAAGATATACAGGGAGAGCTTGAAGAGCAAGCTGAAATTACATTTAATGTATCGACAGCTACAGGATCGTCACCACACACCTTAACATTCCGTTTAACAGATTCCGATGAACAGAGGCTACAGCAAACTGTTAAGAAAGTGCAGCAGGAACTACTAGCGATTCAGCAAGTGACAAATGTCTCTACGGATTTAGATAATACTGTTCAAGAGATTCAAATTGAGGTTAATCGTGAAAAAGCAAAAGACTATGGTTTTGCTCCAGCACAAATCGCTCAAACTGTAAATCAAATGACAAAAGGTCAATTAACGTCCCAATTGATTACTGATGACGGCGCAGTATTACCCGTTTATACAGGTTTTGGGCAGTCATTTAATACGAGTATAGATGCTTTAAAAGTCATGCAGCTGCGTTCGCCAGCAGGATTATTCGTAAAGTTAGAGGAAGTGGCTACCGTTTCTATACAAGAGGGGCCGGTATCCATTCGTCGTTCTGATCAAGCAGCAGCAGTGGCCTTTTTTGTAGATTATGAAACAAAGGAATCTTTGGGAGGAATCTCTGCAAAAGTAGATAAAGCATTAGAACAAGTTAATTTACCATCTACTACTCAAGTTGTGTTCAGTGGGGACAGAGAGCTCTATGATAGTGCAATTGATGATATGTTACTAGCTGTGATGCTAGCCATCGTGCTTGTATATATTGTGATGGCAGCTCAATTTGAGTCATTTAAATATCCGTTTGTTATCATGTTTACTGTTCCATTAATGATCATTGGTGTGGCGATAGCTATGTTCCTAACAAATACTTTAATTGGTGTAACCTCAGTTATCGGTATCCTAGTACTAGTAGGAATAGTCGTAAATAACGGTATTGTGCTGGTAGATTATATTAATCAGCAAAAGGCAATGGGCATGCCAGCTTATGAGGCAATTTTACTTGCTACCCAAGATCGGCTTCGTCCAATTTTAATGACAGCCTTAACAACTATTTTAGGGCTTTTACCACTCGCACTGGGCATTGGAGAAGGGACCGAGATGAATCAGCCAATGGGGATTGCTGTTATCGGAGGGCTTGTGACCTCAACTTTACTGACGCTGTATATTGTACCGATCATTTACAGTTTAATGGATAAAGATACAAGAAAGATGCACTAGGTTCAAGGGGGAATGGGAGATGAAGGTTCATTTTTTTACAGGTTTTCCTGGTTTCATTTCGAGTCAACTAATTCGAGCATTATTTCAAAAGAAACAAGCACAACAAGTAATTACCATTGTATTGGCTGGTGAAACCATAAAGGCACATAAAGAAAAAAACAAAATATTAGAGGATTTTCCTGACTGTTCGATTCGAATTGTGGAAGGCGATATTACACTACCAAACCTTGGATTAGAAAATCAAATCATCAAAGAAATTGTACCGCAAATTGAAGTGCTTTGGCATTTAGCTGCTATCTATGATTTAGCTGTACCACGTGATATTGCCTGGAAGGTAAATGTTCATGGTACAACAATGGTTAATGATTTTGTTAGCACCTTACCAAATTTACAGCGCTATATGTATTTCAGCACTGCCTATGTGGCTGGTACACGTGAGGGCGTACTGCGTGAAAATGAATTAATTCGACCAACAGCATTTAAAAACCACTATGAGGAAACAAAATATGAGGCTGAGCACAGAGTAGAAGATTTAAAATCGGAAATACCATTGACAATAATTAGACCTGGAATTGTTCGTGGTCATTCCCAAACTGGTGAAACCATTAAATTTGATGGTCCTTATTTCTTCTTAAACTTAGTTGAACGTTTAAAAGGTTTACCTTTTATTCCGTACATTGGTCAAACTTCATCGACAATTAATGTAGTGCCAGTTGATTATATTATAAATGCTTCTACTTTTCTGGTTAGTGAACAGAGTGCAGAAGGGAAGACACTTCATTTAACTGATCCTAATCCTCACCCTGTACAGGAGGTATACCGTACAATGGTGAAACTAGTTACAAATTCTTATCCAAAAGGACGTTTACCATTTACATTGGCTAAGCTTTCATTGCAGATTCCATTTATTCGAAAAAAATTAGGTGTCGAACAAGAAACATTAGATTATTTAACATGGAATGCTTCATTTGATACGACTGAAGCATATCATATCTTACAAAAAGGTGGTATTACATGTCCTGATTTTATACAGACGATGCCAAAAATGATTGAGTTTTATTTAGCACATAAGGAAGAGAAGAGCTATCAAATTCAGATTAAGTAACGAAAAAAACATATAGATATTTTTGTCAGTTGTAAATGATAGTGCTATAATATTTGAAAGAAGATACCTTCGACAATTTGTCAAAGGGGAGTAGCTAACAGGTAATTAACTTTCCCTGGTTTCACATTCGTCAAGACATGGTACAACCATCGGGTGTGATAGTGAATGGCTCTATACGTATGACGTGTAGATTGAAGTACCATAAATAGAAAGGGTACGAATTTACTTAGCGAGACCTTTGCCTGAATTAGGGCAGGGGTTTTTTTCTTTTATACTTGAATGACAGGGTCATTGAGGGTATAGAGAGCTTAGAGGAGGCACTAGAATGGAAGCGATTTTACTACAATATGGCTGGGTGTTAATTGTCCTTGTTGTATTAGAGGGATTACTAGCAGCTGATAACGCGGTAGTAATGGCTGTTATGGTGAAGCATTTACCACAAGAGCAGCAAAAAAAGGCGTTATTTTATGGACTATTTGGAGCATTGATATTCCGATTCTCCGCATTATTTGTTATTACAGTTTTAGTAAATTATTGGCAAATACAAGCGGTCGGTGCAGCTTATCTATTATTTATGTCTGCGAAAAATATATATGATTTACGAAAACATAAAGATGAAGAAGAAGCAGCAACCGAAAATGGTGGAAAAAAGGGTTCTGGTTTCTGGTTAACAGTACTAAAAGTAGAGGCTGCCGATATAGCATTTGCTATTGATTCGATGCTAGCAGCCGTTGCAATTGCTGTAACTTTGCCACACTTAGGTGAATTTGATATTGGTGGCATCAATGGCGGTCAGTTCATTGTGATGCTCCTTGGCGGATTTATTGGTGTCATTATGATGCGGTTTGCTGCCCAATGGTTTGTAAAAATATTAAATGATTACCCTTCACTTGAAACAGCGGCATTTCTAATCGTTGGCTGGGTAGGTGTGAAGTTAGTTGTCTTAACATTGGCACATGAGAAGGTGGGAATATTGCCTAAAGAATTTCCACATTCCACGGCATGGGAGTTAACATTCTGGATTGTCCTAGTAGGTATTGCTTTTGTCGGCTATTTAGTCGGTGTAAGAAAGAAAAAATAAGTAGATGAACGTTGGAGGAATAGTTATCACTATTCCTCTTTCTTTTTTTATGTATTTTTTCTATACTATAATCTATCTAGTTGGGCATCATATGTGGGAGGAGTTGTTAAAGTGCCTTGGAAAAAATCATCAAATAAACTAGTCACACCATTTCAGGTACTTGTTTCTTATTATTTTATAGCAATAGCGATTTCCTTCCTGTTATTACGGCTTCCAGGCGTTCATCAAGAAGGTGTAAAAGTCTCTTTTTTAGATAGCTTGTTTACAGCAGTAAGTGCAGTAAGTGTTACTGGGTTAACAACCATTAATATTTCGGAAACCTATACTACCTTTGGGCTTGTAATGATTCTTGTTATTTTACAGTTAGGCGCCATTGGTATTATGTCACTTGGTACCTTTGTGTGGCTGCTTGTTGGGAAAAAAATAGGCATGCGTGAGCGTCAGTTAATAATGATTGATCATAACCAGTACAGTGTCTCTGGTGTTGTTAAATTAATCCGCGAAATTTTAAAAATTTTATTTGGCATTGAATTAACGGGTACCATTATTTTAACGCTACATTTTACCAATTATTTTGATACGTTAGAAGAAGCCTTTTTACATGGAATTTTTGCCTCTATTTCTGCTACGACAAATGGAGGATTCGATATAACGGGAATGAGCTTACTCCCATTCCATGATGATTATTTTGTACAGATGGTTACCATGGTACTGATTGTATTAGGTGCTATCGGATTTCCGGTATTAATTGAATTGAAGACTTTTTTGCTTAATCGACGCGAGAATTTCCGTTTTAGTTTATTTACTAAAATCACTACTTCAACATACGCTATTTTATTTATAGTTGGTGCACTTGTCATTTTACTCCTTGAATCATTCCATTCTTTTAAGGAAATGTCTTGGCATGAGGCATTATTTTCAGCAATGTTCCATTCTGTATCAACGAGATCAGCTGGACTGACTACTTACGATGTCACGACTTTTAGTGAAGCTACAGATATATTCATGAGCTTCCTGATGTTCATTGGCTCTTCCCCAAGCTCAGTTGGTGGAGGTATTCGCACCACAACTTTTGCCTTGGCCATTTTATTCTTAATTACCTTTGCTAGAGGAAGAGAGGATATCCAAGTATTTGGACGAGAAATTCATTTGATTGATGTCTTCCGATCATTTGTCGTAATTTTATTAGCCTTTTTCATGGTATTAGTTGCAACCCTTATCTTGCTTATAACAGAGCCACACGCATCTCTTATTCAAATTATTTTTGAAATTACTTCAGCGTTCGGTACATGTGGTATGTCGTTAGGCATAACATCTGATTTATCAGTGGTTGGTAAAATCATTATCATTATTTTAATGTTTATTGGTCGAGTTGGATTAATATCATTCCTTTATACTCTTGGGGGTGGCGGAAGAGGAAAGAAATCAGGCTTCCACTATCCGAAGGAACGAGTAATTATTGGTTAAATTTTTAAAGTATGTGAGGCATTAAGTAAGGAGTAATTCCATCGTAAACCTCATATAAAAGTAAAAAATATTATCTTGTCATAAAATATTCAAAAAATTTAAAATTTTATTTCCTGATTAGATAGATTGTTTTTTGGGCATTTTTTACAAAGTTTTATCAATCTTTATTTAAGGAATTTGACCTATATTGGTAAGGCTGGCTATGAGTACTTAACTAACCGAACAATGAAGCGCAGAAGGAATAAATTTAGCAGTCTTTATTGTTACTATGAGGATTTAAGAATCGTTTAAGTAATAAAAAAAGCTAGTCCTGATAGTTATGACAGGACTAGCGTTTCTTATTAGTTAGAGTAGATTGTTGCAAAGTAAGGTGCTTGACCATGTCGGAAATAGGTTAACAGATAGCCATTTTTTTGTACAATTTTGCCATTTGCAAACTCTTGGTAATCAAGAGCATGAGGGATAATCAAGGTATGCTTAAACAACTCTTTTTCAGTTAACTTAAAGTTAGCAAATTCCTCGCCTGCGATAGCTGGATCTTCTCGTAAAGCGTGATAAAGGGCTTTTTGTTGCTCTTCTGTAGGACGCTCATTCCACCATAGCTTCCGTGGTTGGAACTGCTGAGCCATTAAGTAATCAAGCTGCATTAAACTCTGGACAATGTTTAAATTCACATCATCAATCGTTTCTAAAAACATTAATAAACGACGGAATAAATCCTCTAGCTGATGACCAATACGAGACCAACCTTTTGTTTCCCAATATGTTCCGAAGTTTTGGAAGAAATCAAATGGTGTATCAAAGACCTCTGTAACCAAGTATTCAATCGTATGATCCATACGGTGATCATTCCAATACTTTTCAAGAACATCCTCTGCATGCTTAATACGGACGATATCATCAAATGTTAGAACATTATTTGAAAAGATTTCGTAAGGAGATAGATCCACATAGGTATAGCCAAACTTCTCGGCTTCTAATCGAAGTCCTGTGCCGCGTAAAAGTTTCAAAAATCCAAGCTGTAATTCCTCTGGCCGCATTGCAAAGACATCATTAAATGTTTGACGAAAACTAGCGTAATCTTCCTCTGGTAAACCTGCAATTAAATCTAAATGTTGATCTATTTTTCCGCCATCTTTCACCATAGTAACTGTTCGCTTTAGTTTTTCAAAGTTTTGACGACGTTTTACAAGAGTATTTGTTAAATCGTTCGTAGATTGAACACCTATTTCGAATCGGAACAAACCTTTTGGTGCATTATCATTTAAGAATTGAATGACTTCAGGGCGCATTATATCAGCCGTGATTTCAAACTGGAATACAACACCTGGTTTGTGTTCATCAATTAAAAATTGGAACATTTCCATTGCGTAGCTACGACTGATGTTGAAGGTGCGATCCACAAATTTAATTGTTCGAGCTCCGTTATCCATTAAGAAACGAATATCCTCTTTTATTTTTTCACGGTTAAAGTATCGGACGCCAACTTCAATAGAAGATAAACAAAATTGGCAGCTAAATGGGCAGCCTCGGCTTGTTTCGATATATTGAATTCGCTTACCTAGATAGGGCAGATCCTCCTCAAAACGAAAAGGACTTGGTAATTCGCGCAAATCAATTTTAGGTGGCATAGCGTGAATCTTGACTTTCTCGTCCTCTAAATAACAAATACCAGGAACATCTTCTAACAATATTTCACCGTGGAAATAGCGCAGTAATTGTTTAAATGAAGTTTCTCCTTCACCCATCACAATGAAGTCTACCTCAGGTATTCGACGTAACCAATGGTGACAATCATAAGAAACCTCAGGTCCCCCGAGCAGAATTTTAACATTTGGACAGACAGTTTTTAACATCTTGATAACGTGAATTGTTTCTTCGATGTTCCAGATATAGCAACTAAATCCAACGATATCAGGTTTTTTTTGGAATAAATCTGATACAATATTAAAAGCAGGGTCTTTAATAGTATACTCTGCTATAATTGGATTAAACTCCGGTAAAGCTGCGCCTTTTAAATAGCGCAATGCTAAATTTGTGTGAATATACTTTGCATTCAAAGTAGTTAAAATAGTATTCATGCAATAATCTTCCTTTCAACATCCTATTGTATCAGTCAAGTATCTGACATACAATATAATTCTTTTTACCTATTTATTTTGTGAACGGTTCGTGAAATAATTTAAAATACTTAAATTTACTAAATTTTGTAATAATAGAATCGTGCTGTCATAAAGTATAGTAAAGGCTCAAAATTCGATTTTAGAGGTTTTTTACTCTTTTGAAAGGTTCGGTGAGAAAGTTGAAGCAAAATGATATTAATCAATGTTTTGGAAATCTTATGAAAAGTACTTCGTCACCAACACTTATACTCAATAAAGCAGGGAAAATTTTAAACGTCAATGAGGCTGCTATCAATCTTTTCAATCTTAATTTAACCTATATTGGCTATTTAGCTATGGACGAGCCATCTAATTTTAAATGGACTAAGTTCGTCAAACAGTTACAAAATGATTTACGTTCAGAGGAAATTTTCAATATTCGCACAGTTGGAAATGACTACGAAATGTTATCTTTCAAATGCTTTTATGATCCTAATACAGAGGAAATTGTTGCGCAAATTTCAACATTAAATGATGATGTTGCCCATAAATTATATGTTAGCCAAGCACATGAGAGAGCGCAATCTTTTAATGCCTACGATTACTTACCTTATGCTGTTATTGTTAGTGACGCTAGTGGTATTATTCTTGGGCTAAATAAATATGCGGAAATGTTTCTGAAAGTTGAAAATTCGCAGCTTCTTCATAAAGCGCATCAGCATATATTTGATTCATTTACATTGAAAAAGGGGCAAATTACAACCTACCTTTCTAAGTTAATGGGTGAAAAACATGCAAGCATTCATGTAGTCGATGAAACACAAGTAAGCAGAACTTGCTATTATGAAATTTCAAGTATTTTTGATGAATACAATAATATTATTGTCACTGTGATTAATGATGAAACAGAGAAAAAGCAACTTCAACATAAAGTTGAGCATCAGCAAGCATTAAACGTTGTGGGACAGATGGCAGCGAGTATTGCACATGAAATTCGTAATCCATTAACTTCTTTAAAGGGTTTTACTGAATTACTAAAATTAAATGCTGATGATGAATCACGCATGTATCTCTCTGTTATTGACAGTGAGCTTCAACGGATGGAACAAATCTTATCCGAATTATTAGTATTGTCTAAGCCAACAACGATGAAAGTGGAATTATTAGAACTGGATCATATTGTAAAGCAAGTCATTGAGTTTATGCTACCAGATGCACTCATGAAAAATATTATGATTCAGTATATTTCAACCTCTAATCAAGTCTATATTGGCGGCAACGAGAATCGACTAAAGCAAGTGCTGATGAATTTAATTAAAAATGCAATGGAATCCATGAATAATGGTGGTACGATTACCGTCGAAATGGCAACAAATGACTGTGCGATTGTCGAACTTATGATAAAAGATGAAGGTGTTGGCATGGACAGCACGACACTTCAAAACCTATTCCAGCCTTTTTACACGACAAAATCAACAGGGACAGGACTGGGCCTTGCTTTCGTGAAAAAGGTGATTGAAGAACATGAAGGAGTAATTGGCGTTAGTAGTGAACTACAGAAGGGGACATGCTTCCATCTGCAGTTTCCAATTTACACATTCAATCAGATGGATACAATGGAAGTATCCACAAAAGATTCTGCTTATTTAGTAACATAAAGAAAGTAAAAATGGTTGCATAATGAACAACAAAACCTTCTAAATCATATATTGCTTTTGACAATGCTTTTCTAATGTCGCTATAATGTCATGTATAAAGAGCGAAGTGAGAGGAAAAGAATATGCCGTCAGAAGATCTAAAACAATCTTTAAAATTATATATTGTATTATCACGTGCACTAAAAGCAATTAATGAAACAACACATCAATTATTTCAGGATAATGGTTTAAACCCAACTGAATTTGCTGTTCTAGAACTTCTCTATCATAAAGGAAGACAGCCATTACAGCAAATTGGCAATAAAATTTTGTTAGCCAGTGGGTCTATTACGTATGTCATTGATAAGCTAGAGAAGAGAGGTTACTTATTACGAGTATCTTGTCCTGCTGATCGTCGTGTTACGTATGCAGAAATCACCCCTGAAGGTGAAGCTTTTATGGGAGAGCTGTTCCCAAAACACGAACAGCATTTGCATGAATTAATGAGTGTACTATCCCCAGAAGAAAAAGAGCAAGCTATTACGTTATTGAAGAAAATTGGCCTTTCTATCAAAGACCTATCTTATTAAAAAAGTTGTCTCATTGATTTGAGACAACTTTTTTGTGATCAAATAGAAGGACGATAGACTATGTCTATCGTCCTTAGCATTTTATTATTTTTTAGATATAGTTGCTGCCATATTAAGCATAGCATCTGTTAAATCTTGTTCATCATTATCATGAATAGTTAATTTTGTAATGAGACCATCTTTCTCAAGGACAACCCCAATTACTTTCTCAGTGTCGAAGTCCACAACATAACCCTCGATATTTTGAACATCTTTAAATGCTGCTAATTCCTCAGCAGTTAGAGCTACTGTTTCACCCACTGCGTTCATATAATCTTGCATAGTTGTTTTTACTTCTTCAAAGCTCGATTGTGAAGCTTCAATTGTTTCAATACGCATAAACACTTCGTCATCATCATTGGACACTAACATGTCTTTACCAGGCTCTTCTTGTGTCAGTGTAAAACCAGGAAGCTGTTGTAGTTTATAGCTTTGATCAACACTTGCTGATTCAGTTGCCTTTTCAGTTTTATCTACACCATTTTGGACGTATTTTACATCTTGTTTAGGCTGTTTAGAAGCATCCTCTGTATTTGTATCATTTGATGCAGGTGTATCTTCTTCTTCCTCATTTGATTCACCTGCTGTATCATCTCCAGATGGTTTTTGATCGGCAGCAGTATTTGATGGCTCATTTTGTTGAGCATCTGAATCCCCTGTTTTATCAGATGTATTACAACCTACAACTAATACGGCTGTTAGTAATAATGCAAGAATTGAAACTAATTTTTTTTGCATAAAAAACCCTCCTTTTCTAAATTAAACGTTAGTAAAGATAAAATGTTTCCAAATATTAATGTTATGATGTTAACGGCAACACTAAAAATAATAATAGTACAAAAACGACATGAGCTACAATAACAAGTGGCATACTTTTACGCCATTCATATAAGAAGCCCCAAATAATGCTTGTTACCAATGCAGCAATGACACCAAGCATAAATCCGCTAAGGGCAATTGATACAGCACATAATACTGCGGTAACTATGACAGCCA
Source organism: Lysinibacillus sp. BS3 (assembly GCF_039614735.1). Taxonomy (NCBI): domain Bacteria; kingdom Bacillati; phylum Bacillota; class Bacilli; order Caryophanales; family Bacillaceae; genus Lysinibacillus; species Lysinibacillus sp. BS3. The sequence continues at coordinate 1,891,761 of NZ_CP154860.1, read as the reverse complement.
GCGGTGGGCGCATAAAACGTTTTAACTGTTGTTGGATATAACCACGCCAAAATAATTCTTCACCTATGGCAACGATAAATACAAGTAAAACATAGTGCCAAATATTTTGTGGTCCGTAGCTTGCTAAAAATTTTTGAACGGATTGTACTAAGTTATTATTAATATATGGAGCGAGCCAGTAACCAAAGCGAATAATACCATATGTGATGGTACCGTATCCAATACCAAAGAGTAAAAATTGCCAAGTAGGTAATTGATCTTCAATGGAGCCAGCTAAGATGGCAATGGCAATACATACTAGTAGAGTGAATGCATACATGTACCAAAATACAGCTTGATTAGCAAAGGTAAAAGCAAGCATACCATAAACGAATAATAAAGAAAGGAGAAATAGTATTGTTTGTTTCGAATTTGTTAGCATATTCGACCTCCATACCTTAATCTTATCAAAAAAATAGTCCCTTATCATCTATTAAGACAAATAGGGACTATTCAGACTATTAAGCTTCATTAGTATATAAAATTTTATATCGTTTATGATTGACGACCGTTTTTTCTTCAATTTCAAGGGAATCAAAATTCTCCATATATGTTAAGTTAACGATCACCGAATTTTCATTTACCTTTTCTACAATACCTTGGAGACCATTTTTAAACTCGATAATATTTCCAACTTCAGCTATTTTCACAGACAGTCAGCTCCTTCATCGACTAATAATATACAGTTTGCATGAAAAATTGGTAAACGTAAAGCTTTTTTTAAATAATTCATAATTTATTACACAAATGAGGCAAAGAGAGGAATAAAGTTCATGGAAAAATACGAAAATATGCTTAAACAATTACAAAATGGGGAAAGAGAAAGTATTGAAATTCAAAAGGAAGAATTTTACGAATTTCGTGAAATTCTTGTAAAACACCCATTATTTAAACATTATAGAGGTGAGGCCAAGCAAAATGGGCGAATTATCTATACTTATACTGAAACACCTAGAAGTTAATTTGTCGAACATTGTCGTAAGTTAATGCTGTAAGAAATGAAATATAAATGTATAATAATGGTATGATTATTTGTGTGTGGAGGGTTGTATGAATGGTCAATCTACTCTTGAAACAAATGGAACAAACTCGTGAGATGATGATTCGCTCAGGTGTAGAAAACGGGTTACAAAATGCAAAAACCATTCAACTGAGTCGCAGATTAGATCAGTTAATGAATACTTATTATAGACAGATGGCATTTGAAGAAGAAAAAGATCAAGAAGACTAAAAAAGATTGTTCCAGTATTCAGAGTAAAAAACATTTTAACATATATGTTTAAAATGCATTTCAATGGGGAATAACTTACTATGAACACAGCAACATTCTCATTTCCCCCTTTAGAGCAGTGATCCCCCAATCACTTGCTCTCTTTTTTTTGCTTATTCGGTATATATGCCCTACATATAAATTTTAGTACAAGTTATGGGAAGAGTTTGAATTATTTCATTCCTTCACCTAAACTGAAAAGATATAGAGTTGGACTCTCACGGAGAGTACAGAAATTCTAGAACAAAGGAGCATGTACATATGACAAAGAAACGTATTGCATTTATTGGAACTGGAGTAATGGGTGCTAGTATTATTAAGCATTTACTAAAAAATGGTCATGAAGTAACCGTCTATACTCGTACGCAAGAAAAAGCAGAGCCTCTTGTTGCCTTAGGGGCGTCATGGGCAAGCTCACCTGCTGAAGCATTTAAAAATCATGAAATTGCCTTTACAATGGTTGGCTATCCTTCAGATGTAGAGGAAGTATATTTTGGGGAAAATGGCCTCTTCCAAACAGCAGAACAAGGCAATATTGTCATTGATATGACGACTTCAGAGCCATCTTTAGCAAAGAAAATTTATATGTATGCTCAATCCATCGGTGTAGAGGCTTTAGACGCCCCTGTTTCAGGTGGGGATATTGGTGCTCAAAATGGCACTTTGTCTATCATGATTGGTGGCGATCAGGTCACATACGACAAGGTATTGCCAATTATGAAGCAATTTGGAGAAAATATAATTTATCAGGGTGAAGCAGGAGCTGGGCAGCATGCAAAGATGTGCAATCAAATTGTTATTGCCTCTGGTATGATTGGCGTGTGTGAATCACTAGCTTATGGACTAAAGGCAGGATTAGATTTACCTACCGTTTTACAATCGATCTCTTCAGGTGCAGCAGGTTCATGGTCTTTAAGCAATTTAGCCCCACGTATGATAAAAGAAGATTTTGCACCAGGCTTTTATATTAAACATTTTGTAAAGGATATGAAAATAGCTTTAGACGAGTCAAACAAAATGGGCATAACATTACCAGGACTTGCATTAGCCTATGAAATGTATGAGAAATTAATCGCAGCAGGCTATGGTGATAATGGTACACAAGCACTCTTAAAGTATTATAAATAATTCGCGATGGGATTCTGAATAGGAAACCTGAAGGCTCCTTAAATGGGAGACCTTCAGGTTTTTTTGTTTTACTCTTTACCGAAAAGTTGAGAATCCAGTGAGAAGCTGGATGCGCCTGCGAGAGTAAAGTAAAGAGCTATTGCACCTAAAGCTAAATCTAATTCATAACCAGCCAATCCATCTGCCCCGATAAAGCCGATGCTAAGTTTTGCTGTAAAGATCGCCACAATCATTGTAATGGTTAATAAAGCACCAAATATTCTTGTTGCTAAACCTAAAATAATTGCAATTCCACCAACTAATTCAATAATTGCCACGATATACGCCATAAATCCTGGTATACCTAGGCTATCAAAGAAGTCAGCTGTATAGCTAATGCCACCTTGAAATTTTTGAAAACCATGCACTGCAAAAATAACGCCTAGAACGATACGTAAAATTGTTGAACCAATATTTTGCATAATAAAGTAACTCCTTATCTTTTTTTGCTTACAATTCGTAACTTAGTTTATTTTTAAAAACAACTTTTGTCAAGTAACTTAATGTATTTTTAGAACAGGTTTTTTTAAAAAGTGATATACTGTTAAATAGGAACTAATATACAAAGGGGGGAAGTCATTTGGATCAAAAAAATATTTGTCCACGATTTGAAAAAGCACTCATGATATTAAATCATCGTTGGAATACACTACTTATTTATCAGCTATTAAATGGTCCGCAAAGGTATTCGACCATTAAAAATCAGTTGAATATTAGTAGTCGTGTATTAACAGAACGTTTAAAGGAGTTAGAGACTGAGCAAATAGTACTACGTACAGTAATTCCATCAACACCAGTTGTCATTGAGTATGAACTTACGGAAAAGGGTTATGCTATTGCACCTGTGCTAAAAGCGATTGAGCAATGGTCCTCTGAATGGGTAACCATAGATATAGAATGATAAAAAGGTATTCAAGCGAGGGGCTTGAATACCTTTTTTGGTTTTACACAGAAAATAAGCGTTCAATTATCGACCATTTGGCAGTTATTTTTCAGTGAATTTACTGTTATATTGTAAATAATATTAATTTTCTTTAAAAAAAGGTATTTTTTATTTCAGAGAGAAATTAATTGTTTATTATAGAGAATGGAGAGGAGGGTTTTATGAAGAAGAGTACAGCTATAGACGTACAACATCGAAGTCAATTAGCCATTTATTTATCATTACCGATACTTTCATGGGCATTTTATGATTTTGCGAATACAATTTTTTCTTCAAATATAAATACAATATTTTTTCCCTTTTACATGGATGAGGTTTTAGGAACAAATGAAGTCATGCAACAAGTTGCAAGCACCTTTATATCTTATGCAAATGCCATTGCAAGCTTGTTGCTCGTTATCTTTTCACCCCTTTTCGGTGTGTGGATTGATAACACAGGTTATAAAAAGAGATTTATTGTATGGTTTGCATCCATATCTATTCTATTTACATTTATGATGGGAATATTTGCTAATGTACAAACCACTGTCAATTACTCTGGTGTGCCTCTTAGTTTATTTTTGGTAGTTGCAAGTTTTGTCATAGCAAAATTTTTCTTTAATTCAAGTTTAGTATTTTACGATTCTATGATGGGTGATCTAGGGACAAAAGAAGAGATGCCACTCATTTCAGGGTATGGTGTTGCAATCGGGTATCTTGGTACACTTTTTGGATTACTTGTTTACTTGTATGTTGGTAACAGCGATTTTCATCGAGCGTTTATCCCAACAGCCATTCTGTATCTACTCTTTTCATTGCCATTATTCTTAATTAATAAAGATACACCGATCCCAAAGTCCCAACGAAAGTCCTTAAAGTTTTTAGATGGTTATAAAGAAATCATTCAAACATTTAAAGATATGAAGCAATATAAAGCAATCTTTACCTTTATGATTGCTTATTTCTTTCTAAATGATGCCATTGCTACAACGATTGCTATGATGGCTGTTTATGCGACAACGATTGTTGGCTTTAGTTCTGGACAATTTATCGTACTTTATTTGGTCTCTACTGTCTCAACAATCATTGGGTCACTTGCCTTTGGGTATATTACGAAATCTATAGGCGCTAAACGTGCCATTACAATTGTTGCACTTATTATGATTGTTGCTTTGGTATTCGCTGTTTTTGCTTCAGCACAATGGATGTTCTGGCTTGCTGGTAGTCTATTTGGTATATCACTTGGCTCAATGTGGGTGACATCTCGGACATATATTATTGAATTATCACCGAACGAAAAACGTGGACAATTTTTTGGGTTGTTTGCTTTTTCAGGTAAAGTATCCTCCATTATTGGTCCAGCTATATATGGAACTGTTACATTATGGATGAAGGATTATGGTACTATTGCTAGTCGTGTAGCATTATCAACGTTGATCGTTATGACTGTCGTTGGTCTATTGGTACATCTAAAAGTTAATGATAAAAATGGAAATAGCAAGTAGGAGAAATGTATTGCCTATGATACAATTGAATTATAAACAGATGTAGAGAAAGGAGCGGGGTTGCATTGGAACATAAAGGAATATTATTAGAAAGTGGCACAAATGAGCTAGAGATTGTTGAATTTGAAGTAGCAAACAATAAGTTTGGCATCAATGTTATTAAAGTAAAAGAAATTATTCAACCGATCCCAGTAACGTTTATCCCACACGCGCACCCGCATGTAGAAGGAATCATTCAATTACGAGGTGAGGTATTACCTGTTGTAGATATGCTACGAGTATTAGGAATTCAAGGTGCTGAGCGTAATCCACAACAAAAATATATTGTCGCAGAATTTAATAAACAACGTGTCGTTTTCCATGTAGATAATGTAACACAAATTCATCGTATTTCTTGGAATCAAATCGAAAAGCCTTCAGATATGTATCAAGGGGGTACATCACAAGTAATTGGTGTGATTAAACAGAATGAGCAAATGATTCTATTACTAGATTTCGAAAGAATTATGGTGGATATCAATCCTGCATCAGGAATTAGTGTGGAATCTGTTAAAAAGCTCGGTAAACGTGAGCGATCTGGAAAGCGAATTTTAATTGCAGAAGATTCACCGTTATTACGTAAATTACTGTTTGATACTATGAGTGAAGCTGGTTATGACAATGTTGAATTCTTTGAAAATGGCCGCGATGCTTATGAATACTTAGAGGGAATTGCAAAGAGTGGTAGTGACATAGCAGAGCATATTCAATTGGTGGTAACGGATATTGAAATGCCACAAATGGATGGCCATCATTTAACACGAAAAATCAAAGAGCATCCCGATCTTCAAAAGCTTCCTGTTATCATTTTTTCAAGTCTAATTACAGATGACCTTCGTCATAAAGGTGATCAAGTAGGGGCTGAGGATCAAATAAGTAAGCCAGAAATTGCAGAGCTCATTTTACGTGTTGACCAACTTATTCTGTAATCACCATGGCTTACATGATACTTCTCAATTTTAATAATGGGTATCCTGCAAGTATAAATAAATGAAAGTAAAGTCGGATGCCTTAATTAAGAGGGTCCGATTTTTTTGTATATGTCCAAATATTATGAACAAAATAAATGGTAGATGCTTGAAGGATGTGATTATTTGAATGAATTAAAAACAGCTATTATTGATATCGGCTCCAATACTATACGATTAGTATTATATCAATATGATAATGAAGAGGGACTTCGTGAGCTTGGAAATATTAAGACGGTAGCACGTTTGCGTACATATATACAGCCCTCAGGAGAGATGTCTGATGAAGGTATTCAAGTGTTATCAGAAACTTTATTAACATTTAAAGCCATGCTTGAGGATTTTGAAGTAACAGATGTAAAAGCTGCTGCGACTGCGGCTATTCGACAAGCCACTAATCGAGACAAAATTATAGAGGAAATGAAAGAACGGACTGGTATCCAAATAGAGCTTTTATCAGAAGAGGAAGAGGCCTATTTTGGCTACGTTGCTGTTGCTTACTCCATGGGTACAAAATCGGCCGTAACAATCGATATCGGTGGTGGTAGTACCGAAATTACGCTGTTTGAAAATAAAGAAATTCAGCAATCACATAGTTTCCCTTTTGGGACAGTTTCTTTAAAGCAACGTTTTGTAAAAGGTGACATTATCAATAGTAGTGAGAAAAAAGAGCTTCTTGCCTTTGTCAAAGAGCAGTTCCAAACACTCCCTTGGATAAAAAATGTTGCTCTACCTATTATCGCAATTGGTGGTAGTGCGCGTAATATTGCTCAAATACATCAACAAAAGCATGATTATCCTATTGCCAGCGTACATGGTTATGAAATGACAAAGGAAAATTTGGATGATTTAAGCTTATTTTTAGGGCAATTAAGCTTTCAGGAATTGAAACAATTGGATGGTCTCTCATCTGACCGTGCAGATATCATTGTTCCTGCATTAGAGGTATTTAGAGTGTTGATGGAGGTAGTTGGTAGTGAGACCTTCCAACTGACAAAGCGAGGTTTACGTGAGGGACTCATTATTCAACGGATTTTGCAAACAGATACAAAGGCGTTTGATAAATATAATGTATTTGAAGGAAATGCTAGAAGATTAGCACGTCAGTATGGTCGGAGTGAAGTGGAAGTAGATTATTTAATGCATTTAGCAGACCAACTGTATCGTGAATGTTGTCATTTAGGCTACTTGCAATATCATCCAGAAGATTTGCATTTATTAGCAAAAGCGGCGAAGGTTTTTAATATAGGAGAGTATATCGAATTAAGCTCTTCAAGCCAACATACTTTTTATTTAATTGCGAATCAATCCATTGATGGTTTAAATCATTTAGAACGAGTAAAACTAGCACTTCTTGCCTCCTATAAAAATAAAGATTATTTCGAACGATTTGCTGCTCCATTTGCTACATGGATGAGTCGGGAGGAACATCGTAAAATAAGAGATTTCGGAGCGTTATTAAAATTTGTCTATGCATTAAATGTTTCAAAACGCAATATAGTACATGCTATTGAAATGCACACCGAAGAAGATCATGTTCAACTTAATATTTATGTAAAAAAGAATGCTGCGGCTGAAAAGTATCAAGCCAATCGACATAGAAAGCATTTAGAACGTGCATTAAAAATCCCAATGAAGATCAATTTTATTGAAGAAGGGTGGAACAATGGATGACAACTGAAGTAACGAAAAACGAGCTACATGGGGAAGAGTTTTCCGAAAACTACAATCTATTGTTAGAGGAAATTGCAAAGCCTCAATATTATAATAATCGTGAATTAAGCTGGCTTGCCTTTAATGAACGCGTGCTAGAGGAAGCAGAGGATATTAATAATCCTCTGCTTGAGCGTTTAAAATTTTTAGCTATATTTAGTTCCAATCTAGATGAATTTTTTATGGTTCGTGTTGCAGGCTTACAGGACCAGGTACGTGCTGGTTTTCATAAGCCCGAAAACAAATCTGGCTTAACGCCAAAGGAACAGTTGGCCAAAATAGCAGAACGCACACAAGCATTAGTGCGTCGACAAACTGAGGTGTATAGACATTTAATCTATGATTTACTACCTCAACATAATGTACATATTGCGGACATGAAAGATTTAAATAGCAAGCAAAAATCATTTATCAATGAAATGTTTGCAGAAACTATCTTCCCTGTTTTAACCCCTGTTGCAGTGGATGCATATCGTCCTTTCCCAACCTTGCTTGGTAAAACTTTGAATTTATTAGTGCTGTTAGAGCAGGATGAGTCAGATCTTGAAAGTCGTGAAAAAGTGGCGATTGTCCAGGTTCCATCAGTGTTAGATCGCTATATAAAAGTACCGTCCGAAGAAGGTAAGACAGTTGTAGTTTTATTGGAGGATGTGATAGTAGCGCATATTGAAAAGCTGTTTTATGGCTATAGCGTAAAATCAGCACAAGCCTTCCGCTTAACAAGAAATGCAGATTTAACTATCCATGAAGAAGGGGCTCGAGATCTTCTCGTGGAGATCGAAAAAGAGCTGAAAAAGCGAAAATGGGGAGTAGGAAGCCGTTTAGAAGTTCGAGTTGGAGAAATGAACGAGGAAGTGCTGCAATACTTACTAGATGAATTCGAAATAGAAGAATCGGATGTTTTCCATATTGATGGTCCTTTGGATTTAACGTTTATGTTCTCTTTTGTGAAAGGTATTTCAGTAGGTCGTGAGCATTTAGAATATGAAAGCTTTATCCCACAGCCACCTTTAGATTTACAGTCTGACGAAAATATTTTTGAAAAAGCACTTCAACAGGATATATTTTTCCATCATCCATATGAATCTTTTGCCCCTATTGTTGATTTTATTTCTGAGGCCGCTATCAACCCAAATGTGTTGGCTATAAAACAGACATTATATCGAGTAAGCGGAAATTCACCGATTATTCAAGCGTTAAAACTTGCCGCTGAAAACGGTAAACAAGTAACGGTATTAGTGGAGCTAAAGGCTCGCTTCGATGAAGAAAACAATGTGCACTGGGCAAAACAATTAGAACAAGCAGGTTGTCTTGTGATCTATGGGATGAATAATTTAAAAACGCACTCAAAAATCACGCTAGTCGTTAGTCGTCGTAACGGCAAAATTGAACGTTTTGTCCATTTGGGTACAGGAAATTATAATGATGCAACTGCAAAAATTTATACGGATATGGGCATAATAACGACAGATAAAGAGTTTGGCATTGATGCGACAAATTTCTTTAACTACTTAAGTGGCTATACAGAAAAGCCTACCTTTAATCATTTAGTCGTTGCACCATTTGATATACGCGATGAGTTTATTCGGTTAATGGATGAGGAAATTGCCTGTCATAAAAAATATGGAAATGGTTTTATTCGTGCAAAAATGAATTCATTGACAGACAAAGATTTAATGATGAAGCTTTATGAGGCATCGATTGCGGGTGTAAAGGTCGAGCTTATTATTCGTGGTATATGCTGTATTAGACCAGGAATCCCAGGTATTAGTGAGAACATTACTGTAACAAGTATTGTTGGTCGTTTCCTTGAACATTCTCGTATTTATTGGTTCCATCATAATGGGGAAAATAAAGTATATTTATCCTCTGCAGATATGATGACACGCAATATGATTAAACGTGTAGAAATTTTATTCCCTGTATATGCAAGTGAAGCAAAAACTCGTATTATTGACATAATGAATGCACAATTAATGGATACTGCCAAAGCCCGTATTCAAGACTCTAATGGTAAGTATCATTATAAAGAGTTTGATCGTAGCGAAGATCCATTAAATAGCCAGGAAATTTTCTTGAAGGATGCATTAAAGCCTACGCTAGACGAAGAATAGAGCAAACACGCTACTTAGTGAGGGATAGAATGAAAAAATGTAGAGAAAATGTAGCGCCATTTGCAGAATATCAACAGCTCATGCAACTGAATCCATTTGATGCAATCATTTGTTTGAGACAAGTTGATAAGACAGTGTTTGAGGTCGTTGAATTTAATGAAAAGCTATCGTCAATGATTGAGCTGCAGGATATAACAGCCAAAAACGCTGAGAACTTTTTTACTAAGCAATGCTGGCTGCAATTGTCGGGATTTCTAATTGAAGAAATCAATAAACAGCATACTCTAAAATTAGGTAACGGTCTTCAAGAGAAAACATTTATGCTTCATGTTCAGCACTTTTCTGAATCAATAGTTGCCATTATTCTTCGAGCGACATCATTTGAAGAAAATCCCTATTTACAGTTCATTGAACAACATATAAGTCCAGTGTTAACGACAGATTTACAAGGTCGAATAATTCATCAAAATATTGCTGCTACTGCTACACTATCGAGAGAGCAGCACAGTCTAATTGGACTAGATATTTTTTCATTACTCGAAAGTAAATATCTCAATGAGTTTAAACTATTATTTACCAAAACAATCGAAGGTTCAGCGTTTGGCATGCCTAAATGCTTATTGAAAGGTGATTTACTAAGCAAAGAGCCCTTTTATTTAAGAACGCATCCAACCTATTATAATGGTGAGGTTGTGGGTGTCCACCTATTTGTTAAAGATGCTAATTCATTTATGAATGATCATGAAGCATTCTATTACCTAGCACTAATGGATGAATTAACAGGTATTTGGAATCGAAAAGCTTTTAAGGAGCATTGGCTACAGCATTTAAATGATAAAAAGCAAGAGCATAAGCAAGCCGCTCTTATTTTAGTTGACATTGACCGTTTTAAAAAGTTTAATGAATCCCTTGGCGAGAGCAAGGGAGATGATTTGATGCGTATGTTTAGTCATAGGTTACGGGAGCTTTGCTACTCAAAGTGTTCGCTATATCGATATAATAGTGATGAGTTTATTTTTGTGCTAAAAGATGCAACCATCCAAAAAATTGAACGAACTGCAAACTTGATTATGGACGTATTAAAACAGCCATTTATGATAGATGGACAGGAATATTTTATTAGCGTATCGATTGGGATTTCACTTAGCCCAGCAGATGGTAAAGATATCGAGACACTTGTACGGAAAGCAGATAAAGCTTTATTTTCTGTTAAAGAACATGGTCGTTCACATTATCGCTACTACCGTGAAGATATGACGGCCATTTTTCCAAACGAAGCATTAATGGAGGCACATTTACGTCGAGCAATTGAATTTAATGAGCTAAGTCTTCATCTACAACCGCAAATGGATTTAGCAAATAATAGCATCAATAGCTTTGAAGCATTATTACGATGGAATAACCGTAAATTTGGTTTTGTATCACCAGCACAATTTATTCCTATTGCGGAAGCCTCAGGGTTGATTATTGAAATCGGTGATTGGATTATTGATGAGGTATGTCGTTACCAAAAAGAATGGCAATCGAAAGGATATCGTCCTGTACGGATTGCAGTCAATATATCCCCAAAACAGTTTAGAAAAGAAAATTTTGCCCGAAAAATTAAAACAGCTTTAAAGAAATATGGTGTACCGCCTGAATTATTAGAAGTAGAAATTACCGAAAGTTCCATGACAAATGTACATGAAACATTTTCGATTCTTACAGAACTGAAGCAATTAGGTGTTTATGTGTCTGTGGATGACTTTGGGACAGGCTATTCCTCATTAAGTTATCTCAAGCGTTATCCGATTGATATTATTAAAATTGATCAGTCATTTATTGCAGATATAGCAAAGGATGACAAAAATGAAGCCATCATAAAAGCCATTATTTCGATGTCTCATAATTTAGGATTAGAGGTCATTGCTGAGGGAATTGAAGAACCAATACAAGTTGATTTTCTCAAACGCCATCGTTGTCAAAAAGGGCAAGGCTATTTGTATAATAAACCATTACCAGTTGAAACGATTGTACAACAATATTTTGTAAGCTAGAAAACGGGTAGCACTTTCATCACAAAATAGATGAAGTGCTACTTTTTTATTTGCCGTTTTTAAGACCGTTTAAGACAATTGCTGTGAATTGCGCCATTTCAGAGGCTAGGTCAAAGTCTTCACTATGTATCAACCAATCATAGACATTCGCACGCATACAGCGCTGAATAAGTGTTTGTATGGTAGCAGCAGAAACATCTTGTCTAAATTCCCCATGTTGAATTCCTTCCTCGATATATGTATTCATTATCTGAAAAATCTTACGTTGTGGATTGATTAAATAATGATCCTGTTCTACTTGGTTTGTCATAGCAGCCGTATATACTGTACGTAATAAATCCTTTCCCACAATATTGGTTAAATATCTCATTTGCTCTTGATACACTAAGAGTATTTTTTCACTTGCTGGTAATGTGGGATCAATATTTTTTTCAACTGTACGATAAAAATTATCAAGCTCCTTAAATTTTTCTAAAATAACATCATATTTAGATGGGAAATGTGTATAAAATGTACCCTTTGAAACATTACATGCCTTTGTAATTTGTTCAACAGAAACATGTTCATAACCATGCTTGTTAAATAAATCTAAAGAAGTTTTCAATAATTTTTCACGTGTTTCTAATGCCTTTTTCTGTCTGCTTGTGAGTGTTTCCATTGGTAGCTAATACCTCCTATATTAAATATTGTAAAATATCTTTTGTAAAAAATATTCTGAAAATATTAATTTTTTAATTGACGAGATGGATTTCGATTGATTATGATTTAAATGACCGAAGTCAATGACTGCGGTCAATGATATTATCTCGTTACTAATGTTACTTTAAAAAATGAAAGTTGGCTAGTATCTCATCAAGTTTTCTGTTGTATTTTCAAGGAATGGGGAGGTCACAATGAAGAAAAAATTGGGTTTTATTGGCTTAGGGAATATGGGTTTACCGATGGCTATTAACTTATTAAGAGCAGATTATCAGGTATATGGTTTCGATACGAATGCGGAAGCAATGGAACAATTCGCAGCAGCAGGGGGTTTCGGCCTTGAGACAGCTATGGATATTGCGAAACAATGTGATGTTATTATGACAAGTTTGCCTACCCCTCAGGTTGTAGAATTGGTTTATCGATCAGAGCAAGGAATTTTACAACATGCAAAGAAAGGGTGCCTACTGATTGATTTTAGTACTGTTAATCCCGAATTGAATGATACGTTACATACAGAAGCTATAGCTTTGGGATTACGTTATTTGGGAGCGCCTGTCAGTGGGGGTGTCATAGGGGCTATCAATGCGACATTAACTATTATGGTTGGTGGTGGCACAGATGATTATATAAGTGCTAGCGAAATATTCAGAATAGTCGGTAAAAATATTTATCATTTAGGCACATCTTCAAGTATAGGAACGCGAATTAAATTACTCAATAACTTAATGATTGGCTTTTACACAGAGGCAGTCGCTGAAACGATTGTACTTGGCGAAAAAATGGGTATTCAGGCAGACACGCTCTATGAAGTATTAAATAATAGTTATGGACAAAGCCGTATTTATGAACGTAATTATTTGGAATATATGAAAAATGATAATTATGAGCCGGGCTTTTCGACAAATCTACTATTAAAAGATTTGAAGTTAGCTAAGGAAATGGCGGATGAAGCAGGCGTATCGCTGCGAATCGGCGAAAAGTTAGTGGATCTTTATAGTAAAATTGCTCAGCAGGGCTATGGAGAAAAAGATATGTCTGCAGCTTATTTAAGTTTAAAAGAAAAATGTAAACTAGAACAATTTTAAGAGGAGGAAATGGATATGACAACGACACAAGAGGTTAAAACATTAACACATTTTATTGGTGGCAAATTGGTTGAAGGAAAAAGTGGCCGATTCGGTTCGGTATTTAACCCAACAACAGGTGAAGTCATTGCTAAGGTACCCCTTGCAACAGTAGAGGAAACACAAGATGCAATCGAGCAAGCTCAAGCAGCATTTCCGGCTTGGCGTGATACATCAGTGGCTAAGCGTGCAGAAATTGTATTAAAGTTCCGTAACCTTATCACTGAAAATATGGAAGAGCTATTACAAATCATTTGTACTGAAAGCGGTAAAACGATTGAAGATGCCAAAGGTGAGATTACACGAGGACTTGAATCTGTTGACTTAGCCATTGGTGCGCCACATTTAATGAAAGGAGAATACTCCGTAAATGTTGGAGGTCAAATAAATGCTTATTCTGCAAAATATCCATTAGGGGTTGTGGCAGCAATTTCTCCATTTAATTTCCCCATCATGGTGCCTCTAGCACAAACGAGTATGGCCATTGCTGTAGGAAATGCGGTTATTTTAAAGGCATCTGAGCGTGTGCCAATGACTTCATTATATATTAGTGAGCTTTGGAAGAAGGCGGGATTGCCTGATGGTATTTGGACAGTAATCAATGGTGATAAAGATGCGGTCAATGAACTTTTAGAAAACCCAGCTGTGCAAGCGATTTCATTTGTTGGATCAACACCAGTAGCTAAATATATTTATGAAACAGGATCAAAGTACGGTAAACGTGTCACGGCTCTTGGTGGTGGTAAAAACAATATGGTCGTGATGCCAGATGCGGATCTTGAACAGGTTGCTAATGCCTTTATTGGTGCAGCTTATGGAGCAGCATCCCAACGTTGCATGGCAATATCTACTATCATGCCTGTAGGAAAGGATACTGCTGATCGCCTAGTGGATATTCTTAAGGAAAAAATTTCTAATCTGAAAGTAGGCCCATATACAAACCCTGATTCAGATTTTGGCCCTGTTATTTCTCAGCAATCAAAAGAAGCAATTCTTACTGCAATTAATCGAGGGGAAGCCGAAGGAGCTTCAGTAATTTGTGACGGACGAGAACTTGATATTGTCAAAGAGTCTAAAGGGTTTTATGTAGGGCCTACATTATTAGATCATGTAAAGCCAGGCATGGAAGTTTACGAGCAAGAAATATTTGGTCCAGCTCGCAATGTTGTTCGTGTAGATTCCTTAGAGGAAGCTATTACACTTATCAATAAGCATGAGCTAGGTAATGGTGTCACAATCTTTACGAATGATGGATTAGCAGCTCGAAAATTTACAACAGAAATTGATGTTGGCATGGTTGGTGTCAATGTACCAATTCCAATTCCTGTTGGCTACCATAACTTTGCAGGCTTTAAAGGATCTCGTTTTGGTGAGGGGCATATGTTTGGCCCAGATCAAGCACGATTCTTTACAAAAACTAAGACAATTTCAGAGCGTTGGATGGCTAGCAATGCCTCCTCAGCATCCACGTTTGCATTCCCAAGCAATAACGACTAATAAAACCTAGAGCTGTAGAGTTATACAGCTCTTTTTCTAAAAAAGGGGATGGGTGGGGTGTAAATGTTAGAGTATATTGGTCTTTTTGGTAGTTTAGCATTATTAGTTTATTTAACAATGAAGGGTGTAAATCTACTTATTTCAGCACCGTTAACTGCGCTGTTAGCAGCCTTAACAAACGGTCTTGCATTTTTTCCTCAAACAGCTGATAAAGATCAAGCCAACTTTCTAACGAGCTATATGGATGGGTTCACCGGATTTGTTGGTTCATGGTATTTAATGTTCATGGCGGGCGCCATTTTCGGCAAAGTCATGGAGGACACAGGCGCTGCAGATAGTGTCTCTAAATGGATTGTAGAAAAAATAGGGGTGAAATATGCCACATATGCTGTAGTTTTAGCTGCAGCAGTACTCACATATGGTGGTGTTTCAGTTTTTATCGTAGCCTTTTCAGTTTATCCAATGGCTATTAGTTTATTTAAACAAGCAAACTTTCCACGACGTTTTATTCCTGCTGCACTGGGCCTAGGTTCTGTCACATTTACGATGACATCAGCAGGCTCACCTGAGATTCAAAATTGGATACCAATTCCATATCTTGGTACAACTCCATATGCAGGTTGGCAAGTTAGTATTGTCGTGGCTATTTTTATGGCTGTTGGTGGCTCGCTTTGGCTGAATTGGATGATTAAACGCGCTGTTAACAATGGGGAAATTTTCATTGAGCGCTCCACCGATCCAGTAGCTGATGAAACAAGAAAGCTTCCGAGTCCCCTTTTGAGTCTCATACCATTATTAGTTGTTTTAGTCATTTCTTATATTTTCCATGATTCACTTGGAACCTCTGCTTTAATTGTAGCCTTAACAAGTGGCTGTATCGTTGCTTATTTAGTGAGTTACAAATATGCAAAGTCAGTTGGCGCAACATTAGCAGCAGGTGCAATGGGTGCTATTATTGCCATTGCAAATACGGCGGCTGTTGTCGGCTTTGGCGGGGTAGTAAAAGCAACACCATCCTTTGTTGCAACTGTTGATGTAATGACCAATATCCCTGGCAGTCCACTGATTGGAGGAGCCTTAGCAATTGCGGTTATTGCTGGTTTAACAGGTTCAGCATCAGGGGGACAAACAATTGCTATGCCCTTACTAGCACCGCATTATATCGAGATGGGTGTAGATACAGAGGCGTTGCATCGGACAATCGCTATAGCATCTGGTTCCCTAGATTCATTGCCGCACGGAGGATATGTTGTGACAACCATCAATTCAGTATGTAATGAAAAGCATAAGGATGCATATATGCCATTTGGAGCTTTGACGGTTATTATCCCTATCATAGGTACAATACTTGCAATCATATTATTCTCATTAGGGATGTAGGAGGGATGAAGTATGCAAGGAAAAACGGTTTTTATTACAGGGGCAGCTCGTGGTATTGGTCTTGCTATGGCACAAGCATTTGCTGAGCAAGGGGCTAATGTTGTGATATCAGATAAAAATGAACAGCTTCTTGAGGAAGCCGTCGCACAATACCCCTCTTTAACTTCCTATATATGTGATGTGACAGAAGAACAAGCCATAAGAGAAGCCATTGATTTTACGATTAATAAATTCTCAACATTAGATATTTTAATCAATAATGCAGGATTTCAACATGTGTCACTTATTGAGGATTTTAAGACAGAAATTTTTGAGTCAATGCAAAAAGTGATGGTCGTTGCTCCCTTTGTGGCGATGAAGTATGCGTTACCACATATGAAGAAAAATCAATTTGGTCGTATTATCAATATGGCCTCCATCAATGGCGTCATTGGGTTTGCTGGGAAGGCAGGATATAATGCAGCAAAGCATGGTGTGATTGGGCTTACTAAGGTAACGGCACTAGAGGTGGCGACAGAGGGAATTACGGTAAATGCTATTTGTCCAGGGTATGTTGACACGGAATTAGTACGTAATCAGTTTATGGACTTAGCACAGACACGGGGTATTCAAGTGGAGGAAGTTCTTGAACAAGTGTTATATCCACTTGTACCGCAAAAACGTTTACTTGATGTCTCAGAAATTACAGGACTTGCATTATATTTAGCAAGTGATGTAGCAAAGGGGTTAACCGGCCAGGCCATTCTATTAGATGGTGGCTATACAGCTCAATAGCTTAGGAGGGAAAATATGATTCAAACAAAAACCATCTTTACTGTTCATTCTCCAGGAACGATTGTATATGGTCGAGATTCATTTGAAGAAGTAGGAGAGTATGCGAAAAAACTAGGTTCAAAGGCATTAATTATTAGTGATCCAATTATGGACAGTTTAGGCTTTATCAAGAAATGCCATACACTGTTAAAGACCCAAGGGATAGACGTCGTTTCATATATAGGGGTGACAACTGAGCCAGATGATACGTATGTAGCAGAGGGATTGCAGCTTTTGCAGAAAGAAAACTGTGATATCATTATTTCTGTTGGTGGTGGTAGCTGTATTGATACGGCGAAGGCGATTGCAGTAGTGGCTACAAATGGCGGCTACATAGGAGATTATATGAAAATGGCAAAGGTTGCAGCTGAAGCACCAATTCCACACATTGCGATACCAACAACAGCAGGTACAGGCTCTGAAGCAACAGATGCCACTGTTATTACCAATACAAAAAGTGATGTGAAAATGATGATTAAGCAACCAGCTTTTATGCCCACTATAGCGATTGTTGATCCTATTTTAACCATTACCTCACCTCCAGCAATTACCGCAGCAACTGGAATAGATGCATTGAGCCATGCCATTGAGAGCTATTTATCGCGTTTAGCTCATCCTTATTCGAATGTGCTCGCCTTATCTGCTATGGAATTAATTGTGAATAACATCATAAGGGTTTATGAACATGGAGATGATGTTGATGCTAGGGAAGCGATGTCATTGGGTTCGATGCAGGCAGGGCTGTCATTTTCTAATGCTTCTGTTGCCCTTGTACATGGAATGTCCCGTCCGATTGGGGCACTTTTCCACGTACCGCATGGCATCTCCAATGCGATGCTTTTACCAGCTGTACTAGATTATTCAAAAGACGCTTGTATAGAACGATTGGCAGATTTAGGACAATTTTTTAATAAAACAAAAGAACGTCTATCGCAAGAGGAGCTTGCTCAGCTTGCTATTACGTCCATTAAAGATATGTGTAAGTATATGAAAATTGGCAATTTAAAGCAGTGGGGAATCGAGGAGCATGCTTATTATCAGGCTATTCCTAAAATGGCTGAGGATGCACTTGCAAGTGGGAGCCCTGGTAACAATCCGAAGATACCAACTTTAGAAGAGTTAATGGAGCTATATAAAATTGCCTATACGTATGAGTTTTAATGATATTGGAGAGCTATTCATTGAATGAATGGCTCTTTTATATTTTTTCAGAAAATAAACTCGCATTCTATAGAATTAATATGACATATTCGAGAATATATAGTAAACTTTTAGTGAATCACCATTCATTTTTAACAAAGGGGGAAATGGAATGTTGCAAGGGAAGACGATTATTATTACGGGTGGATCAAGTGGTATGGGGCTGTATATGGCAAAGCAGTTCGTAACTGAGGGAGCTAATGTTGTCATAACAGGTCGTAACGAAGAACGATTAGCAGAGGCAAAGAAATTTATAGCGGAGGCGGGTCCCTCTATTGAGACATTCCAAATGGATGTACGTGTACCTGAGCATGCTGAGGCTATGCTCGAATTTGCTATTAAAAAATTTGGTCAAGTGGATGGGCTTGTGAATAATGCAGCGGGTAACTTTATTGTACGTGCAGAGGATTTATCACCGAATGGCTGGAAGGCTGTTGTAGATATCGTATTAAATGGTACATTCTATTGCTCTTCAGCAGTAGGCAAGTATTGGATTGAGAATAAGATCAAAGGATCTATATTAAATATGGTAGCGACGTATGCTTGGAATGCAGGAGCAGGTGTGATCCATTCAGCTGCAGCAAAAGCAGGGGTACTATCATTGACGAGAACGCTAGCTGTTGAGTGGGGGAAACAGTATGGGATTCGGGTTAATGCTATTGCACCAGGTCCGATCGAGCGTACTGGTGGAGCCGATAAGCTTTGGGAATCAGAAGCAGCGGCAGCTCGTACACTAGATTCTGTTCCACTAGGCCGTATAGGAACACCAGAAGAAATTGCTGATTTAGCTACATTTATGATGTCTAATAAAGCAAGTTATATGAATGGAGAATGTGTAACTTTGGATGGTGGGCAGTGGCTCAATCAATATCCATTCTAAAAATCTTTGCATAACGAATAGCTGGGTTGACGCATACTAAGGGTAAAGAAAGGAGTTTTGCCGATGGGTATGTGGTTAATACCAGCAATTATTGCCATTGTGATCATTTCTGCTATTTCGTTTGTTTATACGTTAAAAATAGCTAAAATGACTTCTGAACGGAAATCTGAAAATGATACCCCTATTTCAGAAACAGTTGAAGAATATGCAACGATGTTGAACCCAATTGTTTGGGTCTATGCAATTTTTTTACTTTTTTTAGGGATCATGATTTTTTACTACTGGAGTAAGGCTGGCTATTAGTTAAGAACCATCTTCATTCAGTCACGAAAAACTTGACTGGATGAAGATATTCTAAGTTTTTGCTGTAAAGGCTAAAATAATTCATTGTTCATGAAAACTCTTCTCGGCCTGGTCATGGTCATACATAGAAAAGTTGTGATATGATGAAAGGGAAGGACTGTTCTACATAGTGAGGACAGAAAAGGAGAAGAAGTTCATGATTTCAACTAACAGCAAAGACTTATTAGCAATGCCAATTAGTGATTTTATCATTTCCTCTGAAAAAGTTGCGCATGTACAAAGTGGAAATAGTGCGGAACATGCACTCCTTGTACTAACACGTACAGGGTACTCGTCCATACCTGTATTAGATTTGAAATATCGACTTCAAGGTTTACTTAGCATGAAAATGATTACCGAATCGATTCTTGGACTTGAGCATATTGAATATGAAAAGCTACCTGATATTAAGGTTGACTCTATTATGGAAAAAGAGATCGCTGTATTGAAGCTGACGGATACTTTCCAGCGTGCTTTGGATTTAGTTATTAACCACGCCTTTTTATGTGTAGTGGACGAAGATGGTACATTCGCAGGGATATTAACAAGACGTGTTATTTTAAAGCAATTGAAAAAATATATTTATCAAAAAGAGTAGTAGCTTAAGAGGGAACTCAGATGAAAATCATGAGGCCCTCTTTGCTTGTATTGGAGGTTTACAGATTGATGGCAACAGAGGCAGAAATTTTAAAAATCTTAGCTGAAGAACGCAATATGCGGAAAGCAGCAGAACGTCTATTTTTATCCCAACCAGCCCTTTCACAACGATTGCAAACGATTGAGAAAGACTGGGGTGCACAATTATTTATTCGTTCACAAAAAGGTTTAACAGCAACACCTGCTGGTGAACAAGTTATTGCTTATGCAAAGGAAATGCTAGCCAAAAAGGAAGAAATATTTGAAACGATTCAATCCTTAACGACAAAGGTAAACGGGACATTGAAAATTGCTTGTGCTTCCATTGTTGGTCAGAACTGGCTACCAAAAATCTTGAAGGAGTTTGTGTCAAAATATCCAGAGGCTAAAATATCACTGATGACGGGCTGGAGTTCTGAAATTGTGAAGGCTCTTTACGAGGGCGAGGCCCATGTAGGCATTGTACGAGGCCAAGTTGACTGGAAAGGAGAAAAGATCCACCTTTTCAGAGATACTCTTTATTTAGTGGACAAAGAGGTTAAAACAATTGAAGATGTGTTAAAGACAGACCGTCCATTTATTCAATATAAGAGTGATTCCAACTATTATCAAGAAATTCAGCAATGGTGGCAGCAGCATTTTGCCTCGAATCCAAGAAAACAAATTTTAGTGGATCAAATTGAAATTTGCAAGCAAATGGCATTAAATGGTATCGGTTATGCGATCTTGCCTTCTATTACGTTAAATGACCACGATGCCATTCACAAAATCCCTCTATCAAATGATGAAAAAGAGTTTGGTCTTACACGCGATACTTGGTTAATTGGTTATGAATCCTCTTTTGAATTAAGACAAGTAGAGGCGTTTGTGGAAGTAGTGCAGGATCATGCACGGTGTTTGTTTGATTATACTAAATAGAAAATCAGGCAGCTCCAGGTTGTTTTGGAGTTGCCTTTTTGCATTGTAGAATTCTTAAGAGTTTATGAATATTAATGAAGATAACATAAGAAATGGAACAAAATGCAATATAAATCGTATAATTATGTAACCATCTATTTACATAAAAAGGGGTTGAGCTTTTGAAAAAGACAAAATGGACGGCACTGACCTTACTAGTCATGCTGGTAATGAGCTTTATCTTGCCTACAACTCAGGCAAGTGCTGCTGCTACGCTAGAGGTGAAAGCAACAGCGGGTGTTTCTGGTAAAGCGAAATATCAATCAGTAGTACCACTCCAAGTTACAGTGAAAAATAATGGAGCTGACTTCTCAGGAGATATGGCGATTAATTCATCAAATTCTTATGAGGCAGCTTCAGCACTTGTCGTTCCAATTGATATAGCAGCAGGAGAGGAAAAGACATTTACTTTCTATCTTGATGGTTTAGCTGACTATAGTTATTCGGACACCGATTTATTTGCTTTTTATGAGGGAAGCATTGAAAAAGGAAAAAAGATTGCCTATAAGGGAACTAAACGTCTGCAATCAAATTTTTTAGACCCCTCATCAACATTCATTTATACATTAACAGATAAAAGTGATCGTCTTTCTGCACTATTACGTTTATCAACATTTGTAGCTCAAAGTAATGTGGAAGTATTTAATATCAATCAATTAAAAGATTATACACTTCCAGAAGATTCGCAGGGACTTGCGATGGCCAATGTCATTGTTGTAGATGAAGTGGCTATTGCTGATTTAACACCGAAACAACAAGAAGCATTACTAAAATGGGTACAGGATGGTGGTACCTTACTTCTAGGTGCTGCTGACCAAATTAATGCTACAGCAGGGGTTTTTAAAGAGTATTTACCTTTGTCATTATCACAAGAAATGACTGCGATTTCTGCAGAAGCTTTAACTAAATTGTCAGGAGGCGGCATTTTTACACAGCCGATTTCAGTATACTCAGCTACTAGTAGTGAAGGAAGTTTACCTGTATTAACAGAAAATAATGAAGTGTTAGCAGCAAAGAAAAAAGTGGGTAGCGGGGAAGTGATTCAAACAACCTTCTCTTTAGGTGATCAACCACTTGCTTCTATGGACGGCTACGGAGCACTTTTAGCCAAAGTGATAAATATTCAAAGTATTTCACAGCAAGGAATGATGAGACAGGGACAATCTCCTCTCGATCAAATATCTTATGAACTTCGTAACATTAATGAACTATTTCCATCATTCGAAGTATCAGTGAGCTATATGCTAATTGTCATTATTCTTTATATTTTAATAATCGGGCCAATTCTTTATTTTGTCTTGAAAAAAGCGGACAAGCGTGAGCATGCATGGTGGATAATACCGTCCATCTCTGTTGTTCTTTCCATTGTTCTCTTTATTGTCGGAGCGAAGGATCGTATTGTTCAGCCACAAGTTCAACAATCTGCATTCTATAAAGTAAATGAAGACAATAGTGTAAATGGCTATTATGTAGAGTCCATTCTAACGAATCGTAGTGGGGACTTTGTGGTCAATGCTGACCAAAATACAACTGCTGTTGCATTAAGAAATTATAATAACTTCACAGGCACGATGGGACCATTACATGAATCTTCTTATATAAAAGAAAATGCTAGCGGTTCAACACTAACATTACGTGATTTAAGCTACTGGTCTGTGCAATCCTTTGGTGGAAAAACATCAGCACAAAATATCGGGAAGATGGATATAGATATAACACTGAAAAATGAAAAACTAACAGGAACAGTTAAAAATAATTTCCCGTTTGCATTAAAAGATGTCACATTAATCTCTGGTGTGAAAGAAGTAAAACTAGGTGATATTGAAGCAAATGGAACATTACAGGTAAATAAGGAACTGAAAACAACGGTTCTTCAAAAACCATCTATTTTCAATAATTATAATTATAGTTACCCATCGAAAAAGGATGAGGTAAACCCAATGCGGATTGAACGAATGAAAACTTTAGCATTGCCGCTTGTCGAAAAGGATAACCAGCCAATACTTACAGCTTGGACAGATCAAGCTGTGGTAGGTGTTGAATTAGAAACAAGTGCCAATATGTCACCGATTACGATGCTTGTTCAACCATTTAAAGGAAAAGTTGAGCTAACAGGGCCATTTACAATGAAGCGTAATAACTTCTCGTATTCAGTAGAGCCACTATCAGCAAATGGCTATTATGAAAAGATCGAGGAAGAATTGAATAAATGGTACCTATCTGAAGGTTTGTACGAAGTAACGATGACCATGCCAGATCAATTCATGGATGCCGTTGAATCACTTAATGAGCTGACAATTTCTAATAAGGATGTTTCACGTATGCAGCTATCCATTTGGAATAATGAAACGAATATATATGAGCCTTTAGTCGATACAAAGCAAGTGTTTACAGACAAGGTTTCAACATACTTTAATCAAGATGGGGAGCTTCGAATTGAAATCAAATATGGTCCCGATCCATCAGGAGAACAAACGAAGTTACCAGACATAGAGCTGAAAGGAGTGGCAAAATAATGATTGAAATTCGTGATTTAACGAAACGATACGGCTCCTTTACAGCATTAGATCATTTAAACTTATCTTTAGAAGAAGGCGTTGTATTTGGATTTGTTGGCGCAAATGGAGCAGGGAAATCAACGACATTCTCTATTTTAGCTACGCTATTGTCACCGACTTCAGGAGATGCTCTGATAAATGGCAAAAGTGTTGTGAAGGAACCAAAAGAAGTTCGAAAGCAAATTGGTTATATGCCCGATTTCTTTGGTGTTTATGATCAGTTAAAAGTAGATGAATATTTAGATTTTTATGGAGCGAGCTACGGTATCCAATTAGCAGAGCGTCAAGTGTTAATTCCACAACTATTAGAACTAGTGAATTTAACAAGTAAACGCTATGAATATGTTGATTTATTATCACGTGGTATGAAGCAACGCTTATGTTTAGCTCGTGCACTCATCCATGATCCAAAGGTACTGATTCTAGATGAACCTGCATCAGGACTAGATCCGCGTGCTCGTGTGGAAATGCGAGATATTTTACGGAATTTAAAGTCTATGGGAAAAACAATTTTAATTTCGTCGCATATTTTACCTGAACTTGCTGAGATGTGTGATGAAATCGGTGTTATTGATAATGGTAAATTAATTGCACATGGAAATGTAGCCGCGATTCAGGCCCAGCTACAAGGAGAAAAGCGTATTGTGTTGAAAGTGACAGATCAATTGGATGCAGTACGAGCGTTTTTAGAGGAAGATCCTCATATTTCATCAATTGATGTCATTGAAAATCGTTTAGAAATAGCCTTTAACTATCGAGGAACAGATGCTGAGCAGGTGGCATTGCTAAAAAAAGCTATGCTTACAGATTTACCAATCTATGCATTAAGTGAAGAAGAGAAGGATTTAGAGGATGTCTTTATGGCGATTACGAAGGGAGCGGACAATCAATGATGGAAAGATTTTATAATCCAGTACTTGTTAAAGAATTGAAGTTACGCTTCCGTTCTTTTAAAAGCTTTTCAGGTTTAATGTTTTATTTAGCTGTACTGTGTATTTTCATTGCAGGGTTTTTATTGCTTACAACTGAATTTACTGGCAGAGGCTTCTTTAGACCAGAGACAAGCTTTATGATGTTTGCTGTGCTAACCATCTTGCAAATGGCATTAGTTCTTTTCATTACACCAAGTTTGACTGCTGGTGCTATCAGTAGTGAGCGCGAAAAGCAAACATTAAATATTTTATTAACAACGACACAAAGTTCTACACAAATTGTTATTGGAAAATTACTATCCTCCGTAGCATTTCTAGTATTGATGCTGGTAGCGGGATTACCACTATACAGTCTAGTGTTTCTATTCGGTGGAGTGTCGCCTTCACAGCTTATTTCTATATTTTTATTTTATTTAGTCACTGTAGTAGCAATAGGTAGTATAGGCGTGATGTTTTCTACGATTACTAAGAGGACTATTGTTGCCATGATTGCCACATACGGCTCAATCATTTTTTTAGGAGGTATTACAGCATTCTTCTTCTTTTTAACAATGGCCTTTCATCAAATGGGCAATGCCATTGGAACAGGTGCCTCCTTTATGACCTATTTCTGGGCATCTATTAATCCAGGTGCCTTGATGCTGACACTTATTTCTCCAGAGATGGGGGATGCATTAGCAGAGCTGTCGGGTGTAGAACTACCAGTATGGATTACTTATTTAATTGCTTATGTATTCATCATTGTGCTTTGTTTAACGATTGCGATTAAAAAATTGCGTGCCAACATGAAAAGTAACCGATGAGGAGGAATTGGTATGGAGCGTCGTAAGCAATTACGAAAATATATTCAGCGTGCAAAATCGAGATTAACTCTTGAAAGAAGCATTCCCATTGCACAATACGGTTTGTTTTTGGCATTGCTTTCGAGTGCTTCTCTCGTACTTATTTCCCGACTATTTGTCTGGCCATATTATCGCCAAATAGCATTAGGAGCCTTTATTACCGTTATTATTGCAACCATTGCTTATATTTGGTGGAAACGGGTCAAAGAGAAAGAGGCATTGCACAAACTGGATCATTATTTCTCACATAATGAATTAGTGACAGCTTTATCATTTAAAGATGATCAGGATCCTCTTGTTCAATCATTATTATCGAAAGCTATCCAAAATGCTGAAAAAGCTTTCGCAGACTTTAAGGCTCGAAGGAAAAATCTATTTCGTCCAAAGGCGTTTATCGGATTATTTATTACAACAGTTGTACTAGCCATTCTTTATATGTTCCCAGCAGCTACGCAAATTGAAGCAATAGAGGTTGAAAAGGAGCAAGCAGTTATCGAAGATATGAAGAAGGAAGTTGCTGAATTAGAGAAGAAGGCGGAAACAAAAGAAGTAAAGGAGCAATTGCAAGAACTTCAAAATACTTTAAAAGAGGCTGAAACAGCAGAAGAAGCTTTACGAGAAGTTGTCAAAAAGCAAAAGGAGCTAGCATTAAAGGAGCAGCAATTAAAGGATAAACAAACGGCTAGTCAAGATGGCACAACAGAAGGCCAAGGATTATCGAAGGAAGAGGTTGAGCAGCTAAAAGAGCTTGCCCAAATGCAGCAAGGGCTCACAGAAAATGCAAATGCCACACAAACTGCTATGAGTAAACTTGGTAAACCAGCAAGTAACTCCTTACAAAATGCAATTGCGAGTGCCAATAATGCCAGCAGCCACAATCAAAACAGTCAACAGTCATCTGGTAATTCCCAACCTAGTAATCAACAAAGCCAGGCTAGTCAAAATAATGCTCAAAGTGGTTCTCAACAGCAAAATGGTAGTAGCCAGAGCAATGGTCAAGGACAGGGCCAAGGACAGGGACAAGGCCAAGGACAGGGCCAAGGTCAGGGACAAGGCCAAGGACAGGGACAAGGCCAAGGACAGGGCCAAGGCCAAGGACAGGGCCAAGGTCAAGGTCAGGGACAAGGTGGTCAAGGAGCAGGAAGTGGCCAAGGCGGTCGGAATTTGCTAACGACACCGAATCGAATAGGTGGGGCAAGTGAGACATCAGTAGATGGTGGCGCATTAGGAGATGGTTCCCATGTATCTGAGCAACAAGGAAATGGTCCGATAACAAAAGGTTCTATTCGACCTTATGAAGAAGTAATTGGCTCTTATAAAGACAGCTATTTAGAGAGTTCAGAGCGCTTACAATTACCGAAGGATTTACAAAATGTCGTGCAATCTTATTTCACGTCAATTGAGTCGCAGTAGGAGGAAAAGAAATGGCCTTTACAGAGCAACAGTATGTAGATATGAGTACGAAATTACAACAAGTTAAAGAAGAAATCCATCGCTTCATTGTTGGACAGGAAGAAGCAATTGATTATACCCTGTATGCAGTATTAGCGGATGGTCATGCATTGTTAGAAGGTTTACCTGGTTTAGGAAAAACGATGTTAATTCGTACCATTTCAGAGGTACTGGATCTGTCGTTTTCACGTATTCAATTTACACCAGATCTTATGCCAGCAGATATAACAGGTACGAGCATGATTGAACGTACACCCGATGGGAAGCAGCAATTTACCTTTCAACCTGGGCCAATCTTTAGTCAAATGGTATTGGCTGATGAGATAAATCGCGCAACACCCAAAACCCAAAGTGCCTTGTTGGAAGCAATGGGAGAAAAAACGGTAACCATATTAGGGGATACAAAAAAAATGGCGAGACCATTTTTCGTGCTGGCAACTCAAAACCCTATTGAAATGGAAGGAACATACCCATTACCAGAAGCACAGATGGACCGTTTCCTTTGTAAAATTCTTGTACCCTATCCAGAAAAAAGCGAACTTATGGAAATTATGAAGCGAACGACAGGTGCCCAGGAAATTGGTTTACAGAAACAGATGGATACGGATGCTCTCATTCAAGCTCAGCAAATGGTAAAGGAAGTGATGGTTGCTGATGAAATGCTAGAGTATGCAACTGATCTAGTAGTGGCTACGCATCCTGAGAGAACAGATGCGCTTGATGAGGTTAAACAATATGCAATGTATGGCAGTGGTCCACGTGGTTTGCAGAGCTTAATCAAATTGGCAAAGGCAAGAGCTTTAATGAATGGTCGTTTTCATGTTTCTGTAGCGGATATTAAATCTGTTGCTAAGCCTGTTTTACGTCATCGCATGCTGTTGAATTATGAAGGGGAGGCTTCAGGAAAAACAGCAGACGATGTGATTGATGTTATTTTAGAAAAAGTTCAGCAAGGTATTAGCAAGTGACAGCAAAATACTTATTGCCCGAAGACTGGTTAGCGAAAATCAGTCGCTTTCAAGTAGCGACGGCCTCCAAACTACGCGGGCAACATAAGGGCTCGCACCGTTCTCAACGCTTCGGGGCATCCCTTGATTTCTCGGATTTTCGAGAATACCATTTAGGAGATGATGTACGCCAAGTGGATTGGAACGTCTTTGCTCGTACAGATAAATACTTTATTAAAAGGTTTTTAGATGAGCAAGAGATGCGTGTACATATTCTACTAGATGCTACCAAATCAATGGGGCAACATGCTAAGTGGTTATTTGCTCGTCAAATTGTGGCCTCCCTCGGTCTGATGGTATTAGGTCGAGATGATCGTCTATCCTTTTCTTTTGTCCAAGATGAAGTGAAGCCACCATTTCGACGGAAGGGTACCATGTATCGCCGAGCTTTTTTACAGCTAGTAACAGATATAGAGGAAGCTAATTACTCTAATCGTTTTGCCAAGGATGCACTTAAAGCTTTACCTAAAGATAGTACCGTATTATTCATTGTTACAGATGGATTAGAGCCAATTGAGGAATGGGAACAGCTATTAAAAAGGATACCACGCTATGCTGGAGATGTTCGCATTTTGCAAATTGTAACGCAAGAAGAACTGTCACCAAATTATTCGGGTGATGTACGTCTCCTTGATCGTGAAACAGGTAATGATGTGAATGTGACGATGTCCTCTAAAGTATTAGAGTCCTACCATGCAAGACGCATACTACATGAAGAAGAATTTGAAGCCATTTGCCGTCGCTTTGGTGTTCGAAAATTACAATTGAAAGTGGAAGATGGATTGCAACATGCGATTTTCCAGCAATTATTAAAAGCACATTGGATTAGGTGAGGTGAGCCGTATTGGGCTTTAGTCAAATTATATTTAGCTGGACGGCCATCATCCCGGTCATTGTCCTACTTTATTATTTCTTTCGAAAAAAATATACAGATCAAACAGTTTCTTCGACGCTTTTTTGGTCGGAGATTATGCAGGAAACGCGAGTATCGCCTTATTTAAAGCATTTACAAAAAAATGCCCTACTATATTTACAGCTTCTTGCTTTACTGCTACTTGTTTTGGCATTGATGAATCCTTATATAAAAAAATCAACCATTGTTGGTGCACAAACCATATTTATTGTAGATACTTCAGCCACAATGCTGGCAGGTAAAGAGCAATCAACCTTTGACGCTCATAAACAGGAAATGCTGAACTTGATGAATGAATTGAATGGTCGACCTGTCACATTAATTACAACTGGTGCTGCACCAAAAGCTGTTTTACAGCAAGAAACAAACACGAGTGAAATAAAAAAAGCTATTCAAGATTTACAAGTAACCTATGAAACTGCTGAAATGAATAAGGCGCTGGATGTAGCACAGGCATTTGTGGGCGACACACCGACTTCTATCTATGTTTTTACAGATACACTTGATAAAAAGCAATTACCGATGGACAAGGATTCTGTGAAATGGCTAGTAAGAGGTGCTACAAAAGACTTAACAAATATCGCTATCACCCGCTTTGCTGCTACGACAGATGGGCAAGCTACGCTGGCACTTGTACAACTCCATAATGATACAAATACCGAGCAAAAGGTAACGCTCGCATTGAATAATGCAGAGGGTGAGGAGCTGGTAGCAGAAAGTGTCGTTGTGCCTCCAAATGAAGCCATTACGAAAACATTTAAAGATTTGCCTTTAGCAAAATCCATGACAGCTATTATTGATGCAAAAGATGATTATGACATAGACAATCAACAAACAGTTTTACTACAAACGACTACGTCAAAAATTATTGTTGATCAAGGCTTGCATCAACTGATACAAAAAGGTTTTCAAACAGTTAGTAGTGGCGTAAAAATCGTCCCTTCCTTGCAAGTCGCTGACAATCAAGATGCTACCATAATCACAAACCAATCAGCGTTATTGGAAAAGATGGACAATCCCCTCGTATTATTTGGTCGTGATGATGCAGAAAAAGTAGATGCGAATGGGACGGTAAGCACTAGCAGTGATGCATTATTTGCCTTTAGTGAACTAAAGGATGTTTATGTTAGTGCTGTTTATCCTGGTTTTGCGGACTATGAAACGATTGCTTCTGTTGGAGAAGAGCCGTTCATCCAACGCTCCCCAAAAGGAGATATCGTTGTTTTAGCCGATATTGCTGATACAGATTGGCCTTTACATCCATCATTCCCACTATTTCTATGGAGTACAGAGCAGCAGCTAACAGAATCAGTTGGGTCACTTGGGATTTTTTCACCCAATGAACAACGTGCAGTTGCTTTAGCGCAAGGAGACTGGAATGTTTATTCGCAAGAAGACGAGTTTCTTTCGTCTGTTACGAAGGGGATGCTAACTGCGCCCAAACAGCCAGGCATTTATATGGTACGCTCAAATAATGAGGAAAAACAATTGATTGTACAATTGCAAGCACAAGAACGTGTCATTGAACAAGGAACAAGTTTTACATTAGGTGATATTTCAGACAATGGAAAGGAAGAAGTGTCGATGACCTCTTTCGTGCCTTGGCTAATTGTAATTATTTTACTATTGCTTGTTTCAGAGTGGGAGGTGCAACGACGTCGTGGATTTACGAATTGATATGCCGTTAGTATTGTTGTTACTCCTTCCATTATTCTTGTATTTTGGATGGACATACTTTCATGAGCGACAGCGACTTAAAAGAAGTCATATTGTTGTACTTACTATTCGCATAGTGGCAGCAGGCTGTTTAGTTTTTGCACTCGCAGGTCCATATCTATTATTACCAATCAAAGAAGAACAAATTATTTATTTAGTAGACCGTTCTGCTTCTATGAATGGTACGGAAGATGAGATGGTTCAGTTTATACAGGAGAGCCTCCAATCAAAAAAAGAACCGCAGCTTGCGGGCATTTATTCATTTTCCTCTACTTTACAAACAGAAGCCATTTTATCTAAAACATTAAAGGAAGTACCGAAACTAACTGAAATTAAAGCTACCGATCAAACAAATATAGAACAAAGTCTACAGCTTGCTTCAGGGATTATAGATCCTAAAAAAGCAACTCGTCTTGTGCTATTAACAGATGGTAATGAGACAAAGGGCGATGCTTTAGAATTTGCTACGAAGTTGAAAGGCTCTAATATTAGTGTGGATATTAAGCCTTTTAGTCAACCAGTTGTCAATGATGTATCACTAAAAAGCTTTGTATCCCCTCAAGTTGCTTACGTTGGAGAGCAACAACAATTAGTGACTGACATACTTGCAACATCAGCAGGCCAAGGCGAGCTATTACTATATGAAAATGATGAGCTTATTCATCGAGAGGCAGTTGAGCTGACTGAAGGCACGAATGTGTTTACCTATAAACATGCAGCAACAGCTGAAGGACTTGTAAAATATGAAGCCGTTGTTCAAGTTGGTCAGGATGCCATTTTTGAAAACAATAAGTTAACTAGTGTCACAATGGTTCAAAGTGAACCACATTTATTAATCGTTAATGGTTATGAAACAGCTTCACCCATCGCAGCAGCACTTGGTAGTCAATCCATTGCCTATGATGTTGTAGCACCTAAAAGTTTACCAAATGAACTATCCAGCTATTTGCAATATAATGCTATCATCTTCGACAATGTACCAGGTCATTTAGTGGGTGAAGCAAAAATGAGTGTTATTGAGCAAGCAGTCAAAAACTTTGGAGTTGGTTTTACAATGGTGGGTGGAGAAAATAGTTTTGGTCTAGGTGGCTATTTTAAAACACCGATTGAAACCTTATTGCCAGTGGAAATGGAAATTAAGGGCAAAGAGCAATTACCTTCCTTAGGATTAGTGATTGTACTTGACCGTTCTGGCAGTATGCAAGGCTCGAAGCTTGAGCTTGCTAAGGAAGCAGCGGCACGTTCTGTTGAGATGTTGCGAGACGAGGATACATTAGGATTCATCGCCTTTGATGATCGTCCTTGGGAGATTATAGAGACAGGGCCTCTTAACAGTAAAGAAGAGGCTGTGGATACTATTTTATCAGTAACACCTGGTGGGGGAACAGAAATCTATAGTTCATTAGCTAAAGCCTACGAGAACCTTGCTGATTTAAAGCTCCAACGTAAGCATATTATCCTCTTAACAGATGGGCAGTCACAGGCAGGGAACTATGAGGATTTAATTGGTGAAGGGAAAGAAGAGGGTATAACCTTATCGACAGTAGCGATTGGACAAGATGCCGATGCGAACTTATTAGAAGCGCTTAGTGACATGGGCAGTGGACGTTTCTATGATGTGATAGATGAGCAAACCATTCCTTCTATTTTATCTCGAGAAACAGCTATGATTTCCCGCACCTATATTGAGGACAATCCATTCTATCCGGCAATTTATAATGCAGCAGGATGGAACTCACTGTTTGCTAATGGTGTCCCACAAATGAATGCATATATTGGGACAACGGCAAAACAGGGGGCTACTGTTGTAGCAAAAAGCGAGAAAGAAGATCCTGTGTTAGCGCAGTGGCAATATGGTCTTGGTAAAACATTTGCCTTTACATCTGATTCAACGGGTAAATGGACAGGAGATTGGGCAAGATGGCAGAATTGGGGAGCATTTTGGCAAACACTTATTTCTCAAATGCTACCAAGCTACAATGATGTAGCCTATGATGTAAGATTGGAAGCAGATGGTTCCTTTATGATTACAGACCCTACAAATGAAGCCGCATTTTTAGATATTGTAGCGGTAAATGAAGCAGGGGAGGAGCTAGAAACACAACTTGAAACCATTTCCGCATCTCAAGTTCGAGCTGTAGTACAAGCTGAACCTGGATTAATTTTCTTCCGTATAGCAGATGAAAAGCAGGCCATTTATCAGGCAGGGCTAAGTGTTCCTTATAGTGCTGAATACGAACTACTCCCTGTAAATAACCAACTGATAGAAGAGTTAACTCAACGAACAGGAGGCACTGTTTTAAAGGAACCACAAGATGTCTTCCGTGACTTTACGACAAAAGGAGCAGATCGGCAAAATATTGCCACATGGCTACTCTTAGCAAGTATGCTTCTTTTCTTTATTGATATTACGATAAGACGTTTTGGTTGGAATTTCCTAACGAATGCGAAGAAAAAAGAGCCGCTGGTTGAGGAAAAAACTATACCAGAAGACACGAATGTAGCACAGTTGTTAAAAGGCATGAAAAAACGATCTTAAAATAGAGGAAGCAGTGCAAATTCGAATAGTTTTGCACTGCTTTTTATATTCCTTGAAATAGAGAGTTATCCCCTTTGTAAAGAGGGTAAATGAGAAGAAAAGCGATCCAAATTGGACTACCCCAGCTCAATGAATGCTCATAATTCAATCTCTCTCAATAAAGAGAAGAATTAAACCTCTTTACTAGCTCTGTTTTACGCAAGCTACTTGCAACCATTACACCTAAAATAGCACCGATCGTACTTGATGTTAAAAAGGCTGGTAGGAAGAAGAATGCTGCTACAGATGTTCCCATGAATAATTTTGCATAAGGGACGGCAATAAGTGAAGCCAGAATGCCCGTTCCGATAACTTCTCCGATACCAGCTAACCACATTTTATTGCTATATTTATAGGCAAGGGCAGCACAGAACGCACCGATGATACTACCAGGGATAGCTAGTAGAGAGCCTGTTCCAGTAAGGATACGAATGATGGCAGTGACAAAGGCAACTATAACTGTTGGTACGGGTCCAAGTATAATGGCTCCTATCACATTAATAGCATGCTGAACTGGGTAAGCACGTGCGATTCCTGTTGGGATGGATACGAAAGTAGAGCCTGCAACAGCAACGGCTACTAATAAAGCCATGACTGTTAATTTACGAATTGACATAAAGTTCACTCCTTTTGGTAAAGTTCGTGAGGAAAAATAAAAAGGCCACCCCCTTTAAACAATAGGAAGCGGCCTTGCGTGTATATAGTGACAACAGCAAGTAGCGCCACTTCCCTCCGCTAGTGTGAACTAGATCAGGTTCAAAGGGTCCGTATATTACCATATACGTCTCAGCCTTTAAAAGACTCCCCTAGTGGTTAAAATCATTCAATTTTGTGAATCAACAATAATGTAACATACTGCTAAAAATAGTCAATGATTTTTCAGACTATTTTGTATCGGGATGCATTAAATGAGGTGCTTTTTTCACTGTCCAGATGAGCGCAAGGAAGAAACAGGCTAATAATATGATAGAACCGAAAATATATGGGCTATTCATATTCCAGTCAAATAATAAACCTGCCAAAGCGGGTCCAATCATATTTCCGAGGCTCATATAGGCATTATTCAAGCCCGCAGCAAATCCCTGCTCTTTCTCTGCAAGCTTTGAGATGAGTGTATTAACAGCTGGACGAATTAATGTCGTTGCTGTAGAGAAAATTGTTGCTACAACTAAAATAAGGGCAAAGCCAGAAACAAATAATATTAAGAAAATAGCAACGGATGCAATAAATAAATTTACTAGTACTACTTTCATTTCACCATAACGATTGAACAGTGGTGTAATAATAAACATTTGTACTACTACTCCAAAAGCACCACCAACAACTAATATAATCGCTATATCTACAGGTGTGTAATTAAACTTTTCTGTCACAAATAATGACAATGTCGTTTGGAAATTTGCAATTCCAAACGAGAACACCAGCATAATTATGAGCATAACAAAATAAGGCATATGTATGGAACGAGCCATTTGCTTCGCCAGATTGTCTTGCTTTTGTTTCTGTTGAGCAGTGTTTGGTTTGGTAGAAGGTAATAAAAAGTAAGATAAAATAGATGCTACAATGGCTGCAGCTCCAGCTGTGAAAAATGGGAAATGTAAGCTTACCTTTGCTAAAAAGCCACCAATACCTGGTCCAATCATAAAGCCAAGAGACATAGCGGCACCCAACATCCCCATACCTTTCCCACGTTCTTCATAGGTTGTGACGTCAGCGACAAAAGCCATAATAGGAGGTGCAACAAATGCGGAACCTAGACCACCTAAAAATCGTGCTAAAAAGAGCATCCATACATCTGTAGCAAGGCCAAATCCGATTTGTGCAAGACCTGTTACGATAAGACCGAAAATAATTAAATTTTTTCGTCCGTACTGATCTGAAAGATTCCCAGCAATAGGAGAAAATACGAATTGAGCTAAGGCGAACGTTGCGATTAGCATACCTAGAACTTGTCCTGCTGCACCAAATATTTTTAAATACTCTGGCATGACAGGAATAATAATGCCAATACTCCCCATTGCGATAAACATATTAAACATTAAAATATACAAAGCCGCCTTATTGGACTTCTGCTGGGTCATCGAATGAACCCCCTTTTTGTAATCAAATATAGTACAGTCTATCATAAAGAATTATTGCTTGGCTAATAGTTAAGATTATAGTACTGGTTCTATATTTAGAATGGTTTTCCACAAAAGTTTTTATCCACGCACCTATGCATGATGAAATAATACATTTTAGTCATAAAAGTTGAGGGAAAAGAAGCTATGGGAGGATAAATTAGTAAAGCAACAACAATTGAGGGACTTCTCTTATAAAGGGAGAATTAAAAATTTGGAGAGTCTGTCTGTAATGGTATAAAGCATGGCTATAAATTGTAGCGATGTTGAGCGTTAGAAGTTATGGACTATCAAAAATACACTAATGTGAGAATCTATTAAAATTTAGATAAAATATTTTATAAATATAATAATGCAAATAGTGATTGAAAATGTTCTTAGTTTAATAAACAGTTAGATAAGCAAAGTAAAAAACTAGCGAATTGGTGTGAAAACCAATTCGCTAGTTTAATTATCTGATACTCATTTTAAATTCTAAAAATAATTCGTTGTATTTCCCTAAATAATCAGGTCCTAAATTTTTGTAGACCTCTAATGTATCGCGTTGTTCTTCAGAAGGATAGTAGCGTTCGTCAGAAACAACTTCTTCGTCCATTAAGTCCATAGCGGCAATATTAGGAGTAGAATAGCCTACAAAATCAGCATTTTGAGCACCTGATTCAGCACTTAGCATGAAGTTAATAAAGGCGTGGGCACCATCAATATTTTTTGATGTTTTTGGGATGACCATATTATCAAACCATAAGTTTGAGCCTTCCTCAGGTACAGCAAAGTCTAACTCTTCATTTTCATACATCATATCAGCTGCTTGGCCAGACCATGTAAGGGCAACAGTTGCCTCATTATTGATCATTAACGGTGTGATTTCATCTCCAATGATCGCTTTAACATTTGGTGCAAGTGTAATTAATTTGTCAGTAGCTTCACGAAGTTCCTGATCATCTAGTGAATTCAGAGAATAGCCAAGACTGTTTAAGCCCATCCCAATGACTTCACGCGCACCATCTACTAAAAAGACTTTTCGCTTTAAAGAAGGGTCCCATAAATCGTCCCAAGAGGAGAAGTCTAAGTCTCCAACAAGGCTCGGATTGTAGACAATACCTACTGTTCCCCAAAAATAAGGGACAGAATATTTATTGTTAGCATCGAATGGTAAATCTAAAAAGTAAGGATCAATATTTTTTAAATTAGGGATTTTCGTTTTATCTAAAGGAATTAATAATTTTTCTTCCTTCATCTTCTCAATCATATATTCAGAAGGGACAGCAATATCGTAAGCTGTTCCGCCTTGCTGAATCTTTGTCATCATAGCTTCATTGGAATCGAATGTTTCATAGATGACATGAATGCCTGTTTCTTTTTCAAATTCTTTTAACAAATCAGGATCAATATATTCTCCCCAGTTAAAGATGGTTAACGTGTCTTTTCCACTTTTACCGCCTCCCGCACTTAAGGCATCAGCCGCATAGAATAAAAGGGCTGAAACGACAAGGATGGCGATGGTAGCTTGAATTAGTGACTTCATCGATGCCCCTCCATTCTTTTACTCGTACGACTTGTCATGAAATAATAACCAACAACAACTAAAACCGTAACAAAGAATACTAATCCAGAAATTGCATTCACCGTTAGAGAAATTCCTGCGCGGGCCATTGAATAAATTTCTACGGATAAAGTACTAAAGCCATTACCTGTTACAAAGAATGTCACGGCAAAATCATCTAATGAATACGTAAGGGCAAGGAAGAAGCCTGCAAAAATACCTGGCTGAATATAAGGAAGAATGACACGCATCATAACGTCCTTTTTCGTTGCCCCTAAATCTAATGCTGCATCGATTAATGAGTTATTCATTTCTAGTAGCTTTGGTAAAACCATTAATACAACAATCGGTACACTAAATGCAACATGGGCTAGTAAAACAGATGCAAAGCCCAGTTTAATGCCTACCATTGTAAATAAAATTAAGAAGCTAGCCCCGATAATTACGTCTGGGCTGACGATTAAGACATTGTTTAAGGATAATAAAGTATTACGCATTTTAGAATCCTTAACCGTCACAATTCCAATTGCTCCTAGCGTACCAATAATAGTAGAAATGAGAGCAGAAAGTAATGCCACGATGACCGTATTTATTAATATAACAAGAAGACGTGAATCTTCAAAAACAGCTTGATAATGCTCCAAAGTAAAGGATTCAAAATTATTCATGGAGCCGCCACTATTAAACGAGTAAAAGATTAAATAGAAAATTGGAGCATAGAGAACGATAAAAACAATTGTTAAATAGACTTTGGCTGAAGCAGATAGTTTGTTCATCGTACGCGACCTCCTTTATCCTTTTGTCCCGTAATTAGCATGATAATCACCATGAATAAAATTAAGAATACAGCAATAGTGGAACCCATACCCCAGTTTTGCGTCACAAGGAATTGCTGTTCAATCGCTGTGCCTAGAGTAATGACACGGTTCCCTGCAATTAAGCGAGTAATCATGAACAGGGATAGGGCAGGGATAAAGACAACTTGAATACCAGATTTAACGCCATCCATTGTCAATGGTAAAACAACACGACGGAAGGTTGTAAAAGCCGAAGCACCCAAATCCCGTGCTGCATAAATGAGCGTTGGGTTTAAACGATCTAAAGAATTGAAGATCGGTAAAATCATAAATGGAATAAAAATATAGACCGACACAAAGACAAAGCTAATATCGGTAAAGAGCATTTGCTTTGGATCGAAGCCAAATACTTCGATAAATGCATTAATAGGCCCGTATAACCCAAAGATGCCGATAAAGGCATATGTTTTTAACAAAAGATTAATCCATGAAGGAATAATAATAAGTAGAAGCCAAAGTTGTTTATGCTTAGTCTTCGTTAAAAAATAAGCAGTTGGGTATGAAATTAATAGTGTAAAGAATGTAATTAAAAATGCATACCAAAACGAGCTCAAAGTCATCTTTAAGTAAACAGAAGAAAAGAACGCTTTATAGTTATCGAGCGTAAAGTTGCCATGTAAATCAAGCAGGGAATAATAGACAACGAGTGCAATTGGCGCGATAACGAAAAAGGCAATCCATAACACATATGGAAATAACGCTGATTTTGATGTTTTAGTTTGCATCTTCATCGTCTCCATACGATTCTAATCGTTTATCAAACTCTTCCTCTGTTTCGTTTAAGCGCATTACGTGAATCGCCTCAGGATCAAAGTCTAAGCCAATCTCAGTCCCT
This sequence comes from Lysinibacillus sp. BS3, assembly GCF_039614735.1. NCBI lineage: Bacteria > Bacillati > Bacillota > Bacilli > Caryophanales > Bacillaceae > Lysinibacillus > Lysinibacillus sp. BS3. The sequence continues at coordinate 1,853,104 of NZ_CP154860.1, read as the reverse complement.
ACTTCTGCTTTCTTCAATGAATGGACTAGCCACTCATTACCATCTTTATCGTATGTGGATAATTCATAATGTACCCCTCGGAATAATTGTGTATCCACTTTTACCACAAGTTTGCCTTTATCGATCGTTGTCATTTCTAAATCTTCTGGTCGAATGACAATGTCTATTTTTTCATTTGGCTTCATCCCTTGGTCGACACATTCAAAAACTTTGCCAGCAAATTCAACCTTGAAATCCTCAATCATCACGCCGGGTACAATATTGGATTCACCAATAAAGTCAGCAACAAAGCGGTTAATCGGTTCATCATAAATATCCACTGGTGTACCTGACTGCTGAATTTGTCCTTCACTTAAGACAAAAATTTCATCACTCATGGCAAGTGCTTCTTCTTGATCATGTGTAACAAAGACAAATGTTTTACCAAGACGTTGCTGTAATTCACGTAGCTCATATTGCATTTCTGTACGTAGCTTTAAGTCTAAAGCTGAAAGTGGCTCATCCAGTAAAATTACTTCAGGGTCATTGACAATGGCACGTGCAATCGCGACTCGTTGTCGTTGTCCACCAGACATTTCAGATATTTCGCGGTTACCATAGCCTGCCAAATTGACAAACTTTAAGGCTTCAGCTACACGCTCTTTTATGTCCTTTTCAGGAAGCTTTTTAATACGTAGGCCAAATGCGACATTTTCAAACACATTTAAATGAGGGAACAGCGCATAATCCTGAAAAACAGTATTAACTTGACGTTCATTGGCAGGAACTGCATTAATCTTTTTATCATGGAAAAATATATTTCCTGTTGTAGGTTCCGTAAATCCTGCAATAATTCGTAAAATGGTTGTTTTACCACAACCTGATGGACCAAGCAGTGTATAAAATTTCCCTTTTTCAAGCTCCAAATTGATATTTTTTAAAACGACGGTACCGTCGCTATATGACTTTGAAACATTTTCAAAGCGGATAATTGAATTGGTTGTCATGGATGCGCCTCCTTAAGCTATAAATAAGAATCTGTTGCGACAAGTAAAATTTTTGTTTCATCATCATGTGCATTAAAAATCTGATGATGGTCTGTCGCGTCATAATAAAGTGCGTTACCTTCACTTGCGATATACTGTTCATTCCCTAAAACGAGACGAATACGCCCTTTAACAACATAAATAAATGTTTCAGAAAGCGAAGGCTCAAACTGTTTAAACTCGCCATCTGCTGCAAAGGTTAAGAAAATGGGTTCCATCTCTTTTTCATTCGAAGTAGGAATCAGCCATTGAATTTCATATTTTTTTTCTTCATCTGTATAGGTAGATTGGTCTTCCTCTGTATAAACAACCTTCTGTTCAGGTGATTCATCATCAAAAAAGTCTTTGGGTCTTGACCCTAATACTTCTAAGATTGAAAATAATGTTTCAATTGAAGGTGAGTTTAGATCACGTTCTAATTGGGAAATATAACCTTTGCTTAAATCTGTACGTTCTCCAAGTTCCTCTTGGGTAAGACCTTTTTTTAAACGAAGCGCTTTAATTTTTGCTCCTATTTGCATCTTTTCCCTCCTAAGAGAAGTTTAGCAATGATAAACTTTCGAAATATGAAGTTTACTTTAACGAAACTTTTAGTTTACTAAAACCATTACAATTATACATAATAATAAAAAATTTGCAATCGTTTTTCGTGAAAAAAATAGCTGTAAAAAGTTAAAAAATAGGGTATAAATGAAAGTGAGAAAAATTTTGAATAGAGTAGAATATTATTGTCAAAAATAGCTTGTAGATAGACAATAGCAATAATTCCAGTTATGGATTTGACGAATTTTTGTCAATCCATTTTAATCATCCAAACGGGCGGAGTTTACTTGTTTGAAAAACTGCGGTTACTCTGCTATCGTAGAAGACGAGTTCGCTAGTGCGAATGGAATATATAAACTACATATTTATTCGGAGGGATTTATTATGGCAGAACGCATGGTAGGTAAACAAGCACCTGACTTTACAATGGAAGCAGTACTTTCAGACAAATCGTTTGGTAAAGTATCATTAGAAGATATTAAAGCACAAGATAAATGGACAGTTCTTTTCTTCTATCCAATGGACTTTACATTTGTATGTCCAACTGAAATCACTGCAATGAGCGATCGTTATGACGAGTTCGAAGACTTAGATGCAGAAGTAATCGGTGTTTCTACTGACACAATCCACACACACTTAGCATGGATTAACACAGACCGTACGCAAAATGGTCTTGGTGAATTAAAATACCCATTAGCTGCTGATACAAACCATCAAGTATCTAAAGAATATGGTGTATTAATTGAAGAAGAAGGTATCGCATTACGTGGTTTATTCATCATCAACCCAGAAGGCGAATTAAAATACCAAACAGTGTTTGATAACAACATCGGCCGTGATGTTGATGAAACACTACGTGTACTTCAAGCACTACAAACTGGTGGTCTTTGCCCAGCTAACTGGCGTCCAGGCCAAGCAACTCTATAATCTAAATAGAGTCGAATCATTATGCGAAAAATTAAAAGTCCCCACGACAAGCTTGTGGGGACTTTTAACTGAATTTTTGTTTTGGGAAAGAGTTTTTATACCGTTATCTAAATATTTGAAGACAAACGATCTTTTAGAGGAGGATTTTTATGAAACTTCGTGAACAAATGCCTGAATTAGTTGGCGCAACGACTTGGTTAAATGGTGAAGTAACTAAAGCAGAATTAGTAGGCAAAAAACCAACATTAATCCACTTCTGGTCAGTAAGCTGTCATTTATGTAAAGAAGCAATGCCAGATGTGAACAATTTCCGCGATCAATATAAAGATGAATTAAACGTTGTAGCAGTACATATGCCACGTTCTGAGGCAGATACTGATTTAGACACAATTAAAGCAGTAGCAGCAGAGCATGATATTGTGCAACCAATCTTTGTAGATAGTGAAATGAAGCTAACAGATGCTTTTGAAAACCAATATGTTCCAGCATATTTTGTGTTCGATAAAGATGGTCAGCTGCGTCATATGCAAGCTGGTGGTAGTGGTATGAAAATGCTAGAAAAGCGTGTAAACCGCGTGCTAGATGAGATGCGTAACGCAGAATAATAATGATATGTTGAAGACGGGGATTAAGGTCCTCGTCTTTTTTGTTGTCCACCATTGACGAATTGGCTCTTGTTTTGACAATACATATCGCAGAGAATAGGCTACAATGGTGGTATAGTAGTTTTCGGAGGGATTTTTATGATGAAAAAAGAGTTTGCAGTCATAGGGCTTGGACGTTTTGGAGGCAGTATTGTTCGTGAATTAATGAGTCAGGGCGCACAGGTAATGGCAATTGATCATTCTTCAGAGCGTGTAGATGAGTTTGCTTCCATTGCTACACAAGCTGTTATTGCAGATTCAACCGATGAATCGGTGTTGAATTCATTAGGTATTCGTAATTTTGAGCACGTGATTGTAGCAATTGGGGAAGATATTCAAGCAAGTATATTAACAACAATCATTTTAAAGGAAATTGGTGTTGAGCAAATTACAGTAAAAGCTCAAAACGATTACCATGAAAAGGTTTTACGTAAAATTGGCGCAGATTTTGTCGTCCATCCTGAGCGAGATATGGGTATTCGTATTGCTAATAATATGTTGTCGAATACTGTTCTAGATTATTTAGAGCTATCAGATGAACACTCCATTATGGAATTAAAGGCTAATGATGCGATTGCTGGCTATTCCATTATGGATTTAGATATTCGCGCTAAATATGGCATCAATATTGTAGGAATTAAGCGTGGGGCTGATATTATCGTATCTCCACAGGCGAGTGACAAGATTTTATTAGGAGATATTATGCTTGTTATAGGCGCTGATGTTGATATAAATCGCTTTGTTAAAAAGGCCTTGAATGGGTAAGAGCAAATGACGAAACGCAGATGGAGACTTGTTATATTCGCTGGTATTTTATTAGTCGGTGCTTTTATTATGCAAAACAGAGAAAAAAGTGAAGATGAAGCTATTTCTCTTGTTCTAGATCATGCCACAGAAATTGACGACATTGAATTATTCCAAGGAGATCAATCACTATTTCATGCTACAGGCGATGAAGCACAAGGCTTTATTGAGAAATATCCTTTAAGTCATGTAAGGAAGCTTTCCAAAAAGGAAAGAACTATTTTTGAAGAAAAGCCTGTATATCATATCGTTTATAAAATGAAGGATAAGCCTCTTTATGAGGTAGAAATATTAAAAGTGGCTATTAGTTCTGAACTTGATGAAGAGTTACAGCAAATGGTTTTTCGTGTGGATGATGCACAATATTTGGTTTATTGGGCAAAAGAGAAAAAGGTACTCGAACAATCGACCAACACGCAACGATTACTTGAACAATACGGGCAATAATGCAGGTAGTGATACAGCAATTCATGCTGGTCACTACTTTTTTATTCTATTTTTAAGAAAAAATTGGAAAAAATATTTGATTTCATCGAGAGAGTTAGATTAAACTTTGACATAAAGAAGGGGGCTAGATGTAATGAAAATCATGTCAACTAATTGTGTAATCGAACAATTACAACCAGAGCATTTTACAGATATACAAAAACTCTACTCTAATAAACAAGTTCGAACTTATCTCGGTGGTGTTCCATCAAACAGCTATATAGAAGCATCTTTTAAAGGCATGCTAGAAGCGCCATTCCCTAATACATATTTATATATTACTTTAAAGGAGACAGGTGAATTTATAGGTCTTGTCTCGATCGATGAATACCATGATAAGGAGTTATATGAGCTTTCCTATCAATTTTTACCTCAGTTTTGGGGGAAGGGGTTAGCTTTTGAAGTGCTAACGCAGGTAATTCAGGATGGTTTGAATTATCTGAATATAGAATCTATTGTGGCAGAAACACAAACAGCGAACAAGGCATCATGTCGCTTGCTCGAAAAATTAGGAATGAAAAATGTACAGATGTTAGAAAGATTTGGGCAGGAACAAGCTGTCTATGAATTAAGTAAAAATAATGATTCGATAAGACAAATCATCGCCCTATCAGGTGGTGGGTTTTCTCAGCAGAACCTTTCATTTATCGATGAGTACATTTTACGACAAACTCAGAAAAATGAACGAGTTAAAATTTGTTTTATTCCCACAGCAAGTAATGATGCGCAAGGGTATATCGAGAAGTTTTATGCAGCATTCTATCATTGTGATGCAACCCATATCTTGCAAAAAGATATGCATGATAGAAGCATTCGAGAAAAAGTACTAGCGCAGCATATTATCTATGTGGGTGGAGGGAATACAGGTTATCTTCTTGAAAAGTGGCGAGAATATGGTTTTGATAAATTGTTAAAGGAAGCTTATCAAAAAGGGATTATATTAGCTGGCATCAGTGCTGGGGCAATGTGTTGGTTTGAAAAATGCTATAGTGAAAATACATATGATGATTTTGAGGAATGGAATGGCTTAGGACTATTATCAGGTACCTATTGTCCCCATTATAATGATCAAGAGAGAAGGAGGGCATTTGATCGCTGGATAGAAAATCATCCCACATTACAAGCATACACACTCATAGATACTGAGACACTCCATTTTAGGGATGAAAAGCTAGTAGCTAAAATTCAAACCTACTAGAAGGGACGAAGAAAAGTATGAGAATTCCAGCAAAATTAACACTGGGTGATGAGATACTTTGGTGGCAAGGTCCATATAAATACAAAAGAATTGAGGATTCAGGTGACTATATTTTAGAAGGAGAGCGTGTTCAACATGATCATAAGAGAAGCAACCCGACATGACAGTGAACGAATTATAGCTGTTATGGCAAATGCAGAGGCATCAAATTATATGTTATTTGGACCAGGTGAGCGCAATTTAGCACCTAAGCCATTTGGGGAGTATATAGACAAGCTATATCATAGTCACCACTCAGCTTTGTTCATAGCTGAAATGGATGAGCAGGTTGTGGCGTACTTAATAGTACAAGGCAATGAGCCGTCAAGAATTGCTCACCGTGCTTATCTTGTCATAGGCATACATAGTGACTATAGAGGAAGAAAAATTGGAACAGCTTTATTTCAACACGTAGAAAATTGGGCAATAGTGAATGGTGTACATCGTCTAGAATTAACCGTCATGGAAAATAATGAGGCTGGTGTTGCTTTGTATAAGAAAATGGGCTTTGATATTGAAGGAACGAAGCGGGCTTCGCTGTATGTAGATGGACAATATATTAATGAATACTACATGTCAAAACTATTGATTGGGAAAGGAACTACCGTATGACTTCAAAAATAAACATCGGCATTTATTCCCCGTCCTCCCCAGCAACGGTGACGGCTTTGGAACGATATGAACGTGCTAAAGCATTTCTCGAGAATAAAAATTTTCAAATCGTGACAGGTTCTCTAACTGGTAAAACTGATTATTATCGTTCAGGTTCGCCAAAAGAAAGAGCAGAAGAATTGAATGAGTTATTACGTAATCCAAATGTGGATATGATTATGTCTACGATAGGGGGCACCAATGCCAATAGTATGCTACCTTATATTGATTATGAGGCTTTTCGTCAAAATCCCAAATTGGTCGTAGGTTATTCAGATGCAACGGCCGTTCTACTGGCACTTTATGCAAAGACGGGAATCTCAACTTTTTATGGTCCAGCCCTCGTACCTTCCTTTGGCGAGTTTGAACCATTGGTAAATGATACCTTCAAATTTTTTGAGCATTATTTCTTTAAGCCTCAAGCATTACCATACGAAATGCCAATGCCTTCTTATTGGTCGGATGAACCTGTTAATTGGCTAGAGAAGACAGTGGATAAAAAACTCAAGAAGAATGAATGGTTAGCGATTCAGGGTGGGGTTGCTGAAGGAAGGTTAATTGGCGGGAATGCCAATGCCATGTATGGATTTATTGGTACGCCGTATTTCCCTAAAATTGTGGAAGGTGATATTTTATTAGTGGAGGACTGCTTAAAAAATGCTGCTATAGTTGAAAAGAATTTTGCAATGCTAAAATTGCATGGTATCTTTAACAAAGTTAGTGGGATTATTTTGGGGAAACATGAATGCTACGATGACTTAGGAACGGGTCGACAGCCATATCATATTCTACTTGAACAGTTGGATGGAATAAAGATTCCTATATTAGCAGAGGTGGATATTTGCCATACACATCCTATGCATCCAATTGCGATAGGCAAACGAGTAAGGATAGATGCCACAGCTAAGAAGATATACTGTTTGGAAAGATGGTTGTAATGATAAAGCCTTGCAAATCGTAGCAAGGCTTTATTTTCTAGAGGTTCCTATAATCATCATCAGTGATAGCGTACATTTTTACATTTTGGTATTGTCCCTTAACAAGCATACTTTTCCGTAATAACCCTTCAAACTGCATACCTGACTTCTCCATAACCTTTTGTGAGCCAATGTTTTCTTCAAAGCATCGTGCTTGGATACGTACTAAATCTAATTCATTAAAACCGAAGTCAATGAGTTTTTTTGTTGCTTCTGTTGTGAACCCCTTATTCCAAAAATCCTCAGAAAGCACATAGCCAATTTCCGCGTATTTATGGGTGTCATTAATCGTCACAAAATCAATCGTTCCAATAATTGTGCCTGCATATTCAATACCCCATAACATCAAATTGCCTTGCTGATAGCCATTAAAAATTAATGCCATAAAAGCCTTTGTATCCTCTAAGCTCGTGTGTGCTTGCCATGTCACATAACGCGCCACATTTTTACTGGAAGAGTAGTCATACATTGCTTCTAAATCCCCATGTGTAATTGGTCTTAATAGTAACCTTTCCGTTTTCATAATTGGTATTTTACTCATGATTTACCCCCTTTAACAAATAGTATATAAAAAAGTCGACCTATAATTATGAATTAGGTCGACTTTTTATATTTATTCATTTTTGCAGCGATCACATTAAGGATAGCGCTTATCTGTTGCAGAGGAATCCTTAGTTTTGGTTTTATATTGTTCATCTTTCACTTTTTCATTCAATTCTTCGACAGGTATTGGATCTACTGTTTTCATGTCCTCGTGTTTATCAAAAATGCTTTCTTTATCTGTATCCAAAACATCAGGGTTATTCGTATTACGTGTTTTTGCCTGTTTTTTATCATTCATTCACTATCACCTCTTACTATTAACTTTCACTTTTTTACTAGAGTGTAAACATTTTATTTTGGGTGATAGTGTAAGCTAATTGTTTGTTGTCAGCGTCAATCCATAAGGACATAGCTTTTACTCGAATGATAATGAGTATAGTGAAACAGAGATGGCTATCATTCCTACCATTTTTGTTAGGAAGATATAGTGGTCTTTCCCTGAAGTGCACGTTCTTCCATAGCTGTGTCAAACTCTTTTTCAGATTTTGACACGACAACACAAGCTACGCCATTACCAATTAAATTTGTAACAGCTCGAGCCTCAGACATAAAGCGATCTACACCGATTAACAGCGCTATTCCTTCCACTGGTATCATTGGGAAGGCAGCCAAAGTTGCTGCTAATGTAATAAATCCTGAGCCTGTTACACCTGCTGCACCTTTAGAAGTAATCATTAAAATTCCGAGCAGTGTAATGATTTGAATCCAAGTTAGTTCCATTCCATATGCTTGTGCGATAAACAATGCAGCCATGGACAGGTAGATGGAAGTCCCATCTAGATTGAAGGAGTACCCTGTAGGAACGACTAAACCTACAACCTGCTTCGAGCAACCATAGTTCTCAAGCTTTCGCATCATAGATGGCAGAGCTGATTCAGAAGAGGAAGTCCCGATTACTAAGAAAATCTCATCTTTGATATAAGCGATAAATTTAAAGATGTTGAATCCAAAGAACTTTGCAATGGCACCTAAAATAAAGACAACAAATAAAAACATTGTTATATATACGGCAGCCATTAATAAACCTAGATTACCTAAAGATTTTAAACCAAAATTTCCAATTGTATAGGCCATTGCACCAAAAGCTCCGATTGGTGATATTTTCATAACCATACTTACAATCTTGAAGAATATCTCTGCTACTTGCTCAAAGAATGTGATGACTGGTTTTGCGGGTGCACCGATTGAGGCAGCTGCTAAGCCAAATAAAACAGCAGAGAATAGGACTGGTAATAATTGACCAGTTGCCAATGCACCAACTACATTTTCTGGAATAATACTAGAAATGAAGGCACCCAAGCCTTGCTCAGATTCAGCTGCAGCAGTTGTATATTTTGAAATATCAGCATCAGATGCACCTGATGTATCCAAGCCCGTACCAGGACTTACGATTAAAGCAACAGCAATTCCGATTGCTAATGCAATTGTGGAAACTATTTCGAAGTAAAGCAATGCCTTACCTCCGATTTTCCCGACCTTTTTCATATCTCCCATACTGCCGATTCCAATAACAACTGTTAGGAAAATAATAGGCGCAATTAACATTTTAATTAATTTGATGAATAGGTCTGCTAAGATTTTCAAGCTGGCACCGAACTCGGGGAAAATGGCTCCGACAATAATCCCAAGTATGATAGCCACTATAACCTGAATAGTCAAATTTTTCAGTAACTTCATTTTTTGCTACCTCTTTTCTAAATTTTCTCTTTGATATCGCTTTCACTAAAAGTATCATAGCGAATATTTCTTTAAAAAAGAGATTTAGAAAATAAGAATCATATCGTTCATTAAGTACATTTACTTACATTTACATATAAATATAGTAATATCAATAACTATCTCTGTTATGGTACGCTATAGTTAATTAATTATTGTTATAATACAAAAACATAGAGTGATAATTAAGTTCTTTTTAAATTATCAGTTTATAATATTGTTCATTAAATTCAATATTTTCTGCTACTTATATCGACTAAATATGTTGTCAAAAGATTTTTTTGCAGATAATCTTAAAACTAAATATGTGTGCCACTGATTATGAGAATGCAAATTTGAAAGGAAGGAATTTTTTAATGATGAAAATGCCTGTGAACGGCAAAATACTGTTAGTGACATTTTTAATCATTGCACTCTCCTTTTTACTAGGTGGTATTTTTTTACTCGGTAACCTATTATCTGAACAGGAAAAAGATTTTGGACAGCGAGCAATGCTTGTGGCAAGAACTGTATCAAATGTACCAGAGCTTAGTGTACATCTGGAAAATGCCAATATAAAAGAATCTGCAAAAAATATTAATAAAATTGTAGATGGCATTAGAGTGATTCATAAGGCCGAGTATATTGTTGTAATGAATATGGAGCGTATTAAACTATCACACCCAGTAAGTAAGGAAATAGGAAAACGCAGTGAGTCGCAGGATTTAAACGCCGCATTTAGTGAACATTATTATGTATCAAAGGCACGTGGAGAATCGGGTGTTATGATACGGGCTTTCGTGCCAATTATTAATGATAAAAGGGAACAAGTGGGCATTGTAGTCGTTGGCTATTCATTACCAGATTTTCTGGAAATGTTACAAAGTTATGAGCGAGAAATTATGATAACTATTGTTATATCACTGATTTTTAGTATTTTCGGTGCCTATACACTAGGACGACATATAAAAAAACAAATGTTTGGGCTTGAACCTCATGAAATTGCAAAAATGTATGTGGAAAGAACAGAAACCTTTAATGCCATGCATGAGGGAATAATAGCGGTAGATAAGGAAATGAATATCACCATTTTTAATGAAAAAGCGGCCGATATTTTAGGTGTTACTAGGAAAATAGAGGACTGTATTGGACAAAAGATTTATGACGTTTTGCCTGATACCCGTCTGCCTGAAATTGTTGAAACAGCAACACCTGTTTATGATCAAGAGCTTTACATTAATCATCATAGTATCTTAAGTAATCGTGTACCTATTATTGTGAATGGAGAGCTAGTTGGTGCAGTTGCTATGTTTAAAGATTTAACAGCTGTGAAAAAGCTTGCGGAGGAAGTAACAGGTGTAAAGGCCTTTGTTCAAGCATTACGTGTACAAACCCATGAGCATAAAAATAAGATTCATACGATTGCGGGACTACTGCAATTGGGACATACAAAGCAAGCACTTGAATATGTTACTGTTACTACTGAAAATGAAGCCTCATTAACGAAATTTTTAAATGAACGCTTTCATAATGAAAATATTTCAGGTTTGTTATTAAGTAAAGTAAGTTATGGAAAAGAACTGGGTATCGAGGTTGAAATTGATCGGAAAAGTCATTTTAAACGCTTTCCACCTCTATTAGATCATCATGATTTTGTTGTGTTGTTTGGCAATTTAATTGAAAATGCTTTTGAGGCATTAAATGTACTTTCTAAGGAAGATAAATATGTAGCCATCTCTGTAGACGAGCATGATGGCGTCTTAGCGATTGCAGTTACCGATAACGGGATTGGCATGACTAAAGAGGTGCAGGAGCGTATGTTTGAAAATGGATTTTCGTCAAAGGCTAGTGAAAATCGAGGCATTGGCTTGCATTTAGTCTATGAAATTGTAAGAAAAGGCAATGGAGATATTGAAGTAACAAGTGAATTTATGAAAGGAACAAGTTTCTTAATTTTATTTGAGTTAGGAGAAGTATAGATGGATGTAATAAATGTCTTATTGATTGAAGATGATCCAATGGTACGAGAAGTGAACAGACAATTTATTGAACAAATCAAAGGTTTTTCATTAGTTGGCTATGCTAGCAATGGAATTGAGGGAATTCAAAAAATTAAACAATTAACCCCAGAGCTTGTCTTTATGGACATTTTTATGCCAGAGCAGGATGGCATTATTACGTTAGGGAAAATACGAGAAGAGCATCTTCATGTTGATGTTATTGCTGTAACAGCTGCGAATGATATGCCCACTGTGCAGCGAATATTACACTTAGGTGTCTATGATTATATTATGAAGCCCTTTACGTTTGAGCGGATTGAGCAGACTTTAAAAAATTATCAAAGCTATAGAAGGAAAATAAGCGGGATGCAAGATTTAACTCAGCATGATGTCGATCATTTAATGCAACAGCGTCTTCCTGAGCAAATTGTAGTAGAAACAACAGGAATGGATGCCATTCTTATAGAAGAACTCCCAAAAGGGTTTAATCGAGCTACCTTAGATAAGGTACTTGCATATATAAAAAAAAGTGGCGAGGCAGTATCAGCGGAGGAGGTATCAGCTTATATAGGTACAGCACGTGTTACAGCTAGACGCTATCTAGACTTTTTAGAAAAGCAGAAACTATTAAAAGTAGATATACAATATGGAAACGTAGGACGTCCTATTCATCGTTATTATATTTAGTTCAATTAGATTAAAGTCCGTATTTTAATAAGTTATGGTGAAAAATGTACAGATAAATTCTAAGCGTCCTATTTCCTAATACATATCTTTAAATTCCTTTAAGGGCAACATCTAAAATTTTTGGATACCGAAGTTGTTGCGTATTGGAAGAGATCTTCATGACCATTTAAATTTTAAATAATTACAATTCAGATATTGTGGGAAGCAAGATGCTAAAGCACAAAAAATTATTCCCAAGACATAAATTAAGATGGAAAAAGCCCTGCATAAAGCAAGGCTTTTTTAGCGTCAACGTTGTTTGAGATTGTGTATAGGCTAAATTTAAATGTTATTTTTTTTATTAACAATTTTCTTGAAATAAAATCTTCACTTTTTTTCTAGCGAGTCAACATGCTCAGCAGTAGGTTTACCAGCTTTTAATAAGACTTTACTGCCCAGAAGGAAAAATCCTTGGATGAAGAGTAATAATCCTGTACCGATGAGTAGCCACTCAATAGCAATAATATCAGCTATTGGCCCGAAAATTAGCATTCCTAAAGGCATCATAGAGGTAGATATCATACTAAGAATGCCAAATACTCTTCCCATATAGTCACTTTCCACTTTTTCTTGTAATAACACCGTTGCAGGTGTATTAAAGATTGGCATGGCTATGCCAGTAATGGCCATGATTCCGAGATACAACCAAAAAATAGGAATGACGCCGAGAGCTATTGTACAAAGACCAAATAACAAAGCAGATAATGTCATTGTATGCACTTTATTTTTAAAGCCACCCCATGTTGCGATTGCGATACCACCGATTAACATCCCAATGGCAAAGGCCATTTCGATGGCAGTCAAACGCCATACATCATTGCCAAAAGTTCGTGTAACTTGTAAAGGCGTTAAAAAGGCAGCAGGTGCAGCAAGCAGCATGAAAAAGGCAAAGAACAAGAATAATTGTTTCAAGAAAGCATGCTCTTTAATATAGATGAAGCCTTGTTTCATATCACTAAAATAGCCTGTTGTTTGTGGCTGATTAGCTTTTGCATGTGCAGGGATATGCAGAAATAATAAGAAGATAGCGATGGCAATAGCCGCTGTTGTCACATCAATAAAGAAAATGGATTCAATAGAAGCCATCGTTAATAATGCACCACTTGCCATAGGTGCAAGAATCATGATGAAGGCTTGAATACTACTATTTGCACCATTAACCTTCATTAAATGCTCTTCAGGAACAAATTGTGGCAAAATTGCGCCCACTGCTGGTGTTTGAATACCTGCACCAACTGCGCGTACGGCTGATATAACAAATAGTAGCCAGAGCTCATCATAGCCGATTAAAAATAAAATAGCTAGAATTAGCGTAGATAAGGCAATCATTCCATCTGCTAAAATAATAAGCCATTTACGGTTATAGCGATCTGCCCAGACACCAGCAATAGGTGCTAAGAAGAAGGTTGGTAAAAAGCCGCAAATGATCGCGATGGTCATCATGCTGCCTGATTGTGTTGTAAGTGTGATATACCATGTAATGGCATATTGCACAAGAGCAGAGCCAAAAAGTGAAATCGTTTGACTACTTAAAAAAAGTATTGTGTTACGTTTCCAATGTTCCAATTTCGTCATCCCTTTCTAACAGTAGTGCCTGTGTGGAAAGTAAAAGACAACACAAAAAAAGAGGGGAGTAGAAGTCCCCTCTTTTCCAGTATTCCTAAAACAGACTAGACCTAATTCCATTTCCCTTGCACAGCAGGCAAAGTGTACACATATTTAATTAATAAGGTGAAATCGTAGTCTAATTGAAGCTGTCATTTGGAATACCCTCCGTTCTATATAAGTTGTGTTGATTGTAGCATAAAGTTCATCGATGCGTAAAGAATGAATTAAGCAAAAACTAGGTTGAATTTAAAAATTTGGAAATTGTAAAATGAATCTCATAAAATGAAACGCCATGCATCTATATTTATCGATTTCTTTAAAGGAAAAGTACTATACATTGTCTTTTCAGTAGTTTTTTTATACATATTTTGAAACTATCGAGAACGTTTGTTAGAGATGAAACTTATTATCTGCTTGCATTGTTTCCGATAAAGTTGCTTCGGAGACGTGCATATAGCGAGTACTTGTCATATACTAAAATAGAAAAATAGCAAATGGAGGAAATATGAGAAAGAAAAATAGTAAATGGAAGATCTTAACTTTAGTCGCGATGATTTTTGTGTTATGCCTATCGACAATCCCTACAAAGACTGCCATGGCAAGCACGACACAGCCAAAAAGGGAGATGAGGGCTGTCTGGATTTCAACCGTTCTTAATCTTGATATGAAAGCAGGTATGACGAAGGAGCAGTACACGGCTTGGACACGCCAAACTTTGGATCAACTAAAAGCCAATAAATTCAATACTGTTATTTATCAAGTAAGACCAACAAATGATGCAATGTATGCCTCTGATTTAGCGCCATGGTCATCTTACATAACAGGCAAAAAGCAAGGCACGAATCCAGGCTACGATCCTCTTGCGATCATGATAGAGGAAAGTCATAAACGGGGTATGGAGCTACATGCATGGATGAATCCTTATCGTGTAACAATGTCTGGACAAAAACTGACAGACCTTGCTGCTGATAATGTGGCTAGAACACATCCAAATTGGGTTATCAAATACGGTAAGCAATATTATTTAAATCCTGGTTTACCAGAAGTACAAGACTATTTAGTTGAAGTAGTAAGAGAGCTAGTAGCCAATTATGATATTGACGCAGTGCATATGGATGATTATTTTTATCCATATAAAGTTGCTAATGAAGTTTTTCCAGATCAAGCAGCTTTTAAAAACTATGGTGCTTCCTTCAAAAAGGTGGAGGATTGGCGACGAGATAATGTCAACCGTCTTGTAGAAAATCTTTACACGGCCATTAAAGACACAAAGCCATATGTTCAATTTGGTATTTCACCATTTGGTGTATGGCGCAATAAATCGCTAGATAAAACAGGAAGCGATACAAGGGCTGGTGTTAATAATTACGATGATTTATATGCAGACGTCAGAACATGGATTCAAAATGGCACAATTGATTACATTACACCACAAATTTATTGGTCAAGAACATTATCTGTTGCGAAATATGGAACGCTGCTAGATTGGTGGAGCCATGAAGTGCAAACCTACGCAACAACACACCCTGTACATCTATACATTGGGCTTGCTGATTACAAAGTTGGCAATGATAGTGATGCAGCATGGAAAAATAAAATGGAGCTACCTAGTCAAATACTAGCGAATCGTTCGGAAAAGGTAGCGGCTGAGGGGCAAATGCATTTCTCCTTGAGAAGCTTTCAAAACAATAAACTAGGCTATGCAACGATTGTTAGTCAACAATTATATAATTACACAGCACTGACACCAGAAACAACTTGGGATGATGACACAGTGCCGAACGTGCCGACTTTTGTGCAAGTGACAAAGGAAGCGGCAGGTCGTAAGATAGAGATTATAGACGAAAATGAAACACAACCACGCAAGTATGTCATTTATCGTTTTACAGGAAACAAAGAAGGCTCTTATGATGACCCTCGAAATATAGTGGATGTTGTTTATAATATGGATGGATTCACTAAATTTGTGGACAAGTCAGCTCTTGCTAAGCATAGCTATACATACGGCATTAAGGCTGTATCAAATACAGGTGTGGAAAGCAAGGAAGTTTTTGTAGTAATAGAAAATCAATAAAAAGCTTAGGATAAAAAATAACCACTCGCGCAAAGATTGCATGAGTGGTTGTTTTTTTTTATTAATTTTCTTCAATATCTTTACGGTTTTTCTTTAACATTTTAGATAGCATTTCATAAACAATTGGTACAACAACGAGTGTTAATAGGGTAGAAGATAATAAACCGCCAATTACAGTAATAGCTAAGTCTTTGGAAATTAACCCACTACCGCCAGTACCAAGTGCCATTGGAATCATAGCTCCAATTGTAGCGATGGCTGTCATCAGGATAGGACGTAAACGTGTTGCTCCTGCTTCAAGGATCGCTTCACGCATGGCAAGACCATCATGTTCCATATGAATGATACGGTCAACTAATACGATGGCATTTGTTACGACGATACCAATCAACATCAATAGACCCATCATGACAGATACAGAAATAGTCTGCCCTGTAACGAATAAACCAATAAATGCACCAATTACTGCGAATGGTAGTGAGAAAAGAATAGCGAATGGAGCTAAACCTTCTCCGAATGTTACCACTAGAATGAAGTAAACAATGGCAATGGCTGCTAACATCGCAATACCAAGCTTAGTGAATGTTTCTTGCATATCTGCAGCAACACCAGCAACACCAAGTGTTACACCTTTTTGTAAATCTAATTTATCAATTTTTTTATCAGCAGCAGTAGTGGCTTTTGAAATATCGTCACCGATAATCGTACCAGATACTGTTGCGAAATATTCACCTTTTGAACGAGATAATGAGTTAAGTGTTGTACCTTCCTCAACATCTACTAATTCTCCGATAGTCATTGTTGTACCTAATGCTGTTTTAATTTCAGTGGCTAAGACATCATCAAGTGAAGTCGCAGCTGCTTTAGCATCGCGTTGAACGATGACATCGATATCTTTACCATCGTTTTTCACGGTAGTTAATACTTCTTGCGATGTATTTGAATTTAATGCCATCACGATTTGAGCTGTCGTTAACCCGTATTGAAGGACATTTTTTTGTTCAACTTTTAGCACATGCTCTACGTATGGATCTTCATTATCAGATTTAATATCTTCTAAGCCATCCACTTCTTTTAGAGCACCCTCTACTTGTTTCACAGCATCTCGAAGTTTATCTAAATCATCACTATACAGTGTATAGCTGACTTCGTTTGATGACATCGACATAGAAGTGAAGTTTTGAGACTTCCATTCTCCTGATTGCCCGATGTTAAATACATAGTCTTCAACCTCATCACGAGCTTTAGGGAAGTCTTCCATATCCGGATCAAAGATAAGGTACATTAAGGCACCGCCAGCACCTCCACCCATCATCATTGCTGATGGATCGACATTCTTCGCATCTGTAATGGAAACTTGTAAAATATCAACATCTTTACGTTTCATTAATTCTTTTTCTACTTTTTCAACATTTGCTGCCGTTTCGTCAGCCAGCTCTCCCGTTGCAGGCGTATACGTTAAGTACATAACTTTTTCTTCTTGTGAGCCCATAAAACTAAAACCAATAAGTGGTGTTAATGCAAGAGAACCAACAAGTAAAAGAATCGCAAGGACAGATGTAATAATTTTGTGATTTAATACTTTTTCTAAGACACCTTTGTACCAGGTAGCAAGTTTACCAACTTCTTTATGTTGGCTTTCAGTCTTCTCACCGTATAACTTTTTACGGAATAAGAAGTGAGATAAAGCAGGTACGATTGTGATCGCAACTAATAACGATGCACCTAATGCAAATGTCATTGTAAGGGCAAATGGCATGAATAATTCGCCTACCATACCACCTACGAAAATAAGAGGAGCGAATACAGCGACCGTTACCAATGTTGAAGAAAGAATGGGTTTGAACATTTCAATTGTTGCTTCGCGAATTAGGGCACGACCTGTAAGTTTTTCTTGTTTTAAGTGAATTCGTCGGTAAATATTTTCTACAACTACGATTGAGTCATCGATAACACGACCGATTGCGACGGTAATCGCGCCGAGGGTCATGATGTTTAAAGTAATATCCATCCAGTTTAATAGGAGTAATGCCATAAAGATAGAAACTGGGATAGAAATAATTGAAATAATCGTTGATTTGAAATCACGTAAGAATAGTAAAATGATTAATACGGCAATTGCGCCACCAAAGACTGCTTTTTCGATCATTGTAAATACAGAATCTTCAATTGGGGCACCTTGGTCAAGAGAGATCTCTACGTTTAAGCCATCTAATCGTTTTTCCTCATCCTTCATAAGGTCTTTTACGGCATTAACAACTGTTACCGTATTCGCATCTTGGCCTTTTACGATTTGAATAGCAATGGCATCTTGACCATTTGTACGTGAAACAGATTGCACTTTACCTTCTACTTCAATTTTTGCAATATCACCTAGACGAACGAAAGGTGAAGGATTTGTAGCTGAAGGTGTAACTGGAATTAATAAGTCTTTCAGTTCATCCACTGATTTTACCTTACCATCTACTGAAACGGCTTGTTCCCCGACAGTAAATTGATATAAACCAAGTGACAGTGACATATCACTTGCCTGAATCATTTGTTTAACAGTTTCCTCTGTTAAACCAAGTGCTGCCATTTTTTTTTCATCGTATTTAAACGATACTTGTTCAATATGCTGACCTGTGATGGTAGCAGATGCAACACCATCAATCTTTTCGATTTTAGGCAGTAAAACTTCTTCTACTGTTGAAGTTAAATCAACAATATCTTCCTTAGAGCTACTTACAGATAAAGCGACTACGGGCATCATGTTCATGCTGATTGCCATAATAGTAGGCTCTTGAGCACCTTCAGGTAGTTTAAGATTATCTAAAGCTGCTTCTAATTGACGTTTTTTCTCATCCATATCAATTCCATAGTCGTATTCCACTTGAACTTGTGCTACGTTGGAAGAGGAAGTTGAGTAAACAGCCTTCACATCTTCTAAACTTTCTATGGATTTTTCGAACGGAATGGAAAGTTCATTCATGACTTGTTCAGGCGTTGCGCCAGGATATACGCCCATGACAATTAAATACGGGATCGAAATATCAGGTATCGATTCCATTTTCATCCTTGTACCCGAATAAATACCAGAGACAGTGATGATAATTGTTAATAACCACACTGCCAATTTGTTCTTTAATACGAAATTAACTAAACCTTTCACCTTCACACCTACCCTTTATTGACTATCTAAATTCAATTATTTATACTAATGACTAATCGGTCATTTGTCAACGAAATGCATTAGGAGAGAGTTAAAAATATGTTAAAAAAGCAATTAATTATGGAGAAAGCGTTAGAACTGTTTTCTGAACAGGGTTTTGAAGCTACGTCAGTACAACAAATTACAGAACGCTGCGGGATTTCTAAAGGTGCATTTTATTTATCCTTCAAAACCAAAGATGAGCTTGTTATATCTATGGTTGATTACTATTTACAGCAGTTTATTACAGATGTTGACCAAGTAGTCAGAGGAACGTATAGCAAAGAAACTGTTTTGGTTGAATTTTATAAAAGTATTTTTCAAGCATTCAAAGACCATTCTGCATCTGCACGTGTATTCTTTAATGAAAAGGTCTTTTTAACAAAAAAAGAGCTATTTCATAAAATAACAGCGTATGAAGCAGAAATGTCGAAATCAATTCTCTATATGCTTGAGCAGCTTTATCAGGATCAATTAAAAGAAATGAAATATGATGTAATGTACTGCATAAAAGGATTTATGAAGAGCTATGCTGAGCTTTTTATTTTTTCAGATATGCCACTTGATTTAGAGCAATTAGCTAAATCTTTAGCAGAAAAGACAGATATTATTGCCCATCATACAACCATTCCATTTATTACAGCAGATCTTGTGCCGTTTATTGCAAAGCCGTGTGAGGAAGACGTGTCAAAAGATGCTTTACTACAATTATTGGAGCAAAATATAAATCATACTGAGGATTCTATAGAAAAAGAATCCATTGAGTTGTTAAAGCAAGAAATAGAAAATCCTACTTATGGTAAAGCAATCATTAAGGGGCTAATTGAAAATCTACGTTTAGACCCAGCGTATCATTGGATTGCATATGTAACTGCAAAATACTTTAATATTTGAACTCTAGGATAGAATTGTTCACGTTTGGCGGTGAACAATTCTATTTTTAATGGTTTTTATCTATGAATGGGGGCATAGATTGCAAGGCCTCTAACGCACTTGCAAAGGGTTCTTGAATCCATAATAGGCGCTCAAGAAAATCTTGGACTTTGATTGGTAATTTTAATTCCTGCTGCCAAACTTTCTCTTTTTTCTTGCTTGGCTTGTAGTCTGAGTATAGTAAAAATAATAAAAAATGGCCGACAAAATAAAGATCACTAATATGATTTTCGGCGCGTTTTGGATTTTCAATCGTAGAGATATCGATTTGCTTTTGATAAGTGGTAGCTAGACCAAAGTCAATAATATGCAATTGCTGACCCACTAACAATATATTCGGAATCCGTAAATCGCGATGTACAATACCATAATTGTGTAACTGTACAATTTGCTCTAATAATTGCTTTGTAATAGCAAGGGATTGAGCAATTGTAAATTTGGTACCATTCTGAAAAATAAGCTCCTCAAAAGTTTGCCCATTGACATAGTCCATGATAAAAAATGGGCTGTCTGAAATTGTTCCTGCTGAATGGATGGTAGGAACATAGGGTAGTGAAAGTTGCTGGAGTATGTGAATTTCTTGTTGAAATTTATGAATGGTTTTCTGGTGGTGACGATGTTTGGGTCGCAAGCATTTTAAAACAAATAGACTTGCTGACGAGCAATCTTCAATTAAATACGTACGACCATATGAGCCATAGCCAAGGAATTTTTTAAAAGAAAAATCGGGATGTTCGGCTATGTAAAGTTCTACAGCCTGGTCAAAACTTTTTTCGGAAATTCGTTTCCACCACATTAGCTACTAAAGAAACTCATAGAGCTGAAAAAACTGCGTGAGCTTTTACGAGAGCCACGCTTATAATGCTTGTGACCATAATAATTATGTCGCTTTGAATATCTACTACGGCTACTTGATGAAGAATAATGGCGTTTGGATTTACTATTGAGTAAGGAATGAAGAATTTTATCTAGCATAAAAACGCTCCTTTTTGATGTTGTTATTACTATATACGCAAAAATAAAAAGGAGGTTTCAAAAATAAAAAAGAAACTATGTAAATTTTACATAGTTTCTTTTTACGAGGTTAAACCTCCATAATAATCGGTAAGATCATTGGACGACGTTTTGTTTTTTCGAATAGATAAGGTCCCAATACGTCTGTAATTTCATTTTTCAATTCTGTCCATTGAGGAGTTTTGCTTTGAATTGTTTCATTCAGATGACGGTTTAGCATTTTTTGTGCCTCGTTGATCATCGTACCTGATTCACGCATATAGACAAATCCACGTGAGATGATGTCAGGGCCAGAAACAATTTTTTGGTTTTCCATATCAACACTTACAACTACAATCACTAAACCTTCTTCAGAAAGAATACGGCGATCACGTAACACGATATTACCGATATCGCCAATACCATTGCCATCAATGTAAACATCTCCTGAAGGAATACGCCCAGCTACATGTGCTTCATTGGCACTTAGTGCTAGAACATCACCATTTTCCATAACAAATGTATTGTCTAGTGGAACATCGCAATCTTCAGCTAAATGTGTATGCATTTTTAACATACGGAATTCACCATGGATAGGCATAAAGAACTTAGGCTTCATTAAACGAAGCATCAGTTTTTGTTCTTCTTGAGATCCGTGACCAGATGTATGAATGTTGTTTAATGCACCATGAATGACTTCTGCACCTGCACGGAACAATAAATTAATGATTTTATTAACACTCACGGTATTACCTGGTACTGGTGAAGAAGAAAAGATAACTGTATCGCCAGGCTGTATTTGAATCTGACGATGTGTCCCGTTGGCAATACGTGACAAGGCAGCCATTGGTTCACCTTGAGAGCCTGTACATAAAATCATCACTTCGTTTGCAGGAAGTCGATTGATGCTTTGAGCATCAATAAATGTATCCTTTGGAGCAGTAATGTAACCTAGCTCACGACCAATCGTAATAGCATTGTCCATTGAGCGACCAAAGACAGCAATCTTTCTTCCGTATTTTACGGCTGCGTCTGTGGCTTGCTGTAAACGGTGAATATTTGATGCAAAGGTAGCAAAAATAATACGGCTATCCACCTTACGGAAAATCTCGTCGATACTTTTTCCAACTGTGCGCTCTGACATTGTGAAATTAGGCTTTTCAGCGTTAGTACTATCAGATAGTAAGCAAAGCACGCCATCACGTCCGATTTCAGCCATCTTTGTTAGGTTGGCTGGTTCACCCACTGGTGTAAAGTCAAATTTAAAGTCACCTGTGTGAACGATATTACCAGGTGGTGTTTTAACAACAATTCCATAAGCATCAGGAATACTATGTGTTGTTCTAAAGAAGCTAACAGATGTTTTTCTGAATTTAATAACATCCTCTTCTTTAATTTCAATGAGTTTTGTTGTACGTAGCAAGCCATGTTCTTCTAATTTATTACGTAATAAGCCAAGTGCAAGCTTACCGCCATAGACAGGGATATTTACTTGACGTAAAAGGTATGGAATACCACCAATATGATCCTCATGCCCATGGGTAATAAACAGTCCTTTGATTTTATCGACATTACGTACTAAGTACGTGTAATCAGGAATAACATAGTCAATGCCGAGTAAGTCGTCTTCTGGAAATTTTATACCGGCGTCAATTAAGATAATTTCATCTTGAAATTGAACGCCATAAGTGTTTTTGCCGATTTCGCCCAGTCCGCCGAGCGCGAAAACAGCTGCTTGGTCATTTTTAACAAACTTCATGTTTGTTAAATTTCCTCCAAGACGAAGTTCGGGCTTGCTTGTTCGTACTCTAAGTAGTTACCCTCAAGCAGTTGAATGAACTCGATGTTATAGTTTCGGTCTTTTAGCTTTTCACGTACTTCACGTTCTGAAGTAGCTTCTAGGTATAGACTTTTAGTATTTTCGCGAACTGGAATCTCATTTGCATTTTCTTGATAATAAACTTTGTAAATCATAGTTTGCTCTCCTTTAATTGCGTACAATTTTCTTGCACCTTTGACTACTACCACACACGTGCTACAAGAAAACAACGAATTTCTTTTATTGAAGAAATGTACGTTTGTAATACTTGTATCTCAATGCTTCAGATGTGCACTATGTTATAAAATTGTATAGGAAGTAGTGAGACAGTGGTTGCGTATAGCCAAATAAATGCATTTCCTTTATATTATCACGCACTTCCTCTAAAATAAAGAAAAGCCCTTCAAATAATGAAGGGCAAATGTTAGGCAATTGATTTTTTTCCGAGTACGCCGCGAAGTTGCTTCAATAATTTTCGTTTGAGTTTCTTCAGCATGGCACATCACTCCTTAGGATCATTATAATTAAAATTATTGTCTATGTAAAGTCATTTAGCTTGAAAGGATAATATTTATGGAAAGGGTTAATAGAATGAACAAAATTTTATTTTTTGATGTCGATGGTACTCTCTATAACAGTGAAAAAAAGTTACCTTCATCTGCAAAAGAGGCACTTTTGACAGCACGACGTAATGGTTATGAATTGGCAATTGCTACTGGTCGAGCACCATTTATGATTGAGTCATTGCTAGAAGAATTAGAGATCGATACGTATGTTACCTTCAATGGCCAATATGTTGTCTATAAAGGTGAGGTTGTCTATACAAATGGGATTGCGAAAGATGAACTAGCTAAAATTATTGCCTTTGGTGAGGCGCGTAACGAACCGGTAGTGTTTTTAGATGATAAACGGATGATTGCCTCAGTTGGCGATCATCGTATGGTAGCTGAAAGCTTAGATACTCTTAAATATCCGTATCCAGAATTAGACTCATCTTATTATATGCAGAACAATGTATATCAAACACTTATTTTTATGGAAGAAAAAGATGAACCTTTATATAATGAAACATTCCCAAATGTTCAATTTGTACGTTGGCATCGTTATTCTTGTGATATTTTGCCAAAGGGAGGTTCGAAGGCTGCTGGTATTGAAAAGGTGCTTGAAAAAATGGGCATCACTTTACAAGATACCTTTGCTTTTGGCGATGGCATAAATGATATTGAGATGCTACAGGCAGTTGGGACAAGTGTTGCTATGGGAAATGGCCATGAGCGAGTGAAGGCAGTTGCTCATCATATTGCAGACCATGTAGACGAGGATGGTCTCTCTAAAATAATGCGTAAGCTATCCATTATTTAAAAATGAAAAACAACTAGTTGTGAAATTTACAACTAGTTGTTTTTTATTGATTAATGGTCTATGCCATATTGACGGTTTTTATTTGAACACCTTTTTCCGAAAAATGTTGAATCGTCTTTTTGGATAGTGCGTCATCTGTGATAATGACATCTACGTCATCCACTGGACAAACTTGAATCGCTACATCTTTATTAAATTTTGAGGAATCTGTAGCTACGTAGACTTTTTGAGAGATGGAAATAATTTGCTTTCTAGTAATCGCTTCATCCAAGCTAAAATCAGATATGCCTTTTTCAATTGAAACGCCACTAGCGCAAATAAAAGCTTTATTGATATTAAGATGCTCGAAGCGAAATAAAAATTCATTTGATGTCACTGATTTTTCAGAATGGCGTACTTTACCCCCAAGCAGTATAACCTCAATGTTAGAGCCGATTAGATCAAATGCTACAGGTAGTGAATTTGTCACCACTGTTAGTTTTTCCTTGTCCAATAAAAATGGTGTCATTTGATAGGTGGTTGTTCCACTATCAATGAAAATACATTCCCCATCTTGAACGAGCGAAGCACATGCTTTGGCAATGGCGATTTTCTCTGTTAACTGTTCGTGAAGTCGGTGATCAATTAGTCCTTCTACTGGCTCAATATATTTAACGCCCCCATAAAATTTTTCAATTTTTTTGTCTTGCATCAACTGTTGGACATCACGACGGATCGTTTCCATTGAAACGTTAAACTCTTTTGTAAGTGTTACTAATTTTACTACCTTATGTTGACGTATAAACTGCAAAATTTGGTGTTGCCTTTCTATCATATACATTTCATCACCTCTACTAGATATTTACTCAAAATAACCATAACTTTGTCAACAGTTGGTCAGAATTTACTCAACATTTACACAAATAAGCATTTTCCTTTACAAATAGTCTCTATACTGAAGCTAAGAACTGAGTGAGGTGACCCAATTTGTTAGAGCTAAAAAATATCTCAAAAAGCTATAAAAATAAAAAAGTTTTAGTAGATATCAATGTAACCGTCGAATCAGGTGAGATTATTTCTTTGCTAGGGCCGAGTGGCTGCGGTAAAACTACTTTGCTTAATATCATTTTAGGACTTGTAGATCCAACTGCTGGTCAGCTTGTCTACAATGGACAAGATATTTCCAAGCAATCAATGCAAGAAAGAGGATTTAATATAGTGTTTCAGGATTTTGCGTTATTTCCTCATTTAAATGCATACGACAATATCATTTATGGATTAAAAAATAAAAATGTGAAAATGTCCAAAGAGGAGATACAAGAATACATTGATTTTTTAGAGCTAGCTCCTCATTTGCATAAGAAGATTCATGAATTGTCTGGTGGGCAAAAACAACGCGTTTCCATTGCAAGAACACTCGTGATGCAACCTAAAATTCTATTATTAGACGAACCACTAAGTGCACTAGATGGCGTTATAAAGGAATCTATAAAGGAACGTATTAAATCCATCGCCCGTGAATTTAATTTGACGACGATTATCGTGACACATGATCCGGAAGAAGCCCTTACCTTATCGGATAAAGTCATCATTATTAATGAAGGTACAGTTGCTCAATTTGGCACACCTCATGAAATTGTTACAGCGCCAAAAAATCAATTTGTAGAAGATTTTATCTTAAGGCAGCTTCATATTAAGCGACATAACATCTATCAATTGTTTGGAGAAACATATGCTTAAAACGAATAAAATAATGAAATTAATTTTTCTACCGATTCTACTATTTTTTCTATTCTTTTTAATTGTGCCATTGCTTTATATGTTTTGGCAGTCATTCAAAATAGGCAATGTCGTTACCACTCAAAATTATATAGAAGCTTTACGGAATATCGAAATTCGTGAAGCTTTTACGAATAGTTTTAAAGTTTCTTTTGTAGCATCAGTGATTACAACCATTTTAGCCTTTTGGTTGGCCTATGCTGTTCATTTTACTACGATGCATCGCCATACAAAAAAGCTAGTTCAAATTGGAATTACCTTGCCGATGCTACTGCCAACCATCACCTATGGCTTTGTATTGATTTATACATTTGGGAATCAAGGAATTCTAACAAAACTAGTGGGGCAGCCTCTTTTTACAATCTATGGGTATAACGGCTTGGTGATCGGTTACGTCTTATACACATTACCAGTTGCTTTTATATTAATGCAAAACTCCATGCAATATATCGATAAACGTTTTTTACTTGTTTCAATATTAATGCATGATCAGCCAATGCGTCGTTTTTATCATACCGTATACCGTCCTATGGTTGGGTCAATTGGCGGGGCATTTATTTTAACATTTGTTTTAAGCTTCACAGACTTTGGAATCCCTGCATCGGTTGGTGGCAATTACAGGGTAATAGCTACTGAACTCTACCAAGCTATGTTAGGTTCCATTGTGCATTTTGAACGTGGAGCAGTCATTTCTGTGTTAATGCTAGTACCTGCTGTATTAGGTGTTGTCATGCTAACGATTTTAGAGCGCTTTAATTTTCAATATAAACAGGTTGGGCAAAGTGAACTTGTAAAGCATCGTTTACGAGACGCGCTATTTACAATTTATTCAATTCTCTGTGTAACAGCTGTATGTATTATTTTTTCAACCATGTTTATCGTGCCTTTTACCAAAGGCTATCCGTACGATTTCAGCTTTACATTAGAGCATGTTCAAAATGTACTCGCAGAGAAAGATTTAACAAAGGTTTACATCAATTCTCTCATCGTAGCGGTTCTAACAGCAATATTAGGTGTGGGCATAACATTTATGTCGGCGCTTCTTAATACAAGGACACCATTAAAGGGAAGAAAAAGCTTAGATGTAACTTCTATGATGACAAATACAGTTCCAGGTATGGTACTTGGATTATCCTACTTATTTTTCTTTAATGGAAGTTCTTTAAAGGGTACTTTTCTTATCATTATCGCATGTAATATCGTGCATTTTTTTACGACACCTTATTTAATGGCGAAAAATTCATTGCAAAAAATGGATCCTACGTGGGAAGTGACAGCTGAGCTGTTAAAGGATTCGTGGTTAAAAACCGTGATACGAATTATTTTACCGAATATTAGGCCAACGATTTATCAAATGTTTAGCTACTATTTTTTAAATGCGATGGTTACAGTCAGCGGTGTTATTTTTCTTGTCAGCACAAAGACAATGCTTGTATCGACAAGGATAAAAGAGCTACAGCATTTCGCAAAGTACACCGATATTTTTGTTTTATCGATATTCATTTTATGTACAAACCTCATTGTGAAATTAGGTTGTGATTATATAGCAGCACATAAAGAAAAAACGGAGGAGATTACAAAATGAAGAAGTCAACAGGCATGATGTTAGGGACAGTAAGTGCAGCAGCAGTCGTTTTAGCTGCATGTGGAGGAGTAGCAGCAGATTCCAAAGAGCAAGTCATCATTTATTCAAATGCTGATGATGAAGCTATTGAAGTGATGGAAACTACATTAGATGATAAAGGCTATAAAGGTAAGTATTTAATCCAGTCGTTTGGTACTTCTGAGTTAGGTGGCAAAATGATGGCGGAAGGGACAGATATTGAAGCAGATGTTGTAACAATGGCTTCTTATTTTATAGAAAGTGCACAAACCTCAAAATCTATGTTTGTGGATATTTCTTCAGACTTAAAGCCTCTTGATGGGAGTGTTACGTATGCATTACCGATTTTAGGCAATATAGGCTCTATCTTTATTAATACAGAGGTATTACAACAAAAGGGGCTATCTATTCCGAAATCCATTAAAGATTTGACGGACCCTGCCTATAAGGATTTAGTGTCATTCCCAAACATTATGGACTCCTCAACTGGGTGGCTTCTAGTACAAGCTATTATAAAGGAATATGGTGAAGAGGAAGGGGAAAAAGTTCTAGCCGAGTTAATTAAAAATGCAGGACCACATATTGAAAGTTCAGGCTCTGGCCCTATTAAAAAGGTGAAAACAGGAGAAGTTGCTACAGGCTTTGGTTTACGTATCCAAGCTATTGATGCCAAAAACGAAGGGTTACCGATTGATTATATTGACCCGACAGAAGGAAATTTCACTTTAACGGAATCTGTAGCTGTTGTAGATAAAGAAGGTGAGGAAGCATTAGCAAAAGAAATTGCAAAGGTAATTGCAACAGAGGCTCGTGATGGTCTTCTAGAGCAATATCCTGTAGCTCTATATGAAGGAGAACAAGTAAAGGACGAGCACGTTCCTACCTATTTGAAAAAATGGGATACTACCTTAACCGTAGATTTATTAGAAAAACACCAAGCCTTCTTTAAAGAAGCACAGCGATAAGGAGTTATAGCAGATGAGTAACTATAAATTATTGACGCCAGGTCCATTGACAACAACTGAAGCAGTGAAACGAGAAATGTTAAAAGATCGTTGTACATGGGATGACGATTATAAAAATGTGACACAAGTGATTCGTAAGCAACTCTTAAAATTAGCAAAAGTTGATGAAGCTGATTACACTACGGTACTAATGCAAGGAAGTGGAAGCTTTGTAGTAGAGTCTGTACTAACAACAGCAATTGGTGAAAATGATAAGGTGCTGATACTAACAAATGGTGCTTATGGTGAAAGAATTGTTGAAATGGCCAAAGCCTTAAAGTTACAGCATGTTGTTTATAGTGCTCCTTATGATGAACAGCCCTCCTTGTTAGAAGTTCAATCCTTCCTTAAAAGAGATAGGAGTATTACTCATGTAGCTCTCGTACATTGTGAGACGACTACTGGTATTTTAAATCCTATTAAAGAAATTGGGGAAGTTGTTCATTCGTTCAACAAAACGTTTATTGTGGATGCCATGAGTAGCTTTGGAGGCGTACCAATGGATTTATCAAGCTTGCATATTGATTTTTGTATTAGTAGTGCCAATAAATGTATTCAGGGTGTCCCAGGCTTTGGTTTTGTTATCGCGAATACAAGAGCACTGGAAAAATGTAAGGGACAAGCTCGAAGTGTTGCATTAGATTTGCATAGTCAGTGGGAAGTAATGAAGCAAGATGGGAAATGGCGTTTCACATCGCCTACACATGTAGTGGCAGCTTTTGCGAAGGCGCTTGAAGAGTTGAATGAAGAAGGCGGAATTCATGCCCGCTACAAACGCTATGCGTATAATAATCAACTACTTCGCTCTCGCTTGTCGGTGCTGGGATTTAAAGCGTATATTTCGGAGGAGCTTCAATCACCAATTATCACAACATTTTTATTCCCGTATAAAGAGTTTTCTTTTGAGCATTTTTATCAGGAAATAAAAAATGCAGGTTTCGTTATCTATCCAGGTAAGCTGACGGATGTCGATACATTCCGTATTGGCAATATTGGTGATATTCATGAGGAAGATATTCTTGCATTATGTGAAATCATTGAAAATTATATGGTGGTGAAAAACAATGAAAATTGAGACGGTTATTTTGGACTGGGCAGGCACTGCAGTTGACTTTGGTTGTTTTGCTCCTGTTAATGTTTTTTTAACAATTTTTGAAGATGCTGGTGTAATAGTTACACTGGAAGAGGCTCGTAAACCAATGGGGATGCTGAAAATTGATCATATACGCACCATGCTAGAAATGCCAAGAATTAAAGCAGCATGGCATCGTGTACATGGACAATCCTTTACTGAAAAGGATGTACATGTATTGTATAATCATTTTGAAACAAAATTAATGGAGTCTTTGGCGACCTATACAGATCCTATCCAGCACGTGAAAACAACAGTACAGCAATTAAGAGATGCAGGTATTCGAATAGGCTCTACAACTGGCTATACAGATGCAATGATGGAAGTAGTGACAAAGCATGCTGCTGACAAGGGCTATCAACCTGATTTTCTTGTAACACCAACACAGGTTGGTGATAAAGGGCGACCATATCCATATATGATTTTTAAAAATATGGAGGTATTAGGTTCGCAAGCGACGAAGCAAGTTGTGAAGGTTGGCGATACAACATCAGATATAAAGGAAGCCTTGAATGCAGGTGTTTGGGCTGTTGGCGTTATTATTGGAAGCTCAGAAATGGGACTATCCGAAGAAGAATTCAATGCCCTGTCTTCAGAAGAACAGCAACAAATCATAGAGAAAACAAAATGTGTTTTTGAAGAATCTGGCGCTCATTATACAATTGAAACAATGGCGGAGTTGCCAGCATTAATTGAAACGATCAATGCTCGGTTAAATATGGATAGACAATTAGAATGTAAATAATAATTAACCTCGGCAGAAGTAAAAAACTGCCGAGGTTGTTTTTAGTCGCGCTCATATGGGATTGAATCTGGTATTTCCGCAAATGGATTCTTTTCATTAATACGGTCATAAAACATAATGCCATTTAGATGATCTAATTCATGCTGAAAGGCAATAGCTGGCAAGCCCTTAAGGCGCATTTTTTTCTCTTCACCATCAATTGTTTTAAATTTTACTGTGATGCGTGCATGGCGAGGTACATACCCAGGGATATTACGGTCAACAGAAAGACATCCTTCTCCTGCTGATAGGTATGTGTTTTCAACAGAATGGCTAACGATCTTTGGATTTATGGCTACAAAGCTTAATTGTTCACCAGCCTCATCTTTTAAATGAAGAGCAAACATACGCTGTAAGCTATTTACCTGATTGGCAGCCAAACCAATGCCACTACGCAAATTATATTTTTCTGCCATTTCAGGATCTTGGCTGTTGATTAAATATTGAAGCATATCCTCAGCAAGCTTTCTTGTTTCTTCAGTTAAAGGGAATTTAACTTCCTCTGCTTTTGTGCGTAAAGTCGGATGACCTTCGCGGATAATATCATCCATTAAAATCATAATAGTAATCTTCCTTTCAACTTTGTAGTGCTTACTAATAAGTATACATCACGTTTTCGTACAATCCCATGAAAAAAGTCCTTATTTGAATATACTCAAAAAATTTTTCTAATGCTATTAGATTTTCGAGAATGGGGTATTCTACTAGGGGAAAACCTGTTGGAAAACGTAAGAGTTGTATGGTGTGAGTAAGGTGTTGTAATACAGAATTTGAATATTAGTAATACAGTATAGGACAGTTGTGTTTGATTGTTATTCTAGAAAAAATCTTTGTATATAGCAGTAATAGATGATTGACCGACAGTATTTTATTCAGTATACTGAGTGTCAAGAATAAGTTGTACTAGTTAAAAAGGTGATTTATTTTAATACAGCTGAAAGGGAGATGTGACAAATGAGCAAGAAAAACAATAATATTTTTGATGCTAAACAAACGCTAACTGAAATCGAAGATAAGTTTGAAATGTTTCAAATTTTGAATGAAGAAGGCGAAATTATAAATAAAGAGGCAGATCCGAAATTATCAGATGAGGAACTAGTTGAGTTAATGACACGTATGGTTTACACACGTATTTTAGATCAACGTTCAATCTCATTAAATCGTCAAGGACGTTTAGGCTTCTATGCACCGACTGCTGGTCAAGAAGCTTCACAACTTGCTTCTCACTTTGCATTAGAACAAGAAGATTGGATTTTACCAGGTTACCGTGATGTACCTCAAATTGTATGGCATGGCTTACCTCTTGAAAAAGCATTTTTATTCTCACGTGGTCACTTCATGGGGAATCAGGTTCCTGAAGGTGTAAACGTTTTAGCTCCACAAATTATTATTGGAGCACAATATATTCAAGCTGCTGGGGTAGCACTTGGTATTAAAAAACGCGGGAAAAAAGCTGTTGCAGTAACTTATACTGGTGACGGTGGTTCTTCTCAGGGAGACTTCTATGAAGGCATTAACTTTGCAGGTGCATTTAAATCTCCAGCAATCTTCATCGTACAAAATAACCAATATGCAATCTCAACACCTCGTGAATTGCAAACAGCTGCTAAAACAATTGCACAAAAAGGTGTAGCAGCAGGATTACCAAGTATTTTAGTAGATGGAATGGATGCGCTTGCAGTTTATGTAGCAACTCGTGATGCTCGTGAGCGCGCGGTTAATGGTGAAGGCCCAACATTAATTGAAACAATGTGTTACCGTTATGGTCCTCATACAATGGCTGGGGATGACCCAACTCGTTACCGTACTTCTGATACAGATAATGAATGGGCTCAAAAAGATCCTCTAGTTCGCTTCCGTAAATACCTAGAAGCAAAAGGTATATGGGATGAGAAAAAAGAAGAAGCAGTTATTGAGCGAGCAAAAGAAGAAATTAAAGAAGCAATCAAAAAAGCAGATGCTGCTCCAAAACAAAAAGTAACAGAATTAATGGAAAATATGTATAAAGGCGAAATGCCATCTAATCTAAAAGAACAGTATGAAATCTATAAAGAGAAGGAGTCGAAATAACCTATGGCACAAATGACGATGATTCAAGCAATTACAGATGCACTTCGCACAGAATTAAAGAATGATGAAAACGTTCTTGTATTCGGGGAAGATGTAGGTGTCAACGGTGGGGTATTCCGCGCGACAGAAGGCCTACAAAAAGAATTTGGGGTTGACCGCGTATTTGATACACCATTAGCAGAATCAGGTATTGGTGGCTTAGCAGTTGGCCTTTCTCTTCAAGGATTCCGTCCAGTTCCTGAAATTCAATTCTTTGGTTTCGTTTATGAAGTAATGGATTCAATTAGTGGCCAGCTAGCACGTATGAGCTACCGTAGTGGTGGCGTCTACAATGCTCCAGTAACAATCCGTTCACCATTTGGTGGTGGTGTGCACACACCTGAAATGCACTCAGATAGCTTAGAAAGCTTAATGACAGCACAACCAGGATTAACAGTTGTTGTTCCATCAACACCATATGATGCAAAAGGTTTACTTATTTCTTCTATTCGTAATGACAACCCAGTTATTTTCTTAGAGCATTTAAAACTATACCGTTCATTCCGTGAAGAAGTGCCTGAGGAAGCATACGAAATTCCACTAGGAAAAGCGGATGTAAAACGTGAAGGTACTGATTTAACAATTGTTGCTTACGGTTTAATGGTTCATGAAAGCTTAAAGGCTGCAGAAGAACTTGAAAAAGAAGGACATTCTGTAGAAGTAATTGACTTACGTACAATTCAACCAATCGATGTGGAAACAATTATCGCATCTGTTGAAAAAACAGGTCGTGCAATCGTTGTCCAAGAAGCTCAAAAACAAGCAGGTATCGCTGCGAACGTAGTAGCAGAAATTACAGAGCGTGCAATTCTAAGCTTAGAGGCTCCTGTTCTTCGTGTGGCTGCACCAGATACTGTGTACCCATTCCCACAAGCTGAAGGTGTTTGGTTACCAAACTACAAAGATGTAATGGAAACAGCGAAAAAAGTTTTAACATTCTAATAAAGCTTCTAAACTTGAACAACAGTAAATAGAAAGGATGGGTACACATGGCATTTGAATTCAGATTACCGGATATTGGCGAGGGTATTCACGAAGGCGAGATTGTGAAATGGTTCGTTAAAGCTGGAGATACAGTAAAAGAAGACGATATTCTTTGTGAAGTACAAAATGATAAAGCAGTAGTAGAAATCCCTTCACCAGTTGAAGGAACAGTAGAGGAAGTTTTAGTAGGAGAAGGAACAGTTGCCGTAGTTGGCGATGTTTTAATCCGATTAGACGCACCTGGCTATGAAGACTTAAAGCTAAAAGGTGACGATCATGCCGAAGCAAAAACAGAGGCACAAGTTCAAGCAACTGCTGAATCTGGTCAGAACGTAGAAAAAGCTCCTGCTAAAGAGGAAAAGGCACCAGAAAAAGCTCCCGAAAAAGCTCCCGAAAAAGCTCCAGAAAAAGTGGAGACAGTAGTTGATGAAACAAAACGTGTGATCGCGATGCCTTCTGTACGTAAATTTGCCCGTGATAACGATGTAAATATTCGTGAAGTGAAGGGTACAGGCAAAAACGGTCGAATCCTTAAAGAAGATATTGAAAACTTCTTAAAAGGTGGAGGCACTGTAGAGGCTGAAACTACAAATATCGAAACATCAGAAGATACAGTTCAACAAGAAACGTCTACACCAGCAGCACCAGTAGTTCTTGAGGGGGATTTCCCAGAGACTCGTGAAAAAATGTCAGGTATTCGAAAAGCGATTGCAAAAGCAATGGTACACTCGAAACAAACGGCTCCTCATGTTACACTAATGGATGAAGTCGATGTAACAGCTCTTGTAGCACATCGTAAAAAATTCAAAGATATCGCTGCCGAAAAAGGTGTTAAATTAACATACTTACCATATGTAGTGAAAGCACTTATTTCAACTTTACGCGAGTTCCCAGAATTTAATCGCTCTTTAGATGATGCAACACAAGAAATTATCCAAAAGCATTACTATAACATTGGTATTGCAGCAGATACTGAAAGAGGCTTACTAGTACCAGTTATTAAGCATGCAGATCGTAAATCTGTATTTGCAGTGTCTAATGAAATTAATGAATTAGCGACAAAAGCCCGTGAAGGTAAGCTAGCACCACATGAAATGAAAGGTGCTTCCATGTCCATTACGAATATTGGCTCTGCAGGAGGACAATGGTTTACACCAGTTATTAACCATCCTGAAGTAGCAATTCTAGGTATTGGTCGAATTTCAGAAAAACCTGTAATAAAAAATGGTGAAATTGTAGCCGCACCTGTGTTAGCATTATCATTGAGCTTTGATCATCGTATGATCGATGGAGCCACTGCGCAAAATGCTTTAAATCATTTAAAGCGTTTGTTAAGTGAGCCAGAATTATTATTAATGGAGGCGTAACAAAAATGGTAGTAGGAGATTTCCCAATCGAAACAGATACTCTTGTCATTGGTTCAGGTCCTGGAGGATATGTAGCAGCAATTCGTGCAGCTCAAACTGGCCAAAAAGTAACAATCGTTGAAAAAAATGTACTTGGTGGAGTGTGCTTAAACGTAGGTTGTATCCCATCAAAAGCATTAATTTCAGTAGGTCACCGTTTTGAGCAAGCTAAACATTCAGATGACATGGGAATCATCGCTTCTGATGTGAAATTAGACTTCTCAAAAGCACAAGCATTTAAAGACAGCGTTGTTAAGAAATTAACTGGCGGTGTTGAAGGCTTACTTAAAGGTAACAAAGTTGAAATAGTACAAGGTGAAGCTTATTTCGTTGACGCTCATTCAGTGCGTATCATCAATGGTGAATCTGCTCAAACTTACACATTTAACAATGTCATTATTGCAACAGGTTCTCGTCCAGTTGAAATTCCAACATTCAAATTCACTGATCGTGTATTAAATTCTACTGGTGCACTTTCTCTACAAGAAGTACCTGGTAAATTAGTTGTTATCGGTGGCGGTTATATTGGTACTGAGCTTGGATCAGCTTATGCGAACCTTGGCTCTCAAGTAACAATTATTGAAGGCGGAAAAGATATTTTAGCTGGCTTCGAAAAACAAATGACGCAAATCGTGAAAAAAGGCCTTAAAAAGAAAGGCGTTGAAATTGAAGTTAACGCATCTGCAAAAGGCGTAGAAGAAACTGAAAACGGCGTAGTAGTAACTTATGAAGTAGGCGGAGAAGAGAAAAAAGTTGAAGCTGATTACGTATTAGTTACTGTAGGACGTCGTCCAAATACAGATGAAATGGGCCTTGCTGAAATCGGAGTTGAATTCGGTGAACGTGGTCTAATCAATGTTGACAAACAATGTCGTACAAATATTCCAAACATCTATGCAATCGGTGATATCGTAGCAGGTCCACAACTTGCACATAAAGCATCTTACGAAGGTAAAGTTGCTGCTGAAGCAATTGCGGGTGAAAAATCAGTAGTTGATTATCTTGCTGTGCCGGCTGTATGTTTCACAGATCCAGAAATGGCGACAGTTGGTTACAACGAAGAACAAGCAAAAGCTGAAGGCATTGAATACACTGCAGCGAAATTCCCATTCGCAGCAAATGGTCGTGCTCTTGCATTAAACCAATCAGAAGGTTTCGTGAAACTTGTTGCTCGTAAAGAAGACGGCTTATTAATTGGTGCTCAAATCGTAGGTGCTGGTGCATCTGATATGATCGCTGAAATGGGCTTAGCAATTGAAGGCGGCATGACTGCTGAGGATATCGCATTAACAATTCACGCTCACCCAACATTAGGTGAAATTACAATGGAAACTGCTGAAGTATTACTTGGCAACCCAATCCACATTGTAGCGAAAAAATAATTTGAATAAAGGAGTGTAGATAAAGCGAGACATTCGCTTATCTACACTCTTTTTTTAGCCAATGTTTTATATGAACAATTAATTTTTCTATTAGCTTTTTCCTGTAACAGGCTTGAATGATAATGATAAGTAATAAGTAGCTCCTCATGGAAAATATTCAATTATTATAGCTTTTAAATCGTATTTCTACCTTTTACAAGCTCCTTTGATTATTCTGAATAATCGATAAATGCTATAATGATAGCATTGTAGAAAGTAAGGAGGATTTAATAATGGAGCTTAATTTAACGGGGAAAGTAGCAATTATAACAGGATCGAGTAAAGGAATTGGCTATTATACAGCCATGCAGCTTGTTAAAGAGGGTGCACAGGTTGTACTTTGCGCTCGTGGTGAAAAACAACTGCAAGTGGCTGCAGGATGCATAAAAAATGAAACAGGCGTAGATGTATTAATTGTTCCAACTGACATTACAAAAGAAAAAGATTGTAAGTATCTCATTGAGCGTACTGTAGAGCATTTTGGACGTGTGGATATTCTTATTAATAATGCTGGTACAGCTTCAGCGAATTCCTTTGAAACGGTGAGTAGTGAGCTGTGGCAGGCAGATTTAGATTTAAAGGTATTTGGAGCTATTCATTGTTCAAAATATGCTGCTCCATATATGCGAAAGGCTGGGGGCGGTGCAATCGTTAATGTGACTGCCGTGATGGCTAAAACTCCACCTGCAAGTTCACTTCCAACTACTGTAAGCCGTGCTGCGGGGCTTGCCTTGACAAAAGCGATGAGCAAGGATTTAGGGAAGGATAATATTCGAGTAAATTCTGTATGTATAGGACTTATTCGTAGTGATCAAATCGAAAAGAAATGGAAAAAGGAAGAACCAAATTTATCATGGGAAGAATATTCTCGTAAAGTGGGGCAAGTAATTCCGCTGGGTCGTGTAGGTGATACGCAAGAAGCAGCAAACGTTATCACTTTTTTAGTATCTGATGCGGCGAGCTATGTTACAGGTACAGCTGTTAATATTGATGGTGGCTCTGGTCACGCATTATAGAATAGTAAAAATCCACTATACTAATAGAAGTATAGTGGATTTTTAAGAATATTTATCCTTCTTCATTAATAAGAACATTTTTACCACGTATTTTCATAATCAGTGGTATAAGTAACCAAGAAATGGCAACCACTAAAAATAGTAATGATAAAGGCTTTGTTATAAAAATAGAAAAGTCTCCATTCGAAATGGTTAATGCACGGCGCATATTATTTTCAATCATCGGCCCTAGTACTAATGCAAGTACTAATGGAGCTACTGGGTAATCATTTTTAGCAAATAGATAACCAAGTACACCACAAGCTACTAATAAAAATAAATCAAACGTGGCGAATTGTACGGCATAAACTCCAAAAATTGAAATTGCAATAATAATAGGCAATAAATATTTTTTAGGTGTTTCGATGATTTTGGCAAAAATGCGGACCAAAGGCATATTTAATGCTAATAACATTAAATTTCCAATAAACATACTGGCAATTAATCCCCAAGCAACTTGTGGATGTTCATCAAATAATAATGGACCTGGCTGAATATTATACATAATAAGTGCACCCATTAAAATAGCAGTAGTACCTGAGCCGGGAATTCCTAAAGTTAGTAATGGGATCATTGCACCGCCTGATGCAGCATTGTTCGCTGATTCAGGTCCAGCTACACCCGCAATATGACCTTTTCCAAATTGCTCGGGTGTTTTACTGAATTTTTTCTCGGTAATATAAGAAAAGAATGAGGCAAGTGTTGCGCCTGCGCCGGGTAATACGCCGATGAAAAAGCCTAATAAGGAGCCGCGAGCAATAGGAACAGCACTATCCTTTAAATCTTGCTTTGTTGGTAATACACGATTAATTTTGGCTAATTGACCATCCTCTTCTTCTTTTTCAAGAATGGTTTTAAATACTTCGCCTAATGCAAATAAACCAACAGCGATGGTTAAAAATTCAATGCCAGAGAACAGCATTGGCTGACCAAATGTAAAACGTTCTATACCTGATACGGCATCAATACCAACTGTTCCGAGCATAAGCCCTAAAACAGTCATAATTAAAGCTTTGGTAATAGAACGTCCTGCTAGGCCACTTACTGCTGCAAGTCCTAATAACATCAAAGAAAAGTATTCTGCGGGTCCAAATTTAAGTGCTAATTTTGACAATGGATTAGCTAATAATATCAGACCTAGTAGTGCTACAACGCCTGCACAAAATGAGCCAATGGCCGCGATAGAAAGAGCACTTCCAGCACGACCTTGTTTAGCCATTTGATAGCCATCCAATGTTGTCACAACTGATGAGGATTCACCAGGCGTGTTTAATAGAATGGAAGTTGTTGATCCACCATACATGGCCCCATAGTATACCCCTGCAAGTAAAATAATTGAGCTGGTAGCGGCAGCCTCAGTAGGTAGTCCAGCTGTAATGGTTGCTGTAACGGGGATTAATAATGCAACTCCACTCATTGGACCTATACCTGGAAGTACACCAACTGCTGTACCAATTATGACACCAACAAGAGCGAATAAAAGGTTTTGCCATTGAAGGGCAACTGCAAATCCATCAGCTAAAAATTGCAATGTCGACATATGTTCACTCCTGTACTAAAAAATTGGGAAACTAGGCAATGACCCTCCTAGTAAACTTGTAAATAAATAATAGACGCCCAGTGAAAATCCAGCTGCAATAATAATTGAATAAATAAGTTTAGTACGTTCCATTGTTTGGAAACTAATACACAAAAATAAAAATGTTGTTATCATATAGCCAATTTTTTCAAGGAAAAATACATACGCAAGAGCGCTACCTAAAATAATTAAGAACTTTTTGAGCTCTGTTGAAGATATTTTAGAAGAAGTAGTTGGTCCTCCTGTGACTCGCTCTCTCACAGCTTTTTTCCATGATTCATAAAATAATTGAAGACTTAATAAACCTAAAATAATACCTAAACCTAATGGGAAAATTTTGGGACCAACTGTAGACCCATAAGCACTATCAGAAATCTGTGTTGCTTGAAAAATAAACAAAATACTAAGTGCTAAGAGGGTAATGCTAAATGTTTTATCAAATGTATAGCTCAACCGTTTTACACCTCCATTGAAAATAGATAAAGTTACACAAGTAGTTCTATATTTAATGGAAATACTTGTGCCTTTTTTAAAAAAACGATTCGTTATTTTTGCATACCAAGAGCTGTTAGTAGTTCAATGATTATTTTATTTTGACTGTCTAGATAAGCTGTAAATTCTTCCGCATTACGGTATTCTGCTTGCCAGCCATTACGTGTCACCTCAGCTTGCCATTCTTTTGATTCAGACATTGCCTGTAATTTTTCAGACCAATAGGCAATCGCATCTTCACTCATATTTTTTGGACCAAAGATACCACGCCAAATTGTAAACTCCTCATCAATACCGGCTTCTTTAAAAGTAGGAACCTCTGCTAGCTCACCTTCTAAGCGTTCAGAGGAACTGACAGCTAATACACGAACATCTCCGGATTTAACATAAGTAGCAATTGTGGAGGCATCTGTTGCAATTACATCCGCATTGCCACCTAATAATGCTGTAACTGCCTCACCGCCACCGTCATAAGAAACATATTTAATTGTTTTTAAGTCAATCCCCGCTTTATAAGCCGGGATAATTCCTACTAGATGATCCATCGAACCTGGTGCAGACCCACCTGCTAATGTGACATCTTTTGGTGAAGTTTTCATGGCATTTAAAACATCTGCAAGCGTTTGGAAAGGAGAATCCTTTTTAACAACGATTGCGCCATAGTCACGTGTTAATTGTGCTAAAGGTGTAGTATCCTTATAGCCAAATTTACTATTTCCTTCAGCCTTTTCATGATTTATAAGGATCGGTGGTGATTTAACCATTAATATATAATCATTATTGGCTTCCTTTGTAGCAAATGTTGCCATGAAGGCAGCACCACCACCACCTGGCTTATTCTCAACTTGAATCGCCTTATCAATCAACCCAGTATCACTCATTGTTTTTGCTACTGCACGAGCTGTTAAATCCCAGCCACCACCAGCACCTGATGGAGCAACAATGGTAATATTACTTTTTGGATAATCACTGGCATTCTTTCCCTCTGTTTTTTCTCCATTTGATGCTGAACAGCCAACCAAACTAGTAAATAGTAAGCCAGCTACCATTATTTTAGAAATGTTCCTCCACATAAAAATCCCCCTTAAAAATAAAATGGTAGCGCTATCAATTTAGCGCTACCCATACTATAACTTACTTCTCAATTTTGGAAATATTGTGATAATAATGTGGATTAACATCATTTTGTTCATAAAGTTTATGTGGAAATAAAGTATCGTCGTTCAGGACGCCCAACTGTACCATAAGTCAGTTCGGTATAGACCTGCTTTTGTGTAACTAAAAATTCTAAATAACGACGAGCGGTGGAACGGCTGACACCTATATTCTTTCCCAACAGCTCAGCTGTACTACCATTCTCCATTATACTTAAATGGTTGATAACATGATTCATTGTTGTTGGATCTATCCCTTTTGGTAATAATAACGGTGTTTCTTGAAGGGGGGATGAACCTGCTTTTGGCCAAAGGTATTGAATTTTTTCATGTGTAAATTTCTCATTATTTTTCAGCAATAGATACTTGTAACGGAATTTTTCTATACTCTCTTTTAGCTGTTCGAATGTAAATGGCTTTAAAATGTAATCAGTAACATTTTTCTGATAAGCTTTCTGTACTATATGTGCCTCTGTAGCTGCGGTAATCAAAATAATACTACTTGTTGGGCTCACTTCTTGGATTTTATCAATTAAATCTACTCCCAGTATATCTGGCAAAAAGACATCGAGTAATATAAGGTGTGGTGAAAATGATTGAAGCCAATCTAAAGCTTCTTCTCCCGTACTTGCCCGTGCAATTACTGTAAAGCCTTCAATTTTTTCTAAAAAACGACAATGTACATCTGCTACACGTACATCATCTTCAATTACTAGCACTTCAATATTGTTCATGGATCATAGTCCCCCTTTTGCTAATAGATACGATAAATAGGGCACCTCCTAAATCTCCTTCTTCAAGAGCAAGAGTACCGTTTAAATCATGGATACTGGAAATGACTTTCCTTAATCCATAGCCTCGATGCTTACTATCTTTCGTAGAAATATTTTCTGAAAATAGCACGTCTAGTTTTTCTTGTGCAAAACCTTGTCCCGAGTCCTCGACCTCAAAGATGATTTCCTCTCCATTATCAAATATAAAAAGCCTAATAATTGGTTGTCGCTCTTTGTTTTTTTCAACCTCTTCAAAAGCATTGGTTAATAAATTTCCAATAATAGAAATAATTAGGCTTTTTTCGATGCTTTCAGGGAATGTTTCTAAATAACTATCCTCATCAAAAATCAACTTGATTTTTAATTCACGTGCACGATTAAAAAATCCGATAATTAAACCATTTAAAAATGGGTCCTTTACACGCTTTGTTATAAATTGGGTTAGAGAAGAATGTCCTTGTACCTCTTTATGAATAATAGATAGTGCTTCATCAGATGCATTTAATTGAATAAGGCCTGATATTGTGTAAAGGACATTATTAAACTCATGTGTTTGAGCACGTAAAGCTTCCGTATATTGCTTTACTTGTGATAATTCGATAGCCATTTGTTCTATTTCTGATTGTAATCGGAAACTTGCAACTGCGCCGACAACTTTATCATTCACCTTCATAGGTACACGGTTAACAATAATTTCATGACCATTAACAATCATCAATTTATCAAGTTGTTTTTCACCCTTCATTAATACGTTTAGCAGATGTGTGTTTGGTATATGCTCTTCTATATTATCGCCCATGATAGAAGCTGAATCCGTTAAATGTAAGATTTTCGCGGCAGCATTGTTTAGGGTCG
Organism: Lysinibacillus sp. BS3; assembly: GCF_039614735.1. Classification (NCBI taxonomy): domain Bacteria; kingdom Bacillati; phylum Bacillota; class Bacilli; order Caryophanales; family Bacillaceae; genus Lysinibacillus; species Lysinibacillus sp. BS3. Next base: position 1,810,698 of record NZ_CP154860.1, on the reverse strand, counting down.
TAATTTCACCTTTCTGATTTACCGTAATAATAGCTTCACGGACTGATTCAATTAAAGTATTTTTTTCTGTTAATAGACTGGCAATTTCACTTGGCTCCAGATTAAAAATTTGCTTTTTAATGTTTCGGGATAAAAAAATAGAGCCGATAATACCAATGCCTAGTGCAATAACCATCGTATAAAAAATATTATCAAGGTATAAAAAATATAAGCGATCTAATTCACTTGTTAAGTAACCAATTGAAACAACACCAATAATCGATCCATTTGAGTCTAAGATAGGTGCTTTCCCACGAATGGATTGTCCCATTGAACCATTTGCAATGGAAATATAAGACTCACCGTTGATTAATGCTCGGTCATTATCATCTCCGACCATCGATTTACCAATACGGTCAGCGATAGGATGGGTGTAGCGTATACCATTTTTATCTCCTATTACAACATAAGTAGTTTTTGCAGCAAGCATAATCTCTTTGCTAATTTTTTGCAGACTTTCGGAAGGGTTATTTGTATGAAACGCTTCAATTACATCACCCCTGCTAGCCGTTGTTTCCGCCAAATATAGTGCCCGGTTTCCAATTTGTGTTTGCAATGCATCAGATATGGTCATATAAAAGAGGATGCCTGCTAAAATAACAATAATAAAAATTAAAAAACTGCTGTAATAGGCAAAGCGGGCTTGGAGTGTTAATGTTTTAAAGATAATAGTGAATCCCACCTTTGTGTTTATTCTAGAAATTTTAGTCATTGATAATACTAGTAATCTTTTGTAATTTTCGATTATATAAAAAAATTTCGAAATTTGCTAGATGATCATTAAAAAAGTGATTTGAAGTGGATAGGCACAATATAAAAAAGTTGATAAGTCATAATGATAAAAAGTGAAGTTCTTATAGAATAGGACTTTTAATACTGTTTCATAGAATTGCTTGGATATTTCGGTATTTGATTATTATTTTTCTAAAATTACAATAGACAGAAAATTCCTACAGATGTAGAATGAACGATATAGGGGGTGAAAAGTGGCGAAATGTTGAACGAAAATTTTGCTACGTTGTTGTTACGAGCTGTTCGGATTATTGTGCAAATCGGTATACTTACTATTTTCTATTACATGGGGGTTGGTTTTGTTTCTTATCTGCACATACCTCTTCCAGGAAGCGTTATTGGCTTACTTTTATTAGCACTTTCACTCAATTTTAAAATTATTAAGGTCGAATATATACAAGATGGAGCAGGTTTTTTAATTGGCATCTTAACGTTGTTTTTCATTCCAGCAACTGTAGGTGTTATTGATTATCCAGAGCTCATGACATTCACTGGTCTGCTCATCATTTTAGCAGTTATTGCTAGTACATTAATCTCTATTTATGTAACAGGATTGCTGACACAACTCATTGAAAAAAGAGAACTGGCCAAAAAAGAAAGCTCAAAGCCTAATGTGGAAGAAGGAAAGGGGGAATTAACTGTTGATTGAAGTAACGGTTGTCCTTAGCACCATCATCATGTTTATTTTATTTACAAAGCTCTATCAACGATTTCCTCATCCTATCATGATTCCCTTGGTCACGACTACGATTGTCAGTGCAATGATTTTACTTGTATTTGATATTCCTTATTCAACTTATATGCAAGGTGGGGAATGGCTTCAGAAAATGCTTGGGCCTGCTGTTGTGGCACTTGCATATCCTCTCTATAATCAACGAGCTATTATTATGAAATATAAGTATTCTATTTTATCAGGACTTCTAATCGGCATGATAACAGGCTTAGTGACAATTTTTGTGTTACTAAAATGGATCGGTGTAGAACCTAGCTGGATGCTGACAGCCTTACCTAAATCGTTAACAACGCCTGTTGGAATGCAGGTGAGCGAAACGATTGGGGGCATTCCTCCTTTAACGGCTGTTTTCGTCATGATTGCAGGGTTTGTAGGGGCCATTATCGGACCATTAGTCATTAAGTATGGCAAAATTGACTCTGCCGTGAGTAGGGGAGTGGCAGTAGGAAGTGCCTCACATGGGGTAGGTCTTGTGAAATTAAGAGAATATGGGGAACAGGAATTATCAGTTGGTTCCTTATCAATGGGTTTAACGGCTATTATCGGAGCCTTCTTCTGCCCTTTATTTGTGTATTTATTTTTATAATAGAATGGTGCTTTATAGAAAAAGGAGCTGTCTCAAAAAAGATAGGAAACAACCCTTTTGTTTTAAATAAATGGTTATTTCTAGAAGCAATTATTCATTGTGAAAATGAAATGAAAAAAACTTCAGATAATATTCTATTATAACTATTTTGTAATGAAGAGAATGTTTTCTGGTTGTGTTCAAGAAGAAGAATATACTCACATCTGTATTTATAAATATAAAAGCTAGCCCTTCTTATTGAAGAGCTAGCTTATATTTTTTAGAAAATTGGCTTACGTTCTTTGATAACACGAATTGTTTTTAATGTTGTATCCTCTGGTCCTTGAACGGGTAAACCTGCTTCAATATTCATTTGAATATAATGAATATTTTCTTGAGTAATTATTTCCCCGGGAATAAAAATAGGAATTCCGGGAGGATACACCATAATAAATTCTGCACAAATACAGTTATCTGCTTCTGCAAGTGGAACGACTTCTGTATCTGCATAAAAAGCATCACGTGGAGACATAGCAAGAGCTGGAATTTCTGGCACGTTTACCAAAGCCTCTGTTATAGCCGCTTCAGAATCAAATGCTTTTGACATACGAGTTAACGCATTTATTAAAAGATTAATTTCCTTTTTTGTATCTCCTAAAGTCACTAAACATAAGATATTATAAAGGTCAGACAATTCGACTTCAATATTGGCATTATAACGCAACCATTCCTCAGCTCGATGACCAGAAATACCTAAATCTTTCACACTAATCAGAAGTTTTAATGGATCCATATCATAAGTTGCAGAAGAATGTAACTTTTCCTTACCTGCGCACTTTAAATGTGGTATTTGATTGATGCGTTTACGAGCATCCTTTGCTAAACGTAATGCATCGTCAATTAAATCGTATCCATGAATGGCTAACTGACGTCGAGCTGTGTCAAGTGAAGCAAGTAATGGATAGGATGTCGATGTAGTTGTTAACATAGAAAATACAGCTTGTACACGTTTTGCAGAAACAAGACCCTCACGTACATTTAAAATAGACGTTTGTGTCATGGAGCCACCAAGCTTATGAACGCTTGTTGCTGCCATGTCAGCACCTGCTTCCATAGCTGAATATGGAAGGTCATCATGGAATTTTATGTGTACACCATGCGCTTCATCTACTACTACCGGAATATTACGGTCATGAGCAATCTCCACAATACGCTTTAAATCAGCTGTAAAGCCAAAATATGTTGGATTAATAACAAGTACTGCCTTTGTATCTGGGTAAGCATTTAATGCTTTTTCAACAGCTTCAGGAGATATGCCATGAGAAATCCCATATTCGCTGTCAACTTCAGGATGAATAAAAATTGGAATGGCACCAGCGAATACAATCGCCGACATAATAGATTTATGAACATTCCGTGGCACTAGAATTTTATCACCTGGACCGACGACGGTCAGAATCATCGTCATGATGGCGCCACTAGTACCTTGAACGGAAAAGAATGTATGATCAGCACCAAAGGCTTCAGCTGCTAAGTTTTGCGCTTCTTTTATAGCACCCTTTGGTGAATGTAAATCGTCTAGTGGAGCAATATTAATTAAATCAATTGATAAAACGTTGTCGCCGACGAATTCTCGGAAAGCAGGATCCATTCCTTGCCCTTTCTTATGGCCTGGAATATGGAACTGAATGGGATGTCTGTTCCGATGTTTTAATAATACGTCGAACAATGGAGTCTCTAATTGTGACAACGCAGGTACCACCTCACTTTATAATATCTAAGAAAACAAATGAATTATAGCACCTAACGACACGAAAAAATAGGCTTTTCCTAAAAAATAAAAGGATTTTTTTCAGGATACCGAGAAAATAGTATTGAACGAAAGGGGAGGTACTATGAATTGGAATACACGTGTGACGGATCTTTTACAGGTTAAATATCCAATTATTCAAGGGGGATTAGCCTATTTAGCATATGCTGATTTAGCCGCAGCTGTGTCGAATGCTGGTGGTTTAGGGCAAATAACGGCTATGAGTTTACGAGATCCTGAATTATTACGAGCAGAGATCCATAAGGTACGAACATTAACAGATAAACCATTTGGCGTAAATTTTGCGATTGGCATGCATGGTACAGGCTATGAGGATATGGTGCGCGTTGCAATCGAAGAAGAAGTTCCAGTTGTTACAATGACAGGGGGAAATCCAGCGCCTATATTTAATTTACTGGCAGGCACAGCTATAAAAAAATTAGTCCTTGTAGCTGCTCGTAGACAAGCTCAAAAGGCTGAACAGCTTGGAGCAGATGCTGTAATGGTTGTGGGTCAAGAGGGTGGCGGTCATCTTGGGCGTGATGATGTCGGTACAATGGTTCTTGTTCCCCAGGTGGTTGATAGTGTTAGTATTCCTGTCATTGCTTCAGGTGGAATTGGTGATGGACGCGGCTGGATGGCTGCTCAAGCATTGGGAGCTGAAGGCATTGAAATGGGCACTCGTTTTATAGCAACACGAGAGTGTGTTGATGCTTCTGAGGCTTATAAAGAGGCACTAGTTGCAAGTACTGAGGCAGATACAACCATTATTAAGCGCTCAATTGGTGCGCCGGCTCGTGCATTACGCAATGACTTTACTACAAAGATTTTGGAAATTGAGGAAAAAACACCAACATATGAGGCGTTGAAAGAATATATAAGTGGTTCAGCAAATAAACGCTTTATTTATGATGGTGATAAGGAACAGGGTTTTGGCTGGGCTGGACAAGTGACCGGAATGATTCACGATATCCCAACCGTTGATGACCTTATTAAGCGAATGGTTGCAGAAGCTGAAAGTATACGGTTAAAATGGGGGCAATAACGTAAAGGTGGTTTTGTCGAATGGAATACTCTTATCCGTTTTCAACTGATTGGTCCACAGAGGAGATTGTGGATGTTGTTCAATTCTTTGAGGGAATTGAGAAAGCTTATGAAAAAGGCATCAAGCGTGAAGTTATGCTAGCTAAATATCGACGCTTTAAAGAGATTGTTCCTTCCCAAGCAGAGGAAAAATCAATTTTTCGCGAATTTGAAGAGGCGAGTGGCTACATTAGCTATCCAGTTGTAAAACAAACAAAGGAAGCCGAAGATGGGATGATTATAAAAGTTACCCCAAGAAATGGCCATTAAAAAAGTGGATGTGAGATCAACTCACATCCACTCTTTATTTTTTTGTGTTAAAAAACGACATATTGCATAAACTACATCAATAAAAAAACTTTATAAGGTTAGCTTATTTTCCAACAATAATGTTGTAAAGAGGAAGTAAGCTGTTAAATGTGTCTTCTGTTAATTGATGTAATTCGCTTGCTGTTAGTTTGGTTGCTTGTTCTTTTGGAATATGACGGCCAATTAAAAACTCACCCTTTTTGACATCTCGTAGGCGAATAAGCATTTCTTCAAGCTTGTCTTCTTTTGCCACTTCGAGAGAAACGGCCTCAGGGGACATATGATCTCCTGACACGATAAAATCATCTGGAAGCTGCTCAATTAAAGATTTATGAGCTAGTAAACGCTCAGCCATAACATTTTTTTGAGGGGCTTCATAAATAATAGCTAAGACGATGAATAAATGTGTGCGCCATAGACCAATCTGAAAGTGAGGCAATGATTTATAACCTCTTTTATAAGGGGCGAAGGCAACCCAACTATCTTTTGGAGGGTTAACAGTTCTTCGAGCATGTTTAGCCACATGCGGGAAGAATTCTTCACCTAATTGGCTAGAGAAAAATGCAGAAAAATCTTCACCTAGCTGATTGAATTTTGGACGTACATGTAAATTTAAAGCATCCATTCTTTGTTCTAAACCGTCTATTGTAAAAACCTTAAAGTCTTTGTTTGTCCACTTTATTTTTGGCAATTTTATTTTACTCCTTTCGTTTTATAAGGTTTATTTTACGCTGAATTTGGGAAAAAATCTTATAACAAGAACTTTATCAAATGAGTAAAGTTTTTGTGAAAAAATTAAAAAAAGGAAGTGTTTTTTATGAAACCATTCGTAAAAATTATACGTAAAGTTGACATTGAAAAGCAATATGAGCACATTTTACAATTAGAATTAGATTATGAATTAGCTTCACTTTTTGCAGCAATGAATGAAAAAAATGACATGGAAATTGAAAAAAGTAAAAAACGTCTGGCAGAAATTCAGATGGAACTTGAAAGTTTGCACGCCTATGCGTAATCAAAATCTAATACCCATTTAAAAAATCACTTGCTGAATATTCCGACAGCAGGTGATTTTTATTGTGACAAAGGGTAAAATAGAAATTATATCATAAGGTAGTACTAGGTTTTATATAGCAAAAGTTGTGAAGTAGTGGGAAAAGGCATCATAAACATACGAGAGCGATTAATATAAAAGGCCTTTTCTTATATTCGAAGGGTGGGTTATGAGTGGATTTACAACAAATTGATAAATTTGCAAAAGATATTATTTTTGAAGCTGGGCGACGTATTCGAGAGGCTTTTTCGTATAATCTAGTAATTGAGACAAAATCAGGTGCAAATGACCTCGTTACCAATATTGATCGAGAGACGGAGTTATTCTTTATTGAGCAAATTAAAGCTTTTGATCCAACCCACAAAATTCTAGGGGAAGAAGGAATGGGCGAACAGGTTAAATCACTGGATGGTGTAGTTTGGATTATTGATCCAATTGATGGAACGATGAATTTTGTTAAACAGCATCGCCATTTTATGATTTCAATCGGTATTTTTGTCAATGGCGTAGGAAAGTTAGGTTACATATTTGATGTCATGCGGGAGGATTTATTTAGTGCCATAGAGGGGCAAGGGGCATGGTATAATGATTCACCATTGCGTAAACTACAGTCTGTTACAATGGAGGAGTCTGTCATTGGCATAAATGCACATTGGGTCGCACCTAATCGACATATTCACCATGAAAAGGTGATAGATATGGTTCGTAAAGTTCGCGGTACACGGTCCTATGGCTCCGCAGCAATGGAAATTGCATTTGTTGTAAGTGGCAAATTAGATGCCTATGTCTCTATGCGTTTAGCACCATGGGATATTGCAGGAGGGACCATCATTGCTCAGGAAGTTGGAGCAGTTGCTACAAATCTACATGGTGAAGGCTTTGATTTCCTTCATCAGGATACATTTATTATTGCTAATCCCGCTATTCATAAAGAATTATTAGAAAAATATATAGTGCCATATGAATAAAAAGGAGCCGTCTATTTATTAGACAGCTCCTTTTTATGTTCTTTAAAGTAATCCTTGCGCACGTAGTTTACGCTTCATTTTAAAGGCTGTCATGAAAATGACACAAGTAGCCACAATACCAGCTATTACACCAAATACATTACTAGCTGCAACAGAGTAGCCGATAGAACACATTGCTAATACAGCTGCCAATGCATAGATGGCCATTACGATTTTTGCACGATTCATAGCCTAGCCTCCTATATAAAAAATTTGTCGATCAAATATATTTTTTAGAATGATGGAAATTCTAATAAGGACATTTCTATCCTTCTTGTGCTATAATATCACAGTTAAACATTCGAAAAAAGAATATGGAGTGGAATAATGACAAACTTACGTCAAGATCTTCGCAATATCGCAATTATCGCCCACGTTGACCATGGTAAAACTACTTTAGTCGACCAATTATTAAAACAATCAGGTACATTCCGTTCAAACGAACATGTTGAAGAACGTGCAATGGACTCTAATGATATTGAACGCGAACGTGGTATTACAATTTTAGCAAAAAATACTGCAGTAAACTATAACGGAACTCGTATTAACATCCTTGATACGCCTGGACACGCCGACTTCGGTGGTGAGGTAGAACGTATTTTAAAAATGGTAGATGGCGTTTTACTAGTTGTCGATGCGTATGAGGGTTGTATGCCGCAAACACGCTTTGTACTGAAAAAAGCGTTGGAACAAAAGTTAACACCGATTGTAGTTGTAAACAAAGTTGATAAAGATTCAGCTCGTCCTTTAGAAGTAGTAGATGAAGTATTAGAATTATTCATCGAGCTAGGCGCTGATGATGATCAATTAGATTTCCCTGTTGTGTATGCATCAGGTGTAAACGGTACAGCTTCTCTTGATGCTGATCCAGCAAAACAAGAAGAAAATATGCAATGTCTATTTGAAAAGGTAATTGAAGCAATTCCTGCACCAGTAGACAACTCAGCAGATCCATTACAATTCCAAGTGGCATTACTTGACTACAATGATTATGTTGGTCGTATTGGGATTGGACGCGTATTCCGCGGAACAATTGAAGTAGGGCAACAAGTTGCTTTAATGAAGTTAGATGGGACTGTGAAACAATTCCGTGTAACAAAACTATTTGGTTTCTTTGGTTTAAAACGTGAAGAAATCCAATCAGCAAAAGCTGGTGACTTAATTGCTGTTTCAGGTATGGAAGACATCAACGTTGGGGAAACAGTATGTCCGGTGGAACATCAAGAAGCTTTAACACCATTACGTATAGACGAGCCAACATTACAAATGACTTTCTTAGTGAATAATTCACCGTTTGCAGGTCGTGAAGGGAAATGGGTAACTGCTCGTAAAGTAGAAGAGCGTTTACGTTCACAACTTCAAACGGACGTATCTCTACGTGTAGAAGATACAGATTCACCAGATGCATGGACGGTTTCTGGACGTGGTGAGCTACATTTATCAATTCTTATTGAAAATATGCGCCGTGAAGGCTTTGAACTACAAGTATCAAAACCTCAAGTTATCATTCGTGAAATTGATGGTGTAAAATGTGAACCATTTGAACGTGTACAAATCGATGTTCCAGAGGAAAATGTAGGTTCGGTTATTGAATCGATTGGTACGCGTAAAGGTGAAATGTTGGATATGGTGAACAATGGCAATGGCCAAGTACGTTTAACATTCCTTGTTCCTGCCCGTGGTTTAATTGGATATACAACAGAATTCATGTCTATGACGAAAGGTTTTGGTATCATTAACCATACATTCGATTGTTACCAACCATATATTCCAGGCCGTATTGGTGGCCGTCACCAAGGTGTTCTTGTATCAATGGAAACTGGTAAATCGACAACTTATGGTATGATGCAAGTAGAGGACCGTGGTACACTATTTGTTGAGCCAGGTACTGAAATTTATGAAGGTATGATTGTTGGTGAAAATACACGTGATAATGATATCACTGTAAACATAACAAAAATGAAGCAAAAAACGAATGTTCGTTCTGCGACAAAAGATGCAACAAACGTTATTAAAAAGCCGCGTCTATTAACACTAGAAGAAGCATTAGAGTTCTTAAATGATGATGAGTATTTAGAAATCACTCCAGAATCTATTCGCCTTCGTAAACAAATTCTAGATAAAAATGAACGTGAAAGAATAGCGAAAAAACTAAAAAACGCTGAACAATAATTTTTTGCTTCCACGAAAGGAAGAGGAGTCTTGGATCTGAAGTCCGCTTTATTGGGTGAACTAAATGTTATTCAAGTTGCTGCACAGACAGGTACAGATGAAACAACACGAGTTTATGGGAGAATGGCTGGTATCACTAGATTTTTATATGAAAATTTACCAAGCTATGAAATAGCAGGTTATGTTGTATTTCTTCTTGTATTTGTACTTTCTGCCATTGTCTATAAACTAGGCTTTGCCAAGAAATTAAAGTTATCTCAAAATATTATTATTTATGCGTTCCTATTTTTAGGTTGTATCATGCTTACATTCTTCGCCCTATTCTTACCAATGATTGAAGGTCTTATTGTAGCGGCCTTAATTCTAATTGTCTATAAAACAAGACTATGGCGTGAAAAAAGAGAAGAGCAACAAGCTACCAATCAATAACAATTACGTACTTTATAATAAGAACTTTTTATCTGTTATAAACAGTCTTAGCGGTTTTAATGCTAAGGCTGTTTTTTTGTATGTTTCCCCCTGTAGTCAAGCTGAGGAAAACACCCACACTCTACACAAATTAAAAAATGATAGGCACCGAAATCTTCTTATGTGAATAAGTTAATGTCGATAGGCTTATTTTCAACACATCAAGGAGGAAAGGGAATGCGTTGGCTTACAAAAGGTTTATTATTAGGTGTCATTGCTTTGTTACTCCTTTCTTTGACGGCATGTAATAAAGCAGAGCTAGAAAAAGTCAAAGTAGGAGAAGTAACTCGTTCGATTTTCTATGCGCCTCAATATGTAGCACTTGAGAAAGGTTTCTTCGAGGAGGAGGGTCTTTCTGTTGAGCTACAAACGATTGCAGGTGGCGATAAAACGATGACGGCGTTACTGTCAGATGGAATTGATATAGCTTTAGTTGGGTCTGAGACGTCTATTTATGTCACTTTACAAGGTGCAAATGATCCCATTCAAAATTTTGCACAGTTAACACAAACGGATGGTACCTTTTTAGTGGCAAGAGATAAGATAGATAATTTTTCGTGGGATCAATTGAAGGGCTCAACGTTTTTGGGGCAACGTAAAGGTGGAATGCCACAAATGGCAGGTGAATTCGTGCTGAAAAAACATGGCATCGACCCTGTAAATGATTTAACGCTCATTCAAAATATTGATTTTGCCAACATTGCTACTGCTTTTGCATCAGGTACTGGTGACTATGTTCAATTATTTGAACCTACTGCGAGTGTCTTTGAGAAAGAAGGAAAGGGTTATATTGTAGCTTCGTTTGGAACGGAGTCTGGTAATCTTCCTTACACGTCCTTTATGGCCAAAAGTAGTTATTTAAAGGATGAAGCTTCAACTGTTCAAGCCTTTACAAATGCATTGAAACGAGCACAGGATTTTGTGCAAAATGAGAGTGCTGCTGAAGTAGCAAAAATTATTCAACCGTATTTTGAAAATGTGGATATAGAGATAATTGAAACGGTAATTGAGCGATATAAAGCACAAGGCTCTTATGCTACTGACCCAATCCTTGATGAAGGAGAGTGGGATAACTTGCAAACAATTATGGAGGAAGCAGGTGAACTTCCTCAACGAGTGGAGTATGAAAAACTTGTGAACACTACTTTTGCCAAAAAGGCTGCTGAGTAATATGGAATTTTTACAGCTGGAGAATATTCACCATAGTTATTTTTCAAGTACACAGGCAAAGGAAGTATTACGTGATATCAGTTTAGCCATTCATGAAGGAGAGTTTGTTTCGTTTATTGGGCCGAGTGGCTGCGGTAAAACCACATTATTATCAATTATTGCAGGATTATTCCCTGCCACTGAAGGCAATGTTTATATAGATGGTGAAAAGCTATCAGCAAGTAATCAATCAAGCATTGGCTATATGCTTCAGCAGGACTATTTATTTCCTTGGAAGACCATTGAAGAAAACGTCACAATAGGATTGAAAATAATGGAAAAAAGTCATAAAACACATAAAGTAACGGCCAATGCGTTATTACAGGAAGTAGGATTACCGCATGTGGGGAACAATTACCCTCGAGAATTATCAGGAGGTATGCGGCAACGTGTGGCCCTTGCTCGTACCTTAGCTGTAAATCCTAAAATTTTATTATTAGATGAACCATTTTCAGCGTTAGATTATCAGTCGAAATTAAAGCTTGAGGATTTAGTGGTGGAAACATTAAAAACTTATAAAAAGACTGCTATTCTTGTGACACATGATATTGGTGAAGCAATCGCAATGAGTGAGCGCGTAGTTCTATTTTCTGCAAACCCAGGGGCAGTTCACAAAGTGTTTGAAATACCTGAAGCCCTTAATGAACTATCACCTTTTGATGTAAGACAGCATCCAGCCTATGCAGATATTTTCCAAACTATTTGGAAGGAGCTGGAGAGCCTTGGATAATACATTATTTAAGCAATATCAGCAATTGTTAAAAAAAGAAAAACGCTATGTTCGAATATATCAGCTTATTATTTTACTGCTATTCTTTGGTGGATGGGAGCTGCTTTCAAGATTAGAATGGATTGATCGGTTAATTTTTAGCTCGCCAACTCATGTATGGCATACATTTATTGAGAAAGTCATTGACGGTTCTTTAACATTGCATGTGAGTGTTACATTAATGGAGACCGTAATTGGCTTTTTAGCGGGGACTTTATTAGGAACATTGATAGCTGTTGTCTTGTGGTGGTCCCCGTTACTATCAAAAGTACTCGATCCCTATCTAGTAATTTTAAACGCGATGCCAAAAGTTGCACTTGGTCCGATTTTGATTGTTGCACTCGGCCCAGGTTATTTTTCTATCATAGCTATGGGTGCATTAATATCCATCATTATAACAACGATTGTTGTATATACGGCATTTAAAGGTGTCGATCCGAATTATAGTAAGGTTTTACAAACCTTTGGAGCGACAAGATGGCAAATCTTTCGTGAGGTCATTTTGCCAGCCTCATTTCCTACAATCATTTCGACCTTGAAAGTGAATGTTGGCTTATCATGGGTAGGGGTTATTGTAGGGGAATTTTTAGTAGCTTCAAAAGGACTTGGTTATTTAATTATCTATGGCTTCCAAGTATTTAATTTTAACCTTGTCCTTATGTCACTTCTGATCATTGCCTTTTTTGCTACCATTATGTATCAAGTTGTAGAATTAGTTGAAAAAACGATTATTAAAAATAATGGATAGTATAAAAAAGAGGTGTCTCAAAATAGAGGCACCTCTTTTTAATCTGTTCTTTAGTTAAAATTCTTTATCCATCTGGGGTGAAGTACGATAAAAACGGAAATTGCCTGTTTCCATTCGTGCTACAGTATTTTCCGAAATGCGATCATGACAAATATCGCACATATAAGTATGAATTGGTCGATTACGCAATTTTTTTGCTAAAGGTAAATTATCATCTAAATTATGAATCGTATCGCAAATAACGCATTTAACGCGCATTGCATTCCCTCCTATTCAGCGCGAATGGCTGATACGTTTTTAATAGGATTGTCAATATTTGAACCGTCTCTTAGTAATACATGGATGGGACCGTCTTCTAAAAGAGGCTTACCGTCTTGGCTATATTTTAAAATAAGTGTATAAGCTTCTTCAATTGTAAAAGGATATTCTTCGCCATCTTTGCAAGTTAAGACGATTTTTGTCGCTTCTGGTTTAATTTCAGCATTCTTCAAGAAGTGACTTAATTCGATACCAAATGTACCTGTCTCCATTCCTTTACGGTCAAATTTCCTTTCTGATTTTAATGTAGGTGGGAATGTTGCTCCTTCCATAATTTCACGTGACCAGTGTGCTCCTACTTCACGCATATATTTGACGTCAGCATCTTCCTCAACATTTTGAGTAGTGAAGTAAGTGTTTAAATCTAATTTACGATCATCGAAAATCCACACAGTAGGATCTAATGTTAGTTGGTATGTGACTGCACCTGTGATAGGAATTATTGTTTCCATAATAGAAATCCTCCTCAAATCTTGTATATCCATGACATAGTATAACGCTAATGCCTAGAGATAATAAAGAAATATAATTCGAATTCTCTATTTTCCAATGAAGACACTTGCATTTTTATCGACTAAAAGATAAACTTTATTAAGATAGAATCGAAGAAATATCAGATAATGGGGGCGTCCTCATGGATACGAAATCACAAACTTCTTTTCAAGAGAAGGCTTTGGAGCTATTAGTTGCTGATGCAGATAAGATTGCTCGCCTTATTCGAGTACAAATGGATCATTTAACAATGCCACAATGCCCTTTATATGAGGAAGTATTAGATACACAAATGTTCGGTCTATCACGTGAAATTGACTTTGCTGTGAAGCTTGGATTGATTGAACGTGAAAAAGGCAAAGAAATTCTCGATTCACTCGAGAAGGAACTTTCTGTACTACACGACGCGTATACAGACAAATAAAAAGAAAAACTCAAACGCTTCTTTGCGCTTTGAGTTTTTTTACTAGAACGAGGTTTTCCAATGAGACAATACTTAAAACGCTATGCACAAAATTTTGATTATCCCTTATTTTTTACGGTCCTATTATTAAGTTTATTTGGGTTAATAATGATTTACAGTTCAAGTATGATGGTTGCTATTGTTCAAAAAGGTCAAGCACCTGATTATTTTTATCAAAAGCAAGTGACCAATTTAATGGTAGCATTTCTTGGCTTTATCATCACAGCATTTTTCCCATATAAACATTATGCGAATAAGAATATTATGTTATTGCTAACTGTTGTATTGGTTGTGTTATTTACATGGGTAAAAGTAGCAGGGAATGGGGCAGAAGAAGTAGGCTCTCAAAGTTGGATTGCTATCCCAGGTTTAGGGAATTTTCAACCTTCAGAGTATGCGAAACTATTTATAATTTTATATTTTGCAGCTGCTTTTTATCGAAAAGCGCAAAAATATACGTTTGAAAAGCTACAACCGACTGAAATTTTTTACCCAATTTTTCTATGGATTTTAGTGGTTGCTGGGGTAGCCTTTGAAACAGACTTAGGAGCAGTGATTATTCTATGTGGTATTGCCGTTTCAGTTGTAGCTTCAAGTGGTATTCCATTTAGAACATTTTGGAAATTTTTTGGTGTATTAGGTGCGTTTGGTACAGCAATTCTTGGTATTCTATGGATATTTAAGGGAGAGCTACTAACAGGAAATCGAAAAGGACGGATATTGTCTTACTTAAATCCATTTGAGTATGAGGATGGTAGTGGTCACCAAGTGGTGAATAGTTATTATGCCATTGGCGGAGGCGGCTTAGAAGGGCGGGGCCTTGGTCAATCCATTCAAAAATTAGGATATTTGCCTGAACCACAAACAGATTTTATTATGGCAATCATAATGGAAGAGTTAGGGATATGGGGCGTTTTGATTGTCTTATGTGGCTTGGGATTTATTGTATATAAAGGTTTTTCTATTGCATTGCGGACAAAAGATCCATTGGCACGCATGATTGCGGCTGGTATTGCGAGCTGGATAGGCTGGCAATCATTTATTAATCTTGGGGGTGTAACCGGGTTAATCCCGTTAACCGGTGTAACGTTACCTTTTATAAGCTATGGCGGTACATCTATAATCATTCTATCTTTAGCGATGGGAATATTGATCAATGTTTCTATGTTTGAAAAGGTAGAGAGGAAAAAAACACAATCATAAAGGGGGATACCTATGGAATCAATCAACAAAATTCTCGTAGCCAATCGAGGAGAAATTGCAATTCGTATTTTCCGTGCTTGTACGGAGCTGAATATCCAAACTGTTGCCATCTATTCAAGAGAAGATAGTGGTGCTTTTCATCGCTTTAAAGCAGATGAAGCTTATTTAGTGGGAGCTGGCAAGAAACCAATCGATGCTTATTTAGATATTGAAGGTATTATTGCCATCGCAAAAGATGCAGATGTTGATGCGATTCATCCAGGGTATGGTTTTTTATCAGAAAACGTGGAATTTGCACGTCGCTGTGAGGAAGAGGGCATTGTCTTTATCGGACCAACTTCTCAGCATTTAGATATGTTTGGAGATAAGGTCAAAGCACGTTCTCAAGCCATTGCGGCTGAGATTCCTGTTATTCCTGGTACAGATGGCCCAGTAGCCGATCTAGCAGAGGTAGAGACGTTTGCTAGCAATTATGGCTATCCAGTTATGATTAAGGCAGCACTTGGCGGTGGTGGTCGAGGGATGCGTCTAGTCCATACGCCAGAGGATCTTGCTTCCTCCTATGAAAGAGCAAAATCTGAGGCAAAGGCTGCTTTTGGTTCCGATGAAGTATATGTAGAAAAAGCAATCATAAAACCAAAACACATTGAAGTACAAATTATTGGCGATAAGCATGGCAATATTGTGCATTTATATGAGCGTGATTGCTCAATTCAGCGTCGACATCAAAAAGTGGTAGAAATTGCGCCATCTCATTCGATTTCACAAGAGTTAAGAAATCGTATTTGCGATGCTGCTGTGAAATTAATGAAGAATGTCTCGTACATAAATGCAGGGACAGTGGAATTTTTAGTCGCAGGAGACGATTTTTATTTCATCGAGGTAAACCCTCGCATTCAAGTAGAACATACAATTACAGAAATGATTACAGGTGTTGATATCGTCCATGCCCAAATTAAGGTAGCGGCAGGCTATGGACTTCACAGTGAAGAAATTCATATGCCAAAGCAAGAAGATATGCCAATGATTGGCTATGCCATTCAAGCACGTGTGACAACAGAAGACCCTGCAAATGACTTTATGCCAGATACAGGAAAGTTAATGGTTTACCGTTCAAGTGGTGGTTTTGGCGTGCGATTAGATGCTGGGAATGGCTTCCAGGGTGCTGTCGTTACACCATACTATGACTCTTTGTTGGTGAAAATTTCTACTTCGGGTATGAACTTTAAAGAAGCTGCTGCGAAAATGGATCGTAATTTAAAAGAATTCCGTATTCGTGGCGTTAAAACGAATATTCCGTTTTTAAATAATGTGGTGACTCATGAAAAGTTTTTATCAGGGGCCTTTGATACTAGCTTTATTGATACAACACCAGAGCTTTTCGAGTTCCCTGTGCGTAAAGACCGTGGAACAAAGCTGTTAAGCTATATTGGGAATGTGACCTTAAATGGCTTCCCTGGTGTAGAGAAGAAGTCAAAACCTATCTTTGTCCAGCCAAACCAACCTAAAATTGATCCTTTAATTGTACCACCAGCAGGTACAAAGCAGATTTTAGATACACAGGGAGCAGATGGCTTAGTGCAGTGGATTTTAGCACAGGAAGACGTACTACTAACAGATACTACATTCCGCGATGCTCACCAATCCCTGCTTGCAACACGTGTTCGTTCACAGGATATGTATCAAATTGCAGATGCAACAGCTCGCATGATGCATCAGTTATTCTCGCTGGAAATGTGGGGCGGTGCAACATTCGATGTAGCATATCGCTTCTTAAAAGAAGATCCATGGGAGCGGCTAGCGAAACTGCGTGAGCAAGTGCCGAATGTGTTATTCCAGATGTTACTGCGCGGAGCTAATGCTGTTGGTTATACAAACTATCCTGACAATCTAATCCGAGAATTTATCGCTGAATCGGCTTCATCAGGAATTGATGTATTCCGTATTTTCGATAGCTTAAATTGGATTAAAGGCATGGAAGTAGCGATAGATGCTGTGCGTCAATCAGGAAAAATTGCTGAAGCAGCCATCTGTTATACGGGGGATATCCTCGATGACAGTCGTGCGAAATATTCAGTGCAATACTATAAGGATATGGCGAAAGAGCTTGAAGCAGCTGGTGCCCATATTTTAGCGATTAAAGATATGGCTGGTTTATTGAAACCGGAAGCGGCGTACCGTTTAATTTCCGAGTTAAAAGAGACGACAAGTCTGCCAATCCACTTGCATACACATGATACTAGTGGCAATGGAATTTACTTATATGCTAAAGCGATAGAAGCAGGTGTTGATATTATTGATACAGCGCTTGGATCTATGGCAGGTCTAACATCTCAACCAAGTGCAAACTCCTTGTACTATGCAATGAAGGGCGGCAAACGTGAGGTACGAGCGGATATCGATGCATTAGAAAAATTATCGTACTACTGGGAAGATGTTCGTAAATACTATAAAGATTTTGAAAGTGGCATGATCAGCCCGCATTCTGAGATTTACGTACATGAGATGCCTGGTGGTCAGTATAGTAATTTACAGCAACAAGCAAAAGCTGTAGGGCTTGGTGATCGATGGGAAGAAGTGAAACGCATGTATTCCCGTGTAAATCTACTATTTGGTGATATTGTTAAAGTTACACCATCCTCCAAGGTAGTGGGTGATATGGCTTTATTTATGGTGCAAAATGATCTAGACGAAAATACAGTCTTAACAAGAGGGAAAACAATTGACTTCCCAGATTCTGTGATTGAATTCTTCCAAGGTTATCTTGGGCAGCCACATGGCGGTTTCCCAGAGGCATTACAACAAGTAGTGTTAAAAGATCGAGAAGCAATTACAGTTCGTCCAGGAGAATTATTAGAGCCTATTCAATTTGATCAATTAGAGGCTGTGCTAGAGGAAAAGTTAAATCGCCCAGTTACGAAAAAAGATGTACTGGCTTATGCACTTTATCCAAAAGTCTTTGAGGAATATGCGAAAACAGCAGAATCCTTTGGCAATATTTCAGTTCTTGACACACCGACATTCTTATATGGCTTAAAGCTTGGTGAAATTATTGAGGTCGAAATTGAAAAAGGTAAAACATTGATTATTAAACTCGTTTCAATCGGGGAACCACAACACAATGGAACACGTGTCCTTTACTTTGAGCTTAATGGTCAATCGCGTGAATTGGTGATTCAAGATATGACTGTTGAGGTTGATGGCAATTTAGCATTAAAAGCCGATCCAAGCAATCCAAACCAAATCGGTGCTACAATGCCAGGTACTGTGTTGAAAGTTGTTGTTTCTAAAGGTAGTCCTGTTAAACGTGGTGATCACCTGTTAATTACAGAAGCTATGAAAATGGAAACAACTGTCCAAGCACCTAAAGACGGCATTGTAAAAGAGGTATATGCAAGTGCAGGAGATGCCATTTCAACAGGGGATCTATTAATTGAAATTGAATAAATAGTCATGAAAAAAAGGTTATTAGATGCTTTTATTAGTATCTACATAACCTTTTTTATTGTGTTTAAGCGATAAATCATATAAAATCTGATTACTTAATCAGAAAAATGTTTGGTTAATCAATCAGGAGAATTCTATGGATAACAATAAAAATACCTTTATTCAGGAAGCAAGAAAGCAGCAAATTATTGAAGCTACGATAGCGACACTTGATGATATAGGCTATGTAAAGGCAAGTTTAGCACAAATCGCTAAACGTGCTTCTATTAGCACAGCATTAATTTCTTATCACTTTGTAGATCGACAAGATTTAATCAACCAAAGTCTGCAAGCACTAATTGAGCAATCCACAACTTTCATTTTGACAAAAACATATACTGCCAGTGACCCTACCACACAATTAGCAAACTTCATAGAGGCAAGCATTGCTTATCAAGCGACACACCCAAAAGAAAATGCAGCATTATTAGAAATTGTCTTCAACGCTCGGACTGCACATGACATCCCTTACTATAAACTGCCAGATGAAGAGGAAGACCCACTATTGACGGCATTACGTAATATTTTAGAAGATGGTAAAAAACAGGGGACTTTTAGTGTTCGCTCTGTCAATGTAATGGCAAAAGTAATTCAAGGAGCGATTGGTGAATACATGCTTATAGGGGGACCGCTTGCTATTGCGGCAGAGGATTACAGTCTCGAAGTAACAAATATTATATGGACAGCAATGAAAGTAGAGGGGCCAAAAAATGCTTAGAGCGCTATTTAACTGGATGTTAGTCATTGGTTTAATTTTATTAGGAGGCCGTCTCGTAACGTTAATTTGTCGATATTTCGACATTCCTTTTACAACATTTTTTAAAGATTATGCACTGGTATCCATGATTATTTTAATTGTTGGAATTATAGGGACTGAAGCTATGAAGAAACAAAAATAGTCATAGAAAAAAGATTCGACACATCTTTGGTGGCGAATCTTTTTTAATGGGCTATTTCTGGGCTATTTCTTTTTCTCATTATAATTACTTCGAGCAACTAGCATGATCATATAGCATAATAAACCGAATAAAAGGGAAATAAATAATGAATGCAGTAAAGCTACCGTTAAATTCAGTTTAGTAAGGACTACTAACATACCTGCAATAACTTGTAAAACTACTATAGTAAAGGCAATTATCCATCCATAGTATATAACACGTTGATGTTTATATTCCTTTACAGCGTGCCAAGTTATGTATGCAATCCAAATGAAAATAATAAGAACAGCTAATCGATGTCCCATTTGCACCCATTCATACATATTATTCGGGGGTGCCAAAGGTGTTTCATTATAGCAAAATGGCCAATCAGGACAAATTAAGCTCGAATCTGTATGACGAACTAGCGCCCCTGTATAAACGACTAAATAAGAATAAATTGTGACAGCAATTGTATGCCAACGTAACTTTTTACCGATAAATACGTTATCGGCATCAAATTTCCGATCGACTTCAAATACAATCATAGAGAGAAGAAGAACAGCGGCAAAGGAAATCAGAGATATCCCAAAATGTAGAGCTAAGATGAAATCACCTTGCCCCCATAATACTTGAGCTGCTCCAATAAGAGCTTGCGCGATTAAGAAAAACATTGCTAGGAAACCTAATAGTTTTACTTCGCGAATATGTCCGAGCTTACGCCATGTCCAAACGGTTAACACAAGAATTGAAATAGATACAACTCCTGTTACGAGACGATGTGAGAATTCAATAAGGACTTCTGGTGTAATCTCCTTTGGAATAAGAGATCCATTACAATCAGGCCAGTTACGACCACAGCCTAGGCCACTATCTGTTTTGGTAACGAGAGCCCCACCTAGTAATATAAGGAGCATCCCTACTGTAGCGGCAACAGCAAACCACTTCAAATACCTGTTGTGTTGCATAAAATGAGTCACCTACTTTATCTATCAACATTACAAGAACGTAATGTTTCTGCTACTAGATAATATCGAAAATACGTATAAAAAACAACTTGTAAAGAGAAGGGACTACTAGATGTCGATTCCATTTCACAAATTGTTCATAATTTCGTGCTTTAACCTTCACAATTCATTTTAGAAAATGTTTTACTATAGATATGTTGTTTTTAATTATATTTCTAGACAAAACTAATTTTTACAACTTCATCTAAATTTCACTTAATGTCTAGAAATCAATCGCAAATTTCGCTATAGTTATTGTTAGCGGAATATGCTTACAAAAATGAAAGGAGAGGTATTATGTCAAACGGTCGTACACTGGCGGCTACTAGAAATCCTGGTCCAGAAACAACATCTGTTGTAAAAGATTTCTTAGCACTAATAAAAATTGGAATCGTTAACTCGAATCTTGTCACAACGTTTACAGGGATGTGGCTGGCTTTTCAGTTTACTAGTAGACATTTCTTGCAAGAGCTTGATGTCATATTTTACACCATGCTGGGTGCGGCATTAATCATTGGTGGCTCAGGTGCAATGAATAACTTCATTGATCAGGATATAGATCCCATCATGAAAAGAACTAAGGCAAGACCGACAGTGACAGGCAGATTTAAGCCAAACTTTGTGTTGACCATTGCCCTCTCATTTTTAATTGTAGGTGAAATTTTGTTATTTGCGGCATCGTTTGCAGCCGGCATGTGGGGACTAGTAGGAATATTTGCTTATGTCGTTCTGTATTCAATGTGGTCAAAGAGGAAGCATGTTAGTAACACGGTTGTAGGTAGTATTTCGGGGGCTATTCCTCCTGTTATTGGATTCGCAGCGATTGAGCCTGCCTTAGGTCCAGGAGCACTAGCCTTATTCCTTATCATGTTTGCATGGCAACCACCACATTTCTATGCGCTTGCAATGAAACGGACTGAGGAATATCGTGCAGCTAAAATACCAATGCTACCTGTTGTAAAGGGATTTAAACGTACAAAGTACTCAATGTTATTCTGGATTCTTTTATTATTACCGTTACCTTTCCTTTTAACAGAGCTTGGAATTGGCTTTTTAACTCTTGCTACTGCATTGAACTTGGGTTGGTTAATACTAGCTCTGAAAGGCTTTACAACAAAAGATGATATGAAATGGGCAAATAAAATGTTTATTTATTCGTTGAATCATATGACCATACTATTTGTAGCCATCATAATATTTGCGGTGTTTAGCTAAAGTTAGGGATTCTTTCTTTTTATAAGAATTCATATAGACAGAACTGATGTCCTAGGTACACATGAAAATACAACAAAGAAAGAGGGGTTTAATTAAGCTATGATGAAAGGGCTTAAAAAATGGCGTCTTTTTTCACTTCTAGCAGTGATGATGGTTTTCCTTTCAGGTTGTGGTGAAGATTATCTTTCTACACTAAAACCATCTGGAGAAGTAGGTAAACAACAATTAAATTTATTACTGTTAACTACTGTAATTATGACGCTAGTAGTAGTAATAGTATCTGTTATCTATTTACTTGCATTCCTAAAATACCGTCGTGCACGCGTAGGTGAAAATGTTATCCCTAAGCAAGTAGAGGGTAGTCATACTTTAGAAGTGATTTGGACAGTTATTCCGATTATTTTATTATTAATTATCGCTGTACCAGTTGTTACAACTACTTATAAATTTGCAGATGTTGCTGCAATGGATGAGGTAGATGAAGAAGGGAACAAAACAGCCCTAACAATCAATGTAACGGCAAAATTATACTGGTGGGAATTCGAATATCCTAACCAAGGTATCGTAACGGCTCAAGAGTTAGTGGTACCAACAGGTGAAAAAGTTTACTTTAATTTAAAAGCTGCCGATGTTAAGCACTCATTCTGGATTCCTGCTGTAGGCGGTAAAATGGATACAAACGTGGAAAACTTAAACAAATTCTACTTAGTATTCGATAAAGAATCAAAAGATCTTAAAGATGGCGTATTTTATGGAAAATGTGCTGAATTATGTGGACCTTCACATGCATTAATGGACTTTAAAGTAAAAACATTAAGCCCAGACGCATTTGATGCATGGGTTGATGCAATGAAAGCAACTGAAGGACAAACTGCTGACAAAGCTTCAACAGATCTTGGTGAAGCAACTTTTGCAAATAGCTGCTTAGGCTGTCATGCTATCTCTGGTTCAGGAGCAGGCGGTACACCAGGTCCAAACTTAACTACGTTTGGTGACCGTAACCGTGTTGCTGGTTTCTTAGAGCATAATGAAGAAAGCTTAAAAGCTTGGATTAAAAACCCTGAGGAATTTAAACCAGGTAACTTAATGATGAATGCTGAAGGCACTGCGCCTATCTACGGTAATTTATCTGATGAAGAAATTGAAGCTCTTGCAACTTACATCATGGGCTTATCAGTAGAAAAATAATTTTCGTTCTATGTAACAAATTTTGAGGGAGGTAAAAGTTGTGAGCTCATACACACAGAAAAAGGGCTTTGGAGCAGCTGTCTGGGATTACATCACTACTGTTGACCATAAAAAGTTAGCAGTGATGTATTTATTAGCCGGTACATTGTTCTTCGCTATCGCTGGTTTTGAAGCATTATTAATGCGTATTCAATTAATGAAACCAAATAATGATTTCGTATCAGCTGGTTTTTTCAATGAATTATTAACAATGCACGGAACAACAATGTTATTCCTAGCTGCTACGCCACTACTATTCGCATTTATGAACATGCTTGTACCATTACAAATTGGTGCGCGTGACGTTGCATTCCCGTTCCTTAACTCATTAGGGTTCTGGTTATTCTTCCTAGGTGCAGTATTCCTTCACCTGTCATTCTTTATGGGTGGCGCTCCTGATGCGGGCTGGACTTCTTATGCATCATTATCTTTATACTCTCCAGGACATGGTATTGATTTCTATGTTCTTGGTTTACAAATTTCAGGGGCAGGTACATTAATTTCAGGTCTTAACTTTATCGTTACGATTATTACAATGCGTGCTCCAGGTATGACATTTATGCGTATGCCATTATTCACTTGGACTGCTCTTGTATCAAGTGCCTTAATCTTATTCGCATTCCCTCCATTAACAATTGGTTTATTAATGATGTTATTTGACCGTATGTTCGGTGGTAACTTCTTTGACCATACAATGGGTGGTAACACAGTAATTTGGGAACACTTATTCTGGATCTTCGGACACCCAGAGGTTTATATCTTAGTATTACCAGCATTCGGTTTATTCTCTGAGATTATTCCAGCGTTCTCTCGTAAACGTCTATTCGGATACTCTTCAATGGTATTCGCTACAATTTTAATTGGTTTCTTAGGGTTCATGGTTTGGGCTCACCATATGTTTACAGTTGGTCTTGGGCCAACAGCAAACGCAATCTTCGCTGTTGCAACAATGGCAATTGCGGTTCCAACAGGTATGAAAGTATTCAACTGGATCCTAACTATTTGGGGTGGATCTATTAAAGTTACAACACCAATGCTTTATGCACTTGGATTTATCCCGTCATTCGTTGCGGGTGGTGTTACAGGGGTCATGCAAGCATCTGCACCTCTTGACTATCAATTACATGATTCTTACTTTATCGTTGCTCACTTCCACTACGTAATCGTTGGTGGTATCGTTACAGCATTATTCGGTTCAGCGCACTTCTACTGGCCAATTTTCTTCAACCGTATGTTAAACGAAACGCTTGGTAAAATTACTTTCTGGGTATTCTTTATCGGATTCCATTTAACATTCTTCCTTCAACATTTCTTAGGTTTGATGGGTATGCCACGTCGTGTATTCACTTACATGGAAGGTCAAGGTTGGGATCAATTCAACTATATCTCTACAATCGGTGCATTAATGATGGGTGTAGGGGTTATCTTAATGGTAATCAACTGCTTAATGTCTATTAAGGGCAAACCAGCAGGACGCGACCCATGGGGCGATGGACGTACTTTAGAATGGTCAATTCCACAACCAATTCCATTCTATAATTTCCGTCAAACTCCACTTGTTCGTGGTTTAGATCCATGGTGGATTGAAAAACAAGAAGGTAATAAAGAAGTAACATTTGCTGAACCACTAGGTGATATCCATATGCCAAATAACTCAGCGATTCCATTCGTTATTTCATTAGGTATGTTTATTGCAGCATTTGGTGCACTTTACAATCCAGACGCAGATAAGCCATGGTCTATTTATGTATTAATCATTGGTTTAGCAATTACATTTGGTGCGATGATTGCTCGTTCTGTTAAAGACGATCATGGTTTCCATTTACACAAAGAAGAAATTCTTGAAATTGAAGAACATCTTTACGGCAAAGGAGGAAATAAATAATGGATTTCAATACTAAATTTACTCCTCATACTTGGCCAGATCATCCTGAACAAGCTACGATGGAAGGTAAAAATAAAGTCGTTGGTTTCTGGATTTTCCTTGCCTGTGAAGTTGTACTTTTCGCAAGTTTATTCGCTACTTATTTAGCGCTTAAGAACAAAGGGCCAGCTGGCATGGAGTTCACAACTCAAGGTTTATTTGAATTACCATTAGCATTTGCTATGACGATGTTATTATTAACATCATCACTAACATCTGTTTATGCAATTTACCATATGCGTAACTTTAACTTTAAAGGTATGCAAACTTGGTTAGCGATTACATTAGCTTTAGGTCTTGGATTCTTAGCACTTGAAATCTATGAGTTCAACCACTATGTGCACCTTGGTTTTACATTTAATCAATCTGCATTCGCAACAGCGTTTTATTCGTTAGTTGGTACACACGGTTTCCACGTAACTTTAGGTCTTGTATGGATTGGTACTTTAATGATCCGTAATGCTAAACGTGGATTAAACCTGTACAATGCACCTAAATTCTTCGTTGCTGCTTTATATTGGCACTTTATCGACGTAGTTTGGGTATTTATCTTTACAGTAGTATACTTGATGGGAGTGATCGGATAATGTCTTCACACGATACACCTATAGTTGCTAAGTCACAGGCACAGTATGAGTATGATCGTCATCATAATGCCGTTCATATGCGTAAACAAGTAATCAACTTTGCGATTATGATTTTCTTCACTTTTATCGCATTCGCAGTAGTTGCAGCTGATTTTTCTAAATACTTAATTATGCCATTCGTATTATTATTGGCTGGCGTTCAAGTTGTACTTCAACTTTATTCTTTCATGCACTTAGAAGATAAAAAAACTCACTTTGGTGGTGTTATTGGTTTCTTCATGTGGATGGGAATTTTAATCGCATTTACATTCTTCTTAGCATTTTTAACAATCATTTGGTGGTAATCACCAAAAAAGCACGTTCGTTATTTTGTACGAACGTGCTTTTCTTATGTTTTGAGGTTATTTAGGTATACAAAGAGGCAAACACTGTTGAAACTTAACATTTGTTCACCTTTCGTTCATTGCAGTATAGCTGTAAGCGTTTTATAATAGGAGTACTGAAGTTTAAAGGAGTGCGTTCCATATGCCACTTAGTATATTTGGTTTCCAAGCATTGTGGAGCCCGTATTTAATAGGGGTTCTTGTTTTTATAACAATCATCTATTTTTTAGTCACAACAAAGTGGCGTAAAGATTTTAAAGTAAGTGAACCTTTGAAAAAAAGTGAAGCTATTTACTTTGTTTTAGCTATGATTACCATCTATATTATCAAAGGATCTCCGATTGATTTAATGGCTCATATTATGTTTACCATGCACATGGTGCAAATGGCTATTCTGTTATTGCTGGTCCCTATTTTCTTAATTAAAGGGATTCCCTGGTGGGTTTGGAAGGTGGCTATTGAGGCACCTGTAGTTAGAACTTTGTTTAAAGTGCTAACATTACCAGTTGTTGCTGTCTTTGTATTTATCGGTCTATTTTCTTTCTATCATTTACCGTCCATATTGGATTACATTAAATTAAATGAAACATTACATGGTACCTATACATTTGTATTATTTCTATCTGCAGTGTTTATGTACTGGCCTTTAATTCAAAATATGCCAAATAGTAATCAAATGAAGCCTTTGCATAAATTGGCGTATATTATTGCTAATGCTGTTTTAATTACACCTGCTTGTGGATTAATCATCTTTGCGCCAAATGCAATGTATGAGACATACACAAACGGTGATGCATGGTTAAAGGCAATGGAGCTTTGTGTACCAGCCTCTACATTGTCAGGATTATCTTTATCTGGACCAGAGCTATTTACAGACATGAAACCAGTTGCAGATCAGCAATTAGGTGGCGTGTTAATGAAAATCCTACAAGAGCTTATTTTTGGTGTACTAATTGGTACGATCTTCACAAGATGGTATCGATCTGAGCAAAAAGATCCGGATAAAATCACTGCTGACGCTTTAGCTGCCCACCAAAAGAAGTGGGAAAGTCAACAGCAACATTAGTTGAAGAATAGAAATTTACTTTGTGTAAGGGGTTTTGACAATGGAATTGCAAATATTGCCTACTATTAGTACATCGTTTATCGTTATTAGTGCGGTACTTGTAGCGATAGGGTGGGGCTTAATTATAAAAAGAAATGTAGAGGGACATAAGAAAGTGATGCTTGCTGCAGGTGTTGCAGCACTTATTTTCTTTATCATCTATGCGTCCCGTACAATCTTTATTGGAAATACAGCTTTTGGCGGTGGAGAAGATTTAAAACCATACTATACGTTCTTCTTGATTTTCCATATTATTTTAGCGACATCTGGAGCTGTGTTTGGTATCGTTAGTATTATTTCAGGTTTGAAAATGAACATTAAATTACACAGACGAATTGGGCCAATTACAAGTATTATTTGGTTCTTTGTTGCCATAACTGGTGTATTAGTTTATTTATTATTGTATATTTTATTTGAGCCTGGTGAAACAACATCAGTAATTAAAGCCATTTTAGGATTTTAAAAAAATCTCCCTCCTTATTTCTGTGTAGGAGGGAGATTTTTTATAGTTGGTTGGAATAGTGAAAGCACTACGACAACCAGTAACGGACCAATTAATATTCCAATAAATCCAAAGATTTTAAAACCAATAAACATGGCAATAAAGGTATTCAAGGAAGAAAGTCCAATTTTATCGCCAATAATTTTTGGCTCAATCATTCGTCGGACTAGAAATTGTCCAATGGTTAGTAAAATTAAGACAGCTGCATATAAATAATCGCCAGCAAAGACCTGATAGATTGCCCATGGGACTAATAAAATAAATGAATCAAGAAAAGGGATAAAGTCTAAAACAACAAGTAAAAGTGCTAACAATATAGGGAATGGTGTTTTTAAAAAATAAAATGCAGCGAATGATATAGCAAAGATCCCTATCCCTACAAGTAATTGAGCTTTCAGAAATCCAAATAAGGCTAGCTTAACACGTTGGCCAATAAAGATAATTTTTTGATGGTAATGAAAAGGAACGGGCGATAATAATTTACGATTAATTGTTGGTAATTCTAAAAGCAACATATACAACACAATCCAATAAACAAATATATCAAAAAGACGTGTGGGAATATATGTTAATAACGTTGACCAAACATTGACGTTCGTTAAGGATAAAGAAAATTTTTCGATGGATGCTAAAGCTTTTGCAATCATAAATTGAATTTGTGAAACTAGCTCTACCGGTAAATGATAGGTGTAATTGCTGAGCTTAGATTGCATTTGAATCCATAGGGCAGACAATTGATTAAGATAATCAGGTATATCAATAATAAAGGAAGAAAATTGTTTCCAGCTTATATAAAGGATAAGTGTACATAATAATAAAGATATACTTAGAAAAAACAAAAAAAAGAAGAAGACAACGATTTTCCGTTTTTTTCTAAACCGTTTGCTCATTCGAACGATGATTGGTTCTAACAATAACGCGGTTAAGTAGGCAAGTAAAATTGGTAATGATATGGAGATGGACCAAAGGATCAGTATACCCATTGCAATAACAATAATGGGATGACGAAAAAAAGGACGATTAAAAAATGATAACATTTTTCTCACCTACATCATGTAATAGATATAGGTAGTATGAGAAAAAAATTTTTTTTTACTCAAAATAAAAAAAGACTGGACCACCAGTCTTTTTACAACCATGAAGCTATTTACGCTTACTTGCCGTCACTTCAATGTACGAAAGATTAGCGTGCGTTAACAGGTTCAAAGTTATTTTTATTTGTAGGCTCGATTGAGAATTGATCTAACTCTAATTTAACCTTTTTTAAGATTTCTTCACATTTTTTTACAAGGTGTGCTGGATAAACCTCGTCATCGCCATATTCAACACCATGCGGATAATAGTATTTACCAAGGACTGGTTTCATTAATGTAAGGATAGCATCGTGTGCACCTACGTCACCAGAAATAGCATATGCGAATACGCGTAGGTAATAACGACCTTCACGAGTATCGAATCGTTTATCGAATGTCATACGCTCGTAATCCCAGCCGCCATCACATTCTAAACCATGTTTTTTCATAATGCTGACAAGTAGCTCTTGATCAGCTGTTAAATTTTCAAGGTTAGTATTTTCAAAATACATGTATAGTCCTCCTTTAGGTTCTCGTACAAAGTATACGCTCATTTTTATAATAGAGCATATTCGACATTGTTGCAATGACAACATTGTGTCAACCCAATTACAATTGATATAATAACTTACAATAATGGTGATGAAAAGGAGTCCTGTATGAAAGCTTTATTCCGCATTTTAATGGTTTGTGGTGCAGTTGCATTAATTGGTTTTATGTTTTTTAATACCCCTAAGGAAAATGAGCCACTAGAAGGCCCAAATACCAATTCGAATATCATACCTCAAACACAGCTAAAGCAGGAACCTGCAATAGGAGCAATGACACGTCCACAAACGGGTATATCCACATTGATAGGAAAAGGCACACAAACTGTTTTAGAACAATATGGGGAGCCTGCAAGAAAAGAGCCGTCTTCATTTGGTTATCAATGGTGGGTCTACAATGAAGACGTATCAACTTTTTTTATGATTGGTATTGATAATAATATTGTGACACAAATTTACATAGCAGGACAAGAAATTGATGCATTTCCTTTTAAAGTAGGCCAAAAACGTGATGAAATATACAGAATGACGATCATTGATTATGAGGTAGCCGCCACTGTAGGCGAAAATATTTTCATTTTCTCAATGAGTGAAGAAGATATGCAAACAAGGCTGCTTATCAAATTTGATGGTCTTTATGCACAGCTTTACATAGATAGGGAGACAAGTGAGTTGCAAGGGATACGATATACAGACAGTGAAACACTTGTCCTTCATCAGCCATATGAAATGAGCTATCAAGGGGAGCTTGTTAGACGTGCTCCACCTTCCTCTTTCTTACAGCAAGAAATTGATGTGGCTAGCGCTAAACAATTAGACGATTTGCTAAATGTAACAAGAGTCCATCATGATTTACTTCCTTTAGAAATGGATGAATCATTGGAGGAAGCAGCAAGAATGCATAGTGAGGACATGAAGGTGCAAAATTTTTTAGCGCATGAATCTCCAACCTATGGTGATCTAAAAAAACGATTACAGACGCAAAAAATCGAGTATAGTGAAGCGAACGAAAACCTGGCAACTGCTTATTTTGATGCGATTGAAGCCATGCATGGCTGGACAAATTCTCCTGAACATAGAAAAGTTCTTTTGAATGATCGATATACACGCGTTGGTTCTGGCGCCTTTGTAGATTATTATACGCAAATATATCTTGAACCTACTACACAAGAAGTGGGTAGAGAAGAGCAAGATAATGAAGAGACGAAAAATGAAAAACAAGATAGCGAAGAATCTACAGATAAATCAAATCAAACCTTACCATAACAGAAGAATATTCAGATGAAGACAAGCTTTCAACAAACGGGCTTGTCTTCATTTTTTATGTGGAGTTTCTCCTTCTTTTAGGCTTCTACATTTTTCGTCACACCGTTACAAACGCCGTCATATGATAGAGAACTGAAAGGGGGAATGAGGTTTGCAATTAGCAGAGTTATTAAAAGACTGGCCATGTAGCGTGACGGGAGGATCTATACGAACAGAAATTACTGGTGTAGAGGACTATGCACAGGCGGTACAACCTGGTGATATATTTATTGTGCGAAAAGGTAAAAAAACATCGGGAAGTCGGTTTGTCAAAGAGGCATTGGCACGTGGAGCTGCTGCCATCGTTTCAGAAGAAAGTATCTCTTTGCCAATTATAGATAAAGAAATTCCTTTTGTATGGGTTCCAAATACAGCATTATTTTTATCGTATGCAAGTGCGAAGCTTGCTGCTTTTCCAGCAGAAGCTTTAACTGTTATCGCCATTACAGGTACAAATGGAAAGACGACAGTGAGCCATTTTGTTAGTCAGCTTCTAAATGCACTACATAAACATGCAGCAGTTATTGGAACGGTTGGCTTTTTCATCAATGGTGAGAAACAACAAACGGCTTATGAGCAATTAACAACATTGCAAGCTAAAGAATTACACCCCATTCTTAAGCAATGTGTGCGAAAAGGTGTGACCCATGTTGTATTAGAAGCTTCTTCAATGGGGTTGCAGCAGCATAGGCTCGATCATTGTGACATTGACTGTGGTGTATTTTTAAATTTATCAGAAGATCATTTAGAAGATCATGGAGGTTTAGAA
This sequence comes from Lysinibacillus sp. BS3, assembly GCF_039614735.1. Classification (NCBI taxonomy): domain Bacteria; kingdom Bacillati; phylum Bacillota; class Bacilli; order Caryophanales; family Bacillaceae; genus Lysinibacillus; species Lysinibacillus sp. BS3. The sequence continues at coordinate 1,779,416 of NZ_CP154860.1, read as the reverse complement.
GCTTATAAACGTGCCAAGAAACGTTTAGCGGATTTATCAAAAAAGCTAGTATTAAATGGAGATGATAATTTTTGCCGTTCTGTTGGTATTTATGATAAGAAAAAATCTTGCTCATTTGGTTTTGATAATCACAATGATTTACATATTCAAATCGTCAGTGAATCAGTTGGAAAAACCGTACTTTGTTTACAGACTTCCGCGAGTGAGCATATTGTAGAAATTCCTTTTGTCGGTAAATACCATGTGCAAAATGCTGTTGCATCCTTAATGGCTGTATGGCGCTTAGGTGTCCCTATGGAAGATATAGTTGGACATATGTGGTCGTTAAGGCTACCAGAGGGCAGGCTAGAGAAGATTGAAAATCCATTAGGAATTGATGTTTATGTAGATTATGCCCATACAGCAGAAGCATTGCAAGCAGTATTGCAAACCTTTGATCGCTCTAAAACAATTTACCTTGTCTTCAGTTGTGGAGGAAATCGAGACAAGGCGAAACGCTTTGCAATGGGGGCAGTAGCAAGTAAATATGCTGATGTTATTTATTTAACAACAGATAATCCTCGTGATGAAGATCCTATTGTGATTAATGAAAGTATTATTGCTGGTTTTACAGAGCAACAATATTATGAAATTTATTTAGATCGCAAACTTGCTATCCATCAAGCATTAGCAAAGGCAGAAAAGGGAGACATTGTCCTTGTTGCCGGAAAAGGGCATGAACAAACACAGCAAATTAAAAATCAAAAGTTCCCTTTTTCCGATCAACAATGTATTAAAGACTATTTTGCGAGTTTAATTACGGACGACGCTGAATAACGAAGAAAGATCCTGTAGCAATGGCAAGCCTGCGACCAGTCTCATCTTCAATATCACATTCCATGACAAGCGTTTGGCGTCCCTTATGAACAAAACGACCACGTGCAATCAATTCTTTATTTGTAGTGGTAGCAATATACGATATATTCATGTTCGTAGTAACTACATTATAGCCCTCAGGCACATAGCGCGAAGCAAGCCCTCCCATAGCGGCATCAGCAATCGTTGCAACAATACCTCCGTGTGGCACCTTTATCGTATTATGGATGACCGGTGTAATAGGGATACGGACCTCACTGACCTCAGGCTCAAATTTACCTACCATATGTAAAGTAGCATTAATATAACGACGGTGAATGCCTTGCTGTTTCTCCCGTAGGCCATTTAAAAGATGTAATAAAACTTCTTCATCTTCCTCGGTACTGTCTTGTAAAATCTCGGCCACTAACTGTTCAACCTGCTCCTTAGATGTTGTCATCATTTGGAAAACCTCTTTCATTAAAATTATCATTAATGTAAAATTACCATAAAATCTGTTATGATGGGAAAGAGATTGGGGGAATTAAAGATGATGATGACCTCTGACTGGGTAATCATTTTGGATGAGGCGGAAGCGCTTTGTGAGATGATTCTTTCCTCAGAACCTGCGATGGCGCTACAACAAGCGTATGAAGCTGTATATAGTGATGCACAAATTGTAGAGGCTATATATGCATTTAATCGCATGAAAGAGCAGTACGAAGATGTACAACGTTTCGGAAAATATCATCCGGACTACCATACAATTATGAAGTCGATTCGCCAACAGAAAAGGGCACTTGACTTAAATGAGAAAGTTTCAGCCTTGAAAATTGCTGAAAACGATTTTCAGGATTTACTGGATGAGATTAGCCTATTAATAGGAAAAACGGTCTCTGAAGCGGTAAAAGTTCCTGTTAGTAATCCATTCTTTGCATCTGGTTCATCTTGCGGAGGTGGATGTGGCTCGGGCGGTTCATGCTCTTGCTCAGCGTAATAGTATGTATATATAACATATCTCTTCTAGACTGTAGACAACTCGAAGGCAACTGAGTTAGTTTACAGTCTTTTTTATAATTAAATTCAAGGAGGAAGCATTAATGAAAACTTATCGAATTGCCGTAATACCTGGGGATGGAATAGGAAAAGAGGTTGTGCCAGCTGCAATAAAAGTTCTTGATCAGGCAGCTTTGTTAGATGGACGCTTTCAATTTGAATGGACAATTTTTCCATGGGGCTGTGAATACTATTTAGAGACAGGAAAAATGATGCCTGATAATGGCATAGAGCTGTTAAAACAGTATGACCAAATATTTTTAGGTGCAGTTGGTATGCCTAACTTGGTTCCGGATCATGTATCATTATGGGGCCTTCTCATTAAAATTCGACGTGAGCTACAGCAATTTATTAATGTACGACCTGCAAAGCTACTTCAAGGGTTACCATCACCTTTACGACAACCAAATGATTTTGATTTTATTGTTGTAAGGGAAAATTCTGAAGGGGAGTATGCTGAAAGCGGAGGAAGAATACATAGTGGACAAGATGAGGTGGCAATCCAAAATGCTGTTTTTACAAGAAAGGGTACAGAACGGGCGATGCGCTATGCATTTGAATTAGCCAAAACACGTAATGGACATGTGACAAGTGCTACAAAATCAAATGGGATTACATATAGCATGCCTTTTTGGGATGAAGTGTTTACTCAAGTAGGAAAAGAATATGAAGAGGTAGGTCAAGCATCTAATCATATTGATACACTAGCGGCATTTTTAGTGATGAAGCCAGAAAATTTTGATGTTATCGTAGCATCGAATTTATTTGGGGATATTTTGACAGATCTAGGCGGTGCCATTATGGGAAGCATTGGTATTGCACCTGCAGCAAATTTAAACATTGAAGGGCTATATCCATCAATGTTTGAACCTGTCCATGGTTCTGCACCAGATATAGCTGGTCAAGGAATTGCCAATCCTATTGGACAAATTTGGACAGGTAAGATGATGCTCGATTTTCTTGGTTATCAAGATGTGGGAACAAGGATATTGAATGCTATAGAGCAAACATTAGCGCGGGGTATAAAAACGCCTGATTTGGGTGGAGCTGCCACACTACAAGAAGTAACTGATGCAATCATAGATTATTTAACTTAAGTATTACTGTAATGGGAAGTAATAATGGATCTAACATTTACATGAAAGGGAAGCACATCAGTTCAGTGTGCTTCCCTTTCATTCCTAGTCTTATTTAGACTCTTGAACTTGTAATAACTCAACTGCAATATCCGGACGATCTGTAATAATGCCCTTTGCTCCATTATTGAGTAATTTTTTCATCGTATCTAGGTCATTGATTGTCCAATAGTGGACAGGAATATTGAGGTTGTTTAAAAACTGAATAAATTTAGGAGAATCTAATGCAATAACCCCTGACTTTGGAGGGATTTGAAAAACATCCACTTTAGGGTGATATAAATGTCCAAACTGACTTGAGAAAGAAGCAAATGCTTTTCTGACATCTGATTCACCTGCACCAAGTGCTACTTGATTTTGAGCATATAAATTAAAACGATCTATTTGCTCACCATAAAAGCTTGTCACAACAACACGATGTTCAGCTTGAAGTTCTTCAATTAAGCGCCAAAGTTTAGAAGGCATCAGACTCCCTTCGTACGTATCAGGAGCATCTTTGATATCAATGTTGATTAACATATTTGGATAGGCTTCAAGCAACTCTCGTAAAGTTACGACTTTTAATTTATCCTCTCGATATGGGAAATTTCCCTCTAAATCTTCAAATTGGTAGCCGTGGTTCAAGGCATTGATTTCTGCCAACGTCATATCTGCAATGAGACCATAGCCATCCGTTGTACGTTCAACTGTCTCGTCATGGAAAACAATAATTTCCTCATCTTTTGTTAGGCGAATGTCGATTTCAAAGCCATCGACACCTAGCTGTGCAGCTTTTTCAAATGCAACCATTGTATGTTCTGGTGCTAAAAGAGCTCCGCCACGATGTGCAAGAATTATGGGGCGTTCGAATTGTAATGCTTGTTTACCTTCGCGTTGCTGTGGTTTTGAAATAGCTTTACTGCCTGCCCAAGCTGCTGCACTTGCTGCTGCAATTGCAAGCGCAATTTTTGTTTTCTTACCCATATTCGTCCTCCTTAACAATTATCCTCATATAAAAAGTAGTAGTGAATTCATTGTTTAATCAATAGTAGTAAGTACAGGGCCTACTATTAAAATTAGTTATATAAGTGAATGATGATTTTTTTATGCCGATTTTTGCCATCCTATTTGAAAAACAATCATTATGGAGGTGCAAATGTCTTGTAAAGGGTTCATTTGAGGCATGATCATCTTTCAGCATTCTTCTGTTCCTGTAATGATGCTACAATTGAATTTAATTAAAACAACTGATTCATCTTCACGATGTTCAACGTCGTATGCTTTTCCATTATAACGGAAAATTGAGCGTTCTGTCAGCTAAACTCTGTTGCTATCATTTTCTGGTCTATGGTATTCTTTTATGTAAGAAATGAGGGAATCCACTATGAACGAACGACAAGGGCTAATCGTTTACGTCCATCAATTAAAACATGCGAAGTCACTTCGGAAATATGGTCATGTTCTTTATATTTCTAGAAGGCAAAAATACGTAGTGCTTTACTGCGATCGTGAGGATATTGACATGATGACAACAAAACTACAACGCCTTCCATTTGTGAAAGACGTTGTGGCGTCTTATCGTCCTTTTGTAAAAACTGAATATGAAAATGCAAAACCAGATAAAGCAAAGGAATATGACTACAAAGTAGGTCTATAAACTTATGTTAATGCAGGTATATAGTTATTTAGTCTTAATATACCTATTAAGTATTGATAAAATAGTTTTGATTCCGAAAATATAGATGAGTGCTTTATTTCTACAACTACTGCTTTTCGACCGAGTTGTTCTATTTGTGCTTCAAACATTTTTTGTCGCTGTGTTGGCTGTTCTTCATTGTATGGGATGCCTTCTCGACAAATATAAATAGGCATGAACTTACTTTCGCCGACTGGTTTAAGGGCGACAGCTAAAGAAATCACCTTCTTGTCTTCTTTTGTAGATGTTAGTAAAAAGGCTTGATGAAAACGTTCCTGGTTGGTTTTAATAATTTCGAGTAGCTCGTAAACATCACCATAGCCTTCACCTAATTCTATAAATTGTTGTGGCATAATAATTGCACATCCTTTCCAATATTCATAGTATCATGCTGCGGGAGGTCAAGCACATGAAATTTGCATTAAGCTTTTTTTCTATTTTAGCACTAATCATTACAGGAACGGTATTTTTCCAATACCATGCTTATTCATCTGATTTAGAAACAGGCATAGGGGATTTTCATTATTCTCAGGAAATAGAAATTGTCTATCGCGAAAATAGCTTAGATATTCGTCAACATTTTAAAAACCTACCAAATCAAAAGGTGAAAATTAAATGGCCTGAAAAAGCAACAAACGCTAGTTGCTTTATTGAAAATGAAAAAAGCTGTGATCGTTTATCAGATGAAGTTTCTTACTTTGCAAAAGGGGAGACAAAATCACAATCTGTGTCATACATAATTCCAATTGAGGGTGGCTTAAAAAATAAGATGCTCCTTCAAAATGTTTTTGCTACACTAATAAATGGTGAAGCATCGTATTCAATTGTTTCAATTTCTACAGACAGTAAGGTGAAAGGACAATGGGTTACGGGTTTGCCCCTAGTAGGTCAACAACAACTTGTACTTGTCAATTACACCATGTTTAGAGGAAACGGTACTGTTCAAGATTTATATTGGCAAGCCGGGGAGCTTAAAGCGCAAGAACAGACACCGGTGTTATCAATTTATGCCCAGCAAGAAGTCCCTAATGATTTTCTAAAGTCATTAAAAAATTTACAGCTTCTAAGTGATGAGCATATTGCAATTATTCAAGAAAAAAGTCCAGTAGCAGTTCATGACGAAAGATTGTTATTTTTACCAACACTTACTGCACAAGCTGTAGAGCAAGAAGTAATTTTATCACAAATCAAATCACAATATAATTTTGTAGATTCCCCAGAATGGTTGCCTGAGGTTGTGGCATCCTATTTAATAAGCGATCCAATTGGTGGAGAAAAAACAAAGAAAATCATCAAGACATTAAATGATTACATGACGGATGCTCAACAACAAGCTTGGCAGGAAACATTGAAAAAGCTTGGAGATGAATCGATTTCACCAGATACAATGGACAAGTACTTATCACAGGTATTAGATGCCAAGACATCTTATTTTACATTAAATGCAGCTCAGCAAAATGGAACCTATCCACTTTTATTTGAGGATGCACGTGATGTCTATGTGGATGATACATTGAAGGAAGATGTTCATGTTATTCTCTATGAGGGACAGGTATTGTATACGGCAGATACATTATTGCCTTACCTCGGCTACTCAGCTGCGGAAGGAAAGAATGGCTATTATGTAAATAGTGAGCATCGTACATTCCGTTTCCCTAAAGAGCCTGGATTTTATGTATTCAACCAGCGTAGGTATTCGACTATCTCTGAACCAATCATTAAGATTGCTGATCATTATTATGTAGAAGAAGCTTGGTTACAACGATTATTCCTAGTTGAACTACAAAAAAAGGATGAGCGTATTCAAGTATTAAAACAAGAGCAACAATAACTTTTGCAGCGGAGGGCCAACCTTTCGCTGCAAAATACTTTATATAGACGAAAGTACGGTGAGATGCTGATATGAGAGTTGTAGCAGGAGAGCGCAAAGGAATGCCGCTTAAAGCAATAGCAGGAAATACGACAAGGCCTACAACTGACAAAGTAAAGGAGTCCATTTTTAATATAATTGGGCCATTTTTTGATGGAGGTTTAGCGTTAGATCTGTTTGCTGGAAGCGGTGGCTTGGGGATTGAATCATTAAGTAGAGGAGCAGAACGTGCTATTTTTATTGAGAAAGATCCTAAAGCATTCCAGGTGCTACAAGAAAATATAAAAAAATGCCGTTATGAAGAATATACAGAGCTTTTTCGTATAGATGCAAAGCGCGCTGTGAAAGCGCTATTAAAGCGTGATATTACATTTAAACTCGTTTTTTTAGATCCACCTTACCATCAGCAGGAATATTATGACCTCGTACAGATTTTGGTCGATAACCGTAAAATACAACAAGATGGTATTATTTTATGTGAACATGCAAAAGAGATAGGATTACCTCAAAATTTTGGGGAGTTTGTTTTAACAAGACAAGAAACCTATGGCGGAACAATTATTTCTGTTTATCGCTGTACAGAGGAAGAGGGAGAATAAGTTGTCTGAAAAAATTGCTGTAGTTCCTGGAAGTTTTGACCCTGTAACATTCGGCCATTTAGATATAATTAAACGTGCGGCTGATGTGTTTGATATCGTATATGTAGCAGTATTAAACAATTCAGCAAAGAATCCTTTGTTTTCTGTAGAGGAACGTATGGCTTTGATGGCTGAAGTGACAAAAACCTTACCTAATGTTCGTATAGAGAGTTCTTCAGGCTTATTGATTGATTATGCTAAGGAAAAAAAGGCGAAGGCAATTGTTCGTGGCTTACGAGCAGTTTCAGATTTTGAATATGAGATGCAAATTACATCTATGAACCGTTTCCTTGATGAAACAATCGAAACATTTTTCATCATGACGAAAAATCAATATTCATTCCTAAGTTCTAGTATAGTAAAAGAGGTTGCGAAATACGGTAGTGATGTTAACGAGCTAGTCCCTACATGTGTCGTAAAGGCTTTAAAAGAAAAATATGGTTTTACACAATAAGGATGCAGAGGATGTCAAAAGAACGATGACATCCTCTTTTTTGATATTTAGAGCGATTGTTATTTTAGAAAAAATAGAGCATAAATAGTTGGTACAATGATTATGCTAAGGAGGCGGAATTTAATATAAGGTCGTACAGAAAGTTTTGCAGATTTGGCGATAACAAAAATTTGTAAGTGAATACTTATACTTTGCATCGTTAACAAAATCACAACAAGTAAATGGATATAAGGAAGATCTGGAAATGCTGTAACTGTCATTTTAAGACCGTTCGTTACCTCCAGAACAGCTGCTATGGAAAGCTCAATCGTATAGGGAAGCTTTGGTATCAGCTGATCTAAGCCTTGTTGTACAATGGTTTGAATCGTTGTGAAAAAGATGATGGTTGTACCAACTAGTAGAATGGTTGGGGCTGTTTCTTTAATACTTTCCGAAAATGGAGCACTATAGAGTGGTGTGTTGTGTACGGAGATATTAGGTGAATCAGTTTTGCGAAAGAAAAAGTAGCCAGTTACTAGGCAACAAATATTAAACGTATGTAGTAAACATAAAAACAACCATCCAAACGTATTACTGTGTAGTAAATCAAGGCTTACAAAACCTAATACAAAAAGTGGACTAGGTGCATGACAAACAGCTAGCAAGAAATTTGCCTCTTTAGGGTGTAATTGACCACTATTTTTCAAATAAACAATAGTGGTTGCACCAGTTGGATAGCCTCCAAGAGCACTAATAATATAGGCTTGTACGTATAAAGAAGCCCTTTTTGTTTTGGTACGCATAGGGGCTGTTAAACGCAGAAGCCATTGTGTTAACACAAGATACGGCAATAAGTACGGAAAAAGTGCTTCCATGAAAAGATTTAAGCCTAAATCAGTACCACTGTGAGCGGTTTGTGGGAATAACAAGAGTAAGAGAATTAGAATTACGCAGAGCACTATTTGAATTGTAGCAAACATGTTATCATCTCGTTTCAACTTTTTGTCATTCACATAGGCAAATGCTAAAATCAATATATGTGAGAAAGGCAAAAACATGAACGTATGGTTTTGCAAGCGTCCTAGGAGGTGTTTTCAAGTGAAGAAAAAAATTAGTATTTATGCAGTGTTGATAGTCGTGATTTGTTTTATGATGTTATACCGACTAGACGCGTATATTATGAAACCTGGCAGTGCCTATGATGTCAGTAAATTTGTTACTGTGGATAGTAAAGAGGCAGATAGTGAGGGGTCTTTAAGTTTAATGACAGTTGCTATGCAGCAAGCCACACCATTTTCGTATTTGTGGGCGAAAGTTCAAAAATATCAAAAGCTAATGGATATTGAACAAGTACGAAATCCTTTAGAGGATGATGAGGAATATAATATTCGACAGTTAAAGTTAATGTCTGATTCACAATTTAATGCCAAATATGTAGCCTTCCAAAGAGCAGGGCTAGAGACAAAGGTACTTTTTAATGGTGTATTCATATTAAACGTTTTAGACGGAGGAGCTTCGGACGGTATTTTAAAAGCGGGTGATGAAATTGTCGAGGTTGATGGACAAAGAATAACTAGCCAGCAAATGCTTGTGGATCTATTAAAACCTAAGCAGCTTGGCGATAAGGTAACCATTCAATTTATACGTAATGAAGAACAACACCAGGAGACTATTACACTACAGGAAATTCCTAACGCCCAAGAACATAGAGCGGGTTTAGGTATTTCTTATACTGAAAGCAAATCGATTGAAACTAATCCGAAAGTGACGATGAAAACAGAGGATATAGGGGGACCTTCTGCTGGACTGATGTTTACACTTGAAATATTAGACCAATTACTTGATGAAGATTTAACAAAAGGCTATGCAATTGCTGGAACAGGTGAAATGCTAATAGATGGATCTGTTGGAAGAATTGGTGGAATAGACTATAAGGTTATTGCCGCTGATCGTGACGGCATGGAAATCTTTTTTGCACCAGATGATGAAATCTCTCAAGAAATGAAAGCGAAGTACCCAGAGCTAGAATCGAATTATGCAACGGCTGTCAAAACGGCCAAAGAGATTAAAACAAAAATGAAAATCGTTCCAGTGAAGAGCGTTGACGATGCTATCAATTATTTAAAGCAACTTCAACCAAAATAATATAAAGGGATGCTAAAAGGACTTTAGCATCCCTTTTGATGTCTTTAGCAACGAATAGGTGGTGTTTGATAATCCTTCGGCAGCGTAAAATCCTTTGTTCCTTGCTCGATACTTAAATTATAAAGCTCTGCTGAATGTATATCGATAGCTAACATCGCATCATTTGTAGCTGCAACTCGACTGATTAAGGGTAATTCTATATTCTTTTTTTGCTGACCTAAATAAGCTTGTCCTGTCGAACTCATACCCAATAGCCGAATAAAAGAGGGCGCGTTAAAACTTTGAAGCTGCTTTTTGGTAAACCCTGTATAGATATGTGTTATCATCCGTTGAAGGCGGGTCCAAGTATAACGCTTAGATTTTATTTTTTCCATAAAGCTATAAAATGTAGAGCTGTTTTTGGCTGCTTTTACAATTGCGTTTTCTATGCCCTCTGTTACTTCTGCATAACGAGTAAGTTCTGAAGGGGTATGTCTTATAATGGTGAACTGTAATAACGGCCAAAATGTTTCCCAGCTTGCAAATTGGTTATACTTTGTATGCCAGTCTGTTAAATAATCAAAAGTAGCTGTAGGAACAACATTTTGTACACTTTGTAAAGAATTTGTAGAGGCAAGGGCTTTACGTATGCCAGTGGCACTGGCGATCGATGCATCTTCCTTTAATGCATCATGATATCCTGCTGCAACGCGAGGAATTGTTAATGGTTTAATGTTGCTGTTAAGTGCCCTCGCTGCTTCAAGATAATGAAAGCCCAATATATTATTTGGTTGTGCAAGATCGATGTATGGAGCAGGGTACATCTGAGAAAGCTGTTCATAGGCGTAATGTAGGCTTTTTGGGTAGCTGGCACCTGTTTTAAGGCTGTCTTTAATGAACAGGTCATATTCTGCACGGTGGCTGTCAATCAGCTCGAAAGTGTTTAGAAAGGGCTGTATAGAGCCGTCTTCACTTCCAAAGGCAAAAGAGTTGCAACCAACAGCACTTAATAAGGAAATGGCTCCTTTTGCGAAATCTGTAGCAGGTGCTGTACTATAGACATAAGGCAGTTCAATAACAATATCTACACCGCCAGAAAGTGCCATTTTAGTACGTGTCCATTTATCTACCATGGCAGGTTCTCCACGTTGTAAAAATGTGCCGCTCATAACAGCGATTACGAGATCTGCCTGTGCTGCTTTTTTAGCCTGTTCTAAATGATAAGCATGTCCGTTGTGAAAAGGATTATATTCAACAACAATTCCAACTGCTTGCATGCTTCTCCCCCTTATAATTTGTGTCTTTATTTTAAACTGTTAGGAGTAAATACACTTCTCATAGTATATAATTATAGGTGGGTTTTAAAGTGGTGACAAGAAATTATCTTGACATCTATTTTTACACATTATATAATCAACAGTGTTGTCTCGAGGTGATTAAACGAATGAAATGGTCAATTCATCAATTATCTAAATACCGCCAAAACGGGATGCCAATCGATGCCTTTGTCCAGCTGGATGAAGTGATGGAGCGAAACCAGGATATTCGAGCAATTTCGCCCGTTCATGTAAAAGGGCTATGTACTTTTGGTGCATCGCAAATGACATGTCAGTTAACTGTGACAGCAACGTTAACACTACCATGTGCTCGCACATGGGAGGATGTTGAGTTTCCAATTGAAGTTGAGACAGTTGAAATTTTTAGCTGGATTGACGAAGATAAACGAGGAGACGATGACGGAGACATTCACTATATTGACGGTGAAGTCATCGACATGAAACCGGTTCTTGAGGAATTAGTTTTGCTTGAGGTACCAATGCAAGTGTTCAAGGAAGATTCTGAAGGACAAGTGCATGGTGGTAAAAATTGGTCTTATGCAACAGATGAAGACGTAGAGCTACACAAAAAAGCTGACGAACAAAAAGTGGATCCAAGACTAGCTGCTTTAGCTAAGTATTTTGATCAAACAGACGAATAGACGATCTGTAAGGAGGTGCCATCAATGGCTGTACCATTTAGAAGAACTTCTAAAACTGCAAAAAGAAAGCGTCGTACGCATTTCAAATTATCTGTACCTGGTATGGTAACTTGCCCTAACTGTGGTGAGGCTAAATTATCACACCGTGTTTGCAAAGCTTGCGGACAATACAAAGGTAAAGAAGTAGTAAGCAAATAATACAGTGTTTGCTCACTTAAAAGGCTAGTAGAGAGACCATGGCTCTTTACTAGCCTTTTTGTTTGCTTAAAAAGACGGAATATTTCGTTGATTATGAAATTCTTTACAATAGTGAAATAATTGTGTGATACAATTTATTCATTGTGACAAAGGGGGTAGTAATATGTCTTATACGATTGGCAATCATGATGGCATTATGACGTTTACCATTAACCGTGAAGAGAAACGGAATGCTGTCAATGATGAGGTGATGAACGGTCTTCAAGAAGTCATTACATATATTCGTGGGCATGAAGATGTGCGTTTCTTAGTAGTGACTGGTGCTGGCGATAAATCGTTTTGCTCAGGAGGGGATTTATCTGAGTTTCATTCTTTGGAAACAGAGGATGAGGCATTTGGTATGTTAAGTAAGATGGGGAAAATATTATATGACCTTGCTACGCTTCCTGTACCAACTATAGCACTTATAAATGGTACTGCTGTTGGAGGGGGCTGTGAGATTGCAACAGCTTGTGATTTTCGTTTAGTGGCTAGCCATGCGAAATGTGGATTTATCCAAGGAACACTAGCCATTACAAGTGGCTGGGGTGGTGGTACATATTTATTTGAACGAGGTTTGCGTCATGATCGTGCGATGAAGATGCTCGTGGATGCGAAGCCTTACCCTGCGCAATTATTATATGAGATAGGATGGGCTATGCGTGTTTTTGAAGGCTCAAAAGAAGATGCCTTGAACGATTTTATTGAACATATGCGAAAAATTCATCCTTCTGTTCATAAAGCTTATAAGGAGATTGAGCTTAGAAAGTGGCGTGAACGAAATATGTATGAGCGTGTGATGGAAGAAGTTCGTACCTGTGCAAAGTTGTGGGAAAGTGAAGCGCACCATCAAGCGGTTAATAATTTCTTGACAAAGAAGAATAATAAGTAATGTATAAAGACAGTGTTGAGAGTAAAAACATCATCACTGTCTTTTTTCATGCAATGATTCTATTTTGCTTGCTTTTGCATATAGTAGTAAAAAATGCGAGGGTGATAGATTATGGAATTGAAAAAAAGAAAAGATCAATGGACAAAGGAAGATGATGAAAGACTAGCAGAAATCGTATTGCATAATGTGCAAAATGGCAAAACACAGCTAGAGGCCTTTGAAATGGCGGCCATAGAACTAGGTCGTACAAAACAAGCGTGTGGCTTCCGATGGAATAAAACATTGCGTGGTCAATATAGTCAGTCACTACTAGCTGTGCGAAATCAGCCCCAACAATCTATGCGAAGTCATTTGAAATTAGCGTTGACAAGTTTTGACGAATTAACGGAGGCTTATCAAACGCTTGAAATGAAGCATCGGGAATTGCAAAATGAGCATGAGAAGCTAGTGAAATGGCTTCAGCAAGGTTATTCATTAATGAAAGATTAAAATTATGATTACGTGGTTTTTGGAACATGAATTACATTGCTTTTCTTTTATGGACATAAAACCCTTTCTGTATATCGTCAATAATCAGTCTATCCTGTATAATAAAAGAACCTGCGTAAAAGGTGCCTTAGATGTATTCTAAGGCACCTTATTCTTATAGTTTTATGAAAGTATACTATTCAGAGGTGAAGCATCAGATGGGGGTTTTAAAGTCTGCTGTTATAGGAGGCACGCCAAAAAGTGCTCACCCTTTTTGATGGTGTGAATAGTATTGTGTTGCTTCAAAGTATCACAGAGTGTTTTGAGTATTTTGGAATAATATGGATGTGGTGACATCGAGGAACATTGATCAGTAAAGATGGAAAGGGTGTAGACAATGAAAGTAGCGATAATTGGAGCAGGGGCAGTTGGTCAATTAACAGCAAGTTTTTTAGCGGAGTCTGGTGTACCAGTAACGTTGGTTGCCAGAAGGCAGGAACAAGTAATTGAACTAAATGCCAAGAAGTTAACACGTATCAACGTTGATGGGACTAAAACTGTGCAAAGGATTGTTGCTACTACAGATTTGGCTAATCTACCAAAGCAAGATTTACTAGTGATTGCTGTTAAATACGGACATTTGCAAAAGCTCTACAATCAATTAGCCTTATTCTCAAGTGAAATGCCGTTGCTTTTTATGCAAAACGGCTTAGCGCATTTTGAGGAGGCACTACTCTTGCCACAAAAAAATATCGCCTTTGGTTCAGTGACCTTTGGAGCTCAATTGTTGGACCATTCAACGGTTCAACATAGAGGAGTAGGGCTATTTAAAATAGCAATAGAACGAGGAGAACACCAGGCTTTTCAACAGCTACTGCAATTACAACGTTCCTTATTTCCTATTGAATTGGCTAGTAATGCAGAGCAAATGCTTTTTGCAAAAGCGGTACTTAATAGCTTAATTAATCCATTGACAGCTGTATTGCAAGTAAAGAACGGAGAGTTAGTGACTAATCAACAAGCATTTTTACTGCTAGAAAATATTTATCGAGAGCTTACGGAAGCTTTTGAAGATATTGAACACACCATATCTTTTATTGATGTGATAGACTTATGTAGGAAAACAGCCAACAATACTTCATCTATGCTAGCGGATCGTCTGCAGGGGAGAAAAAGTGAAATCGAAACAATTGTTGGTGTCATTCTAAATAAAGCTTTAGCAAACGGTCATAATTTACCTACTTTGCGTACTTTATATCATCAAGTGCTTGCAATAGAGGAGAGCGGTGAAAGAAGTTGAAAGACCTTTTACATATAGTTATTAGTATCATTATTTTTTGTCCAATTGTTCTTTTCGTAATTGTTTATCTGGTTGGCAGGAAAGTTAAAATTCGAGGCACACATGCTTTTGGAGCAGCCTCTGATGTTACAACATTGTGCTTGTTTTTTTCTGTTCCGTTAGCTATCGGTGTGCTTTGGCGTGTGAATGTTGGGGCGCTTTTAGTGATCCTCGCGATAATGATGGCCATGATTTTTACATATATTGATTGGCGGACTAAAAAGGAAATAGAAGTAAAGCCGTTATTAAAGAAAATTTGGCGTTTTTTATTCTTAATACTTAGTACAGCTTATCTAGTGATATGTATCGTGGGTGTTATCCAATCCATTATGGAATATTTACAGGTTGTCTAAGCATTTTCTTTTCATGTTGAAGCTTTAAGCGTTAAAATAATAGCATTAAAATAGTTATAAAAATCATTCTATGGGGATGAGAATATGGATTGCATTCATAAACCTTCGTAACTAGAAGCGTAGTTCAGTGATATGAGGAAGTGAACCAGCGCATGTTTTTTTGTACCGAAAGCAAAGTTAGGTATAGAAAATCCTTCTCGAGGAAGAACGATGGCTTTAAATCGAAATGACTGCTGCAACATTGTTGCCTAAAAGCCGCTAATAGATGCCGCGGATTTTTTTGAGCAATTTGAATGTGAAGGCAACATTGAAAGCCTCATGTGCATAGTATGAATGAAATTCAATTTCTTGTTATGAGTAAGGAAATGATTTAGTGAGTAGAGGAGTTTATGTTAAATGAAACTGGAGTCAATCCAAGTACCTATAAAAAATCATGTACTAGCAGATTACTGGTCGCCAAATACTGCCATTCATCAATTTTTTGAGTATGAATACAATGATCAAGCTTTTGAGAAAAGAGCGGAGCATTTAGCGCGAAATTCCCGTGATCAAAAAGAGTTAACAACAATCATCCGTCAATTTATGGAGCCGCTGGGGTTATCCAAAAAAGCGAATGAACATTTAGAACAACTAGAGCAAGGAGCTATGGTAATAGTTGGTGGACAACAAGCAGGTATCTTAACAGGCCCTCTTTACTCCGTTCATAAAGCTATTTCAGTTATTGCATTAGCGAAAGAGCAAAGTACGAAGCTTCAACAGCCTGTTATTCCTGTTTTCTGGATAGCTGGAGAAGATCATGACTTAGAAGAAATCAATCACACCTATACGGTACATGGGGAATTGCTGAAAAAAAGAGCTTATGGGGAGCGCTCTAGACGTAAAACGATGGCTTCTGCAACAGCCCTCAACAAAGAGTCGATGACGCAATTAATTAATACTATTATTCGTGATATTGGAGAAACAGAGTATACAGAAACACTGATTAAGCAATTAATTGACGCATTGAACAATAGTGAAACATTTACAGATTTCTTTGCCTGTCTAATGAATCAATTATTCAAAGAGGAAGGCTTATTATTAATCGATGCCGCTAACTTTGAATTCCGTCAATTTGAACATAAATATTTTGCTCAAATCATTCAATCCAATGAAGAAATTGCTAGAGTAGTAACGGAAAAGGAGCAAGAGCTTGAACGTGCTGGCTATGGTAAGCCTATTTTAGCAACATATGAAGCAGCCAATTTATTTTACGTAGAAGATGGGGAGCGACATCTTTTAGAAAGAAAAAATGATCTGTTTGTTAATTTAGCGGCAAACCTTAAATTTACACAAGAAGAGCTATTAGAAGTGGCGCATAATCATCCTGAACGTTTAAGTAATAACGTAGTAACTCGCCCGTTGATGCAGGAGATGACATTGCCAGTATTAGCGTTTGTTGGAGGTCCAGGAGAGCTAGCTTATTGGGCGACACTGAAAAATGCATTTTCAGTGTTAGATTTACAAATGCCGATTTTTGCTCCGCGCCTACATATAACTATTGTCACTCGTCATGTAGAGCAATTATTACGCGAGCATCAACTAACTGTTACTGACGTATGGGAAGGGAAAGCATTACACCTGAAAGAACGTTTTATTGCAGATGTACAGGACAGTGAAGCCAAACGCCAAATTCAAGCTATGCAGCAGTTGTTAGTAGAAAAATATGAAGAGCTAGCCTCCTATTTAGAGAAACAGCATCTGCAATTAGATAAGATTCTTGAGAAAAATCAAGAAAATCATGCGAAGCAATTTGACTATCTACAGCAAAAAATTGAACAAACTGTATTAGGTAAGCATGAAACGACGATTCGTAAATTTATGACATTGCAAAATGAATTATATCCGAATGATGGTTTCCAAGAGAGATCCTTTAATCCGTATCAATATTTCAATGAGTTTGGACCTATGTTAATTACTGAAATGCTAAAGCAAAATTATAGCATCGGTAAACACCACTATTTACTTTATTTATAAAATTAATAAACAGATACTTTTTACCTAAGTAGTAATTTGATATCCTGTGAATTTGATGAATAATGTCGAGATAAATAGTATTTAAAGAGCTATCCTACCAGGGGTGGCTCTTTTTTTGTATCATTTAGCACATGTCAAAAAAATTCCTAAAGGTCTAATTGCATATTAAGTGATAAAATGTCAAGTTTTTTTTAAAAAAAGTGGAGGAAAGTGGGGGGATGTGGTACATTATTTAATAAAGTGGGGTGAGTAGTATGTTCATGGGAGAATATCAACACTCCGTTGATGCGAAAGGGCGATTAATCGTACCGGCAAAATTTCGTGAAGCTTTAGGCGAAACGTTTGTTGTCACAAGAGGTCTCGATAACTGTCTATTTGGCTATCCTATGAATGAATGGCGAAAACTCGAAGAGAAATTAAAAGGTTTACCAATGACCAAAAAAGATACACGAGCATTTGCGAGGTTTTTCTTTTCTGGAGCAACAGAGGTAGAGATAGACAAGCAGGGGCGTATCAACATCCCAGCTACCCTTATGCAGCATGCGCATCTAGTAAAAGAATGTGTGGTGTTGGGTGTTTCAAATCGAATCGAGATTTGGGCTAAGGATGCTTGGGAAGCTTACTTTAGTGAATCTGAACAATCTTTTAATGAAATTGCAGAAAATATGATTGGCTTTGATTTTTAACTTGTAATAGGCATTACAACGTGATAGTTGAATGAGGTTAAGGCCTGAGAGGAGCGAGTGGTATGTTCGATCATACAACCGTGTTATTAAAAGAAACTGTTGATGGGTTGAACATAGATCCTGATGGTGTATATGTGGACTGTACACTAGGTGGTGCGGGACACAGTGAATATCTAGTACAACAATTATCAGATAAAGGCCGCTTAATTTGTTTTGATCAAGATATGACGGCTATTGAAAATGCGAAAATTCGATTAGCACCTTATATAGAGCGTGTTACATTTATCCATTCGAATTTCCGTTACTTAAAAGAAGAACTATTAGCTCATGGCATTAAGCAGGTTGATGGTATTTTATATGACTTAGGCGTATCTTCTCCACAATTAGATACACCTGAGAGAGGCTTTAGTTATCACCACGATGCACCACTTGATATGCGTATGGATCAAACTGCAACACTGACAGCATCAGATGTTGTTAATCAATGGGCATACGAAGATCTTGTTCGTATATTTTTCCGTTATGGAGAAGAAAAGTTTTCTAAACAAGTTGCCCGTAAAATTGAAGAGGCTCGAAAAACAGCACCGATTGAAACAACTGGTCAACTTGTAGAATTAATTAAAGAGGGTATTCCAGCAGCGGCACGCCGAAAAGGTGGACATCCGGCAAAGCGCATTTTCCAAGCAATAAGAATTGCTGTTAATGATGAGCTAGGCGCAGCAGAGGATTCATTAGTCGATGCGATTGATATGATTAACGTAGGGGGGCGCATTAGTGTCATTACGTTCCATTCATTGGAGGACCGCCTATGCAAGACAATCTTTAAGGAAGCGTCATCATTACCGGAATTACCGCCAAATTTACCTGTAATTCCTGATGACATGAAGCCAACTTTAAAGCTTATTACACGAAAGCCTATTATTCCTTCTGATGAAGAATTGGCAGTTAATAATCGTGCGCGTTCAGCGAAGCTTAGAGTGGTGGAGAAAATTAACGACAAAGGGCGTGAGTAAA
This sequence comes from Lysinibacillus sp. BS3, assembly GCF_039614735.1. Taxonomy (NCBI): domain Bacteria; kingdom Bacillati; phylum Bacillota; class Bacilli; order Caryophanales; family Bacillaceae; genus Lysinibacillus; species Lysinibacillus sp. BS3. The sequence continues at coordinate 1,760,670 of NZ_CP154860.1, read as the reverse complement.
TGGCAGCAGTTCGTGTAAGGCAACAGCACCAACATCAACAAGTGCAACAACCGATAACACCACCTAGTCCACAACCCACTATCATACGTCGTAAAAAAACGAACCAGAAGTTTGAAAAGACAATGCTAATTGTTTTAATTGGCATTATTGCTGTACTAGGAATTCTTGTATTAAATAAACAAGCAGCGATTCAAACAACAAGTATAGACATTCAAAAAATCGAATCAGAAGCAGAAGAGATTGCGAAACAGAATGTTGACTTAACGGTTCGTGTAAGTGAACTTTCTACATACGAAAACATATGGAAAAAAGCCAAAGAACTCGGTTTAACTCAAAATGAGAAAAATGTAAAGGTAGTGCCGGGAGAATGAAAAAAAAGAGATTTCGATTCCAATGGGGAGCCTTTCTATTATTAATTTTTTATGGAGGGCTCTTTTTTCTATTATTCACAAGAATGGTGACATTACAGGCTACAGGTGAAGTGGAAGGACAAGAGCTTGCAGCGAGAGCAGCAGCTAAGTATGGTAAGGAAAGTGTAATTACAGCTAATCGTGGGAAAATTTATGATCAAAATGGACAAGTAATTGCAGAGGATACATTGAGTTATCGCATGATTGCCATTGTAAGCGAAAAGGCTACAACAGATCCAAAGAATCCTCGACATGTAGTGGATTCGGAGAAAACGGCAAAAGTACTAGCGAAATATATTCCAGCGATGAAGGAAAAGGAAGACGAGATTGTTAAAAAATTGAACAATCGATATAGAAGTGATGGTGAACCTTTATATCAAGTTGAGTTTGGTAGCGCAGGCCGTGGCATTAGTCACGAGGTCATGAGTAAAATAAAGGAAGAAAAATTACCAGGAATTCTCTTTGTGAGTGACTTAAAACGGTATTATCCAAATGGTGTATTTGCCTCTCATTTAATTGGCTATGCTCTCAAAAAAGATAATGAAGATGGCACGGTTACAACCAAGGGAGAAATGGGTCTAGAATATACGTATGATAAAGAATTAACAGGCGTTAATGGCAAGGTGGAATATGAGACAGATGCTTTCCGCTATTTGCTTCCAAACAGTGAGAAAATGATTACACCTGCAAAAAATGGGGACGACATTTATTTAACACTTGATAAAACAATCCAAAGCTTCTTAGAGGAAGCAATGACAAAGGTTGAACAGGAATATAATCCTGAGTCCATGACCGCGGTAGTAGCAGATCCGAAGACTGGAAAGATTTTAGCAATGTCACAGCGTCCTACATTTAACCCAGAAACACGTGAAAGTCAAAATATGAAGTGGCTGAATGAGGTGATTGAGGAGACAATTGAGCCTGGCTCGACGATGAAAACTTTCACGCTTGCTTCAGCTATCGATACGGGAAAATGGACACCGAATGATTGGTTTATGTCAGGTTCATATACAGTATTTGACCGTACGATTCGAGATCACAATAGATATGGTTGGGGTCCAATCACTTATTTAGAAGGTTTTCAACGCTCTGCCAATACTGGTATGGCCCATTTATTAACTAAGATTGGCGATGACGTATTTATTGATTATCTGGATCGCTTTGGTTTTGGGCATAAAACGGGAATTGATTTACCGAATGAAGCAGCAGGTACTATTTTATCGAAGTACCCTATTCAACGAGTAACAACAACTTACGGCCAAGGTTCAACAGTAACACCTATTCAGTTAATCCAAGCGATGACTGCTATTGCGAATGATGGCAAGATGATGCAACCGTATGTTATCGACCGTATTGTTGATTCTTCTACAGGGAAAATTATTCAAAATCATGAGCCAGTTGAAAAAGGACAGCCGATTAAAGCTGATACAGCGAAACAAGTACGAGAAATCCTAGCTTCAACATTAACATCAAAACATGGGACAGCGAAGGATTTTATATTGGAGGATTATGAGGTTGCAGGGAAAACGGGGACTGCCCAAATTCCGAAAGCTAGTGGTGGATATCTTTCAAACCAATACCTTTATTCATTTTTAGGTTTGGCTCCTGTAGATGATCCACAGCTAATTGTATATGTCTCAGTGAAAAAACCTAAGCTGAACAATGAGCTTGGATCTGTACCAGTATCAAAAGTCTTTAATCCAGTTATGTTAAATAGCTTAAAGCACCTTAATATCAACCCAGACGATGTTCAACATGTCAATAAAGTCAGTATTCAGGACTTTACAGGTCAAAGTGCTGAAGCGGTTGAAGTAGAATTAGCCAATGATGGTTTACAACCAATTGTTGTTGGTAGTGGTGGTAAAATTATTGAACAATATCCAACGAACACTCAAAAGCTGGTAAAAGGTAGTTTTGTATTTTTAAAGACAGATGGCGAGGTAACATTGCCTGACTTTACGAATTGGTCATTACGTAATTTACTAGTCTTCAAATCTATGACTGGACTAGAGATGGAAATATTCGGCGAAGGTTTTGTAGCAAGTCAAAGCGTTTCAGCTGGAACCGTCATCACTGATAGTTCCCCGATTGTTGTTAAGCTCAAAACACCTGCTGAAAGCTTTGTACAAGACGTTGAAGCTGCCTCTGAGGGTGAAGTTGAAGAAGTAGAGGATGAATAATACTGAATAGAAGTCCACTTTATTTCATACGTTGTAAAAAACAAGGTGTGATGTCGAATGAAGTGGATTTCTATCCATTCTAAAAAGCGTTTACGTATTTTATATGTGTTGTTTATGTGTGTAGCAGTGGCAATTGTTGTTAGGTTGTTCTTTTTGCAAGTGTTAGATCAAAAAGAATTGACTACTAAGGCAGAGGAGAACTGGGACAGGGAAATTCCATTTGCTAATGAACGAGGGCATATAACAGATCGAGATGGAGAGAGTATTGTAACTAATAAGCTATCGCCTACTTTATATTTCATGCCTTCACAAAGTGATGATATTGAAGGAGCTGCTGAAAAAATTGCCCAGGTTCTAGAAGTGGATAAAGCGAAGCTATTAGAGAAAATGCAAAAAAAAGCGTACTTAGTGAAACTAGCACCTGAAGGCAAAAATATACCTTATGAAAAAGCAGTAGAATTACAAGGCATGCAAATTGAAGGATTGTATAGTGGTGTTGATTATTCTAGGGATTATCCTTATGGCACGCTATTATCTCGATTTTTAGGTTTTACGGGGTATGATGCCCAAGGATTAGCTGGGATTGAATATGAATATGATAAATTTCTGCAGGCTAATTCTTCTGCTATCCGTCTCTTTACAGATGCAAAAGGTAATAATTTGCCTAATGTTTCAAGTGCTTGGAAAGCAGGAGAAGATGGTGCTACGATTGAGCTAACAATTGACGTTGATGTACAGCAAGTCGTAGAGCGCGAAATATCGCAAGCAATGAAGCGCTATGAAGCTGACCAAGCACTAGCGATTGCGATGAATCCAAACACTGGCGAAATTTTGGCATTAGCCTCTTATCCTACTTTCCACCCAGCGGAATATCAATTAGTAGAGCCAGCCATCTACAATCGAAATTTACCTGTATGGATGACGTATGAGCCCGGTTCTACTTTTAAAATTATTACCCTTAGTGCTGCGTTGGAAGAAAACTTAGTGGATTTGGAGCATGAAACCTTTTATGATCCAGGTTATACGATGGTGGCGGGAGCAAAGCTTCGCTGTTGGAAACGTGAAGGACATGGGCATGAAACCTTTTTAGAGGTGGTTGAGAACTCCTGTAACCCAGGCTTTATAGAATTAGGTCAGCGTCTAGGCAATGAGCGATTACTACAATATATTAAAGACTTTGGTTTTGGAAAAAAGACAGGGTCTAATATAGCTGGTGAAGCATCGGGTATTTTATTTTCCAAGGATGCCTTTGGTCCTGTTGAGCAGGCCACCACTTCATTTGGGCAAGGGGTAGCCGTGACACCTATTCAACAAGTTCAAGCAGTAGCTGCTGCCATAAATGGAGGCAAGCTTTATACGCCATATGTTGTGAAAAAGGTATTTAATCCAAATACAGGTGAAGTCATACAAGAAACGCAACCAGTTGTTAAAAATCAGGTAATTCGTGAAGAAACCTCTGCTAAGGTTCGAGGTGCTTTGGAATCAGTAGTAGCGAATGGTTCAGGTCGACAAGCCTTTCGAGATGGACTGCGAATTGGTGGTAAAACTGGAACAGCGCAAAAAGTTGAAAATGGCCGTTATAAAAGTGGAGAATACATCGTATCCTTTATTGGCTTTGCACCAGCAGACAATCCGCAAATTGTTGTCTATGTAGCTGTTGACAATCCGAAAAAGACAACCCAGTTTGGTGGTGTTGTAGCAGCACCTATAGTGGGGCAAATTATTGAGGATGTTGCGCCTTTTGTAGGTATTGAAAAATCGAAGGAACAACTGGAAAAGGATTATCGTTATGGTGACCCAATTACTGTGAAGGTACCGAATTTTATTGGTCAAACAAAGGGTGATATTGCCAAGCAATTTTATCCATTCCGTATTGAATGGCATGGAGAAGGGACTAAAATTGGTAATCAATTACCTGAAGTGGATAGTGTTATCAAACAAGATGGTACCATTCATTTATATTTGGAGAACTAAAATAACTTTACCTTTAAAAAATGGGAAAGAACCACTATTATTATGAAGGGTAGTAATAATAAAATGAAAGTTAATGCTTTTTTCTTAAAGAAGAAAGTGAAACAAGATTTAAAGGAGATTTTTCAATGAAACTCGCAACAACACTTACCATTTTAGCTCTTGCTTTTATAGTAACAGTTATCCTGGCACCAATTAGTATTCCACTTCTTCGTCGTCTAAAGTTTGGGCAAAGTATTCGAGAAGAGGGACCAAAATCACATATGAAAAAAGCTGGTACACCAACAATGGGGGGAATCATTTTCTTAATATCCATCCTCGTAACAACTGTTGGTGTAGGTAGCTTTTTAGATTTATTAACGACACAGACCGTAGTACTTTTATTAGTATTAGCAGGATTCGGCTTAATAGGTTTATTAGATGATGGTTTAAAGGTTGTATTTAAAAGAAATTTAGGTTTAACCTCTCTTCAAAAATTGATTGGTCAAATTGTTATTGCTATTCTTGCGTATTTCCTTCTACATGTAGGATCGTTTGATACAACGTTAGCTATTCCATTTACGGAGTGGACTATTGATCTAGATGTATTCTATGTAGCCTTTTTAATTTTTTGGTTAGTAGGCTTCTCCAATGCAGTGAATTTGACAGATGGACTAGACGGGCTAGTGGCGGGTACTGCCTCCATTGCCTTTGCAGCATTTGGTGTTATTGCGCTATTCCAAAGTCAGGCAGATATTGCACTATTTTCGTTTGCTGTAACAGGTGCTTTATTAGGCTTTTTATTATTTAATGCAAATCCTGCAAAGGTATTTATGGGGGATACGGGGTCATTAGCATTAGGTGGAGCATTAGCTATGGTATCTGTCTTAGTAAAAGAAGAATTCTTGCTTTTACTAGTTGGCTTAGTGTTTGTGATCGAAACACTTTCCGTTATTTTGCAGGTAGGTAGCTTTAAGCTGCGAAAAAAGCGTATTTTTAAAATGAGCCCTATTCATCATCATTTTGAATTATCGGGTTGGTCAGAATGGAAAGTAGTGCTTGTCTTCTGGTCAACTGCCTTAGCAGTAGCATTAATTGCAGTCTTATCGGAGGCGTTCTAATGAAAAACTATACAGATTTACAACATAAAAAAGTACTTGTATTAGGTCTAGCAAAAAGTGGTGTGGCCGCTGCTGAAATTTTACATGAGCTTGGTGCATTTGTAACAGTAAATGATTCAAAACCATTTGATGAAAGTCCAGATGCACAAGGGCTCTTACAGAAGGGGATTACAGTTATCTGTGGTCGCCATCCCGAAGATTTACTTGATGAAGGCTTTGAATTAGTGGTAAAAAATCCAGGTATACCTTATAGCAATCGAATTGTGGCTGATGCCCTTAGTCGAGAGATTCCAGTCTGGACAGAGATTGAGCTAGCTTTTTTAATTAGTGATGCACCATTTATTGGTATAACAGGCTCAAATGGCAAAACAACGACGACAACTTTAATATTCGACATGTTAAGTAACGGAAGTAAAAATCCTTTAATTGCTGGAAATATTGGGACAGTTGCTTGTGGCGTCGCAAAAGAAGCTAATCAAGATGACATCATTGTAACAGAATTGTCTTCTTTCCAATTGATGGGGATTAAAACGTTTAAGCCTAAAATTGCTATTTTGACGAATCTTTATGATGCGCATCTAGACTATCATGGAACATTTAATAACTATGCTGAAGCGAAGTTTGGCGTAACTCGTAATCAAGATGACAGTGATTATTTTATTTATAATGCCGACCAACCGATAGTGGTTGGATATGCAGCACAATCTCATGCACAGAAGATTCCCTTCAGTTCGAAGGGGCGTACTGCAAATGGGATTAGTGCAGATGATACAACAATTTATTGGCAAGGTGAACCATACATGGATCGCGCGAACATTGCCTTGCCTGGTAAGCATAATTTAGAAAATATCCTAGCAGCCGTGGCAGCCTGTATTTTAGTTGGCTGTGACAAAGAGAAGATGGAAGAGGTTTTAGCGACATTTGGTGGAGTTAGACACCGTACACAATTCGTACGTGAATGGAACGGTCGTAAGATTTACAACGACTCTAAGGCAACCAATTGCTTAGCGACAAAGAGTGCTTTAGATGCTTTCCAAGCTCCTGTCATTTTACTCGCAGGTGGCTTAGATCGTGGACATTCTTTCGAAGAGCTTCGCCCTTGTATGAGTCATGTAAAGGGTGTTGTTGCGTTTGGAGAAACTGGCTTACGATTTGTAGAATTTGCAAAATCGTGTGGTGTCCAACATACCGTCATTGCTCAAAATGTAGAAGACGCTGTTCAATATGCAGCACCGATGTCTGCAGAAGGAGATGTTATTTTACTATCTCCAGCATGTGCAAGTTGGGATCAATATGACAGCTTTGAAATACGTGGAGATGTTTTTATTGATGCTGTAATGAAGCTGTAATGAGCCTGTAACTATTTTAGAATATACTTGACTTGGAAGGATGGCATTACTGAGAGGTAAAGAAAGCTACTTATTGCTCGTCACAACTTTGATGCTATCAATAATCGGCATTATTTTCGTCTATTCTGCAGGTACCTATTGGAGTGCCGTTCATTATAGTGGAAAAATGCCGTTTTATATGAAGCAAAGCGTATACTTTGTGGTAGCCATTGTCGTATTTTTAATCACGATTCGATTAAATATTTTGAGAGAGCAGTCCTTTTGGAAAATGGCCTATATATTTTCGTTAATTTTACTCGTTCTCGTCCTGATTCCTGGTATAGGATTAGTGCGAAATGGTTCGCAAAGCTGGATTGGTGTAGGTCCATTAACAATACAGCCGGCAGAGCTAACGAAAATTACCGTCATTGTGTACTTGAGCCATATATTAGCCCAACATAAAACGGGCACTCCTGTTGTTAACTGGCGACATGGTTTTATCCTGTTACTTCCTGTTGTTCTTATCATGTTGCAGCCGGATTTTGGCTCAGTATTTATTCTCGTTGTATCTGTGTTTTTATTGTTTTTTGTCGCTGGCTATCCTCTAAAATTATACGCCATGATTATGCTAGCTGGTGTCGCTGGATTAGTAGGTCTCATAGCGACAGCGCCATATCGTCTAAAGCGTATAGAAGCATTTCTTGATCCATGGGCTGATCCCTTGGTTAGTGGGTTCCAAGCGGTGCAATCTTTAATGGCTATCGGTCCAGCAGGGATTTTTGGGCATGGCTTTGGACAAAGCCGACAAAAGTTTCTGTATTTACCAGAGCCTCAAAATGATTTTATTTACGCCATTATTTTAGAAGAAGTCGGATTGATTGGTGGCCTCGTTATTTTAGTGCTTTTTGTACTAACGATCTATGCAGGCTATAGATTTGCTGTACAGGCTAAAAACCGAACGTCCTATTATGCGATTATCGGGCTAGTCACAATGCTTATGGTGCAGGCTTTTCTAAATATAGCCGTAGTAATAGGTTTAGTGCCAGTAACGGGTGTTACATTACCTTTTATTAGCTATGGTGGAACATCTTTAGTAACAATGTGGTTAATAATAGGTATTATTTATCAATTAGCGAAATAAATATAAAGGAGGAGTACTTTTATGGAGAAAGTAATTGATATAGAAGAACGCATACCTACGCTAAAAAAGCGACGAAAAAAGCGTACAAACCGGAAATTTATAGTGCTAATATTACTTTTCTTTATTGTGTTAGCAGTACTCCTTTATTTTCAATCTCCATACAGTAACATCAATAAAATCACTGTCAATGGTGCGAAGCTAGCGAATGACCAATATTATTTGGAGGCAAGTACTCTTGCGCCAGGAAAATCAATGTGGAGTTTCAAAGTGGAAGATATTGAACAGATTTTATTAAAGGATAAATGGGTAAAAGAAGTACAGGTTAACCGTAACTGGTTACAAGGCGTAACAATTGATATTAAAGAATGGAAAAAAGTTGCGTACTTAGCTGGGGATGGGACTTATTATCCTTTGCTAGAAAACGGCAAGCGCTTTGAACAAACGGGAAATGATACACCCATTGATGCACCTGTTTTTATCGGGATAACTGGTGAAAAGACAATTAATAAGCTTGTTGAACAGCTAGCACAATTAAAGCCCGAAGTATTAGCTTTAATTTCTCAGGTTAACACGAATAGTAATGAAGCAAATCCAAATGCAGTAAAGCTTTATATGAATGATGGCTACGAAGTACGTGCTGTTATTCAGACACTAGCGGAAAAGTTAAATTACTACCCCTCTATCGTCGCACAAATTGCTAACTTAGAAAAAGGTGTGATTGATTTAGAGGTCGGTTCATACTATCGTCCTTTTAACGAGGAATACAACAAGATTAGTATTGACATGGAAGTAAATGCAGATGGTGAAATGGTTAACCAGGAAGTGACAGAAGATGAACAACAAGAAGACGAATAGCAAAGGTAGTTTTTTTACTAGAAAACAATTCGAATTACTAATTGTTTGTGTAACAACAGGATTTATCATCGGCTATTCATACAACCAGGCGAAAGATAATCGAGAAGCAGGCACTATTAATTCTGAGCTTTTTGAGCAAGAAGATTCTTATCGTGAGGAGCTAATCACGCAACAAGAGCGCAATAAAGAACTTACGGAAGAACTAAATCATTTACAAGAACAAATTCGGAAGTATGAAAAATCCTTTGCTTCAAACGAAAAGGACTACAAGAAGCTTGTTGAGCAAGCAGAAGATTTACGGCTTTTACTCGGTGAACTAAAGAGTGAGGGGAAGGGCATACGCATAACCCTTCAAGATGGAGACTATGATCCAAAATCCTTAAATCCAAATGACTATATTGTCCATGAAAGTCATGTATTTAAATTGTTAAATGAACTAAAAATTTCAGGCGCGCAAGCTATTGCTATTAATGGACAACGTGTATTAGCGAGTTCTTATATTCGCTGTAATGGCCCAGTAATAACAATTGATGGTACACAACATCCAGCTCCGTTTGTAATCGAAGCGGTTGGTGATTCAGATACATTAATAGCTTCTTTAAACTTAAACGGGGGCGTGGTGGATCAATTATTAAATGACAATATTGTTGTGTCACTTGAAGAAAATCAGAAGCTTACCATGCCAAAAGTAAAAATAGAAAGTTAGGACAAGTTCTATACTTTAAACTTCATGTTTAATTTAGCCTTCAGTTATATAGTCGATTGTAGAAAATTATACAATTCAAAGTCGTATTCTGAGGGGCATACGATACGTCTAGGAGGGGCTATTTTGAAAAGAAATATGTACACCCGAATAACGATCGTGCTATTTATTATCGGTTTGATGATAGCGGTACAATACAATACCATACAAAAACCAGCTGAGCGAGATACACGAGATATTTGGGCAATAAGAGAGGAATTAGCACAAGAAAAACAAAGACATTCCGCACTACTGGCAGAAATTCGCTCACTTCATGAAGTAGTGGATCGCTATGAGCAATCTGAAAAAGTAAATCAGCAAGCAGCTTTAAATGAAACATTAAATCGTTTAAAGCTACAAGCAGGATTAACAGAAGTTATAGGGCCAGGTGTTGTACTTCGAGTTGAACCTGCACCTGAACTGATAGAAATGGGCTATGAAATTAAAGAGATTTCACCCGATTTGTTAACTCAATTATTGAATACCCTTTTTAAGAACAATGCTACTAATGTCTCAATTGATGGTAATCGGGTAGTACAAACAACGGCCATACGAGATATTAATGGTAAGACAACAGTAAACAGTATACCACTGTCTTCGCCTTCATTTGAGATATTTGTTGGGACAAGCGATTATAAAGCAGCACAAAAAATGTATAATTCCTTGCAGGCCTCAACATTTATAGACTCATTTTATTTAGACAATTTTAATTTAGTAATTGAAGAACCAATTGAACAGTTACAAATTCCAGCATTTGATCAGCCGTTGACAAATGATTATTTAGCAGAGGTAAAAAAAGGAGATTAATATATGTGGCTACCATTTTTAGGTTTGGTATTTGGACTTGCCCTTGGCTTGTTAACAAATATACAAATCCCCTCTATGTATGAAAATTATCTGTCAATAGCTGTTTTAGCAGCTTTAGATACATTATTTGGAGGTATTCGTGCTCAATTACAGCAAGTTTACGATGATAAAGTTTTTGTATCAGGATTCTTTTTTAATATAGTTCTAGCAGCAGGATTAGCTTTTATAGGAGTGAATTTGGGGATAGATTTGTATTTAGCAGCGATTTTCGCTTTTGGAGTACGTTTATTCCAAAATATAGCAATTATTAGGCGTATATTACTAACTCGGTTAGATGAGAAACGTCACAAGCGGAAAAAAACTTCCATAGAATGAGAGAAAAATTGACCAAAATACTCGATTTGCTTAGACATTATGCCAAATTTACAATAGAATGAAAACAAGAGCATTTTTCAAGGAGGTGCAGCGAATTGAATCAGCAAGATTTATACATTTCCCTTGATATTGGGTCCTCCTCTGTCAAGGTATTAATAGGTGAAATGAGTGACGGGCAATTACATGTAATTGGCGTCGGAAATGTAAAGTCGAATGGAGTTCGAAAAGGTGCAATTGTTGATATTGATGCAACAGTACAATCTATTCGAAAAGCAATAGAACAGGCCGAACGAATGACTGGTTATCAAATCCATGAAGTCGTTTTAGGCGTTCCAGCTAACCAGACGATGTTACAGCTAGTTAAAGGTGTTGTCGCTGTAAATAGTGAAAATAGAGAAATTACAGATGATGATTTAGACAGAGTGGTAGAATCTGCACAAGTCATGTCAATACCTCCTGAACGTGAATTAGTTAACATCATTCCAAGACAGTTTATTGTGGACAACCTTGATGAAATTAAAGATCCTCGTGGTATGATTGGCATCCGTCTTGAAATGGATGCAACAATGATAACGACATCCAAAACGCTTTTACACAATGTTCTTCGCTGTGTTGAGCGAGCGGGTTTAAGTATACGAGAAATATATTTGCAGCCATTAGCATCAGGCTACTTTGCATTAACAGAAGATGAAAAAAACCAAGGAACTGCCTTTATTGACTTAGGTGGCGGATCTACAACAATTGCAGTTTTTGAAGAGGGATTATTAACGCATACGGGTGTCATACCAGTTGGTGGTGATCATATAACGAAAGATATTTCAATCGTTTTAAAAACACCAACAGAACAAGCAGAACAAATTAAACACCAGTTTGGACACGCCTTTTATGATGACGCATCAGATGACGAACTCTTTGAAGTGCCTGTCGTGGGTACAGATTCTACTGATCAGTACAGCCAACGTTATATATCGGAGATTATCGGTGCTAGATTAGAAGAATTACTAGAGTTAGTTATAGATGAATTAGCACGTTTAGGTGTTAGAGATTTACCAGGCGGTGTAGTTTTAACTGGTGGTGTTGCAAAGCTTGAGGGGATTGCCCAATTAGCACGTCAAATTCTACAAACGCGTGTTAGAATCTATACACCCGATTATATCGGTGTTAGAGAGCCTTCATTTGCGACGGCAGTTGGACTTATTCGTTACGCCTATTTAGAAGATGATTTTTACGGTAAAAGTACGAATACGCAGCCTGTTGAATATGCAGTTGTAGGGGCTCAACCAGCTATAAGCAAAAAGCAAGAGTATTCTGCACCTTCAGAACCAAAAGAAAGCGTAATTGGGAGAGCAAAAAAATTATTTGATAAGTTTTTTGATTAACTAGAATGCGTAATGAATGATACAGAGTCGAGTTACCGTGGGAGGAAAAAGAGATGTTAGAATTTGATACAAGTGTTGATGAACTTGCAGTAATAAAGGTCATAGGTGTTGGTGGCGGCGGTAACAACGCTGTCAATCGAATGATAGAACATGGTGTACAAGGTGTTGACTTTATCGCAGTTAACACGGATGCTCAGGCATTAAATTTATCCAAAGCGGAAGTAAGGCTACAAATTGGGGCTAAATTAACGCGTGGATTAGGTGCAGGTGCAAATCCAGAAGTAGGAAAAAAAGCTGCTGAAGAGAGCAGAGAACAGCTAGAAGAGGTTTTACGAGGCGCCGATATGGTATTCGTGACTGCTGGTATGGGCGGCGGAACGGGTACTGGGGCAGCTCCAGTGATTGCACAAATTGCACGTGAATTGGGAGCCCTAACAGTAGGTGTTGTCACACGTCCATTTACTTTTGAAGGTCGTAAACGTCAAACACAAGCAATCGGTGGAATTGGCGGAATGAAAGAAGCAGTAGATACACTGATTGTGATACCAAACGACAAGCTACTACAAATAGTTGATAAATCAACACCAATGTTAGAAGCCTTTAGAGAAGCCGATAATGTATTACGTCAAGGTGTACAAGGTATTTCAGATTTAATTGCTACACCTGGTCTTATTAACTTAGACTTTGCTGACGTGAAAACGATTATGTCCAACAAAGGTTCAGCTTTAATGGGAATTGGTATTGCAACAGGTGAAAACAGAGCTTCTGAGGCTGCAAAGAAAGCTATTTCAAGTCCATTGCTTGAATCATCCATTGATGGTGCTAAAGGTGTCCTTATGAACATTACAGGTGGTTCAAATCTTAGCTTATTTGAAGTACAAGAAGCAGCAGATATCGTAGCTTCTGCATCAGATGAAGAGGTAAATATGATTTTCGGTTCTGTAATTAATGAAAATCTTAAAGATGAAATCATTGTTACAGTTATTGCGACAGGCTTCACAGAGGAAGCTTTACAGCAACAACGACCTACAGCAAAACCGACACTTAATATGAACAGACAATCTGCTCCACAGCAACAAGCACCTATTCGTGAACAACGACAAGAAATGCATGTTCAACATGAGCAGCCACGTCAAAATCAGCAAAATTATGCACAGGATGACATGCTTGAGGTTCCGGCATTTTTACGTAACCGCAAAAATCGTGGTTAATTAACTTCTAAAAAGCTCGTATTTTACATATGTAAAATACGAGCTTTTTATATTGTCTGCCATGATGTTCAAATGTGTAAGGAAACCATGTTTTTTGTCAAAACATTTTTAGGAAATGATGCGATTGTTTGACAATATTTGTGGGAGTAACGTGCTAACTTTGTAAGTAGGAGGCGGCTGTTATGTATGGAGAATGGCTGGTGCTCATTAATACGCTTTTTAATCTAGCGATACTCACGTTTACGGCAAGAGTAACAGGAGTCCTTGTAAAAAATTCAAGATTATTAATGAGTTCTATTTGTAGTAGTTTTGTAGCTGTCATTGGCGGTCAAATGCTGTGGACGACAATTCTTAGTTTTATATTGTTAATTGGTATAGCGTTTCACTTTAAGATTCGAAGCTTTCAGAAGCAAGGACCTATTGTGTTAACAGCAACGATCGTTATTGGCGGATTGTTAACAGCACTACAACCTTTTTTAAAAAATCTTTCTTCCACCCATTTCATTATGATTTGCTTTTTGCTTGCAGTTTTAAATCTTATTGCATTTTATAAGCAATGGGGTTTTGTAAAGTTAGAACGCTTAAGTGGTCAATTTGTATTTGATACAACTTTAACAATCTTTGGGGCAAAGATACCACTTTCTGCCTTTGTAGATACAGGAAATCAAGCCATTGAGCCATTATCAGGAAAGCCGGTTCATTTTGTTTCCTATACTGCTTTGAGACCACATTTACCTTCAGCGTTCCGGGAATCATTAATGGAATGGCAAGAAACAGATCCGTACAATGTATCTATGTTTTCAGAAGATTATCAGCGTTATATACGATTTATTCATGTCAATACAGTACAGCAGCAAACCGTTGTCCTTGGTTTTCGCTTTGATGAGTGGCATATAAAGGGGGAGCCTTCGCAAGTGAAAATGAATGAATATATCGTATTAACCAAAAAAGCTAAAAATTTTCCACATAGCACAGCAGCAATTTTACATTTTTCAGCGCTTTCAAATAACTCATAGAGGGGGAGAACTATTGCTTCTTAGGCTACTTGCTAGCTTGAAAAAATTATGGAGTAAGTTTCGGAGTCGTGAAACGTACTATATAGGGGGAAATGATTCATTGCCAGTGCCATTAAGTCGAGAAGAAGAAGTTACAGTCATTGCATCCTTTATGAATGGTGATTTACGAGCTAGAGACACACTAATTGAACGTAATTTACGTCTTGTTGTTTATATTGCTAGACGTTTTGATAATACGGGAACGCCAATCGAAGACTTAATCAGTATTGGCTCCATTGGTTTAATAAAAGCAATTGAGACGTTCAATACGGATAAAAATATTAAGCTTGCAACATACGCATCACGCTGTATTGAAAATGAAATTTTAATGCATTTACGAAAAACAAGTCGTATGAAGGGTGAAGTATCCTTAGATGAGCCACTAAATTCTGATGCAGATGGAAATGAATTATTACTGTCAGATATTTTAGGAACAGAAGAGCATATTATTTTAGATAATGTGGAGAAAAAAATTGAACGTCAGCATATGTTCCACGCTATTAATTTACTAGGTGCGCGTGAACGTTATATTATGGAATGTCGCTTTGGTCTCAATGGAAAAGTTGAAATGACACAAAAAGAAGTTGCAGATCATTTAGGCATATCGCAATCATATATTTCCCGTTTAGAAAAGAAAATTATTCAAGATTTACGTGAAAATTTAAATCAACCAATTTCTTAGAAAGGGAAATTTATCCTACCTAAAATTGGTCGCAGCTTTTGTGCATATTCTTGTTTCTCTCGGACAAACTGATGTCACGGTTTAGTCAGAGAATAACATCCGGAGGAATCGAATATGCGAACAAAAGTAGATCTTTGCGGCTTAGATACATCGACTTTGCCAATTCTAAAGCACGAGGAAATGAAGGAACTCTTTATCCGATTACAAGCTGGAGAAACAGAGATTAGAGAAGAGCTTGTGATGTGCAATTTAAGGTTAGTGCTTAGTATTGTCGGTAGATTTGCCTATAGAGGTGAACAGGCAGATGATTTATTTCAAGTAGGCTGTATTGGCCTCATGAAAGCCATTGATCATTTTGATTTAAAGCATAATGTACGATTTTCGACATATGCTGTACCAATGATTATTGGTGAAATTCGTCGCCATCTGCGTGATCATCATGCATTACGTGTATCTCGCTCTCTAAGAGATATAGCTTATAAGGCAATGCAGGCAAAAGAGCAATGGATAACCGATAATTTGCGAGAACCAACGATTGAAGAAATTGCCGAGATGATTGACATGAAAAAGGAAGACGTTTTATTTGCTTTAGATGCCATTCAAGATCCAGTTTCATTACAGGAACCCATTTATTCAGATGGCGGAGATGCTGTTTATATGATGGACCAATTACGTGATGATGATGTATCAGAAGATCAATGGGTTGCCTATGTGTCGGTAAAGGAAAGCTTGCAAAAGCTAGATGAACGTCAGCAAATGATCGTTGCCAAACGATTTTATTATGGAGAGACCCAAACTGAGATTGCCAAAGAACTTGGGATTTCTCAAGCACAAATTTCACGTCTTGAAAAAAATGCAATTGAAACAATGCAAAAAGATTACAAATAAAAAAATGCGCATCGTATAATTCGGTGCGCATTTTATCTTCATTCAATGAACAAATGATACATAAATATAAAGTAACAGCAAAGTTTGATGGTAGTAGAAATGTTTATACGAAAGTAAACAATAGAGGAGGTATGTCATTGCGTTTTTCGATGTTACAACAAAAAGAAGTCATTGAAGCAGGAAATGGACGATTTATAGGCTTTGTCATAGATGCTGAAGTATCAAAAGAAACAGGCTATGTGACAGCATTTTTGATTGCAGAGCCTCGCAAATATCTTGGTTTTTTTAAAGGTGAAGAGTCTGTGAGAAAAGTGTATATGAAGGATGTGCTTGTTGTTGGTAAGGATGTCATTTTAGTCAAAGCCCTTTCCTAAGACATAGGCACATTAAAATTGTGAGAATTGTATGCTGACATAGGTCAGGCTATTCATTGATAAATCAAGCATTGCTTGTTACAATAAAAGAAACTATTGTTGTAAAGTTGGGAAAAACAGTGACAAAAATCTTAACAAATTTAAACAAACTAAATGATTTAATAACAGCAGCAGAAAAAAAAGGGAATCGTGAGGGCGAAAAAGTCCAAATAATTGCCGTGACGAAGGAAGTTTCTGTTGAAAGAACACAAGAAGCAATTGAAGCAGGGCTCACTCATTTAGGAGAAAACAGACCAGAGGGCTTACATCGTAAAATTACTGAGATACATGCTGATGTTCATTGGCATTACATTGGGTCGCTTCAAACACGTAAAGTAAAACAAGTGATTAACAGCATTGATTATTTACACTCCTTAGATCGTTTGAGTTTGGCAGAAGAAATTGAAAAAAGAGCCGAACAACCTGTTAAATGTTTTGTACAAGTAAATATTTCTGGTGAAGAATCAAAACATGGTTTAACTATCGAAGAAGTTTTGCCTTTTGTAGAAGCATTAAAAGGTTTTACTAAGATTCAAGTTGTAGGTTTAATGACTATGGCACCAAACACCGAAAACGAAGCAATTATTCGCTCTGTTTTCAAGCAATTAAAACAATGTCAACAGCAAATAGCCGAGCAAGGATTCGCACACGCACCTTGTACCGAGTTATCAATGGGCATGTCTAATGACTTTGAAATTGCGGTAGAGGAAGGGGCTACTTTTGTTCGAGTCGGAACGGCTCTTGTTGGAAATGAAAGAGGGGAACAGGATGAGCATGAAAAATAAGATTAAAAACTTCTTTTACCTTGAAGAAGAATTAGAAGAAGAAATCACGCAAGCTCCTATTCAGCAACAACAACCCATACAACAACAGCAACCGATTCATTCAGTTAAGCCAAAAAAAATGATGAAAGAACGCAAAGCACCTATTCATGAAATCATGCCACAAAGCACAGCAACTCCTAATAACATTGTCAGTTTGCAGGCAGCTATGAGTTCTAAGGGAGCAAAAGTTGTTTTAATAGAACCGAGAGTTTATGCAGAAGCACAAGATATCGCAGAGCATTTAAAAAATAAACGTGCAACAATTGTCAATTTGCAACGTATCGAAAGAGAACAAGGTAAACGCATTATTGATTTTTTAAGTGGCACAGTCTATGCTCTTGCTGGAGATATTCAACGTATCGGTAAAGATATCTTCCTTTGTACGCCAGATAATGTAGAAGTGACTGGTGAAATTACAAACTTTATTTTAGACGATAATTAATAGCGAGGATTGTAGTTTATATGACTTTTTTTATTATACTTGGTTATGTATCATTAGCATTTAAGATTTACTCATTCATGCTAATTGCATATATCTTAATGTCTTGGGTGCCTGCCGCTCAAAATTCAGCAATTGGTCGCATGCTTGAAAAAGTTTGTGAGCCATATTTAGGGATTTTTAGGAAATTCATTCCGCCTCTTGGTATGATTGATATTTCGCCAATTGTGGCCATCTTTATGCTGAATTTTATAGAAAGAGGGCTTTATATAGTCATTCAGAAAATATATTTTATGTTCGCTTAGAAGTAAATCCTCACGTTTTGGTGGGGATTTTTTATTTATTTTAATTTTCTATGCTACTAAAGCGACTAATAAAAAATTTTAAAACAATGACGTCCAAACGTCATTAATTGGGAATACTAAGTTTCCAACTAACAAAGCAAAATGGAACTAGTGAAAGAGGAGACAACAAGATGGAACACTTAATCCAGCATTTTCGAAAAGATGAACAGCCCTTTATTGAACAGGTAATAAGCTGGCAGCGTGAGGTTGAAGATCGTTATGCGCCTAAGCTGACAGATTTTCTTGATCCAAGACAACGTTTTATTGTGACATCGATTATCGGGCAAAATGATACCCTAAAAACTGCATGCACAGGTTTATTTGAAGAGGCGGAGAGGCAGCGTATGCTTATTTTTCCTACTTACTATGAAGCAACAGAAGAAGACTTTCAGTTAGTGGCCTTTACGATTCAATATCCAGTGAAATTTGTCCAATTACGACATCCTGATGTTTTAGGTGCGTTGCTTTCATTAGGTTTAAATCGTGGCAAATTTGGTGATATTCGTGTAAATGATCAGCAGGTGCAATTCGTTGTAGCTCAAGAGGTAGCAGAATATGTTCGGTTACATTTAACAGGTATTGGTAAAGTTAAGGTGCATATTGAGTCTTTAAAAGAAGCGGATTCCCTTATTGTAAATGAGGAAGAATGGTTGGAGGAATCTCATACAGTATCTTCCATGCGCTTAGATGTAATTATAGCGACTGTATTAAATGTATCACGCCAAAAAGCTCAAGCTTTAATTACTGGGAAAAAAGTTCGTGTAAATTGGACAGAAAGAGATACAGTTGCTTTTGAATTACAAGAGGGAGATATTTTATCGATACGTGGAAGTGGTCGGGTGAAAATTATTATGACTGAAGGCCGAACAAAAAAAGATAAAATCCGTCTTCAAGTCGGTCGATTGGCCCAAAAAAGCTGAAAGTGAAGCAAATTTCATTAATTTTTACTGCTAAGTTGTCGGAACAATTGTATAATAGGAATTACGAATGTACATGTAAAGGAGAGAAGGATTGTATGCCATTATCACCTATTGATATACATAATAAGGAGTTTACAAAAGCCTTCAGAGGTTATGCTGAAGATGAAGTAAATGAATTTTTAGATCAGATTATTAAAGACTATGAAATTCTGCTTCGTGAAAAAAAAGAGGTTGATAAGCAATTAGAGATGGCTTTAGAACAAGCGAGACATTTCAACACCTTAGAAGAAACTTTGCAGAAGTCTATTGTCGTTGCACAAGAAGCGGCTGATGAAGTGAGAAGAAATTCTCAAAAAGAGGCAAAGCTCATTGTAAAAGAAGCTGAAAAAAATGCTGATCGAATTGTCAATGAAGCTTTGACGAAGGCTCGTAAGGTGACGATTGAAATTGATGAGCTTAAAAAGCAATCTAAGGTATTTCGTAATCGTTTCAAGATGCTTGTAGAAGCACAGCTGGATTTACTTAATGCAGATGACTGGGATCATTTGCTGCAATATGATATCGATTTAACAGAAATTCAAGCATCTGTTGAAGAAGCACAGGATTCTGAGGATATTTAACTTTTCTTTTTAATTGCTGTAATTGACAAATGAAACTTGACGCGATTGTTTGAATTTCATATACTTTGTAATAGTAATTATTTTGAACAGATATGCATAAAAGCAGAGACGAAGACAGTATTTGTTAGGCGTTGTTAAGCGATTTGGGGACAGTGAGAGCCCAAACATACAACTAGCATTGAACATCACTTCTGAGCTAAATAACTGAAAAAAGTAGGTTATTTCGTGATGCACGACGTTAAACGTGCTTTTAAGAGGTAGTGCAAATTTTTGTACTACAATTAGGGTGGTACCGCGAGTAGAAGCTTCTCGTCCCTTAGTGGGATTGAGGGCTTTTTTTGTTTGTTTCCGAATCGTTTTAGATAATTTTGCCAATAACTGTCTTATGAGAAAAATGTCTACCTGTTTGTGTAAAATAAAGGAGGAATTTTAATGGTTGAATACAAAGATACTTTATTAATGCCAAAAACAGATTTCCCAATGCGTGGAAATTTACCGGCAAATGAGCCAAAAATGCAAGAAAAATGGAATGGCATGGATATTAACAAATTACAGATGGAGCGTACGGAAGGTCGACCAGAATTTGTTCTACATGATGGTCCTCCCTATGCAAATGGTGATATCCATATAGGCCATGCTCTAAATAAAGTATTGAAGGATATGATTACACGTCATCGCTCCATGACTGGCTACCATGTCAATTATATTCCAGGTTGGGATACACATGGTTTACCAATTGAGCAAGCATTGACTAACAAAGGTGTAAAACGTAAAGAAATGTCAGTAGCAGCATTCCGCCAACTTTGTGAAGAGTATGCTTATGAGCAAATTGACAATCAACGTGCCCAATTCCGCCGTCTAGGCATTCGAGGTGATTGGGAAAATCCATATATTACATTAAAGCCTGAGTTTGAAGCTCGTCAAATTGAAGTATTCGGTAAAATGGCGGAAAAAGGTTATATCTATAAAGGGTTAAAGCCGGTTTATTGGTCTCCTTCTTCTGAATCTGCTTTGGCGGAAGCTGAAATTGAATATAAGGACATCAAATCTCCATCCATTTATGTAAGCTTTGCAATTAAGGATGCGAAGGGTGTTGTTCCAGCAGATGCTAAATTTATCATTTGGACAACAACACCATGGACATTACCAGCAAACTTAGGAATTTCTTTGAATCCTGAATTTATCTATGTAGTAGTTGCAGTGGCTAATAAAAAATTCATCATTGCCAAAGAGTTATTAGAGTCAGTGGCAACTACGCTTGGATGGGTAGACTATGAGGTTGTACAAGAGGTAAAAGGAGAGGCATTAGATCGTATTGTAGCACAACATCCATTCTACGATCGTGAATCGCTTATTATGGTAGGTGAACACGTAACTGCTGAAGCGGGTACAGGTTGTGTTCATACAGCCCCAGGGCATGGTGAAGACGATTATCATATTGGTAAACAGTACGGTTTAGGTATTCTTAGCCCTCTTGATAATAGTGGCTGTTATACAGATGAAGCACCTGGCTTTGAAGGCGTGTTTTATAATGATGCGAATAAACTCGTCACAGAAAAACTAAAAGAAGTAGGAGCGTTAGAAAAGCTTGATTTCTTTACGCACTCCTATCCACATGACTGGCGTACGAAAAAGCCTGTTATTTATCGTGCGACACCACAATGGTTTGCATCTGTTGAAGCATTCCGTGGGGAGTTATTAGAGGCTGTAAAAGCAACAGCATTTACACCAGCTTGGGGAGAAACTCGTCTTTATAATATGATTCGTGATCGTGGAGACTGGGTAATTTCACGTCAACGTGCGTGGGGTGTGCCGATTCCGATTTTCTATGCTGAAAATGGTGAACCTATTATTACACCTGAAACAATTAGTCATGTCTCAGCATTATTCCGTGAGAATGGATCAAATATTTGGTTCCAAAAAACAGCAAAAGAGTTATTACCAGAAGGCTTTACACATCCAGGTAGCCCGAACGGCGAATTTACAAAAGAAAATGATATTATGGATGTATGGTTTGATTCAGGTTCATCACACCAAGGTGTACTAGTAGAACGTGGTATGAAATATCCAGCTGATCTCTATTTAGAGGGTTCTGACCAACATCGTGGTTGGTTTAATTCCTCTCTTATTACATCTGTAGCTATTAACGGCTATGCACCATACAAAGGACTTTTAACACATGGTTTTGTACTTGATGGTGAAGGACGTAAAATGAGTAAATCTTTAGGGAATGTGATTATTCCGCAAAAAGTAATGGATCAGTATGGAGCAGACATACTTCGTTTATGGGTTGCTTCTGTTGATTATACAGCAGATGTGCGCATCTCTATGGATATGTTAAAGCAAGTATCTGAAGTGTATCGTAAAATTCGTAATACTTTCCGTTTCTTACACGGCAATATTGCTGATTTCGATCCTACGAAAGATCGTGTAAGTTATGCTGAGCTTCGTGAAATGGATCAATATGTGTATATGCGCTTACAGGATGTCTTAAAAACTGTGCGTGCTGCCTATGATCGCTATGATTTTGCTGCTGTCTATCATGTAGTCAATAATTTCGTTGCTGTAGAGTTATCTTCATTCTATCTTGATATTGCCAAAGACGTAGTCTATATCGAGGGTCATGACAATAAGGATCGTCGTGCGATGCAAACAGTTATTTATGATACATTGATGACATTAGTAAAAATCATGACACCAATTATCCCACATACAACAGATGAAATGTGGTCTTATCTACATGCTCAAGGTATTGTAGAAGAAGTTTCTGTTCAATTAACAGATTTCCCAGAGGTAGATGTTCAAGCGAATTTTGAGAGCATACGTACAAAATGGGAAAAAATTATTGATGTACGCGATGATATTTTAAAAGCATTAGAGGAAGCACGTAATGCGAAAACAATTGGTAAATCACTTGAAGCAAAAGTCACTGTCTACGCGAAAGAAGATGTTGTCGCATTATTGAACGATGCCAACATTGACTTTGCACAACTTTCCATCGTTTCAGCTTTTGAGGTAGCTGCTATCGAGGAGGCACCTGCTGAAGCTTTAACACTTGAGCATGTTTCCATTGTTGTTGAGAAGGCTACAGGTGAGAAATGTGAGCGTTGCTGGTCAATTTCTGAAACAGTTGGTTCAAATGAAGCACAACCTACAGTATGTGCTCGCTGTGCAGAAGTTGTAGAAAAGTATTACGTTTAATCTATAAATAACAAGAATCTGCATTTAAATGTAGAGGATGTGCAAGTCTCCTTGTTGGAGGCTTGCTTTTTTCATGGAAGTTTTGCAGATTCTTTTCCATTATTTAAATAAAATTTCTGTCGTATTGCGATAGTCTGTTGGAGATATACCTACATATTTTTTAAAAGTTAAACTATAGTAATTTGGTGTATTGAAGCCACAGGTGGAGGAGATTTTTTCTATGGTGTAGTCGTACTTGCGTAAAAAAGGTAAGGTTTTGATAATGCGTGTATAAGCAACATAGTCAACAAAATTGCGACCTGTTTCTTTTTTAAATAGTCTACTAAAATGAGTTGGGCTAAAGTTAATATATTTTGCAACATCACGAATGGTCAGTTGTTCGTCGTAATGTTCTTCAATATACTGAATAGCTTTTTGCAGCTGCTCATGCTTTGTTAAATCTTCGTAATATCGGATGTGTATATTATGGATAGGTGGTTTTCTACGTGCTTTTCTAGCCTGGCTATAGGATTCCTTCACTTGCATAGCATCCTGAAATACACCTCCAACCCCCATAAAAAGATGAATAGAACAATCCCTTTTTAGGGTCTCGATAACCTCTAATAAACAGGCTTCACCCTCAGTCCAATGTTTGAAAGAGTTGTAATCAGTAGGAATTCGCATGAGAAGTAATAAATAGCGTTCAAAATGTAAAAAGGATAATGAGGCCTTCTCAGCAAAGTGCTGACGAAAAACTGTTGTAATACTACTACTTGCATCATGTGGGACAGCTTTCTTATTAGCCCCATCAATATAGCCTTGAATTAAAAATACAATATTAGGTATACAGTTTGTCGATAAAAATGAAGCAGATTGTATTATTTCTTGTTCATTGTCAATTTCTCCACGGATCAGGCGTTTTAAAAATGCTTCCCTAAATGGAGAGGTATGTTGTTGGGATACTTGTTGTGATAGCTCAAGCATTGTAAGTGTACTCGCCTTTTTTTCCTGATAGGACGTATACAGCTTTTTTACAATTCGTAAAAATTTTGATTTTTGTAATGGTTTTATGAGAAGTGCAGGTAAAGCTAATTCAATTGCTATACCAGTCGAGTAGGTAAGGTGTTCTGTAACAAACGGGACAATAATACTATTAGGATAATTTCTTTTTAATCGATTAATCTTTACCCAATCAAATAACCGATTGACTTCATAGACAATAATGACCTCATCTTCTGGCTTTGGCACTTTACATTCCTCTAAAGCGTTTGGTAAAACCTCTTTTAACCATTCACTCATTTGCTGCTTGTCAAATGAGCTTTCCATATACCATACCACCTTTAAAATGCTACCAGCCCCCTACGAATAAAAAGATAAAAATATTTTAACTTAAAATAGCAATTTTTTGTACTAATACAGCAATATTTTATATCTATATTGAAGTTGAAATAGAATAGAATAATTGTAGTGAATAATAATTTGAAATTTCAGACAATTATTCACTTACCAAAAAAGGGGGAATTGGCTTATGGCGGAAGTAGGCAGTCATGATTATGACTATGTAGAAGCAGGAACAATTGATGTGAAAGATCTACCACCTTTAGATGCAACAACAAACAAAATTATGAAAGATGAATTTACAACAGGTTTAGGTTTATCGATATTTTACTTTATTTTGATTTTTAGTATCCCTGTTATGAATTGGTTTGGGCCAGCATTTGCGTTTAAGAAGATCTGGGGTGGTATGACAGTCACATGGTTTGTGACAACGATTGTAATGATGGCTATGGCATTTATTATTGCATATGTTCACACAGCCATGTACGAGAAACGTCTAAAGCAATATGATATAGCAAATAAGTAGTTGGAACAAAGGGGGAAATGTTGAATGATGGAAGCTCTATTAGAACCAAAGATGTTAATGACCATTGCTTTAATGGGAACAATTGTATACATTACGTATTTAACAAAAAGAAATGCAACAGCTTCGGATTTCTTTGTAGGTGGCCGAAGCTTCGGATGGTTTACAAATGGGTCTGCCATTGGTGGGGATTACTTAAGTGCAGCAACATTTCTGGGTATCGCAGGGTTAACATTTCAACTTGGATATGATGGTGCTTATTATGCTTTTTGCTTCTCCATTGGGTTAACATTATTAGCGATTTTTGTGGCAGGTCCTTTAAGACGTTTTGGTGCATTTACCGTTGCAGATTTTTTAGGCTATCGTTTTCATAGTAGACGAGCTCGGCTTGTAGCTGTGGCAGTGGTGTTAGCTATTTCAGGCTTTTATGCAGCTCCCCAATTATTAGGTGCTGCACAGATTTTAAGTATGTTTTTCGGTACTTCTTATGAATTCGGCATTATATTTACTTGTGTTGTTATGATTTTTTATGTAGGTATTGGTGGTATGAAAGGAACAACCATCAACCAAGCATTAGAGTTGTGGATTCGTCTTGGTGCGTTTATTGTGATGTTAATTGCAGCAGTTTATGGCGGTTTACATTATGATAAAATTTTAGCAGCCATCCATTCATTTAGCGGTCCAATTACAGGCACTTCACCGTATGCCTTAGATGGCAATGATATCAATTTTGATGGTGCTGCTTGGACAGGCACGGGCTTTTATTTCCCCACGTTCTGGCAAACAATTAGTATGACGATAGGATTAGCGCTAGGAACAATTGGTCTTCCTCATATTTTATTGCGCTTTTATACAAACCCAAGTGCTAAAG
The DNA here is from genome assembly GCF_039614735.1 of Lysinibacillus sp. BS3. NCBI lineage: Bacteria > Bacillati > Bacillota > Bacilli > Caryophanales > Bacillaceae > Lysinibacillus > Lysinibacillus sp. BS3. Next base: position 1,735,074 of record NZ_CP154860.1, on the reverse strand, counting down.
CAGCCCGTAAATCTGCACTCATGGCCATTGGAATTGCAAGCGCGTTCTTCTTGTTAGCTGTTTATTTAGGTGTTGTAGGTCGATCTATTTTCATTTCTGGGACAGCTAGTGAGGAAGTCATGCGTGATTTAGTGCTGGGTGGGAATAACATGGTCATTCCTACTACAGCCCTTGCACTAGGTGGCAAATGGCTACTTGGATTAGTTATAGCAGGAGCATTTGCAGCTATTTTCTCCAATCTTTCAGGATTGTTTATTACAAGCTCAGGTGCACTAGCTCATGATTTATATGCCAATATCATGAAAAAGGATATTACACAAAAACAACGAGTTATTGCTGGGAAAGTGGCTATTGTATTATTAGGTATTTTATATGGAGCATTGGGTTTACTTGTAAAGGATGCATCCATTGGCCATTTAGTGGCGCTCGCTTTTACTGTCGCTGCAAGTACATTTACCCCAATATTCATTTTAGGTATTTGGTGGAGAGGCATGACAGAAAAAGGAGCCATTGCAGGATTATTAATAGGACTTGGCGTGTCTATGTGGATGATCTTTTTACCAGGAACGTTACCAAGCTTCTTGCAGTTTAAAATTCCAGGTATTGTGACAGTACCTGTGGGCTTCTTATCTGTTATCATCGTGTCATTAATAGATCGCAAAGTTCCTGCTGATGTTAATGACTTCATGAAGCGAGTACATTCAAAAGAATCTGAAACTGTCTAACCAATAAGTTATGGCTATTTCTATTGCTTAAACGTAATAGGGGTAGCCTTTTTATATTTCTTGAAGAGATTTAGAATCAGCCATATTTAGATATGATATTAGTTATTGTGAATGGTACTGTTATGGTAGAATAGGTAAGATGTTGAGTGAACGGAGGAATGTCTGTGTATAAATATTATGGATTAGCTGCTTTTGTCGTTTTACTGGATCAATGGACAAAATGGCTGATTGTGAAAAATATGGAATATGCTGAACGCATTGCTGTATGGGACCCATGGTTCGGTATTTTGTCTCATCGAAATAGAGGGGCAGCATGGGGGATGCTAGAGGGGCAAATGTGGTTGTTTAGTATTGTCACAGTTGCTGTTATCTGTGCGATTGTCTATTTTTATCATAAAGAAGCAAAGGGAAAGCCTGTTTTTCAAGTCGGCTTAATGCTCTTGCTTGGTGGTGCAGTAGGAAACTTTATAGACCGTCTATTTAGAGGAGAAGTGGTCGATTTTGTAGATGTTTTAATTCCAATTATTAATTATGATTTTCCTATTTTTAATGTGGCAGATGCTGCATTAACAATAGCGGTTGTCGTGCTGATGATTGGCTTAATTATGGAAGATAAAAAAGAGAAGAAACAGGTGAAACAATGACGCAAGTAACATATACAATCGAAGAACAGCAGCAAGGAGAGCGCATTGATAAAGCACTTTCTAGCTTACAATCTGAGTGGTCACGCACGCAAATTGGGAACTGGATTAGTGAGGGAGTCATTAAAGTAAACGGTGATGCTGTAAAGGCAAAATATAAGGTTAAAGCTGGTGACATCATCGCTATTGATGTACCAGAAGTGGAAGAATTGGATGTTGTCGCAGAAAATTTAGAGTTAGATATTGTTTATGAGGATGCAGATGTTCTTGTTGTGAATAAACCAAAGGGTATGGTGGTACATCCAGCACCGGGCCATATGGGAGGTACACTGGTAAATGGCTTAATGTATCATTGTAAAGACTTATCAGGGATTAATGGTGTACTACGACCAGGGATTGTCCATCGTATCGACAAAGATACATCGGGCTTATTGATGGTTGCTAAAAACGATACGGCTCATGAATCATTAGTCAATCAATTAGTGAATAAAACAGTTACTCGTAAATATATTGCTCTTGTCCACGGGCATATTGCACATGATAAGGGTACAATTGATGCACCAATTGGACGTGACCAAAAAGATCGCCAAAAACAGGCAGTTGTCGATAATGGTAAACATGCTGTCACACACTTCCAAGTTGTTGAACGTTTTGGTGACTATACGCTTGTGGAATGTCGTTTAGAAACGGGACGTACACACCAAATTCGTGTGCATATGAATTATATTGGCTTCCCACTTGTTGGAGATCCAAAATATGGTCCGAAAAAGACAATCGACTTTGGGGGACAAGTTTTACATGCAGCGACTTTAGGATTCGATCATCCTTCATCTGGAGAATACTTGGAGTTTGAAACACCACTTCCAGCTGATTATGAACAATTATTAAATGATTTACGAAATAGGCATTGACGTATACGAAAAGAAAGTCTATACTAACGACAGTGAATGAACAACATAACTAAATATTCACCTTTAATGGCAGTCCAGAGAGGCTGAGAAGGGACATGTGATAGTGTTGTGGAAATTTGTGCTGCAAATTTTTCCAACATGCTTTTTCAACACGTATACAACCCTCTCAGGCTATTCGCCTCGAGAGGTTTTTTTGTATATTTTGAAAACCCCTTGCTATGCGAGGGGTTCCAAAGAGCTTCTAGCTATGGACAAGAAAAAAACCCCAGCCGTACAATGAAATCAGGTCTGGTCAACCGACTTCGTACGAAAGGGGCTCCAAATGGATAATAAAAGTTTAGCACACACGACATGGAATTGTAAGTATCACATCGTCTTTGCGCCAAAATATAGAAGGCAGATTATTTATGGACAAATCAAAGCAGATATAGGTAGAATTCTTCGCCAGTTATGTGAAAGAAAAGGAGTAGAAATCATTGAAGCCACAGCCTGTCCTGATCACATTCATATGTTGGTGAGTATTCCACCAAAAATAAGTGTTTCATCGTTTGTGGGTTATTTGAAAGGGAAGAGTAGTTTAATGATATTCGATCGGCATGCGAACCTGAAATACAAATATGGAAATAGGAAGTTTTGGTGTCGCGGATATTATGTAGATACAGTAGGACGAAACAGAAAAATCATACAGGAATATATAAAAAATCAATTGCAAGAGGATATTCTTGAGGATCAAATGACCATGAAAGAATTCATTGATCCATTTACAGGAGAAGAAATACAAGCAAAAAAGCGAAAATAATAAAACCACTTTAGTGGTAGCGTGAAAACGGAGTGCGGTTGGCGGACCTTTCAGTGTGTCTTTAGACATGGGCCAGTACCCCAGCGTTTCACGCGTAGAGCAAACCACCAGTTAGACTGGTGGTTCTGATTATGGACACATGGCCGATAATAGATTGAAGAGAGGAGGATACGAATATGGCACAAAATGAATTATTAGATGGCCCATCAATGACACGAGCATTAACACGTATTGCCCATGAAATAATTGAACGTAATAAAGGAATCGATGAATGTATTTTAGTTGGCATTAAAACACGAGGTGCCTTTCTAGCCAGACGTTTGGCGCAGCGAATTGAAAAAATTGAAGGTAAACCGATTCGTACAGGGGAACTTGATATTACACTTTACCGAGATGATTTAACAACGAAACATGAAAACGAACAAGCACATGTAGAACAAGTTGATATCGAGTATCAAGTGAAAAATCAAAAAATCATCTTAGTAGATGATGTACTTTATACAGGTCGAACAGTACGTGCAGCTCTAGATGCTGTAATGGATTTAGGAAGACCTGCACAAATTCAACTAGCTGTTCTAGTAGATAGAGGACATCGAGAGCTACCAATTAGAGCAGACTATGTGGGAAAAAACGTTCCAACTTCTGGCTCTGAGCGCATTGTTGTCAATTTACAAGAAGTAGACGGAGAAGATTGCGTCATTATTTACAAAGAAGACGAACAATAAAGTGAGGAAACAGTATGTCAAATGCAGTTTTAGATATTAAGGATAAACCGACCCCGCTCCAGCTAGTGACATTAAGTTTCCAGCATATGTTTGCGATGTTTGGTTCAACGATTTTAGTACCGCAGTTAGTAGGTCTTAGTCCAGCGATTGCCCTTTTAACAAGCGGAATTGCTACATTATTCTTCCTATTAATTACGAAATTCCAGGTACCAGCTTATTTAGGCTCATCCTTCGCCTTTATTGCACCAATCCTACTTGCTGCAGGTGGTTTAAATGAAGACGGTTCGAGTGTAAACCCAGGCAATGCCATGATCGGTGCTATGGCTGTCGGCATTACGTACGGAATTGTATCCTTAATCATTTGGAAAAGTGGTTATAAGTGGATTATGAAAATCTTGCCACCGATTGTGGTAGGTCCAGTAATTATGGTAATTGGGCTTGGACTTTCTGGTACAGCTGTGAATATGGCAATGAACGTTAATGGAGAGTATAGCTTTTTACACTTCTCAGCTGCTTTAGTTACGGTCTTTACAGCTATCATCTTTACGATTTTCTTTAAAGGAATTTTAAGCACTATGCCAATTTTGATGGGCCTAATTGTAGGTTACATTTACTCCATGATAATTGACATAGTAGACTATACACCGATTGCCAAAGCAAAATTCTTCGCTATGCCTGATTTCTTAATACCGGGTGTGCATTATGAGTTTGAAATAACAACAAAAATTCTACTTATCATGGTACCAATCGTTATTGTAACAATTTCAGAACATATTGGTCATCAACTGGTATTAGGAAAAGTAGTAGATCGGGATTATATTAAAGAGCCAGGACTACACCGTTCGCTACTAGGTGACGGACTTGGCACATTTGTGAGTGCTTTAATCGGAGGCCCTCCGAAAACAACGTATGGTGAGAATATTGGTGTACTAGCCATTACTCGAGTATACAGTATCTACGTTATTGCAGGTGCAGCAGTGGTTGCTATCTTACTATCATTCTTCGGGAAAGCAATGGCCGTAATTGCAACGATTCCAACCGCAGTACTTGGTGGGGTTTCCATCTTACTCTTCGGAATTATCGCAGCAAGTGGCTTACGTATGCTAGTAGATAATCATATTGATTTTGGTAACAGTCGTAACCTAGTAATTGCTTCAGTGATTTTAGTCATTGGTATCGGCGGTGCCAAGTTTGTTATCTCAGAATCATTGAGTGTTGAAGGAATGGCCCTAGCAGCGATTATTGGTGTGCTATTGAATGCGATTCTACCAGGTAAAAAAGAAGCTGATATACCCGTACAATACAATCAAAATAAAGATTCATAGTAGTACCTTTTAATGAATTGTCCAGAGAGGCAAAAAAAGGGAAGTTGTGGACAGGCTGAAGTAGGATGTATGTCTTGCTGTAGTTTGTCACGCCTCCTCATGCCTCGTTGATGACATCAACGGGGCTTTTACTTTATATACAGAGAACGTCAGACAAAGACGTTCACGATTCACAACCTAATGGAGGTCACATGATGAAGAACTTATTATCGATGGAACATTTAACAACAGAAGAGATTAACCAAATCCTAGATCTTGCGCAAGCATTTGAAAATGGTGAAACATCATCGTTATCTCGCACACACAAAGTGGCCAACCTATTCTTTGAACCAAGTACTCGTACAAAAACAAGCTTTGAAATGGCAGAATACAAAATTGGCTGTCATGTTATCCCTTTTGATGCAGGGTTTTCGAGTGTTACAAAAGGGGAAACGATGTACGATACTGTCAAAACATTGGAAATGATTGGTTTAGATGCTGTCATCATTCGAGCGTCAGAAGATGAGTATTACAATGAGTTGCTGAATGGTATCAACGTAGCGATTATTAATGCAGGAGATGGTGCTGGGCAACACCCTTCACAATCCTTATTGGATCTTTATACCATCAAAAAAGAGTTTGGCTATTTCGAAGGGTTGAATGTCACAATTGCAGGAGATATCTCTCATAGTCGAGTAGCGAAATCAAATGCAACAGCATTACAAAATTTAGGGGCAAATGTTCATTTCCTTTGCCCAGAAGAATGGTCTGGCGGTTTTGAAGCGCACCATTCATGGGATAATCTGATCGAAATAAGTGATGTCATTATGTTACTACGTGTGCAACATGAACGTCATAAAGTAAATAAAAGCTTCTCAAAGGAAGGTTACCATCAAGAGTTTGGTTTAACAATTGAACGAGAAAAGCAAATGAAAGAATCGGCCATTATTATGCATCCAGCACCCGTCAATCGTGATGTCGAAATTGCTTCTGAGTTAGTCGAGTGTGATCGCTCTCGAATTTTTGAACAGGTGCGGAACGGTGTTTACACACGGATGGCTATTATGGAAACCATTTTAAAGGGGAGAGAATAACATGACAAAGGTACTTCAAAATGTACAAATGCTAGATGAACAAGGTGAATTGAAGACAGTCAATATTGCAATGGCAGACGGAAAGATTACGGCTATTGGTCAAGATGTGACTGTAGCAGGTGCAGAACTGATTGAAGGACATGGCTTAATCGTAGCACCAGGCTTTATCGATGTTCATACACATTTACGAGAGCCAGGATTTGAGCATAAGGAAACCATTGCAACAGGTTCGGCATCAGCAGCAAAAGGCGGCTTTACGACAATTTGCGCAATGCCTAATACAAAGCCAGTACCTGATTCGGTTGAAAACATGCAACTCATCAATGGGCTCATTAAGGACAGTGCGGTTATTCGAGTACTCCCATATGGTTCCCTAACAAAGGATATATCAGGTGAGGTTAGAACAAATATTGAAGAATTAAAAGCACATGGAGCAGTGGCATTCTCAGATGATGGTGTTGGTATCCAGCTAGCCTCAACGATGTATGAGCAAATGAAAGATGCGGCCCAGCACGATATGGTCGTTGTAGCACATTGTGAGGACAACTCATTAATCTATGATGGTGTGATGCATGAAGGAAAGCGTAATAAAGAGCTAGGCCTTCCAGGAATACCTTCCATTTGTGAATCCGTACAAATTGCACGAGATGTACTACTTGCAGAAACAGCAGGCGCTCGTTACCATGTTTGTCACGTATCGACGAAGGAATCAGTGCGTGCGGTAAGAGATGCAAAGGCTGCAGGAATCCGTGTCACAGCAGAAGTTTGTCCACATCATTTATTACTAGAAGAGATGGATATTCCATCTGATGATGCTAATTGGAAAATGAATCCACCATTACGCGCAGCGGATGATAAAGATTCTCTACATGCAGCACTACTTGATGGCACAATCGACTGCATTGCAACAGATCATGCGCCACACACAGTAGAAGAAAAATGCTGCGGTATGGTTGGCGCACCATTTGGTATTGTAGGTTTCGAAACAGCTTTCCCACTACTTTATACACAGTTTGTAGAAACAGGAAAGTGGACGTTAAAACAATTAGTTGATTGGATGACAGTGAAAGCAGCTGAGATTTTTGATCTGCCATATGGCACATTAGAAGTGGGTGCTTCAGCGGATATGATTTTAATTGATACTCAAAAAGAACAAACGATTGATGCAGAAGGCTTTGTATCAAAAGGTCGTAATACACCATTCAACGGCTGGGTGGCAAAGGGTTGGCCAGTACTAACGATTTTTGAAGGCAATATCGTATATCAGGAGGCAGAGTAATGAAAAAACGTTTACTAGTTTTAGAAGATGGCACAGTATTTACAGGTACAGCATTTGGTAGCGAGCGCGCTTCACAAGGTGAGGTTGTTTTCACAACAGGGATGACGGGTTATCAGGAAACGATTTCAGATCCTTCATTCTATGGACAAATTGTCACTTTAACTTATCCTTTAGTTGGTAATTACGGCATTAACCGTGATGACTTTGAATCGATTACGCCAGCTATTCGTGGATTTGTTGTGCGTGAATTAGCTAAAAATCCTTCAAATTTCCGCTGTGATTTAACTTTAGATGATTATTTGACATCAAAGGATATCCCAGGAATTGAAGGAATTGATACACGAAAATTAACACGTATTATTCGTAGTAAAGGTTCCGTAAAAGCGATTTTGACAGCTGCTGATGAAGAAGTAAATGTGGATGAAATAGTAGCACAATTACAAGCAACGCCAGCCATTACGCACCATGTTCGTGAAGTATCACCAAAAGCGGCCTATCCATCTCCAGGGCGTGGTAAACGAGTTGTCCTAATTGATTATGGAATGAAGCATGGGATTTTACGTGAATTAAACAAACGTGATTGTGATGTGCTAGTAGTACCTTATAATACGTCAGCTGAGGAAATTTTAGCTTGGCATCCAGATGGCATCATGCTGTCAAATGGACCAGGAAATCCTGAAGATGTTCAAGAAGGCATTGAAACAGTACGTAACTTAATTGGAAAAGTGCCAATGTTCGGTATTTGTTTAGGCCATCAAATCTTTTCTTTAGCAAGTGGTGCAAAAGCCTTTAAATTACCGTTTGGACACCGTGGTGGTAACCATCCAGTAAAAGATTTACGCACAGGTCGTACAGATTTAACATCTCAGAACCATGGCTATGCCATCGATATCGAATCATTAAAAGATACAGAGTTAGAATTAACACATATCGCGTTAAATGATGGAACATGTGAAGGTGTGCGTCATAAAAAATATCCAATTTTCACAGTGCAATATCACCCAGAAGCATCACCAGGTCCAGAAGATTCAAACCACTTATTTGATGAATTCATCGAAATGATGGAAGTAGAAGCAGGGAAGGGGAAACAACATGCCTAAACGTACAGATATTGAAACTATTTTAGTAATCGGCTCAGGCCCAATTGTTATCGGACAAGCAGCAGAATTTGACTATGCAGGAACACAAGCATGTCTTTCATTAAAAGAAGAGGGCTACCGCGTTATTTTAATCAATTCAAACCCTGCTACAATCATGACAGATACAGAAATTGCAGACAAAGTCTATATTGAGCCAATTTCTCTTGATTTTGTATCGCGTATATTACGTAAAGAACGTCCAGACGCGATTTTACCAACACTTGGTGGTCAAACGGGCCTAAATATGGCGATCGAATTAGACAAATCAGGTATTCTAGATGAGCTTGGGATTGAAATTCTTGGTACTAAATTAGATGCCATCCATAAAGCAGAGGACCGTGATTTATTCCGTAATTTAATGTATGAGCTAGGAGCTCCAGTTCCTGAATCTGATATTATTCATAACTTAGATGAAGCGAAAAGATTTGTTGCGAAAATTGGCTATCCTGTCATTGTTCGACCTGCCTTTACACTTGGCGGTACAGGGGGCGGTATTTGCTACAACGATCAAGACTTAGAAGAAATTGTGACATCGGGTTTAAAATATTCACCTGTAACGCAATGTCTATTAGAGAAATCAATCGCAGGCTATAAAGAAATTGAATACGAAGTAATGCGTGATGCAGCTGACAATGCCATCGTTGTATGTAACATGGAAAACGTTGACCCAGTAGGGATTCATACAGGTGACTCAATCGTTGTTGCACCAACGCAAACATTATCTGATCGCGAAAACCAAATGCTACGTAATATTTCACTCGATATTATTCGCGCATTAAAAATTGAAGGTGGCTGTAACGTACAGCTTGCACTTGATCCATATAGCTTTAATTACTATGTGATTGAAGTAAATCCACGTGTCTCTCGATCATCTGCATTAGCATCAAAAGCAACAGGTTATCCAATTGCTAAGCTAGCCGCTAAAATTGCAGTAGGCTTAACGTTAGATGAAATTAAAAATCCTGTAACAGGCTCAACATATGCTTGTTTTGAGCCTGCACTGGACTATATCGTAGCAAAAATTCCTCGCTGGCCATTCGATAAATTCGAATCTGCTAAACGTAATCTTGGTACGCAAATGAAAGCTACTGGTGAAGTAATGGCGTTAGGTCGTACTTTTGAGGAAGCTATGCTAAAAGCGGTTCGTTCTCTTGAGACAGGTCAAGTACACTTAGAGTTAAAACATGCTGAAGAAAATTCAGATTCTTGGATTGAAAAACGCATTCGCAAGGCTGGGGATGAGCGTCTATTCTTCATCGGTGAAGCTTTACGTCGAGGTGTAACAATTGAACAAATTCATGAATGGTCAGCAATCGATCTATTCTTCTTAAATAAATTTAAAAATATTGTGGATATGGAACAAACGCTTGCTGACAATAAGAATGATAAAGACGTACTACGAACAGCTAAACGTTTAGGCTTTGCAGATAAGAAAATTGCTGAGCTTTGGGAAACAACACCAGAAGAACTGTATGCTTATCGTAAAGAGCATGGTATTATGCCAGTCTATAAAATGGTGGATACATGTGCAGCAGAATTTGAATCAGAAACACCATATTTCTATGGCACTTATGAAGACGAAAATGAATCGATTAAGTCAGAAAAACCTTCTGTGGTGGTACTCGGTTCAGGTCCAATCCGCATTGGCCAAGGGGTAGAATTTGACTACGCCACAGTACACTCAGTATGGGCGATTCAAGAAGCAGGTTATGAAGCGATCATCATTAACTCAAATCCAGAAACAGTGTCAACAGATTTCTCAATTTCCGATAAATTATATTTTGAACCATTAACAATTGAGGATGTTATGCATATTATCGACTTAGAACAACCAATTGGTGTTGTTGTTCAATTCGGTGGTCAAACGGCTATTAACCTTGCTGATAAATTAGCTGCTAATGGTGTGAAAATCTTAGGTACGTCTCTTGAGGATATTGACCGTGCAGAAAACCGCGATAAATTTGAGCAGGCGCTACGTGAATTAGATATTCCACAACCTCAAGGAGAAACAGCGGTTTCTACAGAGGAAGCTCTTGCCATTGGTGAGCGTCTAGGCTTCCCAGTGCTTGTCCGCCCTTCTTATGTACTTGGTGGACGTGCAATGGAAATTGTTTATAACCAAGAAGAATTACAGCACTATATGGAAAACGCGGTAGAGGCATCTCCAGATCATCCAGTATTAGTAGACCGTTACTTAACAGGACAGGAAATTGAAGTAGATGCTATCTGTGACGGTGAGAATGTGTTAATACCAGGAATTATGGAGCATATCGAGCGTGCAGGAGTTCACTCTGGTGACTCAATCTCTGTTTATCCACCGCAAAAATTAACACAGGCACAAAAAGATACATTAGTTGACTATACAACTCGTCTTGCGAAGGGGCTAGGCATCATCGGCTTAATGAACATCCAATATGTCATTTCACAAAACGAAGTATTTGTTATCGAGGTGAACCCACGTTCATCACGTACAGTACCGTTCCTAAGTAAGATTACAAATATCCCAATGGCTAATATTGCAACAAAAGCAATCCTTGGCAAATCCATTGTAGAGCAAGGCTATCCAACAGGCCTAGCAGCTGAGCAAAAAGGCGTATTTGTAAAAGTACCAGTGTTCTCATTCGCTAAATTACGACGTGTAGACATTACATTAGGACCTGAAATGAAATCTACTGGTGAAGTAATGGGGAAAGATGCAACATTAGAAAAAGCTCTTTATAAAGGCTTAGTTGCAGCAGGTATGGAAATACGAACAGAAGGTACAGTATTATTCACTGTGTCTGATAAAGATAAGGAAGAAGCGATTGCATTAGCAAAACGCTTCTCAACAGTAGGCTATCGCATTGTAGCAACTGAAGGTACAGCAAAAGCATTTGAAGCAGCAGGCGTACGAACTGATGTAGTAGGCAAGATTGGGGCGAAAGGACAAACATTGATTGACCTTATCCAAAATGGGGAAGCTCAGCTTGTTGTCAACACTTTAACAAAAGGCAAGCAACCAGCTCGTGACGGCTTCCGAATTCGTCGTGAGTCTGTAGAAAATGGTGTTCCTTGTCTAACATCTTTAGATACAGCAGAAGCCATGGTACGTGTTATCGAATCTATGACATTTACAGCAGAACAAATGCCAAAAGCGGAGGTAGTACACTAATATGATACGTCAAGAGAAAATGACGGTCGTCTCTCAAAAGCAAATTGCGACAAACATTTTCGAACTGACACTTCATGGTGAACTGGTTCAGGAGATGACTCCTGGCCAGTTTGTCCATGTAAAGGTGTCGGATTCATTGGAGCCGCTTTTACGTCGACCAATTAGTATTGCAAATATTGATAAAGACAACAATGAGTTTACAATGATCTATCGTGCTGAGGGGCGTGGTACGAAAGTTCTGGCAACAAATCGAGAAGGTCAGCTGGTCAACGTACTTGGACCAATTGGGAATGGTTTCCCAGTAGAAGCGGTGCAAGAGGGAGGTACTGCACTACTAGTTGGTGGTGGCATTGGTGTCCCTCCATTACATGAGCTAGCCAAGCAATTGAATGCTCGTGGTGTGAAAACAATCCACGTCTTAGGCTTCCAAACAAAAGATGTCTGCTTTTATGAGGATGAATTTAGTGCACTTGGTGAAACGCATTATGTTACGGTGGATGGCTCGAAAGGTACAAAAGGCTTTGTAACAACGGTTTTAGAGTCGCATGCTCCTGAATTTGATGTTTTTTATTCCTGTGGACCCTTACCAATGTTAAGAGCATTAGAAGGCTTTTATCCTGAAAAAGAAGGCTATTTATCATTTGAAGAACGTATGGGCTGTGGTATTGGAGCTTGCTTTGCATGTGTATGCAAAACAACTGATCAGGTTGAAAAAGACTATGTTAAAGTTTGCTCTGATGGTCCAGTTTTCCCGAAAGGAACGGTGGCACTATGAGTCGTTTAACAATTCAAATACCAGGCTTAGATTTAAAAAACCCTATTATGCCAGCCTCAGGTTGCTTTGGCTTTGGTCGTGAATATGCACAGCTTTATGATTTATCTAAACTAGGGGCTATCATGATTAAGGCAACAACGGTCGAAACGCGTGCAGGTAACCCTACGCCACGTGTTGCCGAAACAGCAGCGGGGATGTTAAATGCCATTGGTCTACAAAATCCGGGCATTGAAAAAGTGATGAATGAGGAATTAAAATTTTTAGAGGATTATAATGTGCCCATCATCGCCAATGTTGCTGGAACAGAGACATCAGACTATGTAGAAGTAGCACGCCGTATTTCAACAGCCTCAAATGTTAAAGCATTGGAGCTGAATATTTCGTGCCCTAATGTGAAATGTGGTGGTATTCAATTTGGAACAGATCCTGCTACTGCACGTGAGCTGGTCAAGGCTGTCAAGGCTGTGTCAGAAGTGCCAGTCTATGTGAAGTTATCACCAAACGTGACGAACATCGTTGATATTGCCCTAGCTGTTGAAGCAGGTGGAGCAGATGGTATTACCATGATTAATACATTGGTTGGTATGCGTTTAGATGAGCGTACAGGTAAGCCAGTCATAGCTAATGGCACAGGTGGACTATCTGGTCCTGCTGTAAAACCTGTAGCAATACGAATGGTTTATGAGGTGTACAAGGCTGTCAATATTCCGATAATTGGTATGGGCGGTGTAACGGAAGCACAGGATGTCATTGATTTTATGTCCGCAGGTGCTTCAGCTGTAGCAGTAGGAACAGCTAACTTTGTTGACCATTTCGTTTGCCCGAACATTATTGAAGAATTACCAGCAAAGCTGGATGCATTAGGTGTAGAACATATAACAGAGATTATTGGAAGGAGCCATCGTTGATGAATACGAAACCTATACTAGCTCTAGATTTTCCAGGAGAAAAAGAAGTATTCGATTTTCTTAAAAAATTCGATGAGCCTCTTTTCGTGAAAATTGGAATGGAATTATATATGCAAGAAGGACCTGATATCGTACGCAAAGTAAAGGATTTAGGTCATGATATTTTCCTTGATTTAAAATTACATGATATCCCAAATACAGTAGGCTCTGCGATGAAGGGGCTAGCAAAATTAGGGGTAGATTTAGTCAATGTCCATGCTGCAGGCGGACGTGCTATGATGGAAGCAGCTCTAGAAGGACTTGAAGCAGGAACACCAACAGGCAAAGAACGTCCTGCACTAATAGCTGTTACTCAATTAACATCCACAACAGAAGAACAAATGCAAGCAGAACAAAAGATTGCTCTTTCATTGCAAGAGTCTGTCCTACACTACGCAGGGCTGACAAAGGAAGCAGGCTTACAAGGTGTTGTTTGCTCTGTCCATGAGGCTAAGGCGATTGCTGAGGTGTGTGGAGATGAATTTCTACGTGTCACACCTGGGATTCGTTTAGCTGGAGGTGCTGCACACGATCAAAAACGTATAGCAACACCTGATGGGGCAAAGCGTGATGGTTCATCACTCATCGTTGTTGGCCGTGCTGTAACAGGTGCACAGGATCCAGTAGCAGCATATAAAATCGTAAGTGAATTATGGGAGGCATAAATTATGACATTACAAAATGAAATTGCACACGCTATGTTAAAAGTTGGAGCAGTAGAATTAAATCCTACAGAGCTATTTACATGGGCATCTGGTATTAAATCACCTATTTACTGTGATACACGTTTAACAATTTCCGATCCAGTTATTCGTAAACAATTAGCAAATGGTTTAGCCTCTGTCATCAAAGAAAATTTCGGAGCGACAGAAATTGTAGCAGGAACAGCTACAGCAGGTATCCCACATGCGGCATGGGTAAGTGATATTTTAGAATTACCAATGGTTTATGTACGCTCTAAAGCGAAGGAGCATGGCCGTGGTAATCAAATTGAAGGAAAATACGTAGCAGGACAAAAAGTAGTGGTTGTGGAGGATATCGTTTCTACAGGTGGTTCTTCCATTACAGCAGTAGAAGCATTGCGTGCAGCAGGCTGTGAGGTGCTTGGAGTTGTTTGTGTTTACACATATAATCTTCCACGCGCTGAACAAGCATTTGATGAGGCTGGCATTCAATACGTATCATTAACAAATTTTGATTATCTGATTGAAGCAGCAAATGAATCCGGCGCTATTAAAGAAGAAGATATTCCATTCTTAAAAGAGTGGCATGGAAAATTAAAAGCTGGAGAGCTATAATTAGAAATCTTGTAAAAGTAGTAGTGAAACATAGAGTTACTGGAATATAAAAGAGAGCAAATGCATAGAAACAACTATCGATACTTTTGTTGATAGTTGTTTTTTTGTGTTTTTTCGATGTAGTCAAAGGAAAATAAACTTTATTAACTTTTAAGAGAAGTATGGCCTATAGATTAAAGAAATTATAAAAATAATTTATTTTTTTAATGTAATATAAAACACTTCATTTGTTTAGTGCTTTAGTAAATAAAATTATTCGTTAATAATAATTAGGAAAATTTAGTATCATTCTCTGAATTAAATAAACAATAAAAATCCTTTTATAATCATGTTTTCCAAATAAAAGTAAATTTTGACGTAGTATGTGTGGATCAATTGAGTAGGTTATTATTATTTTAATAAAATAAAAAAATGATACTTTAGGCAAATAAAGTTGAAAATGAACTAATATTCAGTATGCTTAAACCTAAAGTGTCCAATTTGAAATGGTATAGTTGTATGGATTATTTTGTATGTAATATTATGAGAATTGTAAAAATTCACTTGATTAAATGTATTATTTCCAGATAAAATAGCATTACGCCTAATTGTCAGAATATTATATACTGATCCAGTTACTATTACATTTGGAAAATAGGATCAATTTATGTAATGAAGATGTTCTTTTTAAAATTTGATGTTTTTTTTAGCTAATATAATTTTGAAATAGGTTTAACATCTTAGGATCTAATTTTTCGGAATATTGAATCTTATGAAGGAAGTCAAAAGCTAATTTCTTTTTACATCTTTTACTTAAAGAATACATTTTAGACATATGTTTCTGTTGCTTACATAAAGGATGTAGTGATTTTTAGTAAAAAAATTAAAGGTGTGATATTAAATGAGCTTAATGTTAGAAGTGAAAAACCTTAAAACTGGTTTCGATATAGATGGGGATATCTATCATGCTGTTGATGATGTTTCTTTTTCAGTCAAATCAGGTCAAATTATTGGGGTAGTTGGAGAATCTGGATGTGGAAAAAGTGTCATGTCACTTTCAGTTATGCAGCTTCTTCCAAAAGGGATTGGCAAAATTACAGGCGGAGAAATTAAGTTTGAAGGAAAAAACATCGAAAATTATTCTAGCGATGACATGAATAAGATTAGAGGAAAAGATATCAGTATGATTTTCCAAGAACCCATGACATCATTAAATCCCGTTTTTACAATTGGTTCACAAATACAAGAGATTATCTTAAATCACTCTAAAATCTCAAAGGCTGAGGCTAAAAGTAAAGCAATAGACTTATTAAAGCAAGTCGGCATACCCAGAGCGGATCAAATTGTAGATGAGTATCCTCACCAATTATCTGGTGGTATGAGACAAAGGGTTATGATTGCCATTGCCATTGCATGTCAACCTAAACTATTAATTGCAGATGAGCCTACTACGGCACTTGATGTGACGGTGCAAGCTCAAATCTTAGAGCTATTAAAGACAATTCAAGCAAAAAATGATATGTCCATCGTACTTATTACACATGATTTAGGCGTCGTAGCCGAAATGTGTGATGAAGTAATTATCATGTACGCGGGGAAAATTGTAGAAAAAACAAATGTAGATAATTTGTTCCACAATCCGCAGCATCCTTATACAAAGCTATTAATGGCTTCTATACCAAGAATCGATGAGGAAGTTGAAAAGTTAACGACCATTCAAGGGATTGTACCTTCGTTGAAAAATATGCCCCAAATAGGTTGCCGTTTTGTGGATAGATGTCCTTCAGCTATGCCTGATTGTAGCAAGGTTACGCCGCAACTTTCCTTTATAGATGATGGACATGAGGTATCTTGTTTACTTTATGAAAGTTGCGATACTAGAAAGGGTGTGAGCTGACAACATGAATGAAACAATCGTAAAACAAAAAAAGGATAACTTATTAGAAATAATTGATTTGAAAACATATTACCCAATCAAAGGTGGCTTCTTAAGGCATACTGTTGGTCATGTAAAAGCAGTGGATAACATTTCTTTTTCTATTAAAAATGGCGAGACATTAGGGTTAGTTGGAGAATCGGGTTGCGGAAAATCGACAACTGGACGGACAATTTTAAGATTATTAGACTCGACGGATGGAAAAATTATCTTTGATGGTAAAGATATTACAAACTTGAGAGGGAAATCTTTAAGAGATATACGAAAAGATATTCAAATGGTATTTCAGGATCCATACGCATCTTTAAATCCTATGCAAATGGTAGGAAGCATTGTTGCAGAGCCAATTATGAATTTCAGTAACAAATCATTGAAATCATTAAAAGGCGAGGTAATGGAGCTATTAAGAAAAGTCGGCTTACCTGAAGATGCCTATTATAAATATGCTCATGAGTTCTCAGGTGGTCAGCGCCAGCGTATTGGTATTGCTCGGGCACTAGCACTTAGACCAAAGCTTATTATTGCAGACGAGCCTGTTTCAGCCTTAGATGTATCAGTACAATCACAAGTTCTTAATCTATTAAAAGAACTTCAGGATGAGTTTGATTTAACATTCCTGTTTATCGCACATGATTTAAGTGTGGTCAAGCATATGAGCGATCGAATTGGCGTGATGTATCTAGGAAATATTGTAGAAATAGCTGATAAGGAACATATTTACGATGAGCCATTACATCCTTATACACAAGCATTGATCTCTGCAATACCTGTGCCAGATCCGAGAAAGAAAAATAGTCGTATTGTTTTAGAGGGAGATATACCGAGTCCTGCTAATCCACCATCAGGCTGTCCATTCCATCCAAGGTGTCCAAAGGCAATGGCAGAATGTTCATTATCTAAGCCAGCTTTAAAGGAGGTGAAGTCGGGGCATAGTGTTGCTTGTCATTTATATTAAAAACTAAAAACGGAAAATAGTTATTGACAAAAATAAAATTACGGGGGGAAAAAAATGAAAAAATCAGCATTATGGTCATTTATGCTATTGCTAGTTATGGCATTATTTTTAGCTGCATGTAATAATGACTCATCAAAAACAGAGAAGGAAAATGAAAAGGATACAAGCGGGGATACAACGACAACAACAGATGAACCTTCTACAGAGGGTGGCATCGTAACATATGGTACGGATGTTGCACCTGAAGGCGTATATGATCCTGCTTATTCAGGTAGTATTGTAGACAGCTATATTCAAAATTTCACAATGGAAGGTATTTATGATGTAAATGATGACTTAGAATATGTTCCAAACTTAGCTTCATGGGAAATTAGTGAGGATAAATTAACGTATACGTTTACATTCCAGAAGGGTGTAAAATGGCATAATGGTGAGGAATTAACAGCTGATGACTGGGTTTTTGCTTTAGAAACTCTTGCGCATCCTGATTATGCTGGACCTCGCTACAATTATGTTGAGGGAATTAAAGGTGCCAAAGCTAAAAAAGAAGGTAAGGCTGACAAAATCGAAGGTATTGAAGTAGTAGATCCATACACTGTAAAAATCACTTTTGAACAAGTGAAAATTAATAATTTAGAAAATCTATGGTCAAATCCAATGCCGAAGAAACATTATGAAGGTATTGCTGTTAAGGATTTAGAGGAGTCAAAGCAAGTTCGTGAAAATCCTGTTGGCTTAGGGCCATTTAAGGTGAAAAAAGTTGTAGATGGAGAATATTCTGAATTAGAGCGTTTTGATGATTACTGGAAGGGCAAACCACAGCTTGATGGTGTTATTGTAAAAGTAATTGACCCATCATTAGCAACTGGTGCATTCCAAAATGGAGAAATTGACATTATGGATATTAGACCACAATCCGTAAAAGAATTAGAAGCATTAGGCAATGTACGTATTGAAGAAACTAATGGTGTGGGCTATTCATACATCGGACTTCGTTTTGGTCATCGTGATAAAGCTACATTAAAAAATGTGGCAGATTTTGATAAATTTAATGCAAAAGAATTACGTCAAGCATTATTATATGCAATTAACCGTCCAGCAATGATCGATGCTTTCTTAGAAGGAAAAGCAACAGTTGCCAACACTGTGATTCCAACTACTTTCTGGACTGCTGCACCAGAGTCAGAACTAAACCAATATGAATTCAACCCAGAAAAAGCAAAAGAGCTATTAGCATCTGCAGGTTATGTAGATAAAGATGGTGATGGTTTCGTAGAAGATCCAAAGGGACAACCATTTAAAATTTCATTTGGTCACTATGCAGGTTCAGCAGCATTTGAAGGACGTGCACAAGCAATTGTTCAATCTTGGAATGATATTGGTGTAAAAACAGAATTAGCGACAGGTAGTTTAATTGAGTTTAACTTATATAATGATATGAAAGATAATGATGATGCAGCTTTAGAAGCATTCTTCGGTGCGTGGAGTACAGGTGCTGATCCAGATCCATCAGGATTATGGGGTAATGACGCTGAGTGGAACTATGGTCGTTGGGTAGATCCTAAAAACCAAGAATTATTGGATAAAGGCTTAAGTGAAGAAGCATTTGACAAAGAAAAACGTATGGCAACATATGTTGAATGGCAAAAATACTTCAACGAAGAATTACCTGCACTTCCTTTATGGGAAAACTTAGATTTATATGGTATTAATAACCGTTTACAAGGTGTTCATGTCAACGCTGTTGGCTTCCAAACGGATGTTTATAAATGGCATATTAAAGAATAAGCTATTGTGTACTTTAATTCTTGCTAACTAAGTCCTTGAACAGAGGACTTAGTTAGTAAATTTATAGATAAGGAGACGTTACATGCTTCAATATACACTTCGACGACTACTTGGCATGATCCCATTGTTACTCCTTATTTCGTTGGTGGTATTCTTTTTAGCGAAAATGATGCCAGGAGATGCATTTGCTGGTGAAATTGATCCTTCTAATACGAATCCACAATATATCGAAGAAATGAGAGAAAAATTAGGCTATAACGATCCTATTATCCAGCAATACGGTAGATGGATTGTTAATTTTATGCAAGGGGATTTTGGTAAATCAACTGTTTATAAGAAACCAGCAGTAGAAATTATTGCGCAGCGTATACCTAATACCATATTTTTAGCTCTAACATCGTTAATTTTTACCTACATATTTGCATTTATCATGGGCATGTATGCTGGTAGAAAACCCTATACACTTGGGGATAATTTGATTGCAACGTATAATTATCTAGCTTTAGCCATTCCGTCATTTGTTGCGGGAATTGTAGCCATTTACTTTTTCTCGTTCAAATTAGGTTGGTTCCCATTTAACGGATCTGTTGGTGTCGGGCTAGAGCCTGGAAATTTGGACTACTATATAAGTAGATTCCACCATGTTTTACTACCTGCGCTTATATTAGGATTGATGGGAACAGCATCCTATACACAATTTTTGCGGAATGACATTATTGAAAATAGTAGAAAAGATTTTGTAAGAACTGCGAGAGCAAAGGGAACAAAAGAATCGAAAATTTATAACAAACATATTTTACGAAATTCTATTATTCCTCTTATTACGTTCCTTGGGTTTGATATCGCAACATTAATTAGCGGTGCAGTAATAACAGAAACAATCTTTACGTATCCTGGAATAGGTGCTCTCTTCCTTGAATCTGTTGGAAGAAGGGATTATGCAGTCATGATGTCGATCACAATGTTACTTTCGTTTTTAACACTTTTTGGAAATTTAATAGCGGATTTATTATATGGTGTAGTAGATCCACGTATTAGATTGGATTAAGGAGGGGGAAATATGACATTGGTAACGGATCAAGAAGTTTTAACGCCAAAATCGCCAAAGAAAAGCCCCTCGCCATGGGTAATTGCGAGACGAAAGTTCTTTAAAAATAAACTAGCCTTGATTAGCCTTATATTTCTACTGATCGTTATTATCTTATCGTTTCTAGCACCATATATTACAACTAAAGATATTGTCCGGGTTGATTTTACCCAAATAAGTAAACCACCCTCTAGTGAAAATTGGTTAGGAACAGATACAAATGGACGAGATGTGTTTACAAGAATGCTCTATGCTGGTAGATCCTCCTTAACAGTAGGATTAAGCTGTATGTTCTTTATTGTTTTAATTGGAACTACTGTCGGCGCCATTTCAGGGTACTTTGGTGGAAAAATAGATCAAATACTCATGAGATTTACAGATTTTATCTTAATGTTTCCATTTATGATTTTTGTAATTGTTTTAAATCAAATTCTAATTGGAAAAGTATCTGGTCTATGGACTTTGATTTTTGTTATCTCACTGTTAATGTGGGGATCAGTTGCAAGGATTGTACGAAGTAGGGTGCTTGCTGAAAAGGAAAATGAGTATATATTAGCAGCTCAATCAATAGGATGTAAATCATCAAAGATTATTATGAAGCATTTACTACCTAATGTTGCTTCGACGATTATTGTACAAGCAACATTGCTGATGGCTGTAACAATCGTCGCTGAATCTGGTTTAAGCTTTTTAGGGTTGGGCGTACCAGCAGATACACCAAGTTGGGGGAATATGCTGTCCGAAGCTAGAAACTCAGAGGTATTAAAGGAGAAGCTTTGGATGTGGGTGCCTCCTGCAACAGCTATTACGCTAGTAATTTTGTCCATTAATTTTATCGGAGAAGGGTTAAAGGATGCATTAAATCCAAAATCTAGAAGGTAATTAAAAAATGGATATTAAATAAGTGACAAGAAAATAGGGCACCTTTAAATGTAAAAGTAATCACATTTAAAGGTGCCGAATTTTATAAAGGATAATAGTTTAATACATAGTAATATTGATTGTCCTTACAGAGACCATAGAGACCTGGAAATAATGTTTTGAGAGCAACTATTATGGTCTAATCACACAAGGCTTTGGACTGTGGCATGGACCAGGGTAGGCAGATGCTGTGGTAGAACCAACACTAATTAATACGATTGTAAAACAACATGTAGCAAGAAGAAGTTTCATACTTCTTTTCATTGAATACACCCCTTTATTCGTGTTAACTCTATCATAATATATTCCTTAAAATATTTAAACTAATTTTACATAAATGGTATTTATTTACTAATTATTTTATGTAAAATAAAAGAATGAAGGGAATTATAGTCTACTAAAAGGTAGTAAGTTTATTTAGGTTTAGTCTGATGGGGATATTGGGTAATAAAAGAAGAAAATTAAAAAAACTCCCATCACAGTTTTTATACTGTCGATAGGAGTTATAGCTTTTAGCGATTACCAACCCAAGTTTTTACTAGATCAGCAGTACCATAAACATAATGCTGGTCACCTACTTCATGGTAGGTTGCACTTTCGTCAACCTCTGTATGCTTGTACTGAATACGTTGACGGCGCTTCTCTGACATTGGATCAGGAAGTGGGATAGCTGATAATAAAGATTTTGTATACGGATGAACAGGGTGATTGTAAATATCATCTGCTTTACCGATTTCCATGATTTTACCACGGTACATTACAGCAATACGGTCACTGATGTATTTTACCATAGATAAGTCATGGGCAATGAAAAGATATGTTAAGCCACGTTCTTTTTGTAGTTGTTTTAGTAAGTTAACAACTTGCGCTTGGATAGATACGTCTAGCGCAGAGATTGGCTCATCTGCAATGATAAACTTAGGATCTAAACTTAGTGCACGGGCAATCCCAATACGTTGACGTTGACCACCAGAGAATTCGTGTGCGTAACGATTCGCGTGTTCTTTGTTTAAACCAACAGCTTCAAGTAACTCTTGAATTTTTGCACGACGTTCTTTTTTATCCTTGTAAAGGCCATGAATATCAAAGGCTTCACCAATGATCTCACCAGCCGTCATACGAGGGTTTAAAGAAGCATAAGGATCTTGGAAAATCATTTGCATTTGACGGTTAAATTTCTTTAACTCATTTTTAGATTTTTTTCCATGGACATTTTCACCATCGAAAACAATCTCGCCACCTGTAATATCATATAAACGAATTATTGAACGACCAGTTGTTGACTTACCACAACCTGATTCACCCACAAGACCAAGTGTTTCACCTTCGTAAACATCGAAGCTGATACCATCTACAGCTTTGATAGGATTACTTGGCGAACCAAAATGCTGCTGTAAATTTTTGATTTCAAGAATTTTTTTCGCACCAGTTTTAGTCATTTTCTTGTGCCTCCTTTGCTAAATACCCTTCAATACGTTTAGCAACCGCATCTGGAAGAGGAATCTTTGGTGCATCAGGATGCAACAACCAAGTCTTTGCAAAATGTGTTTCACTTACTTGGAACATTGGTGGCTCTTGTTCATAATCAATGGCCATAGCATACTCGTTACGAGCTGCAAATGCATCACCCTTAGGTGGATTCGTCAGATCTGGTGGTGAGCCTGGAATCGTACGTAATAGCTCATCAGTATCATTATCTAAATCTGGCATTGAACCAAGTAGACCCCATGTGTAAGGATGCTTTGGATTATAGAAAATATCATTTACAGTACCATATTCAACGATTTGTCCAGCGTACATTACTGCTACACGGTCAGCGATATTCGCCACTACACCTAAATCGTGTGTAATGAAAATGATAGATGTTTGCGAGTTTTTCTGAATTTCTTTCATTAATTCTAAAATTTGCGCTTGAATTGTTACGTCTAGAGCTGTTGTCGGCTCATCTGCAATTAATAGCTTAGGATCAGCTGCAAGGGCAATGGCAATAACAACACGTTGACGCATACCACCTGAAAATTCATGTGGGTATTGGTTATAGCGTTTTTCAGGGAAGGGGATACCTACCTGTGTTAAAAGCTCAATTGCACGTTTTTTCGCTTCGTCTTTAGAAACTTTTTTGTGTTGCAAAATTACTTCAGTTATTTGACGTCCGACCTTCATTGTTGGGTTCAAACTTGTCATAGGATCTTGGAAAATCATTGCAATTTCATTTCCGCGTACTTTAGACATTTCTTTATCAGTTAATGGAACTAAATCACGGCCATTGAATAAAATTTGTCCTGACTCATAAATACCAGGTGGCTGGGGAATTAGTTTCATTAATGCATTACTTGTAACACTTTTACCAGAGCCTGATTCACCTACTATAGCGAGTGTTTCACCCTCCTTTAAATCAAAGTTAACACCACGTACAGCACGGACAAGCCCTGCATAAGTTTTAAAGTTAATTCTTAAATCTTTTACTTCTAGAATTGTTTTACTCATTTCGGCCACCTCCTTATTTACGTAGTTTTGGATCTAAAGCGTCACGTAAGCCGTCACCAACTGCGTTAAACGCAAAGATTGTTAGTGAGATAAATACTGCTGGGAAAATCAAGCGCCATGGAGCATTGGCAATAGCTTTATTACCATCAGAGGCCATTGTACCCCAAGAAGCTGTTGGAGCAGGCACCCCAAGACCAAGGTAGCTTAGGAATGATTCAGTGAAAATAGCAGATGGAATTGTTAACGTCATCGTTACTAAGATTGCACCAAGAGCATTCGGAACTAAGTGTTTAATAATTAAATGACCTGTACTAGCACCTAATGTACGAGCAGCAAGAACATATTCTTGATTTTTAATAGATAATACTTCACCACGAACGATACGAGCCATGTTAATCCATCCAGTGATGGACAGGGCAATAATCATAGGAATTAAACCAGGTTGCATAACAACTAAAAGTACGATTACTACTAAAAGGTAAGGTACAGCTGTTAAAACGTCAGCAATACGCATCATGATGTTATCAACACGACCGCCTGCTAAGCCTGAAATACTTCCCCAAATTACACCGATGATTAAATCAATAACCGCTGCAGCAATACCGATAAATAGGGAAATACGAGCGCCTTCCCAAATACGAACGAAGATATCACGACCAAGGTCATCCGTTCCAAACCAAAATTGTGCAGATGGTGGTGCATTGTAAACACCTAGTTGATCACTTGATTTATACTGAGAAAACATTGGTACGAAAATAGCCATTAAAATAACAATGATTAAAATGATTATCCCAATGATGGCCATTTTGTTATGAGAGAAACGGAGAAATACTTCTTTCCAAAAGGAGACTGATTTATCAGCTAATTTTTCCGTTGCTTCATGATTTCCACCAACAATTTTAAACTTATCTTTTTCAATTTGTTGCTGTGTCATTATTTTTTCGCTCCTTTCAGTTTAATACGCGGATCAATCACACTATATAGTATATCAACGATTAATACCGCAAATAAAAGGATGATGGAATAGAACACCGTCGTACCCATAATGACTGTATAGTCACGGTTTGTAATACTTTGAACGAAGTGCTTACCAAGTCCAGGAATAGCGAAAATTTGCTCAACAATGAAACTACCTGTTACAACACCAGCTGTTAATGGGCCTAGGTATGTTACGACGGGTAAAAGAGCATTTCGTAATGTATGGCGGAAAACAACTGTCCATTTTCCAATCCCTTTGGCACGAGCCATTTTTACATAATCACTATTGTTTTGCTCAAGCATACTTGAACGTGTTAATTTTGCGATAAACCCCATATGTGAAAACGCAATCGCAAGGGCAGGTAATATGCTGTAAGTAAATCCTTTCCATCCACTAACTGGGAACAACCCTAATTTAAAGGATAAGAAATACTGCATTAAACCAGCTAAAATAAATGAAGGTACTGATATACCGAGCACCGCAAAGGACGTTGCCAAATAATCCGGGAACCTATTATGATATAGCGCGGAAACTACGCCAATTAAAACTCCAAATCCAACTGCTAATAGCATAGCTTCAATCCCTAATGTTAAAGACACAGGGAAACTTTCAGAAATCATATCATTTGTAGAACGCGCTTTATATTTCATTGACTCACCGAAATTGAAAGAGGCCGTATCGATTAAATAATCTTTATATTGAATATACCAAGGGTTATTTAATCCATACGTTTCGTTTAACTTCTCCTCGATTTGAGGTGGGAAATTACGTTCACTCGCAAATGGACTACCAGGAGCGAGACGCATTAAGAAAAACGTAACCGTTACGATGACGAAAAGCGCGAGAAGTATATACATCAGCCTTTTCAAAATATATTTAATCACATAAAACTCCTCCTTCTATTTGTCAATTGTCAGACAAATATATGCCTTCGTATTTTAAAAAGAGCTGACTCGAGCCTAAGAGACTACGAGGCAGCTCTTTTTTAAAGAGCTTAATTAAACAATAGAATTATTCAGCAATTTTAACATCTTTAAGTTGAATGATACCGATTCTATCTGGAGACATATTTTGTACTTTATCATCTTTAACATATAAGTTAGTGTAGTAATAAATTGGTCCAACTGGGAATTCAGTCATAGCAATTGCTTCAGCTTGTTTTAAGATTTCAGTACGCTTTGCAGTGTCTATTTCTGAAATAGATTGTTTTAGTAAATCTTTATATTGAGAGTTTTCCCAACCAGTATCGTTATTACCATTGGCAGCAGTATCGTACATTTCTAAGAATGTATAAGCATCGTTGTAGTCAGCAATCCATCCCATACGACCAACTTGATAGTCTAATTGGTTAAGTTTTTCTAAATATACTTGCCATTCAGAGTTATCAAGGTTTACTGAAATTCCAAGGTTTTTGCTCCAACCTTCTTGAATAAATTGAGCGATAGCAGCATGTCCTTCACTTGTATTAAATGAAAGGTTGATGCTGATTTCTTTTGGATCAGAAATACCAAGCTCTTTCATTCCAGCTTCAAGTGCAGCTTTTGCTCCTTCAATATCATTGTCTTTATAATAACCACGGTCTTCTTCAAAACCAGAAATTGCAGATGGAACCATACCTAGAGCAGGCTTTTGTTCTCCTTTAGTAACGTTATCGATTAAGCTTTGGCGATCAATTGCTAATGTTAAAGCTTTTCGAATGTTAGCGTTTCCAGTAATTTTATCTTTTGTATTAAATTTGTACCAATAAATAGCTGCATAGTCCTCAATTTGTAATGAGCCATCAGCTTTAAAACCATCAATTGCATCAAGTGCTACTGTTTGGTATGGAGAACCTAAGTAGTCAATTTCTCCATTTTTAAACATTGTTACTGCCGTAGCTTCATTCTCAACCATTCCGATATTAACTGTTTCAAGGTCTACATTTGCAGCATCCCAGTAATCAGCATTTTTCTTAAGAACTATTGAGTCACTGTGTTTCCAAGTATCTAAAACGAAAGGTCCGTTTGTTACATAGTTTTCACCAGCATCTGTATACCATTCATCATTACCTTCAACTACTTTTTGGTTAACAGGTGCGTACGTTTTGAAAGCAGTTAATTCTAAGAAGTAAGCAGTTGGATTTGCTAATGTAACTACTAAAGTTTTATCATCTTCAGCTTTAATTGCTACATCATCAACAGCCCCTTCACCAAGATTGTAAGCTTCAGCACCTTTAATTGGGTAGAATACAGAAGCATATTCTGATAGATTTTCAGGATTTAAAGCCCATTTCCAAGCATATTCGAAGTCACCAGCAACTACTGGATCTCCGTTTGTCCATTTTGCATCACGTAAATGGAAAGTGTAAGTAAGCCCATCTTCACTTACATCCCATTTTTCAGCCATTGCTGGAGTTGGTTTACCTTCTTTGTCTGTACGTGTTAGACCTTCAAAAATGTTAATTAATACTGCGCTAGATGTAGAATCCGTCGCAAGTTGTGGATGTAAAGATGGTGGTTCAGAAGTTACTACTAAGTTTAATTCACCACCTGATGAAGCAGTTTCAGATGAACCTGAATCTTTTCCATCGTCTTTTGATTTTTCAGACGAATCTCCGCCGAAGCCACATGCAGCAAGTACTAAAGAAAATACTGCAAGGACTGTTAGTAATAAAAACTTTTTGTTTTTATTCATGTGAATCCCCCTTATACAATTTTTAAGCCTTTTGTGAAGCTCCTATTTAATATACCAAAAAAATCATTGTGTACAAAATAAAAAAGATTCGAATTTATATAGTATTATCTGACATTTAGGAGAATAATAAATTTTTCCGATTTATCACACTAAAGAGGCGAAGTGTATATATATTAAAAATTTGATATTTACTTATTCTGAATATCAAAAATAAAGTAAAAATAAAAAAATGATTTACTATACGGAAAATTCCTATTTTTTTGATAATATTATCGATATTTGAAAAATGAATCAAAAGTCATAGATGTAATACCTTGAGGAATTTGTATAGATTTGTAGAAAATCTATGTAAAACTCAGTGAATTAGATTCTATTACAGGTAATTTCTTGTAATTTATTATCGCAAAACATGAATATTTTTATCTATTAATGATATATAAGAAACTTGTTTTGTGTTTTTCTAGGATTATCCATTTGTGGGGAGGAAAAAGAAAAAAATGAGCATTTGTATGAAAAAAGGTACCCATACTAAGAAAAATTTGGATTTAGTGACAAGCTAGTTTACGAGATTAAGTTTTTTTGAAATAATTTTTGAGCTAGTTGTATATACATGCATATATGCAGTTGGTTACTGTTTTATTCATCAGTTAAAAAATAAAAGGAATGCTTCATTTCGCCTTGTATTCTTCCAAAGAGAACTGTTTAAATCGTATTGTTTTTTTGAGGATGTCATTTGTCTTACTGAAGAGGATTGATAATGCAAATAATTACTAAAAACCTGTTTATTCATCGAATGAAAACGTTAACAATAGCTATTCAGAAGGATATTCTTCCACTTTTTAAGTGGTATACCATGAAAAAATATAAAAAACAGTGCATCCCATTTATAAAATGCACTGTTTTTTATTTAAAGTTTAAATTGATTGATCTGATTCTGTAAATCTAAGGACTTTTCGCTTAGATCTGAGGCAACTTGGTTTACTTGTTGTACTGTTATAGATTGTTCTCTAGTTGCTGAAGCTACAATTTTTGTATTATCCGCGCTAGTTGAAGCACCATGGGCGATTTCTGCAACGGACGCTGCAACCTGTTCAGCGCTAGCTGAAATTTCTTCAGAGGTAGCTGATATATCTTCTATTTGATCTGTCATCGTATTAATTGCTTTCACAATTCCTTCAAAGGCTTGTCCTGCATGTCCGATGATTTTAACGCCCTCTGTGACAGAATGAAGTCCATCAAAGACTGCTTTTTCTACATTATGTGTATCCTGTTGAATATCTAGCGTTAAGGCAACGATTTGGTTGGCTGATTGTTTTGATTCCTCAGCTAACTTACGAACCTCATCTGCTACTACCGCAAATCCTTTACCATGCTCTCCAGCTCTAGCAGCTTCAATTGCTGCATTGAGTGCCAATAAATTTGTTTGATCTGTAATAGCTGTAATAACAGCTGTGATCTGACTAATCTCATCTGATTGCTTACTCAATTTTTGAACAAGATTATTAATCGTTTGTGTTGATTCATGGATGACATTCATTTGTTGCTGAGCTTCTTCTACCGTATCGTTTCCATTTGTTGCTAATTCTGAAGTTGTTATAGCATTCTGATGTAGTTGTTGAGTTGCCTCAGCTATTCGTTGAACACCTACAGCCGTTTCATCCATTGCGTGTGCGCTTTCGTTAGCTGCAACTGTAGCTGTCACTGCAGCCTCAGCTGTTTCGTTAATCCGTATTGTAATTTCATCAGCAGTGGCAGTAATTTCTTCAGTTGAGGCAGAAAGTTCCTCTACTGAAGCTGTTAAATGCTCTGCATTGTCCTGTATATGCGTTAATAAATTTTTCAAATTACCCTTCATGGCATTAAAAGCTGCTGAAAGCTGACCAATTTCATCTTTTGATTGATGGGTAATATCTGGATGAATTAATTCTCCATTAGCTACATGGTTTGCAGCCAGAACGACAGATTTTAAAGGGCGTGAGATTGTCCGTTGTATATAGAAAATAAGGAAAATACCTAGAGCGATACCAATAATGATTGCGATAATGGAAATAATTTGTGAATTAAACACGGCCTGTTTAGATTCTTTTGTCACAATATCTAGTTGTTCCTTTTGATAGTTTCCAATTTGATCAGATACATCTTGTATACCTTTATTAGCTTGTTGGACTTCACCATTTACCTTCTGCAAAGCACCTTCTAGATTACCAGCTTCAAATAAAGCTATTGCTTCAGTTGCTGCCTTGTTAAAAGAATCATTATGAACTTTTAATTCCTGTGCATATGTTTCCATTTCAGCTGAATTCGATTTTTCAGTGATTTCATCTACATGTGTGTCGAGCATACTTGCATATTTTGAGAAACTCTCTTTGTTAGCAGGTTTGTCTTCGATGATGATGGCACGAATGAAAAGACCTTGCATAGCCATTTCGTATTGAATATCATCTGCTAATTCTACAAGGGCAACATGTCCTTCTAATGCATTTTCAATCTTTTTTTCAATGTTTGAAAATAACAGGAACATAATGAACAAAGAAATGATTAATGTGAGAATAATTGCAAAGAAACCAAAGCTTAATTTTTTACCTACAGACATATAGATACGCCCTTTCCTGAATGCTCTATAAAAATTTTTATACTTTAATTTAGCGTTTCTCAGTAGTAGAAGTCAATATACGTTGAAGGAAACAGTGCAGATTATTCATGTGTTTTTATATTGTTATTATAATAAGGAAGATTGTCTGTAAAAATCAATCAAGATAAGGTTGTTTTCATCGTTTTATAGTACGGATTACGTGTACTCGTTATAAAAAGGAAGAAACAGATACAATTTGTATCGGTTTCTTCCTTTATGACTGTTTCTTTAACTGTAAAATGACTGCCTCATCCGGGTCAATATACAGTGTCTTTTGTTCAAAATAGATGACGAAACCAGGTTTGGCACCATTTGGTTTTTTGACCTGTCGTATTTCGGTATAATCTACAGGCACAGAAGAGGATTCTCTGGCCTTAGAAAAATAGGCGGCTAGTGTGGCAGCTTCTCGCAATGTCGTTTCATCGGGTTCACTTGAATGAATGACAACATGAGATCCAGGAATATCTTTTGTGTGTAACCAAATATCAGTCCGCTTTGCTAGTTTGAATGTCAGCATGTCATTTTGTTTATTGTTTTTTCCAACAGAGATTGTTACACCTGTAGAAGAAACATAGCGTTCTGGTTCAGGTTTCGCTTGTTTTTTCTTTTTCTTCGCATGACGTAGTTTTAAGTAACCTTGCTCTGCTAGCTCTTCACGAATTTCCTCAATATCTCCAGGAGAAGCCTGCTGAACTTGCTGTGCAAGCATTTCGAAGTAAGAAATTTCATCAGTAGTTTTTTCTAGCTGCTCTTGAACCATGACCAAGGCATTTTTTGCCTTTGTATATTTTGTATAATAACTTTGGGCATTTTCAATAGGTGTTTTACGTTCGCTTACTGGAATGGTTATTTCTTCGCCAGTTTCACTATAGTAATTTGTGACAGTAACTTCCTTAACTCCTTTTTCAAAGGCATAGATATTAGCCATTAATAGCTCACCATATAGTTGGAATTGATCGAGCTTGGAGGCACGTTCATAATCCTTTGTTAACTTTTTTGTTTTTAAAGCTAATTTGTCAATCTCATTTTGTAGCCAGCGCTCTAAATCGCCTGCTTGTTGTTTTACACGATCTCGCTCTGCACGGGCAAAGAATACACGATCAAGAAGCTCATGGACATTAGGATAGATTGTTATATCCCCATCATGCAAATGCGTTAATTCGATAGGGGAAAAGTATACTTTCTGATTGAAGAGTACGTACATAGGCTTCATTCCACCGTTCGCAAAGGAGGCCATAAAATCCTTGAAACATACTAGCGTATTTGAAGTCGTCTTCATTCGATACAATAATTCTTCCGCGTGAAGAGGTGAAAAACCAGCTAATTGTTGCACTAGCTCTTTAGAGGTTTTCCCTTCAGCAAAAAATGCTGTTAGCTCTTCATCTGTCACCGTTAAAGGATTCCATTTGTTTTGTGCGGGTGGTGCAATATACGGTTGCCCTGGTAGTACAGTACGGAAGCTATTGACTGAAGGCGGTAGATGTTTTAGGCTGTCAATAATTTTTCCCTGCTCTTGATCAATCAACAGTAGATTACTATGTCTACCCATAATTTCAGCATGTATTTCTCTTACAATTGGATCTCCAATTTCATTTTTACTTTCAATTTCTACTATTATAATGCGATCAAAATCACGCTGTTTTATAGAAGCAATAAAACCACCCTCTATATGCTTACGCAAAAGCATACAAAACATTGGCGGCTCTGCTGGATTTTCAATCACCTGTTCAGTAAGGTGTACACGTGCATAAGAAGAGTGGATGGAAAACAGTAATTTATGATTCTTTCCGTTCGCTCGCACATGTAAAATAACTTCTTGTGCATTGGGTTGATGTATTTTGGTAATCCGACCAGTGACTAGCTGTTGTAGGTCGGCAGTTATTGAATAAGTAAATAAGCCATCAAATGCCATATGAATTCCTCTTTCCAACGATATCAAGCATCTTGGTACTTTCGTATTTTTTTCTTAATGTATCTGCATGCACTATTTTTAAGCTCGCAAATACTCTTTTGGTATGTTTATCATAGCATTTTTTAGGTGAATATTAAAATATAGCTTCAATTGTGGTAGAATTAGCTTTTACTTTAACCAAATTTTTTTGGAGAGTCGTCATAATCGACAAAGCTTATGTTATAATAATCCCAGTATGCAAAGAAAGGTGTGACGAACCTTGGTGCGTAGTATGACTGGTTTTGGCAGAGGTGTCACAACAACTAGAGACTTTCAATTAACCGTGGAAATGCGCTCGGTCAACCATCGTTTTTTAGAAATTAACGCAAAATTTCCGAAAGAATGGCTTGAAGCTGAAATTTTTGCAAAGAAACTAATTTCTCAAGCTTTGTCACGCGGCAAAATTGATGTGATGGTATATGTGAAGGACTTAGAGAACGTAGAGCAATCTATTGAGATTAATTGGTCATTAATTGAAGCGTATCGTAAGGCAAAAGAGCAATTAGCAAGTAAAGTACCACTTGAAGAAAAATGGACGATGCAAGAGCTTTTATCGTTAGAGCAGGCACTTGTACAGCAAAAACCCCAGCTTACACCAGAGGATTTGCTCAGTGCTGTAGAACAAGCGATTTCACAAGCGATTTCACAGCTCGTTCAAATGCGTGAGCGTGAAGGGCAAGAATTACAAGAGGTTGTTGTACAATATAAAGAACAGTTAATGGAGCAAGTCAATCAGATTCGTTTGTGTTCTTCACTTGCTGTTGAAAAATATCGTACACGATTAATAGAGCGAATTAATGAAGTTGCAGATGGCACATTGCTAGAAGATCGTTTACTAGCGGAAGTAGCCATTTTTGCAGAACGAGTAGACATCTCCGAAGAATTAGACAGATTAGATAGTCACTTCAATCAGCTGGAGGAAACATTACTTGAAAAGATTTCGGTTGGGCGTAAATTGGACTTTTTAATGCAGGAAATACATCGCGAGATTAATACGATTGGTTCAAAAAATCAATCTACAGAAGCAGCGATTGCTGTTGTTCAGGCGAAAACAATTTTAGAAAAGATGCGTGAGCAAGTGCAAAACATCGAATAACTTGCACGTGTCTGTTATAAATTAAGGGAGATATAGAGAATAAATGATAAAAGAACGTGGATTATTAATTGTTCTGTCTGGCCCCTCTGGTGTAGGTAAAGGGACAGTGCGAAAAGAATTATTTTCTCAGCCGAATACGAATTATGAGTATTCCATCTCGATGACAACACGAAATCCTCGCGAAGGTGAAGTAGATGGTGTAGACTATTTTTTCAAGACACGTCATGAATTTGAAGTGTTAATCGAACAAGGTGGCTTATTAGAGCACGCTGAATTTGTCGGTAACTATTATGGAACACCATTAGCTTATGTAAATGAAACACTTGATGCAGGTCGTGATGTATTTTTAGAAATCGAAGTGCAGGGTGCAGCACAAATTCGTAAAAAAGCACCAGATGCCTTATTTATTTTCTTAGCCCCTCCAAGTTTAACGGAATTAAAAGATCGTTTAGTTGGACGTGGGACAGAAACGGAGGATATCATTGCCAAACGAATCGCTACTGCAAGTGAAGAGCTTGAAATGATGAGCTTGTATGATTATGTTGTGGAAAATGATGAAGTGACGAATGCCTGTGATCGTATAAATGCGATTATTAAAGCCGAGCATTGTCGTAGAGAACGTGTTGAAAAAAGATATTTGTCAATGTTGAGAGGAGAATAAAACAATGCTATACCCATCAGTAGACGCTTTAAAAAAAGAAATCGATTCAAAATATTCATTAGTGAGCCTTGCTTCTAAACGTGCTCGCCAAATGCAAGAAGAGCAAGACACAGAACGCTTACACAAGTATGTTTCCCATAAATATGTTGGGAAAGCGCTTGAAGAAGTAGCGGCAGGTGTACTTACGAAAGTATCACAGGATGAGTCAACTGTGTATGAGGACGAAATCTAACATCATGTAAAGAGCTTTACTATGTTTACATGCATGCTAGTCTAGTTAGCAGTAGATTTTAATTATACAGAATGCCGAAAGCTCCCAGGGAATCCTTCTTTGGGAGCTTATCATTTGAAAGGACGACACCTAGCATGAATAAAAATATTTTACTTTGTGTTTCAGGCGGGATTGCCGTATATAAAGCTGTGGCACTTGTAAGCAAGCTATCACAAGCAGGAGCCAATGTAAAAGTCATCATGACAGCCTCTGCTAGACAGTTTGTAAATCCATTAAGTTTTCAAGTGATGTCCAAAAATGATGTTTATTTTGACACGTTTGATGAAAAAGATTCAAGTGTGATTGCTCATATAGACTTAGCAGACTGGGCTGATTTAATTTTAGTAGCGCCCGCTACAGCAAATATAATAGGGAAAATGGCCAATGGTATAGCAGATGATATGATCACAACAACCCTGCTTGCTACGACAGCACCTGTATGGATTGCACCAGCCATGAATGTACACATGTACGACCATCCAGCGGTAAAACGTAATTTGGATAGGCTATCAGCTGATGGCTACAAATTTATTGAGCCTTCCGAAGGCTTTTTAGCATGTGGCTATGTCGGGAAGGGCCGTCTAGAGGAGCCAGAAAAAATCACTGCACTTGTACAAGATTTTTTTTCTGGAAAAACTACACCACTAACAGATAAAACAGTCATAGTGACTGCGGGTGCCCTACATGTACCATTGGATGAACAGCATGTAATTAGTCCACAGGCAAATGGAGCCATAGGCCGAGCTTTAGCACATGAAGCAAGAATGCTAGGCGCACATGTAATTGAAATAGAAAATTCTAATTTGTTTGATGCTATACAGCAACTGGAGGCTTATAAAATCCAATATCCTCAGGCAATATTGATCCATGCAGCAAATGTGCCGACTATAAAGGAAACGCCGATCATTTCGGTAGAAGGCATAAAAGCGATCACTTTCGGACAAAAAGTGCAAGGAACTCCAATGCTTAATATACTTTCTGAGAGATGGATTGATTTTAGTGAAAAAGCGCAGCTTAACGGACAGTTTTTGGCTACAATTAACCCACAACTTTTTGCTCAGACATTATGGTCATATATTATAAAGGGTGAGGAACAATGAGCTTCTTGATAGCAGAGGTCATTGTAGATGTCTCTACTTACCATGTAGACCGTCCATTTGATTATCAAGTACCTGTAGAATGGGTTAGTGTTATCGAATTAGGAAGTCGTGTTAAAGTGCCATTTGGTCCAAGGAATGTCCTGGGTTTTGTTGTTGGATTGAAGAAAGAAACAGATGTACCGTTAAATAAACTAAAGGCAATCAATCAAATTTTAGATATGGAGCCAGTCCTAACAGAAGAGATGTTGCGAATGGCGAAGTGGTTGAAGAACGATACGATTTGCTATGAAATAGATGCCTTGCAAGTGATGTTACCATCTGCACTTCGAGCCAAGTATGAAAAAATGATTAAGCTACAACAAGGTCAACAATTGCCACTAGAGGTACAGGCTATATTCGGGAAGCGTCAACGAGCAAATTTTAAAGAATTTGAGCGAGCAGGTTTACTACCCCTTTTGAAGCAATTGGTTGCAGAAAACATTGTTTCAATCGAAAATGTTGTGAAGCAACAGGGAAATGTGAAAGAAATTCGAATGGTTCAAATAACAGCAGACCAACAACTTATTGAACGTGCTTTAGAGCAATCATCCAGAGCAGCTAAACAACGGCTATTACTGCAATGGATGTGCCAACACTTAGGAGAGATTTTTACTCCCCAACAAATTTGTGACGAAGCAAGGGTCTCTATTTCAGTTTTAGAGGCAGTAATTGATAAAGGAGCTGCTCAATTTATTCAAGAGGAAGTATTTCGTGATCCATTTACGAAGGAAGTTTCACGTACACATGCCTTACAATTAACGAGTGAGCAGCAGGTTGCTCTCCAAGCTATTACTACAGCTATGGACCAGCAAATAGCGCAAACCTTTTTATTACATGGTGTAACAGGAAGTGGCAAAACAGAGGTTTATTTGCAGGCTATTCAAAAGGTATTAGAAGAAGGAAAAGAAGCCATTATGTTGGTACCTGAAATCTCTTTAACTCCACAAATGACCGAACGATTCCGCAGTCGCTTTGGTGAGATGGTTGCTGTGATGCATAGTGGATTATCTGTAGGGGAGAAATATGATGAATGGCGTAAAATCCAACAAGGCAAAGTGAAGGTCGTAGTTGGAGCTCGTTCAGCTATTTTTGCTCCTTTTACGAATATAGGGCTTATTATATTGGATGAGGAACATGAATCAACTTATAAGCAAGAAGATTCACCGCGTTATCATGCAAGAGATGTAGCCATCTGGCGTAGCGAATTTTATAACTGTCCTATTATTTTAGGGAGTGCAACACCAGCATTAGAATCATTTGCAAGAGCTAAAAAGGGAGTATATAAGCTACTCTCCTTAAAACACCGTGCTTTACATCAGGCTTTGCCGACTGTTTTTATTGCAGATATGCGTGAAGAGCTGAGACAAGGTAATCGTTCGATGTTTTCCCAATCACTGATAGAAGCAATCCGTTTAAGACTTGAGAAAAAAGAACAAATGGTGCTGTTTTTAAACCGTCGCGGCTATTCATCATTTGTACTCTGCCGAGATTGTGGAACAGTTGTCCAATGTCCAAATTGCGATATTTCATTAACCTATCATCGAACAACTGAAAAATTGAAATGTCATTATTGTGGTTACGAGGAACATGTTCCACAAATATGTCCGCAATGTCAAAGTGATCATATTCGTTATTTTGGTACAGGTACACAAAAGGTGGAAGAGGAGCTGTATAAGTTGTTTCCTGAGGCAAGAGTATTACGTATGGATGTAGATACTACGAAGCATAAAGGGGCACATGAAGAAATATTAGAGACATTTGGGGCAGGGCATGCAGATATTTTGCTGGGTACTCAAATGATCGCAAAGGGTCTGGATTTTCCAAATATTACGCTAGTCGGTGTACTTAGTGCTGATACATCCTTACATTTACCTGATTACCGCGCAGCAGAGCGAACATTTCAGCTATTAACACAGGTAAGTGGCCGAGCTGGGAGACATGACAAGCTAGGGGAAGTCATCATTCAAACGTATACACCTGAGCATTACGCAATTGATTTAGCTAAAACACAAGAGTATGAACCATTTTATGAACGTGAGATGTTTTTACGTCGCAGATCAAACTATCCACCTTATTATTTTGTAGCTCTTATTCAATTATCCCATGAAGATGTCATGATGGCTGCTGAATATGCTGGTCGAGTGGCTGATTGGTTACGAGGGAACTTATCGAATCAAGTAGCAATAATAGGACCAACAACTGCGAGTATTGCTCGTCTCCAAAATAGATATCGTTATCAATGTTTGATAAAATATAAAATTGAACCAAATCTAATTCCCGTGTTACAACGTTTACTTGCTATGTATAGAGCAGAGTGGATTAAACAAGGAATATTAATGACGGTAGATTTAGATCCGTCTACTATATAGTTAGCGTGTAATAATAGCACGATTTTTAATAAAAGTATCAATTAGCTAGTGCACTAGCTTTAAAGCAGAAATGAGGAAATAATAATGGCTATAAAAAAAGTAATTGAAAATCCTGCAAAAGTACTATCCACACCGTGTCCTGAAGTGACAGAAATTAATGATGAAATTATTACATTACTTGATGATTTATATGACACTATGGTGGAATATGATGGCGTTGGAATTGCGGCACCACAAATAGACGTAGGGTTACGGGTAGCAATTGTTGAACTAGGTGAAGAACGTGATATTTTAGAAATGATTAATCCAACTGTCGTTGAAACGGACGGAGCAGAAGTAGATATTGAAGGATGCTTGAGCTTTCCAGGGTTATATGGAGAAGTGGAACGTCCTAGTTATGTCAAAATTGAAGCATGTGATCGTGAAGGACGTGTTTATGAATTAGAGGCAGGTGGCTTTGATGCCCGTGCGATTTTACATGAAATTGATCATTTAGATGGTGTGCTTTTCGATTCAAAAATCAAGCGTATTGTCACAGCAGAAGAACTAGAAGAAATGTACGCTGAAGAGGAGGAATAAAATGACATCTATCGTTTTTATGGGGACACCTGACTTCTCCGCACCTATTTTGCGTATGCTACATGATGAAGGATATACTATTAAAGCAGTTGTAACACAACCAGATCGTCCAGTTGGGCGTAAGCGAGTATTAACACCGCCGCCAGTAAAGGCAACGGCTTTGGAACTTGGCTTGCCAATTATTCAACCTGAAAAATTGCGTGGCTCCGAGGAGTTACAGCAGATTCTTGCTTTACAGCCTGACCTAGTAATAACAGCAGCATTTGGACAGATACTACCAAAAGAATTATTAGATGCACCGGCTCTAGGCTGCATTAATGTCCATGCCTCCCTATTACCAAAATATCGTGGAGGGGCTCCGATTCACCAAGCCGTCATGGATGGTGAAAAAGAAACAGGAGTAACAATCATGTATATGGCAGAAAAGCTTGATGCGGGAGATATTATCTCTCAAAAAGCGATCCCTATTGAAGAAGATGATCATACTGGTGGACTTTTTGATAAGCTAAGTATGGTTGGCTGTGAATTACTTAAGGAAACACTTCCTTCTATTATAAATGGTACAAATAACCGTACAGTTCAAGATGAAGCACAAGTTACCTTTGCAAGTAATATTTCAAGGGAACAAGAACGGATTGATTGGACCAACGATGCTATTACTTTATACAATCAAGTGCGCGGTCTTCATCCATGGCCTGTTGCTTATACTACTTTTGAGGATGGTAATTTTAAAATTTGGTGGGCAACGATTGGCAAAAGTAAGCATGAGGCTAATCCAGGTACAGTGGTTGCCATTGATAAAGATCACTTTGAGGTAGCAGCTGGCAACGGGACAACTTTAGCATTATATGATGTGCAACCAGCTGGTAAAAAGCGCATGACCGCAGAGGAATATTTACGTGGGACAGGTTCTAAATTACAGATTGGGGACCAATTTAAATGAGTAAAAAAAGTGTAGTGATTTGGGATGGCAATGTACGAGATGCCGCATTGTCAATTCTATTAGCAGTTGATAAAAATCAGGCTTATAGCAACTTATTGCTAAATGAAACAATTAAACGGCATAAAATTGAAGCAAAAGATCGTGCTTTATTGACTGAAATAACGTATGGAACTTTACAGCATAAAATGACACTTGATTATTACTTAGAGCCATTTATTCGTGGTTCAATTGATCATTGGGTTCGCTGGTTATTAAGAATTTCGTTGTATCAAATCCATTATTTAACACGTATCCCTCCACACGCTGCAGTAAACGAAGCAGTAGAAATTGCCAAGCGTCGAGGGCATCGTGGAATCGCTTCTATGGTCAATGGCATATTAAGATCCGTGTTACGCAGTGGAGTCCCTTCAACAGATGACATAGCAGATCCAATTGAGCGCCTTTCAATAGAAACAAGTCATCCAATGTGGTTAGTTCAAAGATTTGTTGATAACTACGGTCTTGAAGTAGCGACTGAAATGTTGCATGAAAATAATAGACCGCCTGTGCAGACTGTGCGTGTTAATACGACAAAAGCAACTGTTCAGCAAGCAATTGCCAAGTTAGAGGCAGAAGGATTAACGGCTAATCAAAGCGACGTTATACCAGAGTGCTTATACATTACAAACGGTCAACCAGCTCGTACAAAAGCCTTCAAAGAAGGTATGATTACTATTCAGGATGAAAGTTCAATGATACCTGCTAATGTGCTAAATCCATCTCCAGGTATGCGTGTCTTGGATATGTGTGCGGCACCTGGTGGAAAAACAACACATATTGCCGAAATAATGAAAAATGAAGGGTCTATTTTAGCAACAGACCTTCATCCACATAAATTAGATTTAATCGACCATAATACAGAGCGTCTAGGGCTTGATATTGTTGAAACAGCCCCAATAGACGGACGGAAAGCACCAGAATTTTTACAAGCAGCGTCTTTTGATGCTATCTTAGTCGATGCACCATGTAGTGGACTAGGAGTTATGCGACGTAAACCAGATATTAAATATACAAAGCGAGAAGAAGATTTAGAAAGTCTTCAAAAAATCCAATTAGCTTTACTTGATGCAGCAACGAAAGTTTTGAAAACAAATGGTAAGCTTGTATACAGTACGTGTACAGTAGACATACAAGAAAACGAAGGCACTGTGAAAGCCTTTTTAACAGCACATCCAGAAATGGAAGCTATACAACTAGAATCTTTACCAACAAAATTAGCGGAAAAGCAAGCTAATGGCATGCTTCAAGTCTTTCCACAAGACTTTGGTAGTGACGGTTTCTTTGTCGCCGCCTTTCGTAAAAAAGGAGAATCCAACTAATGGTGGATCAAGAGAAATTTAATGAACGTATTAACGATTTAGTCGAAGAAGCAGAAGAAAAGCCCGTTCGACGTGTAAAAAAAGAAAAGCCAAATTTAAAAGAATCCATTTATTCGTTACAACCTCATCAATTAGAAGAATGGCTAAAGGAAAATGGCGAAAAGCCTTTCCGTGCTGCTCAAATTTTTGACTGGCTGTATAATAAACGTGTAAAGACATTTGAAGAAATGTCAAACCTTTCAAAGGGATTACGCGAAAAACTAACTGCAAATTTTGCATTATCCACACTATCAACCATTATTAAACAAGAATCTAAAGATGGTACCATTAAATTTTTATTCCAATTACAAGATGGCTATTCAATAGAAACTGTTTTAATGCGCCATGAATATGGAAATTCTGTCTGTGTAACAACACAAGTAGGCTGCCGAATTGGCTGTACGTTTTGTGCATCCACTTTAGGTGGTTTGAAGCGACATTTATTAGCAGGGGAAATTGTGGAGCAAGTTGTCAAAGTGCAGCAAACATTAGATGAATTGGGCGAGCGAGTATCTCATATTGTCATTATGGGTATTGGTGAACCTTTCGATAACTATGATGCAATGATGAACTTCTTAAAAGTGATCAATCATGAAAAAGGTTTAAATATCGGAGCACGTCATATCACAGTTTCAACATCGGGTATTGTCCCTAAAATTTACCAGTTTGCGGATGAACAATTACAAATTAACTTTGCCGTTTCTCTGCATGCGCCAAACCAAGAAGCACGTCAAAAGCTAATGCCAATTGCCCGTGCTTATAAATTGGAAGAATTAATGGAAGCTGTGCGATACTATACAAAAAAAACAGGTCGACGAGTGAGTTTCGAGTATGGGCTGATGTCTGGTGAAAATGATTCAGTAGAAATAGCAGAGGAACTATCTGCTTTAATTAAAGGAATTAAATGTCATGTCAACTTAATTCCTGTAAACTATGTACCAGAACGTGATTATGTTCGTACATCTCGTAGTCAAATTTTTGCTTTTGAAAAAACATTAAAGAAAAATGGTATTAACGTAACGATCCGCCGAGAGCAAGGTTCAGATATCGCTGCTGCGTGTGGTCAATTACGTGCACAAGAGAGATCTGAAGAAACGAGGTGACCAGTATTGGAATACACAGTCGAAAGTGATATTGGTTTAAAACGATCCATTAATGAGGACCGTGCTGCATTCTTTAAACGTCCAGATGGGCTTGCACTAGCACTTGTAGCGGATGGCATGGGTGGTCATAATGCTGGTGATGTAGCAAGTGATATGGCAATTAAACAAATGGAATCCTTTTTTTTACAGGCAGACACACATCATTTTGTATCCACAACATCAAAAAAAGAATGGTTATTACAAACAGTTAAGCAATTGAATAAAACAATATATGACTATTCTTTATCACATGAAGACTGTAAAGGAATGGGCACGACATTTATTGCAGTGTTAATCGAAGAACAACATTGCTTCATTGCACATGTGGGAGACAGTCGTGTGTATTATTTCTTTGAAGATGGTGCACAACAAATAACAAGAGATCATTCATATGTGAACGTCTTGGTCGAAAATGGTGAGATAAGCGAAGAAGAGGCTTTGACACATCCAAAGAAAAATTTCATCTTAAAAGCGGTTGGGACAGAGGACACAATCGAACCAGACTTTTATGAAGTAGATTTAGCATCAGAATCGTATTTACTCATTTGTTCAGATGGATTAAGCAATAAACTAACTGTTTATGAAATGGCATCGATAATTACGTATCCAGACTCCATTAAGGAAAAGGGACGTAAACTTGTAGAATTAGCAAATGCCAGCGGGGGAGAAGACAATATCTCCCTCGTGCTATTAACAAAAAAGGATGAGGAGGTGTAAGAATGCTTGTAGGTAAAAGAATTAGTGACCGTTATAAAATTTTAGAACTCATTGGTGGCGGAGGTATGTCCAATGTTTATTTAGCACACGATATGATTTTAAATCGTGATGTAGCCATTAAAATATTACGCTATGATTTTTCCAATGAGGATGAATTACATCGACGTTTCCAACGTGAGGCACTGTCTGCTACAAGTCTTACACATCCAAATATTGTTAGTGTTTATGATGTAGGTGACGATGGAGATCTACACTATATTGTGATGGAATATGTTCAAGGAAAAACATTAAAGCAGTACATACAAGAATTTGCACCAATTTCTCCTGCTAGAAGTGTGCATATTATGAAGCAATTAACGTCTGCCATTGCTAATGCCCACGAAAACCATATTATCCACCGTGATATTAAACCGCAAAATATATTAATGGATGCGGAAGGTAATGTGAAAATTACGGATTTTGGTATTGCCATGACGTTAAGTGCTACATCATTTACTCAAACAAATTCTGTGCTTGGTACAGTCCATTATTTATCACCAGAGCAAGCTCGCGGCGGTACAGCTACAAACAAATCAGATATTTACGCACTCGGTATTG
Source organism: Lysinibacillus sp. BS3 (assembly GCF_039614735.1). Taxonomy (NCBI): domain Bacteria; kingdom Bacillati; phylum Bacillota; class Bacilli; order Caryophanales; family Bacillaceae; genus Lysinibacillus; species Lysinibacillus sp. BS3. The sequence continues at coordinate 1,691,987 of NZ_CP154860.1, read as the reverse complement.
TGTTATATGAATTATTAACAGGTGAACTTCCATTTTCTGGTGAATCTGCTGTTTCAATAGCACTTAAGCATTTACAAGCCGAAACGCCTTCTGTCCGTGCTTTTGATGCAACGATTCCCCAAAGCTTGGAAAATGTAGTATTAAAGGCTACTGCCAAAGATTCATCCCATCGTTATACTACAGTGGAAGAAATGTATGAAGATTTGGAAACCGTACTAACACCATCTAGAATCAACGATCCCAAATTTGTCATACCTGTGGATAATGATGTAACGAAAGCTATTCCCATCATTAAAGAGCAGATGCATAAAAAAGACGAAGATCTAACTAAAACAAGAGTTATTGAACCGATTATGGAAGCTAAAGCACCTTCTCAACCACAACCTAAAAAGCCTGTAGAAAAGCCAGTTCCTGTAAAGGGAAAGAAGAAAAATTGGCCCAAATATGTTGCAGGACTATTCATTGCAGCGGTTGTCATTTTCTTATTCTTTATTTTTGCAAAAGATTTATTTAGCCCGAAAAAAGTGGCTATACCAGATGTAGCAAATTTAACAATAGAGGAAGCGACAAAAAAATTAGAAGCAGATGGATTTGTTGTTGGTGAAGAGCATCAGGAGCGAAATCATGAGGAAATAGAGAAGGGGAAAGTTATAGAAACGGACCCATCAAAAAATTCATTACGTGAAAAAGGTTCAGAGGTAGACTTAATCGTTAGTTTAGGTGTAGAGATGACGACTGTTGATAATTATGTTGGACAAAATTATAGTCAAGTTGAAGCTTTAATAAAAGGAAAGTATAAAGACGTAATAAAAGAGGATGTCCCTTCTAATGAGCCAGAAGGAAGAATTATTGAACAAAGCATACCACCAAATTCTGAGGTAGTAGCGAAAGAAGAAACAATCACGTTTAAAGTTAGCCAAGGAGTTAGAATGGTAAGGGTTGAAAATGTTGTAAATTATACGAAAGCTGATATGGATGACTATGTGAAAAGAGCAGGTCTCAATTGGCGTATATCTCGTGAAGAACATCATGAAATCATCCCAGCTGGCAGTGTAATTTCGCAATTGACAAAAGCGGGTACTATGGTAGAAGAAGGTTCTATGATATCGGTTGTAATAAGTAAAGGGCCAGCAAAACAGCCCGATAAACTACGTGTCATACCTGTAGTCATTGAGTATAAACCTACAGAAGAGGGAATAGCTCAAAATATTCGAATTGAAATTCAAGATAAAAATCATACATTGTCTGAACCTGTTGAAGTATTTGAAATTTTAAGTGATACGCCATACAACATTCAGCTTACAATTGAAGATGGCAAAGATGCGAGTTATAGAATAATTCGTGACTCAGAAATAATTTTAGAAGGCAAAGTTAATTATAATGATGTCGATTAAGGAGGAATTGGATGGCGCAAGGCCAAATAAGAAAAGCATTAAGTGGTTATTATTATGTATTTGATGGACATCAACTGATTCAATGTCGAGGACGTGGGGTATTTCGTAATCGTGGCGAATCCCCACTCGTAGGTGATATTGTAGAGTATACAATGGAAACTGAAGGCTCTGATGGGACAATACAAAAGATTTTTGAGCGTCAAAATGAATTAGTACGACCGCCAATTGCGAATATTGATCAAGGTATTTTGGTGTTTTCTGTAAAGGAACCGAATTTCAATACCATTTTACTGGATCGATTTTTAGTTGTGTTAGAATCCTTCCATGTACATCCTATTATTTGTTTAACAAAAATGGATTTGCTAGAAAATGATGAACGTGATGAATTACAAAATTATATAGCAGATTATGAAAGCATGGGCTATACAGTTTTGCAAACATATAAAGATGAAGAAGAATTAGTAGAACGGTTACGTCCTATTTTAAAGGGAAAAACCACCGTTTTAGCTGGCCAATCGGGCGTTGGGAAATCAACTTTGCTTAATACGCTCATTCCAGAGTTGAACTTAAAAACGGGTATTATATCCCAAAGCTTAGGACGGGGTAAACATACTACTCGTCATGTTGAACTGATAGAGGTCTGTGATGGTTTATTAGCAGATACGCCTGGATTTAGTTCCTTTGATTTTGACGAAATTGAGAAAGAAGAATTAGGTGTATGTTTTCCTGAAATGGCTAGAGTAGCGGATGATTGTAAATTTAGAGGTTGCTTACACTTGAAAGAGCCAAAATGTGCAGTAAAGGCAGCAGTAGAAGCAGGGGAAATTCGAGACTACCGCTACAAGCATTATGAACAATTTATGCAAGAAATTATGGATCGAAAGCCGAGGTATTAATGATGATACAAATAGCACCATCAATTTTAGCAGCAAATTTTGCAAAGTTAGGTGAAGAAGTAAAGGAAGTAGAGCAAGCAGGTGCACAACTTATTCATATTGATGTAATGGATGGTCACTTTGTACCGAATATCTCATTTGGTTCCATTGTATTGGATGCTATCCGTCCATTAACGAAGTTACCATTAGATGTGCATTTAATGATAGAAAATCCAGATCAGTATATTGAACAGTTCGCAACAGCTGGAGCAGATTATATTACAGTACATGTAGAAGCATGCCGTCATTTACATCGAACAATTCAATTAATCCGTTCTTTTGGTGTAAAAGCGGGTGTCGTATTAAATCCACATACACCGATAGAATCAATTCAACACATTTTAGAAGATATTGATATGGTATTATTAATGACTGTTAATCCTGGATTCGGTGGACAAAAATTTATTCATTCTGTTGTACCTAAAATTGAAGCATTATCAACAATAATTAAGGAGCGAGGCTTAGATATTGCTATTGAAATTGATGGTGGTATTACTGCTGAAACAATTGTGCCATGTGCACAGGCTGGAGCGACAATTTTTGTAGCTGGGTCAGCTATCTATAGTAAAGAAGATCGAACAGCTGCTCTTCAAGAGATTTTACTAGCTGGTGAGGCAGCGATTAAAGGATGACGACAGTCGTTGTTTGTGCAGGTGGTCCAAAAAATGAGCTTTGTTCATTTTCATCGTTTCAGCAACAACAGGATGTTGTGTTTATCGGGGCTGATCGTGGCGCTTTATATTTAATTGAGCAAGGAATTACGCCCCATGCTATTGTTGGTGATTTTGATTCTTTAACGGATGAAGAATATCGACAAGTAATGGCACAAACCAATGATCAACAACGTTTTCAAGAAGAGAAAAATGAAACAGACACGGATTTAGCTTTGCTTAAAGCCTATACGTTTGCACCACAAGAAATTATTTTGACAGGTGTGACGGGTGGGCGTTTAGATCATTACGAGGCAGCTGTTCGTTCTATTTATCGGTTACAAAAAGAGCATCCTCAAATTGAGTTAAAGATAATCAATCATACTAATATGTTGCAATTTTTACTACCAGGTACACATACAATTTATGCAGATGATCGATACCGATACTTGTCTTTTTTTGCTCACGAGGAGCCTATTCAAGGTGTAACATTACGACAAGTAAAATATGAAACAACGAATGAGGAAATTTCCTTAGGAACATCTCGATTTACAAGTAATGAAATAATAGGAACTTCAGGGTCTATATCTTTCTCGCAAGGCATATGTTTAATGATAAGAAGCATAGATTAGCGTAAGGGGGAGAGAGTCCTGAAAGTATATACGTTCCAATTGCCGAAATTCGTGAGTAGTATCACGCGTACGTGTATTAACCTATTTAAAAAAGATAAGAAAGTAAAAAAATCCGACTAGTGTTAGTCGGATTTTTTACTTTCTTCTAGAATACTAATCAAGAAAAAAATCGATTGCGCTCAATGCGAAATCGATTTTTTAGAAGCAGCGATTAAACGCGCTCGATTTTACCTGATTTTAATGCACGAGCAGAAACCCATACACGTTTTGGTTTACCGTCAACTAAGATACGAACTTTTTGAAGGTTAGCACCCCAAGTACGTTTGTTAGCGTTCATAGCGTGGGAACGGTTGTTACCAGTACGAGCTTTACGTCCAGTGATTACACATTGTTTTGGCATGTTGTATTCCCTCCTTACTGTTGATGCTGAAAGATTATTATTTCAGTTCGGTATTTCACATACCATAATAATTTAACATACGATGGCGTTCAGTGCAACAGTTTTCACATAACCTTTCAAGAAAAAAACCTTTACAGACATAAAACATTTATGAAAAGTAGAGAAGTTTAATGGGGAATAGTTCTCCTATCCTTTTCCTCGATAACCAAGTTTCAGCGATACACGTCTACCAGTATCAACTAATCGCTCAATCAATGTATTAATATGATCTTGAGAGACATTAAAGTTTACAAAACCAATACTGACTGCTCCTATCACTTCACCAAAACCATCTAAAACAGAGACAGCAATGGAGGAAGTACCTGCAGTTCGTTCTCCATGACTTATTGCATAGCCTTGTTGTCGAATTTGGTGAAGCTGCTCCTCTAATTCGGCCATTTCATCTTTAGTTACTAGTTGCTCTAGAATTTCTTTGGATTGTAGCGCTGACATTGAGGCAAGTATGGCCTTATTGGCCGCTCCGATATGCATAGGTATGCGAATACCCAACTGATCATAAATACGAATCGGATTAGCTGCACTGTCTATCCGTTCTATAATAATCGTATCTAATCCAGCTGGTTTACTTAAATAAACACTTTCTTCAACCTCCCTGGCTAATCGTTCTAACTCAGGTCTGATTTTGCTAATATAATCCATCGTATCATACACCTGTAAGCCAAGTTCCATCCATATGGTTCCAAGCCGATAATATTTAGTCTGTTCATCTTGCTCAATCATCCCTTGTTTAATCATGGCTTTTAAAATTCTATGTAAAGTACTTAGCGGTAAATCGCATTTTGTAGAAAGCTCTGAAATGGACAAGCTACTGTCGTTTGCATCAGCAGCTAAAACCTTGGCAATTGTCATCGCCCGCTCTAATAATTGCATTTGTCCCACCTCCCTTCATCCTATTTTATTTTTATTCTCCATCTACGTCTAGTTCCAATATTCCCGTACAAATCAGAAGTCTAAACAAATGCTTATTTTAATACACGAAAGCTACAAAAGGATCCTTTAAGGCTTCTTTAATAAACGACAGCATTTTTTCCAAGGGTGAACGCAATCTAGATTAAAAGAAAAATAAAAGTTTTCTAAATATATTGACAGTATAGCATAAAACGAATATATTCTTCATATAAACTTTCCTCTTAACGGAAACGTTTTCCACTACACGGAAATGAGGTGAAAGGAATGCATTATTGTTCATCAATGTATGCGCCTTTGAAACATGTTATTGTAAAAGATCCAAAAGATGCTTTCCGAAGCCAGACACATCTTAGTGAGGAATGGAAAACATTTAACTACTTATCTGAGCCTAATTATGAAGAAGCTCTAAGCGAATACGCTGAATTTATTGGGATTCTTGGAAAGTATGTTGAGACTATTGAATATCTGCCTATAGCAGATGAAGTAGGATTAGATTCTCTTTATGCACATGATCCAGTTAAATTCACTCCAAATGGTGCCATAATACTGAAATCAGGCAAAAAATTAAGACAACCAGAAGCAGCAGTATACAAGGACTTTTTACGGCAAAAAGGTATACCAATAATTGGTGAACTTACTGGAGAGGCAGTTTCAGACGGTGGAGATATTGTTTGGCTAGATGATCGAACGCTCGTTGTGGGTAGAGGTTATCGAACAAACGATGAAGCCATTCGTCAGTTAAAGGAAATGACAGCCGATATGGTAGATGAATTTATAGTTGTACAACTACCACATGATCTTGGTGAAGCTGAATGTTTACATTTAATGTCTTTCATAAGTATGGTAGACCGAGATTTAGCTGTTGTGCATTCGCGTTTAATGCCAGTATTTTTCAGACAACTGCTAATTGAGCGTGGCATCCAGCTAGTAGAAGTACCTAAAGATGAATACGATTCGTTAGGCTGTAATGTTTTAGCGCTTGCACCAAGGGTATGTGTGATTCCTCAAGGCAACAAAGAAACAAAGCAACAGCTACTTGATGCTGGAGCAACTGTGTACGAATATAAAGGCGATGAAATTACTGTTAAAGGAACAGGTGGGCCGACTTGCCTAACTTGCCCAGTAGTAAGAGGATAAAGGAGAAGATGAATATGTTTAAAAATGTTATTGTTAAAAATCCAGGAAATAGTTTTGTAAACGGTTTAACAACTAGTGATTTAGGAAAGCCGATTTTAGAAAAATTATTTGAACAACATGAACATTATGTAGAAGCTTTAAAAAAATGCGGTGTAGAAGTTACACAATTACCAGCAAATGAAGCATTTCCAGATTCAACATTTGTAGAGGATACAGCTGTATTAACGCCTGAATTTGCTATTATATCGAATCCTGGAGCAGCAGCTCGTAACCGCGAAATTGAAGAAATCGAACCAGCTGTAAAGCAATTCTATGAAAAAATTTACTATATTAAAGGTTCTGGAACACTTGATGGTGGAGATGTACTACAAGCAGAGAAAAAGTTTTACGTAGGGATCTCAGAGCGCACAAATGAAGAAGGCGCTCAGCAATTTAAAGAGATTGTTGAGCTAGAAGGTTATGAAGCAACTATTATTCCATTAAAAGAATTCTTCCACTTAAAAACTGGAATTGCCTATGTTGGGGAAAATCGTATGGTGCTAGCTGGTGAATTTGTCGATCATCCTGCATTTGAATCTTACGAAAAAATCGTGATTCCTAAAGAGGATGAATATTCAGCTAACTGTATTCAAGTAAATGATTATATTATTATTCCAGCTGGCTATCCAGAAACAAATCGTAAATTACTGGACCTTGGCTATCAAACAATTGAACTTGATATGTCTGAATTTAGAAAACACGATGGTGGTTTAAGCTGTTTATCATTACGTTTTTAAGTAAATCTAACAATACCCAATCAATTTAAAAGAGAAAATTGATTGGGTACTTTCATTCTTAAAATATCAGAATATTTAATATTTTTACATTATATGGGAAGTAGGGATGGATGTTGAATAAAGGGGATCAGCTTCACAATAATCAATTAAAGCGTTCGATGAAAAGTCGTCACTTGTTAATGCTTTCACTTGGGGGTGTTATTGGAACAGGCTTATTTTTAAATGTAGGCTATACCATTAACCAGGCAGGACCCGGCGGTGCACTGATTGGTTACTTATTTGGTGGCTTAATTTTGTTTATGGTCATGAATTGTCTTGGGGAATTGGCTGTTTACATGCCTGTTACAGGTTCTTTCCAAACATATGCAACACGTTTCATTAGTCCTTCAGCCGGTTTTTCATTAGGTTGGATGTATTTTGTTGGATCTGCTGCCACAGCAGGCGTTGAATTTACGGCTGCAGGTATTTTAATGCAGCATTGGTTTCCAAGTGTACCAATTTGGATATGGTGTGCTGTGTTTATGGTTCTTTTATTTGTCTTAAATGCTTTAACAACGAAGGGCTTTGCTGAAGCAGAGTTCTGGTTTGCTAGTATAAAAGTTGTTGCAGTGATTGCATTTATCATTATTGGTGGAGCAGCAATCTTTGGTTTAATTCCATTAGCAGATCGTCCTACTCCACATCTCACAAATTTAGCACCTTCTGGTTTATTCCCAGCAGGTATTACGATTATTTTTGTCACAATGATGAATGTAATTTTTTCTTATCAGGGATCAGAGCTGGTGGGTATTGCAGCAGGGGAGACCGAGAACCCTGAAAAAAATATTCCTAGAGCGATTCGTACAATTCTATTTAGAATCATCGTTTTCTATATTGCTTCCATTATTGTATTATCGGCAATATTCCCAGCATCAGAGCTTGGGCTTATGGAAAGTCCATTTGTCACGTTAATGAATTTAGCTGGTGTACCATATGCAGCTGGTATCATGAACTTTGTTATTTTGACAGCTATTTTATCAGTCGGTAATTCATGTTTATATGCATCAACACGTTTATTATTTTCCATGTCACAAGAGAGGATGGCGCCCAAGTTATTTGGTCGATTAACGAAAAATAAAGTACCTTTAAATGCGCTTATTTTTACGATGGTATTCTCACTCTTATCTTTATTAACTAGTGTAATGGAAGCTGATGCTGTATTTGTATTACTAATGTCGGTAGCAGGTATATCTGTCACAATTTCATGGATGGGGATATGTGCTTCTCAGTTAATGTTCCGTTATCGCTATGTGAAGTCGGGAGGAAATGTGGCTGATCTAAAATTTAAAACACCACTATTCCCGTTGATTCCAGTATTTTGTATAATCTTTTGTGTTTTAATTTTAGTATTTTTAGCGTTTGATCCAACGCAAAGGATTGGTTTACTATACGGGATTGGCTTCTTTATTGCCTGTATGATTTTTTATCAATTTAAATTAAAGAAAGCGGCGACTGCTGCTACAGATAGCAAAAGTGAAGAAACACTAGAAGTTCGTTAATCGTACCTCTAACGAATGGGAGTAAAAGGAGAAAAAATCATGAATACTTTTATGTGGGATACACCCGAAAAACTACGTGCCCTATTATGTGAACTTGTGAGCTGGGAAAGCCGAACATTAACGGAGGGTGAAAATAAATTTGCCTTTCGACTAAAAGATAAATTGTTAACGCTTCCATATTTTGAGAAGCACCCAGACTTGATTGAATTACATGATGCAGGACTTGGCAGAAATGCAGTGACAGCCTTCTATAAGCATCCAACCGCAACTGAAACCGTTGTGTTAATCAGTCACTTCGATACCGTGCATACAGAGGAATATGGTGAACTAGAGCCGTTAGCCTTTTCTCCAGAAGAACTAACGAAAAAGCTAATGGAACCTAAATACCTAAAAGATTTACCAGAGGCAGCTCGCATTGATTTGGCGTCTGGGAATTATTTATTTGGACGCGGCACAATGGATATGAAAATGGGTCTTGCTTTACACATGCAGTTGATCGAAAAGGCAAGCTTTGAGCAATGGCCGATTAATTTAATTTTAACAACGGTTCCTGATGAGGAAGTCAACTCTGCTGGTATGAGAGCGGCTGTTGTGGAACTGGTGAGACTGCGGGAACAGCATGGCTTAACCTATAAATTATTTTTAAATAGTGAGCCATCGTTTTCACAAGGGCCTTCGGATACGAATGAATATATTTATTCAGGTACAATTGGTAAAATCATGCCTGCTGCTTTGTTCTACGGAAAAGAGACACATGTTGGTGAGCCATTAAAAGGGATGACGGCTCCCTTTATCGCTTCCTATATGACACAGCATATGGAGTGGAATCCCCTTTTCCGTGAAACAGATTTAGGCGAAAGCACACCACTACCGGTCTCTCTACAATTAAAAGATTTAAAAATGGAGTATTCTACACAAACACCATACCGTGCGGCGGCACTTTACAATGTCTTTTTGTTAAAACGTACAGCGGCTGAGGTGATGGCTATTTTTGAGGAAGTTGCGTTACAGGCAATGGCTGCTTGCAATGCGCACTATCAGGACATTTGTACACGCGAAAATGTGCAGGGTGTGGGCAAGGTAAAGGTCTTACGCTACGAGGCATTATTGGAGCATGCGATCCATAAGTTAGGAGCTGAGGAAGTACAAGCGATTAAGCACCAGGTTCAGCAGCATCCTGCATGGGATGATCGTGAAAAATCCATTCGTATTGTGGATCAGCTCATGATTCGCTGTCAGGAATTAGCACCTGCCACAGTTCTGTTATATGCACCACCTTACTATCCAGCCATTAATTCATCCAACCATCCATTAGTGAAACAGTCGATTGAATTAATGAAGCAAACAGCTCAAACATTTGATATTGAGGTGGAGCAGATCCACTACTTTAACGGAATCTGTGATTTAAGCTATGTCAATTATTCAGATGCATCCAATGAGTGGCTAGCATTTGAACGGAACACACCTGTATGGGGCGATACGTATCATATTCCATTCAAAGAGATGGCGGCATTACAAGGTCCTGTCTTAAATGTCGGTCCATTTGGTAAGGATGCCCATCAAAAAACAGAACGATTGCATGTGGATAGTGCGTTTAAAGAGATGCCTGTTATGATTGACACGCTTATTAAAAGTCTATTTTAGCCAAATAAATTTTTTTTTTCGATATTTAATTGAATACAATGTAAAAAGTTGATGCTATAAAGGTATCAACTTTTTTATTTATCAGAAAAATTTAGATTGACTTGTATTTTTCGTTATCATGACGATACATATAGGACATTATAATTATTTGAAAGTGGGCATGAGGAGAGAGCATGATGGAAAATCAAGAAAAATTAGCTTTTTCTATTCGCGAAGAAATGGTTCAGTCGAATTTAAAAGGGATGAGAATAGTTGCTTGGACACTCATGTATGTATCAGTCATTATTTCGTTAATACATTATGGAGAGGTATTTTTTGTGAAGGCGGAAAGAGCCATGGTTCCCGTCTATATTGCCATTCATATCGCTATGTTTTATATAGATGTTGCAGTATTATTGTTTATCCGAGAAAAGCGAATTCATATTACTCCTGTTAATATACAGAAGTATGAACGGTTGGTTGTTGTTTATATTTACACAATAATGCTTTTGATTACTGCGATATCGGTATTGGATGTTTACTTTTTCCGTCATGCAGCACTCTATGAGGTTATTTTAATCATTATTTGTACAGTATTCGCGTTACCTTTACGAAAAATTGTCTGGATTATTTTGCTTTCTGCATCAGCCATTATTGTGAGTGCATATATGAGTGCTGGAATATCGAGTGAAAATATAAAAATTATATTACCCATGTCATTATTAATACCTATTGGTGTAATGATTCAATATCAGACCTATAAGGTTCGTAAACAAATCCATACCCAGCATATTTTATTGAATGAGGAAATGACTAAAACGAAGCGACTATCAGAATTGTTGGCTATTAAAAATAATGAATTAGCAGAGCAAGCATTAAAAGATTCTTTAACGAATCTACCTAATCGACGTGCATTTAACCAAAAATTGAATAAGATCGGACAGCAACTTTATCAAACACAACCTTTAACAGTCATAATGATTGATATTGATTGCTTTAAAAAATTTAATGATTATTATGGTCATTTGCAGGGAGATGCAGCAATTGTCAAAGTCGCATCTCTATTGGAGGAAATTGCAGGGAAGTATAATGCATTTGTTGCCCGTTGGGGTGGCGAGGAGTTTGTTATGATAAGCCAGCATACTCATAAGGTTGCTGAACCTGTATGTGAAGAAATCTTAGAAGAAATTCGACAACTTAATATACCGCATTTACAATCTACTATTGCCCAACAAGTTACTGTTAGTATTGGAATGTGTCAAGCTAAAATCGCAAAATATGAGCATTTACAAACATGTTGTGAATTAGCTGACCAAGCGCTATATTTGGCAAAGCAAAACGGACGAAATAACTATTTCTGCAAAATGGCAATTTTTGATGAAGAAGCAAATGCGTCTATTTGAAGTCAGAAAACGTTGCTACGAAGCCCTTCAATACCCCCTTAGGTTGCTTAAATTATAACGAAAGTGTTACAATATAGTTTAGTCAAAAAGAGCCAAGGGGGCATTTCTATGTCAATTGAATTAAACAATGAATTCGGCCAAATTGATATTTCAACAGATGTACTTGCACAAATTGCTGGTGGAGCTGCTGTAGAATGCTACGGTATTGTTGGCATGGCATCTAAACATCAAATTCGTGATGGTCTAACTGATATTTTACGTAAAGAAAACTTCGCAAAAGGTGTTGTAATTCGACAACAGGACGACGATTTACATATAGATATGTACATTATTGTTAGTTACGGGACAAAAATTTCGGAAGTGGCTTATCAAGTACAATCGAAAGTGAAATATACAGTAGATAAAACATTAGGTATGAGCGTAAAATCTGTCAATATCTTTGTACAGGGCGTTCGTGTAGCGAATTAAGAGGAGGAACTAAATCGAATGCAGTCTTTAGACGGTATAAAGTTTGCTGAAATGGTACAAATGGGGGCGCATCACCTATACCAAAATGCAAATTATGTAGATTCATTAAATGTTTTCCCCGTTCCAGATGGTGATACAGGTACAAATATGAACTTATCGATGACATCTGGTGCAAAGGAAACAGAGCATGCTGCTTCAGAGCATATTGGTAAAACAGCACAGGCATTATCAAAAGGCTTGTTAATGGGAGCGCGTGGGAATTCAGGCGTTATTCTATCTCAGTTATTCCGTGGTTTTGGGAAGTTTATTGAGAAGGAGTCAACAATTGATGCAAAGGGCTTTGCTGGAGCATTCCAAGCGGGTGTTGATACGGCATATAAAGCTGTTATGAAGCCAGTAGAAGGAACAATTTTAACGGTAGCACGTGAAGCTGCGAAAAAAGGTGTAGAAGTAGCAGAAACTGAAAACGATATCATTGCCGTAATGGAAGCTTTTACAGCAGAGGCAAAGGCATCGTTGGATCGTACACCTGACCTACTGCCTGTTTTAAAAGAAGTTGGTGTGGTAGATAGTGGTGGTCAAGGCTTACTATTTGTGTATGAAGGATTTTTAGCTTCCTTAAAGGGGGAGGCTCTTCCGGAGAAAAATGATGCGACGCTAGATGATTTAATCAATGCAGAACATCATAGAGCCCAAGATTTCATGAACACTGCTGATATTGAATTTGGTTACTGTACAGAAATAATGGTACGCTTAGAAGAAGGAAAAGAACCTTTTAATGAAGAACAATTCCGTAATGAATTAAACCCTTTAGGTGATTCTTTACTTGTTATTTCAGATGAGGAAATTGCGAAGGTTCATATCCATTCCGAGCAACCAGGTTCTGTTCTATCAATTGGCCAAAAATACGGTAGTCTTATAAAAATTAAAGTTGATAATATGCGTGAGCAGCATTCAGCAATCGTTGGCGAGGAACATAAAGCCCCTACGCCTGCTAAAAAAGTAGAAAAACATCCATATGCTATTGTAACGATTGCTATGGGTGAAGGTGTGGCAGAATTATTGCGCTCTATCGGTGCTTCCTATGTCATTGAAGGCGGTCAAACAATGAATCCTTCAACTGAAGATATCGTGAAGGCTGTACAAGAAATCGGTGCAGAGAAAGTATTAATCTTACCGAATAATAAAAATATAGTGATGGCAGCGGAGCAAGCGGTTGAACTATTAGAAATTGATGCAGCAGTAGTTCCTACGAAGACGATTCCTCAAGGAATGGCAGCGATTTTAGCGTTTAACCCAGAGGCAGCTGTTGATGTAAATAAAAAAACAATGTCAGAAGCATTTACAAATGTGAAGACAGGTCAAGTTACCTATGCAGTGCGTGATACATCTATTGATGGTGTTGAAATTCACAAAGATGATTTTATGGCATTGGCAGAAGGAAAAATTGTCCTTTCTACACCAGCACTAAAGGATGCAGCTGAAAAAGTAATTAAGGATTTAGTCAATGAAGATGCTGAGATTGTTACAGTCATTTATGGTGAAGATACAACTGAACAAGCTGCCTCTGAGTTGGTAGCTTTCATAGAAGAGAACTATCCGGATGTAGAAGTTGAATTATTTGATGGTAAACAAGGGTTATATCCATATATTATTTCAGTAGAATAATTACATGCTACTTTGCTATTCCGTAAAGAAAGCAGTGCACAAAACGTGTACTGCTTTTGTTTATGCTACAAAGAGAATGTTGGATTAAATTTATTAAAAACGTACTAAATATGAATCATTCAATGTACGTACCCACAGGATATAAAATTTGGAAATATTGGAATGTCGCCGCTTTCGTAGTTGTGTATATATGGTACGGACAATAAATAAGCATAAATATTTACTATAAATTATAGTAGTGGTAATTTTCTGAAAGTTGATAAATTAAATGCTTTACTTTTATAGTAACTATCAAGCATGATATAAATAAAAATAAATATTATTATACGGATAGAATAGAGGGGTGTTTGTATGAAGTTTACTTCAGTATTTGATATTATTGGACCAGTCATGATTGGGCCTTCCTCCTCTCATACGGCAGGAGCAGCTCGCATCGGGCGTGTTGCAAGGGATTTATTTGGTAGACAACCTAAATGGGCAAAAATTCATTTATATGGATCATTTGCAGAAACGTATAGAGGGCATGGTACAGATGTTGCGATTGTAGGAGGCTTATTAAATTACGATACATTTGATGATCGTATTAAAACGGCATTTGAAGATGCCAAAAAAGCAGGATTAGAATACGAATTCATTCCTGAAACAGCTAATACCGAGCATCCAAATACGGCTCGACTTGTCATTGGAGACGATGAAGGGGAAATGTCAGTAGTCGGTATTTCAATTGGTGGCGGAAAAATTGAAGTCAGTGAAGTCAATGGCTTTAAGTTACGTTTAACTGGTGGTATGCCAGCAATTCTTGTTGTTCATGACGATCGTGCTGGCTGTATTGCCAATGTAGCCAATTGCTTGGCGATGCATGAAGTCAACATTGGGCATATGGAGGTATCACGTATCGAACGTGGTTTAACTGCTTTGATGGTGATTGAAGTTGATCAAAACATTGAGGATAAGGTGCTACAGCAAATATCTTTAATTCCATATATTACAAAGGTCTCAAAAATTAATAACTAAGGAGGTGTCCCGTGATGGACGTTTTATTTCATAATGTTCGTGAACTTGTTGAACGAGCAGAGAAAGAAGATAAATTAATATCAGAAATTATGATTGAACAAGAAATATTGATAACTGGTAGAACGCGTGAAGAAATCATCCAGCAAATGGATCGAAATTTAACAGTGATGGAAGAAGCAATTGAACGTGGATTACAAGGTGTGCAATCAGTAACAGGTTTAACTGGTGGGGATGCCGTATTACTTCAAAATTATATTGCACAAGGAAAGTCACTTTCAGGTGATTTATTATTAGATGCAGTAAGTAAAGCGGTTGCAACTAATGAAGTAAATGCTGCAATGGGAACAATCTGTGCAACACCAACAGCAGGTTCAGCAGGTGTAGTGCCAGGAACACTGTTTGCAGTAAAAAACAAACTAAATCCAACTCGTGAGCAAATGATTCGTTATTTATTTACGTCAGGAGCATTTGGATTTGTGGTAGCCAATAACGCTTCCATTTCTGGGGCTGCTGGTGGTTGTCAGGCAGAGGTTGGTTCAGCTGCAGGTATGGCTGCAGCTGCTATTGTCGAAATGGCTGGAGGTACACCACAGCAATGTTCAGAAGCGTTTGCCATTACATTAAAAAACATGCTAGGTCTTGTTTGTGATCCAGTGGCAGGCTTGGTTGAAGTGCCTTGTGTCAAACGTAATGCAATGGGTGCATCTAACTCCCTAGTAGCGGCGGATATGGCACTTGCTGGTGTAACAAGTCGTATTCCGTGTGATGAAGTAATTGGTGCTATGTATCGCATTGGACAATCTATGAGTCCTAATCTTAAAGAGACGGCACGAGGCGGTCTAGCAGCAACACCAACAGGGAAGGCGATCAGTAAAGCCATCCTTGAAAATGGTGGCTTACAAAGCATTAAAGCACTTCAATAAATATAAGAAACATGCTATCTAAATAGGTAGCATGTTTTTATGTTGGTTGATAACTTACTGGAAAGAAAAAACCTCTTACGTACATTGTCGATTTAAGTATAATTAAATTTTAATAAGGAAATATATTTATCTTAATTATATAGCAGGGACGTGAATAGAGATGGATTTGCGTAATTTGAAAACATTTCATGTTGTTTCAACTTACCTCAACTTTACAAAAGCGGCTGAAATTCTTAATTATAGCCAGCCTACAATTAGCCAACAGATTAAAGCGTTAGAGGAAGAGTTAGGGCATATCTTAATTAATCGAATGGGTAAGAAAATGTTTCTTTCTCAAGTAGGAAAAATAGTAAAGGAACATACAGATCAATTATTTGGGATTATTGAGGAAATGGAACAGGATTTGAAGAATTTCGAAAAGCCATTTGGTCATTTGACAATCGCTGCACCAGAGTTTTATTGCGGCTATTATTTATCACATATTATCGGTTCGTTTTTAAAACAGTACCCTCAGGTAAACCTAAAACTTCTTTGTGCCAATAGTAAAGAAACAGCCAAACTTGTGAGTTCAAACCAAGCAGATATAGGTTTTGTAGCTGGATCCCCTAGTTACGCTGGTGTAGAGGGGATTTTATTGGAGGAAGAGGATTTAGTATTGGTTGGAAATCCGCTTATTATAAAGGATCGCACTGTGCAGGAAATATTTGATGATTATCCCTTTATAACCTATGGAATGGATGACTGTATTGTCAGTTGCCTGCAAGAAATTAAGTGTAAGCCACAAACAATAGTGGAATTTGGAAGCGAGGAAGCAATTAAGAGAGCAGTAATGGAACAAGTGGGTCTAGCCTTGTTGAGTGATATTATTATTCAAAAAGAGGTAACAAAAGGGAGTCTTCAAGTTCTGTACCGATTCCCTAAAAAGTTACCTACTTATTTAATTTTTCCTCAAAATGCTAAAACATTTAGTAATGTAAGTACATTTATTGATTTAGTTAAAGACACATGGAAAACAATTTAATTGGTTTGTATATCGAAAAGAATGAAAAGAATGTTGCTGCCTGGTGAAATCGCAGGGATGTAACGTTCTTTTTATTTGTAATTTTTTTGATGTATCCCGATGAATTTATATGTAAATTTATCAATAGTAACTATTCAAAATAGTAATTTTTTATTTATTTTTTTATCAATTACAATGAATAAGACGGAAATTTCAAAAAAAGGGGATGGCTTTTTATGTTGGAGAGATATGTTACGTATTGATAGTGGACATAAAAATTTGTTTTTATTCAATGATTCAATTAAGGAGGATGGCGGATGAGTAAATTTATAGCTAATAAAGAAATAGAGCAACAAAAAGGAATTAATGTTTATGTGTTAATCTTTTGCCTTATTGTTATATCATCTATTTTAACGTATTTTATTCCAGCTGGTTCATTTCAACGGGAAGAAGTTAATGGACGTCAAGTGATTCAACCTGGGACATTTAGTTTTACAGATATGAACCCCATTGGATTTTTGGATATTTTTAGCAGTGTACATTCAGGCATGATGCAAGGAGCAAGTATTATTTTCTTCGTATTGATTGTAGGAGGTACCTTTGGAATACTATCAGCCACAGGGGCATTAGAATCCTTTATCGCCATGCTATCTGTAAAAATGGCAAAACGCGAAATGTTAATAATACCAGTATTAATGTTGTTTTTCGCCTGTGCTGGGTCATTAATGGGGATGTCTGATGAAACGATTGTATATGTAGGGATTCTTGCACCGCTTGCTGTTGCCCTAGGGTTTGATGCAATTACAGGTTTTGCAATTGTTATTCTTGGTGCATCTGTCGGATTTTCGGCAGCTGTTATGAATCCGTTTACAGTAGGAATAGCGCAAGAGATTGCGGGCTTGCCATTATTTTCAGGAATTGCTTTTCGAATTGTCATTTTTATTGTCTTATACACAGTAGCAACAATATATGTTTATCGCTATGCAAGAAAAGTGAAAAATAATCCTAAACTCGGCTTTTATGGAAATTTTCGCAATGATGAGGGTGATTTCGTACAGGGGAATTCGAAAATGGAAATAAGACATAAGCTTGTTATGGCTACATTTCTTTTGAATTTTATCGTATTGATGTACGGGGTTGTAAAACTAGGTTGGTACATTACTGAAATAGCTGGTTTATTTTTATTGTTTGGTATTTTAATGGGGCTTATTGGCAAATTATCACCTTCGCATATTGCTAATTCATTTATGAAGGGCGCAGGTGATTTAGTTGGTGGCGCTCTTATCATTGGGTTAGCTCAGTCTATTTTAGTGATTTTCAATAACTCAGGATTAATTGATACAATTCTCTTTTACACATCTGCATTGCTTGATTCAGTTCCACCTGCACTAAATGCTGTAGGGATGTTTATCTTCCAGTTATTTTTAAATTTTTTAGTACCATCAGGAAGTGGACAGGCTGCCTTAACGATGCCAATTATGGCACCTTTATCAGATATGATCGGTGTTACAAGACAAACAGCCGTACTTGCCTATCAATTTGGCGATGGTATGTCGAATATTATATTCCCAACAGTAGGTTTTTTAATGGCGGGATTATCAATTGCGGGTATTCCTTGGGGTAAATGGATAAAGTGGATTTTTCCGTTTATGCTTATTCAAGTAACAGTTGCGGTAATATCGCTCATTATTGCACAAGTCATACAATACGGACCTTTCTAAAGGAGTTTAACAATGGAAATAATGAATATAAAAAAATTAGCAGAAAAGGCAATAGAGGATCGCCGTCATCTGCACCAATACCCAGAGCTTTCTGGTGAAGAATACGAAACAAGTGAGTTTATTCGCAAAAGACTAGAGGAGTTAGATATAGAAATTCTAGATTATGAACCTCCAGGTGTAGTGGCGTTTATAAAAGGGACAAAGGGAACAAAAACTATTGCATTACGTGCCGATATAGATGCCTTACCTATAAAAGAAGAGGGAGACAAACCGTACATTTCAGACAGGCAAGGTGTTGCTCATATGTGTGGCCATGATGGTCATACAGCGATTTTATTAGCAGTTGCAACATGGATAAGCTTAAATAGAGAGAAAATCGAGCCGAATATCAAGCTTATATTTCAATCAGCAGAGGAAATCACGCCAAGTGGCGCTGATTTATTAATTCAAAAAGGTGTGTTGGAAGATATAGATGCTATTTTTGGCATTCACTTATGGCAAGGTTTAGAGAAAGGGAAGATAGGTTTAACACATGGACCGATGATGGCTTCTATTGATGATTTTGAAATTATAATTCAAGGGTATGGTGGTCATGGTTCGATGCCACATGAAACAATTGATCCTATTTATATAGCTAGCCATTTAATGCAAGCTTTTCAAAGTATCATAAGTAGAAATGTCAATCCTATCGATGCGGGTGTCATTACAGTTGGTAATATACAAGCGGGAACCACTTATAATATTATTCCTGATACGGCAAAATTAACTGGAACGATCAGAGCATTGACACCGAACACTGTAAAAATCATTAAAACGAAAATGGTAAGTTTAACAGAAGGGATTTGCCGAGCATTTGGAGCAGAAGGAAAAATCGATTTTATTTTAGGAACACCTCCGCTCGTCAATGATCCAACACAATCACGATTTATTGAATCGATTGTACGGGAACAATTCGGAGATACCGCATTTAAGGTAGTCGAACCAGTCATGGGTGGAGAAGATTTTTCTTATTATTTACAACATAAGCCTGGAGCATTTGTTTTTGTAGGTATGGGTGGTGAAAAAAGCCAATATCCACATCATCATCCACGATTTGATCTAGATGAAGATGTTTTCCCTGATGCGATTCAACTATTTATAAATATTATCTTGCAACATAAATAATCAGACTATTTATACGAAAAGGAGTTTTACATCGTGATAAAAAAGATTGAAGTGTTTGCAGCACGTTTACAATTAAAGGAACCCTTCGTTATTTCTTATGTTCATTTAGATGATATGCCAACTATTCTTACCAGAATCGAGACGGATGAGGGTGTAGTTGGCTGGGGCGAAGCTGTGCCTGATCAAAATGTGACGGGTGAAACTTGGGAGAGCACGTATCACGTTATTAAACATGAACTAGCGCCATTACTGATTGATGAAGATCCATTTGCAGTAGACCGTATCCATAAAAAGTTTAATGAAAAAATTGATGGAGTCCCTTCAGCAAAAGCCGCATTGGACATTGCACTCTACGATTTGATGGGGAAAATGACTGGTCAACCAGTTTATCAATTAATTGGTGGAAAAGCACATGAGGAATTACAGGTGCCAAGAGTGATTAGCATTAAGAGTCCTGAGGAAATGGCTAAAGATGCAAGTGAATTTGTAAAATCGGGTTTCCGTAATATTAAAATTAAGGTTGGTACAAATGCTGATTTAGATATTGCTCGTATTCGTGCTGTAAGAGAAGCAATAGGTGAGGAGGTGCAACTGCGAGTAGATGCCAATCAAGGTTGGAATAGAATGGAGACACTAAAAGTAATAAGAGAAACTACAGCTTGTCATGTAGACTGGTACGAGCAACCTGTAAAAGCACATGATTTAAGAGCGTTAAAAGAAATCAGAGCCCTTTCACCTTGTAGTATTATGGTAGACGAAGGTGTTCATAATATTTATGATTTAGTCGATGTCATAGAAATGCGTGCTGCCGATATGCTAAATATAAAATTAATGAAATCAGGTGGAATCTATCCAGCTTTAGCGCTTGCAAGTCTTGCGGAGGCTGCAGAGATGCCTTGCCAAGTTGGCTCTATGGTTGAATCAGCAATCGGAACAATGGCTGGGGCACACCTAGCCATCAGTAAGTCGATTATCCATACAAACGAGATGGTCGGACCATTAATGTTTGTAAAAGATGTGGCAAATGTTACATACTATAAAGACATCCTGCAGTTAAGTGATAAAGCTGGATTAGGAATAGAAGTTGATGAGCAATATGTGAAAGAAATTACATGTTTCTCCTGTGAAATTAAATAATCAAAAGTTTAACCCTATCAATCATTGGTAGGGTTTTTGCTTATGTGTAGGGTTAGGGAAATAATTTATGGTACATTAGATAGAGAGAGTATAACACTACATAAACAATCAATGAAGGGAGTTGTGGGATAAGATGACTGAATTATATGGACCCGTCAATGAATTAAAAGGCGTCGGGAAAGAAACAGCAGCCCATCTTGAATCACTAGGAATCAATACAATAGCTGATTTATTATGGACGTTCCCACATCGACATGAAGATTTTCGTTTAAAAGATTTAGCGCAAACACCACATAACGAACGGGTTACAGTTGAGTGTAAGGTGGAGCGGGAGCCTACGATTTTATTTTTAGGTCGTAATAAGTCAAGACTCCAAGTAACTGTTTTAGCAGGAAGACATTTAGTGAAAGTCGTATTTTTCAATCAGGGCTATTTAAAGCAAAAGCTTGTACCTGGTTCCATTATTACGGTGACTGGTAAATGGGATCGAGGTAGACAAGTAATCAATGGCACTTCAGTTACATTTGGTCCTAAAACAGATCAAGTTGACTTTGAGCCTGTCTATAGTCTGAAAGGCTTGATCCCCCAAAAAAGATTTCGAAAATATATGCGACAAGTGTTAGACGATTGTGGAGAAGTACTGCCAGAGACCATTCCATATTATTTACAAGAGTCGTATAAGCTTGTTTCAATAAGAGAGGGCTTGGAGGGTATTCATTTTCCACTGGATGCTGGGCATGCTAAACAAGCAAGGAGACGCTTTGCCTATGAGGAGCTATTAAACTTCCAATTGCGTATTCAAGCTTTACGGAAAATAAGGAAGGATAGTGAACACGGTACAGTTATTCAATTTAATGTGCATAAGTTACGAGATTTTATCGCTTCCTTACCCTATGAATTAACGAATGCTCAAAAACGCGTGGTGAATGAAATTTGTAAGGATTTGAAGGAGCCGCATCGAATGAATCGCTTGCTACAAGGGGATGTAGGTTCGGGTAAAACCGTTGTAGCAGCAATAGGGCTATATGCAGCCGTAACAGCAGGTTTTCAAGGAGCCTTAATGGCACCAACTGAAATATTAGCAGAACAGCACTTAGAGAATTTGAAAGAATGGTTCCAACCATTTGGTGTTCGTGTTGCACTCTTATCCGGGTCCACTAAAACAAAAGAGCGACGTGTGATATTAGCTGATTTGGCAAATGGAGATCTTGATATTGTTATTGGTACACATGCTCTAATCCAGCCAGATGTTATTTTTCATAAACTTGGCTTTGTCATCACGGATGAACAGCACCGCTTTGGTGTGGAGCAACGACGTATTTTGCGTGATAAAGGGGAGAATCCCGATGTGCTTTTTATGACAGCTACCCCGATACCACGAACACTAGCTATTACAGCATTTGGGGAAATGGACGTATCGATGATTGATGAAATGCCAGCAGGGCGTAAGCAGATTGAAACGCATTGGATGAAGAAAGAACAATTCGGCTCTGTTTTATCTAAGCTAGAATTAGAGTTAGCTGCTGGAAGACAAGCCTATGCGATTTGTCCGCTTATCGAGGAATCCGATAAGCTTGATGTTCAGAATGCTGTGGAAATTTATGAGCAGCTAGCGACTTATTTTAAAGATCGTTATCATGTCGGTTTAATGCATGGGCGTTTATCAGCTGATGAAAAAGATGCGGTTATGCGTGCTTTTAGTGAAGGGACTATTCAAGTTTTAGTTTCTACAACCGTTGTAGAGGTAGGTGTAAATGTACCAAATGCTACCTTTATGCTTGTCTATGATGCTGAACGCTTTGGCCTAGCGCAGTTGCATCAGCTTCGAGGTCGTGTTGGTCGTGGTGAGCACCAATCATACTGTATTTTACTTGCAGATCCTAAGTCTGATGAGGGGAAAGAACGTATGCAATCGATGACAGAAACAAATGATGGTTTCCGTTTAGCTGAAAAAGATCTTGAATTAAGGGGACCAGGAGACTTTTTTGGTAGAAAGCAAAGTGGTTTACCTGATTTTAAAGTAGCTGATTTAGTACATGATTATCGTATATTGGAGACCGCTAGAAAAGATGCCTCAGAGATGCTTGAAACAAAAGAGTTTTGGCAGGATGACGACTATCAATACTTGCGTAAAATGCTAGAAGATACTGGTGTTTTACAAGGAGAGCGCTTCGATTAATCTGAGAAGCTTGTTAGCACAGAAAGAATGTAAGTACTTGATTTCAAAACAAGTCTTGCATTCTTTTTTTATACTCTATATACTGATATTAGTACCAAGTGCTAATAACAACTCAAAAGGTGGCGAATGAAGTTGAGACGAACGAAAAAAGAGCGACAGCGACTACTATCTGAAACGATAGCTGAAAATCCATTCGTCACAGATGAACAGCTAGCAACACAGTTTCAGGTAAGTGTCCAAACAATTCGTTTAGACCGTATGGAATTATCAATACCAGAATTACGCGAGCGAATTAAAGATGTTGCTTCAAAAAACTATGAAAATGAAGTAAAATCTCTCCCGATTGATGAGGTCATTGGGGAGATAGTAGATATTGAATTAGATCATCGAGCACTCTCGATTTTTGATGTACAAGAAGAGCATGTTTTTCAGCGTAATGGCATCGCACGTGGGCATCATTTGTTTGCGCAAGCAAATTCATTAGCGGTTGCAGTAATTGATGACGAACTAGCATTAACCGTACATTCCAATATTACGTTTGTGAAACCTGTACGAGCTGGAAATCGTGTTATTACAAAAGCGATTGTTATCGGACGAGATGAACAAACACACCGAACAAAAGTTGAGGTAACATCTACCGTTAATGGTGAAACCGTTTTTGTTGGTGAGTTTGATATGTACCGCACGAAAGGTAAAGGTGAGTAACAATGAAATTAGCGCTTGATGGAATGGGTGGAGACAATGCACCAAAGTCAGTTGTTGAAGGTGCACTTTTAGCATTAGAGCAAATTCCAAACTTAGAAATTCAACTATATGGTCATCAAGATAAGCTGGAACCATTTTTAAAACAACATGATCGATTAAAGGTTATACATTGTGAGGAAGCAGTAGAAGGAACTGATGATCCTGCCCGTGCTGTTCGTAGAAAAAAGGATTCTTCCATGGCACGTATGATGGATGCAGTAGAGGAGGGTAAAGCAGATGCTTGCCTTTCTGCAGGGAACACAGGGGCCCTGATGGCGGGTGGCCTATTTAAAGTAGGTCGCATTGAGGGAATAGCTAGACCAGCATTAGCTACAACGCTACCAACATTAGACGGTAAAGGGTTTTTAATGCTTGATTTAGGGGCAAATGCAGATGCTCGCCCAGAGCATTTAGTGCAATATGCCATTATGGGTGATATTTATGCTAAAAAGGTTGGAGGTTTGCAAAAACCACGAATTGGCTTATTAAATATCGGTACCGAGGATAAAAAAGGGAATGAATTAACAAAAGCTGCCTTCGAATTATTGAAGGAAGCAGATTTGAATTTTATTGGAAATGTAGAAGCACGTGATTTACTTGAAGGAGTAGCTGATGTTGTTGTAACAGATGGCTTTACAGGAAATATGGTGTTGAAGTCTATTGAAGGGACAGCAGGTGCTTTATTTTCTATGTTAAAAGAGGCCTTTATGTCTTCAACGAAAACGAAAATTTCAGCAGCGCTCATGAAAAATAATTTACGTGACTTGAAAAATAAAATGGACTATACAGAGTATGGTGGCGCAGGATTGTTTGGCTTACAAGCACCTGTTATTAAGGCACATGGATCATCAAATGCGAAAGCGATTTTCAGTGCCATTCGACAAGCCAATACGATGGTGGAGCATACGGTTATTTCGACGATTACGGAGACAGTACGCCACATAGAAATTGATTAAGCAAAGGGGATTATTCAAATGACAAAAATAGCATTTATTTTTCCAGGACAGGGTTCACAAGTAGTTGGAATGGGTCAAGAGTTTGTTGAAAATGCTGCAGAAAGTAAAGCATTTTATGATCGCGCAGATCAAGCTCTTCAATTTGAATTATCTAAATTAATGTTAGAAGGTCCAGCAGAAGAGTTAACACTGACATATCATGCACAGCCAGCGCTACTTACTACTGGTGTAATGGTGGCTGAAAAGTTACGCGCAGCAGGTATTCAACCACACTACGCAGCGGGTCATTCACTTGGAGAATATGGTGCATTGGTGTTAGCAGGTGTTATGTCATTTGATGATGCTGTGTCAATCGTGCATAAACGAGGTCTTTATATGAATGAAGCTGTGCCAGCAGGTCAAGGCGCAATGGCAGCAATTTTAGGAATGGAACTAGAGGCATTGAACGAGGTAACAGAGCAGGTATCAGCATCAGGTGACTCTGTTCAGGTGGCTAATGTGAATTGTCCAGGACAAATTGTTATTTCGGGCACTAAAGAAGGTGTGGATAAAGCAAGTGTTGCTGCCAAAGAAGCTGGTGCAAAACGAGCAATACCTTTAGTTGTAAGTGGTCCCTTCCACTCTGATTTAATGCGTCCATCTTCAGAGAAACTGCAAGCAGCATTGGCAGAGATTTCTTTATCTGCACCTGAAATTCCTGTAATTGGCAATGTGATGGCGAAGGAATTAAAAGATGTAGCAGCAATACAACAAGAGCTAGTTGAACAGGTATACAGTGCTGTTCAATGGGAAGCTTCTATGCGTGAAATGCTTGCGCAAGGTGTTGACGTCTTTATCGAATGTGGACCTGGTAAAGTATTAAGCGGTCTCTTGAAAAAAATTGATCGCTCTGTTGCAACTTATTGTGTTTATGATGAAGCTTCGTTAGAAGCAGTTTTAGAAGCGTCGAAGGAGTGGTCAATTAATGCGTAAATTAGAAGGAAAAGTAGCTGTTGTAACAGGAGCTTCAAGAGGGATTGGACGTGCTATTGCTTTAAAGCTTGCAGAAGAAGGTGCTAAGGTTGTTGTGAACTATAGTGGCTCTCAGGCAAAAGCAGAAGAAGTAGTAGCGATGATTCAAGAAAACGGTGGCGAAGCAATTGCTGTACAAGCTAGCGTCTCTCAGACAGAAGAAGTGACAGCATTAATGGATGCTGCTGTGAAAACATACGGCTCCCTTGATATTTTAGTGAATAATGCTGGTATTACAAGAGATAACTTGATTATGCGTATGAAAGAAGACGAATGGGACGATGTATTAAATACGAACCTTAAAGGTGTTTTCCTTTGTACAAAAGCGGTCACACGTCAAATGATGAAGCAACGTGCAGGTCGCATTATTAACATTTCTTCCATCGTTGGTGTAGCGGGTAATGCTGGTCAAGCCAACTATGTTGCGGCTAAAGCAGGTGTTATTGGACTAACGAAAACGACGGCAAAGGAATTAGCTTCTCGTAATATTTTAGTTAATGCTATTGCACCAGGTTTTATCGAAACAGAAATGACAGAACAATTGCCAGAGGATATCAAACAAGGTATGCTAACACAGATTCCTCTTGCGAAACTTGGTCAGCCAGAGGATATCGCAAAAGCAGTAGCTTTCCTAGCATCGGAGGACGCAAATTATATGACTGGACAAACGCTTCATATTGATGGCGGTATGGTTATGTAATTTCAATTAGGCATATAAGCTGATTTTTTGTATAATCATTTGAGGGGAGGTGAATCATTTGTCTACAGTATTAGAACGCGTAACAAAAGTAATCGTGGACCGTTTAGGTGTGGAAGAAAGCGAAGTAACGCTAGAAGCTTCTTTCCGTGATGATTTAGGTGCTGACTCATTAGACGTAGTTGAGCTTGTAATGGAGCTTGAAGACGAATTCGATATGGAAATTTCTGATGAAGATGCTGAAAAAATCTCAACAGTAGGTACTGCAATCTCATACATCGAAAGTAAATTAAACTAATTTCGTTAAAACTTTATTTAGTGAAAATAGATCACCTCTAATGGTGTAATGGTCATCGTAATCATACAATGGTTTTATGGTAGCTTGAATAAAGTAGAAATTACTTTTTCTGCATTCCTTGTTTGAAGGAGCAGATTCAATGAATGAAGATGTATTTAAAGGGGACGAAATGGATCGGTTTTCGATCTATTAACGTCCCTTTTTTATGTTAAAAATCTAATGACCAGTCAGCTTCAAAATTCTCTCTAATGGGAGATGCATGCTGTATTAAGAGGAATTTTCGGAAAAATTTCCAAAACATTGTGTTTAAGCCGAAATACTTTTGCATAAACGCCCTGAAAAAGGTACACTAAAACGGTAGAAACTATTAGGAAGGCAGATTTGTTCAATGGCTATGAAAAGAAAAGGAACTATGCAGAAATCTGGCGTACTTCCTGAAAAAGTACGCAACCAATTTGAGCTGTTACAGCATGAATTAAATATCACATTTATTAATAAAAATTTATTGTATCAAGCATTCACGCATTCATCTTATGTGAATGAGCATCGCCGTAAATTATTTACGGATAATGAGCGTCTTGAATTTTTAGGAGACGCAGTACTTGAACTGTCTGTTTCTAAATATCTTTTTGAGAAATATCCAAATATGAGCGAGGGTGAGTTAACAAAGCTAAGAGCTTCCATTGTATGTGAGCCATCACTAGTGATATTTGCTAACGAGCTAGGCTTTGGACGCTTTGTATTACTTGGAAAAGGTGAGGAATTAACAGGTGGTCGGGAACGTCCAGCGCTGCTTGCAGATGTCTTTGAATCATTTGTAGGTGCACTCTATTTAGATCAAGATTTACAAACGGTCGTGTCATTTTTAGAACGAATCGTGTTCCCAAAAGTAGAAGTCGGTGCTTTTTCGCATGTGATGGATTTTAAAAGTCAATTGCAAGAAATGGTACAGCAAACGAATAATGGACTTCTTCATTATGAGATTATCGATGAAAAAGGCCCAGCACATAATCGTACCTTTGTATCAAGCGTATTATTAAATGGACAAGAGCTTGGTATTGGTCGTGGAAAATCAAAAAAAGAAGCCGAGCAGCAAGCTGCACAATGTGCAATGCGGATGATGCGTGAAGAAGCTGCAAAAGAGGAGGCTTAATAGATGTTCCTAAAACGACTAGAAGTGATTGGCTTTAAATCTTTTGCGGAACGCATTGGAATTGATTTTGTACCTGGTGTTACAGCCGTTGTTGGACCAAATGGCAGTGGAAAAAGTAATGTCACAGATGCGATTCGTTGGGTACTTGGGGAGCAATCGGCAAAGTCGTTACGTGGAGCAAAGATGGAAGATGTTATTTTCGCTGGGAGTGACTCTCGTAAGCCACTCAACTTTGCAGAAGTAACACTTATTTTAGATAATACTGATGAGCAACTTGCTTTTTCTTATACAGAAGTCAGTGTAACAAGACGCGTATACCGTTCAGGTGATAGTGAATATTTATTAAATAACCAACAGTGTCGCCTGAAGGATATTACGGACTTGTTTATGGATTCAGGACTTGGGAAAGAGGCATTTTCAATTATCTCTCAAGGTCGTGTTGATGAAATTTTAAATAGTCGACCTGATGACCGTCGTTCTATTTTTGAAGAGGCAGCTGGCGTTTTAAAGTATAAAATAAGAAAGAAAAAAGCTGAGCATAAGCTTGTTGAGACAGATGAAAATTTGTATCGTGTATTAGACATTCTCCATGAATTAGACAACCGATTAGAGCCGCTTGAAATGCAGGCATCTAGTGCAAGAGATTATGTACAAATGTCTTCTGAGCTAAAGGATTTTGATATTGCAATTCTTGTGCATGATTTTAAAAATTGTGCACAATCTTTGCATGCGCTTAAAGAGGAATTTACGGAGCTTTCTGCAACAGAGCTAGAACAAGCTCAAAATATTTCAATGATTGATAAACAGACCGCCAATATACGTAAGCTATTAAAAGATCTAGATGATTATTTGGATGTTTCGCAGGCTGAGCTTGTCAATGCCACTATGGAGGTAGAGCGTTGGGATGGTCGTAAGGCATTAATGGCTGAAAAACGCCAAAATGCATCGAATCAACTATTACAACTGAATACAACATTACAAGAGGCTAAGGCGGAAGTAGAATTACTCCTGGTTCAAGAACAGGAGAAAAAAGAAGTGTTCTCCGAGAAGCAACAAGCCGTATCAGTATTAAAGCAGAGCATCAAGCAGTTAGAACAATCATTAAATCGGTCTGTGACAGAAATCGAGGAAGAAATAGAAGACTATAAAAATCGATATATTGATTCATTAAATGAAGAAGCAACAGTCAAGAATGAATTAAAAAATATCGATCAGCAATTAGCTCAACAAAAGGCAATGGCGGCAAAAATGTCCGATCAAACAGATGAAATTGGACAAGAGCTTATGCAAATCATTGCTGAAAAAGAAAAGCTAGTGGTTGAACATGCTTTGACAACCAATGATTTACAGAAAAAATTAGAGCAATATGAAACCTTACAAATACAGTTGAAAAATGTCAATATTTCTTTTAGCGAAAAACAGGATATGTTGTACAAAGCGTATCAACACCAACAACAACTAAAGGCTAGAAAAGATACATTAGCTGAACTCGAAGCTGATTTTTCTGGGTTCTTCCAAGGTGTTAAAGAAGTCTTGCTTGCTCGAGATAAAGGTGATTTACAAGGTATTGAGGGTGCTGTAGCAGAGTTAATCCAAGTTGAAGGAAAGTATTCACAAGCGATTGAAACAGCTTTAGGTGCTGCCTCTCAACATATTGTCACAACCAATGAGCGCCATGCGCAACAGGCTATTCACTGGTTAAAACAAAAACGGGCTGGACGTGCTACTTTTTTACCGAAAACAGTCATGAAATCACGCAAAATTAATCCAGGAACTATTCAGCTAGCAACTGAACATCCTGCCTTTGTTCAAATGGCAGATGCACTTGTCACTTTTAATGAAGATAATCGAACAATTGTTGAAAATCTATTAGGGAATGTCATCGTGGCATCAAATTTAGAAGGCGCAAGTCAAATTGCCCGATTATGTGGTTTCCGATACCGAGTTGTCACACTTGAAGGAGATATTGTTAATGCAGGGGGTTCCTTAACAGGTGGTGCACTGAAACAGCAATCCTCACTCTTTACAAGAAAAGCAGAGTTAGATGATTTAATCATTAAGCTAGAATCGTTACAGGCTTCCATTTATAGTGCTGAACAGGCTGTTGCAGCCGAAAAAGAGAAGCTTGCAGTACTGCGAGATCAAGTAGAGCAATTAAAGCTTGAAGGAGAGCAATTACGAAAAGATGAGATGCAACAGTCAAGTCGTATTCGTGAGCTAGAAGTCGTAGAAAAAAGCTTATCGGCTAGAGTAACCTTTGCTTCAACTGAAACAAAAGATGTAAAAACACGTGAGGAAGCATTGTTAACACAAAAGCAAGCAGCAGAGGAGCGCTTAAATACCCTTGCTGTAGAGCTTGTCGAAATCAATGAAACTGTCGAACAATTAAGTAAGGTAAAGTTACAGGGGGAGACAGAGAAAGATGTCTTACGAGAACAGCTTGCCGAAAAACGTTCACAGCTAGCGGTTATGCAAGAACAAATGTCACAAGTTCAAATTACGACTGCTGAACTGGCACTACAATTAAACAAAGCACAACAAAAAGTTAAAAATATTTCTCAGGAAATAATGTGGCTTCAATCTGATGAATCGACAAATCATTTAAGTGATGAAGAGGTCGAGGAACAGGTTGTGACATGGAAAGCAAGAAGAGATGCCTTACAAGAGACTATTTCTGAAAAGAAAGAGCAGAAAATAGGACAACAACAAGAACTCTCTACATTAGAAGAACAACTCAAGGAACTACAGCGTATTCATAAAGGATATCTTGAAGCAATTCGTGCCAATGAGTTAAAACGTAATCGTGTAGAATTTGAAATGGATAATTTTATCGAACAACTCGAAGAAAATTATCAGTTAACTTTCGAAGAGGCTGAGAAAGAAGCTCTGGCAATAGAAGATGAAGAGTTTGTGCGAAGACGTGTTAAATTGTTAAAAAGATCTATTGAAGAGCTAGGACCTGTTAATTTAAGTGCGATTGAGGAATATGATAGAGTACTAGAACGTCATACTTTCTTAACTGAACAACGAGAGGACTTGCTTGCTGCACAGGAAACATTACATGAAGCAATCAAAGAAATGGATGAAGAAATGACGATGCGCTTTAGTGAAACGTTTTATGCTATTAGAGAGCAATTTAAACGTGTTTTCCGTGAATTGTTTGGCGGGGGGCAAGCTGATTTGGTTTTAATTGACCCACAAAATTTATTGGAAACAGGTATTGAAATTGTTGCACAGCCTCCAGGAAAAAAATTACAGAATTTAAGTTTGCTTTCTGGTGGTGAGCGTGCACTTACGGCCATTGCTTTACTATTCTCCATCTTAAATATTCGACCTGTACCATTTTGTATTCTGGATGAAGTAGAGGCGGCTTTAGATGAAGCGAATGTTGTGCGTTATAGCCAATATTTGAAAAAGTTTAGTCTCGACACACAATTCATTGTGATTACTCATCGTAAAGGAACAATGGAGGGAGCTGATGTCTTGTATGGTATAACAATGCAAGAATCAGGTGTGTCGAAACTTGTATCAGTAAAACTAGAAGATGAACCCGTACTTGCGGAGCAAAGGAGCGAACAAGCATGAGTTTTTTTAAACGTTTAAAAGATAAATTAATGGGTAATCCAGCAGAGGAAGAGAAGCTAGACGCAACCGACAACGAACAGGAATCTGACCATTCGGAGCCGGAGTTTAAAGAATTAAACGAACCTGCTGCCATTGAGACCGTTGATCTAAAAGTGTCTGAACAAGATGAAGAATCACCAGAAATGGCGATTGTGAAAGAAGTCGACGTGGAAGCCGAGCCCTCACCTGAAATAGAAGAAGCACAGCTAGATGTTCAGGAGCTAGCAGTAGTAGAGGATGAACTACTGGAAGAGAAAAAGCCTTCTGCTTGGTCAATAACACAAAAATTCAAGGCTGGTCTTGAAAAAACACGTAATTCTTTTACATCAAAAGTGAATGACCTTGTTGCACGCTATCGTAAAGTGGATGAGGATTTCTTTGAAGAATTAGAGGACTTACTATTACAGGCTGATGTTGGATTTGAAACAGTCATGGAACTCATGGATAAACTGCGTTATGAAGTGCAACGTAAAAATATTAAAGATACAAATGGCATTCAAGCTGTGATTTCTGAGAAGCTTGTAGAGATTTACGAGCAAGGTGAAGAAGATTTAATTGAACTAACTATGCAGCCAGATGGTGAACTAACGGTTATTCTATTTGTTGGCGTAAATGGTGTTGGGAAAACAACAACGATAGGTAAGCTAGCACACCGTTTAAAGTCTCAAGGGAAAACGGTTGTATTAGCTGCGGGTGATACGTTCCGTGCAGGTGCTATTGATCAATTACAAGTATGGGGAGATCGTGTTGGTTGTGAGGTTATTAAACAATCAGAAGGCTCTGACCCAGCAGCAGTTATGTATGATGCGATTCGTGCAGCAAAAAACAGAAAAGCGGATGTGTTGATTTGTGATACAGCGGGACGCTTGCAGAACAAAGTGAACCTAATGAATGAGCTTGAAAAAGTTCATCGTGTTATTTCACGTGAAATTCCAAATGCTCCACATGAAGTATTATTAGCATTAGATGCAACAACTGGCCAAAATGCGCTTGTTCAAGCACAAACATTTAAAGAGGCAACGAATGTGACAGGGATTGTTTTAACAAAGTTAGACGGTACTGCTAAAGGGGGGATTGTTCTTGCTATTCGTAACAAGCTGCACATTCCTGTAAAATTTGTGGGTCTTGGTGAGAAAATGGATGATTTACAGCCATTTGATGCAGAACGATATGTCTATGGACTATTTGCTGATGGTTTGGATAAGGAACTACAAAATAATGATGAAAACAGCTAACAGTGGCTGAATAGTTTTATATTGAATGCCATATATCTCTTTTCTATTCAGAAAGCAGGATGCTTAGTTTGCTTCAGCTTTTGAACAAAATTGGATAAAGTGACACTGACACATAATAGATAAAAACGCTCGATTGTGTATAGGTGAATTGACTTGTTTAAAAGAGTAATACTAGCCAATGGCAAAAAATGCCTGAAAGCTGTAATTTAGGCTTTTAGACAAGGAGATTACCTTGACACAGACGGGCGCTTTTCGTTATGATACAAATGACTAATAGCGGGAGGAGAAACATTCGATGCTACTTGAAAAAACAACACGCATGAACTTTCTCTTCGACTTTTATCAAGCATTATTAACAGATAAGCAAAGAAGTTATATGGAGCTATACTATTTGGATGATAACTCTCTAGGAGAAATCGCTGAATCGTATGGTGTTTCACGCCAAGCTGTTTACGATAATATTCGTCGAACTGAAGCGATGCTTGAGGAATATGAAGAAAAATTATGTTTACTTGAAAAATTTCAACAACGTACCCAAATGCTGTCACAGCTAACACAGGGGATTACAGAAAAAAGTATGACAGCTGAAGAGCAGCTAGCACTTATTGAGCAGCTGAAAGAATGGGATTAGGAGGCGAAAGCAATGGCTTTTGAAGGATTAGCGGAACGACTCCAAGGAACGATCCAAAAGATTAAAGGCAAAGGAAAAGTGTCAGAGCAAGACGTTAAAGAAATGATGCGAGAAGTCCGATTTGCTTTAATCGAGGCGGATGTTAACTTAAAAGTAGTCAAAGAATTCGTGAAAAAGGTAAGTGAACGTGCTGTCGGTGTTGATGTTATGCAAAGTTTAACACCAGGTCAGCAAGTTATTAAAATTGTACAGGATGAACTAACAGAATTAATGGGGGGCGAACAAAGTCCCATTAAGTTCAATACGAAGCCACCCACTGTCATTATGATGGTTGGTCTACAAGGTGCGGGTAAAACGACCACTACAGGTAAATTGGCAAATGTTCTACGAAAAAAATATAATCGTAAACCATTATTAGTTGCCGCTGACGTTTATCGTCCAGCAGCTGTCCAACAATTACAAACATTAGGAAAACAGTTATCACTACCTGTTTTTGCGCTAGGTACTGAGGTATCTCCTGTAGAAATTGCACGTCAGGCAATTGAATTGGCAAAGGAAGAGCATCATGATGTAGTGATTATTGATACAGCTGGTCGACTTCATATCGATGAAGACCTAATGCAAGAGTTAAAGGATATTCGTGCATTAAAAGAGCCAGATGAGGTTTTCCTAGTTGTTGATGCCATGACGGGTCAAGATGCAGTCAATGTAGCAGAAAGCTTTAATGAAGCAATCGGTATTACTGGGGTTGTTTTAACAAAACTTGACGGTGATACGCGTGGTGGTGCTGCATTATCTATCCGTTCTGTGACGCAAAAACCAATTAAATTTGTCGGGATGGGCGAAAAAATGGATGCGCTTGAACCATTCCATCCAGAGCGTATGGCGTCTCGTATATTAGGTATGGGCGATGTTCTGTCCCTTATCGAGAAAGCTCAGGCAAATGTAGATGAAGCCAAGGCAAAAGAATTAGAAGAAAAGTTTAAATCTCAAACATTTACTTTTGATGATTTTGTCGAGCAATTACAGCAAGTCAAGAAAATGGGCCCTCTTGATGAAATTTTAAAAATGCTACCAGGTGCTAACAAAATCAAAGGCTTAGATAATGTAAAAGTTGATGATAAGCAAATGGGGCGTGTAGAGGCCATTATTTACTCGATGACGCCTGCTGAAAAGACCAACCCAGAAATCATTAATGGTAGCCGTAAAAAGCGTATTGCGAAAGGCTCTGGGACATCTATTCAAGAGGTGAATCGTCTCATTAAACAATTCGATGAAATGAAAAAAATGATGAAACAAATGACTGGAATGGCAAGTGGTAAAGGGAAGAAAAAAATGAAATTACCAGGCTTTGATTCATTGTTTAAATAATAATTTTTAGGTGTTAAGAAAAAACACTTTACAAACAACCTAAACATTGATAATATACTATCTTGTGTGAAACTTATTCGGAGGTGCTATTAAAATGGCAGTTAAAATTCGCTTAAAACGTATGGGAGCTAAAAAATCTCCTTTCTATCGTATCGTAGTTGCAGACGCTCGTTCACCACGTGATGGTCGTCAAATCGAAACAGTTGGTACTTACAACCCACTAACTCAACCAGCTACTGTAAACATTGATGAAGAGAAAGCTCTTAAATGGTTAGCTGACGGTGCAAAACCATCAGATACAGTACGTAACCTGTTCTCAGAACAAGGTATCATGGAAAAATTCCATAACCAAAAATTCAGTAAATAATCGGGGGCGACGTCTTTGAAGCAGCTGATTGAAGCAATCGTTTTACCGTTAGTCGATTATCCAGAAGAAGTTCGTATTGAGACGGATGAAAATGCAAATCGAATTGTTTATAAACTTTTTGTTCATCCAGAGGATAGAGGGAAAGTCATAGGCAAGCAAGGGCGAGTAGCAAAAGCGATTCGTACAATTGTTTATTCAGCGGCAGGTAGTCACCATCAAAAGAAGACCTACGTCGATATATTGGATTAATAGAAAAGATTTTCACGCTCTTGCAACAAGTACTAGTGAGTCCTGATAGGTGTGTTTACATGTCGCTTAGGAGTTCAAAGTGGCCTTTTAGTATAAAGCGTAAAATCTGGACGAAAAAGGAGGGAGCTTGTAGGTTCCTTCCTTTTTTTATCTTTTTTTAACATCAGCATATCGCTATAACTTCTGTTTAAGTGGAAATTAAAGCTTAAATAAGGAGTATAGATAAAGGATATTGCTTATATTATTGTTGACAAGACAAATGAGTCTTAGCTAAAACTACATTCTTCCAAAGCACATCTGCAAGAACGGAACCTTTTTTGGATGAGCCAGATGCATTGTGAAGATAAGCATGTTTTTTACGAGGTGAAATAGAATGGAATGGTTTAATGTAGGTCGAATTGTCAATACGCACGGTATTCGTGGTGAGGTACGTGTATTATCGACAACAGACTTTGAAGAAGAGCGTTTTGCAGTAGGAAATAAGCTTGCTGCCTTTAAAAAAGACGATAAGAAGCCAACCTGGGTAACGATTGACTCTATGCGTCGTCATAAAAACTTTATTTTATTAACTTTTGAAGGCATGAACAATATCAACTTGGTTGAGCCATTTAAAGAAGGCATGCTGAAAGTGACAAAAGATCAAATGACTGATGATCTTCTTGAAGAAAATGAGTTCTTTTTCCATGAAATAATAGGCTGCACAGTTATTTCTGAAGAGGGCGAGACAATCGGTATAGTAGCAGATATCCTGCAAACAGGGGCAAACGATGTATGGGTAGTGAAAGGGACTAAGAAAGAACACTATATCCCTTATATAGAAGATATCGTGAAAGATATTGATGTTAGGGACAAAAAAATAGTCATTCATGTTATGGAAGGCTTATTATGATGAATATTCATGTATTGAGCCTGTTCCCTGATATGTTTTCAGGTGTTTTTGGTGCATCTATTTTAAAGAAGGCACAAGAAAAGGGAGCTGTAAATTTAGAGGTAACGGATATTCGTACATTTTCAGGGAACAAGCATAATCAGGTTGACGACTATCCATATGGTGGTGGTGCAGGTATGGTATTAAAGCCTGAACCAATGTTTAGTGCAGTAGAGGCTATAACTGCAGGGAAACAGCCGCGTATCATATTAATGTGTCCTCAGGGAGAACGATTTACGCAGAAAAAAGCAGAGGAGCTAGCGCAGGAGACAGAGTTAGTGTTCTTATGTGGTCATTATGAAGGCTATGATGAGCGTATACGTCAGCATCTCGTGACAGACGAGATTTCCATTGGCGATTTTGTCTTAACAGGTGGAGAATTAGGCGCTATGACTGTTATTGATAGCGTAGTTAGATTGTTACCAGGTGTCTTAGGACAAGAGGATTCTCATATTCAGGATTCTTTTTCAACAGGTCTCCTTGAGCATCCACATTATACACGTCCTGCGGAGTTCCGTGGTATGAAGGTACCTGATGTTTTATTATCGGGGAATCATGCTAAAATCGAGCAATGGCGAGAGGAACAGTCGCTGAAAAGAACTTTTGAGCGTCGTCCTGACTTACTGGAGCAATACCCATTAACAGACAAGCAAAAATTGTATCTAGAAAAACTAAAAAACAATCGTCTAGATGCTTGATTGCCGAATCTATTTATGATAACATCTAATCTGTACTTCTATGTGGAGTACTGAATTACGGTGTTCCGCTGTGGCATAGATTGCGTGCAAGAGCATCTGTCTAAGGAGAGAAAACAATGTCAAACATTATTGCAGAAATTACAAAATCTCAGCTTCGCTCTGATCTACCAACTTTCCGTCCTGGTGATACTGTTAAGGTACACGTGAAAGTAGTAGAGGGTACTCGTGAACGTATCCAAATTTTCGAAGGTGTAGTAATTAAACGTCGTGGTGGCGGAATTAGCGAAACTTTCACAGTTCGTAAAATTTCTTACGGTGTAGGTGTTGAGCGTACATTCCCTGTACACACACCAAAAATCGCTAACTTAGAAGTTGTACGTCGTGGTAAAGTACGTCGTGCTAAACTTTACTACCTACGTAACCTACGTGGTAAAGCTGCTCGTATTAAAGAAATTCGATAATTATGACTTAAAAGTGAGGGGCTTGTGTTCAAGCCTCTTTTCTTTTTGCTTGTCATCTTTATTCACTATCATCTAAAATGGTGTTAGACAAGGGGGCAATTCTCAATGGAAAAACAAGTGAAAGAAAAAAATGAATTATGGGAATGGACAAAAGCACTATTAATTGCATTTGCGATAGCTGCAGTTATTCGATATTTTTTATTTACACCCATTGCAGTTGATGGAGAGTCCATGATGCCAACCCTTGAAGATGGCGACCGAATGATTGTGAATAAAATTGGTTATAAAATAGGTGAGCCTAAACGTTTTGATATCGTTGTATTTCATGCACCCGAACAAAAAAATTACATAAAGCGTGTAATTGGATTGCCAGGAGATACATTAGAGTATAAGGATGATCAATTGTATATAAATGGTGAGCCAATTGAAGAACCCTATTTAGATGCCTATAAAGCGCAAATCACAGAGGGAACTTTAACAGAAGATTTCACCTTAAATGACATTGATGTTTCCTTGGATAGCAATACCATTCCTGAGGGGTATATCTTTGTTATGGGAGATAATCGTCGATATAGTAAAGACAGTCGACATATTGGTCTTGTTAACCAAAAAGAAATTATCGGTAATACCAGTCTGATTTTCTGGCCATTTAGTGATATAAAAATTGTAAAGTAATGTAAGAAAGGGAGAGCATAATCACTCCCTTTTTCTTTTAGTTTAGGAGGTATAGCTGTGACGATACAATGGTTTCCAGGGCATATGGCTAAAGCCCGACGTGAAGTAACTGAAAAATTAAAGCTTGTCGATATTATCTTTGAATTAATAGATGCACGTTTACCGCTATCCTCACGTAATCCGATGATTGACGAAGTCATTAACCAAAAACCTCGTCTTTTGATCTTAAATAAAGCGGATATGGCAGATGAACAAGAAACACGGAAATGGGTAGAGTATTTTGCAAAGCGTGGCCATAAAGCAGTAGCCATTAACTCACTTGAGGGCAAGGGCTTACAGCAAGTCACAAAAGCGGCACAAGATATTTTAAAAGAAAAATTTGATCGCATGAAAGCAAGAGGAATGAAGCCTAGAGCTATTCGTGCCATGATTGTGGGTATTCCAAACGTGGGAAAATCAACATTGATAAATCGATTAGCGAAAAAAAATATCGCTAAAACAGGCAATACACCAGGTGTGACAAAGGCACAGCAATGGATCAAAGTTGGTAAAGAGCTTGAACTATTGGATACACCAGGTATTTTATGGCCAAAGTTTGAGGATCAAGAAGTAGGCTTTAAATTAGCTTTAACCGGTGCTATTAAGGATACTATTACAAATATGGAAGACCTAGCTGTCTATGGATTACGCTTCTTATCTAATCATTATCCAAAGCGTATGGAAGAGCGTTACGGTCTTGAGTTTATCCATGAGGAGTTAGTGGATACTTTTGACCATATTGGTAAGCTGCGTCGTGTGTTTGGTCCTGGTGGAGAAATAGATTATGATCAAGTAGCTCAACTAATTGTTCGAGATATCCGTGGATTACAATTAGGTAAACTTACCTTTGATTTTGTGGATGAACAGTTAGAAAAGGAAACTGAACAATTATAAGTATTTAAAACTGTCACACGTTCTTTTGTGACAGTTTTTCTTTTAGGAATACATTTTTTAACCGATAATGACTATAGAGAGGAAAATAGTTTTCAAGTTAAAGAGACTACATAATAACTGAACATGATATAGTTTGAATGAATAGAAGCAAGAAGGAGTACACAATGAAAACGATTAAGGAAATTACAACTGCATTGAAAGCTGCTGAGGAATGGCAAGATTGGATGAAAGAAGTTGCAGCCGATGAAAGAGCAGGTGTACAAAAGGCATGGCTAACTTGGCAAAAGAGACAAGATAAAAAACATCAATTACTGCAAGAGCATCAAAAAAAAGTTACATTCGATTTAAGCTATGGGGGAACAGATACATTTATTGCGGGTGTAGATGAAGCAGGAAGAGGACCACTAGCAGGGCCAGTCGTAACGGCAGCAGTAATTTTACCAACAAATTGTGAGGCACTTGTTGGTCTGAATGACTCAAAGCAATTATCGAAGGA
Organism: Lysinibacillus sp. BS3; assembly: GCF_039614735.1. Lineage (NCBI taxonomy): Bacteria > Bacillati > Bacillota > Bacilli > Caryophanales > Bacillaceae > Lysinibacillus > Lysinibacillus sp. BS3. The sequence continues at coordinate 1,652,729 of NZ_CP154860.1, read as the reverse complement.
TAAACGAAACGGCTTTGCTAAATTAGTTAAAGAGCATGCCATAAGCTATTTTATTCATTTTCAATCTGCCCAACAAATTGATGAACTGAATATATATGAGGCAACAAAACAATCTATGAAGGTAAGTGTTGAATCATTGTCAACGAAGCCGGATGTTGTTTTAGTAGATGCTATGACATTACCTATTACAATTCCTCAAGATTCGATTATAAAAGGAGATGCTAAGAGCTTAGCGATAGCAGCTGCATCCATTTTAGCTAAAACGGCACGGGATGAGTATATGGAGCAATTAGACGAGGAATTTCCAATGTATGGCTTTGCGCAACATGCAGGGTATGGGACTAAGCAACATTTAAAAGCGTTAGAAGAATTTGGACCGACTATGCACCATCGTAAATCATTTGAACCAATAAAATCTATGTTTTCATAAAGCTAAAAAACGGTAGACAATTACACGAAGGAGTAATTGATGAAAGGAGTATGTATATGACAGCCACATCATTTAATCCAATTCAGATGCAGCAAAATGCAATGACTTCGACAAATCAACCACTTGCTTTAAAACAAGGACAAGTATTTCATGGAACAATTAAGCAATTATATCCAGATCAAATGGCAGAAATACAAGTAGGTAATCAAAAATTTATAGCTAAATTAGAAGTGCCGTTAAAAGCTGGGGATGCCCATTTCTTTCAGGTAACAGGGACAAATCCACAAACGGAATTGAAAATAGTGACTGGACCGATGGCGCAGGCATCTACACCAAGTCAGCAAATTAATCAGTTATTAGAATCCATGAATTTGCCCAAATCTGCAGAGATGCAGCAATTATTAGGGCATTTTATGAAAGCGCAGCTACCCATTTCTAAAGAACAAATGCTGCAAGCTGAAATGTGGTTAAAGGCATTGCCAGAGGGTATATCAAAAGTAGATGCTCTACAAACCATTCAAAAAATGATAGAGCTTAAAATGCCTATGATGAACGATGTGTTTCAAGCATTGATGAGTGGTCAAAAGACATCTGGTATGACCGCTATCATGGATAACTTTGCTCAGCTTTTAGCGAAGGATACAACCCTATCTGAGTCATTGAGGCAAAATTTAATGCAACAAGTACAAGCGATTGCCAAGCCCTTTGAAGTAGAAACAGGTAGTGCAGTGCTTGCAAGGCTTTTACAAAGTTTAACGAATAGTTCTGCGACAATGAATGAAAAAATGCAAGCTTTATCAATGCTAAAAGAGTCGGGGATTCTCCCCCAGCAGGCTACATTGCAAAACTGGTCAAAAATGAATGAAGCAAAAGCCTTTCAGCCAATACAGCAAGCGGGTCAAGTTATTCAAACCATTCTTGCTACAAAGCCAGAAAATGTTAGACAACTGGTGGAACAGCTTAAATCATGGACCGAAAGTCAAAATTTATTAACGAATGAGCAAAAACAGCAAATCAATCAGCTGGTGGATCGTTTCAATCAGCTACCAGTATCAAAACAAACGCTAGATGTTTTTGCTAAACAAATGCAGGATCAGTTATTAAAAGCTTTTACTCAAAATACAGCTGATCGTTTATTTACACAGGATGCCCACACACTTTCGATGAAAGATCATTTGTTATCCTTATTTAAACAAGAGGCCAATTCTCCTTCACAGACTGAGGCACTCATGCGCAATCTGGTGAAAAATAGTATTGATTCTTCGCAACCATTTATACAGCAAGTTGTGACACAAGCAGAAGCACTAGTACAAAATTCAATGGATAGTAAAGCGATGGAACATGCACTTAAAACGGTGTTGAAAAATTTAGGAATTAGCTACGAGGCTACACTCGGAAGCAAGTCTGCTGATTTACACATGATTGCGCATCAGCTAAAGCCACAGCTCCATACATTATTGCAGGAAACTAATATACCACCTCAAATGAAGGAAGCGGCAGAGATGCTTATGACGCGTATGAATGGAATGCAGTTATCTTCAGGAGAAAATGGTCATCAACATCAGCTCATCATGCAAGTTCCACTTGAATTTTTTGGTAAGAAGATGGATGCAACCTTACAATGGAATGGTCGCATGAAAGATAATGGCAAAATTGATGCTAACTATGCACGCGTATTATTTTATTTACAAATGGCATCTATGCAAGAAACAGTGATTGATATGCAGGTTCAAAATAGAGTTGTCACAGTAACGGTCTTTAATGAAAATTCGGAAATTCAATCACTTGCTGAACCGTTGAAGGCTGCTTTAAAAATTGGACTGGCTGAAAAAAATTATCAACTTTCAGGTGTGTTTATTAAACAATTTGATAAAGGGCAAACGGAAAAAGTAGGTCCTGTAGTAGAACAGCGAGAGGAGCAGAGTGGGGTGGATATCCGCGTATGAGCGAAGAAAAACTTACTCGAAAAGAGGCAATTGCGCTTACGTATAAGCTTGGTCAATTTGATAGTCCCACTGTTGTAGCAAAGGGAAAAGGGAAAATTGCCGAGAACATTTTGGCAAGAGCAAATGAGCATAATGTGCCGATTTATGAGGATCCTAACCTTGTGCAGTTACTTGGTCAATTAGATTTAAATGAGTCTATTCCTGAAGAATTATATCAGGCAGTAGCAGAAGTTTTCGCATTTATTTATCGTTTGGATCAGCAACATGCGCAAAAATATAGAAAAAATGAATTATTCTGATTATTTTTACAAGCTGTTTTAGTACACAAAATAGAAAAAAGCGTCATAATAAGAGAGAAAATTCGAACTAAAGACAAAGTGTAGACTTTATCAGAATCTTTCGTTAGAATAGTCTATGTTAGTAAAACAATTCTATGCAAATGTTTGATGGGAGGATGTATTATGAATATCCATGAATATCAAGGGAAAGAGATTCTGAGAAAATATGGTGTAGCTGTACCAAACGGAAAAGTTGCTTTTTCCCCTGATGAAGCAGTAAAAGTAGCGAAGGAACTTGGCTCAAACGTAACAGTAGTCAAGGCGCAAATCCATGCAGGTGGACGCGGTAAAGCAGGCGGTGTCAAAATCGCTAAAAACCTTGACGAGGTGCGCACATACGCAAAAGAGTTATTAGGAAAAATTTTAGTGACTCATCAAACAGGTCCAGAAGGAAAAGAAGTAAAACGTTTGTATATTGAAGAGGGTTCTGATATCCAAAAAGAATACTATTTAAGTCTAGTATTAGACCGTGCCACATCTCGTGTAACAGTGATGGGATCTGAAGAAGGCGGTATGGATATTGAAGAAGTAGCAGAAACAAATCCAGAAAAAATCTTCAAAGAAGTTGTGGATCCTGTAGTTGGATTAACAAGCTTCCAAGCACGTCGTATGGCGTTTAATATGAATATTCCAGCAAACCTTGTAGGGAAAGCTGTTAAATTAATGTTAGGCTTATATCAAGCATTTATCGACAAAGATGCATCAATTGTAGAAATTAATCCACTTGTTGTAACTGGACAAGGCGAAGTAGTAGCATTAGATGCTAAATTCAATTTTGATGCCAATGCATTATATCGACATAAGGATATTGTCGAATTACGCGATTTTGACGAAGAAGATGCAAAAGAAATCGAAGCTTCGAAATATGACCTAAGCTATATTTCATTAGATGGAAATATTGGCTGTATGGTTAACGGTGCTGGTCTTGCAATGGCAACGATGGATACAATTAGTTATTATGGCGGAAGCCCTGCTAACTTCCTAGATGTAGGGGGCGGTGCAACAGCTGAAAAAGTAACAGAGGCTTTCAAAATTATCCTTTCTGATCCAAACGTAAAAGGCATTTTCGTAAACATCTTTGGTGGAATTATGAAGTGTAACATTATTGCTGAGGGTGTTGTAACGGCTGCTAAAGAGATTGGTTTAGCTGTGCCATTAGTTGTACGCTTAGAAGGTACAAATGTTGAACTTGGAAAAGAAATTTTAAATGCATCTGGTTTAAACATCGTTGCAGCGGATTCAATGGCTGACGGTGCACAAAAAATTGTGGGACTAGTAGGCTAAGGAAGGCAGGGAGAACAATGGCTGTATTTATTAACAAAGATACGAAGGTAATTGTACAAGGGATTACGGGCGAAACAGCTCTTTTCCATACGAAGCAAATGCTTGAGTATGGTACTAAAATCGTAGCAGGTGTAACACCAGGTAAAGGTGGACTTGAAATCGAGGGAGTTCCTGTTTTCAATACAGTAGCAGAAGCTGTAGCTGCAACAGGTGCTACAACTTCAGTTATCTATGTACCTGCACCATTTGCGGCAGATGCAATTTTAGAAGCTGTTGATGCTGAATTAGAATTAACAATCTGTATCACAGAGCATATTCCTGTCCTTGATATGGTTAAGGTTAAACGTTATATGGAAGGTAAAAACACTCGACTAGTAGGTCCAAACTGTCCAGGTGTTATTACAGCTGATGAATGTAAAATTGGTATCATGCCTGGTTATATTCATACAAAAGGCCATGTAGGAGTTGTTTCTCGTTCTGGTACATTAACATATGAAGCAGTACACCAATTAACACAAGCTGGAATTGGTCAAACAACTGCAGTAGGTATTGGTGGAGACCCTGTCAACGGTACAAACTTCATTGATGTACTTGAAGCCTTTAATAATGATCCAGAAACATACGCAGTTGTTATGATTGGTGAAATCGGTGGTACAGCTGAGGAAGAAGCAGCGGCATGGATTAAGGCAAATATGACAAAACCTGTTGTAGGCTTTATTGGTGGACAAACTGCACCTCCTGGCAAACGTATGGGTCACGCTGGTGCTATCATTTCTGGTGGTAAAGGAACAGCAGCTGAGAAAATTAAAGCAATGAACGAAGCTGGTATTGAAGTTGCAGAAACACCTTCTGTAATTGGTGAAACATTGATTAAAGTAATTAAAGAAAAAGGGCTATACGAAAAGTGTAAAACCCATTAAAATGGAAGATGTAGCCATTACGGCTACATCTTTTTCATTATTTATACACTGTTTATCATACTTCATTCAACAATTACCTACTTACTTATGAAGAAATCAACAATTTTGTGGCAGATGTTATAAATAATAATGCAATGTTGTGTTGAAAATTATCATGCGGTTATTTAATTTCTTCTATTATAAAAGGAGGTTTATTGAATGATTCTCGCAGTAGATACGCAGAGATTACTAGCCTTACATTATGTGTACCCATTACCACTACAGAAACTTCAGCAATTGTTGTCCCCTGTGAATATTTTAAGCTCTTTTGAAGACATTCATTATGACGACCTCGCAAAAGTTTTACAAATATCGGCACAAAAAGCACATCAACTTTCTCAGCGCTTTCGACAAATTATGACAACACCACTTGAAGAGGCCTATGCACGGGCTAATATATTCCCCATCCCATTTTATCATCCCTATTTCCCGGCGCAATTATTTGAAATATCAAGTCCACCTACTGTATTGTATGTGAAAGGTCAATATTCCCTGTTAACAAACAAAAAACAGATAGCTATTATAGGCTCTAGGAAGGCGACAGCGTATTCAAAAAGAGCGATAGACTTAATTGTCCCGCCGCTTATTCAACGTGATTATACGGTTGTTAGTGGGCTTGCAAGAGGTGCAGATACAATGGCACATAGGGCGACTATCGATATGGGCGGTCATACAATAGCTGTGCTTGGACATGGTTTTAATTATCTCTATCCATCAGAAAACCGCATTCTTGCTACGCAAATGGCAGAGCACCAGTTATTAATGACAGAATATCCTCCTTATATGAAGCCTGAAAAATGGCATTTCCCAATGCGTAACCGAATCATTAGTGGTTTATCTCAAGCATTAGTTGTGACAGAAGCGGCATTAAAAAGTGGCACGCTTATTACAACAGAGCTTGCATTAGAGCAAGGAAAAGATGTGTTTGTGGTGCCAGGACCTATAGACGCAACGCAATCAAAAGGGACAAATCAATTGCTTTTTGAAGGAGCAATTCCCATAGTGAATGGTCATCAAATCATTGAAACATTAGACCTCTTTTCTAACAAAAATTGAAAAAAAGTTGCATTATCTTAAAATCTGTTATACATTTTGCAACAGGTAACTTAAAAAATTAGTAATAGACCTCGCTAAGGGGGAGACATAGATGGCGGATTATTTAGTGATTGTAGAATCACCAGCAAAAGCAAAAACAATTGAACGGTATTTAGGAAAGAAATATAAAGTGAAAGCGTCGGTTGGACACGTACGGGATCTTCCACGTAGTCAGATGGGCGTTAGCGCGGAAAATAATTTCGAGCCTAAATATATTACGATACGTGGTAAAGGACCTGTGTTACAGGAATTAAAGTCTGCTGCTAAAAAAGTAAAGAAAGTTTATCTAGCGGCCGATCCAGACCGCGAGGGAGAAGCAATTGCTTGGCACCTTGCGACTGCATTAAATATTGATATTCACTCAGATTGTCGTGTTGTATTTAATGAAATTACTAAAGATGCAATTATAGAGTCTTTTAAAAACCCACGTCCAATTAACATGGATTTAGTAGATGCGCAGCAAACAAGACGTATATTGGATCGACTTGTTGGCTATAACATTAGCCCAATTCTATGGAAAAAGGTAAAAAAAGGTTTATCAGCGGGTCGGGTACAATCTGTAGCACTACGCATGATCATTGATCGTGAAAATGAAATTAAAAACTTCCAACCTGAAGAATATTGGACAATTGAAGGAACGTTTGAAAAGGGAAAAAAATCATTTGATGCCCTTTACTATGGAAATGGTAAAGACAAAATAAAATTAACAAATGAAGCACAAGTAAAGGCAATCTTAAAAGATGTTAAAGGAACAAACTTTGATGTTGTCAATGTAACGAAAAAGGAACGTAAGCGTAATGCTGCACCAGCCTTTACAACATCATCTTTACAGCAAGAAGCTGCACGAAAATTAAATTTCCGTGCTAAGAAGACCATGATGCTAGCTCAGCAATTATACGAAGGTATAGATATTGGAAAAAAAGAGGGGACAGTCGGGTTAATTACTTATATGCGTACCGATTCCACACGTATTTCTGATACGGCAAAAGCAGAAGCGGTTACGTACATTGAGGATAAATATGGAAAAGAATACATTGCAACAGAAATAAAACAAACAAAGAAAGCTTCAAATGCACAGGATGCGCACGAAGCAATACGTCCAACAAGTACAATGCGGACACCAGATGAATTAAAGGCGGTACTTAGCCGTGATCAGTTACGCTTATATCGCTTAATTTGGGAGCGCTTTATTGCGAGTCAAATGGCACCGGCAGTACTTGATACTGTAGCTGTAGATCTTCAAAATGGTGATGTTTTATTCCGTGCAAATGGCTCACAAGTTAAATTCGCAGGCTTTATGAAACTATATATTGAAGGTACTGATGATCAAACTGAAGAGACGACAAAACTTTTACCTGAGATGGAAATTGGTGATCAAGTAAAATCGCTTGAAATCGAGCCTAAACAACATTTTACACAGCCACCACCACGTTATTCTGAGGCGCGACTTGTTAAAACAATGGAAGAACTAGGAATTGGGCGCCCGTCCACATATGCACCGACCCTCGATACAATTCAGCGCCGTGGCTATGTTGTATTAGATGCTAAACGCTTTATGCCAACAGAGCTAGGAGAGATCGTACACCAACTCGTACTAGAATTTTTCCCAGATATCATAAACATCGAATTCACAGCACAAATGGAACAAGATTTAGATGATATTGAAGAAGGCAATCGACAATGGAAAAAAGTTGTGGAGGAATTTTACAAAGACTTTGAAGTCCATGTAAAACATGCGGATGAAGCTATGGAAAAGGTTGTCATTAAAGATGAGCCTGCAGGAGAAGACTGTGAGCTTTGTGGATCTCCAATGGTCTTTAAGCTTGGACGATATGGCAAATTTATGGCTTGTTCTAATTTCCCGGATTGTAGAAATACAAAAGCGATTATGAAGCCTATTGGTGTGAAATGTCCTTCCTGTGAAACGGGCGAAATTGTGGAGCGAAAAAGTAAAACAAAGCGTCTATTCTATGGTTGCAATCAGTATCCTGAATGTGAATTTGTCTCATGGGACAAGCCGATTAATAGACCATGTCCAAAATGTAGTGCATTATTAGTAGAGAAAAAGATAAAAAAAGGTGTGCAAATTCAATGTACGAAGTGTGACTATGAAGAAGCACCAACTCAATGATAGGAAGATGGTAAGAAACATGACTGAACAAGTAGTAAATGTAATTGGAGCAGGGCTGGCAGGTAGTGAGGCAGCTTGGCAAATTGCTAAGCGGGGTATAAAAGTTAAACTTTATGAAATGCGTCCAGTAAAGCAGACACCAGCGCACCATACTGATAAATTTGCTGAGCTTGTTTGTTCTAACTCATTGCGGGCAAACGGGTTAACAAATGCTGTAGGCGTTATAAAAGAAGAAATGCGTATGTTAGATTCTGTTATCTTAAAGGCAGCAGACCAATGTTCAGTACCTGCTGGAGGTGCCTTAGCAGTAGATCGTCACGAATTTGCAGGGTATGTAACTGAAACTGTGAAAAACCATCCACTAGTGGAGGTTATTCATGAAGAAGTCACAGAAATTCCAGAAGGTATTACAGTTATTGCAACAGGACCATTAACTTCAAAAGCTTTAGCTGAAAAAATTCAAGGTTTAACGGGTTTAGATTATTTATACTTTTACGATGCAGCAGCACCTATTATCGAAAAAGATAGTATTGATATGAATAAAGTTTATTTAAAATCTCGTTATGATAAAGGGGAAGCGGCTTATTTAAACTGTCCTATGACAAAGGAAGAATTCGATCGTTTCCGCCAAGCATTAATCGAAGCTGAAGTTGTACCATTGAAGGAATTTGAAAAAGAAATTTACTTTGAAGGTTGTATGCCAATTGAAGTCATGGCAGCTCGTGGAGAGAAAACTATGTTATTTGGTCCGATGAAGCCAGTAGGTCTTGAGGATCCAAAAACAGGAAAACGTCCATATGCAGTTGTTCAACTTCGTCAAGACGATGCAGCAGGCACGCTTTACAACATTGTAGGCTTCCAAACGCATTTAAAATGGGGGCCACAAAAGGAAGTGCTACAGCTCATTCCTGGGTTAGAGAATGTAGAAATTGTTCGCTATGGCGTCATGCACAGAAACACCTTCATTAATTCACCGAAAGTTTTAGAAAAAACATATCAACTTCGTGAGCAAAAGAATATTTTCTTTGCAGGTCAGATGACTGGTGTAGAAGGCTATGTTGAATCAGCAGGTAGTGGATTAATTGCAGGAATAAATGCAGCTCGTTTAGCATTAGGACAAGAACCAATTATTTTCCCATTCGAAACGGCATTAGGAAGCATGGCGCGTTATATAACAGAAGCACAGTCGAAAAACTTCCAGCCTATGAATGTAAACTTCGGCATCTTCCCTGACTTACCACCTGGGCGTCGTTCTAAGCCAGAGCGTGCGGAAATGCATGCAACACGCGCAATAAGCACAATTCGAAATTTTGTGAATTCACAAACAATTTAATTGCCAAAAGCCTCTAAAAGTTGTTATACTCTTAGAGGCTTTTTCTTTTTGTAGACAAAATGCTTAATTAGACGTATTTTATTATTTTGTATGGAGTTTTTCTCAAAATATAACTATTTACACTTGCTATATTATGAAGATAGGTTTAGTGTCAATATGTATGTTTATTAATGATCAGGAAAACGATACAAACTTGTAAGAGATGACAAAGGATTGTATATCCGTTATATTACAAGTGTCAGTCATTTAAGAAAATTATTAATAAATTATTGGTGGTGAATCTTTCTGTGTTAGTTTCGTCCCAAGATGCACTCGAACAGTTCATGCTTTACATCCAAGTTGAAAAGAACTTCTCTGTTCATACAGTGCGAGAATATGAATCAGACCTGCTAGATTTTTTAACCTTTTTACAAACGGAGGGAATCGATGATTTAGCAAGTGTTGAATATATACATGCACGTCTTTATGTAACAAAGTTGTACGATGAGAAAAGGGCAAGGGCTTCTATTTCAAGGAAAATTTCCTCAATACGCTCCTTTTTTCGCTTTCTAAATAGACAGTACGGATTAGATGACGGAGCCTTTCGTTCGCTTTATCATCCAAAAAAAGAATCACGTTTACCTAATTTTTTCTACGAAGAGGAATTGAAACAGTTATTTGATGCGAATACTGGTGATGATTTGAAATCATTAAGAAATATAGCTATATTAGAGCTGTTATATGCAACAGGTATTCGTGTGAGTGAACTGACTTCAATTCAAGTAGAGGATGTAGATTTTCATTATTCGATTATACGAGTAATGGGAAAAGGTCGAAAAGAACGAATCATTCCATTTGGTCAATTTGCGAGTTTAGCAATGCAGGACTACATAGAGCAAGCTCGTCCACGATTGATGAAAAAAACGAATCATCTGCAGTTGTTTGTCAATATGCGTGGTGGGGAACTTACTCCTAGAGGGGTACGTCATATTTTAAACGAAATGATTGATAAGGCCTCACTCCATACGAAAATTTACCCACACATGCTTCGCCATACTTTTGCTACTCATTTATTGAATAATGGCGCAGATTTACGGACGGTGCAGGAGTTATTAGGTCACTCACATTTATCTTCTACACAAGTTTACACACATGTAACAAAAGAGCATCTTCGTCAAACATATATGAATGCTCATCCAAGGGCATAATAGAGCTAAGGAGGAAGGCAGATGGGACAAATTCATGCAACAACGATATTTGCGGTTCATCATAACGGAGGCTGTGCTATGGCTGGTGATGGTCAAGTAACATTGGGAAATGCAGTTGTGATGAAGGGTACAGCAAGGAAGGTCAGACGTCTGTTTAATGGGCAGGTCCTCGCTGGTTTTGCAGGTTCAGTTGCTGATGCCTTTACACTTTTTGAAATGTTTGAAGGCAAATTAAATGAGTATAACGGTAATTTGCAACGGGCAGCCGTTGAGGTAGCGAAGCAATGGCGTGGTGATAAAATGCTGCGCCAGCTAGAAGCAATGCTACTAGTAATGGATAAAACGACTTTATTACTCGTTTCGGGTACAGGAGAAGTGATTGAACCTGATGATGGCATTTTGGCCATTGGCTCTGGAGGCAATTATGCATTGTCTGCAGGTAGAGCATTAAAAAAATATGCAGGTGAAACAATGACTGCTCGTGAAATAGCTGAAGCGGCATTAGAAACAGCTGCTGAAATCTGTGTATTTACAAATCATAATATTATCGTGGAGGCGCTGAACTAATGACACAAAAAAATTTAACGCCAAGACAAATTACTGAGCATTTAGATCGTTACATTGTTGGGCAGAATGAAGCTAAGCGAGCAGTAGCAATTGCGTTACGAAACCGCTATCGTCGTTCGTTGTTAAATGAAGATATGAAGGCTGAAGTTATTCCAAAAAATATTTTGATGATTGGGCCAACTGGTGTCGGCAAAACAGAAATAGCCAGAAGGATTGCAAAGCTTACCAATGCACCTTTTGTAAAAGTTGAAGCGACAAAGTTTACCGAAGTAGGCTATGTGGGTAGAGATGTTGAATCAATGGTCCGTGACTTGGTAGAAGCTTCTCACCGTCTAGTTAAAGAAGAAATGATGGAGTCTGTCAAGGAACAAGCAGAAGAATTAGCAAATGAAGCAATCGTGAAACTTTTGGTGCCTTCTTTACGTAAAAAACAGGCGATGCAAAATCCGTTTGAAATGCTATTTGGTGGGAAAGAACAACCAACAAATGATGATTCATCAGCAGATGATGGAGAAGTTCGCTCGAAGCGTGCTCAAATTGCCATTGATTTACGCAATGGTAAGTTAGAAAATGAGTGGGTTACTGTAGAGGTAACAGAACAAAATCCATCCATTTTTGATGCGTTACAAGGAACTGGGATGGATATGTCTGCGAATGGTGGTATGCAGGATATGCTCTCTAGTTTAATGCCTAAAAAACAGAAAAAACGCCGTGTGCAAGTAAAAGACGCGCGTCGTATTTTAACAATAGAAGAAGCAAATAAGCTGATAGATGCTGATGAAGTAGCACAGGAAGCCATTAATAGAGCTGAGCAAACGGGTATCATTTTTATTGACGAAATCGATAAAATTGCTAGTAAAGAAGGAAATACTTCGGCGAATGTCTCCCGTGAAGGAGTTCAACGTGACATTTTACCAATTGTAGAAGGTTCTACGGTTACAACAAAGTATGGTGCAGTGAAAACGGATTATATGCTGTTTGTTGCTGCTGGGGCATTTCATATGTCAAAACCATCAGACCTAATTCCCGAGTTACAAGGCCGTTTCCCAATTCGAGTAGAGCTAGAAAAATTAACAAAACAGGATTTTGTTCGTATTTTACAAGAACCAGATCAATCATTAATTTTGCAATATAAAGCACTTTTAGAGACAGAAGGCGTAGAAATTCATTTCACGACAGATGCTATTGAACGAATTGCTGAGATAGCAACTGAAGTGAATCAGGAAACAGACAATATCGGAGCTCGTCGTTTACACACGATATTAGAACGTTTACTGGAAGAACTATCGTTTGAGGCATCTGAAATTGCGCCTGCCAGTATCCCAATCAATGCGGCGTATGTGGATCAAAAACTTGCGGGAATAGTAAAAAACAAAGATTTGTCACAGTTTATACTGTAAGATAAAGCTGATTAGTATCATTCAATAATAAAAACCTTTAGAATATTTAGTAAATACTCTTCGGATTATTTATAGGAGGAACATATAATGAATTTATTAGAAAAAACACGTAAAATTAACTCGATGCTTCAAGCTTCTGCTGGTAAGCCAGTAAACTTTAAGGAAATGGCCGATACATTAGGCGATATTATCGATAGTAATGTCTATATTTTAAGTCGTAAAGGTAAATTATTAGGTATTTCAATTCACCAACAAATTGAAAATGAACGTATGAAAAAAATGTTCGAAGAGAGACAGTTCCCAGAAGAATATACACATAGCTTATTTACGATCTCTGAAACATCATCAAATTTAGATATTAATAATGAACATACTGCTTTCCCGGTAGAAAATAAAGATTTATTCCAAAATGCTTTAACAACAATTGTACCAATCGTTGGTGGTGGTGAGCGTTTAGGAACATTAATCCTTGCTCGTTTATCTTCACAATTTGAAGATGATGATCTAATTTTAGCTGAGTATGGTGCAACAGTGGTTGGTATGGAAATTTTACGTGAAAAGTCGGAAGAAATTGAAGAAGAAGCTCGTAGCAAAGCTGTCGTGCAAATGGCTATTAATTCACTTTCGTACAGTGAGTTAGAGGCAATTGAACACATTTTCGAAGAACTTGATGGTAATGAAGGCTTACTAGTTGCTTCTAAAATTGCTGATCGAGTGGGTATTACACGCTCGGTGATCGTAAATGCATTACGTAAACTTGAATCAGCAGGTGTCATTGAATCTCGTTCTTTAGGTATGAAAGGTACTTATATTAAAGTACTAAACGATAAATTCTTAAATGCTTTAGCAGAAATTAAAATGAAATAAATACTTCTTTTAATAAGCTAATGAAAGCGTCTATGGTAAACATAGACGCTCAGACTGTAGACAAACTCAATGAATTTTGAGTTTGCCTACAGTCTTTTTTCTTTTACAATAAAATAAAGTAAAGCCGTTGATTTCCACTACGGGCGGACGCTTTCCGCGGGCGGGGTCGAGCTGCTTCCCTCGCTTCGCTCAGTCCAGGATCTCGACTTTCCCGCTTTTCCCGCAGGAGTCGCCACCCTTCGTTCCAATCAACTTCTACATAAATAATTCCTTATTCATCTATTGATAAAAAGTACACTTTCGAGGTGATCAACCATGATGACGAAAAATCAAATCAATGAACGTGAACAATTAGAAATGCTAACGATTGATCAATTAGTTCCCCAAGATCATTTAGTACGAAAACTAGAGGCGGCTATTGATTTTTCATTTATCTATCCTTTAGTAGAAAACCTCTACTCTGCCAAAGGACGCCCTAGTATTGATCCTGTTGTTCTCTTTAAAATGACGTTTATTCAGTACGTTTTTGGTATACGGTCCATGCGTCAAACCATCAAAGAAATTGAAACGAATATGGCGTATCGTTGGTTTTTAGGATTTGGCTTCCAGACAGAAGTCCCGCATTTCTCTACCTTCGGTAAAAATTATGTCCGTCGCTTTCAAGACACTGATATATTTGAGCAGATATTCTATCGTATATTAAAAGAGATTATGCATCAAGGACTCCTCCATGCAGACCATTTATTTATCGATTCTACGCATGTGAAAGCGAGTGCGAATAAACGAAAGTATGATAAAAAAGTTGTGCGAAAAGAAACACGGGCTTATGAAGAGAAACTTCAATTAGAGTTAAATATTGATCGTGAGGAACACGGAAAAAAGCCCTTTTCCCCGGAGAAATTTGAAAAAGAAGAATGGAAAGAAATAAAGGAAAGCACGACAGATCCTGAAAGTGGATATTACGTGAAGGATGAACGTACGAAACAGTTTGCGTATTCTTTTCATGCAGCGACAGATGAAAAGGGCTTTGTCTTAGGTGCCATTGTGACTCCGGGAAATGTGCACGATAGCCATGTATTGCAGCCACTTGTTGAAAGAGTCATTCAAAACGTTCAAAAACCAATCGCTGTTGCGGCAGATGCAGCCTATAAAACACCAGCGATTACGAACTTTTTATTAGAGAATCAAATGTTGCCTGTTCTTCCGTATACACGACCTAAAACAAAAGATGGATTCTTCCGAAAGCATGAGTATATATATGACGAGCATTATAATTGTTATCTTTGCCCACAAGGGCAGATATTGAAGTATGCAACTACGACGAAAGAAGGATATCGGCAATATAAATCGAATCCTTTGATTTGTGCGAAGTGTCCAAGCCTTTCCCAATGTACAGAAAGTAAGCATCATCAAAAACTCATTCAACGCCATATCTGGGAGTCGTATGTGGAGGAAGCTGAACATTTACGCCATTCCTATGACATCAAACAAATTTATGCAAAGCGCAAAGAAACGATTGAGCGTGTCTTTGCCGATGCAAAAGAAAAGCATGGTATGCGATGGACAACCTTAAGAGGTCTGAAAAAATTGTCCATGCAGGCGATGCTTACTTTTGCTGCCATGAATTTAAAGAAACTGGCTACTTGGACGTGGCAGGCAGCTTAAGAAGGTATCTATGCTCGAAGAGTATGTTGAATTTGGTAGTATATTACCAAATGTTAAAGATAAAATAGGAAGAAAAATGACAAAAGCCCATCGAAAGTGAACTTCTCGATGGGCTTTTGTCTACAGTCTGAGCGTCTATGGTAAACATAGACGCTTTTTATGTTGTTGAAAAAGATAATATTGAAAAAGACCTTTTAGAAAGGTGAGGGGTGCTTTAGGTTTCGTCATCGTCCAATCAAGAGGAGCGTACAATGAATCCGTTAGTCGAACATGAGGAAAAGTGACTTTTAAGACTAGTGATTGTAATTTTTGCTTTTAATGTAGAACGGTGGAGTAGAAGGCTAATTGATTCCCCTGTGAGAAAGGGGAGACCTTAAACAGAGCGGTAGTTTTGTACTTTAAACTGAGTGAGAGAGAAGTATAGTGGCAAGCAGGTAGTGTGGAATGAAAGCCGTTTTCATCTTTCATAAAATGTATTGTTTTTCAAAACAATGATGGTGTCTATGGTAAATATAGACGCTTTTTTGTGTATTTTCGAAATTTTAGGGCATTTGTTTTTTAGAGAATTAATATAAAAACATGGATTTCGTTGCTTTTATCCTAAAAATGTTCGATAATTTGTCACTACAATTAGCATATAAAAAATGCTGATATGTTACTTTTGAATAATGGTGAATAAACTTATAGTCACTGTATAAAAAATACTCCCATAGTGATTAAACTAGTAAAAAGGGACCTTTATTTAAAAGGATTAAAAAAGGCGATAAACCTCATAAAAAGGCATTTTTCACAATAAAATCGTAAACACTGTCGAAATGGTGTAAAATAACTAGATGATTATTAATCTTTACTGAAGCCTAGAGACGCAAAGGATGGGGAAGTTTTGTCATGGTTGAGAGGGAGAAAAAATAGGGCGTATAGACTATTAAAAAGTGACAAAAGACAATAGACACTAGGTATCATCTTAATTACAATTGTATTATTGGATAAATTAACAAGTACATAGATTTTAAATAAAATGAGGTGAACAGTTTTGAATTTATTTGGAGGAACTATTAGTAGCCTGGAAAATGGACTTTCCTATGCCACTTTAAATCATAAAACAATCGCAAATAATATCGCGAATGTCGATACACCTAATTATAAGGCGAAAAATGTTAGTTTTAAGGATATGTTGGAAGAGCAGAAGAGCATAGCTATTTCTGCATACCGCACTGATAATAGACATTATGATTTCACGTTTCGACAATCTACACCAGGTGTCAATATTGTTGAGAACTTGCGATATAGAAACAATGGCAATGCTGTAGATATGGATGCTGAGCAAGCGAAATTAGCAGAGAATCAAATTTATTATAATGCTCTAATCGATCGTGTTAATGGGAAATTAAACACATTGAATACTGTTATTAAAGGAGGTAAGTAATAGATGTCTATTTTTCATGGGATGAATACCACTGCCTCCGCATTAACAGCGCAGCGTTTACGTATGGACGTTATTTCTTCTAATATGGCTAACATGGATACAACTCGCGCTCGTCAAGTGAATGGGGAATGGGAACCATATCGACGTAAGTCCGTGACGCTGTCAGCTCAAGAAGGACAATTTTCTAATTTTTTGAATATAGCACTAGGTAAAAATGCAAAAAGTGGTGTTGGTAATGGTGTGAAAATTACTCGAATCTCAGAAGATCAAGAAACACCTTTCAAACTTGTATATGACCCAACTCATCCAGATGCGAATGCAGATGGTTATGTAAACATGCCTAACGTCGATCCATTAAAAGAAATGGTTGATTTAATGTCGGCTACTCGTTCTTATGAGGCGAATATAACTGTATTTAATGCGAATAAATCCATGCTTACAAAGGCTTTAGAGATTGGTAAATAAATTTAAGTAGAAAGGAAGATACATACATGGCCATTTCGTCCATTTCGCTAATGACACCTACTCAGGTTGTAAATAACACGAATAAACTGAATGCTACACCTTATGAAGCGCAACAAAGCTTCGCGAACTCGTTAAAAGAAGCAATTGCAAAAGTAAATGATCAACAAATAACTTCTGATAAATTTACTCAGAAGCTAATTAAAGGTGAAGATGTGGAGTTGCATGAAGTGATGATTGCTTCGCAAAAGGCAAGCATTACCCTAAACGCAACAATTGAAGTTCGCAATAAGGTGATTGAAGCTTACCAAGAAATAATGCGCATGAGTGTTTAATTTTATTGTAAAGATAAGAAACCTCTTTTCAATATAAATTAACAACCACAAATCAGAGTGGCTCATTATGTTCGCAAATTATTGATGGCTAGGTTATTCACTATAACCGGAGGATTCATAATGAATGAACGATTGACAAAAATAAAAAACGACACCAGTCAATTTTGGACAAGTCGAAGTAAAAAGCAAAAAATAGTTATGATTGGCTCCGTGGTAGTTGTAATCGCACTAGCAGCAATTGTGACATTTTTTGCTTCCAAAACTACATATGTTCCACTTTATAAAGATTTATCAACACGGGAAATTGGACAGGTAAAGGAAGCGCTAGATTCCCAAGGTGTGACCTATCAAATTGCTCCAGGTGGAACATCTATTTTAGTGCCAGAAGAGCAAGTTGACTCCTTATTAGTGCAATTAGCTTCAGAGGGATATCCACAAACAGGATCAATCGATTACTCATTTGCTAATAGTTCAGGATTTGGTATGACTGATAATGAATTTAACCTATTAAAAAAAGCAGCTACTGAAACTGAAATTGCTAAACTTTTCAAAAATCTGGAAGGTGTAAAAGATGCAAAAGTGATGATTACTGTTCCTGAGGAAGGTGTATTCGTAACGGATGTTCAAGGAGAGGCAACAGCATCTATCGTTTTAAATACTGATCCTGGCTATAAATTTACGGAACAGCAAATAACTACAATGTACAATTTAGTGTCAAAAAGTATTCCGAATTTAAAAACTGAAAATATCGTGATCTCTAACCAATTTTCAGAGTACTTTGATCTGAATGCAGCAACAGCTGATGGTACTTCCACAACAACAGCTGAAGGCCAATTACAAATGAAGAAATTGGTAGAACGAGATCTACAACGTCAAGTACAAAATATGCTTGGAACGTTGATGGGACAAGATAAAGTAATGGTTTCTGTCACAACGGATATTGATTTCAAGAAAGAAAATCGAGAAGAAAATCTTGTGACACCTGTTGATGAAGAAAATATGGAAGGTATTGCCATAAGTGCTCAGCGAATTACAGAGCAATATTCTGGTACAGGAGCAGCTGCCGCTGCTGGAACACCTGAAGCTGAAACAACTACTGATAACTTCACAACTTATAATGAAGGTACAGCAGGAAATGGTGATTACGAACGTACGGAAGAAACGATTAATAATGATGTGAACCGTATACGTAAGGATATTCAAGAAGCTCCTTATAAAATTCAGGATATTGGGATACAAGTAATTGTTGAACCACCGACAGCAACTGACGCAGCGTCATTACCAGACGGTGTTCGAGAAGATATTGAGAAAATTTTAAGTACAATTGTACGTACAACAATTTCCAAAGACGTAGCAGCAGAACTTACTCAAGAGCAGATCGATGAAAAAGTGGCGGTATCTGTACAACCATTATACGGTAAGGCAACAGAGGTAGCTGATGAAAAACCAATCATTCCATGGTGGGTTTGGGTTATCGGAGGTATTTTGTTAGCTGTTATCTTATTACTAGCATTCTTCATTATCCGTTCACGTAAACGTGCGAAGGAAGAGGAAGAGTTAAGTATCCTAGAAGAACAAGAAGAATTAATGGTTGAAGATATTAATGAAGAAATTGAAACGGAAGCTACAATGCGTCGTAAGCAGCTAGAAAAAATGGCCAAAGAAAAGCCAGACGATTTTGCAAAGTTACTGCGTAGTTGGATTGCTGAAGACTAACTAGGAGGTTCGGCTGTGTCCAAGAAAGATAAAGAATTAACCGGAAAACAAAAGGCCGCTCTCTTGTTAATTTCATTAGGGCCTGAAGTTTCAGCTTCTGTCTATAAGCACTTAACAGAGGAAGAAATTGAACGTTTAACATTAGAAATTTCAAGTGTTAAAAAAGTAGAATCAAATGTAAAAGAAGAGATTATTGAAGAATTTCACAATATTGCACTCGCGCAGGACTATATCACACAAGGTGGTATTGGCTATGCAAAAACAGTATTAGAAAAAGCACTTGGCGTAGAACAAGCACAAACAATCATTAATCGACTAACATCTTCATTACAAGTACGCCCGTTTGATTTTGCTAGAAGAGCTGATCCAGCGCAAATTTTTAACTTTATCCAAAATGAACATCCTCAAACAATTGCCCTAATCCTCTCTTATTTAGAGGCAGGGCAAGCGGGGGTTATTTTATCTTCTTTACCACAGGAAGTACAAGCTGACATTGCTAAACGTATAGCGGTCATGGAATCGACTTCACCAGAAGTGATTAGCGAAATTGAATCTGTGTTAGAACGTAAATTATCATCAACCGTTACGCAGGATTATACAGAAACTGGTGGTATTGATGCAGTTGTTGAAGTTTTAAATGGAGTAGATCGACAAACAGAAAAAACAATACTCGATGCACTGGAAATACAAGACCCAGAACTTGCAGAGGAAATCAAAAAACGTATGTTTGTGTTCGAGGATATTGTTACACTCGACAATCGTTCCATTCAGCGTGTTATTCGTGATTGTGAAAACGAAGACTTACTGCTTTCAATGAAGGTATCAAGTGAAGAGGTAAAAGATATTATATTCCGCAATATGTCACAACGTATGGCTGAAACATTTAAAGAAGAAATGGAAATTATGGGACCTGTACGTTTACGTGACGTAGAGGAGGCACAATCTCGAATTGTTGCTGTTATTCGTCGTCTAGAGGATGCTGGAGAGATTATTATTGCTCGTGGTGGAGGAGATGACGTCATTGTCTAGAATCATCCGTTCTATTTACACTAAGTCTGATAGCGATAATGTCAAAGAAATACAAATCCGTGATATGTTTGAAGCGATGGAAGAATACCAAGAAGAAGGACCTCCTCAGCATCAATTAACGTTGGATGAAGTCGTGGCAGAGCGAGATCGTTTACTTACTGAAGCTAGAACTGCTTTGCAAGCTGAACGAGAGATGTTTGAACAGGAAAAGCATAGGCACTTTCAAGAAATTGAACATTTAAAGCTAAATTGGGAGGAAGAGAGACCCAATCGTGTTCAAGAAGCTTATGATGAGGGATTTGGACAAGGCTATGAAGATGGTATGAATAAGGCCACTGAAGCAATGGCTCAGTCACTTCAAACAGCGAACGAAATAATGATGTTAGCGAAAGAAAATGCTCAAAAATATATTGAAGATCAAGAAGCGGTAATTTTAGAGTTAGGTTTAACTGCTGCAGAAAGAATTATTGGTACTTCGTTAGAACAGGATAACGAACTATTTGTATCGATTGTGCGTAGAGGGCTAAAAGAAGCAAGAGAAATGAAGGAAATTAAAATTTATGTTTCGCCAGCTTATTATGCTTTAATTACGACCAACCGAGATGAATTAGCAGAAATGTTCCCAATAGACGTACCATTAATGATTTTTGTTAATGAAGATTTGGATAATGAGACAGATTGCTATATTGAAACAAATCATGGAAGAATTATGGTTAGCATCGATGAGCAATTAAATGCTCTCAGATTAAAGTTACATGAAATATTAGAGAGTAAGGAATGATCTTGATGAAAGCGGCTCAATTAATTGAACAAATTCCGCATATCCCAACTTTTAAAAAGTTCGGTAGGGTTACTAGAGTTGTTGGCTTAATGATTGAGTCGCAAGGTCCAGATAGTTCTATAGGTGATGTCTGTAAAATTCATGTGGAAACTGTAAATCATGGTCACCAGATTATTTTAGCAGAGGTCGTTGGTTTTAAAGATGAAATAGTCGTCTTGATGCCTTTTACCTCCTTACGTGAAATATCTATTGGCTGCCTTGTTGAAGGAACGGGAGCTCCACTGGAAGTAAAAGTGGGTCCTGAGTTAATCGGCAAAGTATTGGATTCTATGGGGAATCCAATTGATGGCACTCTATTACCTAAAGGTCTCATGACAGTCCCTACAGAACAAGATCCACCAAACCCACTAACTCGTCCACCAATTAATGAAAGGCTTGAAGTGGGAGTCAAGGCTATTGACGGTATGCTAACAGTTGGAAATGGACAACGTGTTGGTATTTTCGCTGGTTCTGGGGTAGGTAAAAGTACTTTACTTGGTATGATCGCAAGAAATACACAAGCAGATTTGAATGTTATTGCGCTAATAGGTGAGCGTGGTCGTGAGGTTCGGGAATTCATCGAACGTGATTTGGGTGCTGAGGGCTTAAGTCGATCGATTGTTGTTGCAGCCACATCTGATCAACCAGCATTAATGCGGATTAAAGGGGCATTTACAGCTACAGCAATCGCCGAATATTTTAGAAATCGAGGCTTAAATGTCATGCTGATGATGGATTCCGTGACACGTGTGGCTATGGCACAACGTGAAATTGGACTTGCCACAGGAGAACCACCAGCACAAAAAGGTTATACGCCTTCTGTTTTTGCGATATTGCCTAAATTACTAGAACGTACAGGCACCAATGAAAAGGGTTCTATAACAGCATTCTATACTGTTTTAGTAGATGGTGACGATATGAATGAACCAATTGCGGATACTGTGCGAGGGATATTAGATGGTCATATTGTATTGGATCGAAATCTTGCCAACAAGGGGCAATATCCAGCCATAAACGTCTTGAAAAGTGTGAGTCGTTTGATGAATCATGTTGCAGAGCCAACTCATAAGAAAGCTGCTGAACGATTAAGAGAACTCTATTATACTTACGACAAATCAGAGGATTTGATCAATATTGGTGCTTATAAAAGAGGAACCTCTAAAGAAATTGATGAAGCAATTCATTATGAACCGCTCATTACTGCTTATCTTAAACAGGGTTACTTAGATAAAGTGACACTAGAAGAAAGTGTCAATGAGTTAATAACATTATCGAACGGTGGTGCGAAATAGATGGTCAGTTATGTGTATCGTTTTGAAAAAGTGTTAACTATTCGCGAACAAGAAAAAAACGAAACCGAAATGGCTTATAAGGAATCTGTCCGTTCTTTTGAAGAAATAGCAACAAAATTATATGACTTGCTAAAAAAGAAAGAAGATTTAATTGCATTTCAGCAGGAGCGTTTAATGGTTGGTTCATCCATAGATGAAATTCATCATTATAGTCGTTTCATTGATAGTCTCGAAAAAACAATTGCAGATGTACAACAGAAAGTGATACAAGCTCGTGCAAAGATGAATTGGCACGAAGAAAAACTATTAGAAAAAAACTTGGAAGTACGTAAATTTGAAAAAATGAGAGAAAAGGATTTTAAGCATTTCCAACAAGAGCAAGATCGTATAGAAAGCCTTTTTTTAGATGAAATTTCATTACAAACGTATAACAAGAAAGAAATCAGGTGATTTCATGGCAAAGAAAGACAATCGATTAGCAACAGAGTTAGTAGAAGAGCAACCAAAGAAAAAATCTGGGGGCTTTCTTAAGTTTTTTACTTGGATTGTACTGCCGATTATGTTTGTAGTAGCGGTTTTGCTTGTTGTGGCAACATTAATGAATACAAATGTCTTTGATTTAGGAAAAAAGGCAATTGGTAGTTTACCTTTTATTCCCTCAGAAGAGCAACAAGCAAAGGATGCTGTCGTTAATAACGACTCTAAAATAGTGAGTTTACAGGCAGAGGTACAAGAAAAAGAAGCAGAGATTACCCAGCTTCAAAAAAAATTAGATTCAACAATAACTGAAAAAGAGAAGCTGCTGACAGAAAAGGAACAGCTTCAATTTGAAATTGAAAAACTAAATCGTGAACAAGATGATGTGAAGCGTGACTTTAACGATATTTTATCAACATTTGATAAGATGTCGCCGAAAGCTGCGGCACCTGTGTTAATCAATATGAGTGATACAGAAGCACTGCGGATTTTAACGAATTTAAAGCCAGATAAATTAGCAGCTATTTTAGAAAAAATGGATGCAAAAGATGCAGCAAAATATACGGAGCTTATGGCTAAACAGTAGGATAATTGAAAGGAGGTGAAAAATAGTGGATGTAGCAATGATGCAAATGATTAATAAAACAGTACCTACTAAAACTGCAGCAACAAAATCAACAACAGTTGGAAACGCTGAAGGAAAAATAGGCAGCACACCGAATAAAGAAAATTTATCAAATTTTGGTTCTGTTTTTGGGCAAGTATTAACTTCTTCAACTCAAACAACCCAGTCATCACAGACGACTTCAACAAATGAACTCGGGGATTTACAAGCGTTATTAAATGCTGAATCAATGGAGGAAGTACTAGATTTACTGGGGATTTCTCACGATGATGGTTTATTATTGCTTCAATTTGGAGAAGACGGTAAGGCAGTGGCACTGGATGAAATGCTTCATTTAGAAAATATATTAAATGCATTAGGGATTGATGAAGAGCAGCTTCAAAAAATCGTCCAACAGCTACTAGGAGAAGAAAAGGAAGCAAGGGATGTTTGGGAGCTCTTAACTTTAGTAGATGCCCAAGCGCCGGTACTACAGGCGAATATAAGCACTGCTTTACAAGGCGAAGGTCAAGTGACACCAAAAGAGGCATCACAACTTCTTCAAGTGTTGAAATTAGCGCAATTGGTAGGACAAAAGACAGACTTAACAGCACCTCAAGAAGACCTGTTAACAACGGTGAGAAGCCTATTAACGACTTTACAAACGCAGGTAGAAACTTTGCAGGTAACAACAACTAAAACAACTGTTACATTGCCATTACAAGGCTTCCAGCAAGTTGTTCAGCAAGTCCAAATGACGAAACAAAGTGAAACAAATACAAATGACATGGTTACACCACAAACTGTACAAACGAAACCAGACACATTCCATGTAACGTTACCAACGGCTAAGCCTGCTCAATCCGAAGCTTTACTAAAAGAAATGCAAGCCATTATCAATCGAGCGCAGATTTCGAATGCTCAAGGCATTACACGCTTAACCATAAAATTGTATCCAGAAAATCTAGGGACAGTTCGTATTGAACTTGTACAAAATGATGGAGTTCTTACAGCCCGTATACTGGCTTCTACAGCCCATGGACGTGAATTGCTTGATAACCAAGCACACCAGCTAAAACAGGCTTTTGCTCAGCAAAATATACAAGTAGATCGTCTTGATATTGCACAATCTCTGCAAGATGCCGATCGTCAACAACGTGATCAAAGCTTCTTCAATAATTTCTTTAAACAACAGCAGGACGAAGAACAGGATCAAAAAAGTGATGATGAAGATGAAGGAATGTCCTTTAGTGACTATTTAATAAGTGAGGAGGTGTAACAATGGCAGATACTACTACGAAGGTGACAAATCCGGCTATAACTGATGATTTTTATTACTCAAATTATCAGAAGCCAGTGAAGCAAACAGGCAATAGTGAGCTTGGTAAGGATGCCTTTCTACAATTGTTAATTACACAATTACAGCATCAGGACCCAACAAATCCAATGGATGATCGAGAATTTATTTCTCAAATGGCGCAGTTCTCTTCTTTAGAGCAAATGCAAAATATGACAAAGGCAATGGAATCTTTACTAGCATCTCAGCAACAAACACAGATGATGAGTTATACAACTTTTATTGGCAAAGAAGTCAAATGGCATGAGATTACAGAGGAGAAAGATGAAAAAGGTAATCCTGTGGTTAATGAAGGAACAGGCGTCATTGAATCCCTTAAATTTGTAGATGGAAATGTTGTGTTCAAATTAGCTGATGGGAAAGAGATTGCTCCTGGTAATATATCTGGTATTTTAGGTGGAGCTAGCGATTCTAGTTCCAATGGCAATAATAATGTACCTGAATCTCCATTAGTGAAAGCTAGCCAATTGATTGGTAAAAATGTAACGTATAAAGACGGTGACCAAGAACTAAAAGGACGAATCGTCTCTGTTTCCAATAAAGATGGGGTCATTAATTATGTATTAGATAATGATAAAAGACTAACAGATAAAGATTTTACAGTGATTAGCGAATAAAGGTGGAGAAAAGTGATGGATAAATTTTCAATTCATCGTGTACCCTTGCATCCATCTATTCGCTCAACACAGCCTAAGCCAATTAATACACAACAATCGTTTAAGGCTCATTTACAGGAAGCTTCTAAACAAGAGCTAAAGGTGAGTAAGCATGCGAATGAACGTATTATTGAGCGTAAAATTAATATCACTGAACATGAATGGCAGGTTGTATCGGATAAGGTATTTGAAGCACACTCAAAAGGTGTCAAACAACCATTAGTCTTGATGGATCAAGCAGCTTTAATTGTCAGTGCTAAAAATGCTACTGTCATTACAGCAATGGATCGCACGGAAGCAAAACAGCAGTTATTTACAAATATTGATGGCACGATTGTGCTTTAAAGGCTGGACCTTCTTACGTAAGGAAGCCTTGGTGATGCTGAGTGATAGAAGCTCACCTATATAAAACGAAGGGAGAACGAAAACATATGTTACGTTCTATGTATTCAGGTATTTCAGGTCTTAAAAACTTCCAAACAAAGCTAGATGTGATTGGTAATAATATTGCCAACGTGAACACTTATGGCTTTAAAAAAGGGCGAGTAATTTTCAAAGATTTAATGTCGCAAACATCAGCGGGTGCTTCAGCTCCTTCAGGTACTATAGGAGGTATTAACCCAAAACAAGTTGGGTTAGGGGCAGAACTTGCATCTATCGATACTATTCATAATCCAGGATCACGACAATATACTGGACGCGGATTAGATTTAGCTATAGAGGGAGAAGGTTTCTTCATAGTAGGTGATTTAGTGTCAGGAACTGGTGAAGGAACTGGTGAAACGCCATTTACAAATACTCTCTATACACGTGCAGGGAATTTTTATATGGATGAACAAGGTTTTCTAGTTAATGCAGATGGTAAATATCTAATGGGGTCTGCGGCTGCTAACTCTGAAAATTTAGATTCAATGTCTACTGACTTCGATGCACCAGCGGAGTTGGATGAAGTAACAAGTGAGGATTTAAATGTTGATGGCACTTGGGGTTTACCAACAGCGGCCACAGAAAACAGTGGAGAATGGGGACGTATCCGTATTCCAACTGATGCAAAATCGATGAGTATTGCACCAGACGGTCAAGTTACTTTTGTTGATGCAAATGGAGACTTGAAATGGGGTGGTCAATTGGTAATGGCTAAATTCTCCAACGCAGGTGGTCTTGAGAAAGTTGGCGGTAATTACTATACAGTTTCAGCAAACTCTGGAGAACCCTATTTACAAGCAGGTGGTCAAGCAGGTTTAGGCAAACCGATAGCAGGTTCACTTGAAATGTCGAACGTAGACCTTTCAGAGGAATTTACTGAGATGATTGTGGCACAACGTGGTTTCCAAGCAAATACGCGTATCATCACAACATCTGATGAAATATTACAAGAACTAGTAAACTTAAAACGATAATAAAATAGTCCTTTCAAAACGGACGTTTTAACAAACATATTTTCATATGAGGGAGGGTCGGGCCGGCTCTCATGCTAGACCCGGCCCTAATTCATGATTGAACTAACACGTCTAAATGGCAAAGCATTTACATTAAATGCTTTATACATAGAAACAGTCGAATCATTTCCAGATACGACTATTACATTAACAACTGGAACAAAATTAATTGTTTTAGAGAGTGAAGATGAGGTGCGACAAAAGGTTACTGCCTTTTATAACAATATACAAATACTATCCAACCCGCATCTACGAGGTGAAGAAGATGAAGAATAATAAAATGCTAACAATGATTATTATTTTACTAGTAGCAGTCATTCTGATTGGGGTTATTTTGTTTGTATTGCTTACGCAATTTAATAAGCCCACAGGAGCTGTTGAGCCGTCCATTGATGAGATTGTAGAGGCAACAGTGGAGATACCAGAGATCACGACAAATCTTGCAGATAAAAGAGTTGTTCGCTTGTCATTGAAAATTCAAACGACAAGCAAAGATGCTGCTGCAGAATTAACAAAGCGCGTTTTCCAAGTGCAAAACATCGCCATTCAAGAGCTTTCTGAAATGGAGCAAAAGGACTTAGAAGGTAAGCAAGGGAAACAAATTTTCCAAAAATCATTAAAAACAAGATTAAATGAGTTGATGCAAGAGGGAGAAGTCCAGGAAGTATATTTTACCTCCTTCATTACTCAATAAAACAGAAACTGCTTGAATTGGAGGTGGGCAAATGGCAGGAGATGTGTTATCTCAATCCGAGATAGATGCGCTGCTTTCCGCTATATCGACAGGGGAAATGTCAGCGGATGACATAAAAAAAGAGGACGAGGGACGTAAGGTTAAAGTTTATGATTTTAAACGAGCACTTCGATTCTCAAAAGATCAAATCCGAAGTTTGACCCGAATACATGAAAATTTCGCACGACTATTGACAACCTTTTTCTCTGCACAGCTTAGAAGCTATGTACAAATTACGGTTGCATCAGTAGACCAAATACCATTTGAAGAGTTTGTTCGTTCCATTCCAAATATGACACTCATTAATGTATTTGAAGTGCCACCATTAGATGGTAATATATTAATGGAAATTAATCCGAATATTGCCTATTCGATGTTAGATCGCCTAATGGGCGGTAGTGGGGCAAGTCATAGTAATGTAGATAACCTAACGGAAATAGAAACAAAAATTATGACAAACCTTTTTGAACGCTCATTCGACAATTTACGCGAAGCATGGGAAAATGTTGCGGAAATTGATCCTATATTAGTGGAACTTGAAGTAAATCCACAATTTTTACAAATGATTTCACCTAATGAAACGGTTGTCGTAATTTCATTAAATACGATAATTGGTGAGACAAGCGGTATGATTAATATTTGTATTCCGCATGTTGTATTGGAGCCAATTGTTCCAAATCTTTCGGTTCGCTATTGGATGCAAACCAATACGAAAGAGATGTCACCAGAGCAAACAAAAATGCTTGAAACACGTGTGAAACAAGCCCAATTACCACTCTCAGTTGAATTAGGATTAACGGACATCACTATTGAAGATTTCCTAACAATGCAAGTTGGGGATGTCATACAGTTAGATCAAAAAATTGAAGCGCCATTACTACTAAAAGTAGGTACATTGCCGAAGTTCACTGTTCAACCAGGTAAAAAGGGCAAAAAATTAGCAATCCAGATTATCGACCCTTTGAAAGGAGGAGACGAAGATGAGTGATGAAATGCTCTCCCAAGAAGAAATTGAAGCGCTATTAAGGGGCGAGACGTTGGGAGATAAAAACAACGACACTGATGCTTCAACAAATGAAGAAATAAATGAGATACGAGTGGAGGATTACCTTGATTCGTTTGCACAAGATGCATTAGGAGAGGTAGGCAATATATCCTTTGGTAGCTCTGCCACAGCTCTTTCAGCGTTATTGGGTCAAAAAGTAGATATTACAACTCCAAGTATTTCGATGATTAATCGTAATAAATTAGAAGAGGAATTTCCTCATCCATATGTAGCTGTACAAGTTGAATATACAATTGGTTTGACAGGTATGAATTTACTTGTTATTAAACAATCTGATGCAGCAATTATCGCAGATTTAATGTTAGGTGGCGATGGATTAAATCCGAAGCCAGACTTAGGTGAAATTCAGCTAAGTGCTGTTCAAGAGGCTATGAATCAAATGATGGGCTCAGCTGCTACATCTATGTCGACGGTCTTCAACAAAAAAGTAGATATTTCTCCACCGACAATTGATTTAATGAACATCTCGCAAGATGAAGGTCGAGAAAATATCCCAGAAGACGATTTGCTGGTGAAAGTTTCATTTAGATTAAGAATTGGGAATTTAATTGATTCGAATTTAATGCAATTATTACCGCTTAAATTTAGTCAAAATATTGTAAAATCATTATTAGGTGAAACAGGAGTGTTTGAGGAACCTGTGGCAGCAACTATTGCACCTGAGGCTCCACCAGTTACACCACCGCCTGTTCAACAGCAAATACCTGTAGCACCACCATCTGAACAACCAGTTTATCAACAGCAGTCAGCACCGATGCAGCAACCGATTTATCAGGAGCCACAACAATTTGCACAACCAGCAAGACCAGCACAACCTGTAAATGTGCAACAAGCGCAGTTTGCTAGCTTCGATACAAATGTAATCTCTCAATCTGAAGCTAGAAATTTAAATATGCTACTTGATATTCCATTGCAAGTTACTGTAGAGTTAGGACGTACGAAACGTTCTGTTAAAGAGATTTTAGAACTATCAAGTGGGTCAATTATTGAACTGGATAAATTAGCGGGAGAACCGGTTGATATTTTAGTCAATAGTCGTTTAATTGCTAAAGGGGAAGTCGTTGTTATTGACGAAAACTTTGGTGTCCGTATTACAGATGTTTTAAGTCAAGCAGAGCGTTTAAATAATTTAAGATAGTTTCAATTGGAGGAGTTAACCATGTCTAAAAGAATTTTGATTGTAGACGACGCTGCATTTATGCGCATGATGATCAAGGATATTTTATCAAAAAATGGATTTGAAGTTGTTGGAGAGGCAGCAGATGGTTTACAAGCTGTCGAAAAGTACAATGAACTAAAACCAGATTTAGTAACAATGGATATCACAATGCCAGAGATGGACGGTATTGCAGCTCTTAAAGCAATTAAGGGAACAGATCCAAGTGCAACTGTAATCATGTGTTCAGCAATGGGGCAACAAGCAATGGTAATCGATGCGATTCAAGCTGGTGCGAAAGACTTTATCGTAAAACCTTTCCAAGCAGATCGTGTAATTGAAGCGATTCAAAAAGCGCTAGGATGATTGCATGAAAATGTTAAAATCATTTCGTTTAACGATGATTTTCGCATTTCTTGTATCCTTCCTGTTTTTGTACCCGACACCGACTTCTGTCTATGCAGACGCTGATACAAATAGTGTCACGGATTGCATTAAAGACCCAGAAGCTTGTAATGGAGATACGACTGATCCAGCTGCTAAACAAGAAACAACTGTAACAGCAGCTGGAGATATATCTGCATGGGAATACATAAAAATGGTTTTGGCGCTTATTTTTGTTGTAGCTTTATTTTATGGATTGATGAAGTTTTTAAATAAACGAAATTTAAACTTCCAACGTAATCAAATGGTACAAAATTTAGGCGGTTTATCGTTAGGTGCACAAAAGTCAGTTCAGCTTTTACAGGTAGGTAAAACATTGTATTTAGTTGGGGTCGGAGAAGACGTTCAACTTTTACGAGAAATTACAGATCCTGAAGAAGTTGAAGCTCTTTTAGCCCTATATAACGAAAGACAAGAATTTGCAGCAACATCACCGTATATTGCAGAAGTATTTTCTAAGTTTAAGAGAAAAGATAGCGCGAAGGTGCAAAATGAGCAGCAAAAGCAGGATTCATTTGGCAATCTATTCGAAAAAAAGCTATCAGAAATAAAACAGGAGCGTAGTGATGAGATAGAGAGATGGAAGCAGAAGGAGAAGGATGGTAAATGAATGATTTAATCAATATTTTTTCCAACAGCGATCCAACGAATGTCTCTACATCTGTAAAGCTCTTACTATTACTAACAGTTTTATCACTTGCACCAAGTATTTTAATTTTAATGACATCCTTTGCTCGTATAGTCATAGTCTTATCATTTGTGCGTACAGCATTGGCAACACAGCAAATGCCACCAAATCAGGTGATCATTGGGCTGGCACTATTTTTAACATTTTTTATCATGGCACCAACCTTTCAAGAGGTCAATAAAGAGGCATTACAACCATTGTTTGCTGAAGAAATTGGTATAGAAGAAGCCTATGACCGTGCTAGTGTGCCATTTAAAGAGTTTATGAGTAAGCATACTAGGCAAAAAGATCTTGATTTATTTTTAACATATAATCAAGCAGAAAAACCAGCATCAGTGGAGGAAATCCCACTGACTATGCTTGTACCTGCCTTTGCTTTAAGCGAAATTAAAACAGCATTTCAAATTGGTTTTATGATTTTTATTCCATTCCTAGTGATCGATATGATTGTTGCAAGTACATTAATGTCGATGGGGATGATGATGTTACCGCCAGTAATGATTTCATTGCCATTTAAAATATTATTATTTGTACTGGTTGATGGCTGGTATCTCGTTATGAAATCGTTACTACAAAGTTTTTAGGGGATGATACAGTATGACAGGTGAGTTGGTTATTTCCATTGCAGAGCGTGCTATAATGATTATCCTTCTAACAAGCGGTCCGCTACTATTAGTTGCTTTAATCTCGGGTTTAGCGGTAAGTATCTTTCAAGCCACAACTTCGATACAAGAGCAAACGTTAGCATTTGTACCAAAAATTATTGCTGTCTTAGTGGCCATCGTATTCTTTGGCCCTTGGATGCTATCTCAAGTTACAAGCTATGCGAGAGACATATTCGAGAATTTAACGCGTTATATAGGGTGAGTACATGAATGAATTAATTCCGCATTTAACGGTTTTCTTATTAGTACTTGTACGTGTCTCAGCCTTTTTTGCTACGGTTCCTTTTTTTTCCTATAGAACCATTCCACCTCAAGTCAAAATTACTCTCGCACTGGTTTTAGCTTGGATGATGTACTATACAATTGATGTTGAGCCATTTGCATTCAATGATGATTACATATTATTAGTGGTGAAAGAAGCACTAGTTGGACTATTACTCGGTCTAATGGGCTATATCATCATGTCCGCAATTCAAATTGCAGGAAGCTTTATCGATTTTCAAATGGGTTTTGCCATTGCTAATATAATTGACCCGCAAACAGGTGCTCAAAGTCCATTAATCGGTCAGTTTTTTAATATGCTAGCACTGCTTTTATTGTTAGCGATTGATGGCCATCATATGATTCTTAATGGAATCTACTACAGCTATCAATTTTTCCCGATGGATCAGTTCCCTAGTTTTATGAACGAAAACTTTCCTCAATTTATTATCACCACTTTCACAGCAGTTTTTGCCATAGCATTCCAGATGGCTGCTCCTGTTGTAGCGACCTTATTCTTGGTCGATTTAGCTTTAGGGATCACTGCAAAAACAGTACCGCAATTAAACATATTTGTTGTCGGTTTTCCTATTAAAATTGGTGTTAGTTTTTTAGTGTTATTTACAATGATGGCCGTTATGATTCAAGTTATTCAAAAGCTTATTACGATTATGATTTATGGGATGCGTGATTTAATGGCCATTTTAGGTGGTGGATAATATGAGACTACTACTGAATTTAGAGCTACAATTTTTTGCGGGTGAAAAAACAGAAAAGGCAACCCCTAAGAAACGACAGGATGCTCGGAAAAAAGGGCAAGTTGTCAAGAGTCAAGATATTTCTAGTGCCATTGTAATGTTAATGGTATTTATCTTTTTGTTTTTCTTTGCAGGCTCTTTGCGTGACGAGCTATTAGCTTTTTTCAGGCAAACCTTTATTCATAACATACGCATCGAATCACTGACTATTGATAGTGTGATGCACCTATTTACAGAAACTTTGATTCAAATGGCTTTTATCATTGTGCCCATTATGGCAATTGCATTTGTCGGAGCACTTGCAGGTAACTTTTTGCAATTTGGTTTTCTTTTTACGTTAGAGCCAATGAAGTTTGATTTGAAAAAGATGGACCCTATTAAAGGGTTAAAAAAGATATTTTCTGTCAAAGCCATTGTGGAGTTAATAAAGTCTGTTTTAAAGATTGGTTTTATCGGAAGTGTTACAACAATTATTATTTGGTCAAACTTACCAGAAGTTTTGGCGTTATCGTTTAAAAGTCCATGGATGACTCTCATTACGGTCGGGAAGCTTGTTGGTATTATGGGTATAGCAGCTTCTTTAGTATTACTTTGTGTATCCGTTTTAGACTGGATGTATCAAAAACATGAGTATGAAAAAAATCTTAAAATGTCTAAGCAAGATATTAAAGATGAATATAAAAATAGTGAGGGTGACCCCCTAATCAAATCAAAAATCAAACAACGCCAACGTGAGATGGCGATGAGACGTATGATGTCAGAGGTTCCTAGTGCGGATGTAGTTATTACCAATCCTACTCACTATGCAATTGCCCTCAAATATAATGAGGACAGTATGGATGCTCCTCGTGTTATTGCAAAGGGGACAGACTTTATTGCTCAAAAAATTAAACTGATCGCCAAAGAACATGATGTAATAATGGTTGAAAATCGACCTTTAGCACGAGCTATGTATGACCAGGTAGAAATAGGCGATCAGGTACCAGAAGAATTTTTCAAAGCAGTAGCAGAGATACTCGCTTATGTTTACCGTATTAAGCGAAAAATTTAAGGCTTTTTGTAGGAGGGACACAAATGAAAGTTCGCGATATTGGGGTTTTAGGTGCGGTTATTTTAATCGTTGCGATGCTCATCATCCCTCTTCCTCCGTGGATGTTAAGTTTTTTAATTGTCATTAATATTACATTAGGATTAATTGTACTGCTCACAGCAATGAGTATGAAAGAAGCATTGGATTTTTCCATTTTTCCTTCGGTAATTTTACTATTAACTTTGTTCCGATTAGGACTAAGTGTTTCCACTACTCGTGCCATCTTAGCAAATGGAGATGCAGGTTCGGTCGTTGAAACTTTTGGTGATTTCGTAGTTGGAGGAAATATACTTGTTGGTTTAGTCGTCTTCTTAATTTTAGTGTTAATTCAGTTTATTGTAATTACAAAAGGTGCAGAACGAGTAGCAGAAGTAGCGGCACGTTTCACACTTGATGCGATGCCAGGTAAACAAATGAGTATTGATGCTGACTTAAATGCGGGGATTATTTCCGAAAAAGAAGCGCGCGAGCGACGTGAAAAAGTTGCAGGGGAAGCGGACTTTTACGGTGCAATGGATGGTGCCACGAAATTTGTAAAAGGGGATGCCATCGCTTCAATGGTAATGGTTATTATCAATCTATTATTTGGTATCATCATTGGCGTTGTACAAATGGGGCTTCCATTTGCAGAAGCAGCAACACATTTTTCGAAACTAACAGTTGGGGACGGTATTGTATCCCAAATTCCTGCCTTGCTTATTTCGACTGCTACAGGGATTGTCGTAACACGAGCCTCTTCTAAAGGTAGTCTTGGTCAAGACATTACAGGCCAATTATTTGCTCAAGCTAAGCTGCTTTATGTAGCAGGAGGTACCATTGTATTACTAGGGCTATTTACGCCAATACCAAACTGGGTAACGCTGCCAATAGGTCTTTCATTAATTGCGGGAGCTTATATGATGGAACGTAAGAAGCCAGAGGATGAAGAAGAATTACAGGAGATTGAAGAAGAAGTGGCTACTGACGGCATGAAGAGCCCTGAGAATGTTGTGAATTTATTAAATGTGGACCCAATTGAATTCGAATTTGGTTATGGATTAATTCCCTTAGTAGATGCCGCTCAAGGTGGAGATTTATTAGACCGTGTGATCATGATTCGTCGACAGCTTGCTTTGGAGTTAGGTATCGTGATCCCAGTAGTCCGTATTCGAGACAATATTCAGCTTCAACCAAATGAATATCGAATTAAAATAAAGGGGAACGAAATGGCACGAGGCGAACTTTTACTAGATCATTATTTAGCGATGAGCCCTGGAGACGATGATTCTATTGAGGGTATTGATACTGTCGAGCCATCTTTTGGATTACCAGCTAAATGGATTACAGAGCAAGTAAAAGAGGATGCAGAAATGTATGGTTACACAGTTGTGGACCCACCAAGTGTGGTGTCAACACATTTAACTGAAATAATTCGAGCAAATGCTCATGAGTTATTAGGCCGTCAAGAGACAAAGCAGTTAATCGATCACTTACGCGAATCCCATCCAATTTTAGTAGAAGAATTAACACCTGCACCTTTATCTACTGGAGAAATTCAAAAGGTACTGGGTAAGCTTCTTCGGGAGAATGTATCAGTGCGTAACTTACCTATTATTTTTGAGACACTTGCAGACTATGCAAAATTAACGAGTGATACAGATATCTTAGCTGAATATGTGCGTCAAGCATTAGCTCGTCAAATTACAGCGCAATATGTTGGGGATAGTTCAGTATTAAAGGTGATTACGGTTTCAGGTAAAGTAGAAAAAATGATTGCTGATAGTATCCAACAAACGGATCACGGTAATTATTTAGCTATGGACCCACAAGACTCTCAAACAGTATTAGAAACTATTGCAGCGGAAGTAGAGCGTGTTTCGTTTATGGAGCAATCAGCTATTATATTATGCTCGCCAGCCGTTCGGATGTATTTACGACAACTAACGGAGCGTTATTTCCCACAAATTCCGGTTCTATCTTATAATGAATTGGATGCTTCGGTTGAAATTCAAAGTGTTGGGGTGGTGAATGTTCAATGAAAATGAAAAAGTATTATGCATCATCCATACCAGAGGCGATGAAGCAAGTGCGAGCAGAATTAGGTGAGGACGCAGTCATTTTAAATTCAAAAGTCGTCATCACAAAGAAATTTTTTGGCATGATAAAAAAGAAAAGTTTTGAAGTGGTTGCGGGTATTGATGCAATGGAGCCCCAGCAAGTGGCTTCAGTTCCAACACCAGCTGTACTGCCTGTAGTAAAAAAAGAGAATGCAAGGTTACAAGAGATTACAAATGCTATTCAAGCAAAAATGCATCAGGAACCACCCCTTGATGTAGCAGCAGTACATGAGGACGCTAGCATGTCAGAAGAATTGAGAAAAGAAATTGCTGATTTAAAATCATTAATGCAATCGATGCATAAAAAGACTACCCAAGCTCAATATCCCGATGAACTCTTACCCTTCATTGAATACTTAAGACAGCAAGAGCTAAGTGAAGAGCTCATCACAACGATAGGTGATGAGCTTTTTATGCATTTTAGAGAAGCATCCGAAATAAATTTTTCACAATGTAAATTGATAGCAAAAAATTTATTACGTAAGAAGCTAGAAGTACTTCCAGTCGGAGGATTATCCTACGAAAGAAAATATATAAACATTTTAGGGCCAACAGGGGTTGGTAAGACTACAACTATTGCTAAAATGGCTGCTAGAGCTGTGTTAGAAAAAAAGAAAAAGATTGGCTTTATTACGACAGATACTTATCGGATTGCGGCAATAGAGCAGCTTAAAACATATGCTGGTCTTTTACAAGCTCCTGTAGAAATTGCTTACAATGCAACAGATTTTGAACAAGCAATCCAGAGATTATCACATTTAGATTTGGTTTTTATTGATACAGCTGGTCGAAATTATAAAGAAGTCAAGTATGTTGATGATCTCCAACGCCTTATAAAATTCGATGATCATGCAGAATCTTATTTAGTGCTTGCAATGACAACGAAAGAAAGGGATATGGAGAATATTGTAGATCAATTTAAGCAATTACCAATTCAAAAATTTATTTTTACAAAAATTGATGAAACAAATTCTATTGGCACAATGATCAATTTAATGATTAAATATAATAAAGGACTTGCTTACTATACGAATGGTCAAGAAGTACCAGAAGATATTGAAGAAGCTGATTTAGAAGCAGTACTTAATTTGTTTTTTCAAGGTGAAGAAAAATGAGAGACCAAGCTGAAGCATTACGCTTAAAAATGATGAAACAGCAAGGCGAACTAGGTAGAGCGATTGCAGTTGTAAGTGGCAAAGGTGGAGTAGGTAAAAGTAACTTCACAATGAACTTTGCCATGACTTTAGCCCAAAAGGGAAAAAGAGTTGTCATTGTAGACATGGATATTGGGATGGGGAATATCCATATCTTAATTGGGAAAAATGCTTCTTATAGTTTAAAAGATTACTTAGAAGGAAATAAGCTACTAGATGAGGTAATATTTGAAGGGCCTTACGATTTAAGGTATATTTCAGGTGGGTCAGGTATGACGAGTGTGCTTGATTGGTCTCATAGTATGTTTGAACGACTTATTCAAGCATTTGAAGAACTTCAAAAAAACTATGATTATATTTTATTTGATATGGGCGCTGGTGCTACTAATTGGTCGTTAGATTTACTCACATCTATTGATGAAATTATCGTCATTTCAACAGCGGAACCTACTTCTATTACAGATGCGTACTCCATGATGAAATATATTCATGTTCGAGATCCAGATAAGCAGTTTTATATTCTCTGTAACCGCGCTTTCAGTAAAGAAGAAGGAATAGAAACGAATGAACGTTTACAGTTAACAATGAAACGTTTTTTAGACAAAGAAACGATCATTCTTGGTTCATTACCTGAAGACCCTGTTGTGCGTAAGGCAGTGCGCGAGCAAGTGCCATTCTCACTTGCTTATCCAGACGCATTAATATCAAAGACATTGCAACTTATAGTCGTTCGTTTTATGGAGCAACGTGCGGGGGAAATACATGCACATGATCAAACAACGAAAAAATTTTTAACGAAACTTAGAAGTATTTTCTCGAAAGGGCGTGATTAATTGGACTTTTTGCATAAAAGCAAGCTTTTAGTTGTGGATGATTCTGCTTTTATGAGAAAGCTAATTAGTGACTTTTTTGTTGGCAACTCGAAGGTGGAAGTAGTTGGAACAGCTCGAAATGGAAAAGATGCGATCAAAAAGATACAATCGTTGAAGCCAAACGTTGTGACAATGGATATTGAGATGCCTGAAATGAATGGGCTCGATGCTTTAAAAGAAATTATGATACAATGTCCAGTTCCTGTAGTAATGCTCTCAAGTACCACTCAACGTGGGACAGAAAATGCAATTGCTGCAATTGAGGGCGGGGCAGTAGATTTTGTTGCCAAGCCGAGTGGGACCATCTCCCTTGATTTACATAAAATTCAAAATGAACTTGTGCACAAAGTGGAACAAGCTGCAACGGTGCCAATTTCCAAATTGAAAAAACCTTCTGGTAGTAAACGACAACAAGAACAAGTGACAAGGGTGAGTACCGTAATAAAGGAACCACAACAGCATGGACGAACAAATACGTCTATTAATGTTGTTTCTACTAAGGTAGCCGTAACTAAACCAATGGTAGAATGGAGTAAAATAGGAAAGAAGATTGTGTTAATTGGCACATCAACAGGAGGACCTCGCGCACTTCAGGAGGTTGTTACTAAAATTCCTAAGTCTATTCAAGCTCCCATATTAATTGTACAGCATATGCCTGCTGGATTTACTAAATCGCTTGCTAACCGACTTGATCAGCTAAGTGAAATTTCTGTTAAAGAAGCTGAACAGGGCGATATTTTGCAAAATGGAGTAGCTTATATTGCACCAGGTGGATATCATTTAAAACTTAGAAAAGTAGGGACAACTTTTGGCATTGTTCTTGATAATCAAGAAGCACCAAGATCTGGCCACCGACCTTCTGTAGATGTAATGTTCGAAGATGTTAGTCAATATAAAGATTTTGATAAAGTAGCAGTGATTATGACAGGTATGGGTCATGATGGCTCTAATGGTCTAAAAGCATTAAAAAATACTGGCAATGTCATTGCTATTGCAGAATCAGCAGAAACTTGCATTGTATATGGTATGCCAAAAGCAGCAGTAGAAACGCAACTTGTTGATGAAGTTGCAGATGTAGATGATATTGCACAAACAATAATGAAATATTTGCCTTAAAAGGGGTGTCCTCTTATGGAAGTCAATCAATATTTAGAGATGTTTATTGAAGAAAGTAAAGAGCATTTACAAGCGTGTAGTGAACATTTATTAGAATTAGAAAAAAATCCAGATGATTTGGCAATTGTTGGGGAAATATTCCGCTCTGCACATACATTAAAAGGTATGTCTGCCACAATGGGCTTCGAAGATTTAGCAGATTTAACCCATAAAATGGAGAATGTTTTAGATGCCATCCGTAACGAGAAGATTCATGTTACACCTGAAATTTTAGATGTCGTATTTGAATCTGTTGATCATTTAGAAGAAATGGTAATGGATATTGCTAACGGTGGAGATGGTAAGCGTGATGTTTCCTCAACTGTCGCACAACTAAAGCGTATAGAACTAGGTGAGGAAGTAATACCAGAGGTGGTAGCAACGGTTGCTGCACCGGTTGTTGAAAGTGTATTAGAATATGATTCGTTTGAACAAACAGTCATTACACAATCGGCTGAACAAGGCTTTAATGCTTTTGAAATTTCAGTAACATTACGTGAGGATTGCCTTCTTAAGGCAGCACGTGTATTTATGGTGTTTGAGATTTTAGAAAAAGATGGGGATGTCATTAAATCAAGTCCATCTGTTGAAAAGCTAGAAGATGAGCAGTTTGATCAACAATTTTATGTAGCTTTTGTCACAAAAACAACAGCTGAGGATATGCAGAAAAAGCTAATGAAAGTTTCTGAAGTTGATGAGGTTATTGTGACTACAATTGACCAAAGGAAATTTAGTGAAAAAGTATTTGAAGCGCACCAAGAAGTAGCAGCTACTGCAACAGCAGTGGCTGAGGTAGCCGCAATACCAACAAATACGCCTGCTGCTAAAGCCGAGCCTGTTGCAAAACCTGCTAAAGAAGCTACACCTTCCAAGGCTGACAAAAATCATGCACCTGTAGGTAATAAAACAATTCGTGTAAATATTGAACGTCTAGATATTTTAATGAACTTGTTTGAAGAGCTTGTCATTGATCGTGGTCGATTGCAATCTATCTCTACTGAAGTAAATCATGGCGAACTAAATGAAACAGTAGAGCGTATGAGTCGTGTGATGGGTGATTTGCAAACTATTATTTTAACAATGCGAATGGTACCTGTAGAAACAGTTTTCAATCGTTTCCCGAAAATGATTCGTCAGCTATCACGTGATTTAAATAAGAAAATCAACCTTGAAATTATTGGTGCTGAAACCGAACTAGATCGTACAGTAATTGATGAAATTGGAGATCCGCTTGTTCACTTGATTCGTAATTCTGTGGATCATGGCATTGAGAATCCAACTGCTCGTCGTGCAAAAGGCAAGCCTGAAGAAGGAACGGTCGTATTGCGTGCCTATCATAGCGGAAATTACGTCTTTATTGAAATTGAAGACGATGGCGCGGGCATAAATCGAGAAAAAGTATTAGCGAAAGCTATTTCAAAAGGTATTGTTACACAAGAACAATCCTATTCAATGTCTGATAAACAAATTAATGAGCTTATTCTAGCTTCAGGCTTCTCCACTGCAGATGTTATTTCAGATGTATCTGGTCGTGGAGTAGGTTTAGATGTTGTAAAAACAACCATTGAATCACTAGGTGGCAATATTTCAATTGAATCAACACAGGATGTTGGATCCATCTTCTCGATTCAATTACCACTGACATTATCAATTATTTCAGTTATGCTTGTGGAGATTGAAAAGGAAATTTATGCAATTCCACTATCTTCTATTATTGAAACATCTATTATCCGTTCATCAGAGATTATGAATGCGCATAATCAAAAAGTAATCGACTTCCGTGGCAAAGTTGTTCCGTTGGTATTCTTAGAGGAAATCTTTGAGGTACCTCGTCAAGAGCATCAAGATGAAGAATTCCACTCAGTAGTGATCGTCCGTAAAGGTGAAAAACTTGCTGGTTTAGTGGTGGATTCATTCATTGGCCAACAAGAAATTGTCTTGAAGTCTTTAGGAAATTACTTAACAAATATCTTTGCCATTTCAGGAGCAACAATCTTAGGCAATGGTAAAGTAGCCTTAATTGTAGATTGCAACGCACTAATTAAATAAGGTGAATGAATAAGAGAGGTGTAAAGTATGACAAATGCAGTGGAGCAAGAAAGTATTAAAGTAATAGTTTTTCAGTTAGCAGATAAAGAATATGCAATTCCAGTGTCCCATGTTCAAGGAATTGAGAAATTAATGCATATTACTCGTGTACCGAAAACAGCGAAATACGTAAAAGGTGTAATCAATCTACGAGGTGTTGTCACACCAATTGTGGATTTACGTGAACGTTTTGAATTACCTATTTCTGAACATGAAGAAACAACACGCATTATTATTATTTCATTAGAAGATATGGAAGTAGGCTTTGTAGTGGATTCCGCTAACGACGTTATCGATATTCCTGCAAGTGCTATTGAACCGCAACCAGAAGTCGTTGGCTCACTTGAAGAAGAATTTATTTCAGGCGTTGCTAAAGTAGAGAAGCGATTATTAATCTTATTACATTTAGAAAAAGTATTAAATCCACTAAAGTAGGGATCGATAATGACATTTAATCAAAAAATTACATCACTACATTTAGATGTATTAAAGGAGATTGGAAACATCGGTGCTGCGCATGCCGCGACAGCACTTTCCAATTTACTTGGGAAAAAAATTGATATGCGTGTTCCAAAGGTAGAGATGGTGTCCTTTAACGATATGATGGAGTTGGCTGGCGGATCAGAAAACGTAGTTGTTGGCATTTACCTTCGTATTGAAGGTGATGCAGAGGGAAGTATGTTCTTTATTTTACCTATCGAACAAGCAAACCGCTTTATACGTCGGCTTATTTTCGATGACTCTTTTGACTTTAAA
This sequence comes from Lysinibacillus sp. BS3, assembly GCF_039614735.1. NCBI lineage: Bacteria > Bacillati > Bacillota > Bacilli > Caryophanales > Bacillaceae > Lysinibacillus > Lysinibacillus sp. BS3. Next base: position 1,610,932 of record NZ_CP154860.1, on the reverse strand, counting down.
AAACGACCTGTTTCAGAGTTAGGTTTATCAGCTATGCAAGAAATGGGTAATATTTTATCGGGCTCCTATTTATCTGCCTTATCGGATTTTACTAATTTAAAAATTTATCCAACTGTGCCAGGTCTAAGTGTTGATATGTTTGGAGCTATAATAAGCATTGGTTTAATAGAATTATCTCATGTCAGTGATAATGTTATTGTGATAAATACATCCATTTTTGAAGAAGGTGTGGAAGACCATGAAACGGTGAGGGGCCATTTCTTCCTACTACCAGATCCTGACTCGTTTGATGCCATTTTTAAAGCATTAGGGGTTTCGTGATATGTTAACCAATAGTAGTGGACAAGTGATTAAAGTGGGAATTGCACAAATGGATGTAGTAAAGCTACCTAACACGATTCGAACTTCTGGTCTTGGTTCATGTGTTGGTGTTATTTTGTATGATGAGTCAAAAAAAATTGCTGGTTTAATCCATGTGATGTTACCAGATTCAAGTTTAGGAAGAGCTGAGTCAATCAATGTCGCGAAATTTGCAGATTCAGGGATTGCTGCAATGATTGATTTACTAAAGTTAGAAGGCGTTCAAAAATTTAAACTCAAGGCAAAAATTGCAGGGGGTGCGCAGATGTTCCAATTTACTTCCGACAAAGATACAATGCGTATTGGTCCCCGCAATGTAGAAGCTGTCAAAAATGAATTAAAGAGGCAGGGCATCCCTTTAGTGGCCGAGGATACTGGTGGAAATAGTGGTAGAACGATTGAATTTAATCCTGCAACGTCGATATTACATATCCGAACAGTTAACCAGGGAGTGAGTGAAATCTAATGTTTGGTTCTATATTTTACAATCTATGGGGAGCATTAATTGCCTTTTCTATTTATTTTTTTAGTACATTTCAAAAACCATTTACGCCTCTGCGAATCCTGATTGGCTCTTTTATTGTAGCAATCATCGCATTTTTTGTAATGTTTATTGTACGTTTTTTAATTGCTTACATCTTGTTTACACCAGAGGAAGATGAGGAAGCAGTTGAAGTCGATATAGAAGAAAAGGAACTTGAATCAATAGAAGGCGTAAAACAAGAAGTGCCAATAGCTAATTCCACGGTTGAATTTCAAGATGAAAATTCCGAGGAAATTGCACAAGTAGTAAGAACGATGATGAATCGAGAAGAAGATCAACAAGTAAATGCGTAAAAGTAAGAGTCGTGACTAACGACTCTTTTTTATTTTGGCTTTGGAGTTTGTAGTATACGAAAAACTTAAGTGAAATTAATTATTTTTATATTATTCATATATATAGTCCTCATGTTAGCATATTTATACAAAGGAAATAGCTTTAAATCTAAAAACTCCAAAATATAAAAATGTAGCTTGTCCGGGGAATTTATCAACTGAAAAGATAGTGATTATGGCACCATTTACTGGTCTTGTAAGAGAAACACCTCAGACGGCAGTGCTTAGTTTTTCACAGGAGCATGCATTGGCAGTAGCATATTTCCAATAAATGGTCCATTTCAATATATAAAAAGAAAAGAGAATTTCGCTTTTTCTAGGAGGGGAACGACATGAAATCTCATGACTTTATGAAACAAGCACTTGAGTTAGCTAAAGAAAATGAAAGAACAAAACATGGTGCTCCTTTTGGTGCAATTGTAGTTAAAAATGGACAGATTATTGGCTCTGGTGTAAATGAGGTTGCAATCACTAATGATTTGACGAATCATGCAGAGATTCAAGCAATCCGTCAAGCTTGTCACGCACTGAAAACGACCAATTTAGAAGGTTGTGAAATGTATGCAAGTACAGAACCTTGTCCTATGTGTTTGAGTGCCATTTACTATTCTAAAATTTCTACAGTTTATTATTTTAATGCTAGTAATCCTAGTCAAGATTATATCTATCATGAACTTTCTTTACCCCATCAGGAGAGGGCCATTCAAATGGTTCATCTAGCTATCAATCTTTAATAAATTTCGGGAGGTTCAATCAATGATACCAACAGCGTATTGGCTAACAAATGTACGATTAGAAATAGGATATCATTACGATAATGGGGTCGTTATAGGAACAAAAACTGCTCTTTTTAATGTACAAGTAGAAAGTGGTGAAATAAACCAAATTCTTAGCGTAGATCAGCCTTTAAAAACTGATTTGCCTAAGCGAGATGCACATGGTTACTTAATGCTCCCTTCTTTTAGAGATATGCATATTCATATAGATAAAACCTATTTTGGTGGACCATGGAAGGCTCCTTCGATTCCCACAGAAGGTCTTATTACAAGATTAAAAGAAGAAGAGATTCTACTGCCAGGGTTATTGCCTGTTGCAGAGGAACGAGCAAAAAAGTTACTAGATTTGCTCATACATGCAGGATCAACACATATTCGTACGCATTGTAATATTGATCCATTTATTGGGTTGAAAAATTTAGAAGCAGTCTTAAGAGCTAAAGAGGCTTACAAAGATAAAGTTGATTTAGAGGTTGTCGCTTTCCCACAACATGGCCTCTTACGTAGTAAATCCATTTCTTTAGTAAGGGAAGCTTTGCGAAGTGGAGCGTCTCTAGTAGGCGGTGTAGACCCTGCATCGATTGATGAAAATATAGAAAAATCCTTACAAACGGTGATGGAATTAGCGGTAGAAGCTGATGCAAATGTTGATTTGCATATCCATGATCCTGGTCATCTTGGTATTTTTACCTTTAAACGATTAGCTGCATTAACGGAGGAAGCGGGTTGGCATGGCCGAGTGACAATTAGTCATGCCATGGCCTTAGCCGATGTTTCAACTAATGAAGCAAGTGAAGTGGCAGCGTTACTAGCTCATCACGGTATTGACATTACTTCGTCTGTTCCATTGGATCATACCATTCCTATTCCGTTATTAGATCAAAAAGGTGTTCAAATCTCTTTGGGTGAAGATAGTATTACAGATCACTGGTCCCCGTTTGGTATAGGTGACAGCCTAGAAAAACTAGGCACGCTAGCTGAACGCTTTGGCTTAAGTGATGAACATTCACTTAGTCAAAGTCTAAAGTATATTGCAGGCGGCATAACACCTTTAAACAAGGATGGACAGCCCCAATGGCCGAAAATTGGAGATATGGCGAATGTCGTGTTTGTAGATGCAACTTGCTCAGCAGAAGCAGTTGCAAGAAGAGCAAGAAGAGTGGCGGTGCTCTTTACAGGGAAAATAGTTGCGGGTGAGCTTTAATTTTTGAAGAAGAAAGGATAAATCTGAAATGAATTCTACTTTTTGGTTAACAAATGTACGTCTTGAAACAGATTATCACTTTGAAAACGACACGATTACTAAAACGAACTCGGCTTGTTCTCATCTATTCATTAAAGATGGGAAAATTGCAGAAATAGTATCTGCTGATAGCCTATTAGATGATGATTATCCAAAAAAAGATATGAAACAGCTATTAGCACTACCTTCATTTATAGAAAAACATTGTCATTTGGATAAAACTCTGTTGAGCGACAAATGGCGGGCAGTTACACCAGTGAATAATATTTTTGAACGTTGTGAAATTGAAAAAGAGGTACTTCCAACCTTACATACAACTACGCAACAACGCGCTGAAAAACTACTTAGTCGTTATGTCCAGTTTGGAGTTACACATGTACGTACGCATGTGGATTTATATCCTGAGGTAGGGTTGAAAAATTTAGAAGAGGTTCAAAAAGCTTTACAAAATTTTGAAGGAAAGTTGTCTTATGAAATCGTTGCCTTTCCTCAACATGGTCTATTACGAACAAAGGCAACCAATTTAATAAGGGAGGCTCTACGTTTTGGGGCAGGATTTGTAGGAGGTGTCGATCCAGCTACTGTGGATGGAGATATTGAGGCTTCCTTACAACAAATGGTGGAACTCGCTGTTGAAGGAAACGCAGGGATTGACTTGCATTTGCATGACCCAGATCAATTGGGTACTTTTACAATGAAGAGATTAGCCAAATTAACAAAGGAAGCTGGTTTACAAGGCAAAGTAGCCATTAGCCATGCCTTTGGGCTAGGAGATGTTTCACACTCTGAGGCAGAAGAAATGGCGGACATCTTACGTGATGCAGGTATTACGATTGTAACGAGTGTCCCTCTGCGTAGAAAGTTTCCACCTGTTGGTTTATTACACAGTAAAGGAGTACCCGTTGCAATTGGGTGTGACAATATCTTTGATGTTTGGTCCCCATTTGGTAACGGAGATTTATTAGAACGAGCTGGTCGTTTGGCAAAAAGCTCAGGTTGGGAAGATGAACGCTCATTAGCCCAAACCCTTCAATTTATTACAGGGGGAAAAACCCCACTCAATCAAGCGGGTGAGCAAACATGGCCAAAAGTGGGAGATAGTGCAAATATGGTGTTTGTGGATGCTTCTTGCTCTGCTGAAGCAATTGCTCGAAGATCTCTACGTAAGGCAACTATATTCAATGGAAACTTTGTCTTTAGTTCGATTTAAAGCATAATTTATCGATAAAGAGTGGTTTTTTATATTGGGTATTATTGCTCTTTTGTTTAATTTGTTCTTTGCTCTACAGTAGTGCTAAAACTAAATCAAAAGAATTCAGTAGCTTCTTAGTAAAAGCTTAATCATATCCAACTGTATCCAAGTGTCATTACACAATTAGGATACAGTTTTTCTATGTCTTTCAAAAACAAAGGAATATATTAGAGACTAAGAGAAACAAATGAAATTATAGTCGATTCTTGTTATAATATAGGAAAGATGGCAACTGCTTATCGGGCTTTAACGATTCAGGCTCACGTCTAGATTAGCTTAAATGTGGATTTTTATAAAAAACAACTAAGAAATCCTGTTGAATGATAAATTTTAAGAGCGCAAGTAGTCGTTAGTAAACAGGCGTGAAAAAGCGTTTTTTAGAGAGGTGGATTTCATGACACAACCAATTCTGAACGATGAGCAAAAACTGTGGAATCGCTGGATACATGAGCGTGATCCCGATGCTGGTGATTTACTTATAAAAAAATACATTTCTTTAGTATCTTATCATGTCCAACGTATTGGTGCAGGTCTGCCCAAAAGCGTATCACGAGACGATTTAACGAGCTTAGGGATGGTAGGACTTTTTGATGCATTAAATAAATTTGACATTAACAGAGATTTAAAATTTGATACATATGCTTCGTTTAGAGTAAGAGGAGCCATCATCGATGGTTTACGAAAAGAAGACTGGTTACCACGGTCAGCGCGTGAAAAAGCCAAAAAATTAGATGCACAAATTGAACAACTAGAACAAAAATATATGCGTCATGTAACACCTGAGGAACTTGCGGAGCATATGGAAGTATCTGTTGAAGATGTTTATCAAACTGTACAAGAGCATTTTTTTTCAAATGTTCTTTCTATTAATGAACAACAGGACCAAGAAGAAACAGATGGCAAGTCATTTGTCATACGAGACGATACAACAAAAACACCTGAGCAAGCTATCATTAAATCAGAATTGTTAGATGATCTTGCGGAAAATATTCAGAAACTCAATGAAAAAGAACAGCTTGTCCTTAGTTTATTTTACACGGAGGAGTTAACCTTGACAGAAATTGGTGAAATGCTTGAACTATCAACCTCTCGTATTTCACAAATTCATTCAAAAGCGCTATTAAAGCTACGAAAGCTATTATCTAGTGAAATGATTAATGCGTAAATATCCTTGAGGGAGAGATTCCAATGAGTTTAAAAGGTGTTGAGTTACAGATTGCTATTCCAAAAACATTTGAAGCAGGAAAAATGGTTGATCAGGCACAGCAGCAAGTATTGGCTCAGCAAGCACATGCAAATGAAGCATTAAAAAAAGAAGTAGAGCGCAAGCAAAAAATTGTCAACACATCAGAAGGTATGGATGAAATTAGTGAGGATGAAGATGCAGGTGGTGAGTATTTAACAGGGATTCATAAAAAGAAAAAAAAGGATCAACAAGAAAAACAGGCACAACATCCGTTTAAAGGGAATTTCGTGGATTTTAGTGGATAGGAGTTTACAATGACAACCATTCTAATAGCGGTGCTATTCTTTTTACAGCTAATTTCATTTTACTTTCTTATCATTTTAAATACAAAGTTAGCAAAGTTTAAAGATTTGGAAAAGAAGCAAGAACGTTTAATGAGAGAAATGGACGACACCATTAGTGTGTATTTAGCTGAAATGAAAGATGAAAATGACCGTCTTATTAAAGAGCTACAAAGTGTCTCACAGTCGGAAATAGCTGCTAGTAGCTTGCATCAAACGGAACAATATATGACACCTCAGGAGCAGCCAACTTTGCCTGTAGTACACGAGGTGAAAAGTGATAGTTCTCTATCTTTAGAGAAAGATGCACGTATCTATGTACCTAAAAATATTGTCGCAAATGCTTATTCACGTCAGCAACATACAAGCTCGAAAATGGTGAAAACAGCTCCACCTCTAAAAGTGGAGGAGCAAAAAGAAGCTGAAAAATTGCTGACAGTGGAACAACAGGCTCTAGAATTAGCAAAACAGGGAAAATCACCAGAGGAAATAGCTAAACAACTGCAAAAGGGTAAAACAGAAATCGAGCTTTTACTGAAATTCCATCACTAAATTGTTGCGAATCGTTCAAAGCTATGATATAGTTGCAAATGGTGTTATTACTACACACGCATTTTGATGCAGTAAGTGGTGCTCTAAGATTAGGGTAGCTTGTTGTAGATGATAAATGCGGAGGATAAAAACCAAACATATTAGGAGGAAATTCACATGTCAGTAATTTCTATGAAACAATTACTTGAAGCTGGTGTACATTTCGGTCACCAAACTCGTCGTTGGAACCCAAAAATGAAGAAATATATCTTCGTTGAACGTAACGGGATCTACATCATCGACTTACAAAAAACTGTAAAAAAATTAGAGGAAGCTTATGACTTCATGCGTCAAGTTGGTCAAGACGGTGGTAAAGTTCTTTTCGTTGGTACGAAAAAACAAGCACAAGAAGCGATCAAAGATGAAGCTGAACGTTCAGGCAACTACTACATCAACCAACGTTGGTTAGGTGGTACTCTTACAAACTTCGGTACAATTCAAAAACGTGTTGCACGTATGAAACAAATCGAAAAAATGGAAGAAGAAGGAACTTTCGAAGTTCTTCCTAAAAAAGAAGTAATCCAACTTAAAAAAGAACACGAACGTCTAATCAAATTCTTAGGCGGTATCCGTGATATGCACGATCTTCCAGACGTAATGTTCGTGGTTGACCCACGTAAAGAACGTATTGCGGTTGCAGAAGCTCGTAAATTAAACATCCCTCTAGTAGGTATTGTTGATACTAACTGTGATCCAGATGAAATCGACTACGTAATCCCTGCTAATGATGATGCTATTCGCGCTGTTAAACTTTTAACTGCTAAAATGGCTGACGCTTTAATCGAGTCAAAACAAGGTGAAGAAGAAGCTCCAGCTGTAGAAGCTGCTGCTGAGTAATTCACGTTTACAAAAAGGTGATAAGTGGCTCAAAACCCTTATCACCTTTTTTAGAACCTATCATTAAATTATGTTCAACCAATTTGAGGAGGAAACACTAAATGGCAAACATTACTGCACAATTAGTAAAAGAATTACGCGAAAAAACTGGCGCTGGAATGATGGATTGTAAAAAAGCGTTAGTACAAACTGATGGCGACTTAGAAGCAGCTATCGACTTCCTACGTGAAAAAGGTCTTTCTTCAGCTGCTAAAAAAGCTGACCGCATCGCTGCAGAAGGTACAACTTATATTTTAGAACAAGGTAACGAAGCAATCATCCTTGAAGTAAATGCTGAAACTGACTTTGTTGCGAAAAACGACAAATTCCAAGTATTAGTTGCATCTTTAGCTGAGCAATTACTTGCTGCTAAACCTGCATCAGTTGAAGCTGCTTTAGAGCTTGCAAATACTGAAGGCGTAAAAATTGTAGATCAAATCTCAACTGCTATTGCAACAATTGGAGAAAAAATTACACTTCGTCGTTTCGAAATTAAAACAAAATCTGATGCAGATGCATTCGGTTCATACTTACACATGGGTGGCCGTATCGGTGTATTAGTAACTTTAGAAGGCTCTACTGATGCAGCAGCTGCTAAAGATGTTGCTATGCACATTGCAGCAATCAACCCAACTTATGTTTCTCGTGATGAAGTTTCTGCTGAAGAAGTTGAACGTGAGCGTAAAGTATTAACTGAACAAGCTCTTAACGAAGGTAAACCAGAAAACATCGTTGCAAAAATGGTTGAAGGCCGTCTTGGTAAATACTTCGAAGATGTTTGCTTACTTGACCAAACTTTCGTTAAAAACTCAGATCAAAAAGTACGTGATTTTGTAGCTTCAACTGGTGGTTCTGTAAACGGCTTTGTACGTTACGCTGTTGGTGAAGGTATCGAAAAACGTGAAGATAACTTTGCAGAAGAAGTAATGAGCCAAGTTAAAGGTAACTAATTTAGCTTGCATTTGATTCTAATCAAATAATATCTAGATTATCTAGACAAAAAAATGGGGAACACAACATAGCGTGTTCCCTATTTTTCCGAAGTGAATGAAAAAATGAAGATAATTTTCTATTCTGCCTTATTCACAACTAGCAATTATTGTTAGATATACTATAATGGAAAAGGGAATAGGGATGTTTTAAATAAAGTCTTACGGAGGTTTACAATGAGTGTACCGCAATATAAACGAGTAGTTATTAAACTAAGTGGTGAAGCGTTAGCTGGAGAAGCGGGCTTCGGTTTATCACCAAAAATAATCAAGTCTGTTGCAGAAGAAGTAAAAGAAGTAGTAGATCTTGATGTAGAAGTTGCTGTTGTTGTAGGTGGCGGTAATATATGGCGTGGGAAAATAGGTAGTGAAATGGGAATGGATCGTGCTGCTGCGGACTACATGGGCATGCTGGCAACCGTAATGAACTCCCTAGCTTTACAAGATGCACTTGAAAAATTAGGCATTGAAACACGTGTTCAATCTTCTATTGTGATGACTCAAGTAGCGGAGCCATACATTCGTCGTAAAGCAGTTAGACATCTTGAGAAAAAGCGTGTCGTTATCTTTGCAGCAGGGACAGGTAATCCATTCTTCTCTACTGATACGACTGCCGCATTACGAGCAGCAGAAATTGATGCTGATGCAATTTTAATGGCTAAAAACAATGTCGATGGCGTTTATTCAGCGGATCCTAAAGTGGATGAGACAGCCATTAAATATGATACACTCACATACTTAGACGTTATCCAACAAGGCTTACAAGTAATGGATTCAACGGCTTCAACTTTATGTATGGATAACGATATCCCGCTAATTGTTTTCTCAATTACGGAGCCGGGTAACATTAAACGTGCTGTACAAGGCGAAAAAATCGGAACAGTTGTTAGGAGGAATGTATAATGGCTAAACAAGTTTTAGAACAAGCTAAAGAAAAAATGAACAAAACAATCGCAGCTTTCTCACGCGAACTAGCATCTATTCGTGCAGGTCGTGCGAACGCATCTCTATTAGATCGTATTTCGGTTGATTACTATGGAGCAGCAACACCAATTAACCAACTTGCGGGTGTTTCTATACCTGAAGCTCGTTTATTAGTAATTACACCTTACGATAAATCTATTTTAGGTGATATTGAAAAAGCAATTATGAAATCAGATATTGGTATCACACCAACAAATGATGGTTCTGTCATTCGTCTTATGATTCCTGCTTTAACAGAAGAGCGTCGTAAGGATCTAGTAAAACAAGTGAAAAAAGAAGCGGAAGATGCAAAAATTGCTGTACGTAATGTTCGTCGTGATGCAAATGATGATTTGAAAAAACTTGAAAAAGCTGGCGAAATCACAGAAGACGATCTACGTGGCTATGGAGAAGATATTCAAAAGTTAACAGATGAATTCATTGTGAAAGTAGATCAAGTAGCGAAAGATAAAGAAAAAGAAATTTTAGAGGTGTAAATAAACCTTTTACACGTCTATGATGGAACTTTTTGATGAGATGAAGGCGTCCTATACTTAACAGGACGTCTTTTCTCTTTATTATTCATAGCCAAATTGCTTACTCAAATAGAGAGCATGTATGAATGTGAAAAGGTCATTAATGATACAATCATTATTATTTAACAAACTCATTCTTTAATATGTGTATAGTTCTAAAATAAGCTAGTACATACATAGTCAATTTAGAGGGAAAAAAAAGACAAAAGGCGCTTTTGTTTGTTATGATAGGTTAGTATACGTCCGATTAGTTGTAGTGGGGGAGTTAGCATGTTTAAAAAGCTATTAGGTAAACAAATAAATATGGATACACTATCATTGGAGGAGCGTGTGGCCCTAGCTAAAAGCGAGCCGATTCCTGCCCATGTAGCGATTATTATGGACGGAAATGGACGTTGGGCGAAGAAAAGAGCTATGCCACGTGTGGCTGGTCATCATGAAGGAATGAAGACGGTGCGTAAGGTGACGAGATTTGCATCAGACTTGGGTATTAAAGTCTTAACTGTCTATGCATTTTCCACTGAAAATTGGAAGAGACCAAAACCTGAGGTAGATTTTCTTATGCGGCTACCTGTTGAGTTTTTAGGTTCCTTTTTACCAGAAATGATGGAGCGTAATGTACGTGTCGAAATGATTGGAGACCCATCTTTATTACCTGCCCATACACAAAAAGCGTTGTATGAGGCAATGGAAGAAACGAAGCATAATACAGGGCTTATTTTAAATTTTGCACTGAATTATGGTAGTCGTTCTGAAATGGTCAATGCCATGAAAATGATGCTTCAAAAAGTGCAGGACGGTCAATTAACGATGCAAGACATAACAGAAGATTGCTTAACATCTCATTTAATGACGGCCCATTTACCTGAACCAGATCTTTTAATTCGTACAAGTGGTGAAGTGCGATTAAGTAACTTTATGCTATGGCAGCTCGCCTATACAGAATTTTGGTTTACAGATACATTGTGGCCAGATTTTAGTGAGGAAAACTTACTCGAAGCGGTGGAAAACTATCAGAAACGTAATCGCCGTTACGGTGGGTTGAAGGGAGAAGAAACAACTTGAAACAAAGAATTATTACCGCAATAATTGCAGCAGCACTTTTTATCCCATTCGTTATTTATGGAAAAGTACCATTTGCCTTACTTGTGCTAGCAATGGCTATTGTCGGTTTTTATGAAATACTTAAGATGAAAGGGATTTCCATCTTATCTGTGCCTGGCTTCTTAGGACTGATCACTTTAATTTTACTGGTTATCCCGAAAGACTGGAGTGAAAGGGTTGTAGAATTAATAGGCTATTCGTCTAATCTAATGGTAGTCTATGGTCTAATGATGCTACTTCTTATTTACGTGGTTTTAGTAAAAAATAAAATTACTTTTGACGAAGTTGGCTTTATTTTATTAGGCGCATTTTATGTGGGATTAGGATTCCATTATCTAATTGAAACTAGAAATGTTGGATTAGAGTATGTTGTCTATTGCTTATTAGTTGTTTGGACAACGGATTCAGGTGCATATTTTGTAGGTAGAAAATTAGGGAAAAATAAGTTATGGCCAGAAATTTCACCTAAGAAAACGATCGAAGGCTTTATAGGTGGAATAGTCATTGCTGTTATTTTTGCAGTAGGTATGCAACTCATTTACCCATTCGCAAATGGTTATATATCACTTGTTTTTGTAACGATTTTTGCCTCAATTATTGGTCAAATGGGCGATTTGGTAGAATCTGCTATTAAACGTCACTTTGATGTAAAAGATTCAGGCAATATTTTACCAGGGCATGGAGGAATTTTAGATCGCTTTGATAGTCTATTATTTGTCGTGCCTCTACTTCATTTTTTACATTTATTTGGTAATTAATTGTATAGGAAAAGACATTTTGCTAAATCATTTGCTTAGATAGAAAAAGGGGACAATTTGTTGTGAAAAAAATTAGTTTATTAGGTGCAACTGGTTCAATTGGTTGGCAAACCTACGATATCTTAAAAGAACAACGTGATGCTTTTCAATTAGTAGCTTTTTCATCAGGAAAGAACCTAGAGAAAACGCGAGAAATGATTGAAACATTAAAGCCCGAATTAGTTTCTGTGCAATTAGAAGAAGACGCACTAACACTAGCTAAAGAGTTTCCAAATATCCAATTTACGTTTGGAGCAAAAGGACTTGTAGAGGTCGCAACACATCCAGATTCGACTGTACTTGTCAATGCTGTGCTTGGAAGTGTAGGCCTTGAATCAACATTAGCAGCCATTCGTATGGGCAAAACGATTGCTATTGCTAATAAAGAAACGCTTGTAACTGCTGGTCATTTAGTGATGGCAGAGGCCAAAAAATACAAAGTAGCCATCTTGCCTGTAGATAGTGAGCACTCTGCCATCTTCCAATCGATGAATGGTGAGAATCCGAAAAATATCGAACGTTTGATTATTACCGCTTCTGGTGGTAGCTTCCGTGATAAAACACGAGAACAATTAAAACACGTGACGGTCGCAGATGCACTGAATCATCCAAACTGGTCTATGGGTGCAAAGATTACGATAGATTCCGCTACAATGATGAATAAGGGATTAGAAGTCATCGAAGCACATGTTTTATTTGATATGCCTTATGATAAAATAGATGTACTTTTGCATAGAGAAAGTATTATTCACTCTCTAGTTGAGTATCATGATACTAGTGTTATTGCTCAGCTAGGTACACCCGATATGCGTGTGCCAATCCAATATGCTTTAAGCTACCCAGACCGTATACCATTACAAAATGGTCAGCGACTAAATTTAGCGCAAATTGGTCAACTACATTTTCAAGAGATGGACTTTGAGCGATACCCTGCTTTGCGTTTAGCGTATGAGGCTGGTCGTATGGGTGGTACGATTCTGACAGCAATGAATGCAGCAAACGAAGCGGCAGTTGCAGCCTTTTTACAAGGGAAAATCACATTCCTTGAAATTGATGAGACGATTGAACGTGTGATGCAGGCACACCAAAACATTGCAGTACCAGATTTACAAACCATATTACATGTGGATAGTGAGACAAGAAAAATAGTGTTAGACATGGTAAAATAACGAAAGCACTGTATCGTTAACTAATCGCTATTAAAGGTGGGGTATTATGCAAACAGCCATTGCATTTATATTAATATTTGGTATGCTCGTCTTCTTCCATGAACTTGGACATTTCTTATTCGCCAAACGTGCAGGTATCTTAGTACGTGAATTTGCGATCGGAATGGGTCCCAAAATTTATGGAAAAACGCATGGTGAAACAATGTATACTATTCGATTATTACCAATCGGGGGATACGTACGTATGGCCGGCGAGGATATGGATGGCACGGAATTACAGCCAGGCTACCGAATAGGGCTTATTGTGAATGAAGATAATGTTGTTAAAAAAATTATTTTCAATCAAAATAATAAGCAGTTACCAGATTTATTATTTTTAGAAGTTGAACGCGCCGATTTAGAGAAGGAGTTATTTGTAGAGGGTTATGATGAAGAAGAACGTCTAGTTCGTTATCAAGTAGCTAGAGACTGTGTGCTTGTGGAAAATGGTCGTGAACTTGTCATTGCGCCACACGATCGTCAATTTAATGCAAAGACAGTTGGTCAACGAGCAATGACTATCTTTGCAGGCCCTTTGTTTAACTTTATTCTCGCATTTGTGATTTATTTAGTGATTGGATTGATCCATGGTGTACCAACATACGAGCCAATTATCACAGAAGTAGTAGAGAATGATCCAGCTGCACAGGCAGGGATGCTGGCAGGAGATAGAGTAACAGCTATTAACGGACAAGCAGTTGAAAAATGGCAAGATTTAGCTGCAATCGTTCAAGATCATCCAAACGAAGATATTGCTGTGACAGTTGAACGAAATGGACAATCAGTGAACTTAAATATGACCGTTAAGGAAATCCAGCAGGATGGCGAGAAATATGGTCAAATAGGTGTACGCTATGAAAGTCCCAGAGAATTTAACCCATTAAAGGCAGTTGTTTATGGAGCTCAAGAAACCTATAATATGACAGTGAAAATATTTGAACTATTAGGTATGCTAATTACTGGTAAGTTCACAATAGACGCACTTTCAGGTCCTGTAGGTATTTATAAAGCAACAGAGCAAGTTGCCCAGTATGGTATTATGAACCTAATGAATTGGGCAGCAATGCTAAGTATTAACTTAGGAATTATGAACCTACTTCCATTACCAGCACTTGACGGAGGCCGTTTATTATTCTTTGGCTTTGAAGCTTTACGTGGTAAACCAATTGACCGTCAAAAAGAAGGTATTGTACATTTTGTAGGAATCGTCCTACTCATGATTCTAATGGTGGTTGTTACATGGAACGATATACAAAGATTTTTCTTTTAATTCATTTACAGTTAAATGAAATTTGATTTCCTAGCTTTGAGCGCAATTTCGATGAAACATTGCGCTCAAAGCTAAATTTGTTTATGCTATTGAGAGTATAAACTTATCTATTGAAAAAGGTGGAACACTGAATGAAGCAAAGTAAAACATTTATCCCAACGTTACGTGAAGTACCTGCTGATGCTGAGGTAAAGTCACATAAGCAATTACTACGTGCAGGGTTTATTCGTCAAAATACAAGTGGGGTATACTCGTATTTACCGCTTGCAAAACGTGTGCTAACAAAAATTGAAACAATTATCCGAGAAGAAATGGAAGCTATCAACTCCATTGAGCTACTAATGCCATCTCTACAATCTGCTGAGCTATGGCAGGAATCAGGTCGCTGGGAAAAATACGGACCTGAATTAATGCGCTTAAAAGACCGACATGACCGTGATTTTGCATTAGGGCCAACACATGAAGAAGTCATTACAACTTTAGTCCGTGATGAAATTAAATCATATAAAAAATTACCGCTAACATTGTATCAAATTCAAACCAAATTCCGTGATGAAAAACGTCCTCGCTTTGGCTTACTACGAGGAAGGGAATTTATCATGAAAGATGCTTATTCTTTCCATGCGTCACGTGAAAGTTTAGATGAAACATATGAAGATATGTATCGTGCTTATTCTAATATTTTCTCCCGTCTCGGCTTAAACTACCGTGCTGTTATTGCAGATGCAGGTTCGATTGGCGGTAAAGGAACACATGAATTTATGGTCCTTTCTGAAATTGGGGAAGATACAATTGCGTACTCAGATACTTCTGATTATGCAGCAAATATCGAAATGGCTGAAGTAATTGTTGACTATCAACCATCTGATGAAGCTTTAAAAGATGTAGAAAAAGTAGCAACTCCAGAGCAAAAAACAATTGAAGATGTTTCAGCATTCTTAAAAGTAGAACCTGCTAATGTCATCAAATCTCTAGTTTTTGATGTAGATGGAGAGCTTGTAGTAGTGCTTTCACGTGGGGATCATGAAATTAATGATATCAAATTGAAAAATGCACTTGATGCAGGGTCTGTGGAACTTGCAAGTGAAGAAGCGATTCAAGAATTATTAGGTTGTGGCGTTGGCTCAATTGGTCCAGTGAATTTACCGGTAGACGTAAAAGTAGTAGCAGACCATGCTATTAAATCTATCCGTAATGGTATTGCAGGTGCCAACGAAGATGGATTCCATTTAGTCAATGTTAACCCTGAGCGTGATTTTGCAGTTAATGACTATTTAGATATTCGTTTTATTCAAGAGGGAGATCCTTCTCCTGATGGACAAGGTAACATTAAGTTTGCAGAAGGTATCGAGGTTGGTCATATTTTCAAATTAGGTACTACATACTCTGCTAAAATGAATGGTACTTTCTTAGATGAGCAAGGTAAGGCTCAACCATTTATTATGGGGTGCTATGGTATTGGTGTTTCTCGTATTCTAGCTGCTGTAGCGGAGCACTTCCAAGATGACAATGGCTTTACATGGCCAACACAATTAGCGCCATATGATATTCATGTTGTGCCAGTAAACACAAAAGATGAGGCACAAGTGACATTAGCGGAGGAGCTTTATGGCTTATTAAAATCATACCGTTATGATGTGTTACTAGATGATCGTCCTGAACGAGCGGGTGTAAAATTCGCTGATGCTGATTTAATTGGCTTACCTGTTCGAGTAACTGTTGGTAAAAAAGCAACAGAAGGTATTGTAGAAGTGAAATTCCGTCAAACGGGTGAAACATTTGAATGGAAAAAAGAAGAAGTAATTGATCGTCTGAATGAATTTTTTCGTAAAAATTAATGACGAGCTAAAAATTGGTGATAATTAGAATTTGATGCTTTTAATAGAGGCTTTCGTATAATTTTGATAAGATAGATATAAATAATTCGCGACACTTCTGCGGGACAGTGAGCCAAGCAAGCAACAACAGATGGTAAAATATCTGTTAAACTTGAAGAGCGCCCGCAGTGTGGGAGCGAATTTTTTTCTTGAATTCATCATGCGTTTGAGACGAATTAGAACATGAGGCTAAAGAAATTGCCTCTTTCTGAAAGTAGGTGTCATTAGATTGGAACAGCAACAAGAGGCAAGAATGAGACTTCGAATGCTCTTGCAACAACTAGAGTTAACAGATGATGTATATATGTCATTTTTTGAGGAAGGTGAACTATCACGCCTGACAGTTCATAAAAAGGATAGACTTTGGCATTTCACAATTAAGTTAAAGGATATATTACCGTTTCCGTTATATCAGCTTTTCCGTACGCATTTGACAGAGAAATTTTCAACGATAGCACAAGTTAATACGACATTTGAAACATTAGAAAAAAATGTCACAGAGGAACTGGTGCAAGCGTACTGGCTAAATGTTGTGGAACAAATTGATGAGATGGCTCCAACGCTTAAAAATTGTCTCATTACCCAAATACCAACGTGGAACGGCCAAAAAATGACTTTATCCTGTATGCAGGAAATGGAATTTATGATGCTCAAATCGAAGTATGCGGACAAACTAGCAGAAAGCTATGGTCAATTTGGTTTCCCTCGTATGGCAATCGACTTTGTGCTACAAGAAGAAACGGAAGAAATGATAGCGGCACAGGAAGCATTTATGGAGCAGAAACGTCTGGAAGAAGTGGCTCTGGCACAGCAAGCGATGCAAGATTTCCAAAAGCGTGAGCAAGAGAAGAAAGACAATCCGGCACTGGCCAACCTTGGCGACCGTCCATTCCAACTTGGGATGCATATTAAAGATGATGAAATCATGGAAATTAAACGGATTGTTGAAGAAGAACGCCGTGTTATTATTGAAGGATTTGTCTTTGATACGGAAATAAAAGAATTAAAAAGTGGACGCTCCTTATTACAAATCAAAATTACCGACTATACAGATTCCATCATTGTTAAAATGTTTTCTCGTGACAATGATGATGCTGAATTAATGCAACATCTGAAAAAGGGCATGTGGGTTAAAGTTCGAGGCTCTGTTCAAACCGATACGTTTATTCGTGATTTAATCGTCATGGCGAATGATATTAATGAAATCAAAAAAGAAACACGACAAGATTTAGCACCAGAGGGTGAAAAGCGTGTTGAGTTACATTTGCATACACCAATGAGCCAAATGGACGCTGTTACACCTGTGGATCGGCTTGTTGCTCAAGCTGCAAAGTGGGGGCATCCAGCAATAGCTATTACAGATCATGCGGTGGTACAATCATTCCCTGAAGCATATGCAGCGGGCAAGAAACATGGCATTAAGATTATTTATGGTCTGGAAGCAAATTTAGTTGATGATGGTGTACCAATTGCCTATGCTCCAGAGCATCGTTTATTGGCAGACACAACGTATGTTGTTTTTGACGTAGAAACGACAGGGCTATCAACTGCATATGATACCATTATTGAATTGGCTGCAGTTAAAATTAAAGATGGACAAGTTATTGATAAATATGAAAGTTTTGCAAATCCACATCATCCACTTTCGGCTACTACCATTGAATTAACAGGTATTACGGATGATATGGTTCGAAATGCACCAGAGGTAGAGCAGGTCATTAAAGAATTTCATGCCTTTATTGGAGATGCAATCGTTGTCGCTCATAACGCATCATTTGATATTGGTTTCCTATATACAGGCTATAAAAAATTTGGTCTTGAAGACACAGTCCATCCTGTCATTGATACATTAGAGCTAGCAAGATTGCTTTACCCTACAATGAAAAACCATCGCTTGAATACACTGTGTAAAAAATTCAATATTGAATTAACACAGCATCACCGAGCAATTTATGATACAGAGGCGACAGGATATCTACTGCTGCAGCTATTAAAGGATGCTGATGAGCTAGCTATTAAATACCATGATGACTTCAATAAGCATATTGGTGGTGGGGATGCCTATAAAAAAGGTAGACCTATGCATTGTACAATTTTAGCAGTTGATAATGCAGGCTTAAAAAACTTATTTAAAATCGTCTCACACTCTCATACAAAAACATTCTATCGTGTTCCTCGGGTGACACGTGCCGTGCTTGAACAATATCGTGAGGGTTTATTAGTTGGATCAGGTTGCAGTAATGGTGAAGTATTCGAAACAATGATGAATAAGTCTCCAGAGGAAGCAGAGAAAGTTGCTCGTTTTTATGATTATATTGAGGTGCAACCGAAGGCTGTATATGCACCATTAATCGAACGCAATGTTGTACGTGATGAATGGACATTAGAAGATATTATCCGTAAACTTGTTAAACTCGGGAAGAAGCTAGATAAACCTGTTGTTGCAACTGGAAATGTTCATTATTTAGATCCGACAGATGGGATGTTTAGGCAGATACTTATTGGTTCACAAGGTGGAGCAAATATTTTAAATCGTTCTAAGCTGCCAGAGGTCCATTTTAGAACAACTGATGAAATGCTGAAAGAATTTGATTTTTTAGGACCGGACCTTGCAAAAGAAGTGGTTGTGACGAATGCTCAAAAAGTAGCAGCAAGTATTGGGGACGTTAAACCGATTAAGGATGACCTATATACACCAAAAATTGAGGGCTCCGATGATGAAGTAACCAATTTAACTTATGAAATGGCCCATCGTATTTATGGTGAGGAGTTACCGGAAATTGTGAAAGCTCGAATTGAAAAAGAGTTAAAATCGATTTTGGGACACGGTTTTGGTGTAATTTATTTAATTTCTGCCAAGCTAGTGAAAAAATCATTAGCTGATGGCTATTTAGTTGGATCACGTGGTTCGGTGGGTTCCTCATTAGTAGCCACTTTTATGGAAATCACAGAGGTTAACCCATTACCGCCTCACTATATTTGTCCTAGTTGTAAACATTCCGAGTTTTTCGATGATGGATCTGTCAGCTCAGGCTTTGATTTACCAAATAAAGACTGTACGGAATGTGGAACACCTTATAAAAAAGATGGACAAGACATACCATTTGAAACCTTCCTTGGATTCAAAGGTGATAAGGTACCAGATATCGATTTAAATTTTTCTGGTGAATATCAGCCTCAAGCGCACAACTATACAAAGGTGCTATTTGGTGAGGATTATGTATTCCGTGCTGGAACAATCGGTACAGTTGCGGAGAAAACAGCATATGGCTATGTGAAAGGCTATGCAAATGATCATAATTTACATTTTCGTGGAGCAGAAGTTGATCGTTTAGTTCAAGGCTGTACAGGAGTAAAACGTACAACTGGGCAACACCCTGGAGGAATTATTGTTGTTCCAGATTATATGGACATTTATGATTTTTCTCCAGTGCAATTCCCTGCAGATGCGCAGGATGCAGAATGGCGTACAACCCATTTTGATTTCCACTCTATTCATGACAATATTTTAAAGCTAGATATACTTGGACACGATGATCCAACGGTGATCAGAATGTTACAGGATTTATCGGGAATTGATCCTAAAACAATTCCGACCGATGATCCTGTCGTCATGAAAATTTTTAGTTCTCCTGAATCTTTAGGTGTTACAGAAAAGCAAATTGGCTGTAAGACAGGGACACTAGGTATACCAGAATTCGGTACGCGTTTTGTACGTCAAATGCTAGAAGATACGAAGCCTTCGACATTCTCGGAGCTTGTACAAATTTCTGGACTTTCCCATGGAACAGACGTATGGCTAGGGAATGCACAAGAATTAATTCAAAACGGTACATGTGTGCTAAAAGAAGTAATTGGTTGTCGTGATGACATTATGGTGTATTTAATTTATCAAGGTCTAGAGCCGTCACTAGCCTTCAAAATTATGGAATCGGTTCGTAAAGGGAAGGGATTATCAGAAGAATTTGAAGCCGAGATGCTCGCCAATAAAGTACCAGGTTGGTATATTGAATCTTGTAAAAAGATAAAATACATGTTCCCGAAAGCCCATGCCGCAGCATACGTGCTAATGGCAGTACGAATTGCCTGGTTCAAGGTCCATTTTCCAATCCTTTATTATGCAGCGTATTTCACAGTTCGAGCAGATGATTTTGATTTAATTGCAATGGTGCAAGGATCGCAAATGATTCGAGCACGGATTGATGAAATCAATATGAAAGGCTTAGATGCATCCACTAAAGAGAAAAACTTATTAACGGTGCTGGAGCTTGCATTGGAAATGTGTGAGCGAGGTATGAGTTTCCAAAAGGTTGACCTATATCGTTCCCAAGCTAGTGAGTTTGTCATTGATGGCAATTCACTAATCCCTCCGTTCGATGCAATTCCGGGTCTTGGAACCAACGTGGCGAAAACGATCGTAGCTGCTCGTGAAGAGGGAGAGTTTTTATCCAAGGAAGATTTACAGCAACGTGGTCGTGTTTCCAAAACGCTTATCGAATACATGGACCAGCTTGGTTGTTTAGAAGGCATGCCTGATGCTAATCAGTTATCGCTATTCTAGTATTACAATTGTTTTGCATAGAAAGGTCACAATGTAAATTCAAATTCCTGACACAATATGGTTATCTATAATGAAGGAAATTTGCATTGTGTCGAGAACTGTGCTATTCTAATGGTAATAATTTGTTGATATTTTTCCAGCAAAAGAGTGGGGCATACCCGCTCTTTTCTGTTGTTTAACCGTAGCAAAACAAATTTTGACTAACAGCAGGTAAGACCGTAAAATTTCACCAAAGCAACTGGTGGAATTTCTGTTTTATTATGGTTCATTACTGCGTTAACCTGATAGTGATGAACAATTCATACGCTAGAATTTGATAAATACAGGAGGAAATAATGAGCAAAGTACCATCTTTAATTGAAGAGCTCGCTAAACCAATTGTGGATGAGTTAAATCTTGAGCTAGTGGATATTGAGTTCGTAAAAGAAGGACGAAACTGGTTTTTACGTGTCTATGTTGATACACCTGAGGGTGGAATTGACATAGATCAATGTGCTCAAGTGAGTGAACGACTAAGCTTGTTATTGGATGAAAAAGATCCAATTACACAAAACTATTATTTAGAAGTTTCTTCGCCTGGAGCGGAACGTCCATTAAAAAAAGATACGGATTTTGTCAAAGCAGTTGGCAAGTTTATTTATGTAAAAACCTATGAGCCCATCAAGGACATGAAGGAATTCCAAGGCTACTTAACGTCATACGATGAACATACATTAGTGATGGAAGTGCGTATTAAAACACGTAAAATAACAGTAACAATTGAACAAGAAAAAATCGCATTGGCACGACTTGCCATCGATTTTTCTGCATAAAGCATATTTAGGAGTGAAAACAAAATGAGTAGTGATTTGTTAGATGCGCTGAATGCGCTAGAAGAACAAAAAGGAATTTCAAGAGATGTGTTAATCGAAGCCATTGAAGCGGCATTAGTTACAGCTTACAAACGCAACTTTAACCAAGCACAAAATGTTCGAGTAGACTTAAATTTAGATAAGGGCTCAATTCGTGTATTTTCACGTAAAGATGTTGTGGAAGAGGTAGAAGATGATCGTTTGCAAATTTCTTTAGAAGATGCAAAAGTCATTAATCCAGCCTATCAGCTAGAGGATATCGTGGAGCAGGAAGTAACACCACGTAACTTTGGACGCATTGCTGCACAAACAGCAAAGCAAGTAGTTACACAACGCGTACGTGAAGCGGAACGAGGTTTAATTTATGAGCAGTACGTAGACCGTGAAGATGATATCGTAACTGGCGTTGTTGAACGTTTAGATGCTCGTAATATCTATGTAGGTTTAGGGAAAGTAGAAGCGGCATTGCCTGTTAATGAACAAATCCAAGGTGAATCTTATCATCCACATGATCGTATTAAAGTGTATATTACAAAAGTAGAACGTACAACTCGTGGACCTCAAGTGATTGTGTCTCGTACACATCCTGGTTTATTACGTCGATTATTTGAGATGGAAGTACCTGAAATTTATGAGGGTATTGTAGAGATTAAATCAATTGCACGTGAAGCCGGAGATCGCTCTAAAATTTCTGTTTTCGCTCATAATGAGGAAGTGGATCCAGTTGGTTCATGTGTTGGGGCAAAGGGAGCTCGTGTACAAACAATTGTCAATGAACTAAATGGTGAAAAAATTGATATCGTAGAATGGTCTGAAGACCCAGTTGTATTTGTAGCTAATGCATTAAGCCCATCAAAAGTATTAGATGTACAAGTGAATGAAGAAGAAAAGTCGACAACAGTCGTTGTACCAGACTATCAATTATCTCTAGCTATCGGTAAACGTGGGCAAAATGCTCGTCTAGCAGCGAAGCTTACTGGCTGGAAAATTGATATTAAGAGTGAGACTGATGCTCGTGAATTAGGTATTTATCCTTCGGCTACAAGCACTTTCATCCCTGCTCATGATGAAGAAAGTGATTTTGATGATGTAGCAGTTGACTTATATCAAGACGACGAAGAATAAGTAAGAAAGCCCGTGTGACAAGTTAGCTGACAGTATTCAGTGGGCCCCCTACGCCGACTGAATACTGTCAGAGCGTCAAGTAGAGCATGACTTGTCCACCTCTTACGACAAGCTTCAGAGAGGAATGGTGATTCTTATGGCTGTAAACAAAAAAGTACCTCTTCGTAAATGTGTAGCAACTGGAGAAATGCTACCAAAGAAAGAGATGATACGTGTTGTTCGTTCGAAAGAGGGCGAAGTAAGTGTAGATGTCTCCGGGAAAAAGCCTGGGCGTGGTGCCTATGTCTCTAAATCAGAGCAGGCAGTTGACCTCGCGCGTAAGAAAAATGTATTAGGGCACCAACTTGATGTAAAAATTCCTGAAGAAATATACGAGGAACTTATTTTGCTGATTCGTAGGGAGTCAATTTTATGATAAATCAAGCAATATTTAATTTGCTTGGAATCGCAGCAAGAGCACGTAAGGTGATTTCAGGAGAAGAGTTAGTAGTAAAGGAAGTCCGCAATGGCAATGCTAAACTAGTACTGCTTGCAAACGATGCTTCTAAAAACTCTAGTAAAAAAATTCAAGATAAGTGCACGTACTACAACGTTGAGTATCATGTAATTGGAGATCGATATGATCTAGGACATGCTACAGGTAAGGAGGCCCGTGTGGCTTTAGCTATTACCGATAAAGGTTTTGCAAGTAAATTGTCTAGTCTACTCAACGAAAACTAATCGGGGGTGAGCAGATGACCAAAATCAGAGTTCATGAATATGCGAAGCAAGTGAATAAAACGAGTAAAGAGGTTATTGAAGCACTAAGTAAATTAAATGTGAGTGTAACAAACCATATGTCTATGTTGGAAAAAGACGCTGTGGCAAAGTTAAATCAAACATTTAAAGCAACACCTGAGAAAAATGTAGCAAAACAATCAACTCAAAACATGGCACAAAAACCTCAATCAAATGGCCAGCAAAAACCACAGCATTCGGTGAAAAAGCAAGAAGGACAAAGGCAGCAATCTGCTACTTCTAAGCCAAAAGTAAACAATCAGCAACATGCACAGCAAAACTCAAATTCGTCTAACGAAAAATCTAAGAATACAAAAGGTAATCAAAATAGAAATATGACACAAAATAATAATAATAACAATAATAATCGTAGAGGTGGCGGTGGTTACAACCAACGTCCAAAACCAGGGATTCATGGAGGCAAACGTCGCCATCCAAAAACGCATCAACCATCAATTCCAGTGAAACAAAAGGAACTTCCAGAAAAAATTACTTTTGTTGAATCATTATCAGTTGCAGAATTAGCAAAAAAATTACACCGTGAGCCATCTGAAATCATTAAAAAATTATTCATGCTTGGCGTAATGGCAACAATTAACCAAGAATTAGATAAGGATGCAATTGAATTAATTTGCGCAGACTACGGTGTAGAAGTGGAAGAAGAAATTCGTGTAGATATTACGGATTTAGAAACACACTTCGAGCAAACAGAAGAAGTAAACGAGGCAGATTTATCAGAACGTCCGCCAGTTGTAACAATTATGGGTCACGTTGACCATGGTAAAACAACTTTATTAGACTCTATTCGCCATACAAAAGTAACAGCAGGAGAAGCTGGTGGTATTACACAACATATTGGTGCATACCAAGTTACAGAAGGCGACAAGAAAATTACATTCCTTGATACACCAGGACATGCGGCTTTCACAACAATGCGTGCGCGTGGTGCAAAAGTAACGGATTTAACAATTTTAGTTGTAGCTGCTGATGATGGTGTTATGCCACAAACAGTAGAAGCGATCAATCATGCCAAGGCTGCTGAAGTACCAATAATTGTGGCTGTGAATAAAATGGATAAACCATCGGCAAATCCAGATCGTGTGATGCAAGAATTAACAGAACATGGCTTAGTTCCTGAAGCATGGGGTGGAGATACAATTTTCGTTCCAATTTCAGCTTTAAAAGGTGAAGGCATTGATACATTGTTAGAGATGATTTTACTTGTAGCTGAAGTAGGCGAGCTTAAAGCAAATCCAGAACGTTTAGCACTTGGAACAGTAATCGAAGCTCAGCTTGATAAAGGTCGTGGCTCTGTTGCTACGCTTTTAGTACAAGATGGAACATTAAAAGTAGGTGACCCAATCGTTGTAGGTCATACGTATGGTCGTGTACGTGCGATGGTAAATGACAAAGGTCGTCGAGTAAAAGAAGCTGGCCCATCAACTCCAGTTGAAATTACAGGTTTAAATGATGTACCTCAAGCAGGTGACCGTTTCGTTGTCTTTGAAGACGAGAAAACAGCACGTCAAGTTGGAGAAACAAGAGCAATGTCAGCGATTCAAGCACAACGTTCAGAAAAACAACGTGTAACGCTTGATAACTTATTTGAACAAATGAGCCAAGGCGAAATGAAAGAGCTCAACTTAATTGTGAAAGCTGACGTTCAAGGTACTGTTGAAGCTATGGCAGCCTCCCTAATGAAAATTGATGTGGAAGGCGTAAATGTGAAAATTATTCATACAGGTGCTGGAGCTATTACCGAATCTGATATTTCTCTTGCAGCAGCTTCTAATGCCATCGTTATTGGATTTAATGTACGTCCGGATGTTAACGCAAAACGTGCAGCAGAAGAAGAGGGTGTAGATATTCGCTTACACCGCATTATCTATAAAGTAATTGAAGAAATTGAACAAGCAATGAAAGGTATGCTTGATCCTGAATTTGAAGAAAAAATTATTGGTCAAGCAGAAGTTCGTCAAACAATTAAAGTATCAAAAGTTGGTACAATTGCTGGTTCATATGTAACAGAAGGAAAGGTAACACGTGATTCAGGTGTACGTGTGATCCGTGATAACGTCGTTATTTTTGAAGGTGAGCTAGATACGCTTAAACGCTTCAAAGATGAAGTAAAAGAAGTGGCAAAAGGATACGAATGTGGTATTACGATTACAAACTTCAATGATATTAAAGAAGGCGACATTATTGAAGCCTATATTATGGAAGAGGTTAAACGCGCCTAATGATCGTGTATGCAGAGGTTGAATTTATCATTCAAACTGCCCATTCGTTAAAGGAAAAGCGTGCTGTCTTACAGCGTATGATTACCCGCACAAAGCAGAAATTTAACGTTTCTATTGCGGAAATTGACCATCAAAATGTATGGCAGCGTACGAAATTAGCACTTGTTGCTGTTTCTTCGTCCAAAGAAGCAGCTGAACGAGAAATTAATCACGCGCTCCACTATTTAGAGTCAAATCCGTCATGGGAACAGCTTAATGTGTGGCGAGATTATTTATAAGTAGTAGTAGATAGTTGTCTAGCTTACGAAGGCATGGAACACACAACTATCTGTACATCGAAATAGAGGTGACAAATTATGTCTCTACGTTCAAACCGTGTTGCCGAGCAAATGAAAAAGGAGCTTGGTGATATTCTTGGCCGTAAAATAAAAGATCCGCGTGTTGGTTTTGTGACTGTTACAGGTGTTGAAGTAACGGGTGATTTACAGCAAGCGACAATCTATATTACATCTTTAGGCAACGAACGTGAACGAGAGGAAACGCTTAAAGCTTTAGTAAAAGCTTCGGGCTTTATTCGCTCTGAAATCGGATCACGCATTCGTTTACGACGTACACCAGAATTAATCTTTGAATTTGATTCATCGATTGAATATGGGAACCGTATTGATTCATTGTTAAGAGATTTACACAAAGAATAAGCTAAAAAAGTCTGCCACATGCATGTTTATGCAGGCAGACTTTTTAGCTTCATGGAAAAAGTTATATTGCCAATGAATAAATAAATGATAGAGTAAGCAGTTTGGGAGGAGCTATATGAACGGTATTTTACCGCTTTGGAAAGAAAGAGGCATGACAAGCCATGATTGTGTCTTTAAATTACGCAAAATTTTGCGGACAAAAAAAGTTGGGCATACAGGTACACTGGATCCAGGTGTTGAGGGCGTACTACCAATTTGTATTGGCCAAGCAACTCGAATAGCAGAATATTTAACTGACGCAGGGAAAACCTATGAAGCAATCATTTCAATCGGTCGTACCACGACAACCGAGGATGCAGAAGGTGAAACCGTTGAAGAAGATCTTACGATAAAAAAATTTTCTCGTGAACAGTTGTTAGAGGTTTTAGCTTCATTGACTGGAGTTATTGAACAAACACCACCCATGTTTTCAGCAGTAAAAGTTAATGGGAAGCGCCTCTATGAATATGCGCGAAAAGGTGAAAGTGTTGAAAGACCAACTCGCCAAGTAACAATTTATAATTTAGAGCTACTTGATGAGCTAGCACATTATGAGGGACAAGAAATCACATTTCCAGTACGTATCGCCTGTAGTAAAGGGACATATATTCGAACACTAGCTGTGCAAATTGGTGAGGCGCTTGGCTATCCAGCACATATGAAGGAGCTTGTACGTACTGCTTCTGGTACTTTTACACAGGATAACTGTTTTACGTTAGCACAGGTTGCTGAGCTAATGGAGACTGAGCAAGTAGCTTCCTGCATTTTACCTGTCGAATATGCATTAGCAGACTATCCATATATTGAGATTACGAATGCCAATGAAAAAGAAATTTTCAATGGACAAGTGCTTCCAGCAGATGCATTATTAAATAGTCATGATAAAATTGTGTATGGAATCAATGGAAAGGCAGTTGCGGTTTATCAAGCTCACCCAACAAAGGATGGTTTGATGAAGCCACATAAGATGTTTCCGACGATAGAGTAGGAGGATTTTTCAATGGAGGTCATTCATTTAAAATACCCACATCAATTACAGCAACGAGAAAGCATGCAGCCGTATTCATTAGCTCTTGGCTTTTTCGATGGTGTACATAGAGGGCATCAAGCAGTTATCAAGGCAGCTAAGGAAGAGGGCAACAAGCGACAAATTCCAACTGCAGTGATGACATTCGATCCACATCCTTCATTAGTCCTTGGTGGACGTAACGAAAAGGTTTTTTATATTACACTCTTACAACAGAAATTACAGCTGTTTGAAGAACAGGGTGTGGATACGGTATTCGTTGTCCACTTCACTTCAGATTTTGCCAAACTTTCACCAGCGGCATTTATTGATACATTTATCCGTGGGTTAAATATTCAGCATGTGACAGCTGGCTTCGATTATTCGTTTGGAGCATTTGGTAAGGGAACAATGGAAGATATGCGTTTATTAAGTAATGGTGATTATGGCGTTACAATTGTTGAGAAGAAAACAGATGATGTTGAGAAAATCAGCTCTACCCGTATACGCAAGCTATTACAAGAAGGCGATATGGAAGAAGCAACAGTTTTATTAGGGAGACCGTTTGAAATCAATGGGATTGTTGTCCATGGTGATAAACGTGGTCGTACTATTGGTTTCCCTACTGCAAATGTCCAAGCATTAGAAGGAACGTTTATTCCAGCTAGTGGTGTTTATGCTGTTCGTCTGCTTGTACAAAATAACTGGTATGATGGTGTTTGCAACGTGGGCTATAAGCCAACTTTCAAAGATCCAAATGATAAGCAATTATCGATTGAAGTCCATATTTTAAACTTTGATAAAAATATCTACGGTGAAGAAGTACATGTGGCATGGTATAAACGTATACGAAGTGAACGGAAATTCGATGGTATTGAGGCCTTGAAAACACAAATTGAAAAGGATAAACAAGAAGCAATCCGTTACTTTAACCAGCTATAAGAAGTACTTCATTACTGTAGTCACATTAGCCAAGTCGACGTTTTACTTGCTTGACTATGTGATTTATGGTAATATTCATAAGTGCATAAAATGCTTAACCTTAGCTCGGTATATCGATGACTCCAACGTTTACTGTGCTAATGGGGATTAATTATAATTTAGGAGGTCCATACAAATGGCTATTACAAAAGAACGTAAAAACGAAATTATCGCTGAGTACCGTACTCACGAAAGTGACACTGGTTCACCAGAAGTACAAGTTGCAGTATTAACAGAGGAAATCAATGCTCTAAATACTCACTTACGTACTCACAAAAAAGATTTCCACTCTGAGCGTGGTCTTCTTAAAATGGTAGGTCGTCGTCGTCACTTATTAAAATACCTTCGTGAAACAGACGTACAACGTTACCGTGAATTAATCAACCGTTTAGGCTTACGTCGCTAATTAATAGCAAAAGTAATCCTATATTAGACTGTAGACAAACTGATGTTTGTCTACAGTCTTTTTTTGAGATAATCTTGTTAATTTTGTTCAACAATAAGCCATAACTTTTTTACACTACGATGAACGATAGATAAAAATGATTTGATACTTGATAAAAGGGTGATATATTCTAATCACATTTCACAGCCCATTTATAGTCATTGCGTTCATCATTTGCAAGTGTAATTGAAGTAGATAAATTGAAGGCTAGATTGCTATTATATTTCATGAAATACAATCCAGCAAATTATAGGATAGAGGCTCAAAATTGGTACATAAGCGTCAATCATACAATCTAAATGCTATCATTGAATACTAGTAAACGATGGCTATGGGTTAGAAAACTTTCTATGTTAATAGTTGGTGAAATGTAAACTAAATCATTTAGAAGGGTGAGTAGGATGTTTAACCAATTATTAAGAGAGAATAATATTGTTGCAAGTATTTTAACAGTTATTCGTGTTTATTTAGGCTGGCATTGGCTTACAGCAGGTTGGGGAAAATTGTTTAATGGCTTTGATGCATCTGGCTTTTTAGCCAATGCTATTGCAAATCCAGTGACAAGTGGAGAAGAGCTCGCATACCCACTGTATGTAAAGTTTATTGAATCATTTGCTTTGCCAAATGCTGAGCTAATTAATATTCTTGTGCCTTGGGGAGAATTCTTAGTAGGGCTAGGATTAATTCTGGGATGCTTAACGACATATGCTGCATTTTTCGGTATGGTCATGAATTTTGCCTTCCTAATGGCAGGTACTATATCTAGCAATCCTTGGGATATTTTACTTGCAATCTTTATAGCCGTTGCTGGTTACAATGCTGGGAAATTCGGGCTTGACCGCTTCATTATGCCAATCATAGGTAAAAAGATGGCGAGAAATAAGAAAAAAGAAGTTGTTCAACCTGTTAAAATTACATAATAAACTTTTTACATATCTTATATTAGGAGACTACTCATTAGTCTGAATATACCCCGTCCATTATATTGAAGTGACCCCTATAAGTTAGACACGGTTATTTCGTTTAGGCAGCTTGGGTAAACTGAGTTCGGTATTCTACCGGACTCAGTTTTAATTTTGCCTTTAAACGTCTCGTGTTGTAATACGTTATATACTTTTCAAGTTCCTTTTTAAAATGCTCGACACTATCAAATTCCTTTAAGTAGAGGAATTCTGACTTCATGATGCCGAAGAAATTCTCCATGACAGAGTTGTCATAACAGTTTCCCTTACGTGACATACTTTGCACAATGCCTCTTGATTCAAGGGCGTGGCGATATTGTTTCATTTGGTAATGCCAACCTTGATCTGAATGCATCAATAATTGATGTTCCTCTGGCAACCTCTCTAGTGCCTTCTCCAACATTTCTGATACAAGCGAATATGTTGGTCTATGACCAATTGTGTACGTAATAATTTCGCCGTTAAATAAGTCTAAAATAGGTGATAAATAGAGCTTTTCACCAAACAGCTTAAACTCCGTAATATCTGTAACCCATTTTTCATTCGGTGCTTCTGCTATGAAGTTACGATCCAATCTATTAGGCGCAATCTTACCGATTGTCCCTTTATAAGATTTGTATTTCTTCATACGCACTAAGCACTTTAAACCTAATTCTTTCATGATACGTTGAACCTTTTTATGATTCACTTTTTTCCCACGATTTGCTAGCTCATCACGAATACGACGATAACCATAACGACCTTCGTGTTCGTTATAAATTGCTCGAATTTCGGCCTTTAACTCGGCATCTGGATCTGGACGATCCATCTTCTTCACTAAATCATAGTACGTGCTACGTGGAATGCCTGCGAATTTCGCAAGCGCCTTCACCGAGTATTTATGCCTTAATTCATAGATGACCTTTACTTTGTCTTCTTTGGTGATTTTTCCTTGGCTTGAACTAAGGCGTTCAACTTTTTTAAGTACTCATTTTCCATACGTAGACGATTGATTTCTGCTTGAAGTGCTTCAGGTGTCCCTTCTACTGGTGCTTGTTTTGGTTGTTTGTTCGTTTCTTTTTTCATGGATGGATGCCCCTTTTTCCTTGATTGAAGGGCATCGAATCCTTTTGTTTTAAATTGCTTTTTCCAACTACGAAGTGTAGAAGGCGTAGCTATCTTAAAGATAGCTGCTGTTTCAAGTAAGGACGTACCATTTTCAATCATAAAGTTTAGTACGTCTAGTTTAAACTGTGCCGAATAATTTGTATATCGCTTTATAAACGCTTCTACGCCATTATACTCATATTGTTTCGCCCAATTAAGAATTGCTTTGTGATCTGTTCCGATAGATTTAGCAATTTCATGTGAACTTTCATTGCCTTTTATGTAACGTAAGGCTGCTTGTAGTTTTTCTTCCGATGTAAATTTAGCCATATAAAAACTGCTCCTCCAAATGTTAGATGTGTCTAACATTTGGGGAGCAGTTCATTCATATGGGTGGGGTATTTAAGTTGTTGAAAAAAGAAATGTCACTAGCAGAAAAGCCCTTTTTGCAAGGTGAGGGGGTGATTTCCGTTCCACTGGGCGTCCGATGATCCAGTTTTACTCACTTACGCAACTTTCACAAAAATTCTATTGATGGTTTTACTTTTCAACACTATGTAAATCCCGACTATTATTTGCCTGACTTACTAACTTTCCTAGATGATCCAACTTTCTTTTACCTTATAGGATGTTGTATGATAAGCTCCATGTTATAATAAGTCTATTGTTTAAACTTGTATTTGAAAAACTAATGTTAGCGAAGCAGTTATTTCCATTTACATACATTACTTTTCGTCAAGAAGGAATCAATATAGAAAAAACCATATACCAAAAATGCTTTTTCAATTAAATAATGAAATAAATCTTAAATAAATTGGCAATAACTGAATTTAAATGTATGATTATTTCATGAAATATTATTTAGCATAGAACAAGCATTTTTGGTACACTTACTATTAGTACATACAGACGAAGTAAGTGTTTTTATAATAGAGAGGGGTTCATTGAATGAACGAAAAGAAAGTCTATTCCTATGAATGGGCTGGCCGTCCACTTGTAATTGAAGTAGGACAGTTAGCAAAACAAGCAAACGGAGCCGCATTAGTACGCTATGGCGATACTTCTGTACTTGCTACAGCAACAATGTCAAAATCACCTAAACCACTTGATTTCTTCCCATTAACAGTAAACTATGAAGAGCGTCTATATGCTGCAGGTAAAATTCCTGGCGGCTTTATTAAGCGTGAAGGACGTCCATCTGAAAAGGCGATTTTAGCAAGTCGTTTAATCGACCGTCCGATTCGTCCGATGTTCCCGGATGGTTTCCGTAATGAAGTACAAGTTATTTCTATGGTTATGTCAAATGATCCTGACTGTACATCTGAAATGGCAGCAATGGTTGGTTCATCATTAGCATTAGCGATCTCTGATATTCCATTTGATGGGCCAATAGCAGGTGTACAAGTTGGTTATATTGATGGAGAATTCATTGTAAACCCGACAGTAGAGCAATCGAATCGCTCAACAATTCATTTGTCTGTAGCAGGGAACAAAGATGCTATCAATATGGTTGAAGCGGGTGCACTTGAGGTACCAGAGGAAATCATGTTAGAAGCAATTATGTTCGGTCATGAAGAAATCAAAAAAATCATTGCTTTCCAAGAGCAAATTGTGGCAGAGGTTGGTAAAGAAAAGTTACCAGTGACACTATTTGAAATTGATGAAGCAATTCAAGCCGATATAAAAGCAGCTTGTGAGACTGATATGCATGATGCAATTCAAACGGCAGAGAAACATGCTCGTGATGAGGCAATTCAAGCTGTGAAAGAGCGAGTTATCGCTTCCTATGAAGAGCAAGAAGCAGACGACGAAACAATGAAACAAGTGTACACAATTCTTGACAAGATGGTAAAAGAAGAAGTACGCCGTCAAATCACGGAAGATAAGATTCGTCCAGATGGTCGTAAGCTCGACGAAATCCGACCACTTTCTTCTGAAACAGGCTTATTACAACGTACACATGGTTCAGGTCTGTTTACACGTGGACAAACACAAGCACTTTCTATTTGTACATTAGGTGCGCTTGGTGATGTACAAATTATTGACGGTTTGGGTGTGGAAGAGTCAAAACGCTTTATGCACCATTATAACTTCCCACAATTTTCTGTAGGGGAAACGGGTCCAATCCGTGGGCCAGGTCGTCGTGAAATTGGTCATGGTGCGTTAGGTGAGCGTGCACTTGAAGCAGTCATTCCTGATGAGTCGGTCTTCCCTTATACAATTCGTTGTGTATCAGAAGTACTTGAATCAAACGGATCAACTTCCCAAGCTTCTATTTGTGCGTCTACATTAGCCATGATGGATGCAGGTGTTCCATTAAAAGCACCAGTTGCAGGTATTGCAATGGGCCTTATTAAAAAAGGTGAACATTATTCTATTTTAACGGATATTCAAGGAATGGAAGACCATTTAGGCGATATGGACTTTAAAGTGGCTGGTACAGCTAAAGGTGTAACAGCTCTACAAATGGACATTAAAATTGATGGTTTATCTCGCAATATTTTAGAAGAAGCACTGACACAAGCAAAAGTTGGACGTATGCATATTCTAGAATCAATGCTTGCTACACTGCCAGAGCCACGTAAACAATTATCTGCGTTTGCACCAAAAATTGTTATTGTAAAAATTAATCCTGATAAAATTCGCGATGTAATTGGACCAGGTGGTAAACAAATTAATAAAATTATTGAAGAAACGGGCGTTAAGATTGATACAGAGCAAGATGGTACAATCTATATTTCTTCTGCCGATGAAGCAATGAATGCACGTGCAAAACAAATTATTGAAGATATCGTACGTGAAGCAAAAGTAGGTGAATACTACTTATCAACAGTGAAACGTATTGAAAAATTCGGCGCCTTTTGCGAAATCTTCCCAGGGAAAGATGGCTTGCTTCACATTTCTGAAATTCAAGAGGAACGTACAAAGCAAGTGGAGGATGTCTTAAAACTTGGTGATCAATTACTTGTGAAAGTGATTGAAATCGACAAGCAAGGTCGTGTGAATTTATCTCGCAAAGTAGTAATTCAAGAGGAAAAAGAGCGCGCTGAACAAGAAAAATAATATTGGTTAAAAGGCTGCGTAAATTGCGCAGCCTTTTTCGATAGTAGCAAGAAGAAAAGTAGAGGATTTTTATAATTGGGGGAGATAGTTTGGTTCAAGTACATACATGTCAGAATGGTGTTCGTATTGTATCAGAGCAAATTGATCATGTAAGATCAGTGGCATTAGGTATCTTTGTGAATGCTGGCTCTCGCTATGAGCTACCTGAAGAGAATGGTATCACACATTTTATTGAGCATATGTTGTTTAAAGGCACAACAACTCGTTCAGCTCGTCAAATTGCTGAAGAATTTGATCGAATCGGAGGAGAACTAAATGCCTTCACATCGAAAGAAAATACATGTTACTATGCTAAAGTTTTAGATCATCATGCGGAGCTTGCGGTCACAATACTAGCAGATATGTTTTTCAATTCTACCTTTGCGGAAGAAGAATTAGAAAAAGAGCGACAAGTAGTATTAGAAGAAATTTTAATGAGCGAAGATGCTCCTGATGATGACGTTCATGAGAAGCTATGGGGTGTCATGTATCCGAATGATGCACTCGGTCGTCCAATACTAGGTACGGCTGCTACATTAAAGACATTTACAGCAGATGCTATACGAAAATATATGGATAAACATTATGGGCCAGAGTCCGTTGTTATTTCTATTGCAGGTAATATTTCATCTCAGCTTATGCAAACGATTGAAGATTTATTTGGTCACTATCAACCTTCACCGCATGCTATGGCACCTGTCCTGACAAATCCTTCATTTTATCCAGGGGAAATTACAAAAATACGCGATACAGAGCAGGCACATGTCGCGATTTCCTATCCAGCAATTGGTGTAAAAGATCCAGATATGTATAGCTTTATTGCGCTTAACAATATAATTGGAGGCAATATGAGTTCTCGATTGTTTCAGGAAGTACGAGAAGAACGTGGACTAGCCTATTCTATTTTCTCCTATCAATCGTGTTATGCCGATGTAGGTGCTTTTACGATTTATGGTAGTACTAGTCGACAGCAATTAGCACAGCTTCAGCACACGATTGATGCCACTTTATTAGATATTGTAGCGGGTGGTGTGACAGAGGAGGAGCTTGATAATGCGAAAGAGCAGCTTAAAGGAAGCTTTGTCCTTGGATTAGAAGGGACGGGAGCTCGTATGAATCGAAATGGAACAAGTGAACTTGTTCATCGCAAGCATCGAACAGTAGACGAGGTTCTTAAATCGATAGATGCCGTATCGATGGAGTCAGTGGATCGGCTGATTGCTAAAATTTTAAAAGCAGAGCCAGCTATCTCAATCATAGGTCCTAGCGAATAAAGATATTTTAATAAGATAGCATTTGTTCAAGCTATTATTAGATAGGAGATTGGCATTTATTTTCAATGTGGATAAGTGACAACAGCCCTCCATAAAATGAGTAGTGAAAACCTTTACCCAAAAGGTAACACTTTTTTAAACTGGCGAGGAAGGTACTTGATTCCCGGGGATAGCGAGACATGTCACCCTCTCTAAATGGAGAGGTAGCGAAGGAAGCCGCTCTGCACATGCTCATAGGAAAGCAAGTAGCCTGCAATGAAATCCATTTCCTTTTAATTGACTGTTTTGCTATTCAACACGATTAAAAATAGGCTGCCAAATAAGGCAGCCTATTTTTGATGAATATTTAGCTTTAGCAAATTTCCTTTGCCAAATATAAATAAAGACATTTGTGAAACACAAGAAAAGTGATGAGGATACTAACCAGTGTTGGTATGAATAAGATAATTAAATTTGCAGCTACTAGTGATAAATAATAATGAATAACAAAATTTAGCAGAATGATAAGCACAATAGCTGTAAGCATTCTAACCGTTCGCATTCTCTCTGTTTCATCAAGATGCTGAATATAAAATTGACTACAGAT
This sequence comes from Lysinibacillus sp. BS3, assembly GCF_039614735.1. Taxonomy (NCBI): domain Bacteria; kingdom Bacillati; phylum Bacillota; class Bacilli; order Caryophanales; family Bacillaceae; genus Lysinibacillus; species Lysinibacillus sp. BS3. Next base: position 1,574,954 of record NZ_CP154860.1, on the reverse strand, counting down.
GAGGAAAGAGGCGCTACTTATATAAGCAAAGTACATAGCAAGATGCTCGATAAAATTTTCAGATGCATCAGGTTGTGAGAAATACATAGGCGCAAGGATAATAAAGAGCAATGCAATAAGGCCATAGCAAAATAAAAAATCGGATTGCAATTGTGTTTTCTTTGATAGAGGTAGCGTATTGACATACATTGTCCACTTTACTTGACGGTCGCCTTTATATAAATTATCTACGATGTTGGCAGAAATAACGACAACAAATAATCCGATAGAAGGACTATCTACAAAAGGTAAATGTACAAAATGAAGAAGTAAACATATCGTCATTGTAAAAAGAATAGTCCATTTTTGTACGACAATTCTTTGTAACAACAGTGCTCGCATGAGATCCCTCCTAAAACTCTTTTCTTTTATAAATAGCAGTAGAAACTAGAGAGGAGAGGCAGAGCAGTATTAGCCCGCCCAAAGGTGCTAAATAGACGTATTGCTTTAAATATAGAAACGTTTGAGTCATATCAGGGATATATTCTTTAAACATCCCCGTTAAGAAACCAGGGATAAAACAAAACGCAATGAGGACTATTCTTCCTTTAATAGAGCCAAATTTAATATAGATAGGTAGTAATACGGCTAATAAACAGAGCGCCGATGTTATGATCAAATTAAACGTTAGGAAAAATTCTGAAGTGATGTCGTTTTTGGTAAAAAAATTGATAAAAAATAGGATAGGTAATGCCATAACAAGTCCGAAAATCATTAACATCACACTAAGTATATATTTACTAAAAACGATATCTGCTTTAGAAATTGGTAAAGTATTAGCGTATTTATCCCACTTACTTTGTTCATCGTAGCTAAGCGCAGTTATCGCTTGTATCGTAACAATAAAAACAATAACAGCTAGAAGCATTGCGCTTTGCTGCATAAAAATCGCCATCATAAGAAGAAATATAAGAACAAATGCTTGTGCTTTCATTTGTCGTTGAATGGTCATTAAATCTTTTAGGATAAGTCCTACCATATTTAAACACTACCTTTCACGAAAAATAGCATGATATCTTCTATAGAAGGCCTTTCAAGTCTGAAAGCCTCATTTACTTCATTTTTCAGAACTAATGCTTCTATTCCAAACGCACCAGGACGGGTTCTTAGAATAGCATGCTCTGGCAAGTCGTTTACTTCCTCACTGTTACCTTTGAAAATACCATATTCATATAATAGAGCATCTTTACTCTCGCTCAATAAAATCTCACCATTATGAATTAACGTAATATAGTCAGCAATTTTTTCTAAATCGCTTGTAATATGCGATGAAAATAAAATGCTGTGCGTTTCATCCTGCATAAATGCTAAAAATAAATCCAGAATTTCATCCCGAATAATAGGGTCTAATCCACTTGTTGGCTCATCTAAAATCAATAATTTTGGATGATGTGCCAATGCTAAGGCAATTGATAGCTTCATCCTCATTCCTCGTGATAGTTCCTTTATCTTCTTCCTCTTTGGCACCTTAAATTGAGCTAATCTTTCAAAATAATAGTCTGAATCCCATGTTTGAAATACTTTTCTCATGATTTTGTCGAGTTGCGTCGCATTTAGCGTTTCTGGTACATGTAAATCGTCAAATACAACGCCGATGTCGTTTTTTATCGATAGTTCGTGTTCGACATGATCTTTGCCAAACAGCAAAATTTCGCCATATTCTTTTTTTATTAAATTCAGCATGCATTTTATCGTTGTTGATTTGCCAGCCCCGTTTTCTCCAACAAAACCCATTACCGTGCCTTGAGGGACGGAAAAACTTATATCTTTAAGAAAAAAGCCTTCAAAGCCCTTATGTAGATCCCGAATTTCAATGGCATTCATATTACTTATCCTCCTCTAACATTAAAGATAGTAGTTCTTGTAATTCTTTACTAGAAAGTCCAGCGGTTTTCGCTATTTTTGCTGCCTTTTGCAAATGCCCCTCTACCTGCCGTAATAGCTCCTCACGTAGAAAGTCTTGATTTCGTTCTGTGACAAAGCTCCCTTTACCAGCGACAGTTTCAATGAAACCATCTCGCTCTAAATCAGCATAGGCACGTTTAGTGGTCATCACACTTATTTTTAAATCCTTTGCTAAAGCGCGGATAGACGGTAGTGCATCACCAGCCTGTAATTTATTAGCTAAAATAGCCTCTTTGAGCTGTATGGTGATTTGCTCATAAATAGGTTTTTCACTCGCATTACTTAATTGGATATGCACAAATCATCACCTCTTATAACTGTATATATACACTATATACAGAAGGTGATGGAAATGCAACATATTCGTACTTTAGGTAGGGGTCACGATTTGCAAAAAGTCCGCATATATTGAGGTAACGGCTCAAGGAGGGAGATGAGGCATGCTACTATCTGAGATGGTGGATAAGGAGTTAATTCAAATTGAGGGTGGCGTACATTTTGGCATCCTGGCACATACAGAATGCCTATTAGATGTGCAAACAGGGAAAATACATGGTTTTGAAATTGTGAAAGATAAACTACCATTCCAAAAAAAGAAAATGAAAGTTAGTGAAATGATACCTTGGCACGAAATTATTTTAATTGGTGAAGATCGTATTTTATTTAATAAGACATCTACAGTACAGTCAGAATATTTACAGTGAGGTGAGCTTTTGGAAAACGAAAAATGGCTTGTTATCGGTGAGGACTCCCGATTAAAGGAACTAGCTACAATGCTAAGAAGTCCATCGAGAACAGTATTTTATAAAAGAACAACCGTATGGAACGAAGAGTTAAATAAACTTGTTTTAGAATTCCAGCCTAATAAAATCGTATTACCTATTCTTCCATTAAAAATAGAAGTTGAGCAGCTCTATGGTATATCACAAGTGAAATTTTATACAGGTCGATTAACAATGCATTGGAAGCAATTACTAGAGAAAAATGAATCTATTTGCTATTTACAACAAGAATCATTTATTTGGCAAAATGCTCGATTAACAGCGGAGGGATTTATCGCCACGTTTTACGGACTCGAGCAAAAATGTATTTACGGACAAAATTTCACAATCGCAGGTTTTGGTCGCATCGCAAAAATGCTCGCCTCTTTACTAGTTAAGATGGGTGCAAATGTTCATATTGTTGCACGTTCAGTTGTACAAGTGAGTGAAGCAAAAGCTTATGGTTATAAAGCCACGAATTTAGATGATCGCCAATGGTCTATTACAGATGGCATTTTTATTAATACAATTCCTGCTAAATGGATTACAGAGTCTTTTATAGAGCATGTTCCAACTGTTTTATATGACTTGGCTTCAGAGCCAGGATGTTTAGATATAGATTCTGATCAATTACAAACGTATGTACTATTGCCATCATTGCCTGGGAAATACTTTGCACATGATGCTGCTACAATATTGTGCAAGGCAATAGAGGAGGAAGAAAATTGTTAACGGGGAAACGAATTGGCTTAGGTATTACTGCTTCTCATTGTACGTATGAAGATGTAGTACCTAAAATCCAAAATTTTATTGATGTCGGAGCAACAGTTATTCCAATCATTACCCATTCCGTTTTACATGCAGCTACACGCTTTGGTACAGGTGAAGAGTGGATTGCCAAAATAGAAGCTTTGACAGGAGAAAAAGTTATTTCTTCTATAAAAGAGGCGGAGCCATTTGGCCCATCCAATCCATTAGATGCAATGGTCATAGCCCCCATGACAGGCAATAGCATAAGTAAATTTGCTAATGCGGCAACAGATAGTCCTGTGTTAATGGCAGCAAAGGCTACTTTGCGTAATGGTTCGCCTGTAGTTTTAGGTATTTCCACAAACGATGCACTAGGCTTAAATGGCATAAATATTATGAAGCTGTTAAATGCCAAAAATATATATTTTATTCCCTTTGGTCAGGATGCCCCTCACTCCAAACCAAATTCTTTAATTGCTGATTTTGAGCAAATGGTGGATACTGTTCATGCAGCAATTACGCAGAAAAAGCAATTACAACCGCTGTTGATACAATATTTCAAATAAATAAGAGATTACACACAATTTTCAGTATTTTTGTGATACAATAGCACACATTATGGAACATGTATTCAAGGAGAGATGACAGATGACAAAGCAGTTAACAGTTGCGGTTGTTGGGGCAACAGGTGCAGTAGGATCGAAAATGATGGAGCAGTTGATTAAACGTAAATTTCCGATTGGACATATTAAATTTCTAGCTTCTGCTCGTTCAGCAGGAAAATCAATCGAATTTAATGGGGAAACATATACAATTGAAGAAGCGACACCTGAGGCTTTTGAAGGCGTCAATGTCGCTTTATTCTCAGCTGGTGGTTCAGTATCAGCTGTGCTTGCACCAGAAGCAGCTAAGCGTGGTGCAGTAGTTATTGATAATACGAGCCATTTTCGTATGGATCCAGAGGTACCGCTTGTCGTGCCTGAAGTGAATCGAGGCGACTTAGCGAAGCATAAGGGAATTATTGCGAATCCAAACTGCTCGACAATTCAAATGGTAGCTGCGCTTGAACCAATTCGTCATGCATTTGGTTTAACAAAAGTAATTGTTTCAACTTATCAGGCAGTATCAGGTGCAGGGATTTCTGCGATCCAAGAATTAAAGGCACAAAGCGAAAACTGGGATGCAGGTAAAGATGTAGAAGCAAATATTTTACCGTCTGGTAGTGATAAACGTCATTACCCAATTGCTCGTAATGTCATTCCACAAATCGATAAATTCACAGATAATGGATTTACATACGAAGAAATGAAAATGATTAATGAGACGAAAAAAATCATGCATGCACCAGAGCTAAAAGTAGCTGCTACTTGTGTTCGTGTGCCAGTCGTTTCAGGTCACTCTGAATCTGTTTATATTGAGGTAGAGAAAGACGCGTCAATCCAAGAGATTTTCGAAGTATTACGCAACGCACCAGGTGTGGTATTACAAGATGATATTGCAACACAAACTTACCCAATGCCTATTTATGCAGAAGGGGAAGACGCTACTTTTGTAGGACGTATCCGTCAAGATTTAGACAACAGCAAAGGGTTCCATCTATGGATCGTTTCTGACAATTTATTAAAAGGCGCCGCATTAAACTCTATCCAAATTGCAGAAGCAATGCTTGAGGATAACTTACTATAAGAGGGGTGTAAGGATGAATTTAGGTCGAATTGGAACGGCAATGATTACGCCGTTCAAAAATGATGGCACGATTAATTATCCAGAACTAGAACGTATTATTAATCATTTAATAGACAATGGTACTGATTGTATTGTTGCTTGTGGTACGACTTCTGAAAACCCAACTATGTCTACAGAAGAGAAAATTGAAGTTGTACGCTTTACCGTAGAGAAAGTAGCAGGTCGCGTACCAGTTATTGCAGGTACTGGGGATAATGAAACAGCTTACTCTATCGCGATGACACATAAGGCAGAAGAAAATGGAGCAGACGGCATTATGCTTGTAGCTCCTTACTATAATAAGCCAAATCAACGTGGGATTTATGCTCACTTTGAAACCATTGCTAAACAAACGAGTCTCCCTGTTATGCTTTATAATGTTCCAGGGCGTACTGGGGTCAATGTTGCCTATGAAACTTCTGTTGCATTAAGCAAGATTCCTAATATTGCTTGGATTAAGGAAGCGAGCGGTAACTTAGATCAGATGGGTGATGTTATTGAGAATGTTGATCCAGCTGATGATTTCTTAGTGTATAGTGGGGACGATGGTTTAACACTCCCACTAATGGCCATTGGTGGAGCAGGTGTTATTTCTGTAGCTGCCCATGTGGTAGGCAATGATATGCAATTAATGATTAAAGCGTTTGAAGAAGGAAATCATAAGCTAGCAGCCCAAATTCACCGAGCCTTATTACCTTTAGTACGTGCGCTGTTCGCTCAGCCCAACCCTTCACCGATTAAATATGCGATGACAAAATTAGGATTTGATACACTCAATGTTCGTTTGCCGATGATGGAAATGACAGATGAAGAGAAAGCTAATTTTGACCGAATTTGGGATACGTATCAAGAAAAAGCGAAAAGTTTTAGATAAATAGGAGCGAGGCTGATAGCATTTCAGTCTCGTTTTTTATATTTTTTAAATAAAAAGTATGTACAAAATTTGTAACTCCTCGTCCTTACAAATACTTATTTAGCTCTATTTATACAGGATAGCCAATATTTGTTTTCCATCTGCTAGTAATAAGCAAATAGCAGGAAAATCTATTTCCTACGTGAAACATGTATTTTTAATTTGTGCAAAAGCTTTGCAAACCGTATAATAAATGTTAAGTGGTTGCTGTTCGGGATATTTTTTAGGAGGAAATAAATTGACAAAAAAGAAAAATGAATTAATCCGCATCATCCCTCTTGGTGGTGTAGGCGAAATTGGGAAAGCCATGTACGTAGTAGAAATTGATGAAGAGCTATTTGTGGTGGATAGCGGCTTAATGTTCCCAGAAGATGAAATGCTAGGTATAGATATCGTGATTCCTGACATTACTTACTTAGAAGAAAATAAAGAACGTGTGAAAGGTATTTTCTTAACACATGGTCATGAAGATGCAATTGGCTCTATTGCCTATGTATTACAAAAAATAAAGGCACCTGTGTACGGATCGAAATTAACTATTGCATTAGCAAAGGAACATTTAAAAGAATTACCTGCACCACATCAAGTGAAGTTTTTTGAAGTAACAAACCGTAGTCGTATGAATTTTAACTCAACGTATGTAACATTCTTCCACACAACACATAGTATTCCCGATTCGTTAGGGGTAGTGTTCCATACATCTGAAGGCGCGATTGTTCATACAGGAGAGTTTAAATTCGATCAGTCAGCGACAGGTAAATTTAAACCTGATTTAGCAAAAATGGCACAGCTAGGAGAAGACGGCGTTTTCATTTTACTATCTGAGTCTTGCGAAGCTGAGCGACCAGGATATACGACATCAGAGATTGTCATTGAAGAACAATTATCAAAAACATTCCACTCAGCACCAGGTCGTATTTTAGTAGCTGTTTACGCATCGAATTTTATTCGAATTCAACAAGTATTTGCTCAAGCACAGAAATCATTCCGTAAGGTTGTAATTGTGGGCAAACCTTTGGAAAAGGCAGTTGATTTAGGCGTACAGCTTGGTTATTTAACAGTCGAAGAAGATACAATTATTCCGATCTCGGAAATGCAAAAATATCAAGATGATGAAATTATCATTATTGCAACAGGCAACAGAGGAGAACCTCTCGATGCTTTAGAAAAAATTGTCCGTAAGCACCATCGTGACATTAAAATTAAACAAGGTGACACGGTACTAATCACCTTTACACCTTCTCCTGGCATGGAAGTTCAAATGGCGAATACAATGAACTCTATGTCAAAAGCAGGCGCTGAAATTTTGACTTCTAGCAAAAATGTCCATGTTTCAGGACATGGTAGCCAAGAAGATTTAAAGCTGATGCTAAACTTGATGCAACCAAAGTACTTTATTCCTGTACAAGGAGAATACCGTATGCTAATTGCGCATTCTAAATTAGCACAACAGCTAGGTATGCAAAAATCCCAAATTTTTATCGCTGATAAAGGGGATATCGTAGAATATAAAAATAATAAAATGCGCATGAGTGGTCGTGTACAAGCTGGTAATGTCTTAATTGACGGTATTGGTGTAGGAGATGTAGGTAATATTGTCCTTCGTGACCGTAAATTATTATCGCAGGATGGTATTTTCATTGTGGTGGTAACATTAAATCGAGCACAAAAGAAAATTGCCTCTGGGCCAGAAATTTTATCACGAGGCTTTGTCTATGTACGAGAATCAGAGGAATTAATGATTGAGGCTTCTGACATTGCAAGAAATGTGATTGAAAAGTACGTTGGGAAAGAAACCTTTGAATGGACGAATATAAAACAAGAAATTAGAGATACACTGAATACGTATTTATTCCAAAAAACAAAACGTCGTCCAATGATTATTCCTATTATTATGGAATATTAATTGAACAAGCTCATCGTATATGCTTTGAGGAAAAAATAAATGATAAAGGATTTTCTCCCAATTGCGGTGGAAAATCCTTTTTTTGAAATATTCAAGTTCTACATGTGATGATTCGCTACATATATAGAATGGATTGCAGAAGAAGGTGAATTTGATGGCAGTTAGTAAGAGAAAAAAAGTTACTAAAAGTAAAGCGACAACAGAAAAAAAAGAAATGCATCCGCTTATGTACGAAATATTAGGGTTGCTCTTAATTGCATTAGCAGTCATTATGATTTTTGAATATGGCATGATCGGGCGGATTCTACAAACAATCGCCATGTTCCTTTTTGGTAATTTACATTTTGCTGTTCCATTTATGCTTATATTTGTTGCATTGTTAATGATGATTGGTCGTAAAAAAGTTGGGATAAAGGATCGATTAATACTTGGCATGTTCCTCATTGTTATGAGCTTTACGATTTTTAGTCATGGCATATTATTTGAACAACTATCCAAATCAGGTGGTCTACTATCTGATTCTGTGCTACGTGAATCATGGCGAATTTTGATTAATACAGATGGTATCATTCATCGTAGTAATGCTTTAGGGGGTGGCATGATTGGTGCCCTACTATTTAGTGGGCTTCATGTGCTGTTTGAAGCCTCGGGGGCAAAAGTTGTTGCTTGGGTTATTTTCTTTATTGGTTTAATTCTTGTCACTGGTAAAGCATTAGTGCCTTATTTAGCAGAAAAAACGCCAGATATATTTGGTAAATGGAAAAAAAAGCATCGTGATAAGAAAAAAAATACACCGAAAAAACCAAATAATCGTCGTTCAAGAGTAGAGAGTGGGGATGAAGTAGCAGCTGTTAATCAGTCTATAGATATGCCTGAACAAGAAGAAGAAATACCACATGAACCGATTATTTCTGCTTTTACACAGAATGTTTCACAAGAAAGAGAAGTGATTGATACAACTCACATGGTGGAAAATGAACTTGAAGAAGCATCGGATGATGTCCAGATTCAGGGCACAGATGCAGTAGAAAATGCAGATTATCAGCTCCCATCATATAATTTATTACAATTACCTCCACAACATGATCAAAGTGGTGAATATTCAGTGATTCAGGCAAATGCCAAAAAGCTTGAGCAGACATTACAAAGTTTTGGCGTAAAGGCAAAGGTGACACAGGTGCATTTAGGTCCTGCTGTTACGAAATACGAGATTTTACCAGATATCGGTGTGAAAGTAAGCAAAATTGTCAATTTACAAGATGATCTTGCATTAGCATTGGCAGCTAAAGATATTCGTATGGAAGCGCCAATTCCTGGGAAATCTGCGATTGGTATAGAAGTACCTAATAGTGAGGTAGCCATTGTAACACTTCGTGAGGTATTAGAATCGAAAGATGGTGCTAAGCCTGAAGCATTATTACAAGTAGCATTTGGTCGAGATATTACAGGACAAGCTGTATTAGCAGAGCTCAATAAAATGCCACATTTACTTGTAGCTGGTTCTACAGGTAGTGGGAAAAGTGTTTGCATAAATGGCATTGTTGTATCCATACTAATGCGTACAAAACCGCATGAAGTGAAGCTCATGATGATAGACCCAAAAATGGTTGAATTAAACGTTTATAATGGGATTCCACATTTATTAGCGCCTGTCGTAACGGATGCACGTAAAGCTTCGCAGGCACTGAAAAAAGTGGTATCTGAAATGGAACGTCGCTATGATTTGTTTTCTCATACAGGTACAAGAAATATTGAGGGCTATAATGCACATGTCCAAAAGGTTAATGATCAAACAGAGGAAAAGCATCCAAAGCTACCTTATATTGTGGTTATTGTAGATGAGTTAGCGGATTTGATGATGGTCGCATCAAGTGATGTAGAGGATTCGATTACACGTTTAGCGCAAATGGCAAGGGCAGCTGGCATTCATTTGATTATTGCCACACAACGACCAAGTGTAGATGTTTTAACAGGTGTCATTAAAGCAAATATTCCATCAAGAATTGCTTTTGCAGTTTCTTCCGCGATTGACTCAAGAACAATTTTAGACATGGGTGGAGCTGAACGATTATTAGGACGAGGCGATATGTTATTTTTACCTGCTGGAGCTTCTAAACCAAAAAGGGTGCAGGGTGCCTTTTTATCAGATCAAGAAGTGGAGGCAGTCGTTCATTTTGTTATAGAACAGCAAAAAGCTCAGTATCAGGAGGAGATGATTCCTACTGAAGAAGAGACCATTTTAGAGGAAACAGATGATTTGTATGATGAAGCAGTCCAATTAGTTGTCAATATGCAAACAGCATCTGTCTCTATGCTTCAACGTCGCTTCCGTATCGGTTATTCAAGAGCTGCACGTATTGTTGATCAGATGGAGCAACGCGGTATTGTTGGGCCTCCAGAGGGTAGTAAACCTCGTCAAGTACTTGTTCACCAATACGATAACTAAGCAAAAAATGAAGATGAAAATGGTGAGAGCATTTGTATTTTTGTCCAAAAATTTGCAGATAAAATAAAGAAAGAATGAATTCTATAACAGATTTTACTCAAAACTGTTTATTTCATTCTGCAAAAATGTTATATTTATGAACGATTAGTAGGAATGTTGTACATCAGATGTCTGATCTCTGATTTTGGTGGTGATATATGTGACTATTAAAGCAGATCATCGTCATCTCTATCTTCAAGTAATCGATCGTTTAAAATCTGACATCGAGGCTGGCATTTTTAAAGAAAATGAAAAGCTGCCTTCAGAATTTGAATTATCGAAATCACTAGGAGTCAGTCGAGCAACACTTAGAGAAGCACTTCGACTGTTGGAAGAGGAAAATGTGATTGTGCGCCGACATGGGGTTGGGACTTTTGTCAACCCGAAGCCGTTGTTTACATCAGGCATCGAGCATTTATCTAGTATTTCTTCTATGATCGAGGCAGCAGGTATGGAGCCAGGTTCGCGATTTTTAAAAGCGACTGAGCATGTGCCTTCTGAGGAAGATTTAAAACGCTTCCAAAGTGATGGCGACGATAAAATACTCACGATTGAACGTGTCAGAACAGCGGATGGAGAGCCAGTAGTATACTGCATAGACAGGCTACCTGCAAGCTTCCTGCCTACTGACTTTGTCGAAAAAAAAGAAGTTTCACTGTTCTCTGCACTTGAGCAATCTGGCAAAATTCATGTAGCTTATGCTGTAACCTATATTGATCCAGTTGGGTATCATGAACAAGCCTCACCGATTTTAAATTGTGGACGTGAGACAGCTCTTTTAGTGTTAAAGCAATTGCATTATGATGATCATGATCAAGTAGTGCTCTATTCAAAAAATTATTTCCGAGCTGATAAATTCAGCTTCCATGTAGTTCGTAAACGGGTGTAGAACATTTCTAAATTTTTTCCTGCTAATTACAATACCTTTGGGGGGTTAATTAAATGAAAAAACGTAAATTTGGTTTAGTATTAACATCAGTATTAGCGGCAAGTGCTATTTTAGGTGCTTGTGGTACGAAAGACGACGAAAAGCCAGCGAAAGAAAATGACAATGCTTCAGGTGGCGAAAGCACAGAAGAAGCTTTCTCAGTAGCGATGGTTACTGACGTAGGTGGCGTTGATGACAAATCATTCAACCAATCTGCATGGGAAGGTGTACAAGCTTACGGTAAAGAGCATGATTTATCAAAAGGTGATGGTGGTTTTGACTACCTACAATCAGCTTCAGATGCTGACTATGAAACAAACTTAAACAACTTAGTTCGTCGTGACTTTAACTTAGTATTTGGTATCGGATTCATGATGGCTGATGCAATTGATGCAGTTGCTTCTGAAAATCCAGATAACCACTTTGCATTAATCGATGCTGAAGTAGAAGCAGACAACGTAGTAAACGTACTGTTCAAAGAGCAAGAAGGTGCTTTCTTAGCAGGTGTTGCTGCAGCGAAAACATCTAAAACAGGTAAAATCGGCTTCGTAGGTGGCGTTGATATTCCAGTTATTAACCGCTTCCACGCTGGTTTCGTTGAAGGGGCTAAAGCAGTAAACCCAGATATCGATATTCAAGTAAAATATACTGGTGCGTTTGATAAAGCAGATCTTGGTAAAATTACAGCGAACAGCATGTATTCTTCAGGTGTAGATGTAATCTTCCACGCTGCTGGTGCAACTGGTAACGGTGTATTCTCTGAAGCAAAAGAGCGTAAAGCGAAAGATCCAAATGCTGATGTATGGGTTATCGGTGTAGATGCTGACCAATACGAAGAAGGTAAAGTAGACGATAAAACAAACGTTACATTAACTTCTATGTTAAAAGGTGTTAATACAGCAGTAGTAGATATTTCAAATAGAGCGAAAAATGGTGATTTCCCAGGTGGAGAAACACTTGTTTACGGTTTAGCTGAAGACGGCGTTAAACTTGCGGATTCTCGCGGTGCGATTCCAGAAGATGTACAAAAAGTAATCGACGAATATAAAGAAAAAATTGCTAAGGGTGAAATCAAAGTTCCAGAAAAAGTGGAAAAATAATTCATCTTTTGATCATCATAAGGGACTCTTAGAAGGACCTTATGATGATTTTTCAATCTATCGTTATATTTAGATTATTCGCAATACTCTATTTAACTAGATTTATAGAAACCTTATAGAGGTAGTAATTATGATTTGAATAATGATGGTAACAAGTTAATAGAAGAAAGGTTTCTAACGATGACCTTTCCTGTATTAATTTAGCAAAACATCTACCTCTATAGGTGGGATATTAAATCGGTAATAAAATATAGCCTCTAGTAGAAAATTTATTACTGGACGTATGGCTTATCTGTACCATCCATCATGTAGCAGCAGATACTATACGCTAAGATGAAAATACTTAATAATAGTGCCTATTAAGGGAGTGACAAATTTGGATTATGTGATTGAAATGCTAGGAATCCGTAAAGAATTCGGTAATTTCGTGGCGAATAATAATATCACCCTCCAACTGAAACAAGGCGAGATTCATGCATTGCTAGGTGAAAATGGTGCAGGTAAATCGACTTTGATGAACGTCCTTTTTGGTTTGTATCAACCAGAGGGTGGCGAAATTCGTGTACGTGGGAAGGCTGTAAAAATTACAAACCCGAATATTGCCAATGATTTAGGGATTGGCATGGTGCATCAACATTTTATGTTGGTAGAAAACTTTACGGTAACAGAAAATATCATTTTAGGCACTGAGCCTACTAAAATGGGAATTGTGAATATAAAAGATGCGGCTAAGAAAGTACAAGCACTTTCTGAAAAGTATGGATTAGATGTTGATCCGAACGCCAAAATCGAGGATATCACGGTTGGTATGCAACAGCGTGTAGAAATATTAAAAACATTGTATCGTGGTGCCGAAATTTTAATTTTTGATGAACCAACTGCATCATTAACACCGCAAGAAATTACCGAATTAATTCAAATAATGCGCCGTCTTATCGCAGAGGGTAAATCCATTATTTTAATTACGCATAAGCTAAAAGAAATTATGGAAGTTTCAGACCGTGTGACGATTATCCGTAAGGGAGAAGGGATTGGCACAGTTGTAACCGCTGCCACAAATCCTGATCAGCTTGCTGAAATGATGGTTGGCCGTCAGGTTGAATTCAAAACGGAAAAAACGGATGCGACACCGACTGACGAAGTGCTTGCGATTGAGAACTTGGTTGTTACAGACTATCGAAATATTGATAAAGTGAAAGGTCTTAATTTAAATGTTCGTAAAGGTGAAATCGTAGGTATTGCTGGTATTGATGGTAATGGTCAATCCGAGTTAATAGAAGCCATTACAGGTCTACGCAAAATTAAAAGTGGTAAAGTCAAGCTGAATGGTAAAGATATTACTAACATGAAGCCTCGTAAAATTACAGAGGAAGGCGTAGGACATATTCCACAAGACCGTCATAAGCATGGATTAGTTTTAGATTTCCCAATTGGTCATAATATTGCATTGCAAACATATTACCAATCTCCAATAGCGAAGGGCTTTGTGATGGACTATAAAAAGGTGTCAGAGAAAGCTCGCCAAATCATTAAAGAGTATGATGTGCGTACTGGTAATGGAGAGATGACACCAGCTCGTGCATTATCTGGTGGTAACCAACAAAAAGCAATTATTGGTCGTGAAATTGACCGTAACCCCGATCTACTAATTGCTGCTCTACCAACGCGTGGACTTGACGTAGGAGCTATTGAATTCATTCATTCTCGTCTAATTGAGCAACGTGATAAAGGGAAAGCCGTTTTGTTAATCTCATTTGAATTAGATGAGGTGATGAATGTTTCGGATCGAATTGCTGTTATCTATGATGGACAAATTGTTGATGAGTTAAATCCGAAAGAAACGACTGAACAAGAGCTAGGCTTACTAATGGCAGGACAAAGTAAAAAAAATATAAAGCGTGATGCGAAGGAGGGGAACGACTAATGTCAAATCGTGTCATTAATATCCTCGTTCCTATCATCTCTATCATTATCGGTTTAATTGTAGGGGCTATCGTTATGGTAGTCAGTGGCTATGACCCAGTGCAAGGTTATATCGCTCTTTGGACAGGTATTTTTGGAGATTCATATTCAATCGGGAACACAATTCGTCAAATTACACCATATATTTTAGCAGGTCTTGCGGTAGCATTTGCATTCCGTACAGGGCTCTTCAATATCGGTGTTGAAGGTCAGCTAATTTTAGGTTGGCTAGCCGCTGCTTGGGTAGGTTATGCGTTTGAACTTCCTAAAATCATTCACTTACCATTAGCATTGCTTGCAGCAGCAGCTGCAGGAGCATTTTGGGCCTTTATTGCAGGTTTCTTAAAAGCGAAATTTAAAGTTCACGAAGTTATTGCGACAATTATGCTGAACTACACTGCACTTTATATTGCAAATGCAGTGATTAAAAAATTGTCCGATGGCAGCTTTAAAACAGAACGTATCCATGAGTCAGCTTCTTTACGTTCTCCGTTTTTAAGAGAGCTTACAGACAATTCAAGTCTTCACTATGGGATCATTGTTGCACTTTTAATGGTAGTTGTGATGTGGTTCATTTTAGAAAAAACAACACGTGGCTACGAGCTAAAAGCAGTAGGTTTTAACAAAAATGCTGCTGACTATGCAGGTATGAGTGTCAATAAAAATATCATTTTAGCTATGACAATTTCTGGTATGTTTGCAGGTCTTGGTGGTGCGATGGAAGCTTTAGGGACATTCCAAAACGCATCCATTAAACCTGGCTTTACGGGAATTGGGTTTGACGGTATCGCCGTTGCGCTTCTTGGAGCCAATACACCACTTGGAGTAGTGTTTGGGGCATCCCTTTTTGGTTCTTTAAAATATGGTGCATTAAATATGCCAAATGCTGCGGGTATTCCAGAAGAAATCGTATCCATTATTATTGCATTGATTATCTTCTTCGTTGCATCAGGCTATATTATTCGAGTAGGCTTACAAAAGCTGAGCAAGAAAAAGGAGGGACAATAACATGAGCTTTTTAGAAATGTTATATTTCATCATCCCTTCAGCGATTCTTTATGCAACACCTTTGATTTTTACGGCCATCGGTGGGGTATTCTCTGAACGCTCTGGTGTTGTCAACATCGGGCTAGAAGGCTTAATGATTGTCGGTGCGTTTGTTGGTATTTTTGTCAATTTAGAATTCGCTTCATCATTAGGGGCAGCAACAGTTTGGGTGGCAATGCTAGCAGCTGTTGTGATTGGTGCTGTGTTCTCACTTTTCCATGCTGTAGCTTCTATTTCTTTCCGTGCCGATCAAACGGTATCAGGGGTAGCTATTAACTTACTAGGTTTAGCTGCAACCGTATTCTTAGTAAAAATGATTTATGATAAAGGTCAAACAGATATGATTGACCAACCGATTCGTCGTTTCGGTGTCCCTTACTTAGAGGATATTCCGTTCTTCGGTCGTTTACTGTTCCATGATGTTTACAGCACATCTATTTTAGCGTTCGCTGTAGCATTCGGGGCATGGTTTATCATTTATAAAACGCCATTCGGCTTGCGTTTGCGTGCCGTGGGTGAACATCCAATGGCAGCAGATACAATGGGTATAAATGTAAATAAAATGCGCTATATTGCCGTGATGATTTCAGGGGCATTAGGTGGTCTTGGTGGTGCAGTGTATGCACAAACAATTACACACGACTTCTCACATGCAACAATTGCTGGTCAAGGTTTCATGGCTATTGCCGCAATGATTTTCGGGAAGTGGCATCCAATTGGAGCACTAGGTGCAGCCTTATTCTTCGGTTTAGCACAAACATTAAGTATTGCAGGGAATCAAATTCCGCTAATCGAGAATGTTCCAGCAGTATATCTACAAATTTTACCGTATGTGTTAACAATTCTTGCTTTAGCAGGATTTATTGGTAAAGCAAACGCTCCAAAAGCGAGTGGACAACCTTATATTAAAGGTAAACGCTAAGAAAAGCATTTTAAGGACTGGGCACTATGCTCGGTCCTTTTTTTATTATAATTGGCGTAATTTTTAATTTTTCCCATACATACTTTGGATTCCTTTTGCAATTATAGACAATAGACATGTATAGTATGTGTAGTACATCGTTATATTAAGAAGGATAGGAGGGTTTCATATGTTTAAAACAATACCTTTTGCAAAAGGTGTCAATTTGCATATCCGACAAACGACCCAATTTAAAACCGTAAATTTTTCAATTAAATGGAGAAGAGCATTAACGGCTAAAAGTGCATCAGAGCGTACAGTATTAACAAATGTACTGCAGCACAGTAATGCTAAATATAAGACAACTGCTGCTTTTCGAAGCTTTTTAGATGACTTGTATGGTACAGTTTTGTATTTTGATACATCGAAGCGCGGAAATGAGCATACGGTTCTTATGAATGTAGAGACTGTTAATGATCATTATCTAGCAAATACAAGTGTCTTAAACGAAGTCCTTGGTTTATTGCATACAGCTATTTTTGAGCCTAATCTAGAAAATGGTGTCTTTAAGGAATCCGTTGTTGAGCGTGAGAAAAAGACAGTTATTCAACGTATTGAATCTATTTTTGATGATAAATCTCGCTTTGCTCAATTCCGTCTACAACAAATCCTGAGACCAAATGAGCCAGCATCAATTTCAGCGAATGGTAGTGTCGAAGAAATTCAAAAGATTACCCCTGCCTCATTATTTGAGGCTTATCAATCGATGCTAGCTAACGACAAAATCGATATTTATGTAGCTGGAGACATTAATGAAGAGGAAATTGTTGCGAAATTAAAAAAAGCGCTACCATTTAAGGATCGTACTCCTGAGGAAGTTCCAGCAGTACTCCCCCAACAACATCCAGACAATGATTATGTAAGAGAACAGCATGAAATGAAACAAGGTAAACTTCATATTGGCTTTAGCACACCTGTTAGATTTGGTGATGCAGATTTCTCTAAGATGCAAATTTTTAATGGGATTTTTGGTGGATATCCACATGCTAAGTTGTTTATGAATGTTCGTGAAAAAGAGAGTCTTGCTTATTATGCTTCTAGTTCCTATGCTTCGCATTATGGACTTGTATTTGTTGTATCTGGGATTGAAGCTAAAAATGAAGAAAAAGCGCTATCTTTAATTAAAGAACAACTTGCCGTCATGCAGGCTGGCGACATTACAGATTTAGAGCTGGAGCAAACAAAGGCTATGCTGACGAATCAGCTAAAAGAATCCTTAGATTCGGCACGAGGTCAAATTGAAATTTTTGATCAATATAAGGATTTACCTGAGGAATTCTCAGTTCAAGCCTGGGCAAATAAGTGGAAAGCTGTGACAAAAGAAGATGTTGTTGCAATGGCAAAGCAAGTGCAGCTTGAAGCGGTCTATTTCTTATGTGGAAAGGAGCAAGCCGCACAATGAAAACAATAGAATTTAAACAATTAGATGAAATACTTTATTATGAAAAACTAGACAATGGCTTAGATGTTTATATATTGCCGAAAAAAGGCTTTTCTAAAACATTTGTTACATTTACAACAAAGTACGGCTCTGTCGATCGTACGTTCGTGCCAATTGGTGAAACAGAAAGTATTACTGTACCAGATGGTATTGCACACTTTTTAGAGCATAAAATGTTCGAAAAAGAGGATGGAGACGTTTTCCAAAAATTTAGCGAATATGGTGCTTCTGCGAATGCCTTTACATCGTTTACGCGTACAGCTTATTTATTTTCATCTACTGACAATATTTATAAAAGTACAGAAACTTTATTGAATTTTGTCCAAGAACCATACTTTACAGAAGCTACTGTCAATAAAGAAAAAGGAATTATCGGGCAAGAAATTACAATGTATGATGATCAACCAGACTGGCGTCTATACTTTGGCACAATCGAAAATATGTATCATCATCATCCTGTAAAGATTGATATCGCTGGTACAATTGAATCGATTGATGGCATTACAGCCGAGCACTTATATACGTGCTACAATACGTTTTATCATCCTTCGAATATGTTGTTATTTGTGATTGGTGCTGTTGAACCAGAAGAAATGATGACGTTTATTCGTGAGAATCAAGGTAAAAAAGAGTTCCCAGAACCAACGCCTATTCAACGCTTCTTTGATATAGAACCAACAGAAGTAGCTATTAAAGAACGTACATTAAATATGGATGTTCAAAAACCAAAAATTTATGTAGGTTTAAAAGCGAAAGACACTAATTTATCAGGTCAGGACATGTTAAAGCATGAGTTGTCGGTTCAAATTGCACTTGAGCTTATTTTTGGACGTACCTCTGATTTTTATGAACGTGTTTACGAGGAAGGTTTAATTGATGAGACATATGCTTTTGATTTTACCTTAGAAAATGGTTTCGGGTTTGCCATGATCGGATCAGATTCAGCAGAGCCTGATAAATTGGCAAAAACGATTATGGACGAATTAGCAAAATATGAAGGAAATAGCCAGTTTGATCGTGCTGGTTTGGATCGTATAAAACGCAAAAAAATTGGGTTCTTCCTACGTGCACTAAATTCGATCGAGTTTATCGCAAACCAATTCACACGATATTCCTTTAATGACATGAATTTATTTGATGTAGTACCAGTACTTGAGACATTAACTGTGGATGATTTACAAAAAGCATTTGCTTCTATCCAAGGTGAAACACAGCAAACGGTCTTTAAAATTCTGCCAAGTAAGCAGGATGCACAGTGAAAAAATTTGCCCTTGTTTTAGGTGCATCAGGTGATATCGGTCATGCCATTTGTCAAAGCTTAGCTGAGGACGGCTGGTCTATCTATGTACATTATTCAAACAATCAAAATGCGGCACAGAGATTATGTGAAATGCTTTCCGAAAATTTCCCTGCACAAGAATTTATGCTTGTACAGGGGGATTTTTCAATTGTTAATGGAGCAGAATTAGTAGCCGCGCAAATTTTCAATGTGCAGGCTATTGTTTTTGCCAATGGACAAGCCCACTATTCATTGCTCGAAGATACGACAGTCGAGGATATGGATGCTTTATGGCGTGTTCATGTTCAAAATCCTATGAGACTAACAGCTTTACTTTCTGGAAAACTTCGCAAGCATGAAGTGAGCTATGTACTATTTATAGGTTCCATCTGGGGAGAAGCTGGCTCAGCGGGGGAGGCACTTTATGCAACTGTTAAGGGTGCGCAACATGCTTTTGTTAAATCCTATGCAAAAGAAGCGGCATTATCTCGGATTAGAGTGAATGCTATTGCTCCTGGCTTTATAAATACCTCAATGAACAGCCATCTAAATCAAGAAGAGCTTCAATACATTTTGGACGATATCCCACTAGGCTCCATTGGACAAACAAAAGATGTGGCTGAAATGGTACGTTTTTATTTGTCTGGTAAAGCTGATTATGTGACAGGACAAATCGTACGATTAAATGGAGGCTGGTACATATAATAATCTCTTTTGCACATACTACTTGTGTAAAGGAGGAGGAAGAATATGACCATTTTAGAAAACTGGCAAAAATGGACATCGTTTTTAGGACAAAACGTTATGCAAGCTGAATCAAGCGGTATGCCGAAGAAAATGATTCAAACGGCTGCTGTCCAAATTGGGGAATATTTGGCGACTAATGTCGATCCTAAAAACGAACAAGAGCGAGTGCTGTCGGATTTATGGGGCGTTGCCTCTGAAGATGAAAAACATGCATTAGCGAATTGTGTCATTAAGCTTGTACAAAATAAGCATGTGCAGTAAATAAAAGAGGAGAGCCAATCTCCTCTTTTTGCTATACAGTAAACTTTTTATCTGTGAAAACGGGAACGTATGTAAGCCTATTTAACAGTCATCAAAAAAAATTAGTAAATAACACTGTAATTCCATGTATTCTAACTTTCCATTACATAAAAAATCAGCTATGATGGAACTTATAAAGGATTTTTTACGTTAACTAATAGGAAGGGAACGAGTGTGTTGAGCGATTGGTACTTTGAATATGAAATTCAGGTGAATCGCCCTGGATTATTAGGAGATATTGCTTCACTTTTAGGGATGCTTCGTGTCAATATTATATCAATAAATGGTGTAGATGAGGATCGACGTGGTATGTTAGTGCATACAGACAATGATGAGGCAATTGAGCGTTTTCGTACAATTGTTTCGACAATGGAACATATTAACGTAACCAAATTTCGACAACCAAAACTTCGTGACCGTTTAGCCATTAGGCATGGTCGTTATATTCCTCGAGATGCAGATGAAAAAAACACATTCCATTTCGTAAGAGATGAATTAGGTATTTTAGTCGACTTTATGGCAGAACTCTTTAAAAAAGAGGGACATAAGCTGATTGGTATTCGTGGCATGCCACGTGTTGGAAAAACTGAATCCATAGTAGCCGCCAGTGTCTGTGCCAATAAAAAATGGATCTTTTTATCATCTACAATGATTAAGCAAACAGTTCGTAATAAGCTTGTGGGAGATGAATTTAGTCGTAACAATATTTTTATTTTAGATGGTATTGTGACTCGACGTTCATCTGATGAGAAACATTTGCAATTAGTGCGTGAAATGATGAATATGCCTTGTATCAAAGTTGTAGAGCATCCAGATATGTTTGTTCAGCATTCAGAATATAAAATAGAGGATTTTGATTATATTATTGAACTACGTCATCACACTGATGAAGAAATTACTTATGAAATAATGGAAAAAAATCATATGTCCGAATCGGATTCTTTTGGAGGATTTAATTTTTAATTTGATGTTAAAGTAGGTGTTATTAGTGGCAGAATTAGGGACTCGACTGAAAGAGGCGAGACTGTCTAAAGGCTACAGCTTAGACGATTTACAAGAAATAACGAAAATCCAAAAACGTTATTTAGTAGGAATTGAAGAGGGCAATTATTCCATTATGCCTGGTTCGTTTTATGTACGAGCTTTTATCAAACAATATGCAGAAGCTGTTGGGTTGGATGCGGAAGAAATCTTAGAGACATATAAAAATGAACTACCGAGCACTCCAAACGATCAAGTAAGTCAATCGATGACGAATAGCCCCAGCAGAAGAAAAGTAACGAAAGGCCCTTCGAATAAAATGATGGAGGCTATGCCAAAAATCATTGTTGCTTTATTTATTGTAGTCATTATTGTGGCTATATGGGTGCTATGGCAATCAAAAAACAGTCCAGGGACAAGCGAAGAAGTAAATCCAACTCCTGAGATTGAATATGACACAAATGTCAAGCCAATTGATAGTGAGAAGGATAAAAAAGAACAAGAAAATAAAGATGCACAGAAAAATGATAAAGAAGATACAAAAGCTACAGAAGAAACACCAACTGATGAAGATGACACTGATCAAACTGAAGAGATGAAGCAAACAATTTCCGCGGGTACTGTTGAAGCAGATGGAGCGACAACTTCTTATACGTTAACAGGGACAGATACAATGAAACTGAAAATTGAAATATCAGGCCCTACATTTGTTGGTATTCGCAATCAACAGCAACAAGAAATCTTAACAGATACGCGTGTCTATAATGCCGGGGAAGTAGTTGAATTTGACGCCTCAACACAAAACTATGTTCGTATTCGTCTCGGTAATTCAACGCAAGCTAAAATCTATATTAATGACGAACTTCTAACGTATGCACAACAAATTGTAACGCAAAATATCGTCATCAATTTCAATAAAGAACAGTAGTCATCACATGATGACTACTTTCTTTCATCATGAAAGGTGTTAGAAAAATGAACATTCCAAATAAAATTACCATCTCTCGAATCTTACTTATTCCATTCTTTGTCATTGTTATGATGTTTGATTTTGGCTGGGGAACATTATCACTTTTTGGTGCAGAGATGCCAATTCATCATTTTATAGGCGCACTTATTTTTATCTTTGCTTCAACAACCGATTGGGTGGATGGTTATTACGCACGTAAGTATAATCTTGTAACGACATTTGGGAAATTTTTAGATCCCTTAGCTGACAAGTTACTTGTCTCAGCAGCCTTTATTTTAATGGTCGAGCTTAAGATGGCACCTGCTTGGGTAATTATCATTATTATTAGTCGTGAATTTGCTGTAACGGGTTTACGTTTGATTTTGGCAGGTGGAGGAGAAGTCGTAGCTGCCAATCAGCTTGGTAAAATTAAAACTTGGGCACAAATTGTAGCGATTGCTGCTGCTCTTTTACACAATACAATCTTTACATTGGTTGGTATTCCATTTCATACAATCATGCTCTATGTTGCATTGTTCTTTACACTTTGGTCAGGATGGGATTATTTCTATCTAAATCGACGTGTATTACTTGAGTCTAAATAAGAAAGGTCTTGGGATCATGAATGCTGAAATTCTTGCAGTTGGCTCAGAACTATTATTAGGTCAAATTACGAATACAAATGCGAGATTTATCTCAAGCCAGCTATCCGAGCTTGGCATCAACGTTTTTTATCATACCGTAGTAGGCGATAATGCAAAGCGTTTAGAACAAGCTATCGAAGTGGCAGAGTCTCGTGCAGATCTCATTATTTTTTCGGGAGGACTTGGTCCAACAAAAGATGATTTAACGAAGGAAACGATTGCACGTCATCTTGGTGTTTCTCTTGAGTTTGATGAAGTAGCATTGACGTATATTGAGCAATTTTTTGCTAAACGAGGACGTCCAATGACGGAAAATAATCGTAAACAGGCATTAATTTTAGCTGGGAGTGAAGTATTAGCTAATCACCATGGAATGGCTCCAGGTATGATCTTCACAAAAAATGATCGCACTTATATTTTATTACCAGGACCTCCAAAAGAGTTAGAACCAATGTTTCAATTTGAGGCTAAACCTAAACTTGCTGCGATGCTTAATGATGGAGGGATCATTGCATCACATGTTATGCGATTTTATGGAATTGGTGAGGCCGAGCTTGAAGTACAAGTTCAAAATATTTTAGATGCACAAACCAATCCAACAGTTGCTCCACTTGCTTCTGATGGTGAGGTAACGTTACGCGTAACAGCTAAAGCCGCAACAGAGCAACAAGCTGGCCAGCTTATTAAGGCAAAGGTTGCAGAAATACAAGCACTTGTTGGTGATTATCAATATGGTGTAGATGATGATTCCCTTGCCTCAAAAACGGTAGAAATGCTACTGGATAATGAGCTAACAATTGCGGCTGCAGAAAGTTTAACTGCTGGTTTATTTCAATCTGAACTTGCGGAAATTCCAGGGGTAGGCAATGCACTTATAGGAGGCGTTGTTACCTATGCAGCAGATGCGAAAGTAAAACAGCTAGACATTTCACAAGAATTAATTGATACACATGGTGTTGTGAGTGCTGAGTGTGCAGCGGCAATGGCAAGTGCTGTTCGTGAGAAATTTGCTACAAATATTGGGATTGGTCTTACAGGAGAAGCAGGTCCCACTGCACATGATCATCAGCCAGTAGGTACGGTTTGGATTGGTATTGCCATAAATGACGAGGAGCCGCTTACATATTTACTTCATTTATCAGGCATGCGGAATACGAATCGACTCCGTGCGGTGAAATTTACATGCCATTATTTAATGCAACTTTTAGAAGAACGTGGCTACACAAAACGATATTAAAATAGAGTAGGACATAGGAATTTGGGTAGAGGAAAACTATCCAAATTTTTATTTTGAAGAAAAATCGAATAAATGTTCGCTTTTTTCTTGCGTGTTTTCTCAAAAACAAGTATAGTAGAGATAGATAAAAACAGTGAACAGTTTTCGAAGGAGGAAAATGAATGAGTGATCGTAAAGCAGCCTTAGAACAGGCTCTAAAACAAATTGAAAAGAATTTTGGTAAAGGTTCCATCATGAAACTCGGTGAAAAAACCGATTTAGAAATTGCGACATCTTCAAGTGGTTCACTTGCACTTGATGCTGCATTAGGAGTGGGTGGATATCCACGTGGACGTATTATTGAAGTATACGGTCCAGAATCATCTGGTAAAACAACTGTTGCTCTACATGCCATTGCTGAAGTACAAGCAACAGGTGGACAAGCAGCATTTATCGACGCTGAGCATGCATTAGACCCGATCTATGCACAAAAATTAGGTGTCAATATTGATGAGCTATTGTTATCACAACCCGACACAGGTGAGCAAGCACTTGAAATCGCAGAAGCATTAGTGCGTAGTGGTGCTATTGATATTATCGTCATTGACTCTGTTGCTGCCTTAGTGCCAAAAGCTGAAATTGAAGGGGATATGGGTGACTCTCATGTCGGCTTACAAGCACGTCTAATGTCTCAAGCTTTACGTAAACTTTCAGGCGCGATTAATAAATCAAAAACGATTGCTATTTTCATTAACCAAGTTCGTGAAAAAATTGGTGTCATGTTCGGTAATCCAGAAACAACACCAGGTGGACGTGCGCTTAAGTTCTACAGCTCTGTCCGTTTAGAAGTGCGTCGTGCAGAAGCTATTAAACAGGGTAATGATATTGTTGGTAACCGTACTAAAATTAAGATTGTTAAAAATAAAGTAGCACCACCTTTCCGTACAGCTGAAGTAGATATTATGTATGGAGAAGGAATTTCTAAAGAAGGCGAAACAGTCGATTTAGGCGTAGAATTAGACATTGTACAAAAAAGTGGTTCTTGGTATGCATATGGCGATGAGCGCTTAGGTCAAGGACGAGAAAATGCTAAACAGTATTTAAAAGAAAATACTGCTGTCCTAGAAGACATAGCAAATAAAATCCGAGCTTCTTATGGTATTGCGGCTTCTTCTTATACAATTGCTGCCCATGATGATGAAGAAGAGATGGATGAAGAATTAATGTTACTTCTGGAAGAAGAATAATTAATGATTGCATTGTTCCCACTTTATTGAGGGGGCAATGCATTTTTTTGTCTATATTCTTAAATTTTTACACATAATAAGAGAGAGGCTATGTGTTTATTTCTTATGTACTGTTTTTTTATTAATTGTATTTAACATGAAAAATTTTCTAGTGAAATAGTAGTAGGGGAAAAATTCACCGAATGGATAGGACTTACTTTTTTTGGCTAAGGTGGCGAACAGATGCCTGACTATCCTTGACAGAGCCTGAGGCTAGCTATACAATTAAATATGTATAATTTCTGAATTATGACTTTAAATAGGCAGTACATTTTATCCTCATTTAGCAAATGTTTTATAGTGAAATATCCTTTAAAATGGATGTCTAAACGCCTACTGGATGAAGATAATGCCTTTGGCCAATGAAACGGGTTTTGCATAAATTCTAACAAAATCTGGTGCATTTTAGCTAAGGCGACATAGATGTATGCGCCGACTGAAACTGTAATACCCAAATAGCAAGAGGAGGTGTTCATATGGATGGAATTACTATCATCTCCGCTTTGCTTGGACTCATCGTTGGTGCCGCTGTTAGCTATATCTACATGAAAAAAGTGAATGACTCAAAAATCACTGGTGCTAAACATGTCGCTGAAACAATCGTTGAAGAAGGAAAACGAGAAGCGGAGGCAATGAAGAAAGAAGCACTACTTGAAGCCAAAGATGAAACTCACAAATTTCGTACTGAAGCTGAAAATGACATTCGTGAACGTCGTTTAGAACTTCAAAAACAAGAGAACCGTTTATTGCAAAGAGAAGAGAATCTTGATCGCAAAGATGATGCTCTAAATAAGAGAGAAGCTGGCTTAGAGCGCAAAGAACAAGCTCTAGCTGAAAGACAACAGCATATTGAACAGATGGAGAGCAAAGTGGACGAGCTCATGGCATCACAAAAAACAGAGTTAGAACGTATTTCTGCTTTAACTAGGGATGAAGCTAAATCAATTATCCTCAATGAAGTAGAAAAAGAGTTATCAACTGATATTGCTGTGATGACAAAAGAAGCTGAAACACGTGCGAAAGAAGACTCAGATAAAAAAGCACGTGAAATTTTATCATTAGCACTACAACGCTTTGCTGCAGATCACGTAGCAGAAACAACTGTATCTGTTGTGAACTTGCCAAATGATGAAATGAAGGGACGTATTATTGGTCGCGAAGGCCGTAATATCCGTACATTGGAAACGTTAACAGGAATTGATTTAATTATTGATGATACGCCAGAAGCGGTTATATTATCAGGCTTTGATCCAATTCGCCGTGAAACAGCTCGACTTGCACTTGAAAAACTTGTACAGGATGGTCGTATTCACCCAGCTCGTATTGAGGAAATGGTGGAAAAAGCTCGACGTGAAGTGGATGAACAAATCCGCGAAACAGGTGAGCAAACTACATTTGAAATTGGTATTCATAACTTACATCCAGATTTAATGAAAATTTTAGGCCGCATGAAATATCGTACAAGCTATGGACAAAATGTTCTAAAACATTCAATTGAAGTCGCACATTTAGCAGGATTACTTGCTGCTGAACTTGGTGAAGATGTAGCATTGGCTCGTCGTGCAGGCTTATTACATGATATTGGAAAAGCAATTGATCATGAAGTTGAAGGAAGCCACGTCGAAATCGGTGTGGAATTAGCAACAAAGTATAAGGAACACCCAGTTGTCATTAATAGTATTGCTTCGCATCATGGTGATACTGAAGCAACATCTGTTATTGCGGTATTAGTCGCTGCAGCTGATGCATTATCAGCAGCTCGTCCAGGTGCACGTAGTGAAACACTTGAAAACTATATCCGCAGACTTGAAAAGTTAGAGGAAATTTCAGAAAGCTATGATGGCGTAGAAAAATCTTATGCGATTCAAGCTGGACGTGAAATTCGTATTATTGTACAACCTGAAAAAATTGATGATTTAGCGTCTCATCGTCTTGCGCGTGATATTCGCAAACGTATTGAGGAAGAACTCGATTATCCAGGTCATATTAAAGTAACAGTTATTCGCGAAACACGTGCTGTGGAATACGCGAAATAAATATTAAAATAATAGGCATCCCTTGACCAAGGTCAGGGGGTGCCTTTTTGTATGTGAATAAATTCGATGTGATCTACCCAGTAAGAATAAATGGATGATTCCAACAATATAGTATGGAATAAAGCATAGTGAACTAGCCTCAACATGAATACCTTTTAAAAATTAACCAGCCTAGTTATACTCCATTTTTACAACTGGTTTATGTTTTGACAAGGAGTGAAGAGCATTGAAAGAAACAATCACATTACAAGATATATTGAAAATAGTCCGAGAAAACTTTCTTTTTATCATAAGTTTTACACTTTTTGCAGCGTTGGTTACAGCCTTTATTAGCATCTTTGTGTTAAAACCTACCTATGAGGCAGAAACGCAAATTTTAGTTAATCAAAAAAATATAGAGCAACCACATTTAGGTGTACAACAGGTTGAAACAGATCTCCGACTTATTAATACGTATAACATTATCATAACAAGTTCTGCTATTTTATCTAAAGTTATAAATAAGCTAGATTTGGATGTCACACCTGAAGTTTTAATGGATCAAATTACTGTATCTAGTGCCAATAACTCACAAGTTGTCAATATTAATGTTGTAGACAAGCAAGCAGGGTTGGCTGTCGAAATTGCCAATACAATAGCAGATGTGTTTCAAGAGGAGATCCAAGTTTTAATGACGGTTGATAATGTTAATATTTTGTCAGTTGCACAATTAGATAAGGAACCTGTACCGATTGCGCCAAATAAAACCCTTTATATAGTAGCAGCCTCGTTTATTGGTTTTGTTTTAAGTGCTGCTCTCATAATCATAATAGAGAGCTTAGATACTACAATCAAGACGGAGCAAGATATTGAAGAGCTAATAGGACTACCGATTATTGGCTTGATTAGTCAAATTAGTGATGCTCACAATAAAAGCACTAGGATAAAATCTCGTAAAACGAGGAGAGGATCATAATGTTTTGGAAAAAAAAGAAAAAGAAGAAGTTAGTGAAAATGGGACGAAAACTTGTGACGATTGCAAATGACCATTCTTTTATTTCTGAACAATTTCGAACAATCCGAACAAATATTACTTTTTCAATGCCAGATAGAGAGATTAAAACAATATTAGTGACATCTGCAACACCAGGTGAAGGAAAGTCAACCAATGCAGCCAATATAGGTGTTGTTTTCGCACAAGAAGGAAAACGGGTCGTCATCGTAGATGCAGATTTACGAAAACCAACAATGCATTATACGTTTCTATTGCAAAATGCTAGAGGACTATCAAATTTACTAACAAGACATTTTACAATTTCGGAAGTCGTCAATAATACAGATATTGCTAATCTATATGTCTTGACAAGTGGGCCTATTCCCCCCAATCCAGCAGAGTTACTAGCTTCTACCTTAATGGGGAATGTAATTGAGGAACTAAAGAAAGAGTTTGACATCATTATTTTTGATGCGCCACCCCTATTATCTGTAACAGATGCTCAAATTTTGTCCAATAAATGTGATGGTACATTATTAATTGTGAACAGTGGAGTTGCAGAAAATGAAAGTGTGTTAAAAGCAAAGTCAAGCCTTGAAGCCTCAAAAGCAAATATTTTAGGCGTAGTATTAAATAACTATAAAATGCCACTCCATCAATATTATGAGCAATATTATCGTTAATTCAAGTATCTAGACAGGGAAGTGAAGTACAGTGATTGATATGCACAGTCATATATTATTTGATGTCGATGATGGTCCGAAAACGATTGAAGAGACACTTTGTTTATTTGAGCAGGCAGTTTTGGAGGGCATTTCAACGATTGTTTCCACTTCGCATGCTTTACATCCATTGTATAATGTCCCCTTTGATGTCGTGAATGAGCAAATTGTACAGTTACAAATGGCAATTGACCAACGTAATATGCCTTTAAAACTTTACACGGGACAAGAGGTACGCTTGGCAGGTAACATTCTAGAATTGTATGAAAAAAAACAATTACATACATTAGCAAATTCCAATTATTTGCTGTTGGAACTTCCCTCTAATCATATTCCCAAATATACAAAGGATATCATTTACTCGTTATTAACAGCAGGCATAACACCAATTATTGCACACCCAGAGCGAAATAGAGTCATTTCAGAAAATCCAAGTCATTTGGAACAAATTATACGCGAGGGGGCAGTTGCACAAATTACATCAGGGAGTTTAGCAGGATTGTTCGGAAAAACCGTCCAAAAACTTTCGCTAAATTTAGTGCGCTCGAATCTTGTCCATACATACGGTTCAGATGTGCATAACTTAAATACACGTCCTTTCTTATTTGAAAAGGGACTTAGATTTTTAGAAAAACAAAAAGATTTGGATATGGTAGAATTTTTGCTTGAAAATAACGAACGAATCATTAATAATCTTCCATTAATTGTATATGAACCAGATGATACTTTCACAAAAAAATGGTGGAAGTTTTTTTAAAATGGGAAAGCACCTTTAAGTTGTAAGGACATAAAAGGAAGCGAAAAGTAGCTGAAGCACTAGAGACATTCAGTGTTTAAGGGGGGCATATGAGATGCGAGTTGTTTTTATGAGGAGTAACCCTGTTTCTCCAGATCCAAGGGTTGAAAAGGAAGCACATTGCCTTGCGAAAAATAATTGGAAGGTTCACATTTTAGCTTGGGATAGAGATAAAAAATATAAAATAAAGAACCAGCTGTTAGAAGGTGAACAGACAATTCGTATTACAAGGTTTGGTATTCCGGCAACATTTGGAGGAGGTTTGAAAAAGAACTTAGTCCCATTTATAAATTTTCAACTTAAACTTTTTCAATGGTTACTTCGCCATAAAAATACGTATGATATGATTCACGCTTGTGATTTTGATACAGCGTTAATAGGTACAATATGTGGGAAATTACTTCGTAAAAAAGTAATCTACGACGTATTTGATTCGTATACTTCACCATTTTATGGACCGGAGATTATTGGAAAGGTCATTGCTAGTCTAGATATACGCCTTATGAATAGTGTGGATGCAGTCATTATATGTACAGAAAAGCGCAAAGAACAGATTGCTAAAGCTTCACCTAAAAAAATAGAGGTCATATATAATACTCCACGTTATATAGATTCCAATGATTGCTTAGATTTGAATCCGAAAAAAGTAAAAATAGTCTATGTAGGTATACTTACTGAAAATCGATTGATTAGTGAACTGGTTGAAGTAGTAAAGAATACGCCAAGTTATGAGCTGCATATTGGTGGATTTGGTAAGTTAGCTGATACATTGCTGCAAGCTTCGAAAATGCATGACAATATAAACTTTTATGGTAAGTTACCCTATGAAAAAACAATAGAGTTAGAAAATAGTTGTGACATTATGACGGCTATTTATGATCCTACCATCTCTAACCATTATTATGCTGCACCTAATAAATTCTATGAAGCATTAATGCTTGGTAAGCCTTTGATTATGGTGAAAAATACGGGAATGTCAGAAGTAGTTGCAACAAATAATTTTGGAGAACTTATTGATTACAATAGAGAGAGTTTACAAAATGGAATTGAGAATTTGGTAAAGCGTAGAAAAGAATGGCCAGAAATTTCTCGTGAAATGAAGGCACTGTACGAAGAAGGTTACAGCTGGGCGAAAATGGAGAAACGGATAACAGATTTATACAGTAATTTATAAAAGCTATGCGGAGTGTGAGCAGCAAAGGAAGTGGCACGTAGCGGCTATCGATCCGTTTTTTATTTACGTAAGAGCAATATGAAAATTTACAGTAGTATTTTTAGGGGGGCTAATATGAAAATATTATTTGTTGCACAAAATTTTCAAATGGGTGGCATCCAAAAGGCGTTAATTAATATGCTAAAAGAAATCAGCCTCTACGAGAAATATGAGATAGATGTTTTCACATTTAGTGGAGGGGAATTAATGAACGATATTCCCTCCAATGTGAAGGTAACTACAGGGAACTTACTGTTACAACTAATTGCTACACCTTTTGCTGAAGTGAAAAAAAGAAATAACGTATGGCATATTATTTTACGCATTGTGTGTATGATAGTTGTTCGATTAATAGGTTCCCATAACTTCTATTCGATGCTTTTAAAAAAACATCGCAATAATTGTCATTATGATATCGCCATATCTTATTTTAATGATGTACCCAATCAATACTTCAATAAGGGGACCAATTTATTTGTAGATCAGTTTGTGATAGCAGATCGTAAGTTAGCATGGATTCATACAGATCCCATTAAAGCGAATTTTAATTATGAGGCTTGTGTCAAAACCTATAAAAATTTTGATCGATTGTTATGTGTTTCGGTAGCATGTAAGGAAAATTTAATAAATTTTCTTCCACAATATCAACATAAAATTCAAGTGGTTTATAATTTTTTTCCAATCGAAGAGATTAAAGAACTGGCATGTCAATATACACCGTTTCATAAAAGCGAGTTGGATTTAATATCTGTCGGGCGAATTGAAAATAGTACAAAAAGGTTCGACCTTATTCCACATCTGTGTAAGTTGTTAAAGGAAGCTTCTATAAATAATTTTCGCTGGCGCATTTTAGGGGATGGACCAGACCTACTTTCAAATCAGCAATTAGCTTTGCAACTAGGTGTAGAGGATGTAGTTGAATTTGTAGGAGAAATGAAAAATCCCTATCCATTTATAAAATGTAGTGATGTATTCGTTTTAACATCTGCCTACGAAGGCTATCCAATGGTCATTGGGGAGGCATTAATTGTACAAACGCCTGTTATTACAACGGACTTTGCCGCAGCAGGTGAACAAATTTGTAATGGTCATAACGGATTGATAACAGGCTTTAACATTCAAGACATCTTTCAAGTCATTTCTAGTGTTATGAAAAATACAGAATTACTACACAATATGAAAAATTACATAGAGGAAAATCACTACACAAACAAAAAAGCTCAAGAGCAACTTGTATTGGAGTTTGATGTACATGATAGAATCTAAGAATTTTAGTGTGCTCATTTGTATAATTTCAAGTATCTTTGTCGTATTCAAAATATATACAGGTAGTAATCTATTTCTCTGGCTCTTCTTCCTTTTAACTAGTTTGGCGATGCTGCTAGATAAGCAGCAGCATCGAATTGACTATTTATTGTTTTTTATTTCGTGGGTGTATGTCATTAAATTCGATATATCAGGATACTCACTGCTTGTTGTACTTAGTTCTTTCTATATTTTGTTAAGTATTTTGACGCTCTTTTTACAAAAGCAAGGTATTTCAAAACGACTCCTATTAACCTATTTTTTATTTGCATTTTATACGGTGGCCGTAACGATAGTTAGTGGTGGTAATCTTATTGCAGTTTTAGGCTTTGTGTTGAATTATAGTGTGCTCTTTTGTGCAATATTGACCCTCGATGATAAGGCATATTTCAGAAGGTATACGTATATCTATGCATCGGGTTTACTAGCTGCTTCAATCGTTCGATTGATTAGTTATTCTATCCCAGAAATTGATCATTTCATAGAGTCAATGACCATTGTGAATACAGTGAAGACAATGAACTCGATTAGTACAAGATTTACGGGTTTAGATTTAGATCCAAATTACTTTAGTTTGCAAGTATTAATAGCTATGGCTTGTTTATTAGTGCTTTTTAATCTGGATGGAAAAAAGGAGAAAAAGTCAATTGTATTACTCGTGATATTAGCATTTTTTGGCATACTGACATATTCCAAAATGTTTATTATTACATTAATCGTTTTCATTATGATGACATTTGTTGTATTCATTAGAAATAATGTGAAGACTGCTATTAAATTTTCGTCTTTTATCGTGATTATTTGTGGGGGTGCCCTCTATTTTTTTTACGAGAAGTTATTCGAAATTTATTGGATTCGGTTTTTTGGGTCAGGAATATCGACAGATGCCATTACCACTGGTCGAGTGAGTAGTTGGAGCCTATTTGTAAATGAAATCCTTCAAAACACGAAAGTATTTGTTTTGGGTGCAGGCTTTGGCACAAGCTTTGCGAAGGTAAAGATGGCACATACAATGTACTTATCAACTCCCTATTATATAGGTTTAATCGGAATAGTCTTGTCAGTACTATACATTTCAAGCCTCTATAAAGTACTTAGAGAGAATGTCGGAATTATGAATAGACCAGGCTTTCAAATCCTTTCAATCAACGCTATTCCTCTCTATATCATGTTAATAGCGAATATAGGACTTGATTCATTTGTCATGGATTATTTTCCATATCATATTTTATTAATTATGTTTGCACTGACTATGAGTAAAAGTAAGGGAACTACTATGAATGAGAGGTGAGGTGAGTGCCATATTTAAGCATTATTGTCCCCGTCTATAATACGGAACCTTACTTAAAAATGTGTCTTGATAGTATTCTGAGACAGGAATTCGTAGATTTTGAGTTGATATTAGTAAATGATGGCTCGACTGATAGCTGCTCGGTAATCTGCGATGAATATGCCGAATCTGATACAAGAATTACCGTCATTCATCAAGCAAATAGTGGTGCTGTCAGTGCCCGTAAAGCAGGGCTAAGGGTCGCCAAAGGACAGTATATTGGTTATGTAGATAGTGATGATTGGATTGAAGTTGATATGTATAAATCATTATGTAATACTGCCCGTGTTTTTGATGTAGATATTGTTATTTGTGACATTGTAGAAAATTATCCACTCCAAGAAGTGAAGAGACCACAGCTTGTCTCGCCTGGTTTGTACAGGAAGGATAGAATGGAAAAAGAAGTATATCCAATTATGCTATATTCGGGCGAGTATTACCGTTTTGGCTTATATCCATCTTTATCTAACAAAATATTTAAAAGAGACCTATTAGAGAAAAATCTCTTTGATGTGGATGATCAAATTTGCATGGGGGACGATGTTGCTTGTACATATCCTAGCTTACTTGATGCAGAAAGTATTTATATATTAGAAAATCAGTATCTCTACCATTACCGTCAGCATTCTTCTTCCATGACGGCTAGATATGATCAGATGTTTTTTAAAAAAATACTTGTGTTGTATGAACAATTGAAAGTTTTAAAGTACAGGAAAGCAGACCAGGTTCCTAATTTTGCTGAACAACTTCAGTATTATTTTACTTATTTAGTGATGGCAGCGGTGAATAATGAATTGAATAGATTCAACCATAAGCGTTTACATGAAAAGCGTACCTTTATTAAGAAAATGTTGATTCATGAAGCGTTTCATGGATCGTTGCATGCGATTCGGATGACAAATATGCCGCTCAAATCAAAGATCTATACTTGGTTATTAAAGAAAAAACAAATTCTTTTACTTTTCATGTTGAATAGGTTTAAACGGCGGATCAGTGATTGCAAAGGTTTAATTCCTACTTTTACTAAAAGAAAAGGTGCTTACCAGCATGAGAACTAAGAGACTAGTTTTAAATTTAATGTCTAATGTATTACTACAAGTTGTTGCAGCGGTTATTAATTTCATTTTACCTCGACTATTTATGACAACATACGGCTCTGCTACAAACGGGCTTGTTTCGTCGATTAAGCAATTTTTAAGTTATTTAAAAATAGTAGAGGCTGGGGTTGGTAATGCATCTATAGTGGCACTTTATAAGCCACTAGCCAAGGGTGATAAAGACCAAATAAATGGAATTCTTTCAGCGACTAATCGTTTTTATAGACGTTCGGGTTATGTCTTTGTTGGATTAGTCGCCATTTTGGCTATTTGTTATCCGTTATTAGTAGGAGATGAAGTGAATCCGCGAACGGCTCTTTACATGGTACTTATTTTGGGGATTAGTGGCATGTGGGAGTATTTTTTTATAGGGAAATATTTAGTTCTACTGTCGGCAGATCAAAAAAGCTATGTTATTTTTCGCATTCAAACAATGTTGCTTTTTGCGAGTGCACTATTGTCAGTTACTTTGATAGCATTTGGTTTTTCCATCGTCATTGTTGTTGCTAGTTCAAGTGCCATATTGCTACTGGATGTTCTTTTTTTAAGATTGTATGTTAAAAAGAAATATCCATATTTCAATAGTAAAAAACAAGCGAATACGTTAGCAATTAAAGATAAATGGGATGCTTTAATTCATCAAATTGCCTCGTTAGTGGTGTTTAACACGCCGTTTATTTTAATAACGATTTTTCTGGGCTTAACAGAAGTCAGTGTGTTTACAGTTTATAGTATGGTGTTTAATGCAGTCACTTTGTTTATATCCACTTTTTCAGGGGCGATATTAGCAGCTTTTGGAGACATTCTTGTCAAAGAGGATAAGGACGTTCTTCGGAAATATTTTAATCACTTTGAATATATTTTTTATGGCATCATTGCTTTTAGCTACACATGTACAGCTATTTTAATATTGCCATTTATAAAGATTTATACAGCAGGGATTGAAGATGCCAATTACATAAGGCCCTGGTTAGCAATATTGTTTGTCATTGTAGGAGTAGCGAATACAATTCGGATTCCTGCCAATACGTTAGTGAATGCTGCAGGCCATTTTAGAGAGACGAAAAATCGTGCCATTATGGAAGCATTAATCAACCTTGTAGTTTCTCTTGTTTTTGTACAGTTTTTTGGCGCAGAAGGAATATTACTGGGAGGAATTTGTTCATACGGCTATCGTACTTATGATTTAATCATTTATTCTTCTAAAAAGATTTTACAAAATTCACCTAAAGATACTGTCAAAAAAATTGTGCAAAATAGTATTTTTGCACTTACTGCAGCAATACCATTTATATTTTTTATCGAGCTCCATATTACATCTGCAGGTTCATGGCTTGTAGCCGCTATATGTATTTCCTTGTGGACGATGTTTATTTTATTAGTAGGTAATTTTATTATTGAGCCTCAAACAATGCGAGATATTTTGGTGCAATTAAAGAGAACAACTACCAATAGTAAATAATTTTATCCCTGCATTGAGTAAGGTAAGTAGCATAATTGAAAGGCAAATTGATTCCTTTGAAATGGCAGGTGAGGGTGATGAAGCGAGAAGTCAAAGAAATATATTTACTACGATACGTTGCTTGCTTAGGGATTGTGTTAATGCATAGTGTTACGTTGGCATTGAACATGTATGACATAGAAGAAGGTCCACTATTCGTAATCCTGACATCTATTCAGCTGATCTTTATGTTCGGGACACCTCTTTTTATATTTATCTCAGAGTTTGTCATTGCCTATTCCTATTCAGATCGTTTGCCGAAAAAGTTTTATGTAAAACGTTATAAATATATGTTAACGCCATTTCTTTTTATTGGACTACTTGATGCCGTTCTTAAATCAATTGAATTGCCTTCTATTGAATTTGCCAAAAAACTACTACTAAATTATTTGGAAGGTGATTTCCATGGTTATTTTATCGTGATCATTTTTCAGTTTTATATCATTCATCCATTTTTTGTGAAATTTATTGCCTCAAGATACCCTGCCTATAAAGTAATAATGACTGCTTTTATCATTAATTTTGGTTACTTAGCCTTTTTTAATTTTTTGGATCCATTTAAGTATTTTCCTGATTTAGCGTATACTAGTTTACAATGGGATTTTTTTAATAAGATGCCATTTCCTGCGTGGATTGCTTATTTTGCAGTAGCTTATTACTGTGGAAAAAATTATGATAAATTTCTATCGTGGTTACAGCGTTTTCGTTATTTGTTACTAGCAGTATTACTAATCACAGTAAGTCTTTTGCTAATCACTCAATTATCAGGTATTATTACGGAAGTTCATTCAAAGAGAATAGACGTTATCCTTTATACATTCAGTGTAGCTTTTCTGTTATTTTTCATCGCGAGTAACAGAAGAAAAATGCCGAAATTTATCATTTTTATTAGTCGTTATTCCTTCGGTATATATTTATTACATCCCCTAGTTAATAGCCTACTTAAAATTTTTTTAACGAATTTTATCGAAACATTAAGTGTATTTTCTGTCATTGCCATTTCATTTATTGTCAGTCTCAGTTGCTCCATTTGTATAACATATATAATGAGTAAATGGAAATTAGGTGCTTTTTTTATAGGGCAACTCAATACCAATGGGGACTCCTCTAATAAAAAAGATGCACAATTTCCCATCCAGAAATCCTAAATAAACGGGTATTTAAACGTGTAAATGTGGTAAGGCTTGCGTTTTACTTTGCGATTGCCAAAGCAAAGATGGTAAACTAAAAGATGTTATTTAGAGAAAGTGTGGTCTTGCATAATGAAAGTTCTATTTATTGGTGATATTGTTGGTTCAATTGGTCGAGATGCGGTGGAAAAATATTTACCTCGCTTAAAAAAGAAGTATAATCCAGATGTTGTGATTGCAAATGGGGAAAATGCTGCGGCAGGACGAGGGATTACTCGTAATATTTATAATAGCTTGCTACAAATGGGTGTAGATGTTATTACGATGGGGAATCATACATGGGACAATAAAGATATTTTTGATTTTATTGATGACGCGGATTACTTAATCCGTCCGGCAAACTTTTCAAGTGAAGCACCTGGTAAAGGTATGGTTCAGATTTCTAAAAATGGCGTGACATTATCTGTCATTAATTTACATGGTCGTGTATTTTTACCGCCACATGAGGATCCGTTTGCAATGGCAGATCAATTGATTGCAGAGGCTCGACAAATATCTCCACTTGTCTTCGTGGATTTTCATGCTGAAGCGACTAGTGAAAAAATCGCTCTTGGTTGGCATTTAGATGGAAAGGCTTCAGCGGTTGTTGGGACACATACACATGTGCAAACAGCAGATGCAAGAATCTACCCACAAGGTACGGCTTATATCACGGATGTTGGTATGACAGGGCCGTACGATGAAATTTTAGGTATGACGAAGGAAAGTGTCATCTATAAATTCCAAACAAACATGCCATCTCGTTTTGAAGTTCCGAAAAAAGGGCGAGAGGTTTTGAGTGGTTTCTTTGTCGAGATGGATGATCGAACAGGAAAAGCTATTGCCTGTGAACGCATTTATATAAATGAAGACTATCCATTTCAAGGGTAGATAAGTCGAAGAATGTTTTTTTACGTTTCTTTTACGGGGATATAGGTTTCTTTGTCAAACTAGTCTATTTCCGTTTTGCGGAGCATAAAATGTGCTACGGACAATAACTTGAGGTCCAAAAAGGGGGACATGAGTTGTTGAGCGTAAACACTATTCGCGAAACGGGGAGGAATAATTGTGGATTCATTAAAAGTATCATCACGCTCTAATCCAAATTCAGTTGCAGGTGCATTAGTCGCGGTAATCAGAGAAAAAGGGCAGGCAGAAATGCAAGCAGTTGGGGCAGGTGCACTTAACCAAGCCGTGAAAGCAGTGGCCATTGCACGCGGATTTGTAGCGCCAAGTGGCACAGATTTAATTTGCGCGCCGGCGTTTGCCGATATTTTGATTGCTGGAGAAGAACGAACAGCATTAAAGCTGCTAGTGGAAAAACGTATTCGATAAAAAAGTAATGAAGTAAAATGCTCTGTCACATAATATGGTGGCGGAGCATTTTTTCGTTTTCCTGTTTTACATATGATAGATGTCACTTGAAATAGGGGCGTGATTTTGCTTAGATTTGAAAATTACAACTTTATGAACAGGATTTTCAGTCAAAGGTCTGATTTTCGCCTAAATCGTGGAGAAACAATAGTCCAGACGGTTTCTTCGTGTTAAACTTATGAAGGAAAAATAATAGTACACATTGGATTTAAGGAGTTGTTGACATGTTACATCAGCTTTCATGGAAAGTCGGTGGGCAACAGGGTGAAGGGATTGAGAGTACAGGTGAGATTTTCTCAATGGCAATGAATCGTCTAGGTTATTTCCTATACGGTTATCGTCACTTCTCTTCTCGAATTAAAGGTGGCCATACGAATAATAAAATTACAGTTCGTCCAACAGAAGTACGTTCAATTGCGGATGATTTAGATATTTTAGTGGCATTCGATCAAGAAACAATTGATGTCAATTATAAAGAGCTTACAGAAAAGGGTATTATTTTAGCCGATGCAAAATTTGATCCTGTTAAACCAGAGGATTCAAAAGCACCATTATTTGCAGTACCGTTTACAGAAGTAGCAGCAGAGCTTGGTACTTCGTTAATGAAAAACATGGTGGCTATCGGCGCAACTG
This sequence comes from Lysinibacillus sp. BS3, assembly GCF_039614735.1. NCBI lineage: Bacteria > Bacillati > Bacillota > Bacilli > Caryophanales > Bacillaceae > Lysinibacillus > Lysinibacillus sp. BS3. The sequence goes on along the minus strand of NZ_CP154860.1, from coordinate 1,535,480 downwards.
CATCATTGCTAAACCTAGAAGACGCAGTATTCCAAAATGTTGTCGATGATATTTTTGGTAAAAAGGGCGAAGAAGTCGTACAAAAAAATATGGAAGCCATTACACGTGGTCGTCAAATTATGAATGAGCTGTTAGTTGATCGTATAGGCGAATGGGAGCTTGCACCTGCAGATGGTAAACGTCGTATGTTTATGATTGGGAACGATGCGATAGCACTTGGTGCATTAGCTGCTGGGACACGCTTTATGGCAGCATACCCAATTACACCAGCGTCTGAAATTATGGAATACTTGATTAAAAAATTGCCGAAATTCGGTGGAACGGTCATCCAAACGGAAGATGAGATTGCAGCAGCAACAATGGCTATTGGCGCTAATTTTGGCGGTGTACGTTCCTTTACCGCTTCTGCTGGTCCTGGTCTTTCATTAATGATGGAAGCAATTGGTCTTTCAGGTATGACAGAGCAACCTTTAGTAGTAGTTGATACACAACGTGGAGGCCCTTCAACTGGGTTACCAACTAAGCAAGAACAATCTGACTTGATGGCTATGCTTTACGGTACTCATGGAGAAATTCCTAAAGTAGTCATTGCACCTTCTACAATGGAGGAAGCTTTCTTTGATACGATCCAAGCATTTAACATTGCAGAGGAATTACAATTACCAGTAATCTTAATGACAGATCTACAATTATCTCTAGGTAAACAATCTGTTGAGCCATTTGATTATAATAAAATTGAAATTCGTCGCGGTAAAATTGTGATGGATGATCTTGAGGAAGCGGCAGATAAAGCCTACTTCAAGCGTTACGAAGATACAGAAGATGGCATTTCACCTCGTGTCTTACCAGGTACATTGCATGGTATTCATCACGTTACAGGTGTTGAACATGATGAAACAGGGAAGCCATCTGAGGCAACAGGTAATCGCCAAACTCAAATGGATAAACGCTTCCGTAAATTAGAGAGTTTGAAATTTGATAACCCAGTCTTTGTCAATGCACCACATGAGGAAGCCGATATTTTATTAGTAGGCTTTAACTCAACAAGAGGTGCTATTGAAGAAGTGCAAGAGCGACTGAATGCGCAAGGAATGAAAGTGAATCATGCACATATTCGATTAATTCACCCATTCCCATCTGCAGAAATAGCACCTCTTGTTGCACAAGCGAAAAAGGTGATCGTTGTAGAAAATAACTATACAGGTCAATTAGCTAATATTATGAAAATGAATGTTGGTGGTCACGATAAAATCGTGACAATCACTAAATATAACGGTACACCATTCTTGCCAGGTGAATTAGAAAATCGTGTGAAGGAGTTGACTCGCTAATGGCAACATTTAAGGATTTTCGTAATACAGTGAAACCAAACTGGTGCCCAGGCTGTGGAGACTTCTCAGTACAAGCAGCTATCCAACGTGCTGCTGCAAATGTCGGCATTGAACCAAATGAACTTGCTGTCATTTCAGGAATTGGTTGTTCAGGTCGAATTTCAGGATATATCAATTCTTATGGATTCCATGGTATTCATGGCCGTGCACTTCCGATTGCACAGGGATTAAAAATGGCTAATCGTGATTTACATGTTATCGCTTCTGGTGGTGATGGTGATGGATTTGCTATTGGTATGGGGCATACAATTCATGCCATCCGCCGTAATATTGATATAACTTATATTGTAATGGATAACCAAATTTATGGTTTAACAAAAGGTCAAACATCTCCACGTTCAGCTGCTGGATTTATTACAAAATCTACACCAGGTGGAGCGATTGAGCCATCATTGAAACCATTAGAGGTAGCGTTAACAAGTGGTGCAACATTTGTGGCGCAGGGCTTCTCTACAGATATTAAAGAATTAACAGCACTAATTGAAGCTGGTATTAACCATAAAGGTTTCTCATTTATCAATGTCTTTTCACCTTGTGTAACGTATAACAAAGTGAACACATATGATTGGTTTAAAGAAAATTTAACAAAATTAGCAGATGTTGAAGGTTATGATCACTCAGATCGTGGTATGGCAATGCGTACAGTGATGGAACACGAGGGCTTAGTAACAGGCATTATTTATCATGATACTGAAACAACGTCGTATCAAGAAAAAGTACCTGGCTACTCTGAGTTACCATTAACAGATATCGATATCAAAATGAGCGAAAATGATTTTAATGATTTAGTAAAAGAATTTATGTAAAATTGATAGGATCGAAGCATTTGGAATGAAGTCATTCCAAATGCTTTTTTTATGCTTTAGTAATCGATCGCAAGTAAGTAATTGTTATGGAATCCTTATAAAATCCTTATATTTATTTTTTACACTAAGGTCATCGAAAGGATGATGCCTAATTATGAAAGATTTGATATTGAAAACAAACAATCTGAATAAAGCGTTTAAAGGACAAAACATTGTAGATAATTTATCGTTAGAAATTAAACGTAATTCAGTTTATGGCTTACTTGGACCTAACGGAGCGGGAAAATCTACAACCTTAAAGATGATAACGGGCATGCTACGACCTAATGCTGGAGATATCATTTTTAATGGACATCTATGGTCAAGAAAAGATTTGCAGGATATCGGGGTCTTAATTGAAACACCACCCTTGTATGATAATTTAACAGCTAAAGAGAATCTAAAAGTTCGAACGATAGCGTTAGGCATACCACAAAGTCGGATTGACGAAGTATTGGAGATTGTAGATTTAACGAATACGGGGAAAAAACGAGCAGGTCAGTTTTCTTTAGGGATGAAGCAACGATTAGGTATAGCAATTGCGCTGTTAAACAAACCGAAACTGTTAATTTTAGATGAGCCGACAAATGGTTTGGATCCAATCGGTATACAAGAGCTTCGTAAGCTCATTCGCTCCTTGCCAGAACAAGGTATCACTGTTATATTGTCTAGTCATATTTTGCATGAGGTAGAACAAGTTGTGGATGATATTGGCATTATTGCTGGTGGCAAGCTTGGCTATCAGGGACCAGCTCCACAAGGTCATGAATTAGAGTCACTCTTCATGCAGGTTGTTACTGCCAACAGAAAGGTAGGTCATTAGTATGTTAGCCATCATGAAAGCAGAACAATTAAAATGGAAGCGAACTTTTATTCCCAAACTACTGTGGCTTACGCCACTTATAACCTTACTTATAGGCGCTGTACTGATGGGAGGTGAATATTTTCAAACAGGAGCTTATAACTGGTGGTATACGATGCTTCTGCCAGGTGCACTGACGATTTGCTGTGCCTTAGTGATCGAAAAAGATAAGAAGTTGAAATACCATAGTATACTTGCACTACCACTTGGCCTCAAAAAGGTTTGGTTGGGAAAAATACTTTCATCAGGTGTATGGCTTTTCATTATCACTATTATGTTCTTTGGAGGAATTACAGTAGGGGGATGGCTATTTGATCATAGCTTACCAATAACAAGCAGCTTATTAAGTTCTCTAATTATTTTCGTAACGTTTTTGTGGCAAATTCCCTTATGTCTTTTTCTGGCAGCTAAATTAGGAACCTATTTGGCTATTTTGCTCAATGTAGTTGCCAATATCGTAGGGATTGTAGTATTTGCTGATGGAGAGCTATGGTATTGCTATCCTTTTGCAATAGGTGCACGTCTATTATGCTCAACTCTCGGTATATTACCAAATGGTCTACCAGTACCTGAGGGTAGTTCTTTACTCAATAACGATGTTATATTTCCTGGATTATTGATAACGATCACTTGGTTTATCATAATCACTTCACTCACGACAAAGTGGTTTCAAAAAAGGGAGGCCAAATAGCAAATGGACATGTTACGATTATTGAGAGCAGAAAGTCTTAAAACAAGACGAACTCCATTACTACTTACACATCTACTTGTCCCCATTGCTATTTCTGGATTGTTTTTAGCTTACTATTCCTATTCACCATGGGATTTTCACGGAAAAGTAACTGCCTATTTTCAAGGCCTAGCGTGTGGACTACCTATGATTATAGGATTAGTATGTGCAATGGCATCCGATCAGGAGGCGAAGGCAGGTCATTATCAAAGCATGCTAGTCTCAACAAAAATAAAAATAAAGGCATACTTGAGTAAGCTTATATTATTATTGATGTATAGCTTTGGAGCCATCTTTATGTCTGTAGCTATTTTTAGTATGGGCTTTAGAGAATTATTACATGAAGTAGATTTTGACTATTTATTTTATAGTGTTGCTGCCTGTATTTTATTCAGCAGTCATATTATTTTTTATATTTTACATTTATTTGTAAGCTTCCAATTTGGAAAAGGTGCTTCGATTGGTTTAGGCATTGTAGAAGCCCTGCTGGTCGCTTTGTTGCTTACTGGTTTAGGTGATGCTATTTGGCCCTTTTTACCGTATGGATGGAGCGGTCACTTTGTTTCTTTATGGATTTTAACTTCGGCGGGCACAAATTTAACATTGCTCGAAGGAAGTATCCAAACTAGTATAATATGGTGCTTAGCTGGAAGCATACTGGCTTTTGCATTATCTTGCCTATGGTTTTGGAGATGGGAAGGTAGAGCAGCTGAATAGTAGGAATGGATGGTTGAGGATAAATTATGGCAAATATATTAGTAGTTGATGATGAAATTGATATTTTAATGCTGGTTAAAAATGCACTACATAAAGATAATCATTTAGTAAATATTGTGTTTAATTCGACAGAGGTAGAGAAGATGGATCTAGGCTTCTTTGATCTAATCTTACTTGATGTGATGATGCCTGCTATTGATGGCTTTACGCTATGTAGGCAAATTCGCCATGCGGTAGATTGTCCGATTCTTTTTCTTACCGCTAAAACCTTAGAGGAAGATATTATGTTTGGTCTTGGCTTAGGTGCAGATGACTATTTAATCAAACCTTTTAGTATTGGCGAACTACGGGCAAGGGTAAATGCTCATATTCGACGTGAAAATAGAGAGAAACGGAATGTTCTTTATCATGGTAAAGTTCATTTTAATCTTTCTGGTAAAGAACTATTTGTTCAAAATGAGAGGATTCCGTTAACCAAAAGTGAGTATGAAATATGTGAATTTTTAGCGCGTCATCGCGGGCAAGTTTTTTCTAAAGAACAAATATACGAAACGATTTTTGGATTTGATGGCAAAAGTGACAGTACAGCGATAACAGAGCATATTAAAAATATTCGTTCAAAGCTGCATGCATTTGATATAGAAGTCATTGATACGGTTTGGGGGATTGGCTATAAGTGGAAACCGTAAAACCGAGGAAAGGAACACGTCTGCATACATTTTTTCTGAGATATTTATTTTTTCTGTGCATTGGCATCATTCTTTTAGTGGCACTATTAATAGGTCTATTTATGTTTGCCTTTTCAGCTAATATTATTTTACCTGCAAATTATGCAGAGGCACAAATCACGTTAGCAAAAGATCGAATTGCTACAAGCAGCTCGGTAACGGATGCGATGATCCCTGACCTTGTAGAATATGCAGTGGTTTCAAACCAGGGAGAGTTTATTTCAGGCAATTTAACTAAAGAAGAGGCTTCCTATGCATGGCAGTTAAAACAAAAAGGAGAAAAGCAGGGAAGTTCTCGATTTTATGCATTTATTGAGCGCGAACAGGAAGTATGTATTTTACGCTATAGTTTAGTACCTGAGTATCGCTCTGCTATCATAAGAAATTATTTACCTAATCCGCAATTAACAGTTTTATTAGTTTTTATTATTGGAGTTGTTGTACAAGCAGCGGTACTTGCTGTTCATTTTGGCAGAAGACTAAAACAAAAAATGATGGGCTTACAAGAAGCTATTGAAAAAATACAACATCAAAATTTGGCATTTCATTTACAACCGTCTGGAATCCAAGAAATTGATGATATTGCTCTTTCTTTTGAACAAATGAAGGAAGCATTAAATACTTCTTTGACACAGCAATGGCGGGCAGAAAGATTGCGCAGAGAACAAATATCAGCACTGGCACATGACCTGAAAACACCATTGACGATTATTCGGGGAAATGCCGAACTTTTATTGGACACCGCCCAAGATGAAATGCAAAAAGAATTTAACCATTATATATTAAAAAATACGGTTGAAATTGAAAAGTTCACAAAGCAATTAATGGATCTTTCGAATGTGGAGCAAGGTATTGTCACCTCAAAATCAAATGTCGCCATGCATTCTTTTATTCAACAGGTCGAACAACAAATGAAAGCTCTTGCTTTAGAAAAAAATCTTGAAGTTAGTGTAGAAATGGTCAGGCTACCTACTTCCATTATGATAGAGGAAGAGCTTTTTTATCGGGCTCTATTAAATGTGATTGTCAATGCAGTTGAGCACACACCAAATAACGGCAAAGTCACTTTATCTGTTGAAGGAAAGGGGGATGTTATTCATTTTACTGTGAAAGATAGTGGTACTGGTTTTTCAGCAAAAGATTTAAAAGAGGCTACCAAACAATTTTATCGTGGAGACCCAAGTAGAAATACAACAGATCATCATGGTATGGGCCTTTATATTGCAGAGTCAGTTATTAAAAAGCATGATGGGGTAATAACACTCGCTAATGATTCGATAACGGGTGGAGGAAAAGTGACAGTCACTATTCCTGTTATGAGGATGGAGTAACAGTTTATTTTTTCCAATTTACTGCGGGTAGAAATCAAAGTCATTGCTCTAATGAAGTCCTTCATGTTACCCTAGTAATAAATTTAGTCCTTTTTATTGGAAGTAAGGTTTTACAACTAACTATCCTTATAAAGGGCTTTTTTTATAGAAAAAAGTTTTAAGGGTACTTAAATGGAGGAGTTTTTTTTATGGCAGAAAGAGGTAGACCAAAAGGCGCAAGTGGAGAAGAAAGTCGCGCATTATTACTTGAAATTGCAGCGAAAGAGTTTGCGCAGCATGGATATCATGAAACGAAGGTGAGTACGATAGTAAAAAGTGCATCATTAAGTCAGCCTACTTTTTACCTGTATTTTAAAAATAAAGAGTCCATTTTTGAAGAATTAGAGAATCTTTTTCGTTTACGAATGATGGATTTAGCCAAAAAAAGCCGCTTACAGCCTGCATTAGAGCAAGCAACAGTAAAATCACGTATTATCCATAATGTTAAGGAATTATTAGCGTTTTTTGCTAAAAACCCAAATTTAACAAGAATTGGATTATATTTATCGACAAAGGCTGATGAAATAAAGGCACAAATCGTCAAGCAAATTAAAGAGAATCTGGATTATGAAGTAGATGCTGGCTATTTTCGGAAAGATTTAGATACACATATAGTTGCAGAGAGCTTAATAGGTATTATTGAGCGATTAACATTTGTTCAATTACTGCCAAAGCAAAAAAAGCCAGAAGAGATAGCCACTGATATTGTGAATTTATTAATAGATGGTATGTTGGATAGGGGAAGTCATGACTAATAATCAACCACTTCATAATTTTAAAAAAAGAAAATACTGATTTTTTCTTTTTTTAAAGTTGAATATTACTTTTGAGTAATATAATATTAGGAATATGTAGTGATTACCATTAGTATTTCAAATGGTTCACTCAATTAAAGAAGAAAAGAGGAGGTGAATGGAATGATGTATCCACCAATGCCATATGTAGGAGATAAAGGTGGCCGTATTACTGTTAAGTAATTATTACTTAAGGGTCTGGCTTATTTAGTCAGACCTTTATCTTTTAAATGAAGAGACTGTTTAATATGCTTGAACAGAGTAAGTTAGAAAATGTAACTTTCTACTACAGAAAAGAAGGTATAAAGCAATTGATTGGTCAATTAGCAACTGTAGATGGATTAGTGAAATTTCAGGGGACAAGGGGTGTTTTTGGAAAGATTTAGTTACACATATGGGTTTCAGAGTGTTTTAGTGAATTGATTGAATGATTAGCATTCATTCAATTGTTGCCAAAGTAAAAAGCCAAGAGATAGATAATTGTAACTTTAGTAATAGAAAGGATATTTACTAGAGAAAATAGAGGAAATAACTATATAAAAGAAAATGATTTTTCTTTTATATAGTTGAATATTACTTTTGAGTAATATAAAATTGCTTATTGTTATTTTATATCAAGATGTAGAAAGAAGGATCTATGAGTACCAAAATAACATCTCTGTTAACGTTCATCCAGATTTTTTAGGATCAAATCAAACCTTCTAAACTACTGTAAAAATCGATGGGGCTTTAAATAGACTTAGTGAATGAGTGACACCATTAAGAAGAAGGAAGATTGTACATGGGAGTGATGTTTAATGTTTAATATGTAAAATTAATCCAAAATAGAGTCGCATTTTGCTTTTATAGCAATTTAAAATTTTTAAATAATATAATTATCGTATATGTTTGTTATTCGTATATGCATTAGAACATGATTGATGTAAGAGAGTGCTCCTATTCTTTTTCAATCACATATTGGTAGAAGTAAAATGTATAGAAAGAGGAGAATGCTATGAGAAAATGGCAGCAGGCAGTATCGGTATTTGTCATCTATTTGTTAATGGCACAGATTGTAGTTGGTAGTTTCCCAGTGTATGCTGAAACGAATGATCATGAACAGCCCATACTAACTGTCACACTCACAACAGATGGAGAGCCTTATATAGATGGTGACATTGCTTCAAGTCCTGTTACTATTCAAGCGACAACAACTACAGTTGATAGTGCTAGTCTACAGATAGAGACTTCTAACGACAAAGGAAATACATGGACAGTATTCAATACTTTAACGCCACTTGTTTTAACAGATGCAGGGGACTATCATATTTGGTTTAGAATCATTGGGCAATCCGCCATTAGTAAGCATGTAATTCGCATCGCAGAACAAAAGCCATCGTTATTGTCAGCAGGTAACTCTATTATTTATGTGGACGCAACTGCTACTGTTGGGAATAATGATGGTACAAGTTGGGACAATGCATTTCAAGATTTACAATCCGCTTTACATAGCGCACTAAGTGGACAGCAAATCTGGATTGCCCAAGGAACATACACACCAACTAGAAAAATGGATGTAAATGATTCACGCAGCGTAGCATTCCGAATGAGAAATGGTGTGGAAATTTATGGCGGTTTTAAAGGTGATGAAGAGACATTAGCGCAGCGAGATTTTAACACATACAAAACTATACTAAGTGGAGCACTTCCTAGTGGAGAAAATGCCTATCATGTATTTTATCATCGATATGACCCTGATGTAAGTGTATTAAATGAAACAGCCATTCTCGATGGTGTCACCATTACGGGAGGTTTTGCTAATAAGGGGACGCATATGTATGGTGGTGGGATGTACAATAGCGATGGCAATAACCCACTCTTAAGAAATGTCCTATTTACCGGGAATAAGGCACAGGGAGATGGTGGAGGCTATGGAGGTGCTATGTATAATACTAGAGGAAGTAACCCGATTTTAACAAATGTTCTATTTAATGGAAATGAAGCGTACCTAGGTGGCGCTATCTACAATGCTAGTAGTAGTCCAAGATTAAGTGGTGTCAAATTTGATGGAAATAAAGCGACTGGCTATGGAGGCGCTATCTATAATGGTGGTAGCAGTAGTCCGACTTTAACAAATATAACATTTACTAGCAATGAAGCAGTATACGGAGGTGGTATATACAACGGTAACGTGAGTAATCCCATCTTAACGGAAGTTGAATTTAATAGAAATAAGGCAACTCAACATGGTGGTGGCATGTACAATTATGCCAATAATCCAACTTTAACAAACGTAACCTTTAATGAAAATGAAGCTACTTTTTATGGAGGTGCTCTATACAATGATGCTAGCAGTCCCAACTTAATGGAGGTAACATTTAGCGAGAATAAGGCGGAGTATGGAGGAGGGATGTTTAATACTGGTAGCAATAGTAGTCCACTATTGAAAAATGTGCTATTCAATAAAAATCAGGCAAGTCAGTTAGGAGGAGGGATGTTTAATACGAACTATAGTATCCCAAGCTTAACTGATGTAACGTTTGATCAAAACAATGCAATCAATGGGGGCGGCATGCACAATACCAATAGTAGCCCGATGATGACAACTGTAACATTTCGTGAAAATAAGGCCGGTTATGGTGGAGGGGCTATGTCTAATGATGGTGTCAGTAATCCAATTTTAACGAATATGCTATTCATTGGAAATGAAGCGTATATTGGGGGCGGTATGTTCAATGATGGCAGTAGCAGCCCCAATTTAAGAAATACGTTATTTACTGGCAACAAGGCAGATTTTGATGGTGCTACTATAAGTACTGACTCTCCAACTAGTAATATCATCTTAACGAATGTGACCATCAGTGGCGATGTTCCGAAATATGGAGTGGGTGCTATTTCTGGAGGTGGCTCAGCTAGTAAAATTCAAAATAGTATTATTATCGGAAATAACAAGAAAATTGCCTTTTATAATTATAAAGGTAAAGTTGAAAATAGCTTGCTCGATGTGGAAGTAGGAAAGAACATAAGAGGGAAACTATTTGATACGACTGGGACGGCTGTTGATACGCCCACTTATCTGCCAACAGATGTGTTTATGGATTCAAGCAAGAAAGATTATCGCTTAAAAGCAGATTCTCCAGTAATAGATCAAGGGAATGCTAGTTATCCTGAATTAGCAGATATAACAACAGACCTTGCTGGGAAAAAACGTGTGCAAGGAGCGGCGATTGATTTAGGCGCGTATGAAGTGCCAAATTATTATAACATTATCTACGATGCAAATGGAGCAACGGGAGGCAGTGTGCCACAAGATGATCAGAAATATGAAGAAAATGCCCTTGTGACAGTGAAGGTTAATAGCGATAATCTTGTGAAAACAGGCTATACCTTTAAAGGCTGGAATACACAAGCAGATGGTAAAGGCACAGCATATGCAGTGGATGATACCTTCCCAATGGGTACAGATAATATTATATTGTATGCGGAGTGGGTAGCTAACCAAACATATACAGTCAAATATGATGCAAATGGCGCAACAAGTGGTATAGTGCCACAGGATAGTCCATTATATGAGGAAAATGAAAAAGTGATGGTACAAGGAAATAGTGGAAATCTAGTAAGAACAGGCTACACATTCAAAGGCTGGAATACACAAGCAGATGGTAAGGGAATATCCTATGCCGAAAATGCAACCTTTCAAATGGGAAAAGCCGATGTCATCTTGTATGCCCAGTGGACAGCGAACCCAACTTATACAGTCATATATAATGCAAATGGTGCAACAAGTGGGACAGTGCCAAAGGATAGTACATTATATGAAGAAAATGAAACAGTAATGGTACAAGGAAATAGTGGAAATCTAGTAAGAACAGGCTATACTTTTGCGGGCTGGAATACAGCACAGGATGGTAAGGGTATAGCCTATATAGCAAATACGCCTTTAATAATAGGTGAGGCAGATATAATTTTGTATGCTCAATGGATAGCGAATTCTTCAACACCTGGTGGAGGTAATGCCAATGGTCCTTCAATGCCGCATGGAGGTAGTGCTTCTCATCCATCAACGTCTATTCAAATATCCTTCGAGACAAATGGTGGCCTATCTTTAGAGGACATGGAGATTACCTATAATACAAGAGTCAGTGATTTACCTGTACCAACAAAGGAAGGTTTTCGTTTTGACGGTTGGTATATAGATAAAGCGCTAACGATACAATGGGCTGAAGATACGCTTATGAGGGAGAATTTAACGCTCTATGCAAAATGGATAATATTGCCAACAAAAGAACCGAAAGAACCACAGCAATCCCCACAGTCAAAGCCTTCCGTGGTGACTTTCGAAGATATCGAAAACCATTGGGCACAGGATATGATTGAGGCATTAGCAACGCAGGGCATTATTAAAGGATATGAAGATGGTACTTTCCGACCGAATGAATCAATTAGCCGCCAGCATGTTGCCTCATTATTCACACGTGCTTTTGAATTCGAGGTGATTCGCCCAACAGCAGCCTTTTCGGATGTAGCACCAAACCATATGTACTATGATGCGATTATGACCTTACAGCAGGCAGGCATTATTGATGGAGCGGATGGAGCATTTCGTCCAACAGACAATATTACACGGGCACAATTAGCTAAAATTTTAGCAAATACACTACAACTGAAATCAGAAGGTAAGAGTTCTTTTAAGGATGTAGATAGCAATCATTGGAGTGTTGGCTATATTGCGGCATTAGAGCGAGCAGAGATTACATTAGGGGATAATGGCAAGTTCCACCCTGAAGCTTCTGTGACAAGAGCCCAATTGGCGGTTTTTATATACCGAGCAATGCAGCAATAAAAATGATTTTTTAGGCGTGAGGCTATCTAACAGCTTCGCGCCATTATACTATGAAAGAGTAATATTTTTGTTGAATATTACTTTTGAGTAATATAAAGTAGTGAATAGATAGTGAGGGTAATTCTGATGAATCACTAAATAAAGAAGAAGGAGGGATTCGATGCAACAACCGTTAAAAAAGTGGAAGCTATTGTTAGTCACTAGTGTTGTTATTATTTTATGTAGTTTGGGCTTGTTACCAAATGCAACAAAGGCAGCAGAAATTACAGTTAATGGAGAGGTTCTATCCTATATCCAATACCTAGAAGGAGATTCTGCAGGGATTCTCCATATATATAGTGGAGATTATTTAACAAAAAATTTTACCGATAGAGATAGTTTACCGACAGATGCGAAATGGATAACATTTTTTCCAATTACTCTGCCATTAGATAATGGTATAGAATACATGTTTAGTCGTGATGGAAAATCTGTAGAAAAGCAGTATGTTCACAATTGGACTGATATTCCTTCTGATGTTAAGTGGATAACAGTAAGTAATTTTGATGGTGATATTGGGAGTGGGAAAAACCCAATAACGAATCAAAAATACCGCTATAGTGTAGATGGTGTAAATATTGTGGAAAGTGCTACCGTTCCTGCTAATGCTTTATGGGCTAATTTAAGCTACTATGAAACCATTTCTAATGGAACACATAAACGTTTAAGGTATGAAAAAGTGAATTACACATTAAAATTAAATCCAACACCACCAGTGATCAATTTAACAAAGTCCCCTACAGGATGGACAAATGGTGATGTTACAGTTACGGCAAATATTAGTAGTGAAAGTGATTTGAAGATTCAAAAGTGGGATTATGGCATTCAAAATGAATCATATTTTAATACAGCTGGAAACTCATTAGTAGATTCTTTTGTTAGTATAGATCAAAATCGAACGATTACGTGGTATGCAAGGGATATTTTATTAAATTCAACTGTTCAAACGATTACTATTGATAATATCGATAAAGATGCACCAATCATTACAAGTGGCAATATGACCATAATTACCAATCAGAAATTAGAAGTTCCAATTACCATTACTGATAGTAAAAGTGGAGTGAAAACGAAGAAATGGGCATTTGGAAATCAAAATGAATCTTATTTTTTGACGGGAGGAAATCCGTTCACTGAGAATAAAATTGTTGTGGATAATTTTGGGACATATACATTGTTTGCGGAAGATCATGCAGGAAATAAGTCAATCTCCACCGTGCATTTATATTCAGCGGATTTAGAGGGCTTACATTTAAATGAAGGAACGCTTTCTCCACAATTTTCTAAAAAAATACTTTCTTATGATGTCAATGTAATGAACACAGTTTCAACCGTTACAGTGATACCAAATGCTATAGATTCAACTGCAACAGTTAAGGTTAATGGGAATCTAGTCAGTAGTGGTGCAACATCAGCTACAATTCCCCTTAATGTTGGAAGTAATACAATATTAATAGAAGTAACAGCTTTAAATAGCACAAAAAAGACATACCAAGTGAAAGTAACGCGGGCGCTATCAAGTAATGCTAATCTAATTAGTCTTACTTTAAGCTCAGGAATACTATCTCCTGAAATTAGCTCAGGAGATAGCAATTATACAGCAAGCGTAGAGAATGCCATTACTAGTTTAACAATAACACCAACAACAGCAGATGCTACAGCTAAAATAAAGGTGGACGGGCATGCGGTGAGTAGTGGCATAGCATCAAATCCGATTCCGCTGAATGTAGGACAGAATACGGTAACAATCGAAGTAACAGCAGAAGATAACACAACGCAGAGGACCTATACAATTACGATAACGAGATTCCCATCGAATAATGCTAACCTGAGTGATCTCACTCTAAGCACGGGGTCATTCCTTCCTGTATTTAATGGGGGAGATTTCACCTATACAGCAAGCGTAGAGAATGCTATTACTAGTTTAACAGTAACACCAACAGCAGCAGATGCCACAGCTAAAATAAAGGTGGACGGGCATGCGGTGAGTAGTGGCACAGCATCAGATCCGATTCCGCTGAATGTAGGACAGAATACGGTAACAATCGAAGTAACAGCAGAAGATAACACAACGCAGACCTATACAGTAACGGTAACGAGATTCCCATCGAGTAACGCAAATTTAAAAAGTCTAACGTTGAATTATGGAAATTTGAAGCCGTCATTTGATTCTCAAATTGAAAAATATTCAGTTAATGTTGATGTAAATGTGAATAGTATAGATTTAACACCAATACTGGATGACCATGATGCAACGCTGATGATTAATGGAATACCAAGCAGCAGTGGAAAGAAAATGACAGTGTCACTAAACTTCGGGGCAAATACTATTTTACTAGAAATAACAGCACCAGACGGGGTTACGAAAAAGAAATACAAAGTTGAAATATATCGTGAACAGCTACCAGCACCCGTAGATTCACCACAAATTCCAGGAAACTCAGCGCCTGTAGAGCCAGCAGCACCAGCACCAATAGAGCTTCCTCAGCTGGTACCGACTGATCCTAAGCAACCGCAAGAGCCCATTACAGATATTATCTTTTCAGACGTGCCCGTGCATCATTGGACTTACACAATGATTGGTGATTTTGCTAAACGTGGATATATTACAGGGTATGTGGATGGTACTTTTAAACCAAATGATCCGATTTCTCGTCAGCATGTTGCGTTAATATTTTCCCGTATTTTTAAACTAAATCCCATACAGGAAGCACAAACATTTAAGGATATTCCACTAAATCATCGGTATTATGAAACCATCAAGTTGGTGCAACAAGCTGGTCTGTATCAAGGTATTAACGGATACTTTAAGCCAAATGAAAATATGACACGTGCTCAAATAGCGAAAGTATTAGCTATAGCATTAAACTTATCACCAACGAGCACACATACATTTAAAGATATTCCATCAACACATTGGGCACATGACTATATTATCGCTCTGGCGGCAAATGATATTGCGTTAGGGGATAACGGTTACTTTAAACCAGAATCTTCAGTAACACGTGCCCAATTTGTAGCATTTTTATACAGAGCCTTACAACAATAATAAAATCCAACATGGTTCATATTTGTATAATTTTGTTAATCAACATGTGTGATTATGGGATAAAGGGGATGTTATGAGAAGAACATGGCAACAAGTGGTTTCGTTATTTGTCATCAGGTTGTTACTTATACAACCTGTGTGTGGTAATGTGACCGTATTTGCAAATATAAATGAGACACTTCATTTTACAATTACAACAGAATCCATCATCAGGTGACAATAAATACAAATGGTGGTACAATACTTCCGCCATTAGAGGTTGCTTATAATACAAAAATAAGTGATTTACCTTTGCCTACCAAAGATGGTTTTCGCTTTGGAGGCTGGTATGAGGATGCAGCATTTAAAATTAAGTGGGATGAAGATACAGTTATTCGAGAGAATTTAGTAATATATGCAAAGTGGATACCTTTGCCAGTGTACGAATCAGACACACCGCAGCACTGGTAAGGTTCGATGATATGGATAGCCATTGGGCAAAAGAGATAGTCGAGGAACTAGCGACACTAGAGATTATCCAAGGTTATGAACATGGGACTTTCCGTCCGAATGAACCAATTAGTCGAATGCATGTAGCAGTATTATTTGCTTGCACCTTCGAGTTTGAATCAATTCGCTCAGCAAAAGTCTTTTCTGATATAGCACCAAAACCTATCTACTATGAAGAGATCAACACGCTACAGCAAGGGGGAATTATTGATGGGTGGGGTGACACATTCCGACCATTAGAAGCTATTACATGTGCACAAGTAGCAAAAATTTTAGCAAAAACATTACAACTAACTTCTGAGGGTACAAGTTCATTTAGTGATGTTTCTAGTAATCATTGGAGCATGGATTATATTGCAGCACTAGAACAGGTTGAGATTGCATTGGGGAGTAATGGTGAATTTTATCCCAAAACGCCAGTAACACGTGCCGAGCTAGCGACCTTTTTATTCAGGGCACTCCAATTTTAACTATCTTTTGTGTAATCTAACAGCTTCACATCGTTATGAACACTGTAAAGTCGAATATTACTTTAAGTAATATAGATTAGCGATGAATAGATATTTTTATAATCACATTTGAAAGCTCATTAATTTAAAGAAGAAAAGTAATGGATATTACGTATAGCAACAAAGGGTAAAAATATTTTCTATTTGTAAATAGTCCAATAGATAGAAGAAATTATAAGTTAAATTAGTCTATTATTAGAAGTAGAAAAAACTGATTTTTCTATTTTTCTAGTTGTATATTACTTTAAAGTAATATAGAATCAAAAATAAGCAGTGATTATCATTAGCTTATCTGATGGTTGTTCACTCAATAGAGAAAAGAAAGTGAGGTGAAAAGTAATGATGTTTCCTCCAATGGGTTTCCCAAAAGGCGATACAAAGCCATTCGGTAAATAATTATTACCTCAAGGTCTGACTTTTTAGTCAGACCTCATCTTTTGAAATTTAATCAGGGAAGGCTGTTTACCATGCTTGAACCAATATATGAATTAGAAAATGTAACTTTCTACTATAAAAAAGGTAAATTTAAAGCAAATAATGGCATTTCATTGACTATATATAAAGGTGAAATAATTGGATTATTAGGCCCGAATGGTGCAGGAAAAACGACATTGATAAAGCAAATGATAGGACAGCTAGCACCAACAGAGGGATCCGTGAAATTTCATCAACAAGAAGTATCTAAGAATCCGAAGTATGTATTGAAACAGACTGCTTATTATTCACAGGAGACTTTTGCTTTATCATTTTTAAAAACATGGGAAGCCATTTATTTTACGGGTAGATTAAAGGGGCTTTCCAAAAAAGAGTCGAAGCAACAGACAGATAATATTTTGCTGAGGTTAGACATGGAAGCTTATCGAGATAAGCTACTGTCAAAGCTTTCGGGTGGTCAAAGAAGACTCATTAGTTTAGGAGCAACTTTGATTGGTCAGGCATCTGTTATGATTTTGGATGAGCCTACAAATGAGCTGGATCCATTAAAACGGAAATTAGTATGGGACATCATTCGTGAGCTTAACCAAAAGGGTACAACAATTATTTTAGTCACTCACAATATTTTGGAAGCTGAAAAAGTTGTTCATCGTGTAGCTGTTATAGATAACGGAAAGCTTTTAGCCATTGACCATGTCGAAAAGCTAAAGAGAAGAGTAGACCAAAGAATGCGTTTAGAAATTTATGCACAGGAGGCCTCTATTCACAATATCAAAGACAGACTGAAAGATTTTGGACAAGCAGAATTAGTAGAGGATACAAAACTCACGATGTTAATCGAGAAAAATATGGTTCGTACTATTGTTGAAATAATACAGGATGAGACATTGAACATTAACCAATACTCTCTGTTTCCACCAAGTCTAGAAGATGTCTATTCACTACTTCAAGAACAGCAAAGGAGTGAATAGTTAATGAATGCCTTTAGTCAATTCTTTGTTGAATTACTTATTTTATTTCGTATACAAATAGCTATTGTAAGGCACCAATTATTATGGATTATTGCAATGTCTTCCATTTTCCCAATAGTTACTTTAGTTTTTCTAGAATTTTTACTGGGTGAATCTAGCTCTGAACAATTGGCACGATTAATTATCGGTAATATGATTTTTAGTATTCTATTAATGGGGATGAATATTCTAGGGCAGGATATCTCGTATCAAAAATTTGGGGGCTATTTTACATATTACTCATCCCTTCCCATTCGAAAGGTTAATTTTATTTTATCTTTGTTGTTTTATGGTATTTTAACTTCCTTACCTTCGTTTATTATTGTATTTACGTTTGGTCAGCAAATTTATGGGGTGAATCTTCATTTTGAGTGGCTTTTACTACCAGTTGCTTTATTGGCGATTTTTAGTGTAGTAGGCATTGGTGTATTAATGGGTTTTTTATCTCCAAATCCTCAATTTACAAATATTGTAGCGCAATTTTTGTTGATGTTTGTTACTTTCTTAACACCAGTTATGATTGAACTGAAAGACCTTCCCATCGTTCTGCAGTGGATTTCCTACGTGTTACCTACAACATATGTAGCGAATGTATTACACGGTATGTTAACTGTTGGATGGACCAATTCTACATTCATAGATGTTCTTATCTTACTTATTTTTTCCTGTTTTTCTTATCTATTGATCAGTAAAAAAATACATTGGCGTGTTCAATAAATTATTTGAATAGGGAGTTAAATTTATAATGAAAACTTTTGAAACTAAGATAGATCAGTATGCTGAATTGGTCATAAAAATAGGTATTAATATTCAACAAGGACAGACTTTAGTGATTTCTGCCTCGATAGCTGCTGCTGATTTTGTTCGGAGGGTTTGCCGACATGCCTATCTCAATGGTGCACATTATGTTTATATAAAGTGGATTGATGAAGAGCTTGCTCGAATTGAATTTGAATATATGACAGAGCAAGGCTTAGCCTATACACCAGATTGGCTTGTGAAGGGGTATGAAGAAATGGCGAGTAGTGGTGCCGCTTTTCTTTATATTATTTCACCCCACCTGCAAAATATGGAGGGAATAGACCCTGTTAAGGTAGAAAAAGCAGAGTATGCTTCTGCACTTGCTTTTCGTTCTTTTACCGAAAAATTGATTAAAATGCAAGTTAGTTGGACTGTTATTGTTTATCCGACGGAGCAATGGGCAGCATCTATTTTCCCTGACTTAGAGCCCAAAAATGCTCTTGAGGAATTATGGGAAAAGTTTTTTGAAATACTAAGATTAAATGAAGAGAGCCCACTACAAGCTTGGGAAAAGCATGTTGAAACATTAAATAAAAGGGCCACGTTATTGAATGAAAAGCATTTCCGTTATTTACATTTCATTAGCGAAGACACAAATCTAAAAATAGAGCTACCACAAAATCATCGTTGGGTTAATGGCTTGGAAACGAATGACAAGGGAAGCTCATTTATTTGTAATATGCCGACTGAAGAAATTTATACGACACCACTCAAAAAAGGAGTAAATGGAATAGTCAAAAATACAAAGCCATTAGTTTATGAAGGGCAGATCATTGATCAATTTACACTTACATTTAAAGATGGTGAAATTATTGATTTCTTTGCAGAAAAAGGGATGGATGCATTCCAAAGTATTCTTCAAAAAGACGAGGGTGCTAGATATATAGGTGAGGTTGCATTGGTTCCTCATGATTCTGCAATCTTTGCGAGCAATCTACTATTTTATCATAATTTATTTGATGAAAATGCATCCAGTCATTTAGCCATTGGGCAAGCCTATACTTCAGGCTTGAAAGAAGATGGTGCAAACCTAGAAAACATAAATAATAGTATGATCCATATTGATTTTATGATAGGCTCACAAAACTTACAGGTGAATGGAATACGAGAGGACGGTACTGCCGAAGAGATTTTAGTGAATGGTGAGTGGGTAATTAAATAAGGGGGAAGATGAATGGAAATAGTGCAGTGTAAGACTGATAATGATTATGAAAAATTCGCTGTTTTCTTTTTGCAAAATAGAAATATATTTGACGATATGTATCCGATTTTAGATACACTTGGTAGTTTATATGTCATGATAGAGGAAACAAATCTGCTTCTCTTTCAAAATACACAGCAGGAAGTATTTGCTGCAGCAAGCTATACATTGGGTGTAAGAGAAGATCAATTTAAAAATAAACATATCGTTTTTATTGATTGCGCACTTTTAAAGAAAGAATATCAAAATAGTCGATCCTTTGTTAAGGGTTTTCTACAAATGCTAAAACATATTTTAGAAGAACACCCAGAAGTGAAGGAAGTCCAATTTTATGCTTATCGCCATCATGGCTATATTCACCGTCTTTATAAAAAGTTTGCCACTATTATAGATGAAAAAGAAGGATATTTTGGAATGCAAGATGTCTTCTCTGTGGAATTTCACAAATTGACTACTTTTTTAGAGGAATTTAATAAAAAACAAACCATTTAAACGGAATGGATAAAGGGCTATTTCAGGCAATGTTTCTATAAAAAATGCTACAATAAAAGAAAAAAAGAGGCGATGTACGTGAATAACGTCATTGATTTTATTGCAAAAAAAAAGGAACGTGAAGACCGAAAGCGTGCTCAAGATTTAGAACGTTATGTAGCTACACAATGTAATTTTCAACACCCTGAAAATATTGATGCTCTTGTAGAGGACAAATTGATTGAGGTTAAAGATCATACGTTATTTCTTGGCTTTCTATCCATTTTAAAGGATGAGCAAATAGAACCGTTAGATATTTTTCAAGATGTCTTTTCATTAGAGCCCTCTCGTTTTGAAATGTCCTACAATATGAGATGGTGGTCAGTTGTGCAATTGGCATTTACATTTTTAACAATTCTCAAGGAAAATGAGCCGCATACATATGCTGATTTTTTAGGTCTCTCCAAATAATCTAAGTATGTGTACGTCTGTAAAGCAAACGTATACATACTTAGATTTTTCTTATCTTCCCCCGCTAGCTTTACAAGCCTACTTCATTTATTCATTAAATTCATAGATATTTATAATTCCTCAATAATTTTTACTAAATATTCTTAACACCTCCATACTTGCTTAATGTTTGTTTTATAACATAACGTTTGTAAGCAAATAAAAATAAAGCAAAACAAATGGAGGGTCCAACACATGGCAATTCAAAAACTGTGGAAAAAAGGTCTAATTGGTGCATTAGCTATTTCCATGTTGGCAGCTTGTTCTGACAGTTCATCTAGTGCAAATGAGGTAAACAAGGATTTATCGCTTGAGGACATTACAGAAAAAGCAAAGGAAGAGGGCACTGTTAATTCTGTCGGTATGCCAGATACATGGGCGAACTGGGTAGAAACCTGGGAGGAACTCGGGACCGAATATAGCATCAAACACAAGGATACGGACATGTCGAGTGCAGAGGAGTTAGCGAAGTTTGAAGCAGAGAAGGATGATGCTACGGCAGATATTGGAGATGTCGGGATTGCTTTTGGACCAATCGCTAAGGACAAGGGCTTAACATTACCATACAAAACGTCTTATTGGGATGAAATACCTGATTGGGCTAAAGATGATGAAGGACACTGGATTGTTGGCTATACAGGAACCATTTCTTTTTTGACAGATAAAAATAATGTGAAGAATGCTCCAACATCATGGGAAGACCTAAAAAATGGAGATTACACAGTAAGTATTGGGGATGCATTAACAGCTAACCAAGCACAGTTTGCCATCTTAGCAGCGGCTATGGCATTTGGTGGAGATGAGTCCAACATCCAGCCAGGTATAGATTTCTTTGCTGAATTAGCGAAGCAAGGACGTCTACAGGGAGATCCATCAGTAGCAAACCTAGAAAAAGGTGAAATAGATGTTGCGATCTTATGGGACTTTAATGCATTAGGTTATCGTCATCAAATTGATGAGGACCGCTTTGATGTAGTGATACCTAAGGAGGGATCTGTCACTTCTGGTTATGCAACGGTAATTAATAAATATGCCAAAAACCCACATGCTGCCATGCTAGCACGTGAATATATTTTATCTGATGCAGGTCAAGAAAATTTAGCAAAAGGCTATGCGCGTCCAATTCGGGACGGAGTGAAATTACCACAGGATGTAAAAGATTTACTATTACCTGCTGATATGTATACGAATGCACAACCTGTTAAAGACCAAAAGAAATGGGAAGATACAACAAAGCAAATCCCACAACTCTATCAAGAACAGGTGTTAATCCATGCAAAATAACAAAGTGGTTCTCATTGTTATCGATGCCTTGCGCTTTGACACAGCCTGCACACATATGGGGTTCTTGCACCATTTAGTCGAGCGTCAGGTAGCTGCTCGCTATAAGGTTTGCTCAGAGGTGCCTTCTTTATCAAGACCATTGTATGAGACGATTTTAACAGGTACACCCCCTATTGTACATGGCGTTACCAGCAATATGACAGTGCGTTTATCGAAAGGGCAAAGTATCTTTCATATCGCAAAGGAGCATGGTTTAACTACAGCAGCCTCCGCCTATTATTGGGTGAGTGAGCTTTATAATAGAGCGCCATTTAATCATATGGAGGACAGGCTACAACTCGATACACATTTACCAATTGACAATGGTATGTTCTATTTTGAAGATCATTATCCAGATAGTCATGTATTTGCCGATGCAGCATGGTTAATGGCTCAAAAGCAGCCTGATTTCCTGTATATTCATCCAATGAATGTTGATGATGATGGTCACAAATTTACGGCAGATTCTGCTCAATATCGCAATCGAGTTTTAGCGATGGATGCTTTACTATCCTTGTTTATTCCAAAGTGTATGGCGCTGGGCTATGAGGTTATCGTTACGGCTGATCATGGCATGACAAGAGATGGTGATCATGGCGGTACCACACATGAGGATCGTCATGTCCCGCTATTTGTCATTTCAGATGCTGTAAAGGCTGGCATAAAAGAAGGCATTATTTCTCAATTACAAGTTGCACCACTGTGCTGTCATTTATTAAATATCAAGCCTGCTGAAGATATGGTACCACTCCTGTTAGAAGGTGTGTTTACAGCAAAAGAGGTTTAAATAATAGTAGTCGCTCTTATTATAAGGAGCGGCTATTATCCCCATGAGCCGCAAGTCATTTATAGAAAGAAGTGAGTGTGTTGATATCGAAGCGGCAATCCATTGCTTGGCTTTCGCCTTTTCTTGTATTACTATTACTGTTTTTCTTAGTACCGCTCCTATATATGCTCATTACAAGCTTTCAAAATAGTGAGGGCTTTACTCTGAAGCAGTATGAATCAATTTTTACGAACGACTACATTCTTCAAGGTTTTAAAAATAGTATTACTTTATCTGTTATCTCAGCTATGATTGCGTTACTTATCACCTTGTTTGCAGTTTATGCTATGATGAAGTTTTCAGAGCCAATACGGGAGAAGATTTTAATACTTACGAACTTAACCTCCAATTTTTCAGGTATTCCGCTAGCATTTGCTTTTATCGTTTTACTTGGCAATAGTGGTTTATTTACATTGTTATTTGACAAATGGGATATTGAGGCGTTGACATCCTTTTCATTATACAGTTGGAGCGGTTTGTTACTTATTTACATTTACTTTCAGCTGCCATTATCACTAATGCTGCTATATCCCATTTATGATGGAATTCAGCAACAGTGGAAGGAGGCGGCAGCCCTTCTTGGTGCATCTAGCTGGCAGTTTTGGATGAAAATTGGTCTCCCTGTTATGCTCCCAGGAATTGTGGGAACCTTTAGTGTATTGTTCGCCAATGCAATGGGCGCGTATGCCTCTGCTTATGCATTAACAAGTAGTAATTATAATTTAGTGGCGATTCGTATCGGCTCCTTAATAAAAGGTGATATTTTTGCTCAGCCAGAGCTAGCCAGTGCCATTGCAGTTATATTAGCAGTGACAATGGTGACGGCCATGCTGATCAGTGAGTGGAGCATCTCTAAAACAAGGAGGAAAGTAAAATGAAAAGGCGTGGTTTGGCTGATTTCTTTTTCCTTCTGCTCGTGGGATATTTACTATTACCAGTGTTAGCAACAATGCTCTATGCGTTTGCAACAAAATGGAATAAAACGATATTGCCAGAAGGACTCACACTAAAATGGCTTTCCACATTGTTTCAGGATACCGATTTTATTCAGGCATTTGGTCGTTCAGTATTTTTAGCAGGGGGGGCAGTTAGCATTGCACTCCTTGTCATTGTGCCAGCCATTTTCGTCATCGTCCTATACTTTCCAAGATATGAAAAATGGATACAGATGGCAGTGGTGATGGTGTATTCTTTTCCAGGAATCATTTTAGCTGTAGGGCTTATACGCGTTTATAGCCAAATAGGTATACCGATGATATTTGTTGTTTTAGGTGCCTATGTTGTGGGAATTCTTCCTTATATCTATCAAGGTACACGAAATAGTTTAAGAAATATAGATGCGAGGCAGCTACTTGATGCCGCTCAATTACTAGGCGCATCCAAAAGGCAGGCATTCACAAAAATTTTACTGCCTACCGTTTATCCAGGCTTTTTTGCAGGGGCATTGTTATCCTTCTCTGTCTTATTTGGTGAGTTTGTCTTAATTAATCTTGTTGTAGGTTCTCGCTTTGAAACCGTTCAAATTTATTTAATGAAAAAGCTTAGCACAAGTGGACATATTGCTAGTGCTGTTGTTTTCATCTATCTCGTGCTAATGGGTCTTTTAACATTCGTCATTGCTATCGTAACGAAACGATCGAAAGGTGCTACAAATCTATGAGTTATCTTGTTATTGAAGGGCTGCATAAAAAATATGGACAAGTATCTGTCTTAACCAATATTCATATGGAAATTCAAAAAGGAGAATTTATCACACTATTAGGTCCTAGTGGCTGTGGAAAGAGTACGATTTTGCGTATTGTTGCAGGCTTAACAGATGCATCGGCAGGTAAGATTTTGATTGAAGGAAAAAATATGAGTGGGGTACAACCGAAGGATCGTCAAGTGGGTATGGTCTTTCAATCCTATGCACTTTTTCCTAATATGACTGTGCTCGAAAATGTTGCTTTTGGTTTGCGTATGCAAAAAGTTAATAAGGCAGATATAGAGCAGCGTGTTCATGAAATGCTAGCGCTTGTTCATCTAAGTGAGAAAGCTAATGCGTATCCGAAAGAATTATCTGGAGGTCAACAGCAGCGTGTTGCTCTAGCCCGTGCATTAATTGTCCGACCTAAAGTACTGTTATTAGATGAGCCGCTTAGTGCGCTTGATGCTCAAATTCGCAAAAAACTTCAAGCAGATTTACGAGCAATTCAGCGAAAATTAAATATGACAATGATTCTAGTTACTCATGATCAGGAAGAGGCAATGGCTGTTTCGGATAGAATATTTGTCATGAATAATGGCAGCATTGCCCAAAATGGTACGCCAACGGAAATCTATACGAAACCAAATAATGAATTTATTGCTAATTTTATCGGTCATTATAATGTTTTTCCTCGCCAAACTTTAGAAAAAATGCTTGGAGCATCTTTAATAGAGCAAGCCACGAAATTTGCTATACGACCTGAGGCGTTACATCTCGATCAACGAGATGGGGACTTATGTCTCTTTGGGGTTGCCAAACAATCATTAATGAGCGGCAATATTATTCGTACTACGTTTGAAGGAGAAATGGCGTTTACAATGGAACAACTGCATCAACAAGGGTATTCGATTGAAATGGGAAAATCCTATAAGTGTTATGTCGCACAAGAAGATGTGATTGCGCTATCATGACTTACGCTAAACTGGAAAGATTTGAATTTATTTTAAAACAATTAGATTCTGAAGGGAAAATTATTGTTGCCAATATTGCCGATGCCCTTCAGGTAGCACCAGAAACAATTCGCCGAGACTTTGATGAATTAGAACAACAGCATTTATTATCAAGAGTTCATGGCGGGGCTATTAAATATACGAATGTACGTAATGAACCGGTATTTTTACGCAAGCTACAAATGCACAAGGACGCAAAGAGACAAATTGCTCGTATTGCTGCAAAACGCATTTGCGACGGCGATACTATTGCAGTAGATACAGGTACTACAACAGTACATATAGCCGATTTTTTACTAGCTGTGGAAGATATAACGGTTGTAACGAATTCAATTGCAGCAGCTATTCAATTTAATTTAGCCATAGAAGAACGACGCATGACAGGCAAGGTCATATTACTAGGAGGTACGGCGAATCCAAAACAATCTTCTGTTGCAGGTGCTATGACGTTAGAAATGCTAGATAATATGAATTTTGATAAGGCCTTTTTATCGTGTGGTGGCATTAGTGAGGGCATTGTTTATGATTACGATTTGGATGAATCTCTTATTTCAAAGAAAATGCTCAAGCATAGCAAAGTGAGTTATTTATTAGCCGATGCATCTAAAATTAATGGCAAATCATTTTTTCAAATCTGTCATCTTGATGAATGTACAGAAATTCTTTGCGAAAGCACTTGTCCATTAGAATGGCAGGCTTATGAGGAAAAATGGACGATATGTAATGGAGGGAAGAGTGGATGACAATTGATTATCATGTACATTTAGAAGAGGGACCTTATTCATTTCGCTGGCTAGAGCGTACATCGCAGGCACTGGAGTTTTTTCATTCGAATGATGAAACGGAAAAAGGCTCCAAACAACAAATAACTTGTCATTTACAGCGGCTAGCAAGGCGTGTGAAAAATGGCTGTTATAGTGAGGAATGGTTGGATTTATATCTCGAACAGGCAAAGCAGCTTGGCTTACGTGAGGTGGGGATTGTCGATCACTTATATCGTTTTCAAGAAACGCGTGCCTATTTTGAGCGATTTATGAGGCTGGATGAAAGTAAAATTGGACAAATTCAGCGCTATTGGCTGGATCGTGTGATGACAGAAAATATGGATGCTTTTGTGACGACCATTCAGCAGGCAAAGGAAAAATGGCGTCAACATGGCATTACACTGAGACTTGGTATAGAGGCAGATTATTTTGTTGGTGGTGAGGAGGAATTAACTGCTTTGCTAGCAGGTTATCCTTGGGATTATGTAATTGGTTCTGTTCATTTTGTTGATGGGTGGGGCTTTGATAATCCACAAACAAAGTATCTTTTTGAGCAAATGGATCAACACTCTTTACAACAAAATTATGAGCGTTTTTTTAAAGTAGTAGAGAAAATGATTCTTTCCAATATGTTTGATTTTGTTGCCCATTTAGATAATTTTAAAGTATTTAATTATCAGGTGGAGGATCGTGCGTTTCTTGAAGTTTGGTATAAACGTATTGCAAAGGCACTAACGTCTACTGAAACCGCCACTGAAATCAATGCCGGGCTGTATTATCGTTACCCTGTACAGGAAATGTGCCCGGGTCCTCGTTTTTTACAAACCTTACTTGAGCATGGAGTTGCTTTTACTGTATCCTCTGATGCACATTTCCCAGATGATTTAGGTAAATATACATTTGCCAATACAGAGCTGCTAAAGGGTTATGGCGTTCAAGCTATTGCCTCCTTTGAACAGAGAGTGAAAAAAATGATGACGTTATAGGTTGAGTAAAGGGCACTAAAGCTTCAATGTAGTGCCTTTTATTCGTATTACATAAGTACAATTTTACTCGCATACAAATGATTAAATTCATTTTTATAATGTGAGGCGATTCAGATTGACATCTATTAAAGAACAACCCTTTTTACCTATTATTATACAATCGGGTCAGCATGCATACGGGGTAGCACGCTCATTTTATGCAGCCTACCGCATGAAAAGTCTTGTCATTGAGCCAGCAAAAAAAGGGAGGACGATGCGCTCACTCCTTTTGAAAGGCTCACAGGGAATTGCCACGCAGAATAGCGGTATTCTGGATTTTCAATACGTTGAACATTTAGATGATCCTACCCGTTTTGTACAAGCGCTAGTGGGATTGGCCATGCAGTGCCAACAAAAGAAATTGATTTTATTAGTTTGTGACTGCTACTATGCAGAGCTTATCATTGAAAATAAAGAGCAGCTTGAAAAGTACTTTATTTTACCTTACATTGATCAGGCTTTACTAAATAGGGTGCAAACAAAGGAGAAGTTCTACAGGCTTTGTGATAAATATCAGTTAAAATACCCCAAAACCATCATTATAACAAAGGAACATCATTCAAATAGAGAAATTCCAATCCAGTATCCCATTATTATTAAACCCTCCAATACCGTGGCCTATACGAACTGTTCCTTTCCTGAAAAGAAAAAAATATATCTAGTGCACGATGCAGATGAGATGCAGGACATCATTGGCTGTATTTATCGTTCTAGCTATCAAGACACCTTAATCGTTCAAGAATTTATTCCAGGCGACGATTCCTATATCCGTGTTCTAGATGTATATGTAGGAAGAGATCGAAAAGTAAAATTAATGTGTCTTAGCAACAAGCTACTCGAAGATCCATCTCCACAAAACAAAGGTATTTCTTTAGCTGTTATGACCGATTATGATGAACAGCTAATGGAATCCATTCGGCATTTTTTAGAGGACATCGGCTATACGGGCTTTGCTAATTTTGATATGAAATATGATGCAAGGGACGGGAAATACAAGCTATTTGAAATGAATTTGCGAGCAGGGGCTTCAAGCTACTATGTGACCGCAAGCGGGTATAATTTAATGCAATATGTGGTGGATGATTATTTATACCAGGTTAATCATGAACGAACATATGTCCAGACGAAGCATGTATGGTCACTACTTCCTTCAAAAACACTATTTAAATACATGAAGAATGAAAAATTAAAAATAGAAGCAAAGCAATTAATGAAAGAAGGGCAATACACGGATGCATTACTATATAAAGAAGATATGAATATCAAGCGTTGGATAAAGCTGAAATTGTATCATTCATATTTACAGATAAAATACAGCAAGTATTTTAACAAAAGCAATGGTTAGCATATGTGAAATGAAGGATAGGGCTTTAAGATTCGTATTTATTATTTCATTTTGTTAAGTGATTTAGATATTGAAAAGCGTTATGAGACATTAAATTTAGGTATAGAAAATGCTTTAATAAGAATGAATCAAAGAAAGGATTATCTTTTAGATGAAATTGTTTTAGAAAGCTTCGAATAGCTGATAAATAAAAATTGGTACCTTCAAATATAGTAAAAAAATATTGTAGTACTTTATTGGAAATAACGGATGAATTGCGCAAAAATAAAATTGAAAATGATGGGTATTTCAATTTGTTAAAAATAATTAGTGAATATAATATTGATTATGCTTATAAAATCTTTTAATAGCGAGTTCACATGTGTATGACAATAGGGTTAGGAAAGACTCTTTTGAGAGCGCTGTGGATAATATCGAACAATTAAAAGCTATAGAGTATTTTCATAAATTGTATAAATCAGAAATCAAATTATTTAAAGTTTATCTAATGAATTTAAAGATATAAAGATTGATTTGTTGACTTTAGAAGAAAAACTAAACCAACAGTAGGAAAAGATTTAACCAATAATCTTATTAATATTGAAATGATATCAACGAAAACATCTCAAAGATTTTTTCGATGGAGACTTAATTCGCTTAATTGATTATCTAAGAGAAAGTAGCTATTCAGATTACAGATATAACAATTATGTATCTGATACAATACATTATATAGTTGCTGCGGCTTTTAAAAAAAGTCACTTAGATATCAAATAAAAATAGTGGAGCACTAAGGTTATTTTGAATTACTTCAAATATATTCGCTTTTAGAAGGAAGTGGAGATAGAGAGAAATGTAGAGAATTATTTAGTTTCCTATAAAATTAGTAGAATTATTGGTCTTTTAAAGAAATAATTTTTAAAAATGAAATGATAGAATCTTATCTTTACAGACTGTGCTTTTTCTTTTGGTTATTTATAGCAATAACAGTTTCGGAATATTCAAACATATTTTGATGAGAATATTTAAATTTTACCGATTTATATTTGCCGAATCGACAAATCATACTTATAGCTCAATCTCTTATCACCTCTTAAAAAGGTATATTTGTTATTTTAAGTTATTCTTTAATCCCCACTATTATCATATCAATTTATGTTTAAATGACAAAATATATAAGTGAAAATGAGTGTGTATTTTATGGTAATTTTATGACATTGTAAATATAGTGTAGTATAAGAAAAGGCGTGTGCGCACGTGACCTAGAATAGCATAAAAAAGAACACTCATTTGTTTTTAACTCTAAAACAAATGAGTGTTTTTTCAGCTTTCATCGTTCTGAATAGTAGTCTGATTCAGAGGTTCTGCTCATTCCCACTTCAAAAAAATAACAATGTTATTTAATGAAATAGTGCAGAATACAATAGCACTAAAAAACTAAGTAGAGTGAAACTAAATAGAATTATTAGAGGTAATTTCTCTTTACGTTCTTTGATTCGATTCATTCTAAGAAATAGTACAATACAAAGGGTGAGTGAAATACCAAAAAGAATAATAGGAACTATAGATAACACAACTATCCCCCTTTTTTAATAATTAACATTGAGAACCTATCCAGAAAGGATCTGGATTTACTGTACCTGTCCATTTAATCCATAATCCACAGTCCTTAACGCTTGATAAGTTTAAGGCAGTTGCCCCAATATCAATTAATCCTATTGCAATAATAGTAGCTAATCCAAGAGGAGGAGCAATAAAGGCAGCGATAGCAGCTCCAAGTGTAGCTATTCCTGCTCCAATTTGAATATAAGTTATTATCTTGGAAGCTTGACAACTATCAAAGTAAGTATAGAATCCAACTGAAGTCTTTTCATACTTACTTTTACCGTTACATGCAGCTAACGGCTGGACAGAATTCATTAATTCAAAGTCTTTTGTAGTAGACTCAATTAAGTCTTCAGATACATTTTCTTTTCTAGCTGACTCTTCATCAAAATAAAAACCATTTTCATCATATGTTACAAATGGCTGTATAGCCAATGTATCGTTTATTATTTGATTATGTTCATTTACTTTTGATATTGCAAGCTTGATATCAGAATCTGTTGCACCTTGTTTTTTTGCTAAATTAGTATCTATAGCAATATAGTCTCCATCGAAACCTATTGTTTTATCAAATTCTTTATCTAATTCTAATACACTTGTAAGAATAGTCGATAAATTATCTATTGTTTCATTTTCTATTTGTGCTGCGGTTGCGGGAAACTGCGTTGTTATTGAAAACATAAAAATTATTGCAACGATTCCTGTAATAATTTTTTTCATTTTTTATCCCATCCTTTTAATAATATGATTCTCAACACTGTGTGACAACCAATATCTAGTAAACTATATTATTTCCATTTAGTAACCTCTTCTAGTAGATTATTTATACAATAACATAATAATTTACAAAAATAAACAAATATTAACAATTTTGATAATGATTATCCAATTGTGGAATTATTAATAGGGTTTTAACCAAAGATAAAATTATATAGCTTTTCATAATCTTTATTTAACGTAGTGCTTTATTTAAATATTCGATTTATGAAATATTAAATCTGTACATTTTAAATTTAAATAATTTATTAAATCTGTGCAAATATTGCATAAGTAAATAGTTCTATATAAGGAAGAAAGAAAACGTTTGAGGAACATATTCAAATTGTCAACTACTGTTTAAAGAGCCAGAAAAATTATCAATTAGCAGCACAAGCCTATGATGTTTCGTATCAACAGGTATACCATTGGGTGAAGAAATTTGAAGCGACTGATGAAGAGGGATTACGTGATCATCGCGGTCGAACAAAAAATGAAGTTGAATTAACAGCCGAAGAAAAACTTAAGGTTAGAAATCAAACGAATCGAGCGTGAAAATGAGTGCTTACGTGCTGAAAATCTATTTTTAAAAAAGTTAGAGGAAATCGAAAGGAGGCGTCGCTAAGCCAAATTCGCTTACAACAACGCTATTTAGCAATTCAAGAATTACACCAAGAGGAGAAACTTTCGATTCTTTTATTATGTGAAATCGTGGGTGTTTCGCGCGCCGCTTACTATAAGTGGCTAAGTCGTAAGCCATCTAACAGAGAAGTTGAAAATGAAGCCATTTCAAAGGATATTGATCTCCTTTACCACCAAGTAGATGGCATTTACGGCTATTGTCGTATGACATTGACAATCAATCGTCAGCGAATAAAGAATAATCAAGCGACGGTTAACGAGAAGCGTATTTATCGTTTAATGCAGGTGAGTGGATTGAAGTCCGTTATTAGGCGAAAGAGAAAGCCTTATCGTAAATCTCCAGCGCATCAGTGGCGGAGAACGTATTAATCGGGCATTTACCTCGGAAAAGCCAAATGAAAAATGGTGTACAGATGTCACAGAGTTTAAGTATAGAAACGGGAAAAAACCTTATTTAAGTGCAATTATCGATTTATATGATGGTTCAATTATGAGTTATGTGTTAGGTCATTCGAATAATAATTCCCTTGTTTTCAAAACAATAAAATCAGCTATTCAATCATTACAATCAGGCGAGCAGCCATTAATACATAGTGATCGAGGTTTTCAATATACATCGAAGGGATTTAAACGAATTGTGGAAACAGCCAATATGACACAAAGTATGTCCCGTGTTGGTCGATGTATTGATAACGGACCAATTGAATCATTTTGGGGCACATTGAAGTGTGAGAAGTATTATTTGCATAAGTTCGATTCATATGAAGGGTTAAAACTAGCGATTGATGATTATATTCATTTTTATAATTACTATCGTTATCAGAAACGATTAAACGGCTTGAGTCCTTTAGAATTCAGGGCTCAAGCCGCTTAATACATTTTTTATTATTTCCACTGTCTACTTGACAGGGAGCAGTTCATTACTCTGGTGTCTTTTGTTATTTATTATTGATCAATAATATCTCAATCTTTCAATGTTCGTACATTTTCGTATTCATTAGCTTTAGTTTTATAACTTTGAGGGTGTTGCTTCCAAAATAATATTAGTATAGCCTGTTTTGATTGTAGAACAAATAATCTGAAAACAAATTGTTCGACACAGTTTTACCATCAACAATAACAGTTTGAGCTAAAGCCATTATATATTTTGAACCGCCACCTTCTTTAGCTAAAAGAGGTTTAAATTCTTCACTTGTAACCTTTGATAATAATGCAATCTGTCCAAAGCTGTGCCTCCATTTACAACTAACAATTCATCTTTTGCAGTTGAATGTAAGTCATAAATTGAAGTAATATCATTATCTACTCAAAAATACCCTGGTTTGTACTCAAAATTACTTATGTCGGGTTTTCCTTCAAGATCGTTTGTAATTCCACTGATTTGTCAGCTACAACAGTAAAGCCTATAACGCCTAAACTCCTTTGTTTTATATAAATCAATAATAACAAAGGTTTGGAATTATTTATAAACTATTCTAATTATTGTTATAACTATTGAGAAAGGTGAAGTTTCATCTATTATAAAGGATTAGTAAAAATTATTTGTATGGACAGGAAATGTGACGTTTTAGTTTTGTAACAATTACTTTTTGCTTATTAATGATAAAACATAAAAATAATTGTATAATTCATTTGTGAGGAAGGAGCGTCCGTTTAGTGAGTGAAGAAATGAGAACAGGTAAGAGTGTTTTTGAATTAGAGCAAGAACAACTAAAAACATTACCGAAAAATAAAAATAAAGAATCAGAAAAAGATTATTCAACATATTTTCAAGGGCCATCAATGATTGATGGAAAAAAACGTAAAACAGTAGCTGAACATATTCAATATGCTTTAGAAAACGGTTTCCGTGGAATAGGCGAGGGAAAAAGTTATCATATCATGACTTATGGCTGCCAAATGAATGAGCATGACACAGAAGTAATGGCCGGGATTTTTATGCAGCTAGGCTACACACCAACAGAGGTGATTGAAGAGGCTGACGTTGTCTTGCTAAATACATGTGCTATTCGTGAAAATGCAGAAAACAAAGTATTTGGAGAACTTGGTTTCCTGCTGAAATATAAACGAAAAAACCCTGAGATGCTAATAGGGGTTTGTGGCTGTATGTCGCAAGAGGAATCTGTGGTAAATAAAATTTTAAGAAGCTACCCACATGTTGATATGGTGTTTGGTACACACAATATTCACCGTCTGCCAAACATTTTAAAAGAAGCCTACATGTCAAAAGAAATGGTCATAGAGGTTTGGTCTAAAGAAGGCGATGTCATTGAAAATCTGCCGAAGAAACGTCTTGGCTCCATTAAGGCTTGGGTTAATATTATGTATGGTTGCGATAAATTCTGTACGTATTGTATCGTTCCATATACACGTGGTAAAGAGCGCAGTCGCCGACCAGAGGAAATCATTGCTGAAGTTCGTGAGCTAGCGGCAGCGGGCTACAAAGAAATTATGTTATTGGGACAAAATGTCAACGCTTACGGTAAAGATTTTGAGGATATTGATTATCGTCTTGGCGATTTAATGGATGAATTAAGAAAGATCGATATTCCGCGGATTCGATTTACAACGAGTCATCCACGTGACTTTGATGATCATTTAATCGAAGTTCTTGCAAAGCGTGGCAACTTAGTGGAGCATATCCATTTACCAGTACAATCGGGCTCGAATGACGTGCTAAAAATTATGGCGCGTAAATACACACGCGAGCATTTCCTTGGTTTAGTGGATAGAATTAAAGCGGCAATACCTGAAGTAACATTAACAACAGATATTATCGTTGGCTATCCGAATGAAACAGAGGAACAGTTTGAGGAAACATTGTCCTTATACCGTGAAGTTGGCTTTGACGCAGCCTTTACGTATATTTATTCGCCGCGTGAAGGTACACCAGCTGCAAAAATGATTGACAATGTACCTGAAGAGGTGAAAAAAGAGCGTCTTCAACGTTTAAATGAAGTGGTGGGTGAATACTCTCGCAAAGCATTAGAGCGTTTAAATGGTCAGGTTGTCGAAGTATTAGTTGAAGGCACAAGTAAACGACGCGACGATGTGTTAGCGGGCTATACGAGGAAAAATCGTTTAGTTAACTTCAAAGCACCAGCAGAAGTAATTGGTCAATTAGTGAAAGTAAAAATAACAGAGACTACATCCTATTCACTTACTGGTGAATTTGTGGAAGTCGTAAAAAATGAAAAGGTGGAAGCATAAATGACACAAGTCTTATATACAAAAGAAGATTTAATTAAAAAATCACATGAAATTGCACATATGATTGCAAATACGCCAGAGGTTGAATTTTTCAAAAAGGCAGAAGCGCAAATTAACGAAAATCAACAAGTACGTGAACGTATTGCAAGCTTAAAAAGCTTACAAAAACAAGCGGTTAATTTCCAACACCTAGGGAAAGAAAAAGCATTAAAAATGATTGAAGATAAAATTGCTAAAATCGAGGAAGAAATTAATGCCATCCCAGTTGTGCAACAATTTAAAGAATCACAAGGCGATGTGAATGATTTATTGCAACTTGTTTCAAATACGATCGCAAATAATGTTACAAATGAAATTATTCGCTCAACTGGTGGCGATGTTCTTCGTGGTGAAACGGGTTCATACGTAGAAAATAGTCAACCAGGTAGCTGCTCTTAACAGATTATAGAAATCAAAGCTCGAATGCTGTCATTCGAGCTTTTTTTACGTCTTCTTCTATTGAAGCATTCAGCTGCTATAATAGACCTCTCATCGAAAAGTTTTAAATGATCCATTTCATTCTCTAAAAATATATGTTCACCCAATGGGCGCTACCTGCATATGATGGAGTGAAAAGAGTCGAAGGAGGAATTGCGCTGAAACGTTTACGACAAATCGTGACGAAAGCAGTAGTTGCCAAAGGGAAGAAGAGAACGGAAGAACGTGTAACATTATCACCAACAAATAAACCGACAAGTATTTTAGGGTGCTGGGTAATCAATCACACTTGCT
Source organism: Lysinibacillus sp. BS3 (assembly GCF_039614735.1). Classification (NCBI taxonomy): domain Bacteria; kingdom Bacillati; phylum Bacillota; class Bacilli; order Caryophanales; family Bacillaceae; genus Lysinibacillus; species Lysinibacillus sp. BS3. Next base: position 1,499,764 of record NZ_CP154860.1, on the reverse strand, counting down.
CTGCAAAAAGAGTCGGGAAATTTGTAGAAGTAACAGGGAAATTTGATGTCAATGTTTGGTATGCCTATAGTAATCATTCGAAAACAGCTGTGTTTTCTGAAACGATTCACTATAAAGACAAAGTGAAGCTTCACTATCGAGACGGTGAAATTAGCGTTGGTGATGATGTTCGTGTACGTGTGATACAAGAACCAAATTGTATTGAAGCGATTATCTCTCCATGTGGTACAAAGTTTGAAATTGTAGTGGAACGTGAAGTAGTTGTTGAGGTAATGGGTGAAACAACAATTTGTATTAGTGTCCATCCACTAGACTATGAAGAAGATTGGAGCCTTAATGATGAAAGTTCATCTTCATCCTCATCAAGCTCTAGTTCTAGCTCCTCTTCAAGTCCTGAAGGAGAAGGCAGGTATGTGTTAGAGTCTTCATCGTTTCCTGATGAACGACCAAGATAAGTCTAAAAAACATCATTTTTTGATACATGCGAAATGCTAGCATCTTAAAAAAGGTGAATAAAGCGTTTCGCATGTATCTTTTGTTATAATAAATATATCTATAAGGCAAGAGCGAGGTAAATAGTGATATGACAACATATACACCAATGATGCAACAGTATCTACAGGTAAAGGAAGATTACAAAGATGCCTTTTTATTTTTTAGATTAGGTGACTTTTATGAAATGTTTTTTGAGGACGCAATCAATGCCTCACAAATTTTAGAAATTACATTAACAAGCCGAGATGCAGGCGCAAAAGAGCGAATACCAATGTGCGGTGTGCCGCATCATTCGGCTAAAAATTATATTGAAACACTTGTGCAAAAAGGCTATAAAGTGGCTATTTGTGAACAAACAGAAGATCCAAAGCAAGCAAAAGGTGTGGTCAAACGTGAAGTTGTTCAGCTTATCACACCAGGAACAATTATGGAAGGAAAGGCTCTTGATGGTAAATCTAATCATTTTATTGGAGCGGCAGAGCAATTAGATGACACAACATTTGGCTATGCTTATTTAGATTTATCCACAGGTGAAGCCGTAGCGTCTTCTATTGAAGGCGATGGAAAAGCCTTATTAATGCAAATGCAGGCTTACGGAATTCGAGAACTGATTGTCACGGATAGTTTGCAGCTATTATTAGCAGAGCATGCCGTCAATGCTGGGATCGTACTTTCAATTGAAGTGAATGAAATGCCTATGGACAAAGCAGCAAGTTATCTAGAAGCTGTACCAAAACCGTTACAAATTGCGTGTCTTCGATTGTTAGCTTATATTGACCAAACACAAATGAGATCTTTATCACATATTCAGGCATTCACGTTTAATGAAATTAAAAATTATTTACGCATTGATTCTAGCTCAAAGCGCAATTTAGAGCTGATTCAATCGATTCGTGGTGGCGATCAAAAAGGTACACTCTTATGGCTATTAGATGACACCGTGACAGCGATGGGTGGACGGAAATTAAAGCAATGGCTACACCAACCGCTTGCCACACGTTCAGCAATAGAGGCTAGACTAGCGATTGTTACGGATTTATTGGAAGAATATTTTGTACGAACAGAGCTACAAGCATCCTTAAAACAAGTATATGATTTAGAGCGTTTGGCTGGTCGTGTTGCTTTTGGCAATGTGGGTGGACGAGATTTAGCCCAATTGCGTGATTCTTTACGCCAAGTGCCAACTATTCAACAGCAGTTGGTGGGTTCAAATAAAGAAACATTACAGCAATTAGGTGCGGAACTTGATACATGCTCAGATGTCGAGGCATTATTAGCAAAAGCGATTACAGATAATCCCCCTATTACCATTAAAGAAGGGGATGTTATCCGTGACGGCTATAATGAACGCTTAGACGAACTTCGCTATGCCGCTCGTAATGGTAAGGATTGGATTGCCCAACTTGAACAAGAAGAGCGTGTGAAAACGGGTATTAAAAATTTAAAAATAGGCTATAATCGCATTTTTGGTTACTATATAGAAATTACAAAATCAAATATTCATTTAGCAGATTTAACACGCTATGAGCGAAAACAAACACTGGCGAATGCGGAACGCTATATTACACAGGAACTAAAAGAAAAAGAAGCATTGATTTTAAATGCTGAAGAAGAAAGCTTAACATTAGAGTACAACCTGTTTGTAAAAATTCGTGATGTATTAAAAACTTATATTCCGCGTGTCCAAGCACTAGCAGCAAACATTAGTGAATTGGATGTCTTATTAAGCTTTGCAAGCGTCTCAGAAAAATATCGATTTACGAAACCAGAATTTCACGGTGGACGTGCCCTTAAAATTATAGAAGGACGCCATCCTGTCGTTGAAAAAATGCTGAACAAGCAAATGTATGTACCAAACGATTGTGTGCTAGAAGAGCAGAACAATATGATGCTTATTACAGGGCCGAATATGTCTGGTAAAAGTACTTATATGCGTCAAGTAGCATTAATTGTTGTTATGGCTCAAATGGGCTGCTATGTACCTGCTGAAAAAGCGAAGCTACCAATTACCGATCAAATTTTTACTCGGATTGGGGCGGCTGATGATTTAGCGGCAGGACAATCTACATTTATGGTGGAGATGCTTGAATCGCAACATGCTATTATGCATGCAACAAAAAATAGCTTAATGCTATTTGATGAAATTGGACGTGGAACATCGACCTATGATGGTATGAGCTTGGCACAATCGATGATGGAATATATTCATGACAAAATAGGAGCCAATACGTTATTTTCTACGCACTATCATGAATTGACAGCACTTGAAAAGGATTTGCCACGCTTACAAAATGTGCATGTTTCAGCCACTGAAAAAAATGGTACGGTCGTTTTCCTGCATAAGGTGAAAAAAGGAGCGGCTGATAAATCCTATGGTATACATGTGGCACAGCTTGCTCAATTACCTGAGGAAATTTTAGCTAGAGCACGTGTATTACTTGAGAACTTTGAGGCAGGGAAAGAAGTAGTTGCCGAAACACAGGTGATAGCTGAACAACCAATACAGATGTCTTTATTTACAGAAGACGAACCGATTTCCCCAGCCGAGACAAAGGTGCTAAAGAAATTAGAAAAGGTAAATATTCTAGGTACTTCACCGATGCAGGCAATGAATATTTTATATGAGCTACAGCAAGAGCTAGTGAACGCTAAAAAATAAAGGAGTGATACGTTAGTGGGAAACATACAAATTATGGACGAATGGCTATCCAATAAAATCGCAGCAGGAGAGGTAGTAGAAAGGCCAGCTTCTGTTGTCAAAGAGCTAGTGGAAAATGCTATTGATGCTGGGAGTTCGTCCATTGATGTTTTTTTACTAGAAGCAGGTCTCACTTCTATTCAAGTAATAGATAATGGTAGCGGTATGGATGAAGAGGATGCACTAATGTCATTCTCTCGTCATGCTACTAGTAAAATTCATCAGGAACATGATTTATTTCGTATTCGAACACTTGGCTTCCGTGGTGAGGCGTTAGCATCCATAGCCTCTGTTTCTAAAATGACATTGATTACATCAAATGGTGAATCTGGAACACATTTAGAACTTGAAGGTGGACATATCCTCACTCATAAACCTGGTCCGTTACGTAAAGGGACTGATTTAACAGTCTCCCAGCTATTCTTTAATACACCTGCCCGTTTAAAATATATGAAAACCATTCAAACCGAACTTGGGCATACAATAGACCTGATGAATCGTCTCGCACTTGGTAACCCACAAATAGCATTCAGATTATTGCATAATGGTCAACAATTGCTGCAAACAAATGGCCGAGGAGATGTACAACAAGTGCTTGCAGCTATTTATGGTATACATAATGCCAAGAAAATGGTGTCATTCCAAGGCGAGTCACATGATTATCGAATTTCTGGCTTTGTATCCTTACCAGAGGTAACACGTGCTTCTAAAAATTATATGTCTCTATTTGTTAATGGTCGTTGGGTCAAGCATTATTTAGTACAAAAGGCTATTGTGGATGCTTACCATACGTATTTACCTATCGAGCGCTTTCCAATAGTTGTTCTTTATATAGAGGGTGATCCTTACTTAACAGACGTGAATGTGCATCCTGCAAAACATCAAATTCGTTTAAGTAAAGAGGCTGAGCTTTTGAAGTTAATAGAGGAAACCATTCGTGAAACAATACGCAACATTATTCGAGTCCCACAAATGGAAAAGAAAGAAAAAATAGTTAAACCAGCTACTGAGCAATTAAACATTTGGAAGCCTGCTCCGAAGATTGATGTGGAGAAAATGAATGCCATCGTAGAAAAATTATATGATGTCCAAACCATTCAAGAAAACAATCTTGAACAGATAGATGAGCCAAAGCCTATTTCTACGGTTCGAGAGGAAAGTTGGCAGCCTACACCACAAATAGAGGCTGAAACACTTGATGAAGTAACAATAGCTGCACAGTCGGAAATATTGGAAGAGACGCCTACGAAGGAACCTTTTCCTGAGCTCGAAGTAGTGGGTCAAATCCATGGCACATACATTGTCGCGCAAATGGAGGATGGTTTTTATTTAATTGATCAGCATGCTGCTCAGGAACGCATTAAATACGAATTCTTCCGTGAAAAAGTCGGTCAAGTTAATCCTCATGAACGTCAGGCATTATTGTTACCACTAACATTCCATTATGCAGCCGATGAAGCACTGATCTTACGAGAACACAGGCATGAATTAGAAGCGGTAGGCGTATTTTTAGAGGAATTTGGACAGTCATCTTTTGTTGTGCGTGAGCATCCGAGTTGGTTCCCACAAGGGGAGGAACAGGAAATCATTGAGGATTTAATTGAACAGGTGCTGACAACTAAAAAGGCTGATATCAAAAAACTACGTGAGGCAGCCTCGATTATGATGAGCTGTAAAAAGTCAATCAAAGCGAATCATTATTTAACAAAAGAGCAAATGGAAACATTGCTACGAGATTTACGCAATGCAGATAATCCATTTACATGCCCACACGGACGTCCAGTGCTTATTCACTTTACATCATATGAAGTGGAAAAAATGTTCAAACGGGTTATGTAAGGGAGAGGGGGAAAATGGATGGGTGAATTTATTTTAGCGATTGATCAAGGAACGACAAGTTCAAGAGCCATTTTATTTGATAAAAAAGGTCAAATTGTTCATGTAGCACAAAAAGAATTTCAACAAATTTTTCCAAAGGCTGGCTGGGTAGAGCATAATGCCAATGAAATATGGGGTTCTATCTTGTCCGTTATTGCGGCAGTATTAACCGAAAGTGGCCATGAAGCAAGTGAGGTTCATGCGATCGGCATTACCAATCAGCGCGAAACAACAGTGGTGTGGGATAAACACACAGGTCAGCCGATTTACAATGCGATTGTCTGGCAATCACGCCAAACACAGGACATTGTGAATGCCTTAAAAGAACAAGGACATGAAGAACATTTTCAGCAAAAGACAGGGCTTCGCTTAGATGCTTATTTTTCAGCGACAAAAATTAAATGGATCTTAGATAATGTTGAAGGCGCTCGTGAAAAGGCAGACAATGGCGATTTATTATTTGGGACGATTGATTCATGGATTGTTTGGCGATTATCAAAGGGAGCGGCTCATGTGACCGATTACTCAAATGCAGCTCGAACAATGCTCTATAATATTCATGAATTGAAGTGGGATGAGGAACTTTGCGAGCTTTTAGCTATCCCAATGTCCATGCTTCCAGAAGTGAGAAATTCATCAGAAATATATACAGAAACGGCTTCAAGTATATTTTTTGGAGAAAAAATTCCGATAGCTGGGATTGCGGGTGATCAGCAAGCCGCACTTTTTGGACAAACTTGTTTTACCAAAGGAATGGCTAAAAACACGTATGGCACTGGCTGCTTTATGCTATTAAATACAGGAGAGCAGGCAGTGACATCGGAAAATGGTTTATTGACAACCATTGCGTGGGGAATAGATGGGACAGTGACCTATGCATTGGAAGGTAGTGTATTTGTAGCAGGATCAGCTATTCAATGGCTACGAGATGGACTAAGGATGATTCGTACTGCAGAGGATTCTGAAACCTATGCTAGAAAAGTAGATCATACCGATGGGGTCTATGTTGTCCCTGCCTTTGTTGGACTCGGTACACCTTACTGGGATACAGATGCACGTGGCGCCATTTTTGGGTTAACACGTGGAACATCAAAAGAACATTTTATTCGAGCAACACTAGAATCATTAGCCTATCAAACGAAAGATGTACTAGACGCAATGGAAGAAGCAGCAGGTACTCCGATTGAAGTACTCCGTGTAGATGGTGGAGCTGTCAAAAATCAATTTTTAATGCAGTTCCAAAGTGATGTTTTACAGCTACAAGTAGAGCTAGCAAAACTCAATGAGTCAACAGCACTCGGTGCAGCCTATTTAGCGGGGCTGGCGACAAGCTTTTGGCCAAACCAAGAGGCTTTATCTGCATTATGGGTGAGTGGGGAAACCTATCAACCTTACATGGATGAAGAACAAGCCACAGCTCTGTACACAGGATGGCAGAAGGCTGTAGAGGCAACACGAATTTTTAAATCATAGCTATTGGGGGAGAAAGGTATGTTTTCATTTGAGCAGCGACCAAAAATTTTATATTATCTAGAGCACTATAGCTTTGACGTATTAGTCATTGGGGGTGGTATTACAGGTGCAGGAATTGCATTAGATGCCGCATCAAGAGGCCTTTCTGTCGCATTAATTGATATGCAGGATTTTTCAGCTGGTACGTCGAGCCGTTCAACCAAATTGATTCACGGTGGTCTGCGTTATTTAAAGCAATTTGATGTAGGAGTTGTAGCCGAGGTAGGGCGAGAGCGTGAAATTGTCTTTGATAATGCTGTACATGTCACAACGCCTGAAAAAATGCTATTACCTTTATATAAAAAGGGTTCACTCGGTCCCTTCACAACATCTATGGCATTAAAGGTCTATGACCGCTTGGCAGGTGTCAAAAAACATGAACGTAGAACGATGTTAAATGCTCAGGAAACCTTGGCATTAGAGCCTTTACTCAATCAAGATGGCTTAGTCGGCGGTGGCTATTATGTGGAATACCGTACAGATGATGCCCGTCTAACAATTGAAGTATTGAAAAAGGCTGTTGAATATGGAGCGCTTTGCCTCAACTATGCTGAAATGACGGAATTTATTTATGAAAAGAAAAAGCTTGTTGGCATTAAAGTGAGGGATCATGTGACGGGGAAAATGCTCAATGTCCATGCCGCCCAAATTGTGAATGCAACGGGTCCATGGGTTGATGACGTACGACAAAAAGATAAAGTAGCAGATAACAAGCAATTACGTCTAACAAAGGGCGTTCATATTGTCATCAAACAAAAGGATTTTCCACTAAAGCAAGCTGTTTATTTTGATATTGCTGATGGTCGCATGGCCTTTGCCATTCCACGAGATGGCAAAACCTATGTAGGGACGACGGATACTGTCTATGAAGGTAATCCTGTACATCCAGTGGCAACACAGCAAGATGTGGATTATCTAATCGAGGCTGCAAAAAAGGTCTTTCCAACAGCTACTATTACAAGAGACACAATAGAATCCTCTTGGGCAGGCGTACGGCCACTGATTTATGAAAAAGGCAAGGATCCATCAGAAATTTCAAGGAAAGATGAAATTTGGACAGCGCCAAGTGGTTTAATGACAATCGCTGGTGGCAAGCTTACGGGCTATCGCCAAATGGCTGAAACGATTGTCGATAAAATTGTGAAGACCCGTCGTTACAAGCATGCAAGTGCCTGTTTAACACGTGAGCTAGCACTTTCCGGTGCAAAGGGAATTAACGCTATAAATTTCCCTGACTATATTGCCTATAAAGCACGAGAAGGCGTACAGTATGGCTTAAATTATGATGAAGCCAAGCAGCTTGTACAAAAGTATGGCACGAATGTAGATGCTTTATTTGATCGCGTGAAATTTTTACATGAACATGGTAGTACAATGCCTCTTGCCTTACATGCTATGCTACTGTATGGCATTGAAGCTGAAATGGTCTATACACCAAGCGACTTCTTTATTCGTCGTACTGGTTTATTATACTTCGATATTGAAGCAGTAAAGCTTTATAAACAGCAAGTAATTCAGGTGATGCAACAACGCTTGAATTATACGGAGGAGCAAAAAAATAGGTATATTGCTGAATTAGAGCAAGCCATTAACGATGCAACAAATTTTGTGAAAGAAGGGGAGTAAGGGATGGAGCGTTATATTCAAATGTCGGATGAACAATTTGTCTTCACTCGAACATTGGAGCCTTCAACGCCATGTATTGGACATATTCACATTTTGCATGGCATGGCAGAGCACAGCGGTCGCTATTTAACATTTGCGAAAACACTCAACACAGCAGGCTATGTTGTGACGATGCACGATCACCGTGGGCATGGTGAAACGGCAGCATATAATGGGACATTGGGCTTTTTTGCTGAAGAAAACGGCTTTGAGCGTGTTGTAAAAGATGCTCATGAAGTGATTACACAACTTCACGCACCATACGCTAATGTACCATTTATTCTCTTTGGCCATAGTATGGGTTCTTTCATTACTAGACGCTATATTCAATTATATGGAGAGCAAGTAGACAATGTTATTCTCTGTGGCACTGGAAATGTGACAGCCTTGCATGCTGTAGGAAATCTAGTAGCCAAGGCTTTAGCTAAGGGGCTAGGAAAAGAAACTGAAAGTAAGCTGTTAAATCGATTGAGCTTTGGTAGCTTTAATAAGCGATTTCCCAATCCGAAGACTGCCTATGATTGGTTATGTTCAGTACAACAAGAGGTGCAAAAGTATATCGATGATCCCTATTGTGGCTTTATTCCAACGAATCAATTTTTCGTGGATTTGACAACTGGCTTTGCCACACTAAATCGTAAAAAAGAATTAGCAAAAGTAAGAAAAGACCTTCCTATTCTCTTGATTAGTGGCAGTAAGGATCCAGTTGGTGAACAGGGGCTAGGCGTTTACAAAGTTGCTGAACAATTAGCAGCGGTGGGGGTAGAGGATGTAACGGTTTATTTATTCGAGGATAAACGACATGAAATTTTAAATGAAGACAATCAAGAAGCGGTCTTTCAAGTTTTATTACGGTGGTTAGAAAAATATGATAGAAACTAAATTGCAGCAGGCAGAGGTCGTAGCAATAGTGGGGCCGACTGCCTCAGGTAAAACGGCATTAAGCATTGAACTGGCAAAAAAATATCACGGTGAAGTCATTAATGGTGATTCCATGCAAGTTTATAAAGGGCTCGATATTGGGACAGCTAAAATTACCGAAGAAGAGATGGAGGGCGTTCCTCATCATTTACTAAGCTTTTTAGAGCCTACAGAACCCTTTTCGGTAGCAGATTATCAAAAATTAGTACGTGCGAAGATCGCGGAAATACAAGCTCGTCAAAAATTACCTATAATAGTAGGAGGCTCTGGCTTATATGTACAAGCTGTCCTCTATGATTTCCAATTTACTGATGAAAAAGTAGATGAAGAAGCACGAAAAGCCTACTATGAGGAATTAGCAAGGCTTGGCCCTGAGGCAATGCATGACAAACTAAAACAACTAGACCCTCAAACAGCGGAGACAATCCATCCAAACAATACACGTCGTGTTATTCGTGCATTAGAAATGCTGGAATTAAGCGGTGTATCAAAAGCAGCTGAAGCACAAAATCGAGGGGAAGTACCCCTTTACAATCATGTTATTTTAGGGTTAGGTCAAAACATGTCCCGTGACGTGCTATATGACCGTATTAATCGTCGTGTTGATTTAATGATGGAAAATGGTCTTCTGCAAGAGGTGAAGGGACTATGGCAGCAAAATATCCGTGGTGTGCAGTCTATACAAGCCATCGGATATAAAGAATTATATGATTATTTAGATGGCAAATGTACCCTAGAGGAAGCCATTGATAGCTTAACACAAAATTCCCGTCGCTATGCAAAAAGACAGCTTACTTATTTCCGTAATAAAATGGATGTCCATTTTATTACGCCGGATGATCGATTATAAGAATAAAGAAGAATTTCTAAAAATTACTAATTGATAAATTGGTAGAACATGCTACTATAGGAATGAAGAGGTAGAAAGTTAGTAGGGAGGCTATTTGATGAAATCAATCAATTTGCAAGATACGTTCTTGAACCAACTACGTAAAAACAGTGTTTTTGTAACTGTATTTCTGTTAAACGGATTTCAGTTAAAAGGGACTGTGAAATCATATGATAATTTTACAGTATTACTACTTGATGCTGAAAATAAGCAGCACCTAATCTACAAGCACGCCATTTCTACATTCGTACCAGCAAAACAAATAGAGTTTTTAGAGACAGAAGTATAATAAGTATGTTAAACAGTTAGTGTTCTCACACTGGCTGTTTTTTTTGCTACAAGCTATAATGATAGTGGAATTTGATATTTTGGAGGACAAAGTTTATGAAAACAATGGAAACAACACAATTATTAGATCTGTTAGATGCAAATGAGGACCTATATATTATCGATGTTCGTGAAGAGGATGAAGTAGCACATGGCATGATCCCAGGTGCTAAACATATTGCACTCGGAACTATCCCTGAACGTTTAGAGGAATTAGATGTAGAAAAGCCATATATTATTGTATGTAAGGCTGGAGCTCGTTCTGCCAATGCGTGTGCTTACTTAGAGGCACAAGGATTTGATGTAACAAACCTTGAAGGCGGCATGCTGGCTTATGATGGAGAATTAGAATTTAAATAAATCATGAAAAAAAGAAAGAGCATATACTCTTTCTTTTTTCATGATTATTTTTTCACGGCGTCCATGATAAAATTAAAATTCTCTTCAAAGTTTTTGTAGATATTAACATTTTTTTGTCCCTGCACTTTTGAAGCATAACTAGCAAAGTTTAGACCAGCTCCATAAATTTGTAGTGCTCCATTCGCCAAATCCCCTTTTTGGAGAAGCTCAATGCCATCTTTCAAGAAATTTTGACTCTCCTCGAAATGACACTCCGTAATGTATTTATCACCACTATGAAATAATTTTAAATTTTCTAGTATTTTATTTGCTGTCTCTTCGCTGATCGAAGCGTCGATATTGATTAATAACTGATTGATCGGTTTTACGAGTTTGGCATAGAGGCTATCGTGCGTTTCACAGGTTTCAGCAATAGCGTTTCTTAATTCTTTTGCATTCATCGTATCTACTCCTAACTTTTCATCGTTTTACTATTTGATACTTACCCTAATTTTAATCAACTGAATACTGAATTTTTAGAAATAATTTATGTTTACATTGAACAGATTATTAAGGTTTTCAACTTTTATGTTCAACATTACTCAGTGAATTGGCAAAACATATGCTACGGAAGGTAGAGATGATGGAAAAGTCTGTAGTTTATTTGTTAAGACAATTGATTTAGTAATTAGTTCTTGTACAAGCTGAGTGTTAGGCATAGAGAAATCTTTAAAAGCAATAATTAAGGAAGACTAGGAATCAAGTGAAAGATTCACAGGCTATTGATAAGCTTATATTGGGAATTGGAGTATGTACTAAGTTAACACTCAAAAAATTTTTTCCTCTTGACACTAAAAAAGTTGTAAAGTAGATTTAACATAATTACATAAAAGCAATAGGTGCCCACTAGGGAGAATAGGGAATAAAGTGAAAAGCTTTAGCGGACCCGCCACTGTATAAGGGAGTTTCATAGTGTATGCCACTAGCGAAAAGCTGGGAAGGTACTATGAGGTGTTGAACTTGAGCCAGGAGACCTGCCTACATGCTTTAGAAGATATAGATGATGGAAAAGTCTGTAGTTTATTTGTCATGACAATAAACTACAGACTTTTTATTTTGTCTTAATGAGAACGAGAGGAGAAATAATCATGCAATTATTACAAGACACGATTCAAAACATTCAAGGGGTTGATATGAAAAGTATGGAGCAAGCTAGAATGCGGATTGATGCGCTTTGTAAGCCCCCGGGTAGCTTGGGTAAACTAGAATCAATTGCCGTACAGCTCTCTGGTATAACAGGACAATTATATCCGACGGTCGACAAAAAGGTGATGATTGTCTGTGCTGCAGATCATGGTGTTTGCGAGGAAGGTGTAACCACGAATCCACAAGATGTTACGGTCTTTCAAACATTAAATTTTCCTAAGGGGGGTACAGGCGTTTGTGCGATTGCGGGGATTACCAATGCAAAGGTGGTCACAGTAGATGTGGGAGTAAAAGAAGATATTTCACTTGATGCAGGTGTCATTATTCATAAAATTAAATACGGTACCGATAACATGGCACACGGTCCAGCTATGGCCAAACAAGAAGCCATTCAATCGATAGAAGTAGGAATCCGTGTGGCCACTGAGGAAATCATAAAAGGTGCTGATGTACTTGGGACTGGAGAAATGGGCATCGGCAATACAACACCAAGTGCTGCGATATTAGCTGTTTTGACGGGATGCAACCCTATCGAAGTAACGGGGTTTGGTGCAGGAGTAGGCCAAGGAGGCATTGCCTATAAAGCGGCAGTTATTGAAAAAGCAATTACCTTAAATAAGCCTAATCCAAGTGATGTTATTGATGTTCTGGCTAAGGTTGGAGGGTTAGAGATAGGGGCGATGACAGGTATTATTCTTGGCGCTGCTGCCCATCGTAAACCCGTTGTCATTGATGGATTTATTTCGACTATAGCCGCCCTCATTGCTTATAAGCTCGAACCAAAAGTAATCGATTATATCATTCCTTCCCATGCTTCAGAGGAACCAGGGGCAAAAATTGCCGCTGCCTTACTGGGCATTGAACCGATGTTGCATATGAATATGCGTTTAGGCGAAGGTTCTGGAGCAGCCTTAGCCTTTCCTCTTTTAGATGCAGCTTGCTCGATGATGAAAAACATGGTGACTTTAGAAGAATCAATGCAGTTGTTAAAAAGGTAAGTTAAATGTCTCTTTTTTAATCAAATAAGGAATGAAACATTAGCTTAAACAATAAAACAGCCAATGACTTAATTTTTGGTCATTGGCTGAATGGTTATGCACGATTTAACTTTCGTAATGGCAAGCGCCACTTCATCATATAGGAAAGAATACGTAAAGCTGTAATCACTGCGAATAAAATATAAAGGAATATGTCCCCTGTAAAAACCTCGAATCCGATTAGCAGTCCAGCAAGAGCTGCCCAAACACCATAAACTTCATCACGGAGAACTAATGGTTTTCTTCTAGCTAATAAATCTCGTACAATACCACCACCTGAACCTGTCAAAACAGCAGCTACAATGACTGCGCTCACTGGCATATCAAGCTTGACAGCATAGAGTGCGCCTTGAATAGCGAATGCTGATAAGCCAATCGCATCTGTGAAGTTACCCCAACGATGCCAATGTTGAATCAGATGATGCGGAAAAATAAAGAATATCGTAATCGCAGCAAGCGCTATTTGAAACATCATATCCTGTCCCCAAAGCGTTGTGACAGGTAGTCCAATGAGTAAATTTCGAATAGCTCCTCCACCAAAAGCAGTCACAATACCAAGTATATATACACCGAATAAATCGTATTCTTCTTCCATGGCAATAATTGCCCCAGAAATAGCAAAGGCAATTGTTCCTATAATACTAAAAACCTCCCAAGCCATCCCTTTCACCCCTTCTATCAATAAATAAACTTTATTAAAAGTTAAAAGACTTTTTACGTAACAGAATCTATGAATTTAATAGCCAAAATCGGTCATTAAATACGCTTCTTGAAATAAGTCCGCACATTAGCTTAGCGTAAAATCCCCTTAGAAACAATAGGCAAGTTTTACAGGTGCACATACAAATTGATAAAATGTGATTAAAATAAAGAAAAACATTCGTCAAAAGCGTTCATATACCAGTAGTTGGTTAGGGAATTCTAGAGTGATTGAAGTCAATTTAGATAGTCAATAAATCTTCCTGATTGAAATGCGAGACATTGTGAAATGGAGAAGAAAGAATGACGTTTACATCAAATTTATCAACAGAAACGCTGTCATTAGCGGCAAAAGTAGAGGAGCAAGTTCGGCCTTATCATGCCAAGGTAGAAGAAATGGCGTTCTACAATCAGCAGAAGGTGCTAGCAGCTTTCAGAAAGCATCAAGTAAGTGATTATCATTTACATCCATCAAACGGCTATGGCTATGATGATGAGGGACGGGATAATCTAGAGCGTGTTTATGCGGAAGTATTTGGTGCAGAGGCAGCCATAGTCCGACCACAAATTATTTCAGGGACACATGCAATCACGCTTAGTCTATTCGGTGTTTTGCGTCCTGGTGATGAGCTGCTTTATATTTCTGGTCAGCCATATGATACATTGCAATCCATTGTCGATGGTGGTGATAAAGATACAGGTTCACTGAAAGATTATAAAATCGGTTATCGACATGTGGATTTACTAGATAATCAGGTCATTGATTGGGCAGGTGTAGAAGCGGCCATTACAGCACAAACCAAAATGATTGCGATTCAGCGTTCAAAAGGCTATGCAACACGTCCATCCTTTACAATTGAAGAAATTGTAGAAATGTGTGTAAAGGTACGTAAAATAGCTCCGAAAGCTATTATATTTGTAGATAACTGCTATGGCGAGTTTGTAGAGGCGCAGGAACCTACAGAGGTCGGTGCTGACTTAATGGCAGGATCGCTCATTAAAAATCCAGGTGGAGGCTTGGCTAAAATTGGTGGCTATATTGCTGGCCGAGCAGATTTAGTGGAGAAATGTGCCTATCGTATGACATCTCCAGGTATTGGAGCCGAAGCGGGGGCCACATTAAATACACTAGGTGATTTTTATCAAGGATTTTTCCTGGCACCACATGTTGTATCGCAAGCACTAAAAGGGGCGATATTTACAGCTGCAATGCTTGAGGAAATCGGCATGAGCACTTCTCCGAGCTATCACGCGAAGCGTACAGATTTAATTCAATCAGTATCGTTCCAAACAGCTCAGCAAATGATTGACTTTTGTCGCGAAATACAAGCGAACTCACCGATAAATGCCCATTATGCTCCTGAGCCAGCCTATATGCCAGGCTATGAAGATGATGTCATTATGGCGGCTGGAACATTTATTCAGGGGTCCAGCATTGAGCTAACAGCGGATGGCCCGATACGACCGCCATATACAGCATTTATCCAGGGCGGACTAACATATGAACACGTTAAATTTGCTATTTGCAGTGCAGTTCAAGCCATTCAAAAAGCATAACAAGACAATAGATAAAGCCTAAATATGAATAGTTTTTTACAATTTTTAATCAGATTGAAAAAAATAGTGCCAACCATGTTAGATAACCTTACATGGTTGGTTGACAGTAAAAAAATTTCGTTATATGATAAGCGGGTATTGGAGGAGGACTTAAATGAGTCGTGAAATTAGACGAACTATGCCGTTATTATCGATGAGTATCGTGATGCAATTAACAGAGCTTTCGGCAAGACAAATTCGTTATTATGAAGAACACCATTTAATTGAGCCGCACCGAACAGAAGGCAATCGACGTATGTTTTCACTGAATGACGTCGATACATTGCTTGAGGTTAAAGACTACTTAGAACAGGGTATGAATATGGCGAAGATTAAAAAAATATTTGCTAAAAAGAAAAATCCTGTTGCAACAACTGATGAGCAAGATTTAAGTGATTCAGAATTACGTCAAATTATGCGCGAAGAAATGCGTCAAGCACAGCGCATGCAAAAATCGTCCATCCGAAGAGGGGATTTATCTCGATTCTATTAATAAATAGGGTAGGGTAAACATAAAAGCTAGACAAATTATAGGAGTGTGGAAAACTGTGGGTAAATACACAAAAGAGGACATTAAACGTCTCATCGAAGAAAAAAACGTAAGCTTTATTCGTTTACAATTTACAGATATTCTTGGCACTATCAAAAATGTTGAGATTCCTGTAAGTCAATTAGACAAAGCACTTGAAAATAAAATGATGTTTGATGGCTCATCTATTGAAGGTTTCGTTCGAATCGAAGAATCTGATATGTATTTATATCCTGATCTTGATACTTTCGTAGTATTCCCTTGGACTTCTGAAAAAGGGAAAGTAGCACGTTTTATCTGTGATGTTTACACTGCGAAAGGCGAACCGTTTGCTGGTGACCCACGTAACAACCTAAAACGTATTCTTAAAAAAATGGAAGAAATGGGCTTCTCAAGCTTCAATTTAGGGCCTGAGCCAGAATTCTTCTTATTCAAATTAGATGCAAAAGGCGAACCAACATTAGAAGTAAATGACCATGGTGGTTATTTCGATTTAGCGCCAACAGATCTTGGTGAAAATTGCCGTCGTGATATCGTGTTAGAGCTAGAAGAAATGGGCTTTGAAATTGAAGCATCACACCATGAGGTAGCTCCAGGACAACACGAAATCGACTTTAAATATGCGGATGCTGTTACTGCGTGTGATAACATCCAAACATTCAAATTAGTTGTTAAAACAATCGCTCGTAAACATGGCTTACATGCTACATTTATGCCAAAACCATTATTTGGTGAAGCAGGCTCTGGTATGCACTTTAACGTGTCACTATTTAAAGGCAAAGAAAATGCGTTCTATGATGAATCTACAGAATTAGGTCTTTCTGAAACAGCTATGCAATTCATGGCGGGTGTTCTTGCACACGTACAAGGTTTCACAGCTGTAACAAACCCAACAGTTAACTCTTATAAACGTCTAGTACCAGGTTATGAAGCACCATGTTATGTAGCATGGTCTGCACAAAACCGTTCACCATTAATTCGTATTCCATCTGCACGTGGCCTTTCAACTCGTGTTGAAGTACGCTCTGTAGACCCTTCTGCAAACCCATATTTAGCGATGGCTGTTATTTTAGAAGCAGGTCTTGAAGGTATTCGTCAAAGCCTAACACCACCTGCTGCAATTAACCGCAACATCTATGTGATGTCGGAAGAAGAGCGTCAAGCAAATGGTATTGAAAACCTACCTGCAGCACTTGATGATGCACTAACATTACTTGCTAAAGATCAAGTAGCACAGGAAGCATTAGGTGAGCATATTTATGCAAACTTTAAAGAAGCAAAAGAAATCGAGTTCGATATGTACCGTACAACTGTTCATCAGTGGGAACGCGATCAATATTTAAAAATGTATTAATCATAAAGATACCGAGTGCCTGATAAAGGGTACTCGGTTTTTTTCTGAGCATATTAGGAACGATGGGGTCATCTGACAACCCCATCGTTATTTTATCATTAGCGCATATGTTTATGATGGTGTGGCATATGGCAAGGGTTAGGTGGCATACCACACATAGTATGTGTTTCACAGCATTCATTCACGACAGATTCTGTGCATGGGAAATAGTACTGATGATCAATCATATGTTTGTTCACTGTTGTAACATGTGCAGGTTGTACGTGTGGAACAACCGTATGGATATAATTTGTGCGTACATATTGCTCTGGTGGTAAAAATTGTGGTGGATCATATTGCATTGGCATCATTTGTGGCGGACAGCAGTGTGGACCTTTTGCCGGATGGCGTCTTCGTTGAAACATGTTATTACCTCCTGTTTTGATAAGTTGTAGTTCATTATTAAGATATGAGATATACGTCGATAGGGTCTATTTATTTGCCTATTAATGCATAGGTAAATCTAACAAGTAACTAAAATAGTAGAAAATCTATAATCAATTTGCCTACGTCTTTGAGTGAAATGAAAGCATGACATATTGTTGAAAAAGATGATGGAACGGAAAACGCCTCGATCATGCTGCAAAACTTCTTTCACTCTAACAGTAGTGAACAAAATAGCACATATTTTCGAAGTGAAGATAATGAGTCTAACAACCATCCACTTGCTTGTTTTTCAACACGATGAATAGGTTTTTCAAATAACGTTCTTCCTAGCGTCATAATGTAAAATAAATTTTTATTAAAAAAGTATGTTTTTTGAAAAAATAGTTATTGTCAATAAAAGAATCGTACAGTATACTCTTTAATTGATAATGATTATCGTTGTCGATTATTTCTTAGGAGGAAATGTATGCCAAAATTATCACTGCAAAAAAAGAACTTTTTTGTACTTTTCACACTACTATTAACCTTCGCGTTATTATTAGTTGGGTGTGGGGAGAAGACATCGAACTCCAGTAGTTCACAAGAGAACGACAAAGCAGAAGAAAGTAACACTGAATCAGAATCTTCTAGTCGTGAGATTACACATGCAATGGGTACTACAACGATTGAAGGCACACCTACAAAAATCGTTACTCTATATCAAGGCGCAACAGATGTTGCAGTAGCTATGGGCATTAAGCCAGTTGGGGTAGTAGAATCTTGGGCTGAAGCGCCTGTTTATAATTATATGAAGAATGAGCTTGATGGCGTTGCAATTGTGGGACAAGAAACACAACCAAACCTTGAAGAAATTGCAAAGCTTAAACCAGATTTAATTATTGCTTCTAAAGTACGTCATGAAGAAATTTATGATCAGTTATCGCAGATTGCACCAACAGTTGCTCATGAAACGGTTTTCGATTTCAAAGGAACAGCTGAAATGATGGGTCAAGCAATGAATCAAGAAGATACGGTGAATGAATTACTTGGCGATTGGGATACACGAGTAGCTGATTTCCAAACAAAAATCAAAGAGAAGCTTGGCGATAAATGGCCATTCCATGTTTCTGTTGTCAACTTCAGAGCAGACCATGCTCGTATTTATGTGACAGGTTATGCGGGTTCTATTTTATCTGAGCTTGGATTCCAAGGTCCTAAAAATTTAACAGATGATTCTTTAGAAATTGTGAAGCTAACTGACAAGGAAAGTATTACACAAATGAATGCTGATGTTATTTATATGTTTATGGAAAATGATGAGACCGTGAAAAAAACTTATGAAGATTGGACAAACCATCCACTTTGGAAAGAGCTTGACGCAGTGAAAGCGAATCAAGTTTATCAGGTAGATGAAATCAATTGGAATCTAGCAGGTGGTATTACTAGTGCTAATTTAATGCTAGATGATATTTATGACAAGTTTGAATTAGAAAAATAGTGAATGAAGGATGGGCTGTTAAAAGTGTTAGAGAATACTTGAATAACAGCCCTCTCATTGTAGTGTTTGAGCAAAATTGAAACCTACATAAGATAAATTGTGGATCAAGAAAGTTGGCATAACATGAGAATTATTCTTTCCAGTACACCGATGAAACAAATAGGTTTATTCATCAGCTGTTTGATTCTTTTGCTGGCATTTATAATCAGCATAGCTATTGGTCAAACGTCCATACCTTTTTCGTCAATCTATGATGCTATTTTTCATTTTGATGCTGCTAATAAGGAGCATGTCATTATTCGAACATCTAGATTTACAAGAGCTGTGATCGCTACAGTAGTTGGCGCAAGCCTTGCCATTGCGGGCGCATTAATGCGAGCATTAACAAGAAATCCTTTAGCAGCTCCTGATATTTTAGGTATTAATGCAGGGGCTATATTTTTTATTGTCAGTGCCATTACTCTTTTTTCCGTTCAATCTTTAATGAGCTATATGTGGATTGCCTTTTTAGGGGCAGGTGCAGCGGGGGCGATGGTTTTTTTCCTAGGCTCATTAGGAAGGGATGGGTTAACACCGATAAAAATAGTATTAGCTGGTGCAGCGATTACAGCTCTATTTGTCTCGTTTACGCAGGGGCTTTTAGTCATCGATGAACAAGGTTTACAAAGTGTCCTGTTTTGGTTAGCAGGTTCTGTATCGGGGCGTAGTATTGAAATGCTCGTGCCTGTCCTACCGTTTATTTTAGGAGTGACAGTGGTGGCAATATTTATGGGGCGTTCAATCAATATTTTACAATCAGGAGATGATATTGCCAAAGGATTAGGACAACGAACAATGTTCACGAAAATCACGCTAGGCATAATTATTATCATACTTGCAGGCAGTTCAGTAGCTGTTGCAGGTTCAATAGGTTTTATTGGCTTGATTGTCCCTCATATAGCGATCCATCTTGTTGGCACGGATTATCGTTGGATTATTCCCTACAGTGCCGTGTTGGGAGCAATATTGCTATTGTTGGCTGATATTGCGGCAAGATATGTGATTATGCCATTGGAAATGCCGATTGGTGTTATGACTGCCTTAATCGGAGCTCCTTTCTTCATTTATATTGCTCGAAAGGGGTTAGCAAAAAATGCCTAATTATGTGACAGTTCGAACGAAATCTAATCGTATATCTTTTCAAATTGCTAAAAGAACGGGTTGGATACTATTACTATTAAGCTTATTATTAGTCATCATAACGATTCTTGGTTTATCAGCGGGTAGCGAGTTTATCCATCCAGTAACAGTGGTGAAAGAATTGTTGGGCTATGGGAATGGAGAGTATGATTTTGTCTTACATACATTAAGGCTCCCGCGTGTCTTAATGGCCTTATTAGTTGGTGCTGCGCTGGGAGTTGCCGGTTTAATTTTACAAGGAATTATCCGTAATCCTCTTGCTGCCCCAGATATTATTGGTGTAACGAGCGGAGCATCGATGGGTGCAATTATTTTTATCGTGTACTTTATGGGGTCAGTCAGCATTCAATTTTTACCGTTAGCTGCTATAGTAGGTGCTGGTATTGTCTCCTTCATCATTTATCTACTGTCATGGAGAAAAGGAGTCACACCAATTCGAATGGTGCTAATTGGAATTGGTATCTCAGCCTTAGCAAAGGCGGTTGTGACGATGCTGCTGGTGATCAGTAATGTAGCCGCTACAACGAAGGCCTATTTATGGCTGACGGGTAGTTTGTATGGGGCTAATATGCAGGATGTCTATTTGCTATTACCATGGCTAGTCATTTTAGTGCCACTAACATTTATTTTAGCAAGAACGGTGAATGTGAAGGAATTAGGCGATGAAATAGCGATAGGGCTAGGCGTAAAAGTACAAGTGTATCGTGTACTTTTTCTACTCATTAGTGTAATGCTAGCTGGTTCTGCAGTAGCTTTTGCTGGTGGCATTGCCTTTGTTGGATTAGTGGCTCCTCATATGAGCAGAATGCTTGTTGGGCGTTCCTTTGCAGGATTAATTCCTGTGACAGCTATTATAGGTGGAATCATTGTCATTCTGGCTGATATGGTGGCACGCACAGCCTTTTTACCAAAGGACTTACCTACAGGCGTATTTACTGCTGCAATTGGCGCACCATTCTTTATTTATTTATTATTTAGAACGCGCAATCAATAAAGCTTCATGATAAAAAAGTTAAAAGCTGTAGAAGAAGGTGACAGGATTTTGAATAATGTTTTAGAAGCACAAAATTTACATGTAAGCTATGGAGAAAATCTTATTTTAGAGGATTTGAATCTTCAAATACCAAAAGGAAAAATTACAGTACTAGTTGGGGCCAACGGTTGTGGAAAATCTACACTACTTCGGACATTTGCACGATTACAAAAAGCGAAGTCGGGTGAAATTTTTTTAGATGAGAATAAACTAGATGCCATTTCAACGAAAGAGGTAGCGAAACGTTTAGCTATTCTGCCGCAGGGCCCTGTTGCACCAGAAGGATTAACTGTTCAGCAATTGATTAAGCAAGGTCGTTATCCACACCAAAGTTGGTTAAAGCAATGGTCTACGGAGGATGAAAAAATTGTAAACAATGCGCTTGCAGTAACGCAGATGACTGAATTTGCCGATCGTCCAGTAGATGCATTATCAGGTGGTCAGCGGCAACGTGTATGGATTGCTATGACATTAGCGCAAAAAACAGATCTTATTTTACTAGATGAACCTACAACTTATTTAGATATGGCACACCAAGTAGAAATTTTAGATTTACTATTTGATTTAAATGACAAGGAAGGGCGTACCGTCGTTATGGTATTACACGATTTAAACTTAGCCTGTCGCTATGCCCATCATATTGTGGCGGTACGTAATAAACAGGTTTATGCCCAAGGCAAGCCAGAGGAAGTGGTGACAGCAGAGATGGTCCAGGCTGTTTTTCGTATGGATTGTACCATTATTAAAGATCCGCTCTTTGGTACACCTTTATGTGTGCCACATGGCAAGGGGCGAACAGTTCAAACAGTGGAATTAGAGGAGGTAGGGATCTGTTGAGCCTATCACTGTCAGCTGAAGAAACATCCGTGTTACTAAGAGAGTATCGATTGTCGATAGAGCCTGCAGTAGATGCTACATACTCTTTATATGCCAAAAATTTATTGGACAATGAACAAGCTCTAGATTATTTGCAAAAAATTGCCCATTTCTTTCAATCGCCTTCTATCCTAGTTACGGCATCGTTGTTTGCGAAGCGCTATAGCGTCTTAACGATAGCTTCAGCCTTCTATGCTATGTCCAGATACGATAAAGGACTACATTGCAGAATTGAAAATATGTGGGTAGAAGCGGAATATTCAAAACCTTGGCTTCCTACTATTCGGCTAATCGATCGCACAGTGTCAATACCTACTGAAGACCGTGAAAAATGGCGTGATGAGGTTCTTAGAGAAATCTTTGCGAATAATTTAGCGAAGGTTTGGCAGTCATTAGCGAAAATAAGTAAAATTCCAAAAACAATCTTATGGGAAAACACAGCTATTTATGTGAATTGGCTCTATGAAACGAAAATAGGGGAAGGAGCCAGTGAGCAAGAAAAGGCTCGTATACAAGAGGATTATCACTATATTGTAAACCTAGCACCAGGCTCCATTTTTGGAGAGAGAAAAAATCCTTTGACGGACTATTGTGGTCCTAAAGTGACAATTATGGAATCGGAGCAACCTGTACGCTTGAGAAAAACATGTTGTTTCTATTATCATACCTCTGATGAAGCAAATGATTATTGTATCTCCTGTCCAAAAATAAAAAGATAATCATAACAACAAAATCTCTAAACCACCAAAAGTGAGTAAACACTTATAGCATTTCATAGGTGTTTATTCACTTTTATTTTTGCCATCAATACCTGCCATTAAATAAGGAATTGCAGGTTTGATAAATTCTTCGGGCTGTATCTCCTGATTGCTAGTTCTCCATTCTATAGAAGCGCCATAGATTCCCCAGCTTAATATTACAGCAGTCATTTTTAACGCTTCGTTCTCTGTCGCTGCATTTTGTTTCAATAACATTTTGTAAAAGATAATTTCAAGCTGCTCTCTAATAATGCGAGCAATTGTCTCTTCATAGCCTCTATGACAACGATTAGACAATGACTTTTGAAAATTAGTTATCGCTTTAAAGAGAATAATGAAAGCTCCTTCATTAAGTTCGTTATGTTGTAGAAAGTCATCATTCAAATTAATTAATAATACTTCTGATAGGACCTTCTCTAACAAATCATATATATCTTCAAAGTGATAATAAAAAGTCGCACGATTAATCATAGCCTCTGTCGTAATATCCTTAACCGTTATATCCTTGAACTCTTTTTTACTAGAAAGTGTAATGAAAGAATCCATGATTAATTTACGAGTCCGTATAACACGAAGATCTGTCTTAGATGAGGTCATTACTTACACTCCTTTTTAAACAATTTCTTCAAAGTGTTGTATAAACAACAATTCAAATAGATTATTGGTTTATTGATGATTTTATTATGAATAAAATACAACTGTAAGGCAAATAAGAGAGTTATATATTTATATTTAATGAAAGTAAGAAAAGGGGATAGTCAATTGAAGAATCATCCAATGGTTTGTGATTTAGAGACAGGTGTATGTGGAGTAGCTGGCGAGGAGGAATTAGGGATAATTGATTTTAATCAACCAAAGAAATCCATTGAAGTATACTATGTAACTGATCCAATATGTTCTCATTGTTGGGCACTCGAACCCGTTCTTCGACGTTTTATCGAGCAGTACGGACACTATTTTAACTTTCATACGATTATGGGAGGATTACTAGAAAAATGGGGTGATGGTCCAGTAGACCCTGCTAATGGAATATCTGGACCTGCCGACGTTGTAGGACACTGGAGAGAAGTTGGAGAATATTATCGCATGCCAATAGATGGAACAGTGATGATGAACAATCCAGTGCAATCATCCTATCCACCATCTCGTGTTTTTAAAGTGATTCAAAAAAATCAGCATGATGCTATAGCATTTGAATATTTGCGCAGAGCAAGAGAAGCGCTATTCGTATTTAATCAAAATATTGCAGATACATCCGTTATGATTGAAATTGTAAATAGACTGGGGCTTGATGGAGCGGCTATTGTAAACGAATCAGAACAAACAAGCGGGCAACAGTTATTAAATGAAGATTTTGACCTTGCAAGAAATCTGGGCGTAAGAGGATTTCCAACTATTATTATAATGAATGAAGATAATAAAGGGTTGAAAATTGTTGGTGGGTGTCCATTTGTAAACTATGTGGAAGGACTCAAACAGGTTCTCAATTTTGAAGAGCTGCAACCAAAACAACTGCCATCTCTTTTAAGCTTGCTTGGAAAAGAAAAGCTTCTATTTTCGAAAGAAATTGAAGTTATGTATGATTTGGAAAAGTCAGAGGTTATATCTTATGTGAAAAAAGAGCTTTCATCAGATCAATATGAAATGAAGGAAATACTTGGTGAATGTTATATTACTACTAAATAATGAGGAGAATGGCAATGACATACGTATTACAGGTAGATTTTAAATTGGATGGACCATTTGGTGATGTGATGGCAGAAGCGTTTTCTGACTTAGCAAAAAGTATTTATGAAGAGGAAGGACTTTTGTGGAAAATTTGGACAGAGAGCCCTGAAACAAACGAAGCGGGCGGCATCTATCTATTTGAATCAAAACGCACAGCTGAACAATATATAGCAATGCATTCAAAAAGGCTAGCTGAATTTGGAATCACTACTATTAACGCAAAAATCTTTGCTATCAATTCAAAACTGACTGAAGTTACGAAAGGTCCAATAAAACAATTAAAAAATCATTGATGCATCATAGAATTACTAGCTAATTCAAAGGAGTCTAATTTCTAATTAAGAAGTTAGGCTTTTATTTTATGAATGTATAAATATTCTGAATATTGTGAGGTTGAACCAATTGCGTTGTAGCGTTTACAATAGTTTTATATCACGTTTATGTTATAAAAACATGAATAATTTGAGTGTTTTTCTGTTTAATGCTCAATACTTCAAAGCTTTTAAAATCGTTCTATAGCAGAAGGAGGGATGAGATATTGAATGAAAACAACATATTTTTGCTTATATAGTAGTTCAACAATTGATAAATAAATGTTTCTTATAAACACTATTTTAATTGTTGTTATGCAAAATACATAAATTATTGAGATTAAAAGAGATGAGGTTTTATAAAAAAATGAAAAAGTATTCTGTTGCTACATATTTTTACTTCATTATTCCGTCTTTAATTGGTGTCTTTCTATTTATGACCCCCATTTTAACGGAAGAGGGCTGGAAAGTACCCATTGCCATATTAGCCAATGTTTTAGCGGGGATTGTGGCCCCGATCATTAGCTATTTTACAATTGGAATGTTTGCCATCTCTGCAATTGGTGCACTTATAGCGAAATTTATCCCTCGTAAAAATGCTAAAGAACCTAGTATGTTGGATACATTGTTTTATGTTAATTGGTTTTGGACAATTACTCGTATTATCGGTTTAGCCTTTGCTTCAATGGTGGTCTTCAATTTTGGACCTTCTGCCATCAATAATGAAAATACGGGTGGACTTCTCATGGATCCAAATGAGGGACTTGTGACGTTTTTATTTACCATTTTTTTGTTTGCGGGTTTCCTTTTACCATTTTTAACAAACTTCGGTTTACTTGAATTTTTCGGGACAATGATGGTGAAAATTATGCGGCCACTGTTTAAAAGTCCAGGGCGTTCTTCAATCGATGCTCTTACGTCATGGGTAGGTGATGGCACAATAGGTGTGTTAATGACCAGTAAACAATATGAGATGGGGAACTACACAAAAAAAGAAGCTGCGATTATTGCCACAAGTTTCTCAGTAGTGTCCATCACATTCTGTATCGTTGTATTGGATACTGTACATTTGGCACGCTATTTTATTCCTTATTATTTGACAGTAGTACTTTGTGGAATTGTATTAGCCATTATTATGCCTCGAATCTATCCACTTGCGAAAAAGGAGGATACATATATAGATGGGACACCAGTGGATTATTCACGTGAGAAATTACCAGAGGGCTATAATTCTGTTTCACATGGTTTAGAAAATGCACTTGCTGTTGCACATGCAAATCGTGATCCTCGACAATTTTTCAAAGATGGCTCTAGAAATGTAATTGATTTATGGGTAGGTGTGGCCCCTATCGTTATGGCTTTTGGGACAATTGCCTTAATGCTTGCTGAATTTACAAGTATTTTTGCGATTTTAGGAAAACCGTTTGAACCAATTTTAACCGTCCTTGGCTTGCCTGAAGCGGCTGAAGCAGCGCAAACAATGGTCGTAGGCTTTGCCGATATGTTTCTACCCTCTATTTTAGGTGCAGGGATTGAATCGGAAGTTACTAGATTTGTTATTGCTGTTGTTTCTGTGTCACAGCTGATCTATATGTCTGAGGTAGGTGGACTTATTTTAGGTACAAAAATTCCATTGAAGTTTTTGGATTTAGTCGTCTTATTTATACTACGTACGCTTATTTCTCTTCCAATTGCAGCATTGGTTGGTCATCTACTCTTCTAACTAAAATGCCAAGTCTTAAATGGACTTGGCATTTTTCATAAATAGATTGTGATCGATTTTCTTTAGACGTCTCCATAACGTAAGCATGTAGATAAAGAGTACAAAAATGATAAGATAGGCACTTAACATGGAGCCTTCCGTATTTCCCATAATGTTGAAGAAATTATTCAGTCCATGGAAAATAATTGTTACGATAATTGATTGACCTTCCAATACAAGTAAAGCTAGAACAAGGCCAACTAAAAGAGCATAGATGATTTGAAGAATCGTATCTTCTACAGATTGGCCACCTAGTAATTGTAACGCATGTGTGACGCCAAACAATATACTAGAAATCCAGACAGCAGAAAAAGCCCCTTTTGCTAATAGCATGCGTAGCATAATGCCTCTAAATACAGACTCCTCAATAAACGCTACTATGAAAGTTTGCATGATAAACATGACAATTAAATCACTAATAGATGTCATATTCAATCCTTTTGTGCTTACTAAGATGATGCCTAAAATAAGAAGAAGTGGTAAGGTGATGAAGAAATGATTCTTTTTAATAGGATAAAAGAAATATACTCTCCATTTCTTTTTCGCCGCTATATACATGAAGAGCCCTAATGCAAATGGGATTAACAGCGCAAACTGTAGAAAAGGGCTTAAAGGTTGTTTGATAGAAACAAAGGCACCATTTAAAACATAGAAAAATATGAGTAGAGACTCTAAACCAATTATTTTTATCAACATTTTTGGGTTCATGTTATTATCTTCCTCCTATTCTATTTATACAGGATTTACAGAAACCTTTCGCATACTAGCTGAAATAACTAGATAGAGGAAAATACTAAAAACAAACATGCTCCCTAAAATCGCTAATATAGATGAATTGGCTAACAGTTTATACAACGGAGAATACCATTCAAAGATCACCATTAATATAGGTATTAATGCAAGGAAACCAATTAAGCTATAGCCTCCTAGTATGCCTAAACGATAAAAAACAACGTTAAGGAGAAGGCCAGAACTTAGACAAAATAAAAGCAAGACCGTATCCAATACTACTGTTTGGAAAAATGAATGGGTAATATCAAAAAATAAGATAGGGTGGATGATAATAATATCTTTGATATTGAATAGGGTAGAAACATAAGAAATGATTTGATGAGCACACGCAATAATCAAGGCACCGACCAGACTCCAGCTGATAAAAAATAGCCCGACATACAACATATATTGCTGACGACTTAATCCTAGCTTTAAAAAATAGGGTAAGGTTTTATTGAGAAGTTTTGTTGCCATCATACTGTAAAAAATATAAACAGGAATTGAAATAGTCATAGCAAATGATACATATTGACCAAAAAATGCATCTAAGAAAAATGACAAAAGCACGATAGAAAATAAAATGCTCCAAAAAATAATATTTTGCTTCTTATAGCTTTGAAATAAGATATAAAAACTGCCTTTCATCGTGTTCATCGCCCCAGCCTCACTTTCTGTTTACTTAAATAGACGAGCATATCTTGAAGAGAGACAGATTCAAGCGTAATGTTCTGATCTTCAATGGATTGACCATTTGCGAAGACAATAGCTGTCATCTCTTGCATAAATGTATGTTGATAGATTACTTGTAAATCCCCAATTGCTCTCTCAACATCTGAGGCATTGCCTTTTACAGCCACAATATGCTCTCGCCATTCATCAGTGGTCTTTTGGAGCAAAAGTTCGCCCTCATGTAGAATGAAAATTTCCTCAAATAGCTCGCTTGCCTCATCGATTAAATGTGTAGATAGAATAAATAATCGCGGATTTTCTGTTTGCTGCTCAATTAACAAATCATAAAACATATTACGCGCTGCTACATCTAAACCGATATAAGGTTCATCAAATATAGTTATAGCTGTACAACTCGCAAAGCCTGTAATAATTCCAAGTGCAGAGACCATCCCTTTTGAAAGATTACGCACTTTATCTTTTGGATTCAGGGCAAATACTTGTAGCAGTTCTTGAGCTAGCTCTTCATCCCATTTTGGATAAAAGAAGTGATTGGCCTTTAATGTTTGGGCAATGGTCATTTCTTCTTGAAAGTTGCCACTTTCAGCGACAAAGCAAATATCACGTAATGTGGAAGGGGCATTGAAGACATTTTCTCCGTTAACTAAAATTTCTCCGCTTGTTGTAGAGATGAGGCCTGATAATAAATTTAAAAAAGTTGTTTTACCAGCTCCGTTGTGACCTAAAAGGCCAATAATCTTTGGTCCCTCCATGGTGAAGGAGATATTTTTCAAAGCTGCTTTATGTTTATAGGATTTCGTGACATTGCTCACATTAATTTTCATTCATGATCCCCCTAGTATCAATTTTTGTAACTCTTCATCTGAAATGCCTAGACGACTTGCTTCCTTTTTCAATGGTTCAATATGTTGCTGGAAAAAGCTTTCTTTACGCTCAGTAATTAAAATATTTTTGGCGTCTGCATGTACAAACATACCGACACCTCTCTTTTTATAAATGACGCCCTTATCCACTAATTCATTCACGCCTTTCCCAGCAGTTGCAGGATTAATCTGGTATTCTTTTGCAAACTCATTTGTAGATGGAATGCGATCTTCAGGCTGTAGCTGTCCATCTAGAATGGCATCTTCTATTCTTTCACGTATTTGTTGGAAAATGGGCTTTTCGTTATTTAAAGAATGAATCACAATCCACCTCACTTGTTAGTTGGTTAATTACTTGTGTAACTAACCATATAGCTTATGGTATCCATTGTCAATGATTTGGTAAAAAAATGTACAAAAATTTTTACATGAAAAAAACCTTCTCATTCTTGAGAGGGCTCTAAGTAAACTAAATATATGAACATGTTATTCATGAAAAAAATTCCTTCACTTTCTATATTTGAAAATAGCTTGCATCACAAAATATTATCAAAAAATCCTAGTAACTTGGCAAGAGTTCCATTTTTGCATATGTGTCACATAACCACTATGCATATACTGTGGCAAGAGGGGGGGAGGTGAGCTTTTATGAGAATTAATTGGAAGGTTCGTCTTCAACATATTCCATTTTTACTAGGGCTATTTTCATTGTTGCTCTTACTCGCACAACAAGTGGCTGCAATTTTTGGCTATGATTTTACGGGTGTGATGAGTGAGCAAATATCATCTATTTTAAATACAGTCTTATCCATTTTTGTGTTAATGGGGGTCATTGTCGATCCAACCACACGTGGCACTAGTGATAGTGAACGTGCCTTAATGTATCGGAGACCGAGATAAAATGAACAAAAAGTGTAATTTTACAATAAGGATAAATATGTTATAATGTTAGAAAATTGATAAAGTGGGGAGGATGATTGAATGTCCCTTGAATTGGAGCGCAGAATTGCGAAGCTCGAGGAGGAAATGGCAGATTTACGTCAGGAGTTGTCAATATTAAAAGGTTCGCAAAGCACTGAAAAAAATAATACTCTTGATGCCAGACAGTCGATGATCAAGCAATCAGAACCAATTAAACCAAAACCAGTACTGGAGTCGAAGCCTATCCCGACTAAAGTAGCGGAAAAAGAAGTGCAACCACAGCCATCGATGGAGGAACGTGTTATGTGGGCACTTCCAAAAGTATTCATGGTTATTTTAGTAATGGGCGTACTTTGGGGTCTAAAACTTGTCAGTGACTATGGCTATTTATCGGATGGCGTGAAAATCATCCTTGCCTATGTACTATCGTTGGGATTGGCGGTTATTGCCTATGTACTAGAGCGTAGGAAAGTAGGCTCATCGGCTATAACGATTTCTTTATATGGTGGGGCATTTATTGTCGGTATTTTAACAACTGCAGCAAGTGCCATATTATATGAAATCATTGGTCTTATTCCAGCACTAGGCATTACGCTGCTTTATATTGGCTATGGTATTGCCATTAGCTATTTGAAGAAAAATGAAGCACTAACTGTTTTTGTTGCCTTTACATCATTATTACTACCTTACTTACTAGAATATATGGATTTTAGTGCTGTCATTATCTTATTATTTGTGGTCGTATTGTTTGCTGCATTGCAATTAGTTATTTACCAGCACAAGCAAAAACTAGCCCTTTATATTGCCACATTCTTTTCAGTGCTAGCAGTGAGTGTTGTAGCATTTATGAATAGTGATCAACAAGTAGTTTTTGCACTTGGCTTACTTGTAATTCTAGCAATCTTTTATGCAATATGGTGTTTACTGTATAACGCACAATCCAAATGGAAGCCACTTCACATTGGACTCCAATTTTCTTTAGGCTCATTTAGTTTATTACTGCTGAATTTAATCATTCGTTCTCTTGAAAATGGAGAAATGCTACTCCTCATTTTAATGGCTTTATTTGGCGCTGTAGCGTTTTATAGCTATCGTCAAAAATGGCAGGAGGTACTGGATAGTGCTGTGACACTTGTGTTTATCACCTTCTGTAATATGATACTTCTATTGAATATTCCGAATAAAGTGGATGATTTATTGTATCCTTTGATTGCATTTGCAGGCGTGATGATGAGCTTACGAATACGTGCAAGTATGATGAAGGTCGTTACTTCACTTTCCCTTGTGATGACATTTACACTAAACTTTGTTTTCCATGAACCAAATCCATTTTTCAGCATCGATCATCTAAGCTTATTTATGCCAATCATCTATTTCATCATTATTTATTTATATGCAAGACGTCCAAAAGAGACACTCTCACCTTTTGAAAAGGTCATGAAGGATTTGTATGTAATCGATATTTTAGCAGTGGTCACAGCTGGCTATTTCTTAGCCTATATTAGCAAGCTAGATGCCGTATACTTTACAGCCACAAATGGCATTCCATATATGGTGTGTATCGTACTAGCTGTCTTATTTACTGGTTCTTTATTTGTAGAGGAAACTTACAAAGGACGTGCATTAACACCAGTACTTGGTGCATTTTTCCTACTAGTCTCCTTGATGATCAGCACTAGAGTGTCAATGTTGGAAAGCTTAAACACTATCACTAGATTAATTTATTTAGCAGTGATTGTAGCGATTGTCGCTGATGTGCTTGTAAAAGGAATTATTTATCGATTGTACGAGGACCGTCTGGGGAAATATGTGGACGCCATTGTAAGTACGGGGATTGTGCTCACGATGATTTCGATATGGGGACTGATCCATCAGTTTACATTTAACAACGCACTTGATTGGAAGCTAAGTATCGCTCTTACAACTATTACATTATTCTTAACTGCTAGTGTATCACTATGGATTAGTTCCACACATCATTTAAAAACATTGCGCACAACAGGCTTTATTATTTTAGTTATCGCATTTATTAAGCTAATTTTCTTTGACTTATCTGCCCTTGATTTACTGATTAGAGCTGTTCTATTTATTACCATTGGTGGTATTGGAATGCTATTGTCGGGTAGGTTGTTGAGGAAAAAGGAGTAAATCTGAAAGCACATAGGCAATAAATTTTTATTGCCCGTGTGCTAATTTATATTTCTAGTATAATATCTTCAGTGATATCTACCTTAGGAGGGGATGGAGGAATGTTTGGTTGATTGTTGTTGTCGCTACCGTCATTTCCATTTGAAGCATTACTTTCACTGAAGGTGATGGAAGCACCACCATCTACAAGAATTGTATCAGCAACAATTGCTCCTTTAATATGTGCACCTGCTACTACTTTCACATCAGCATTTGGTGCGATAATATGTTGTCCTGCTGAATTAAAGCCGCCATTAAATGTAATATTATTTCCTCCTGAATAAATATTCCCCTTTACACCTACGCCACCTGAAAATGTTAAATCTGCTTCCTTTGCATAAAGAGAGCCGTGGAGCTGAGTTTCATTTGAAAGTGTTAACGGTTTAGAGCCACTATATAAAAAGTTAATTTGACTAACATCACCGCCGTTGTTAAAGGAGCCTTTAATGTAGAGCGAGTCTTTTACATAAATATTTAGCTTTCCTGTACCAATGATTTTAATATGTCCCTGTAAAATATTTAGATCTTCAATATAAAGATCTTTATCCGTATCACCAACATTGATGGTAATGGTATTATTTTGACCGACTTTAAATTCTTTAAAATGCGTATCGCCACTTAAATTAAGTGTGTAATCCGATGCCATCCAGTTATCTGCTTGGAAATTTCCGTTATAAATAATATTGGTTTTATTTGATGAACTTTTTATAAGTTCCTCATTTGGAGGATAATTTAGTTGAGCTAAATCATTCATTCGATCTTCTGGAAAAGATGCAAGTGCATTGCCAGCTGGAAATTCTTGAGCCTGAGTTACTTGATCTTTGAATTTATTAAGGTATTCGGGAACATCAAGGTTGTCAGGAGAAACACCTATGTTACCTGTAATCTCTGTGCCACCTGTTAATTTAACCTTTCCACCAGCACTTGCTACATTACCAATAATTTTACCACCGCCATTTAGTATAATATCGCCTTTTGTTTGAACGGTATATTCATGTGGAACAAAATGACCACCACCTGATCCTTCAGTGGGAGCATCATCGTCATCTGAAGGATTGTTACTACTGTCTGGGTAGTCTAATTTCATTGTTACAATTTGCTGTAAGGTTCTTTTTATGGATGTATCCTCAAATTCACCTGTTGACTCAATTCTATAACGAAGGTCATCTGCATCTTCTAGAGTGATAGATACACTTACTTTGGGTTTAAGCCCAAATTGATCATCAAATGTAGGTATTAGAAATGGTATATAGTTTACTTTTGCTTCGTCTCTAACTCTACTTTCTATATCTTGGATTGCTGGGTCCTCTGACTTTATTAATATGGTTTCTTCTACATTATTAACATTTACAGGATAGCCCAAGTTTTCTAATTCGATTTTTAAAAGACCTTTAAAATCTTGAGGATTAGGAACTTGCTTTTTCTTATAAGCAATTTTTTGTTTTTGATACTCTGTAGTCGCTAAACTTTCAGCAATTTCAAAATTTTTACGTGTATGCTCACGCCCATAATTTAATCCAGCCTCTGCAATATAGTAAACTGATTGATCGTCTCGTTCATGAGCAGAGGTTTTTAAAGTATTACTGGAAACTTTTAGAATACTTAAACCTAATACCGATATTAAAATAATGGTAAAAAAAACAAGTAGAAAAGTATAGCCATTTTCATTTTTCAATACGAATATTTTAATTTTCCTCATAAAACTTCCCACCTTGTTTAACTAGTTTTCTTCCTTATCAGGCATTTTGATACCACGTGAAGTTAATTCTGCATTTATTTCTTTATCAGATGTATTTACAATTTTTATGGTTAGAACAACAGGAGTATCTTTTTTAGCCTCTAGTTTAAATTCTTTAATATTATTTGCAATAATCTCCCCATTTCGGGTAATTGTATTATTCAAAAGGGTGTATGTTTGTTGTCCATCTCTAGTAGTGAATGTATCAGTAGCATCATCAAATTGCGTTGCTTTCCTAAAATCCTTGGTAACTAATTTTAGGGCGTAAGAGGTATCCTGTAAATTTTTATTTTTTTTAGCTTGTTTTTGGTGTGTTGATGTACTGGAACTTAATATACTAAATAGAAGAACGGAGATAATGCTGACAATAACTACGACGGCTAATACTTCAGCTAAAGTAAAGCCCTGTTGCTGTTTTATTTGCATTTTTATTAGCCCCCTAATTTATATCTATTTTCTATTTTACTTTTTTCTTTTCCACTTTCTAATACTTTTATAATAATAGGAGTTAATCCTAAATCGTCAGGTTTTTTCAGTGTTAAATAGATGAGTATAGTGTTGTCTTGCTTTAACCAAGTATCCTCATTAGTAGCTACATAAGGAATTGTACTTTGCTTATTTAACTCGTCAATTAAAGCTTCACGTGTAAGTGCAGTTCGATATTTATAAATACTTTCCATCTCTTTTTGCGCAATATATGTAGCATTTACAATATCATCTGAGGTTGCTGTGGTTTTGCTAGTTTGTAAAAACATCCCCATAAAACTTAAAAGGATAACAGAGATTAATACGATTGAGGCAATAACTTCAATTAATGTTAGGCCACAATCTTGATTTATAAGACTAGTCTTTTTCATGATTTCCTCCTAAATTAGCCATAATTTATAATTTTTTAACTTAGATTTATTCAGCAAGCTCAATCAAATTTTTTTATTTAAATGTTTCTTTTCATTCTCTTGCTCTTGATTTATTAAAGTAAACTTATTATTTAAAACTAGATAAAAATGACTATCAAGGATATTATAACAAATTCCAAACTTGCATCTAATAATATTTAGATTTATCGGTAGTTCTTTTTAACTAAGTATTGAAGAATTTTTGAATTTCTGTGTAATCGTTAAAAGAAATGACGGAACAAAGTTGCATTTTGGTAGTGTCAGAATACCATAGTTGTAGTATCATTTGTATATAAATAGAAAAACCACTAAGTAAAATAAAGGATGATGTGGATGAAAACATACATAAAAATAATTAGCTTGTTTTTGGTAATTGTTCTAATTGTGGGATTTTTTATTCCATCATTTGTGCTAAATGACACAGTTTTTGCTAAAGAAGGTCCCGAATCTTCCACCATTGGAGGTATTGAGATCAATGATGTAAAAACATCAGATTTAGCCACAACTTTACAAAATGCAATCTCAGAATGGCAAGGTGGGGAAATGGAAGTTGTTAGTGAGGGCATTTCCAAAACCATTGACCCAAAACAATTTGTTTTTGATACATCTTCAGCTATTGCTCAGTACGGAACGCTGACAAAAAAGCCTTGGTATGCATTTTGGCAAAAAGAGAAAATTGTTCATATTCCCATTCCTGTTACCGTTAATGAAGTAATTACACAGCAAATAGATGAAGCAGGTATTTGGGATACAGATAAAACACTTCAGAAATTAATCTTACAGGCCAGCTATTTGAAGGAGCATAAGGTTGAAGCCGTTATCAATGAAGATTCCATGCAAACCGAGGAAAGGATTGCCTTTCAGATTGCCGAGCTACCAGCAAATAGTCAAGGGGTAGCGAAAATCATTCCGTTATTAAATGATGTTAATCTTGTTCCAAATCAATCAATCTCGTTGCTTACACTTTTAGGTGAACAGGCTGGGGTTGTCAATGATGCAGGTTTAGATTTTGTCGCGTCTATCCTATATAGTGTCATTCTTCAAACAGATTACGAAATTCTTGAAAGACATTCTCAGGAAATCAATCCAAGCTATTTACAGCAGGGAATTGAAGCGGATATCAATGCAGCATTAGTAAAAGACTTACAATTTATTAATCGTTCCGAACAGCTTGGTAAAATGAAAGCATCTATGGAAGGTAATCAATTAAAGATAGAAGTTTTTGCAGCAGCGAAAGACAAGGACATTACAGTTCGCGTCAGCAAGGATAAAATCGTGAAGCCACGAATTATTTATCGCTATTCGGAGGATTTAAAAGCTGGACAAGAACGAGTGGAGCAAGAGGGTAAGGAGGGTTCAAGAGTGGAAGTGTATCGTTCCATTGTAGAGAACGGAGCAACAGAAGAACAATTCATTAGTAGAGATTATTATGCACCTCAAAATCGAATTGTTACGCGTTCATCGCAGGAGCCTGTTACGATCACAACACCTACTCAAAACGTTGGGGCAGGAACATCAGATCCTGATTTAGAAGTGGATTTAGATGGCAATGGCTTGCCTGACGTGAAACCTTCAACACCAGAGGAAACAAAGCAAGAAGATGGACCAGAAATTGTCTATGGCTACTATGACAAGGGTGGTAATTTTGTACAAACAAGTCCATAACGATTGGAGGTATGTTTATGGCAATGAAGCCAGGGCGTAAACGTTTAGGGGATTTACTGGTTGAATCAGGTGTTATCACAGCTGACCAGCTAGAGTACGCATTAACTACTAAGATGAAAAATGAGAAGCTTGGAGATTTCCTTATTAAAGAAAACTTCCTAACAGAGCAGCAGCTTATTGAGGTCTTAGAATTCCAGCTGGGTATTCCTCATATCAGCTTGAATCAATTTTCAATTAGTCCCGAATTATTACAGCTAATTCCTGCGGAGCTTGCGAAGCGTACAAATATTATGCCGATTCGCAAAGAAAAAAATAAACTGTTTATTGCAATGGAAGACCCGATGGATTATTTCGCCATTGAGGAAGTTCGTATGACGACGGGCTGTCAAATCGAGACAAGTATTGCAGCAAAAGATGATTTATATCGGACGATAACAAAATACTATGATTTGCAGGAATCAATGGATGCGGCCATGTTGGATTTGGCTGCGACTAGTACAGAAACACAAGAAGAAATCGAGAATGAGGATTCGCCTATTGTTCGTTTAGTGAATCAAATAATTGCCAATGGTGTCGCACAGCGCGCAAGTGATATCCATTTTGATCCACAAGAGACAGAGCTACGTGTCCGCTATCGAGTAGATGGTGTGCTTCGTACTGAACGATCTTTGCCCAAGCATATGCAAAATGTCATATTGGCTCGTATTAAAATTATGGGTAATTTAAATATTACAGAAAATCGTATCCCACAGGATGGACGTATTAAAACCAATGTTAATTTTAGACCTGTCGATATACGTTTAGCCACATTACCAACAGTCTATGGTGAAAAGGTTGTTATGCGTATTTTAGATTTAACCAATTCAGCCAATGATATTGATAAATTAGGCTTTAGTGCAAGTAACGAAGCACTTTTCAGGAAAATGATAGCCCATCCAAACGGTATCATGTTAATTACTGGTCCAACAGGCTCAGGGAAGTCCTCTACGTTATATGCGGCACTTTCTCATTTAAATGAAGAAGGCGTCAATATTATTACGGTTGAGGACCCAGTGGAATATCAATTAGATGGTATCAACCAAATCCAAGTAAAAGAGGAAGTCGGTTTAACATTTGCGGTAGGTTTACGATCAATTTTACGACAGGACCCTGACATTGTGATGGTAGGGGAAATTCGTGACCTTGAAACAGCGCAAATTGCTATTCGTGCTTCACTTACAGGTCATCTAGTGTTAAGTACGCTGCACACTAATAGTGCCGTAGAATCTATTTCAAGACTGCATGATATGGGTATCGAGCCATTTCTACTATCCTCTTCCCTCGTAGGAATCATGGCGCAACGTCTTGTGCGTAAAGTTTGTCGTGATTGTGCTGAACCATATGTATTTACTTCTCGTGAACTTGAAATACTTGAGGAAAATGGGGTGGAGGGCGTAACACATGGTAAAAAAGGGCGTGGGTGTCCTGCCTGCAACCATACAGGCTATCGGGGACGTATGGCGATTCATGAAATCCTCCCTGTTGATCGTCAAATGAAGGATATGATTTTAAATCGTGTTGGTGATAGCGTACTACGTGATTATATGAAAGAGAAAGGTTTCCATACCCTATTAGTGGATGGATTATTAAAGGTTGCAGCTGGTCAGACAACCACATCAGAAATATTACGTGTTGCAAGTGCAGACTAGGGGTGAAAGAAATGACAGCATATTCAATCGTTGAATTATTAACACGTGCATTTGAAGAGAAAGCATCGGATCTACATTTAACAAAAGGTATTCCACCAGTATATCGTATTCATGGGCAACTGGAGCATTATGGCACAGTGCCGTTAGAAACAGAAGATTTAAAGGATATGGTAAAGGTCATTCTCCCTGTCCATAAACAACAGGAGTTTGAGGACAAAGGAGAAACGGACTTTAACTTTTCATTGCCTGGGAAATGTCGATTCCGTGTCAACGCCTATCATCAGCGAAATGAAGTAACGATTGCGGCTCGTTTAATTGAGGCTGAAATTCCTTCTATTGAAGCGCTCAATATGCCACAGGTGTTATATAAGCTTGCGGAAAAACCACAAGGCTTAATTTTAGTGACTGGCCCAACAGGCTCAGGAAAATCAACTACCTTGGCAGCAATGATTGATCATATTAATGAAACGAGATCAAAACATATTATTACGTTAGAGGATCCAATCGAATACTTGCATACACATAAGAAATCTGTCATCAATCAGCGTGAGATTGGTGTCGATACGATGAGCTTTGCAAATGGTTTACGTGCATCACTACGTCAGGACCCAGATATTATTTTAGTCGGGGAGATGCGAGATTACGAAACCATTTCAACGGCTATTACGGCTGCTGAAACAGGGCATTTAGTCATGGCTACACTTCATACAAGTAGTGCACCAACAACTATCGACCGTATTATAGACGTATTTCCACCACATCAGCAAAGTCAAATTCGTGTGCAGCTTGCAAATGTACTGCAAGGTATTGTTTCTCAGCGTTTATTTGTACGTAAGGATGTAAAAGGGCGTATTGCGGCAACAGAAATTTTAGTACAGGCACCTGCCATCTCGAATTTAATTCGTAATGAAAAAATCCATCAAATTCCAAGTGTGATGCAGACAAGTAAAGCATTAGGTATGCACACGTTGGAATATTCGATGCAACACTTAATTACGACAGGTAAGATTTCACTTGAGGATGCACGACCATATATGAACGCTGGTGATTATAGTTGACGATATTTCGTTATAGTGGTCGTACCAAAACAGGAGCACCTAAAAAGGGCATTATCGAGGCACCGAATAAAAAGGTAGCCATGGAAAAGCTTCGAGCACAAGGAATTAATGCACGAGAACTTCAGGAATCAAATAGCATTTTACATAAAGATATTGCTTTTGGTACAAAAGTGAAGCACCAGGAATTTGTTATTTATTGTCGACAATATGCGACTTTAATTCGTGCTGGCGTTCCTGTCGTTGAAGCAACCCATATTTTGGGTGAGCAAACGCGGAGTAAACCACTGAAGCGAGCATTAATGCAGGTTGAAGAGGATATTCGAAATGGGATGGCATTTTCAGATGCAGCAGGTAAACATCCAAAAGTGTTTCCATTGCTATTTGTCAATATGATGCGTGCTGGTGAGGCTACAGGAAACGTCGACGATACATTAGATCGCCTTGCAAGCACACTAGAGAAGCAATATAACATTAAGAAAAAAATTCAATCTGCTATGACCTATCCAGCGATATTATCGCTTTTAACACTGGTGGTTGGTATGTTTTTAATGGTGTTCATTGTGCCAACCTTTATGGATGCATTTAAAGAAATGAATTTGGAAATGCCATTAATAACGGTCATTGTAGTAGGTATTAGTGATTGGCTCATTCAATTTTGGTACCTTGTGATTTTGGGACTATTGGTGTTAGTAGTGGGCTTACACTATTTCTATAAAAATAATAAAGAGTTTCATTATGCCGTCAATGTATTTTTACTGCGTATGCCAATCTTTGGACAGTTGTTGCAAAAGGATATTATCGCGAGAATGACAAGAACCTTGTCAACACTCTTTAGCAGCTCCGTGCCAATTCTACAAGCCTTAACAATTGTCGAAAAGGTTGGCGGTAATCCAGTAATGGGTAAAGTAGTACTGGAAGCCCGCGATAATTTAGAAAAGGGTGGCACATTATCAGAGCCACTTGAAAAAAGCTGGCTATTTCCACCGCTTGTTACACAAATGACATCAATTGGTGAGAAAACAGGGTCCTTGGATTACATGCTTGAAAAGATAGCTGACTTTTATGAAGAAGAAGTAAATCGTGCCGTCGATACAATGAAGTCACTTATCGAGCCTTTAATGATTGTGGTATTGGCCTTAGTTGTAGGAGTCATTGTAGCGGCTATATTCTTACCAATGTTCCAACTATATGAAAATATGTAATATTTACAATGTTTATATGGATGCCCGTTTGTTCCGCTTAATGGAAAATATCTACTTAGATTTGCTAACAAAAGGAAGCGGAAAGTAGGTATCTTCACGTTTAAGTATTAAAGGAGAGACTGGACATGGGAAATAGGCTAAAGAACGAAAGGGGCTTGACCTTAGTCGAGCTTTTGGCAGTCATTGTTATTCTAGCTATCGTTGCTGCCATTGCAGTTCCTGCTATAGGTAATGTCATTGATAATTCACGTTATAAGGCATTAAAGGCAGATGCTATCAATGTCATTCATGCCGCACAGTTTTATTTTATGGAGCATCCAACCGCTGATAAATGGCAAATCGTCAACGTGAGTGACCTAGTATCAGGAGGTTATTTAGACAGTGCGGGTAAAATATTAGAGGCAGATAAAGAAGGTCAGAATGCCAATATTCAATTTATCGAGGGCACCTACTATTTTAATGCGCATGCGATTTATTACAGCAATGGAAAATATATTAATTTTGATAATGCCACCTTACAGCATATTGCAGACGATATTCGCAAGGGCAGTACAGGAAGCGGTGGCAAATGTATTGGGCGAGATTGTGCAGCTTCGCCATAATGTTCAGAAGCTCGTGTACACACACTTCATATAAAACTATTAAGGAGGATTTCATTATGTTTAAAAAATGGAAAAATAAAAAACTATTGAAAAATGAGAAAGGTTTAACATTAGTTGAACTATTAGCTGTAATTGTTATCCTAGCAATTATCGCAGCGATCGCTGTACCTGCAATTGGTAATATTATTAATAAGTCCAAGGACCGTGCAATTTTAGCAGAAGCATCAAATATTCTAGCTGGGGCAAAGATTGCTTATATTGATGGTGCATGTGGAAAGACTACTCCAGATAATAAGTGTGACAAAGGAGAATTAGAAGAGTTTGTAGATGGCATTGAGTTAGGTGATAATGATGAAGTAGAGTATAATGAAACTGATAAAAAATGGATAATATCATATGCTAGATTTTCTGAAATTAAAACAGCGGGTCTAAAAGTTGCCGAAAGCAGTAGTAATACTTCGATAGATGAAGCGGAACTTAATAAAAAATTAAAAAGTGCAGGAATAGACAAAGAAGAGACTGATTAATCAGTCCTCCCCACTCACTCAGAAACGCAAATTTTCTTGCGTTTCTGGCTGGGAAATGGATGACTAATTGAAAAAATCATTTATACTGAATAGGATAAGGAGGTCTTTTCACATGTTTAAGAGAAAAAGAAAGTCGCATGTTTCGATTGAACTGAAGGATTATGTGCTACGTGCGATTGTGGCGAAAGGACCAGAGCCTAATCAGTGGCAGGGCTATGAATACCCTTTAGCAGCTGGAATCGTTGAAAATGGAACTATAATCGATGAGGTAGCTCTTTTTGAGGTGATTAAAGAGCAAGTAATGAAATGGACAGGGAAAAAACAGGCTGTTCGTATGTTTGTCCCTGATACGACGGTTCTATTAAAAAACTTTGAGCACCCTAAAGATGTAAAGCCTCAGGAATTAAGAGGATATGCTGAAATGGAATTGGGACATTCTATTCATTTACCATTTCAAGATCCTTTAATTGATGTGTATGATGCAGATGCCGAGGATGGCAAGGCTATCTTATTTGCTGCGCCTTCTGAAGAGATTACGAAACTGGTAGGGATGCTGTTAGATGTTTCATTAGAACCCGAAGCTGCCGATATTCGTGCGCTTTGTAATATACGCTTATTAGAGCACATGTCCTTATTAATGCCTAATAAAACATATTTAATTGCAGAATGGTCGATTAATGAACTCTCTATCAGTATTTTTTCCAATGGCCAAGTGGAGTTTTTGCGCTATCAAACCATTGAAGTAGATATGACGCAATGGCTGGGGAAGAAAGAGAATGAGTTTAGCTATCAATTTATTTATAATGGCGAATCAGAGAATTATCAAATGGTCGTAATGGATCAGGTTCTAGAGATTGATCGGATGATGAATTTCTTTAAGTTTTCTTTACATAAAGGTGAAAAAACAGTGGATGAAATTATCATGCTTGGAGATAACCCACTATTGAAATCAATTGGGAACTTACTCGCTTCTAATTTAGAACCACCACTAAGGGTTGTCGATGGGAAAAAAATTGAGAAATCGTTTCCGCGCTTTAAGCGAGAATTTTCAACGTTGCTTGGCTTAGCTTTGAAGGAGGTTCGTTAATGGTTCCAGATATAAACCTCTTACCACAACTTGAAAAAAGAACAACCTCTCCCAAGCTTTTTTATAGCTTGGTGATTGTCATTGTGGGACTTATTGTAGCGTATTTACTTTTTTTATTTTTTACATCCAAAAGTGAATTGTCACGATTGACTGCAGAGGAACAGGCATTAACAACACAGCTTGATCAATTGCAGCAAGAGCTAGACGCACGACAAAATGTCGATCAGGGTTCGTTGGAAGAGTCAGTAACTTTTATACAAAGCGTTTCTTATCCTGTAACACCGTTAATTGATGAAACAAAAACTTTATTACCAACTCAATCCTATTTACGTAGCTATGTTTTCGGAGAGAACTCGGTGAATATTGAAGTGGATTTTGAAACGATGACAGATATATCGAAATATGTTGAGCGACTTTTAATGAGTAGCTATTTTACAGATGCTCAAATTAACACTGTCTCAAACTTTGAAATAGAGCTAGGTGAACAAAGGGTGTTAACACCCCAACAAAAATTTAAAGAAGTACCGCGATATTCAGTGTCCATTACAGCGACAATCGATTTTATGTATTTAGCTGGAGGACGACGCTCATGAATAAATTAACGAGTAGTAAAAATTCGTCTATGATCTTGTTACTGGCGCTGATAGCTGCTATTTTATTTGCGCTGTATTATTATTTGCTTTCACCAAAATTGGATGAAGTGAATGAAAAAGAGAGTAATGTATTGCAGGTGCAGCAAGAATTAGCTAGTGTCAAAGAACAACTAGCACAATTAGACAAAGAGCAGGGACAGCCTACTATCAATATATTAGCCTTAAGACAAAAGCTACCTGTAACAAGAGCCGTTGAAAAGATTATTCTTGATTTAGCTGAGATTGAAGAGGTGACAGGAACTCGTGTACTGTCTTTAACTGTTCAAGGTGAGGACGGCACTGTGACACCTTCAGATGAATCGAATGATCTTAATATGTTGGAGCAGGCTGAAGCAGAGGTCAATGGTGATCAGGAGAACAAGGAGACTACTACACCGATTGCATCTCTTTCGAAGGACTCTTTACCAACTAATTTAAAGCTTGTTACTTTTATATTAGAGGTGGGTGCGCTTGATTTTAATTCTCTTGAAAGCTTTTTACAGGAGGTTGAACAATTAGAGCGTATCATGAAAACCGATAAGATTGAATTTAAATTGCCTGGAGAGCAGGCACAGCTTGAGAAAGATGCAGATCTTACGTTAAAGGCAACAGTGCAAGTGACGACGTTCTATTACGAAGAACAACAATAACTTTATTGATAGGCGCACCATACTTCATTTGTATGGGCGCCTATTGGTTTAGGAGGACATAAAATTGGAAATGGCTTATACGATCTTTATTTTTTTATTTGGACTTGTCTTTGGCTCTTTTTATAATGTAGTTGGCTTACGTGTACCACAGAAGGAGTCGATTGTACATCCTCCTTCACATTGTCCAAAATGTCAGAGACGACTGACGGCGCTTGATTTAGTACCAGTTTTGTCTTATGTATTGTTAGGAGGAAAATGTCGGGGTTGTGGCAATAAAATTTCTTGGGTTTACCCAGTCATAGAATTAATGACAGGTGTATTATTTGCCTTTGCTTATTGGCAGCTAGGCTGGGGCATAGAATTGATAGTAGCACTCTTTTTTATCTCTTTATTAATTATTATCGTTGTATCAGATTTAGCCTATATGCTAATTCCAGATAAGGTGTTAGTATTCTTTTTACCTTTGCTAGCTATTGGACGAGTGCTGTCACCATTAACACCGTGGTGGGACTCTCTTGTGGGTGCTGTGGTTGGTTTTGGCATATTATATATCATTGCTGTGCTATCAAACGGTGGCATGGGTGGAGGCGATATTAAATTATTCTTTTTAATTGGTCTCGTTCTGGGTA
The DNA here is from genome assembly GCF_039614735.1 of Lysinibacillus sp. BS3. Classification (NCBI taxonomy): domain Bacteria; kingdom Bacillati; phylum Bacillota; class Bacilli; order Caryophanales; family Bacillaceae; genus Lysinibacillus; species Lysinibacillus sp. BS3. The sequence continues at coordinate 1,455,260 of NZ_CP154860.1, read as the reverse complement.
CGATTGATACACTGTTAACGCTATTTTTAGCTGCAGTTATTGGTATGATTGTCGGGATTACCATGTTATCGAAAAACAAACAGGGGAGAAAAACACCCATTCCGTTTGGGCCATCTATTGCATTGGCCGCAGTTATTGTTTATTTCTATGGCGATGTATTAATTAATTGGTATCTAGGCTTTTGGTAATTGTGCAATTTTCAAGAATGTGGAGGGAAGCAAGTGAAACCGATTATTGGTATTACAGCCTTTGTAGAGGATGATTTATCCTCTCGATTAAATGTTGCTTACAGCAAAAGTATCATTGAAGCAGGTGGAATTCCACTGATTATTCCAATTGGAGTAGAAGAAGAGGCAGCCCAGATTTTAGCCCTCACAGACGGTTTATTATTATCTGGTGGTCATGATGTGCATCCATTTCTATTCGGGGCTGAGCCTTCATTAAAGCTTGGAAAAATTCATCCAGCGCGAGATACGATTGAGTTAGCATTGATTGAAGCCGCATTCCAACGTAAGATGCCTATTTTCGGGATCTGTCGAGGAATTCAAATACTAAATGTTGCATTAGGTGGTACCTTATATCAGGATATTGATAGTGATCACTTTAGTACCAAGTTACTCCAACATATGCAGCAATCAGGTCGAGCTGTAGCTACCCATACTGTACAGGTTATTGCTGACAATCTATTAGCGACTATCGTTGAACAAGAGAAAATAGCAGTGAATTCATTTCATCATCAAGCGGTGAATGTTTTAGCAGAAAAATTAAAAGTAGCGGCAAAATCTAACGACGGTATTATCGAAGCGGTAGTTCATGAGGAGATGCCATTTTGCTTAGCTGTTCAGTGGCATCCTGAGGAACTAGCCATAGCAGGAGATGAGAGTGCTCAAAAGCTATTTTCAGCCTTTATTGAAGCGAGCATAAAATTTAAGAAGGAAGCTTAGAAGAGGCATTGTACAAAGAATCCAATCGTATGTGGATTCTTTTTTTGCGTAAAAAAGAGGATACATGCTCTTAGAAGGAACATAATCCTCAAAATCTGCTTTAATCGTTAATGTACACGTCTATAAAGACCTACAACTTGTCCTAAAATAGAAACTTGATCGACAATAATTGGTTCCATAGAAGAATTTTCAGGCTGTAAACGGAAATGGTTTTTCTCTTTAAAGAAACGTTTTACAGTTGCTTCATCCTCAGCTGTCATAGCTACAACAATATCCCCATTATTAGCTGTTGCCTTTTGTTTTACAATGACTAAATCTCCATCTAAAATCCCAGCTTCAATCATTGATTCCCCCATGATTTCTAGCATGAACAATTGATCTTCACTTGTGCCATACGTATCGGGTAATGGGAAGTATTCTTCAATATTTTCAATTGCTGTAATTGGAGAACCAGCTGTAACTTTCCCGACAAGTGGGACATGGATCACCTGTTGTTTTTGAATGGATTCTTCAGGCTCTAAAATTTCAATTGCGCGTGGCTTTGTTGGATCTCGACGAATAAAGCCTTTTTGTTCTAATCGAGCTAAATGTCCATGAACAGTTGAACTGGAAGCAAGTCCAACTGCTTCACCAATTTCACGTACTGATGGTGGATATCCTTTAGCTCGTACCTCTTCCTTAATGAAAGCTAAAATGTCCTCTTGTCTTTTCGAAACTTTTTTCATGAGTGCTCACCTCTTTTTTCTAAAATCATTCTTCTTATTTGATAGTATAACAGAATGCGAACATGTATGCAAACATAGGTTCGAAAAGTGTTTGACAAAAACGTTTGTTCGCTTTATTATAGGAACATACATTCCGAACAAACATTCTTAAAAAGGGGTAATGATTATGACATGGTTTATGAAAAACACACATATCTCAATTTTAATAGGAGCTTGTTTATTATTTGCAGCATACCTTTACATTACTGATCCAGGAAAAGTTAGTTACGCAGAAATTCAAATCGAACATGGGGATAGCTTGTGGTCGTTAGCCGAGCAATATCGTGGTAAAATGAGTACTGATGATTGGATAAAGCTTGTAAAAACTGAAAATGAACTAGCAGATATTAAAATTGTAGCGGGAAAATCTCTAGTTATTCCTGTAGTGAGTGATCAAGCCAGTCCCATCAATACTATCGAAATTGCGAGAAATGAACAATGATAAATAATCAACTATCGGCTGTTGTCTATTGTCGCGTAAGTACTGAAAAAGAAACACAAAGCTCCTCATTAGAGCGCCAGCAGGAAGAGTTGCTGCGCTATGCTAAAGAGCAAGGCTATGCGGTGAAGGGCGTGTTTAAAGATCAACATAGTGGTTATGATGTAGAACGTGAAGGCTTGCTAGAAATGCTTGATTTTATAAAAGATAAGAACATTAATGCTCTTTTTGTCCAAGATGAAACTCGTTTAGGACGAGGCAATGCAAGGATGGCTGTATTACATTTATTACAAAAGTCAGCAACTGATGTTTTTTCTATGCGTGATGCAGGCCCAGTCCAATTAAATGAAATGGATACGATGCTGCTTGAGATTTTAGCGATTGTAGAGGAATATCAACGTAGAATCCATAATGCTAAAATTCGACGAGGTATGCGACGTGCTGTAGAAAACGGTTATCGTCCAGAAAATAATTTATCGAATCGAGGTAATCCGCAGGGGCAGGAGCGAAAAGATCTACCTGTAGACGAAATTGTGAAGCTACGCAAACGTGGATTTACCTTTGAAGAAATTTCTATAACGCTTAGAGGGTTAGGCTTTGAGGTAAGTAAGGCGACAGTACATCGTCGTTTCCAAGAGCACCAAGAAAGATTAGCAGGAAAATAATATTCCTGCTAATTTTTTTTGTAAAAAACTACTGAAGGGAAGAAAAGCTTTCGATGATAACATGATTTGGCAGTTGGAAAGGGTGCTCTTTATTTATTCGGTCATAAAACATGATGCCATTCAAATGATCGATTTCATGCTGTACAACGATGGCCCCGTAGCCCTGTAACTGTACAATGATTTCAAGTCCATCGATGTCGTAAGCTTTGACTTTAATTCTCTCATATCTCGGTACAAAACCAGGGACAGGTCGATTTACAGATAGACAGCCTTCTCCTTCCGGTAGATAAATCATATTAAGGGAATGACTTATTATTTTAGGGTTAATCAGCATCATTTCTTGGTCATCAAAGAGTACAGCAAACATTCGTTTATCTACGCCAATTTGATTAGCAGAAAGTCCACTTCCAGGCCGAAGCTTATATTTTTTTGCTAGCGTTTGATTTTGGCTATTTTTCAGATATTGCAGCATGGCTAGGAGGGTATTTCGGTCTTCATTGGTCACTGGTATCGACACTTCTTGAGTTTGTTTTCTTAAAATCGCCGAGTGTTCTTTCACAAAATCCTTCATTGTAATCATATAATCTGGGTGAAATTTAGTCATAGATAAACACCTCATCAATACGGCTATTAAGAACCTTAGCAATCTTAAAAGCTAATTCAAGGGTCGGATCATATTTATCATTTTCAATATTATTAATCGTCTGTCTCACAACTCCACATTCTTTTGCAAGTGCCGCTTGTGTTATGCCTAATTTTCTTCTTAAAATTTTGATGATGTTCTTCAGAATTATCCCTCCATTTTGTCCAAAGTATTAGACATATACCGTAAGATAAGAATTAAAAAATGTCCAATTAATTGGACATTTTCAGTGTGAAAAACAAAACAGTCAATTGAAGGGTAGAATGGATTTCCGTTGCAGGCTACTTGCTTTCCGGTGACACGCTGGCGGAACGGAAATCACCCCACAGCCTTGTTAAAAGGTCTCATTCTACTAATAACATAATCTTCAACATGAAATATCCGATTAATTGATTTGGGTTTTAAATCACCACTTAATACCAATTTTCATCAAAATTTAGCTTTAATGCACGCCCAAAACAAATACCAAAAGGAATAAAACCTCTTCCTCTTGCTGTAATGATATTGCCATCTTGTACCACTAGTTCATCTGAATAGTTATGAAGCTCAAAGCACCCTAACTGCTTCATGCCATCTAAAGGTAGTCCTACTGTATATTTTTTGTTCTTTAAGACACCTGCTTTTGCCAATAGGTAAGGGGAGCTAGAAATACTTGCAATCATTCCTCCTTTTGCAGATAGATGACGTATGAAGTCTAGTAAGCTCTCTTCAAGTTGTAAAGTAGAAATATCCATACAGCCTGGTAATAGTAGACTATCAATATCGTCAAACTCTACTTCATTCACATATAAATCAGCTATACAATTTAAACCAGATTCTCCTCTAATAGGTTCGGTATTCGATCCTAGTGTGATAATGGGTTTACCTCCTTGCATTAATATGGACAAAGCAACACTCAATTCATATTCACTAAATTGTGGGTATAATAACACCGCAGTTTTCTTCATTTCATACACCTCTTACCTTTAGATCGTTCCATTCTTCCTCTAAAATAGCGTAATAGTATTCATCCCACCAAGTCTCTCCATGTGGTATGCATTTTTTAAAAAATCCTTCTTGGCGCATTCCGATTTTTTCCATGACTCGGTAAGATGCGATATTTTCTGGCTGGCATGTGGCAATAATTCGATGAAGTTTCATTTTATTAAAGCCGTGATCTAATAGGGCCTGAGCAGCTTCAGAAGCATAGCCATGATTATGATAGGCAGGATTCATAACCCATCCAATTTCATACGTATGGTCGCCAAAGTATTTGTGGAAAACAAGATGACCAATGACTCGCTGTTGTTCACGTAAAACAATGGCGAAATGTTTTGCTTGCTCGTTGCTATTCTCTGTTACGAAATGTTGAACCTGATTTTCATTCAACACACCTTCTGGCATATAGTGCATGACCGTTTTGTCGGACATATAGCTATAAACAGCCTGCCAATCTTGGGCTTCAAATGTTCGAATAAGTAGTCTAGGTGTTGTGATGTTCATGGTAGCTCCTCCTATTATCTATCAAATTTTTCCTTTTATTATTAGTTATACACCTCTAACATCTGGAAGTCATGTAAATAATGGCTAAGAAGTGTTTTTAAGGGTTGGTATAACTGCATTTTAAGGGAAACCATGCTATACTTTGCATACTGAGGTCATTAAGCTAGGTACTGAAAGGTGTGTAACCATGTTATCAAAGGAAAAAATTAACCGAATTAATGAATTATCTGCTAAAGCAAAAAGCGGACAATTAACAGAGGAAGAAGCAAAGGAGCGAACAGCGCTTCGCAAGGAGTATTTAGATACGTTTAGAGCAACTATGCGAGATACGATTGAAAACGTTAAAGTGGTAGATGCAGAAGGAAATGATGTAACTCCTGAGAAGGTAAAACAAGCACAAAAAAATAAATTTCTAAATTAATGTGACACAATTCAATAAAGTATGTATGAAAACGTAAATAGTATAACAAAAGCATTGTTTTCTAAAGCAATGTTGACTAAACTGTAAAAGAATAATATATAGGACGAGAAAGGATGTCACAATATAATGACTCAACACGCGGATCTTTTAGCAATTAATGCTATCCGAACTTTGTCAATCGATGCTATTGAAAAAGCAAATTCTGGTCACCCAGGTTTACCGATGGGAGCAGCGCCAATGGCTTATACGCTTTGGACAAAACAATTACGCCATAATCCAGCAAATCCAAAATGGTTTAACCGTGATCGTTTTGTACTATCAGCAGGTCATGGCTCAATGCTTTTATACAGCTTACTTCACCTTGGAGGCTATGGTTTACCAATGGAAGAAATTCAAAACTTCCGCCAATGGGATTCATTAACACCAGGACATCCTGAATATGGTCATACAGTAGGGGTAGAGGCAACAACTGGTCCTCTTGGACAAGGAATCGCTATGACTGTTGGTATGGCAATGGCTGAGCGCCATTTAGCGGCTACTTACAATAAACCAGGTCATGACATTGTTGACCACTACACATTTGCGTTATGTGGCGATGGTGACTTAATGGAAGGTGTAGCAGCAGAGGCGATTTCATTAGCTGGTCACTTAAAACTTGAAAAATTAATCGTGCTTTACGATTCTAATGATATTTCTTTAGATGGTGACTTAGAAAAGTCATTTTCAGAAAACGTTCAAAAACGCTTTGAATCTTATGGTTGGAATTATTTAAAAGTGGCAGATGGTACAGATGTAGATGCTATTAATGCAGCCATTGAAGAAGCCAAAAAATCTACTGGCAAGCCAACATTAATTGAAGTGAAAACAGTGATTGGTTTTGGTTCTCCAAATAAATCTGGTAAAGCAGATTCTCACGGTGCACCACTTGGTACAGATGAAGTTGTCTTAACAAAGGCTGCCTATGAGTGGGCACATGAACCATTCCAAATTCCTGCAGAAGTTTACGATACATTTAATGCGGCTGCTGAAGTGCAAGGCGCACAACCAGAGGAAGCTTGGAATGCAAAATTTGCTGCATACAAAGAAGAATTCCCAGAGTTAGCAGCTCAATTCGAGAAAGCGATGAATGGTGAATTACCAGAAGACTTTGCTTCTGAGTTACCAGTATATGAAGCAGGTAAATCTGTAGCAACTCGTTCTTCTTCAGGCGATGCAATTAATGCTATTGCGAAGAAAACACCTTCATTCTTTGGTGGTTCAGCTGACCTTGCTGGCTCCAATAAAACAACGATGAAGGGTGCAGGAGATTTCTCAGCAGACGACTATGCTGGACGTAACATCTGGTTCGGTGTTCGTGAATTTGCAATGGGTGCTGCTATGAACGGAATGGCTCTTCACGGTGGTTTAAATGTATTCGGTGGTACATTCTTTGTATTCTCTGATTACGTTCGTCCAGCAATTCGTCTATCTGCTTTAATGGGTCTTCCTGTAACATATGTATTCACACATGATTCGATTGCAGTAGGGGAAGATGGTCCAACACATGAACCAATCGAACACCTTGCATCATTACGTGCAATGCCAAACCTATCTGTTATTCGCCCTGCGGATGCAAATGAATCAGCAGTTGCATGGGAGCTTGCAGTAGCAGCAGAAAAAACACCAACTGTTCTTGTACTATCTCGTCAAAACTTACCTGTTCTTGACGCATCTATTGAAACAGTACGTGAGGGCGTAGCAAAGGGTGCTTACACAGTGTCTCCAGCTACAAAAGAAGTAGCAGATGCTATTTTAATTGCAACAGGCTCTGAGGTTTCGCTTGCTGTCGAAGCACAAAAAGCATTAAAAGCAGACGGAATAGATGTAGCAGTTGTTTCTATGCCATCTATGGATCGCTTCGAAAAACAAGACGCAGCTTACAAAGAATCTGTTCTACCAAAAGCTGTTACAAAACGTCTTGCAATTGAAATGGGGGCATCATTCGGCTGGCATAAATATACTGGCTTTGAAGGCGATGTTCTAGCAATTGATAAGTTCGGTGCATCTGCTCCAGGCGAATTAGTAATGGAAAAATACGGCTTCACTGTTGAAAACGTAGTAGCAAAAGTGAAAGCACTATAATTTACAACAAATACCACAATACTCAGCGATTTAAACATCAACTGAGTGTTGTGGTACTTTTTTTAGCAGCAAACATAGTCATGTAAAAACTCCATAAAAAGGGTGAGCGAATGAAGAACTATAGCGTTGTGTTATTTGACCTAGATGGAACGTTATCTGATCCCAAAATAGGAATCACTAAATCAGTCCAACATGCTTTACAGAAGGCGGGCGTCATGGTGAATGATTTGGATGAACTCGAACCATTCATTGGACCACCATTACAAGTATCTTTTCAAGAAATCTATGGATTCAATGATACACAAATAACGCGAGCAATTAGAGATTACCGAGAACGATTTACGGAAAGGGGAATGTTTGAAAATAAACTATATGAAGATATTCCAGCATTGTTAGCTCATTTAAAGCAACAAGGATATATACTAACTATTGCCACCTCAAAACCAACTGTCTTTGCGGAACAAATCATAAAGTATTTTCAGCTAGAGTCCTATTTCGATCTTGTCGTAGGAAGTCACTTAGATGGTTCACGTTCTGCCAAAGGTGAGATTATTGCAGAGGTACTTCAACAGCTGGATTCCTATCCAAAAGACCAATTTATTATGATTGGGGATCGAAAATATGATTTGATCGGCGCTCGTGAAAATCAAATCGATGCCATCGGTGTGACATATGGTTTTGGGTCGCTAGAAGAATTAAAAAATGAAGAGCCTACATATATTGTGGACCATGTAAATGATCTCCTAAAATACCTCTAAAAACACGAAAAACTGCATGTCAGCATGCAGTTTTTTTATGTAGGATTATTTAGCAAGTCCGTTTTGGAAGGCGTAGACGACGGCTTGAGTACGATCTTGAACTTCTAGCTTTGCTAAAATATTACTAACATGTGTTTTTACCGTTTTCAAGGCAATATATAGCTCATCAGCGATTTCCTGATTAGCTTTACCCTGGGCCATTAGCAATAATACTTCCATTTCACGTTCAGTCAATTGTTCGTATAGTGGTGTACTATTGCCGTGGCGCATGCGGTGCATCATTTTGGAAGTGACCTCTGGCTCTAATACCGTTTCGCCACCCATCGTTTTTCGAATAGCATCTGCAATTTGTTTGGCATTAGATGTTTTTAAAATATAGCTTACCGCGCCAGCCTCTAAGGCAGGATATACTTTATCATCATCTAAAAAACTAGTCACCATCATGATTTTTGCCTCAGGCCATGCTGCTAATATTTCCACTGTTGCCTCTGCTCCTGTCATAACAGGCATCACATTATCCATTAAAATAATATCAGGCCTTAGCGCTAGGGCACGTTCCACAGCTTCTTTACCGTTCTCAGCCTCACCTACAACCGTAATATCTGGCTGTGCTGAAAGATAGGCTGACACACCAATCCGTACCATTTCATGATCATCCACTATGAGCACTTGTATCATCGACATTGACCTCCTCTTTTTGTAAAGGAATTTTAACCTCTACAATTGTTCCTTCACCAGGCACTGATACAATTTTATAGGTGCAGCCAATTTCAACTGCTCGTTCAGCTATGTTTTGTAAACCGTATGATGTGGATTTATCTTCCTCCACATCAAAGCCTAAACCATTATCTTGAATTCGTAAAATAGCTAAGTCGTCTCGTGCCACAAGAAGTAATTCCACCTCACTTGCTTTGGCATGACGCAGCGTATTGGAGAGTGCCTCTTGTGCAATACGAAATAAATGATCTTCCTCTGCTTTAGTTAAGGCCATTTCTTCTAATTCATATTCTATATGGAAATAAACTTTTTGCTGAAGTTCAATAATCAATTCCTCTAAGCCTTGTGCCAATGTTTTATTGTGTAAAGCAACAGGCCGTAAGTGTAGCAGTAATGCACGCATTTCTAGCTGTGCCTGCTGAACGATTTTCTCCACCTGTTTTAAGCTAGTAGCATGTTCGTCATTTTCAGTTAATGCAGATAGTAACATAGAGGCAGCAAATAGTTGTTGTGACACAGAATCATGGAGTTCTCTAGCTAGTCGTTGGCGTTCAGCAATAATACGCTCCTGAATAATTTTATCATTGGCCTCAGCCCGTTCATTGGACAAACGCTGTAAACTTTTACGTTGCGTATCAATTAATTCACTCGTTTGGACAAGTGCTTTTTTTAACGATTTCGGAAGAGCTTGTTTTTTAGGAAAAACAAAATCAGGCTCGATCAGTTGTTTCACTATTCGTGTTGCCTGCGCTTCTCGTGCCCTTGCAGTCATACTGATCCAGCTAGCAAACAGGAAGCTAAGTATAAACAGGCTAACTATGATGATGCCACCTAGAGGGATATTATCGTAATTCTGCTGCCATAAGGGCTCCCATGTTTTTTCATCAGGATTGCCCCATAGTGCAACAAGAAGACCGAAAACAGCACTCATTAAAATAAAAAATAATGTAAATAATCTTGAGATAAATGCTATCATTTTCGTAGCACCTCCAAATCTCCAAGCCAGGTTGCGACATGAATAATCAGTACACGTTTAGCATCCTCAGGGTTGCCGTCTGAGAAAGTAATACTTTCATTTACTATACGTTGCGGCCCTACGTGTAAGCAGGAGAGCTCACCAAATAACGTCGTATACTGTAAACGGAATGGAATTTCATAAGGAACATAGATTTGAACTTTACCGATACCTTGTCGAATTGTAATAAGACTAGTGCCAGCTGGTAAAATCGTTTGCGTTGTATCAATGGTAATATCTCCAGCGAGGCGCTGAATTTGTACATCTTGCCATTTATAAGCTTCTATAGGCGCTGGCATTGTGCCAATTAGGTCATTTTTAATTGCAGGAAGCTTTTCAAAAAGCTCTGCACCAACTACTTTTGGCTCGTTTTCTCTTTGCAAGTATTGATAGAGCATATATAAGAGCATGATGACGATAAATAAACGTAAGCTCCACATCGTGAACAAAGCAATAGCAATAAAGAAAATTCCTGTCCATTTAAAAAATCGAACTTTTTTGGAAAAACTTAAATAAAGAAGTACAGCCCCAATCAATAAACAGAAGGCACCACCATTATTAAATATAGTTAGCTCCACAAAGACGAGTAAAAAGAAGCAAAGAACCCAAAATGTGAGCTTATTTGTTGTGAAATTTTGCATGAGGGTCACCCTTCCTTCTACTAATAGTATAAGAGAGGGAATGGGACCCTCTATTCTTAAACGTGAAAGAATGCGCCTTTTAATGTTGGCGCATTGCTTTCATTATACCATGTTATTTACTTTCAATTAGCAGTGGTGAGCTTTCTTCTACTGCTTTTTTTTCTAATTCTGCCAGTCTTGCCTCAAAAGTTGTAAGCTCATGGTCTTTATCGATTTGATAAGCTAATTTATCGATATATGCTTCTAAATCTTCAAAGTTTGTTTTATTATTTTTGGCAATCATTCCATCCATTTGATGATGGGCACGAGTTACATTTTCTTTCCCCATCAGCTGTAATTGACGCACTTTCATATCTTTAATTTTATGCTTCATTGTTTCAAATTTACGCTCGAGCTCGAAGTATTCACGAGTACTTGCTTCAATGCTAGCTTGTAATGTAAGGTTACGAGCTGAATAAGCTGTTACTTCATCCGTAGCGAAATCAATTAAGTCCTGCTCTCCGCTAGATTTTGCTAATGCTAATTGAGATTCACGTTTCGCTAGTAAATCAGCGTTTTCTTTATATTCTTGTTCTAGCTTTTCTTTTAATTGCCCTTGTCGCTCTAATAATTTGCCTGTTTGTTCTGTTTGTTTTTCTGCTTCACGAATGTATTGATTTAACATCGCAATCGGATTTTTTTGTTCCTTCTTATCAAATAATTGGTGTAAGTCTGCCTCTACTGTATATCTAAAACGTTGAAATAAGTTCATTTAAAATCGCTCCTTTTATTTTGTTAAATTTGACCATTCTTTTTCAAAGTTTGTAAACGGATCTTCTTCTTTTTTTCCTTCAATTGTAGGGATTTTTACATCTTCGCCATTCCATTTTTTATAGATAACATAGATAATGGCGATTGCAGCAAGGCCAACCATTGCTGGAATGTTAGACACTGCTGATAGGACACCGATTAAACCAACTGTAAACCAGAAAATTTTACCGAAAGATGACTTACTAGCAATGTAGAAGTGCATGCCCAGTGCTACAAATAATCCAGAGAATAATAACCCCGCCAGTGGTCCAATTAACGCTAGTGCAACACATGCTGCAATGACGCCTCCAGTTAATAAAAGAAATTTTTTCATTTGTTTTAGCTCCTTTCGTTTGTACCTTTATGTTACCTATTTACAAGATTGTCTAAAACGGACTCGAAATTGATTTTGAACTAGGTCTTGAGGCTGAGATCCATCTAAGCAGCCAAAATAGAAGGTTTTTAGCCGTGTTTAATAAGACTTTTTCTTGTTTTTGGAAAAATATTAATTATTTTTGGTTGAAAATACCATTTGTCATAAAGTCATTTATAGACCCGAAACTAGAATTTTTTCGACAAAAATAGAAGAGAGATCCCTCCTTCGTTTGACAAATAAACAAGATTGAATGAGCTATACTTATGAAAAAGAAACTGAGCGAAGGAGGATTTCTGGTGAGAACCTATTCTATATATAAGATAAAAGAAGAGCATTTAACGTTTATTTTTGGCAGAGAGCGAAAGTTATTAGAGATGATGCAAGGTTGTGAAGATGCCAATGAGAAATCCTTAAAAGAGCTTGCATATATATGTGAATCCGTTCGTTTTGAGGAGATTGCAGCCATGTTAGAGCATCAACTTGATTCCAAATATGCACACCTAGAAAGAGCTCGTAATGCTTTGTTTTTAGAACATCCAATCAAAGGTAAAATGGCTATTTATTTAGTAGATCGTAAAATTTGTGTTTACTGTGAAGGTTCGCGAATGCTAGATTTAGATTTATTTCAAATGCTTGCTAAAATGAGTGAACGTTTTATTGCTTTTAATAAACAGGATAATGAGTGTGGGTGGTTAAAGCCGATGAAGTATACAATGCACTAGGAAAATTCACTACAATATATAGTAACACGCTATTATTTGGTGTATAATGGAGCGTGGAGAGTTTTTCTCGGTATATTGTAGTGGAGGAGGTTGGTTGTATGCCTACATGGGGCTGGATTATTATCGTAATTATCGCATTAGCAGCGGGCGCAGCACTTGGTTTCTATTTCGCTCGTCAAGCTATGATGAAATATTTGAAAGAAAACCCACCTATTAATGAGCAAATGATTCGTATGATGATGGCGCAAATGGGTCGTACGCCGTCTGAAAAGCAAGTACGTCAAATGATGGCGCAAATGAATAAATTCCAGAAGTAATTTGGAATGTTCCGAGCAACTAGTTCAAGCTTAACTAGTTGTTTTTTTATTTTTAATAGTATTTAAATAATTCTTAAAAATCATACAACTCTATCGGGAAACTATGTATAATGGAGTTACTATACGGAAGGGAGTTGTGTATATTGCAAAAAGAAAAAACAAATGTAGAAAGTTTTGATTTAGATCATACAAAAGTGAAGGCACCTTATGTTCGTTTAGCAGGTGTGAAAACTGGCAAAAATGGCGATGAGGTATATAAATACGATATTCGCTTTAAACAGCCAAATAAGGAGCATATGGAAATGCCTGCATTACATTCTTTAGAGCATTTATCTGCTGACATTATCCGTAATTACTCTGATCATATTGTTGATTTCAGTCCAATGGGTTGTCAAACAGGCTTCTATGTGTCCTTGATCAATCATAATGATTATGAGGATTTATTAGCTATTTTAGAGAACACATTTACAGATGTGACAAAGGCAACCGCAGTGCCTGCCTGCAATGAAGTGCAATGTGGCTGGGCTGCTAGCCATAGTTTAGAAGGGGCCCAAGCATTAGCGAAAGAGTTTTTAGCGAAACGTGATGAATGGCATATTATTTTTGAAGATTAAATAAAATAAAAACCTTGCGAGTAAAATGACGCAAGGTTTTTCATTGCCCTAAAAATGGAATGGAATGACATTGGAAGAAGAAGAATCCCGATTGATTTTTTGATAAATAAAATTGTCTAAAAAATCATGAATTAAATCCTCATATTCATCCATATTTTCATTAAAGGACTGTGCATGTGCCCCCGTATCAAAAAGTTTTAATTTTTTTGGACCGTTTTTTTTATTGTAGAGATCGAGTGACATGGAAGCTGGAATAAATGTATCGGGAATACTATGGATAAAGAGCACAGGTTTTTCAATATGTGTGACGGCTTCGGCAGGTGTTACACTTTTAAATGAGTAACCATCTCTAAGACGAACAAAAAAGTCAGCAAAACGAATAGGAATAATAGAGCCATATTTAAATTCAGTTTTCGCAATTTGTTTGAGTAACATAGAAAAGTCGGAGAACGTGCAATCGGAGATATAAAAATCAGCGCCATCCTCGACTGTTCCTGCATAGAGGAGCATGGTTGCAGCACCCATCGATTCACCGTGAATGCCAAGTATAGCATCCTCTCCAATCATGGCTTTTACTGTTTTCACCACGGCATCAAGATCGTTTTTCTCATAGTAGCCATAGCTTGTTGTCTTGCCTCCAGATTCACCATGGCGGCGGTGGTCAAATATAACGGAATTATAACCAAGTCTTTCAAAAAGGCGAGCATATTTCACGGAATTTATTTTATTTTCGGTAACACCGTGGCAAATGATGATCGTGTTATTTGTTTGCAATGGCTGAAACATAATGCCTCGAATTGTATAGCCATTTGGAGAATCAATATTCAGTTCACATTTCAAGTTTTTATTGTACCAAGCCTCATCAAAGCGCTTTGCGGTCGTTTCTCGTTCCCGTATAAATTCAGGGTCTTTTTGTTGGATATACATTAATTTATTGGAAAGCGCGAAGCCGAACAGACCTGTTGCAGCGGCGGCTAGCGTTGTTGTAATACCAGAGAATAAAAGCATCTTCTTTTTCATCATAAAACACCTCCACATGCTGTTTCTTATTTGTAATGTTCCCAACTAAGATTGTTTAAAACACGTCAACATTTTACAATATCTTTGGCAAAACTGCGATTATTTCTATTATCGAAAATCGTCAAAATATTTGTTAAAATATACATATCTGCTAGTAGCATATGCATGCAGTGTTGATTCTTGAACGGGGAAAAGGGGAGAATGATTATGACAAACGAGGTAGTAATCGTGAGTGCGGTGCGTACAGCAATCGGCTCATTTCAGGGGACATTAAAAGACGTACCAGCGACAACGTTAGGTAGCATTGTTATTAAAGAAGCATTAGTGCGTGCTGGCGTAGCAGGTGAACAGGTCGATGAGGTTATTATGGGGAATGTTTTATCGGCTGGACTTGGACAAAATCCAGCGCGTCAAGCGGCAATTAAAGCGGGGTTACCTCAAGAGGTATCAGCCTTAACAATTAATAAAGTATGTGGATCAGGTTTAAAGGCTGTTCATTTAGCAACACAGGCGATTATAGCGGGAGATGCAGAGATTGTTGTTGCAGGTGGATTTGAAAATATGAGCCAGGCTCCATACGTCTTAAAAAATGCACGAGAAGGCTTCCGAATGGGCGACCAAAAGGTAGTAGATACAATGATTCAGGATGGCCTATGGTGTGCTTTTAACGATTATCATATGGGCATTACAGCTGAAAATTTATGTGATATGTATCAAATCTCTCGAGAAGAGCAGGATGCTTTTGCAGCTCGTTCTCAGCAACGTGCAGAGGCAGCGATTGCAGCGGGCAAGTTTGAAAATGAAATCGTTGCTGTCGAGATTCCACAGCGCAAGGGAGAGCCACTGCTTTTCAATAAAGATGAATTTCCACGAGCAGGTGTGACAGCGGAATCATTAGGTAAGCTACGACCAGCATTTAAAAAGGATGGCTCTGTCACAGCAGCGAACGCGTCTGGTATAAATGATGGTGCGGCAGCAGTAGTGGTGATGTCAAAGGAAAAAGCACAAGAGCTAGGAATTCAACCGATGGCGATCATTACAGCGAATGCTAGTGCTGGTGTAGATCCTGCAATTATGGGTACAGGTCCTGTAAAAGCAGTACAAAAAGCGCTGACAAAGGCTGAGGTTACTTTAAACGATATCGATCTAATTGAAGCAAATGAAGCATTTGCAGCACAATCGATTGCTGTAGATCGTGAATTAAGCTTTAATCATGATAAACTAAATGTTAACGGGGGTGCTATTGCTCTTGGTCATCCAATCGGTGCAAGTGGTGCTCGGATTTTGGTAACGCTATTACATGAGATGGAAAAGCGTGATGTGAAAACGGGCTTAGCCACACTATGTATCGGTGGTGGACAAGGCGTAGCAACAGTTGTGAAGCGCCCTTGATGTCAATAAGAAGGTGAATAGAAATGGGAAAGAAACGAAAACAGCAACAGCATACTGACAATAGCGTAACAGCTAGTCTACCTAAGCAAGAGGCAGTCACATTAGCAGATCAGCTAGGTGGCGATGTGCTAGCAAAATTGAAAGCAGCGAAGCAAGATTTAACTGCTAAAGAGCAGGCGGCAGAAGAAGAGCGTCAGGCAAAACTAGCTTTTGAACGTAAACAACGAGAAAAAAACAAATCGTTTGAAGAACTTTTAAACGAATACGGCGATAAAGGTACTAAATATTAAGAGAGAACAGTGAATTCACATAGGTGGGTTCACTGTTTTATATTTACAGCATAACATTTATATGGTTGTGGTCGATATATAAGGAGAGATTTTTGAAATTAATGGAACGGGAGACGCTGCCAATAACATATACCTAATTGTAGTTTAGTATCAATTAAATTATGTTAGGAGACCAACATGGTAGAATTACAAACGAAAAGAATAAGATTAATTCCTTTAAACGCTAAGTATCTTAATTTACTAATAGAGCATGAGGAGCAAATGGCGGCGGAGTTGTCATTAAGTAAAGGTGTAGGGAGTTTAGATTGCGAGCTTAAACAAGCGCTGTATTTTAGACTTTGCAAAGTATTAGAAAATGAGCCAAATTATCTATGGCATACGAATTGGTTACTTGTATTAAAAGAAAAAAATTGTGCTGTTGGTGGCATAATGCTAAAAGGTACGCCAAATGAGCAAGGGGAAGTTGTGATTGGGTATTATACTTTGCCTCCTTATATG
This sequence comes from Lysinibacillus sp. BS3, assembly GCF_039614735.1. Classification (NCBI taxonomy): domain Bacteria; kingdom Bacillati; phylum Bacillota; class Bacilli; order Caryophanales; family Bacillaceae; genus Lysinibacillus; species Lysinibacillus sp. BS3. The sequence continues at coordinate 1,438,632 of NZ_CP154860.1, read as the reverse complement.
GGGCAGGGCTATATGACAGAATCAATCATAGCTCTTAAAGACTGGTTACTCCATCAGCCAAATGCAAAATACGTTATCGCTGACACGGAAAAAGAAAATATGGCTTCCCATCGAGTTTTGGAAAAAGCAGGGGCTGTCTTGTTTAAAGAAACGAAGTCCCTCTATTTTTGGCGGTTCCACCTTTAAAATAAAAGACAAAAGGCTATAATTGAGCCTTTTGTCTTTTATTTTTGAGTATTTTTCTTAGTGCAACAACGAGACTAACAAAAACAATGGCTCCAGCTGTATCGACAAGCACATCTTGAGCACTCATTGTACGACCTGGCGTAAAGCTTTGACGAAACTCATCAAGCACTGCGATTGTAGCCGTTCCACCGATAGCAATACTTGCTGCAAAACGTCTTTTTCCCCAAGCGAAGTAAAGGCCAAGTGCGATGCATCCAAATCCCATGAAGTGTGTCAATTTACGAATTAAAAACTCTACAAATGGAAAATAACCTCGCTCTTCCACTGAAACGATGGTTCCCCAATAGGGAATTTTTAAAATAGATAGTTGTTTTTCAAAAGGTTTATTAGCGAGCAAATCTTCTAATGCTGGTAGTATACTCTGTTGCTCATAGGTCATACTAGAGGAGATTACTAGTACAACTAGACAAATGAGTAAAATTAGCCATTTTTTCATCGATGTTCTTGATAGTACTCATTTTTTGTTAGCTCATTAGCTACCTTGAAATCTGTTATAGAATTAATTTTCTCGTAGGAAGCAAGCGTTTGTGCTAGTTGTTGTTGAGAGCTTGCGCCAATGACCGTAGAAGCGATTGTCGGCTCTTTTAGATTAAAAGCGATAGCCAAAGCATGCAAGTTATTATAGTGTAAAGCTAAGTCTGTTAACGTTGTTGTTAACTCCTCAGCAGTATAGGTGTTAAAACCATTAACATGTTGTAGACGTTGTTGCCAGCTATTTGTTAATAAGCCCTTTGCCACTGTGCCACGTGTTACAACAGAAGCACCCTGTTTCGCAATAAAGTTAAACCATTCTTCAGGGCGGCGATCGAGGGCACTGTATTGCATCATGACGCTTCTAGCCGAGCTTGCAGGTAAAAATCGCTGCAATACATTAGGACGAATGGAGGATATACCATATTCACGAATGAGCCCTTCTTTTTTCAGTCCTTCAAATGTGTCAATTATCCCGTCCCAATCATCTTCGATTGTGCCACCGTGTAATTGATATACATCAATGTAGTCTGTTCCTAAACGTCGTAAGCTAGCATGGACAGCTTCTTTTATATAGGATGGTGATGCATCCCAATGCCAGCCATCTACCCCTTCTGCCCACCGATTACCTACCTTTGTTGCTAGGATGACATCATGACGACGCTTACCTAACGTTGCGCCAATAATCTCTTCATTTGCACCATAATCATATAAATCAGCTGTATCTATATAGTTAATGCCAGCATCTAATGCCATATCGACAATGGCAGCTGCTTGTGTTTTATCTGTCGAAAGAGACATGCCTCCTAAACTAATCTCTGAAATAAACAATTCACTTGTACCAAGCTGTCTTTTTTTCATACGAATGACCTCCTTCGATTTCTCTACTTGTAATGGTACAATGAACATATCTGAAGAACAAGCGAGGTTATCGTCAATGAAAAAGTTTGAGGAAAAAACAACGAAAACGACACCGATCTATGACGGAAGAATAATAAAACTACAAATTGATGATGTCACTTTACCAAATGGACAGGTTGCAAAACGTGAAATAATTAAGCATCCAGGTGCCGTAGCGGTGATTGCTGTGACGGACGAGGGTAAACTAGTGTTAGTAGAACAATACCGCAAAGCGCTGGAGCGTTCTATTATTGAAATTCCAGCTGGAAAGCTAGAGCCAGGTGAGGAGCCAGTGATGACAGCACGTCGAGAATTAGAGGAAGAAACAGGTTATGGCGCGCATCAACTTACTTTTTTACAAACATTTGCAACATCACCAGGCTTTGCGGATGAAGTTCTTCATTTGTTTGTGGCGAGGGGATTATATACAATAGACAATAAAGCAGATTTAGATGAGGATGAATTTGTCGAACTATTAGAAGTTTCGTTGGAAGAAGCACAAGTAATGGTGGCTGACCAGCGTATATATGATGCTAAAACAGCATTCGCAGTGCTATGGCTAGCTGCAAATTTAGAAAATAATCTTTTAGCATAATAGAGACGGACGAGCATAAGCTGTACAAACCTTGATAGAAAAGGAGCATGTTTATGTCTCGTACGGTGTCTATTTTTTATCACGCTTCCATCATTGCAGTAAGTTTTGTTTGTGGCGTTATTTTCTTTCATATTATTGGTGGACCGAAAGCGGAACCCTTTATATTATTTATAGAGCCTCGTTTAGCAGATGGGGACAGGCAATCCATTTTTCGTTTAGTACTGCCTGTTGCTATTTCCATAGGTCTTATATTATTACTAGCAACACATAGCGTCTTAAAGGTGTTAGTGCGTGTGACTGTAGCCATGCGTGCCACTTTTTTTGGCTTTAGTTCGGTTTTTTTATTACAAAAACTTGAAGCTTTTTGGCTTTATACGATTTGGTGGTTTCCATTTCAGCTCATCTATTGTATATTGTTGCTAGTCCTATGCAATTTACTTGTACCCGCTTGGTCAAAGCGAAAAATCGGGAAACAAGTATCTGGTCGGACAATTTTGTTGAATTTTATCGCATTTTTCATCATAATAGTTGCTGAGTTTATTGTTATTTCTTATGTGTTAAAATGATGGATTGAATAGACCAAAATTGTGATCAGATAAAAAAGTAGAAGCATGTTAGAAATCTATTCACTATCTTGTAATAGGATTTACTCCTTTGGTATAATGGAAAGAGTTTAGGGGGGCGTCACATGGAGAGCCGAATTGATCGTATAAAAAAACAGTTGCATAGTGCTAGTTACAAGCTGACGCCGCAGCGAGAAGCGACAGTTGCTGTTTTGCTTGAGCACGAAGAGGACCACCTAAGTGCTGAAGATGTTTATCTTTTAGTAAAAGAAAAAGCACCTGAGATTGGTCTAGCTACTGTTTATAGAACGTTAGAATTATTAACTGAGCTCAAAATTGTCGACAAAATCAACTTTGGCGATGGCGTATCGCGCTATGATTTACGCCAAGAGGGAGCTGCCCATTTCCACCATCATCTTGTTTGTATCGAATGTGGTGCTGTTGATGAAATTCAAGAAGATTTACTTGAAGATGTGGAAGCCGTTGTTGAAAAACGTTGGAACTTTATCATAAAAGATCACCGACTAACTTTCCACGGCATATGCTGGCGCTGTCATGATAAAAACGACGAATCGAATGAAGAAAAATAACGAAAAACTGTCTGTTTTAATCTTTGGTATAGATTGAATCGGGCAGTTTTTTGTTTTTTTTATTGAAGTATAGACACCATTAGGGTTGGTGGTTTATGTCGAATGGAGGGTCCTTTAGCACATTTCTTAAGGCCATGCTAAAATAGAGAATAATTGACAGTGAGGGGGCGTTGTGATGAATGAATTTCAATATGCAGTAGAGGACTATATCCATTTTATTCAGGTGGAAAGGCAGTTATCTGTTAATACATTAGCATCCTATCGCCGAGATTTAGAAAGCTATGTACATTTTTTAAAGGAAGCAGAAGGTATGTCTGATTTTAGTGTGGTAGAACGGACAACTATATTACGCCATTTAGAGCAATTGCGGGCACAGGGAAAGACAAGTCGTACCATTGCCCGTCATATTTCATCGATTCGAAGTTTCCACCAATTTTTACTACGAGAAAAGCGCGCAGAAACTGATCCGACAGTCCATTTGGAGATGCCGACAATTGAGCAAAAGTTGCCTAATATTTTATCTATCCAAGAGATTGAAGCTTTACTAACAGCTCCAAATAAAAGTAAGCCACAAGGTATACGTGATCTTGCCATGCTGGAGTTACTATATGGGTCTGGTATGCGCATCAGTGAACTTATTGCACTGGATTTAGCTGATATTCATTTAACCATGGGCTTTGTACGTGTATTTGGGAAGGGTGGCAAGGAGCGAATCATTCCACTCGGCAAAAGCGCACTTTCGGCAATAAATGCCTATTTAAATGGTGCTCGTAGTCAATTACAGGGAAAGTACCCCAAAACAGATGCGTTTTTTATTAATCAAAGAGGGAAACGTTTAACAAGGCAGGGTTGTTGGAAATTAATGAAGGAGCATGCGTTAAAGGCAGGCATCCAACATGAATTAACACCACATACATTGCGTCATTCCTTTGCCACTCATTTGGTTGAAAATGGAGCCGATTTACGAGCGGTGCAGGAGATGCTTGGTCATGCAGATATTTCTACTACCCAGATTTATACACATATTAGCAAAACAAGATTATCTGAGGTCTATAAGCAATTCCATCCACGTGCTTAAAAGATAATAGGAAAAAATTATTTTTCAGTCGGATGTCTGACCTTTATTTTTCGCATTTTTTTGGTAAAATAGAGTCATGAGATTAGGAGGCAACCATTATGAATAAACCTTTTAACAAAATCCATGTTGTTGTCATGGATTCCGTAGGTATTGGTGAAGCGCCAGACGCTGCTAAATTTGGGGATGTTGGCGCACATACACTAGGACATATCGCTGAAAAAATGAATGGGCTTACAATGCCAGTAATGGAGTCATTTGGTTTAGCGAATATTGAACCATTGCATGGAATGCATGCAACTACTGACCCTAAAGCATACTACGGTAAAATGCAAGAAGCATCAGTTGGTAAAGATACGATGACTGGCCATTGGGAAATCATGGGGTTAAATATTGATAAACCATTTAAAGTGTATCCAGATGGGTTTCCAGCAGAGCTAATTGATGAGCTAGAGAAACGTACAGGTCGGAAAGTGTTATGCAATCAGCCAGCAAGTGGTACACAAGTAATTGAAGATTTTGGGAAGGAGCATATGGAAACAGGTGCGATTATTGTCTATACATCAGCCGATCCTGTTTTACAAATTGCTGCTCATGAAGAAATCATTCCACTAGAAGAGTTATATAATATTTGCGAAATTGCTCGTGAATTAACATTACAGCCTGAATATTTAGTAGGTCGCGTCATCGCACGACCATTTGTGGGTACGCCTGGAAACTTTACTCGTACATCCAATCGTCATGATTATGCGTTAAAGCCATTTGGTCGTACAACAATGAATGTTTTGAAGGACGCGGGATTAGATGTGATTGCAATTGGAAAAATCTCAGATATTTTCAATGGTGAAGGTGTGACAGATGCTGTACGTACAAAAAATAATATGGATGGTATGGATCAATTTGCAGAAGTTGTACGTCGTGACTTCCGTGGTCTAAGCTTCTTAAATTTAGTCGACTTTGATGCCAATTTCGGCCATCGACGTGATCCTCTAGGCTATGGACAGGCATTACAAGAATTTGATGCACGTCTACCAGAAATTCTAGAGGTAATGTCAGAAGACGATCTATTAATTATTACAGCAGATCACGGCAATGATCCAACCTTCCCAGGGACAGATCATACACGCGAATATGTACCACTAATTGTCTATTCACCACGTTTTAAAGGTGGTGCGGAACTTGCGCTTCGTGAAACCTTTGCAGATATTGCAGCAACAGTTGCAGAAAACTTTCATGTAGAAGCACCGCCATTCGGTAAAAGTTTCTTACATGATTTGAAATAAGGGGGTTTTTTGTATGAATATGGTTCAATTGTTTGAAAAGAAAAAACAAGGATTAGAGCTTTCTCAAGCTGAAATTCAGTATTTTGTTGAAGGCTATACGACAGGCTCTATCCCAGATTATCAAGCAAGTTCTTTATTAATGGCGATACGTTTACTAGGCATGTCTGATGATGAGACATTTTATTTAACAAAGGCAATGATCGAATCAGGCGATGTCATTGATTTAACATCTATTGAAGGCTTTAAAATTGATAAACACTCAACTGGAGGGGTTGGTGACAAGGTTACACTTGTTGTTACGCCAATTATTGCTGCTCTAGGAATTCCTGTTGCGAAATTTAGTGGTAAAGGCTTAGGGATTACTGGGGGGACAATTGATAAACTTGAATCCATTCAGGGCTTTAAAACAGAGCTTTCATCACAGGAGTTCATTGATAATGTCAATCAGCATAAAATTGCCGTTGCTGGACAAACAGGTAATCTAGTACCAGCCGACAAAAAATTATATGCATTACGTGATGTGACAGGTACTGTCGATTCTATTCCATTAATCGCAGCGTCGATTATGAGTAAAAAAATTGCAAGTGGTGCCGATGGTATAGTCCTCGATGTAAAATGTGGCTCAGGTGCGTTTATGAAGACGCAGGAAGAAGCACAGCGTTTAGCAGATACAATGACGGCTATTGGAGAAAAACTTGGCCGTAAAGTCATCGCACACATCAGTGATATGGATAATCCTTTAGGGAAAATGATTGGTAATAAGCTTGAGGTAGTGGAGGCTTATGCCCTATTAAGTGGACGTATGGCAGAAACGCATGAAGATTTGGTTGAAGAATGTGTTGTCATCTCTTCCTTGATGTACCAAATTGCGGCAGGTGTGAATGAATCGGAAGCGACAGCTGCTGTTAAGCGAGTGCTAGCAGATGGCTCTGCAGCTGCAAAATTCGAGGAGTTTATTGTGGCGCAAGGAGGAGTAGTCTCTGATATTGTTCAAAATGACACAGCTCATAAAGTAGCAGTGACAGCGGTTTCAGAGGGCACGGTGGAGACGATTAATGCTTTATTAGTTGGAGAAGCAAGTGTTAGTCTAGGCGCTGGACGTTTAACGAAGGAATCAAAGCTTGATTATGATGCAGGAATTCAGCTAATCGCCAAAAAAGGTGATCATGTTAATAATGGCGATACGATTGCTTATTTGTATTCAAATCAGCCAATTGACGAAGAGACAATTAATAAAATTCAGCAAGCTTATACAATTGCATAAAGATTATTAGCGAGAGCCCTCACTTATGAGGGTTCTCGCTTTTTTGTGCGTTCGATGAATCGCCAAAATTTAGAGCTCGATGGCGTTTAGAAATTGTAGATTTATCCCATACTGCACTTAACCTAAAAAGCTATAAGTATGTCGATTAGACACTATTTCGGAAGACTTTGCACTAGTTCTGTCAGCCACAAGGATTCAATCTATTGAATGTGGAATTGCACGAGGAGGAGGCGATGTTCATGCATTATCAATTAGAAATGGTCACAAGAGAGACAGTCGTTATACGTTTGTTTGGGGAGCTCGATCATCATGCCGTTGAACAAATTCGAGCGAAAATTTCTGCAGCAATTTTTCAAGGCACTGTGACGACCATCATTTGGAACTTGGAAGGACTATCTTTCATGGATAGTTCGGGAGTTGGATTAGTGCTTGGTCGTATGCGTGAGTTAGAGGCAGTTGCTGGGCGAACTATATTATTGAATCCATCGCCAACAATGCGAAAAGTATTTCAATTTTCAGGTTTAGGACCGTGGATGATGGATGCAACAGAGGAACAAGCGATTGATCGCGTAAGGGGGATTGTAAATGGATAACGAAATGACATTAACTTTTTTGGCAATTAGTGAAAATGAAGCTTTAGCGCGTGTAGCTGTTACAGGCTTTATTGCTCAATTAGATCCAACTATTGATGAGCTATCAGAATTTAAAACAGTTGTCTCAGAAGCAGTTTCCAATGCTATTATTCATGGCTATGAAGAAGATGGTAAGGGTGTTGTGACAGTTCATGCTAAACGTGAGGATGATATTGTGACAGTATCTGTCATGGATAAAGGGATAGGAATTGAAGACGTTAGTCGAGCAATGGAACCATTATTTACAACAAAAAGTATGATGGAGCGTTCGGGTATGGGCTTCACGATTATGGATAGCTTCTCAGATCAGCTGACAGTTATATCAAAATGGCAAGAAGGAACAACTGTAACATTCACGAAGAAATTTTACACAGTTCGCACAGCGGTAATGTGAGGTTAAACCCGTGAAGCCGTTAGAACAGTCGTCCGATAAGCTATTGTCTCAGGAGGAAATGCGTGATTTAATTGCACGTGCACAGCAGGGCGATCATGAGGCTCGTAAACGAATGGTAGAAGGCAATACGAGACTTGTGTGGTCCATTGTTCAACGTTTTACAACGAGAGGTGTTGAGCTTGAGGATTTATTCCAGATTGGCTGCATAGGGCTCATGAAATCTGTGGATAAATTTGATTTAACCTATGATGTGAAATTTTCAACCTATGCTGTACCGATGATCATTGGAGAAATTCAGCGCTTTTTAAGGGATGATGGTATGGTGAAGGTGAGCCGCTCTATTCGTGAGCTCAATTTTAAAATCCGTCATGCTACAGATGAATTTATTAAAAAGAACGAACATCCACCAACCATTCAAGAGCTTGCTCAGGTGCTTGGTGTGACAACAGAGGAAATTGTTACAGCATCCGATGCATTGAGAGACCCTGCCTCTCTTCATGAGCAATTGTATGAGAGTGAGGGTGATTCCATTACACTAATGGATCAAATGAAGGATGAAAAATCGGAGCAACCCTTTGATTACATCCCATTAAAAGAAGTACTAACGAGACTTGAGCCAAGAGAGCAGTCTATCATATATCTTCGCTATTTTTCAGATTGCACGCAAACTGAAATTGCAAATAGATTAGGTATATCGCAGGTACAGGTTTCCCGATTAGAGAAAAAAATCCTTGCCCAGCTGAAAAGTTGGATGGCAACTAGTGCAACAGTGGAGCAGGAAGTAATAAAAAAAGACATCTAAGAAAATGGTGACAGCATGACAAATAAATTATTTAACAGCTTAGAAGAAGCCGAAGATTTTCTTATAGAACAATTTGGTGACGGCGAATCGTTTGACGTTGGTATTAAACACTTATTTGTCAAAGATTTGCCGGTCCTTTGTGCATATATTAGTGGGCTTGTAGATGGAGAAGCTTTAACACAGTTGCTGTCTAGCATGCTTCCAGATGAGGACATTGAAATTGATGTAGAGGATGAGAAGGAATATTTTGAGTCTTACTTTAATTTCCATGGACGTTCAGAAGAAACAGAGCGTAAAGCCTATTTACTAGCCATTTTAAGTGGACAAGTCACCTTTATTACTAAAAGTGGCTATTGCTATGTTGCAGAGCTTAGAAACTATCCAGGACGCTCTCCAGAAGAGCCAGATAATGAAAAAGTTATCCGTGGATCAAGGGATGGCTTTACAGAAGGGATTTCTCAAAACACAGCCTTAATACGTAGGCGAATTCGTAATAGTAATCTACGTTTCGAGCTACATAAAATATCCAAAATCGGTCAAACCGACGTGGCGATCGCGTTTATGAAGGATGTTGCCAATGAAGATATGCTCGAAAGTTTACGACAGCGTCTTGGACAAATAAATCATGATGGCTTGACGATGGCCGATAAATCATTAGAAGAATGGCTCTTTAAACAAAAGTTCCACCCAGTTCCATTTGTACGTTATACGGAGAGACCTGATATTGCTGCAGCTCATCTACTTGAAGGGCATATAGCTATATTAGTCGATACTTCTCCATCCGTTATTTTAGTACCTGTTACAGTGTTTCATTTATTGCAGCATGCAGAGGAATATCGTCAGGCACCCACAGTAGGGACGTTTGTACGTTTTATGCGATATTTTGGCTCTGTAATGGGTTTACTTTTATTGCCATTGTGGTATGTATTTGCAACGAATGAATCCCTACTTCCAGATGCCCTCTCCTTTTTAGGTACGGAGGAGAAATCGCATGTACCTTTATTACTACAAATTTTGATTGCAGATATTGGAATAGAATTTTTGAGGATGGCCGCCATTCATACTCCGTCACCATTGTCCACTGCGATGGGATTGGTTGCGGGGGTAATCATTGGTCAAATTGCGATTGATGTTGGATTATTCTCTTCAGAGGTGGTTCTCTATACAGCGGTGGCAGCCATTCTTATTTTCATTATTCCGTCCTATGAGCTTAGTATCTCCATTAAAATTTTTAGGTTACTGCTACTTCTGATGACGGGTCTCTGGGGTGTCAATGGGTTATTTATTGGTTTATTTTTATTGTTTACGTATTTATGTTCATTGCGACCAATGCAGGCACCTTATTTATGGCCGCTTGTTCCATTCTTTCCAACAGCAATGCTTCGCGTCATTATTCGCTTCCCAATGACAGCGGATGCACTAAGACCTTATGTAGTCGCTTCCAAACAGCGAAAAAGATCATAGGAGCCGTTGCACTCGTTTTTTTCATGTGATAAAGTTCACATATAGTATTTTGTGATTTTTGCAAAAATTATTTTCATTCAAGAAAAAGCAAGTACTATACATTTGTTTTTTTATATGTGAAGGAAATAGTTTTTTGATGGAATGGTTCTAATATAGTAAAGAACCCTTCCACTTTCAAACCGTAAAAATAACAAGATGGAACGATGTGAAAAGGGAGAGATGCACATGCATTTATATGGAACACAAGCGATTTCTGAAGATGGTCATTTAACAATTGGACAGGTAGACACATTAGAGCTAGCAAAAGAGTATGGTACACCACTTTTCGTGTATGATACTGCACTTATTCGTAAGCGTGCGCGCAGCTTTATCGATACGTTTAAAAAACTAGGTGTAAAAGCAGAAGTAGCTTATGCTTCAAAAGCATTTGCATGTGTAGCGGTGTATCAATTAGCAGCAGAAGAAAATTTATCATTGGATGTTGTATCTGGTGGAGAATTATTTACTGCCTTAAAGGCAGGTTTCCCTGCAGAGCGCATTCATTTTCATGGTAACAATAAAAGCATTGCTGAATTAGAGCTAGCTTTTGACTCCAAGATTGGATGTATTGTTGTAGATAATTTCTATGAAATACAGCTTTTAAAAGATATTTCGGAGCGCCGTCAGCAAAAAATGCGTATATTATTACGTGTTACACCAGGTGTTGAAGCACATACGCATGATTTCATCACGACAGGTCAAGCAGATTCAAAATTCGGCTTTGACTTAAACAATGGTCAAGCAGATGAAGCATTCCAACAAACATTTAACCATGAATTCCTAGAGCTACTTGGTTTACATTGCCATATTGGCTCACAAATTTTTGACACTGCCGGTTTTGGATTGGCTGGAGAAAAATTGATTGACAAAATTTCTGATTGGAACAAGACTCACGGATTTACATGTACTGTGTTAAACTTAGGTGGGGGCTTTGGTATTCGTTATACTGAAGAAGATGCACCGCTTGAACCACAAGTATATGTAGAGGATATGATTACAGTTGTCAAAAATAAAGCAACTGTTCTTGGACTGAAGATGCCGGAAATTTGGATTGAACCAGGTCGATCACTTGTAGGTGATGCAGGAACATCTCTTTATACAATCGGTTCACAAAAAATTGTGCCAGATGTGCGAAAATATATTGCTGTCGATGGAGGTATGAGCGATAATATCCGTCCCGCATTATACGACGCTAAGTATGAGGCAGTCATCGCAAGTAAGGCGAACGAGGCGAAAGATGAGCTCTATACAGTTGCTGGTAAATTATGTGAATCTGGCGATAAATTAATTATTGATGCTAAACTACAAGACGCTGCTTCAGGTGATGTGTTAGCCATCTTCTGTACAGGTGCGTATGGTTATTCGATGGCTAGTAACTATAATCGTGTGCCAAGACCTGCAGTTGTATTTGTAGAGGATGGACAGCATCAACTAGCTATTCGCCGCGAAAGTTATGAAGATATTGTGCAAAACGATCTCCCGCTAACTTTAAAAAAGGGTGAGTAAATTTGAGGAAAAATAAGTGGGTATTACTAGCGTCCATTACAACATTTATTTTATTATGGGGCGTAGTCTATTGGGTGTTGGCGTCGAAAGGTATTCTCGGACCTGGTTCGTAAGACAGAAATTGGCTTGCGGTAAAAGTACAAATCGTGTAGGATAGTCAAAGATTATGTACAGCTAGAAAAAGAGGGAATAGACAAATATGTTAATTCGATATAAAAAAGCTTTAGAGAAAATAGCAATGGGGCTACTTTCATTTATGCCTAACGAAAAAGACGTAAAAAAGCTTACAGAAACCATCCACTCCTATGAAAATGACGATAATTGGGTTTTATACTTATGGAAAAAGAATGATGAATATGTTGGCATTGTAGGGCTTGTTGTTGACGAGCATAATATAGCCACAATCCAGCACGTGTCGGTGATCCCTTCCTATAGGGGGGAGGGAGTAGCAACGGAGATGCTTCAAGAAGTGGCGGAACTTGGCCAATATGAAAGTGTGCGTGCTACAGATGAAACACGTAGTTTTGTTCGAAAATGTATTCATTGTATCGATGAAAAAGCAGACGATTAACAACGTCTGCTTTTTCTTTGTTTGCTTTCTTGTCGCTCTGCAAGAATATGTGAGCGATCTCGAAGCATATGTTTATGAAGAAGATAATTTGAGCTATTTGATGGCAAAAGCTTTATACGTGCTAGGGCTAAATCCAGCAAGTGAGGTGAGAGAGGAAGCTGGAAAGTTTGAAAGGACTTGCCCATTTCAATCGAAGTGATAGCTTTTGTTATTTGTGTTAGGAGTTCGAGATAATCAATTTCTTGGAAAAAAACATGCCCTTCATTTACTTGAAAGTTATGAAGTGCTTTTTCTAAAATTCGTTTAGCACCAGTATTGTTACCACGTCGCCAATGATAGAAACCTGTTGCCAGCTGCACATAGCCGACAAGCGGATGCATTTTATCACCAGGTGCAATTTCCTTCCAATATTCCTCTAGCACTTCATGGCATTCAAAAAAATCTTGATTGCCATTAAAATAGGCACAGTAATCTATAAATAAAGTATGATGCTGTGGATGCATTTTGGACTCCTTTCCACTATACTAAAAGAACATAGAATCTCAGGGTGGTAAAATAATGTCTTATGAAGTAAAATTAGAAGCCTTTTCAGGGCCTCTTGATTTATTATTGCATTTAATTCACAGATTGGAAATTGATATCTATGATATCCCAATGGCTGAAATTACACAACAATATATCGACCATATTCATGCAATGCAAGTACTAGAGTTAAATGAAGCAAGTGAATATTTAGTAATGGCAGCAACGTTACTGGCAATTAAAAGCCGCATGTTATTGCCAATTCACGAAGGAGAGATGGAGGACGCAGAATTAGAAGTGGACGGCCCTGACCCTCGTGAAGAACTGGTGCAACGCTTAATCGAATATAAAAAATACAAGGAAGCAGCTAGTAATTTGCAGGAGCTTGAAACAGATCGAGCACAGGTATTTACGAGGCCACCTGCTGATTTAACAGGATTAGCCTCAGAAGAACAGATGGCTTTATTTGATTTGAATGTGAATATCTATGATATGCTTGGAGCATTTCAAAAATTGATGCGTCGCAAAAAATTAAAGAAACCATTAAAAACAACTGTAGCAAGGCAGGAGCGATCAGTAAAAGATCAAATGCGCTCTGTTGTGGATTCTTTACGATTAACAGGTGGACGTGCATCATTTTTCGAGCTTTTTCCCTATGAAGATAAGCCAACACTTATTCTGACGTTTGTATCCCTACTTGAACTGATGAAACGTCAGGTCGTCATCGTAGAGCAAGATGGTAACTTTGAAGAATTAACGGTTACCTTACAGAAGGAGGAATGGGAAGATGACGAAAACTTTGATGTTACAGAGTAGAATTGAAGCCTTATTATTTGTTGTGGGAGATGATGGCTTAACGATTAAACAACTTTCACAACTCTTAGGAGAGCAGGAAGAGCTGATTCTGCAAACAATGAATACATTGAGAGAAACCTACGAAGAAGATTTAACAAGAGGAATCACGGTGAAAGAAATTGCAGGCGTTTATCAGCTCATTACAAAATCTGAGTTTGCCGATACGATTCAAAGATTAGTAGAAAATCCAACCGCACAATCCTTATCTCAAGCCTCCCTTGAAGTGTTAGCGATCGTGGCATACAAACAGCCCATTACACGTGTAGCAATAGAAGATTTGCGCGGTGTGAAGTGTGAACGACCAATCCAAACATTAGTTTCACGAGGATTAATTAAAGAGGTAGGACGGTCAGAAGGGACTGGACGTGCCATCTTATATGGAACAACAAAAGAATTTTTACATTATTTTGGCTTAAATAGTATAGAAGAAATGCCTCCTCTACCTGAAGAGGACCTTGCTGATACAGAACAAGAAACAGATTTATTTATGACGAAGTTCCAAGAGACTTTTAGCGGAGCAAAATAATGGTTAGGTATAATGCGTATCCTTCAACATAAATTTAAATCTATAATTTCCTATCACATTGAATAAGGAGTGGCTCGTTGCTTCGGTTATTTCGTTTAACACTGTTTATGATCATTGTGTTAATGGTAATGCTTCCTCAGACTAGCTTTGCAAGAGGAGGAAGCGGCTATGCTGTCTTGGATGGCGATACAGGTCGACTTTTAATTGGATCCAATAGCGATGAACGATTACCTATTGCTAGCCTCACAAAAATTTGGACAGCACTTGTGGCAATTGAAAATAGTGACTTGCAGGATGAAGTCGTTATATCCCCTAAGGCTGCTATGGCTGAGGGGAGCTCTATTTACCTACAGGCTGGTGAAACGGTGACAGTTGAAACGTTATTGTATGGCTTAATGCTACGTTCCGGCAATGATGCTGCAACAGCTTTAGCCGAACATGTAGGAGGGTCTGTAGAGGGTTTTGTCAAATTAATGAATGAAAGAGCTGTTATTGCAGGTCTTACCAATACCGTCTTTATGAATCCTTCTGGTCTTCATCATGATGAGCATTTATCGTCTGCAAGAGATACTGCTGAGATGTTAAGACTTGCGTTGCAAAATAAAACATTTGAGAAAATTGCTTCAACGGTACTTTATCGGGCAAATACAGTAAACGGAATGTTATGGGAAAATAAACACCGTCTATTAAGAGAAGGTTCAGGAATGGCAGCAGATATAGATGATGAGACAGAACAGCCTGTTAGTTCCTTAAAGTCAGCCACTGGTACTGCTTTCGCTGGAAAAACGGGCTTTACTAAGGTTGCTGGACGAACACTTGCAACGGCCTTTCAAAAGGACGGGCAAATCTGCGTTGTCGTCACATTAAATGAATCAGATGATTGGAATGTACATCGAGGCTTATCCAATAAAGTATGGCAAGATTATAGTCTTGAAACAGTAGTGAAAAAGGGTAAATACAATGTCAATAAAAAGTTGGCTATTCGTTTACAAGAGCCCGTTAGACTACAGTTAAATAAAGAGGAAAAAGAACAGGTGAGGCAAGTATTACATGTTTCAAGGAAACGCCAAGAAGCAGTCTTGTCTATCTTTATAGGAGAAGAACGGATTTATGCAACGCCAGTAAAAGTTGAATCAGCGGATCGTTAAAAACGATTTGCTGATTTTTTACATTATTTGATCAATTGATGTTAAATTTGGTAAAATGATAATGAATGTAAAATTCTTAATTTTCGAAAAAAGGGGTGAGGAAATTGAGGAAAGCTTCAATGGAAAGTAATGGTAGGCAAATTCAATTTGGGCTAATCATTATCTTATTCTTATCAAGTTTAATTGTGCCTGTCATTCTTCTATATCCAATTCAAGAGATACTATATCGACCTAATGAATTTTATTATTTTGCACCTTATTTTAATGCTTATATTATCTTTATGGTCTCTTTATTTGTCATGGCCCTCGTACTACTAATCAATTATTTGATCATACCTAAAACGAAAAAAAGAAAGAATATAAAACGTGGTCTAGTATCTACTTCCTTATTAATTGCCTTAGGTTTCATCGCATTAAGCTTTAATACTTATAAATGGATAGATTCAAGAGGTATTCATATGAATCCATTTTTTAGTTTAAAAGTAAATTTTGTCGAGTGGGAAGAAATAGTGAAAGTTGAGCAGGTTAATCTAGAAAAAAGTGGTGTGACAAAGCCTGATCATCTGGTTTTTACATTTCAAGATGGTTCCACAATTGAGGAACCTTTGGCAGGCAACATGGTACTGGCTAAAAACTATATAGCCAATGAGTTAAAGCAGCGTGGCCTAACAATTGAAAATGTATACAAATAAAAGCTGCCGAATGGTAGCTTTTTTTGTGTCAAAATAAACATTTTACAATCGATTCGCATGATTATCAAATGAGTATACTGCTAGTAAACAAAACAAAATCTCGGTTCAAATGTTAAGAAATTAACGAACGAGAAATTAGTCGGAATACTTAATTAAAAAATGTGAAATTTGTTTTTCTTTAATAATGTCTAAAAGTATGACATAATTTTCACAGATTAGCGGGAAAAATAACCCTATTCATTGGATCGAAATCGAATGATGACGAACGTGTCAATGTGAAAGAAAACTAGAGGTGAAAAAATGGAAAGATTACAAAAGGTCATTGCCTATGCAGGTGTTGCGTCAAGGCGCAAGGCAGAGCAATTGATTTTAGAAGGTAAAGTTAAAGTAAATGGTGTAGTGGTTCGTGAGTTAGGAACAAAGGTATCTAATTCCGATACAATTGAAGTAGAAGGTGTAAAACTAGAAAAAGAAGATAAGGTATATTTCTTACTTTACAAACCACGTGGAACAATTTCTGCAGTTACAGATGATAAAGGACGCAAAACTGTCACAGATTTATTTCATCATATTCCGCAACGTATTTTCCCAGTTGGTCGTCTTGATTATGATACATCTGGATTATTGCTATTGACAAATGATGGAGAATTTTCCTATATGTTGACACATCCGAAATTTAAAATTGACAAAACATATATCGCTCGTGTCAAAGGAGTGCCAACAATTGAAGGGCTTAAAAAGCTTCAACGAGGGATCAAATTAGAGGATGGAAAGACAGCACCTGCTAAGGTAAGTATGACATCTTTCGATGAAAAAGCGGGCAAAGCTATTTGTGAAATTACGATTCATGAAGGGCGCAATCGCCAAGTTCGTCGTATGTTTGAAGCGATTGGAACACCTGTTGTTAAATTAAAACGCGAACGCTTTGCTTTTTTAGATTTATTTGGTCTTGCTCCAGGAGAATACCGTGAATTATCAAAGCATGAAGTAAAGCAACTACGCGTGTTAGCAGAAACAGGAAAGCTTGATTAATGCAATTTTGCCAGAAGAAAGTGTGGATACCAATAGAGGTATTTGGATGTTTACACTTTCTTTGTGGTGAAATCGTTCATAAATCATTCATAATTAATAGCTAAGTGTTTTTGTATCATTTTGCTATAATAGGTGAGAATAGTACACCTAGTAGCAGTTTGTTCAAAAAAGCTGTAACACATTTAATCCGGTATTGTTGACGTCAATGTGAAAGAAGCTTTTACATATTTATAGACGTATAGAGAGTGAAAAAGTTCTATTTGTTTCTTCAATATGTAAAAGCAACGCAAGCCGTAATTGATAGGGGGTTTATTAACTTGGAGAAAAAGAAAAAACGTCTTGTACTGCGAACTGTCATTTTAGCTGTGTTAGCGTTGGCAATCGGGTACACAGTATATGGAACAGCAACAAAGGAAAAAGTAGAGTTAGTAGCAGTAGGCTCTGAGGCACCTGACTTCACGTTAGTAGATTTAAACGGTGAAAAACATAAATTGTCGGATTATAAAGGGCAAGGGGTATTTTTAAATTTCTGGGGAACTTGGTGTAAGCCTTGTGAGAAGGAAATGCCCGCAATGGACAATCAGTATCAAGAATTTAAAGATCACGGTGTACAAACATTAGCTGTCAATATTGCTCAAACAGATTTTGAAGTACAGAATTTTGTCGATCGATATGGGTTGTCATTTCCAGTAGTTATCGACAAAACAAAAAGTGTTATGACTGCTTATAATGTAGGACAATTACCTGCAACAGTGTTAATTGATCCAGAAGGCAAAGTGGCCAAAATTATTACAGGTGAAATGACGGAGAAAGATATTGCTTCGTACATGGAATTAGTGAAGCCAAATAAGGAGTAAATGACGATGGAAAAAATCATTTGTGCTTGTGGTCATAGTAATCCATACGGCACGAAGCTTTGTGAGAAATGTGGTCGTCCTTTAACCGAAGAAGAAAAACAAAATAAAGTTGTTGATATGCGCTATGATGGTATGGCCATTCGTTCCAAAACATATAACAAATCATTTGTTGATAAAATATGGAATTTCTTCTCAAGTGTTAAAGTTGGTATATCCTTAATTATTATCACATTAATTGCTGCTTCAGTCGGAACATTACTACCGCAAGAGTTTTACGTAAAAGCTTCTGATATGGAGAAGGGGGCTTATTACGCAGACGTATATGGTACATTCGGTAAAATCTATTATACGTTGGGGCTTTCGGATTTATATAGCTCATGGTGGTTCCAGATTTTAGTTGGTATGCTAGCAGTATCAATTATAGTGGCAAGTCTTGACCGAGGCATTCCACTTTATAAATCATTAAAGAATCAACGTGTTAAAAGACATGAAAGCTTTATGAAGCGTCAGCGCATTGTTGCAGAAGGACAAGTGTCAGCGAGTGCGGAGGAAACGCTTGATAAAGTGGCTCAAAAAATGACTGAGATGAAGTATTCTGTTCGTCGAGATGGTAGCGCTCTCTTAGCTGAAAAAGGACGCTTTTCTCGTTACGGTCCGTACATAAACCATGTAGGTCTCATCATTTTTTTAGGTGGGGTCATGCTACGTCTAGTTCCAGGCTTCTATGTTGATGAATCGATATGGGTGCGTGAAGGTGAAACACGAGCTATCACTGGAATGGAAGGCTATTTCATTGAAAACCGTGACTTTATTTTAGAAACACATGATAATACACCTCAAGGTGAGCAAGTTAAACAGGGTGTGAATGTAGTGGCTAAAAACTTCCAGACCGATATTACACTTTACAAGCAACCTGAAGACGCATTGCCTGGGGATACGGAAAATCTAGAAAAAGTAAAAGACTATTCTATTCGTGTAAACCATCCTTTGAAAGAAGATGGCTTTGCTCTTTACCAGATGGATTATCGTCTAAATGAATTAAAACAGATGAATTTTGAATTAATTAATAAGACGACAGAGAAATCATTAGGTAAGGTAGAGATTGATTTAACAAATCCTAAAAAAGAATATGATTTAGGGAATGGTTCATCCGTTCAAATTCTTGTCTATACACCTGATTTTGATGGATTTGAAAATGGAGAACCTCAGACTAAAACGTCTATTCCAAATAATCCTGCATTTTTATTTAAAATGACTACACCAGAAACTCCTGAAGGAGAAGTAAGCTTTGTTGAAATTATGCAGCCTCCTTTAGAACCACTGGGTGAAAATAAATACAGAATGAAATTTGCTAGTGCAGAGATGCGTGATATGTCAGGTATTACGGTGCGAAAAGATAGTACCATCCCTATTCTGTTTGTTGGTGGGGTCATCTTTATGATCGGTGTTGCCATTGGCTCTTACTGGAATCATCGTCGTTTATGGCTTCAAGTGGAACCAGACGGCCGTGTGTTAATGGCTGCCCATGTCAACAAAAATATGTTCAGCATGAAAAAGGATTTAGATGCTGTTACAACATTTGCTGCATTGCCTCCGTATAAAGATCAGTTAGAGAAAGATGAGGCTGGCGAAGAGTCCACTACTGGTGGCATTAAAGAAAAGGAAGGTGACAACACCTTATGAGTTTGATTGACTTAAGTGGAAACTTACTATTTGTAGCGTTTATTGCTTATCTAGTTGCGACATTATTATTTGGTGGTTCAATTAAGCAAGGTAATGCTACTGGTAAAAATACTGGCAAATGGGGCAAGCTTGCCATTGTGGTTACTATTATTGGTTTCCTATCACAGCTTGGCTATTTTATTACGCGTTGGATTTATACAGGACATGCGCCAGTAAGTAATATGTTCGAATTTACAACTGCCTTTGGTATGTTCATTGTCGGCGCGTTTATCTTAATTTATTTTATTTATCGTTTGACTGCACTTGGATTAGTGGCACTGCCTGTTGCACTTTTGATTATTGCTTATGCAGCAATGTTCCCGAAAGAAGTAAGTCCATTAGTGCCTTCATTACAAAGTCATTGGTTAACAATTCACGTTATTACAGCAGCATTAGGGCAATCTATTTTAGCCATTAGTGCTGTGGCAGGACTTATTTACTTATTAAAAGTAGTAGATTTAACAAAGCCCTCTAAACAACGTTTTTGGTTAGAAGCCGTTATGTACTGTCTTGTAGTAGTTGTTGGATTTGTCGCGGTAACATCTACATTTAGTGCTATGGATTATGAGTCTAGCTATAATTATGTGGATAAAGAAGGTACTACTCGTAAAATTATTTACAATTTACCTCCAGTATTCGGTATGAATGAATATGAAGTGATAGAAGAACATGGCATGTCGCCATTAGTAGAAATGCCAGCGTTAATTAATGCTAAAAAATTAACAACCGTTGTTTGGTCATTATTGGTAGGATCTGTGTTGTATTTATTAATTCGTTTAATTGCTCGCCGTCGAATTAGTGCCATTTTCCAACCACTTGTTAAACGTGTCAATTTACAATTACTTGATGAAATTGGTTATCGTTCAGTGCTGATTGGTTTCCCTGTATTCTCCCTTGGTGCTTTAATCTTTGCGATGATTTGGGCACAAATTGCTTGGAGTCGTTTCTGGGGTTGGGATCCAAAAGAAGTATGGGCTCTTATTACATGGTTATTCTATGCAGCATTCCTGCATTTACGTCTATCAAAAGGCTGGGAAGGTCGAAAATCTGCTTGGTTAGCACTAATTGGTTTTGGGATTATTTTATTCAACCTAATTGCTGTTAACTTAATTCTTGCAGGTTTACACTCCTACGCGTAACCTGTGAAGCAACAAGCCTTTTCGCTGTAGCGAAGAGGCTTTCTTTTCTTTTCAATATGTGTCACACCATGTACAATAGAAGTTAGAGAAAGATGGAAGAGAGGGATCGTGAAAGTGTCAGAAAATATTTCAGTATTAGTAGTAGATGACGAGGATCGTATTCGCCGCTTATTAAAAATGTATCTTGAGCGAGAAGGATACCTTGTTGACGAGGCCGAAAATGGAGAACAAGCGATCGAGAAATCTTTAGAAAAAGAGTATCACTGTATTTTACTTGATATTATGATGCCTGAAAAAGATGGGCTAGAAGTGTGTGCAGAAATTCGAGAGCGCGCAGCAACACCAATTATTTTATTAACTGCCAAAGGCGAAGAAGCGAACCGTGTACAAGGCTTTGAGCTTGGTGCAGATGACTATATCGTAAAACCATTTAGTCCTCGTGAGGTTGTGTTACGTGTGAAGGCTATTTTACGTCGTTCACAGGCTTTCTCACCAACGACTAATGCATCTTCTTCAAAAGATTTAGTGGTGTTCCAACACTTAATGATTGACCATGATGCACATCGTGTGACTGCAGAAGGCATTGAGGTTAATTTAACACCGAAAGAGTATGAATTGCTGTACTTTTTAGCGAAATCGCCAGACAAAGTATTTGACCGTGAACAACTACTAAAAGAGGTATGGCATTATGACTTCTTTGGTGATTTACGCACAGTAGACACACATGTAAAACGTTTACGTGAAAAGCTCAACCGAGTTTCTGAAAACGCTGCTAAAATGATTGTGACGGTTTGGGGCGTTGGATACAAATTTGAGGTTGTCAATGAATAGAATATGGAATAGTGTTGTCGGGAAGCTATGGGTAACCATATTGCTTCTCGTTTCATTTGTATTATTTGTTTTCACGGTATTAATGCTTGAATTTCTTCAAAATTACCATATGCAGCAAGCAGAAATTTCATTGCGACAAACAGCAGCAACGGTAGCAAGTATAGTAGATGACAATGAAACAGCCGAATCTACCTCTGAATTATTAAAAGATATTTTACCTACAGGAACCAATGCATTGATCGCTATCAGTCATGTTGAAGTGTCCTTTGCGATGCAAGAGGGTGTCAACAAAAAAGAAATACAAGATACTATATTAGCCAATAAATCTTTTCATGAAGTGTTTCAATCAGATGAGCCGATTATTAAAGAAATGATGATGCCTTCTTCAACTGATCAAGAAAAGATGGAATCTTATGTCGTACTTGGTTTTCCCCTAAATGTTGAAAATGCAGTACATGGAGCTGTCTTCATCTACCAAAGCCCAGATGCGCTACATAAAACGTCTAAGGAAACTACGAAAATTGTCTTTTTAGCAGCCTTCATAGCATTTGTGTTGACGACATTCTTCGCATTCTTCCTTTCTTCACGTATAACTTCGCCATTAAGAAAAATGCGTGAATTAGCTTTTGAAATTGCAAAAGGGAATTTTGAAGCGAAAATGCCTACTACCCAAAATGACGAAATTGGTCAGCTTGCCGTTGCCTTCAACCAAATGGGCCGTCAATTAAAGCATAATTTAGAGGTTATCAATCAAGAAAACGAACAGCTTTCTAATATTTTGACATCTATGACAGATGCAGTGATTACGTTTAATAGAGATCGTACAATATTATTAAGTAATCCACCAGCCGAACGTCTGATGCAAAAATGGTTTGTCAACAAAGGCTCCCAAAGTGCTAAACCAATTCCACCTGAGCTGTATCATATGCTTGATCATGCACTGATGTTTGAGGATAAACTAGAAGAGGAAATTGAAATGGATGGCAGCTATTATACATTTACCATTAGTCCTCTTTATAGTGGGGAAATGATACGTGGTGCTGTCGCTGTTATTCGTGATATGACTGAACAGCATCGCTTAGAAAAACTAAGATCGGATTTTATTGCGAATGTCTCTCATGAGCTTCGGACACCGATTGCCATGCTTCAAGGTTACTCAGAAGCATTAATGGATGACGATTTTATTCAGGATCAGGAAGAGCGAAATGAGATTACCAAAATTATTTATGATGAATCGAAGCGAATGGGTCGCCTTGTGACAGATTTATTAGATTTGGCACGTATGGAATCAGGGCATATGACTCTTTATAAAGATGAATTACCAATTAATTCTACTTTTGAACGTATTACACAAAAATTTGCACAGGTAGCAAAAGAAAAGCACGTTCGTCTGCTGTTTGAGAGTGAATTTAATGACGAGGCCATGATTAATATAGATGAGGATCGCATTGAACAAGTGCTTACAAATTTAGTTGACAATGCCCTGAGACATACAGATGAAGGGTCTGTGACTGTAAAAGTAGAGCAGGAGCCGACATTTGCTAAAATATCTGTTCAAGATACAGGACATGGCATTCCTCAAGAGGACTTACCCTATGTCTTTGAACGTTTTTATAAAGCAGATAAGGCACGTACTCGTTCCAAGGGTGGAACTGGTCTCGGCTTAGCCATTGCTAGAAATATTGTGAAGGCACACTCAGGTAATATTATGGTAGACAGTGTGTTGAAAGAGGGTACGACCTTCACGTTTTATTTACCGTTCGATTAATAACAAGTATTGCTATTAATTGGCTGTAACTTCTATGAATGTAAGACGACAAATATTATAGAACGGGGGTGGAGTGCTTTGAATGACTCCGTGTTCCATCGACTATACGATGCATATCACCAAGACGTGTTTCAGTTTTTAATATATTTAGTAAAAAACCGTACACTTGCCGAAGATTTAGCACATGAAGTTTATGTACGAGTGTTGCGCTCATACGATCAATTTGCAGGCAATAGTAGTGAGAAAACTTGGCTATTTGCTATTGCTAAAAATGTAGCAATTGATCATTTTAGAAAGCAAGCTGTACGTCAAAAGCATTCACATGATTTCTTTGACTGGGAAACGGAACAGCTCCATTCAACCACGCCATCACCGGAAGATATGCTACAGGCCAGTGATGAATTTATGCAGGTAGAATCAGCACTTGAAAACTGTACAGGAGACCAAAAAATGGTCATTATTATGCGCTATTTTCAAGATTTATCGATTGCAGAAACAGCGCAAATACTAGATTGGACAGAAGCTAAGGTAAAAACGACCCAGCATCGAGCCATTAAATTTTTAAGGCAACAGCTACAGCCGATTAGAGAACAGGAGGCGAAACGGCAATGACGCATAAGCCATTTGATGATGAACAGCTTGAACATGTCTTGAACAATGCCCCTAAGCTTTCTGACCGCCGTTCAAAAGAAGAAATATTAAATCGGTTAATGGCAGATGCTCGCTTGCAGGATAATAGTCACCTACAAGAAGCGATACAACAACCTATAGAGAATGAAGAAGCACAACAAGAAAGTAAATCTTTAATACAAGATGAACGACCATCACGATTTAAGTTCCGAAAAATGCCGATTTTTACGAGTGTAGCAGCAGTTTTCGCGATAACGGTACTCGTTGGCTTCATGTTCATGAATAATGACGCTAGCCAAAAAGATCTAGCTAGTACGCCAGAAACGGCTAATTACTCTACGTTACAGGAAGATCGTTCTGCTAAAGAGGCAGCTACCCAGGATGAGGCACTTCAATCCAGTATTGTATCGGAGCATGAGCGTATGTTATCTTTACGGTCGTCTGTCTATGAGGAAGATGTGAAAGATGCTGTCGTTTTCCGTATTGGTTTGGCAGGACGCGATGCAGAAAGTGTTCCAATGACATATGTGATACCAAATGAGCGTGTAGCAACTGATTTTGGAACTGAAAAGCCTTCTACCCTACAGATGTATGAAAAATATGCTCCTCAAATAGATGAAGAAGCCAAAGGGTTTACGGATTATCATCCTTTTAAAGGTGAACTGAAGGAGAAGGAAGACAAGCTTGTCCACGTATTACCAAAGGACAATGACTATGATGTTGCATCAGCTACCGTTAATGAGTACAAAGGGACTTTAGAGGATACCTTCTCGGATTCTGAATATACGGAAGTTGAGATTCAAAATGAAGATGGCACACCTTATGAGTTTTCTCAGGAGGGTGAGCCAAGTCAAGCTATGTCATTAACAAACGCCAAGCATTTTAATTATTATTTATACCAAGATGGTAGTGGGGCAGAATATCTGTCACCAGATTTCCGTCAAACATTTGCTAATGTTACAGAGGCACTTACACTAATGAAAAACAAAAATGATGATGTTTATGTAACAGTGGTTCCTGAAAATGTAACATATACCGTGAAAGAGGAAGCAGAAGGTGTAGTCGTAACATTCGATATTCCCTTAGATTTAGCATCGATGGAGCCAATTCGCGCTACCCAATTGATTGAAGCTATGATGTTAACTGCTGCTAGCTTTGACCAACAATTACGCTTGGATAATGTGGTCCAAGAAAGCTGGGAAGGATTCGATTTAAAAACGTATTTGCCAAAGCCTGTGGGGCCAAATAAACAATATATGCCTTAGTCAAAATCAAAAATGGAGCATTCCTGTAACATGGAATGCTCCATTTTTACAATACTTACAAATCTAATCGGAATTTTTTAAGCAGAACTATTTACTTTTTCTTAATAATTAATTATAGTAAGGTTGTAGTATAAAATAATATGATTCATCTTCGGGGCAGGGTGAAAATCCCGACCGGCGGTAATAGAGTGGTGAACCGTTAATGTTTCCATTAACTCGAATGGTTTATGCTTCGCTCTTCAGCCCGCGACCTGTGCAAATTTATTTGCATGGCTGACTTGGTGTGATTCCGAGGCCGACAGTTAAAGTCTGGATGGGAGAAGATGGAGGTACGATCGTCATTCATTGTTATGAAATAAACTATGACCGAGCGCTTTTTTTGTATGGCTTTTTAAACAGTGCTCAAAAATAGTTTAAATTGACGCCTATTCGTCATGCCTTTCTCCCTTGTGCTCTTTATGCATAAGGGTTTTTTTCGTGCTAACAATTGAAAGATCGTCACCTTTCTTCTTGCGAGATTGAATCAGCAAAGAGGAGAGAGTTTTCTATGAAGAAAAATGTTAAACTTCAATCGTTTATTACGATTGGCATGCTGAGCAGTATTTCGTTTTTATTAATGCTTTTTAATTTCCCAATTCCACCATTCCCAGCATTCTTGGAAGTCGACTTTAGTGATATGCCTGCATTAATAGCAGCCATCACAATGGGGCCTGTAGCTGGTATTTTAGTAGAATTATTTAAAAATGTATTGGATTGGATTTTCTCTGGAACGCCAACAGGTGTGCCAGTAGGTCATATTGCCAACTTTGCAACAGGTATTTTATTTATTTTGCCTGTAAGCCTTATTTTTAATCGCTTTAAAACAATTGCTGGTCTTGTTGGAGGTTTAGCGACTGGAACAGTCGTAATGGCAGTAGGGATGAGTATTTTAAACTACGCAGTATTTTTACCGATGTACACATACTTCTTAGGAATGGAACCTGTTGTAGGTGACTCACTTTATAAAATGATTATCGCTGGGATTTTACCATTTAACATTGTGAAAGGTATTTTATTAACGGCTATTATGGCGTTTTTATTTACAACTATGCGCAAGTGGATCGACCGCCAGCGTTCTATCTATATAACAAAATAATTTTTACTAACCTCGGGTGAACATACCTGAGGTTTTTTGTTGGAAGGAATGATGGATAGGGAAAGGTGTGAAGAATAGAAAGGCAAAACTAACGGATAAATATAGAAAAAAGTAATGGGGTAAAAAAGCTAACTAGTACTTTATAATTATAACCTAGTCGAAAGCTATATTTTCATGTAAAATAGAGAAGAGTTTAGAATGTTTGAGGAGTTTGAAGAGATGAGTGGAAAAAAAGGACAATGGTCTAGTAAATTAGGTTTTATTTTAGCATCAGCTGGTGCGGCGATCGGACTAGGGGCAATTTGGAAACTTCCCTATGTAACAGGACAAAGTGGTGGAGGAGCATTTTTCCTTATCTTTGTGTTATTTACCTTGTTAATAGGACTACCGATGTTATTGTCCGAGTATGTTTTAGGACGTGGTACACAATCCGAGGCTGTAACAGCGTATAAAAAAATTGCTCCAACTAAGCCAGGCTGGGCTTGGATTGGTCGAATGGGCGTGCTAGGCTGTTTTTTATTATTAACTTTTTATAGCGTAGTTGGAGGTTGGATCTTTATTTATAGCGGGCTAGGTGTAGCTGGCGCGGTAATTGATCCAGCAGTAGATCCAACTGAATTATTTGGAAAAATTATAGGCACGCCTTGGATTACGCTAGTTGGTCTAGTGTTGTTTACATTAGCCAACGTACTTGTGATTTCATTAGGTGTACAAAATGGGATTGAAAAGGCCAATAAATGGATGATGCCGTTACTTTTCATAATGTTCATTGTCCTTGTTGTGCGTGCAGTTACATTAGATGGGGCAATGGAAGGGGTAAAATTCTTCTTATGGCCTGATTTCTCGAATATTACGGGTAAGGCATTATTAGAAGCCCTAGGGCAATCGTTCTTTGGGTTAGCAGTAGGCTTTTCTTGTTTAGTTACATATAGCTCTTATCTAAAAAAAGATGTCAGTCTTCCGAATTCAGCGGGTTCTGTAGTGCTGTTAACTGTGCTTGTTTCATTTTTAGCAGGTTTAGCGATTTTCCCTGTTGTGTTCGCCTTTGATTTAGAGCCAGCAGCGGGTCCAGGTTTGCTATTTATGGTGCTACCAACAGCATTTAGTCAAATGCCATTTGGTGAAGTGTTTTTAGCCATGTTTTTATTGCTATTTTTATTTGCTACATTAACGTCATCATTTAGTTTATATGAGATTATCGTCGCGGCATTTATGGAGCATAGTCAGAAATCCCGTCCAATGTGGACACTTTTACTTGGTATAGTCGTATTTATTGCAGCTATTCCAGCAGCACTTTCTTCGAGTGTTTTATCGGATATAATGATTTTTGAGAAAAGTATCTTTGATGCAACCGATTTTTTAGTGTCGAATATCATGCTTCCGCTAGGGAATTTATTCATTGCTATTTTTATTGCCTATGTAGTGGATAAAGATTTTGTGAAGAGAGAATTGCTAACGGGTAGTCAAATGGGACAAGGCTATTATTCGACATATCGTATGTTAATGCTAGTTGTTGTACCGATTATCATTCTAGTTGTGTTTGTTAATATGCTACTGCAGTATTAAAGAAAAGGTATATTCTGCCATAGGAAAAATACCTTCTCTTAGTGTTAAAAACATAACAGCCAATAGAAAGGTAGAAATGGATTTCTATTGAAGGCTACTTGCTTTCCTGTGGGCGAGTGCTAGCAGCTTCCTCCGTGTAGGGGCTCACCTGTCTCGTTAACCCACGGGAGTCAAGAAGCCTTCCACACCAACCCAAAAAATCTCAATCTTTTTAGTAAAGGTTTTCAAATAAAGTAAAGGAGTTCATTACTCTTTATGAAGAGGTGTTGTCACTCAGCACTTCACCGCATTGAAAATAAGAGCCTATCCCCTCTAAGAATCCAGATAATGGGTGATTTGATCACTATGCTACTATGAGGTAAAGACACTTTGGAGAATGGTTGATAGCGTCACTCCTATGGGATTTAGCGGCTCATCGGACGCCCCCCTGGAAAGGACGCTGGCGGAACGGAAATCAACCTCTCGCCTTGCAAAGTTGCTATTTCTACCGTTGACTTCTTCTTTTTTTAACAACATAAAAAGGTGTATTCCGTCTAATAGGAATACACCTTTTATTATGATTATAGAGATTAATAATCGTTAAGTGATAGCTCACCTAGCCAATCTTCTTTAATAATCTTCCTTGCTTGTTCTTCACTTTCGGCAATAGGGAATACTTTATCAACCTGTGAAATAGCGAATAAGTTGCGAATGAAATCATCGACGACAATAATGGCGATTTTCTTATCTTTTACAGACACCTTCTTAGCAAAATTAACGATCATACCGAATCCAGTACTATCAATATTTGTTACCCTTTGCATATCGATAATGTATCCGTGTTTTGTGTCTAAGCTAAGTGTTTGCAGCTCTGACTTTATTTCTTCAATCATCCCGTATTCTAAATCGCCTGTAAACGCAATCACAATATAATCAGCCTTTGTGTCAATATTCATTGCAATTTTCTTCTGATTCATCCTATAGCGCCTCCATTTTTCTTTTCTTGTTTGGGGATTTATTCAAACTTAAATTTATTCACTTCATTTTGTAATTTATCAGCAATTGATGATAACTCATCTGAGCTTTGTGTAATTTCGGCAACAGTCGCATATTGCTCTTCTGAGGTTGCGGCAATCTCTTCTGTAGCTGCTGCAGCGTCCTCGATGATGCGAGAAATATCTTGAATGGCTTGTTGCACATCTAGGGAGTTGTCGTTAACATGTGTAAATGCCACTTTCATTTGTTCGACACCTTCTTCAGTTTCGACAACTTTCTCCACGATTTCTTTTAAGGCACTTCCGCCTTTATTGATGATC
The DNA here is from genome assembly GCF_039614735.1 of Lysinibacillus sp. BS3. Classification (NCBI taxonomy): domain Bacteria; kingdom Bacillati; phylum Bacillota; class Bacilli; order Caryophanales; family Bacillaceae; genus Lysinibacillus; species Lysinibacillus sp. BS3. Next base: position 1,409,254 of record NZ_CP154860.1, on the reverse strand, counting down.
GTTACTTGCTCCTCGACAGCTAGTAAATTACTTTCCATTGTTCGTACGGTCACAGATGTTTCCGCTTGGATATCATTAATAAGATTAGTAATTTGTCCAGCTGCTAAACTTGACTGTTCAGCTAATTGACGAACCTCTGATGCAACGACAGCAAAACCTTTCCCTTGATCACCTGCTCGTGCTGCCTCGATGGCCGCATTTAGTGCTAACAGATTCGTTTGTTCTGCGATGCCAGTGATAACGGTAATAATACCACCAATTTCTTCAGAGCGCTTGCCTAATTTTTGGATAGAATCTGTTGCATAAGACACTGTTTTCGTAACATCACTTAGATGCATAATCGCTTCATTGATGGCTTCTTCTCCTTTACGTGCGATATGAGTGGATTCGATAGCGCTATTTAAAGTGATTTCAGCTTTTTGTAAGCTCTTTGATACTTCCTCAAGCGTTTTTTGCATCATTGAAACTATTCGTTCAGCCTGATCAGATTGAGTGGTAGTACCAACGGCGATTTCATTCATTGTTAGTGCGATCTGATTAGATGCTTCACTTGTTTGATGTGATGATTCTGCCAAAGTGTGTGATGACTTTGCAATTTGATGTGCACTACCAGCCACAATTTTTATCGTCTCTGTTAAATGATTTTTCATACTACTAAATGCGCGTGCTAATTCAGCGATTTCATCTTTGCCTTTAGGGTTTAACAGTTTAACATTTAAATTTAGTTCTGCTAGTTCCTTGGCATTGGTACTTAGAATGTTAATAGGATTAACAATTTGCTTTTGTAAGAACCAACTAATTCCTCCAATCATTACAATGGCGATCACTAAGGAAATCGCTACATTCTCCAGTGCTGATTTTGTGGCAATGCTTATATAAGGAGCGGTAGGGACAGCGGTTGCCCATACACCGATAACCTCGCCTTGACTATTTACAATCGGATCATAGGCTGCTTGATGCAAACTTCCTAAGACATTGGCAGAACCGATAAAGCGCTTTTTTTCTTTTAGTACAACAGTAGCAACCTCGTCAGAAACCTTTGTATTTAAAGCGCGTTCACCATTATCCACTATATTGGTACTTATACGCGTATCGTTTTGAAAGATGGATACAGCATTCCCGTTTGTGAGTTCTCCAACTTTATCAGCTACCTCAAAGTTTTCTACCATATTGATATCGCCCTTATAGAGTTGGTTGTTTTTAATGGACCATTCACCAGGATATTTAGCGTCTAAATATTCATAGCTCAACTGTATATCTGATAAAAGCTTTGTATCAGCACTTTCTAATAGATTGTTCTTGGCAACAAAAAAATTGACTCCTGCTAAAAGGGAAGTAAGTAAAATAATACAACCAAATATAAGCAGATTCATTTTCTTTCGTATAGATAACTTCATTAAAACGCCCCCAATTTTACGTTTACTTTATAGATGAATCTTTTTGGAAATACCAACTAAAAATTTTGTTTCAGAAATATTTTCGAACCAAATATGGTCGACCATATTTTTGACAAAAAATAAACCGCGTCCACGATCAGCATAATCAAATTTGTCTAAATCGAATTGAAGAACTTTGTCCCAGTCCTTTTCGTCAATGCCTTTTGCTTCGTCAGTGACTGTTATTTTTATCTCTTCGTTTGATTGAGTTACTTGTATTTGAATCTTCTTTTGAGCGGGTGTATTAATTTTTCTCATAGCCTCTACGGCATTGATGACTAGTTCATGAACAACAAATCTTAACTCTCGTTTATAAGGTAGATTATATAACTCTGTATAATTCTCCATTACTTGATCAATAAAGGCTATAGCTTGTGTATCAGGATTTACATTGAGTGTGAATTCCATCTTCAATCACCTACCCTTTAATGTAATTGTTATTGAAACGACTGTGATGTCATCGCTGTAATCATTATCAAATAAATTGTACTTTTGAGAAAACTTTTGTAGTGCATAGCTGTTATCCTGTGAAGCATAGGCGTAGAAAAAGTCCATATCAATTGAGTTTTGCTCGTTCAATGTTAATAATCCATCCGTATAAAGAATAATACGATGCCAGCCTGATAAAGGTATTGTTTTTTTATTTATTTGAATAGTAGGGAATAGTCCGAGGATAGGCGTATTCGCTGGGAGGAAGACTGTTTCTCCAAATTTTCCAAATAAAAAACCAGAAGGGTGAGCCGCATTCACATAGTGCAAAGTGCCGTTTTTTGTATCTAGAAGTATGTAGATTGCTGTCATTAAAAAACGGTCCATATCCTCATCAGAAAATAGCTCGTAAATTTGGCGGTTAAGTTCTTGGATTACGGCTACTGGATCAATTAACTTAGTAATCATTCCTTTTAATAATGATCTGATGGACATAGTAACGAGTGATGCAGCTATGCCATGCCCCATTGCATCGTACAGAAGAATGGCGGTTAAATGGTCATTAATCTTAAACCAGCAGTACATGTCACCTCCTAGTGTATTGGATGTTACGTAAAGACCATCAACCTGTATTTGCTCAAGATTTAATGGAGGAGATAGTGCGTTCTTTTGGAATTTTTTTGCAACAAATAAATCTTTTTGAATCATACTTTCTTGCTGCTTTCGAAGCTTGGCTTCCCTCTGATATTTTAAGGCTACTTGAATTCGAGTCTTAAAGTGAGTAAAATCAAACGGCTTTAAAATAAAGTCGAAAATGCCTGCTTCAAAAACCCTATCGATTGTTATGTTTTTTTCGTAGGTAGTAGATAGAAGGATAGGGACATCTATCCAATTTTTAAGTACATGAATGTGCTGACAAATTTCCTCGCAATTGCTGAGTGTCATTTTCGTGTCAAGTACGATTAATTCCAGCTCATCTTTCAAAGCTGAATCTACTAAATAGTTCATTGCTGCTTCCGTTGTTGAAAAGCAATAAATATTGGGGATGCTGATACGATGAAAATATTTTTGCAGACGTAGCACATCATTACTTACGCTGCCAATAATTAATACTGACATGCCTACTTAATTCACCGCCTTATGTATCTATAACTAAATATTTCCTGGAAGCCAACATAATGATTTCTAACCATAATTATATACTCCGTATTTACTGATAATATGAATAAATTAAAATTCTAATTTGCTATAAATTTACCAATAAATATCGCATTATACAAGGCTTTTGTGATATAAAGTAAAACTTAATCAATAGGATTTTTGACATCTTGGTTCTTGGATAGGGTTCACGGGTTATCTTTTTAACGATGTTCTTGATATATCTACAATTAATGCATGGGGAAATAGTGAATACTTCGTCTCTAGTCATGATACTAGACTGTTCATTTTTAGAGTGACGAAGAATTTTTGTAAGACTAAAGGCCTTTTGTAGAAAGTAGTAATTTTGCCCTTTTTTAAAGATGAAAGATCGCTATTTGAGATGGAAATGTGGTAAGAAAAATTAATCTAAAATAAGGATTAATATATTCGATAAAAAGCATGTCATAAAACCTTACATACATATTGCTTATTCTTCAAATTTAATGTATTTTTAGAGCAGTTATAAAAAACGTGTTAATTAAAATTACATTGGAGTGGTGAAGAATGAAACATTATACCAAAGAAGATATTATACGCCGAGTGAAGGAAGAAAATGTGAAATTTATTCGCCTACAATTTACAGATATCTTAGGGACAATCAAAAATGTGGAAGTTCCTGTCAGTCAATTAGAAAAAGCGCTAGATAATAAAGTTATGTTTGACGGCTCTTCAATCGAAGGTTTTGTGCGTATTGAAGAATCAGATATGTATTTAAAGCCAGATATCAATACCTTTGTGATTTTTCCTTGGACTGCTGAAAAGGGGAAAGTAGCTCGCTTTATATGTGATATTGCAAGACCAGATGGTACACCGTTTGAAGGAGATCCACGCTCCAATTTAAAACGAGTATTGAAGGAAATGGAGGAGCTGGGCTTTACGTCGTTTAATTTAGGGCCAGAGCCTGAATTTTTCCTATTCAAGTTGGATGAAAAAGGGCATCCGACACTGGAATTAAATGATAGTGGAGGCTATTTTGATTTAGCGCCAACTGATTTGGGAGAGAACTGTCGTCGTGATATTGTTTTAGAGCTAGAGGGGATGGGCTTTGAAATTGAAGCGTCTCATCATGAAGTAGCACCAGGCCAGCATGAAATCGACTTTAAGTATGCGAGTGCTATTGAGGCATGTGACAATATCCAAACATTTAAACTGGTGGTAAAAACCATTGCTGCACAGCATGGTCTCCACGCAACATTTATGCCAAAGCCACTATTTGGGGTCAATGGCTCAGGAATGCATTTTAATCTCTCTTTATTTGAAGGTGATAAAAATGCCTTCTATGATGAACATGCAGACTTGCAATTAAGCGCAACCGCACGTAGCTTTATGGCAGGAATTATGAAGCATGTGCATGGCTTTACAGCTATCACGAATCCACTTGTCAATTCCTATAAACGATTAGTACCTGGCTATGAAGCCCCTTGCTATGTAGCATGGTCTGCTCAAAACCGTTCACCATTAATTCGCATTCCAGCAGCACGTGGGCTATCTACACGAATTGAATTGCGTTCAGTTGATCCAGCAGCAAACCCTTATTTAGCAATGGCTGTAATTCTAGCATCTGGGCTGGATGGTATACGAAAAGATTTAACACCACCAGCCGCGGTAGACCGTAATATTTATAAAATGACAGCAGCAGATCGGGAGTTGAACGGGATTGATAGTTTACCATCCTCATTAGAATTTGCGCTAATTGAATTAGAGATGGATACCATTGTTCGTGATGCATTGGGTGACCATATTTATGATAAATTTACAGCTGCCAAAGAAATTGAATGGAATAAATATCGCACACGTGTCCATAACTGGGAGCGTGAGGAATATTTAACGATGTACTAAAGGTGTTGGGGCTTTTTTAGCTCCAACTTTTTTATGTGACATGTACTTCTTTTTGCTCTATCATAAGATTAAAGGAGTGTGAACGATGACACAGATAACTCAAGTTGTGACAATTCAAAACAATGATATTGTTCAATTTGAACTTGATATTAACCGTGCTTTAGTAGATTTAAAAGGCTTTTTCATACTTGATATCAAATACAATACGCTCTTTATTGGAGAGCAGACAGTCATCCATTCTGCTTTAATTATTTATCAGCAAAACAATTACACTATTTAACAAGAGGGGTCATGTCGATGAGACGTGACTTTTTTTAATAAAAGATAAACTCGATTGTTGGAAAGGTTAATGGTAATCGGGTTTCTTCCTCCTTGGATTGTCATAAATTAATTCATCTGGATCACGGATCATTATTTTTCTCCCTAACCAGTAAGTTTCAAAGTAATGAACATCCACAACTTCATTAAGTCTTATAATAACTTCTTTAATAATCTTAATGAAATAGCTTGTTATCCTGCCGAATGTAGCGTGCCTCAAAGTTTTCTACTGCCATTTTACCACTTGATGGAAACACCTGTTTTTTTATCCAAAGCACCTTGGTATTTTACAAAAAATACCTCCTCTCTTATATTTACAGTGGGTAAATGAAAATCGATAGTTGTCGGAAATTTATATGTATTTTATATACTTTTGCTATAATAAAATTATCATGTTCATCGAACAAAGGAGGGGTTTGGTTGAAAATACGGTTAGGTCTTCTTGGCCCTTCAGACTCGATTGAATTTGTCGAAGCTGTCTTGAAAAATTGGCCAGAGTTTATATTTACCTCGATAGAATGTCTAGCACAAGAGGATTTAGATGAAAAAGTGACACCTTTATTGATGGAAGAAATGGATATGTGGCTGTGTACAGGGCCCATCACCTATAATATTGTGCAAAGTTGGAACCAACTAAAGACACCAGTTTTTTATGTTATGTATAAAGGATCATCCTTATATAAAACCGTGTTAAAGGTATTGTACGAACACAAAATCGACGTGAATGAAATTAGCTACGATGCTGGTAATAGTGATGCATGGGAGCAGGCCTTGGTGGAGGCAGGGATTGAAGTAAAGCCTAAATTTGTGGAATCGGAGACAATTTCATTAAAAGAGCTTGTGCACTATCATTTTAAGCTTTGGGAAAGTGGCCAAACAAAGGCTGCCATTACTGGTCATCCCATTCATCATGAACTACAACTGCTAGGTGTTCCAACCTATCGATTGTTCCCATCCTCGATGGCTGTAGAGGCTGTTATTACGAATATGCTACGAACATATGAAATGCTACGCTATAAGGCGACTCAAATTGCTGTACAAATAATCGAAATTGATCCATTTTTAGGAATCGCAAAAAATAACTTCTCAACAGATGAGCTGTTTAGAATGGAACTTAAGATAATGGAGCATTTGCTGACGTACACAAAAAGCATCCATGGTTCCATTAAATCTACAAGATTTGGGCGTTATGTGATTTTCACTACGAGAGGCTTAATGGAGGATATAACGAAGAATTTTAACCAAATGCCTGATATAGAAGATTTCACACCGCTAGATCAAGAGGCCATGACTTGTGGAATTGGGATTGGTCAAACGGTATATGACGCAGAAATAAACGCTGGAAATGCCTTATTGCATGCAAAGGAATGCGGTAAGGGTTCATGGATGGTTTGTTTTGATGATAAAAAAATTGCAGGACCGCTTGGAAAGCCTGAACAACTTACATACTCCTATACCTCAGAAGAATTAGAGGCTTTAAGTCAGAAAACCACCTTAAGTGTGATGACATTAAATAAGTTAAAGTCCTCATTGAAAAAATTAGCAAGTGATGAGCTGAATGCTAATGAGCTAGCAAAATATATGCAGATACCAGCTCGAAGTGCGCGCAGAATATTAACAACCCTTGAGGAAAAAGGATTTGCTGAAGTCGTTGCAGAGGAGAAACCCCATACACGCGGACGTCCACGTAAGGTTTATAAAATTTCTCCATTCTAAGGAGAGTCCATAGATATATGGACTCTCTTGTTATGCTATGAGCGAATTTTGTATTGCTTTACATCTGATGGCAGAGGGGAAGTGTATACCTCACCAGCTCGACGTTCAATTAATTCTGCCTTCGCTTGTTCAATTAATTCTGGTTGTAGAAGGACATCCAGTGCTGTAGAAGCCATAACTTTCCCTGCATGAAGCATGCCTTTATGTGCTAAGGAAGTTGTCCCTGTTGCTACGATTTGCCATGTATGAAGAGGGGTTCCAAGTGGTTCACATGCGGTCATGCATTGTGCAGTTGGGACAAGCCAGCTAACATCACCTACATCAGTAGATCCAGCCATAAATTCATCAGGCTTAAATGGATCAATAATATCCGCAATATCTTTTCCAGCTAATTGACGATTTCTTTGCACATCCACCTTTTTTTCCTCTTCCGATAGTGTTTTACGAATAGCACTAGCAAATTGTATTTCCTCATCTGAATAAGAAGGTGTACCTAATTTAATGAAATTTTCATACATAACCTGTTCTAATGTTGTATTTGGAAGCACATTAGAAAGAGCTGAAGCTAGATCTATTTCTACCTCAGTACCAGTCATCAGAGCAGCACCTCTTGCAATTTCACAAATACGTTGGTAGATATCCTCCGTTTGAGAAACTCTTGGAGCTCTTACAAAATACAAAACTTCTGCCTCTGCTTGTACAACATTTGGAGAAAAACCACCTGTATTTGTAATGGCATAATGGACTCTTGCTTCAGGAATGATATGCTCTCGTAAATAATTTACTCCTATATTCATCAACTCCACAGCATCAAGAGCACTTCTCCCTAAGTGAGGGCTAGCAGCTGCATGGGCGCTTTTACCTTTGAATTTAAAGTACACTTCGTAACAAGCGAGTGTGGCAACCGACATAATATTATTCGTTGTTCCTGGATGCCAAGTCAAAGCAATATCAACATCATCAAAAACACCCTCTCTTGCCATAAAGGTCTTACCGCCACCGATTTCTTCCCCAGGACAACCGTAATAACGGACCGTTCCTTCGATATTGTTCTCTTGCATGTAATCACGTAATGCAATAGCAGCACCAAGTGAACCTGTACCTAATAAATTATGTCCACACCCATGACCGTTACCTCCTGCTTCTTGTGGATTTGGCTGCGCTATACCGCCATGTTGACTTAAACCAGTAAGCGCATCAAATTCTCCTAGAAATGCGATAACAGGATTGCCATGACCAGACGTTCCTATGAAGGCGGTTTCAATTTGGGCAACACCTTTCTCCACTTCAAAACCTTCATCCTCTAGTGCTTTGCTTAATAGTTCAGCAGATTTAAATTCTTCAAATCCTGTTTCAGCATATTGCCAGATTTGATTACTCACTTCAATTAATTTTTCTCGTTTTTCTTCAATAATTTGTGATAGTCTACTATGTTTGGTCAAATAAACTCACCCTTACCTTTCTTTTTATGCATGATCAATTAAACTACTATTCTTTGATGGAATTCTATAGAATACCGCACAGATTACCACGATGACTAAGGCACCGATTAGGAAGAAGAAGGCTGCTTGGAATGAGCCTCCAAAACCATCAATAAGAGCACCCATAGCTGTTGGGGCAATAAAGCCAGCCATACCACTAGCGAAATACATCATGCCTAAAAAAGAGCCTATAATTTTTTGAGAAACATACTTAAGTGGAATGGCCAAAATTGCCATTGAAATGGCTGAATCCCCTATAGAGAAGATACTCTGAAAGGAAATCGCTAACTGAATACTCGATGCATTAAACATCATATAAAGGCATAGGCCTGAAACAATGGCACCAATCAATACAATTATTTTTTCTTTTCCAGCAAGTCCTTTATCAATTAAAAATCCTGTGATAATAGCTGCGATTAATCCACAAGCCTGTGGAATCATAGCAAGTGATCCGACTTCTCGTAAATTTAAATTCCGCGTTTGTTCCAAATAGGAGGGAAGCCATGACGAGAAACCCCAATGGACTGTACTTGAGCAAAAGTACATCACGACAAGCATCCATAAAAATGAACTTTTATAGAGTTCTTTCATTGGACGACCATTTGAAGTTTCTGCCACCTGTTGTTTAATAAGCTTTGGGGGATTGTAAAACTTAAACAATAAAAGAGTGACAATTAGACCAACACCACCAATAATGTAAAACATTGTGCGCCAGCCCCAAGTATCAGCAATTAAACCAGCCAAATACAAAGCAAGAACACCACCAATTAATTGAGCAGCTAGAAGCATCGATTTAGCCCGTGCACGAACATCTTTTTTGAAAATCTCCGTAATGGCAACGCCACTGCCTGTCGGTAAACCACCATCACCAAGACCAAGAATAAAACGAATAGCTAAGATTGCCATAAAAGAGCCAATCATCCCAGTCAGTAGGGAGAAGAGGGAAATCATGAAAACAGCAATAACAATTATTTTCCGTGAGCCAAACTTATCAGAGGCCCATCCTGCTAGCAATGTCATCAGTGCACTGCTTAGCCAAAAGCTACTGATGACCAACCCGCTTTGTGTCTGTGTTAAATGTAATTCTTTGCTAATGGGGATAATGGCCACATTCATACCGAACAATGTTAATGAATCAACTAACCATGCTAGAAATAATAATGAAAAGATAAAATTTCGTTTGCCAACACTCAATTGCGTATGTAACTCACTCATTCAATTCTTCCTCCTTTTTAGGACGCTTTATTTTTATTTAAGGACAATAAAGGTCTTGTCCGTTATTATAAATACATTATTGTTATTTTTCAATATATTTTGATTTCGAGTACAATGAAATTTTGAGGAGATAGAGAAAAAAGTGTAGATAAAGGACGAAATTAAGCAAGGGGAGTAGATCATAAAAAATACTTCCCTTAAAACCTGTCCAAAGTTAGCATAAAAAGACAGGTTATATAGCAGTATCTATTTTAAGATGGAATCAAGGAGTGAAAGCAATGAGTTGGATTGAGTCGATACAAAAGGCCATTAATTATATGGAGGAGCATTTATTAGAGGATATTACGATTGAACAGATTGCGCAGGAGGTTAATTCTTCTGTCTTTCACTTTCAGCGAACATTTGCCATTTTGACAGATATGTCTATTGCAGATTATCTGCGGCGAAGAAGATTAACATTAGCTGCACAAGAATTGCTGGGTACTGAACAAAAAATAATCGATCTCGCCTACAAATACGGCTATGAAACTCCTGAAGCCTTTACTAAAGCGTTTCGAAAACAGCACCATGTTACGCCTAGTGAAGCAAGAAAGAAGCAAGGACCATTACAATCATATAATCGCCTGGTCATACAGGTAAGCTTGAAGGGAGCAGAACCAATGAAATATAAAATTATTGAAAAAGACAAGTTTCAAATTGTGGGTGTAAAAAGAACATACAACTGTCAAAATGGGGAGAATACAACGGAAATACCTCTATTTTGGCAAGAGGTAAACCAAAGTGGCTTTGATCACCAGCTATACCAATTAAATAATGGCACGGTCAATGGTGTATTAGGTGTTTGTGTACCAAATACTGAACAGGGACAAAAGGGCTTCATTGATTATTGGATTGCTACTGATCATGTAGGAGAAGTAGGGGAAGATCTCTTAACAATGGAAGTACCTGCATCCAAATGGGTTATCTTTGAAGTACATGGACCTATGCCTGATGCAATGCAAAATACGTGGAAACAAATTTATTCAGAGTGGTTCCCATCCAACCCATATGAACCAGCAGGAACAGCAGAGTTGGAGGTTTATCCTGAAGAGGATGCTTATAGCCCTGATGCGTATTCAGAAATTTGGATTCCAATTAAATAACAAAAAAGCCAAGGATGCTATACTAGTGCATCCTTGGCTTTTATTATTCTATTAAAAAAATTTACCCTTTTTTTAGTTTTATTAAAGATGTAAAATATATATATGTTTAAAATGAACGGTTTAGCGGTGTTTATTAATCGTTACATAATTTCATGAGGGGGTTAAGAAATGATGAGAGGTACGATTCAAAACAAACGTGTTGAAATTTCACAAGAGGATGCACAGCAATACTTAAAGTTGGGAAAAGTTGCGCATGTTGCAACAGTTGATGAGGAAGGTTTTCCTTATGTTATTCCGTTTGTCTATGTATATGAAGGGGAGGACAAACTATACTTGCATATTGGTAATCTTCGAGAAAGTCACTTTTGGTCAAATATCAAACAAAATCCTAAAATTTGTATAGAAGTTTGCGATATGGGTGATTTACATCCAGGCAAAAAATATGCCTGTCAATCCGCACTAGTTTATCAAAGTGTTGTTTTGTTTGGACATATCGAAAGAATTGAAGAGGAAACGAAAAAAGAATGGTTCTTTGATGCGTTACTGGAGAAGTATGGCAATCCTGAATGGACATTTGAAAGAGAAGGCTATCCGATTATGCCGAAAATTGAACTATTTGAAGTAAAAATAGAAAAGCTGACAGGGAAAATTAATCACGGCATGTATCATTAATCAAAAAGGCTAAGTATTGGTTGAATTCTACCATGCTTAGCCTTTTCTTCTTACGATTTTGTTAAAGTGTAAAGTTGTAGAGTATCATCAGTATTGTGCTTCTCTTGGTAAATGAAATTCAATTTTTTTAAAACCTTGATTGAATTGATATTGGCAGCGTCAACTTCTGCCACAATGGTTTCCATTTTTAAGTGCTTAAAGGCATAATCAATTAAAGCAGTTATAGCTTCTGTTGCATAGCCTTTTCCCCAATATTCCTTGCCCAAATCATAGCCAATCTCTGTTAGAGCATTGTCATAATCAAGCATATTAAAGCCACATGACCCAATGATATGATTGGATGCCTTTTCAAAAATAGAGAAGCGGATTGCCTTGTGTTGCTTAGCTAATTGTTCTAGAAGTTCAATCATTTCCAAGGCTTGCTCTTCTTGTGTAAACTGTGTAATGTTCATATACTTGGTTACATCAGGATCAGACCAAATGGTTAATAAACTTTTAGCATCAGCTTTCTCCATTTTTTGTAACCGCAATCTTTCCGTGTCGATATTTTCAATCAATACTTTTACCTCCAAAATTATGATGATGTTGGATGAAAAATATTGCTATCTGCGCATAATTCAGTCCCTTCATATGGATATAAGTTTATTATAATAGAAATGATACATACTGCAAAATACTGGAGGAAATAGCATGATAAAAGTCTCGGAAGAGCAATATCCTATCATTAAACAATTTATTTCAAGTGCCCCGACATTTGTTTATAGTATACTAGATCGAATGATAGAAGGAGCTGTCTATTCCGATACAGCTGCTTTTCAAACATTATTATTTCACACGAAATCAGGGATATACTATGTATATGGCGATGAAAATAAGACTTCGATTGATTATCAGCTTGCCTATTGTTTGCAACAGGCTATAGAACAACAGAAACGGTTTACCTTATTTTCTTATTCAGAACAGTGGAATACTAAAATCGAACAATTGTTAAATAATCAACTGAGAAAGCTAGAACGCTATACATTTACATTTGATGAAAATATTTATAATCATAGAGAGAAGCATGGGGAAAGTGATTACGAAGTCAAATTTATTACTGAACCCTTGATTAAAAATTCACTGGAATTTGATCAGACATATTATGAGGAATATTGGGATTCTATCTCTAATTTCCTCAAAAATGGCTTTGGCTTTTGTTTGGTACATAAAGAACAAATCATTAGTGAAGCGGTCTCTATATTTAAATCAAATGAGTATGCAGAAATTGATATTATGACAGATTCGAATTTTAGAGGACAAGGATTAGCAAGTAGCATTGCAGAAACATTTATAGATCATTGTCTTGTCAACCAGCTAAAGCCTTGTTGGGATTGTGACATTTCGAATACAGGATCCATTCACCTAGGCACAAAGCTTGGTTTTACGACACCACAAAAATATGCTATCTATACAAAAAGTAGCCCACGCGGTTATTAAAAACATCGTGAGCTTTATCTGCTTTTAAAAGAAACGATTGCGTAATTCAAAAACTCGATAGAATAGTCTAGCGTCTCTAGCCATTTTATTTGGAGCGTTCATATGTGGACGGAGGCATTGTTGAAACAATTCATCACAGTACTTTGTGCTACCGTGGCGTTCATAGCATTCATCATGCAGTTTACAGCAAACATCCACTGCATTTGTAGGCGTACCTGGTCCTGAGCAGCCAGGACCACAGTATCGGTAGCCGGGATAACAAAAACCGAGCTTGCGATTTCTATTCATCTCCTAAACCTCTCTTTTCGATGTTTTTACTATAAAATATGTAATATTTCATCGTAGAAGAGGATAAAAAACTATAAGACTATTCTTTTTGATTTGTAAGGTTCCCGTAAGCTTAAAAATAATTACTTGTAAGGATGGGGAGTTATGCTAGCTATAGCATAAAAGATAAGGAGTTTTTCAACATGAATCCATCCGTTACACAAAAAGAACGAATCATTGCCTTAGATATTATTCGAGGATTAGCGTTATTTGGTATTTTATTTATTAATGTAGGTGCCTATCAGCTCTTGATGGAGGGTGCACCAATGCCTGATATGAGCGGAATCAATGGAGTTATTGATTCACTTATTAATATTTTTATAGAAAAGAAATTTTTCTCTATCTTTTCATTCCTATTTGGGGTTGGTTTTTATATTTTTGCTACACGTGCAGAAGCGCGGGGAGATAGACCGAGAATGCGCTTTGCAAGACGCTTATTGGCTCTATTGGTTATAGGTATTATTCATATTTTTATTTTTTGGGGCTCTATCCTAGCCATTTACGCAGTGATTGGTTTTTTATTGCTACCATTTTACTCTGCGAAGGTTTCAACCATTTCTAAATGGTTGTTTACGATTATCACACTGCATATTCTGGCATTATTAGGACAAATGTATATGCCGTCTAATGCAGTTTCGTCAGCTATATTTGGCTTTTTAGGCAATGATGCCGTAGCCATCTTTATTATGTTTTTAAGTGGATTTTTAGTAGCAAAAGCTGATTGGATTGGGCACATTGGAGCGCATAGTCAAAAAATAAAATGGTTGCTTTATAGTACTTTCCCGTTCTTTATTGGATGCTCATTATGGATTTGGTTTTCCTCACAAGCAGATGACCAACAGCTTCAATCTATCATTGGCTTAGGGGTTGTTCCAACAACCTATTTTTATCTAAGTTGTTTGTTTATTCTATTAGAACATAAAACAATAGTGAAGCTACTTCAGCCAATTGGACGTGTGGGGCAAATGGCCTTTACAAACTATTTAGCGCAAAGCTTTATTGGAACAGCCATTATTTCATTAATGGGGCTAGAAGTAGTTTCACCATCAGATATTGTAGTGATAGCGAGTATTACGTTTATCATTCAAATAATTTTTAGCGTGATTTGGTTTAAGTTCTTTACAATAGGACCATTTGAAAAATTATGGCGATATATGACTTATGGAAAAAAAGTCGTGTCCAAACAATCATAAAATACTGTAAATCCCAAACAATCCTACTGTTTGGGATTTTTTCTGCTAAAATAAATTGTATGTTTTTGTAAAAAATGAAACCTAAAATAGGAGATAATCGTAAACTAGGTACCAGAAATAAAGGAGCGTTTATAATATGGCTAAGCAAATAAAAAAATACATGGCTGTGACAACGGCATCTTTGATGGCTGTACAGCTTGCAGCATGTGGGAATAGTGAAACTCAAACAGCAGAAGAATACCCTTTAACTACTTCTAATCAGATAACTGGAGATCAAAATCAAGCAAATACAAGTGATGAAATAGAAAGTGTTTACAATAGTGAAATGGCTGATGCCTGTGATGAATGGCAAGAAGGTGATGATGGTTCCTTTGAATGTATCGATGAAAATTCACCTTACTATGCCCAGCATTTCTTTAATGGTTTGATGTATGCAACGGCTGGAGCCATGATAGGAAGTGCGATATATAAAAGTCGCAATTTAAAAAATGGTACAGATCGGGATGAGCAAAGCAATGGTGGCGGCTCAGCAGTGCCACGATCGTCATCAAGCGCTAAGGATGAAAGTAAACAAACAAATGGTATAACAAACAGTACGCAAAATAAGGCTAGTTCAACTTCAGGTAGCTCAACTTCAAGTGGATCAAATTCTTATTCGAGTGGACAACGCTCCTATTCGACGGATAGTTCATCTAAGAGTTCCAATTCCTACTCCAATAGCTCTTCCTCAAGCACAGGAAAATCGGGCTTTGGTTCAGGTGGGGCATCTCGTGGCGGCTCGTCCTCCTCGTAAGGTTAGGATAGGGAGTGAAGAACATGATGAATCACACACAGCAACGACAAGAATTTTACTCAAAATTCCCTGACTTCTTTCCTGACTTTGAGGATTTAGAGTACGCATTATATGATGTTTTAGAATTGCCAAAGCAACAAATTGATCAACTTCATTATGCAACACAAATGCTTTGGCGCATCTTTTTAAAAGTCGGGAAACAATTTAAACATTTATCGGTCGATCAGCTCTTAGCCTTAGGTATTCGACCGGAAATGATCCCATATATTCAATTAGATTATTTACAGCAGCAATCAATTCTGGCACGATTTGATTTTATTTGTACAGAGGAGGGCTACATTAAATGTTTAGAGTTAAATGGAGAAACCCCTTTTCTTGTACAAGAAACCTTCAAGATGAATGACGCACTATGTCAGCATTTTGGCTATAAAAATCCCAATGATGTAACAGCCTTACAAAAAGCATTGTCGGGCGCTCTTTTTGCTGCCATTCAATATTTACATAATGTCAAAAAGCCGAAGATTGTCATCACAGGAAAAACAGCGAAAGAGGACTACGAAGAGTATTGCCAGGTACAGTTTATCAAATCCTGTATTCCTTTTGACATTGAGTATGTGCCTATACAAGAGCTTATCATCTTTTCTAGTGACACGTCTGAGGTAGCACAAGGTCTTTATACACCTACAATGGAGAAAATTGATATTTTATTTAGACCCGCACACCCTGTAGAGTTTTTAATAGATGATGTGGCAGCAGATGGTGATCGCATTGGCTTGCATCTTTTAGAGCTTGTCAAAAAACGACAGCTAGCAATTATTAATCCACCTGCTGCCTATGTATTACAATCGAAAATCTTATTATGGTTAATATGGGAGCGGAGAAATGATCCATTGCTCTTTACTTCCGAGGAACAAGCAGCTATTTTGCAATATATGCTTCCTACATACCTTACAGCAGAACCATTTATTCGTGATGATGTACCCTATGTCAAGAAGCCTGTTTATTCTCGTGAGGGAAATACAGTAGAAATTTACGCAGGAAGTGGGCGGAGAGTAAATGCTTCCACATCCAAACACTATGATGATAATTTGTTTATTTACCAACAGTATGTGGAGATGCCTAGTATAACAGTGCAGTTAAAAGAAGGATATCGTGCTAAGAAGTGGCTAATTGGCTCATTTGTTGCTGATAATCGTGCATGTGGTTTAAGCTGTCGGGTAGGCAATCAAATTACAGAATGGGATTCACATTGGTTAGCCGTTGGTTACAAGGAATAGCAAATCTATAGTGCTGAAAAACAAAACCACCTATAAAATTTTTTAGAAGGTGAAAATGGATTGCCGTTGCAGGCTACTTGCTTTCCTGTGGGCGAGCGCCGAACCGCTTCCTTCGCTCCGTGCAGGGTTTCGCCTGACTCGCTATCCCACGGGAGTCAAGTAGCCTTCCACTCCAACCTACAAAAGTGTTATCTTTTTAGCAAAGGTTTTCAAATAAAGTGAAGGTGTTCACTTCTTGTCACTCATCACTTCTCCACATTGAAAATAAGAGCTTATCCCCTCTATGAATACAGATAATGGGCGAATTTATTACTATGCTACTATTAAAAAAGTAAAGACACTTTGCAGAATGGTTGATTGGAGAGGAGCCAGCGTCACACCTAGGGGATTTAGTGAACTGCACCCAAAATATTGGACTTAAAAAATCTAATATAGGGGGTGCAGTTAGTGATTTCTGATGAACAAAAGTTAGCCGCAGTTCTAGCTTACATTGAAGAAAAGGAAAGTACGTATCAGATTGCCAATAGATTACAGAGGGATCGACAGTACGTTCGATTATGGATTGAATTATATCGATACCATGGCATTGAAGGAATTATTCGTCCTCAAGGGTTCACGAATTACGAAGATTCTTTTAAAATAAAAGTAATTCAACACCTGATAGAGACGGGCGATTCGCTCCTTCAGACTGCTGCGAAGTTTAATATTCCTTCTCGTGAAACCATTCGGAGATGGAAAAAACAGTGGATGTCCAAGGCTGGAAAGGTGCTCTATCAAATAGAAAAGGAGCACCAATCAATGCCAAAAAAACAACCACCTTCGTCTGATTTAAATGAAAAAACAACGGAAGAGTTAAAAGCGGAAATTGAGTATTTACGGATGGAAAATGCCTATTTAAAAAAGTTGAAAGCCTTAGTTCAAGAAAAGGAAGCATTCAAACCGAAGAAAAAATGAGAGCTGTGTATGAGCTAAGGCTGGAATTTCCACTTCAAGCTCTATTAAAAGTGGCAAAAATCAAGAAAAGTACGTATTATTATCATCTTCAAAAATGGGTAAAACCAGATAAATATCAGGCGATCAAAGAACGAATCCAGACACTTTTTCATCACCATAAGGGGCGTTATGGCTATCGTCGTATTTGTCTTGCCCTCCGAAATGAAGGTTTTTTCATCAACCATAAAACGGTACAACGATTGATGCAAGAATTGGGCTTAAAAGGGACGGTACGCCCTAAAAAATACCGTTCGTATAAAGGGACAGTCGGCTATGTCGCAGAGAATGTCATCCAACGTGATTTTGAAGCCACTGCATCCAATCAGAAATGGGTAACCGATGTCACAGAGTTTAAAATAAACGGTCAAAAAATCTATGTATCGGCTGTATTAGATTTATTCAATCGAGAAATCGTTGGATATGAGGTATCAAAATCACCTAATTTTGAGTTAGTTCAACAGTCTTTTAAAAAGGCGTTTACGTATACAAAGTTATCGAAAAAGAGTGGCTTAATCATTCATTCTGATCAAGGATGGTTATATCAAATACCCCGTTTTAAAGCGTTATTGACAACGCATGAAATCAAGCAAAGTATGTCACGGAAAGGAAATTGTTTAGATAATGCCGTAATAGAAAGCTTTTTTGGTATTCTGAAATCAGAATTTCTGTACACAACTACGTTTAAAAACTATGTAGAATTTACAAAAGCATTAGCAGATTATATTTACTATTACAATCATGAGCGGATTAAAAGAAAACTCAACGGAAAAAGTCCCGTTGAGTATCGAAAAGCTTCGTAAAAAAGTTTATATTTTTGGGGTCAGATCACGTAAGTGAGAGAAGCGGCTCATTGGACGCCCCCTGGAAAGGACGCTGCAGGACGGAAATCAACCCTTACCTTGCCAAAAGGTATTATTTCTCCTAGCGATATTATCTTTTTTCAACAACATGAATTGGCGAGACTTTTTAAAGTATCGCCAATCGTTTGGTCCTTATTCATTCCAGCCTTTACAGACATCAATCCATTCTTTATAGGGAGCATATGTTTCAAGTTCTGAAATGGTTACCTCAATGGCTGAATTACTACTACCGCACGCTGGAAATACTGTAGTAAAACGTTTTAAAGATTCATCTAAATAAATGGCTACGCCCTCATTCACACCAAAAGGGCATACACCTCCGACATCATGGCCAATCATCGTCTCCACATCATCTTTGGATAACATCTTTGCCTTCGTACCAAATACGGCTTTATATTTTGCATTATCGATTTTTGCGTCACCAGCAGCCACAATTAAGATCGCTCCATCATTTACAAGAAAAGATAAAGATTTTGCTATGCGCTCTGGCTCACAGCCAAGCGCCTGTGCTGCTAACTCAACTGTTGCGGAGCTTTCTTCTAATTCTTGTATTTTGTGTTCTACATGCCATTGTGCTAAATGGCGACGTACTTTTTCAATTGCCATATGTACACCCTCCTACTTGTATCAATTATGCCCTAGCATAGGTTGTCGAGATTTTTTGAGATTTTCGAAAAGATCCCTTTTCTATAGTTGATATACCACCTTCATACAAAAAGCATTCATTAAATCCAGACAAAATTAATTTTACCATAATTTTCAGAATATATAGTTGTGAATGCTTTATCTTTCGGGTACCATTGGTGTAAGGAGTGTAAAATTACACTAGGGAGGTCTTTGTATGCTTAGATTATTACAAATAGTATCTATATTAATTGGTTTGTCCTTTGTGACATTAATAGTGGCATTCATGATCACATTGAG
Organism: Lysinibacillus sp. BS3; assembly: GCF_039614735.1. Classification (NCBI taxonomy): domain Bacteria; kingdom Bacillati; phylum Bacillota; class Bacilli; order Caryophanales; family Bacillaceae; genus Lysinibacillus; species Lysinibacillus sp. BS3. The sequence goes on along the minus strand of NZ_CP154860.1, from coordinate 1,389,963 downwards.
TGGTGGGCTGCATTTAATTAATTTGGTCTTTACTATACCCATTTGTTTATTTGTCTGGATTGTATGTAGTATGTTTAAATGGACCAACACAAAAAAACGAAGGGGCTTGCTATTTGGTGTCATGGGAATCGCCCTGTTGATTGCAGCCATTAAACCGATTCAACATTATTATAAAATGAGTATTCCCACTGTTGATGCGGAAATTGATGTAACAGTCTATCAGCCATTTGTTCCTGGCAATGAAATAGTGAAAAATAAAGCTTCCTTACAATTGACAGAGTCATTACCACGACTAGATGGTGCAACAGCCATGTACCCTTTATATGCGGCTTTTGTGGAGGCTACTTATCCCAAAGGGGAATATCCTCCATATAATAGTAGAGTTCAAGTAAGTCGTACACCAGAGGCCTATCAAAATTTAATAGCTGGAGATGTTGATTTGATCTTTGTGGCAGCCCCGTCCACCTCACAAGAATGGCAGGCAGAAAAGGAAGGACTTACATTTGATATGACGCCAATTGGTCGAGAGGCATTTGTCTTTTTTGTGCATCGTAAAAATAAAATCGATAATTTAACACTTGAGCAGGTCAAAAAAATATATGCTGGAGAAATAACTAATTGGCGTGAAGTGGGTGGGGAGGATGAGGCCATTCGTGCTTTCCAACGCCCAGCAGATAGTGGAAGCCAAACGACACTAGAAAAGCTGATGGGCAATACGCCAATCATGGAGGCACCCACTGAAGATGTTGCATCAGGAATGGGCGGAATCATTCGTGAAGTGTCGCAATATCGAAATTATAAAAATGCCTTGGGCTTTACGTTTAGATATTATTCTACAGAGATGGTTGGTAACAAAAAGATCAAATTACTATCCATTGACGGAGTAGCACCAACAAAAGAAAATATTCAAAATGGTACATATCCTTTAGTGTCTGAATTTTATGCCATCACAGCAGGAACGGAAAATCAAAATGTACAGAAACTGATTGATTGGATACTTTCTGAGGAAGGGCAGGCAGTGGTAGAAAAGGTCGGTTACGTACCAGTGGAAAATCATTGAATAGTTTGCTATACTAAGAGTAATAATCGAATAAAAGTTTTCTAGGGTTCCGTAGCGCTTGCTAGTCTGGTCCAAGAGAAAACCACAAATTGATTTTGTGACACGGAAGGATAAAAGCCTGGGAGATACTGTTTAAAGACAGTTTCTTCAGGCTTTTTTTGTTTGGCTAAAATCAAGTCATTTGGCGAATGCTGAAAAAGTAGTTGGATCATCCAATTATTCGGCCGTGTCTTATAAAATGGAGGGATTTATGATGAATAAACAATGGATCAGCGTCATTATAGCGGCTTGCTTTGAAGTTGGCTGGGTCATTGGGTTAAAGCATGCAACAAGTGTACTAGAATGGATTGGTACAGCAATTGCCATTTTTATTAGTTTTTATTTGCTCATTAAAGCAGGTGAGCATCTACCAGTTGGGACCGTTTATGCAATCTTTGTCGGATTAGGAACAGCTGGTACTGTATGTGCGGATAGCTTGCTATTTGGAGAGCCGTGGAAATTAGCAAAAATCATATGTATTGTTGTGTTACTTGCAGGAGTTGTAGGCTTAAAGCTAGTAACAGGAGAGCCTAAGGAACAAGAGGTGAGTGAATAATGGCATGGATGGCATTAGTTGTTGCAGGGTTATGTGAAATGTTGGGCGTATATATGATTAGTAAATATAATAAGACAAAGAGTATGAAAAATTTAGGACTGTTGATTGGTGCATTCACCTTAAGTTTTGCAGGCCTTGCCTATGCGATGGAAACATTACCAATGGGTACTGCCTATGCGATCTGGACAGGGATTGGTGCAGCTGGAGGAGCGCTGCTAGGTATGCTGTTTTTTAATGAATCTAAGGACTGGCGACGCATCGTTTGTATTGTCCTTGTATTAGGAGCAGCAATCATGTTGAAATTGCTATCATAATTAATCAGGCACTCCTCTTATGCAGGAGTGCCTGTTTTTATATTATTTTTTTACGTCTTTTGTCCATTCAGCCACTTTATCTGGATTAGCATCAACCCATTCTTTCGCAGCATCTTTTGGATCTTTACCATCCATTACTTCTAACATAACACTTTCTAAATCTTCTGCTGTCCAGTGGAAGTTATCGAGTACTGAATATACATCTGGTAAATCTTCTTTTAAGCCTTTACGTACGAATGTATTAATCGTTTCTTCTCCACCATATACACCCTTTGGATCTTCTAAGTATTTAAGATCATATTTCGCAAATTTCCAGTGTGGTGACCAGCCTGTGACAATAATCTCTTCCTTATCTTTCAGCGCTTTTGATAATGCAGTTGTCATCGCACCAGAAGAAGAAGTAATAAAGTTCCAATCTGCTAAATTATCATATTCTTCTAATGCTTTTTCTGTAGCAGCAGTAATGCCCGCACCTGGCTCAATACCAGTGATTGTATGATCTGCTTCATTAGATAAATCTTCAATAGAATTGACATCCATATAGCTTGGTACAACTAAACCGATTTTTGCACCAGCAAGGTTTTCACCTAGCTCATCTAAATCAGCTTTATATTTTTCATATTGTGAAGCATGTGTATGTGGTAGCCAAGCAGCAACCATTCCATCAGCCTCTCCTTTCGAGACAGCCTCCCACATGATCGCATTATCCAAAGGAGTTAATGTTACATCATAACCTAAATCTTCGAGTACCTGCCCAACAACATTCGTTGAGGCAATTTCTGTATCCCACTCAACATAGGCTAGGTTTACCTCCTTAGAATCACTGTTTTTTCCAGAACTTGAGCCTGAGTCGCCTCCACTACATGCAGCAAGCATGAAGCCTAGACCTAGAGCCATTCCTAACTTTGATAGTGTTTTCAGTTTCATCGAATCTCCCTTTCTCTTCATCATTTTGTATCCAAACTGCCGACATCCACCGGAGGATGGATGGTAGCAAGAAAGATGACATTTTTATAATGCTTTCTTTTTATTGAGGCTTTGTGTTAAACGGTCAATAATGATCGCGAAAATAACTAAGCCTAATCCTGCAACGAAGCCATTCCCAACTTGAGTACGTTGAAGGGCTGTTAATACTTCACGTCCTAGACCAGGAGCCCCAATCATAGAGGCAATAACTACCATAGAAAGTGACAGCATAACGGTTTGGTTAATCCCTGCCATAATGGTTGATTTAGCAAGGGGGATTTCTACTTTAAATAATTTTTGGCTAGCTGTACTACCATAGGAGTCTGCAGCTTCCACTAATTCTTTTGGTACTTGACGAATACCGAGGTTTGTCATACGTACAGTTGGGGGTAAAGCAAAGATAACGGATGCAAAGACACCAGGTACAATACCAATACCAAAAAAGGCAACGGCTGGAATTAAATAGACAAAGCCAGGCATTGTTTGCATGAAATCTAGTATTGGTTTAATAATGTTTTCAGCTACCGTTGATTTTGACATTAAGATACCTAGTGGAATACCGATGATGATGGATATAATACTGGAAAAGATCACAAGCGTGGTTGTTTCCATAAGATGAGTCCATAATCCTTGGTTATAGATAAACAACAAGCCAATTAATGAGAATGCAGCAAGCCCTAACTTTTTGCCTGAAACGAAGAAGGCAAATATCACGACAAGAAGTATAAGAATAATGGCTGGGATACTAATTAATAAATCAGTGACCTGATTCATGAGTAGTTTTCCGAATTGCTGAATAGAGTTAAAGAACGCTGAAAAATTACTCGTCAACCAGTCCATAGCTGATTCTACCCACGGAGCTAGTGGTAATGTTGGAATATTATCTAAAAAGTTATTCATGTGATTCGGCCTCCTCATCGCTAGTTGACAGTGCTTGGATGACAACGCCTCTAATTAGTACACCAAGCAAGCGACCATCTTTCACAACGGCAATAGGAGTAGGAGAATTATAAATCATCCCTAAAATATCCTGTAGTAGCATATCTGGTGGAACAGTTAATACTTCTGATTGCACAATAGAATGGACGGTTTGCTCTTGTTTCTTCGCTGCAGCTAGTGCATCGTCTGCAGTGATATAGCCTTTTAAATGTCTATTTTTATCAACAGCCATTAATAAACTTACAGCCTCTTGACGCATACGCTTTAGTGCCACTTTAGGGCCATCTAGGTCTGTATTGACATAAACTGGACGTACCATGACATTTTCAGCTGTCAATACTTTAGAACGATCCACATCTTCCACGAATGTTTTGACATAATCATTTGCTGGGTTGGTTAATATTTCTTCACCCGTACCAATCTGAATGATAGAGCCATCCTTCATAATGGCAATGCGATCCCCAATGCGTAATGCTTCATTTAAATCATGTGTGATAAATAAAATAGTTTTTTTCAATGTTTGTTGTAGATCGAGTAGCTCATCTTGCATTTCCTTGCGAATCAATGGATCAAGTGCTGAAAATGCTTCATCCATTAGTAATATTTCAGGATCATTAGCAAGGGCTCGTGCTAAACCAACACGCTGCTGCATACCACCTGATAACTGATTTGGATACTGGTCTTTATAAGCGAGTAATCCAGCATTTTCTAAAGCCTGTTCAGCTTTTGCTTGCCGTTCTTCTTTTGAAATACCTCGAATTTCAAGGCCATATTCGGTATTTTGAAGTAATGTACGATGGGGGAATAAACCGAAGTTTTGGAAAACCATGCTCATTTTGTTTCTTCGTACAGACCGTAGACTTTCTTTTCCCATGGTAGAAATATTTTCTCCATCGATATATATATTTCCGCTCGTTGGTTCAATTAGGCGGTTTAAAAGCCTTATAAGCGTAGATTTGCCACTTCCTGACAATCCCATAATAACAAAGATTTCTCCTTCGTTGACAGTAAAGCTTGCATCGTATACTCCAACAGTTGCACCTGTTTCTTTTAAGATATCAGTCTTACTTTTTTGTTGCTTAACGAGTTCTAGTGCTTGGGGAATATGTTTGCCAAACACTTTCGATACGTGTTCTATTTTAATTTTTTCCATAGAAGCACTCCTTTCGTAGATTATTACTATGTGAGGATAATGATACCCAAAAATAAACAAGTAACAACCTTACTGTAGCAAAGGGTTGTTACTTTTGTCAAATCGACAAATAAGAAAAAACCCGCTTAAACGCTGTTATATCAGCGCTTAAACGGATTTTAATTTGGGTATAAAAAGCTTTGAACTCTAGCGAAACTTTCATCATTTCCAACAAAATAAATAATGTCCCCTTCTTCAAATGAGACATAAGGACCAGGGGATAGTAATAATTCATTGCCACGTCGAATACCAACGATAGTACTAGAAGTATTTTGCCAAAAATTTAAAGCTTGTACAGTTTGATGAATGCATGGACTATCAGCTGTCATTTCTAATTGATAGGGGATGAACGGATTGACTGACCGGTAATGCTCTGTGCGGCTAATTAGTTGCTTTGCCTTGTCTTGTAAATTAATCAATTCATGATGTTGCTTTTGAATACTTGTCAAAAGCTCATTTTGTATTTCATGAATCGATTGTACATCATGAAACTGTCTGACGAATTGAGCCGCTTTTTCATACGATTTTATAATTACGCCACTACCTTTTGAAGCTTCAACAATTTCTAAGTCTTGCAAAACGGCAATAGCTCTTCTTGCCGTCTCAGCAGAAACATTATATTGACTGGCAAGAGAGGATCTTGCATATATTTTATCGCCAATGCTGTATTTTCTTTCAACAATCTTGGAGGCGAGATCAATGGCTATTTGTTGATATTTTGGTTGCTTTAGTTGAACATTTTTTTCTAAGTTCATGTTAAACTTCCTTTCGTCATTACAGTACCACAGCTTATTATAGACTAGCCTGCACAGAAAAAATAGCATCTCCATAAGCTAGTAGTATATGATGAAAAAGTAATAATAAAATTATCATCGCTAATAATTATAATTAAAGAGTAATAGCTGTCGATTGACACTTTTTAGTTATTATTATAAACTAAGTTACGTTATGTAAGTGATGTGAAAATACATGTGCTCAGTTGGTGAATTTAGCCAACTGTTTCTATAGAAGGTTGGAGATTAATATGACAATTACAACTAAAGTGATGGACTTAGTAAAAGATAAAATGACGTTAGTAAAGCATACAAATACAGAGAATATTTGCCTAGTTGGACCAGTGAAATTACCTGTAAAACAAGGCGATTTTTCTGCAACTTTTCAATGGTATAACTGGCTTAAAATTGATGCGAATTTAACTAAAGAAGAAATCATTGATGGATTAGCCGCTGCTAATTTAGCATTTTTACAACAATCCTCTGTGCTTGTATATGGTGATTTTACCCATTCAGAAGATGCTTTAATCCGAATGCATAGTATTTGTCACACAGGCGACATATTTGGCAGCCAGCGTTGTGATTGTGGATACCAGTTGCATGAGTCTATGAAAATGATAGTTGAGCATGGCTGTGGTGCGATATTTTATTTAGCTGATCATGAAGGTCGTGGTATTGGACTATTCTCTAAATCTCTTGCTTATTTATTGCAAGAGGAAGGGCTCGATACAGTTGAAGCAAACCATGCACTTGGCTTCCCAGATGATACACGTTCTTATGACGAAGCACTTGCGGTATTAGCTACACTGCGTACCAAACCAGTAACACTTATTACAAATAATCCGAAGAAATTGGCTGCATTACAGGCTCGTGGCATGGCTGCGGAAGGGCATGTTCCTTTATGGGGCGGTTTGACAGAGACGAATCGTTTTTATTTAGAAACGAAAGTTGAAAAATCTGGACATATACGTGAAAAGCAATAGGTGGAGGTTGCGATGATGATGAATGTAGATGAAAAGTATATGCAACTGGCTTTGGATTTAGCAGCTAGTGCTAAAGGAAATACGAACCCTAATCCACTTGTTGGGGCTGTAATCGTGAAGAACGGTGTGATTGTAGGTACAGGTTTACACAGAAAAGCAGGGGAACCACATGCTGAAGTGCATGCTTTTCGAATGGCTGGAGAGCATGCACTGGGTGCTACGTTATATGTAACGTTAGAGCCTTGTTCACATTATGGTAAGACACCTCCTTGTGCCAATTTAGTGAAGGAATCTGGTGTCAGTCGAGTGGTAATTGCTATGCAAGATCCAAATCCAGCAGTAGCAGGTCGTGGCATCCAATTGCTACAAGATGCTGGAATAATGGTGGAAGTGGGGGTTTTAGAGCAACAAGCGCGCCGTTTAAATGAGCGTTTTATTCACAATATGCTTACGCATCGTCCTTTTGTTATTTCAAAATTTGCTATGACTCTAGATGGGAAAATTGCTACGCATACAGGACATTCAAAATGGGTAACTGGAGAGGGTGCACGTGAGGATGTTCACCATATTCGTCATGAAGTAGATGGAATTTTAGTTGGCGTGGGTACAGTCATTGCTGATAATCCTTCTTTAACAACAAGACTAAAAGAAGGATATGGAAAAAATCCAACACGTATTATTATGGATAGTTCTCTACGTACACCTGACAATGCAAATGTCTTGAATACAGAGGATGCACCAACGATTCTTGTTTGTAGTGACGACGTAAGCCAAGAAAAAATTCATTTATTTACAGAAAAAGGTGTTACAGTTTTACCCGTACAAAAAAATGAATATGGATTACAGATTGATGAGATGCTTGAAAAGCTTTATATACACGGCATAACAGATATTTTGCTAGAAGGTGGAAGTAAAATGAATGCTTCCTTTTTACAGCAAGGTGCAATCGATAAATATGTAGTATATATAGCACCTAAAGTTTTGGGTGGAAATCTATCGTTAACGCCGTTTGCTGGCTATAATCCCTCTCTCATGCATGAGGCATGGAATGTTGAGTTTGCATCATTTGATAAAATAGGCGAGGATTTGCGTATTATTGCCTATCCAAAGCAGGGTGAAGAAAAGTGAACTATCAAGCAGATGTCTGTATAGTAGGGGCAGGTCCTGCTGGTGCATTGTTATCCTACCTACTTGCTAAAAAAGGGCTGTCAGTGATTTTATTAGAGCAAAATGTAGCACTTGGTCAGGCATTTCGTGGCGAGCATTTAAATGAGGAAGGGGAGGCTGTTTTAAAAAGCCACCATCTTTTCGAAGCAGTCGAGGCACTCGGTATATTACGAATGGAGAAACTTGAGTATTATGCTGGTGGCAGAGCATTTAAAACAATTCTTCCAGATGAAGCAATAGGACATTTAGGCATTCATGTACCACAGGCAAATTTATTAAAAGGAATTTTACAAAAAGCACAGCTGTTCCCTAACTTTACATGCCTGCTACATACAAAGGTTACAAAGCTGATTGAGGATGCTACTGGTCATTATAGAGGCGTTATGGCGATAAAAAACGGAAACCCTATAAAAATCGATAGTCAGTTAATTATCGGTGCGGATGGTCGTTATTCTACTATTCGTAAGCAAGCACATATTGATGTTCAGAAACAGAAGCATGGCTTTGATTTACTGTGGGCTAAAATTCCTGCACCAGCTGATTGGGAACCATCCATAAAAATGGCACTCATCAATGATAAGCAGCTGTCATTGTTTACACAAGTTGGCGGTTATCTTCAAATAGGCTGGAATATTGAGCAAGGTAGTTTCCCTCAGCTTCGAAAACTAGCATTTACACCCTTTATCCAGCAGCTTGTGGAGGCATTTCCAGAATTAACGAAGACAGTACAGGCACAGATAACTTCCTGGCAGGATTTTGTTTTGCTTGATGTCTTTAGTAGCCATTGTAATAGTTGGGGGACAAAGGGCCTTGTCTTGCTAGGGGACGCCGTTCACACAATGACACCAACAGGCGCTTTTGGACTGAATAGTGCACTAAAAGATGCAGATTGTCTTGCGTCATTGCTAAATAAAGACACACTAGCACAATTTAACGTACAATATTTTCAACAAATGCGTGAGCAAGCCATTGAGGAAGTATTAGCAAAACAAATTGAAAAAGAGCAGACATTTGCTTCTAACTTTATAAACAAGGCTTCGTGAAAGGACGAACAACCAGATGAAGTTTGGCTTTGATATAGATGACACATTAATTGATTTACGCGCACATGCCTTTTTACTTTATAATAGAAAGCTTGGCAAAAAGGTTTCCTTTGAAACCTTTCAAGCGATACAACGAGTAGAAATTCATGAACCATTTGGATTAACAGATGAGGAGGGTTCTGCCATGTGGAATAGCGCATTGGAAGAGATCTATTTTACGGACTGTCCATCTTTTGATGGTGCTTTAAAAACCCTCCAAACTTTAGCAGAGCAGGGACATGACATTTACTATATTACATCTCGTCCAAAACAATATTGTGCGCAAACAAAAGCTTGGATGGAAGCACAGGGCTTTCCCATAACAGACGGTCATTTTTTTTGTGGCATGCAAGATGCAGAAAAAGTAGCCATTATAAAAGAGCTTGCTTTAGATATTTATGTAGATGATAAACCAGCAGTACTTGAGACACTTCATGATGTGACAACTAAGGTAATCTTAAAGAATCAATCTTATAACCAGCATGTAAATCTTCCACGTTTATATGATTGGCAAGAGTTTCAAACGATGTTAACAAAATAAAGGATTGGTGCAACGACTAACCGTTGTACCGATCCTTTTTTGCTAAAATCGACTAAGTTTAAAGGTAGATAAATCTTGTTTACTTTTGCCTTCTACAATTAAATCTGCAAGAGCTTCCCCAATGGCACTACTAAATTTAAAGCCATGACCAGAAAAACCTGCAGCAATCACAATATTCTGATGTTCAGGTAAAAAGTCGATGATGAAATCTTCATCTGGTGTCATCGAATACTTACATGTTTTTCCGTATTTAAGCGTTCCATGCTGAGGCATAAACTGATCAACGAAGTTTTGTAAGTCAACAGCATCAGACGCATCAAACGGACGTAGAGGGTCGTTTGGATTAACCACATCACCACCATCGTGTCGTCCAAGTTTTAACCCCGCTCCATCAATACTTGGAAAACCGTAGTAGGTTGAATCGGCAAATTCAAAGCAATAGGCTGGAAAAACTTCATCACGATACAGCTGCTCATCTGCCTCAAACCATGCAAAGGTTTTCCGCGTTGGTGTGACGGGTATGCTCACGTCTACTGTTTGTAGTAATTCTGTTGCCCATGCACCCGCCGTTACTATTAATTGCTTTGCTTTATAGCTATTATGTACTGTTTGTACCTGTACAATATCACCAGCTTGGATAGCCAATACTTTTTCATTTGTTCGGAGGCTTGCACCCGCCTCCAAGGCTAATTTTTTATAGGCTTGGATACATGCTTCAACACGAAGGACACCAGCTGTGGGTTCAAAGCAAGCAACTAAATTTTTTGGCAAGAATAACCCTGGCCATTTGTTCATCGCCTCATCAGGTGAATAGTGTTCAAGTGCTAAATCATAGAGCGCAGCACTAGCCTCCACATTTTGAATAAAGGCACATGTTGGCTCTCCAATATTAACTACTCCAGTTTGTAAAAATAAGCTTTCATTTGCTAAAGACTCTAGCTCTTGCCAAAGCTCGCCAGCTCTTTTTACAAAAGGTACATAGCTAGCTCCTTCACCATAAGCAAAGCGAATGATTCTTGTATCCCCATGATGACTACCTTCTTCATGGGGTGGAGTAAAGGCATCTAGCATAAGTACATTTTTTCCTTCCTTTGCTAAAAAGTAACCAGCCGCCATCCCCATGGAGCCAGCACCAACTATTATGACATCATAGTCCATTCTAATCCCTACTTTTTTGCTCTAGTATAACAGATTTATAGGGAAGGAAACAGAAATTTAGAAAATAAATAGACACAGCACCTGCAATCCGAATGGACTAGAGATGCTGTGCGTTGAGATAGCTACTATTTTGAGCTTGGTAAAATTTTATTAAGGAAAATCGCTACGAGCGCAGCGGTTGCAATAGGCGAACCAAATAAATACTGCACGGTAGTAGGTAAGGAATACAGGAAATCATCAGGCAATAATGTCAAAGCTAACGTTAAAATAACAGGAATTGCAATGACATACATTTCCTTTTCACCAATATGTTCATTTTTCATGACCTGCAAACCACTAATGGCTATTATGCCGCAGACGATCACAAATACACCACCAATAACAGCTGAAGGAATTGCTGAGATGAGTGCTGCTAATTTACCAGAGAAGCCGAAGACGATAAACCAAATACCTGCTGCTATAAAGACACGACGGCTCGCAATCCCAGTAATAGAGATAACACCTGCATTTGTTGAGTAACCTGTCACAGGAGTGGAGCCAAGTAAAGAAGCAATAAAGCAGCCAATTCCTTCACCAATAACACCACGGTTAATTTGTTTATTTGTTAAAGGTTGGTCGATGACATTGCTAATGGCAAACCATGTTCCTGTTGTTTCAGCCATTAAGACAATATATATAATGACCATTGTGATAATAGCAGAAATATTAAAGCTAAAACTAAAATCTGCAAATGGAATTTGTGGCATGCTAAACCATTTGGCTTGCGATACAGGAGATAAATCTAAAACATCCATGATATTTGCTGCAATACTACCAGCAATTAAGGCAATGATGACAGAAGCAATTCGGAATAGACGTCCTTTTTGATGGAAGACTGTGCCTAACATGACACAGATAATTAACACGAATGCTGAGATAAGTGCTAAATAAATGTTTTGATTTATGGATGCGCCTGCACCATTAAAAATATTATCTCTTAAACCAACAGGCATTAAGGACAGTCCAACCACAAAGATAATCGTTCCACCAACAATTGGTGGAATAAATGTTTGGACAATTTTATTGAAGATACCTGTATAGCCTAAAATAATAACCAAAATGGCTCCAATTAAACTAGCACCTAGCACAGTACTCCAACCTAAATCACCACTACCACTTGCTGCATAGATTCCAACAATGGCACCAAGTGGAACATAGGATGGACCTTGTGCCATCGGTAATTTCATACAAAAGTGTGTTTGCACAATCGTCGCGACCCCAGCTGCAATAAAGGTTGATTGAATCAAGGCGCTTGCCTGACCAGTTTGTAGACCGATTAGCATGGCAATTAAAAAGGGCACCACATAAACATCCATAGCCATAACATGCTGTAAACCGAGTAGAGCAGACTGACCGAACGAAATTTTTTCATCTGGTAACACGGTTAATTGTGTTTGTTTTGTTTGATTAGTTAGTTTTCTATGTTGTGTTTCCACGAAGTTGTACACCTCAAAATGATAGATTTTTATTAGAGAATAAGAGAATGATTAGCCTCTCGTATGAACTTTATTTCCTTGCACCCATACCTCGCGAATATTTTCTGGGCGTACAAGATACATGATTTTTTGGAATATATCGTGTAAATCTTCATTTGGATCAAAAATCGGAAGCCTAGCAGTAGGAATTTTTGTATCGATAATTTGTACATCCCATGTATAGTTTTCCTGTAAACGGCCAATTGGAAGACTTAAGCTTTCTCCACCACCAGCTGTCGCAAGATAGAAGGCCTCATTTATTGTAATGCGTGAATTTGGGACACCACGCTTTTCGGCGGAAATGGTTGTATCTACACCATCCTCTAGCATTCTCGATGACATAACAGTTTGTCTTGCATTATCAAAAAGACTAGGAGAAAATCCACCTGAAACATCTGAGCCTAATCCAATGTCAACGCCCATTGCATGGAAGCGGGCGATTGGAATCACGCTGTTTGCAAAATAGGCATTAGAGATTGGACAATGGCCAATGGCAGTGCCAGTTTCAGCAAATAATCGGGCATCCTCATCACTTAAGAAATTACAATGAGCCATGACAGATTTATCACCTAACAAACCAAAGTCATGTAAGGCAACGGCATCATTTTTGTTGAATCGTTCTTTGACGTAGCCGTGCTCCCAGTCACTTTCACTACAATGTGATTGAATATGTGTATCGTATTTCGCAGCCAGTTCACCTAAGCCCTTTAAGGCACCGTCCGTACAGCTTGGAATAAAGCGAGGCGTGACAACAGGATAAACACCCTGTTTAGTCGTTTTGGCTAAATCTTTTACAGCTAAAATAAATTCCTCTGTATCCTCTAATGCGGTTTTCGTGTTTTCATCTCGATAAAAATCAGGATTCTGTTCAGGATCGTCCATGACCACTTTTCCGACTAATCCTCGCTGTCCCTTTTCAGCACAGATTTTCGCTAAAAGTACACTGGCGTCCTTATGAACCGTCGCAAAATATAATGATGTAGTTGTGCCATTGGCAAGTAGTGTGCTTACTAAATCCTCATAAACTTCTTGAGCAAATGCTAAATCGGAGAATTTTGATTCGATAGGGAAAGTATATGTGTTTAACCAATCGTAAAGAGGAATGTCTAAAGCTGTCCCAGATTGTGCCCATTGAGGTGCATGTACATGCAAATCGACAAATCCCGGTAGGAAATATTGGCCTTCAGCTAATGCATGGAAGTTATTTTGATCTTGATATGTAATTAATAGTTGTTGGTAATCAGCTTGTTCAGGAGCGACAGTTTTAACAATCATGCCTTCAGCATTAATGAAAAATAAATAATCCTTTAAAATGTGAACGTCAGTAGCAGATTTACTAGTAAAAGCTGTTCCTTTGAAAATATGCGTATATTCAGACATAAAAACCACCTTAATGTTCGTTTATTGATAATAACACGGATTATTATAGGCTATAAAAACTATTAAGTCTACAAAAAAACGAATATTAGTATGGTGACTAAAGAAATATATGCACCTTTTTAACTACATTTTTACAGCTTTGACAAGCGTTGATAGATAACAAAAGAAGGCACCTATTTGAGAGTGCCTTCTTTCTACATGATCGATTCATTGATGATGTGAAGAAAATTATTAAAGGATGTGGAGTGATGCAATTCATTTTTTCTTGTACAAAGGTAGATCGGTCGTTGGATATCAATGTCCTTAATAAAAACGCGGGCAACTTGCTGCTGTAGAATAAAGCTAGAAGCTGCTATGGATGGTGCTAGCATTGTACCAAAACCTGCCGCAATGGCATGTATGGATTCATTAATCCCGTCTAGTTGTAAACCTACTTTCGGTGGAGGAATTTTATGCACTTTACATAGGGCATTTAAGTATTCTTTTGTGGAACTACCATCCTCCCTTGTGACGAAGGGCTGCTGCATAAGTTCTGCAAGGGATACTGTTTGACCTGCCAGATGATGGTTATACGGCACAATAAACCAATAATCTAAATTCATTAGAAATTGATAATTAATATCAGCATGATGTCCATCTTCTTTGACGATAAAAGCTAAATCAGCTTTATAATGGAGTAAATCCTCAATTACTTGCTGGGAATTGGCGGTCTTTAAATGAATATGTGTTGCTGGATAAACTTGTTTAAATTGAGCTAACCATTTAGGTAGTAAAAAATGGGAGGGAACATGTGTGGAGGCAATTTGCAATTCTTCATTGCCCGTATTTTTAAGCTGTTCAACTTTATTTTCAATATCAGTTTCTAGATCAAATAAGCGCTGTGCCTGTTTGTATAAAAAAGTACCATTTTGGGTTAGCGAAATGCCCCTACCTTTGGCTTCTAGCAGTGTCAAGCCTAGTTCTTTCTCTAAATTTCGAATTTGAATGGTTACAGCAGGCTGACTAATCATAAGTGTCTGTGCCGCTTTGGAAACACTATTGAGTTCAGCCACCTTTGTAAATAAACGTAGAGCATGTAAATTCATGTCGTTACACCTTTCATAAATTTTTTTTATGCTTTTATATACATTATATATTAGATTTATTAATTTGCGCTCTGTATCCTTTTAATTACAGTAGAATATATGAGAGGGGGGTTCATCATGAATCGACAACATATAGGAATTGTCTTTGGAGGAATTTTATTATTAGTTGTTGCAATGGGGATTAGTCGATTTGCCTTCACACCGATTCTACCTTTTATGCGTCATGATGTAGGATTTTCATTGAAAGTGGCTGGTTTTTTAGCTTCAAGCAATTATATTGGTTATTTCATTGGCGCATTATGGGCAGGGTTCATTTATCGTCAACGTAAAAATGTTTTAATGGCAAGTGTTGTTACCAATGTCCTATCTGTTATATTAATGGGCTTAATAGAAGTGTATAGTGTCTGGCTAGTTCTGCGTTTAATTGCTGGCATTACAGGGGGCCTTATTTTTGTGTTAACATCGAGTATTATTATGGATTACTTGGCGAAGCATTCATTATCACGATGGTCTGGCTATGTATTTAGTGGTATAGGCTTAGGGATTGCTATTTCAGGTTTATGTGTACCTGCTATAGAAGCAAGATTTGCTTGGCAGGGTGCATGGTTAGGCTTAGGAATTTTATCAGCGATTTTTTTATTTATTACCTCTTATTTATGGAGAAGTTTAGTGGTGCAAGACAGCACAAAAGTTACGAATTCTCTTGATACAAAAATGACAAAGGGTTTTATGCCATGGCTGATTTTATCCTATGGATTAGAGGGGTTAGGCTATATTATTACAGGTACTTTTTTAGTCGATATTATTCATAATATTCCTTCTCTTCAAGCTTACTCTTCCTATAGCTGGGTCATTGTGGGGCTCGCGGCTATTCCATCAGCTCCTGTTTGGACGGTCTTATTAGAGAAGTTTTCAGCTATAAAAATTTTGTTTGTGGCATACATACTGCAAGTGGTTGGTATCCTGTTACCTGTTTTTGCACAAACGGTATGGAGCGTTTTACTAGCATCTTTTTTATTCGGTCTAACCTTTGTAGGAATTGTCACGCTAACTACTTCCTATGCACGACAGCTATTCCCGACAAAGAGCGGATTCGTTGTTTCTTTATTAACAACCTTTTATGCTTTTGGACAAATTATCGGACCGATTATCGCAGGAAAACTGGTTGAAGTTTATAGTAGCTATAAAGCAGCACTTATATTTGCTGGTGTCATAGTGTTTCTTGCATTGCTCGTTATGGTAATTGGTAGATGGCTAACTGTAAAAAAAGAAGCTGTTGCTGAACATACAATTTCTATATAACGCATAAAAGCCAGAAATCCTATTTGGATTTCTGGCTTTATCATTTACTTAAAGAAGCCGTGCCTCTATCTACATGATATTAAAAAATAAAATAAAAGTCTATATATTTTTTTCTTTATATGGAAAAATAGACAAGTGCACACAGGACGTAACGTTACGATTTTACTTTGAAATGGGGACTGTAAATGAACACAGAACAAGCTATTCAACGCTGGAATCGATATGCGGAAAGGTATACAGCAAACTACGATGAGCAGGGGGATATTCATCGTGTCGTACTGTTAAATCCCACCATCTTTTCTTTGCTAGGTGAGGTAGATGGAAACCATCTATTAGATGCAGGATGTGGAGAAGGCTATTTAAGCAGATTACTGGTAAAGAAGGGTGCAAGAGTAACAGCTGTTGATTTTTCACAAAAAATGCTAGACATTGCTATGGAAAGAACACCACAGCAGGAAGCTATTCAATTTTTACACGGGAATTGTGAAAATTTATCATTTTTAGCAGATGAACAATTTGATGGTATTGTTTCAAATATGGTTCTCCAAGATTTAGAGGATTATCAGGCTGCTCTATGTGAGATGTTTCGATTATTAAAACCTAATAGCACTTTTATTTTTTCGATTTTACATCCATGCTTTGTGACACCAAATAGTGGATGGATGAGACATGAGCAGTTAGATCAACAGTATTGGAAAGTCCAACATTATTTTTATGAAGGGGAGTATCACCAGCTAGATGCTGACCCACCAATAGTTCTATACCACCGAACATTAACAAGCTATGTGCAAGCAATTAGGCAAGCTGGATTTACTATTGAGACTATTGTAGAGCCCAAGCCATCACAAGACATGCTAAGGAAGTACCCTCAATTTGCGGAAGATTTGCATTGTGCAGATTTTATTGTTTTTAAATTAAAGAAATAAAGGAGAAGTACCCATGAGTTTATTTCATGTCAGTGAAGACCCTACTATTATGATTTTTCATCCTCGACTGCCTGAGCGACCAGATTTAGATGCCAAAAAAGGGCTAGTATGGGCAATCAACGAAAGATGCCTGCCAAACTATTTAACGCCAAGAGATTGTCCGCGTGTCTGCTTTCATGCAGGAGATCAAACAACAGAGCAGGACAGACAGCAATATCTACATCAAGCTTCACATGTAGTAGTCATAGAAAACAAGTGGTTAGAAATATTGAAAACTACAAGTCTTTACCTATATGAGTTTGATAGTAATGGATTCACTTTACAGGATGATATTGCGGGCTATTATACGAGTGAAATAACACAAATGCCCATCCATGTCTCAGAGATCAAAGATATAGCTAAAGCGTTATTGGAGCGCAATGTTGAATTGCGAATCATGGATAGCTTATGGGAAATACATGATAAAATCCAAACTACAAGCTTAAATTGGTCCATGTGCAGAATGCGCTTTGCACAACCAAGATTCTAAAAACAAGCCTCGTTATGCACCTATTGCATGGACGAGGCTTATTTATTATTAGACAGTCGGTGTTTGTTCAATTGGTGCTGAAGAGATATTGACTAATTTCTTATCTTGATATGTAAAAATATAATCATAGTTTGCTGTTTCATTGAGCATCTTAGGTAAATAATATTTTAAGTCCGCAATACCTACATTTTCAGGGTGTAAAATCCAAGTAAGCTCCTTCCAATCAAGAATGCCCTCAGCAACCTTTATCGGTGTTACATATGGAAAAGATTCAGGTAGTTCCGCTATAAACGCATACATACAGCCATAGTTAACAACCCCATCTGTCCATGTTATTTTACCTTTATAGGTAATATCCTCAACCGTGATGCCTGTTTCTTCTTTAATTTCTCGTAAGGCACCAGCTAATGGTGTTTCATCCTGTTCAATTTTGCCACCAACACCATTCCATGCGCCCATCCACTGAGGCTTATCTCTATTCAATAAAAGGATATAATCTCCCTTCTTCAGAAAACAAATTGTAAATTCAGCCAAGTTTGTTCCTCCCTTTTCTTTAGTTATCTGAATTGGCAGGAGACCAGCCAGTCTGCTGACTCCAATGATTTGCTTGTTTTAAAATTTCCCATATGATCGATTCTTTAGATTTTGTATAAAGTTGACGATTATATTGGTATTTCTTAGCCAATACATATTTTACCTGCTCATAGCGACGACAGTAATCTGGATGACGGCGCAAAAAATCTCGAAATAATAAGGCTAGCTGCTCTGCCCAACTACCAGCCTGTCGAACATGAATATGTACTCGTCTATCTCTAGGAGCCTCTCGAAAATAGCGTATAGACTTGTCTGGATTTTCTGCTCGATAACTAAAACCTAGAGATTCTAATGGAGCTTTAAATGCTGCCAATGGTGTAAACGATGCGACGGATATTTGTATATCAATTACAGGCTTTGCTGCTAGCCCTGTTACAGCAGTTGAGCCAATATGATCAATTCTCAGCGCTATGTTTCCTAAGGCCTCCCGTAATTGACAGCCTATGCTATGAAATTCCTTAGCCCATTCATCTGTATAAGGTAAAATCAAAATAGGATCAGGCATTTTATCTCCTCCCTTGGTCTTCATAATTATTGTAGCATGCGTGTTATAGTGGAATAAAGATAGTAGAGGGAGTGAGAAAACGATGATTTTAATAAGTGCTTGCTTAGCAGGTTTAAATGTTCGTTATAATGGCACAAACAGTCTAGATGAAAAAATACAAAAGCTTGTGTTAGAAAATAAAGCTGTCACGGTTTGCCCAGAGCTGATGGGAGGCTTTTCAACGCCCCGCGAACCGGCTGAAATTGTAGGTGGCAATGGACAAGATGTACTTGATGGCAACGCAACAGTGGTTGAAAGTTCTGGACGAGATGTCACAAATTTATATCTGAAGGGAGCCTATGCAACCTTACAAAAAGCACTTGAGGTAGGGGCAACTCATGTCATTTTAAAGGAATATAGCCCATCCTGTGGCAGTGCAAAGATTTATAACGGTGCGTTTAATGGAACAAAATTAGCTGGCGAAGGAGTAACTACGGCATTGCTTCGAAGAAACAATATCGTCGTGCTATCTGAAGAGAATTTTTTTGAATGATTAAAGAGAGGCCCCTAAACTAGTAGGGGCCAAATTTATTTATTCAACAATTAATATGCGAGGCGACGTTTTAGCAATTATTTTGGTCGAAATCCAGCCGCCAAAAATGGCAGCTATATGTGAATCAAACTGATTAACACTTAAGTAGTCCCTTATAATATTAGCTATATCATTTTCGTCTTCAACAATTAGTACTTTGATGTTCCCGTTGCTCATACATACTATCTCTCCTTAGTAAGATGTCTAAATCATTTTCTTCGGTTGACTAGGAAAAAAAACAAAACAATGATAAGGAATGCATAGATTATAATCCATGTGTATTGCCAATAAAAAACGTTGGGTATAACTTCAATTTGATCGCCCACACTCATCATTTCTAATGAAAAATGAAGAGGAGGAAGTAACCAAAGAAGTCCAGTTAGAATAGAATCTTTTAAAGTAGCGATCACGACAGAAATAAT
The DNA here is from genome assembly GCF_039614735.1 of Lysinibacillus sp. BS3. Taxonomy (NCBI): domain Bacteria; kingdom Bacillati; phylum Bacillota; class Bacilli; order Caryophanales; family Bacillaceae; genus Lysinibacillus; species Lysinibacillus sp. BS3. Next base: position 1,370,365 of record NZ_CP154860.1, on the reverse strand, counting down.
AAGGATGCCTATTACACCCCACCACGTATTTCGCCTATTTTTCACGAGTTCCCTAGTAAATAAAGCAGTGAGTGCAATGGCAAGTAACGATAAACTAAAATGAGACAAGAAACCTAGTAAAATATGTAATAGTTTGGGCTTCTCAAAAAATGCCTCTATTAGGATAGGATAGATGACAGAAACACAGCTTAGGCTAAAGGCAAGCAGCCCACAAATGATGAATATCCCTAAATTGTAGTCTATTGTTTTTCTCGTATGAAGGGTAGTAATCATTTTTTGTCCTTCATCTTCAGCATGAAATAATGTAACAGTAAACCAGCCCATTAAAAAAAAGAGCACAAGAGATGTAAATGAATAACTATCTAATATTGGATTAGGGACAAAAGTATAATTAACGATAAGACATAGAATGAAGATTGTAAAAGGTGGAACGTATTGATAGGTTCTTAAATAATTTATCAATTGATAACGTACTAAACTGCTCATCTTTTTCGATTCCTCCTTTCAAAAATGAGAAGAGAATTGTTCTTTTTTGTAGTGGACAGTAGCTAAATATTTAATTGAAGCATTGTGTTGTAATAATTTCAGTAAAATTTGATCTGAATCCTTTGCTGGAACAATCGTCACTATTTCATAATGTCCATTCACTAAAAGTTGTTGTTGTTGAATCTCTATCGAAGGTATGATTTCATCGAGTAATGATAGGCTAGCAATCTCAAAAATTAATCGATGCGTTGGATTGCGATCGAAACCCTCTATCTGAATGATCGTATTCTCTTGAATAAGTAAAACGGAGTCTACAAGGTTTTCGAGTAATTTGGTTTCATGACAGGTTAAGAGGATACTGAGTCCTTTGCTTCTTACTCTAGCTAAGATTTGTTCGAAATCATTTTGTGCCTTGGCATCAAGTCCTGACAATGGTTCATCCATTATCAGTAGATCAGTTTCTTCTAGCATCGCCTGCATAATCATCACCTTTTGCTTCATCCCTTTAGAGAAATGGACAATCCTTGTATCTTTTTCCTCTTTTAGTTGAAACATCTCAAGTAATTCTTCTATCTTCTGCAAAAGCTGCTTTTTAGCCATACCTCGTATACAGCCCATGTGATAAAGATATTCTTGAGGTGTAAATAAAATATGAGAAGGAGTTGTTTCTGGTACATAGCCAACTTTTAAAGACGTTTTATGCTTCACAATAGAACCACTGTCGGGTTTAATGAATGCTGCAATAATCTTGAGTAAAGTGCTTTTTCCAGAACCATTTTTCCCCACTAGAGCAATGATTTGATTGGACGCAATTGAAAACGATACATTCTCTAAAATTTTTTTCCCATTGTATTGTTTACAGATGTTTTGTACTTCCAAAATAGTAGTCATCTTCACACACCTTTATTTTTGGATAATTCTTCTCCATAAAATAATTATAATGAAAATCGACCATTCACTTCAATTAAATTGGTTATATTTCCTGTTTTTAGTTATTTCAGTTACATAAAAAAGCTCTGCTTTTTAAATAGCAGAACTTTTAAGGATTGATTACAACGAACGATATTTTTTTAAACTGATAATATTTAACGTAATGAAAACAATGGCAAAACAAGCAAGAATGCTGAGATTCACTATAATATCAGAAAGTGAATAACCTTTATACATCACACCATTCAATGCGTCCGCAGCATAGTATAGAGGCATGATACGCCCAATGTTTTGAAGCCATTCCGCCATACTATCCAGCGGGAAAATACCCGAAAAGAACACTTGAGGAACAATAACAAGCGGAATAAATTGCATCATTTGAAATTCTGAAGCGGCAAAGCTAGATAGCAACGCACCTAAGGATAACGAGACAAGAGCAACCATCATATTGATGAGTAGGACAAGCCAGATGGAGCCTACATGGACAATATCGAGCACATAAATACCAAACAGGACGATAATAATTGTTTGCAGGAACGCAAATAAACCATAGCCAACCATATAGCCTGCTACAATTTCTGAACGTTTAATCGGTGTCGCTAGTAAACGCTCCAATGTTCCAGAAGTACGCTCCTTTAATAAGGCAATGCCCGTAATTAAAAAAACAAAGAAAAAAACAAAGAAGCCAATGAGCATAGGACTAAATATATCAAAAATAGCCGTATCCTGATCACCATAAACATAGTCCGTTTTCATACTGCCTATAGAGGCTTGTGTAGGCTGTAAGATTTGAGCAAGTTGCATCATTAAAGCCTTTGCCAGAGAAGGATCATCATTTAATAAAGTTAACTTACTAACATTTTGCTCTACTGCTAGCCAACCATTATACTCTTTATCTTGTAGCTGTTTTTTTGAAAAATCATTGTCCACGATAATGGTAAAATCAGTCTCTTTTAATTTGTCGATCAATGGGGCGGGCGCATTAGAGACCACAAGTGTGACGGAAGCCTCATTACTATTGAAAATAAAATACATTAAGGACAAGACAAGAAGTGGGGCTAAAAATAATAAAGCAAGTGTCCGTCTATCTCTTTTCATTTGTTGGATGATTCTTGTGATGATAGCACCTATTCTCATTGAACGTCACCTCCAGCTTTTACAAACACCTCATCAAAGTCTTTTGCTTGATATTGTTCTTTTAACTCTTGAGGGGTACCCTGTGCAATAATATGTCCACTTCTCAGCATGGCCAATTGATCACATCTTTCCGCTTCATCCATCGCATGCGTCGTCACTAAAATGGTTTTTTGTTCTTGATCTTTTAAACGAATCAGTTCTTGCCAAATTTCCTTTTTTAAGACAGGATCTATCCCCACCGTTGGTTCATCCAAAATGAGTAGTTTAGGATTTTGAATAAGGGCAATAGCAAGAGATAATCGACGTTTCATTCCCCCCGAATAATTTTCTACTTTTTGTCGTAAGTCATCTGTTAAACGAACGAGGCTTGCCGCATAGGCTACTCTTTCTATTCGTTCCGCTTTAGATAGTGAATAAAGCTTTGCAAAAAAATGTAGATTTTCTTCCCCCGTTAAATCTGTATAAAGTGCATCTGATTGTGCCATATAGCCAATGTCATTTAATAATTGTTTATGAGGAACATTCAAATCTAATACTTGAATAGTACCACTATCAGGTTTCAGCATGCCCATAATCATTTTGATTAGTGTTGTTTTACCACAGCCTGACGGACCGAGTAAGCCCATTAACTGTCCCTTAGGAACATCCAAAGAAAGGGGGGCAATAACTTGCTTATGTTGAAATCGTTTTTCGAGAGACTTAATAGAGATTGCCTGGTTGCCCATATGGTCCTCACTCCTTCACTGAACACAATGTTGATTTGATAAAAATTTTACGGTAGCATGTGAGCAAATACAATCAACAGTTTGCCAGCAAGTGTTAAGTAAATGGAGGGAAATATGTGTCTGTACATGAAAAAATGAATTTTGAAACGAAGCAAGCCATTAAAAATGCTTTTATCCAACAAGTAGAGGAGGTAGGCTTTGAGCGTGTGACTGTAAAGAATTTAGCGTTAGTAGCTGAAATTAATCGTGGCACGTTTTATTTACATTATTCAGATAAATATGATGTGATGGAGGATTTGCAGCAAGAGCTATTAAAGGAGTTAGAGCGCTATGTCAAACATGTTCAGCCGTTGGATGCTTTTCAAACGTTAAAAATGGGGCAACTTTATCAGCCATTTATCAAGGTGATAACGTGTATAAAAGAGCATGCACCAGCTTTTCGTATGTTATTAGGAGAGCAGGGGAGCCCTAGCTTTACACAAAAGGTGAAAATGATCTTTGGGAGTCATATTTTGGACAGATTATCGCTTATACGCAAGGAAGCACAAGATCCAGAGTTTCAACAATACTTACAAGCCTTTATAGCATCTGCCATTTTGGGGGTCATTCAGGAGTGGTTGGACAAGGGGAACGAGAACTTAACGGTAGAAGAAATGGTCGCTCTACATTTTCGATTAATACGTTTTTTAGGAAATGTAGTAGGTACTATTTAATGAAAACCGCTACAGCACTGGATCTGTAGCGGCTAGAAATTTAGAGATGTAAATCTCGTTTTACAAAAAAACGAATTGCTAGACTATAGCAAAGCAAGCCAATGAGGAAAAGTGTACCTAGCATCCACCAGCAAGAGCTATTTTGTTGAATTAATTGAACGGAATCGAACAATGAATAGATTGTAATGTATTGTAATTTGTCTAGTGAACCACCCATATTGCTCAGTGCCTCAATCAGATAAAAGGCAATGGGAATGCCAGCACTATAGGCATAGGATGTTCTTAAATCTTTCGTGCTGCAAGACATAAGAAAACAGAATCCACTAATGGCAAAGTGCAATAAAAATAGCCCGAAATTTAACAGGAGTAGGGCCGTTATGTCCAGCTCATTAGGGAATAATATTTCTGCAAAGACAATCATGACCAACGTAGTAACAGCAAGGAGTGTAAAAAGGCTGATGATCAAAAATAGTGCTTGTGTAAAGACAATTTTAAAACGTGTATTCGGTGTAGCGATTAAGTATGCCATCGAACCATTATCAATATAGCCCATGATGAGCTTATTGGCTAACATGATAGAAAATACCAAAGGAAGAATCATTAATAAAAATCCATATAAATAGGTGGAGAGAAATTCTATCAAGGTATCGCCAATGCTGGTCATACCAAAGGCTGCCATCATCTCAGGCATTGTTTCTGTTAATTTTTTTAGTGTATCCGTCATTTCTGGGTTATACATATAAATTACACTGACAATATATAGCATTAGTACACCGATAATTATGGTGAATAGTTTAAGAGAGGCAAATAACTCATGCTTGAATAAGGTAAAATTCATGATTAAGCACCTCCACTTTCGTAATAATGCATAAAAATATCTTCTAGTGACTGGGAAATAACGTCTAAGTCTATAATTTTATAGTTAGATAGCGTATGGAGAAATGCTTGAAGGTCTCCCATTATAGTAATCATAACTTTTGTAGAAGAGATACGTTCAAGTACATATTCCTCATCAAGGAAGCGAGTGAGCTCTTGCTCATCTTGAAACTCAAGCATGTATTTTTTAGATTTACGTTTCTTTAAATCTGTAATGGTTTCAGTCGCCACGATTTTACCTGCATTAATAATCGCTACACGATCACAAGTTTTCTCTACTTCTTCAATCATATGAGAGGACATGAAAATGGTCGTTCCTTTGTCCTTTTCAGCTAAAATGAATTCAATAAATTTGGTTTGCATGAGCGGGTCTAAACCACTAGTAGGTTCATCTAGAATGACAATTTCGGGATGATGCATGAAGGCACAAACTAAACCAACCTTTTGCTTCATACCTTTCGACATTTTTTTTATGAGCCCAGAAGCATCTAATTCAAAGAAATGCATTAATTCCTCGGCATGGGTGTAATCATTCATCCCTCTTAACTTAGCAATAAAGTGAATAAATTGCTTACCCGTCATTTTATCAATAAACGCAATTTCTCCAGGTAAATAGCCAACAACTTGTTGAATGGTTGCAGATGCCTCCCGACAATTTAAACCGTTAATGAAACAAGAGCCCTCAGTTGGCTGTAAAAAACCCATTAAATGGCGTATGGTTGTGGATTTTCCTGCCCCATTTGGTCCTAAAAAACCGAACACTTCACCCTTTGGAATTTGTAGATGAACATTTTGTATACTATAAAAATCGCCAAACTTTTTAGTTAAATGGTTTACTTCAATCATGGACACGTCACTCACCCCATTTTATTGATACAATAATGTTTTCAAAAATAGAAAATATTCACTAGCCTCTTCCATGCATTGCTCGATTAATTCATTAAAGAGCTCTTGATTATCTACATGCGCTTTTAATCTTTCCTCATAACGATGACTGATACCATCTGTTACCCATTGAATAGTATCAATTGCCTTTTTTATATCCAAATTTTCTCGGAATAAACTAGTATCAATTCCTTCGAATGCAGTTACATAAGCATTTTTTTGAAAAGCGGCATTGTAATGATTTAGTTCATCTCGTACCTCAGAGCTTGTTTCAGCATAGGCCTTTTTCAAAAAATCAAACAGCGCATGATATTGCTTCATGAGATCAATTTTAATTTTCATGATCTGTTCATAACGCTTAAAAATATCAGGCTCTGCTAAATCAATTTGGCGATTAAGTGCCTCGGAGAATTTAGTAGTTGTATAGTCATATAAGAAAAGATATAAATTTTTTTTACTACCAAAATAGTGATATAAAATGCCTTTTGATATATTGGCATTGCTCACAATTTTGTTTGTTGAAGCGGTAGCATAGTTATTGAGCGAAAATTCCCTTAAGGCAGCATTAATAATTGCTTGGCGCTTTTCTTCGGTTAAATTCATAAAAGCTTGATACAATTTTTTACTCCTTTCCGTCATATTTTATGCCATTATATAGAAATTGACTACTGTGGTCAATGTGATTTGGGAAAATAAAAAAGAACATGATTGTGACCATTTCCAATAGTCTCACTCATGCTCTCCATTGCTTCAGTTTACTTATCATAATAATTGTTCAATGCAATTTCTAAACGTTCTTCTAAATGCTTTGAAATATAGCTTAGAACGAATTGCTCTTTGTCCATTTCAATTTGTGCGGACTTAAAAAATTTGGTGAAAAAACCGACTTTATGATTTTGGGAATATTGCTGTAATGCTTCTGTACGTAATTTAGAAACGATTTCATTTTCTATATGACGCTCTCTAATCTTTTGGACAATGTCCTTCACGCTATTTTCTTGCAGCTCGGTAATTTGATTTTGTAGATGCTCATTTTCCTGCTTTAGCTCCAACGTTTCTTTTTGAATTTCTTCCACTTGAAGGACAGAATCGGTCGAAAGACGTTGAATGTTTTTGTCAAGAAAGTCCTGATTAATGTTAACTTGTAACGTCCCTTGCTCTTCATTCGGCAAAATCTGAAAAAGACCTGTTTGAATCATTTGCTGTAGGACGTTTCCAAGCAAATCGATTTTATGTGATAAATCCTCAGAATCCATGGTCGTTGCGGTAATTTGGTGTTTCAGCAACTGACCGTTATCATCAATACCTAGCAATAATTTAATCCCCCTTACACGATACTCATCCTTCAATAATAAAATCATGCGCAATCTCAATATAGCAGGTAGGTTTAAACGAATATTGCTATTTGTATTGGGCGAAGCATTGTCAAAAATATACTGTTCAAACGGTTTTAAATAGTAGCGAAGCATGGCGTCTGTAATATCAAACCAGCCCGCGACTTCTGCAATTGTATAGTGTTTCGATTCATCGATCTCTGCTAAATACCCATCATTATAGAGGTTTTCCTCTAAAGGTGTATGTTGCAGTGCCACAAACAATGGGTCATCTTGCACAATTTCAAGTACCATTTCTTTTGCATCATTTACTTTAAGCATCCTTACACACCCCACTTTATTTTTCCCATGACTAAATGTTCCCTATATAGGTTTCTATTCGATTGGCAGCAATTGTATGCCTATTTTATGTAGGAAATAGTCATTAGAACGAAGTACCTTTTAATCTTTTATGAATCTTAAGGGAAATTGTACTGAAGTTCAGGAGGAAGTTAATACAGAAGAATTACCATCCTATACATTTTATTTTTTATAGATAAAAGATTATAATTAGTGTAAAATTACACTTAAATAATCATATTGTATTTTTGTGGAGGTGTAGCTGAAATGAAAAGATGTATTCAAAGTATGTTGTCGCTATTTCCATTTCCGTTTTTATTTCATTTTTACGAGTATAATAGCCACCTCTCAAACCAAGAGGCTAGCTTCTTATTTCCGTTATTTCTTTTTTTCATCATTGGAGTAGGCATAGTATCTAGAAATGTTCATCTACCTTTGTTCATTGTCCTAAATTTTTTAATGACAGCTTTGTCTTTAATGTTAGGCCATTTTTTTATAAATGATGATGGAAGTTGGTTTAAACCTTTTGGAAGAGATGTAGCCATTATCTTTGTTTCATTTTTTTATGTTTTAGGGCAATTAATTATAAGAGGGATTAGAAAAGGAATCATGAGACATAGAGTAAAAGATTAAAATTACAATAAGTCGTATAAGAAAGGACCATGCCTTTATAAGAAGAGAGGAAAATATGGTCATTACTATTGATAAAGCTAAAAATGAAGATTATATTGCGATCAATCATCTTGGGGAAACAGTTACTTGAACGTGGTAAAGAATGGGGAGGGGGCTACATCTATAGAATTAACTATGTAAGTTCAATACCAATGAAATTGAATTTGATGAGCATTTAGGGATAAAGAGTGTAAAAAGAAAAATGAAGATGAATATAGAAATCAAGCAATTAAGTCACTCATGAATGAAAATGAGCGACTTTTTTGTTTTCACTGTATGAGATCGTGTTGATCTACTAGCTAAATAATGTCAATTATTAAGAAAAAGTTAAGAATTCTCCTTGCAAATCTTTAAGAAAGTCTCTTTATAGTTAAAACCATCAATAAAGAAAGCAAAGCGAGGAGACAACTAAATGCAGCTCATCACCTTCCTTACTGAATTTATAAAGCATCCAAAAACAATAGGCGCTATATCACCTAGTTCTAAGAAATTAGCGCATAAAATGGTGCAACCTATTTGCTTTGAGACGGCTCAATGCATTATAGAGCTTGGCCCTGGGATGGGGGCCTTTACAAAGGAGCTTGTGAAAAGAAAAAAGCCAGCTACATTACTTGTTCTCATTGAACATAATGCGATTTTTTGTGAGAAACTGCGTAGGCAATTTGCTCATGTAGCCAATGTTGTAGTGATCCATGGTTCAGCAGAAAATTTGAAGCAATATTTGACAGATTTGAATATCGAAAAAATAGATTATGTTATTTCTGGACTGCCATTTACTTCGTTAAAGGCGGAAGTATCGTGTTGTATTTTAAAAAATGTGAGGGATTGTTTGTACAATGGAAAATTCATTACTTTCCAATATTCACTTGTGAAAAAATCATTTTTTCAAACCTATTTTCAGAATATTTCACATGAGAAAGTATGGATTAATATGCCACCAGCCTATGTATTGAGCTGTAGGCTAGGAAATACGAGGGTCAGCTAATGGAGCTAAAGGATCTTTTATTATTTATTGAACAATATGGCTATTTTGCTTTGTTTTTTAGTTTATGGCTAGGGATCATAGGCATGCCACTACCAGATGAAATGATTGTCATGAGTGGTGGTTTTCTATCGTCGCTAGGAAAATTGATCATATGGAAATCTTTCTTACTTACTTATTTAGGCGTTGTTTCAGGGCTTTCTCTAGGATTTATACTTGGAAAACTATTTGGTCATCGTGTACTCGATAAACTTGTGAAAAAGAAAAAGGCAAAGTACTTAACCAAATCACAAGAATTGTTAGATCAATATGGACACTTTGCATTAGTCCTGAGTTACTTTATTCCAATTGTTCGACATATCCTCCCTTACTTGGTGGGAATGAATAATATGTCTTTTAAAACATATGCCTTATTTTCCTATACAACAGGCTTTGTCTGGACATTGATTTATTTTACACTAGGTTTATTATTTGGCAGTCAAATTGAATATATTTCTTTGATTGCTACGAAATATGGTATGTACTTTGGGTTATTCATCGTGACTGTTAGCTGTATTTATTATTTTTATATACGGAAAATAATAAAATAGCTAAAATGGAGGAGCATTATGAATGGAAAATATTTGATTAATGGTGGGATTAGATGAGTAATGAAACAATTTTAATTGTAGATGATGAAAAAGAGATAAGAAATCTGATAGGCATTTATTTGAAAAATGAGGGGTTTCATGTGTTAGAGGCATGTGATGGAGAAGAGGGCTTACAGTTAGTAAAGAAGCATAAAGTACATTTAATTGTATTGGATTTAATGATGCCTAAAGTAAATGGCATTGAAATGTGTATGAAGGTAAGAGAAATAGCAGAAATGCCTATTATTATGCTAACTGCCAAATCTCAAGATATGGATAAGATTAGTGGTTTAACGATAGGTGCTGATGATTATGTGACTAAGCCCTTTAATCCGTTAGAGCTAATTGCACGTATTAAATCACAGCTCCGTCGCTATCTGAAAATGAGTGTCTTACATAGCAGCAATAGAGAGGAGCTGGAAGTTGGCGATTTACGTATCAATACAGCGACACATGAAGTTTTTGTTAACAATGAAAGAGTAAAGCTGACACCTAGGGAGTTTGCTATTTTGGAATTGCTTGTTAGTAACCCTGGCATTGTCATGAGTGCAGAGCAAATCTATGAAAAAGTTTGGAAAGAGGAAGCATTTCAATCGGAAAATACTGTAATGGTACATATTCGAAAAATTAGAGAGCGAATTGAGGCAAATCCAAGGAATCCACAATATATTAAAACCGTATGGGGAGTAGGGTATAAAGTTGAAAAAGTTCTCTAGGCTTTTAAAGTTCCCAAGGTTTCTGAAGCAAATTGGTGCGAAAATAAAAAATAATATTCAACGTAGCATTCGTATTCAACTATTTACAACGTTTTTATTATGTGCACTTGGCAGTTTTTTAGTGGCACGTGCAGTAGTGCCATTTTTTGAGAATAACAATGAGACAGTGATTGTGGATTATAGTGGTAGTATGAAGATGATGTATTATCATGCACAGGATACAGCAGCATTGGCAACCCAAGAAAATAGTGTTGAAGCATTAAGAGAATTGATCGATCAAGAAAATGGAAAAATAGAAAATGAGGACAATGCATTCAAAATTGTCGTCACAGATGAGGCAGGTAAGATCTTATATAAAACAAAGCAGGTAAAAGAGCAACAAATCGATTTGCATGAAGAAATAAGGCATGTCATGGGCTTTACAATGAATCAACCTTTTGAAAATGCCTATCATATGATCGAAACTTCTCGTGAAGAGTTTACTACATTAGTGCCACTAACTTTACAAGATAAAAATTATTACTTCTTTGTTAGTGGACTTCCACAAGGAGAAGCCATCACAAGTACGAATGAAGGTCCCATACCTTTTTTCATTGGTGTTATGTTGTTTATCGTATCATTTTTCTCGATAACAAAACGCAAAATGAATCAAATTGAGGCATTAGCAGAGGGGGTTATGGAAATCGCAAAAGGAAATTTAGCCTTTCGTATTGAGAAAAAAGGCCAAGATGAAATTGCTTCACTAACGGATAATGTTAATCAAATGGCAGAAGAAATTATGACAAGTATCGAGATGGAGAGGAAAATTGAGCAACAAAAAAACGAGCTTATTACAAATGTTTCACATGACCTTAGAACACCTCTTACCTCAATCATGGGTTATTTGCGTTTATTAAGAGAAGAGAAGTATGAGACAAAAGAGCAATATGACGAATATTTGAAAATAGCCTTTTCTAAATCCGAACAATTAAAAAATTTAATAGACGATTTATTTGAATATACTAAGCTCACGAATGATAAAAATACTTTAATGCGACAACAAGTTTGTGTAAATGAGCTGCTCGAACAACTAATGGAGGAATTAGTACCGTTAGCAGAGGAGAAACAACGTATTTTTATAAAACATTTTCCAGAGAATCGAATTGTTGCTGCGCTGGATTCGGAAAAGATTGTACGAGTTTTTGATAATCTCCTCATCAATGCGATCAATTATAGTACTGCTGAAGGGAAAATTATGGTTTCCCTTGAAGGACAAGCACACCATGTGCGTATTTGTGTAGCGAATCAAAGTGATGCCTTTACATCGGTGGAGCTTGCTAGTTTATTTGAGAGATTTTATAAAAAAGATCAATCGAGAACAAATGTAACCGAGGGCTCAGGGCTTGGACTAGCGATTGCCAAAAGTATAGTGGAGCTTCACGGAGGAACGATTCACGCAAAATACAAAAATGAGACACTGTACTTTATTATCACATTGCCGTTAGCAGCTACATAACTGACTACAATGGAAGAATAGTAATGGCATGTTGTGTTTGTGTATGATGTGACAGCATGTCTTGCAGGGTTGCTAGGGTAGCTGTGTTTCTGATTAATAATTGGATTTCAGTATGCTTGTATTGTCGTTGAAAGTCCATAATATAATCTGCAATGATATGTAAATTATATTGATTTTTAATCTCTACCTCAACGAAAAATGGCAGTGTTAAATCTGGCAGCTTAATACTGCCACCACGTCGAATCCAAATTGCTTCCTGCACATAGTAACGGATCGGTAATTGGCGGTTACTAGCTATAAAAATATCCATAAAAAACTCCCTTCAGTGTCTAATTACAGCCTAATGGAAATGCATTCAGTCGTCAAAAGAAAACATGTAAAAATCTGATTGAAGATTTTTTCATGTTTTTTTTGTTTGTTTTTTGTTGAATTTGATTTGAATATGTCCGTTTTTTGGACTAATTGTAAAGGGCGTGTAAACATTAATTTAATCCATTGTAAATGATATGTACAGCTAGCTTAAAACTATTAATAATAAAGTCTGACAACAAGGAAAGGGTTGAATGGATTGGCTATCAATGTACAGGAGATGATTTTCCAATTTCTTGGAGGGTTAGGCTTATTTCTTTTCGCTATTAAATTTATGGGAGATGGCTTGCAGAAGGCTGCAGGTGATCGACTAAGAGATATTTTAGATAAATTTACAACAAACCCATTGATGGGTGTACTAGTTGGTATTGTGGTTACAGTTCTCATACAATCAAGTTCAGGTACGACCGTTATAACTGTTGGACTAGTGAGCGCAGGACTTATGAAATTGCGTCAAGCAATAGGCGTTATTATGGGAGCTAATATTGGGACAACCATCACAGCATTTATTATAGGAATAGATGTAGGTGCTTACGCATATCCAATTATGGCAGTGGGCGCGATATGCTTATTTTTCTTTAAGAAAAGTTTCATTCAAAATATTGGACAAGTATTATTCGGGTTTGCAGGTTTATTTATTGGTTTAGAGCTTATGAGTGGTGGAATGAAGCCACTTAGAGATTGGCAACCATTTTTAGATTTGACTGTACAAATGTCTGATGTGCCGATTTTAGGGGTATTAGTAGGAACGATATTCACCCTGATTGTTCAATCTTCCTCAGCTACAGTAGGGATTTTACAAGGGCTTTATGCTGAAGATTTAATAACTTTACACGGGGCATTACCTGTCTTGTTTGGAGATAATATTGGTACAACGATTACAGCAATTCTAGCCGCTTTAGGTGCTTCTATTGCAGCAAAGCGAGCAGCTGCCACACATTTACTATTTAATGTAGTGGGTACAATTATCTTTATGCTCATATTGGGATTATTTACGAACTATGTGGAATGGATTGCAGGGGTGCTCAATTTAGAGCCGAAAATGCAAATAGCCTTTGCACATGGAACGTTTAATGTCATCAATACAATCATTCAGTTACCGTTCATAGGTGTTTGGGCTTATGTCGTAACGAAACTAATTCCAGGCGAAGATTCAGTTATTGAATACAAACCAAAATTTTTGGATAAAAATTTGATTATCAAATCACCATCAGTGGCATTAGGTCAAGCAAAAATGGAAGTAGTGCGCATGGGCGAGTATAGTATTCAAGGTCTAGAAGAAACGTTAACGATTTTGAAAACGGATGATGCTAAGTTAATCGGCAAGGTCGGCCAATTGGAGGAAGCCATTAATAATTTAGACCGCAAATCAACGGAATATTTAGTGGAGCTATCAAAACAATCTCTATCAACCCATGATTCCCAAGTGCATCATGCTTTATTTGAAAATATTCGGGATATCGAACGAATTGGTGATCATGTAGAAAATATAATTGAGCTTCTGCAATACAAGGATAGTAATCGCGTTCGTTTAAGTCAACAAGCGATGCAGGAGTTAGAAGATATGTTTGTTTTTACATTAGAAACTGTGAAAATGTCTATTGAATCCCTTGATAAGCGTGATCTTTCCTTAGCACAGCAAGTGATAGAAAAAGAAAATGAAATTGATAATATGGAGAGACGTTTACGTAAGTTGCATATTAAGCGATTAAATGAAGGAGTTTGCTCAGGTTCAGCAGGTATTGTATTTGCGGATATTGTGAGTAATTTAGAAAGAATTGGTGATCATGCTTCTAACATAGCGGAAACCGTTATTGCCTAATATTAAGCTGTTCAGTGGAGATAATCTGCTGAACAGCTTTTTTATTAGGGGAAGGATAGAATTGTTAAAATGACGGATAGAATTTCAAAACTGAAGGATAGAACCCTCAAACTGTCGGATAGTCATAAGCTTCTATGGCTTCTAAAAAATAAGTTAGGATGGGGGATTGTACTTCGTCCTTACGATAAATAAACCATGTAGGAATATGTGCTTGCTTGTTCTTTATCTTGTGCAATGTTAATGCTTGTGTTGCCATATATTTTTCCGCAATGGCAAGTGGTAGTAAGGTAATACCTAACCCAGCAGCAACACAGCCAATAATACCGTCAAGCGTACCAAGCTCCATTCGATTTTGTGGTCGAACCCCTTCTTCATGTAACCAATGTTCCAAGATGGCTCGATAGGAACAGCCATGTCGGAATGTAATCACAGTGCTTCCCTCTAAATCCTGTAGATGCTTAATAGGTTTATGCTTGCTAGAAGTGAGAATAACAAGCTCTTCACAGACAAACTCTTTCATCATTATATTTTCTTTATAAACAGGTCCGGTAACAAATGCGCCATCTAGTTCATAGTTTTCTACCCGTTCAATATTGTACTGAGAAGGGCTTGTTAATATGGTGATATCCACTTGTTCATGTGCTTGATGAAATGTGCTTAACAGAGTTGGTAAATGCAATGCAGCAGTTGTTTCCATCGAACCAATTCGTAAAACGCCTCGTTGTTCCTCCGTTTCATGTATGATCTCAAAGGTTTTTTCATAGAGATGAAGCATTTTTAGGACTAACTCGTAGAATTGTTCTCCTTTTGGTGTTAGCCGTATCCCTCGATGTCCACGATAAAAAAAGGTTGTTTCGTAGATTGCCTCAAGACTTTGTATTTTCATAGAGATATTGGATTGTGTGTAATTAAGTGCTGTGGCAGCTTTAGAAAAGCTACCTGTTTGGACGACTGTTCGATAAATCGTTAAATCATTAATATTCATATGCCCTCCAGCTATCAATTTTATTGATACTTATTATAAAGAATTAGATCTATTTTTGATACCTAGATATTCGATATAGTGAAATAGAAGGAGTGATGATATGCACAAGCAAACCGTACGCTATTTAATCGGGGGTATTTTTGCTTTAGTTATTGCTATGGGCATCGGCCGTTTTTCGTATACGGTTATTTTACCTTATATGCAAGAAACTTTTGAATTTAGCCGAGCAACAGCAGGTTACTTAGCAACAAGTAATTACTTAGGTTATTTGGTTGGAGCCTGGGTGGCAGGTCGTTTACCAATAGGGAATAAACGTATTCTCTTTTTGCAAATTACCCTTGGTATCAGCATTTTAACAACAGCCTTCATGGGCTTTACAAATGTAATCATCATTTGGTATTTATTACGATTTATCTCGGGTGTTGTGAGTGCTTTTATTTTTGTTGTTATAACAAGCCTTATACTAGACCAGTTAGCCAGCAGTAGTCATATGCATCTATCGGGGCTGTTCTATAGTGGGGTGGGAATAGGGATTGCATTAAGTGCGGTAATTGTTTCACCAATCCAAGCTGTTTTCCATTGGAATGGAACTTGGATCGTATTAGCTTTATTTAGTATTGTATTGTTTGTCTTGATTGTACTATTCATTAAGCCTATTACACCAAGTAAACAACTAGTGGAAAGCCAGATAATTTCACAGAAAACGCCTCCTCAGTCTTGGATGAAATGGTTAATCATCGCTTATAGCTTAGAGGGGCTTGGCTATATTGTCACAGGCACATTTATTGTATCAATTGCACAGGAGTCGACAAGCTTTCATGGAGATGCAGCCTTTGTATGGTTTGTTGTGGGTGTTGCAGCAATTCCCTCATGTATCGTTTGGTCTAAGCTAGCACAGCGTTATGGCTATGTGAAAATTTTACTCATCTCTATGCTACTGCAAGCGATAGGTATTGTTTTACCTGCGCTAGCTACAAATTCGATGACCCTTTATGCTAGTGCCTTCATTTTTGGGGCAACCTTTATGGGAATTACAACTGTTTGTACAACATTAGCGAGGAAACTTGCACCAGTTAATAGTCATCAAATGATAGGTTATTTAACGGCTGGCTATGCGCTCGGACAAATGATTGGTCCATCCATTGCAGGCACACTTGCAAGTTACACAAATAGCTATCAGTATGCCTTAGTTGGGGCTTCCTTAGTAGTAATGCTGGGAGGATTATGTTTAATAGGAGGCGTAAAATATGATAGAAGCAACTAAAAAAAGTAAGTAAGGCATAGTGCGCCTTACTTACTTTGAAATTAATGGATATCTCGTTTCTTAAAGTTACCACCACGAACTTCTGACACATCAGAAATGACTACAAAAGCGCCTTCGTCGATGTCTTTAATAATCGAAACTAATTTATTTTCTTCCATACGGTTAATGACACAGTTTAAGATTTCTGTTGGTTCATTGGAGAAACCACCACGTCCATGTGTATAGGTAACACCACGTCCTAAGCGGGCTTGGATAGCGTCTCCAATCTCCTCGGATTTTCCACTAACAACACGAACTTCTTTTGATTTTTCTAAACCAACTTGGATAATATCGATAACATTTTTGGCAATATAGTAAGTTAACGCTGAGTAGAGAGCACTCTCTAAGCCAAAGATAAAGCTTGCCCCTAAGAAAATAAAGGCATTGATAAATAATATAATATCGCCGACTGAAAATGGAATTTTACGTGATAATAGTACAGCTAAAACCTCTGAGCCATCTAAAGCGCCACCATTTCGTAGGACAATTCCAATACCCACACCAAGGAGCATACCACCAGATAAGACAATTAGGAGGGGATCATTTGGGCCTAAAATGGTTTTGACGTCATGTAAAAGCACTGTAGAAATCGATAATGCTGCAATACCAGCACTACTCATTAAGGCAAAGGTTTTTCCAACTTGCTTGTAGCCGATATAAATGAACGGAATATTTAATACAAAGAGCAGTACGCCTAACGGGATACCAAAGAGGTGCGCACCCATAATACTAAGACCTGTTACACCGCCATCAATGACAGCATTCGGAATTAACACGGCCTCTAGTCCGTATGCAGCTATAACTGCCCCAATAATGATCATAATTAATTTTCGTATATTTTCTAGTGACTTTCCTTTTTTCATAAATCTTCTCCATTTCTCTACGTCAATAGTACCTAAGGCTTTGGAATAATATTTAAAGCAATTGTTTTAGTCTCCAAACCTTTATTTGAGTCGGTCATATTATAGTATTTAGTTAATAAATCGTTTAATTCATTTTCAAAGTTTTTGAATTGATCGTCCGTTAACGTTAAGTCGATTAAAGAAAAAGTTGCTAAATCTGTTGTGCTTTCTTTTTCATCAAGTGAATGCAAGTAATTTTGATATTGAGATAGTAAAGCCAATTGATAGTAGGAAATATAATTTAATTTTTGCTTGGTTGTGAGTTGAGTCCAATCCTCCTTACTAAGTTTTGCTGCTCCTTCATTTAATGCATAAAACTTCTCTGTAACAGAACGAACTTTTCGCTCTTTCACAATTTTTATGATATTTTCATCGACTAAAATTTGGATATGACGATATAGAGTGGCTTGTGGTACATCTTTAATGACAGAAATCATCTCCAATGTGCTCAAACCCTCTTCTTTATTGTGCATCAGAGCTTGTAAAATTTTCATTCTCACAGGGTGCATTAATACCTCTGCTTTATTACGCATAAACCGATCCTCCTACCAGAAAATGAGATAGTATCAAGGGAAGCAATCAAATGTTATCAATTTGAGAACATTATCAAAAAATATACTATAGCGTTTTTTTAAAGATGTACAGTAAAAAGGTAATGAAATTTTTTCATTCTTTTGTTATCATTATTGATAATGATAATGAAAGGGGTTATAAAAATGAAATTACACTATGGTTTTGAAGACTTAAATCAAATTGATTGGGTAAGCATACTACCAATTCTTTTACCATTTGTACTCGTAGGTTTTTTACTTATCACTGTTGCACTAATAGATTTATATAAACATAGAGATAGCAGAGAAAACATACTAATGTGGGCCATTATTATTTTGTTCTTTAATACAATTGGTTCTGTTCTATATTTCGTGATGGGAAGAAAGGATGTCAATAAACGTGCGCTTAGAAATTAATAATATTACGAAAAAATTTAAACAGAAAACGGCAGTAAGTAGTTTTTCAATGGTTATAGATTCGAATGAATGTGTAGGGCTTATTGGACCAAACGGGGCAGGGAAATCTACATTAATTCAGATTATTGCTGATATTCTTTATGCAGATGAAGGGGACATTGTACTTGATGGGCAAAAAATTTCAAAGATGAAAAATCATATTGGTTATTTACCACAGTACCCTAATTTCTTCTCGTGGATGACCGCATCTGAAACTTTAGCCTTTATGGGGACACTTTCGGGTATTTCGAAAAATCAATTACAAAAAGACATCCCAATTCTTCTGGAAAAGGTAGGCTTAGGGAAAGAAGCACATGCTCATGTTGGAACATTTTCAGGAGGTATGAAACAGCGTCTTGGAATCGCACAAGCTTTATTACACAGGCCAGCTTTCATCATTATGGATGAACCAGTTTCAGCCCTAGATCCAATTGGTAGACGTGAAGTGCTGAATCTATTAAAAGACATAAAAAAAGAAACGACCATACTACTTTCTACACATATTTTAGGCGATGCGGAGGAAGTTTGTGAGCGCTTTGTGGTCATTAAAAATGGTTACAAAATAGAAGATGCAACAAAATTAGAGTTACTTAATCGCTATCAAGATTCAGCTATCTTTTTAGCGGTTCAAAAGAAAGATGTTAAGTGGCTAACAACGATTGAACATTTACCTTATGTAAAGAGAATCGAAAATTGTGGGGATGGTTTTAAAGTATATGTCAATCATTTGGAAGAGGACGCCCATCGATTGCTACAGTACGGATTGGATTCAAATGTACTATTTACAAAGTTTGATCTTGGCCTTCAAGAAAGCTTAGAAGAAATATTTTTAGAATTGGTGGTGTAATTTGAAGTGAATACGTTTATAGCACTAAGTAAAAAAGAAATGAATCAAATGACAAAGGAATATAAAGTCGTTTGGCTACCAATCGTCTATATCCTCCTAGGTTTAACTCAGCCGATTATGATGTATTTCTTGCCTGCTATTTTACAATCAATGGGTGGTATAGAAGGGATTATAATTGATCCAACAATGGCAAAGCCAGGAGGAGAAGAAGTGCTTGCTTCAACCCTTAATTCGCAATTTGATCAATTAGGTATAATCATCCTTGCTATTGCAACGATGGGTATTATTCAAGGAGAAAAAGCGAATGGAATGATGGCCTTCATTTTAACAAGGCCAGTATCAATCACATCCTACTTAAACAGTAAACTCCTTACTCATTTTATTTTAGCCGTCCTATGTATTTCGCTTGGCTATGCAATGTCCCTTGGCTATACATCTTATTTATTTACCTCTGTACCGATAATGCGCGCATTGATAGCTTTAGCATTTTATTGTATTTGGCTGTTGTTCATCATTACATTTGTTGCCATGATGAGTACATTTTTTAATAGTACACCATTTATTGCTTTAATTAGTATTGGTGTCTTATTTATTTGTCGTTTTTGTGCTGGTTTACATCCATTCTTAGATGTCATAAATCCAGCTAGTAATAGTTTGTATGCTACAACGATAATCATGACAGGTGACATAGAAAAATGGTATAGCTTTAATATAATTGTCACACTGTTACTTGTACTATCCATGATGGCTATCATGCATCATTTTATTGCCAAAAAGAAATTTTAATATGGAGGAAATCCTCGACAAATGAATGTAAAAGTAAATCGAAGAAGCAAAATTCCATATTATCAACAACTCACACAGCAGTTGCTTTTATCCATAGCGACTGGAAGCTTAAAAAAGGGGGAACATTTGCCTTCAATTCGCCAGCTAGCAGCACAAACAAACCTCAATCTGCATACAGTTCATAAAAGCTACAAAGAGCTTCAAAAAAAGGGGATCATCACCATTAAGCCTCAGTCTAGAGCATTTATTATCGTAGATCCTAATAAAGCAACGACTATTTCATGTCACCAAATAGCTATGAAAGTGGAGCAATTATTGATAGAGGCTTATATTTTAGGCATGAAAAAATCTCAACTAAAAGAAATGTTTTATGACATTTTACAAAAGTATTATACGGAGAGTGAAAGAGATGGCTACTGATAACCTAGTAACCATCTCTTACTATTTTTATTAAATTAAATTAAAAACACAGCAACTATCGTTGTCACAATCAGTCCAATGACTACAGGAATTAAATTTCGTCTTGCCAGTTCAAATGGGCTGACATTACAAATAGCAGCTGCTGGGATTAATGCCCAAGGAATTAGTGTACCACCACCAACCCAAATCGCTGTGATTTGCCCTAAAGCTGTTAAAGTTGCTGTTCCATCACCAATAGCATTCCCGAATAGACTACCAACCGAACCTGCTAAAGAAATTCCGGAGAAGCCCGAACCATCTAACCCAGTAATGGCACCAACAACTGCCAATGTAACAACAGCAATTTCCTTTGTTAACGGAACTATTGCTGCAAGACCGACACCCAGATCATTGACAATACCGTGTGAAGTAGCGGGGAGGTGATCTCCAAGAATTTGTGTAAAGCCAGCATCTCCAAGATAGAAGAAAGCAGCAATTGGAATTACGGGTCCGAAGACTTTAAAGCCGAATTGAAATCCTTGAATCAAATAACTTGTTGTCTTTTCTAATCCCGCTGATTTATGAGCAACCATACTAAGCAACAATAAAATAAAAACAGAGGTTCCACCGATCAAAGCCGTTGCATCGCCGCCCGTTAAATTGAATACTGACATAGCGATAACGTCTAAGATAAAGGCAATAGGAATAAGTACGGCGAAGAATCGTTTTTGCCCAATTGACAGTAAGTTTTCCGCAGTTTCTTGTTCACCCTCCTCCTCCTCATTGTTGCCAGTATTTAAAAGTAGCGTTCCTCGTTTCATATCACGTCTTAAAAAAATATAAGCAACAATTGTCGTTACAACGCCCATTGTGATAACAAGCGGAATACTGGCTGAAACAACATCTCCAACAGGGATACCAGCAGCATCAGCCGTTAATTTTGGAGCCCCTTGAATGACAAAATCACTCGATAATGCAATACCATGCCCAAATAAGTTCATGGCCATGGCAACCCCCAGTGCTGGGAGGCCCGCCCGAATCGCAACAGGCAAGAGCACGGCTCCTAATAGCGCTACTGCAGGTGATGGCCAGAAAAACCAAGAAATAAACATCATTAAAAGTCCAATCGTCCAATAAGCGAGTGCGGGTGTTTTAATGATCTTTGTGAAAGGGGCCACCATAACCTCATTAATACCTGAAGACATCATGACCCGACTCATCGCCACGATAATCGAAATAATAAGAATCGTTGATAGCAGCTCAGTTATGGCATAAATAAAGCTGTTAAACACACCACTTATGGAAGAAGTAAAATCACCAGTTGCAACAATCGCTAGCATAAAGATGCCTACTACACAAATGAGGGTGGTATCGCGACGTTTAACCATAAATCCGATGATGAGCACAATAAAAACCACGTAAATCCAATGGAGAGCTGTGAATTCAATCCCCATACGTTTCCCCCTCAATATTCTGATTCTATAGAATATGAAGAGAAAAAAAGATGGTGATGATTTTAAAAAATTTTGATCCTGGTGAAAAGCAGTCTGAATTAATGGGTAATTAAAATAAATTATTTGATGTAGATCAAGTAATCATAAAAGGAGAGGAATTAGAGCTTGCCATTAAAAATGAAAGTTGAATTAAACGAGTAAAGGTGAAGCAATAATCAGTTCTATTGACTTTATAGTCTTAACAATTTATTATATAGACCAGTCATTATAATTTCGGAGGGGAAAATGTCTAGAAATCAAGAAAGTAAAATGAAAATTTTATCAACCGCGTCAACACTGTTTCAAAAACAAGGGTACCATGCTACTGGATTAAATCAAATTATTAAAGAGTCGGGTTGTCCAAAAGGTTCGCTTTATTATTATTTTCCTGAAGGCAAGGAGCAATTAGCGACAGAGGCAATTAATCGAACAAAAGATTTTGCTGCTCAAGAGTTGAGAAATTTATTTTCACAGCATGATGATGTAATAAAAGCTTTAGAGTGTTTTTTTGGGCAATGTTTAAGTTTCAATCCAAAAATTGCACATGATGGAATTCCACTAGCACTTATTTCTTTGGAAACTTGGCATATGAGTGAGCAACTTCGTTTAGCATGCAAGAATGCCTATGAAGAACTTATCATGATATTAAGAGAAAAGTTTATCCAATCAAATTGGCCCCCTGAGGAAGCTACAGAAATGGCGTATTTAGTCTTTAGCATGATAGAAGGTGGCAGTATTTTCGTACTCACTTACAAATCAAATGAGTCACTTAAAAGAATCTGTAAAAGTATCATAGAATTAATAAAGTTAAAGCAAAAGGAAATTCGCAGAAAACTTAGAAATGAGCTTTAAGATCTCGTAAAGTTCGAAAGGAGGAAGTTGGTAAATGCCATTGGATAACATTTCAAGTAACTTATAGTACAAAATAAGGAGTGCTTGATATTTGCTAAAATCATATATTCATTCATTTTTAAACTCAAAAGAAGAGGGGTTTAGTGGAAATATCTTAGTGGTTGATCAAGGAGAAACAATATATAAAGAATCATTTGGAAAAGCTAATTATGAATGGGATATACCAAATACAGCTATTACAAAGTTCCGTATTGGATCTGTAACTAAAATCTTTACTACCATTGCAATTTTAATGCTAGTTGAAGAGCAAAAGTTACAGTTACATAATACTGTGGATAATTTTATTCCTAATTTTCCAAAAGGTAACCAAATTATGATCGAACATCTATTAACGCATACATCTGGCATTGGTAATATTACTGATCAACCTGATTTTTTATTAAAATCTTATCAACTACAATCACCAGATGATTTAATAAATTGGATTATTTCTTGTTCATTCAAATCTATACCAGGGAAAGAGTTTAATTATTCTAATTCAGGATACATTGTATTAGGTAAGATTATAGAAATGACAAGTGGTTTAAGTTATGAAGAGTTTCTTAAACAAAAGATTCTTCAGCCTCTATCTATGTTAAATACTGGTCTTGATTATAACGTGGCTATTCAAAAGTATAAAGCAAGCGGTTATGAGTTAGAAAAAAATAATATTTATCATGCTAGTTTCATCAATATGTCTAACACCTATTCTGCTGGTGGGTTATTTTCTACAGTAGAAGATTTACAATTACTTGATGATGCAATAAAAAATAATTGTTTACTATCGAAAAATATAACAACTCAGATGCTTTCATCAGGTCGTTTTGGCCATGGATATGGATGGAACATTACTAAGACAAAAAAGAATAATGCGCTCATTTTTCATCATGGCGGGATTAATGGTTTTACTTCCTCCTATTTAAGGTTGATAGAAAGTGACGCAACAATTATTGTTTTAAGTAATATATCTACGTTGTTAACATCAACTGTTGCCAATCAAATTGTAAGTTATATAGAGAATAGAGACTAGGGGTACAGACTCTTTTTCATATGAGAAGAAACATGATTACGGCTTAGGAGTTATTCCTAAGTCTTTTTGAAATAGTATAATTAAAAGGTTGCATTCGGTACGCAAAGTGCTGGTAAGCCCATATAAATTGCAACAGAGAAGATTAGTGGTTCATATAGCGCAACAGTTGTTAATGGAAGAAACAGGGATATACATCGTCAACTCATAACAAATCACTTTAAGATGAATGGCATACAAATTGTTAGACAATAACTAGCAGTTTGTGTGCATTTTTTATAGGTTATTATTGAGTAACTCATATCGCAAATTATCTCCATATACCGGTCTGATCAACTTAACACCATCTTTTTTGCATTTATAAATTTTCTCTTAAAAGGTACTTCATATTATTTAGTTACCTACCCAAAACAAGATATTTGAAAGAAATGAGTTTATAGATTAAAATACTTTTATAGATTATCGATAATCTATAATCCATAATATATAACGCTTTTAGCTAATCACCCTATACACTGAACTATGTTAAAATAAAAAGATATAAATTTATTGGAGTGGTTTAATGGGGTTTGATGAAAATTCAATTTCAAAAAAAACAATTTCTGAGCAAATAGCTGAACGATTATTATTCCGCATATTTTCTGGTTACTATGAACAAGGTCAGCGCTTAATAGAGGCAGAAATTGCAAAGGAGTTACAAGTAAGTCATGCACCTGTCCGTGAGGCTCTATATCTTTTACAAAAAGATGGTGTAGTTGAAAAAGTACAACATAAAGGTGTAAGAGTGAAGATTATAACGGATCAGGAATTAAAGGATTATTTGGAAGCGCTTTATCATCTATTGGATATTGCACTAACCAAGTGTGAATCTAAATGGACTGCCGATTTGCAAAATGAACTATTATTTCGATTTGAAGCTATGAAACAAAGAAAGTCTGCTGAAAATATTTATGAATATGTTGTTTCGTTTGCCCACTTGTTACAATTGTTTTTTGATGTTACAGGAAATATTGCTATGCTACGATTCTTTAAAGAAACAATATTTGTTACAAATGTAGCTGCACAAACAAAATGGAAGATGAATCTAGTTGAATCCTATCATATGTCCATCAATACTTTTATCAAGTGTATAGAAGTGTCGGATTTTGATCATGCACGAGTAGCTATTAAGGATGTTATTTTATGGTACCAATTTAAATAATTTTATGGGGGTAACATAAATGAAAGCTGCAGTTTGGCATGGTGTGAAAGATATTAGAGTTGAAGAGGTTGAATTACGCGCTTTAAGAGAAGAAGAAGTGAAAGTAAAAGTAGCGTGGGCTGGTATTTGTGGAAGTGATTTGCATGAATACGAAGAAGGTCCGGTTTTCGTACCAGTTAATGAAAAAGCTGAATTAACAGGTGAAGTTGCCCCACTTACAATGGGACATGAATTTGCTGGTATCATCGAAGAAGTTGGCTCTAAGGTTACTGACTTTAAGGCTGGGGACCGAGTTGTCATCAACCCTACATTAACATATAGAAATAAACATGAAGAAGTCGATCGTTATGATGGATTTAACTTCATCGGTTTACATGGAAACGGTGGATTTGCGGAATATGTTAATGTCCCTGTAACGAATATACATCGTTTAGCAGATAACTTAACATTACAAGATGGTGCACTGGTAGAACCAATGGCTGTTGCTGTACAAGCTGTTAAAGATGCTGGGGTTACATTAGGTGATTCTGTTGCTGTATTTGGAGCTGGACCAATTGGATTATTAACAGTAATCGCTGCAAAAGCATCAGGTGCTAGTAAAGTTATCGTATTAGATTTATCCGATGATCGATTAGAAAAGGCAAAAGAATTAGGTGCAACCCATGCTATTAATTCAGGTAAAGAAAATCCTGTACAAGCAGTTCGTGCGATTGTTGCAGATGGGGTTGATGTATCCTTTGAGGTGGCAGGAGTTGCTCCTACCTTTAAACAAGCAATTGATGTAACAAAACCTCGTGGTAACATGATGATTGTTTCGATTTTTGCAAGACCAATCGAATGGAATCCAATGCAACTTACAAACACAGGTGTTAATGTATTATCATCCATTGTTTATACACCGTCAATTTTCCAAAGAACAATTGATGCAATGAGCGCTGGTCAACTAAATCCACAAGGGATCATCACAAGTCAAATTGACCTAGATGAGATTGTTGAAAAAGGATTCAAAACGTTAACAAATGACAAAACACAATCTAAAATTTTAGTCGAAATAAGCGGAGAAAAATAAAATTGAGAGGAGTATGGCTGATGACAGCCATGCTCTTTTTTTATAGTCTGGAGGAGTATGGAGCTTAAGAAAAAATGACAAAAGGAATCGAGAATGAACTTCTCGACTCTTTCAGTAACTTAATCTCTTTCCCTAGCTCTCTGTGTGTCTCTAATATTCTTTTGAACCGTGATGGATGCAAATAAACTTAGAACAAATGACATACCATAGAACCCTTTTTCGCTTAAAACAATACTTCCAGCATTATATAACCCAATGCCCATTAATGAAATAGATACAATAAGTGCAACCCAGCTAATACCATAATAAATACTAGTAACTGGTATTCCCTCTTCTTTATCTCTTACTGCTTTTTGTAAGGATATTGCTGAATAGAGTCCAAATATTAAAACAGCTAGGTAATATCCTTTTTCGTTTAGTTGCATCGTTGCATTAAACAAGCCTATAAAATATGCCGTAACACCTACTAACAATGCGCCCCAGGAAGCCCCCTTGAAAGCAGCAGTTGGTTCCCCCTCTTTTCTTTCTACTTTAACTTTCGGATTAGGCTGCTTTTCCTTATCTAATGAAGACTCATTTTGATTAGACAATATCTTTCTCCTCCTTCTATCACTGTATAAAAACATTCTATCATTCTACAGGGAGGTTATGAGAATAGAAATTTTTCTAAATCTCGCTCTTCAATAATAATTTGGCTGTTATTTTTACTGGAATATAGAGTTAATATGGCTTTCTCAAATCTGAAAGCACTCTTATCATTCCTTGGTAAAATTGTGTTCTACACCGAGAACATTTTTTTGCTGTGATTTGCTGTAATTATTTTGAACAGATAAGAGCTAGGTGTATAACTTTTTTTCATATTATTCAAATAGACAGCTGAATATGTTAGGTGTATATGTCTGCCTGTTATTGCTATGTCTACCGCTTATTACGATTCGTGCCACCGATGAAAAAATAATTGAAATGGTTGATAAAGCTGTGAATACCACCGTTTATAGATTTAATTAAATCGCTAGTCCGATCACTTAGAAAGTGATTGCGCCACTGTAACCAACTTTTTTACTCCTTCTCTTAGCTGTTTTTCGTTTGCATAGGAATAGCTTAAACGTATCCAGGAGGATAGTTGTTTTAATGGATCACAAACTTGACCTGGCACAAAGGAGATCGATTGTGCGATGCTTCTAGATAATAATAATTCAGTTGGAAGATCGTCTGGGAGCTGTACCCATAAATTTAGACCGCCTTTTGGACTGTTCCATCGCCAGCCTGTTACAGCTAGCTCTTCCTCCATAATTTCCTTTCGAATCTGTAGGGCAATCCGGATTTTCTCCAAATGTTGTTGCAATCTTAGTGAGGAGAAGTAATGGAGAAAAATTTTTTGATTGAGAAGTGGGGAGCCATTATCAGCTAGCGATTTTTCTGTTAATAGTGATTTCATTAATGATGATGGACAAATAACAGTTGCAATTCTCAAACCAGGAGAGATGTATTTGCAAAAGCTTCGGATATAAATGACTGTCCCAACACTATCAAATGTGTAAATTGGAGCTGGTGGGGCTTGGTCAAAATAAATGTCGTGATAGGCATCGTCTTCTATTATTAGAAACCGATAGTGCTCAGCTAATTCCACTAATCTTTTGCGCTGCTCAACAGAAACCGTATAACCAGTTGGATTATGGAAGGTAGGGTTGAGATAAAATAGGCGTGGCTTGTATTTTTTAATATAGTATTCGACCTGTTCTAAATCGTAGCCCTCAGGGTGGATATCCACCGTAACAATCTGAGCTCCTTGTGCTTTAAAGATATCAATCGCAGCACTATAGCTTGGACGTTCAAATAAAACGACGTCTCTTGGCTTAATAAAAGCTTGAGCAATTAAGTGAATGGCTTGCTGTGAGCCAGATGTTATTAACAGTTCATCTGGACTCAAATGTGTTTTATAGTGGTTGATAAAATATTGGGTCAGTGTCTCACGTAGCTCTAAATCACCCTGTACCGTTGAGTAGGTTGCCAGTACTTTCGGATATAGGTCAAACACTTCCTTCACGTAATTTGAAAAATAGTGATTAGGCAAAAGATTAGGATCAATCAATGCCTGAGAAAAATGATAGGAAACAGATGGCTGATGGATTTCGGATAAATGATTTTTTTTTACGTATGCTGAAACAATGGGATTGTCCTGATCTAAACATTCAATATATTTTGTTACAATTGATTGGACAAAATAGCCTGATTTATCTTTTACATAAACTTTGTCATGCTGTTTTAATAGTTGATAAGCTTTTAATACCGTTAGCCGATGGACATTCATTTCAGATGCTAATTGCCGGACGGAGGGAAGCTTTTCATGTTCTTTCCATTCTTTACGCTCTATTCGGTGCAGTACATCATCATAGACTTTCTTAAAAAGATAATCTTCATTTTGATTTGCTTTGCCCACATCGATTCCTCCTATTCAAACCGATTGTACCACGAACCAAATTGATCTGTTCTATCCTTTTTAATCTGTTCTATCCTACTTCTTTTATGATAGAAAAAGAGGAGGAGTTTGATATGGTAATGATTAATTATTTCTTTATGTGTTTGATTTTTGGGACAACATTTTTAGCAATTAAAGTTGGTGTTGATGCAGGGGTTCCTCCGTTTTTATCAGCTGGTCTTCGTTTTTTCATTGCCGGTTTACTACTATTTAGTTATATGGCTTGGCGCGAAAAAACGACAATTCGGTTATTATTTCGAAAAGAAATGTTTTTTACAGGAGTGGCCTTAACCTTTGGAACGTTTGCCACATTATATTGGGCAGAACAGTATGTGACATCTGGAATCGCAGCTGTCTTATCTGCTACAGGTCCAATGATGATTATTGTTATTCAGACATTTATATTGAAGCAAAAAGGAGACGGAAAATCATTTATTGGTTGTGTTGTCGGAGTCATTGGTGTTACGTTCTTAATCTTACCTAGTTTTGCAATTGAGATTAGTCCCTTCTGGATGGTTGGTTGTTTCGCTATTATTTTAGGTGAAGTTTTCTATGCATCTGGAACAATTTATACGAAGCATGTCATCCAAAAATTTGGAACAACATCTCCAATTGCTTTAAATGCAGCACAAATGATGCATGGAGGGATTTTATTAATCATTTTGTCACTTTTTACTGAGAACATTCAGCTTCATTATCTTTTAAGTCCAGCTTCAATTGGTTCTCTTTTTTATTTGATTATTTTTGGTTCAATGATTGGTCACAGCATTTATTATTGGCTTGTGTCACGAACAAATCCTGTTTTTCCGTCCACATGGCTGTATATCTCACCAGTAATTGCCGTTATATTAGGTGTTACCTTCTATCATGAATATATTTCGTGGTTAACAGGAATAGGTACGCTGACGATTATTGTTGGAACGATTCTAGTCAATTTTGAAACATTGAGAGAGTTGCTTTGGCGGAAGAGGACTGTTCTTCAGGATGTAAAAGAATAATAAAATCTAATCATAAAGGGGAAGAAATGATGAAAATTTCTAGGGGAGTAGAGATTCTGGAGCTTAAATTTAACGGAGCCTTCATTCATCCAACGCTTTTATGGGATCAGGAGATGGCTGTTTTAATTGATACTGGATGTTCAGGTCAAATGGAAGATTTACGTAAGGCAATGGAAGATGTAGGCGTGTCGTTCAACCAATTAAAAGTTGTGATTTTGACACATCAGGATATCGATCATATAGGCAGTCTTCCTGAAATATTGCAAAATTGCGGTAGTCATATAAAAATTTATGCGCACGAACTAGATAAGCCTTATATTCAGGGGGATTTACCGCTTTTGAAAGACGGGCACATAGAGAATCCACCTAAGGGGAAAGTGGATGAGACCTTGAAAGACGGTCAAGAACTACCATATTGTGGAGGAATACGAGTTATCCATACGCCAGGACATACGCCTGGCCATATTAGTTTATATTTGAAGCAAAGTAAAACGCTTGTTGCCGGCGATTCGATGTATAGTGTAAATGGTACACTGGGAGGGATTCATGTTCCAACCACTTTAGATATAGAGGTTGCTCAACAATCTTTAAAAAAATATGTAGACCTAGACATTGAATCGGTGATTTGTTATCACGGAGGATTATGCACGGTGGATATTAAAGAACAGATTCAAAAGCTTTGAATCTTAAAAATAATGATTAAAGATGAAATTTCCTTAGAAAACCAAATGTTTAGAGGCTCGCTCGAACCGTAACAGGCAAGAGTACAGCCCTCCAACGCTTGTAAAACTTCTGTTTTATTGTGAGCCAGCTCATGTTATAATGAGGCACTTAAGATACTTAAGCTCTTTTTTTAACGGATGCCAAGAAAAGCCTCCGCGGAACGATTAAATATGGAGGTGTAAGGAAATGAATAAACGTTGGACGATTGGTGAAATTCAGAAATTTGTTGAGAACAATTCAGAAAGTAAGTTGCTAACGACTGAATACCATGGTTTTTCTCAAAAGCTACTATTTAAATGTGCATGTGGTACTAACTTTGAAAAAACATTTACGAAATTTAAAAATAAAAACCAACGAAAATGTGATGTATGCCAACCGCCAAAAGAGTCACGCTAAACGTTTGCGGCCATTCTAATACTATTAGTGAACATTAAAAACATCTCACTTCTATGTTCTTTATAGAGGGGGGTGTTTTTTTTGATTGGATTATTACAGTATAAGATTTATGCTGAAGGAAATTGAGAAAAAACATTCAATTTAACATTCTTTATTAATGAAATACAAAGATAAAAGCCAAACCCTTGATACATGTGGGTTTTGGCTTTTTTATCATTTTTAAAAATTAGGTTTTCCTCTACGAGAGGATTCATTATTAACGAAAAAAAGATTGTAAAATAACAATCTGTGATATATATTGGAGATTATGATTTTTTTCGACATCTCAAAATCATAAACAAAATTTCATCAATAGACAAGTTTTGAGAGGGAAGTGAATAATCAAGATGTATCTTTATCCCCTATTAGTAGTGATTGCAGCTAGTAGTTTTGGTATCGTTTCAACTATTATAAAACTGGCAATGCGTAGTGGCTTTTCTGTATCTGAGGCAGTTACAAGTCAGTTTTTTATCGGCTTTTGTATAGCAGTATGTATTTCCTTAGTTACAAATAGATCAAATTTTAGCTTTAAAGGCGTTAAAATCCTTCTGTTTGCAGGCATGTTAACAGGGTTAACAAATATTTTATATGGTCATTCTTTAAACTTTTTGCCTGCTTCCTTGGCAGTAGTATTACTGTTCCAATTTACATGGATTGGTATGCTGATTTCTTGTATCACAAAACGGCAATTTCCAAGTAGAATTGAATTCATCTCTTTAATTATATTAGTAGCTGGAACCATACCAGCTGCAGGCATAATTGATGTTGATTTGTCTCAAATACCTTTTCAAGGGTGGTTATGGGGTTTAGCAGCTGCTCTTTGTTACTCCTTATTTTTATATGTAAACGGAAAGACAACCGCAAGTATGACAACCTCTAATCGCTTAGTATTGGTTTCTTTCTTCGCTTTCATGACGACTGCGGCTTTTCAGTCTCCAGAAATTATTTGGAATGGGACTTTGTTTAACGAAGGACTGTGGATTTATGGTTTAGCATTGGGGTTATTTGGCATGATTATACCAGTTTTCTTATTCACAATTGCAGTGCCTAAAGTGGGATTAGGTATGTCATCCATATTGAGTGCTGTTGAATTGCCAATCGCGGTGATGGTATCAGTTATCCTCTTAAGCGAAACGGTTACAACTTTGCAAATAGCAGGTATTGTCATAATCGTTATCGGTATCAGTTTACCAACTTTGCTTGATAAAGATGGATTATTAAAAAATGTAAAAGCTAAATACAGAAAATCTGACAAAGTAGCTAAAGGATCTTCGATTTGAAGATCCTTTTTTTCATGTCAATTAAGCAATGTCATAGCAAAAGAATCATTAGGTCCTTTCTGTATTTATTTAATGACGTACTATTTTTTTGTTCATACGCTGTTCATATTGTTGTCATAGGCAGTACACCTTCATTGTATAAGCTATCCTTAGCGGTTTATAAAAGTAGCCGAGATAGATTGATAGGGTGAAGAGTATGAAAGGGAGGTGTGGCACGAGAAGAAAGGAAAACACAGTTTTCGCTTGCTGTTCTATACCCTCGTGCCAATATAATGAAAAAAACGATAACCTTTATAAGTAAAATAGTAGTAGGTTTAATTATAGCCATATTACTTTTATTAGCGGTTGTTTTCCTTGTTCATATTGTTTGTAGCAAAATGGAGCAAGGAAAACTAGAAACTTATGGTCAGTCTGTCACCGTAGATGGGAAAAAAATGAATGTCCTTATCCAGGGAGAAGGAGAAGAAACTGTCGTACTCTTACCTGGTTATGGAACAGCAGCACCAGCACTTGATTTTCAACTACTAGTAGATGAACTATCTCCATTTTACAAGGTTGTAGTCATTGAGCCTTTTGGTTATGGATTAAGTGCTCTTACGGAAAAAGAAAGAAGCACTGAGAATATTGTTAGTGAAATCCATGAAGCATTACAGCGTCTTCAAATTGAGCGTTATATTCTAATGGGTCACTCCATTTCAGGCCTTTACGGATTGGATTATGTGAACAAATATCCAAACGAAGTAAGTGCATTTGTCGGGCTGGATAGTAGTGTTCCGACAATAAGTGAAAGAAAGATTGAACCTTCAGTATTAACTACTTTAAAACTACTAAAAAAATCAGGTTTAGCTAGATTGCAGGTGAAGCTTAGTGATGACCCATATGTCGAACTACCCTATGATGAGAAAACAAAAGAACAACTGAAAATTCTTAAGCACAAAAATATGTATAATCTCAGCCAGTTAAATGAAGCTGAAATGATGTATGCTAACTTTAAAGCGGCTGAAAGTTTAATATTTCCTAAAAATCTTCCAGTTATTTTGTTTATACAAGAGAAGCATCCAGTAACGGACAGATGGATACCAGAGCATAAAAAACAAATAGCTAACTCTGTCCATGGGAAAGTGATGACATTTGAAGGGAATCATTTCTTATATCGTACAAAAGCAAAAGAAATCGTTGAAGACTTTAGAGAATTTATGAAAGAGATAAAGTGAATGTTCTAAGAAAGATTTTTCATTTCTAAATGGAAAAAAACAGATTTAATTATTGTATTGCTTAATAGTGAAGTATTTAGTGCGTATGAGCAGCAAGCATATTATTATAGACCTAATTATTAACAAATAACCAGGCGCTCAAATGAGAACCTGGCCTTTTTTTGTGAACCATATGTTTTAATCCCAATGTTTAGATCTCAGAGCGAAAGTTATTACCAAGGTTGCTACCCAAACCAAAATAATGACGAAAATTATAAATTAGTGGACTCCATTTATTTGGATCAATATGATTTTCGTCAATAATTATTTCTTCGTGGGCATGTACTTGTGTCGTTTGGGTCTCAACGATAGCAAAATTAGGAGAATAATCTGGAATACGTATATGTTTTACCTTTGCTTCGATTTGAATAGGACACTCCATAATTCGAGTAGGAATAACCGTTGTAGACCCAATAGGTGTTAAGCAACTAATATCACATTTCTCTTTTCTAAATGTAAAACCGATCTGTTTCTTAAAATCTGGAACTGGATTTTTTCCTGTGTAAGGAGCTAACTGTTCCACGTTTTCCCAGAGAGAGGGGTCTGGGATATTTATGACACATTCAGGATGATGTTCTAAGTTTTCAATTGCCTTTCCTCCAAGACCAATCCCTAAGATAATGCAATCTCCTAATACCCAAGAAGAAGATAAAGGGCTAATATTTACTGTTCCATCCTCATTTAACGTACTTAGTAAAATTACAGGAAATCCATAATATAAAATTTTAGGATTTATTATTTTGGTATTTGGCATTTGTTGCATTATTTTCATTTTTAGTTCCTCCCATAAATGTTTTCACTGTCAGACTCATTGTAAAATATAAACATTTCGACGTTCATCGAAGTGTTGATTACAAAATTGATACTTCAATCTATAATGTTGAGCAAAGGTATAGTTTCAAGTCTCCCTATTGCGAAAGTCCTGAAAGTAACCAGTCCGACGCTTGATCATTTTGTACAAACTTATGAAGAAAAATTGTTACAAGTAGTAGCTTTATCTGAGAATCAAAGGCTTTCAGAAGCCTTCCAAATAAAATCTTTTTCACAAGAAATAGGAGATGATTTGCAAGAAATTGCTTTTAGGAAGAGGATAAAAGATAGAGAAATGAAATGAGTGAGGTTGATGGATCTTTGGGTATAAGAGGGAGGCTTCAACTTAATTGACAATGATAATCGTTATCGATAAGGTAGGGATAGGCGAGAGCCGTCATCCCTACCTTTTTATATTTTTGGTAATGAATAAGATGAAAACTATAATTCAACCCAACTACCGAGGACTACACCTTGAAAAAGCAGTAACTTATTGTGGTACGTGCAGTTTGCTGTATGACAAATATTGGTTTTCCAAACAAATTACTATTGAAATGAGGTATATAAGTATGAAAATCGACGTAAATCAGCTTGCAGAGCATTTAGCAAACACTCCTTTCCAAGTAAAAGGAATCTATCGATATTCTAGAAATACAGGTGTACCTTCCGCGGATTATACAGATTCTTTTCCAGGATTTGTTTTTCCCCTTTCTGGAAAAATAGAATTTCAATTTAATGGCACCCCTTACATCTTTTCTCCAGGAAAAGTTGTACACGGGGGAGCGAAGATGAAACTAAATCAAAAAAATTTTGATGATGCAAATTGGGAATATATTCTGGTTTTGTACAGGATATGTACGGAGAATTTAGCAGAGACAAGCTTTTCACATCAGCATTTTGAATTACCGATAGGACAATCTCCTCGTCTAATCGAGTTAATTATGCGTCTATGGCATGTATATAATCAGCGTGGAGGTATATCAATGTTTCAGACAGAAATGCTATTTCGTGATGTACTGAATGAAGCATTATTATGTGTAGCTAATCGACAAAATAGCTGTGCGTCTCACACTCTATTCGAACGAATAACTACTTATATTCATGAAAACTATTATCAAAGCCTTTCCATTACCTCTCTTGCCGAACAATATAACGTTAATCGAAATCGACTATCCTATATATTTAGAAAGCATGCAGGGATGGGTCCAGCAGAATATTTATTAAACTATCGTATAAACATGGCTCAAAAAATGCTATTTACAAGTGAAGTGCCTGTACAACAAATTGCAGAAACGGTGGGAATTACTGACCCCTTTTATTTTAGTAGAGTATTCAAGAAGCAATTTGGTATCTCTCCTACTGAATATCGAGATAAGTTCATCAATAATCCATGCTAAGTTCACCAAGCATCCATTCTCCGCCAAACATGACTTTACTATACTAAGTGTATATCAGAGATATTATGTTGGAGGAATTTCAATGCAAAAGATTAAAGGACTGCTATTTTTAATGCTACTACTAGCAGGTATATTGGGAGGTTGTCATAAATCGCCTGCTGAAAATAAGGGGTTAACTACAGAAGACATATCTTCATCAGCAGCTAATGTAGAAGAAACTGCTTGGCCTAGAACAATTAAAGATGCCCTAGGTAAGGAATTTGTCATCGAGAAAGAACCAGAAAAAATTGTTTCATTATGGTATTTTTACCCTGAAATTTTAGTTGCATTAGGTGAGCCACCTGCAGCTTCTACTGATAAAGAATATTTATCCACTTTGTCTTATTTAAACGGTAAGCTAGATTCAACAGAGGAATTAGGCGATAAATTGTCTCCTAGTATTGAAAAAACGCTATCGATTGGTCCTGATTATATTTTAGCAACAGAACATCATGAAAAATTGTATGAATCCCTAGAAAAAATCGCCCCAGTCATTACGTTGCAATCACAGGACATCTACGAAGACTGGCAATATGGACTTCGCACAGTAGCCAAGATTATCGGAAAAGACGATGAGGCGGAAAAAGTAATTGATAAAATGATGAAAGATATCTCAACAGGACGTGAAGCATTAAAGTCAATTCAAGGAGAGTCTGTAGCGCTTATTTTGTCTTGGGACGGAAAAACGTTTAATGTTCTTGGTGAAGATAACCCTGTTTATACACTTGCTTTCGATAAAGAAAAGGGCTTGGGTCTAACACCAGATCATACATTTAAAGGGAATAATAATCAATTCGCTGCATTTGAAGGCATCTCAACTATTCAAGCAGACCATATTTTCCTTATCGGTGATATTACAAAAAAGGAAGCATTAATGAGTGAGTTAAATCAAAGCAATGTCTGGAATAATATGAATGCCGTAAAAAAAGGTAATATTCATTTAATGGATACTTCCGCTATTACAGGAGGTCCATTAGCTATCGAGTACGCTTTGCAAAATATAACAGAAGCCTTACAAAAGGACGAATAATAGGAAAAACCTTTTCCAAAAGTAAATAAGGAGAGATGAATATGCAAGATCAAGTTATCCATATAAATGAGAAATTATCCGAATTAAAGGAGCTTTGGTCACCGAAAATTATTGGTGAAATACACGATTTTCAATTCAAAGTGGTGAAGATTGCTGGGGATTTTATATGGCATGAACATCAAGGGGCTGATAAGGTATTTATTGTGCTCGAAGGGGAGATGTTTATTGCTTTTCGGGATGGTCAGGTGAAAATATCCAAAGGTGAGATGTTTATTGTTCCTGGAGGAGCGGAACACATGCCCTTTGCTGAAAAGGTATGCCATATTATGCTTGTGGAGCCTAAGTTCATGTAGGCATTACCAGAATAACAAAAAGAGATAGATGATTTTTTATCTTACCCCTTTAGATTAATCTAAAGGGGTATTTACCTTGGGAACAGTTCGTTATTAAGCTAAACCACCATTTACGAAGATTACTTGTCCATTTACCCAACGTGCTGGTCCTGCTAAAAAAGAAACAACTTCTGAAATATCCCTAGGTTCTCCTAGTCTTTCTAATGGTACAGCATTTGCTAAATTATGAATCTGTTTTTCATCTTTTCCATTGAAG
This sequence comes from Lysinibacillus sp. BS3, assembly GCF_039614735.1. Classification (NCBI taxonomy): domain Bacteria; kingdom Bacillati; phylum Bacillota; class Bacilli; order Caryophanales; family Bacillaceae; genus Lysinibacillus; species Lysinibacillus sp. BS3. Next base: position 1,333,292 of record NZ_CP154860.1, on the reverse strand, counting down.
AACAAAGGTGTTGCCGTTGGTCCAGGAGCTATTGCATTAACAGTTATATCTTTTCCTCTTAATTCACGAGCTAGAATCATTGAAATAGATTCAACAGCTGCTTTACTTGCTACATAAGCACCATAGTTTGGAAATTGGCTACGAGTAACAGAGGTAGAGAAATTAATTATGGAGCCACCTCTCCTTACTCGTTGTGCAGCTAATTGTGAGATAACAAATGTACCTCTGATGTTTGTGCGATGCATTTTATCTAAATCATTTAAATTCAAATCTGCAATTGGACTAAGTAACATGATTCCTGCTGTATTTATCACGACATCTATACCACCAAAAGCGTTTTCTACTTGATCAAAAGCCATACTCATTTCTATTTCATTTGCTACATCACCTCCCACACCTATAGCATGTCCTTTATCAGCTAATATTTCTTCAACTAATTCGTTAGCCTTTGATTCACTTGAAGAAAAGTGAACGCCAACTGCATAACCTTCTTGTGCTAATTTTGCTACAACAGTACGTCCTATCCCTCCAGATCCGCCTAATACCAAAGCAACACGTTTATACATTTCTTTCACCATAAAATTCATCCTCCACAACCTGTTATTAAAAGTTACAATTTTTTAATTTTGTAACTTTGTTATTGTATATTACACATGTTATAGTTACATTGTCAACAAAATGTAACTATGAGAAGCGAAAGGAGTATATTTAATGGCTATTCTTTCAGAAGAGAAGATTTTTTCTACGGCTGAAGCAATTATTTTAAGCAAAGGTATAAATAAAACAACATTATCAGATATTGCAAAGATGCTAGGCGTAACACATGCTGCGCTTTATAAACACTATAAGAATAAGGATGATTTGCTCCAAAAGCTTGCCCTTAAGTGGTTGGATAATACTTCTAAAGATTTGTTTGAATGGAGTCCTAAAAAAGGCGTTGATGCGGAAATCGCTTTACATGATTGGCTATGGCTTCTTCACGTCACAAAAAGAAATCTGTATCAAAATCATCAAAAAATGTTTCTGTTGTATACAAATTATATAGAAACAAATAAAGATTTAATTAAAGATCATCTCCAGCATCTTGCTAAAAAAGTTGAAGAAATTAGTGGTTGGGAAAATAAGGGGATGGCAGTTATTGTAGCTTTTACTTACTTCCATAATCCTTATTTTGCTGAACGGTGGAATCAGGGGGACCATCTACATTTGTTTGAACAGGTTTGGTCTGTTGTTAGTAGATCTCATTAAGTCTTGATCTTTCAAAGTAAGTACTGCTTGTTGTGATGATCAAAATTATAAAACGGATTGGGAAATAAGCATTTTCCCAATCCGTTTCTTTTTATTAATAGATTCAGCTAAGGCAATCTATTTCTTTTTGGAAGATAGGATAATGTGGTAAATGAAGAATTTGCAATCAAAGCATTCCGATACTCAATTGAATATTTCTAACGAGGCATAAATGGATAATAGAATCGTAGATGTAATTTCAGGAGGATAAAAATTTATGATTCTGTATATCATTATATCGAAAAAATAATGAAATCGGATTAGATTGAAAAAGGAATTATTTGTAAAAATAATTAAAACAGCTACTTTTGCCGTTAAAGGTTATAGTATTACTAAATTATAGAAATTTTTTATGAAAAGATTCCCTATATAACCAATGCAGTATTAAAATTACCTTATTTTTAGCGTTTATTTATTGGTAATGAAGTTATATTATTGTCTTGTAAAGCAAATTACAGTTTGATTGGGATATTTAATCATGAAAAATTTAGAAGATTGCTTTACATATAATTGGTTGAATTATTATTTGTGGGAATGATTTATACATATTTTTATAATTTTATAATTAAATAGCGCGATAATATTGTTCTCACAGAATAATATAATTTATTAAAATTCTGGAGGAATATACTATGACAAAACAAAACAAAGGTCGTAAATTTTTCGCAACTACAGCTACAGCAGCACTTGTAGCATCAGCAATCGTACCAGTAGCATCAGCTGCGGAATTTCAAGATGCAGCTAGCATTTCATCTTGGGCAAAAGAAGCTGTTCAATTTTTAACTGATAAAGGCTACATCCAAGGCGATGAAAAAGGAAACTTCAACCCAGCTGGTACACTTACTCGTGCAGAAGCGGCTGAAATTTTATCAAAAGCATTAGATTTAAAAGCTACTGGTACTGAAGATTTTTCTGATGTTAGTGAAAATGATTGGTTCTATAATGCTGTACTTGCAACTTCACCAGAATTATTTGATGGTATGGGCAATGGTAAATTTGAGCCTAAAGCTCAATTAACAAGAGAACAAGCTGCTAAAGTCATCGTTCAGGGCTACCAATTAACAGGTAAAGCAGATCTTAGCCAATTTGCAGATGCTTCTAAAGCTTCTAAATGGGCTGTATCTTACTTAGAAACAGCTGTAGAAAATGGTGTAATCAATGGTAAAGGCTCTTTATTAGCACCACAAGATAAAATTAGCCGCGAAGAATTCGCTACAATGGTAAAACGTACGATTGATGCAGTTCAAGAAGTAACACCAGCTGTAGAAGCTGTAAAAGGACTTAATGCAAAAGAACTTGAAGTGAAATTCAACACAGCTGTTGATGCAAAAGATGCAGCAATCACAACAAAATATGCTGTTGAAGGTGTAGCAATCACTAACGCAGTAGTATCTGAAGACGGTATGACAGTTACGTTAACAACTGATAAAGAAGTAAAATTAACAAATGGTAAAGTAACTGTAAAACCAATTAAAACAAAAGCGGATGCTAAAGTTCTAACTGAAGAGTTCAACAAATTAATCACATTTGCAGATACGACTCCTGTAAGCGTTAATTCTGTAGAAGCTAAAGGTACTAAAGCTGTTATCACTTTCGACGAGCCAGTACAAAGTGAAGGAACAATCAGCTTAAATGGTACAGAACTATCAAAAGAGCGCTATACTTTATCTGGTAAGAAATTAACAATTACTGGATTAACAGCAGAACAATCTTACAAAGTAGACATTGTTGGTGCAACTGACTTCGCTAATAATATCTCAAATCCTATCGCAGTTAACTTCACAGTTTTGAAAGCAGACGTTGATAATTCAAAACCAACTGTTTCTACAGCAGTGAATGGTACAGAAATTACGTTTGATTTCTCTGAAGAATTAATGAAACAAAATCTTAATGCAGATGCAGAGACTAAAGAATATGCAAAAGTAACAGTAGGATCAACTGTATTCTATTTAACAGATGCTGATATTAAAGATACAGAGGATAAAACTGTATTCACTATTGATGCTAAATCTGCTTTAGGTACAGCTACATTCATTAATACAAACATTAAAGTAGAAGGACAAAAAGATTTAGCTGGTAATGCAGGTGATGCATTTGAGTTCAATGCTATTCTTTCAAAAGATTTAACACCTGCTACACTTGTTTCTGCTGCTACTAAAATGTTAGTAGCTGATGATGTAAATGCTACTACAGACGTTGATGCATTATACCTTACTTTTAGTGAGCCAGTAAAAGTAGAAGGAAAATTAACTGTTAAAACACAAAATGGTATTGCTTACACTACTGGAAAAGAAACAGCAGTAAAAGCAGATGCAGGTTTCGATGTAGATGGTAACGGTAAAATCGAGGGTGCAGAGAAAAACACTGTAAAAGTTGACATTGATCTAGATAGCAATTCAACATACACTTTCGAGTTATCTGCTAAAGCAGTAACAGATTTAGCTGGCAATGTAACTGCTGATACTGTTACTTTCAATGTAACAACAGGCGTATTTGAAGCAACACCTGAAACACCAACAGATTCATTAGTATTCGGCGCTACTCCAGTTGTTGTAACTGACAATAACGTATTCACAGTTGAGTATGCTAAAGATGTGACTGCAACAGCTACAAATGCTGCTAACTACACACTTGGAGGAAAAGAACTTCCTGCAGGTACGCAACTTCAGTTTGTAGATGGTACTAAGAAAGTAAGATTCACTTTACCAGAAGGTTCTATCACAGCTAATGGTAATTATGTACTTGAAGCTAGCAATGTAGTAGATACAAAAGGTAACACGCTTAAAGGTGGAAAAGTGACAACTCAAGTAGCACTTAAAGAAAATATTGTTCCTGTTGCTACTAAAGTAACTGCAGTAGATAGCAAAACATTTACAGTAGATTTCTCTGAAAATATTGCTGATCAAGCTGCTCCAACAGGTGTTACTGTTAAAATTGCAGGATCAACTGTAGAACTTGCTTCTATTACAGTAGCTGGTGGTAAACTTACTGCGACAACTAAAGCTGACTATGCATTAACTGACAGCATTGTAGTTGAATTCAAATCAACAAACCTAGTTGATGCTAATAACAACAAAGTAAAAGACGGTTCTATTGCAAAATAATTAAATCGTTCATTGAAAAGCCCTGTGGAGATTTCCACAGGGCTTTTTTAGTGTTTAAATATGGATCATGCTAATAGGAGAGAAAGACCTGCGAGAGGTTGATTTCCGTTCCGCCAGCGGTCCTTTCCAGGGGGCGTCCGATGAGCCGCTGTGTTCGCTCCAGGGTCTCCTCTGAGACGCTATGATCTGACCCCAAAAATATAAACTTTTTTACGAAGCTTTTCGATACTCAACGGGACTTTTTCCGTTGAGTTTTCTTTTAATCCGCTCATGATTGTAATAGTAAATATAATCTGCTAATGCTTTTGTAAATTCTACATAGTTTTTAAACGTAGTTGTGTACAGAAATTCTGATTTCAGAATACCAAAAAAGCTTTCTATTACGGCATTATCTAAACAATTTCCTTTCCGTGACATACTTTGCTTGATTTCATGCGTTGTCAATAACGCTTTAAAACGGGGTATTTGATATAACCATCCTTGATCAGAATGAATGATTAAGCCACTCTTTTTCGATAACTTTGTATACGTAAACGCCTTTTTAAAAGACTGTTGAACTAACTCAAAATTAGGTGATTTTGATACCTCATATCCAACGATTTCTCGATTGAATAAATCTAATACAGCCGATACATAGATTTTTTGACCGTTTATTTTAAACTCTGTGACATCGGTTACCCATTTCTGATTGGATGCAGTGGCTTCAAAATCACGTTGGATGACATTCTCTGCGACATAGCCGACTGTCCCTTTATACGAACGGTATTTTTTAGGGCGTACCGTCCCTTTTAAGCCCAATTCTTGCATCAATCGTTGTACCGTTTTATGGTTGATGAAAAAACCTTCATTTCGGAGGGCAAGACAAATACGACGATAGCCATAACGCCCCTTATGGTGATGAAAAAGTGTCTGGATTCGTTCTTTGATCGCCTGATATTTATCTGGTTTTACCCATTTTTGAAGATGATAATAATACGTACTTTTCTTGATTTTTGCCACTTTTAATAGAGCTTGAAGTGGAAATTCCAGCCTTAGCTCATACACAGCTCTCATTTTTTCTTCGGTTTGAATGCTTCCTTTTCTTGAACTAAGGCTTTCAACTTTTTTAAATAGGCATTTTCCATCCGTAAATACTCAATTTCCGCTTTTAACTCTTCCGTTGTTTTTTCATTTAAATCAGACGAAGGTGGTTGTTTTTTTGGCATTGATTGGTGCTCCTTTTCTATTTGATAGAGCACCTTTCCAGCCTTGGACATCCACTGTTTTTTCCATCTCCGAATGGTTTCACGAGAAGGAATATTAAACTTCGCAGCAGTCTGAAGGAGCGAATCGCCCGTCTCTATCAGGTGTTGAATTACTTTTATTTTAAAAGAATCTTCGTAATTCGTGAACCCTTGAGGACGAATAATTCCTTCAATGCCATGGTATCGATATAATTCAATCCATAATCGAACGTACTGTCGATCCCTCTGTAATCTATTGGCAATCTGATACGTACTTTCCTTTTCTTCAATGTAAGCTAGAACTGCGGCTAACTTTTGTTCATCAGAAATCACTAACTGCACCCCCTATATTAGATTTTTTAAGTCCAATATTTTGGGTGCAGTTCACTAAATCCCCTAGGAGTGACGCTGGCTCCACTCCAATCAACCATTCTGCAAAAGTGTTTTTTCCTTATTTTTCATACTAGCAGAGCGATCAAAATAGCCCATGATTTGCATGATTAGAAAAAGGATAGGTTTTTATTTTCAATGTAGAGAAGTGATGCGTGATAACCCCTCTTCATAAAACCTTCACTTTATTTGAAAACCTTTGCTAATAAGGTAACACTTTTGTGGGGGAGGGGAGGGCTACTTGACTCCCGTGGGATAGCAAGACAGGCAAAACGCTAAACGGAGTGGTAGCGGAGGAAGCAATTCGGCGCTCGCCCACAGGAAAGTAAGTAGCCTGCAACGGAAATTCATTTTCACTTTTTATTGATTGCTTTTTTAACACTATGAAACCCCTTGGTAGATTTCCACAGGGTCTTTTTAATTTGTTTCTTCTTATTTAATAATGCACCACAGAAGAAACATTAGTATTTCAGTAACGGTAAGCACAAAATAACAGGTTCTCAACTAAATATACACCAGTTGACGGAAACAAATCGACGACTGGCTGTGCATATTGAACGGCTATTTGTAAGGGAATTTGCTCGGGATAGGTCCAAAGGCAATCCAATGATATTTAAAGAATCTGCCCATCAATAGCACGACCATCCATGTGACGAATAGAGCAAAGATAAAGCCACCAATGCTCCATAGGTGATAGATTATACTATTACCACCAGTACTTAATTGTCTATAAAGGAAAAGGAAAAATGGATGCAATAGATAGACGCCAAATGATACTGTTCCTAGATTGATTAAGCCATTTACAAAAGCATGGTTCCATTTATCATAGATCCAGAAAGAAAGCTGTAATAAGACAATACAGGCTGTTAAAGATTGTAGCTGAAAAACTAGCTCAAATATTGTGCTGTTCACTATATAGGTTTGTGATGTATAAACAAAGTAATATAAATAAACATTATATATAGTAGAAATTAGCCATATACACCACACAAAAAGTATCTTGATAGGAAAATTTTCTTTTTTTAGTTGAAGCCATCCTTTGTATTTTTCAAAATAAATTCCTAAAAATGCCCCTGCTAAGAAATAAAAGAGATAGGAAAAAGCGATACTCCCTCTATAGGGATACTGCCATAACTCAGCGTTTAATAGAATAAAGACCCATTGAAGAACGAACCCAATCCAAATTAAATAAGGAGATAGTGCTGGTTTTTTCTTTAAAATATATAGGAATAATGGGAACATAAGATAGAATTGAACAATAATAAAAATATAGTATAGATGCGTATACGCTTTGCCTAATAAAAGTTTTTCTAGAAATTCGATACTAAATAGAGAACGCCATGTGTCTACTAAATCATGTGTCACATAAAATTGCATCGCTGCATAATAAAAAATAGAAAAAAAGAGATAAGGAATGAGTATTTGGGTCACTCTTTTTTTATAAAAATGAATGATAAGCTCCTTTGTTAAATCCTTTTGTATATAATTGTAAAATAATACAAAGCCACTTAAAAAAATAAAAGCAGGGACAGCGAATTTAGGGGAGATATTGAAAAATACATAAAATGGATATAATTTTGAGTCACTAGATAAAGTCGTTACAGGTGTACTAGTAGAATGAATAAGAAGAACAGCTAGAATGGCTAAAGCCCGTGTAATAGCTAATTCATTAATATGTGCTCGCTTCATACGATCATCTCCAAAGTATTAATTATAGTATTGAATTCCCAGAATACTGCCTACATACTCTATTGGTATGCTTGTTAGTACAAATTTAGACAAGCTTTGTTGCCTAAATTTGTCTAAAGGAAACAAGTGGGTTGTTCATGAGCTACTATAAAGCGCTTTTATGTCAGGGAGATGTCAACAATAAAAAAAGCTACCACGCTCGCTTTGCGTAGTAGCTGTATGTTGTTATTTGCCAACTAGAATTATTTTCTGGGAAATAGAATAAAGAAGGAAGCTTAATTAAACTCCTTATAATGCAACAAGGATTCTACCTCTTGCTTGACCCTTCAGTAAAATAGGTAAAACATCAGGAAGTTGTTGTAGTGTTACCTCTTGCTGAATAAAATCATTAAGGTTTGCTGGTTTGAAATCAGTCGCTAGTCGATGCCAAATGTTTAATCGAATGTCCATTGGGCAATAAACAGAATCAACTCCAAGTAAACTCACGCCTCTTAAAATGAAGGGAAATACACTTGTAGGAAGCTGTGTACCTGCCGTTAAACCACTACATGCAACAGCCCCACCATATTGAATTTGGCTTAATAATGAGGCAAGTGGCTCTCCACCAACAGAATCAACAGCAGCAGCCCATTTTTGTTTGCCTAATGCTTTAATTTTTCCATCATAAACCTCTTCACGATTTACTATTGTAGTAGCCCCGAGTGATTGTAAATATTCATGTTCAGATTCTTTTCCTGTGCTCGCTTCAACTTGATAACCCAGTGTTGAAAGAATAGATACGGCAAAGCTACCTACACCACCTGTAGCCCCTGTCACAAGAATTTTCCCCTTTTCAGGATGAATACCATTTTCCTCTAACTTTTGAACAGATAATGCAGCTGTAAATCCTGCAGTACCAATTACCATAGCCTCTTTAAGGGAAAGTCCTTTTGGAAGCGGTACAATCCATTGCGCTGGGATGCGGGCATATTCACTAAAGCCACCAAAATGGGAAACACCTATTTCATAGCTAGTTGCAATGACCTCGTCATCAATTTTAAAGCGAGAATCCTCAGAAGAAACAACAGTCCCAGCTAAATCAATGCCAGGAACAAAAGGATAAGACGTAACGATTTTACCATCAGGAATAGAGGCAAGACTATCTTTATAATTAATACCTGAATAACTAACTTTAATTAATACCTCACCCTTTGGTAGATCTTCTAAAGTTAACTTGTTCACTTTCACTGTAAATGCATCATCTTTATTGACTACTAACGCACTAAAATTTTCTGCCGTCATCGTAAACGTCCCCCTACAATTTTATTCCATTAAACAGTATCAAAATTATTCTGACCGGTCAACATAAAATTGGATTGTTGCTACTCTTCATGTATAATAACTTCTATCAAGTCATCGGAGGCTCCTATGAAAAAGAAAGAGGAAGAACGTAAAAAACAGATTATGAAAGCAGCCTTTAACGCTGTTTCACAATTAGGTTATGATAAGGTTACACTACAAGACATAGCCAATCATGCCAGTGTCTCAAAAGGGGTAGTTCACTACTACTTTACAAGCAAACAAAACATTTTATTAGAATTACTTGAATCCACTACGAACAAAATCTACAGCTATGAAATCCAAGAAATAGGCAAGCATCAAACAGCTATAGACAAGCTTCATGCCTACTTAAATGCTGTATTTGTATCCCCTATAGAAAATAAAAAATTTTACAGGGTTTATTTAGACTTTTTAGCTCAGGCAAATAGCAATGAAGAGTACAAAAGAATTAACTTAAAATTTTATGAGAATTGCTGGGGAATTGGACAAGAAATTATTGAATTAGGAAAAAGAGAAGGTGTCTTTAGTTCAGACATTGATTCCTTAACCTATGCAAAAATGATGAGGGCAATGATTGATGGTTCATTAATTCAGTGGTTAACCTGCGATTTAGAAGAACAACATAAATTTTATAAAGAAACCTGTTTGAATAGTATTGTGCGATTATTAAAATAGGCAATTGAAAAGCCTTATTACTATTGTAGTAAGGCTTTTTTTTGCCGTAAAAAAGAAGAATAATTGAATGATCTTGGAAAATATTTATTAACATATTGCATTTATAGATAAAATTACCGTCAAAATTTTCGGAAAAAACTATAAAAAAAGAACAGTTTTAATATTTTGTTTAGTAATTTTTTACAAAAATACGCACTAAAAAGGAAAAAATTGTTTTGTTATGCATTGAAATAGCGTTTATGCAATCGTTTATACAAGAATAAATCTATGTTTTTAATAATTTAAACTGTATAAAAATTTAAAATAATGTCGAGTTGAGTCAATGTTGCAATTTCTTTATACTGTGAAAGTAATTGTTGGAGAGGAGAAAACATCATGAATAAAGAAGTGACAATTATTGGGGTGCCCATGGATTTAGGTCAAACAAGAAGAGGCGTAGACATGGGACCAAGTGCTATCAGATATGCGGGGGTAACTGAACGACTTGAGAGACTTGGTTATTCGATTTACGACGAAGGGGATTTAACTATTGACTTCGTACACGAAGATAAAGACGCAGAAGGAAAGACAAACTTAAAAAATTTAAAAACTGTCACAGAAAGTAACGAGAAGCTAGGCCAAAAAGTAGACCATGAAATTTCTTTAAACCGTTTTCCTTTAGTTTTAGGTGGAGACCATAGTATTGCTATTGGAACATTAGCAGGAGTTTCCAAGCATTATGAGAATCTAGGTGTCATTTGGTATGATGCCCATGGCGATTTAAATACTGGTGAAACATCTCCTTCAGGAAATATCCATGGCATGTCTTTAGCTGTAAGCTTGGGCCTTGGACATCCAGCACTTACAAATATCGGAGGCTATGCTCCAAAGGTAAAGCCTGAAAACGTTGTTATCATTGGTGCTCGAGATTTAGATCCTGGAGAAAAAAAGCTTATTAAGGAAATTGGTATTAAAGTATACACGATGCATGAAATTGATCGTTTAGGAATGACGAAAGTAATGTCAGAAACGATTGACTATTTAAAGGAGCGCACAGACGGTGTTCACCTATCATTAGATTTAGATGGACTGGATCCAAATGATGCACCAGGTGTAGGCACGCCAGTAGCAGGTGGTATTAGCTATCGTGAAAGTCATTTAGCTATGGAAATGCTGTCAGAAGCAAATATTATTACTTCAGCAGAATTTGTTGAGACAAACCCTGTATTAGATCAATACAATAAAACGGCTATTGCTGCGGTAGCTTTAATCAGCTCACTATTTGGCGATACATTACTTTAAGCCATGAATAGAAGTCATTTTGTATCCCAGAAGGAAGAACTTTTCTTAAAAAATTAGGTCGCGACAACCAACTATAAGAAAATAGCTCTCCCTATAGTAAGTTTACAATACAATTTAGCTATTCAATAGCCTTTATTTTGTCAGAAAATTGACAGTTCATAAAATATATAAAACAGTTTATCTATTAACATTCAAATTTTAGATTGTTATCTGTTTTGTACGAAAAAAAGAAAGTGCTTACACAGATAATGAATGTAAGGAGTTTTTTATGGCAGCAGAACAATATGAATTAAAAAGAAGTATGAAAGCAAGACACTTATTTATGATTTCACTTGGCGGATGTATTGGAACTGGTTTCTTTCTTGGATCAGGCTACACGATTAACCAAGCTGGGCCAACTGGTGCCATCCTAGCTTACTTAGTAGGCGGAGCAGTTATGTATTTAACAATGCTATGTTTGGGTGAATTGTCTGTTGCTATGCCGGTATCAGGTTCATTCCAAACGTACACAACGAAATTTATCGGTCCTGCTACTGGTTTTGCCGTTGGATGGCTATACTGGCTAGGTTGGGCAGTAACTGTTGCTCTTGAGTTTTTAGGGGCTGGACAACTAATGCAAAGATGGTTTCCTGATTCACCAGTATGGATGTGGTGCCTAATATTTGCAGCACTACTCTTTGTATTGAATGGTTTATCAGCAAAAGCATTTGGTGAAGCAGAATTTGTCTTCTCCAGCATTAAGATATTGGCAATTATTATGTTCCTTGCGGTTGGTGGAGCAGCTATGTTTGGGCTAATCGATATGAAAGATGGAACAAATGCCCCTTTCCTTACTCATTTTTATGAGGGTGGATTGTTTCCTAATGGTGTAACAGCACTGCTTATTACAATGATTACCGTGAATTTTTCATTCCAGGGTACAGAATTGATTGGTATTGCTGCTGGGGAGAGTGAAAATCCTGAAAAGACTATCCCTAAATCTATTAAGCAAACTGTTTGGCGTACGCTGTTCTTCTTTGTGTTATCCGTATTTGTACTTGCAGCAATGATACCAATGGATAAAGCAGGGGTGGTGGAAAGTCCATTTGTAGTCGTATTAGATAGCATAGGTATTCCATATGCAGCAGATATTATGAATTTTGTTATCCTAACAGCCTTATTATCTGTCGCAAACTCGGGTCTTTATGCTGCAACACGTATGCTGTTTTCACTATCTGTCGAAAAGATGGCAAGTCCCGTTTTAGGGAAAGTTAATAAAAGAGGTATCCCAATGAATGCATTACTAATCACACTCGCTGTAGCAGGTCTGTCTTTACTGTCAAGTGTATTTGCTGCTAATACAGTCTTTGTGTGGTTATTATCTCTAGCAGGCTTAGGTGCACAAATTGGTTGGATTGCGATTACAGCATCTCAAATTGCATTTAGACGCTCCTATATACGCCAAGGAGGAAAAGTAGAGGATTTAAAATTCAAAGCGCCGCTGTATCCAGTGATCCCTATTTTAGGTTTATTAGCGAACTGTATTGTTATGGCAAGCTTGGCTTTTGATCCAGCTCAACGTTTAGCACTCTACTGTGGTGGAGCATTCTTCATTGGTTGTTATATCGTTTATTATTTAAAAGTGAAAAAAGTGACGAATTTAGAAATAAACCAACAAGAAGTCCAATTAAAATTAAATCAAAAAATATATCTTTAATATCAAAGAGTAGCTACTTACATGGCTACTCTTTTCTTCATAGAGAAGCAACAACAAAGACGTATTTAACAAAGAATAGTTCCAATAATAAGAGAAAAAATTTATTGTTTTTCGATAAATAAATATTGAAATAAGATAATTTATCATTTATTCTTCATACAAGAAGCAATTTAATTATGAACAAGTTCATTTGAGGTGGATTCATGTTGAAGAATTTTATTAAAGACTTAGGAGTCTTTACGTATCATCAATCATTATCTTGTATTTTTCCCGTTGTGATATTTGCTACACTTGCACTCTCTAAAGCCATTCAAATACCTGGGGTAGGAAGATATGACTTTATTCTGGCAATCTGTCTATTGACTCAGTACTTGATGTATAAATTTGGTTTAGAAACAAAGGATGAAATAAAAGTCATTTGCTTGTTTCACATTATTGGGCTCGTGCTCGAACTATATAAAGTGAATTTCAATTCATGGTCATATCCTGAAGAGGCGTGGACAAAAATAGGGGGTGTGCCTTTATATAGCGGATTTATGTATGCGAGTGTAGCAAGTTATATTTGCCAAGCTTGGCGTAGGTTTGATTTAAAAATTGTAAGCTGGCCAAAAAGTTATGTAGCTATTCCACTTGGAGCCATTATCTACTTGAATTTTTTCACACACCATTTTATTTATGATTTTAGATGGCTGTTAATGGCACTACTATTTATTGTGTTTTATCGTACTGTTGTAAAATTTACAGTACGGAACAAAGTCTTTAAAATGCCCATCGTTGTATCGTTCTTTTTGATTGGCTTTTTCATTTGGATTGCTGAAAATATTGCAACGTTCTTTGGAGCATGGTCCTATCCAAATCAAGAGGTGTCTTGGTCGATTGTTCATTTTGGTAAAATCAGTTCATGGTTTTTACTTGTAGTCATTAGCATTATGATTGTTGCGCAACTTAAACTATTCTATCGTAATGTAGGTGAAAATTTGGAGAAGAAATCATTCAATATATGACATTCATTTGTAGAACTAGAGAACTTCTAAGAAAATAGTATGGGCTTTTGATAAACTAGTATTTTTACCTTGTACCCATGCCCTTTCATCAAACTGTCCCTTTTTTAACGTGCAATACTGCTGTAGACTCCTTTTTAGAAGAGGATAGGGGGAATGATAATGGTAACAGATATTCGGATGATAAATAGAGCTTGTACAGATGAAAAACAAATTAAACAATTATTAGAAGGCGCACAAACTGCATTTCTTGGTTTGGTAGATCAACATATGCCATATGTTATTCCGCTAAATTATGTTTACAAAGACGGAAGTTTTTATTTTCATGGTGCCAACGAAGGAAGAAAAATAGATATTCTAACAAATAATCGGAATGCATGTATCACAATAAGTGAAAATTATGGAACAATGGTAGACCCTATTCCTGCTAAGACTGATACGGCTTATATAAGTGTAGTAGCAAATGGTTTGGTGGAATTTGTTACTGATTTAAATGAAGCTACTGCTGCTATGCAGGCAATGCTTGATAAATATGTACCAGATTATTACCAAGCACCTTTATCAAAAAAGCATATCGAAAAATATCAGTCATCTTTAGGGAGCAAAACGCTTGTTCTCAAAGTGAAACCGACCAGTATAACTGTAAAAGAGAATAAATTAAATAAACAAATGCTATATTACGCAGGTAGAGTGGTAACACAGGATATGAGTCGAAAATCTACTACTACAGCAATCAATCCAACAAATTAATTACCAGAAAATGCGAGGCTTGGGATATAACCTAAGCCTATTTTTGATGTAGTAATAGTTCATTATGAAGCTATCTATGATTTTGTTAATATAAACTTATTAAAAGTAGAGCTGGAAAGATGTTTTCATCTAACTACCCTAATAATAGATATAGTCATGCGTAAGTGCTATAATGCCTGTGAAAAATCATTGGAAAACAAGTGGGGAGAAGGAGAGGGCAATACAGTTGAATATATTAGTTGTTGACGATGAAAAGGAAATTGCAGATTTAATAGAACTTTACTTAAAAAATGAAAACTATCATGTATTTAAGTTTTATACGGCTCAAGAGGCTTTGGCATGTATTGAGCATGAGAAAGTAGATTTAGCTGTTCTGGATATTATGATGCCTGATATAGATGGGTTTACTATTTTACGAAAAATCCGAGAAACACTAAATTTTCCAGTGATAATGCTTACGGCAAAGGAAGAAGAAATCGATAAAATAAATGGATTTTCTCTGGGAGCAGATGATTATATAACAAAGCCATTTCGTCCATTAGAGTTGGTTGCTCGTGTAAAGGCACAAATACGAAGGTTTACTTTCTACAACCAAGGTTCGAAGCAACAGGAAGATATCATTGATTTTGCTGGCTTGGTGATTAATAAAAACACACGACAAGTCTTTTTAAATGAAAGGTCCATATCCCTTACACCTACGGAGTTCGCTATTCTTTGGTATTTATGTGCAAATCGAGGGACAGTTATTAGCTCAGAGCAATTATTCCAAGAAATTTGGGGGGAAAAGTACTTTAGCAGCAATAACACGGTAATGGTTCACATTCGACATTTACGGGAAAAAATGAAGGATGCTGCGGAGAACCCAAAGTATATTAAAACGGTTTGGGGAGTGGGGTATACCATTGAAAAATGAGTTTGGCAAACTGAAAAGGAAAATGGTTCTACAAATTATTTCGATACTTGTCATCGCTAGCATCATAGGCTTTTTTATTAATTTTGCATTTATTGATGGGGTCTTACAAGCTCCCTTTGCAGATGCTTTTATTGCTTTTTGTGAAAATGTCTTGCAACTTGATTATTATGCTGCAAGCAATGCCTATCATGTGTTATTTCGACAAAATAAATCGCTTTGGCTTGCGATAGGATTTATTTTATTATTATTGATTATTTTCTATATCGCCTTGTCTCGATTTACCCGATATTTTCATCAAATTAGTTCAAGTATTACCATGCTTGCTGATGAGTCAGGGAAGGAAATTGAGCTCCCAGCTGAACTCGATTTTTTGGAAAAAAAATTAAATAACGTGAAATATAAATTAGAAAAGCGTGCAAGGGATGCACAAGAAGCTGAGCAACGAAAGAATGATTTAGTTGTCTATTTAGCGCATGATATTAAAACACCTTTAACATCCATTATTGGCTACTTAAGTCTTTTAGATGAAGCGAGGGATATGCCGGTAGAGCAGAAAGAAAAATATGTGACGATTACATTAGATAAATCTTATAGACTGGAACAACTAATCAATGAATTTTTTGAAATAACCAGGTTTAATTTACAATCCATCATTTTAGAGAAAGATTCTATTCCTTTACAACATATGTTAATGCAAGTGGCCGACGAGTTTTATCCATTGCTGGCACCAAAGGGTCAAAAAGCCATCGTCAAATTAGATGAAGATATTACTATCTATGCAGACGGTAATAAGATAGCAAGGGTATTTAATAATATTTTAAAAAATGCAATTGCCTATAGTGATCCAAATAGTACAATTGAAATTAGTGCGCAAAGCGAAAATAATCAGACATTTATTTCGTTTACGAATACAGGGAAGACGATCCCTCCTGAAAAATTAAAAATGATATTTGAAAAGTTTTACCGCTTAGATAGTGCAAGGTCTACCCAAACAGGAGGTGCTGGGCTTGGTTTAGCCATTTCTAATGAAATTGTACAGGCCCATGGCGGAACCATTACCGCAACTTCTAGTAATGATACAACCGTATTCACCGTGATGATTCCAACCAATTCTTAAGAAACCTTAAGAATTCACTAATAGTAAATTAAAAATAAGCTCCTTTTTTTATGGTTGAATAAAAGCATAAAGAGAAGGAGTTGTTTTTATGTTCAAGAGAAAAGGTATATTGAGTTTATTGTTCTTATCCATACTGATTTTCGTTTATTTACTATTGAAAGAATCGCCAATGACTTTACGTCAGGAAATAGATCATGCACCAAAAGTAGTACAAACAGCCAGTCAGCATATGCTCGATCTTGATATGTACAGTTCGAATGCAATTTTAGTGAATTTGGATGAAAATCAAATTGTTTTAGATAAAAAAAGTGAGGAAAAGATTTATCCTGCTTCTTTGACAAAAATGATGACGGTTCTAGTCGCGATAGAGCAGATCTCCAATTTACAAGAAGAAATCATTTTACCTAAACATATCTTTCGGGATTTATTAGAGGAAAATGCGTCAGTGGCGGGCTTTCTCCCAAATGAAAAGCTGACAGTAGAAGATTTGTTGTATGGCTCTATGTTGCCATCAGGTGCAGAGGCATCACTAGGTTTAGCTGAATATGTTGCGGGGTCAGAACGTGGATTTGTGAAACTGATGAACGAAAAGGCGCAGCAGCTAGGCATGAAAAATACGCACTTTGTGAATACAACTGGACTCCACCATTCAGATCATTATACAACTGTAAAGGATATGTCTTTACTTTTACAATACGCCTTAACAAACGATGATTTTCGAAATGTTTATACAGCAGAAAGATATTCTATAAAATCAACAAACCTTCATCCGGAAGGCATTACTTTTACCAGTCGCATGTTTCAGCATATGACGTCAAGTGCATTGCCAGGAGGGGAAATTTTAGGTGGAAAAACTGGCTATACAGAAGATGCAGGCTTATGTTTAGCAAGCTTAGCCCTTATAAATGGACAAGAATATGTGCTAGTGACAGTAGGAGCGGACGGCAGCCCTAGAACGGAGCAATATAATATTACCGATGCCATTTCGGTATATAGTCAATTATAACTAGCCCTAATAGTGTGTGATTAGAGAATAATTCATTTTCTAGTCACACTTTTTTGTAGTTGTAAAAATAATAGAATTGAATAATAGATGGGAGATTCCATATAAGTCTCTATAACCAACATGTTGTTGGTATGGCAGAAATAATTTATTAATTTTAATCTTCAGAAAAATGATATATAGTAAATATGATCAAATACATTCATCTTTAAGGAGGATACTATGGGGAGATTAGTTCATTTTGAAATTCATGTAAGTGATATGGATCGAGCTAAGGATTTTTATGGGGAAGTTTTTGGATGGTCATTTCAGGACTGGAGTGAATATGCAGGCATGCCTTACTTCGGTGCCGTGACAGGTGAAGATGGTGAACTTGGCATTAACGGTGCTTTAATGCAACGCCAAGGGCCTCCACCAGAAACAAACCAAGCGTTGAATGGCTATGCTTGTACAATGGGTGTTGAAAGTTATGATGTAACGGAAGCAAAAATTCTTGAAAACGGGGGCAAAGTAGCCATGCCAAAGTACGCATTACCAGGAATGGCATGGCAAGGCTATTATATTGATACGGAAGGCAATGTATTTGGTATTCACCAGCCCGATAAAAATGCCAAATAGTATTGAGGGATAAATCGCTCTAAGAAGGAGGGAACCCGCTCCTAAAGAAGCGAAAACCCGCTCTTAAAAGTGTGAGAGCCACTCCACTGTAGTGAAAAACCCACTCATTAGCAGTTGAAAGTAGTAAGACCTATGTTCGAGAAAACGAGCATAGGTCTTTTTTGATTATCAGATAGGTAAATGGGGAGATTTGTAAATATATAATGTTTTATTTTGGTAAATTTGGTATCGTTGAATGAGATAATTTATCAAATGATACATAGTATGCAAGGAGAAATAGCAATGAAAAAAAGAAGCTTTATGTTATTTTTATTCGCACCAATATTGATTTTAGCATCTTGTAGTAGTGAGGATAAAAGTGTTACTGCTAATGAGAAAAAGTATATTTCATCGATACAGAAAAAGGAGGTCTATGAGATTCAACAGCCTGCAAAAGTCAATATTGCTAGAGGTTCAATCATCAATAATATGAATAACGCTTTAAATATTAATGAAATTGAAAGAGGGCTCATGAATTTATCGGTGAATCATTTCTCAACTGACAAGTTTTATATGCAGGAAGGTCAATATCTCGAAGAGAAAATGATCAGCCAATGGTTAAGTAGAAAAACAGATGAAGGTATTGGGTTAAATCCAGCCATTGAAACTAGAAGTGACAATGTGCTAGAGGATGAAAAAAAGTATCCTTTGATTCTCTCACATGTGTTAGAACAAAATTTTATTAATAAAGAAAATAACAAAGTAGAGGGACTATCGATCGCGATCTCGTTAAATGAATTTTATGATATACGAGTTTCCGATGCCAATGGTTTAATTTACACAGGCCAAGTGAAAGTAGACCAAAATGATGATGATATCAACGATGTTAAAAATTATGGGAAGGAAGTAGCTAAAAGGATTCTTGAGGATATTAGAAAAAATGAAAAATATCCGAGAGTCCCTATTTATTTAACTTTATATCAAGAATCTAATATAAACGATATTATTCCAGGCATATTTTTAGCTGAAACCTTTATTCCTAAAGATACAGATACCATAACAAAATGGTTTGATATAGATAAAAAGCATTATATATTCCCATCAGATGCTTTATATAGTTTGGACCAAAATATGTATAATAAATTATTAATTTTTAAAGAGGATATTCAAGGTGGATTTAAACATTTAAATCCTAAAATCATGGGAAAACTTCGTTATGAAGATGGCAAATTAACAGATATTAATCTAGAAATACACGTACCACTGGTTAATGATATTGAATTAATTGGCTTGTTACAGCTCACTAGTACAAAAATAAATACAATTTTATTTGACTATATCCCCATCACCATTCGGGTAATCGATCAGAAGCAGGATGTTGGAATTGTTCTCTGGGACCCAACGGAAAAACAAATTTTTGCATCACCTATTTGAATAGAAAAAAGCTAAAGGGTGAAGCTCCATATTAAATTTCGTAACTTGTATTTATATCTACTGTAATTGAAGAACCATCATTATTATCAAATTTCATGAACCATTGACCAGCTTGGCTTGCATCCAACTCGTAAGTTGAAGTAAATGATTGTCCAGATTTAATGATCTCTCCGTCTATCCAAACCGTTCCATTAGGTGCAGTTAATATAAACCTAATAGATTGTGAGCTGTTATTTTTCACATAAATTTGAATTGTATCAGTGCCATTACTAGGTGCTTTAAAATTAAAGCTCATCGAACCCTGACCAGTTGGAAAGGTAGAAGACGTTGTAAGAAGAGAATCATCACTTTTTTCAGCTGTGGGGGTAGAATAAGATTCCTCAGCAGAAGCACCAAGGTTCGGCGGAATAGATGGTTGGAGTATAGGATCTTCTATAAAAGATGCTCCACCAATTGGAAATATAAAAAGAGTAACTATAAATAAAGAGGTAAATTTTCTCATGATTCCTCCGCTTAAATATTTTTGAATTATCTCAATAATACCTTTATTTAACTTTATAGTAAATATTAGTTTGGTTGCTTATTTTTCATTTGTTAGAGGACCTTCAAAAACTTAATAGACATTCATTGCAATCTCTGCCATGAATGATTATTATGAAAATGATAATCGTTATCAATTAAAAAGAAGGAGAGTAGCAATGAAAAGACACCTTATTATTGGAATGCATTTAGCTGTTTACGGTAATCATGGCAAACAGGGTGCCTTGATAGAAGAACATATTGCATTTGCGCAGCGTGCTGAAGCAGCGAAATTAGATTTTGTATTTAAGGCGGATTATTTAACAGCTCATCCAGAATTAATGGCTAAAATGAAAGGAACAGTTGGCTTAGACCCTAACTTTTTAATGGCGATGGTGGCAAGAGAAACGAAACAGATTGGCTTAGTAACAACGATTTCCACATCCTTTACGCCACCTTATCTGATTGCGCGTCAATTGCAGTCCTTAAATTGGATTAGCGAAGGACGAGTTGGATGGAATATCGTAACCTCTATAGATGGCGCCCATAATTTCAGCAATGAGCCCATGCCTTCTTCCGAGGAGCGTTATGCTAAAGCGGCAGAATGTACAGCGGTGGTCAAGCAGCTATGGCATAGTTATCCCTATGAAACATTAGAAATGGATGGGAATTTAGAGAAAATAAAAGAGCTTGTTAAGCCAATTGAGTATGAAGGAGAATTTTTCCATATAAAAGGTCCCTTAAATCTCCCAATGCATCCAGCAGGAGAGATTCCACTCTTCCAAGCAGGAGCGTCGGATGTTGGGCGGCAATTTGCGGCTACTGTTTCCAATGCGATTTTTGCGGCTACACCAGTCATGGAGGTGGGTATTGAGATGCGTAATGATTTGCGTCAGCAGGCTATAGAAGTAGGTCGTTCAGCCGACGATATTCGCTTATTACCCGGACTCTATTTCTTTATAGGGGATACATATGAAGAAGCACTCGAAATGCACCGACAAGCACATGCACA
This sequence comes from Lysinibacillus sp. BS3, assembly GCF_039614735.1. Classification (NCBI taxonomy): domain Bacteria; kingdom Bacillati; phylum Bacillota; class Bacilli; order Caryophanales; family Bacillaceae; genus Lysinibacillus; species Lysinibacillus sp. BS3. The sequence continues at coordinate 1,312,281 of NZ_CP154860.1, read as the reverse complement.
TTTAACACTTGAGCGGCGCTACAGTGCTTTAGAATCTGTGATTGGCATGGATGTTCGTCATTTGGCACTTGAAGATCAGGTAACGATTGATATGCTGCCATCAAAAGATCAACAAGTACGTAGTAAAACACATGCAGATTTGGTACGTCGTTATATTGTAAACAATGAACCAACAGTCGCAGTATTGTTAGCACGCCCAGAGGTAATTGGCTCAGCCCACCTTGTAGCAATCGGTACACCACAGGATATTGTCGATCAAATCGTTACTTTTTATGAAGAGGGTGCATTGGATGGCTTTATTGCCATACCAGGCGGACCTGCGAAATCTTTGGATTTGTTCTTTAGCGACGTTATTCCCATGTTAGTAGAGCGGGGGTTATTCAGAGCTGAATATGAAGGTAGCACATTACGTTCCCATTTAGGCTTAGATGTGCAATCCCCTATTAATAGCTGAAAAAGGGCAAGCCATAAGCTTTGCCCTTTTATTGCTAGAAACTCATTCGAATATTAATAGGATAAAGATAAGGTGATTCAGGTTGTTCGATTGTTACCCAATCATCAATATGGATAACAGGTAAGCTTGCACCTTCATATGTTGTTTGACTAATTGTACCGACCACTTCAATCCATGTATCTTCTGTGAGTGTAGGAGCGTCCGAAAACTCTGTCAGAAAGCCGACGATACTGGCATCGGCGACGCAATGCGTAATAAGAAATCTTGAAATCACTAGTTGCTTTTCTGTAAAATTTTCTTCTTTTAAAACAAAGCCCTTCAACTGTATTTTCTTCCCCAAATAGTTAGCCAAATTTTGATTAATTTCTTCATAATAAATCGTGTAGTCCTCATCGGTCATTTTTAGCATGGATTGTTGGGATAGCTGTTGCTTTAATTGCTCATATTGTTTTTTTGTCATTTCCTGTTTTTCCTCTGTCAGTCGGGGATCAGCTTCATGTTCATCATAGATGTTTTCATCAATCGTTTCATTTGAAGTGAGGTAATCCTCTATTTTAGATGATTGATTTTGCTGGGTGAGAATAAATGCACCACCTTTTTTATCAGCGATGGATGCATCTAAAATTTTTGCTGGCACCAAGAAGCCTGTCATTATTGGTGTCATGATAATGAGGTAGGCTATCATTTTTTTTCGGGTAAAGGCTGTGTGACCATGGTCGTGATGGGAGCAGCATGCTTGTCCCGTTTGATCACATGAATGAGGAACCTTTGAAAAAGATATAATTCTTGTCACTTGAACAAGAAATAGTATAAAAAATAAAATGGCGGCTGTTTTACTCAGCCCTTCATATTTAGGGTTGATAAATTTTGTTAGTTCTCCGGTCCAATGTAGGTTGGCAATCATAGCCGAAAAGGCGAGTAACATGAAGGCTCTTAGCGCTTGTTGAACGTGAAATTTCATGGTTTTCCCCCTTAGAGATACGCTGAAAGAATCCATATACTAATGTAGACAACTGTAGCCACTAAGGCGATTAACCAAAAAACAAATTTTAAACGAAATACGCTCATCAACATAATGGTATTTTTCAAATCGATCATAGGGCCAAAAATAAGAAAGGCTAGAATGGATGGAGTGGAGAAAATAGCACTAAAGGATGCGCCAATAAAGGCATCTGCCTCAGAGCAAAGTGACAGAATGAAGGCTAAGCCCATCATAACTAGAATGGAGGAGGGTTCACCTTCTCCAATGGCTACGAGTGTTTTGGTAGATATATAGGTTTGTACAAAGGCAGCTAAAAATGCCCCGATAATTAAGTATTTACCCATATCAAAAAATTCATCGATGGCATGTTTGACCATATTTAATAATTTGGTGAAGAAGGATGTTTGTTGACTAGGGATTGTTAATGAGTAGGGCTGTAAAGAGCTCTTAAATTGGGAGCCTTTAAAAAATAAGCTGATAAGTAATGCTACTACAATAGCGATGACAAAGCCAACAAGCATTCGAAGGCTCGCTATTCTTAAATCATTTCCAAATGCCATATAAGTAGAAAGAATAACAACGGGATTAATAAGTGGACCAGTTAACATAAAGCCTATAGCTGCATGTATAGGTACGCCTTTGACAATCAATCTTCTAACAATCGGAACAATCCCACATTCACAGGCTGGAAATAATGCACCTACAAGACAACTCATGATAACTGCCATCACAGGGTTTCGGGGAATCCACCTTTGGATATGTTCCTCTGTTATAAAAATCTGAATAAAGCCAGCAATCAGTATTCCAATTAAGACAAATGGTAATGCTTCAATTAAAATACTTAAAAATATCGTATTTAAATTGAGTAGAGAGGAACTAAGGTCGTTTAGAGCTGAGACGTTGAATAACAGTAGTTGTAGCATGCCTAGGAATAAAATGAAGAGCAACCAAAAATTCAATACATATTTAGAAAAATGGAGACGTTCCACATAGACCTCCTTAAAGTGTAATGGTTACGTTTTAATTCAAGATATGACATAGATGATATTGTTAGTACTTCAAAAAAGGAAAGAGAAAGTAAAAATTGATTTCTACCATCTTTTTACTTTCCCTCTATATCGAATTATTTATGAGAATACTTAGTTCTATATTGTTTAGGGGTAATTCCCGTAAATTTTTTGAAAACTTTAATGAAATAGCTTTGATCTGTGAAATTAAGTAATGAACCGATGTCTAGGATTGGATAGTTGGTAAATGTTAAGAGTTTTTTCGCCTCATCAATCCTTTGCTGCTGAATATATTCACTAAAGGAAGTACCTACTTCCTTTTTAAATAAGGAGGAAAGATAATTGGGGCTTAGGTGGCAAATTGCTGAAAGTTGGTCGAGTGTTAGATCCCCATACAACTCATTTTCAATAAAATGGATACAGGTAGTAATGGGTCCAGAATACTTCCTTGTATTTGCCTGTGATACACGGCTTGTATAGTCGTAAATAGCTTCCTCCATTAACGAAAGAATTTCGATTAAACTGTTTTGATCCTCTAGCTTTTGAATGTAAAAATCATTTAATGTAAAGGCTGTTTCTTCATTTAAACCACCCTCAATTGCTGCACGGCAAATAAGTGCAATGCCTGTAATCATCAAATATTGAACACTTCTTAAATTATTGCGTTTTGATAGTATTCCAAGTTCTGCTTGCTCAACAATGGAATAATTCAAAACTTCATTTAGTTTCTCTATACGCCCATTTTTCACATTGTCTAACAATATTTTTTCATAGTAAAGATTTGTATGAATAATATCATTTCTTCTTGCATAGGAGAGCTCAAGCGTAGTATTTTCCTCATGACGAATGAGAGGTCTTAATGCTTGGTTGTGATAAATGACAGCAGATTTATTTAATTTCTTTTGATAGATGGCATAATACACAAATAAACTAATGGCTAAACTTTGTTGATAATGAAGAATAGGAATCAGCTCTTGATTAACACTTGTCTTTATGTCTTCCACTTCTGGCGAAAGGGAAGGGCCAACTACAATTGCACCTAAATATTGATCCTCTTGCTGCACATTAATATAGAAAAAATTAAACTCAGCATAAGAGAAAAAAATTGGATAGGCATTAGAATCTTTATGGTAAGGATATGTTTTCAACTGTTCCTTTAAAGAAATGTAAGATGGATTATTTGTTGATGAATAGTCAAAGATTATTTTTCCTAATGAATTAATATAAGTGACTGGAAGATGATGTGTTTCATAGATTAATTGGCTGATGTATTGAAGATCAATAGTGTTAATTTTCATGTTCCTACACTCCAGTTCGTAATAATTCTATTAAAATGAAAGCATTTACATTTTTATTGGATAGACATTGAGAAAGTACTATTTTGTGTAGAATAATACAATAAATAAAGGAGAAGTAGCAATAAAATAGACAGTGACTTTAAAATGTTAGGGAGGAATAGAAGATGGATCTTTTGAATAAAATTGCAGTTGTAACAGGCGCAGGAAGCGGAATTGGAAGAGCTAGCAGCTTGAAACTTGCTAGCAATGGTGCAAAAGTGGTGGTAGTGGATTTCAACAAAGAAACAGGGGAAGAAACAGTAAGCTTGATTAGAGAACAAGGCGGGGAAGGTATTTTCGTTCAGGCAGACGTTTCAAAAAGTGAAGACGTTCAGAAATATGTCAATACTGCTGTTGATACGTACGGACGTATTGATGTATTTTTCAATAATGCTGGGGTTATTCAGAAAATTTCTCCACTAACAGAGATTGAAGATGCAGAATATGACCGTATTATGTCAATCAATGTGAAGGGTGTATTCCTTGGCTTAAAATATGTTTTAAAAGTAATGGAGGGACAAGGAAGCGGTTCAATTATAAATACAGCTTCTACAGCAGGAGTTCGCAGTGAGCACAGTATGGCTGTCTATTCTGCAAGTAAGCATGCAGTAGTGGGTTTAACAAAATCAGCTTCTTTGGAGTATGTAAAAAAAGGTATTCGGATCAATGGTATCTGCCCAGGGGGAGTAGAAACTGCATTAACAAACAGTGTAACTGCGATGTTTGAAACAGGTGGCTATGTGCCAGAGGAGATTCCAAATATGAGAATGGGACGCTATGCAAAACCAGAGGAATTAGCAGAAATGGTAGTATTCCTAGCATCGGACAAAGCAAGCTATATGACAGGCTCTATTGTGTTAGTAGATGGTGGTTTAACTTTATAATGAAAGAAGAAATCCAGTGAATCATTTCACTGGATTTTTTGCGGTAATGAATCGAATCACTATAGGGTGAATTTTTTGAGCTCATTCATCAACGTATTAATCATAGCTTCAAGATCGTCTATCTTAGCACTAATTTTTTGGAAGGAAAGTAGCTGTTCTTGCGTTGATGCCGATATTTCTTCTGTGCCAGCAGCCGTTTCTTCTGTAATAGCAGAAATATTTTCAATGGTACTATTTACTTGCTGGCTCATTTCATTCGTTTGTGCCATTTCTCTTGTGAGGTTTTGTAAATCGCGATGGATATTTGTTATGTGCATGGTAATAACAGAGAATGATTGTTCTGTCTCTACCATGGATTGAGATTGCTCATTTGACAGCAGATAACCTCGTTCAGCCGTAGTAAGGATGTGCGTAATGCCATCTTGAATATGCGAGACCATTGAAGTGATTAAATTCGTAGCATTCTCCGTTTCAGAAGAGAGCTTTTTAACCTCCTCGGCAACAATGGCAAACCCTTTGCCTGCTTCTCCAGCTCTTGCAGCCTCGATGGCAGCATTTAGTGCTAATAAATTTGTTTGGCTAGCAATCGTATGGACAGCATTGGCTGCGCCTTCAATTTCCGTAGTAAATTGAGAGAATTGAGTTACAGCTTCCTTAATATCAAGTGATGTGGTTGAAATATCCTTTGCAATGGAAGATTGTTTTTCTAATGAATATTGACCATTTTGAACAGCCTCCAGAGCTTGTTTACCAGTGTCAGCCGATTGCTCACTTGTACGCATTACATCCCTAAATTGATCTGCCATATTATTCATTTGGAGTGCCACTGATTGAATGTCTTCTGACATCGTATAGCTGCCTTTTGCTAATTCGTCGGTTGAGGTAGCGACTTGATTACTACTTTCATGAATATTGTTCATATGGCTCGTCACTTCTTGTGTAAACAAATTAACATCCTTTCCAATATTATCAATGGATTGTACAGTACTTTTTAAATTATTCATCATGTCTGCAAAGCTTTTTGTTAATTGATCAATCTCATATCGACTGTTTGCTTGATAGGAAAGGGTAGAAGTATCCATTGTTAAGTTTCCTGTTGCTGCAGCCTGTGCACAATCTACAATCTGATTAATGGGTTTGGTAATTCTTTTCGCAGCTACATAGGAATAAAGTATCGTAGCAATAATTAATAGCACACTACCTATGATGGTAGAGGTTGTAATGAAACCTATTTTTTGCTTCGTTACTTGGATCATTTCTTGATACCATTCGTTCGTTTCTTTTTTGAGCAAATACATATCGTTTAAAATTCCTTTAATTCTGATGGACTGCTTTTTAATTTCAGAGCGATTGTTTTCTTGAAACCCGCTTTCAGTCGCTTTTTCTAGATTTTCAAATTTACTAGCTATTTTTTCGACGATTGTCTGATGTTCAGGTATTCTCGTTAGAGAGGCTAATGCCTCTAAATTACTTTTTGTTTCTTGTAAAATAGCGAGCGCTTCGTTTTTATTGGCTTCACTATCCAGGTAGGTAAAATTATTTAAAGATTGGCTGGCAACAACTAAACTTTGCTCTAGTTCTTTCACTGCAAGTAAAAGTTTCGTATCATCCTGTGCTGTTGTTTGGATCGTGAATGTTTGTAGGATAATAAAGCCAATCATAGCCATAGCCAATACGATTGGAATCAATGTGTTCATAAATAATTTCTTACGTAGTGTCACTGGTCATTCCTCTTTTCCGCAGTAACTTTTATCGTACCTGAAATAATGGCTTCTTTGGCTTTTTCGATAGCAGTCTGTTGCTCAGCTGTCAGTTGAATTACACGAATATCTGCTAGTCCCACACCCTGATCCGCTAAACCTAATGCAAAGGATTTTTCTGTAATTTTACCATTTTCTACTAATGTCTTAGCGAGTTGATAGACGGCTAGATCAACATTTTTAAGCATGGATGTGACAACTGTTTTTTCGGCAACAAAAAACTGATCGATATCAACACCTGCTGCATAGATCCCCATTTCCTCTGCCTTTTTTATCGCCCCAAAGCCAGTAAAGCCTGCTGCATGGTAAATAAAATCAACGTTATTTTTGATATACCTTTCTGCTATTGCTGCACCAGCCTGGGTATCGTCAAAGGTACCAGCATAGTCACTCATAATTTCAATCGATGGCTGTACATAACGTGCCCCTTCGATAAAACCATTTTCAAAGTGATGGATAACAGGAGCATCTGCTCCACCAATAAAGCCAACTTTTCCTGTTTTACTTGTCATAGCAGCAATCATGCCAACTAAAAAGCTACCTTCTTGTTCTTTAAAGGTAATCGAAATGATGTTGTTAATATCAGATTGCCCGTCAATCAGTATAAATTGCTGAGAGGGATTTTGTTTTGCAGTCTTTTCTAGTGCTTCTTGTACAGAGAACCCGAGACCAATGATGATATCATATTTTTCTGCTACAAGTTCATTCAGCTTTTCCTCGTATTTACCATCAGGAGCCTCTTTGTAATCAAACAAAATGCCTAGCTCATCGCGCGCTTTTTCTAAGCCTTTAAAAGCGGAATCATTAAATGATTCATCGCCTAGTCCTGCATCTGATAGTAAAATTCCTATCTTATATCCTTCAGTTGATGTTTCTGTCGGTGCTGAGGAACAGCCTGCTATCAACAGAGTGATCAAAAGAAAACTAGTGAATAATTTCTTCAAATTTTGTGTACCTCCTGTTGTGTATAAAATATATATCGGCAAAAACTTAATATTTTTAGTCTGATGTCAGACATCCGTGCAAAAAATTTTTAGGATGTCTAAGAATAATGAATCATTTCTATATACATAATAAGTTAATAATATAAAGCTAGATTACTAATAAAGTAATTGATTTATAAAGGTTTTCGTAGCACTTCTTGTATGTACAGCACTATAAAAGCCTAACGCAAATAGCGTCAGGCTTTATATGTTCTAAACAGCGCCGAATAATTTTAATAAATTAATAATAATAATGCCGATTACCCCAAAGTCTGAATCACCGAAGGTTGTGCCCTCATAGCCAATGTCTCCCATAAAGATAAGGAGTATGGCTGGAATAAAGCTAATTAATAAACCATTGGCAAAGGCTCCGGACATCGCACCAATTCTACCGCCAGTAGCATTTCCAAAGACCCCCGCCGCAGCACCTGTGAAGAAATGTGGAACAAGACCTGGCACAATGACTTTTAGTCCGATGAAGGGGAGTATAAACATGGAAACCAGCCCTGCTATAAAACTAAAAATGAAACCAATAATAACGGCATTTGGTGCAAAAGGAAAGATGGTTGGACAATCAAGTGCTGGTTTTGTGTTTGGTACAAGCTTATCTGCAATGCCTTTGAAGGCTGGAATAATTTCAGCAATTAACATCCGTACACCTGCTAAAATAATATAAACACCCGCTGCGAATGTAATCGCTTGCATAATAGCGAAAATAATAAAATTTGAGCCAGCTGATAATTGTGACTCAATATAGGAAGGGCCAGCAAAAAGGGCAACAATTACAAAGAACACACTCATTGTTAAAGAAATAGCAACTGAGGTATCTCGTAAAAAGCCTAATGCTTTCGGAACCTGTATATCTTCTGTGGATTTCATTTTATTACCGAAGAGCTTACCAATCTTTGCAGAAACATAATAGCCAACACTGCCAAAGTGACCAACAGCAAAGTCATCACTCCCTGTTATTTGTCGAACTGTCGGCTGTAAAATGGCAGGGAACACGACCATACAAAGTCCAAGAATGATAGACCCAACAAGAATAAGAGGTGTACCACTCATCCCTCCAACTGATAATGAAGCGGCGATTAAACAAGCCATAAATAATGTATGATGTCCAGTTAAAAAGATATATTTTAATGGCGTAAATCGCGCAAATAGTAGATTCATAATCATACCAAATACCATGATTAGTGCAGTAGCTGTACCAAAATTAGTCTGAGCAGCTGCCACGATGGCCTCATTGTTGGGAATGACTCCCTGTACTTGAAAGGCATGATCGAACATTTTACTAAAATGATCTAAAGAGCCAATTAAGACAGTGGCACCAGCTCCGAGGATGACAAAGCCCATTATCGTTTTTAATGTACCTGACAGAACAGTGGAATTTGATTTTTTTTGAATAAGTAAACCAATAAAAGCGAATAGGCCGACTAATATAGCTGGTGTTCCTAAAATGTCATGCATGATAACATCTAACATACCAACACCTCATCCTATCCAAATTTTTAATGCTTAAAGCAACGGTTCAAGCTTTTCTTTTATTTCTGAAATACTCATCATATTTACGATGCTCACAATGATTCCTTTGTCTTTCGCTAATTCATTCACGATATCTGCTGCCCCTAAATAAATATCTGCTTTCTCCGCCTTGGCAGACGCTAAATCTGTATGCGTTACCTCTGCATCTTTCCCCAATACTTCTAATGCTTTTTTAACATTCAATTCTAAAATAAAGCTACTTCCTAAACCGCTCCCACACACGACTAAAATTTTCATTCTGTTGACTCCTTTGTCGTATATTGTTTGATTTTCTCCCATATCATGTCCGCATGTTGACAGGCGATTAGGTCATCAATCTGATCGGGTTCTTGTAAGACTAATGCCAAATCAGCCAACACCTGTAGATGTGAAGCATTGTCAATGGCAGCTAGCACAATTAGTAGGTAGACAGGCTGATTAGGGCTAAAAAAAACAGGCTTTTGTAATCGTAGCAAGCTTATGGCTAGTTCAAGAACCCCATCAGATGGCCGTGCATGAGGAATGGCTACTTTGGGTGTGATGACAACGTAAGGACCATAGTGTTCAATAGATCGAATCATGGCTTCGACATAGCGCTGTTCAATTTTGTGTTGTTGTACTAATGGGCTAGCCGCTAAATGAATTGCTTCTTGCCATGATCGGACAAAGTTTGCAAGCTGTATACAATCTTTTGTCAACAGCTTGGTTAGCAAGGACAACCCTCCTTTCATAAAAATATCTTCCCATTCCATGTTATTACGACTGTATGTGGAATTATGTAATCGTAGAAGACATTTTTAATTGCTTTGCTATTTCATAAACCGACGTTTTGACAAATTCATCCATTTTATGATCTAAGCGCGTTTTCGGATAAATCAATTGAATTTTTCTATTTAGTGTTACATCATGTAGATCTTTCTTCAGCAGTACACCTGATTTTAATTCTTCTTCTATTAAGGAAACAGATAGAAACGCCAAGTTTTTGCCAAAGGTCAGCATCTTTTTAATCGTGCTCACAGAATCCAGCTCAATTGTGTAAATAGAAGGCTGAAAAGGGTCCATCCACTTTTCAATGAAGTGATTCGTGGAGCTAGATGATGTATGCAACAATAGCTTGTATTTAAGAATATCTTCTTTGGTGATGTCTTTTTGTGCTGCTAGCTCGTGAGATGGGCTGAATGCCAATACAAGTGCATCTTCACCGATTGTTTCGTAATGAAGTAAAGGATTTTCCTGCTTAGTCTCCATGATGAGCCCGAAATCTAATTCTTGTAGTGCTACCTTTTTTTCAATTTCAGGTGCTGTTTTTACTTCTAATGAAATGCGAATCTCAGGACAGGTCGTTGAAACTTGATGAATTAAATCTGGCATAAAAATATGGGCAGGTAAGCCACTCGCCCCTAGTCGTAATGAACCGATATGGCCTGCTAAAAGATTTTCAATAAAACGATCCATATCCTTTTGAAGTTGAACCATTTGACGAGCGTAATGATACACACCTTCGCCCGCTTCTGTTAAACGGTATCCTCCAGCATTTGTTCGAAATAAATGAATACCATATTCCTCCTCTATAGAGCGAATATGAAATGATACGGTGGGGGCTGTAATGCCAAGTGCTTTGGCGACAGGTGCTAATTTTTTTAATTCTACAAGTAAGCAAAATGCCTGTAATTTACTATTGTTCATTTTATCCTCCTAAAGGAAATTAGAAAAAATCTTGTATTTGCTTTAGTTTATTAGATTTTTTTTAACGTGTTATTAATAGTAGATTAATATTTTCTAAATATCTGGAATTTATAGTTGTAAGTAACGAGGAGGATACTTATGAAAATCTCATTAAAAAATATCGAGAAAAAATATGGGCAGTCTCAAGCATTGTGGCCGATTGATGTGGAGTTAGATCAGCAATTTATTACGATTCTCGGACAATCAGGCTGTGGCAAAACAACCTTATTAAAGTTGATAGCTGGCCTTGAACAGCCATCAAAAGGAGAAATACGATTTGATGACACCGTCATTTATTCTTCGGCGTCTCGTAAAAATGTCAAACCAAATAAGCGTAATATTGCTATGGTTTTTCAAGATTTTGCTCTATGGCCACATATGACCATCTTCCAAAATATTGCCTTTGGCTTAAAGGGCATTATTCCGAAATCAGCTATTCCTGAACGAGTCGAGCATGTGATGCGATTGGTAAAAATGCAAGGCTATGAGAAACGAAAGCCAGGTGAATTATCGGGTGGACAACAGCAGCGAGTGGCATTAGCTAGAGCTTTAGCGACCAAACCGCAATTAATTTTATTTGATGAACCTTTATCCGCTCTCGATGCTGTTTTAAGAGAGCAAATGCAAGATGAAATCATGCACCTCATTCATGAGCTTAATTGCCAAGCCATTTTCGTAACACATGATCAAACAGAGGCCATGACAATGTCTGATCAAATTATCGTTATGGAGGCAGGGAGGATTGCTCAAATTGGCTCGCCTGAGGAAGTTTATCGTGCACCAGCAACGCCCTATGTGGCAGATTTTATTGGCAAAGTGAATTGGCTTCACAATCGACAATCAATTGTGCGACCTGAGGGTGTTTCGAGAATATCGCGTCCTGGTACGATTGCCAAACAAGCGCAGATTGTGAAAAGTACATTTGTTGGCGATCGTTATCTAGTACAAGCACAGGTAGAAGGACAGTATTGGAACTTTTATGAGAAGCAGCCATTAGAGCATGGAAAAAGGTTGCAAGTTTTTATTGATGAAAAACAAATCTATCAATTGGAGGGTTTACATTGAAGAAACGACATTTTAAATTTTGGGCAACTGCTGGCATTTTATTGGCCTTAGCATTAGCTGGCTGTGGTAATAAAGAGGCAAAAGAGACGAATGAAGCAAGTGCAAAGACACAGGAGGAGAAAGTTCTGACAGTGTATTCTGCTGGGCCAGATGGTTTAGCTGCAAATATTCAGCAAGCATTTGAAGAAAAAACAGGGATTAAAGTGGAAATGTTTCAAGGAACTACGGGTAAAATTCTCTCTCGTTTAGAAGCGGAAAAAAATAATCCTGTAGCTGACATTGTTGTACTTGCCTCTGTTGCCTCAATGGATGGGTTAAAAGCAACAGATCAATTGCAAAGCTACGAAGCGGCTAAAAACAAGGACAAAATTAACAGTGATTGGTCGGATCAAGATGGATATTTTTATGGCTACAGTGCCTCTGCTTTAGGTATTGCCTATAATACGAAAAATACGACACAGGCGCCTACGGATTGGTCTGATTTAGCAAAAGCTGATTGGCAAAATAAAATGAATATACCAGATCCAAGTCTGTCAGGCTCTGCTGTTGATTTCTTATTTGGCTACACAGCAGCAGAAAAAACAGCTTGGAGCACGATTGATAGTTGGAAGAAAAATGGCTTACAAGTCAATGGTGCGAATAAAGAAGCCTTGGATGCGGTTATTACAGGCGAGAAAAATGCCACGATTGCAGGTGTAGACTATATGGCTTATAAAGCAAAAGCAGACGGTGAGCCAGTGGAAATTATCTATCCGACGAGTGGGACAGTAGTTAGTCCAAGAGCGGTAGGTATTTTAAAGGATGCGCAACATGTAGAATCTGCACAAGCCTATGTTGATTTTTTATTGTCAGATGAAGGGCAAAAGCTAGTAGCAGATGCTTACTTATTACCAGGGAATAAAGATATTGCTGTGAAAAATCGTGCAGCATTAGATGAAATTCCACAGTTAACAGTTGATTGGATGGGTGCGGAAGCGAAACAGCTGGAAGTACTAACAAAGTTTACGGATATATTTCGTTAAATAAAGGGAGGTTAATTTACCTCCTTCTAGTTTTCATAGAGAAGGGTTGACATGCCATGATAATGGAAGGAAGACGAGCTTTTGGATTTTTACTGACAATTGTCATCATATTTGCTATCGCACCGTTGATGGCCATTTTAGTTTATACCTTTATAAAAGAGGGACATGTTGATATATCACAGTTTAGTCGAATGTTTACACACGATAGAATATGGAAAACGCTTGGAAATTCGATGGTTTTAGGGATTTTCGTGATTATTGGGACAACAATTATCGCATTACCTATGGCTTTCATTCGCACGAAAACAAGTTTATATCAATATGAATGGCTCGATATAGTGTTAACGATTCCATTTATGACACCTCCCTATATTGGTTCAATGGGCTGGATTTTGTTTATGCAGCACAATGGTTTTTTACAGCAGCTTATTCCAAGTGCTGCTTGGATGACAGATTCCTTCTTTTCCTTATTTGGCATGGTAGTGATCATGAGCCTACACCTGTTTCCATTTTTGTATTTAATGCTAAAAAATACATTACTTCGCATAAATGGCTCATTTTTAGATGCAGCGCTGATTTTTGGGCGAAGTTCTTTGCAAAATTGGCTAAAAGTTGTGTTACCTCTTTTACTTTCGAGCTATGTTTTGGGAAGTCTCCTTATTTTTATTAAGACGCTTGCTGAATTTGGAACGCCAGCTACATTCGGCAGTCGGATTGGATTTCAAGTGTTTACAACCGAAATTCATTCCTATTTATCAAGATGGCCAGTTGATATTCGCATGGCAACCTCGCTATCCTTATTCTTATTGTCAGTTTGCTTAGTCATTTGGTATTTCCAAAATCTCATTGGACGCAAATATACATATGGTGTGCTATCAGGAAAAACACCTGCTAGACGTGAGATCAAGGACAAGTGGTATATAAGAACAGCTTCTTGGACTTTTGTAGGGCTTATTTTATTGCTATCTATCGGCATTCCTTATTTCTCTATTATCGTGACCTCATTGCAAAAGGTACGGGGAGATGGTTTACAGGCAGGGAATTTCAGTTTGGCTTCTTATCAAGAGGTCTTCACTAGTGGAAGTGCAGGATTGACAGCATTTTTAAATAGCATTGTTTTTTCTATCATGACGGCCTTGATAACCGCCATAATAGGTTTATTCATAGCTCTTTATATTAAAAAAGGAGAAACCAGAAAGCAGCAAATATTAGACTTCTTTAGTTTAATGCCTAATATTATTCCGGGGATTGTCTTTGTTGTAGGTTTAATTATGTTTTGGAATGCTCCTTGGCTTCCCGCAACAATTTATAACACAAAGGCAATGGTAATAGTCACATACTGTGTACTGTTTTTACCTTATTCGGTGCAGTATATAAAGTCTTCTTTTTCACAATTGGATGCCTCTATTTTTCAATCAGCTGCTATTTTTGGACGTAGTAACATTGCGGTTTATCGTCGCATCATCCTACCACTTTTGATGCAGGGTATTTTTACAGGAATGATGATGACTTTTATTATTTCAATGCGAGAGCTTGTAGCTGGCCTTTTAATTTTGCCACCATCCGTAGAGACAGGGGCAACCTTTATCTATAGCCAATTTGAGCAAGGTAATGTAGGGGTTGGAATGGCAGTAGCTGTTATAACCGTCCTTATGACTGTTATTTTTATGTTCCTATTGGGTTGGCTGCAAAAACGAGGAGGGCAGGCCAATGCTTAGTGTTGAAATTTTAGGTGGTGTAGGCGAATATGGGCGCAATTGTTTTTATATAGAAAATCAGAGGCAGGCCATTTTATTGGATTGTGGCATTATGAAAAATACACAAAAAACGCCACCAAATATTACATTTAATCATATTGAAAAGCTAGTTGCTGTCTTTATTTCTCATTCGCATATTGATCATGTAGGGGCATTGCCAATACTACAGAACATGGGCTATACGGGACCGATACTAATGAGTCATACAACTGCTCAGCAGCTTCCACTGCTTATCCCACAAGTCAGAACTTTCTATCCAGATACGATTGGAAAATGGATAGAGGTCAATGAATATCTTGCCTTTCAATGGGGATATAGTGGGCATTTAATTGGAAGCGTGTGGTACAAAATTCGTTTTTTTGATGAAATGATTTTTTTCTCTGGTGATTATGTAGTCGATTCGTATTTATTAAAGGCGACCTTGCCAGAGGAGGATGGAACGGTTTATGATGTAGCGTTTATTGATAGTGGACATGCGGAAAAATGCATTCGAAATCTTGAGGTGTTACAGCAAATGGCTATGTATGTAAAGGCTCATCCCAATCATTCATTTATATTCCCCTCCTCTTTTTCGGGCAAAACAGTCGATATTATGACGTATCTTTCCGAACATACAACTCGAGCGATTAGGGTAGATGCCAAGCTACAACCTTTATTGGCGCATTATGATGAAGAACATGAAAATATTTGGCCGAATAAAGTGATGCTTTTAGAACGACTCAAGCAAAAACAGGACAGTCACCATGTACTGTATTTTGTCTCAGAGCAGGATGTGGCTCAAGTGGAGGAGCTTGCAATGGATTATCCGACGGCAATTTTTGTTCATACAGGCTATTCTCGTCATGCTTCCAATCCAGCTAGCTTAAAGCATATCTCTGAGGAGTTCTTCTATAAAACACATCCAGACTATTGGGATTTAGTGGAACTGTCACAGAGACTTCGTGCACGACAAACGATCTATTTTCACAGTACACATACAAATTTAACAACAACATTTCCGAAGGAGGAATTAAAGCGTGACTAAACTAAAAAAATGGGCATTTTATCTGTGTGTCTTGGGCTTAATAGTGATTAGTATGATGGGTGTGAATACAACACAAGCGAAAGCAGCCATTGAGCCAGGACATGAAATTAAATTCAATATTAAACCTGAGATTTTTAATGAATCAACTATTGTCCAGGCTTTTCAAGCAACTAAAAAGGATGACGTAAAAGTTTATTTTTATGATACGCTTGACCAATTGTTTCTACGTCATGACTATATACACCGCTTACGTGTATATAAGGGTAGTAATAAAATGGATATAACCTACAAAAAGCGTTTTTTAAACACACCTTTAAGTGAAGCAATGGCAGAAACAATGAATCATGGTTTTACTGGTTCTGAGTCAAATTATAAGTTTGAGCTAGATATTAAGGGAGATCATCGTACATTTACGATAAGCCGAAAGGAATCTTTGAAGACTTCTGCTGATGTCTCTTATGATTCAGTTGCTACAAATGTTGCGAAAAAATTCATTCTTGAAAATGCGCCAAAGAAAATTGTAAATTGGAACTCCGAAGCATGGTATAAAAATACGTTGTCTCAAGTTGTCGTATATGGGCCTGCTAATGCTACGACCTATAAAGGAAGCTTTTTAGGACATGAAGCGGATATAGAGGTATGGCAGTACAAAGGCGATATTATGGTTGAACTTTCTACGAAGGTAGATGATGCGGCTCAAGCAGCTACTATAGAAAAGCAATGGTATGAGCAACTATTATCCACTGGCTATCTAAGCGGGGATCAACGTGGTAAAACGGCATTTGTTATGGATAAATGAATAGGACGATAATGATTTCGCCTCATATAGAAATGAGGCGAAATTTTTCTTTGGCAACAGAGAGATTAAAAAAGTAGGTCCATGTTTGTTCTAACTTTGATAATTTCGCTTACACTTACTATAGGACGAACTTTGGGTGATATGAGGGGGAAATAACATAGCGAAAAAAATGGGCATTGTTACACTACTACTTTTCGGTGTTTACGTGCTTTGTATGTACTGGTATATTTTCCACAGCGGTGGTGGTAAAATACCAAGTGCCTTACAAGGAACGGCGGCAGATCCAGTGATGTTTATGTCTGGCAAGGAGCTTTTTTTAAGTGGTGAATATTCAAAAATACGGAACTTTGTATTCTTTGTAGCCACACCTTTAGAATGGCTTATTTACTTCTTGATTTTACTATTGGGTGTATCTCGTTATTTCGAAAAAGTGACGACCTCCCAAACGAAGTGGAAGCTATTGCAAAATGCGGGTTACTTATTCCTATTATCTTTATTGCTCTATATAGTGCTATTCCCGCTTGATTATTATCGCTATCATCTAAGCAAAAGCTATGGCATCAGTACACAAGCATTTGCATCTTGGATGAAGGATGGTGTCATTGATTTTTGGGTGAATTTTGGCACTAGCTTGATTATTGTTACGGTGATTTATTGGCTCATTAAAAAGAGCGAAAAAAGATGGTGGCTCTATGCTTGGCTTTTAACTATCCCCTTTACAATCTTTGTGATGTTCATTCAGCCAGTTGTCATTGATCCTTTGTACAATGATTTTTATCCACTAAAAAATAAAGAACTGGAAACAAAGATACTTTCACTTGCTACACAGGCCAATATTCCAGCAGAGCATGTTTATGAGGTCAACATGGCAGAAAAGACAAATGCTTTAAATGCTTATGTGACAGGAATTGGGAGCAATTCGAGAATTGTACTATGGGATACTACATTAAATAGACTAACGGACAATGAAATTTTATTTATCATGGCACATGAAATGGGACATTATGTTGAAAAGCATATTTATTTTGGCATTGCAGGCTATTTATTCTTAATGTTAATAGGGCTATGGCTAACAGCGAAAATTATGCGTCGCTTGATTTCACGATATGGACAGGTTTTAAAAATTAATAAAATCAGTTGCATTCGTTCCTATCCATTATTTTTACTCATTACTTCTATTTTACTATTTGCTTCCAATCCAGTATCCAATTTTATATCGAGATATCAAGAAACGAGAGCCGATCAATATGCTATTAACCTTATGAATGATCGAGAAGCGGCTGTAACAGCATTTCAAAAGCTAACGATTTCAGGCTTAAGTGAAGTGAACCCGCCGCTCTTAGTGAAGTGGTTCCGTTATACACATCCACCGATGCTTGAGCGAATCTATAAAGTTGCGGATACAGGGGAACATAAACAAAATATGCCTTTAAAGGAAGAACAGAAGAAAAAGTAAGAGGATAGGTTTTTCAGGAGTGTAAATTGGGTAGTCTATGACAAAGATGTATCAAAAATTGGTCGTTGATTGATAGGGGATAGCATTATGCGAAATGTGATTATAATTACACTTTCTTCCATTTTAGTGGCCTTTGCCTATAATTATTTATTGATTCCCCATGAAATCTTGAGTGGTGGGTTGAGTGGTATTGCCATCATGCTTGGGATTATTACCCCTTTAAATACAGGCGTGTTAAATTTACTGCTTAACCTGCCTTTACTGATTTTAGGTGTGATGAAGCTCGGCAAGCGATTTATTAGCTACACCATTCTTTCGGTGGCTGTGTTGTCAGTGAGTTTATATATTATTCCAATACACAAAGCGACACAAGAGCCAATCCTCGCGTCCTTATTTGGTGGTGTTATTGTAGGGTTTGCAATGGGCATGATTTTCCGAGCAGCTGGCTCCTCAGGGGGCTTTGATATAATTGCTATGCTACTTAGCCGGAAACGTGATTTTCCGCTCGGAACGTTAATTGCCGCTATGAATGGAATCGTAGTGGCTGCTTCTGGCTTTGTCTTTAGCTGGGATGCGGCGTTGTTAACCCTTGTGTCCATTTATGCAACTGGAAAAGTAGTGGATACAATTCATACAAGCCATATTAAATTAACGCTGATGATTATTACGAGTAAAGGGGACGAGGTCAAACAGCAACTATTAGAAAAGCTACATCGTGGAGTAACGATTATCGATGCAAAGGGAGCGTATTCAGGCGAGGGTCGGAAAGTATTAATTACTGTTATTACGCGTTACCAACTAGCTGATGTGAAAAGCACGATTAAGGAGACTGATCCAAAGTCGTTTGTGAATATTTTACAGACGACGGAAGTAATCGGAATGTTTGATCGTGGTACAACTAAATAATGCTATTCTCTACACACGTTTTAGGTTATACTTACCATAATCGAACGTGTGTTTTTATTTGAGGGGACGGGATTGTAAAGATGGAAAAAGAAATAATTCATGCTTACTGTATACAGCTTCATGGAACAACGTATGACTATCAAGAGGAGTGGCAAGCAGATCGCTATCATATCGGTGGAAAAATGTATGCCATGCTTGGAGGAAATAGAACAGGTAAGCCTGTTCTTACATTGAAATGTGAGCCTTCTCGAGCGGAGGAATTACGAGAAGCCTATGCAAGCATTATACCTGGTTACTATATGAATAAAACCCATTGGAATTCCATTTATATGGAT
This sequence comes from Lysinibacillus sp. BS3, assembly GCF_039614735.1. Lineage (NCBI taxonomy): Bacteria > Bacillati > Bacillota > Bacilli > Caryophanales > Bacillaceae > Lysinibacillus > Lysinibacillus sp. BS3. The sequence continues at coordinate 1,293,264 of NZ_CP154860.1, read as the reverse complement.
GCTGAGGATGTCCCGATGGATTTGGTAGAGAATCTTATCCAACATTCCTATGAGCTTGTTTTCAATAAACTAACGAAGAAAGCACAGCAGGAAATTCAATTGATTGGCAACCCCTCAAACAAGTAATGAATAGCGCATTTACCTTTTTGGCAAATGCGCTAATGACTAATTATAACCACGCTCACCATAAGGCTTTAGTGTCTCAAGCCATTTTTGCTCCAGCTTTTCGAGCTCTTTTTTTTCATCGAAATAGCCTTCTTCTTTTTTCTTTAAATACTCAACGATTTCCACCTCAAAAGCTTCTTGACCATATAAATTGTAATCTGCCTGAAGCACCTTGTTCGTATGTGTATTGGTTTTTAGCATAAATTGAAAGCCATTTAAACGCTTTAAATTATTAAAGCTCCCCACAAATAATTTGCCTGTTTGTGTATTGGTCATTGTAAAAACGCCAGCTTCAATTTTCATCTCTTTATACATTTCTTTTAACTCTTTTTTATGATCCATTTTTATTAACCTACTTTCTTATTTTTTTACCCAATAGGCACTGCCATCTGCTTTCCGGTCAAGAAAACCGTATTCAATTAAGTAACGACGTATGTGAACATAGTCTTCATACATCGGTTTAATCACTTCATTTAATTCTTTTTCAGTATAATGCTTTTCTTGGTCAAAAAGATTTGCAATTGCACGCAGCACTACAATTTTCTGTTTTTCGCGCTTTGGAAAGCGAACCAGTTCCTTGCCAACACCGGTTGGAAATAGCTTCTCTAATAATTGCTGTTCTTCCGTGAGGGTTACGTTATAGCGATCGTCGACCATAGTAGCTGTTTTATGTATAGGCACAAATGGTTCCTCCTTCTGATCTTGTTCTTTTAGTAACTCCATCATCACCATCAATGTTTTGGCTTGGCGTTCCTTTTCTTTTAAAGCAAAACGGTGATGGCGAATCGTTGTGGCACTGCCAATCTCTAATTCTTCTTTTATCTCCTGATCTGATTTTCCCTCATAAAATAAGCGTAAAATATGACTTTGATGTTCTGTTAAGCCTGTCATTTTTTTATTGAGACCGTTTAAATAATGAAAAACAGAATGGTGAGCCAATGTAATATGGTGTTGCATCATTTTCTCTGCTTCATATAATAAGCCCTCTTGAGGATAAATAATGCCTTTTTCTACTTTTTCACCGCATAGTAGGCAGGTGAAGTGTGTCGCTTGATCGATATATCCCTTTTTTAGATCATCGATAGGAGCTTGCCAAAATAATTCATTTACATCCATTGCAATCCCTCCTTGATAAAACAAACGAATTATAAATTTGTTTGTTATTTAATATTTAAAATAACAAAATGTTTGTATTAAAGCAATAAAAAACACATCGTATTCTAAACGATGTGTAAAATGGTTGGCTCATATTTAGTTATACTTTCTCTTAAATAAGATCATAGATGCTAGAGAAAGAACTACAATTGTACAGACAATCACAATTAGACTTGTTGTGGAGCTAATTATATGTCCATTTAGTTCATAAACAATGCCATAATTCATTTTATAATCTTCCACATAAGAAACGGGCACACCATGAAAAACATTTGCAATAGAGCTCTCCATAAATGCATTGCGTAATAATAGTGTTGTATGGCTAATTGGAAAGTACATGATTATATGTTGTGCAAAGCTTGGTAGAGCTCCAAGAGGTACATAAACACCACATAAAAATCCAAGTAATGTACCAACAATTGTGCCGAGTGTTGAGAAAGCATTTTGGGTCGACACAAATAACGAAAGAAATAAATTAAAAACACTCGCAAGCAAGACAGATAAAAACAGTATGCTCAATACCTGAATAAAATCCCCAAAACTTAGAAGCTTACCTCCCGTTGTGACAATAAAGATTTCACAGCCAAGGAGCGCAATAAAGGAAAAAATACAGCCGATAATAAATGCATTGAGCACATAGCTCAACTGAATAGTTGCACGAGAAAGGGGAGCTGTTAAAAAGTCGGCTTGTACTTTGGATTCTTGGTCTTTAACAGCGATACCATAGGCACCAAGTGTAGTCGAAACAGCAATCATGGATAGTAAACCTGCTACTAGCCACTCATTGACCATGGTAATCAATTCAGGTGTAGCTTCTGTTAGTTGTTCAATGGCATCTACCTGCATTTTTTGGAGAAAGACAGCGTACAACACAATGACAATAATGACTGACAGTAGGGAGAAGAACACCTGTGTTTTATCCCGTCTAAATATTTTGTTATTACGCAGAACTAAACTAATTAATGCTTCCACTACGCAACCTCCTCCTCTGCCATAATATGAAGAAAGACATCATCCATTGATCCTTTAATGACTTCGAAGGAGGTGATAAGTGGCTCAGCTTTTTTTAAAAGGGGAAGTGCTTGTAAGGTAGACGTTAAACGGATGGTGTATATCCCTTGTTTCTCTGTGTAGGAGATCGCATTTTCCTCAAGAAACTTTACACCCTCCTGTGCATTTTGAAAAACGAGAGCCATTGAATCATAGGCATATTTTGTTTTTAGTGCATCGGGCGTTCCCTGTGCGACAATTTTACCTTGCTTTAAGACAGTGACTTGGTGAGCGACTGCCGCTTCCTCCATATAATGGGTCGTTAAAAAAACAGTCATATTGGTTTCCAGTTGAAGCTGCTTAATCGCCTGCCAAACAAATTGACGTGTTTGTGGATCTAAACCCGTTGTAGGTTCATCCAGAAATAAAATACTTGGACGATGAATCAGTGCACGAGCAATATCTGCTCGCCTTTTTTGTCCCCCTGATAATGTTCCATATTTTTTCTCTTCAATATCCTCTAAATGCAAATAGGTAGAAACAAATTGATAGTTATCGGTAAGCTGTGTTTTCGATAAGCCATATGTTTTCCCTCGATGGAGGATATTTTCACGTACAGTTAATCGCTCATCTAATAGACTTTGCTGGAAAACGACACCAATAGATTTACGGATATCCGCGTTATCATTGCTTGCGTCGAGTGTGAAACCATTAATAGTTACTTGACCACTCGATTTTTTTAGTAAAGTACAAAGTATTTCAATCGTTGTAGATTTACCTGCACCGTTTTCACCTAAAAAAGCGAATAGGGTGCCTTGTTCGACTGTAAAAGAAATACCTTTAACAGCTTGCTGATCTCCATACTGTTTACATAAATTTTCAACTTTTATCGCAAACGTCATGAGTGGTTAATCCCTTCTCTTTTGAATTTCTTTATTGATTTTTTCAATATCATTTAATTGAAGAACATATAGAATACACCAAACAATCAAGTAAATAATGGCTTCCGCAATAAGTACATACCATACACCTGAATCAAACCAGCTACCAAAATAGCCTGCGGTTAGTACACATGCTGTCACCGCTACTAAATGGAGAAGAAGCTGAACTGTAAAAGGCAATTGCTCCATATCAAAAATGACGGATAGCAAACCAATGGCAATGCCAAGGATGGCCGCGATAACAATTTGCTCCAATAATTCTGTTCCTGACGCCACCGCATTATTTGATAGGACGCTAAGTGTCACTAAGACATAAGAGGAGCTAAGGGAAATGAGTAGACCGATAATCATCATGCGTAAATACTTCATGCTATGAATCCCTCCCAATACCTAAGTGTCTCTTTAATTCTTTTAAATATTTTCGGCTGACATGAATGGCTACGTCATTTTCAAGTAATAGCTGTGTAGTGCCGATTTTGCCCATTTGAATAGAGGATATTTTATGGATATTGACGAGTGTAGACTTACTCACGCGTACAAAATCTTTGGCTAGCTGAGCCTCAAGCTCATATAATTTTCGCTTGGACTCAAACTCTTGCTCATCTGTCTGTAAAAATACTTTGGCATCCTCTGCGTAAATGGAATAAATATCGGAAATTTTTAAGAGATGAATTTCTTGTTGGTCATACCCATCTAGCATCGTAGTTTGGGATGCTTGAAGCTGTCTCATCAATCTTTCAATTTGCTCATTATATTCCTTGGCATGAATATGAACCTCAGTTTCCTCGAGCTCATGATTGATGGTTAAATGAATTTTCATAGGAGGCCTCCTTTAAAAACGCTGAATCAGGTATTACTAATGTAGCATAGAAAATTTTAGCAAGGATAAATTGTTCGATAAGAGGTTTTATTTGTTGGATAACAGGTTCTTTTTCAACGATAGCAAACAGCTCAAAAGTCGGTCCAGTAGAAAAAGCGGTTTATAAAGGTCATAATAGGCTTATCGAGTTGAAGGGGTTGCTACCATGTTTATTTTTGATAAGCATATGTTCATCACATTATGCATTGGTTTAATAGGTGCTGTAGTTTTTCAATTTTTCCATATACCGATGCCTTGGCTGTTAGGAGCGATTACAGCGGTCCTCATCGTGCAGCTATCCACCAATGTCCAATTAAAATGGCATCATTCTTTCCGCAATTTTGGTTTAGTCGTAGCAGGTTATTCTATCGGCTATGCCTTTACACCAGAAGCTGTACAGGACATCAAGCTTTTTTTAGGAAGCATGGTCGTGTTAAATATCATATTTATTTTGTTGTTTTTTGCGGTAAGTTTCCTTGTTGCCAAGCGGACAGATTTAGATTTTGCGACTGCCTTAACGTGTTGTGTTCCTGGAGGCATGTCGCAGGTTGTGGCATTTGCGGAAGAGCAACAAGAGATGGATATGGTGGTCATCACATTCTTTCAAATCCTTCGCGTTCTTTTAATCGTTGGCTTTGTTCCTTTAATGGTGGCAGGGGCAGGTGGCAATAGTTCTATGATTGATGGAACATACACATGGAACCTTGTTGGCATACTTGTGGTATGTGGTGGCGCAGGGTGGCTAGCACAAAAGCTAAAAATTCCAACAGGCTATATGCTAGGCCCAGTGTTTTTACTAATGGGCGTTAATATGGCAGGGATAGAAGTGCCAAAATTACCATTATCGCTTCTGCATATTGCCCAACTCATGCTAGGAATTTATATTGGATTATTATTGAAAAAAGAGGATTTACATTTATCGAAGAAGCATATCTTTTATGCGTTTGTTTCGGCAGGCATTTTTATTGGGGCAGCCTATGGTTTAACATTTGTGATGGCAGCGTTGTACAGCCTTGATTTTAGGACAAGCTTTTTAAGTATTGTTCCTGGTGGTCTTGATCAAATGGGGATTATTGCCGCTTCGGTCCATGCAAATGTCACGATTGTCACGGCCTTTCAGCTTTTTCGTGTACTAGTTGTCTCGATTTTTCTGGTGCCTGTGGTAAAAGTATTTGTAAGAAAAGTGAAAACATGAGGGGGCTTTGAATCAACCTCTCATGTTTTTCTTTGTGCGAATTTCGATCAAATAGAACTTTTGAATAATGATAAATGAACGTTAAATTTTCCCTTTCCAAATAATCCGAATAATGTTATGATAGCCATAACTACTATGAACGGAGGTGAGAAGGAATGAATAAAAACGCTACGAAAACATGTGTAAAAGTGGATACGGCTATGTATTTTGCACGTGTGATTACTTTCGATTTTGCGAACAACGGGATAGGTCTGTCCATTTTTAAGCAAAATCAAATAACAAACGTAGCGAATTAACCATTCTTTTTCACACATTTAATTGAGAAGAGGACTGCTTGTTAATGAGCAGTCTTTTTTGTGTTCTAAAGATGTTTTCGCACGTTTCATTGGAGGAAAAAACGATGCAAATGAAAGCTGAACAAATCCAAAAAATTATGGGTGGTAATATATTATTCGAGAACTTACAGCTAGAGGTGAATAGTGGCGAACACGTGGCGATTGTTGGTGTAAATGGCAGTGGTAAAACGACTTTATTACAACTGCTAGCAGGGGTAGAGATACCTGACAAGGGACGAATAATTAAAAGTAAAGAAGCGACGATTGGCTATTTACATCAGATTCCACATTATCCACTCCATGCTGTGAAAGAAGTGCTGGAGGAAGCATTTGCGGATATTTATGCAATAAAGGCAAAAATGACAGCACTTGAGCAAGAGATGCAGTCGACGGTCACGGATAAAATATTACTGCAATATGGGCAATTGCAGGAGCAATTTATGCTATTAGGGGGCTATGAAGTAGATGCACAGCTAGCAATGATTGCAAATGGACTAGGTATTTCAGATATGCTAGAGCAGCCATTTAGTAGTTTAAGTGGTGGTGAAAAAACAAAGGTTATGCTTGGACAAATTTTATTGAAAAAGCCCTCTATTTTGTTATTGGATGAACCAACGAACCATCTGGATATGCAAGCTATTGAGTGGCTTGAACATTATGTGCGAAACTTTGAGGGGATTGTCATTGTCGTATCCCATGATCGTCAATTCATGAATCAAGTAGCCCAGAAGATTATTGAAATTGAGGATGGAGAGGCTTTTACGTATAACGGCCATTATGATGCCTTTATAGCACAAAAAGAAGCAAAAATTGAACAACAGTTTGCAAACTATGAAGAGCAGCAAAAGAAAATTAAAAAGATGCAAGAAACGATAAAACGATTAAAGCAGTGGGCGAATGAGGCGAATCCACCAAACGCCTCGATGCATCGACGTGCAAAAAGTATGGAAAAAGCATTAGCACGTATCGAGCGAGTAAAGAAGCCCCTCACTAAAAAGAAAATGAATTTAGCGTTAACGATGGCTGAACGCAGTGGTAAAGAGGTCGTGCTTTTGCAAGCCATTGATCATGGCTTTGATAAGCCTTTATTGAAGGAAAGCAATCTAGCTATTTATTTTGGCGAAAGATTAGCGATTGTTGGGAGCAATGGTAGTGGAAAATCAACATTATTAAAAATGATGTTAGGGGAAATCATTCCTAATCTGGGAGTGTGTCAGATTGGAAGTAATGTGAAATTTGGATACCTTTCCCAACAATTTGAACATCAAAATCCTGCTATTCGATTAATTGATGCCTTTCGTGAAAGTGTCGCCGTGTCAGAGGCGGAAGCTCGCCATATACTCGCACGATTTTTGTTCTATGGCTATGATGTCTTTAAAAAAGTGAAGGACTTAAGTGGTGGAGAAAAAATGCGTCTTCGTTTAGCACAATTAATGCATGAGGATATCAATGTCTTAATCTTAGATGAGCCAACGAATCATTTAGATATTGAAGCAAGAGAAGTATTGGAAGAGACACTAGAATCCTTTGAAGGCACGATTATTGGGGTGTCACATGACCGCTATTTCTTACAGAAAATTTTTACGAAAACGGCGTGGATTGAAAACCAGACTATTCAAGTTTTTGAGGGAGATTATGAGTGGGCTAGAGAAAAACGACAGGAACTTGCAATGAAAATGGTTGAAAAACAACCAGTAAATAAAACGCAGCCACCTAAAAAAGAATTACCGATTGAACAGCAAATTGAAAAATTAGAGACAAAACTACAACAACCATCGCTTGCTAAAGAACAACGGCAGAAGCTTGAACTTCAATTAGAAAATTTATATGAAAGATGGTTAGAGGGGGGCACAGAGCATGTTTAATTTAGAACGCATTATGCAGCTTGATATAGAGTATGTGAAGAGTTTCAGTGAAGTGGAGGTTTGTAAGGAGGGGGTCTTATTTTACAATCAGGCTATCCCAACCTATTACGATGCAAATCATGCACAGATTTGGAGAAAGATTGAACAACCTGATTTATTTTTACAAGACATCAAAGATTTCTACCAATCAAAATCTCTGATCCCGCGGATTTATTTATATAATCTAGAACAAAATCAGCTATGTATAGAGGCATTAGAGACGCACGGCTTTCAATATGAGCATTTTGTTAATGAAATTCAGTACTGGGATGGTGAATATGCGATACTTCCACCTAATCCTGCCATTCAAATTGAGCGTGTAACGGATGCAAATATGGAGGAAGCATTAGCAGTAGAAATGAGCATTTCTGCATTTGGGGAGCCTTCATTAATAAAAAAGGCATTTGAGCAAACCTATCATTCTTCACATTTTACGTATTATCTACTAAGACTAGATGGGGTGGCGTGCTGCTCAGCAAATATTTTTGTGTCAGAAAATCAAGGTAGGATTGAAAGTGTTGCAACAACTGAAAGCTATCGTGGTCGTGGTTTAATCGGCTATATGCTGCAGCATATCCAACAGCAATCAGTCAAGCTTGGATTGGACGATCTTTGGATATTACCAATTAGTGAACAGGTTGCCAAAGTCTATGAGAAGGCAAATTTTAAATCGGTGGGCTCCGTTGCATCGATTCATGCGTTTACTGAAGGGAAGAGCATTCAAGATATCCGCCAACAGGCTTAAATAGCTACACATAAAGATCGCCAAATTCCTGTAGTGCTTACAAGGAACTTGGCGATTTTTTAGAACTGTACTTGTCAATTTTGATTACAGGTTGTTTTAATGAAGGGATGCTTTAAAATATAATCAGCAAAAATTATTTCCTGCTCCTGTAGAACGATAGCTGCTCATTACGACATCGAATTCCTCAGGCCTCAGTTAACAGCATTGTTTTTATCCATTGTCTGATATGAATTTGCGAGATGCAACTTACTCGGCTTAGTTGGAGCTGGTGGACCATTCATTTTTGCGATGAATGCCTATAAATGGAGGTGGGAGCTGTTTTATTGGAGCTTCTGTTACTTATTTTAATCGTGTAGTATATGTCTAATCGTTTGCGAATGAAACTTGTTAAAGGATAAGTAGGAATGAATGAAAACTAGTAAAATCCTGAATAGTATCGACTATTCGGGATTTTTGTTTTATTGTTAAAAAGAAGGATTTTCAATTATTAAAAGTTTTTTACTTGAAAAAATGTCGTATTCGATTTATTGTCTTTAGAGATACTTGTTTAATGGACTTGGAGGATATGAAATGCACGGAATTTATATACGCTATAATGTCTCAGATGAAACCCAAGCAGCACAATGGCCCAAAAAAATGGATGCATTTGCGTATGTTCAACGAGAAAAACCACAACAAGACAATGATAACTTGCTGTCAAAAGAAGAGCTAAAAAACCATGCCATTCGCTATATTAAAAGCTTGAAAGACAATGCAAGTGTCCATTTAGTAGAGCAGCGCAACGGTGAAATTGAACATTTTGATCGACGCTACATGGAGTCATTAAAGTTAAAGGAAAGCATCGATTCCCAACTTATTAATCTAGAAGAAATACGCTTATTATTGCAATTAATGAATGTCTTGAATTTATCCCATGCTTTTGGAGAAAATGCTGGCAAGCTACTTCGTCAAATAACGCCATATGCCAAAGAGGTAGAACATCCAACATTCCAAACAACACGCGTTGAGCGCCATTTTTATTCGGAGCTAATTGAACAAATTGAAATGGTTTACGCACGAATTATGCGTCAGCACAACCCATCGACAACGGAAATGCAGCAATCAGAAAAGCTCTGGACAACTGTCTGTGAGCAAGCAATAGAAAAAGTAGAAGCACGAATCGAACGTTTATCATCTATTAAATTAAAGCATGAGAAAAATTTACTAGAGTTTAGTCACTTAAAACAGCAAAATATCGAAGCGAAGGAACGCTTAGATCTAGCTGTCCATGAGCTGGATGCCATTTTAAATGTATTAGAATCATAAGAAAAGCATGTCTCTGTCAAAATCGGAGACATGCTTTTTATGTTGTCGTCGGATAGAGGGACAAAAGTGACGGTAAGCAGTGCGAAAGTGGTGGATAGCTTCGTAAGATTGACGGATAGCTGTGCTTTACTTCGCTTTCTCCTCTGTTTGATCCCGCTTAGTTTGGCGTGAAAGGCGGATTAAATCCAATCCAAGAAGCACAACAATGATATAGAATAGAGGACTTGTGAACGATAGGCCAATTTGTGATTGACCGCCAAGTAATGTTAAAACAATCCATAATCCAACTGTATACAATGTTAATCCGATATAAGCCTTTTTTGATAATCTTTTATATCTACCCTTGTCGAAGGCTAGCTGAATGATGACAAGCCCAACTAATATAAGCAATATTATTTTTTTAGTCAGCATCGCAGCAATAGCTGTATCAGGGAAGAAATCATTAACGAATAATAACGTGAAAAATATTAAAATTACAAAATTTAAGATTGTCGAAAGCTTCATGCCATTTCTCCTTAGTTGTCAGAATACTTTTCTATTGTAACATGGTTCTAATGAAAGCAAAAAATAATACTTTAAAGAAGAGTTTGAAAAATTTTGAAACTTTTCCTGAGGTACATCCGTATAGTAGGTAATATGATGAAAAGGGGTGAGCAACTTGACGCTATTTGGCTATTCACTCGAGCAGATCTTTTTGGTGGTTTTGATTTTCGCTGGCCTTGCCACAGTATTGGTTATGTTTTTTGGTGATGCAGTCGAAGGTATTGGGGAAGGACTACCCATTTTTAATCCGAGTGTCATTCTATCTTTCATTACGTTGATGTCAGCAGCAGGTTTTATTTTAGAAAAACTAGCCTGGTTCTCTAGCGTTTGGAACATCATTGCTGCATGTATCATCGGTGCTATTTTAAGTTCCATCTTTTATTTATTTGTTCTCGTTCCGCTACGTTCCGCTGATGTTTCTTTAGCTTACACAGAGGAATCGCTAGGCGGGCAATTAGGAAGAGTTATTGTGCCAATTCCAGTAGATGGTTTTGGCGAGGTTGTTATCGAAACGACAAGTGGCATGATTTCAAAACGCGCAACGGGCTATGATAATGAAGCTATTGACTATGATGAAACCGTACTTGTTGTGGATGTGAAGGACGGAACACTTTTTGTTAGAACGTACGAGAAAAAATTTGTTTAAAGGAGAGATATGTCTATGTCAACTGATATCTTAATTGTTTTAGGAATTGTAGCATTTGTATTAATTGCCCTAGTCGGCTTATATGTGACAAAGTATCGTACGGCGGGTCCTGATGAAGCACTGATTGTGACAGGTAGCTATCTCGGCTCTAAAAATGTACATAAGGATGAGTCGGGGAATCGCATTAAAATCATTCGTGGGGGCGGTACATTTGTATTCCCTATTTTCCAACAAGCACAGCCGTTAAGCTTACTTTCTAGTAAACTAGAAGTGACAACGCCTGAGGTGTATACAGAGCAAGGTGTTCCTGTTATGGCAGATGGTACAGCCATTATTAAAATTGGCGGTTCCATTTCAGAAATTGCGACAGCAGCAGAGCAGTTTTTAGGCAAGCAAAAAGCAGAGCGCGAAGGGGAAGCACGTGAAGTATTAGAAGGTCATTTACGTTCCATTTTAGGATCTATGACGGTTGAAGAAATCTACAAAAACCGCGATAAATTCTCACAGGAAGTTCAACGTGTTGCTTCACAAGATTTAGCAAAGATGGGTCTTGTCATTGTATCCTTCACGATCAAGGATGTACGAGATAAAAATGGCTATTTAGACTCACTAGGGAAACCGAGAATCGCACAGGTAAAGCGAGATGCTGATATTGCGACAGCAGATGCAGAAAAAGAAACACGTATTAAACGTGCAGAAGCGTCTAAGGAAGCACAAAAGGCAGAACTAGAGCGAGCGACGGAAATTGCAGAAGCAGAAAAAGAAAATCAATTAAAAGTAGCTGAGTTCCGACGTGAGCAGGATATTGCCAAAGCGCGTGCTGACCAAGCGTATGAGCTTGAAACTGCTCGTGCTAAGCAGGAAGTAACGGAGCAAGAAATGCAAATTCGCATTATCGAGCGTCAAAAGCAAATTGAATTAGAAGAAAAAGAGATTTTACGTAGAGAAAAGCAATATGACTCTGAGGTTAAAAAGAAAGCAGATGCAGATCGCTATGCAGTGGAGCAAAATGCTGCAGCTGAAAAAATGCGTGAGCTTGCACAGGCTGATGCGGAAAAATATCGTATTGAATCATTAGCAAAAGCAGAGGCAGAGAAAATTCGTTTGGATGGTCTTGCCAAAGCTGATGCAGAGCGAGCACAAGGGGAGACGGAGGCTGATATCATTCGTTTACGTGGTCTGGCTGAAGCTGAAGCTAAACGTAAGATTGCCGAAGCCTTTGAATACTATGGTCAAGCAGCTGTACTGGATATGGTTGTACGCATGATGCCAGAGTATGCAAAAGAGCTTGCAAGTCCACTTGGCAATATCGATAAGATTACAGTGGTCGATACTGGTGGTGGAGAGGGAAGTGGTGCGAATAAGGTGACATCTTACGCAACCAATTTAATGTCTACACTTCAAGAAACATTAAAAGAAACTTCTGGTCTCGATGTAAAAGAGCTGATCGAGAGCTATGCTGGGAAGCACACATTGCGTCCAGAATTAGAGCAGATTGCTTTAGGACTTGAAAAAAAGCAAGCACCTGAAGAAACGAAAGAAGCGGTAGAACAATCCTAACAAAAAACGACCTGATGATCTCATCAGGTCGTTTTTTTATAGTTGTTGCTGCCATTCACTTACAAGCATGCCATAAATAACGTGATTTACATAATGATCGTAGAGCCATTCTGCAGCTCGAATGGTTCCTTCTTGCATGAATCCAAGACGTTCTGGGATTGCGCGACTTTTGTGATTGGCTTCAGCAACACGAATTTCAACTTTATGAAGCTTCAATGTTTCAAAGGCATATTGCAATAAAGCTTTTACCGTTTTCGTCATGATGCCATGTCCTTGTGCTCCTTCGCTCAACCAATAGCCAATAGTGCCGATTTTATTGCTCGGGTTAATCGCGTTAAAGCCTGCAATGCCAACAATTTCATTTTTAAAGAGAATGACTAGGGAGAGGCTACTGTTCGCTTCATGGCCCTTAATACAGCCCTCAATATAGGCTTTTGTATCCGCCAGTTCTTTTGTGAAATCTAGCCATGGTAGCCATTCTTTCAGATATTCCCTCGAGGCATCCGTTAATGCAAAAACCTTCTCTGCATCTTCAGGTGCGATCATCCGTAAAGCTAAATCTTGGTTTATGGTAATTTGCATTATTGTTCACCTCATTATTATTTTAACGCATTGTGCATAAAGCCTTTCATTTCTCGGCTAAGTAAAGTTAATTCTTCTATAATTTCGCTGAAATCCTGTACGAGCTGTGCTTGCTCATTTGTTGCATCATTGATTTGTCCCATATTTTGCTTTAGATTATCTAGATTTCTATTGATATTCCGTAATGATGATTCTATATTTTCGGTAGCACTAGACGTCTCAAAGGACAGCTTTCGAACTTCCTGTGCCACAATATTAAAGCCAGCGCCGTGCTGTCCAGCACGTGCAGCCTCGATGGATGCGTTTAAACCTAATAAATTAGTTTGGCGAGATATACTTTTAATTAAATCTGTCACGGCATTTGTTTTTTCAGAGTCCTCTAGGGCATGCTGTGCCTGCTTATTAATTTCCTCACTAGTGGCTGCTAATTCCTCAGAATGAGAAGCGATTGTATGTACTTTATCCTGTAGACTGTTGACGATCTTATCCATCGTAGCCATATAATCTTCAAGTTTGAGCTCATTATCTATTGGTAAGCCAAAAGCTAATGCACCTACTACTTGACCATTTTCACGAATGGGGAATGAAAAAGCATTGATTGCTACACCGTAAACATCCTCTGGTATCACCACATCTGCATTTTGTCCATTAAAGGCGATGAAAACATTTTGGTCATTGGCGTTAACTTTTTGTCCATCATGGTAGCCGGAATCCACACGTTTACCTGCTAAGTATTTAACGACTGTTTCATTTTCCTTTTCAACAACAGCTACAATGGCTTCTTGTTTTAATGCTAGATGAATATAAGGTGTTGCGAGGGCTAAAGCTTCAATAATTTTCATAAAAATTCCTCCAAGTCTCGTCAATGAAAATGGTTGTGTCATCTGTCTTCATTGTGACAATGGTTCTAGATGATTACTTTTACTGTAGCACAATATTTGCCAAGTCAAAATAGCTATTTATATTTTTTATTAAAAGAAGAACATACAAATCCGAAGTGCTTTTATTTGTCAATTATTATTTTTTTGCAGCGGTGAAAATGAAGGCCTTTTTGTCTATTTTTTGACAAGGAGACGTGTGTTTTGCGAAATATTGTATTAGAATAATAGTAGCATGTGGAAGAAGTTAAGGAGAGAGTTTCATGGACTATATACAAAAGGGTACGAGGGCGTTTCATAAAGCGAATTGGGCCTTATTTTTAGCAGGCTTTATTACGTTTGCTAACCTATATGTAACGCAGCCATTACTACCAACATTTTCAGAAGCATTTCACGTCTCACCAGCTGTAGCAAGTTTATCTCTTTCAGTAACTACCTTTGCATTAGCGGTGAGTTTAATAATTGTCAGTTCGTTATCAGAAGCATGGGGAAGAAAATCATTGATGACGATTTCTATTTTTGCAGCTTCTGTCCTGACACTAGCTCTTGCATTTTCACCTAACTTTGAAACAATTTTAGTTTTACGTGTTGTACAAGGCATCGTTTTTGCAGGTTTACCAGCAATCGCTATGGCTTATTTGGGAGAAGAGATGGAACCAGCAAGCTTAGGGGTTGCCATGGGCTTATATATTAGCGGTAATTCAGTAGGGGGACTTAGTGGACGAGTTATTATTGGTACCTTAACGGACCATTATAACTGGCATACAGGCATGATGGTACTAGGAGGAATCAGCCTGCTAGTTAGTTTATTGTTTGTCTGGATGTTACCAAGCTCCAAACATTTCAGCGCGCGACCTTTACAATTAAAAGCATTGACCAAAACCCTACTGCAACATTTAAGAGATCCTTCTATGCTGTGTCTTTATGGGATGGGGTTTCTTTTAATGGGAAGCTTTGTCACACTTTATAATTATATTGGCTTTAAACTAATGGCACCTCCCTATAATTTAAGTGCCACAATTGTAGGTTGGATATTTGTCATTTATTTAGTTGGGACATTTAGCTCGGCATGGTTTGGCAGTTTAGCCGATCGTTATGGTCGCCAACGAATGCTCTTACTGGCCATTGCCATTATGTTAGCTGGAGCTATAGTAACGCTCAATGGGCTCCTTACTTTAAAGATTATAGGGATAACAGTTTTTACCTTTGGCTTTTTTGCAGCTCATTCAATCGCAAGTGGCTGGGTGAGCAAACGAGCATCCCACGATAAAGCACAAGCATCTTCTCTCTATTTATTTTTCTATTATTTTGGTTCAAGTGTTGGAGGAACAGTAGGAGGCGTTTTTTGGATGAAATATGGGTGGATGGGTGTTATAGTGATGATTGCTCTGTTTTTATTCATTGCTTGTGTCCTATCATTTTTATTAAAAAGATTCATTGTTAGACAACGTATCACAACATGATGTGAGGTGTCATTTTGCAGGAATTACTTTTCTATTTTTTCATTATCCTAGCAGCTTCTATTTTACAAACCAGTACAGGTTTTGGTTTTTCCGTTATGGCTACGCCTTTTTTACTGTTGCTTTTTACACCACAAGAGGCGATGCAAATCAATATAATACTGTCCCTTGTTATTTCGTTTTCTCTCATATGGAAGGTGAGACATGATATTGATGTAGCGTTGCTTAAAAAGGTGATGATCGGTAGTGTTGCAGGTGCTCCTTTTGGTAGTATACTATTTGCCTTAGTCGATGTGACGACATTTAAGCTGCTCATCGCTATCCTTCTTATAGGGCTTACGATTCTATTGATTAGAAATTTCTCTATTCAACAAACAAGGAGTAGAGATTATGGCGTTGGTTTTATATCAGGTATGTTCACAACAAGTATTGGGATGGCTGGACCACCACTGTTGCTCTATTTTGCGAGCACACATAGAAATAAAGAAACCATTAGAGCTGTTTCACTAGCCTACTATATATTTATCTATCTAATTAGCTTACTTTCTCAAGTCATTTTTGAGGGTACAAGTAAAATGGTTTGGATATATAGTATGTATGCTTTGCCAATTGTTTTCTTAGGACTTATTTTTGGACAAATGCTATTTACTCGATTAAATCAAAAATTGTTTAAAATCTTAATTTATTTTCTATTAGTAGCAGCAGGCTTAATTTTGTTGATCCAAAGTTTATGGACAATGCTATAAACAACAAAAAGAAGTATGGAAGGATAATACATCCTCCCATACTTCTTTATTGTTAACCCATAATATTGTAGCCAGCGTCGATGTAGATCGTCTCACCAGTCACACCACGTGATAGGTGAGATAGCATAACAATCGTCATATCTGCTACTTCGTCTTGTTGAACATTACGTTTTAAAGGAGCTGTTTCTTCAATTTTGTGTAAAATTGTGTTAAAAGAAGGAACACCTTTTGCAGCGAGTGTACGAATAGCACCAGCTGAGATAGCATTGACGCGAATATTATCTTGGCCAATATCAGCAGCAAGATAGCGCATAGAAGCCTCTAATGCAGCTTTTGCAACGCCCATCACATTGTAGCCATCAAGTACTCGTTCTGCACCTAAGTAACTCATTGTAACGATAGAGCCACCCTCTGTCATGTATGGATGAGCTGCTTTTGCAGTGGAAATAAGTGAATAGGCACTTGTATCTTGTGCGAATGCATAGCCTTCTCGAGTTGTTTCAAGGAAGCGGTTGTGTAAATCTTCTGCATGCGCAAAAGCCACTGAATGTACAATCCCATGAATAACACCAACCTTTGAGCCTATTTCTTCAAAAGCTGCTTTTGTGCTGTCGTCACTATTTACATCACATTGAACAACAAGAGAATCGGATTGTCCGATATTTTCTAATTGTTTTTGTAATTTTTTTAATGAACGTTCTTGACGATACGTGAAGATGACATTTGCACCAACGTCAAATAAACGTTTAGCAATGCCCCAAGCAATACTGCGATCATTTGCTACGCCCATGACAACAATGTTCTTATCTTTTAATTGTAATAAATTATCCATCATTATGAAGAACTCCTTTGTGAGATAATATCTGTTATTAGTACCAACTACTAAAATCTTATCATACATAAAATAACGTTGCAATAACAAGATGAAAAGAGAAGTAGTTGAGAGAGCAAAAAAAATTCATCTCTTTACAGTAGAGACGAATTAAAAAGTGTGCTATTTTATTTTGTTACATAATGATCATACATATCTACTGCTCGATTAACAGCACTACTGACAGTGATTCTAAAGCAATTTTGTGACCGAATGACCTGTGCCAATATTTTGATTGCTCTTGTTTGATTTTTATGGAATAAAGCATTGTCTGTTTGAAAATCATCGTTTAAAAAGGCAAGATAATAAGGTATTCGATTTTGTGGTTTTAACAAATCAGATTCTGCACTTTTTTCAAGTGTATCGTACACCCATAAATCGATGGCATTTCCTAAGTGGAAGGCTGCAAAATACTGAAAATCATCATTCTCACATTCTTTTACTTTTTGAATTATTTGAATTTTTTGGAGCTCATCTAATAAGAATGTATTGATGGAATAATAGATGGCTTTAGAAGGATTTAGAATGAGCTCATCGGTCTGCTGCGATTTTAAGAAAACCCAGTTATTTAACACGTTTGCCCATGCGTCCACATTATTCAAACATTTCGCACAAACATCTGGAAATATTGATTGCCACTTTGCAGCAAGATTTTTAAATCTATTCATATGGTCTTGATCAATATAAAATAAACTATGCTCAACTTGTAACTGCTCAAACATTCACATTCCTCCAATAGATTGGTATGTATAGCAATGGACCATATGCCTATTATCTTGATGCAAAAGATAGCCAATATTTTAATCAATAAGAAGGCATCCCCTGAAGGATGCCTTTTAAGATATACATCAACGGAAGACTATTCAAATTTTAATGAGTCACCATCGAATGTTTCATCTGCTACTTTGATAGAGTCTGTTGGACAACCTTCAAAAGCGTCTTGCATATCTTCCAATAGATCCTCTGGAACTTCAGCAGTTCCCATGTTATCATCTAAAATAACGAAGGCAATGCCTTCATCATCATAATCATAAATGTCTGGCGCTGCGGCTCCACATGCGCCACAAGCGATGCATGTATCTTTATCAACTATTGTGTATTTAGCCATTTTATTCTCTCCTTTAACGATGTTCCTACAAAGCTTCATACTCATTTTAAAGATGTTTATCTTACATTTCAACTTAAATACTATTAAATTGGAGGAATTTGCGTCAATGTTTCATCAAATTTTATTGCAAATCTTTCAAAAACTCAATAAAGAGCGGACGATTTCGGCTGCCTATCATGTCCTAAGAGGGAAGCGTTCAGGCCAGACGATTCAAGATATTGGTCTTTTTCAACTGCATCAATATTTTGGCCTCTTGCCAAAACTATCTCGTACTACATTTGATGAGGCTGTAAACTTATTTATGCAGAATAGTTGGTTAAATGTGCAGGAATCTGGTCATTTTTACATGGAAACGCTAGGATTACAACGAGCACAACAAACGCCAACCTTTTTCTTTGATGGTTGGCACTATCGGGGAAATGAGCATGTGTTTTTTGCGAGGCTCTCTCTCATTGTACAAAGTTTGTCACATCAAGCCGCAGCCGTTCGTACCTTTTCACCGATTAGTAGAGATACAATGATTCAAGCGTGGGTGCGAACTTTTTTACAGGCACATCATTATAAGGAAGGTCATTTACAACAGCAATTATTGACAGAATGTAATCATGTGCTAACTATTCTCCCTGTGTCAGATGCAAGCAAACAGCTTGTTCTATATCGTTTAAGTGGTTATCAATTACCAGGATGGACGTGGCAACAACTTGCAGATGAACGGAAGGAAACTGTACTGGATAGTCAATTAGCTTTTATTGAAACCCTACATATATTATTAAATGAAGTGCATCAAAAAATAGATGATTACCCATTACTAGGGCATGTGGCAGAAGGATTAAAAGTTAAAATATTGCTAACAGATTCTGCACAACAAACCGCACAATTATATGAACAAGGTTATTCGATGGAGCAAATTGTTCAAATGAGAAAACTAAAACAAAGTACAATTGAGGATCATTTTGTGGAATTAGCTATGTATGAACCGAACTTTTCTATTGGCCCATTCGTCTCCTATGATGAAGCTCAAAAAGTGTGGCAGGCATCGAAGCAGTATCAAACAAAAAAATTGAAAATATTACATGAAGCTTTAAACGATATGAGTTATTTTCAATTAAGGCTTGTCCTTGCGAAAGGAGAAGTATAAATGGAACTTGAACAATTATTGCATAAGCATTTTGGTTATTCATCATTTCGACCAGGACAGAAAGAAGTCATTGAGGCATTACTACAAGAACAAGATGTTATTGCCTTATTACCAACAGGAATGGGAAAATCACTCTGCTACCAGCTACCAGCCTATACATTAGAGAAACCTGTACTAATTGTTTCACCATTACTGTCATTAATGCAGGATCAAGTAGAAGAGCTGAAGCGTTTTGGGGAAAAGAGGGTGGTAGCTTTAAATTCCTTTTTATCACTAACAGAGAAACGTTATGTATTACATTATTTAGAGCAATATCGTTTTATTTTTACTTCCCCAGAGATGCTGCTCCAGCAACAGGTACAAGAGAAACTGGCGCAGATGAAGCTAGGTTTAATCGTAGTAGATGAAGCGCATTGTATCTCACAATGGGGCTTTGATTTTCGACCAGATTATTTACGAATAGGTGACTGGCTATCGAGAGAAAATCGTCCGCCAATTTTGGCATTATCTGCTACGGCAACAAAGAAGGTTGTTCGAGATATACGGGAAACTTTATCTCTCAAAGCTCCCTTCGAGTTTATGTATAATGTTGACCGCCCGAATATTCATTTAGGTCGTGTAGTAGTGGAGGATAAGGCTGATAAAGCTAGATGGCTCATGCACAATATTATGGAAACAGCAGGGCCTGGTATTTTATATGTTTCCTCACGTAAACGTGCGCAACAATATAGCGAAGCCTTATTACAAGAGGGCGTTCGTGTTGCTGCATATCATGCGGGCTATGGGGTGGAGGACCGTCAATTTATTCAACAGCAATTTATAGCTGGTGAACTTGATTGGATTGTTGCAACAAACGCTTTTGGTATGGGCATTAATAAGCTTGATATACGGCAGGTCATTCATGAATCAATGCCTGCCAATATAGCGAATTATATGCAGGAGATCGGACGTGCAGGGCGGGATGGTCACTCTGCACTTGCTATATTACTATATGCTGAAGGTGATGAGGAGCTGGCTAAATTTGTTGTGACAGGCGATTTACCAACTTTACATCATGTTGACCGCTATCAGGAGCTGCTATCTCAGCAAATACAGCCCATCCAAATGCTGAAAAATGGGGAGTTAAGTGAGACAGCCTTCCGTGTGTTAGACTATTGGCTGCAACGAGAGTCTTCGGAACAAGTGAAGGTCCGATTAAATCATTTAGCACTAGAGAAATACAATGCAGTGAATGAAATGCTTCAAATCATACAGACAAAAGACTGTATTCGTGAACATTTAGTCGGGTATTTTGGGCAAAAATTGCAGAAAAAGCCGGAAAACTGTTGTGAAAATTGTGGAATCCATTATGATGTAATCAAGAAAGTACGCTTAAAAGAGAAAAAGAAAGTAGAAATGGCAACGTGGGAAAGTCGATTGCAACAATTATTAATGGGTAATTAGACTAAAACTGACGGTCATTTACTTTTTTCGTAAAATTCGTCATAATAGAGATGATAGAAAGCGTAGTAAGGTTGGGGGAAAGGCGAATGAATAAAGAAGATTATCGCGATAAAATAGAAGAGCATCGTCAATCGTTTGAAGATGAGCAAAAAGAACAGCAATCCTTATCAAGAGTTTCCAGAATGAATAAAAACGGTAATAAAAACAAAAAGCCAAAAAATTCGAAACGTAAGACACCGTTAATGACGATTCTGTTTGTTATTTTTATCTTGATACCATTAACAATTCTTATTTATTTTTGGAAATTTTATGAACCAGGAAAAACGATTGAACAAGCCGAAAAGGATACAGCTGAACAGGTTGTGGAATTAGATCCTTCAGAAGCATCTGCGTCAGATAAAGATAAGGAAAAAGATGATAAGGGTCAAGACGCTCAGGGAGATAAGAAGGCTCAAGAGCAATCTCAAAAAGATGCTGATAAATTAGCAGCGGAGCAAAAAGCTGCTGAAGAAGCGAAAAAGGCTCAAGAGGCGAAAAAGGCAGAGGAAGCAAAAAAAGCCGAAGAAGCTCGAAAAGCTGAAGAAGCAAGAATAGCTCAACAACAAGCAGAGGCAGCAAGAAAAGCAGAAGAGGCTAGAAAAGCGGAAGAAGCAAAACAAAATGCTAAAGCAACGACACATACTGTAAAAGCAAATGAGAACTTATACCGAATTGCATTAAATCACTATGGCGATGGCAGTGAAGCGACTTTAGCTAAAATTCGTGCTGCTAATGGGATGTCCTCTAATACTGTAATGGTTGGGCAAGTCATTAAGTTACCTTAATAGAATTTTTTATCGTTATATAGGTTTTCTAGTATAAAATTACAGACAAACGTTCACACCAAAACGTACGTCTGATTTAGCAAAAAGGCGATTCGTTTTTTAAGAAGAATCGCCTTTTTGCTGTCGTAAGGAGAAGTGAGAAAATGCTATATTTAGGGCTATTTCTTTTGGTAGTCATCGCCCCTCCACTTTATATGTGGAAGGTGGCACATGAAAATAATGTATTGTCTCACCAGCTTTCATTACAGGGTGAACAGGAGAAGGTACGATTATTTTTTATTTCAGATGTTCATTTACGTAAAATAAGTAAGAAAATGATTGCACAGTTACAGGGACATCATTTTGATGCAGTAATTATTGGCGGTGATTTTGCGGATAGCCGTACACCGATTGATCGTATTCATGAAAATTTATCATTATTAACGTCCCTTGGACCAACCTATTTTATTTGGGGCAATAATGACAGAGAAATTGGGGAAGAAAGACTGAAGGACATTTTACAGGCATACCATGTTCAAATTATTGTCAATGATGCCGTACAGCTTCCGCTTAAAAATAGCTTTTGGTTAAGTGCTATTGAGGATACAACTGTTAAAGAATATAGTTTTGAAAAAGCTTTTGCAAAGATAGGAGATCAGGATTTAGTTGTTTTTATCGCCCATAATCCAGAGGTTTTTGCGAAAGTTCGGGCTAAATATCGTGCGGATTTAATGATGGGGGGACATTTACATGGAGGGCAAATCAGATTCGGTCCATATGGTGTCCATCCAAATGGTTCCTATCGTCGGCGTGATGGTGTCATGACTTTAGTAAGCAATGGCTATGGGACGACATTAGTACCTTTTCGATTTGGTGCAAAGCCCCAATGTCATATAATTGACATTGATATATCGAGTAAATAAACAACCAAAACGTGTGAGAAGGCGTATAATAAAAAAGTATCGTCTATTCTATGAAATGTGAAAGCATGGAGCAGCAATTTTTGCTGTTCAAATTCGATTGGAGTGTCAAGAAATGCAGCAAGCAGATGCAATTATTGTTGGAGGAGGCCCATGCGGCTTAGCAGCAGCAATAGCTTTGCAAAATATTGGTTTACAACCTATTGTGATTGAAAAAGGAAATATCGTCAATGCCATCTATCATTACCCTACACATCAAACATTTTTTAGTACGAGTGAACGGTTAGCCATTGGTGATGTACCATTTATTATTGAAGGACGTAAGCCGAAACGCAATCAAGCCCTTGTCTACTATCGAGAGGTCGTCCGTTTAAAAAATATACAAGTTAATCGCTTCGAAAAAGTACAAAGTGTTGTAAAAAATAATGATTTGTTCACGGTTACCTCCGATAAGGAAATATATGAAACGCCCTATGTTGTCATTGCAACAGGTTATTATGATCATCCGAATTATTTAAATATCCATGGTGAGGAGTTACCTAAAGTTTTCCATTACTTTAAAGAGGGCCATGAATTTTTTGATACGGATGTTCTAGTTATAGGCGGCAAAAATTCAGCGATAGATGCCGCGTTAGAATTAAATAAAGCTGGGGCTCGTGTAACCGTAGCCTATCGTGGCAGCGAATACTCTCCAAGCATCAAGCCATGGGTATTACCCGAATTTGAAGGGGTAGTCAAAACTGGAGAAGTTGACATGCTTTTTAATACAAATGTATTGGAAATACGTGAGCACGAAGTTGTTTTAGAAGTAGAGGGTCAAGAGAAAATAGTAAAAAATGATTTCGTTTTTGCTATGACTGGCTATCATCCTGATCACTCCTTTATTAAAGCGATGGGAGTGGACATAGAGGAAGAAACGGGTCGTCCTTATGTTACGCCTGAAACGATGGAAACCAATGTTGAAGGACTATTCATTGCAGGTGTTATTGCAGCAGGAAATAATGCCAATGAAATTTTTATTGAAAATGGTCGTTTCCATGGCGAATGTATCGCTCAAACTATTGAGCAGAGAAAAAAATAACGATCGAGGCTGTATAGGCATGTAGCTTATACAGCCTTTTTAGCAAGGAGGCAGCTCAATGATTGGCTTGTATTGGCTCTTGAGTTATTTAATAGGAAACATCTTGACGGCTTATTTCGTTGGTAAGATATACGGTGTCAATTTGCAGGAAGAGCGTAGTAAAAATTTAGGCGCGCGTAATGCGGGAAGTGTGATTGGGAAAACAGCGTTTATTTTGACTCTTCTTGGCGATTCATTAAAAGGTGTACTTGTTGTCGGATTAGGACGCATGTGGCAATTGGATGAATGGGTCCTTATTGGCGGAGCTGCATGGGTGATAATTGGCCATCTATTTCCGATTTGGCTGAAATGGAATGGAGGGAAAGGTGTAGCTACTTTTATTGGTGTGGGTCTCGCCTTATCGCCAAGTCTTTTTTTATGGATGATTATTGGTACAGCACTTATATCTGCATTTACTAGAAGTCTGACACTTGGCATGGTTGGGGGCTTTGTTTTTTATATAGCCGCAATTATACAAGCAGGGAAATTAGAGCCATATGGACTTTTAATCATGGCAATCGTGTGTATGCTTATTAAGCATATGTCTAATATTCAGGAATCATTGAAAAGAGGGAAGTGAAGGAAATGTATTGGTGTAAAATTGCCAAGACAAATGAAGAATTTGAGGCGATTGCTCGATTGAATTATGAAACATTTGTAGAAGAAATTCCTCAGCATGAGGTAAATGCATCGCGAAAAAAAGTAGACCGATTTCATCAGGAGAATACCTATGTCGTTGTTTATAAGCAAACAGAATTAATTGGCATGGTGGCGTTTAGAGATCAACGACCATTTTCTATTGATGAAAAGATTGGTAAGGTCGAGCAGTATTTATCGAAGGAAAATTGTGAGAAGCTTTGTGAAATTCGTTTGCTTTCCGTGAAGAAAGGTTATCGAACGGGGCGAGTTCTATTGAAGCTTACTCAGGCCTTAACTACATTTGCCTACGAAAAAGGCTATTCTGCTGCAGTGATTTCAGGTACAACGAGAGAGGAAAAACTATATAAGCAGATGGGTTTTAAGCAGTTTGCACCAGCTGTCGGGGAAGAGGGTGCGATGTTTTTACCGATGGTGCTCACTAGACATGAATTTGAACAATCATTACAACATAGACTAACGACGGAACCCTCTACATTTTATCCTGGGCCGGTGAGGCAATTAGAGACAATTGCTCATTCAGATTTATCACATCGTTCATTACCTTTTTATGCGCTTTATGAACGAGTGCAGAAGAGGTTACTGCATTTATCGAAGTCCAATCATGTTGGTGTAATCGTAGGAACGGGAACGCTAGCAAATGAAGTAATGCTTGCACAACTAAAGGCACAGCAATTAGGAAAAGGGCTTATTCTCACAAATGGAGAATTCGGTGAACGTTTACAGAAGCAAGCCGCTCGTTGGTCATTACATTATGATGTGGTAGAAAAAGAATGGGGAACAGTATTTGATGACAAAGAACTGGCTTCACAGCTTGAGACGGGGTCTTATCAGTGGATGTTGGCAGTACATGGTGAGACTTCCACGGGAACTTGTAATAACTTAGATATTCTTAAAAAGCTTGCTAAACAATACAATGTAAAGTTATGTATAGATTGTATTAGTTCGTTCGGTGCCATGCCGTTCTCTTTACAGGACTGCTATTTAGCTACGGCTGTGAGTGGTAAGGCCATTGGTGCGTTAAGTGGGCTAGCATTTGTATTTTCGCAATCACTTGCACCCCCATCTGCCAATCTACCCGCTTATCTTGATTTAGCAAATTATCAGCAAGGTGTCATACCATTTACATTACCTGCTGTATTACTGAGCAATGTGGAGACTGCATTGCAAGCCTATCCAGCACGTTATGAGCAGCTACAGCAACGCTTTCAATCACTGCTGCAGCTACCAATCATGCAATTTCAATATCCAACTACTCAATATCCGATGTTGATAACTGTTCAATTGCCTAATAATTATGCCAACCTACTTATTGATTTAGCATTAAACGGGCTATTCGTTCATGGTGAAAGCCAGTATTTACGCCAAAAGAATTTCATTCAATTTTCTGTGATACAGCCAGATTTTGATGAAGCTTTGGCTCGACTTAGCGAGATACTGGGCTATTATGAACAGGTGATCGAGACTTTAGCGTTACAAGAAAAAGTCCTTTAAATTTAAAGGCGAGCCAGTTGTGTTAAGGCCTATTAATAATTTTAAGCGTGCCTTTTGACCATTAATACCTGTGGCGAATATGGCGCCTAAGTCTTCTAGCATTTTACCGCCGCCCATATAGCCATAAACACCTTCTGCAATTCCATTAAAGCAGCGGGAAACAAGTACAACTGGGATGTCTCGCTGTATAAGGCTTTCAATTCCCTTTACAACAGATGGCGGGACATTCCCTTGACCTAGTCCTTCTAGCACAACACCATCATATTTACATGCAAGCACGACATCCAATAAATCTTCTTCCATTCCAGCGTACACTTTTAGCATTGCAACACGCTTAGTTAAATTGTTAACATCTACATATTGTCGACGAATTGGTGCGTGATGGAATAAGATTCTGGATTTTGTAATAAGGCCAATCGGTCCATATTGTGGAGATTGGAAAGTATTTACAGAACTTGTGCTTGTTTTTGTTGTATTTACAGCAAGATGAACCTCATCATTCATCACAACAAGCACACCTTTATCACGTGCTTCTTCATCAACAGCTACTCGGACTGCCTCTACTAAATTATAAATCCCATCTGCTCCAAGTTCGTTAGATGAACGCATTGCTCCTGTTAGCACAATCGGAATGGCTAAGTTCGTAGTTAGCTCTAAGAAATAGGCGGTTTCTTCCAATGTATCCGTACCGTGGGTGATGACCACACCGTCAATTGGCTGTGCGTCAATTTGTTCCAAAATCAAGTTACGCAATAAAAGCATCTCTTTCGGTGTAATATGTGGAGAAGGAAGGTTAAAAGCTTCTATTTCGATAATGCTTGCTAGTGAAGCCAGTTTATTACTTTCCTTCATTAGAGGATTTTCCTTATTAGGCATGACCGCTCCTTCAGCACTCATCGCCATGGAGATTGTGCCGCCAGTATGAATTAATAAAATTGTTTTTTTCATAAAAAAATAAATCTCCTTTTAAAAAGTTTTTTTGTCATTACATGGTATAATAATAGCAGTCTATTGTTGAAAGGAGCCGGCATCATGATCATTTTATTATCTGCTGCCATTGCTCCCGGTCTAGCGCTTTTTAGTTATTTCTATTTGCGCAATCAGATGGCTACGGAGCCAAGAAGAACTTTACTACAAACGTTTTTATACGGCGCATTTTTAACGTTCCCAATCATGTTTTTACAGTATGTATTAACAGAGGAAGGGGTTTTTCGATATCTTTATCTTCAAGACGTACTATTTTCAAGTGTCATTGAAGAATTTTTTAAATGGTTTGTGCTATTAATTGCCATCTATAATCATATAGAATTTGATGACCCTTACGATGGTATATTGTACGGGGCAAGCATTTCACTTGGCTTTGCTACGATTGAAAATGTTCTTTATTTACTTTCATTTGGCTTAGACACGGCATTTATGCGAGC
Organism: Lysinibacillus sp. BS3; assembly: GCF_039614735.1. NCBI lineage: Bacteria > Bacillati > Bacillota > Bacilli > Caryophanales > Bacillaceae > Lysinibacillus > Lysinibacillus sp. BS3. The sequence goes on along the minus strand of NZ_CP154860.1, from coordinate 1,266,277 downwards.
CTTATTACCAGTATCGAGTCATGCTTTGTTTGGTGTCGTAATGGGCTATTATTATGGACGGGCTAAGTTTTCGAAACTTGTTAAGACAAAAGAGATGATAGCTATGGCGCTTTGTGCACCAGTCGTACTTCACATTCTATACAATACAATATTATCATTCAAAGGTCACTGGGTTTATTTAATGATTCCTTTTATGTTGTTTTTATGGTGGTTTGGCTTGCGCAAAGTGAAGCTTGCACATTATCATCTGGTGCAGCATCTTCACATGCAAAAGAAAATATAAAGCGTAGAAATCGTCAAAGATTTCTACGCTTTATTTCATTTTTATCATGTATAAATTACTCCTTTTGTTTCAAGCTATAAAAAAAAGGAGTGATAAAAGTGCGTTTAGTAAGCATACTTTTTGCTTTGATATTAGGAATTAGTATAATTGCGATTCCTCAAAATGATGCAAATGCATTTAGCGATCAGCAAATTACTCGAGGTGCCTATGGAGATGATGTCATTGAATTGCAAGCAAGGCTACAATACTTAGGTTTTTATAAGAGTAAAATTGATGGCAAATTTGGCTACAACACATACTGGGCTTTACGTAATTTCCAAGAAAATTATGGGTTACCAGTAGACGGAATTGCAGGCGCTAAGACAAAGAAAGCGTTAACGGGCAATTCAGATTATGACGAAAAATGGGTGAAAGCTCAATTAAATGCAGGAAATCAATTTACTTATTATGGTGGGCAGCCACTTGATCAGCAAGTGAAAAAGAATACTAGTGGTGGCAGTAGCAATAGTAGTGGAAGTAGTAATAATAATGGAACACAGACACAAGTTCCTCCCAAATATACAGAGCGTGATTTACAGCTAATGGCGAATGCGGTATATGGAGAGGCAAGAGGAGAACCATATGAAGGACAAGTAGCAGTTGCTGCAGTTATTTTAAATCGTTTGGAAAGCCCAGATTTCCCGAATACTATTTCAGGTATCATTTTCCAACCGTTAGCATTTACGGCTGTTGCAGATGGGCAAATTTGGCTTGAGCCAAATGAGCGAGCGAAAGAAGCGGTTATTGATGCAATGAACGGCTGGGACCCTTCTGAAAATGCATTGTATTATTTCAATCCAAAAACTGCAACGAGCAAATGGATTTGGTCACGTCCACAAATTAAACAAATTGGAGAGCATATTTTCTGTTCATAGAAAGGAGGAACCTAGATGAAAACTTGGCTCGTGGTCTTAACGATTGCCGTTATTGGGTTAGGGGCATACAGTATTGATTTACATGGAGATAAAGAAGATTTACAACGTACCGTGCTAGCACAATATACAGATAAGTTAACGGATGCATCTGAAAAACTTTCCCATCTTCAACGCTCAGTATCACAATCCCTGTTGTTTCAAGATGAGCAGGCGATTCACAATGAACTAGATTCGGTTTGGCGTTTAAGCTCAGAAGTTCGTTCTTCAATTGCGAATATTCCAATAGGACAAGAACTATCAAGTGAATGGATGAACTATCTAGGGCGACTTGGCGATGAAGCAAAAAGGACAGCGAAAACAGGGGATTATGAAGCTTGGCGTGAAAAAATGCCCCAGGTTTCAACGAATTTACAATCTCTTTCCGATGAATGGACAGCTGCAACCGTCGATTTCTATAAGCATGATGGGAAAATGGATGTTTGGCTACAGCAAGTAGATAATAAAAATCCAAATAGCCAATTTGATACTGTAAAAGATACATTAAAGGGCTACGGCGAAAAGGATTTCCCGTTAACTTTATCTGAATCTGATTGGCAGAAAAAAATTGAGTTAAAGGCATTACAGGATGCAGTTATTACCGAAAAAGAAGCTCTAGAAAAAGTGAAATACTTATTTCCAGTCATTAAAGATGCCACATTTACAGTTACAAAAAGTAGTGATACAGCACCATATCCTTTTTATCATATCCAATTCCACCAAGGGATTCGATTAGGCTATGTTGATTTAACAGAAAAGGGTGGACATTTATTATCCTATTTAGTAGAACGTCCTGTGGATGAAGCCAAGTTATCACAAGAGGAAATCATGAAAAAAGCGCAGGAATATGTGAAGAAATTAGGCATGAAAGATGTAGCCTATGTGGAATCACGAGAAAATCATCAAGCTTGGCATGTGACATTTGCTCGTGTCCATCCTGGAGATAATGCGTTAATCTACGCTGATGGTGTTCAATTGAAAGTGGCGAAAGATACAGGTGAGCTGTTAGGTGCAAATGCAATGGAATATATTCAAGAAGAAAATATTAAAAAGCAAACAGCTAAGCCGATTGATTGGAAAACGTTCTTCCAAGACGATATCCAAGTACAAGAGGTAAAAAATATCTACACAGATAATGGACAATTTGAGCAACGTCTTTGCTATGAGGTCATTGCATTGCGTGATGGTAATACGCAGGAAACATTTAGAATTGTTATTGATGCGGAAAACCATAATGTATTAAAAGTGGAATATCTAACTTAATCAATGATGCTTCCGCTCTGTATCAACTTGACATGAAAATACTACCAATTTTTATAGCCAAAATAAGCTTCTCATGAGATAATTAAACTATATTTTTCGCACGGGGAGATGCTCATGGAAATAAAAATTGGTACACAATTACAACTTGAACCAACTTATACAGAGCGTTTGGAGAAATTCCGCTGTAAAGTTGTAGAGCAAAAAGATAATATTCTATATATTGATTATCCGGTTAATATGGCAACAAAGAAAACGGCATTTTTAATAGATGGCTCAGAATTTAGAGCAACTTTTCGTACCGAGGATAAACAATCCTTTGCCTTTAATACAGAGGTAGTTGGCCGTAAAGCAGGTAATATCCCAATGATTATGTTGCATTGTCCAACACCAGAGGAGTTTATAAAAATTCAGCGACGAGAATACGTTCGTGTGGAGACACAAGTAGACGTTGCTATTCAGTTGAAAGATTATAAATATCAGCTTGTGACTGTGGATATTAGTGCAGGAGGCCTAGCAGTCATGTTGAAAGGTCAAGTAGCTTTCACTGAGGGTGATGAAGTAAAACTAACCATCGTATTGCCATTTGCCAATGGAGATGTCAAGTATGTCATTACGGAAGCGCTGATCGTACGTATTTTTGAAAAAGAGGATAAACGCATTGCAACAATCCAACTAACAGATACAGATGATGTCGATCAACAGCATATTGTCCGTTTTTGCTTTGAACGTCAATTAGTCAATCGTCGTAAAGAAATAAACCCTTTTAATGTTTAATATCCTTTATGAATATTTTGATGAAGCCCTCTCCTAGTAGAGGGCTTTTTTGAGGTTATATGATACAATAAGAGGTGCAGAAAGTAGGGAAGAATATGAAGAAAAACATTCAAATTGCGATAGACGGGCCTGCTGGTGCTGGCAAAAGTACAATCGCGAAAATTGTTGCTGAAGCACTTGGCTTTACTTACATTGACACAGGTGCAATGTATCGAGCAGTTACGTATAAAGCGATGCAACAAAACATACATTTAGATGATGAAGCAAAATTAGCAGAGATGCTTGAAGTAAGCACAATTGAATTAAAACCATCACCTCAGGGACAGCTTGTTTTTTTAGATGGTCACAATGTGTCAGCGGAAATACGCTCTAATGAGGTCACTTCATCAGTCTCACAAGTAGCTGCCCATGCGAAGGTTCGTGAGCTATTAGTTGCTCAACAGCAAAAACTTGCAGCTAATGGCGGTGTTGTCATGGATGGCCGCGATATTGCTACACATGTCTTAAAGGATGCAGAACTAAAGATTTTCATGTCTGCAACAGTAGAGGAGCGTGCTAGACGACGCTTGATTGATAATCAAAAAAGAGGAATTGACTCCTCTCTTGAAAAACTTCAGGAAGAAATTGCGCTACGTGATAAAAAGGATAGTGAGCGTGAAGCATCGCCACTGATTCAAGCTGAAGATGCGATTTTTTTAGATACAACAGCATTGTCCATTGATGATGCAGCACAAGCTATTTTAAAATTAGCAGAAGAAAAAATGCTATAAATCCTAAAATTTCAGACATTTTTAGAATTTAAAGGATTTATTTTTGTCTTTGTCTTCAATATCGAATAAAATAGTAAGGGAAGATGCGAAGGAGGGTTACATATGTCTGAAGAAATGAACTATGCAGAACAAACGTTTAACGAGGGTGATATCGTCAAAGGCATTGCCGCGCAAGTTGATGAAAAGGCAGTATCTGTATCAATTCCAGGTGCTCCGTTTGATGGTATTGTACCGATTAGTGAATTATCTAGCTTACACATTGAGAAAGCGTCTGATGTCATCTCAGTTGGAGATGAATTAGAATTGATGATTACAAAGGTTGAAGAAGAAAACTTTGTCCTATCAAAACGTAAAGTGGATGCTCTAAAAGCATGGGATACACTGGAGCAGCAATTTGCCGCTGAGGAAATCTTTGAAGCGGAAGTAAAGGATATTGTTAAAGGTGGTCTTGTCGTAGATTTAGGTGTACGTGGCTTTGTACCAGCATCGCTTGTAGAGGACTATTTTGTTGATGATTTTGAAGGCTATAAAGGGCAAACATTAAGCTTTAAAATTGTTGAGCTTGATAAGGATAAGAATCGCCTTATTTTATCTCACCGAGCAGTGGTTGAAGTAGAGAAAGCTTCGCAAAAGAAAAATGTGATTAATCAAATAAAAGCTGGCGATGTATTGGATGGTAAAGTACAGCGTCTCGCGTCATTTGGTGCATTTATCGACCTAGGTGGTATTGATGGTCTTGTACACATCTCGCAAGTATCACATGAGCATGTGAGTGATGTGAGTGAGGTTTTAGCTGAAGGACAAGATGTAAAAGTAAAAGTTCTATCAGTGGACCCAGAAAATGAACGTATTTCTTTATCTATTAAGGAAACAATTCCTGGACCATGGTCTAATATTGAAGAACGTGCCGCTAAAGGCACTATTTTAGACGGTAGAGTGAAGCGACTTACTTCATTTGGCGCATTTGTGGAAGTATTCCCAGGCGTTGAAGGTTTAGTGCATATATCGCAAATTGCGCATAAGCACATTAACACGCCTCATGAAGCACTAAAAGAGGGACAAGAAGTACAGGTAAAGGTTCTTGATGTCAACGCTGACGAAGGCCGTCTAGCCCTTAGTATTAAAGAATTACTAGAAAATCCTGAAGCAGAAGAAGTAATCGACTATGAATTACCTGAAGAGAATACAGGCTTCTCATTCGGTGATGTGATTGGCGATAAACTAAAAAACTTTAAATAATGTATAAAGCGAGGATGCTTAAATGTATCCTCGCTATTTTTATGGTTGATAGGATTTTGAAAGTGAAGGATAGCGATTGAGGAGTGGATAAAATCTTTGAATTGAAGGATACAACTTTAAAAGTAGCGGATAAGATTTCAGAAGTGAAGGATAGCAAATAAGAAGAGGATAAAATCTTTGAATTGAAGGATAAAACTCTAAAAGTAGCGGATAAGATTCTCAAAATAAAGGATAGCAATTAAAAAGGCGATAAAACCTAAATAACTCGGATAGTTTGCTTAAAAAAATGAGGTAACACCTTTTATCACCATACATAGCGTTCTACATTATGGATATGATATGATATAATGGCATTTTTCGTGTATAATAGCGAAAGACAAGAAGTTGGAAGGATGAAGTACAGATGACGAAACCAGTAGTAGCCATCGTAGGTCGTCCGAACGTAGGTAAGTCGACGATTTTTAATCGTATCGTTGGAGAACGTGTTTCGATTGTGGAGGATATCCCAGGCGTAACACGTGACCGTATTTATAGTTCGGCAGAGTGGTTAACACACGATTTTAATATTATTGATACAGGTGGCATTGAAATTGGAGACGAGCCGTTTTTAGAACAAATTCGTCAACAAGCTGAAATCGCTATTGATGAAGCAGACGTTATTATTTTCATGACAAATGGTCGTGAAGGGGTAACGGCAGCAGATGAGCAAGTTGCTAAAATTCTATACAAAACAAAAAAACCAGTCGTATTAGCGGTCAATAAAATTGATAATCCTGATATGCGTGAAATGATTTATGATTTTTATGCACTTGGCTTCGGTGAACCTTGGCCTATTTCAGGTTCCCACGGTTTAGGTTTAGGGGATTTATTGGACGAATGTGCGAAACATTTCCCGAAAGAAGATGAAGAACAATACGGTGATGATGTCATTAAATTCTCTTTAATTGGTCGCCCGAATGTTGGGAAATCCTCTTTAGTGAATGCTTTCCTAGGGCAGGAACGTGTTATTGTTAGTAATATTGCAGGGACAACACGTGATGCGATTGATACGCCTTATGCATATGATGGACAGGAATATGTCATTATTGATACGGCGGGTATGCGTAAAAAAGGAAAGATCTATGAAACAACCGAGAAATATTCTGTGTTACGTGCGCTACGTGCTATTGAACGCTCAGACGTTGTTTTAGTAGTGCTGAATGCAGAAGAAGGTATTCAGGAGCAAGATAAAAAAATCGCTGGCTATGCACATGAGGCTGGAAAAGCTGTGATCATTGTTGTGAATAAATGGGATGCCATTGAAAAAGATGAAAAAACAATGAATGTCTTTACACAGCAAATTCGTGAGCATTTCCTATTTTTAGATTATGCCCCAATTATTTTTGTATCGGCGAATACAAAACAGCGTGTGCATCAAATTTTACCGATTATCCAACGTGTCAGCGAGAATCATGCGATGCGTATTCAGTCCTCTATTTTAAATGAAGTGATTGAGGACTCAGTGGCTCGTAATCCAGCACCGACAGATAAAGGTCGTCGTTTACGTATTTACTATGCTACTCAGGTAGCGATTAAGCCACCAACATTCGTTGTTTTTGTGAATGAACCTGAGCTTATGCATTTTTCATACGAACGCTTCTTAGAAAATCGCATCCGCGAAACATTTGACTTTGAAGGGACGCCAATTCGTTTAATTACACGTGCGCGTGCTTAAGGCAATAGCTATAGACATACAATACGCCAACCCGACATTATTGTTGGGTGGCGTCTTTTTACAAGAAAGAACTTACTTAATAGACAACCCAACAAAGGGAGGATTTTGTTATGGAAAAAGTTTGTGTGTTAGGGGCAGGCTCATGGGGTACTGCACTGGCAATGGTACTAGCGGAAAATGGACATGATACGCTTGTATGGACACATAGAGCTGAGCAGGCAGAAGAAATCAATCAACTGCATACGAATAAAAAATATTTACCAGAAACCATTCTACCTGTAAATTTACATGCGACGAGTGATATGGCGCAGGTAGCTACTCATGCAGAAACCATTGTTGTGGCTGTTCCAACCAAAGCGATTCGTGAAGTATGTGAGAAACTAACGGCTGAATTAACAAAAAAAGTGTTGTTTGTCCATGTTTCGAAAGGAATTGAGCCTGACTCATTAAAACGAATATCTGAGATTTTAGCAGAAAGCTTACCAGCAATGTATGTGGAAGAAATTGTTGTTCTTTCTGGGCCAAGTCATGCAGAAGAAGTGGTACTGCATCATCCTACAACGGTTACTGCAGCTTGTGCTAATATTGATGCTGCTGAAAAGGTACAGGATTTATTTATGAATCAGTTCTTCCGCGTCTATACAAATGAAGATATCATTGGTGTAGAAATAGGAGGAGCGTTGAAAAATGTTATCGCTTTAGCGGCAGGTATTACTGATGGCTTAAATTATGGAGACAATGCAAAAGCGGCACTTATTACGCGAGGTCTTGCAGAAATTTCACGGTTAGGTGTAAAAATGGGTGGTAATCCATTTACGTTCTCAGGGCTTACAGGTATGGGGGACTTAATTGTAACCTGTACAAGTGTCCACTCGCGAAACTGGCGTGCAGGTAATATGCTAGGGCAAGGTATGAAGCTACAAGAAGTGCTGGATCAGATGGGCATGGTCGTAGAAGGTGTCCGTACCACGAAGGCAGCCTATCAATTAGCAGAGAAATATGATGTCGCCATGCCGATTTCCACAGAGCTCTATAGTGTGCTATTTAATGATGTTGAACCGAAAGTGGCAGTAGATGCCTTAATGATGCGTATGAAAAAACGAGAAATAGACGATATGAAGCATTAATATTAATTTTTTGATTAGACTTGTCATTAAATGGACATAAATAAGGTGTCTCAACGAATCTGTTGAGACGCCTTATTGTGTGCCACTAGTTGAATAGAAATACATGCTAAAAGAGTTGTCCATTTCTTGATAGTTATGGGACAACTATTTCTTTTTAGCAAAAGCACATAGTATAATATACTTTGATTGTGTCTTGACATTCAAAGAAAGGTGGTTTTTTGAAATGGGCCCGTTAGCTCATATGCCTGCGCTTGATGTAATGTGGGTGTCGTTTTATTGCATCGCATTTATGATTATATCAGTCGGCTTAATTTATTTAGCGCGAAATAAGATTTCAAATGTATTTTTACGAACAGTCGTAAATTTATGTGCATACATACTGTTTGGACTTGGCACATTTTTAATGGTACTTGTAGTTGCCACTTGGCCAGCATAAATAATAATGAGGTGTCAGTAACATGAAAAAACTAAGTGCTTTGCTGTTGGTATTTGCAACCGCCATACTGTTAGTAGGATGTGCGTACCCAGAAGAAGAAAAAAGGGCTAAGGTCACGCCTGATGTCGATCAACTAGCGGCAGTTCAACGTGCTGTGGATGAATACCGTGAAGCAACAGGTGGACTAGTACCAATTAAAAATAGCGAGCTAGATACGGATATCTATATCAAATATTTAATCGATTTTGAAAAACTTATGCCGAAGTATTTGACGACAATTCCTGGAAATGCCTATGAAAAAGGTGGTATATATCAATATATCATTTGGGACCCTGAAAATGAGGCATCGGTCAAATTAGTAGATTTAAACGCGGCAGAGCGTATACGTGAAATAGGTATTCGTAAACTATCTACACAGTATTTACCAATAAAAGGGTCAATTTCAGATAATGTTTATCAGATCAACTATAAAGATTTGGGTTATAAAACAGAGGTAACTGTAAAAAGTCCCTATTCTGGCGTCGAGTTACCGCTTTTCATGACTGGTGATGGTGAATTACATGTAGACTATGCTGTGGATTTAGGCCAGCTTTTAAAAGAGGATAAGCCGAATGTAAAGCCAGGTGATGATATTCGCCAACTGCTTGTCGACAAATTTCCAGTGGTGCCTGCCTATTCTATTCCATATACAGTGGACGAGAATGGAGAGCCTATCTATGATATGAAAACGTATAATGCGGATGTCAAAAAAGCGAAAGAATTACAAAAACAAGAGGCAGAAGCCGCCGAGAAAAAAGAGAAATAGCAAACAAGCTCCTTACATTTGTGAGGGGCTTTTTCATATTTGTCTACAGGCTCGCATATAGTGAAAAAGCGTAGATAAAGGAGGCAGAAACCTTGAGTGAAGCAGTATTTAGAGAAATTGCAGAGCGCACAAATGGCGATGTTTATATTGGTGTTGTCGGTCCAGTACGTGTAGGTAAATCAACATTTGTAAAAAAGGTAATGGAATCAGTCGTGTTACCAAACATTGTGGATGAAACGGAAAGAATGCGAGCACAAGATGAGTTGCCACAAAGTTCTCCGGGGCCAGTCATTATGACTGCTGAGCCGAAGTTTGTGCCTGCCCAAGCAACCCGTATTGTGGTCGGTGAAGATGAAATGCCATTCCAAATTCGATTAGCAGATTGTGTTGGTTATATTATCGATGGGACAAAAGGCTATGAGGATGAAAATGGACCAAAATTTGTTCATACGCCTTGGCATACGGAGCCAATTCCATTTCAGGAAGCCGCTAAAATTGGCACAGATAAGGTGATTCGCGATCATGCGAATATTGGTATTGTCGTAACGACTGATGGTACAGTGAACGGAATCAGTCGACGAGCAGCAGAGAAGGCAGAAGAGGAAATTGTAGAGCAATTAAAAGACATCGGCAAACCATTTGTCATCTTACTCAATTGCCAAATGCCTGCGAGAGAAGAAACGGTTCAGCTTCGCAATGAATTGTTTGAACGTTACAATGTCCCTGTTATTGCGATGTCCATTGATCAAATGAGAGAAACGGATATTCAATATATTTTACAAGAGGCGTTATTTGAATTCCCAATTCGTACCATTGAGGTGGAAAAACCAGACTGGCTGGATGTATTAGATGCTACACATCCATTAAATGTTGCATTGATTGATTCGATGGAGGAAGTCCTTTCTTCTGTTATGAAAATTCGAGATGTGCAACAGGCGTCAGATGCCTTTAAAGCCATTGACTTTATTGACCAAAGTGAAGTTGTTCATGTAGATGCAGGTGTAGGAACAGCTGTAATTCGGGTATCCCTACAGGGTGAATTGTATAAATCAGTTTGTAATGAATGGCTAGAAGAACCAATTGAAACGAAAAAAGATTGGTTACTCTTTATCAAAGAGGCGGCAGAGGCAAAAGAGGCCCAAAAACGATTTAAAAGTGCTATTCACGATGCTGATACGACAGGCTATGGCGTGACATTGCCAATGATGCAGGAATTTGAGCCAACAGCCCCAGAGCTCATTAAACAGAATAATTTCTTCGGCGTACGAATGAAGGCAAAAGCGCCATCCTATCATATTATCCGAGTTGATATGGAGTCAGAATTTGCACCGTTAATTGGCTCAGAGTTCCATAGTCAGCAACTTCTAAAAGATTTAAATCATGCTTATTTACATGATCGTGATGCCTTATGGAATACACAATTATTTGGCACACCATTGCATGAAGTATTAAAAGAGGGAATTCGTTATAAAATGGATGCAGTTCCATCTACTGCCAAAAAACGTATGCGTCAGACGATTGAGCGTATGGTTAACGAAGGAGATCGTGGTTTAGTAACATTTATTTTATAGTGATAAAATTCAGAAAAAATGCAAAAAATATACGCAGGGCTTTTCGTTTTTATGCGAAAAGTCCTTTTATTTTTGTTTTTTGGGTGAAAAACTGATTTTTTGGTTATAATCATGTATGAATACAGTTGCGTAGCGGTTTTCTATGTGTTACTCTTTTTACAGAATTGGTTCATGACCCTTTGAGAGGAGGTGAATGGTGTGAATAAAACAGAATTAGTAAACTCTGTTGCTGAAGCTGCAGGTCTTTCTAAAAAAGACGCTTCTAAAGCAGTTGAAGCTGTATTTGATACAATTCAAGATGCTCTTGCAAAGGGTGACAAAGTACAATTAATTGGTTTTGGTAACTTTGAAGTACGTGAACGTGCGGCTCGTAAAGGTCGTAACCCACAAACTGGTAAAGAAATCGAAATCGCTGCTAGCAAGGTGCCTGCTTTCAAACCAGGTAAAGCGCTTAAAGACGCGGTAAAATAATACACGTCTAGTAGTTACATAGAGCAGTCTTCATGTTAACGAACATGAAGGCTGCTCTTTTTAACTTCAAATTTGAATTTTACATAATAATATACAGTGATTTTCTTATCTAGAAGCGAATTTCTGATGAATCAGGTAAGTCATTTTGCGCTTACCTTTTGGATGTGCTACGATGCATAGGGAAATGTGTAATGTTTTGATATGCAGGAGGGTTTTTTGATGTCGAATATTGATTTATTAAAAATAGAAAAAGCGGTAAAAATGATTTTAGAAGCGGTAGGTGAAGATGTAAATCGTGAAGGTTTATTGGATACGCCGAAGCGTGTAGCAAAAATGTATGCCGAAATGTTCAGCGGCTTGCATGAGGATGCTAAAGATTATTTTAAAACGGTATTTCATGAGGATCATGAAGAACTAGTGCTTGTCAAAGATATACCTTTTTATTCGATGTGTGAGCATCATCTAGTACCTTTCTATGGCAAAGCACATGTTGCATACATACCAAATGACGGCGTTGTTGCTGGGCTGAGTAAGTTAGGACGTGCAGTGGAGACGATTGCCCGCAGACCACAACTGCAAGAGCGTATTACCTCTTCAGTAGCAGACACAATAATGGAGATGCTTTCGCCAAAAGGTGTCTATGTTGTGATCGAGGCTGAGCATATGTGTATGACAATGCGTGGATTAAAAAAACCTGGTTCTAAAACGGTGACATCTGTTGCACGCGGTATTTATGAGGAAGATGAAGTGAAACGTAGAGAAGTACTATCATTTATTCAAATGTCTTAAATTGCGTGTCTAATTATGTTATGATGAACTAAGAATTTGTCGGATTTAAGGAGTGTACAAAGATGTCACAAGATTATATTGTTATTCAAGCAGAAGAAGATGGTGTACATGTCATTGGATTAACACGTGGAACTGATACGAAATTCCATCATTCAGAGAAATTAGATGCCGGCGAAGTAATGATTGCTCAATTTACAGAACACACGTCTGCCATGAAAATACGCGGTAAAGCGCAAATTCATACAGCACATGGCGTGATCAATAGCGAAGCGAAAAAATAAGAAATTTTGTTTCTGACGATAGGTTTTAATGCTGTTCAACGTTCTACAGCACATATAAAAACACTAGATGTGAAAAACTTAGTATAAGGTCTATGGGCAGTTAGCATTCCAACATTCAATTATGGGAGAGCTTTACTGCCTGTGCTATGAAGAAAGCAAATTTTTTTTATTCCGCATCGTTGCGTATGCTATAATGACTCAGTAAGCAAGCGTTTGGCCTTGTAAAGGGCTAACGTATCTGAAAGTGAAATGGAGTAAGGTCTATGAATGCAACATACATTCAAAATTCAATTGCACAGTTAAAAACAGAGATTTTCATGGATGTTCGTCATAGAACTTTGCAAAAATACACAGGTGTACCTGTGCTAGATGAAAATCAACTGTTTTATTTGTTAATCCCGTTTTTGAATGGTGAAGAGTGGCAACAAGAGCAACAAGAGGCTGCAATTACTGTTGGCATAGTGTACGCAGCATTAGCGGCTCACGATCATATAAAAGAATTAGACGCAACATCAAAAGAACAGCAGCTTACCGTATTAGCTGGGGATTTTTATAGTGGTCGTTATTATGAAATATTAGCAATGTCAGGGAATGTTGCATTAATTCGAAACTTGTCACAAGGTATTGTGGCACGATGTGAAAACCAAATTAAGGTTTATGAAAATAAACAACGAACAATGGAACAGTGGTATACATCGATGAGTACGATAGAATCTGGGTTAATTGCTCAATTTTTTGATCTTTATTCTTTCAGTGAATATATACCACTTATAGAAAAAAGCTTATTAATCTTGCGTTTAGAAAAAGAATGGACAGCTTATCAACGTGGGCAAATGTCTTTAATGGGTAAGGCACTAGAAGAAAGTGTCAGACGTAATGGCGCAACCTTTAATAGCGTCATCCAAGGGAAAATTGTGCATTTAAAAACAGAGCTATCACAGATCATTAATCAGGCATCCTTTTTACAAAGTGATATCAAACAAGCTTTACATGCACATGTAGAGGCATCCATTGCTTCTACTAACGGATAAGAGAGGTTTTTCAAAATGGCTAAAACGAAAGAAGAACACGTTCACGAAGTATTTGAAAGTATTTCGGAAAACTACGATAAAATGAATGGTGTAATTAGTTTCCAGATGCATGTTGGCTGGCGTAACGATACGATGAAGCACATGGCTGTAAAACCTGGATCAAAAGCACTTGATGTATGCTGTGGCACCGCAGACTGGACAATCGCATTGGCAGAGGCTGTTGGTGAAAGTGGAGAAGTAAAAGGGCTTGACTTTAGTCAAAACATGCTGAAAGTTGGCGAAAAAAAGGTAGAGCCATACCCACAAATTGAACTCATTCATGGAAATGCAATGGAGTTGCCTTTTCCAGATGATACGTTTGATTATGTGACAATCGGCTTTGGTCTTCGCAATGTACCTGATTATTTACAAGTTTTGAAGGAAATGCATCGTGTTGTTAAACCAGGTGGAATGGTGGTTTGTTTAGAAACATCTCAATCTGAAATCCCTGGTTATCGTCAGCTGTTCCGTTTTTATTTTAAATTTATAATGCCGATATTTGGTAAAATATTTGCGAAAAGCTATAAGGAGTATTCTTGGCTTCAGGAATCTGCGAATGATTTCCCAGGTATGAAAAGGTTAGCGGCATTGTTTGAGCAGGCAGGATTAGAAAAAGTAACGTACAAAGCATACAGTGGCGGGGCTGCGGCAATGCATATGGGCTTTAAAAAGATACGTTAATGGGGGAAGGTTTTCACACGTGGAAAAGATGAAGTTAAAACTACTCTATTCCGATTTGAAATCAGATATCGAAATCATTGAACAAGAGTTAGAAAAAGCGGTGGACTCATCTTCATATTTGATCAACGATGCTTCTCTCCATTTATTACAAGCTGGTGGCAAACGGATAAGACCAATTTTTGTGTTACTAGGCGCAAAATTTGGTGATTATGACATTGAGAAGATGAAGGATGTAGCGGTGCCTTTAGAACTCATTCATATGGCATCGCTTGTACATGATGATGTCATTGACGACTCCAATATGCGAAGAGGACGCCCGACTGTCAAATCACAGTGGAATAACAGGGTAGCAATGTACACAGGCGATTTTATTTTCGCACGTGCGCTGGAATATATAACAAAGTTAGAAGACCCACTTGTTCATCAAATTTTAGCCCGTACGATGGTGGAGATTTGTAACGGTGAAGTCATTCAAATTGAAGATAAATTTAGATTAGATCAAGGTTTAAAAGATTATTTTAGAAGAATCAAACGCAAAACAGCATTACTTATTTCTTCAAGCTGTGAGCTAGGAGCTGTGGCAGCGGGGGTTGATGCTAAAACAGTTCGGCATTTAAAGCGCTTCGGCTACTTTGTAGGCATGAGCTTCCAAATTATCGATGATGTTTTAGATATTATGGCAACTGATAAAGAACTAGGGAAGCCAGCAGGTAGTGACTTACTACAGGGCAATATTACTTTACCGATTTTATTGTTGAAAGATGATCCGGAGATGCAACCATACTTAGTTAAAGTGTTTGCAGGCACGTTAACAGAATCGGAACGTCAAAATATGTTGCAATATGTGCGTAAATCTCATGCGATTGAGCAAGCTAATCGTATGAGTGATAAATATTTGAAAAAAGCCTTACAAGAAATTGATGCTTTACCAAAACATCCCGTTAAGAAAAAATTACGTGATGTAGCATTGTTCATGGGTAAGCGCAAATTCTAGCTTTTTGTTGTACAAAAGCTCATTTTTTGTTAATATTTATCGGTAGGTGTAAAACCTGTTAGACGAATTTAAGGAGTGTTTTAAACATGGCAATTGAACAAACTTTTTTAATGGTTAAGCCTGACGGCGTTGAACGTCAAGTAATTGGAGACATCGTTGATCGTTTCGAACGTCGCGGTTTTGTAATGAAAGGTGCTAAATTAATGGTAATTCCTAAAGAATTAGCAGAAAAGCACTATGCTGAGCATGCTGAGCGTCCATTCTTTGGTGAATTAGTTGATTTCATCACTTCTGGTCCTGTATTCGCTATGGTATGGGAAGGCGAGAACGTAATCAAGCTTGCTCGTACAATGATGGGTGCAACAAAACCTGAAGAATCTAACCCAGGTACAATCCGTGGTGACTACGCAACAACTGTTTCTCACAACATCATCCACGGTTCTGACTCTCTTGCTTCTGCAGAGCGCGAAATCGGCTTATTCTTCGGTGAAGATTTAGTTTAATTTCGAATAGATCAAGCAATCTCAATTTTTTGAGATTGCTTTTTTATTGCGCAAAAAAGGGGAGGGATCATTCCGACGAATAATCTCTTACTAGAAACATATAGAATTGTTAAAAACTTCTTAGTCATGTACAATAAATAATGTAATATTCTGATAATTAAGTGAGGAATAGTTGAGTAGACTCGTCAATAAACTAAGAGGATGACGAGGAAAAGGGGTTATGGACATGAGAGAAGTGGTGATTGTAGCAGCTGTGAGAACTGCTATAGGAAGAAGTAAGGGCGCATTAAGTCAAGTTCGAGCAGATGATTTAGCAGCTGATGTATTACAGGAGGTTGTAAAGCGTGCAGGCATTGGTAAGGAACAAGTAGACGATGTCATTTTGGGGTGTGTGACGCAAACAGCTGAACAAGGGGCAAATATTGCGAGGACCTCTTTATTAATGGCTGGATTCCCCGATAGTGTGCCAGGTGTAACCATTGATCGTCAGTGTGGTTCAAGCCAACAAGCCGTGCACTTCGCAGCACAGGCAATTTTAGCCGGGGATATGGACATTGTCATTGCTGGTGGGGTAGAAAGTATGTCAAGAGTACCAATGGGCTCAAACATGCAACATGCCCATGCTAGTAACCGCTTACAGGAAAATTATGATATTATCCATCAAGGATTATCAGCAGAGAAAATCGCTTCCCAATGGTCTTTATCGAAAGAACAGCTAAATAGCTATGCTTATCAAAGCCATCAACGGGCGATTTCCGCCATTAGAGCGGGTCATTTCCAAGCTGAAATACTACCCATTCAAGTTCCACAAGAGGATGGCTCAGTGACAACATTTGCGGTAGATGAGGGTCCTCGTGCAGAAACTACCGTTGACATTTTAAATGGATTAAAAACCGTCTTTCAAGAGAATGGCGCGATTACTGCGGGCAATGCGAGCCAAATGAGTGATGGGGCCTCAGCTGTAGTCGTAATGGCATTGGATAAAGCGAGAGAACTAGGCATTCAACCACTCGCTAAAATTGTGACAAGAGTGGTCGTGGGCTCTGATCCGACATTAATGCTGACAGGGCCAATCGAAGCTACTAGAAAAGCATTAGAACGGTCAGGGCTCAACATTGAGGATATCGACACATATGAGGTAAATGAAGCCTTTGCACCTGTGCCGCTCGTATGGCTGCATGAAATAGGAGGAGACCCACAGAAGCTCAATCCTGATGGTGGAGCCATTGCACTGGGACATCCATTAGGGGCAACAGGTACGAAATTGTTAACGACCATGCTCTATCGAATGGAGCGAGAGAATTATCGTTACGGTTTGTTGGCGATTTGTGAGGGAATGGGGATGGCCAATGCCACGATCATTGAAAAAATGTAAAAGGGGATATGTCTGATGAAGGAACATGAAGTGGTGGCAGTCGTAACAGGGGGTGCCTCTGGTTTAGGAGAGGCAACCGTTCGGAAATTAATAGGACAGGGTGGCAAAGCAATTATTTTTGATGTCAATGATGAGCGTGGACAAGCTCTAGTGGAAGAATTAGGTCAAAATGTCCTTTATGCACGAGTAGACGTCACAAAGGAAGAGGAGGTGGCGACTGGCCTTGAGCAGGCTATTGCAGCTTTTGGCAAGATCAATGTTGCAGTGAACTGTGCTGGCATTGCAGATGCGAGTAAAGTTATTTCGAAGCGTGGTATACACGCCCTTGCGTTATTTGAAAAAGTGATTGCTATTAATTTAGTTGGCACGTTTAATGTCATCCGTCTAGTGGCAGAAAAAATGCAACATAATGAGCCAAATGAGGATGGACAGCGTGGCGTCATTATTAATACCGCGTCTGTGGCTGCATTTGATGGGCAAATCGGACAAGCTGCTTATAGCGCGTCAAAAGGTGGCGTAGCAGCCATGACGTTGCCAATTGCAAGAGAGCTTGCGGAAATCGGTGTCCGAGTGATGACCATAGCGCCAGGATTAATTGAAACACCAATGTTTGCTTCGTTACCTGAGCCTGCACGAACAGGTCTTGCTCAAATGACACCATTCCCTAAACGACTTGGTAAACCTTCGGAATATGCTCTTTTGGTTGAAAGTATTATCCACAATGGCTTGTTAAATGGAGAGGTCATTCGACTAGATGGTGCCATTCGCATGCAACCGAGGTAACGGCAAAATCTAGTTCAAATAGTTTTTGTTTTGATTGTTTCTAAAATCGTAGATGAAGGGAAGCGGTATCATGCATATGATGGATACACCTTTATTATTAACAAGTTTTTTGAATCGTGCAGAACGATTTTTTCACTCAAAGAAAATCTATTCTCGAACAAGTGCCACTACTATTCACGAATTTACGTATAAAGAATATGTCAAACGGACTCGCCGATTAGCCGATGCTTTGACGAAACTAGGGATGGATCGAGGAATGAAGGTGGGCACATTTGCTTGGAATCACCATCGCCATTTGGAAGCCTATTTTGCTGTACCATGTGCAGGAGCAGTATTGCATATGATTAATATTCGATTATCCCCTGAGCATATTGCCTATGTCATCAATCATGCCGAGGATGAAATATTATTAATAGATGATAATCTGGTGCCACTAATTGCACCTATCGTCTCTCAGCTGAAAACGGTAAAGCATTATATCATTATGGGTGATGCTGTTGCAGTAGAAACTTTACCGATTCCAAATGCTCTTTCCTATGAATCGCTACTTGCGGAGGCAGATGAACATTTCACATTCCCAGAAGATTTAGATGAAAATACACCTGCAGGCATGTGCTATACCAGTGCAACGACGGGCATGCCAAAGGGAGTAGTCTATACACATCGCAGTATTGTACTTCATAGTTTAACAGCTGGTCTCGCTGACAGTATTGCAATTTGTGAGTCGGATGTGGTGTTACCTGTTGTGCCAATGTTCCATGCGAATGCATGGGGATTACCATTTGCCAGTGTCGCATTTGGTTCTACACAGGTCTTACCGGGACCTATGTTTACACCACAGCTATTGCTAGAATTATTTGATGTATATAAAGTTACATTGACAGCAGGTGTACCGACCATATGGCTGGGCGTTCTACAGGAGCAGCGTCAAAACCCTCGTGACCTATCGTCTATGCGATTAATTGTTTGTGGAGGTTCTGCTTCACCAATTGGTCTTGTCCGAGGCTTTGAGCAAGAACTTAATATCCCTTACATGACAGGTTACGGTATGACGGAAACCTCACCTCTTGTAAGCCTATCCACGTATTTAACACATATGCAGGACTATACGGCTGATGAAAAAATGAATGTTCGGATTACACAAGGTATGACGATGCCACTTATTGATACAAGGATTGTCAATGAAAATGGTGAAGTGCCTTGGGATGGCAAAACGATGGGAGAGCTTACGATTAGAGGACCATGGATTGCTAATGAGTATTATCAGGATGAACGAACGGAAGAGGCCTTTAAAGACGGCTGGCTCTATACAGGCGATATTGCTGTGATGACAACAGATGGCTATATAAAAATTACCGACCGTACAAAGGATTTAATTAAGAGTGGTGGCGAATGGATTTCTTCAGTAGAGCTTGAAAATGCATTAATGTCCCATCCAAAGGTCTTTGAGGCGGCTGTTATTGCCATTCCACATGAAAAGTGGTTGGAGCGACCATTAGCTTGTGTCGTAGCAAAGCCAGAGTTTAAGGGTTCGATTACAAAAGAAGAGTTACTAGAGAGTCTACAGCACCAATTCCATAAATCATGGGTTCCTGATGATATTGTCTTCATTGACGAGGTACCAAAAACGTCTGTAGGTAAATTCTTGAAGGCTAAATTACGAGAAGATTTAAAAGAGTATCGCATACAAGTCTAACGATAATGGATAGAATGAGGGTGGTGAAAAACTACCTTCATTTTTTATTGGAATAAATTCCTGAAAAATGAAACTATTTTTTCCATTTTGCCGTATAATCAAAATAACGAAAGGAAGTGAACGGATTGTCAATTGCCATTGTAGCGATAATTGGGGGCGTCATTATTTCTCTAGCTGGAATTTTTACAGACGCTCGTACTAGACAACAAAAAATAAAACTGAAGGCTGTTGAAAAAGAAGTAGAATTAGAAAAGCTTAGGTTAGAAACTTATACGATTGAAACAGAAAAAATGAGACTTGAATTAGAACAGTCGAAAGTATTACTTTTAGAGGAAAAACAAAACGTAAGAAAGTAGATTTGCATACATGAGAAAGACTATTTCAGGATTGGGACTTTTCCGCTATAATGGTAATACGACGCTAGAGGGGAAGATGACCATATGTCTGATTATGAACAGTTTATAGAAGGTATTAAGCGCAAAACAGGAATAGATTTAGCGTTATATAAAGAAGCGCAAATGAAAAGACGATTAACCTCTCTTTATGAGAAAAAGGGCTATCGTAATTTTGTAGACTTTCTAAAGGCACTCGAACAAGATCGTGATTTAATGAATGAATTCTTAGATCGTATGACGATCAATGTTTCTGAATTTTATCGCAATGGAAAGCGCTGGGAAGTATTACAAAAGAAAATATTTCCGAAACTTTTACAAACTAATAAGCGTTTAAAAATTTGGAGTGCGGCTTGTTCGACAGGAGAAGAACCATATTCTTTAGTAATGGTATTATCTCAATTGGTGCCTTTATCTCAAATTCAAATTATTGCCACTGATTTAGATGAGAATGTGATACAAAAGGCGAAGTTAGGTGTCTACCCTGAACGCTCTTTAGCCGAGGTCCCAAGTGATATTAAAGCAAAGTATTTTGAACAAGAAGGCTCCTTCTATCGCGTGAAGGATGAGATTAAGCGTTGTGTAACCTTTAAGAAACATAATTTATTGAATGACTCTTATGATGGCAATTATGATTTAATTGTTTGTCGCAATGTCATGATTTATTTTACAGAAGAAGCGAAAGATCAAATTTATAATAATTTTAGTAAAGCACTGCGCAAGGATGGCGTTTTATTTGTTGGATCGACAGAGCAAATTTTTAATCCAGCACGTTATGAATTTGATGTAGAAGACACGTTCTTCTATCGGAAAAATAATTAATAATATGGATGAAAAGCTTTGTACAAATAACACAATTGTACATAAAGTTGACCAAGCATTAAACATAGATAATTCATACGCTTTTCGCTTATCATAAGCAAAGGCGTATTTTTTATAAAATTTAGCTAGGTGTTTTTTATAACTTTCATTCAGAATATTCACATTTAGATCTATGAAAATGGTAACTACTTAAAAGACATTCGTAAAAGGACTGTTTTTTTAAAGAATATATGTTATAGTGAAAAATACATACTTTAGCGAGTTGAAGGGAGAAAGTGTTTATGCGTTACTTAACAGCAGGTGAGTCTCATGGACCTCAATTAACGACAATTATTGAGGGTTTACCGTCACTCTTACCCATTACAGCAGAAAAAATTAATCACGATTTAAAACGTCGCCAAGGAGGTCATGGACGTGGGCGCCGCATGCAAATCGAAACAGATACAGTGGAGATTGTTGCTGGTGTTCGTCATGGTCAGACACTTGGATCTCCTGTTGCACTCGTTGTCACAAATGATGATTGGAAGCACTGGACTAAAATTATGGGAGCAGAGCCACTAGCTGATGATATCAATCCTGAAGATATCAAGCGTCAAATCTCACGTCCTCGACCAGGTCATGCAGATTTAGTTGGAGGCATGAAATATGGTCACCGTGATTTAAGGAATGTATTAGAGCGCTCCTCTGCGCGTGAAACAACTGTACGAGTAGCAGTTGGGTCTGTGGCAAAGGCGTTACTTAATGAACTAGGCATTTCCATTGTTGCACATGTTACAGAGATAGTGGGAATTAAAGCCGATACTTCTTTAATAGAAGGAAAAACAACAGAAGAAATTCGTGCAATTGTCGAAGCGGATCCTTGCTACTGTGTAGATCCAATCGCCTCTGCGAAAATGGTTGAGGCAATTGATGAAGCGAAAAAGGCCGGCGATTCGATCGGTGGTGTTGTAGAAGTCATTGTAGAAGGCATGCCAGCAGGTGTAGGTTCTTATGTACATTATGATCGTAAGCTGGATGCAAAGCTTGCTGCTGCTATGCTATCTATAAATGCATTTAAAGGAGTAGAGTTTGGACTTGGCTTTGAAATGGCACGTCGAAAAGGTTCTGAAGTACACGATGAAATCATCTGGTCTGAAGAAGAAGGTTATACTCGTGCAACCAATCGACTTGGTGGCTTAGAAGGCGGTATGTCAACAGGTATGCCAATTGTTGTACGTGGTGTGATGAAGCCAATTCCTACTTTATATAAACCATTACAAAGTGTAGATATTGAAACAAAAGAGCCGTTTAAAGCGAGTGTTGAGCGCTCTGATAGCTGTGCAGTACCAGCAGCGTCTGTAGTTGCAGAACATGTTATTGCCTGGGAAATAGCGAATGCAATTTTAGAGCAATTCCATAGTGATCAACTACCACAATTACAAGCTCAAATTGACGAGCATCGTCAATATACAAAGGGGTTCTAAGTTATGCGTGTACCAGTAGCAACAAAATCGCATCAATATGAAGTTGTTCTTGGGCATCAATTTCTAACTGAAGCTGTGGAGGCATTTGCTGATAAACTTCAAAAAGCGGATAAGCTCTTTGTGTTTACAGATGTCAATGTTTGGGCAGCACAGGGAGAGTACTTCAAAGCAAATTTCCCGTACCACTTTGAGGTTTTTATTTTGCCAGGTGGAGAAGCGTGCAAAACCTTTGATCAATACAATGCTGCTCAAACATTTTTATTAGAGCAAAAATGCTCCAGAAAATCCTTCATTTTTGCTTTTGGAGGAGGAGCAGTTGGCGATTTAACAGGTTTTGTTGCGGCAACCTATATGCGTGGGATTCCGTTTATTCAAATTCCAACGACTATTCTAGCGCATGATTCCGCAGTTGGTGGAAAAACTGCCATTAATCATCCACTAGGAAAAAATATGATTGGCGCATTTTATCAGCCAGAAGGCGTGATATATGATACAGCTCTTTTAGAAAGTTTATCAGAGCGTGAGGTACGTTCGGGAACAGCAGAGTTAATTAAGCATGCCATGATTTCTGACCCGAACTGGCTGGAGGAATTAATGACAGGAGATTCGGTGATCCATTTTAATCAAAATGAACTAGCAAAGCAACTAAAAAAAGGAATTGAAGTGAAAGCACAAATTGTTGCTGAGGACGAAACAGAGCAATCCGTTCGAAAGTTTTTAAACCTAGGCCATACATATGGACATGCCATTGAGGCAGCTGCGGGTTATGGCAAAGTGGCTCATGGTGAGGCGGTTATGATTGGACTCGTCTATTGTCTTCTATTGAGTGAACGATATGGAGAAATTGATCGAACGTTCACCCAATCCTTTTTACAGTTTGCGATAAAAAACGGCTATCCTTTTAAGGCTGTGAGTGATTATTCATTTGAACAATTATCTAGCTACCTAATGAAAGATAAAAAAGCGGAATATGGCATTTTACAATTTGTTCTTTTGGAGAAAATTGGAAAGCCTTTTGTCAAAGCTATTGATTTAGAAGAATGCCAAGAAATAGATGCTGAATATAGACAGTTATTAGCGGAGGTGCTTGTATGATTCGTGGACTTAGAGGAGCAATAACAATTGAATCTGACAAGCCAGAGCTTGTATGGGATGAGACAGCAAGATTAGTGCGTGAGGTTGTGGCAGCAAATAATGTGGACATTGATGATATCGCATCGATCCTCATTTCAACAACGCCAGATATTACCTCAGCATTTCCTGCTCGTGCAGTACGCTTGATGGATGGCTGGCAGTATGTCCCTGTTATGTGTACACATGAAATGGATGTGCCAGAAGCATTACCATTATGTATTCGTGTATTAATACATGCAAACGTAGAGGTAGCCCAAAAAGATGTAAAGCACTTGTATCTCAATGATGCAGTGAAATTAAGACCAGATTTGGCTCAGGCTAAATAAGTAGAGGAGATGTTTTAGATGAAGTGGAAACAACAATTGGACGGTATGCAAGCATATAAGCCAGGTAAACCAATTGAAGAAGTACAACGTGAATATGGCTTAAAGGAAGTTATTAAATTGGCATCGAATGAAAATCCATTCGGGTGCTCACCTAAGGTAACAGCTTATTTACAAAATAATGCAGTGAATCATGCACTTTATCCAGATGGCTATGCCCAAAACCTACGTACTGCTGTGGCAAATCATCTAGGTGTGAAAGAGACACAGCTTCTTTTTGGTAACGGCTCTGATGACATCATTGCTATTATTACTCGTGCTCTGTTGTATCCAGGGGTAAACACGGTTATGGCCGACCCTTCCTTCTCTCAATACTGGCACAATGCTGAAATTGAAGGTGCTGAAGTACGTAAAGTGCCTTGTCAAGATGGAGCACATGATCTAGAGGCAATGTTGGCTGCGATTGATGACCAAACTTCTATTGTTTGGGTATGTAGTCCAAATAATCCTACAGGAGTTGTCATTCCTGATGCTGCATTGCGTGCCTTTCTTGCAAAGGTTCCAAGCGATGTCCTTGTCGTGCTTGATGAGGCATACATTGAATATGTTACACATCCAGACCACAAGGATACGTTACCAATCATTAATGAGTATCCGAATGTGCTTTTACTGCGTACATTCTCTAAAGCATATGGCTTAGCTTCGTTCCGCGTAGGCTATGCTATTGGCCAACCTGATGTTATTGCTAAGCTTGATCCTGTGCGTGCACCATTCAATAATACAATCTTAAGTCAAGCTGTTGCTGCCATTGCCCTCAGTGACCAAGATTATATTGAAGCCTGCCGTGAAGCCAATGAAAAAGGTAAAAAACAATATGTAGAATTTTGTGAAAAGCATAATTTAAAATACTTCCCATCTGATACAAACTTTATTTTCTTTGATACCCATGCTGATAGTGATGTTGTTTTCCAAGAGCTGATGAAAAGAGGCTTTATCGTGCGCAGTGGTAATGCATTAGGCTTACCAGGATTTATCCGTGTGACAATTGGAACAGAGGCTCAAAATGCAGCATTGCTTAGCCAACTTGATGAAGTGTTAAAACAACAAGGGGTATTTGCATGACACGCAAAGTACTCGTTATAGGGCTAGGATTGATCGGAGGTTCTATTGCCCTTGCTTTGCAAAAAGCACCAGAAACAAAAATTATTGGCTACGACATGGACGCACAAACACGCGAGCATGCAAAAACATTAAATATTGTGCATGAAATTGTCGCAGATCCACTGGTTGTTGCGGCTGAGGTTGATGTTATTATCTTCGGTACGCCCGTTAATGCAACACTGGATTGGATGGAGCAATTAAAATCATGGCCCTTGAAAAATAAAGTCATCGTAACAGATACAGGAAGTACAAAAAAATTAATTATGCAAAAAGCCAGCGAATTACGAGAACTTGGCATAACGTTTATTGGTGGACATCCAATGGCGGGGTCTCATAAAAGTGGTGTGCTGGCTGCTAAGGCGCATCTTTTTGAAAACGCATATTACATGCTTACGCCACTCGCTGGGGAAGAAATTGTTCATATGGCACAGCTTGAAAGTTTGCTGAAATTTACCCATGCAAAAGTAGTCAGTGTATCTGCCAGTGAGCATGATCACATGACAGCGGTGGTGAGTCATTTTCCACATGTTATCGCAGCCTCACTTGTCCATCAATTAGGTGGCGAAAATGGGGAGTACCCAATGACACGTTCTCTTGCAGCAGGAGGTTTTCGTGATGTGACACGAATTGCCTCTTCGAATCCTATCTTATGGCGAGATATTACGCTGCAAAATCGCGAGGAACTCCTCACGCAATTAGATGGCTGGGAAAAAGAAATGACACGCATTAAGGAACTGCTGATGGAGGGTTCTTCACAGGATATTGAAAACTATTTTGCTGTTGCCAAAGAACTGAGAGATGAATTACCGATTAGTGCAGGGGCTATGTATACACCATTCGATCTATATGTTGATGTTCCTGACTATCCAGGTGTTATTTCTGAAGTGACGGGCTTTTTAGCAGATGAAGCAATTAGTATTACGAATCTTCGCATCGTTGAATCACGAGAAGATGTTTTCGGTATTCTAGTCATTAGCTTCCAAAGTGAAAATGATCGCGAACGTGCTGCAGCCTGTATTCAAAAACGAGCAAATTTCGAAACGTATATTTCTTAGCATAAGAAAGCGTCGGCATTTCGGCGCTTTCTATCTTCATATTGGAGGGAAAAAAGTTCATGAGTGAAAAAGTATTGCAATACAACAAGCCTTCTTTACAGGGCTCTTTAACTGTTCCAGGCGATAAGTCTGTATCTCATCGCTCTGTGATGTTTGGCGCCATTGCTAGTGGAACAACGACAGTAGAGGGCTTTTTACTAGGTGAAGATTGTTTAAGTACAATTGATTGCTTCCAGAAACTTGGCGTTCAGATTGAGGTGGAAGGGACAAATGTAACCATTCATAGTCCAGGGATGGATGGCTGGCAGGAGCCGACAGAAGTGTTATATACGGGTAACTCTGGTACAACAACACGCTTAATGCTAGGCATTTTAGCTGGTTCTACTGTTCACTCTGTCATGACAGGAGATGCATCCATTGGAAAACGACCAATGCGCCGTGTTATAGATCCACTGCGTCAGATGGGTGCACAAATTACAGGGCGTGCAGACGGGCAATATACACCACTAGCCATTCAAGGTACAAAATTACAAGCCATTGATTACAAGATGCCTGTAGCAAGTGCACAGGTGAAATCTGCTATTTTACTAGCGGGCTTGCGTGCTGAAGGAACAACTATTGTTAGAGAAATGGATGTTTCGAGAGATCATACAGAGCGAATGCTGCGTCAATTTGGTGCACATGTAGAAGTAGATAATGGCGTAGTATCGATTGAAGGAGGACAAGCTCTCAATGGTACGCATGTTTCTGTGCCAGGAGATATATCATCGGCTGCCTTTTTCTTAGTGGCAGGAGCCATTTGCAAAAATAGTCAGCTAACACTAAATAATGTGGGCATTAATCCAACACGTGATGGCATTATAGAGGTGCTGGAAAAAATGGGCGCCACGATGACGGTAACGCCGAATGATGATAATCAAGCTGAACCGACAGCAACAATCCAAATCGCGACATCTTCTTTAACTGGTACAATAATTGAGGGAGACATTATTCCTCGTTTAATTGACGAAATTCCAATTCTTGCATTACTCGCTACGCAAGCACATGGTCAAACGATCATTAAAGATGCCGAGGAGCTAAAGGTGAAGGAGACTGACCGTATCACGGCTGTTGTGACTGAATTGAAGAAACTTGGTGCCCAAATCGAAGCAACAGAAGATGGGATGATTATTGAGGGACCAACGTCTTTAAAAGGAGCAAACCTTCAAACATATGGTGATCATCGAATCGGCATGATGGGTGCAGTTGCAGCTTTAATAACAGACGGAGCTGTTGCACTAGATGATGCACAATGTATTGCTGTATCCTACCCATCGTTCTTTGAGCATATTGAGGCAGTGAGGTAACAATTAAAGAGAGGCTCTCCAAGCTTTTGGGGAGTTTTTTCTTGTTTCAGAGGTAAATGTTTTGTAGCATAAAGGTATCAACGAAAGAATAGGTGAATGACTGTGAACAATGCGATGACTGAAATGATGCAAGCACTTGAACAAGGGGATTTAGCATTAATAGATCAGCTACTAGAATCATTTTTAATGAAGGAGCTACCCGAGGAGATCTATGCACTTGCTGAGATTTTTATGCAGTATGGGTACATGAAGGAAGCTGACCGTGTGCTGGAGCATTTACAATTTTTATTCCCAGAAGAAGCACAGTTAAAAATAGATCGTGCCAATGTCCTAATGGAGCTTGGTAATGAAGATGAAGCATTAGATT
Organism: Lysinibacillus sp. BS3; assembly: GCF_039614735.1. Lineage (NCBI taxonomy): Bacteria > Bacillati > Bacillota > Bacilli > Caryophanales > Bacillaceae > Lysinibacillus > Lysinibacillus sp. BS3. The sequence continues at coordinate 1,238,639 of NZ_CP154860.1, read as the reverse complement.
TATTATTAGAAATTGAAGAAACCTCCCCAGAATATCCACAAGCGTTATTGGTTTTAGCTGATTATTATCAAATGCAAGGGTTATTTGAGGTTGCAGAAAAGCGTATAAATGAAGCATTAGCGATTTTACCAGACGAGCCATTATTACATTTTGCGAAAGCAGAACTTTTATTTGAAACAGGTCGTTTTTTAGAGGCAGCAAGACTGTATGAGGACTTATATGAGCAGCAAAATGAATTTGCTGGTATTCAACTTGTCGAACGACTAGCGGAGGTTTATCGTGCAGGTGCAGCCTATGAGACGGCATTTGATTATTATGTCAAAGCCCTTGAAGATGAAGTAAAGCCCGATATTTTATTTGGAGCTGCTTATTCAGCCTTCCAGTCACAAAAATACGAGATGGCTATTAAACAACTAGAGGAATTGAAAGAATTAGATCCTGATTACTTCTCAGCCTATTTATTGCTTGCGGAAAGCTATGCAATGACAGAGGATAATCAAAAAGCTTATGCTGCCATTCAAGAGGGGTTAAAGCGTGATGAATATGATAAATCGCTTTATTTATTCGCTGGTAAAATGGCATTGAAAAATGGTTTGCCAGAAGAAGCTGAGCAACATCTGAGAGAAGCTATAGCGCTCGATCCTGAATATATGGAAGCGGTACTGGCACTTATTTCAGTGTTTGGACAACAGGAGCGCCATGAGGATGTAATCGAGTTATTTGAGACATTACAGCAAAATGATTTTGAATGGAGCACTTTATATCCTTTTGCGGCAGAGGCATATGAAAATTTAGAATTGTACGACCGTGCATACGAATTTTACCGTTTGGCATATAATGATTTTAAGGAAGACGCAACATTTTTAGAAAAATATGTTTACTTCTTATTAGAAGAAGGAAAGCTTTCAGAGGCAAAAGAGGTTCTTGGACAATTAATCAACATTCAACCGGGTGAACCAGAGTGGCAGGAGAAGTTAGAAACCTTAGAATTTGAGTAAAGGAGGGAGTGGGTATGACTGCTTCTGTATCAGTTGTTGATAAAAAAGCATTTGTTCGATGGTTTTTAAAAAATTATCAATTGAAACGTCGTGAGTGTGTATGGATTTTAAATTACCTATTAAGTAATGATGACTTGTTAAAAAGAATCCGTTTTGTGGAAGAAGCTCACTATTGTCCTAGGGCAATGGTGATGTCAACAGTAGACTCAACAGGTGTGCCTTTTCGTTTCTATAAAGGCAATGTGATGACGGCAGATGCTGAGAAGTCTTTCCATGATTTACGCTTACATGAACAAGAAGATATGTATATACAATTGAATTTTCCTAATATACCACCAAGTGCACAATACTTAGCAGTTCTTGAAGAAAACCCTTATATGCCAGAAACACTGCTCGTCAGTGAAAAAGATCGTGTACTGGCAGAAGAGCTGCTTTCCAATAGCTTACTCGTATTCCAAGAAGAGAAATTACTTGCACAAATTGATGAAGCTCTCGACCAGGGAGATGAAGTGCGATTTTATGAATTGTCTAATTTGTTACAAGCATTGAAGGAAACGGCTAATTTACGTTAATTATAGGTAAAAATTGAATGTCCTTTATCCATTTCAATATGGTAACATTACTAGTGAATGATTGTTTTCACTTTTAATTGGGTATCCTATTGAAGAGTGGAAAAGGACATTTTTATTTTGCGATAAAAGGAGGTTTGTTGAATGTATTTTAATGCAAACGATGTAACATCGTTTATGGCACAAAAAGATTTTATTGATACCGCGGTTGTTCCACTTGTATCCATTGATCTCTCTTCTGAAAAAATGAAACAAAGTGGTGCCGAGGTAGATTTTGTCATGTCTTTAACTTCTTTTATAGAGCAGCAGTTTAAAGGTCGACTACTAGTCATGCCACCATTTTCTTATATGACAACTTTAAAAAACGACGATTTACCACAGCAATTAGAAGCACAATTACATAATGCTGGATTTAAGCATGTGTTCTTCATTACTTGTGACCATTATTGGACAAAGAGTGGAGAGATAGGCAATATGATTTGGTTACCAGCGATTCCTTTAGAAAGTATGGATGCCAGTGTGAAAAAATCCATTCTAGAAGATCAATTGCGACAAGTGATTCCAATGCTTTCGACTAAATGGGCACAGATTTAACAATTAGTTTCAATAAATGTTCACATTCTCCAGCTTTCCACAGAATGCTATATTGACCAAGCTATGGACTTGATATATCATATATATGTCCTAGTATTACTATTTGTAAAAGTATGTCCGTTGGACTGACCTTTAAGTTAGAGGGGGGAAAATAATGAGTAATAATCGAGTTTCACGTCGTCAATTTCTAAGTTATACTCTTACTGGTGTAGGTGGATTTATGGCGGCAGGTATGCTAATGCCAATGCTTCGCTTTGCAATTGATCCTGTGCTACAAAAGCATGAGGGTGGGGATTTTGTAAAAACAGAGCATAAAATCGCTGACTTGACTGAAGAGCCTGTAAAAGTGGACTTTTCATATGAACAAGTGGATGCATGGTATAAATCACAGGTTACAGATGTAGCTTGGGTTTATAAAAGTGGCGATCAAATCATTGCCCTTTCACCTGTTTGTAAGCATTTAGGATGTATGGTTGACTGGAATGGAGATTCTGCACACCCAGGTCAATTCTTCTGTCCATGCCACGCAGGACGTTATGAGAAAAACGGGAAAAACATTGCAGGTACACCGCCTCTAGGTCCGTTGGATGAATTTGAAGTACAAGAACAAGATGGCTATTTAATGATTGGTCCAGCTAAAGCAAATTCTCTAGTTAAATAAGTAAGGGGGTACGACAACAGTGCTAAATAAAATTTATGATTGGGTCGATGAACGCCTAGATATTACACCGATTTGGCGTGATATTGCCGACCACGAAGTGCCAGAGCACGTTAACCCTGCACATCATTTTTCAGCATTCGTTTACTGCTTTGGTGGATTAACATTCTTCATCACAGTAATTCAAATTCTATCTGGTATGTTCCTAACAATGTACTATGTACCAGACGTTGTGAATGCCTGGAAATCAGTTTATTATTTACAAAACGAAGTAGCATTTGGTGAAATCGTACGCGGTATGCACCACTGGGGAGCTTCATTAGTTATCGTAATGATGTTCTTACATACACTTCGTGTATTCTTCACAGGTTCTTATAAAAAACCTCGTGAGTTAAACTGGATGGTTGGTGTAGGTATTTTTGGTGTAATGATGGGTCTTGGATTTACAGGATACTTATTACCATGGGATATGAAAGCATTATTCGCTACTAAAGTAGGTATCGAAATTGCAGCATCAGTACCGTTTATCGGTGGGATGATTAAAGTATTATTAGCGGGTGACACAACGATTCTTGGTGCTCAAACGTTAACTCGATTCTTTGCGATTCATGTATTCTTCTTACCTGCAGTATTGTTTGGGTTACTTGCAGCGCACTTTATCATGATTCGTCGTCAAGGAATTTCAGGACCGTTGTAATTGTCTTGACGGTTCGATGATCTTTAAAAGGAGGGGACACTATGCATCGCGGAAAAGGAATGAAATTTGTCGGCGATTCTCGTATTAAAGCGAATCACAGAATGCCGAACGTTCCAAAGGATTATTCCGAATATCCAGGTAAGACGGAAGCTTTCTGGCCAAACTTCTTACTGAAGGAATGGATGGTAGGTGCTGTATTTTTAATTGGATACTTATTATTAACTGTCGCTCACCCGTCACCACTTGAAGGGCCGGCAGATCCAACTAGAGCATATACACCACTACCGGACTGGTACTTCTTATTTATGTATCAACTTTTAAAATACTCATTTGCTTCTGGTCCATACAATGTAATCGGAGCTATTGTAATTCCAGGTCTTGCATTTGGAGCGCTATTATTAATGCCATTTTTAGACAAGGGTCCAGAACGTCGTCCATCTAAACGTCCATTGCCAACAGCGTTTATGTTATTAACTTTAGCTGCTATGTTCTACCTAACTTGGGAGTCAGTTGTTAACCACGACTGGGAAGCTCAAAAAGCTATGGGTGCAATCGTAGAAACAGTTGAATTCGATAAAGAATCAGAAGGTTATAAACTATACGCTGGTTCAGCTTGTATTACATGTCACGGTGAAGGCTTAGAAGGTGGAGCTGGTGCACCATCTCTAATGAACACTGGATTAACAGCTGATGAGATTAAGGACATTGCTCATAATGGTCGCGGTAACATGCCACCAGGATTATGGACAGGTTCAGATGAAGATCTTCAAAAACTTGCTGAATTCATCGAAAGCTTAAAAGCAGAGTAATAGTAAAAGAGTCAGGAAACTGGCTCTTTTTTTCTACCTTGTTATACTATTGGGACTGGAAGCCATACAAAAAGGTTCCCTTGTATAAAGGATTTTAGCGAAAGATGTCGAAAAAACATTTATTCTTGAAACAAGTAAGCGAATTAAAACAATAAAATAACACATATTGATGGTGAGATACAATTGAATTGAAAGGTAGAGTAAAGCTCTAGAATTTCAGAACTATACATAAATAATGGATTGTTTTTATCGGAAGGAGTTAACATCGTGCAACTAACAAGAGCAAATATTTGGTACCTTCTGACCCATAAATCATTCTTGATAGTGCTGCTAATTATTAATCTACTAGGTACAATTTATGGCTATTATTGGTATGGGTGGCAGCTTGCCATCACAGAGCCTATTTTTTATATTTTTGTTCCAGATAGTCCGACAGCCAGTTTATTCTTTTGTTTTGTGTTAATTGCTTGGATTATGGGGAAAAGCTGGCCACTGATGGAAGTACTTGCCCTTGTTACGTTGGTGAAATATGGCTTATGGGCAGATGTGATGAATATTTGGACATTAATTGAAACAGGTTCTATTGGCTGGCAGGGATGGATGCTAGTTGGTTCACATTTTGCCATGGCTGTACAAGCTGTACTATATATGAAGAAATATGTCTTCACTTATTGGCATGTTGTGATAGCAGCTGTTTGGACACTGCATAATGATGTCATTGACTATGTATTTGGGCAAATGCCGATGTATCGGGATTTAGCCAATTACACAAGCTATATAGGTTACTTTACATTCTGGTTATCAATTGCATGTATTTTACTTGCCATTTTCTCAATTAGGTGGCGCAAATATTTGCCGAATTAGGGTATAAATTATAGAATTATAGTATCGAGGTAGAAAGGGGTTAGAAAATTGTCAACGAGCATGTATATTGTTTATTTTGTGATTATTATGCTGCTTCCACTTTATGCTCAAATGAAGGTAAAGGGTACGTATAATAAATTTGCAAAGCAACGTACAATGAAGGGGCAAACTGGTGCAGAGGTAGCGCGTGCGATTTTAGATGCAAACGGCTTATATGATGTACGAGTTGTGCCAACACAAGGTGTGTTGTCTGATCATTATAATCCAGCAACCAAAACAGTGGCTTTATCAGAAAGTAACTTTTATGAAGCAAGTGTTGCAGGTGCTGCGGTTGCTGCCCATGAGGTAGGTCACGCCATCCAACATAAAGAAGCTTATTCCATGCTTACATTACGTAGTAAGCTAGTCCCAGTAGCAAATATTTCTTCTAATGCGTCTTGGATTTTCGTAATGATTGGTATTTTTGCAAGTAGTACGAATTTCTTGCTATTAGGTATCATATTATTAGCAGCAGGTGTTGTTTTCCAATTAGTGACACTTCCGGTGGAGTTTGATGCCTCAAAGCGAGCATTAGTTCAAATGAATTCACTTGGCATTATTACAAATGAAGAAGAACGACCAGCACGAAAAGTATTAAGTGCTGCAGCATTAACATATGTAGCAGCGGCAGCGGTAGCAGTACTAGAGTTATTACGTTTAATTTTAATTTTTACCAATATGCGTAGCGACGACTAAGAAAAAACTTGTTATAGTGGTACACCACTATAACAAGTTTTTTATCTTCGTATGCTTAATGAAGGGGTTGCTTTTGATCGTCTAGTGTGAAGCCTTCTCCTGCCACATCTCGTACTTCAATGATGGAAACAAATGCGTGCGGATCAACTTCATGCACAATAGATTTTAACCGTACAACTTCATTGCGACCAATTACACAATAAATAACCTCCTTAGGTTGTTTCGTAAAATGACCATGTCCTTCTAAAATGGTGATACCACGCTCCATTCGAAGAGCGATTGTTTCAGCAATGGCTCCAGACTTTTCTGATATGATAAGCGCACCACGAGCCGCATAAGCACCTTCTTGTACAAAGTCAATGACACGGGCTCCAACAAATACGGCTACTAATGTATACATCATGGAACGAGCATCCAAGAACGTCAGCCAAGAAAGAATGATGACGATGGCATCGAAGACAAACATGGTTTTCCCCATACTCCAGCCAAAATATTTATGCCCTAGTCGTGCCAAAATATCGACACCACCTGTAGTGCCACCGAAACGAAAGACAATCCCAAGTCCCAATCCAACAAAGACACCAGCAAAAAGTGCTACAAGCAACATGTCATCCTCTAAATGGATGGTAAATTGATATTTTTGGAAAATTTTTAGAAAAAGAGATACGGATAAAGTGCCGACAAGCGTATAGACAAATGATTTTTTTCCAAGTAATCGATAACCTATGATAAACATGGGAATATTTAATAACAGGTTCATTAAGGCAGGGTCCCATCCTAATGTAAAATATAGTATGAGTGTAATCCCACTTAGTCCACCTTCACCCAGTTGATTTTGGATGTTGAAGTGAACAAAGCCGAAGCTGAAAACTGCTGCTCCGAGCATAATCGCGATAATATTACGTATTTTAATCTGTTTTAGCATTTGACCTCCTGTAGTTCCAAACAAATGAAGTAGTGTTATCTATTATCTGACATTTTATTGGTTTTGACAACAATGGTGTAAATTTTATACGATGGTAAATAGGAGTGTGATTTTTATGGCAGATCAACTAACAATGCAAGCTTTACAACAGCGTGTCGATGACTATATAGGACAATTTAAAGAAGGCTATTTTCCACCATTTGAATTACTTGCACGTCTAACAGAAGAATTAGGTGAACTTTCACGCGAAGTTCAGGATGTCTATGGACAGAAAAAGAAAAAGAGTACAGAGGATACAAACAGTATTGAAGAGGAACTAGGAGACTTTTTCTTTGTACTAGTCTGTTTTGCAAATGCCCAAGGTATTAAACTAGATGAAGCACTTTTACGCGTCATACATAAATTTGAAACTAGAGATAAGGATCGTTGGACTAGAAAGGATGAAGAATGATGTCGATTCGTGTAGCTATTGCGGGAGCAAGAGGAAAAATGGGAGCTGAGGCTGTACATACGGTCATGAAACATGACAAAATGGAATTAGTAGCTGTACTAGATTATAAGGAAGTAGGAAAAACTTTAGGTGATTTAGATATGTTTCCAGCAAGCTATACAGTGCCTATATTTACAGAAATGCATGATCTTGTAGAAGCAACTGCACCAGATGTACTAGTGGATTTAACTAATCCACATGCAGTCTACAAACATACAAAGGAAGCACTGAATTTAAATGTACGACCAGTAATTGGTACAACAGGATTTACAGATGCACAACTAGAGGAATTATCAGCCATGGCCAAAGAAAAAGAGTTAGGTTGCATTATTGCACCAAACTTTGCGATTGGTGCTATCCTAATGATGAAGTTTGCAAAAGAAGCAGCCAAATACTTACCAGATGTAGAGATTATAGAAATGCACCATGATCAGAAGCTTGATGCACCATCTGGGACAGCGGTGAAAACGGCACAGTTAATACAAGAGGTCCGTACGCCAAAGGCACAAGGACATCTAGAAGAGAAAGAAACCATTAAAGGTGCAAGAGGTGGAGATTTTGACGGTATGCGCATTCACTCCGTACGTTTACCTGGTTTAGTGGCACACCAGCAAGTATTATTTGGAGGGGATGGGCAGCTACTAACGATTCGCCATGATTCATTAAACCGTAATTCTTTTATGTCGGGTGTTGCATTTTGCATAGAAGAGGTTATGAAAATGGATCAGCTTGTTTATGGTTTAGAAAACATCATCTAAAGATTGGGATGGAAGCTATATGAAAATCGCATTGATTGCACATGATCGTAAAAAAGATAATTTAGTACAGTTTGCTATTGCTTACCAAAATATTTTACAAGAACACACACTATATGCTACCGGCACAACAGGACAACGTGTCATCGAAGCTACTGGTTTGGAAGTTACACGTTTTCGTTCAGGGCCACTTGGTGGCGACCAACAAATTGGCGCAATGATTGCCAATAATGATATGGACATGGTGATATTTTTCCGTGATCCTTTAACAGCACAACCACATGAGCCAGATGTTTCTGCACTAATCCGTCTTTGTGATGTTTACCAAGTGCCACTGGCAACAAATATGGGAACAGCAGAAATATTACTAAAAGGCCTACAGGAAGGCTTTGTGGATTGGAGACTGATACAAGAAAGACGCAATTAACAAAAGACGTGATTCAGAAAGGATGATCATCGAATGAAAAAGCTAAAAATAGGCATTACCTGTTATCCTACAGTTGGTGGCTCTGGTGTCATTGCAACAGAATTAGGCAAAATGCTTGCAGAAAGAGGACATGAAATTCATTTCATCACCTCAAGCGTACCATTTCGATTGAATAAAATTTATCCAACCGTCTTTTTCCATGAAGTCGAAGTTAATAATTATTCAGTATTTCAATATTCTCCATACGATATTGCATTAGCGAGTAAAATGGCAGACGTCATCAAGGATGAAGAGTTGGATGTGCTACATGTGCATTATGCCATCCCACATGCAGTATGTGCGGTACTAGCCCGTGAAATGAGCGGCCGAGACATTGGCATCGTTACAACCCTTCATGGCACAGATATATCGGTGCTTGGGCAAGATTCTACGCTCTCACAGGCCATTAAGTATGGGATTGATAAATCTGATATTGTGACAACCGTGTCACAGGCATTAAAAGAACAAACCTATGAACTGATTGATACAGTAAAACCAATTGAAACGATTTATAACTTTGTGGACGAACGCGAATACTTCCCACGAAATTCAGGAAACTTAAAAGAGCAATTTGGTATACAAGAAGATGAAAAAGTCCTCATTCATGTATCAAACTTCCGTAAAATAAAGAACCTTCCACACATTGTAGACGCCTTTATGAAAATCCGTGCCAACATGAAAGCAAAGCTCTTATTAGTAGGTGATGGCCCAGAAAAGCATCGTGTCATGGACCAAGTAAAAGGAAGTCCGTATATGAAGGATGTTTTATTTTTAGGGAAACAAGAAAACTTAGCTGAACTGTATGCGATTAGTGATCTAAAGCTATTATTATCACAGCAAGAATCGTTTGGACTGGTGTTATTAGAGGCAATGGCTTGTGGTGTACCTTGTATTGGAACAAATGTAGGTGGTATTCCAGAAGTCATTGAGCATGGTGTTGACGGCTATATCGTGGAATTAGGGGATACAGAGGCAGTTGCGGCGTATGCAACCCATTTATTGCAAGATGAGGAACAATTACTGCGCTTCCGAGAAGCGGCCATCCGTGCAGTAAGTGAAAAATTCCACTCATCCAAAATTGTGGAACAATATGAAAATCTGTACGAGAAGGTTGCGGAAAGAAATCATGCAAAACAATAAAGAATGGCAGGCAGCCTATTCAGTCATTGAGCAATTAGAACAGGCAGGATTTGAAGCAGTTATTGTTGGTGGTGCTGTAAGAGATGCTTTACTCGATCGTCCTGCCCATGATGTAGATGTGGCTACAAATGCCTTGCCTGAAGAAGTAAAAACTGTGTTTCAAAAGACTGTAGATATTGGGATTCAGCATGGGACGGTACTTGTTATCGTACCCGCTGGACCTGTGGAAGTGACTACCTATCGGACAGATGGGGAATATACAGATCATCGAAGACCACAGAATGTCCATTTCGTTCGATCTCTAAAAGAGGATTTACAACGCCGAGATTTTACAATGAACGCCATTGCCATGCGGCGTGATGGCTCTTTTGTAGATTATTATGGTGGACAACAAGATATTGAAAAGCGCATTATACGAGCGGTAGGAGAGGCAGAAAAACGGTTTGCAGAAGATGCTTTAAGGATGCTGCGAGCGATTCGCTTCTCTGCACAGCTTGATTTTACGATCGAGGCGAATACATTCGCAGCCATCCAGCAAAGGGTTGCTGATTTGGGCTTTATTGCAAAAGAACGCATTAAAGCAGAGCTTGATAAGCTTTGGGTAGGACAAACAGTTTTTGGGGGTATACAAAAACTAGAGGACAGTGGATTAACTGCCTATTTAACAGGTGATTTTCAAACTGCACAATGGCATAATTTCCAAACAAAAGATGCCCTTCTTGGCTGGGCATACTTTGCCTTACTACAAGGAGCAGCATGGCGTGAGGTAGTGCGCGATTATCGATTATCGAATAAGGAAATGGCGTTTATTAATTCCGTTTTAACCGCTTATGACGCTTTAAAAGATGGTTGGACAAATCGCCATTATTTTTACTACACAGAGCAAGAACTAGAGGCTGCACAATATTTTGCCCAACTTCGCCAATTAGACGCTTTGATACCTCAACAATCTATCCGAGAATTACAGGCAAAGCTACCGATTCAACATAAGCAAGAATTAGCGGTGAATGGTGCTGATTTACTGAAATGGTCTGGCAAAAAGGGTGGGCCGTGGGTAAAAGCCTCATTGGAGGATCTGCTGACAGCCATTCTTCATCATGAACTTCAAAATGATCGACAACAGATTAAAAGTTGGTTGGAGCAACAGGATCTTACTTAAAGCCGAATACATGATAGGTAAAAGCCGCCTCCTGAAATGGGAGACGGCTTCATTAAATTCCTATCGTTGGTGGTCATTTACGTTAATTTACAGTATGATTAAGACAAAATAAGTTACATAACAAGAGTACAGTTAACTAAAGGATTGATGTGAAGATGACAATTTCCATGAAGGACGAAATTTTAAAAAGAATATTGGCTGCTGATGGAGAAGCGGTTTCAGGTCAGGAATTAGCAGATTCTCTTGGTGTCTCAAGAACCGCTGTTTGGAAGCATATGCAAACATTACAAGAGGAAGGGTATACATTTGATACAATTAAGAAAAAGGGGTATGTATTGACAGGTGTACCAAATAGCTTGAGCCCGACACAGATTAAGCTTTTTTTAAAGACAGAGCATTTTGGACGTTTGATCCATTATTACGATGTAGTTGATTCAACACAAACAATTGCGCATAAGCTTGCACAGGAAGGAGCTCCACACGGTACAATTATTATTGGTGAGGAGCAAACAGCGGGGCGTGGTCGTATGGCTCGTCCTTGGGAGTCTGCACATGGGACAGGTATTTGGATGACCGTTATCGTTCGGCCAGATGTTACGCCCCAACAGGCCTCATCCTATACACTTGTGGTGGCAGTAGCTGTCACAATGGCCATTAAAACCTTATATAAAGATGTAGAGCCAGCGATTAAATGGCCCAATGATTTATTGATTAATGGCAAAAAATGTACGGGGATTTTAACGGAAATGCAAGCAGAGGCGGATCTTGTGCAAGCTTTACTTGTTGGAATTGGCATAAATGCGAACCAAGCAGCAGCTGACTTTTCACCTGATATTGCGGATATTGCCACTTCATTACGATTAGAAGCTGGAGAAGAAATCAATCGTGCAGCACTTGTGGCCTCTATCTTACACTATTTAGAACAATTTACAGAACTATACGTTAAAGAAGGTTTTGCGAGTCTCAAGACACTATGGCAGCAAATGTCTTGTACAATTGGTCAACGTATAGAGGTAACAACGATACGCGAACGTTTTGAAGGGGTTGCCAGTGGTATTACAGACGATGGTGTTCTGCAACTGACACAGGACGATGGAACGGTTCGAACGATCTATGCAGGAGACATCAAAATATTATAAAAAAGAAGCTGCAAGTAATGTCCTATACTTGCGGCTTCTCATGTTGTTGCAAAAAGATGATGTCAACGGCAGAAAAAGCAACTTTGCAAGGTGAGGGGGTGATTTCCGTTCCGCCAGCGTCCTTTCCAGGGGGCGTCCGATGAGCCGCTTCACTCACTTACGTTCGCTCCAGGGTCTTATCTGTGACGCTAAATCCCCTATGAGTGACGCTGGCTCCACCCCAATCAACTATTCTGCAAAAGTGTCTTTGCTTTATCTTTCATACTGGCCGTAGCGAACAAAATAATCCATTATTTGTATTATTAGAGAATCGATAGACTTTTATTTTCAATGTGGGGAAGTCATGCGTATCAGCACCTCTTCATAAAGAGTCGTGAACACCTTCACTTTATTGGGAAACCTTTGCAAAAAGGTAACACTTTTGTAGGTTGAAGTGGAAGGCTACTTGACTCCCGTGGGATCGGCGCTCGCCCACAGGAAAGAAAGTAGCCTGCAACGGAAACCATTTTCACCTTTCACAAAAATTCTATTAATGGTTTTGTTTTTCAACAATATGAAAAGCTGCAAGTAACGTCCTGTACTTGCAGCTTCTTTTATAGTCTATTCTTTATTTTAGTGACACATCTATATCACCATGTGATAAGGAAACATTCAGTTGGTGCTGACCCTTCGTTACCTGAGTCACGGTGCCACTTTGTTCTTCATCATTAATGGTCACATCACCGAAGTCTGTTTTGAGAGCATAGCCTACATCACTTTGTTTGTTTTGTAAGTGAATCGTTGTATCGCCAAAACTAGAGGTAATGGTTGTTTGCCCATTTAATGTGCCATCTATATCGATATCTCCATGCTCGCTCTCAATAGTGAAGCCGTTACTAGTAAGTTGCTGAAGAGTCAAATCACCAAAGGACTGCCTAATCTCTGTTTTGTCACCCGTCGTGCTGTTGAAAGTAATATCTCCATAATCCTGGATGAGATTAAGCTGCTGATACTGGAGCCCATGAATGGCTGTATCGCCAAAATTACTGTCTATTACAATCGCCTCTATTTTTGTATCTTTTGGGACATAGAGTTTGATTGAAGGGGAAGAGAGGTTACCGAAGCCAAATTGAAAACCATCCTTTTTCTTTGCCATTGTTTCGATGGTTAAAGTTCCGTTATCAATATGATATGTTACATCTTCTTGCTCATGGACCTTTGTGTCTAATTTATAGTCACTATCACTTGCAACAATCTCCACATCTCCATAATCATTTACGATATTAATGCTTGTGAATGCATCTAAAGCATGAGACTGACTTATTAATTTAGTATTACTTGGGACATAAAGACCCTCTGAATCTTTAAGAATCAGCCAGCGACCCCCTGAAAAATAGCCAATCAATGCGAGTAGAATGCCTAATGCAATCATTGTCATGGCTATAAGGGTATTTTTTGACGTCATTTAGAAGTCCCCCTTTTTTTGCTTCTTTGTCATTTTATGGAACAGTCTGCCTAATGTTTCAACAGAGACAACAACGGTTTTCTTGATAACACGAGCAACAACTGGGAACAGTAGGACACCCAAGCCCGTTACGATTAACCCGACACCCATAAAGAGCAGTGCGGTCGGCCAATGCTCTGTTAAAATTAAGAAACCTGAAATGATCGCCACAACGCCACCAGCAAAAATACTAATAACAGTTGCGACAATAGCAAAGATTAAGCTGATAATGACTGCGCCAAATGAAAAAATGAGTGCAATGGCTGTTGCAAGTAATGGCAATGAAAGGGGCGCAGACAGTATAGCTAGAATAATGAGCCGAATGGCAGACATATTCTTTTTTGTTGATTTTGCCGAGGAGGTTTCTAAATCCTTTAATGCGAAATCAGCTAATATTTGTGAGGCAACGTGTGAAGGAGAGCCAAGTTGTGAAATGACCTGATGCTCATTTTCCTCTCCAGCTTCCTCAAAGTATTCTTCATAATAGGCAAGCGCAGCGTCTAACTCATGCGCAGGAAGCCGACGTAATTTTCCTCGTAGCTGTTTCAAATAGCTTGCTCTATCCATCTAAATTCCCTCCTAAAAGTACACAATCAACCTTTTCCTTATACATTTGCCATTCTTTTAATAGCTCTAATAATCGTATACGTCCTTGCTCCGTAATTTGATAATAGCGTCTATTTCTACCTTGATAAGGTTGATCGTACGTTGTTAAGTAATGCGCTTTTTGTAAGCGGCGTAATACAGGATACAGTGTAGACTCTGAAATCTCCATGACTGATTGTACCTGCTGTGTTAAAGAATAACCGTAGGCGTCCTCTTTCTCGACAATAGCCAGTACACAAGCATCAAGTAAAGCTGAACCAAGCTGAAATGTCATCTTTTCACCTCACATGTAATACCTATACTTCATTTTATATTATATGACATATAGTATGTGGATAGTATATGACGTATAACATTGATTGTCAATTCTAAAAGAAAATTTTTTCCAATGTTGTTAGACGAAGATATTGTAAGAAAATAATATTTGAAGATTAATAGGAAAATCTGTTATAGTATGTGCGAAGGGCAGTATCCATTGTGAACGGCACCTTCAAAAACGCAATAGACTATACTATCAAATATCTGCCTTGATCTTTTAGACAGGGACGGAAGAAAACGATACGTTCAAATATAGCTTTCATTTTGTAAGCTATTGCCTCTTTCAGGGGTCTTTTTATCATTGAACGACACACTACCCTTCTGTCTGTTTTCGGCCAGAAGGGTTTTTCTGTTTTCTTCCTTTAAAAAAGGAGGACTACAAAATGAAAACGACAACAGATTTTTTAAAGATGAAAGCGGCAGGCGAGAAAATCGTGATGGTGACGGCCTATGATTATCCAGCTGCTAAATTCGCGGAAGAAGCTGGCGTTGAGATGATACTAGTCGGGGATTCACTTGGAATGGTCGTGCTTGGCTATGATTCTACAATGCCTGTAACTGTAGCGGATATGGTTCATCATGCAAAAGCAGTAAGACGAGGGGCAAAGGATACGTTTATAGTCGTTGATATGCCCTTTGGTTCTTATCATGGCGATGTCAATGAGACACTCAAAACAGCCATTGCGATGATGCAACAAACAGGAGCAGATGCTTTAAAGGTTGAGGGGGCAGGTGAAGTTATACCTGTCATTCGTAAATTAACGTCAGCTGGTATTCCAGTAGTAGCTCACTTAGGCTTGTTGCCTCAATCAGCGGGAGTGCTTGGTGGTTATAAGGTACAAGGAAAAACAGCTGAACAGGCTGCTACACTGCTTGAAGAAGCAAAACAATGCGAAGCGGCTGGAGCATGTGCAGTCGTGTTGGAATGTATCCCTCATCAGCTGACAGAAATTGTTTCAGCTAGTCTTGTTATTCCAACCATTGGCATAGGCGCTGGTATTGAGGCTGATGGACAAGTGCTAGTGTATCATGACATGCTAAGCTACGGTTCGCACCATGTACCGAAATTTGTTCAACAATTTGCTGATATGGGCAAAGAAGCAAGCGCGGGGATGATGGGTTACGTAGAAGCAGTGAAAGCGGGTACTTTCCCAGCTCCAAAGCATTTCTTCACAATGAAAGAGGAAGCATTAGATCAGCTATATGGAGGCGTTAAATGATGAAAGTCATCACGACCATACAGGCATTAGCCACAGAAATTCAAGCAGCTAAGCATGCTCAAAAAACGATTGGACTTGTTCCGACAATGGGCTATTTACATGAAGGTCATTTAACATTAGCACAAACAGCTCGTGTAGAAAATGATGTCGTTGTGATGAGTATATTTGTCAACCCAACACAATTTGGGCCAAATGAGGATTTTGAAAGTTATCCTCGTGATTTGCCTAGAGATACTGCATTAGCTGAATCTGTGGGCGTTGATATTGTGTTTGCACCAAGTGTGGAAGAAATGTATCCTCAAGATGGAGGGATTCGTCTACATGCAGGTGAGCAGGCTACCATTCTTTGTGGTGCAAGTCGTCCTGGTCATTTTGATGGTGTTTTACAGGTTGTCTCTAAATTATTTCATTTAACACTGCCAACAAGAGCTTATTTCGGTCAAAAAGATGCACAGCAGGTTGCGATTATTGCGACAATGGTACGTGATTTTAATTTCCCTTTAGAAATGCGTGTTGTCCCAATTGTACGCGAGGAGGACGGATTAGCGAAATCTTCCCGTAATGTCTATTTAAGTGAGTCAGAGCGACAAGAGGCTCCAGCGATCAATGAGGCATTACAGTTGGCTCGCGATAACTTTTTAGCGAATGGTGATGCTGATAAAGCACTTGCAAAAGCAAAAGCTCATATTCATGCAAGAACACATGGCCGCATTGATTATATTGAATTATTAACATATCCAGATTTAACACCAGTGACAACTGCAACTCAGCAAGTTCTGTTGGCAGCAGCTGTTTATATAGGTAAAACACGTTTAATCGATAATTGTATTTTTACTGTGAAAGAGGGACTATAGTATGTTACGTATGATGATGAATAGTAAAATCCACCGTGCAACAGTGACACAGGCAGATTTAAACTATGTAGGCTCCATAACAATAGATGAAGATATTTTAGATGCAGTAGGTATGCTGGCAAACGAAAAAGTACATGTTGTTAATAACAATAATGGCGCTCGTTTTGAAACATATATTATAGCTGGTGAACGAGGATCAGGTGTCATTTGTGTTAATGGCGCAGCAGCAAGACTTGTGCAGCGTGGTGATATTGTCATTATTATTTCCTATGTGTATGTGGATAATCATGAGGCAAAAGACCATCAACCAACTGTAGCCATCATGGGAGAGGGCAATACAATTAAGGAAATGATCGCACACGAGCCAGAAGCAACTGTGATGTGAATTCAGCCATAGAATAAATTAATACTAGAGAGGAGGATGGCAGAGCATAGCCAATCCTCCTTTTTTGCGATTACGTTTATATCAAAAGTTACTGGCAAAAATTTGCTTTTATTACTATTAAACTAGTTAACAAAATTATAATTTTACAAATGTTCTAGTATTTTGCGTCATATTTATGTAGAATTTAGTTGTTAGTACATCATTTTACTAGTGGAGGTATCATTTGTCATGGAAAATAAACGTAACAAATTTTTAACAGTAACTGCAGCAGCATTGGCTGTAACAGCGGTAGCGGTAGTACCAGCATCAGCAGCAAGTCCTTTTTCGGATGTAAAGGAAAGTCATGCAGATTTTGAAGGCATTTCTACACTTTATGCAGCAGGGATTATTAGTGGTTACCCAGATGGTACATTCAAACCAGATACAAATGTCACACGTGGACAAGCGGCAAAAATGATTGCAGGCGCATTAAAATTGGATACAAAAGAAGTAGAGGATCCAAAATTTACGGATATTAGTGCATCAAATCCTTATTATGGCTCAATTGCAGCCCTTGTAGGATTAAATGTCATTACAGGCTATGGAGATAATACTTTCCGTCCAAACCAAACAATTACACATGGTGATTTAGCAAAAATTTTAGCATCTATCCCAACATTACCAGAGCTAGAAAGTGCAAAAAATCATGAGGCTAGTGAAAAAGTTACACGTGGACAACTGGCAACATTCATTGCTGAGGCTCTAACAAAATCAAACCCAGAAACTCCAGAGACTCCAGAAACACCAGAAACACCAGAGACTCCTGAAACACCAGCAGATGCATTCTCATTATCGATTTTACATGTGAATGATACACATGCTCGTGCAAATGAATTACCTAAATTGGCGACAGCTGTAAAAGAACAAAGGGAAGCAAAGAAAAATGTTTTAACATTACATGCTGGCGATGCATTTAATGGTACATTATATTTCAATGAATTCCATGGACAAGCAGATCTAGCGCTATTAAATGAAATTGGCTTTGATGCAATGGTATTTGGTAACCATGAATTTGATTTAGGTGCCTCTCCAGAAGGTCATCAAGCATTAGCGGATTTTGTTAAAGGGGCTAAATTCCCATTTGTGGATGCCAATACAGATTTCTCAGCAGATGATAAATTCACTGGTTTATTTACAGACTTAATTTCAAGTGAACCTGAAAATGGTAAAATTTATTCTGGTATTGTAAAAGAAATTGATGGAGAAAAAGTTGGTATTTTTGGTTTAACAACAGAAGAAACAAAAGCTGTTGCATCTCCAGATAAAGTAACATTCTCAAATTACATTGAAGAGGCCAAAAAAGCAGTAGCGGCTTTTGAAGGTATGGGGGTTAACAAAATTATCGCCTTAACACATATTGGATTTGAAGATAATGCGAATATAGATAATGACCAACTATTAGCAAAAAATGTAGATGGTATTGACATTATTGTAGGTGCACATGATCATACAAAATTAGACAAACCATTTATCGTAGATACAAATACAGCTGGCGAAGCAAAAGAGGCTACATTAATTGTACAAGCTAATGAGTATGTAAAGTATTTAGGTACACTAGATGTAACATTTGATGGAAATGGTGTTGTGACTGAATATAATGGTGAATTAATCGACCTTGGTAAAGTAGCAGAGGATAAAGCGGCATTAGAAAAACTTGCACCGTTTAAAGAAAAAGTAGATGCAATCATGAAACAAGAGATTGGTGTAAAACTTAATGAAGCATTAGATGGATCACGTGAATTAGTACGTACACAAGAAGCGGCATTAGGTAATCTCATTACAGATGGCATGTTAGCAAAATCACAACAATACTCAGATAAAAAAGTTGTGATGGCATTTACAAATGGTGGTGGTATTCGCGAGACGATTCCAGCAGGTGAAATTACTGTAGGTCATGTTATGACAGTACTACCTTTTGGTAACACATTAGCACTTATGGATATAACAGGTGCTCAATTAAAAGAAGCATTTGAACTATCTGTAGGACAAGCACCAAATCAATTTGGAGGCTTCTTACAAATTGCAGGTGCAAAATTACAATATGATTCTTCAAAAGAAGCAGGCTCTCGCATAGTATCGTTTGAATACTTAGATCAAGCAACAGGTAAGTATGTAGCATTTGAAGATGATAAAACATATACAGTAGCAACAAACGCCTTTACTGCTAAGCAAGGTGGGGATGGCTATGAAGTATTTAGAAAAATTTACGAAGAAGGTCACGTAACAGATTTAGGTTTATCTGACTGGGAAAATTTCCAAGAACACTTATTATCATTAAAAGAAGTGAAAACAACAACAGAAGGTCGTATTGTTGATGTAGCAAAAAAACAATAAGCGTAACGTTGTTTGAGTAAGCACTCCATAACGATTCCACAACGCAACCTTAGGGGATTGATATCTCCAAGGTTGCGTTTTTTGTATGGATGCGGTGATTCAACAAAGAGGAGAAAGGATGCCGCAGAGCCAATAATATGATAAAATTCAACTTATCTAATGTGAACTGTGAGTTGAGATGTATGATGGAAAGTCAAAAATATGCAATTGTAGATTTGGAGACAACTGGTCATTCACCAGCCAATGGGGACCGGATGATTCAAATTGCCATTGTTATTATGAAGGATTGGGAAATTGAGCGTACCTATACGAAGTTCATAAATCCGGGGAAAGCTATTCCAACTTTCATTCAAGATTTAACGCATATAACGAATGAGGATGTAAAGGATGCCTTCCCATTTGAAGCGCATGCGGATTACATATATGAGCTACTTGCTGACTGTGTATTTGTTGCACATAATGCAGATTTTGACTTATCCTTTTTACAAGCAGAGTTTAAACGTGCTGGACTACCGAAATGGCAAGGTAAAAAAATGGATACGGTGGAGCTAGCTAAAATTTTGTTCCCTATGTCCCTTGGTTTTAAGCTAGGGGATTTAGCGGCCGATTTAAATATTGAGTTAGCAAATGCCCATCGAGCGGATGACGATGCTCGCGCGACAGCGGAGCTATTCAAGCATTGCTGGAAGGAGCTACTAAGTTTACCACAGCTTACACTTGAACAGATGCATAAGCGTTCCTTTCGCTTAAAATCAAATATTTCTCAGCTTTTTTTTGAGGCGTTGCAAATTAAGCGCCAGCATACGACGGGCCGCGAAAATGTACATTATTACCGTAATTTTGCGATTGGCAATGGCCGAAATAAGCATGAGCATGTGACAGAAACGATTGCCTACCCTCAATCAGTAGATGAGAAAATAACTTTAATGTCAAAGGCACTACCAAATTTTGAGGAACGTCCTGCACAATTTGACATGATGGACACGATTTGGCGGGCATTACATGAACAACAGGAGTGCGTGATTGAAGCTTCTACAGGTATTGGTAAAACTGCTGGCTATTTACTTCCAGCCATCTTATTTGCCCGTGCTGTCAATAAAAAGATTGCCATCAGTACGTATACTTCCTATTTACAAGAACAGCTTGTAGAAGAAGAGCTACCAAAGATTGAAAAAATCCTTGGGACAAAGGTGAATTTGTGTGTGTTGAAGGGAATGCAGCATTATATTGATCTCGATCGCTTTGAGCAATGTATGGCATATGCTGATGAATCCTATGATGATACATTTACTATTTTACAAATACTTGTGTGGTTGACCAAAACAGAGACTGGTGTGTTGAGCGAGCTCAATGTTTCTGGTGGCGGACAACTGTTTTTAGAGAAAATCCGAAAAATACCGAATGACAAGCCTTCAAAGGGCTTTGATTTCTATGAGCAAGCTTTAAAGAACAGTGCAGTTGCTGACTGTATTGTAACGAATCATGCCATGGTTTTAAGTGATTTAGTGCGTCAAACACCACTTTTTACAGAAATAGATGGCTGGATTATTGACGAGGCGCATCAATTTATTCAGGCTGCTATGCAGCAGGATGAAGTAGTCTTCTCCTATACACAATGGAAGTATATTTTTGGACAAATTGGTACGATGGAGGACACGGCTCTATTTCAACAGTTTTGCCAGGCAGCGAAGAAAAAACAGCGAGTAGCCATGCAAAATTTACAGCATCTTGATGCACAATTCATACGTTTGCAACGGACATTTGATGAAACAATCCAGAGAACTATTCAAAAATTGCAACAGCAAATGAAAGGGAAACAAGCAGGTAGTAAATGCACCTTGTTTTTAGAGGATGTTTCATTTGCGAAAGAAACGTTTGCACAAGTAAGCAAACTAACCCAGCAATGGCTGGATCTCGCTACTAGCATTACACAGTCGTTCGAAAATGCGATTGAGCAGCTAGATAAAAACGATCAATATGTATTATCTGAATGGCAATATTGGATTCGAGAAGTGAAGATAAAAATTGCTGAATGGGACGATATTTTTCTGTCACCACAGGAAGGCAATTCTGTTTGGTTAGAATTTGATGTACGGAGTGTCCCTGGCAGTCTCCATGTTTTTAAGAAGCCTGTCAATGTGACGCCGATAATTGAAAAAGTATTAGCACCATTACGTCAGCAAGCAAGTATTGTTTGGACATCAGGTACATTAACGGTACCAGGCAATGAGCGCTTTGTTACACGCCAGTTAGGCATTTCTGATAATGTTGAAGTCTTGAAACTACAAGCTCCACCAGCCTACTATGCTGGGGCTAAGGCATTTATCGTCACCGATATGCCAGATATTCAGCATGTCAGCCAAGAAGAATACATTGAGGCTGTTGCCCATGCAATTACGCGGACTGTTCGAATGACAGAAGGGCGTTGCTTTGTACTCTTTACAGCACAGGATATGCTACGAAAAACAGTTGAGCTTATCCAAGATAGTGAACTATTAGATGATTACATGCTATTTGCACAAGGTGTTACAGGCGGTAGCCGTATGCGCATTCTAAAATCCTTCCAAAAATTTAGTCATGCCGTTCTATTTGGTACAAACAGTTTTTGGGAGGGGGTAGATGTTCCAGGAGATGCACTTGCCTCTGTTATTGTCGTACGATTACCATTTTCTTCACCAGAAGAGCCTGTTTTTAAGGCGAGGGCAAAGCATCTAACTACCCTAGGCCGCAATTCCTTTACGGAGCTTTCCTTACCAGAAGCGATCATGAGGTTTAAGCAAGGCTTTGGTCGATTAATACGTTCTTCGCAGGATAAAGGAGCTTTTATTGTCCTAGACCGACGAATTACTAGTAAGTCATATGGGAAAGAGTTTATTAAGGCATTACCACCTATCGATGTAAAGAAATTGCAGCTACCCGAATTGTTAAAGGAACTAAATCATTGGCAAAAATAGCAGAAACCCCTTTTAGCATTGCTAGAAGGGGTTTTTACGTATTGTATAAGCGTTTAAAGAAAGGCAATTGCTAGTATGATTCTCATTGCTTGTTTTTAGTTTGCTCATCAAAAAGGTTAGCATTACGAACGATTTCTGTAATATATTTCATAGTGATTGCCGTTGCTTGGTTGGCATCATAACTTTTGCGATTATTCAATAGGTTTGTAAACATACCTTGCCAAATTAATAGTGTAATTTCATTGATGGCATCAACATTGCCTTCAGTTAAGTAGCCTTCTTTTAAAGCGATCTCTAACATAGAACGCCCTCGTTTCGTTAAACTGTGTTGAAATAAAATGGTCTTTAAATCATCAGGGATATTGATTAAATCATTGGGGTAAAAATTATAATAATTTTCCAATAGTGCTTCTGGCGTTTCCCCTAAATCCATGATAAAGACTGCGTGAAAAATCTGAGGTTGTTTGAAGGAATATTGACAAAAGCACTCCCAAGCCAATAAGTATTTTTCAATAGGATCTTTGCCTCTTTCTATGTAGCGAGCAACTTCGTTGGTATAGTCTTGCATGCATCTCATCGATGCAAAAAATAGAAGATGCGAGACTTCTGAAAAATAATTGTAGATAGTAGCACTGTTGTAACCTGCTTTATCAGCAACCTTCCGGATTGTGACATTTTCCAGCCCTTCTTCTTCGATGATTTCCGCAGTGGCATCTACAAAGTATTTCCACATACGACTCCTTTGTATTTCCTTTTTCTTCAAAGTAATATCCCCCTAACAAACAATTAATTACTGTAAAATCATTAATTAAATGTATATATTTACCTTATTGTAGCTAATTTAAACTTATTATAGCATAGCAATTTTAATTATCTTCTTTCATTATAGCATTAGCTTTTGTCATTTTCAGAGTTGTGCATTAGAATTTCAGGTGATATACTAATCACAATTATTTTATAATCATGATTACTAAATAATCAAGATTCAGAATAATTAGACGAAGAGGATGTTATAACTAGGAGTCTTGCACTTAGACACAAGGGGAGGATTATACAATGAGTAAAAAAATTGTGACACAATTTGAGTGTACATATGAAACGATTGAAAACACATGGATCGAGTTAGCAGACGGCACAAGGCTTTCAAGTCGTATTTGGCTACCAAATGTAAAATTGGGAGAGAAAGTACCAGCCATTTTAGAGTATATTCCTTATCGTAAAACAGATGGGACAAGAGCAAGAGATGAGCCTATGCACGGTTATTTTGCAGGACATGGTTATGCTGTTGTGCGAGTGGATATGCGAGGTTCAGGTGAGTCAGATGGTTTATTAAAGGACGAATATCTAAAGCAAGAGCAGGATGATGCCCTTGAAGTCATTGAATGGATTGCTAACCAAAGCTGGTGTGATGGCAATATTGGGATGATGGGGAAATCGTGGGGCGGATTTAATTCTCTACAAGTAGCAGCTCGTCGACCAAAGGCGTTAAAGGCGATTATTACCGTAGGCTTTACAGATGATCGTTATAACAATGATATTCACTATAAGGGCGGTTGCTTGTTAAACGATAACTTCTGGTGGGGTGCTATTATGTTAGCCTACCAGTTACGTCCAATTGATCCACATATTGTTGGCGATAGCTGGCGTGATAAGTGGATGGAACGATTAGAAAATATGCCTTTATGGATGGCACAATGGATGGAGCATCAAACAAGAGACGATTATTGGAAACATGGTTCAGTTTGTGAGAATTATCAAGACATAGAAATCCCAGTTTTTGCGCTAGATGGCTGGGAAGATTCCTATACAAACACAGTCTTAAGTTTAATGGAAGGGCTTTCTGTTCCGAGAAAAGGCATCATTGGCCCATGGGCACATGTTTATCCCCACGATGGAGTGCCGGGTCCAGCAATGGGCTTTCTACAAGAAGCTGTGAAATGGTGGGATCATTGGTTAAAAGGAATAGACAACGATGTAATGGATGGACCAATGGTGAATGTCTGGGTAGAAGAGAGCATGGAGCCATCCGTTAAGAAACCAATTAGCAAAGGCTATTGGGTTGGTTTAGAATCGTGGCCAGCAGCGGAATCGATACAAACTAAGGTGTATCAACTGACACATGGAAAAATAGTAGAAAACCGTAGTGAGCAACAAGAGCAAGTCCTACTAAAAACTCCTCAAAATCATGGACTTTTATCTGGTGAATGGATGGGCGCTGGCGTACTAGGTGAAAGTCCAGCAGACCAACGATTAGATGATGGAATGGCCATGGTTTTTGAAACGGATAGGCTAGAGAAAGCCTTAGAGATTGTGGGCTATCCAAAATTTGAAGTGGAATTAATGAGTGACAAACCACATGCAATGCTATTTGCACAGCTATCAGACGTAGCACCTGATGGAGCTGTCACTCGTGTATCCTATGGCGTGATGAACCTGACACACTTAAATGGGCATGATCATGTTGACCTGTTAACACCTGGTGAAAAAGTGAAGGCCTTTGTTCAGTTAGATTGCTGTGGCCATCAATTTAAAGCGGGGCATCGTTTACGCCTATCCTTAGCTACAACGTTTTGGCCGATGTTTTGGCCAATGCCAGAAGACGCTACATTGACATTAAATCTAGAAACGGCTACCTTATCATTGCCAACCTTCCATGGTCAGCAGGTAGTAGGACCTAATATGAATGCTGAAAGTGCACCATTAACGCCAATCACAACGCTGCAAGAAGGAAGAGTTGATCGTTCTATATCCTATGATATTTTAACAGATACATGGACATGCATTACAGATGGGGTTGGAGGCGTATTTGGTGAAGGTATTTATCGCTTTGATGATATTGATGTCACTGTAGAACATAATTTGAAACGAGAATTAACCTTAACGAATGCTGATCCACTGTCAGCTCAGTATACAATCTATCAAAAGATGAAAATTGGTCGTGAAGGCTGGTGGATTGACGCGGATATTACGGTTACCAAAACATCCGATCAGGAAAACTTCCAAATTGTTGGGGAAATGGTCATCAAAGAAAATGACAAACAAGTCTTCCATAAGGAATGGAATCAAAAAATTAAACGTCATGGCTTGTAAATAACATATAAGGGGTAAACATATGGAAGCTAAGTTAAAAAAGAATACAGCTACTTTAGTTATTTTAGCTGTTTCAGGTGCCTTAATTTACGCATTGCCTTATTTTAGAAACTACTATTATGATGTCTTTCTGGATGCATTTCATTTAACCAATACACAAATGGGGACACTTGGTAGTGCGTATGGTGTTTGTTGTTTAATTTCCTATATTTTTGGAGGATTTTGTGCAGATCGTTGGAAAACGAAATATTTATTAACCATTTCTTTAGTAGCCACAGGATTATTAGGGTTTACATTATTATTGTATCCACCCTATCCAGTTCTTCTACTGATTCATGCTGCTTGGGGAATCACGTCCATTATGACGTTCTGGGGAGCATTAGTAAAAGCGGTTCGTTCTTTAGGCTCTGAAAATGAACAAGGAAAAGCTTTTGGATTTTTTGAAGGCGGACGTGGTGTAACCAACATTATTCAATCTGCTGTGATTTTAGGGATCTTTGCTTTTTTTGCAAAACATATGAGTGATAAAATGGCTCTTTCAGCAGTTATTACGGTGTATTCTGTGATTTGTCTTTTGTTGGGCCTCATGATTATGATGCTGTATAAAGATCCAGATCAAGCAACTGTCAGTCCAGAAGATAGAGAGAGCAGTAAAACGTTTGATTGGGCAGTCCTTTGGAAAGTGTTGAAGATGCCAACTACCTGGCTTGCGACTATACTTATCTTTACGTCCTACGCGATGATTATTAGCTATTATTACATTACACCTTATGCAACGGCCGCATTTGGTGCGTCTACGTTAATTGCTGCGGCTTTGGGCTACTTCTCGCAATATTGTCGTCCAATTGGTAGTTTTAGTGCAGGAATCATAGGAGACCGGATTGGTGTGTCGAATATGGTGTTAATCGGCTATATTTTATTAGCACTTGGTTTAGTAGGGCTCATTTTATTACCAGGAAAAGCTTCTTTTATCCTTATGCTTTTAGTGTTCATTGGGATTATCTATACATCTATGTATGCTTTGCAAGCGATGCATTTTGCAATTCTAGTAGAAGGCGATTATCCAGTAGAATCAACAGGAACTGTGTCCATGCCACTGATGATAATTGGTTATAGTGGTGAAATCTTTATGCCAATTATTGCAGGTGCTTGTTTAGATTACTGGGGTGGCACAGCGGGCTATAAAGTATTCTTTGGTATTTTATTAGGCTTAGCTATTATTGGATTCATTACAGTAGTCATTTGGCAGCGTGTGACGAAAGAAAAACGCCGAGAAATTGCTTTACAACGAAAGCTTTCCAAGGAACAGGCACTTACTTAATTTAGTTTAGAACTAACATTGGTTTCTTCCAAAGCCAGCTTTTTTTAAACATAATGATGAATAGCTAAAAAGGCTGCGAATAGTTTTTTACTATTTATACAAGTTGATTATTCACAAATCAATATGTAAACAGGGAAACAGAGGCGTCAAGATAATGACGCCTCTATTTTCGTCTCCGGTTTTGTATGATCCAGTAAAAATTCCACACGATTTCTACCATGGTGTTTGGCCTGATATAAAGCCTTGTCACATCTAGATAATAAGGAATGAATTGTATCGCCCATCACAAAGCAAGTCACTCCAATAATGATATACATATCAATGCTATCTAGTTTATCTGTTACCTCTAGCCAATGGGATTCATTTTTATCTATTCAAATATTATCCATGGTTAAACGTAACCAAATAGTATCTCTCGTATGCCAGAAGAATGGATACGATTGATTTCTAGCCACAAAAGAATGATCATGGACATCACTCAATATATCTTCGATGGAGACCATTTTGGAATTAAATGCTGTCCTAACACAATAGGATCTAGCAGCTTATCTGTTGGGCTATTGCGCTAACAGGGGGGATGAGAGCGAACATAACTAGGATAATAAGTGTGAATAAATTTATTTTTCTGACTATTGTATTTTCCATGTTATTTGCTAAAACATTATTATAGACCATAACAGCAAGATTGAGGACGAAATAAAAGGATAGTTCCTGATAATATAAGGTCTAACAAACAGCATGGAGGCTTATATTATGTCAAAAATTCAGCAATTTTATGATTTACATTTTTCACAAGAGCTATTATTTATTGGGAATGCTTGGGATGTTATATCAGCATTAACATTAGAAAAGGCAGGCTTTCAAGCAATCGGTACAACAAGCTGGGGCATAGCGAACTCACTTGGCTATGCAGACGGTGAACAAATCGATTTTCAACGACATCTAACAATTATTCAATCCATTACAGAGCAAGTCAAGATACCCGTATCAGCAGATATAGAAGCGGGGTATGGCCATGATGAACAAAGTATTATCGACAATGTTTTGAGAACGGCAGATGTAGGAGTAGCAGGGATTAACATTGAGGATTCCTTTAAACATCAAACAGGCTTAAGAAGCATAATTGAACACTGTTATTTATTAACAAACATGAGGAAAGAATTAGATAATCATGGCTATAAAGATTTCTTTATTAATGCTCGAACAGATACGTATTTTCAATTAGAGCAACCATTTGAAGAAACAATAACAAGAGCAAAAGCTTATATTGAGAGCGGAGCAAGTGGTATATTTATCCCAGGCTTAACAGATGCCAATGAAATAAGCGCGATGACTCGTAATATAAATGCGCCCATTAATCTTCTTTCATTACCTAGTTTAACGAATGTCAAGCTACTAAAAGAATTAGGGGTGAAACGCTTTAGCTTTGGAAATGCACTTTCAGATAAAATAATTGCGCATTTAACACAGCATGCTGCACAATTATTAAAAGACCAAGATACTTCTGCGTTATATATATAGTCGATGGGAATGAGGTGAGATAATCGTGGACAATGCCATCAATTTATCTTTTGAGGAAAAGTGGGAAAAGATTATAACATGTGATCAAACCTATGATGGGCTTTTTTATACAGCGGTTAAAACTACTAAGATTTATTGCCGTCCTTCCTGTAAATCCAGAAAGCCGAAAAAGATGAATGTTGAATTTTATGAAGATATCCAAAAAGTAGAGGCGGCTGGCTATCGGGCATGTAAACGATGTCAGCCTGAAATCGAACATTCCCCACACACGCAATTGATTAAAAATGTCACGACTTTTATTATGAACGAATATAAACAAAGAGTGACTTTACAGGATATGGCGGAGCATGTTGGCCTCAGTCCCTTTCACCTTGAACGACTATTTAAACAAGAGACTGCTGAGACGCCTCGAACGTATTTAGAGAAAATCAGAATTGATAAGGCTGCCCATCTATTAAAACATACCGACTTTACAAATTTAGAAATATGTTATGAAGCTGGCTTTCAAAGCCCATCTAATTTTTATAAAGTTTTTCGACGGCTGAAAAATTGTTCGCCTACAGAATACCGTAACCTATCGTAGGAGAGGGAAATGATATGAAATGGACAAACGATGTTGGCTATTTAGTTATCGAGTTACCACAAGCATTTAATTATAGAGAGTGTTTGCAGTTCTTAAAGCGCTCACATCACGAAATACTTCACCATATAAAGGATGATGTGCTCTACAAATTATTGAAGATTGATGAACAATTTATTTTATGTGAAATAACTGAACAAGCACATAAAATAATAGTAATATTTCCAATGAAACAGCCAGCTAGCCATGAACAGGCGATCATCGCACAATATATCGCAGAGTGGTTTGATTTAACAAAGGATTTGCAGGGGTATTACCAGATGGCTGAAAACGATCAAATCCTAAAGCCACTTGTGAAGAAATATAATGGATTACGGTTAATCGGGATTCCTGATTTATTTGAAGCATTAATTTGGGCAATTATTGGTCAACAAATAAATTTAACTTTTGCCTATATGTTAAAAAAAAGATTTGTCGAGCATTTTGGAGAATATGTTTACTTTGAGGGGCAAAGCTACTGGCTGTTTCCAACGCCAGAGAGAATAGCCGTTATTGAGGTAGATGATTTGATCCACCTCCAATTTACACGGAGGAAATCAGAATACATTATTGATATTGCCAAAATTATCGTAAGCGGACAATTGACAAAAAATTTGCTGTGGCAACAAGAGGACTACGAAGCCATGAAAAAACGATTAATGGACATTCGAGGAATTGGTGCATGGACAGCAGATTATGTGCTTATGAAATGTCTGCAACAACCGACAGCATTTCCTATAGCAGATGTAGGTCTACATAATGCTTTAAAAATACAACTAGCATTAGAACGAAAACCAACAATTGAAGAATTAAAGAACTATGCGGAACATTGGCAAGGCTGGCAAGCTTATGCCACCTTTTATTTATGGAGGTCACTGTATGAAACGGTATAAATTAGATTATTCATCACCAATTGGGATTATAGAAGTTGAGGGAAGTGATACAGCAATTGATGCCATTAACTTTGCAGAGCGAGAGCAGGTCGTCAATGCTCCTCAGCAAGACACACCTGAAGTTTTACTAGAATGTGTTAAGCAATTGCATGAGTATTTTCTAGGTGATCGTCAGGAGTTCTCGTTTCCTTATGTTTTTCGAGGTACAGATTTTCAACAAGCTGTTTGGCATGTTTTACCGAGTGTAGGATTTGGTGAAACGGCTTCATACAAGGATATCGCCATTGCTATTAACAATGAAAAAGCTGTAAGGGCTGTTGGTAGTGCGAATGGTAAAAATAATATCAGCATTGTTGTGCCATGTCATCGAATTATCGGCTCCAATGGAACGCTGACAGGTTATGGAGGCGGGATGTGGCGCAAAGAATGGCTGCTTCAGCATGAGCAGACACATAAAAATTTATCCAAGTAACGCCATTCATCAGAGTACGTCATTTCGCCATTTGTACACAGTATAAAAAAGAGGTTATTGCAAAAAATAAGACCGTCAAAATGGCGGTTGTAATGACTAGTCTTTGTCATTTTATCGCTTCTTATGACACCTCCCTGCTAAGAAATATAGCTTGGAGTATTGAAAATAAAGGAGGTGTACACATGAGCGTGCTTTATAGAATCGCCTTAGTACTAGTTATTATAGGTGCAATCAACTGGGGACTCATTGGATTCTTTAGATTTGATTTAGTGGCTTATTTATTTGGTGGACAAACGGCGGTCTTATCTCGTTGGGTTTATGCACTCGTTGGTCTTGCTGGGCTAATTTCGATTCCTATTCTTGTAAAGCGATTTGAAGACGAGGATGATGTAGATACATTTACTCGTATGGATAGAAATCCTAGCTATGGCATGGAGGCTGGAGAAGAAACAGATTTCTCAGAAGTAAGAAAAACGGAAGAGAAAAAAGAGAACAAATAGTTAAACTGTAAAAACTAGTGACCATGTTGGCGCGTCAGTTTTTTCAAAATATTCGCGTAGCTATTGACTACGCGAATATTTATTTTTTAGGATTAGTCCTGATTACTTGGAAATGCAAAGGAAGAGGTAACGTCATTCCCTTGTTCTATCCATTTTTCTGAAATGGTTTTCGCTTTTGTGAAGAAACGTACTTGGTCAGGTCCAAACATATGCCCCTCACCAAATCTTGAACGTTTCCAGCCACCAAAGTTATGATAGCCTACTGGAATAGGAATGGGTACATTGACACCTACCATACCTACTTCAATTTCAGTGGTAAACTTTCGAGCTGCAGCACCATTGTTCGTAAAGATGGTTACACCATTTCCTAATTCATGGGCATTAATAAGGGCTATAGCTTCCTCTAATGATGCCACGCGGACGACATTACGTGCAGGTCCAAAAACCTCTTGTTCATAAATTTCCATTCCAGGCTTTACATGATCGAGTAATGTAGGTCCAAGATAGAAACCGTTCGATTGTTTGGAAATTTCCGGATTTCGCCCATCGCAGACCAATGTTGCGCCTTCTTCTAGGCTACGATTGATATAGCCAATGATGGCATCCTTTGATTGCTGAGTAATGACTGGTCCAAAATCAACTTCGGCATCTGTATAGGGACCCACTTTTAATTTGGCAATTTTATCGGCAAGAATACCCACTAATTTATTGGCTGTATCCTCCCCAACAGGAATAATGGTTGACAGTGCCATACAACGCTGGGAGGCAGCTCCATAGGCAGCCCCTAAAAAGGCATTTGCTACATGCTCTAAGTCAGCATCTGGCATAACCACCATATTATTTTTACCTCCCCCAAGTGCTGTGACACGCTTCCCATGTTTAGAGGCTGTAGCATAAATGGCTTCTGCAACTGGCGTAGAGCCTACAAAGGAAATCGCTTCAATGGCAGGATGGCATAACAGCTCATTAACAGCATCTTTGTCTCCATTAATAACAGTCCAAACCCCATCTGGTAAGCCTGCCTCTTTCCACAGCTCTGATAAAAATAATGCTGAGCAAGGAACCCGCTCTGACGGCTTGAGAATCACACAGTTTCCTACAGCCACCGCCATACTTGTAATTGCTAGCGGTACCATGACAGGGAAATTAAATGGTGAAATAGCCGCTACAATGCCTAATGGTTCTTTCAGAGAGTAGGCATTGATATGACCACCAACATTCACCGAATACTCTCCTTTAAGTAAATGGGGGGCATTGATAGCTAAATCAACAGATTCTAAACCGCGAGTAATTTCGCCCTTGGCATCCTCAATCGTTTTGCCACTCTCTGTACAAATCATATCAATTAGTTCATCGATATTTTCTGTTATGAGTTGGCGGAATCTAAGGATAATTTCAGCTCGTTTACCAACTGATAAGGCACGCCAAGCAGGAAAAGCCGCTTGGGCAGCAGCAATCGCTTCCTGTACCTCTTGTTTTGTTGCTAAAGGTACACGAGCAATGACAGTACCTGTGCTTGGATTGTAAACATCTGAAAACTGACCGCTTTTCCCTAGAACTGTTTGTCCATTGATAAAATGACCTAAATCCTGTATGTCTGTATTTGTTACCATCTAGCTATTCCTCCTACAGTTTAATAGAATGTAAGGCTTGTACAAATTTTTCAACAATGAAATTCTTCTCGTCTGAGGAAATAATCAGAGGAGGAGATAAGGTTAACACATTATTGAAACCTGCCACGGTTACCCCATTTTTCCCAATGAGTAACCCTTGTTCCTTACATTGTGTGATCACTTTGTTCACAAGTGTAATGTCGAGGGGTGTTTTGCTATCTTTATCTTGTACTAGCTCTACGCCAATTAATAAGCCTTTCCCACGAATATCCCCAACATTCGGGTGCTCCTTTAATTGCTCCTGTAATGTAGTGAGTAATGTAGCACCTAGTGCAGCCGAGTGGGCAAATAAATTTTCCTTTTCCATTATTTCAATATTTTTTAATGCGACGGCACATGCTGCTGGTGATCCACCGAATGTGTTGACATGACGGAAAAAGTCATATTCCTCAGTTCCAGCAAACGCCTCATAAATTTCACGACGAACAGCTGTAGCAGACAGTGGCATATAAGCGCTGGTTAAGCCTTTTGCCATAGTCACAATATCAGGCTGGATGCCGTAGTTTTGGAATCCAAAAGCTTTGCCTGTACGACCAAAACCACAAATGACTTCATCGACAATGAGTAGTGCGCCATGCTTCTCACAAACAGCTTTAACTCCCTGTAAGTAGCTGTCGTGGGGCATAATTACACCACCGCCAGTAATAATAGGCTCCATAATGACTGCTGCTATGGAATCTGACATTTCCCAAGTCATGACATGATCGATTGCTTGGACGGATGGTAATGCACAAGGGTCCTTACTTTGAATATGGTCTTCATTGGCACGATAAGCGTCAGGTGGAGAGACATGTAAAAAACCTGGTGCCAGTGGCTCATATTTATACTTTCGTTGAGCTTGTCCAGTTGCTGCAAGAGCACCCATCGAGCTACCATGATAGGCCCGGTAACGAGAAATAATTTTCGTTCGATTGACGTGACCTTTTTGTTGATGATATTGTCTAGCTATTTTGAAGGCTGCCTCATTTGCCTCGGAGCCACTATTGGAGAAGAAGACGACATAATCATCCCCTAAAAGCTCATTAATTTTTTCACTTAATTGAATAGCAGGGATATGCCCAACAGATAATGGGGTATACGTATTTTCTAGCAATTGCTCATAGGCAGCTTTGGCAATCTCCTCACGTCCATAGCCAACGTTCACACACCATAAACCTGCCATTGCATCTAAATAACGCTTGCCTTCAATGTCAGTAATCCATGCCCCTTTAGAGGATTGGACGATCATTGTTGCATTTGGATTGTAGGGCTTCATAGAATGCCATACGAATTGTTCATCTTTTACTTGCCAATTGGGACTTGTTACATTTGTCACGAAGCTTCACTCCTTCTAAACAGGTAGTTGATTAGCATGCATATGTTTTCCTCAGATGTGGACAACAAAAATGCGCAGTCGCCCCCATTTGTACTTTATATGTATGCTTCAAGAATTTTAGAAGGAGTATTTAATGAGAAAGATAATTCAGTTAATTTAATGTTGTGACAGGCTATTGATGCATTAAGACATCCTCAATTAAAAAGGCAATATACAAATTAGTCTTCGTAAAGGGATTGCTTAAGTCCATATCTAATAGCATTTCAATTTTCTTAATTTTATAGAGGACGGTGTTTCGATGTATAAATTGACGTTCACTAATCCTGCTTGTACTGCCATTTTCCTCAACAAAAATACGTAAAAAAGGTACATAGTCTGTCCCATGTAGTTCATCATAGCGGTAAAGTTGTCCTAAAATATCCTGACTAAACGATTTCATTAGGGGCTGATTTTTCACAGCCATCAATATTTTATAGGCACCGATTTCTTTGTATTTATACAAATAACGATTGTTATGAAGCTGTGCTAAATGGATGACGGTTAAAGACTCATCATAGCTTTGGCGAACATTTTCTAGCTCTTTATGAAAGTTACCTTTACCGATAATAATATCCAAGTAACCATTTTTTAGCGTGATTTTTTCATAGATTTCTTCCACAACTTTTGAGAAGGGTATATTAGGTGTATTGATTTGTGCTTTATCAATTAAAAAGATGAGGTGATTTTTATGCTTTAATTTTAAGAAGCGTTGATAGCGATTTTGAAAAGCGAATTGGATCATGACCTCATAACGGTCAATAGCTGCTTTGGAGCCAATGGTTGTACAAGTTATGATCGCTAATTCTCTTCCTTGAGGAAATCCTAGCTGTGCTAGTTGATCTTTCATTGTGTTAGTGTTTTGTTTGTAATGAAATAGTAGATTGAAAAGAACCTTTTCTTCGATAGAAAGCTCTTGATGGTGATTGGCAATAAATTGAAAGGTAGTTTTTAATAGATCAGCAATGCGATAATTCCATGGCATTTGAAAAATTGGGAAATCATGTTGATTGGCAAAAGAGATGACGGCTTCTGGAATGCTAGGAATGAATGGTCCTGTATTAATGATAAAGCCAGCTACTTTTTTTGTGTATGCCTGTTTGACAAGATGTTCCAAGGAGTCTTGCTGCGCATCTAAATTAATACCTGTTGTGACGACTAATTCATTGGGTCTACAAAACATGATTAAATCACTGCTTTCCACAACATTAATACCAGTAACTCTGCGATACGTACCACTATGTCCAGCGACTAATGTGAGCATTGGGAAATGAACTCCCTCTACAATTTTACGAATCGTCCCCATACGTTCCCCCCTTAATTATGAACATAACTTACCATATATGATGTGCAGTTGCACATATTTTTTTAGTTTACTATCCATATCTCACAAATTTTATCTATTTTAGAATGTTTATTAACTACTGTGAAAGAGAGGACTTGCATATGTATAAATGTAATAGTAGACGATTGCAAGAGTTAATTGAACAATTTAGTCAATTTGGGGCCACCGAAAATGGTGGTGTCACACGTTTGTCTCTTTCGAATGAGGATGTATTAGCAAGAAACTATTTTTGTGAGTGTTGCAAAGCGTTAGGAATGGATATTCAGGTGGACGATATGGGCAACATTTACGCCACTCTTCCTGGTAAAAAGAATGTGCCACCCATTGTCATGGGTTCCCATCTAGATTCAGTAGAAAAAGGTGGAAGATTTGATGGTGTGTTAGGTGTACTAACAGCGATCGAGGCCATTCGAACAATAAAGGAAAATGATATCGAAGTGGACATTCCTCTTACGATTATCAATTTCACGAATGAAGAAGGGGCACGTTTTGATCCAGCCATGATGAGTTCAGGCGTCATTACCTCAAAATTTGACAAAGAAAAAATGCTCCAATCTACGGATAAAAACGGCATTCGTTTTCAACAAGCTTTACAAGCAAGTGGCTATGAGGGAGAGCAAACCAATCGTCTGAAGGAGGCACTTGCTTATATCGAATTGCATATTGAACAAGGGCCAGTATTAGAAGCAAAACAGCAGGAAATTGGTGTGGTTGAAGGTGTGCTAGGCATGGTCTGCTATGAAATTACAATTAGTGGGCAATCAAACCATGCAGGTACAACCCCAATGTCAATGCGTAAAGACCCAATGATTGTGGCATCAACCATCATTAAAGAGCTATATGAACAATTAGGAAAAATTGACGAACAACTTGTTTTTACTTTTGGTCGTATGAATGTTTCCCCGAATATTCATACCGTTATCCCAAATAAGGTGACATTTACAATTGATTCACGTCATCAAAAGCCAGAGGTCATGCAACAGGTTGAGGATATTCTCAACGCGCTTCCTGAGACAGCGGGCGGATGCCATATTCAGCCTGTCAAGTTATGGGGCAGAGATACCGTGTATTTTGATAGTGCGATTTGCAATGAAGTAGAAAGAGCTTGTCAAAGCTTTGGCTATTCATCTCATCGTATGTTTAGTGGCGCTGGGCATGATGCACAGTATATGGCAAGTATGGTTCCTTCCGCGATGATTTTTGTTCCAAGCATTCAAGGCAAGAGTCATTGTGAAGAAGAGGAAACAGCCTTTGAAGATTGTGCAAAGGGCGCAGATATTTTATTGGAAACGGTGTTAACGCTACAAACGAAGTTTAGTATGGGCGAAACATATACACTGCATTAACTATCAAGCATTCTCTAATTTTGTGATGAAGGGTGAGAGGCATAGTGAAAAAAATTATTAAAGGTGGACGAGTAGCAACTGCTGCTGATGTATTTGAGGCAGATATTTTAATTGAGAACGGTAAAATTGTTCAAATTGGACAAAATTTAACGGATGCTGGCGCTGAAATAATTGATGCTACAGGCAAGTACGTATTGCCTGGTGGCATTGATCCCCATACGCATTTAGACATGCCATTCAATAACACGGTGACGGATGATGACTGGAAATCAGGCACTATTGCAGCGGCTTTTGGTGGGACAACTACTATTTTAGATTTCTGTTTAACAGCAGGAGAAGAAAAATTATCGACAGCCGTAGAGAAATGGCACGACAAGGCAAAAGGAAAGTCTGCTATTGACTATGGCTTCCACTTGATGATTGGTGATCTAACACCTGAAACCGAAGCTGAATTACCACAATTATTAGAGCAAGAGGGCATTACTTCTGTCAAGGTCTTCATGGCTTATGCAAAAGAATTCCAAGCGACAGATCGTACACTATTTAAAGCCTTTAAAATCGCTAAGGATCTTGGTGCGATAGTGATGGTCCATTGTGAAAATGGCTCTGTTATAGATGAGCTAGTAGAGGAGGCAAGACGTGCTGGACATAAGGAACCGATCTATCATGCACTAACTCGTCCAGCGGAATTGGAAGGAGAGGCAACAAAGCGTGCTATCGAATTAGCGCATATAGCTGGTGCGAAGCTCTATGTGGTGCATGTGACATGTAAAGAAGCGGTAGATGAAATTATTGCCGCTCGTGAAAAGGGCTATGATGTTTATGGTGAAACTTGTCCACCGTATTTAACGCTCGATCAATCCGCATTATCGCAACCAGGCTTTGAAGGAGCCAAATATGTTTGGTCACCGCCACTTCGTCCTAAATATCATCAAGAACATTTATGGAATGCCTTAAAGGCAAAACAGCTACAGACGATTGGCTCAGACCAATGCTCCTTTAGCTTTAAAGGTAAAAAGCAATTAGGCTTAAATGATTTCTCGAAAATTCCAAATGGCGGACCATTCATTGAAGACCGCTTCAGTATTTTATACTCTGAGGGCGTGGCAAAAGGCAGAATTTCCATCAATGAATTTGTTGATATGATCTCTACTAGTGCCGCAAAAATATTTGGCTTATTCCCGCAAAAAGGAACGATTGCAATTGGTTCAGATGCGGATATCGTCATTTTTGACCCAGAGGCGCAGCGTCAAATTTCAGCTAAAACACATCATATGAATGTGGACTATAACCCATATGAAGGCTGGGAGGTAACAGGTGAGCCTGTTAGTGTACTCGTACGTGGGGAATATGTCATTAAAAATAAAGAATTTGTAGGTGTACTTGGCAGTGGACGATACATTAAACGTCCATTAAAAACAGTAACTGCGGAAGCTCTAAACATTTAGCTTCCTACAGGATAGGACCGATTGTTTTGACTGGAGAGCAAAACAATCGGTTTCGTAATTAGGGTACGGAAAAAATGAACACATGAGGGGGATGTGGAAATGGTTCCGATTCAAGAAAATGCAATGACCGTGCAGCTTAGACGTAATTTTGTGGAATTAAAAGGTAAGATGACAAAGAATGAGGCTATTGAGGAAGCCAATCGTTGTTTGTATTGCTATGACGCACCATGTATTAAAGCATGTCCAACAAGTATTCAAATACCAAATTTCATAAAAAAAATTGCATCTGGTAATATGAAGGGTTCTGCTACGACTATATTAGAAGCAAACCCAATTGGTGCAAGCTGTGCAAGAGTTTGTCCAACGGAAGAACTGTGTGAAGGGGCGTGTGTCTTAAATTCTTCAACAAAGCCAATTAAAATTGGTGAGTTACAACGTTATGCAACGGATTGGGCAATGGAAACCAATGCTCAGCTATTTAAGGCAGGTCCACATAATGGACAGAAAATAGCCATTGTAGGGGCAGGTCCTGCTGGTTTGTCGGCAGCTCGTGAGCTCAGTCGTTTAGGCTATCAAGTAACTATTTATGAGGCTGAAGCGAAGGCAGGGGGCTTAGGAAGCTATGGGATTGTAGCATTCCGATTACCAAATGATGTCGTAGATTGGGAAGTAGAGCAGATTGAACAGCTCGGTGTGGACATTCAAACGAATACAGCTGTAGGTGTGGATATTTCTGCTGATGAAATTTTGGCTCAGTATGACAGTGTGATTTTAGCTGTCGGTATGGGTGCTGTCCCAAATTTGGGCATTGATGGGGAAGAATTAGAAGGGGTACATGATGCCATTGAGTTTATTCGAAAAACAAAAATGGGACCGCTTACAAATGATATTGTAGGGAAACGAGTAGCCGTAATCGGTGCTGGAAACACGGCGATAGACGGTGCTACAAGTGCGGTGCGTTTAGGCGCAGATAATGTACAAATTCTCTATCGTAGAACAGAAAAAGAAATGACAGCATACAAATTTGAATATGAATTTGCCAAGCAGGATGGTGTGGAATTTAAATGGCTAACTGCACCTAAAAAAATTATTGGCAATGAAGCAGGAAAGGTGACAGGCATTGAATGTGTGAAAATGAAGCTTGGTGAGGCAGGTCCTGATGGTCGACAACGCCCTGAAGAAGTAAAGGGCTCCAATTTTATCATTGAAGTGGATGCTGTTATTAAAGCCATCGGGCAAACTCGTTTTGTATCGTTAATTGAAGCCTTTGGTTTAGCTCATACAAATGGTGTCGTAGACATTGATGAGACAACAATGCAAACGTCCAATGACAAAGTATTTGCATGTGGAGATGTTGTCTTTGGTAATGGACAGGGTGAAGCGATGGTAGTGACCGCTGTACAGCAAGGAAAAGATGCAGCATATAAGATTCATGAATGTTTAAGAAAACCAAGTGAGATTGCATAAAGTGAACCTTCAATCAGGGAGGCTCTTCCTCCACTGATTGTTAGATTCATCAAATGGGTTTATACAGGCTGTTAATCCCCCATCTGAATGATTACATTAGCTTTTGAAATGGGGGTCATACAGCCTGTATCTGGCACTATGCTTTCAGTTGACAAAAGATTGTTAGTACGGATAGAGGGGGAACTTATATGGCAGACTTACGCATTAATTTAGCGGGCATCAAATCGCCGAATCCATTTTGGCTAGCATCTGCTCCACCAACGAATTCAGGCTATCAAGTACAACGTGCATTTGAAGCGGGCTGGGGTGGCGCAGTTTGGAAAACGTTAGGAGAACCGATTTTAAATGTGTCTTCCCGTTTTGCAGCAGTTAGCTATAATGGCCAACGTGTGGCAGGCTTTAACAATATTGAATTAATTACGGATCGACCATTAGAAGTGAATTTACAAGAAATTTATGAGACGAAAAAGAAATTTCCTAATCACGCAATTATTGCCTCGTTAATGGTGGAACCAAAGCAAGAAAAATGGCATGAAATTGTGAAACGAGTAGAAGATGTGGGGGTTGATGGTCTTGAGCTTAACTTTGGTTGTCCACATGGGATGGCAGAACGAGGCATGGGTTCTGCCTCTGGTCAAGTCCCTGAATTGGTGGAAAAACAAACGTACTGGGTAAAGGAAGCGGCGCGTACACCTGTTATTGTTAAACTAACGCCCAACATTACGGATATTACCGTGACGGCGGAAGCGGCAACACGAGGTGGAGCAGATGCTGTGAGTATGATTAATACGATTAACAGTTTAGCTGGTGTTGATTTAGATTCTTGGAATACAGTACCACATGTGGCTGGAAAAGGAGCTCATGGGGGCTATTGTGGTCCAGCAGTTAAACCAATTGCACTGAACATGGTTGCAGAATGTGCTCGTAATCCATTAGTCAATGTACCGATTTCGGGCATCGGGGGGATCTCCAATTGGCAAGATGCAGCGGAATTTATATTAATGGGTGCGACAGGCGTACAGGTATGTACAGCAGCAATGCATCATGGCTTTAGTATTGTGGAGGATATGATTGATGGGCTGAATAACTACTTAGATGATAAAGGTCTAGCTTCAGTCATGGATTTAGTTGGTCGCTCTGTACAAAGGTATTCAAACTGGGGTGATTTAGATTTAAATTATAAAATTGTCGCAGAAATTAATAATGATGTTTGTATTAATTGCAATAAGTGTCATATTGCTTGCGAGGATACATCCCATCAATGTATTGACCTTTATACGGAGGATGGTCGCCCAATGCTAAAGGTTCGTGAGGAAGACTGCGTAGGCTGTAATTTATGCTCAATTGTTTGTCCTGTCGATGGAGCCATTTCAATGGTTGAACGCCCATCTACAATTCCGCCAATGACATGGAATGAACGCCAATCACTTCTTAGCAGTCTATCAAAATAAAGGACCGTTGTTCATTTTTGAATAAAGATTAAAATCGAAATTCCACCTTCCTTCAGCATTTTGGGTGAAGGAAGGCACTTCAAGTAGGTTGTCACGGAAATTAGAAAAAAAGGAGAGAAACATTATGGAACGTGAAGGGAATTATTTAAAATCCCCAGATTTACTTCCAGTGACACATCAACAAAGAAATATTGGAACATTTGGTTTTGCGGTGATTTGGATAGGAATGGCAATTGTATTAGCGGCTTTTGCCATTGGTGGTTCGGCTATCATGAATTTATCCTTACCAATGGTGATTGTGGCAACATTGGTAGGTTCTTGTTTAATTGGCGTCTTTATGACGTTAATTGGTGACATAGGAATAGAGCATGGATTATCTTTCCCTGTTTATATGCGTGCACCATTTGGCACATTCGGTACTCATATACCTTCCCTTGTACGTGGTGTTACAGCTGCCTGTTGGTTTGGTTTGAATACGTATTTTGGTGCATTAGCGATAAACGGAATTTTAAATTTATTGTTTGGCTTTGATAATTGGTTTATCTGCTTCCTTGTGTTTGCAGCGCTTCAACTCTTTAATACATCTCTTGGTATTAAATCCATTGAACGTTTTGCTGATTTAGCAGCCCCTGTCATTATTTTAATTTCTTGTTGGATGTATTACACATTGGCAGATAATGCAACATCTCAGGGAAAAAATATTTGGACGTGGGTGGAAACCCCAACAACAGGCTTCGCTGCTTTTACCGCCTTTATGGTAGTGGTGATGGCAAATATGGGCTTTTGGGCAACCTTAGCAGCAGATATGCCATCCTTGTCCCGTTTCTTTAAAGCACCCAAAAATGAGCGTAATTGGTTCAAGCGTAATAAAACACAGCTTGTAGGCTCTTTAATTGTCATGCCCATTACAAACACATTCATTGTTACGATTGGTGCAGTTTGCTATATGGCAGTTGCCTCGGCAGACCCAATTAATGCCTTACAGCAAAGTGCAAGCGGCTTTATTCTTGGAATTCTATTGCTGATGATTGTATTAGCACAATGGTCGACAAATACCTCTGCCAACGTTGTACCAGCAGCTACTATTTTCTCTAATATCGGTGGACCGAAAGTGCCATTCTGGGTAGGGGTAGTTATTGCAGGAATTATTGGTATTCTTGCACAGCCCTGGAGTCTATTTGATGTCATGGTCAATGTCCTATTAATCATTGGCGGTATTTTAACAGCGATTGTAGGTATTTTATTTGCTGATTACTACCTGATTCGTAAACGACGCGTACATGTAAAAGAGCTTTATGAATTAGATGGGCAATTTAAATATTATAAGGGCTTTAATATGGCTGGGTTAATCGCCTGGGTAATCGGTGGTGCAGTTGCCAATATATTTTCAACTTACTCTTCTTTAGTAGGGTTTGCTGTAGGCGCGATTGTATATTATGTATTAGCGAAGTATTGGTGGTTTAAAAAGTATCCACAAGCTGAGCTAGATGATCCGAGTGATGCCAAATATTTAGGTATTACTGTCGGACATAATTTAGACGAAATATTTGGCCAGCCAACAGCTCCAACGGCGACTCCGGATGAAGATGAACTGGTGGAGCAACCAGATCCTCTGTTAGAGATGAAGGGTGCCGAGTAAGTGAGACAACATCAAGACATTTTCAAAAGAAGGTGAGGTGATGGCATGTCTGAATTCCAACAAAGCACAGAGGAAATTCAAAAAGTAGATCATTATTTAGATAGTGGCTTTAAAATCAAATATGTCTACGAAAATTTAAGTGGGATGTTTGTAGAATTTGCACGTCAAGAAGAAGTGACTTTGCTACAAATTCTAACAGCAGATGCACGTAAATACTTCTCTGCAAAATTACAGGAACAAACTTTATTACAATAACGAAGTAAACTCTATTCCTTTCGACTTGAACGGAATAGAGTTTTTTGAATTTTCTGATTTAAATTATGTTGAAGTAACATCATATTTCGTATAAATCGTCGTTATTACCTATTTTTTGTTATTGCTATTAAAATAGCAATATTTTTTGTTTTTCCTAAAAATACATTTGTCTTTTTTAGAAAAATTGATTATTATTTTAAAGTAAAAACATCGTAGAAAGAACAACAGGAAAAGAGGCGTTATGGAGTGGCCAATAAGGAATTGAAAAGAGGATTAGAAGCACGTCATATTCAAATGATTGCACTTGGCGGTACGATTGGTGTTGGGCTCTTTATGGGCTCAGCAAGTGCTATTCAATGGACAGGACCTTCT
The DNA here is from genome assembly GCF_039614735.1 of Lysinibacillus sp. BS3. Classification (NCBI taxonomy): domain Bacteria; kingdom Bacillati; phylum Bacillota; class Bacilli; order Caryophanales; family Bacillaceae; genus Lysinibacillus; species Lysinibacillus sp. BS3. The sequence continues at coordinate 1,195,685 of NZ_CP154860.1, read as the reverse complement.
GTACTCCTTGCCTATGGTATTGCAGGTATTTTTATTTTTTTCATTATGAGGGCAATGGGTGAGATGCTTTATATGGAGCCAAGTACAGGCTCTTTTGCCACATTTGGCTATAAATATATTCATCCTTTAGCAGGGTATTTAACAGCGTGGAGTAACTGGTTCCAATGGGTTATTGTTGGGATGTCTGAAATTATAGCAGTAGGAACGTATATGCAATATTGGTATCCAGAATTACCAGCTTGGATACCTGGTCTAATTGCAATGGTGATTTTGGGTGTGGCAAACTTCATTTCTGTCAAATCGTTTGGAGAATTTGAATTCTGGTTTGCGATGATTAAAATTGTTACGATTATTTTAATGATTATTGCAGGGGTCGGACTCATCTTCTTTGGCTTTGGCAATGATGGAATAGCAATCGGCTTATCTAATCTTTGGAGTCACGGTGGCTTCTTTACAGGTGGCTGGACAGGATTTTTCTTTGCCTTATCTTTAGTCGTTGCTGCCTATCAAGGGGTGGAGCTCATTGGGATTACAGCAGGAGAAGCAAAAAATCCTCAACAAACGATTACGAATGCCATCCAAAGCATTATTTGGCGAATTTTAATTTTCTATATCGGTGCAATCTTTGTCATTGTTACAGTGTATCCTTGGGATGAGCTTGGCACAATTGGTAGTCCTTTCGTTGCGACATTTGCTAAGGTAGGTATCACAGCTGCTGCAGGTATTATTAATTTCGTCGTCATCACAGCTGCAATGTCAGGGTGTAACAGTGGAATCTATAGTGCTGGACGTATGTTATATACACTTGCTATGAATGGACAAGCACCAAAATTTTTCGCAAAGCTTTCTAGTAATGGTGTGCCTTTATTTGGAACAGCGGGCGTATTAGTTGGCTTAGTCGTTGGTGTTATTCTAAGTTATATTGCCCCTGAAAACTTATTTGTTTATGTGTATAGTGCAAGTGTTTTACCAGGGATGATTCCATGGTTTATCATTTTAATAAGTCAAATTCGTTTTAGAAAAGTAAAGGGAGCGCAGCTAGCAAAGCATCCTTTTAAAATGCCGTTCGCACCGATTACAAACTATGTAACAATCATCTTTTTAATCATGGTACTAGTCGGCATGTGGTTCAATGATGATACACGCGTGTCATTAATAGTGGGCATTATTTTCTTGATCCTCGTAACCATTAGCTACTACGTATTTGGTATTGGTAAAAACCGATACAGCAAAGATTCTATAGAATAACCTTTAAGGATGTATCTCTAATTGGGATGCATCCTTTTTGTATGGCTATTTTTGCTAGCACAATTTTTACATAATTAAATGAAAAAAAGACAAACTACTAAAAATTGAATGATATTGACTGGTATTTATCGGAACAAAAGGGGTGGAGAAAAATGAACGAGATACCCGAGCAGATTGTCGCTAAATTAAAGCAGGAGATTAACGAAGTCGATGACGTAAAACTGAAAATGATCGCTACAGAAGAAGGGGATGTGACGGTCATTTATTTCTCCTCACTCATCGAAAAAATGACCTTACAAACCATGGTGACGATTCCACTAGCTAATAATTTGAAACAAATTCATCAAATGGCTCAATATGTGGACCCGAAAGATGTGAAAGGTGTCGTTAAAAAATTGAATGCTGGGCAAACCCTTCTTTTTTTTCACGAAACCAACGCCTTATTAAGTGTCGATACGTATAGTGCGCCTACAAGGGCCATTACGGATACGGAAACAGAGTCGACTGTAATCGGTCCACAGGATGCATTTACAGAATCACTGGAAACGAATATATCGTTAGTGAGAAGACGGATTCAAAGCTCCATGCTAAAAAATGAAAACCGAATTGTTGGGTCAGAAGCCAATATTAAAATATCGATTATGTATATGGATAATATCGTGAGCCATGAAAATTTAGATGATTTAAGAAACCGTATTGACCAGGTAGATTATCCGTTATTTACGGATATATCCGTGTTGAAGCAATTAATTGAGGATAATCCATTATCGCCCTTTCCTCAATATTACATGACAGTCCGTCCAGATAGTATTTGCCGTTATCTTCTGGATGGTAGAATCGTCGTTTTTATGGATAATAGTCAACTAGCCATTGTCTGTCCCACTTCTTTTTTTGAAATGTTCGTGTCGATTGAGGATTACTACAACCGTTGGACAACAGCATCTTTATTAAGGATGCTGCGCTTTTTTGGTTTTTTCTTAACGATCATGATTACACCAATGTATATATCAGCCTTAACCTTTCATCCAGAAATTTTGCCATACGAATTATTACTAAATCTTCAAGAATCAAGAAGTAAGGTACCATTTCCACCACTGATTGAGGTATTATTTATCGAGCTTATAATTGAAGTGTTGCGAGAAGCGGGCTCTCGAATGCCTGCCAAAGTCGGACAAACCATTGGTATCGTAGGAGGTATTGTAATTGGTACAGCGGCCGTAGAAGCTGGATTACTCAGTAATATACTCATTGTGTTAGTCGCTACCTCAGCACTACTTTCCTTCTTACCGCCTATTTTCTTAATGAGTAATACTAGCCGATTTATTCGTTATATTTTTATCTTATCAGCAGGTTTATTTGGCTTGTTTGGACAGATGCTCGCCTTTGCGTGGTTAATCCACCATTTATTAAGTCTCAAATCCTTAGGAACGCATTATATGACACCTGCTATTCCAAGAAAGCCAAGCGATTTATTGGATAGTGTCATCCGATTTCCAACTAAATATATAAGAAGTAAGACTGGTATTTCAAAAGTACAGAAAAAATAGTGTCAGAATGAGAATGAGGTGGTTAACTTTGAATACAACAAAAGGAAAGGTGTTAAATCGTTATCATGTCATCTTCTTAGCGCAAAGTATTATGATTGGTACCGGTATCCTTTCGCTCCCTCAGAAATTAAGTCCTATGGGCTACACACAATCATTTATGCCTCTTCTCTTTGGTGTGATTGCTAGCCTGACACTATTTGCGATGGTATGGCTTTGTTCAAAGTTTCCCAATGATGATTTATTTCGAATGAATGAAATATTATTGGGAAAATGGCTCGGAAAATTTATAAATCTACTCGTCATTATTCAATTTATTGTTTTTAGTGCAGGGATTATTAGTAATTATATGCACTTAATTCAAAGTACAGCATTGCAGGAACAAACCATTACCATGCCTGTCCTTTGCTTTTTACTTCTACTTATTTATATTGTAAGTGGGGGTATTAAATCTATTGCACGATTTTGTATAATGACATTTTTTATTACCATTGGATTATTCTATTTTACGCGCTGGGCCATTGAAAAAGGTGATCCAAGTCATTTTTTGCCTCTATTTAATTTTACGCCTAAGGAATTTTATGAAGCGTTAAAGCAAGGATATTTTTCTATCCTTGGTTACGAATTAATTCTATTTTATTTTCCATATATCATCGATCAAAAAAAGGCATTTCGTCATTCCTTAATCGGTATTTGGATTAGTATATTTTTATGCTTTATCACAACAGCTATTAGCGTCATGTATTATTCAGAGTGGCAATTAAAAAATGTAGAGTTTTCAGTATTAAACCTATTTAAGGCAGGAGAATTTACCTTTATTGAGCGAATCGATATCATTGGCATTACGCTTTGGGTTTTTCTAATCTTATCCTCGATTACAGCCTATGTATGGTGTGCAAAAAGGGGTATGGATACCTTCCTTAAAAAGAAAAAGCAAAGTTATCAGTTGTATATCATCGCCTTGATCATTTTCTTTATTGTAAAAATGCCCTTTTCGCGTGAATTCCAAGAAAAATTATTTATGGCAAGTAACTATGTAGGCTATGTGCTGGTAAGCTGGCCAGTGTTTTTAATCCTGATATATGTTATTCGAAAAAAGCAGGTGCAGGTATGAAAAATAAACGTCTATGCATCATTTCTTTTTTGATTTTCGTTTTACTTGCAGGCTGTTCTAAAAAAGAAATAAAAGTTCCTCTAGAGGATGTTGGGATGGTAGATTCGATGGCTTTTGACTATATCGATGAGAATCAGATGAGACTCACAGTAGCGATCCCCCAATATTCTCCAGACGCAGAAAAAGACACACAAACTTTTTCTATCACAACAGATTTAGTATCAAGCGGCATCGTGGAAATAGAAAAGCAATCCGATAAGAAAATAGTCTTCAATCAATTGCGAGTTGTCTTAGTAAACGAAGATTTTGCGCGGAAAGGGAATGTTCGAAAAATTGTTCAGCACTTATATCGCAATGCGGAAGTAGGTAATAAAGTATTGATAGCTGTTGTGAAGGATAATGCGGAAGCGATTTTAAAAGGAGATTATCCTGATAAGCCAAGTATTAATTTTTATTTGAACAATCTATTAGAGCCGAGTATCAATACTGCTTTTAACCCCAATACCAATATTCATGATTTTATGTACTCGATTACAAATCCTGTAGTGGATACAGTATTACCTTATGTTGAAAAACGAGAGGAGAAATTAGAGATTAAAGGCGTTGCCATATTTAAAGGGAATCAGATGCATGAATTAATTAAACCTGAGGAAGCACTAGTTATTCAAGCTTTAAGTGGACAGAAAAATCTTGCTCCTTTGCACCTTGATTTAAATGCGGGACATGGAGAAGAAAAGGTAATGATTGATTTAATCGAGAGCAGTGTGAAAAAAGAGAGTAATAAAAATATGGAATCACCCAAATTAACGATTTTCTTAAAAATAAAGGGTACTTTAAGCGAATATAAGGGAGAAAGAGAATCACATTTATTTACAGTTGAAAGTATAAGTGATTTGGAAAAAGATGTGAATAAACAGCTGGAACAGGATATTAGTGAATTTTTAGCGCGATTAAATAAAACAGAGGTAGATCCAGCTGGCTTAAGTGAAGAATTTAGAATGTATCATCATGGAAAATGGACATCGAAAAAAACAAGAGAGCTTATTAGAAAATTAGACGTGAAGGTCCATGTAGAAACGTCCATTATTAGTACAGGTACTTTAAAATAACAGCAAAGACCCATTCGATAAGAAGGGTCTTTGCTGTTATTGTGTTTTTCGCATAATAAAGCTTAAATGTCTTCCGGCTTGTTTATCTTGACGATAAGAAAAGCCATCGGGACTAAGGAATGTACAGGTTTCATCAATTTGTATTTGATTCACTGGAATACCCGCAAGCTCACATTGCTTTTTGACTGTCTGCTGATTATCAATATGGTATTTTTTCGTTTCTGCATTGTAATACATAAATTCTTCGGCATAACCAAGACTGTGAAATTTTTCATATACATCTGCGTCTACCTCAAATTTCTGCTGACTCAGTGCCATACCGATTTGAACATGAAAGTCCTCAGGTCGACACTGTTCTTCATTCATAAGATGCTGAAACAGTTTGGGTGTTATTTCTTTGACTGTTCCTTGCCATCCCGAATGAATCACACCGACGAGTCCATTCACAGCATTATAAAAAATAACGGGCACGCAATCTGCTGTAAAACTACATAATAGTAAGTTGGGCTCAAGTGTATAAAGCGCGTCTGTATTCTTCACCGCTGTATCCATTTGCGCAGCTCCTCGTCCTTGATCGGCTAATGTGACTTTATGAAAGTTCGCACTATGTGTTTGCTCTGTACAAATAAAATTTTGTAAATCACAGTTCAATGTCGCAGCTAAATGCTGACGATTGTTAATGATAGCTTGAACATCATGGCAACTATGCAAAGCCATATTATTGTGTTCAATCTCCATCTCATCTTTTAAGGTCGTTCCTGCGATATATTGCTCATTATCTATATACATTTTTATTTTCATTTAATCACCTCGTTTTACTATATAGGATCGCTTGTGGAATGTATAGGTTGCCGTTTTTTACTATTTAGCACTCCTTTACCCGTCTATCAAACTTTTAGACATAAAGAATCGATTTCCTCATATAGTAGAAGGAATGCTAGAGAGGGGGAGAGCGTGAATGTTGAGTGAAAAAGACATATTATTAATTTGCCAAGTAGGAATGGGTCTTTTTTGGATTTTTACATATATACTTGTTATTTACAAAGGATGGCAAGATAAAACCTATGGCATGCCTTTGGTCGCTATTTGTGCCAATATTTCATGGGAATTTATCTTTGCCTTTTTCTACCCACAAAATGACCTGCAACGCTATATTACGCTGATTTGGTTTGTATTGGATGTCTTTATTTTGATGCAATTTTTACGTTATGCTCCAAATGAATATCGAAAGATGCTATCAAAAAAGCTATTGTATTTCTCCTTTTTGATCACGTTAATCTTTAGCATGCTGATCATTTTAGGTATAGTCTATGAATTTCAAGATTTCGAAGGAAAGTACGTAGCATTCTTTCAAAATCTTATGATGTCAGGTCTATTTATTGCTTTACTCTTGCAAAGAGGGAATTTAGCTGGTCAATCCATGGGGATTGCAGTTTGTAAGATGGTGGGTACATTATTTGCAGCGGTTGGATTTTATCTATACTTCCGCACACCTTTAATTACCATTATTTCTGTAGCAACGCTCTTTTATGATTGGCTCTATATTCTCTTAATTTATCGATTACAGCGTAAGCAATTAGCAAAATAGGATATTTTGTGCAGCAATTGATCACTGAATCTATTAGTAATGTATGCCAATTACAAACATATTGCAACTTGATGACAATTCCAATGGGAAAGAATAGCGAGAGAAAGGGCTTTAACCAAACATATGGCGAGCTTGTCATACAATTGTAAAAATCCTTCCAAATATTTTGTGATGATTATGGCTCAGAAACTATTTACGATAATGGTAGAGCAATTAGGAAGGGTGATTAAAAAAATAAAAAAAGCAGCACTAGCTTCAGTAGTAGCAACTTCATTATTAGTGCCAGTTGCGGCAATGGCCGCCGAATCCTATACAGTGACATCTGGCGATACGCTATGGAAAATAGCATTAAAAACAGAAACGGGTGTACAGGAATTAATTGATGCCAACCCACAACTCGCTAACCCAAATCAAATTTCTCCAGGTCAAAAAATTAACGTCCCTGTAAAAGAACAGGCAACAGTTGAACAAGAGGTTGTGAAACTTGTCAATGCAGAACGGGCAAAAGCAGGTCTTCCAGCATTGCAAGAAGATTGGGAGCTATCAAGGGTTGCTAAATATAAGTCGCAAGATATGCAGGATAAAAATTACTTTGACCACACAAGTCCAACATATGGTACACCTTTTACCATGATGAAAAACTTCGGTATTACGTATAAATCTGCTGGTGAAAATATCGCGAAGGGCCAACGCTCCGCACAGGAAGTTGTAACGGCCTGGATGAACAGTGAAGGACACCGTGCCAATATCCTTAATAAAAGCTACACACATATTGGTGTAGGCTATGTACAGGAAGGTAATTACTGGACACAAATGTTTATTCAAAAATAAAAAAAGAAAGAGTATCTATTGGCTTTTGTGATAGCTAGTAGATGCTCTTTTTCGCGTTAAATTCTAAAGTATACCGTATTGGAAGCGTATATTACTTCTTCTAGAATTAATCCCCCTAAATCATTAAAAGGTTAATTAAGTACAAGAATACACATCAAACTATCTTTAGATATGTCAGGCTAAGGATAATGTAGCGTGTTTTTGCTATCTTGACAAATAAAAATAACCAAAAAACAACACACTATGAGCAATAGACGAATAAGATGTCTCTGTAGTATGAAGATAGAGGTGGTGTTTATGGTTGAAAAAGAAGTGGTTAGCTACATGTTGCGTTATCTGTATGACGGGTCTCGTAGGTTGTGAAAAAACAGCAGTCTCTGATAACAAGCTAGAACAAGAAATTCAACAACGTGAGGAAATAAAGCAACCTGTTACATATGAACAAGAACAAATGATTGATCCTATTGTAGAGGTTGTTGATCCAACTACGAGTAAGGTACTTAAAACAATATCTCCAAAGGAATTTGGCTTCGATACGGACCCACAAGCCTATCAAAAGCATATCGAACAATTAGCAAGGGAATGGGCAAGAGGAACGGACACATCAAATGGCTATGATCAGCGTATGATGCTTGATCGATTGGATGAAAACGGGCAAGTGATCAAGGGGAAGCCGCAAATCATTTTAAAGGAAAGTGAGCTAGTGGAGCGTATTATCGAAGCTTCTGCGACTGGCGGTCAGGTAGAAATGCCGCTCTATATAACAGAAAGTGGCTATTATTTTGAGGATCTTCCTTTATTAGAGGAAGTGGTTGTTGCATCTTATACAACTTATTTCAATCGTGCTGATTTAGGAAGAAATAAAAATATTGAGCTCTCTGCTAGAGCCATTCATAATGTGATTGTAGGCAGTGGCGATTATTTTTCTTTTAATACAATTGTAGGCCCAAGAGATGAGGCAAATGGCTATCAACCCGCACCTGAAATTATTAATAAGAAGGTAGTCATGGGAATTGGTGGTGGAATCTGTCAAACTTCTTCAACCTTGTTTAATGCAGTAGACCAAATTCCCGTCAAATATGTTGAGCGTCATCATCATTCGTTAGATGTAGGATATGTCCCAAAAGGAAGAGATGCTACGGTTTCTTATGATACGTTAGATTTTAGGTTTCAAAACTCAAATGATGTACCATTTTTAATTAAGGCAAGTTATGGAGAGAATTCTCTAACAATTGAAATTCGAACGGCAGAAAAATATGTAGAATTATTGAAAAAATCATAATGTTGTAAGGAGACACCACTGGACGTTGGTGTCTTTTTTCGGATCGCATGCTATAGTTAAATTGATACAGTTAAGGAAATTTTAGGGGGAAAAAGACAATGCATCCTAAACTACAAGCAACTATTGATTCGATTGATTTATACCAAGCAACTTACCCAGAGGATGCTTGTGTCATCGTGGCAGATACGGAAAAAGTGCTTGCCTACAAACCAGGAAAAAAGGTTGACTTAAAAGTTGGGGTTGGTGACCCAGTACATAAATATCGAGGTACAGCAACAGAAATAGCGTTAAGTTCAGGGAAATTTGTGAAAGAGGAGCGTAGCGCAGAAGGTTTTGGTATGGCCTATATCGCCTCTGCCCAGCCTATTTTTGAAGGAGGACGTATTATTGGCGTAGTAAGTGCCATTATTTCGAACGAAAAAATGGATAGTATGCGTCTATTGGCAACTGAGCTTTCGAGTGCTGTAGAAGAAATGACAGCTACAAATGAAGGATTAGCCACTGCCAGTAAGGATGTATCCAATCGTTTGGAAGAGCTATCTAATTTCGCGGAATCGATGACAGGCGATATTGAACAAATTAATGTGATTGTCCATTTAGTAAAAGATTTAGCTATGAAATCGAGAATTCTTGGTCTAAACGCATCGATAGAAGCAGCACGTTCAGGTGAGCATGGGCGTGGCTTTGCGGTGGTCGCTTCTGAAATACAAAAAATGTCCCAGAGTAGTACAGAAAGTGCTGATAGCATAACTGTGCAACTAGAAAATATTAAACAATCCATCGATCAGGTCAATGCATCAACAAATCAAATTGCTGCGTTTACACAGCAATTTGCTGCGAGTATGCATGAATTAACAGATGCCTACAAAGGGGTTAATAGTACAGCAGAAAAGCTAATGCAAATTAGTGACATCAAAGGATAGGCATATAAAAAGGATAATAGACAAGTGCTATTATCCTTTTTCATGATTAAATGATCTCTAAAATTTCCTGTGGTGTTGAGACACTGTATTCAGGTTCGTCATTTTGCACGACTTCTTTGGCATCATAGCCCCATTCCACCCAAATAATTGGTATACCGGCTTTCTTACAAGCAACAATATCCCTTTGCTCGTCTCCAATGTATACGACGTTAGACGAGTCGACATTTGCTTCCTTTAAAAACTTTTTCATTACTTTGTCCTTACCAAAAATGCGGTTGGAGCAAAGGACATCTGCTACACAATGAATACCGTTCATTTTAAGAAATTCTAAAATATTCTCTTTAGAGTTTGAGGAAATAATCAGGATTTTATAGCCTCTTTTATCAATCTCTATTAAGAGTTCTTTCATTCCTTCAAAAAGATGAACATCATTTAATGATTGACGATACAATTTATAAAATTGCGGTAAAATCATAGGCAACTTATACATTGGAAAGTCGAATAATTTACTGCGTTCTGAAATTGATAATTTTTTTAATGTATCAATTTCCTTTAATTCAATGCCTTTAAATTTATATTTTTGGGCTAAAGTATTCCATGCTGAGGCAAACACAGCAGTAGAATCTGCAAGCGTCCCATCAAAATCAAAGATAATATGCTTCATTGCAAACTTTCTCCTTTTTCATCTCGTTGTATTGACGTTCTATGCTAAAAAATTTTACATGGAATGGGCATCTAGTATTCTTGAAATAACAACCATTTTGAGCGTACGTAAACATCTTATGGTAAATATTATCAGAAAATACGGCGATTGCAATGAAAATGGTACAACAAAAGGAGGTGTCTCAAAAGTCCATTGAGACACCTCGACATTATTGTGTTTTTTTCAAAAAGAAGGAGAGTATGACATTGATTATTGCCAGAACAAAACTGATAGAAAAGACAAAGGCCGAACCTGAAGCTGCTGCTTCTTGCGTATTAGTTGTTATGTCACTTAGGAGGTGCTGTTGTTTTGCTGAGAACAACGACACCATCACAGCAATACCAATTGCACCAGAAACTTGCTGAGAGGTTTGTGTAATCGCAATGCCATCTGGAAAGTATTGTCTTGGTAAGGCATTCAGCGTATTTGTTTGAACAGAGGCTAATACCATTCCAACACCAAGCATCATGATAATATGCGTTACGACTAATAGCCAAGTAGCTGTTTCTGTACCAGATAAAGCATAAAGTCCATACCCGATTACAACAAGTATAGTGCCAGGCGTAATGACTGCACGAGGGCCATATTTATCGAAGAATTTACCAATTGTAGGGGCTAATATACAGTTTAATAGACTACCAGGAAGCAACATTAAACCTGTCCCAAAAGCCGATACGAAAAGGACCATTTGCATATACATAGGAAGCACTACCAGCATAGACAACATATTGAAGAAGGTAATCATATTCATAAGAAGACCTAACACGAACATGGGGTATTGAAACGCTGTCAAATTTAACATCGGATGTTGCATTTTCAATTGACGTATTACAAATAAACATAAGGCGATTACACCTAGCAAAATGGTGCCTAGTACAGTAATATTTGACCAGCCTAAATCTCCGCCAGCACTGACACCATAAACGATGCCACCAAAGCTAATGGTAGATAAGAGAATGGACCAAAGATCAATAGCCAGCTGCTTTATTTCATTTACATTAGGAATAAAGATAAAGCCAAAAATAATGGAGAATAATAGGAAGGGGATGGTAACCCAGAATATCCAGTGCCAGGACAAACTATCTAAAATCATCCCAGCCAAGGTTGGACCGAAAGCGGGTCCAGCTAAAATAACGAGACCCATTACGCCCATAGCACTACCACGATTATTAGCTGGGAAAATTGTGAAAATCACATTTTGCGTTAAAGGTAATATAATCGCAAGTCCTGCTGCTTGAATAATACGTGCTAAAAGTAGGACAGCAAAAACGGGTGCGACTGCGGCAAGTATAGTACCGATTATCGAAAAGAGTAAAGACGCCATAAACATTTGGCGAGTAGTAAACTTTTGCATTAAAATGCCTGTTACAGGTACTAAAATGCCTAATGTGAGAAAGTATCCTGTTGCAAGCCATTGGATGGTTGTAGCGTCCACATCGAAGAGCAGGCTTAGCTCTCCAAGTGCAATATTTAATGCTGTCTCACTAAACAATCCTACAAAGCCAGCTACTAAGAGAGCAGCCATAATCGGACTTGTTTTTATTTCTTTATTCACAGTAAAAGCTCCTTTAATAAATGTTAGACGATCATAGGAGATTAAAATACAGAATATTTAGAAATTAATAGACGAATTTCTAGCAATCTTTTATTTTCTGCACAATAAAATGACCATGACGATGTTATCGTGATGTGGATTATCAGCGATCGTTTTTCCTATTAGCCAGTACACCTCCACGATACTGGCTTTTCTGATTTTTACTATAGCAAAAAAATTTTCTCGAATGTAAGTATTAATTCTAGCTTCATCTATACGATTTCACAATTTGGACAAACATTTTTGACATAGCATTCATTTTTTGAATGAATTAGAGGAGAAACGACGAGCACCTATCACAAATGCATGATAGGTACTGGTAATTTTTATAAAAGTTTTTCTGTTTTTTCGCGTGTTCGAATTAAATAAAAGGCATTGATGCAGGCGGCAATCGGAATAATCAATGCAATGCCGATTCCTGCACAAAAAATGGTTGTCATTTCGGCACTAAAAACCTTGGAGTTAACAATTTCCCCAATCGAATAGGAGAGGTCCTTGAACCAGATTAATAAGCTTAAATAGCCACCAAAGAAAGCAAAAAATAACGTATTGGTATAGGTTCCTAATATATCTCTTCCTATGCTTAAGCCAGCTGTAAATAATTTTTTTCTACTAATCGAAGGATTGCGATAAAAAATCTCATGCATAGAGGTAGCGATGGAAATGGCTACATCCATAATGGCACCTATCGTACTCATAATGATGACTGATGCACCAATCTGCACAAAATTAACACCAATGTAGAGAGAAAAGATGCTGATTTCTTCAGTTGATTCTTCGCCAAACCCTTGGATCATCGACTTTTCCGTTACAAAGGTAATAAAGAGTAGTAACACACCTATCGTCACCATCGTCGAGATAAAGGCTGTAATGGTTTTACTGTTTGTTTTATTGATATAGAAAAGACTAATACAGCTAATGACCGTACAGGCAATAAACGTCAAGATGATGGGGCTATTTTTAGGGTTTGTCATTAAAAAAATGGTGACAAAGAGCACACCAAAGTTTAGGAATAAAGAAAGAAATGAGCGTATCCCCTGTCTACCGCCGACAAGTACCATTAACACGAATAATATAACTGCTAATAAGACGACAACATTCATCCTTGAACCCTCTTTCGATTAATGAAAAATATAGCGGTATACTGACTGATAGGAATCGTAAGGACAACACCAATACCCCCTGCTAAGGCACGGGCTAATTCTAAAGAAAGATTTAAGGACAATGTAAGCCCTAATGTGGAAGAATTTTTTAAATAGAGAATAATCATAGGTATGGAGCCGCAAAGGTAGGCAAAGAATAAGATACTTGTAATGGTACCCATAATATCTTTACCGATTTCATGTCCCGAAGATTTAAGAGCCTTGACAGAGATTGTAGGATCTTGCTCGTATAAAGCAAAAATTGAGGAAGCCATTGTAATAGAAACATCCATTACTGCCCCAAGTGAGCCAATAAATAAACCTGCCATAAAGACAGTACGATAAGGACGTGTTAAAAATTGCATTTCTTCATAACGAAGACCATTTTCACCTGTCAACCACATTACAATAGAGCTTATGATAAGCGCTATAACAGTGCCTAAAAGTGTGGACACGATGGCTACATATGTTTTTGTATGCAATCCACTAATAAGTAGTAGCGAAATAATCGTAAATAGCAGGGCGCAAATGCCGCTGACTAATAACAGGCTTACGCCCCCATGCTTCACATAAAGATCTAATGCGAATGATAAAATCACAGCATTGACACTCAAACTAATGATAGAAAATAAGCCTTGTCTTTTACCTACAATAAGTAGGGCAAAAATAAAAATCCATGCAATCATTACCATGGTTTGATCTCGTTTTAAATCGAGAATGGTTCCTGTTAAAACAGATTGTGTTTTGCGATCATCTAGCGTGACAAAGATTTCATTGCCTACATGGTATTCTTGATCAAAAGCACCAGACGAAGAATAGTCATTCGTCAAATGAATGGATTGCCCCTTATGCTGACCATTTTTGATAATGGCCATAATCTCCTGTGTAAACAAAAAATCCTCATTTTCATACATATCTGTCATGGGTTCTGATGCTGTTACATCCACTTGCGTTATTTCCGCTATCGGTCGATCATAAAATTGTTCGTTATGATGTACGAAAACGATCGAAACCCCACAACAGAGTGCTAATAGGGCATAGAAAATAGCTTGTTTAAAAGGTATATTTTTAAAAAATGTCAAGTAAATGACCTCCAAACTGCTAGACTGAATAGTCACTTGTAAAGGAACGTTTTTTTGATGAAGAAGTTCCATAAACAGGTTAAATGTCATCATTTTAATAATATCTTTTACATTTTTCAAGTCGAGTCAGAGCTGTTTAAAATTTATGCTTCGAAAAAAATTTAAAAAGAAGGATGGATAATATAATAAAATAGTGTTATCGTAAGACTAGCTAAATAAAAATATTCTTCGGGGTAGGGTGAAATTCCCGATCGGCGGTGATGAAGCAATTCAAAGTCCGTGAGCGCAAGCTGATTTGGTGCAAATCCAAAACCGACAGTTACAGTCTGGATGGGAGAAGGGTAAAAATGCGAACTTTTTAAATTGATACTAATTTAGAAGGTTTATTTGACTATGCATTTATTACAAAACTTCCCAATCATCTTGTGGGAAGTTTTTTTGTATATTTTGAAAACCCCTTGCTATGCGAGGGGTTCCAAAGAGCTTCTAGCTATGGACAAGAAAAAAACCCCAGCCGTACAATGAAATCAGGTCTGGTCAACCGACTTCGTACGAAAGGGGCTCCAAATGGATAATAAAAGTTTAGCACACACGACATGGAATTGTAAGTATCACATCGTCTTTGCGCCAAAATATAGAAGGCAGATTATTTATGGACAAATCAAAGCAGATATAGGTAGAATTCTTCGCCAGTTATGTGAAAGAAAAGGAGTAGAAATCATTGAAGCCACAGCCTGTCCTGATCACATTCATATGTTGGTGAGTATTCCACCAAAAATAAGTGTTTCATCGTTTGTGGGTTATTTGAAAGGGAAGAGTAGTTTAATGATATTCGATCGGCATGCGAACCTGAAATACAAATATGGAAATAGGAAGTTTTGGTGTCGCGGATATTATGTAGATACAGTAGGACGAAACAGAAAAATCATACAGGAATATATAAAAAATCAATTGCAAGAGGATATACTTGAGGATCAAATGACCATGAAAGAATTCATTGATCCATTTACAGGAGAAGAAATACAAGCAAAAAAGCGAAAATAATAAAACCACTTTAGTGGTAGCGTGAAAACGGAGTGCGGTTGGCGGACCTTTCAGTGTGTCTTTAGACATGGGCCAGTACCCCAGCGTTTCACGCGTAGAGCAAACCACCAGTTAGACTGGTGGTTCTGATTTAGCTACAATCGAATAGAAGATGTTCTTCGGGGTAGGGTGAAATTCCCAATCGGCGGTGATGAAGCAATTCAAAGTCCGTGAGCGCAAGCTGATTTGGTGCAAATCCAAAACCGACAGTGATAGTCTGGATGGGAGAAGAACGAATGAGATGACGGTCTATGAAAAAATTGTTTTCAAATAGGCTTATTTGTTGATGTCTTATACTCCCAAAACCCCTTTGATGTAAAGGGGTTTTTATTTTTTATTGCTAACGAGAGAAGGGAGAAGGATAAGGCACAAAAACAGGTGGATCAACTTTAAAAGTAAAGGATAGAAGTGCTAATAAAGTAGAGTAGGTGATGGAATGTTTACAGGACTTGTAGAGGATATTGGTATCATAAAAGCCGTGCAAAGCGATCGGGACAGTATGGAAATTACGGTTCAATCAGCTAAGATAACGGAGGATGTCAAGCTTGGTGACAGTATAGCGGTCAATGGAGTTTGTTTAACAGTGACAAATTTCACACAACAGCAGCTTACGATGGATGTTATGCCTGAAACAGTCAAAGCAACAAATCTACAGCAGCTGGCAATAGGCGATTCTGTTAATTTGGAGCGTGCCATGCCTGCTAATGGACGATTTGGTGGCCATTTTGTTGCTGGTCATGTTGATGGAGTCGGCAAAATTTTGCGAAAACGTCCAGTAGCAAACGCCGTTTATATTGATATCGAAATGTCAGAGGAGCTAACCAACTTTTGTATTCCAAAGGGTTCCATAACAATTGATGGCACAAGCTTAACCCTTTTTCATGTTGAAGCCAATAGTGTCACAATTTCACTTATTCCTCATACTTACAAAGAAACCGTTTTAGGTATGAAGAGGGTTGGAGCAATCGTTAATATCGAAACCGATTTAGTTGGAAAATACATTATAGGGCAATTAAAAAAGGGGCAAACAACGCCAGCTATTACAAGAGATTATTTAGCACAACATGGTTTTTAAATCACAGAATAGGAGTTGATCATCGTGCTACATTCAATTGAAGAAGCCATAGAGGATTTAAGGCAGGGCAATATGATTGTGGTGGTTGATGATGAGGATCGAGAAAATGAAGGAGATCTTCTGGCACTCGCTGAATTCATCACACCAGCAACAATCAACTTTATGGCAACCAATGGTAGAGGTTTAATTTGTACGCCGATTTCGCAGCAGCTTGCACAAAAGCTAGATTTATATCCAATGGTTCAGCACAATACAGATAACCATCAAACCGCATTTACGGTAAGTATCGATCATGTAGAAACAACGACAGGGATTAGCGCCTTTGAGCGTGCGCTAACGATACAAAGAATGATAGAAAAGCAAGCTAAGCCAACTGATTTTCGTCGACCAGGCCATATTTTTCCGTTGATTGCGAAAGAGCAAGGAGTGCTGGAACGGAGAGGGCACACGGAGGCCACTATTGATCTAGCGAAGCTTTGTCATAGCGTACCTGCAGGTGTTATTTGCGAAATTATGGGTGATGATGGGCACATGCTTCGGTTTGAAGAACTAACAAATTACGCTGCACATCATGGCTTAAAAATGATCTCGATAGAAGCATTGGTTGCTTATCGTAAACAATTATCCACTAATAAAACTAAAATTTCTATGTAAAAAGGAGAAGGAACAATGGGTCAAACATTTGAAGCACAATTAATTGGAACGGATTTGAAAATTGCAGTAGTAGTGGGTCGTTTTAATGAGTTCATTACTAGCAAATTATTGGATGGGGCAATGGATGGTTTAACTCGTCATGGGGTTGATTCTGCATCTATTGATGTTGCATGGGTGCCAGGAGCTTTTGAAGTTCCTTTTATAGCGAAACAACTGGCAGAAACGAAGAAATATGATGCTATTATTGGTTTAGGTACTGTTATTCGTGGCTCTACAACACACTATGACTATGTTTGTAATGAATCGGCAAAAGGCATTGCCAATGTGTCATTGTCAACGAATGTACCTGTTATTTTTGGAATTGTTACTACCGAAAATATTGAACAGGCAATTGAACGTGCAGGAACGAAATCTGGTAATAAAGGCTATGATGCTGCAATGTCTGCAATTGAGATGGCAAATCTAAAGAAAATGATTGGATCAGGACAATTTGAATAGTCGTCACAACATTTGTTTCTTTGAATATTTTGAACAACCATGGGAAAAATATGCTTAAGTGTATTTATTGAAGGTGATTGTTTTCATAAATGTACTAATCTTGAGCTGGCTCAGTAGGAGATGAGAAGTATTTCATCAATGGAACAAATTAATTTGAAAATGTTGAAATCACTATTTCAACGCTCTGCTGATGTGATTTTCCAACAATATAATTTTCAGCAATATACAGTACATTTGATAACTTGTGATGCAATGGTCAATGAGCAAATACTTCAAACTGTGGTTGTTCAACGTGTTCAATCTTTGTTAAGCAATGTCACTGAGGACATGCTAGAGGAAGAAATTGAACAGCATTTACACATTCCCTATTTACAAAAGATTTTATCGAAAGAGGATGCGGTAACTAGGGTCTATAAAGGCCATGTTTTACTGTATTTTGAAGAAAATCAATTACTTTATTCTAGTGATATTTCAAAAAGACCCAATCGAGAGCCTGGGGAAACAACATTAGAACTAGTAGTAAAGGGACCTAGAGATGACTTTATTGAAGATGTTTTTATTAATATTGCTTTATTAAGAAAACGATTACCGACTAATTCTTTTAGTGTAGAGACATTAGAAATTGGTAAGCGTTCTAAAACAACCGTAGCCATACTATATATGGAAGACATTGTGAATTTAAATATGCTGGAACAAATTCGACTTCAATTACAAAAAATTGACACGGATATTGTTATCAATGGCGACTTATTAATGGAAAAAATTGAAAAGACAGCGACAGTTCTTCCAAGACATGATTATACAGGAAGACCTGATTTTGCTATGCAGGCCTTAATTAGAGGAAGAATACTCTTAATGATTGATGGTGTGTCCTATGCCATAATTACACCTGCAAATATTATGTTGCTCTTTAAATCAGCAGAGGATAATGAGTACCCACTCATTGTTAGCTCGATGGAACGATTACTCAGAATTGTCGGGATATTAATAAGTATGCTACTGCCAGGTTTTTGGCTTGCATTGACGACATATCATCAAGAACAGCTTCCATTTCTACTACTTGCTACGGTTGTAGAATCGAGGTCAGGATTGCCCTTTCCAACCATTCTAGAAATTTTAATGATGCTATTTATGTTTGAATTGTTTCGAGAGGCTAACTTGCGCCTTCCTAGTGCAATCAGTGGCTCAGTTAGTGTGGTAGGGGGACTAATTATTGGGGATGCAGCGATTAAAGCAGGTGTTACAAGCCCCTCAATGATAGTTGTGATTGCCATTTCTAGTATCGCTGCATTTACATTGGTCAATCAATCCTTTGTGACGGCTATGAGTATTTTTCGATTAATCATTATTATGGCTTCGGCGTTTTTTGGTTTATTTGGTTTTTTTATATCCGTGTTTTTCATCCTTTTATACACTGCGAATATGAGAGTCTTGGGAGTGCCATACGTAAACTTTAGTGCCGATTTTGAAAAGGGCAATATACGTAAGTCCCTATTGCGACTATCTCCAAAGGGCTATAGTAAACGACCTACCTTTCTTAAGCCGCAAGATCAAACACGGACTTCAAGTAAAAAATAAGCATATTGTGATGAGATCAGGTATTGTTGATACCTGATCTTTTTTTGATACCTTTGCTTTAGTGGTTTTTTCAATTTTCCATTTAAATAGGAAATGAGACATAAAAAGTTATTACTTATCTTTTTAGTTTACTTTCTTGTCAAGGATTATTAAACTATTTGTTACAGTGTGTAATTTTGGGTATGAATAAAATAAAAATTGATTTTGTGTTTTAATTTATGTAGGATATACAAGCAATGTTTGCTTTACAAACAAAAAATAGAGTTAATTATAATATAATAATATTCTAGAATATTTATAGATGAGGAAGTACCGTTTTTTATGAAAAATAGAAAAATAAAACTAATATTAATTCTATCAACGATTTTATTATGTTTGTTTACAAGTTTAAACATCTTTACATCCTATGTAAAAATAAAAAAGACCGTTGAAGAGTCGATTGCCAATCAAAGCTTAGAGGCAGCCCATTCTATTGCTGCATCCATAGATACGGATGCCTATCAGCAATTTTTAAATAATCCACAGGAAAATGATTATTATTGGAAAGTAAGAAATTATTTAAACGATGCAAGGATAAAATTAGGTGCACTATTTGTTTACACCTTAAAGGTGGATAATCCTGAAGTATCTATAGCCATGATTACAGGGATGCCAAAAGAAATGAAAGAGGGCTTCGGTATTGGCGTGGTTTGTACTGTCCCTGCAAAGCATGTTGAAAAGGCCTATAATGGTGAAACCTATGTTACAGAGGTAATTCATGATTCTGAACATGGGTCTTATTTATCTGTTGGTGCACCCATCAAAGATGATAATGGAACAATTATCGGGTATTTAGGCATTGACATTAGTGCAGATACGCTAAATGGTATTAAGGGTAAAGTCATTGAAGACAACCTATTTAATTTTATTTTTAATGGTGTACTTATTTTAATTGTCATCGGTTCTTTTTTATTTTTACAAAGATGGTATCAAAAAGAGGTAGCGAAGGAAGTTGGCGCTACAGAGGACACATATCTAGCAGAAATCAAAACATTGATTACTTCGGTGTCGTCCCTACGTCATGATTTTACGAACCATATCCAAGTGTTACATGGTTTATTACAATTAGAAAAAACAGATCAGGCGAGACAATATTTATCCTCACTATCAAAAGAAGTTCAGGCGATCAAGTCATTAAAATTAAATATTGATCATCCAGGTTTGTCCATCTTATTGCAAACGAAGAAATTAACGGCTCAAAATCACCATATTGATATGGATTTTACGCTTTCTCAAAATGATTTTAATAAGATTAAAACGACAGATTTAATCAAGATTCTATCCAATTTAATTGATAATGCGATTGATGCTGCTGTTGAATTACCTGAGGAACAACGTAAGATTAAGATTTGCTGTACAGCAGATGAATCACAGTATGAATTTAAAATTACCAATACAGGGCCAAATATTGCGAATCCTGATCACATATTCAAACAAGGATTTTCAACGAAAAAACATGAGAATGGTAGACTAAGAGGACAAGGTTTATTTATTGTCAAAGAAATTGTCACTAAATATAATGGTCATATTTCAATTGATTCATCAAAACATTTAGAAACGACTGCTATTGTCAGAATTCCAATAAAATAACAGAAAAAGGCTTCCTACAAAAAGTTGTGGGGAGCTTTTTTCTATGTACAGCACATACATTACAAAGTAGAAAGTGATATGATGAAGGAGATGAAGAAAATGGAAAAGGGTCTCCTAGCGTTATTGAGAAAAGGTGGGCTAACCTTATATGCAAGACACGGAACAGCAACTATTGGTGTAGATCAAGCATATGGTACATTTCAAAGTTGTCAAAATCAACGGAATTTATCCGATCAAGGTCGTAGGGAGGCAATTTATTATGGTCAAATGCTACGCTATTGGCAAATTCCCATCCTTTCCACCATCACTACCAGTCCTTTTTGTCGGACCATTGAAACAGCACGTTTGGCATTTCCCAACAGCAATCTCCAAATTGACCCCTTCTTGTTTGAAATCTTTATGTTAGGTGGCAATCTTCCTACAGTAGTGCAAAGCAGTATATTAACGATTTCTACATCGATGCTGGAAATCATTCCACCTGAGGGCATAAACAACATAATCATTGGGCATAGCTTTCCAAGAAATGTAGGGCTGGGCATCATTTCGAATATGGGGACGGTTGTCATAAAACCTAAAGGTCAAGGACATGGTTATGAGATTGTGAGAAAACTAACCTTAGAAAATCTAGCAGCATTAGATTCCATTTGAAAAGAGGGATTGTATGAAGATTAAAACAGTTGCACAATGTACATTAGATGAAGTATTGAAAGCATGGAACAAAGGCTTTGAAGGTTATTTTATTGAAATTAATATGACAGCAGAAATGTTTTTACAGCGACTAGTGGGGGAGGGCTTATCTCCTGAGCATTCTATTGTCGTTTTTGATCAAGAGGAACCGATTGCCATTGTGATGAATGGCTTTCGTACCATCGATGGCCAAAAAACAGCTTGGAATGGTGGGACTGGTATTTCTCCAGCATATCGTGGTAAGGGTGTCTCGCGCCTATTAATGGAGGAAACCCTAACTATCTATAAGCGAGAAAATGTAGAGTTGGGTACGTTAGAAGCCATTAAGGAAAATCAGGTAGCCATTGCCTTGTATGAAAAATATGGTTATGTGGTTGCCAATCAATTACTATTTTTAAGCGGCGAGTATGAAGCCAAGGTAACATCTACAGTAGCCCTTCATATAGCGACCATTCGCCCAGAGCAGCTAGCACATCTATCTTTCTATCGGGAAGATGTTCCTTGGCAGTGTAACTGGCAGAGCGTGAAGCATGGGGAAGCAAAGGTGTTTTATAATGATAACAATGAACCACTTGGCTATATGCTATACAAAACATTGTGGAATGAATATGGTGAGGTGGAGCGTATTCTACTTTATCAAATGGTAATACTAGAGGAAAGTAATGTAGAGTTAATAACACAGTTTTTAGCAAGTATTACAACACATAAAGTCCATTTGACGACAGTGAACTTCTTAGCGAGCAATCCAGCAACAAGCTATTTGTTAAAGCATGGATTAAAGGTGACAACAGAGCAGGTACAGATGACAAAGCTACTATAAGCCAGGCTATCGTTCAGTATACGAATCAATTAAGCGTGGAAATAGAGCGACGTATGTAAAAAGCAGAGGGAAAAGTAATTACAAAACAACAAGGGCTCCTTATGGTACATGAAGCGCCATAAGGAGTCCCAGCTATGAAAAAATAATTGACCTATTGATTAATTTGAGGGTCTTGGGACGCCTCATTATTGTTATTATCAGGAGATTTCTTGAGTTGTACCGAATTATTGGATGTATTCGATAGCGAAGAAGTTCCTTTCGCCAAAGTCAGAACCTTAGCAACATATTCTGTAGATGAATCAAGTTGATTACCAAATGCATCTACTGGTATGCTTAGCGCTTGGCTGACGTTAGAGAGATTATTCGGATAAATTCTGGTGCTATTTGGATTGCTAATAGCATCCTGCAATTTGAAACTATCTGCTTTATCCTTAGGTAACATAAACACTCTATACTCCGTTACGCTTTGACCATTTTTGACATCAAAGCTAATGTTTATATTGTTATATTTATATCCGTCGCCCTGAAGACTGAGTGTTACTTTCTCCACTGATCCAGGGGCTGAAAGGTCTTCCAAAGCAATGTAGGAAGATGGGTAGGATAAGCTATACATTTCCTTAGAATTTCCACCACCTACAGACAAGATATATACGCGATATTCTTGGCCATTCGTTATAAGTCTTCCGTCTGTATCTCTACTATTAGCCCCCAATTTCACACTATACTGGCCTTTACTCCAACCTGTATAATTAGTTGCTCTAATAGCTGTATTCAGATCAAAGTCATTTGCCTTTGAAGCGGGCACAACTAGAATACGGTAACTATCTATATTTGATTCATCAGAAGGTTTTGTAAACGAAATCTGTAGATCTCGACCATCTCCATAATCACCAACATCGCTAACATTAATATTGCTTACTGCCTGAACAGCTTTGCTTTTACTAATTGTAATCACAGGTGAAGGAGAGGATAGAGCGTAGGCATTTAAAGAGTTACCATTTGCAACAGTCAGTACATAGACGCGATAGCTAGTTCCTTCTGTAATAAAATTACCTCGTACATCCCTAATCCCATCCAATGTTCTATTTGCTGCTAAATTTCCACCTTTGCTTTCTGTGATGTAATAAGAGCTACTATTGGCTTGTGAAAGATTAAAGCTACTGTAATAGGCAGTTGGTACCATTAGAATCCGATAATGATTAACATTCGATTCATCTGTAGGCTTCGTGAATGTTACTTGCACATCACGGCCATCCCCTTTATCATCGATATCTGCAACATTCAGATTAGTTACAGCTTGCACTGTGAAGTTTTTAGTTAGTGTAATCGTAGATGTTGCGGCAGTTAGCGCATTGTTTCCTAAGGTATTTCCATTGGCAACCGTCAATACATAGATACGGTAGTTCGTACCTTCTTTAATAGTATTTCCGCGTACATCCCGAGTATTTTCAGTTAACGCTTGCTCATATGTGGTTTTCCCAGATTTGTTAATAGTCGTGTAATTGCTGCTGGATACGCTATTAGCATCCGTCAGACTAAAATTATTGTAATTTGCTGTTGGTACCACCATAACCCGATAGTGATTAATAGGTGCCTCATCAGCAGCTTTATTGAATGACACAAAGAGGTCACGACCGTTACCATTATCACTCACATCGCTGGCAATGATATTCGACACTGCACCCACATTGTTGCTTAGCAGCGAAATCATATTGGAGGCTGGAGAAAGCACATTATTTGCAGAGTTATTAGTTACTGCCATAATAAATACACGGTAGCTAACGCCATTTTGAATAGCATAACCGTCAGTATCTTTTGCTCCTGCAGAGAGCATCTGCGTAATATTGTTGCCTGTTTTGTTCACTTGTGTGTAATAAGTGTTAGGTAAACTGTTGGCTTTTGTCAATGTAAAGTTCGTATAGTTGTTAGCTCTTACAACAAAAATTCGGTAAGAGAGAACATTCGATTCATCAGACATTTTGTTGAAGCTAACTCTCAAATCGCGTCCATCGCCAAAATCATTAACATCATCTACTTGTGTAATAGTTGGAGTAGATACAGTAAGCGTTACTGCTAATGAAGCAGGCGAGAGTTTATTCATGCCAGAATTCGTATTACTTACAGACATAACGAATGCTGTGTAGGATTCGTTATTCTTTATAAAGTCACCTGAAGTATCTCGTGTTGAGGATGACAGAGTTGCTATCAACGTACTGCCGTTGCTTCCCGATTTGTCCACTGTTGTATAATAATTGCTGGATAAATTATTCGCAGTGGTAAGACTAAAATTGTTAGCATCCTTGGTCTTTACTATAAACACACGGTAATTGGAAGTATTGCTATCATTTTGTGGACGAGTAAAGCTAACTGAGACATCACGTCCATCGCCAAAATCGTTAATATCGCTAATCTTCACATTTGTTACTGCGGTAACAGTAGACATGTTTGTTAGAGTAATCTTCGGAGAAGAAGTTGATAATACGCTAGAATAAGAACCTTTACCAATGGCAAGTATATAAACCACATAAGACTGATCATTTTTTATGTAGTCTCCGTCCACATCTCGCGAGTTTTGCGATAAAGTTACGGCACGATTCGCATTTGAAGTCGATACCACCGAATAATTAGAAGAGGAGACTTTAAGAGCTGATGACAAATTAAAACTTTTAGAAGCCTTCACAACCATAACCCGATAATGATCTACATATGATTCTGTAGACGATTTAGAGAAGCTAACCTCAAGATCACGCCCATCTCCCTGATCATTCACATCTCGAACTGACACATTGCTCGCTGGAGCAATACTGATATTACTTGGAGTGTCAGATTTAATAGATACTTGCTGTTTTTCCGAGTTCCAATCAACATCCTGCCCAAGTGCTTCACTGACGAAGCGTACTGGTACCATTGTTCTACCTTTTAATACCTGTGCTGGTACATCAAGCGTTACAGTCTGGTTATTAATAGTAGCTGTCTTTGATTTAATCTTGAGAACTACCGTTGTATCACCTTTTATCCCTGTGACTGTTTGAGTCTTTTGGTCCCAGTTTACGCTTGCATTCAATGCTTCAAAGATCGCTCTAAGTGGTAGCATAACACGTCCTTGAATCATCGCTGGTGGCTGATCGGTTTTTAATTGCACCCCATCCACATTAATTGTGATGGCTTTTGCCGCTTGTGCGGTTGCCGGCTGTAATACTAACGGTACAATAAGTATCACAGCAAAAAGTAAAGTCCATATTTTTTTCATAAATTCCACCCTTCTTCATGCCATTTGAATGACTTAGCATGACATCTAATTTAACGTATGAGCATCCTAAAAGTTTCACCCTTTTACCTTTTAAAGAAAATTTAACCATCATGCAGTTTTGATACTTATTCTGGCTTACTTCCCTTACAAGATGATTGAAAAGAGTAAGGGAATTTTGAGTGGATAACCTCACACTATTCGACGTAGG
Source organism: Lysinibacillus sp. BS3 (assembly GCF_039614735.1). NCBI lineage: Bacteria > Bacillati > Bacillota > Bacilli > Caryophanales > Bacillaceae > Lysinibacillus > Lysinibacillus sp. BS3. The sequence goes on along the minus strand of NZ_CP154860.1, from coordinate 1,170,043 downwards.
AGAATTGAATAAAGCAGGTTAAATTGAAGTGTTACAATTTACGGGAAGTGCAATTTTCTTAAAATAACTGCACGACTGTATGTATATTACCAACTAAATTTTTTATGACATATTTTTTGTACACTTTCACCAAACTAATGGAAAGGCAGAGGAAGGTGAAGAGATGCAACAACCATTTGATGTGGGTGATATTGTTTATATTTTTTACCGCAATCCACATATTCAAGATGTAACGAATATACAGGAAGCGGCAGTCGTTTATCATCCAGAAAAACCAGAGGAGCTAGCTCTATTTTTATTTGAAACCTATTATCCAATCACGAATGACATGGTAATTTTTGCAAGCGAGATGGCGGCTGAACAGGCCTATCACCAGTATTTTCATTAAGGGAGGACTCACATGATAAAGCCATTTACCCCTCAGCTTGTTTATTTTGAGCCAGATGCCCTCCAGTATCCATTAGGTCAGGAGCTAAAAGAGAAGTTTGAGCAGATGGGAATTGAAATTCGCTATACAACTTCCCATAATCAAGTGAGAAACCTTCCTGGAGACAATGATTTTCAAAAGTATCGGGTAGCAAAATCGACCTTAGTAGTGGGTATTCGAAAAACATTAAAGTTTGATACATCTAAGCCCTCAGCGGAATATGCCATCCCATTTGCGACTGGCTGTATGGGACATTGTCATTATTGCTATTTACAAACAACTATGGGCAGCAAACCTTATATTCGGACGTATGTCAATGTCGATGAAATCCTAGAACAGGCCGATCACTATATGGCTGAACGAGCACCTGAAATCACTCGCTTTGAGGCATCCTGTACTTCTGATATTGTAGGAATTGATCATCTTACCCATACCTTAAAGCGAGCCATTGAGCATTTTGGACAAAGTGAGCTAGGTCAGTTACGATTTGTAACGAAATTCCATCATGTGGATCATTTATTAGATGCCAAGCATAATGGTCGTACAAGGTTTCGTTTTAGTGTCAATGCTGATTATGTGATTAAGCACTTTGAGCCAGGTACATCACCATTGGAAAAGCGCATTGAGGCAGCGGGGAAAGTGGCAAGAGCTGGATACCCACTCGGATTTATTGTTGCGCCCATCTATCTTCATGATGGCTGGCAGGAGGGCTATTATCATATGTTTGAGCGATTGGACGCTGAATTGCCAAAGGATGTGCGCGATGACATCACCTTTGAATTTATTCAACATCGCTTTACAAAGCCTGCAAAACGAGTGATTGAAAAAAATTATCCAATGACAAAGCTAGAGCTCGACGAGACGGTAAGACGATATAAATGGGGCAAATATGGCATTGGTAAATATATTTATCAAAAAGAGGAAGAGGAAGACATTAAGGAACATTTGTATCGCTATATGCAGAAATTTTTCCCTCAAGCAAAATTAGAATATTTTACATGATAATTAGAGAGAGAACGGCTTGTTTTCTCTCTAAATTAATTGTGCGATATAAGGTTCAATATATCGACGATCTTTTAAATCGTTTGGTAAATGGTAAAGAGAGAAATATTGCATTGTCTCTGATTCATTGTAATCAATCACTAAATTACCAAGCACATTTCTTGTATAGAAGACTGCTGTAACGGCGTATAATTCGTCCCCATTCGAAACTTTAAGGTAACAATCCGGACCAGAAAAAACACCTAGTAACTGTAAATCTGTGATGGCTAGTCCTGTCTCTTCTTGTACCTCTCTTTTGGCAGTATCCTCTAAGCTCTCGCCTAATTCCATTAAGCCTCCAGGGAGCCCCCAACCGCCATCATATCTTTTTTGTAGTAATATTTCGTTTTCAGTATTAAGAATGAGAACCACCGATCCAGGTAAAATAATTGGTTGGTGTCCTACATACTGTCTTAAAAATTTATAGTATTCCATAATGACACCCCTTTCTCTAAATAGTTTTAATTGGTAAATTCTTCTTAATTATGGTCTTTGTATAATCTGAAAGTCAATGGTAACGCTAACAGAGATTGTTGTGAAGAAGGAGAGAATACTTGAATGGATTCATTTCAACTAAATTGTTGGTCAGAACATGGAGAACTGAAAGTAGTGATGCTTTGTGCACCTTCACTCGTAGATGTAACGGATTTAACAATAGCAGAGCAGGTTGGTTGGAGTGATACGGTCAACCATCAGAAGGCGATGGATAATTTCATGGCATTAAAGACAACATTCGAAAACGCAGGGGTACATGTACTTGATTATGCAAGAGAACTAGCCCACGATCAGCAGCTATTAAGTGAGCAGCTCCTCAATCGTTATTTTGTGCGTGACCTAGCCTGTGTCATTGGGAATCGGCTTTTACTTGGAAATGCTGGAAGCTCACTTAGAAAACCAGAGTACCCTCTTGCACATTCACTATTAGAAAAATGGTTACCACAACAATGGAAAGCTAATTTGCAGCCGCTTCATTCCTTCGAATGTGGAGATTTGTTAATTTTAAATAAAGATGCTGTGCTTATTAATCTTGGAATGAGAACATCAATAGAAGCTATCGAAAGCTTAAAGGAAGGCATTTTTCAAGAGGGGTTTTCTGAAATTGCCATAATTGATTTACCGAAAAGCAATGATACGCTGCATTTAGATATGAATTGTAATGTTGTAAACGCGAATCTGGTAGTTGCTAAAAGCTTTGTACGCCATTTTCCTATTCAGGTGTTAACAGCTCAAAGCAGTCGTTTTGATATGGTAGAGTCATTTTTAAAGCGTCATGGTTTGGATGTTTACTGGCTTGACTCGTATAAGACCATTCCAGACATCAACTTTATTAACCTGAATCCAGAAACACTGTTGATAAGCAAGCAGGCAACACAACAACAATTATTAGCGCACCCACTGCTGAAGAATAAAAACTTGCTTGAAGTTGATGTCACTGAGCTTGAAAAAGGCGGTGGTGGCATTCGATGTATGACATTGCCATTGGTAAGAACGTAACGAAGGGTTGAGAACAATGACTTCAAAATCAGCTAAAGGAAGTATGGCCTGGTGGCAGCTTTCGCTTCTTGGTATCGGTTGTACTTTGGGCACTGGCTTTTTTCTTGGGACAAGTATGGCCATTCATAAAAGTGGGCCTGCGGTATTGATTCCTTTTTTATTAGCGGCCATTTGTACGTATATCGTGTATGATGCACTTGTTAAAATGTCTGTGGAAAATCCAGATAAAGGCTCTTTTCGTACCTATGCCAAGCAAGCCTTTGGACGCTGGGCAGGATTTAGCAATGGCTGGGTGTACTTGATTTCTGAGCTATTAATCATGGGAAGCCAGCTGATGGCGCTCGGCATTTTTACGAAATTTTGGTTTCCGGTGCTGCCCCTGTGGATTGCTGCATCGATTTATGCTGCTATTGGTTTAGTCGTTATTCTCACAGGCATGAAGGGCTTTGAAAATTTCCAAAATATCTTCGGTGCCTTAAAGGCAGCTGCCATCATTATGTTCATTATTGTAGCAGGGGTCATCATCATGAGAGGTACACCATCTACTACAATGGCTTCACTTCAGGCTAATTATGAAGCATTTTTTTCACAAGGACTAAAAGGTATTTGGCTCGGATTACTTTATGCCTTTTATGCCTACGGAGGAATTGAAGTGATGGGTTTAATGGTCATCGATTTGAAAAATCCAAAAGAGGCGCCAAAAGCGGGGAGAATTATGCTGATCGTGATTACCGTTATTTTTATCATGGCCATCGCCCTTGCATTAGTACTCGTTTCGTGGAAAGACTTTTCGATTGATGAAAGTCCTTTTATTACAGCGCTTCAAGGACACCATATCCCTTTTGTGGCAGATATCTTTAATGGTGTGCTAATCATTGCTGGTTTTTCAACAATGGTGGCCTCGCTTTACGCGGTGATCACCATTCTCACTACACTTGCAGAGGATCATGATGCACCGGCAGTCCTTGCAAAGAAAGGAAAAATGAAAGTTCCTTTTCCAGCCTTTTTATTTTTAACGAGTGGGCTAGTAATTACGATTGTAATTGGTTTTTTGATGCCAGAAAAAATCTTTGAATATTTGATTACAGCGGCGGGTTTAATGTTGATTTATAATTGGCTTTTTATTTTAGTGACCTACTGGAAGCTCATGGAGTTAACTAAGTGGGGGCATGTAAAGAATGCTATGGGGATGTTGCTCATTGCTGTGACGGTATCTGGAACTTTAGGTGAAAAAACAAGCAGACTCGGTTTTTATGTGAGCCTGCTCTTTATAGCCTTAATCAGTGTGGCGACCTGGATTGTTGTGAAAAGGCAAAAAAACATTACGTAATGAACCGTTTTCCTGAGACATCCTTAAAAAAGGACATTTGGATGGACTATGGTTATCATCACTTAAGAAGTACTGCTTCCATTCATAACTATCTTCTTGCCCATACCATTTTAAATCTGGATGTCCTGGAACTGTGTCGTAGTCTGCAATCCGCTGACGAATGAGCTTTTTGATTTTTCGCCCAAAGGCTGTGGTGTCGTTTATATCATCGAATATCCAACGGGGTTGAATGGCCATTAATAAAGTGGAAAAATGACGACTCTTTCGCAATTTATGGGCTGGTGTTGCACAAGAGATAAAATAGGGTTCACCATGAAAGCAAAACTCCCATTCATGGTGAGTAGGCTCCATTGGTATTCCTTCAGGCCAATTCATCTCATCCAAATTGGTTAAATTATTTAATATGGACCAAAATAACTGCTGATAATCTGCTACCTCAAAGCTATCTTGCATATCGTGAGGGGTATGAAAGAACACAGTAAGAGTTGTATACTTCCCGAAAGTTCGTGATGCTTTCGTATAGTCCTTTAAGCATTGTGCTAACATTTTAATCGATTGCTCTTCCCGTGGATCCCCGACAAAACTATAGCGCAAATGGTTTGATAAAAAGCCCATTCTTGCTGGTATACACGGAAACGTATTTGCTTCATCCGCAATCGTGGCAGCAAAATCTGTATAGGCTGACCGTTGCCATAATGGAAGTGTATCAAACTGTTCTTCAATCCACTCCCGATCAAACACTACTTCCACTTGAGACTCCTCCTTCTACTCACCTTTATACTATTAAAGAAAAGACAAAGTGGTTACGAATCTGTGGTGCGTGACACTAAAGATTTTTAATGATTCAAGTCAAATTATGGCTAACCTTTTTGCGTGTAAGATGAATAATTCCATAAAGAAGAATGAGCAGTTTTGGTTTAGAAGTGATCACTCCGAGCAAGGAGATGAGCAATTTGAAGTAAAAGAGAGCGCTTCGAACCAAGGAAAGAGCGGCTTTGCATGAAAAGAGAGTGTTTCAAGCCAATAAAAGAGCAGCTTTGAATCAGAAGCGAGCACTTTAAACCAAAGAAAGAGCGGTTTTGAACAAAAAATGATCACTTCGAGCAAAGAAAAGATCGGTTGTGAAAAAAATGATCACTTCAAACTAAAGCAAGAGCAATTTCAGTCAAAAAAGATCTCGCCTCCAGCTTCTCCAATAGTAGCGATCACCACACCCGAAAAGCAGCATGGTCTTAGCCGTTTTGCTGTAAAACCTTTTCCTCTAAAATGGTTAGAGCATGTTGGATGTCCTTTAGATCATCCTGTGTTGCGTGTTGAATAAGCTGTAAAAAGCGTTCTTCGATACAGGCAAATGCCTCCTCCATCATTTTTTCACCCTCTTTGGATAAACGGACATACTGCTTTCTGCGGTCGGCTGTGTCGTTAAATTTTTCGATTAGCTGCCGTTCCAGCAATTTCCGAAGTTCACGGCTTGTGTTGGGTAGGGACATATGCTGACATTCACTGATTTCTGTTGGTGTGACAGGTTGGCTTACTTTAATATATTCAAGAATTTTATATTGTAGCGGTGTAATATTCGCAGTGTTAACATTTTGTGTGAGATCATGTGTCACTTGATGGATTGTGGCTGTAAATGCTACAAACTGATGAAATAAAGCGCTTTTATTCAATGGGATCACCTCTTACTGTCAAGATAACAAATAACTTGTCCTAAAACAATTATCATTTGACAACTAAAATGAAATGAATTATTATTTTGTTATCAAATGATAAGTAACGAGGAGGCGCACAATGAAAACGTTAATTGTTTATACATATCCCAACCATAAAAGTTTAAATTATGCTTTTTTACAAGAAGTGATAAAGGGGTGTCGAGAGAATCCTACCATCGAGGAGATTCAGATACTAGATTTATATGAAGAAGAGTTCGATCCACGCTTAATTTTCCATGAACATAAACGACGTCGTGATATGTATCGGGATCCGAAAATGGAAAAATACCGCCAACAGCTCTCTTGGGCAGATCAAATTGTATTTGTTTATCCGATCTGGTGGGGGAGACCGCCAGCCATGCTGTTAGGATATATCGACCAATTATTTGCAGCAAATTTTGCTTATCGAGATACAAAGGGTTTATTTCCAGAGGGTCTTTTAAAAGGGAAGTCTGTAGTCTGTGTGTCCACGATGAAGGGGCCAACCAATTATCCATTTTTATGGTTAAACAATGCACATAAAATTTTAATGAAAAGGGCGTTGTTTAAATTTGTTGGAATGAAAAAAGTGAAGTTTTTTGAGTTTGGTAATATGGAAAGTAAAAAGGGGAAGCAACAGCAAAAACTAAATAAAGTATATCGATACTTTAGTAAAGTAGCATACTAGAAAAAACAACTCATGCAGACGGGGTTAGTCGTTTGCATGAGTTGCCGTACTGTCGATGGGGACAGTAATCAAAAATCTTGTATATTCTGCTATTTGGCTTTCTACAGCAATGGTTCCATGATGCATCTCAATTATTTTTTTGACAATGGCTAGCCCTAATCCGCTACCGCCATTTCCAGCAGTTCGCGATTGATCGGCCTTATAAAACCTTTCGAAAATATGCTTTTGTTGTTCTTCGGTTAAGCCTATGCCAGTATCTTGAACCCGAACGGTTATCGTGTCGAACTGCTTTTTCATAGATAATGAGATGGTTCCATTGGTAGGTGTAAACTTAATACTGTTTGTCAGTAAATTCATCCAGACTTGATTCATCAAATCCTCATCTGCAGTGATGCTCAGGTTATCAAGATCGAGATCAAAGTCAATCTGTTTGGCTAACCAATTCGGTTCTAGTGCCAGCACAACATTGCGTAGTTGTTTATCGAGTCGATAAGTTATAGGCTCAAATGGATGATGCTGCGATTCTAAGGAAGTTAGCTTGAGTAAATTGTCGCTAATTTTTGATAGACGATTACTTTCTAATTCAATTATAGCTAGATAATGCTGACGTTTTTCTTCAGGTAGGTTAATATTTTTCAAAGCCTTGGCAAAGCCATTAATAGATGTTAAAGGTGATTGAATTTCATGGGAGACATTGGAAATGAACTCCTGACGCATTCTTTCCAGTTCACCTAACTCAACAGCCATATGATTAATACCATGAATCAATTGCCCAAATTGATCCTCCTCATCTGCTCTCAAATCCAGCTGAACATCAAAATCACCTTTTGCCATGCGGCTTAATGCATCTACAATCGTATCCCAATAGTTACGTTGTCGATTTAGTCCGATTAAAAAGATAATGGCAGCTGAACAGGCAAAGAGTGCAAACACCCCAATCACTGTTGCTAGTTGTAGCCAAAATCCATGAGGCTCAGTTCCTAACCGTCCATACAGCCATGAAGTTACATGATAGGAAATAAAAGCGAAAACGGTGTTTGCAATCAGAAACAGGCAAAAGACCAGCGCTAATCTTAACAAGAATCTTCGTTTTCTCATGTGCCTAGTTCCAAGCGGTAACCAAGACCACGAATGGTGCGAATGACAAAGCCACTCGTCTCCTGTGGAAAGCGTTCTCGTATTCTTTTGATATGGACATCAACTGTTCGTTCATCTCCCTCATAGTCGTAGCCCCAGATTTCTTCGATCAACTGTTCACGGGAAAAGGTTTTGCCAACATAGCTTGCAAGTGTAAATAATAGCTCGAACTCCTTCAAACGAAGGAGAATCGTCTCGCCGTTCATTTCCACTTCATGTGTATGGCGATTTAATTTGACATGACCAGCCTCTACAACTTGAGAAAGGGAGATACGATATCTTTTTAAAATAGACTTAACACGTACGATTAGCTCGGCAGGCTCGAATGGCTTCACAAGATAATCATCTGTCCCTAAATGAAAGCCCTTGATTTTTTGAGAGGTTTCTCCTTTAGCTGTTAGCATAAGGATTGGTAGATCTGTATTGAATGAACGTATTTCCTCACATAATGCCCAGCCATCCATGTTGGGCATCATAATATCCATCACGACCATATCGACTTTCTCAGTGTCTAATTTAGACAGTGCATCGACACCATCGATAGCCTCTATTACTTCTAAGCCCTCGTTTTGCAGAAACACTTTTACCAATTCGCGAATATGTGCATCATCATCCACGACTAATAGTTTTGTCATCTCAACAAACCCCTTTATTCTACGTCTTTAATGCGTAATTGCTGCATGGCAAACTCACGATACATAGCATGTGTTTCAAAGAGTGTTTCGTGTGTACCACAGCCTGTAATATGCCCTTTCTCAATAAACAATATTTGATCGGCATCTACCACTGTCGATAAACGGTGCGCAATGACTAGTGTTGTGCGTCCTTGCATTAAGTTGTCTAATGCTTTTTGTACATAAATTTCTGAATTACTATCTAAGCTTGATGTTGCCTCATCCAGCATTAATATTTGCGGATTACGTAAGAGCGCTCTTGCGATAGAGATACGCTGACGTTGTCCTCCTGAAAGCTTGATGCCTCGTTCTCCAACTTCAGTATCGAACTTATCTGGAAGCTCGTTAATAAATTGATCTGCATAGGCCATTTTAGCCACTTTTTCTAGCTCATCATCTTGCACTTCACGGTCTATACCATAGCAAATGTTTTCTCGAATCGTACCTGAGAGCAGGGCACTTTCCTGCGCTACATAGCCGATTTGACTGCGCCAAGAGTGGAGTGAAAAAGTTTCGATTGGTGTATCTCCTAGTGTGATACTGCCGTTCGTTGGCTGATAATATCGTTCTAGCAGTGAAAATGTAGTTGTTTTACCGCCACCACTTGGTCCAACGATGGCTGTTACTTTGCCTGGCTCAATTGTGAAGTTAATATCGGATAAAATGGGCTCCTCACCATAAGAAAAATCAACATTTTTAAGATAAATGGGTTGATCTATTTTTTCTACTGTTAAGCCTTCTTCAATACGTTCTTCCTCGTATTCAAGCAATGCACTAATTCGTTCTGTAGCACCCATGGCTTTTTGGAGCTGGGTAAAGAACATCGTTAATTGCGTCATTGGCATAATGATTTGGATTAAATATAAAATAAATGCCACCATATCGCCAGCCGTCAGCTCTCCAGAGGAAACACGGACACCACCATAGCCAATAATAGCTACAAGCACAGACATCAGAACGAATGAAATCAGCGGGGAAATCAGTGCATGAATTTTTGCTTCTTTTAAGCCAAATGTAAAGAGATTCGTAATGCCCTTTTTTCCACGCTCATATTCAATTTGCTCAGCATTTGAAGCCTTGACTAGGCGCGTTTCAGGTAAAACTTGATTTAATACAGACGTAAATTTTGCTGTTTCATCTTGCATTCCTTTTGAAATCACAAACATGCGTCGCCCTAACAACATTAAGATCACCATAGCCAGTGGTACGGCAATCAGCATGACTAATGTCATTTTCCAATCTAAAAATAGAAGAATGATGATAGAACCTATAATGGAAATAACGCCAGATAAACAGTTTGCTAAATGCTCTGTTATAAGCTCTTTCACAACCCCTGTGTCATTCGTAACACGGCTCAATGTTTCACCAGTATCATGTTCATCATAATAGGGGATTGGTAAATGCAACAGCTTTCGCCATAGCTGGTCACGTAATTTTGCCACAACATGATGTCCAACTCGATTTAAATAATAGATGGATAATCCACTGGCAATAGCCTGGGCGATAAAGGCAATACCTAGTACAATAATTTGCCAATAATTAAGCGATTCTAACGAAAAGCCATCCACTAATTGTTTTGTAAATAATGGAACAATAAACCCTACACCTGTCGTTGCTAAACTCATCACTAAAGCGATGACAAGTAGCCATATCGGTGGTTCGGCACGTTTTACTAACTGTATAAAACGGCGCCAATCTTTTTGTTTAGACATATCATTTGATGTTTCTTGCAAAGAAATAAGCCTCCTTCATTGTCTGAAAACAATGTATTTCGTTTCTATGGCTTTACTATAGCATGCGTTTATGAACTGAATATGAAATGAATGGTCATCAAAAAAGGTGATGCGATCACCACCTTTTGATACTAGTCTGCAAATTCATCGTGGTATAAAGACTTACCAAGCAAGCGATAGATTCTTAAGGCTAGCTGGATTTGTAACAGCTCCTCATAGCTTTTTAAATCTGTTTTTAAAATTTCTTTAATCTTTTCAATCCGATAAATTAACGTATTGCGATGGATAAACATTTCCTTGGCTGTTTCACTTATATTCATATGATTGATAAAGTAATTTTCTAATGTAAGTAGATAGCTTGTCCCATGTAATAGATCATGCTCAAAGACAGAACCCAAGCTTTCTAAGAAAAAGTCCTTTAGCTGCACTTCATTAATATTCGAATCTAAAAAATGATAAATGGAGTGATCCGCATAATGAGCCACTGCTCCACGCTCTTCGAAGCGGTGCATAAGACGGAGAGCTTCATGTGCCTCTGCAAAGCTTTTATGGACAAAACGTATATGTTTATATTCTTTGCCAATTCCCATTAAGAAAGAGCTTTGCGTATGTTGCTGTACTAATAATTGGAGAATGTTTTCTGCGTATTGCTTTGTTTCATTGATCGTGAAATCTTGTTTGCTGTCTTGCTGTCCAACTAATATAATGATTTGATTGTTGCGATAAAGGCATGTAATTTCTCCATTAATTGTGCTAGAGTGCTCATAAATTAAATTCATACATTTTTTTGCAATATTATCGGTTTCGTATTTTCTAGAAATTAAATCATGCTGGTTTTGCAAATTTTCATGGCTAATAGAGATGACGATGCAATAATATTTATGGTTGATCTTTAAGCCGTGGAGATCGCATAGTGTTTGTAGCGTTTCAAGCGAAGTGATTTTTCCAGTCAATAAATCATCAAAAAACTCTTGTTTAATCTTTAGTCGTACACCCTCAATTTCCTTCTGTTTTATCCTTTCTAGTGCCACAATCGTGGAGGCTTGCTCTAAAACGATGAAATCAAACTCATTCAGATCCCGTACAGTTTGCCAAATGACAATATAGCCATAAATATAGTTGGCTACTGCAACAGGAAGAATTCTACATTTTACGGCTAGATCTTCTAATTGATAGATTCGTGTAATGGATTTTTGCATTTCATTGAGATCATTCGGAATGGTATTTATAAAATCCTTTGAAAATGTTGGACGATTCTTCTTTAAATTAATGCCATAGGCAAGGGGCACAGGATTCGTATCAAGATCTGTATAATGCAGTAAATTCCAGTCATTATCTAAAAAAATAATCGGGTTATTAATTGTTTCAGCTAACTTAGAGGAAATAGATTCGATGCCTCCTCCTTCAAGCGCCACCTTAAATAGCGTATTGTGCATGTCCAAAGATTTTCTATTTAATAGATCATAACGGCCAGATGCCTTTTCATTGATAATCGAGATGACCTTGGAAAGGGTGTAATTATAAGGTAACTCTAATAACGGCAATCCATGCTGATTGGCAATATCGATCATGTTTTGAGGCGTCTTTTGTAAATAGCGTCTCATTTTAATAACAAGGCCTGCACAATTGATTTTAGAGATTTCTTGGATAATTTTATTTTGTAAGGCTTCGTCATCTTGGAAGATGTAACCAGTCGTTAACAGTAATTCATTCGGTGTCAGCCAATCAAATGCATCGGGATTTTCGATAATATTCACAAGTGCAATTTCATTGTGAATTCCTTGCTCTCCAGCAACAATTTTAATTCCTTCAAGTGCCTTTATCTCTAATATATCTTTAATTGTTAGCAAATGATTTCACTCCTTCGCCATAATCTTATCACAAAACATTGTACATATTGCCTAAATGATCTACATTCTTTTTGGTTTTGCTAAACAATGATATCTACGGCATAAGAGAATAAAATAAAGCTTGTAAGACGGAAATGTGAAAGTAGTAACATTCTCGCGGTTTATTTCTTTTTAGTTGAAATGAACAATAGGTCAGAGAAATGGAGGAATGAAATTGGTAGATATGAATGTGGTCTCAGAATTTTTAACTGCAGCTGAAGCAGGTGATAATAACGCTCTGAAAGGTTATTTACAACAAGGTGTGGATATTAATTCTCAAAATAAGCGCAAACGTACAGCAATTTTACTTGCTGCGATGAATGATCAATTAGAAACAGTAAAATTTTTAATTCAGGAAGGGGCAGATATTGACCTTCAAGATCAAATTTGTTTAAACCCATTTTTGTATGGATGTATAAATGGAAAGTTAGAGCTTGTGAAAATAATGCTACAAGCAAACACAGATTTAGAGCGTTTAACACGCTTTGGCGGTGTAGGGATTCATCCAGCAAGTGAGAAGGGCTTTGTAGAGGTAGTTCGTGAACTTGTAACGACTACAGACATCAATGTCAACCATACAAATATTTGTGGATGGACACCATTGATTGAAGCCATTCTCCTCAATGATGGGGGAGAAAAGCAACAAGAAATAGTTCGTCTATTAGTTGAACATGGAGCAGATACACAATTAGTGGATCAATATGGTGTGACACCATTAACAATGGCTAGAGAAAAAGGATTTACTGAAATTGAAAAAATTCTACTAGAAGCAGGAGCGAAATAGTAGTACTCCTACGACATAAAGAGGTGTACATATGATACATGCCAAATCGGGTGATGATTATTTCCTGCAGCAAATAGTGGCGACGTTTACGGGAACGGTTCATAGCGTGTTTAAACATGCCTTAAATATACGGAGTGATGGTAAGGATGAAATTTTTACACTTGCTACGAAGGCAATGGATCGGGCACCCAATACACTTGTCATTGATCTTGATACATTGGATCACCTGGGCATTCAGCAACATGACAGGGTATCGGTTCGCCATAATCAACTATTAATAGAAGAAAAATTAATAATAGCGATCCCAACCGCCTCTCGTTGGCAATGTCAGCTACCTATTTATCCAGCAAATTGTACACGCTTAAAAATGAATATGATCCGTGTAAAACAATTCATTGATTTACATGGGAAAGGCGGCGGCATAAAACGTAATGATTCTCCCGTCAGTGAATTTGAAGCGGAGACATCGAGATTATTACAGCAGCGCACAACTTTACTTTATGAGGAAATATTGAATCAACGTTTGGATCGTTTTCAGGCATATGCAGCTGATTTAGTAGGCTTGGGGCCAGGGCTAACACCATCAGGGGATGATTTTTTAGTAGGCTTATTTGCTATCATTCACTTACAAAATAGCCCGTGTTCTATGTATAAACCTTTGTGTGAAAGCGTCATCAAAGTGATTCAGCCTTTGACCAATGAGATTAGCTTTACAACATTGAAGAAGGCAGCATATGGACAAGTAAGGGAGTCCATCTGTTCATTCATACACGCCATTTTATATGGCACAGAAGTGGAATCCATTGAGGCTCTGAGAAAGGTGCTTGCTATTGGCTCTTCCTCAGGAACAGATATTGCCTTAGGGCTGATAAGTGGCTTAGAAGCCAATATAAAATTAGGAGGATAATGATGAGTATTAAAGTCGTAATTAAGCGCAACACATATTTTGATTCAGTGTCATTGATGTCACTATCTACAAAAGCGAATCAAATTGAAGGCGTCGAGCAAGCAATTATTGGTATGGGTACGGAGATGAACAAAGGAGTCATTCGTAACGTTGGTTTGATGACGCCAGAAGTGGAGGAAGCAACAGCAGGGGACTTAATGATTATTGTTAAAACTGCTAATGCGGATCAAATAGAAAGCGCTTACCTAGCAGTGGAAGAATTACTAACAAATAAAGATAAAGCACAAGCAAAAAGTGATATTAAATATGCAACGATTGATTCAGCTGCACAAGGAATTCCTGATGCAAACTTTGCGGTCATTTCTGTCAATGGGGCATTTGCTGTTCGCGAAGCACGCAAAGCACTTGAAAATGATCTACACGTGATGCTTTTCAGTGATAATGTGAGCGTTGAAGACGAAGTAGAATTAAAAACTTTAGCACATGAAAAAGGCTTATTAATGATGGGACCAGACTGTGGTACCGCTATTATTGGTAATACAGGACTTTGCTTTGCAAACGCTGTAAGAAAAGGCAATATCGGTATCGTAGCGGCATCTGGTACAGGTAGCCAAGAAGTAAGTGTTCGCATTCATGACTTCGGTGGTGGTATCACACAACTGATCGGTACTGGCGGAAGAGATTTAAGTAAAGAAGTGGGCGGTATGATGATGCTTGATGGAATCAAAGCACTAGAAGCCGATGAAGCCACTAAAGTGATTGTACTTGTATCGAAGCCACCTGAAGCAAGTGTTGAGAAAAAAGTACTCGCACAAATTAAAGAATGCAGCAAACCGGTAGTGGTTTATTTTATAGGTGGTAATGAAGAGGCTGTAGTCGCAGCTGGTGGACAATTTGCTAAAACATCGAAAGAAGCAGCCTTAAAGGCAGTCTTACTAGCAGGTATTGATGAAGCAGGTATTAACAAACGTGCACTTAACATTCCATTAGTTGAAGCGGTTCGTGCAAAATTAGCGCCAGAGCAAAAATACATTCGTGGGTTATTCTGTGGCGGTACGCTTTGTGATGAATCTATGTATCTAGCTATGGAAAAATTAGATAATATTTACAGTAACATCCAAAAGAATCCTGATTTCTTATTGAAAGATATCAATGTGAGTCAGGAACATACATTCATTGACTTCGGTGATGATGATTTTACAAATGGTAAACCACATCCAATGATCGATCCGTCTTCTCGCATAGAGCGCTTCTTACAAGAAGCAAAAGATCCGACAGTTGGTGTCATTGTGATGGACTTCGTATTAGGCTTTGGCTCTCATGAAGACCCAGTAGGTGTTATGCTTCCCGCCATCATTGAAGCTAAACAATTTGCTGAAAAAGAAGGTAGACATTTAGAGATCATTGGGTATGTCCTTGGAACAGACTTAGATACGCCAAACATAGATGAGCAAGTGGAAAAATTAGTCGATGCAGGTGTTACACATGCAAGCAGTAGTACAAATGCAGGGTTACTTGCTAGAGAAATGGTGTTGAAAGGAGAAAATCATGAGTAAGATTAATGAACTTTTCACAAGTAAAATTAACGTAATTAACGTAGGTATTGAACTTTTTAAGGATGATATATTAGCACAAAATGCAAGTGCTACACACCTAGAGTGGTCACCACCGGGAGGAGGTAAGCCAGAAATTATTGCAGCACTAAACAAAATCGATAAAGCAGAACTTGCTGAAAAAATCGAAGCAGCAAATCGTCTTGCGGTGGAAAAAATTGTGAACTCTCAACCCGTGTTGATTGGTTTCGATCAAGCCATCAATGTTGTACCTGGCATGACGAAAAAAACAATTTTACACGCAGGACCACCCATTACTTGGGAAGATATGAATGGCCCAATGAAGGGCGCTGTGATGGGTGCTCTTGTATTCGAAGGATTAGCAAAAGATTTAGAAGAAGCAGCAGAGGTAGCGGCGTCTGGAGATATTACATTCTCACCTTGCCATGAGCATAATGCAGTTGGTTCAATGGCTGGGGTAACATCTGCTTCGATGTTTATGCACATCGTTGAAAATAAAACGTATGGCAATATCGCCTATACAAATTTAAGTGAGCAAATGGCAAAAATCTTGCGTATGGGTGCCAACGATGACAGCGTTGTCGAGCGATTAATATGGATGCGTGATGTGTTAGGACCAATTTTACGTGATGCAATGAAATTAAATAAAGACGGCATCGATCTACGATTAATGCTTGCACAAGCGCTCCACATGGGTGACGAATGTCATAACCGTAATAATGCAGGTACAAGCTTATTAATTCAAGCATTGACACCATATATCTTAGAAACAGATTATCCTGTTGAACAGAAGCGAGCAGTATTTGATTTCGTGGCAAGTAGTGATTATTTTTCAGGTCCTACATGGATGGCATGCTGTAAATGTGCATTAGATGCTGCACATGGAATCGAATATAGTACTGTCGTGACAACAATGGCACGTAACGGTGTAGAATTTGGTGTTCGTATTAGTGGCATGCCAGGTAATACATGGTTTACTGGCCCAGCACAAAAAGTAATCGGACCGATGTTTGCTGGCTACAAACCAGAGGATTCAGGTCTTGATATAGGGGATAGTGCTATTACAGAAACTTACGGTATTGGTGGTTTCGCAATGGCTACTGCACCAGCAATCGTTGCTTTAGTAGGTGGAACAGTGGATGAAGCAATTGGTTATTCTCGTAAAATGAAAGAAATTACGACGACAGAAAACCAAAATATTACCATTCCATTATTAAACTTCATGGGAATTCCTACTGGTATTGATATTCGCAAAGTCATCCAATCAGGTATTCTTCCAATTATTAATACAGCTATCGCACATAAAGAGGCTGGAATCGGTATGATTGGTGCTGGTATCACAAATCCTCCAATGGAAGCTTTTGAAAAAGCATTAATTACAATTAGTGAGAAGTGGGCTTAAGCCCACTTCCTATAAGTAGGAGGAGCTTTCTATGGAACACGCAAAAATTGAACAGTCCAATCAAGATTATAGAGCACTTGGCTATTCGGAAGAACTTTTACCAAAAGGTCCTCAGGAAAGAGACTGGGGAATCTTTAACTACATTACCGTGTGGATGGGCGCAGTTCACAATATTATGTCTTATATGACGGTTGCAGGGTTTTTTGTCTTAGGATTATCAGTTAATCAAGTTTTCTTAGCCATTATGCTTTCAGCAGTAATCGTCTCAGCAGGCTATTGCTTAAATGGATATTCCGCCTCTAAATATGGCATTCCGTTTGCCATATTACTAAGAGATTCATTTGGAGTAAAAGGCTCTATTATTCCGGCGTTATGTCGAGGGTTGATTGCTGGGGTTGTATTCTTTGGTACGACGACCGTTGTGGGCGCTCAATCCCTTAATGTATTATTTGCAAGATTCATTCCGAACTATATGTCTATTGGTGGAGACTTCACTATTTTTGGCTTAGATGTTCCGACTATGATTTCTTATATTATTTTATGGGTAATTACAGTTTTACTTTTTTTAGGTGGCATGGATATGCTAACAGTCTTCGGTAAATACTCATCACCGATTGTTTATATTTTCATTATTGGCGCAGCGATTTGGGCAATTAATATTGCTGGAGGAATTGGACCAATTTTAGAATATAAGCCTTCTACAACGATGGAAAGTCCATTGGTTTTTATTGCATGTGTTAGCGCATTGGTGTCTAACTGGGCTGGTCCAATTGTAAATATTGCAGATTTTACGCATAGAGCTAAATCGCCAAAAGCAATGATCTATGGCTTATCCATCGGTATGATCGGCTCGTATCTATTATTTGCGATTACTTGTATTAGTTTAATAGCAGGGACAGAAATTGCTTTTGGGCAACCAATTTTTAATATTGTAGATGCTATTGATAAAATTCAAAATCCCTTTTCAGTGATTGTATTAATTTTAGCGTTAAATGTAGGCGCAACAGCTTTTGTAGTTTTTGGTAATTTATTACCATCTGGATTACAAATGACAACTTTATTCCCTAAAGTATTTACGGTCAAAACAGCAGGTATTTTAACAGCGATTATTGGCACAGTCATTTTGCCTTGGAAACTAGTATCGAGTACAGAAACGTTATTTTTCTTTTATAGTTTTATAGGCTCTATGTTTGGACCGATTGCAGGTATTATGTTGTCTAGCTTCTTTATCGAGCGTAAAAGACGTTTAGATTTATCTATGATTTATGTGGAAGAAGGTCATAATGGAGCTTATAAATCTGGCTATAACATCGTAGCATGTATCGTTCTATTAATAAGCTTCCTCTTACCAATGTCAGGTGCTTTCCTGAAAAGTGTGCCGTTTTTAGTACAGCTAAATAACTTTGCTTTCTTTAGCGGACTGATCGTGTCATTCATTTTATATAAGCTGTTATATAAATTTAATCAGCAAAATGTTCAAAATAGTGTAGAAAAAGAAGTAGGGGTGTAGTTGTGAATAAATTAGTAATTGTAGCAATCGGCGGTAACTCGTTGGTAAAGGATAGTGGAAGTGAATCTATTCAAAGTCAGCAAGAGGCAGTTGCTCAAACTGTCGAGCATATCGCGGATATGATTCAGGAAGGTTATAAAGTGGTTGTCACACACGGCAATGGTCCACAAGTTGGTTTCACTTTACAACGAAGTGAAATTGCTAATGAAGTATCAGGCATGCCAGCAATTCCGTTAGTAAACTGTGTGGCTGACACACAAGGTGGAATTGGCTATTTAATTCAACAAGCATTAATTAACGAACTGACTAAACGTCAAATTAATAAAAAGGTAGTCAGTGTGATTACACAAGTTGAAATCAATGAACATGATCCCAACTTTATTAACCCTACAAAGCCAGTTGGTTCATTCTTTACAAAGGAGCAAGCGGAGGCGATGCTAGTAGAGCATCCAGATTGGAAAATGGTAGAGGATTCTGGCCGTGGCTACCGTCGCGTTGTGCCTTCACCAAAACCAATCGATATCGTGGAAAAAGAGGCGATTAAATCATTAATTGATAATGATTATGTCGTGATCGCTGTAGGCGGTGGTGGAATTCCAGTTGTGAAAAAAGAAAACAATGTCTATGAGGGTGTAGATGCAGTCATTGACAAAGACTTTGCAACAAGTCTATTAGCGGCACAAGTAAATGCGGATTCATTAATTATTACAACGGGTGTTCCGCGTGTGTTTATTAACTTTGGAAAACCTGAACAACAAGCACTTGAAGAAATTACTGTTGAGGAAACAAAGCAGCATGTTCAAGATAATCAGTTCCCGCCAGGAAGTATGCTACCAAAAATCGAAGCAAGCTTAAGCTTCTTAGAAAATGGTGGTCATCGAGTAATTATTACAAACCCTGAAAGTCTGAAAGAAGCGATCAATAATCAGGCTGGTACTCATATTATTAACTAGGAGGAATCACGGTATGGATTATATTCAACTAGCTGTTGACAAAACAAAAGAAGGCATCGATCAAAATATTGGTGGACCATTTGGTGCAACCATTGTAAGAGGTGATGAAATCATCGCTGTTGTTGGCAATACAATGATGCGTGATACAGACATCACTGCACATGCAGAAATAGTAGCCATTCGTGAAGCCTCTAAAAAGCTTGGCACAATGGATTTATCCGATTGTGTCATCTACGCTACTTGCGAACCATGTCCAATGTGTGTGGGCGCTATTATTTGGTCGGGTATTAAAGAAGTTCATTATTGTAATACAGCAGAAGATGCTCATGTACATGGCTTCTCTGATATGCATCTACGTGATTACTTAACGGGTAAAGATAAAAGTGTCCTGAGCATGCAAAAAATTGAAACGACTGAAGAATGTGATGCTTTGTTCCATCATTTCAATGACAAAATGGCTAATAGTAAATAGATTAGAGCAGTCATATACTGCTTAAGTCTTTCCAGTGAATTAGAGTAGGGATCTCGTTATGGAGAATCCCTTTTCTAATTTTCAACCAAAAAGGTGTAAAATAGATACTATACAAGCGTACATTTGGTCTGATTTTCATCTTCGTAATTCTTCAAAAGGAGCTGTTTACATGATCTATAAAGAACGTTATCAACAATTACTAGATAAAATGAATCAATATAATTCAGGCGAAAAAGGGATTACGAGAGTTGCCTATACGAATGAAGAACAGGCTTGTTTACATGCCTTTATTCGTTTATGTAAAGATGAAAATCTTCAAATTCATATTGACCATTGTGGAAATCTTATTGCTCGAAGAGAAGGCAGTGTGCCAGGATTGCAGCCTGTTGTCATGGGATCTCATTTAGATACTGTCTATCAAGGCGGTAAATATGATGGCGTTGTAGGGGTAACCGCTGCCCTAGAGGTCATCAAGCGATTAAACGAGCGATCTATTGTGACAGAGCATCCAATTGAAATTATCGCCTTTGCCTGTGAGGAGTCTTCAAGATTTGGTGTGTCAACAGTAGGCAGTAAAGCAATGGCAGGATTAATTGATAAAGAAAAATATCGCCATTTAGTCGATCGAGATGGTATTACGATGGAGCAGGCTTTTGCTCATTGTGGACTTGATTTTAGTAGTGTTGATCAAGCGACAAGAGTAGAGGAAGGATTCCATGCCTTTTTCGAATTGCATATTGAACAGGGACCACTGCTAATTAACTATGAAAAGAAAATTGGTATTGTCACAGGGGTAGCAGCACCAGTTCGCTTATTAATGAAGTTAAATGGAAAAGCGTCCCATTCAGGCACGACTCCAATGAATATGAGAAAGGACGCTCTTTTAGGAGCATCCGAATTGGCATTAGAATTAGAAAAAGCGGCGATAGCAGAGCAGGAGTTTGGCACTGTGGCAACTGTTGGAATACTAGAGGTTGTGGCAGGCTCGATGAATGTAGTTCCAGGTGAAGTGGAGTTAACTGTAGATATCCGATCATCCTCTGTGGAATCGAGAGAACGTGTGCTTCAGCATTTTTATACGGTTATTGCAAACGTTCAACAAAAGAGGCAGCTTGCGATTGAATACAATGTCATTAGCTCAGAGGATCCTGTCCAGCTTTCTCCAAAGCTAATGCAAGATTTAGAAACAATTTGTGTAGAGAAGAAACTATCCTATCAATATATGCAAAGTGGAGCAGGTCACGATTCTATGAATATGACAAGGCTCGGACCAGTTGGCCTTATTTTTATTCCTTCAGTGGATGGTTTAAGTCACCATCCAGATGAACATACGGAGCTTGAAGATATATTAATAGGAATCGATGTTTTAGAGGCAGTTGTGCTAAGATATGCTTCAGTCAGCTAATTAGCAAGCATCAGTTGAAGACGCTACATGTATGGCCAGTGTCATCCCGTGAAGGCAATACAACAAAGGCACAAAATCGATTCCATCATTAAAAGACGACCTTCCTTGTTAGAAAGTCGTCTTTTTCATGTGAATATGATGCATTTGTGGTTGCTTTTGGTTTCCAATTTTTAGTTGAATCAGAATCATCACAAGGACGATGATGATCATGCCAATAATAGCAGTTGTAAAATTGCCTGTGAAATCTCGAACAAGACCGACAAAGAAGGGGCCCAATGCAGCAAATACAAAGCCAACTGATTGTGTCATAGCAGCTAAGAAGCTAGCCTCGTGAATATCTTTGGCCTCATCAATTGGTAATGTTAGCCCTAATGAGAAAAGCCCACCTGCACCAAGGCCAATCAGAATACTGCTCAGCCAAGGATTATAAGAAAACAGTAGCATCAATAAACCAATTAATTCTAATGATGAACTACCTACTAGCCATACGGCTCGATGCTGAAAACGGTTATTTAATATAGGCACTAAAAATGTAGCTGGCATTTGGGCAATTGTTAATAGTGTCAGCATCATTCCAGCGTCGTGTTTGCTATAGCCTAAATTTTCTGCGATGGGAGGTAACCAAGCCATGATGGTATAAAACATAAAGGCCATTAACCCAAAAAAGCCTGTTAAAAGCCAAGCCTTTTGATTCATTAACATTTGCTTCACACTGTTGCTCTTACTAGGTGAATTTGTGACTGATGCAGTAACTGCTTTTTGTTCAATTGGCTTCCACCAAAAGAATAAAGCGATTAAAGCAAGAATAGCCCAGGAGGCAGAAGAAGCTTGCCATGAATGAAAAAAATTGCTTAGTGGAATAGAAAGCCCAGAGCCAAGTGCAGCTCCTACTACAAGTGCTAGCGAGTAAATCCCCACTACACGGGAAGGGTTCGCAAATTTCTCCTTAATATAGCCCGATAACAGTGGTCCTACGATGGCAATGCCAATGCCTGATAACAAGGCTGTTACTAGCATGACCCAAGCAGTATTAGCAAAATATCTGGTAGCTGTTGCTAGTCCAATAAGAATAAGAGCGTAAGCGATAGTTCGCTCGATGCTCCAACGATTAGCTAGTTTGATTGCGAAAGGTGCAAATAAGCCCATACATAGCACAGCTAAAGAAGTTAGCAAACTAGCAGTAGCTGCGCTCATATGTAAAGTCTGGCGAATAGTTCCTAACAAGGGGGACACCGAAGTAATGACAGGCCGTAAATTAAAAGAAGCTAAAATAATGGAAATAATTGGTACAATTTTGTGATTTATATTCATTGTCTTTCCTCTCCGTCCTATCAAATAAATAGTAAGCCTAAATTGAAGTCTATCTGAATTAGAATGATTGAACAATACTATTATTACTATTACAATGATAGTTAGAAACTATGATAGGGCGTGGTCTATGTGGAAATACGGCATCTGCATTATTTTATGGCAGTCTATGAGGAGCTACATTTTACAAAAGCTGCTGAGAAACTTGGCATCTCTCAGCCAACGTTAAGCCAGCAAATACGTGTGCTGGAGGATGAGCTAGGAATGCCATTGTTCGATCGTATTGGCAAAAAAATTGTTGTGACTGAGGCAGGCTCTCTTTTGTTTAGCTATACAACAGAGGTATTTAATACATTACAAAATGTCAAAGATTCGATTAAAGATTTACAGGGGCTACAAGGGGGACAAATAAGTATTGGCATCATGCCATCTGATCTTGATTATCGGATTACACAGCTTGTTATTGATTTCCATCAAAAATTTCCAAAGGTAAAATTAAAGATACTTGCTTCCATCGATATTATGCGGCAGGTTCTCGAAAATGAAGTGGATATCGGTATTGGGACGAATGTAGAATCAGATGATCGATTGGTCATTATTCCTTTATGTAGAGAGGAATATGTACTGACCGTTTCAAAGGAGCATCCATTGGCACAGCAAACAGTGATCCCAATTGCTGAATTAGAAGGACTTCCTATGGTGATGTATCCAGAAGGTTTTCTTGGTAGAGAGATAGTAGAAGAGGCTGTAAAAAAGCATGGTTTTCACATTCATTCTATTCTTGAAACAAGCTCTGTCACGTCCATTATGAATCTCGTTCGAGCCAATATTGGTGTAACGGTGCAACCCTATCCTTTGCTCCAACAAATGAATGATCCTAGTTTGTGTAGTATACGAATTTCAAATGGTGCTCCAAGCCGAAGCCTATCCATTATTTTCCGCGTAGATCGCTATGTTAGTCAGGCAACTACTGCTATGATTGAGCAAATTAAACATTACTTTAAAAGTAAATAGGGTTAACAAAAAGGAAGATATAAAAATATGTTCCTTTTTTTAGGGAGTTCACATATACTATTTATAAACCGACAGTCAGTCTAATTTGTAGGGCAAGTCCTAGAAGCTTGTGCCTACAATTTTTTAACATATTAAATGACCGACTGTCGGTCTAAAAATAATAAGGGGTGTTTTTTATATGGAAATGCTAGTCAAAGAAAAAGGCTTTTCGAAAGATTTTATCATTATGGTAGCTGGGCAGATTATTTCTATTTTAGGCTCTGCGCTTTTAAGATTTGCTCTTTCACTTTTTGTTTTAGATATAACAGGACGGGCAGATCTTTTTGCTGTGCTTTTCGCTATTTCAAGCCTTCCTGTTTTACTTACACCATTTGGTGGCGCTATAGCAGATCGTTTTAATCGGCGAAATTTAATGGTCCTATTTGATTTTATCAGTAGTGGCATTGTATTGATTTTTTTTATTGTATTACTAACAAACAATCATTCTGTGCTATGGATTGGGTTGGTTATGGTGCTTCTTTCATTCATTAGTGCAATGTACACGCCAGCTGTAATGGCTAGTATTCCGCTATTAGTTAGCGGACAAAAGCTTGAGCAGGCTAATGGGATCGTCAATGGGGTCCAGGCATTAGCAGGAGTGACAGCACCTGTGCTAGGGGGGATACTATATGGAATGCTTGGCCTCAAACTTCTCGTCATAGTAAGTGGTTTATTATTTTTCTTTACGGCTATTGTAGAAATGTTTATGACAATCCCATTTGTGAAACGTAGCTATGATGGTCATTTGATGCCGACCTTAATCAAAGACATGAAAGAAGGTTTTACTTATGTGGTGAAGCAAACTTTTATTTTAAAATGTACGCTACTTGCTGCTTTATTGAATTTACTATTGACTCCACTTTTTATCGTTGGTGTGCCTATTATTCTTCGTGTCACGATGAAAAGTAGTGATACATTGTATGGAATAGGAATGGGGATTATTGATTTTGCGACGATTTTAGGCGCGTTAACGATGGGGTACTTTGCAAAAAAGCTGCGTATTCACACCCTCTATATTTGGGTATTGATGTCAGCCTTTTTGGTAATTCCCATGGCTATGTCTGTGCTACCTCGCGCCCTTCAAATTGGCTATTATCCATCGTATAGCTTATTTATTGGTTGTGCTCTTATCATTGCGATGATGATGACGATTATCTCCATTTACGTAATGACCCTTGTCCAAAAAGAAACACCAAATGAACAATTAGGGAAAGTCATGGCAATTATGATGGCAGTATCACAGTGTATGGCACCACTTGGGCAGATGGGGTATGGGTTGCTATTTGAGTTCTTTCAAGCCAACATCTATATACCAGTGTTTATAATCTCTGTGTGTGTATTATTATTAGCTTTCGTAACGAGAAGAATATGGCGATTGGAGGTCAAATAAATTGCTGGAACAAAGAAAACCACCTTTTCATTGGTAGTTTTCTTTGTAAAGCGTACTTAGCTAAAATCTTCGGGTTCTTTGACGAGGCCTATGCCTGCTGGTAGGAGTATTGGTAGGAAGGGTTGGGAACAGTAGCGTTGGCATATGTTGTGTATTATCTCCTATATGAATAGTAATGGATTCTTCTTCTTGAGGTGAGACTACCTTTTCTTCCTCAAGTTGTGAGTGTTCTACCTCATTTAATAGTGGAGCTGAAGATTCACTATGATGGGTAGTACTTGTAGGATTTGTAGGATTTGTGGGAGCTGTTGATTCTTGATGTGTTACAGGATGTTCTACTGCTGCATGAGGCTGCTGAACAGCATGGACGTCTTTCATAACGAGAATGGGTCGCATCATATCATGATCCTCATGCTCAAGGAAATGACAATGCCACATATAATTCCCGACATGATCTTTCCAATGCATAATAATTTTTGTCACCTTTCCAGCGTCAGCCTTCACCGTGTCCTTCCAACCTCGCTCATAGTCTCTTGGTTCTTCAGGCGGCCCTGTAAATTGTACGATGCCTTCATTTTGATAGATTTCTAAATCAAACGGCCTTCGTTCCAGAATTTTAAATTGAATGAGGTGCAGGTGAATAGGATGGATAAAGGGTGTAGCATTAATAAAGTTCCAGATTTCCACACTATCTAAAGAAGGTTTTTCCGTTGCTGGATCATGGTACATTCGATCATTTAACAGCAACATAGGTCGACCAAACTCATCGGTAGTCGCCGTCAATGGTAGTTGTCTTTCAATATGTGCATGGTGTGGATGTAGATCCATAGAAACGGCAAGTCTTTCTGGAATCTCACTTGTATCTTCACATTTCAAAGGTAAAGTTACTCGAAACTGCATAATCACGTTTGTGTGTTCATCACTGAAATCGGTATCAGTATTAAGTAAGGTAATCTCCTGTCCAGCACAGCTTGAAAAATCGATAATGACATCCGTGCGTTCAGCTGGCAGCAACTCGACAGATTGGATAAGTTGTGGTGCTGATAAGAAACCGCCATCTGTACCAATTTGAAACATTGGTTGATCATTGGAAAGACTGATGACATAGCCTCGTCGATTAGAGCCATTTAGTAAACGAAATCTATATTTACGTGGCTCAACATCTAAAAAAGGCCATAGTTTTCCGTTAACCACTATCGTATTGCCAACAAAGCCTGGTGTGATAGAGGGATGAACAGGCACGGGAAAGGGTGGTTCGTCAGGATAAAACAATGAGCCATCCTCATTAAACGTTTTATCTTGAATTAAAATCGGATATTCATAGTCTCCACATGGTAAATTAGAGCGTTCCTCAAGGGCATCCCTCAGTAAATAAAAGCCTGCTAATCCTGCATATACATTTAAACGTGTTAAAGCCATGGCATGGTCATGATACCACATGGTAGTGCCAGGTTGATGATTCGTATATTCATGTATTTCCTTATTAAATTTTGGACCAGTATGCCGATAGTCTCTTGTGTACCATGCTTCAGGATGGCCATCACTCTGCCAATCCACATTGGCACCATGTAAGTGAGTAACTGTTCTTACTTCTTGTGAATCGTTTGCAGCATGAAGCGTAAAATCTACTGGTAAAAAGTGCTGTAAGGGCAGCTGGTTTTTGTATTTCACATAGATAGTTTTATCTTTAGAAGCTTCTATGGTTGGCCCTGGGTAAAGCCCATTGTAGCCCCAAATTAATGAGTTTGGAAAATGCTTATGAAAACGATGCTGGCCCTCCATCATGACCAATTCGTAATAATCATTCTTCTGTTGCCCTCTGCTGTATTTTGGTTTAGCAATCATTGGTTTTGGAAGTTCATCTACAAATTTTGGAATTGTTGCTGGATCAGAAGGGTTAATTTGCATACTCACAACATCACGTCCCTTTTCGATACTAAAAAAGCTAATTAACTCATCATATGGGTAAAAACAACAGGTAACGAGGACAAAAATGGAGAAAAATGTGTAAAGACATAAAAAATTTACCTACATATTATGATGGGATAAGATGATTCACTTTCAAGCAAACAGATGTAAGATTTTAAAACAATCATCACAAAAGATTTTTGCGTTGTAGGTAATAGTTGGTATCATACGAAAAAGGCGGACTAAGTGAATACATATGTCTTATAATTGAGAAAGCACAAAGTAAACTGGATGATATGGGGTATGGAGAAGTGGTGAAACGGTGGAATTAACATTAGAAGAATTAAATAAAACGATAATGGAGATGCGCACAAAGGGGTATTTAACGAAAGCACTAAAGCTTGCTGATCAAGGTCTTTTAGTCGCATTAGAGAGCAATAACTATCCATATGTCATGGATTTGTACTATCAAAAAATATTAGTTCATCATTCTTTAGGTGACACATTAAGCATGGTTAATCTTATTCATGATTATGAGGCCATTTGTCAAAATTATGGTACGACAAAAGATTTAATGCATTATCATTTAGTAATGTCATTAATCTATGATTTAGTTGGCATCCGTGAAAAAACGGTGGAGATGACGAAAAAATCTATCGCCTATGCACAGGAGCTACAAGATCCTGTCATGCTTGTTCGCTGTCATAATAATCTGTGCTATTTAGAGGTAGAGAAGGGCTGTACAAAGGAAGCACTTCAAGCAGGGCTATTAGCTAGAGAATATAATAAATCTCTTGCTAGAACAATGCCTGATCTAGCAAAATTACATGATATTCGTATTAATAATAATTTAGCAGATGTGTATATTTTAGAAGGGGATTTTAAAAAGGGGAAGGCATTGCTGGACAGTACGTTATCCTCTACTATTATTCATCATCATAAACGAGAAAAAGTAGCGGCATTGTTTGGCTACGGTTTTTTATTTGAAAAACAGCAAAAGCTTGAAGAAGCTGTATTTTATTATAAACAAGCCATAGATCTTGCCCGATCTTATGGAGATAAGCCAATTACAAAAAAAGTGATGCGCTTACTGTTAAATGTATTGTATCAATTGGATTGGCGAGATGAAATTTTTGATGTACAGCGTGAATATATTGATCTCTCGGAAAAAATGAGTGTTGCAAATTTATTACAACAAGTAATGAACTTAGAATTTAAGCGTCAAAAGGAAAAGCTTGAGAAAAAAGCACATTATGATCCATTAACAGGCGTTTTAAATCGACATTTTTTAGACTATGAGCTACAGGAATGGCTCAATGCAGCCGAAATAACGCAATCCTATGTATGTATTACGGTTTTGGATGTCGATTATTTTAAACTATTTAACGACACGCATGGTCATTTATTTGGAGATATGATTTTACAGCTTTTAGCTAACAGCTTGAAGGATTTTTTACAGGATGAAGATGTGGAAATTATTCGTTATGGCGGAGATGAATTCATCCTTTGTTTTAGGCATTCTCAGAAGGACTATATCAAAACATTGGTCCATAACACACATGCCTATTTGCTCTCACTAAAGCTCGAACAGGAACAGCAAAGTTATCCCTTAAGGGTCAGTATGGGTGCTTGTGTGAATAATCAGAAAAACTATCAATACAAGGAGCTATTTGAGCAAGCGGATAGCTGTTTATACCAAGCAAAGGCGAATGGCCGTGCTAGCTGTGTGCTATACGAATTATCATAATGACAGGTTCCTATTTACATAGTTAAATAGGAATTTTTCTTGTGATAGGACCATGTTTTTTATGCCCAAAACGAGGCTTCTATGAGGTGAAATGAAATTTACTGTAGTCATTGTTTGAAAACGTTGTTCTAGCAACGTACAATATATGAAATTAAGAAACACGACAGCACAAAATTGTTGTATAATGTTGTGGTATGAGGAAAGAAAGCAGGTTGACAAAATGGAAAGCAAAATGAATGGTTACACAGTTATAGACACACACATGCATCAGCTATGTGTTATGCCAAAACAGCTCGATGTGAAACATAAGGTGAATAGATGAAAAACTGGTTAATTTTCATTTCTGTCTTTATTGTTTCGTTGTCACTTGTCATTAGTATTTTAGTACTCTGGAAAGCCGAGGCTCCGTTCCGTTCAATTGAAGAGCAGGCTGAACAGTTGGCACTCGATGCCAAAGCCCTCGCAATTGTATCGGAGTCCTACACATATAATGGCAAACATTCGTATGTTACTGTGTTCGGGGTAGACGAATACGGTGATAAAAAAGCTGTCTTTGTTCCGACGAATCTAGACGAGGATTCCATTCAGGAAGTGATATTAGAAGATGGTATTACGGAAAAGCAAGCATTATCGGTTTTTAAAAATGAAGGAAATGTACAAAAAGTCCTCCACATGAAATTAGGCTATGAGGAGCCTGGCGCAGTTTGGGAAATTACATATCTGAACGACCACGACCAGCTCAACTATGTCTATATTCTGTTTAAGGATGGCGACTGGTGGAAGCGCATTACGAATTTATAAGAGGAGTAGATCCCGAATGAAAAATTTATTAGCAACACGTGTAAAAACTTTAACACCATCTTCAACATTAGCGATTACTGCAAAAGCAAAAGCATTGAAAGAGCAAGGTATTGATGTGATTGGTCTTGGAGCTGGTGAACCAGACTTTAATACACCTCAAAATATTTTAAATGCTGCCATTGATTCAATGGAGAAAGGGTATACAAAATATACACCTGCTGGCGGACTTCCAGTTCTGAAAAAAGCCATTATTGATAAGCTTCAACGCGACAATAACCTTACCTATCAGCCAAATGAAATCATTGTTGGTGTAGGGGCAAAGCATATTTTATACACGCTATTCCAAGTGATTTTAAATGAAGGTGACGAGGTTATTATTCCAATTCCTTATTGGGTGTCTTATCCAGAACAAGTGAAATTAGCTGGCGGCGTACCAGTTTATGTTGAAGGTACACGTGAACAAAGCTATAAAATTACAGCGGATCAACTGAGAGCAGCTGTGACAGACAAGACAAAAGCAGTGATTATTAATTCTCCTAGCAACCCATCAGGCATGATTTATTCTCGTGAAGAGCTTGCAGAACTTGCTGCTGTTGCAGAAGAAAAAGATATTTTAATCGTGTCAGATGAAATTTATGAGAAGCTTGTATACAATGGTATTGAGCATTTTTCAATTGCACAACTTTCTGATGCAGTGAAAGCACGTACAATCGTTGTTAATGGTGTGGCAAAATCTCACTCTATGACAGGCTGGCGTATTGGATATGCTGCAGGTGACACAGACATTATTAAAGCAATGACTGACCTTGCATCACACTCAACATCTAATGCGACAACAACAGCACAATATGCAACTGTGGAGGCGTATAATGGCTCTCAGGATGCGGTAGAGGAAATGCGTCAGGCATTTGAATCTCGTCTTGAAAAAATTTACCCACAGTTAAGTGCTATTCCTGGCTTCCATGTATTAAAGCCACAGGGTGCATTCTACCTATTACCGGACGTAGCAGAAGCTATGGCTCACACTGGCTATGATTCAGTAGATGCATTTGCTGCGGATATTTTAAC
This sequence comes from Lysinibacillus sp. BS3, assembly GCF_039614735.1. Taxonomy (NCBI): domain Bacteria; kingdom Bacillati; phylum Bacillota; class Bacilli; order Caryophanales; family Bacillaceae; genus Lysinibacillus; species Lysinibacillus sp. BS3. Next base: position 1,139,657 of record NZ_CP154860.1, on the reverse strand, counting down.
AGAAGCAAACGTAGCAGTGATTCCAGGCTCTGGCTTCGGTACACCAACTACTATGCGATTATCTTATGCTACATCTTTAGACTTATTAGAAGAGGCAGTCCGTCGTATTGATACATTCGTAAAATCAAAATGGCAAGACTAATCCTTCTAGTCAACTTTGGAGGATTTCTATGAAAAAAATTATGATTAAAGATATGCCACAGCATATCGGTGAAACAGTCAAAATTGGCGCTTGGTTAGCCAATAAACGTTCAAGTGGAAAAATCGCGTTCCTACAGCTACGTGATGGCTCTGGCTTTGTACAGGGCGTTGTAGTGAAAGAAGAAGTAGGCGAAGAAATTTTTGCTACGGCAAAAGGGATGACGCAAGAAACTTCTATGTATGTGATTGGTGAGGTGAAAGCTGACGAACGTTCAAGCTTTGGCTGTGAGCTTGCTATAACTGGTATCGAGGTACTACATGCAGCAACAGATTTCCCAATCACACCAAAAGAACATGGTCCAGAATTCTTAATGGATAACCGTCATTTATGGCTGCGCTCTCGTAAACAACATGCCATTATGAAAATTCGTAATGAAATTATTCGCGCTACATACGAATTTTTCAATAACAACGGTTTTACAAAAATGGACCCACCAATTTTAACAGGTTCTGCGCCTGAAGGTACTTCAGAGCTGTTCCATACAAAATATTTTGATGAAGATGCTTATCTATCTCAATCTGGTCAGCTTTACATGGAAGCTGCTGCGATGGCTTTAGGAAAAGTCTTCTCATTCGGTCCAACTTTCCGTGCTGAAAAATCTAAGACTCGTCGTCATTTAATCGAGTTTTGGATGATTGAGCCTGAAATGGCATTCGTAGAATTTGAAGAAAATTTAGAAGTACAAGAGCAATATGTAGCGCACATCGTACAATCTGTACTTGCAAACTGCAAATTAGATCTAGAGCGACTTGGCCGTGATACATCAACACTTGAAAACATTAAAGCGCCATTCCCTCGAATTTCTTATGATGATGCGATTAAGCTTTTACACGAACAAGGCTTCGACGATATTGAGTGGGGCGATGATTTTGGTGCGCCTCATGAAACTGCGATTGCGAATTCATTTGACAAACCAGTATTTATTACTTGTTACCCAGTAGGTATTAAACCGTTCTATATGCAACCACACCCAGATCGCGATGATGTTGTATTATGTGCTGATTTAATTGCACCAGAGGGTTACGGAGAAATTATTGGTGGTTCAGAGCGAATCCATGACTACGATTTATTAAAATCACGTCTGGAAGAGCATAACCTATCATTAGATGCCTATGCTTGGTATTTAGAGCTTCGCAAACATGGTTCTGTCCCACATTCAGGTTTTGGTCTAGGGTTAGAGCGAACTGTAGCATGGATTTCAGGCACAGAGCATATCCGTGAAACAATTCCATTCCCACGTTTACTAAACCGCTTATATCCATAAGCTAATCAATTTAAAAGTCGCGTAGTGAACTATCTACGCGGCTTTTCTACTTACTTAAAGAAGGAGTCTGGAGAATAATGAACGTAAATAATCATCGACTCCGTACATGGACTGAGCAGAGAATGATTCCCATTCCACAGCTTTTTTTTCAGTTTTATAAGGAGTTAAACATGGAGGATGAAGAGGCACTGATTGTCATGCACTTATTGGCCTTTCATATGGAGGAGAATGACTTCCCAACACCTAATGATCTAAAAAATCGTCTCACAATGTCTGATAATGACATCACATCCCGTTTACAGCGATTAATGCAGAAGGGTTTTCTTGAAATTACACGAGATGTCGACGCGGGTGGCAAGCTATATGAAAAGTATTCCGTATACCCGCTATGGGAGCGCATTTTACAGATGATTGATATGAAAGAGCAGCAACAAACGGCAGTGACACTTCAGCAAGAAGAAGGGGAGATATTCCGTCTTTTTGAAGAGGAAATGGGGCGTCTTTTATCTCCTTTAGAACTTGAAAAAATTGGATGCTGGCTTGATGAGGACAAGCATAGTCCCGCACTCATCAAAGAGGCGCTAAAGGAGGCTGTCTTTGCTGGAAAATTGAGTATTCGCTATATTGATCGCATTTTATTAGAATGGAAAAAGAAAAATATTACGACACCTCAAGCCGCACAAAAGCAAAGTGAACAGTTCCGTGAGAAACAGACATTTAACAGAGCACCAGCTCGAACAGTTCAACAAGAAACGCAATCAACGGGTAGAGTTCCTTTTTATAATTGGTTGGAAGAAAGAGAATAGGGGGCATCCAGTTTGTTAACGAAAAAACAGTGGGAGCATTGTCTAGAAGAAATGGATCGAATGTTTCCCGACGCACATTGTGAGCTCGTCCATGACAATGCTTTTGAGCTAACGATTGCTACATTATTATCTGCACAATGTACAGATGTACTAGTCAATAAAGTAACGAAAACCTTATTTCAAAAATATAAAACACCAGAAGATTATTTAGCTGTTTCTATAGAGGAATTGCAACAGGATATTCGCTCTATTGGCCTTTATCGCAATAAGGCGAAGAACATTCAGGCTCTATGTCAACGTTTACTAGATGAGTACGGTGGCGAAATCCCTGCAACACGTGAAGCATTGGTGACATTACCAGGTGTAGGACGAAAAACGGCCAATGTTGTGCTTTCAGTAGCCTTCGATATTCCAGCACTTGCAGTGGATACCCATGTGGAGCGAGTATCCAAACGCCTAGGGCTCTGTCGATGGAAAGATTCGGTGCTTGAAGTGGAAGAAACGATTATGAAGAAAACGCCAATGGACAAATGGTCAAAAACGCATCACCAATTAATTTTCTTTGGGCGTTATCATTGTAAGGCCCAAAATCCTGGATGTGGTACTTGCCCTTTACTCGACGATTGTCGTGAAGGGCAAAAGCGTTTAAAGAAAGGCATGGTGAAGAAAGCATGAATAGCGAAGCCATTGCAAAAGAAAAAGTAGATGCATGGTTTGCCCAATGGACTTCACTACAAGCCGCTATCCATACAGCACATGATGTAAGAAATGGACTGGCAAAAGGGCTAATGGAAGATGCCATCGAGCTATTTGAACAACTTGTGCAAGCTGCAGGCGATGAAGTGCTACCGATTAATGGGGTTGAGCGATTAGCCTTTATTAAAGCTAAGCCAGGTCAATATGCATGCTATCGTCAACTAGATGAGCTATTTAAAGAAACGAAAAAGCGCACAGCACGACTGCGGATTCAAGCTAGTAAAAGTTAGAGTGGATGGATAGAGTATAAAAAGTGGATAGGACAGATAAAGTGAAGGATAGGACGCGAAAAGTGGCGGATAGACCTTGTAGAGTGAAGGATAGACCTTCAAAACTGACGGATAGCCTCCTCAGAGCCCTTCATCAATAAAAAAACAAAAAACCGAGAAGCAGTGAATGAACTGCTTCTCGGTTTTTTTCTTTATTCTGAGCTTTGGTCTTCTTCATTTGGGTTGGTAGGCTCGGTAGGAGGTGTTGGCTGCTGATTTCCATCATTATTGCCATTGTTTCCACCATTGCCGTTATTTCCATGCCCATTGCCATTTCCATGCCCGTTATTACCATTATTATTGTTGTTATTACCGTTGTCGCCATTACCATTATTGTTATTACCTTGATCATTATCCTCTTGACCAGGATCAATCGGTAAATCAATATCTGGTTCATCTGGATCTTCCGTTTCCAAATCTTCCTCAGGGGTAGTTGTGATCTGGAAGGTAGTTGTCCCAGGCTCACTGCGTGTGCCATCTACAATGGCTACGACAGAGATTGTATAGTTACCATCTTCAAGTGTGTTAGCAACAGTTAGGCCTTTGGTGTCTGCTGTGCCAAGGACAACCGTTTCTCCACCTTCACGTGTGGCAGAAACTTCAAATGAAGTTGGTAATGGTTCATCGGTTTCTGGATTTAGGATGGCATCATGTTCCCAAGAAATATTGATCGACTGTGCTCCTAAATCTAAGTTTGCTGAAACATTATAAGGTGTAGATAGCTCTGGCGCCTCATAGACCTCAGAAACCTCTGTTGGTTCAGTCCCGCGAACGAATAACTCTGTTTGACGTAGTTCGCTAGGTGTATAGTCACTTGCCAATCTTAAAGGTTTAGAGCCTACTTCCACCGTTGCTTCTACAACAGTACTTGGCTTTTTGAAGCTAGCTGTCTCAACATTCGCTGAAATTTCTTGCATAATCGTCTTAAATAAGTTTTGTGGTAATCGACGTTCTTCCCACGTTGTAATTGGATCAAAGTGTTTTTCATAGCCACTCCATATAGCGATGGAATAGTTAGTTGTGTAACCAGCAAACCATGAATCTGGCACACTTGTATTCGGTAAATTATATTTGTTAAAGTCTTCTGCTGAATAGTTAGTTGTACCTGTTTTACCTGCGATATCCAAGCCAGGCACATTGGCTGCAGTTCCTGAGGCATCAGGCTTATTGCCGACTACATCACGTAGCATGTCTGTTACCATGTAAGCCGTATAATCATTCATAGCCACTTTAGACTCAGGTGTATAGTTTTTAGACGTTTTACCATCTCGATAGACAATTTTTGTAATCGAATGTGGATCTGTATAGACCCCGTTATTACCGAAAGCAGCATAGGAAGCTGCCATTTGAATAGGAGAGATAGTAATAGCACCACCGCCAATTGCATCGGACTCATAGAGATTTTCTGTTTCAATTCCTAAACGTCCAACAAATTCCTTGGCTTTTTCTGTGCCAACCTCCTGTAATGCTTTGACAGCTGGAACGTTCCGTGAAGCATATAATGCTTTACGTGCAGTCATGGCACCCATATATCTGCCATCCCAGTTTGTGATTGTTTGCTTTGTACCTGTATAGTTCATTGGTTCGTCGACAAGTGTTTGACCTGTAGACCATTTTAAATATTCAATTGCTGGCCCATAGTCGACTAACGGTTTCATTGTGGAACCTGGTTGATTATTTGTTAAGTCCTCGGCATAATTCCAGCCACGTTCTGCACCATATTTACGACCGCCACCAACGGCTTGAATGGCACCTGTTTTTGTATCAACGACCGCCACACCTGACTGAATATCTTCAGTTGGGAAATTACTATCATCATTCATCACATTTTCTACAACTTGTTGAGCATTTGGATCAAGCGTCGTATAGACTTTGATTCCTTCTGCCATTGCCGAACCGTCACCATTATTTTCTAATTCATTAATAACAATATCCAGGAAGGCATCATATTTGGAACCTGCAAATGATTGGCGTGTTGCATCATCCGCTAAACCTGATTGAACTTCTGCTTTTTTGGCTTCTTCCATTTCGGCTTTAGAAATTTTTCCGTGTTGATACATTAATCCTAAAACGGTATTACGTCGTTTTTTTGCAAGCTCAGGGTTTTTTAATGGATTATACGCATTTGGTCGTTGCACTAGCCCTGCTAATAGTGCTTCTTCATCTAAAGTTAAATCTTTTAATTCTTTACCATAGAAGTATTGTGAGGCTGTACCGAAGCCATAGATACGACCTGACATAAGCATTTTGTTGAAGTACATTTCAAAAATTTCTTCTTTCGTATACTTACGCTCTAATTGGAAGGCAAGCCATGCTTCTTGTGCTTTACGCTTTAATTTCTTCTCGTTTTGTAAAAATGAGTTTTTGACTACTTGCTGTGTTAAAGTTGATGCACCTTGCGCACCAAAGCCATCACGGAAGTTTGCAAGGATTGCCCCGCCTAGACGATAAAAATCCATACCATGATGCTCAAAAAAGCGTACATCTTCTGTAGCCAGAATAGCATTGATCATATCTTCAGGTATATCTTCATATTTTATATATTTACGGTTTTCAGCACCGATTGTTGCAAATAATTCACCGTTTTTATCGTAGAACTCTGAAGAAACAGGATCTTTCAGTAATTCTTCATCGAGCTCTGGAGCCGTGCTTGCATAGAAGGCAAATAATGCACCTCCTCCAATTAAGCCTGCTACACCGATGGCTAAGACAGTTAAGAAAATGCGTTTAAACCATGTCTTAGCGGATGAGGCTGGTTTCGTTGTTTTCTTTTTATTTTTTTCAGCGAGAGCTTTTTGATGCTCTCCACGTGTTCGACGACGTTCAGTCATTCTTATTTCTCCTCACTTTCAGACCCGTAGCATTTTGCATCAATCAATTGTTGGATGATAGGTAAATAATCGATACGCGGATAATAGCTCGTGGGAATTTCATATGCCTCTTCTTCGATGATCGAAAAGGGTATCGATTTACGATTGCCATTTTCCATTGCTTGCCAGGCCTTTTGTAAAACTTTGTATGGCACAATAAAATATCGTTCAAAAGCAGAAAAACGAACGATAATAAAAGCCACACCATTTTGTTCCGTCACTTGCTGCATATGTGTCATTTGATGCTCATGAATATTTTTTAAGGGGAAACTTGTTTTGGAAGCCGTTTCCTTTGCATCAAAATCTATATAATGCCCATTCCAAACACCATTGTAGTCGGTTGTAGAGGGTGTTCGAAAATAAGCTTCACGAATGACAGCAGCACTTCGTGAAGGGTACTCTACTTTGACGATTTGCACAGGAACAGGTTTCTTATGAATGATAGCAAGTCGCCTTTTTATATAATAGTCGTTTGCTTCATTAATTTCATCTTCTAGCGTCTTCCCGCGATTACTAAAAGATAAATCTTTGCTTTTGCTCTTTTTTTCTGTTTTCTGTACAGAAGCATTTGGGGTATACAATTTCCCGTTTGGATAACGAATTGTCATTAAACTCACCCTTTACCTTACTGCTTTTCTATCCACTAGTTTACCATGTTTTAATAGCTGTTCTCTACCTCCATCATTCATGAAATTGTTACTAGAATAGTAGAAAACAAATGGTACGTATGAATAATTTGCGTCGAAAAATCGCCAGCTTTATTATTACTAGAATCGTCAAAATAACTGATAAATTTAAATAGGTCATTGGGATGAAAATATACTCACACAGCAACCTTTCATTCATGACGATTTTTTTGGTCAGAGGTTCACTATTAAAATTTTATCGAAAATCTTCTTCTTTCAGCTAACTTACGCTTATTTTGTCACGCCTGAAGGTAATTCTATACATACGAGGAATACTAAAGTAAAGCAAAGGAGGCGTTATTTTGAACAAGTTAGAACAATTAGTTGCGCAGTTAGATCTGGTCAATCAATTACTTTTCACGAGAGTGTCATTGGAAAACAATGCTCATAGTTTGCATTTTTTTATGCAACTTAAAGCGGTTAGCCAGAAAGTAAGCTTAGCAGAAAAGAACTGGCAAGTAAAGAATGCTTGTTCGCCTATTAGTAGTGAAAAATCATAGACTTTGGTACACTTATCTTATAAGCAATTGAACTAACGCAATAGCATGAAAATTGATACATTATTTTCCATAAAGGTGTGGTAAATAGGTGTCATAAACAGTGATATTTCCATAGCTGACGAGCTGAACAAAACATACTCAGCATGTATATGCCGTCACTACGAAATATATTTGCTATGTATAATTGTTGAGAGATGAGGTGCAAAATTGTTAGTTATCCAGCAAACATCCAAATTAATAGATGAATGTGATCAGTGCGTTTCACGTTTTTGGCAAATGCGTGAGGAAGATCGAACACCTGATTTTTTTCAAGAGGTAAAGCCACATGCAGATGAAATTCATCAACTTTTAAAGGTATGGCAGCAAGAAGCCAATAAATGGATTCAAAAAAATCGACCAAAATATATGCATACGCAACAAATTGCTTCAGTCGTTGAATCGATGGAGCAATTTGTTGTGCAATCTTTTTATAAAGAAACAAGTAAAAAACGTTTTTTAGATGCCATACATTCTACTTCCTATACTTTGAAAATATTTGAACGATTAGTTAAGGAGGGAGAAAAGGATGCTATCGAAGAAACGAACGATTAGCGAGCTTTTACATGAGTGGAGATATGATGAAGAACTTAAAGAGCGTATCCTGCACTGGCAAACATTAGAAGGGCGTCCAGCGAACTATGCACCATTTCCTAGGAATTTACATCCTTCTTTAGTGAAAGCCTTACAGACAAGAGGGATTGAGCAGCTTTATACACATCAGCGAGAGGCATTTGATTTGGCACAGAGTGGTACATCTTTTACAGCGGTTACGCCAACTGCTTCAGGTAAATCCTATTGCTATCATCTGCCAGTGCTACAAAAAATAATGGAGGATAAAAATGCACGTGCCATTTATTTATTTCCAACAAAGGCACTGGCACAGGACCAGAAAAATGATTTGAATGAGCTCATTGAGCAAAGCGGTGAGGAGATTTTAAGCTATACCTATGATGGAGATACGGCTCCAGGCATTCGCCAAAAGGTTCGTAAGGCAGGGCATATCGTGATGACGAATCCTGATATGCTTCATTCGGGGATTTTGCCGCATCATACAAAATGGGTTTCACTTTTTGAGAATCTACAATATATTGTGATTGATGAATTGCATACATACAAAGGTGTGTTTGGTTCCCATGTGGCGCATGTTATTCGGAGATTAAAAAGAATTTGTGAATTTTATGGGAGTAAACCAGTGTTTATTTGTACATCGGCTACCATAAAAAATCCTAAAGAGCTTGCTGAGCTGCTAACGAATGAATCACACATGCTCATTGCTGATTCGGGTGCTCCAGTTGGTAAGAAAACCTTTCTTTTTTACAATCCGCCGATTATTCATAAAACATTTGGCGTGCGTAGAAGTGCTGTATTAGAGGTAAGTGATTTAGCTAAGAGGTTGTACACGGCTGGCATTCAATCCATTATTTTTGCCAAAAGTAGGGTACGAGTAGAAATGATTGTAACCTATTTAAAGGAACTTACACGTAATAAGCTGCTCGATGAATCTGTACGTGGCTATCGAGGTGGGTATCTGCCATCTGAACGACGTGTCATCGAAAAAGGCTTACGTGATGGAACAATCCAAACAGTAGTTAGCACCAATGCATTAGAATTAGGTGTCGATATCGGTCAATTACAAGCATGTATTATGACAGGTTACCCAGGAAATATTGCGAGTGCTTGGCAGCAAGCAGGACGTGCAGGGAGACGTCAGGATGAGGCATTGATTATTTATGTTGCGCAATCTTCCGCATTGGACCAGTATGTAGTCAATCATCCACTATTTTTACTAGGCAGTACACCAGAGGAAGCACGTATTTATCCAGAAAATATGCTGATTTTAATGGATCATTTGAAATGTGCTGCCTTCGAGCTACCTTTTTCAACAGGCGATACGTATGGAGAATATGACATACAAGAATTGCTGGAGTATTTAGCAGAAGAAGGGGTAGTTTTTAAGACGAGTGATAAATGGCATTGGATGAGTGATCGTTTCCCGGCGCATGATATTAGCTTACGTTCAGCGTCACAAGAAAATGTAGTCATTATTGATCTTACCATTCCTGCACAGACAAAGGTTATTGGTGAAATGGATCGTCATAGTGCCATGACACTCTTGCATGAAGAAGCCATTTACTTGCACCAAGGCATTCAGTTCCAAGTAGAGAAGCTTGACTGGGAAGAAAAGAAAGCCTACGTACGTGAAGTAGATGTTGATTACTATACAGATGCCAATCTAGCAGTTGAAATGAAAGTTTTAGAGGAAGATCGTAACTGTTCATATGCAGGTGGAACAATCTGCTTTGGCGATGTTGGCTTAATTGCACAAGCAACGATTTTCAAGAAAATACGCTTCGGCACACATGACAATATTGGCTCAGGACCTATACATTTACCACCTGATGAGATGCATACAAGTGCTTCGTGGCTATCGTTTACAGCACCAGATAAATGGACAGAGGAAGAGCTAACAGATGCTATGACTGGGGTAGCCTACGCGATGAATGCCTTCATTCCTTTGTTTATTCAATGTGATAGTAGCGATGTAGCCGTTGTACCACAGGTGAAGGCCACACATAATGAGCGGCCAACGTTTTTTGTCTATGATAAGTATCCTGGTGGCATCGGCTTAAGTGAAAAGGTATATGAACTATGGGAAGAGCTAATCATGAAAACATATGAGCATGTTACAAATTGTGCATGTGAATCGGGCTGTCCTTCCTGTATTGGGGCACAAGAATCATTGCTCCAAACAAAAGGAAAGGTAGCTAAATTACTGCAACAATTAATGGTATAGTAAACAGAGGGTGAGGAACGCCAATATGTTCTTTCACCCTCTTGTTTGTATTCATGGTAAATCGATTTTCCTCGAAGAATATTTTGAATGAGGTTAACAATCATGTTACTCTTGCAAGAGAGATGTCTTATACAATAAGCAGAAAATGAGTGAAATTCATGTCTTACGAAAATAAAATATTACAAATGAAAAAAATGCTGGGAAAAAAACCGATGTCCGCTAAAAAGGTTGAAGAACCAGCGTTCCAAAAGCCTGCTAGGCCAAGCTATACAGAGCAATGGAAACAGGCGGGACTAACGGTTGTTGAAAATGATTTCGGCATCGTATTTAAGCGTCAAGTAAGCTATCCGTTTAGCTATCAGCATGGACATTATCAACTGCAATCATTCTTTGAAGCCCTGAAAAAATGGCAAGATGCTGAGTTTGATCATCCTTATGCGCTAGATATGGAAGAGTCCGTCTTATTTTTTGACACGGAAACAACAGGTTTAAAGGGTGTTGGGACCCATATTTTTTTGCTTGGATTTTTAGAAGTAGCTGAAGAATCCTTTATCCTCACACAATATATTATGGCAGATCCTGCACATGAAGCAGCCTTCTTATTTGAATCCAAGCTTTGGCAAAAGTCAGCTACTGTGATTACCTATAATGGGAAAAGCTTTGATTGGCCACAGCTTGAAACACGATGGACATTGCATCAAAAAACCTTACCAAAATTACGCTCTCAGCGACAGATCGATTTGTTGCATAGTTCGAAGCGTTTATGGAAAAATGATATGGAGCGCTTAAAATTAAAATCTGTCGAGGAAGAAAAGCTTGGTTTTTCGCGTAAAGGGGATATTCCAGGCCATCTCGCACCTATTATTTATTTGGATGCAGTAAAAAGTGGCATTCCAGATGCTCTTATAAAGGTTTTGCATCATAATGAGTGGGATTTACTATCACTTATCACACTGTATAGTCATTCTACGTATTTATTGTTCGAGCAGGACCATGAAGAATCAGCAAAAACTTTCACCAACATTGGGAAATGGTATGGTGATTTAAGAGAAAGCACACAAAGTGTGAGGATTTTAGAAAAGGTGACATCAAAATTTGATGCGCTAGAAGCGGGCCATGCTCAATATTATTTAGCTTTACAGCACAAGAAGAATAAACGCTATAGTGAAGCTATTGACTCATTCGTGGCCTCCCTTCATTTTGTTGAAGCAAGAACAAAGTTACATGCCCTTGAGCAGCTAGCCATACTTTATGAGCACCAAATGAAGGATTATGAGCAGGCCCTTTATTATACGCAAGAAGGCATACGTCTCATTCGAAATAATGGGCAATGGAGAGCAGAACAAAAACAAAAATGGGAAATTTCTTGGGAAAAGAGACTACACAGATTAGGAAATAAGAAATAAATTCGTGGGTAAGCGCGTGAAACGACAAGTTTAGCCTTACAATTAGTATTTTCAGACGATATAATGTGATGAAGTATGCTATAATGTATTCGTGTATGTAGTGTGAGGAAGGGCGATGTGAATGGACATTAAATTAACGTCAAAAATGATCCTTGAAAAGGAATTTAAAAAGAACTTTAAAGGCTACAATGTAGAAGAAGTAGATTCTTTTCTTGATGAAATTATTCAAGACTATGAAACGTTTGAAAAAGTGGTGGCCCAACTACGTGAAGAAAATAGACAGTTAAAAGAAGAAATTGAAAGCACACCTAAGAGACAACCGGTTGCTTCAGCGGCAGCTGGTACAACGAATTTTGATATTTTAAAACGTCTTTCTAATTTAGAAAAACATGTATTTGGTAGCAAGCTGTACGAATAAATTTAGTCAATTATATTGTATTTAACATAAAACTCTAGTATAATCTTTCGTATCATCACGAAATTCTGGTAATCGCTGCGGCGCTAGACGTCGTAGAGGAAAGTCCATGCTCGCACGGTTCTGAGATGACCGTAGTGTTCGTGCTTACTGAAAAAATAAGGTAAGGCAGCTATTAAGGCTGACGGCGGAAGGAAAACCTAAGTCCTCTGGATATGGTTGACACTTCCTGAAAGTGCCACAGTGACGAAGCTTGCTTGGAAACTTGCAAGGTGGAACGAGGTAAACCCCACGAGTGAGAAACCCAAATTATGGTAGGGGCACTCTCTAGAAGGAATTGAACGGATAGAGGGACAGAGTTTGCTCTGTAGATAGATGATTACCACCTGATCGTACGAGGCGCAAGCTGTTTGAGTACTCGGGAACAAAACATGGCTTATGGAATTTTTTGATGCTTATCTACGAAATAACAAGCGCTCTCCAATTCGGTGGAGAGCTTTTATTTTGAATTCATGAGGAAAAAGTAACCTTGTTAATCAAGTCTTGGTATGCGCTATACGTTTGAGAAGTATCGCTACCGCTTCTAAGTCACAACATCTGAAAACGGTTATAGCATCAATGTGATGTATTGATCTTGACTGCTCACATACTTGTATTGTAAGCAAACGCCAGGTATAACAACCACCTCTATAAATGGTTTATCAGTTTAGGTGTATGGTTACCTGTTTATCAAGAGAATGCCTTCGGCGATTGTCATAGATTTACTTGAGGCGCTTTTCGAGCAAATTCGAAAAATCTGGACGCATTCATTGCACGAAAGAGAAGCGTCAGTGACAATTACACCGAGCGTAATAGATTACATAGTGGTTGGCCTGACGTAAATGCCCTTCTGAGAGGGAGTATAGAGAGATAGGATGGAGCGGAAACATGAACGGAGTAAACAATTGGGAAAGTACGGATAAACTGAAACTGATATCTAAATATCCGACTTCCTTAATACTTAAAATCTTCGAAAATGTATCTGAAGGTATCATGATTACTGATGAATACAAAAAAATAGTAATGGTTAATCCTGCCTTTGAATTTGTGACAGGCTATACATGTGATGATGTGGTTGGAAAAACGCCAGCCGTTTTACAATCTGGTGTACATGAATTGCCGTTCTATTTAGAGATGTGGGAGCAGATACGACAAGAAGGCATTTGGCAAGGTGAGATATGGAATCGTCGTAAAACTGGAGACGTATATCCTGAATGGTTAACAATTGTTTGTGTAACCAACGATGAGGGTGAGGTTACAAATTACTGTGGTATTTTCACAGATTTGTCTGAAAGAAAAATAGTAGAAAATGAATTAGAAAAGCGTTTGCTCACGGATTCATTAACAGATGTATCCAATCGTTTTGCCTATATCGAAAGAATGGATAATCTCTTGGAATCGACTTCTGCTATTTCTCATTCAGTGCAGCATGCGATCTATTTCTTAGATTTGGATCGATTTAAGCAAATTAATGATACATTAGGCCATGCTGTTGGAGATTCAATTTTAATAGAAGTAGCAAATCGACTAAAAAAATTACTGAAAAATAAAGATATTATTGCAAGATATGGCGGAGATGAATTCGTCATTACATTAACCAATGTGAAAAATGTGAAAGAGGCTGCAAAATTTGCTGAACAAATTATTAGTAGTATTGAACAGCCAATGATGATAAATGATCAGGAAGTTTTTATTTCTACAAGTATTGGTATTAGCGTTTATCCAGTTGATAGTAAAAACACAGAAGAACTGATCAATTGTGCAGATAGAGCGATGACTTATTCAAAAAAGAATGAATTAAACGGCTATTCCTTCTATTTTGATGAACTGCAAACCGACGCACAACGAGTGCTATTGCTAGATTCTGAGTTAAGAAGAGCAATAGAAAACCGTGAATTTGAGCTACATTTTCAGCCAAAGATTTCTATGGAAAATGAGCAGATTCAAGGTTTAGAAGCACTAGTCCGCTGGAATAGCGAGAGGCTAGGCTTTGTTTCGCCTGCTGAGTTTATCACTTATGCAGAGGATACAGGTCTAATCATTCCATTAAGTGAGCTTATTATCGAAAAAGCATGTGAGGCAGTCATTCAAATGCAACAATATGGTTGGAAAACACCTGTCGCCATTAATATCTCGAGCATTCACTTTAAACAGCAGAATTTTTTGGAGTCGATACAAACAATATTAGAGCGCTATAATATGCCAGCTAACAATTTTGAAATAGAAGTGACAGAGCGAACGGTGATGAACAGTGCCAATGAGACAGTTAGTAAATTGGTTCGTTTAAAACAATTAGGCTTTAAAATCTCAATCGATGATTTTGGGACTGGCTATTCATCCTTAAGCTATTTGGTTCGCTTCCCATTAGATTGTTTAAAAATTGATCGTAGCTTTATCCAGCATATTGGATCACTCGATGAAAAACAGGCAGTTGTAGATGCGATTATTCAAATGTCCCATCGCTTAAAAATGAAAGTTGTTGCTGAAGGTGTAGAACAAGCACAACAAGTGGATATACTACGTAAAATGAACTGTGATATTATCCAAGGCTATTATTACAGCAAACCACTCCCGTTAAACGAATTGATGGAGTTTATGGAGTATTGGGAAATTGAGCATCAAGGAAGGAAATAATCTATGGCAAACTATCAATTAGTAGCTACGTCAGCAATGGGCTTAGAAGCTATTGTGGCACAAGAAGTAAAAGCACTTGGCTATGAAACAACCGTTGACAATGGCAAAGTATATTTTGAAGGCGATGAAACAGCGATTGCGCGTACCAATCTATGGCTACGTGTAGCGGATCGTGTAAAGATTGTTGTTGGGCAATTCCCAGCAAAATCGTTCGAACAATTATTTGAAAGTGTAAAGGCACTCCCTTGGGAGAAGTATTTACCAGTGGACGCTGCTTTTCCTGTTTCAGGAAAGTCCGTAAAATCGAAATTATTTAGTGTACCTGATTGTCAAGCCATTACCAAAAAAGCAATCGTTGAGCGAATGAAACAGCATTATAAGCGACTTGGCTTTTTAGATGAATCTGGAGCGACTTACAAAATTGAGGTTTCAATTTTAAAAGATGTGGCGACACTAACGATTGATACATCTGGTGCTGGCCTACATAAGCGTGGCTATCGTCAGGCTCAAGGTGAGGCACCATTAAAAGAAACATTAGCAGCTGCACTTGTACAAATTTCAAAATGGAATCCAAATCGCCCGTTTGTTGACCCATTCTGTGGCTCTGGTACTATTGCATTGGAAGCGGCGATGTTTGGACAAAATATAGCGCCAGGCTATAACCGAGAATTTATTTCTGAGGAATGGCCATGGATGAAAGCTGCAATCTGGGATGCGGTTCGTGATGAAGCAGATAGTTTAGCGAACTATGATCAGCCGTTGGAAATTATTGGTTCCGATATTGATCACCGCATGGTCAGCATTGCGCAAGAAAACGCAATGGAAGCAGGCTTTGGAGAGTTAATCACGTTTAAGCAAATGCAAGCACGTGATTTTACAACACAGTTAACGGATGGTGTCATGATTGGGAACCCGCCGTACGGAGAGCGTATTGGTGATGTGGAAGTCGTGGAACAGGTGATTCGCGATGTTGGGAAGGTCATGAAAAACTATCCAACTTGGTCTGTATATATGCTATCCTCCATGAAGAATTTTGAAGAATTATATGGACGCCAAGCGACGAAAAAACGTAAATTATTTAATGGTTTTATTGAAACAAATTATTATCAGTTCTGGGGTCAAAAGTCTAAAAGAGATTAACGAATAGTAACGGAAGATAAGATTTTTTCTTATCTTCCGTTTCGTCGCGTATAATAGCACCAGATAGTTAGAGGGGGAACATTAATTGCGTAAATCTTTACCATTTGCATTATCAAAGGACCGTTCATTTTTCGATTCATTAGGTGACTGGATGGGCGATGTTCTTTATGATGAATTACCAGAAAAGGGCTTTGAATGCCGTGATGAGCAAATCTTTATGGCTTATCAAATAGAACAAGCACTAAAAGAAAAAAATGTTCTCTTTGCAGAGGCAGGAGTGGGAACTGGCAAAACGATCGCTTATTTGCTTCCAGCTATTTCCTACGCACGTTACACAGGGAAACCTGCGTTGATTGCTTGTGCAGATGAAACATTAATCGACCAACTTGTAAAAGAGGGGGGCGATATTTATAAACTCCAAAAAACGTTAGGACTTGATATTGATGTTCGTCTAGCAAAATCGAGAGATCAGTATTTATGCTTAAAACGCTTTGAGGAAGCAGAGAAAGTGGAGTCGGATGAATGGATTGATGATATTTCCTTTTCTATCCCTGATGGTGTTTATGCACAAGGTTCGATGATTGCTGTTCATCCATATGGGGAACGCAGTGATTATCCAACAGTCAGTGATGAGGATTGGCAAAAGGTTAATTACAATTCGATTATGCAATGTTCGGTTTGTGACCTTCGTAATCGCTGTGGGCAAACATTGCATCGCTCTCATTATCGAAAATCAACCGATCTTGTTATTTGTTCACAAGATTTTCTAATGGAGCATTTAGCTACAAAGGAATCTCGTGAGCGTGAAGGTCAGTTAGCATTACTGCCTGAGGTATCAATGATGGTGCTGGATGAAGGACATTTATTGGAGTATGCTGCGCAAAAAGCGATGACCTATAAAGTACAGGCGACGACTATCGTGCAATTACTGGAGCGCTTGATGGTAGATGGTGTACGCGAGCGCACACTGTATGCAATGGAGAAATTACAGGATGATCATGAACTATTTTTTGATCAGCTTCGTGATGATATTGTCGCTTCTAATGAAGATCGCAAACGCATAAACAAATCAAAAACATTGCTTACTTACGGGAAGCAATTAATAGATGATGTAGAAACATTGATGGAAGAATTCGTTTTTGAATCAGAAATGTACATGATACCTGAATATGAGCTAAATATGGCGGAAGAATATTTAGATCAATATGAGGCTTCGTTGCGTATTTTCATCGCACAGGGAGATGCAGTAGATTGGTTAGAGGAAACAGATGGTGAAGAAACGCTCGTCATTATGCCTCGTTTAATCACAGAAGTTTTAGCAGAAAAATTATTCTCTAAAAAGCTTCCAATCGTCTTTTCTTCTGCCACTCTATCGGTCAATAAAGACTTTTCTTATATTGCCTATAGTTTAGGAATTCGAGATTACCAATCATTTTCTGTGCCATCCCCATTCGACTATGAAGAGGTTATGAAAATCTATTTACATGAGCTTACACAACGAGACAAAACAGCGCGTGTTCAGCAGTTGCTGCTTGATGGTGAGCAAACGTTGATTTTGTTTAAATCGAAGCAAGCCATGCTAAACTTCAAGGCAGAATTACCGCTAATGGAACGTATGTATGTAGCATTTGAGGGAGATCGAGAACTATCAGCCATTGTTCGAGACTTCCAGCAAGGAACAGTTAAAACATTATGTTCATATCATTTATGGGAAGGGTTAGATTTGCCTGAGGAAGCATTAACTCGTGTGATTATTTATGATTTACCGTTTCCTCCACAGGACCCATTATTTGATGCGAAACGTACATTTGCCGAAAACCCATTTGAGGAAGTGGAATTACCTTTCATGCAATTACGCTTGCAGCAAGGGATGGGGCGCTTAATTCGTACATCGAATGACCATGGTGATATTCACATTTTATTAAATGAAGATGAACAAAAGCAGCGCGCAGCCTTTGAAAATATAGTAGCAGTTGTACCAGAAATAAAATAAAAAGAAGCGAGTTTACCCAAACGGTAAGCTCGTTTTTGTTATATCGAAATAACATTATGTGTGTAGTTAAATTATGGATCTTTAAAAAACTGTTGAATATTTCTCTTTTAAGCTATATAGTTCTTTGTAATGCAACGAAATCTTGTGAAAGAATATATTTTTTATATTGAAAATAATTTCACAAAAGGTTTATAATAATGACAAAGATTTTTAAGAATAGTCAAATTGCTTGCTGACTATTCCTTGATAGGGGGCTTAAACCTGTCGAACATTCAATCATTGTGTAGAAAATATACAAATCTATCGGCAACGGATATTGACAAGTTAATAGAAATAGAGGCTACGCTAACGTATTATGCTGAGTTGACTGATTGTTACATGTTCATAGATTGCCTGTTGGAGAATTTACCGCATGCAATTGTTGTGGCAGAGGCATTCCCGAAGAAAGAGATTGGTTTATACGAAAAATCAGTTATCGGAAAATTCGTATTTGAAAGTTTTGAACCAGCCGTATTTGCTGCGTTTAAACATAAAGAAAAATCATCCATTTCCAGAGCAATTACGCAGGAAGGCATAACGGTGGAGCAAAATGTCATTCCCATTTTTAATGAGCAGCAGCAAGTAATTGCTGTGTTGATTCAGGAAAAAATGGTGAAGATGCAAACGACACCGAAGGATGATTTTCAAAATATGCCGTTTGCATTAATTGAGCATATTGTCGAACCTAATTCTCAACCAATTCCAGTTGTTTCTGATTTACTCGTAGAGTCGATTATTCTCACAAATCACGAAAATAAAGTGATTTATAGTAATCCAGCAGGCTATCATTTTATTTCGGAGCTATCTGGATTAGAAAATTTTGACAATATAGCGTTGGATAAAATCTTACCTTTTTTACAGGAGGTCTATGATAAAGGCGACGATGTCTTTTTTCTAGAAATTACGATTGATCGTAAGTCCTTTATTGTGAAGAAGATTCCTATTCGCAGTCATAACGAGAAAGTCACGCTACTCATTATTCATGATCTAACAGAGCTTAAGCTGAAAGAAAATGAGCTAATGATGAAAACATTTGCGATACGAGAAATTCACCACCGCGTGAAAAACAATCTTCAGACAGTGACAAGTCTATTACGTTTACAAATGCGAAATGATCTGTCTGCTTCAAATGCAAGTGCGTTTCAAGAGGCATTAAATCGAATCTATAGTATTTCATCGGTGTATGAGCTGATTTTAGAAAATGAAGATAACGCTGAAGAAAGAGTAGACGTTATCGCATTAGCTAAAAAAATTGGTCATAAAATGATTGGTACGTCTAATACAGCAACTATTCAACTAGCCTTTCATCATGAAAATTTGCAGCTGTTCTGCCATTCAAAAAAGGCAGTCTCTTTAGCACTCATTATTTGTGAGCTACTGCAAAATGCATTAAAGTATGCGTTTATCGGACGTGATGAAGGAGTTATCGATATTCAATTCATTCAGGAAGATTCTACAATTTCGCTTCATATTTCTGACAACGGCGTTGGAATGCAAGAGGTGAAGGCATCTTTTGGTATGGAGATTATCACAAGGCTTGTAGAATATGATTTAGCTGGCTCATTTTCAATTATCCCTAGTAATGAAGGTACACATACTCAAATTCAGTTCCCTGTAAGTGAGGAGGTATTTATCGTAAATGACTAGGAAAGTTATGATTGTCGAAGATGAATCACTGATTGCGATTGATTTGAAGTTTATGTTAGAAGATAACGGCTACGAAGTTGTAGCTCAAGCGAACAATGGGGAAACAGCCATTGAATTAGCCTTTTTACATAAACCACAGTTAATCTTAATGGACATTAAAATGCCTAAACTTGACGGTTTAAAGGCAAGTAAAATTATTGAACAACAGCTTGGTATACCTGTTCTTTTCATCTCGGCCTATAGTGAAAAAGAATTGTTGCTATACATGAAGCAGGATAATATATTAGGATATGTAATGAAACCGTTTTCTGAAAAAAATGTGTTGCCTGTGCTTGAGGTTGCTTTTCATCAAATTGATAAATTCAACCGTCTCAATGGGGAGATCTTACATAAGCAAACACAATTAGATAAGCGAAAAGTCATTGAACGAGCGAAGGGCTTACTGATGCAGGCTGAAAATATAAGCGAGGACGAGGCTTACCGTAAGATTCGCAATGAAAGCATGCAAACACAACAGGAAATGGTGCATATTGCACAGCAAATTATTAACAACTTACAAGTCAATAGTTGAAGCAAAGGCGCTTTAAAGAGATTTCTTCTTTAAAGTGCCTTTTTTTATATAAATTTATAAATAAAAAAGGGGTGATGAGTAAGATGGCAATGATAGGAACGGTTATCGTTTATATTATTATGATTTGTGCTGTTTTAGGGGCAATCGGAGCTATCCGAGATGCTGAGTATGGAATTGGGAAAGAATTTATGAATGGGATCCATACGGTTGGTCATATTTTTGTCCCAGCAGCAGGGATCATGGCAGCTATACCTTACTTAACATGGTTTATTAGTCATTTTATTAGTCCGATTTTTGAGTTAATTGGCGCAGATCCTGCGATTGCAGCGACGACGATTTTAGCCTCGGACATGGGTGGTTACCAATTAGCCAATGCATTAAAGGAGTCTTATGAGGGATGGGTAATGGCTCTTGTTGTTGGTTTTATGTCAGGTGCTACTATCGTATTCTCAATTCCAATGGGCCTTGCGATGTTGGATAAGCGTGATCATAAATACATGGCGCTAGGAATTATGGCTGGCGTTTTAACAATTCCGATTGGTGCATTTATTTCTTCGATCATGATTGTGCTATTCAACACAGAAGTACGTGAAGTCATTAGTACAACAGAGGCTCCTACATATGTATTTGCCATTTCTGTTTTACAAATATTAATTAACTTACTACCTTTATTCATTTTCGTTATCTTAATCGCACTAGGCTTAAAGCTTATTCCAAACGGCATGATTACTGGCTTCATGGTATTCGGTCGTGTAATGGATGCGGGAATTAAATTGGTGTTAGTGTTCTCTATTGTTGAGATTTTTACAGGTATTTTTACAAAGATTTTTGGCGCGTGGGGCTTCGATCCAATCATGGCTGATGAAATCGATCAGTTCCGAGCATTAGAAACAGCCGGTTATATCGGGATTATGCTAGCGGGTGCCTTCCCAATGGTGTATCTAATTCGAAAGTATGCTTCCAAGCCACTTGAAGCAGCTGGTAAAAAATTAGGCTTATCCTCTGTAGGAAGTGCTGGGATTTTAGCAACGATTGCGAACATTTTAGCGATGTTTACACTAATTCGCCATATGCCACCAAAAGACAAAGTAATTAACATTGCATTTGGTGTATGTTCCGCCTTTTTATTAGGTGATCACTTATCATTCACGGCGAACTTCCAGCCAACCATTATTTTACCTGTTATTGCAGGGAAGTTTTTAGCGGGTGTTATTGCGATTATTTTAGCCTATAAGCTTTCAGTACCAACTGCATTAAGGTTGGAAATTGAAGATCGTAAGGCTGGCATTATCAAAGAAGGCGAGTATTTAACAGATCAACAATCTTAATTGATTAAAAAGTGAGGTGATGACGTGTGAGTGAAGAGAAAAAACGATTTATTCAGGAGTTTGTGCCGGGTAAACAGCTAACATTGAGTCACCTTATTGCCAATCCTGATCCAGAAATGTTTCAAAAGCTAGGTATCCAAGAAGCAGGTGCCCTTGGCATTATGACTTGTACGCCAAGTGAAACGGTAATTATTGCAGGAGACTTAGCAACAAAGGCTGCCAATGTCAAACTAGGATTTTTAGATCGTTTTACAGGTAGTCTCGTTATTGTTGGTAGTGTGTCAGAGGTAGAAATGGCGATGTTAGAAATCAATCGTTTTTTATCCGAGGTATTAGGTTATACACCATCAAAAATAACAAAATCATAGGATGTGTCATATGAAAAATCGAGTAATGATAATAGGCGGTGTGCAAGCAGGAAAGTCAACATTGATGAATACATTGTTGGGCAAAGAAAGCAGTGCCAACAAAACACAAGCACTCGTTTATGATGACTGGATTGTTGATACACCAGGTGAATATGTTGAAAATCCAATGTATTACAGAAATATAATGGCAACATCTTTGGAAGTAACCCATGTGATTTACTTGCAGGATGCCACATCAGCAAGGAGTGTATTCCCTCCGCAATTCAGCTTAGGGATTCCCAAAATACAAATAGGGGTTATTACCAAGATTGATGCCCCTGATGCAGATGTAGAAAGGGCTACCGCCTTATTAAAAAATGTTATGACGCAGGGCCCTATCGTGAAAACCTCTTCCTGGCAAAAGCTTGGCATTGAATTGATTGAACCATTGATTCAACTCCAGACAAATGAAGAAATTCGACAATTTGTTAAGGAAAGCGATAGTCCGTATCTCATGTATTGCTCACAGTAGCGAGAGGGAGGTGTAGGGTGAAAACTGAAAAAATATTTAGTGCAGGCATTGATATTGGGACAAGTACCACAAAAATGGTTGTCAGTAGTTTTCTGTTAAAGAATGTGGCTGGCGTAACACATGTGCCAAGGATTGAAATTATTGAGAAAACGGTGTTGCATCAAAGTCCAATTATTAGAACCCCTTTTATCAATAAAGACATCATTGATATGAAAAAGATAGAGGAATTTATTTCTCAACAGTATCAATTGGCACAAATTGCTCCATCTGATATTGCAACTGGGGCCATCATCATTACTGGTGAATCAGCCACGAAGGAAAATGCAAGTGAGGTTGTCCATACCATTGCAGATGGCGCAGGTCATTTTTTAGTTGCTACCGCAGGTCCTGATTTAGAGGGCATCATTGCTGCCAAAGGGGCAGGTACTTTACAGCAATCAAAGAATTCATCCAAAGTCATCGCCAATATCGATATTGGTGGAGGGACAGCGAATATTGCTGTTATGCAATTTGGAGAGGTCATTGGTACATGTACCTTACATGTTGGTGGTAGATTGATTGAGTTTAAGGATGGCAAGATTCAATCAATTTCTCCGCCACTCATGCGATTGATGGAACGATGGACTAATCCGTTAGCGGTCGGTGATGCGGCCGAAGATATTCGAGTGACACATTGTATTGAAGAAATGGTGCAAACACTTGCCATGATTCTTCATGGGCAATGCAGAGATGAAAAGCATCCATTATTACTAGGGCATTTACCAAACTGGCATAAACCTGTGGATGCCATCGTTTTTACGGGTGGTGTGGCCTCTTGTATTTATGAAAATGAATGTACCCAGCGTCAATATGATGATATTGGTGAAAAATTAGCGAAAATGCTACTTCAGCATGAACAGCTACAATCATTTTTATGGTTACGACCAGAGGAAACAGCACGTGCAACAGTGACTGGTGCTGGTACACAAACCACTGAAATCAGTGGGGCAACCATTCAGGTGGATGCCCAAGTATTACCACTAAAAAATGTACCTGTCTTCAATTGTCATATAGATTCTTCAACAGATTTTAACTCGACGGTGAAGACAGCAGTAGAGAGAGCAAATGATTTATTTTCTATACAGGACAATCGTTCGCCATTTGCCCTCTATTTTAGTGAATTGCCATATTTAAGCTTTCAGGATGTACATGCATTGTGTCAGGCCATTTTGTTACATTTGGCGACAAGATGCTCTAAGGACATACCAATTATCATAGTCATTCAATCAGATTATGCAAAGATTATTGGACAGACCATACAAGCCATAAATGCGACAGTACCAATTATTTGCATCGATCAAATTAAAGTGGAAACGGGCGATTACATCGACATTGGAGAGGTTCTGCCATCTGGCGTCGTTCCTGTTGTGGTGAAGACCCTTGCCTTCCATTCAAAGTAAGGAGGATGAATGTGAACTTATCGGTGATATTTGGTGGAGAAAAATATAATTTTAAATCATTAAAAGATGTTATGGCTAAGGCCAATGAAGAAAAATCAGGCGATCAGCTAGCAGGTATTGCCGCTGAGACGGTTCAACAACGGATCGCAGCAAAGGCAGTATTAAGTGAGCTTTTAGTTAAAGATATCCGCGAAAACCCATTAGTGCCACAAGAAAATGATGAGGTTTCACGCATTATTGAGGGCGATATTAATGAGCAAATATATGGAGAAATCAAAAACTGGAGCATCGAGCAGCTGCGTGAATACATTTTATCAAATGACACGGGTGATCGTGAATTAAAGCGTTTAAGTAAAGGGATGAATTCCGAGATTATTGCCGCTGTTACAAAACTAATGTCCAATTTAGATCTTGTACATGCAGCCAATAAAGTTGAAATACTTTCAACGTGTAATATTACGATTGGTCAAAAAGGGACGCTGTCATCTCGTCTACAGCCAAATCATCCGACAGATAATATTGATGGCATCATCGCCTCTCTAAAAGAAGGACTGTCCTATGGTATTGGGGATGCTGTTATCGGCATTAATCCTGTAGATGATTCAGTTGAAAGTGTCAAAAAAGTGCTTACAGCTACAAAGGAATTCATCAATGATTGGTCCATTCCTACGCAAAACTGTGTATTAGCTCATATTACAACACAGATGAAGGCAATTAAACAAGGCGCCCCAGCAGATATGATTTTCCAAAGTATCGCAGGGACAGAAATTGCTAACCGTTCGTTCGGTATTTCTGCTGATTTAATACGAGAAGCAGAGGAGCTCATTAAAAAACAAGGAACAGGTACTGGTCCAAATTTATTCTACTTTGAAACAGGTCAAGGCTCAGAGCTATCGGCAGAGGCACATATGGGTATTGACCAAGTAACACTGGAATCGCGCAATTATGGATTTGCTAGACATTTTAATCCTTATATTGTGAACACTGTAGTTGGCTTTATTGGCCCAGAGTATTTATACAACAATAAACAAGTAATTCGAGCAGGTCTCGAAGATCATTTCATGGGCAAAATGCATGGTATTCCTATGGGGGTAGATATTTGCTATACCAACCATATTAAGGCAGACCAAAATGATGTGGAAGATTTGAGTGTATTGCTGACAGCTGCTGGTGTTAACTTTATTATTGCTGCGCCAATGGGCGATGACGTGATGCTCAACTATCAATCGATGAGCTTCCATGATGTGGCTACATTACTCCAAACATTTGGTAAAAAACCAGCACCAGAGTATTTGGCATGGTTAGAGAAAATGGGCATTTATGAAAATGGTCGACTGTCAGCAAGAGCTGGCGATTTATCCATTTTTGAAAGGTAGGTGAGTCAAGTGAATGATCAATTAGTTTCTATGATTACACAGCTTGTCATGGAGAAGATGGAGAAAAGTACAGGTAGCCAAACACCTGAAATAGCAGCTACTCCAACAGAACAACCACTTATTAAATTTTATGATACAGTAGAAAATCGTTCTTCAGGAACAACAGAAGCTATAGCAACATCACAGGAGCCATTAATTCAGCTGTATCAGCATGGAGCTCCACAGCAAGTAACGACGGTTACTTCTGCTACTTTCGAACAACCAGTAAATGACGCTGTGCCGATCAAGCCCTTTCAGTTTGAGGCGGGCTCGTTAAGTGAAAGTGTGCAGGCTGCTAAGAAACATACACCTGCTCGTATTGGTGTAGGAAGAGCAGGGACAAGACCGAAAACGAAAACCTGGTTAAAATTCCGACTTGATCATGCTGCTGCGGTAGATGCTGTATATGGCGAAGTGACAGAAGATCTTTTACAAAAGCTTGATGTCTTTCAGGTCACAACGAAAGTCACAGATAAAGAGGAATACATTACAAGACCTGACTTAGGGCGTCGTTTATCAGAAGAATCAAAGGCATTGATTCAGCAAAAATGTAAACCACAGCCAAAGGTACAGATTATTATCTCGAATGGCTTGAGTGCAAGTGCGATTGAGGAGAATGTTCAAGATGTTTACTTAGCCCTTCAGCAAAGTCTTAGCAATTTAAATATTGACATTGGTACTACGTTCTATATCGATAAAGGGCGTGTTGCTTTAATGGATGAGATTGGTGAGCTGCTACAGGCAGAGGTTATTGTTTATCTAATTGGTGAGCGTCCAGGGCTCGTATCAGCAGAATCGATGAGTGCATATTTATGCTACAAGCCAAGAATTGGGACAGTGGAAGCGGAACGTATGGTAATTTCAAATATCCATAAGGGTGGTATCCCACCATTAGAAGCGGGAGCTTATCTTGGCACAGTCGTAGAAAAAATCCTGCGTTATCAGGCAAGTGGCGTAGAGCTTGTCGCAAAAGAAGGTTAGGAGGCTGAAATATGTATCCTCAAAAAATTATGGCGCAAATCTTGGCGATGCAAACCATTCCAAGAGTCAACAGTGAACTAGCAGAGCAGTTAGATTTAAAGCCACATCATCATAGCATTGGGCTTGTCACACTGACAATCGACGATGTTGGCTATGTTGCCTTAGATGAGGCGACGAAAAAGGCAGATGTCGATGTTGTTTATGCAAAAAGCTTTTATGCTGGAGCGGCACATGCGTCTGGTCCATTGTCAGGTGAAGTGATTGGCATTATTGCTGGAAGCTCACCTGATGAAATTCGTAGTGGTCTTGATGCCATTCAACAAAAAATTGAATTTGATACGTATTTTGAAGCCATTAATAATAATGACAATCATGCCTTGTTTGCCCATACCGTGGCAAGCTGTGGGACGTATCTTGCTGAGCTTGCAGATGTAAAGGTTGGCACCCCACTTGCTTATTTAATTGCTCCGCCGCTTGAAGCGGTTGTTGGATTAGATGCAGCATTAAAGGCTGCAGATGTTGAGCTAAAGGTTTTCTTTGGTCCTCCATCTGAAACCAATTTTGGGGGCGGCTTATTAACTGGCAGTCAATCTTCATGCGAGGCTGCGGCACATGCATTCAGAGAAGCTATTGAAAATATAGCTAGAAACCCAGTGATTTAGAAGGGAGGCGGCTTTATGGCCACATTAGACAAAGACTTATTAGCGATTCAGGAAATGAGAGATGCCGTTAAACATGCTAATACAGCACAGGCTGCCTATATGCAATTTTCTCAGCAACAAGTAGACAACATTGTAAAGGCTGTCGCGGATGCTGCCTTTAAGGAAGCAGACCGTTTAGCAAAAATGGCTGTGCAAGAAACAGGAATGGGTATTCCTAACCATAAAAAGATGAAAAATGAAGTAGCTTCACGAGATGTCTATGAAGATATTAAAGAATTAAAAACAGTTGGTATTGTGGGCTATGATCGGATGAAAAAAGTAGCCGAAATTGCAAGTCCTTTCGGTGTTATTGCTGGTATCGTACCAACAACAAATCCAACCTCTACAGCGATCTTTAAGACACTTATTTCTTTAAAAACGAGAAATGGTTTAGTGCTTAGTCCACACCCATATGCAGTGAAATGTACAAAAGAGGCTTTAGATATTTGTCGAGTAGCTGCTGAAAAAGCAGGTGCGCCAGAAGGATTACTACAATGTTTAACAATGTCCTCCATGGAGGCAACACAGCAGCTAATGAAGCACCCAAACATCCATTTAATTTTAGCTACGGGTGGTGGTGCATTGGTCAAGGCGGCCTATAGCTCTGGCAAACCTGCCTATGGGGTTGGGCCAGGAAATGTACCAGCTTATATTGAAAAATCGGCTAATATTCAAAAATCTGTACGTCAATTGGTGCAAAGTAAATCGTTCGATAATGGCACAATCTGTGCAACAGAACAAGCCATTATTGTGGATAAGGTGATTGCAGAGCAAGTGCAAACAGAATTAAAGAAAAATGGTGCCTATCTATTAAATGCCGAAGAAAAAGCTAAAATGGAAAAATTGATCTCGCCAGTTCCTGGGAAAGTAAATCCCCAGATTGTCGGTAAATCAGCTACTTGCCTAGCAGATTCTGTTGGTATTACGGTACCAGACGATACAAAAGTTCTTGTGGGCTTCGAAACAATGATTGGTAAAAATATTCCATTTTCTCTTGAAAAACTATCACCAATCTTTGCGCTTTATGTTGTTGAAAACAGTACAGAAGCCAAGCAGGTGATGATTGACCTGCTCAATATTGGAGGACGTGGACATACATGCTCAATTCACACTGAAAATGCAGCATTAGCAGAGCAATTTTCTGTCGAATTACCAGTATCACGAATTGTGGTTAATACATTATCCTCAATTGGTGCAGTAGGTGGCACAACGGGCTTAGCACCATCCTTTACATTAGGCTGTGGGACATTTGGCGGCAATATTACGTCAGACAACATTACAGCAAGACATTTATTAAATATCAAACGTATGGCGTATGGCATTAAAGATGTCGAAGTGCCAAAACCAGAATTCGAAGTACAGTCCGTGGTTGAATCGGTAGTTTCACAAGAACCTACTCTTGATACAACGATGGTTCAACAAATTGTCGATCAAGTATTAAAACAAATCACATTACAAAATAAATAAATTATTTGGAGGAATGACAAATGAGTACAGCATTAGGAATGGTAGAAACAAAAGGTTTAGTAGGAGCAATTGAAGCAGCAGACGCAATGGTAAAGGCAGCAAGCGTTAATTTAGTAGGCAAAGTACATGTAGGTGGCGGGATCGTAACAGTTCTTGTACGTGGTGATGTAGGTGCAGTAAAAGCAGCAACAGATGCAGGGGCAGCAGCAGCACAACGTGTAGGAGAGCTATTATCTGTCCATGTAATTCCACGTCCACATCACGAATTAGAAATGATTTTACCAAAAGCAGAAGCATAATTTCATGATCTTTCAAACGCTATAGATGGAAAAATAACTACCATTTATAGAAGAGAGCTGGATCTAACTTTAGAACAGCTCTCACCTTGTCCTGATAAAATAATCAACAAAATAAAGAGGTGGCTAACATGACAACAGCAACAAAAACTTTTCCAGTGGCCATTTCGGCTCGTCATATCCATCTAAGTGAAGCGGATTTACAAGCACTTTTTGGTCCAAATGCAACCCTAACGAAAGATTTCGACTTATCACAGCCAGGGCAATTTGCTGCAAAAGAGCGCGTCTCTATTGAGGGACCTAAAGGCGTTATTCATAATGTCCGTGTCCTTGGACCTGTTAGACCAGCAACCCAAGTAGAGGTAAGCCGCACTGATGCCATGAAGCTAGGAGTGACACCACCTTTACGTCAATCAGGTGATATTGACAATTCTGCGGGTATTAAAATACTTTCTCAAGACAAAGAAATAGAGATCCAGCAGGGAGTCATCATTGCGCAAGCGCATATTCATATGACTGAGGAAGATGCCAAAGCATTGGAAGTACGCAATAATGAATTAGTTTCAGTAGAAGTTGTAAGTGATAGACCTGTCACTTTCCGAGGTGTCGTTGTACGTGTTTCCAATGATTTTAGTCTGGAAATGCACATTGATACGGATGAAGCAAATGCTGGTTTTATCGAACAGCAGGCACAGGGTAAATTAATAAAAGTATCATCGTAAGGAGGAGGCAAGATGCAAGAAAATTTAGTGCAAAAAATTGTGGAAGAAGTTCTGCAACAAGTCTTAAAAAATCAATCTTCCCCTCCACATGACGGTAAAATTCCGATTGGTGTATCTGCCCGCCATGTCCATCTTGCACAAGCAGAAGTTGAACAGCTCTTTGGTGAAAATTATCAGCTCACACCGAAATTCGAGCTTTCACAGCCAGGGCAATTTGCTGCGGAGGAAACTGTAGTAATTGCAGGTCCAAAAGGGTCAATTGAGCGCGTGCGTATTCTTGGTCCCGCTCGTTCCTTATCACAAGTGGAAGTAAGCTGGACAGATGCTATGAAATTAGGTCTGAAGCCACCATTAAGAATTTCTGGTGATATTCAAGGTTCCAGTCCTGTTACATTAATTGGTCCAAAGGGAAGTGTTGTGTTAAATGAAGGCCTCATTATTGCACAGGCACATATTCATATGTCCCCAGCGGATAGTGCGAGATTCCAAGTCGTAGATGGGCAATCTGTCCAAATTAAGGTAGAAGGTATTCGCCCAATTATTTTATCGAATGTGGTTATCCGTGTTTCAGAGCGCTATCGCTTAGAAATGCATATTGATACAGATGAAGCAAATGCAGGGTTAATTCAGCAAGGAACGCTTGCAGAAATCGTGCATCATCAAGTAAGTGAACCTATGATCACTGTGAAAGAGCAGTCGCCAGTCGTACAGAAAGTAGAGCAACCGTCCGTCTATCATTATGACAAAAAGCTACTTTCACAAATAGAAGTGCTCGATATCGATGCACAAGAAATTGTCGTTCCAAAGAAAACCATTGTGACAGCATTGGCTTATGATAAGCTGCGAGAGTTAAATAAAACATTAACGATTCGTTCAGAGTAGTTAGACAATGTGTGTCGCATAAAGAGGGTGAAGTTCATGCAAATGGGAAGAGTGATAGGCAGTGTATGGGCAACACGCAAGGAAGAGGGACTGAATGGTTTAAAGCTACTAATCATTCAACCTATTGATTCCAATCAACAGCCGATTCGCACAGAAATGGTTGCAGCTGATCGTATAGGAGCGGGTATTGGTGATGATGTCCTGATTACAAGTGGTGGGTCATCTCGCTATATTATGAAAGATAATCCGTTACCGATTGATGCAGTTGTCATTGGTATTATTGATTCTACGGAAGTAATGAGAGGTGAGGACAATGAGTAGCGCAATTGGAATGATCGAAACAAAAGGATTAGTAGGCTCTTATGAAGCTGCTGATGCGATGATTAAAGCGTCAGACGTCACAATCGTCAAACAAGAGTTTGTGGATGGTGGCATCGTGACGATTGTCGTGAAGGGTGACGTAGGTTCTGTACAAGCTGCAGTAGAGGCTGGAAAAGCAGCAGCTATGCGTGTTGGTGAATTATTAGGCGCTCACGTCATTCCGAGACCTGATGAAGATGTCTTTAAAATGATTAAAGGACCAGAGGCACCAAAGAAAAAGGCTGTCTCTGCACCAGCAGCAACCCGTGCTAAAAAAACAACAGAAACAACATCGGCGACAGATAATCGAGGTGAGGCATAATGGCATTTCGTAAAAATAAAATCGCTGTTATTGGAGCAGGCCACACTGGTTCCACACTGAGTTTATTTTTAGCACAGAAAGAATTAGGCGATGTAGTGCTTGTTGATATTCCAGAGGCCGAGAACCCGACAAAAGGGAAAGCTTTGGATTTGCTACAAACAGGCCCCATCGAAAAATTCAATGTGTCCATTAAAGGCACGAGTCAATATGAAGATATCGCTGGCGCGGATATTGTTGTTATTACAGCAGGTATTCCACGTAAACCAGGAATGAGTCGGGATGACTTAGTCACAACAAATGCTAAAATCATTCAACAGGTTTCAAGACAAATTAAACACTATGCTCCAAATAGTATTGTTGTTGTGTTGAGTAATCCTGTTGATGCCATGACGTATGTGTGTCATAAGGAAACAGGCTTTGCCAAAAATCGTATCATTGGTCAATCTGGTGTATTAGATACAGCTCGCTTCAACACGTTTGTGGCGCAGGAGCTTCACATTGCACCAGAGGATGTATCAGGCTTCGTCCTAGGAGGACATGGCGATGAAATGGTACCATTAATCCGTTATTCCTATGCAGGCGGCATTCCATTAGAGAAACTAATTCCTCAGGAACGACTACAGCAAATCGTAGAGCGTACGCGTAAAGGCGGCGGTGAAATTGTTGGCTTACTAGGTAATGGTAGTGCCTACTATGCACCAGCAGCAGCGTGTGCCCAAATGGTTGAAATTATTATCAAAGATCAACGAAAAATTATCCCTTCTATTGCCCTATTAGAAGGAGAATATGGGTACCACGATCTCTTTTTAGGGGTACCAACTATTTTAGGTGGCAATGGCATCGAATCTGTCATTGAATTGCACCTAACAAATGAAGAACAAACAGCCCTTCAGCACTCTGCAGAAGCTGTGAAACAGGTAATTGCTATTTGCCAAAACATTGAATAGAGTAAACAGACTCTATTTTTCAACGGATCGAAAGGATCCCCAACTTTCTTTCCAATAAAGCTTCATGATAGCTCAAAAAATGTTTGATTGGAAACCGAACATGACTTGAAGGCTAGTATAAATCCCCAATTATATAGAAAGCTCTCCTGTATTTATGGGAGCAGAAACTGTAGCAGACTTTAAAGTTTGCTGCAGTTTTTTTCATTCACAACTTATATCATAAAAATCATTATCGCTTCTACTATAATGAAATTAGGAGGGATGTGGATGAACAACATTGTACAGGAGATGATTGATTGGATTGAGCGTCACCTATCAGAAGGATTTTCATTGGAGCAATTAGGAAAGGATATGGGTTATTCTCCTTATTACTGTTCTTTTAAATTCCATCAGGCGACAGGGATGACGATTAAAAAATATCGATCACTACGTAAAATCTATCTTTCTACTACTGCATTAAAAGATCCCCAAAAGAAAATAATCGACATCGCCTTTCACTACGGCTTTTCATCGCAGGAATCCTTTTCTAGAGCTTTTAAAAGGTACTTTGGTATAAGTCCGAATGATTACAGAAAGTCCCCTAAACCTTTACAAACCTTTGTAAAGTTGAGATTACAGGATGATGGAGGATGGTTGACGATGGATATTTCTCAGAAATTAAAAATTGAAGTATTACAAGAGAAGATTAATGCGCAATACGATCAGAAGCTATTGAATGTATTAAATGGTCAAATGATGTATGAGGAGTTCGCAAAACAACAATTAATGGGCAACAGCGATTACGTTCCTTTCAATGAAGCGATGTGTGCGAATCCAACGATTAGTCCCATTTTCAGTGAAGAATTTAATAAACTACGCGCTATAGGGCATGAGGTGTCTTTACAACAATATGAGCAGGTGACATTGAATCCGTTAAAGCCATTGTTAACAAATGACTATGAATGTATTGTTTTATGGTTTGGAGATGATATGTTTTGTCAGATGAATTTATTGACAGTCCTCGCTTTCCTAGAGCAACAAAGCTATCAAGGCAAAGTCTATTATTATATGGTCAAGGAAATGACCTATGAAGTGGAAGAAACAGAGATAGAACTTGGACCGTATGGGGAGGTCTATCAGGAAGTATTGATGCACCATCGTCTGCCCAAGACAACGCTTATACCTGTCATGTATCAGGGCATTCAATTATTTTTCAGCTATTTAAATGAAGAGAATGAGATCACTGTGTATATAAAAAAACACCTCCATCTATCTCAAAATGACCTGTTAAAGCAATTATTTTCTCTATTTCCACACTATGGATTGGGGGATAGACAATATATTAAAATAATAGAGAAGATAAAAAAGGAATATTCTGAATAATTACCCTAGAAAGTCCGCAATATACAAAATTTTCGAAAATATGATAAAATAATAACGTGAAAAGGAGGATGAATGCATGACTGTTCAACAATTTACAGACTATGTGAAGAAAATGCAGCATTATGAGGAAGCGCTCAATGTGATTTATTGGGATATGCGGACGGGTGCACCGAAAAAGGGGTTAGCACAACGTTCTGAGGTAATTGGTACATTATCAGCCTCCTTATTTGATATGCAGACGAGTGAAGAACTAGGAGAGCTTCTAGCAGCATTAGAGTCACAAAAAGCTGATCTTGACTATGTAACACTGCGTCTAGTAGAAGAAGTAAGAAAGAATTACGATCAAAATAAAAAAATTCCTGCGAATGAATACAAAGAATTCGTCATTCTTCAATCGAAGGCAGAAACGGCTTGGGAAGAAGCGAAGGCAACGAATAATTTTGCTCTATTCCTACCATACCTAGAAGAAATCATTCAATGGCAGAAAAAATTCATTCAATATTGGGGCATTAAAAATGGATCTCCATATAATACATTACTAGATTTATATGAGCCAGATATGACAACAGATGTCGTAGATCAAGTATTTGGTGAATTACGAGAGTCTATTGTGACGCTTGTTCAAAAAATTGCTCATTCATCGAATAAGCCTGATACTAGCATGCTATTTAAGCATTTCCCGCGTGAGGCACAGCGTGAATTATCGTTAGAATTGCTTACTCAGCTCGGCTATGACTTTGATGCTGGTCGCTTGGATGAAAGTGTCCATCCATTTATGATCGGCTTAAATTATGGTGACGCTCGTATTACCACTAAATATGATGAAAATGATTTCCGTTCAGCTATTTTTGGCACGATTCATGAGTGTGGTCATGCGATGTATGAGCAAAACATTGATGAAAAACTTGCTGGTCTACCATTAGCTACTGGTACATCGATGGGGATTCATGAATCCCAATCATTATTTTATGAAAACTTTGTCGGCAGGAATGAAAAGTTCTGGGAGCATAACTATGAGCGTCTTCAACACTTCTCACCAGCTCAATTTGGCGATGTTGCATTAGCCGATTTTTTACGTGCCATCAATATGGTAGAACCATCATTGATTCGCATTGAAGCAGATGAACTAACATATCCATTACATATCATGATTCGCTATGAAATTGAACGTGACCTCTTCAATGGCGATTTACAGGCGAAGGATCTCCCACAGGTATGGAATGATAAATATGAGGAATATTTAGGTATTCGTCCTGAGACAGATGCACAGGGAGTATTACAAGACATGCACTGGTCAGGTGGCATGTTTGGCTATTTCCCATCCTATGCATTAGGAATGATCTATGCAGCGCAATGGAAGCACGCGATGGACAAGGATATTCCTAATTTTGATGAATTACTAGAAAAGGGAGAGCTACTACCTATTCGTGAATGGTTAACAGACAAGGTCCACCAATATGGGGCATTGAAAAAGCCATTCGAGCTATTACAAGAAGCGACAGGGGAAGGCTTAAATGCGAAGTACCTAGCAGACTATTTACAAGAAAAATATACAAAGCTATATCAGCTATAGAAAAACAAGCGATTTCTCTAAAATGAGAAATCGCTTGTTGCTTTGAAAATATTCTTACCAAAGCTTAAAGCCTTTGAGCCGCTGGTGAATTTGAAATAATTTCGAAGATTGGAATTGTGTAAGCTAATATAAATAAGGCTACTAAAATTACAAGTTAAGATTGAAAGTAAGCTACATTTCATGTTACATCAATATTTTTTATATAATGTTCAACATAATAAAGAGTCATTTTTAAATTGAACTATTGTGTTAAACAATCTGGCCAGATTGTTGAGTAAATATTTTTTTGTGTAGCTTATGTATGATACTTTTTTAAAAAATTTAGGGGTGATTATGGTGACACTTAAATGGTTGTGGATATTGGTTATTGCATTTTGCGTACTAGAATGGATTTCAATCCCATTCATAAGTGCATTTACAGGAAAATTGTATCAAGTAGTTGATGGTGTATTAATAATTACTTTTATTATTTATCCATTATTTTTCTTGACTACTCTTTTATTATTACAAAAGGGGAATAAAAAAATTGGTGCAGTAATTTTGCTTATTCCACTAATAGTGTATGCCCCCGTGTTAATAAGTCTTCAAACGTTGGTTAAATAATGAATTACTAATTGAGTTAACGTAGCGCTTTGTACAACAAGAGTTTCAAATATTATCGAACTTTAAGAAATTTAATCAATCCCATTAAATAAGAGCAAGTTTTGAACAATCATTTTTTCAAAACTTTCTCTTTAGTTTTGTTCTCATATCAAGGTTGATATCGTTAATTTAATCAAACTTTATTACAAATCTACTCAACAAGAAGTATTTGGGTATTTATGTTAGAATTCGATTAAGTTTGTGAAGTATATGTAACTTGGTAACTTTTATATGGAAAAGAAGGAACATAGGCAGATGGAAAATATAATAAGTTAATTAATGCAATTCCTGCTCAAGAATATGATGTTATGGGACAACTATTTAAATTTATGAGTAATTGAGGGATTTACTTGACGATTTTCAGAGTAAGCAACATCGAGAGACATGTTAGTGAGTGTCAGGTGGCATGTTCGATTACTTCCCATCCTATGCGTTAGGTATGATTTATGCCGCGCAATGGAAGCACGCGATGGACAAGGATATTCCTAATTTTGATGAATTACTAGAAAAGGGAGAGCTACTGCCAATTCGAGAGTGGCTAACTGATAAAGTTCATCAATATGGAGCATTGAAAAAGCCATTTGAATTGCTAAAGGAAGCGACAGGGGAAGGCTTAAATGCGAAGTACCTAGCAGACTATCTACAAGAAAAATATACGAAACTCTATCAATTATAAAGTGAAAAGAGCGATTTCTCGTTACAGAGAAATCGCTTTTTTATAGGAAGATGCGTTTGGATGCTTACCACAATTGATAGCCTTTGGAGCCGGCTGGTGAATTCGAAATAATATCGATAATTGGTACTGTGTAAGCGAATAAAATTAAGGCTACTAAAATAACAAGCCATATTTTAAAGTTTTCTAAAATAGCTGGTGTCGGACCGCTAAGCTCATGTACATCACCTACTGGGAATTCCTCTTC
Source organism: Lysinibacillus sp. BS3 (assembly GCF_039614735.1). Lineage (NCBI taxonomy): Bacteria > Bacillati > Bacillota > Bacilli > Caryophanales > Bacillaceae > Lysinibacillus > Lysinibacillus sp. BS3. The sequence continues at coordinate 1,103,351 of NZ_CP154860.1, read as the reverse complement.
GCCTTTAGGTGCGAACCAAGCTAATTTCACTACGATATAAATGATCACAAGGATGGCGATAAAGAGAATTGTTCCACCCACAGCTTGTGCGATTTGATAAGGAATCCAATCGTAAGCCTGCTGAGCGCCACCATATTCTGAGTAATCTGAGCGACGAGGCGCACCAATCAGACCAGCAATATGCATTGCTGAAGACATAATCGTCATACCAGTAGCCCATAAGATACCAGCAAAATTACTAAGATTATTTAAAGACTTCGAAAGTGTACGGCCTGTTAAATGTGGAATTAACCAGAATGCCGCACCGAAGTAAGTTAAAACAACAGCTGTGGCAATCGTTAAATGGAAATGCCCTGTAACCCAAATAGTATTATGAATTAATTGGTTCATTTGATAAGAGGCATTGACAATTCCGCCTGCACCACCTGGAATAAATGACACCATACCGATAAATGGTACGAAGAAACGAGCATCCTTCCAAGGTAATTTTTTAAACCAACCAAATAGTCCTTTGCCACCTAATTCACGTCCACGTAACTCGAACATTGCAAACATCGAGAAGGCCGTCATGAGAGAAGGCACGATTACAGCAAATGTTAAAACAACTTGAATGAACTTCCATGTACCATCAATACCAGGCTCTGTTAACTGATGGTGAATCCCAACAGGAATAGAGAAGAGTAAGAACAGCATAAACGAAAGTCTTGCTAAAGAATCGGAGAAAATTTTCCCGCCAATTACTTTTGGAATAATCACGTACCACACCATATAGGCAGGTAATAACCAGAAGTATACAAGTGCATGACCAAAATACCAGAAAAGGGTACGCGATAATGCCACATCGACACGCTCAATTAAACCTAAGGACCATGGTAACAATTGAATTAAAACAGAAGCTGCCACACCAAGCGTTGCCACGAACCACATTAAATTATTAACAACTACCATAAATGATAGTAATGGGCTGCGTTGTCCACTCGCTTTATTTTCTTTGCGCCACTGGACATAACGTAAAATTTGACCTGCGCCGCCAACCCAAGAACCAACTACGACGAATGTAAGACCTAAATAGAAAATCCAATGTGCCTTTAATGGCGCATAGAATGTATAAAGAACAGTTGCCTTATTCAATAAAACCATCGTTGCTGCAGCAGCTGTACCAATCGTCATTAACCAAAAACCAATCCAGCCAAGTTTTCTCTGAGTATCAGTGAATGTACCAGATGTTCGACTTACACTTGCAATTTGGAAGCCGTAAATAAAGAATGTAGTTAATATAAGACCGAGTAATACACCATGAACTGTTAGTACTTGATAATAACCAATGCCTGCTGGTAATGTAAATTGACCAGAGCGTACAAAAACCTGTAATAAACCTGCAAGACCACCTAATAACAATGCGATAAATGCCACGTAAATATGTGCCATTGCTAGCTTTGCATCTCGACGATCCACTTTTGTCATTGAATTAGTGTGACTCATTTGAATCCACCACCTTTAGCATAGAGTGCATCATCGTATGTCCAGTACCACAATACTCATTACATACGATTAAAAACTCGCCAACCTTATTGACTTCTGTCACATATTCCGAAATATAGCCAGGCTCAAGCATCATATTGATATTCGTACCTGCAACCTCAAAACCATGCATAACATCCTCGCTTGTTGCGATAAATTTCACTTTTGCACCAAGTGGAACCTCAATTTGTGGAGGATTATAATTGAATGCAGAAGCAATTACTACCACTTCGTAATCCCAATCCTTACCTTCTACCTTATGGACACCTGGATTATCAAAAGGTGCTGTCTCTTTCACTTTCTCGTAATCTAGTGTTTTTTTACCATTGTTTGGATGGGAGCCTTGATGAAATGCTCCGATACCGAGAATGATCAGGAATGCCACTAAAGTGGTAACTCCAAACACAAGCCAGTATTTCTCATACTTATGTATGTGCATATGTTTCTGTCCCTTCTTCGTAGATTAAAACCGTCCAATGAACAAATCGAAGCAGTACACCCAAAGTAAAATGATGATAATACCTACTCCAAAAACTGCATAGAGTGAACCTTTTAAATTTTCATCTGACTTCTTTTTATTTGCCATTTTTGCTCCTCCTACGCTTTTTATTGTTGTGTTTCTTACAGTCATCATATAGAAATCCATTGCATTTTGATGTGAAAAAAATCACACTTCTAGGGGAATTATGTGAAGAAAGTGTGAAGGATTTAAGAGAGAAAAAAAACAAGCCATCTCAAAAGTCATTGAGATGGCTTGCTTAATGATTGTAATTAACTTTTTTTAATAAAAATAATAGATTTTAAGAAAGGGAGAACCGTCCTTCTCATTCCCTTGTGGGCGAAAGGCAAATCTTACACACATACATGCTGAATGTCTTGCATACAATGTCTTATTTGGAACAGACTTTAAACCTACCAAGCTTCTATTCCGCTTCTTCTTCAATTGTTAATAGAACTGTTAGGGCACCGACGCTTGGGACCGAAACTGGGAGAGCAAAGGCCTTTTCAAAGCCATATAATTTTGTATTGCCCACCATCACCGTTGGCGGAGTGATATCAATTTCTAAGCTTTCTTGCCCAACAGCTGTACATAAATTTCCTGCAATCATGTTACCAAATTCCCCTGTAAAGGATTCTAGCATTTCTCCTTCAAGCGGCATACCGAACATAGTACTACCGATCCCGCTGAACACTTCGGGAGAGGAGTCAATGATAACGCGTCCCTTTAAATCTCCGATTAAGCCAATTAATACGCCCATTTGTTGCTGTTGAAAGGGTTCAGAAATAATACTAGGCGACTTTACTTCTATATCCATAGGAAGAATGGTTTTTAAAGCGTGAATTGTCCCGTTTAAAATAGTTTGAAAGTACTTCGAATTACTCATCATTACCGCATCCTTTTTCCGACTTTTCTACATCTTACCATGTAAAAAGGGTAAGATGAAAGTATGTCTTGACGAATTAACGTGAAATTTATAATATATTAATGAGAATGATTTTCAAATTCAATGTAAACGTCTGAAAACTTAACGAAAAATAACTAAGAAGGAGCGGTTCGCAATGACTTTCGTATTGATTGGAGCAGCTGTAGTGATCTATATTGGAGTTGGAAAATACGTCATGAACCAGGCAACTGCACATTTGAAATAAGAGCTAATACTTGTTAAATATCTTTAGGCATGGTCCGAATATTCGGACCATGTTTTTTTGTATTTCTAGGAATGATAAAAAAATTAAATGTTTTTTCGGAATAATTTAATTAAGAGGAATTTTTATTTTTTTCTGAAAACTATTGAAATAACCAAGTTTTTTCTGTTAAGATTTTAAAAAATGGAATCGCGTTTCATATTTTGGAACGGAGGGGGAAATGAGTTTGAATATTTTAGAAGTAAGCGATTTGAAAATAGGTATTCAACAAAATAAAAAAGATATTGCCATTGTGAATGGAGTATCATTTCAACTTGAAAAAGGAAAAACTTTGGGGATTGTAGGGGAATCAGGTTGTGGAAAAAGCATGACATCACTTTCACTTATGGGATTGTTACCTGCCGGGGTTAACTGGCAAGGTGGAGAAGTTTACATAGATCAAAAACAAATTAATAAAAAGTCGAATAAGGAATGGCGAAAGATTCGTGGGAAAAAAATTTCTATGATATTTCAAGAACCAATGAGTTCGCTCAATCCAGTATATAAGGTCGGTTCCCAAATTATGGAAATGATTCATAGCCATGAAAAAATTTCAAGGAAAGAAGCTCATGAACGTGCCGTTGATATGCTTCGTCTCGTAGGTATTCCTCGTCCAGATAAAGTAGTGAATGAATATCCTCATCAATTATCAGGAGGAATGCGACAAAGGGTTATGATCGCCATGGCATTGGCTTGTGGACCAGAAATATTAATTGCAGATGAACCTACTACAGCATTAGATGTGACAATCCAGGCTCAGATTTTAGATTTAATGAGAGACATACAAGAAAAACTAGATATGTCCATCATTTTAATTACCCATGATCTTGGTGTAGTAGCAGAAATATGTGAGAAAGTAATTGTGATGTATGCTGGTGAAATAGTGGAAGAGGCAACAGTGCTAGATTTGTTTAATTATCCGCTTCATCCATATACAAAAGGGTTATTAAATTCATTGCCTGACATTGAATCAGAACAAGAGTACCTTCCATCAATAGAAGGGGTGGTGCCATCACCATCCGATATGCCTTCAGGTTGTAGATTTTTCGATCGCTGCGAATTTGCAACAGATCAATGTAAAAAGAAGCCTGATCTATATACAACCTCTATTGGTACCAAAGTTAGATGTTGGCTGTACGAAGAGAACGAAGTAGGAGGGGGAATTGTCAATGGGCAGTCCATTGTTAGAAGTTAAACACTTAAAGAAATATTTTCCAGTTAAAGGATCACGTTCAGGTCATTTAAAAGCAGTAGATGATGTTTCATTTTTTGTAAATGAGGGTGAGGTTTTAGGAATTGTCGGAGAGTCTGGGTGCGGAAAGTCCACTATGGGTAAAACATTAATTCAGCTTCTAACACCTACTGAGGGTGAAATTTTACTGAATGGAGAAAATATTGCCACTCTTAGCCCAAAAGAGGTACGTCAAAAGCGCCGTGATATGCAAATCATCTTTCAAGACCCTTTTTCTTCCCTTAATCCTCGTATGAAGGTGTTTAAAATAATCGAAGAACCTTTGGTGAATTTTGGAATAGGTACAAAGGAAGAGAGAAAACAACGCGTTTATGAAGTAGCTAAACAGGTTGGACTTACACAAAAGCAGTTAGAACGTTTTCCACATGAATTTTCAGGTGGTCAAAGACAACGGATTGGAATTGCTCGAGCATTAGTGTCCAATCCAAAATTGATTGTTGCAGATGAACCAGTATCTGCTCTGGATGTTTCCATTCAATCTCAAGTATTAAATATTATGAAAGATTTAAAAAAGGAAATGAACCTTACCTACATTTTCATATCACATGATTTAAGTGTAGTGCATCATTTTTGTGACCGCATAGGGGTAATGTATTTAGGAAAGTTAGTGGAAATGGCAGATAAACACGAATTATTTAATAATCCTAAACATCCATACACAAAAGCTTTACTATCGGCATTACCAAAATCTCATCCTTCAAAAGTAAAGGAGCGAATTGTGCTAAGTGGAGATGTTCCCAATCCTGCTAATCCACCATCGGGTTGTACATTCCATACACGATGCCCAAACTGCATGGAAATATGTAAAGTGACACCTCCGAAATTTAAAAAAATTGGCGATAAGCATGAAGTTTCCTGTTTACTTTATGAAGAGCAAATGGAGCGATTAACATGAGCAAAACATTGGAAAAAGGTATTAATATTTTAACGTTATTTACTGAAGAAAAACCTTCTTGGCGGTTAGACGAGCTAGCGATCGAAACGGATATTCCTAAACCGACTTTACATAGGTTTTTAAAAACATTTACAGATTTAGGCGTATTAAAACGTCCTTACGTTCAAAGCGGTGGACAGTTAGTATTGAGTGATCATTATCTACTTGGGAATAAACTCATTGAATTAGGTGCAATTGCTGCAAATTCAATTGAAATTCGTTCTTTGGCTATGCCGTATATGAAGATGTTGCAACAGAAGTTTGACTTGGCTGTTCAACTAAGCATACTGGATGAAACAGATGGTCTTTATATCGAAAAAATCGAAAGTTTAAAACCAGTTTTATTATATACACGGGTGGGGAGAAGAGCACCTCTTTATGCAGGCGCTTGTTCAAGAATACTTTTATCCTTTCAATCAGAGGAAAAAATTAGTGAGGTACTTCAAAAAACTCGTAAAAAATATGCTAGTGGAACACCTGTTACTGATGAAGAGATATTTGAACTAATTGAATTTGGGAAAAAAAATGGCTATGCCTACAGCGTGTCAGAATTGGAAGAAGGCACTGTATCAATAGCAGTACCGATTTTCAATAGTGAACGCAAGGTAGAATACTCGATTAGTATAGCGGGCATAGAGACACTCATACCAAAAGAAAAAATAAATGGATTTTTAGAAGGTCTGTGGGAAACGGCAGCTTCAATATCTGCTGAACTAGGTTATTCGATGCCATATCCTTATGGCGTATAGATAGCACAAATACAAAAGGGGATGAACAATGTATGAAGAAACAAAAATGGATTGCGCTATTACTTGTTTGTATAATGATTGTTTTAACAGCATGTAGTGGCGGTACATCATCAAAAGACGAAAGTAAAAATAGTAGTAAATCATCTGGTGAAAATCCAGCAGCAACACGTGGAAATGAATTAGTTATTCGTGTGGCAGGAGACCCACAAAACTGGGACCCAATTGATACATTTTTACTTGCTTGGAGTACAGTAGCAACATCGGTATTTGAAGGATTAGTTAGTCGTTCTTTAGATTTAGAAATTCAACCAGGGTTAGCGGAATCTTGGGAATATATAGATGATAAAACGATTGTTTTTAAACTACGACAAGGTGTTACCTTCCATAATGGCGAACCGTTTAATGCGGAAGCAGTTAAATTTACATTTGATCGTCTACTAGGAGAAGAAGGTCAACAAGGTCCGCAATATTCAAACTATACGTCGATTGACAATGTTGAAGTGACAGGTGACTATGAAGTCACTATGCACCTAAATGCCATTGACCCAGTATTATTGACTAAACTTTCAGGATATGGTGCTGTCATCGTACCACCTAAATATATCCAAGAACAGGGTGCAGAGAATTTTGACATGAAGCCTGTTGGTACTGGTCCATTTAAAATGACTGATTATCAACGTGATAAACAAGTAGTTATTGAGCGATATGAAGATTATTGGAATAAAGATGCTATTAAACTAGATAAAGTAACATTTAAAGTGATTCCAGAGACAGCGACGGCACTGGCAGAATTACAAACAGGAAATATTGATATTATGACACGTTTAGAGGTTTCGCAAGCGGCAACAGCAGAAGGAACTGATTTCATTGAATTAAAGGATGTGTCCACTCCTACAGCGTATTCAATTCGTTTTGATACAGCACAAAAGCCTGTTGATGATGTACGTGTTCGTCAAGCGATTAACTATGCCATTGATAAGGAAACAATAGTGAAAGAAATTTTAGGTGGCTATGGCAACCTCATTAGTTCGTTCCAAAGTAATCTATCTTTTGGCTATAACAAAGATTTAGAGCCATATCCATATGATCCAGAAAAAGCAAAAAAATTACTTGCAGAAGCTAAGGTTCCTGAAGGTACTACACTTGAATTCTTTATTCCAGGTACGGATGGAACATTTAAAGAAATAGCCCAAGCAGTAGCATTTTATTTACAAGAAGTGGGATTAAAAGTTTCTATTAATAGTGTGGAAAATACTACATTCCAATCAGAGTTAATACCACAAGGGAAAGCTGGTCAAATGTATAAAAATGGCTGGGGTGGTTGGACTTTAGATTTTGATAATACAGCTTATTTAATGTATCACGAAGGGGAATTCTGGAATCCATCCTATAAAAATGAAAAAGTTGAACAATTATTAGCGGCAGAGCGAGCAACGATTAATAATGAGGAGCGTCAAAAAATCTTTAAAGAGCTGACAGAAGTGTTATATGAAGATGCTGCAGAAGTTAATTTATATTCTGAGGTTGAAATATACGCAGTGAATAAACGAATAAAAGATTTCCAACCACCTCATGATGGCCGCTTTAGATTTGAAGGTGTCACTGTCGAGTAAGTAAAAAATTATGAGATAGTATGCTTGTCATACTATCTCTTTCATTTCAAATTAGGAGGATGGAATTATGCTTTCCTATATACTACGACGTTTATCGCATACAGTGTTGGTGATAATTGCTGTCTCATTAATTATATTTTTCGCCATTCGTTTAACGGGGGATCCGGTAAGCATCATGTTCGGTGCTGGGGAACCTTCACAACAAGCAGTAGAGGAACTGACAGCAAAGTTGGGTTTAGATAAGCCTATTTGGGAGCAATATATCATATTCATGAAAGATTTAGTAACGCTTGATTTTGGTACATCGTATCGTTCGAATAGTCCAGTTTTGGAAATGTTGTTAGAACGAGCATGGCCAACACTAGCACTTGCTTTAGGGGGGATGACTGTAGCATTGTTAATCGCTATTCCTATCGGTATCCTATCTGCAGTTTATAAAGGCAAGTCCATTGATATTTTTGGTCGTATTTTTTCTTTATTAGGTATCTCTTTCCCTAATTTTTGGTTAGCGTTTATGCTAATCTTGATCTTTGCTGTTCAGTTAAAATGGTTACCTGTATCGGGCTTTGATGGGTTTAGCTCATTGATCCTGCCATCCATTGCATTGGGTCTGATTTTATCTGGTATTTTAGTTCGATTAATTCGTACCTCTATGCTTGAGGTGCTTAAAATGCAATATGTGACAACTGCTCGAGCAAAAGGAATTAGAGAATGGCTTGTCATTATTCGACATGCCTTTCGAAATGCCTTATTGCCAACTGTGACGTTTGTTGGGTTACAGTTCGGTGGACTTTTAGGGGGGGCTGTTATTGTAGAGCAAGTATTTTCTTGGCCGGGAATCGGAAGATTAATTGTTGATTCTATTAATCAACGAGATTATCCAGTCGTACAGGGTGGAGTAATTCTCCTAGCTCTTATCATGATTGTCGTCAATCTAATTGTGGATTTATGTTATTCATTAATTAACCCAAAAATACGCACTGGAAGAGGTGACAATTAATGACACAGATAATGGAAGCAGAAACAGTCGAAATAAAAAAGGTTAGTAGAATAATAAGTATTTTAAAGTTTATTAAAAATAATCCAACTGGGATAATCGGTCTATTATTAGTTGTCACGACTATTCTATGTGCGATATTTGCCCCTTATATTGCTCCACATGATCCAGGAGCAGCTAGCTTAGGACATCGTCTAGATTTGCCTAAATGGTTAGACGATACTGGTAAATCTCAATATTTACTTGGGGGAGACCAAGTTGGACGGGATTTGCTAAGTAGGATTATATATGGTGCTCGTATTTCCCTTTTGGTAGGGATTTGTGGTGTGCTCATTTCGTTAGTCCTTGGAACATTTCTTGGAATTGTGTCAGGGTATTTTGGGAAATGGATGGACGATTTAATCATGAGGTTAGCTGAAGTTCAATTAGGTCTGCCATTTATTTTACTAGCAATTGTAATTATGAGTGTATTTGGAACAGGGATTGAAAAAATCATTATTATTCTTGGACTTACATATTGGGTTAGTTTTGCTAGGCTAATTCGAGGGGAGATTTTAGCTCTAAAGGAACAAGAATATATACAGGCTGCAAAGGCAATCGGAGGCACACATTTTAAAATTATCCTTAAGCACATCTTACCAAATGTTGCTTCTTCGATTTTAGTGTTAGCAACGATGTGTATCGCAGAGTTTATCTTATTAGAGGCTTCACTAACATTTTTAGGGTTAGGTGTTGAACCGACAGTACCTTCGTGGGGCGGAATGTTAGCAGACAGTCGGAATTATATGACGTCAGCTTGGTGGATTTCTGTATTTCCAGGTATTGCAATTATGTTAACTGTACTAGGCTTTAATTTACTAGGAGATTGGCTACGAGATCGCTTAGATCCAAATATGAAAGTTTAGGTGATAGTGTGAACTCTAAAATATTTTCAATTTTATTTAATAAGAATGAAACCCTAAAAAAGCCTTCTTTATTTATAAACTTACCTACAAATCTTGTTCCAATCGGATTGATTGATTTTTGTGCGAGGTTAGGCTTAGAGTCAAATGAAATAGATTTTGATTTATTTCAAGCGTCTAATCAGCAGTACTCAATGGAATTTTTACAACATAGTAGTACATTTATTTCACAGAATGGGTCTATCTTTACACTCTATTATGAGACTGAGTCTTCGCTGTCAACGTTGTTAAGTACGATAGCAAGTGAAGGAATGGCCGAAACGCATACAGATATTCCATCCTCTTATTATGAAAGTTTAAGTCATCTGTGGTCAGCCTATGGAACTGGTGAGAAGGACGAGGCACATCCACATCAGCATTTAAGTGTGAAAATTAATTTACAACAAGAAATCACGTCAAACGCCATTATAAAAGAAGTTTGCTATCTTGCATTACGTTTAGGACTGTATGCTACCTCTGTTTCTTTACCAGTTGTCACAGAAGATCATCGACAGTTCTCGATTGATATCAAGCAAGGAACTGAAAATTTCATGGAGTTAAGTTCTAGAAACGTTATTCAAATTTGTGGTACTAAAGATTGCTTACCGACTGTCCTACATTCAATAGCAAAAGAAAAGCATGTGTCTGAAGGTGGCTTATTTGGTGTTTGGGAGCTAAACGAAAAACAAGTAAATGTAGCAGATTTGTTGTATGAAACAACATGGGAAGATGAATCGGAAGCATCGTATATTTTAAATGCTTTGCAAGATGAACCAAATAAAATGCTTGATGCTGAAATCTATCTTACAGCTTCTAAAAAAAATCGAGATGAATATTGTTTAGATTTGTATAAGAAATTTTCAAATTTAAAGACAATTACAGTTCGCTCTGCGTTTAAAACAGGGTTATACTGGATATTAGAGGAAGTACTTCCATCTGTTTCGGGTCATTTTGAACAAGTAAAAATAATATGTAAAGATGGGGTTAATCAAAATGGTTTAGAACAGCATAATCGCTGGATTATGGAACTTTACCCAGTGGACGAATTGATTGAAATGCAATATGGCATACCGAAAGAAAATGTACAATTTGAGCTTTCAAGCACACAGCAGCACATCTATAGTGTCTATGTTGATGATCTATTAATTGCTGAATTAAATCCGCTGATTAGTGAATTGGATTATGTTGATGGTCAGAGAAAAGTCTATCCAACTACAGCAGGGTATAGGTTATTTGAAGATGGGAAACTGGTTCAAGAAAATGCAATATTGTCAGATCGTGAGCGTTTCTATAAAACGTATATCAATGAGTTTCTTCCTCAGATAGTGGGAAAATTAAATATTGATGTAACAAATCGTGATCAAGGACAATTGTTCCCTTTATTTGATCGCATCGAAATTGACTTTACTTCATCTGGAATTGAAGAAGAATTAAACGTGAAGCAAGAAGCAAACTCGTCCTTTGAAGCGTTATACGAAGACCTTTATTTTAACACGCTTGATTATTTTAATGAACTCGGTCGCCGATTAGTTAATCAACCTTATCAAGCTCCTGGTGGTATTATTCCCTTTATTCATATAGAGGAAAATATTTATAAGCCTATTAAAAGTGTAATACGGGCATACAAATGGCATGAAAAAACCAATTTAGTTCCAGTTGCAAAAAGAATTTTATTTAACCAAGAGGGGCAATTTGAAACAGTAGAAATGTATTTAGGTAATTATCTGAAAGTAATGGAAATGAATGATAATTTAAAATACAAAATTAAAAATGTTTATCAACTATCAACGCGGTATCAAAATTATTCTGAGGTCAAACTAAATTATGGGGATATATCTTACAAAGGGAATGTCATTCCATTTTTTGAAGTGACTGAGCCTATTACTAGTGACTTTTATTCAGGACTTAAAAAATCGGATGAAAAGCATACGATTGTCTTTGAAGCGGGCCATCATCCAAACGAAGTATCTAGTACACCTGCTATATTAGAGCTCATGGAAGATATTATTTGTCACCATCCTGAAATCTTAAAAAAGATTAATATAATCATTATTCCGCTATCAAATCCAGATGGTTATGAAATAATGGAGAGCTTGACAAAAGAACATCCAAAATGGAAACATCATGCTGCAAGATTTAATGCGGTAGGTTTAGAGTTTGCCTATGTCAAATTCCAAGAAAGTGTATTTGGTGAGGCAAATGTTTTACCACTTATCTTAAAAAAATGGGCACCTGATATAGTGATTGATGATCATGGAATCCCTGCTCGTGAATGGGTTCAACCATTCGCAGGATATGCGTGTCCACCTATTTTCCCTGTTTCTTACACGCTTCCAAGTGCTAAGATCTACGGAATTGGTCGATATGCGGATTATGATACGAGGGAAGTCCAGGCTACGAATCTAGAACGAGTAGCTGAAAAAGTGAATATGATTTTTGAGGGTACAATATTTGCCCAAGAAAATGCTTATTGGCGTGAACGCTACTATAAATATGGCACAAAGTGGGATCCACAAAAGTACCCAATTGAAGAAATGGGAAATATAAATTTTTATCGAAGTATGGAAGTTACGCCAACATACTCATCTGTAAGTATATTACGCTACCCGCAGTGGGTGGCTCTAGATATCATTTCTGAAGTGTCTGATGAAATTGTTTATGATGAAGAATTAACTTCTTGTATTGAAGCACATAAATTATTTAATCAAGCTATTATTGAAGCAGCACTTTCTACTAAAGTAAATAAAATTAAACAATTTGGACGCTACTTTAAAAAACGTCCGATAGAAATCAGGTGACAAATATGACAAAAATATTAGTAACAGGGTTTGAACCATTTCTTGATTTTAAAATAAATCCAACAATGCAAATTGTGGAAGCATTAAATGGAAAGAAGATAGATAGCTATGATATCGTCGGACGAATTTTATCTGTTGATTTTCAGCAATCAGCGGAGCAATTAAAACAACATATAGAAGAAGTGAAACCACAAATCATCATTTCATTAGGGTTAGCAGGAGGACGTTTTAAAGTAACACCAGAGCGCATTGCCATTAATGTGAAAGACGGAGAGCCTGATAATAATGGCTATACACCCGTTGATGAGAGTATCTATGAGGAGGGGGAGGATGCTTATCTAACAAACTTACCGATTCGCAGTATGGTAAATCGTTTGCAGGGAGAAGGATATCCAGCGGAAATCTCCAATACAGCAGGTGCATACTTGTGTAATAACATTATGTATGAGGGGCTTGCTTATGCCCAGCAACATAAAGGGGTTCGTGCTGGCTTTATTCATATTCCAGCATCATTTGAGCTGGCAATCCAACATGGCAAAATTCCCGGCTGGAATATCGGAGATTTGATAGCTGCAGTACAGCTTTGTATTGAGGAGACGGCACGTGCAACCAATCATTGATTTTCCTCATTCGATGTGGATTAGTCAACATACTATTCGTTTTGCATTCAAGGAGGAAATCTCCCACTCAAACTTTCACGCGGTCCAAACGTTTAATCGTTTTCTGAAACAGCAGCTACGACATAACCTAGTTGAAAGTGTTGCAAGCTACCATACAGTAACAGCTTATATTAAACAAAATATAGATGTTGAACGTTTAGAAATGCAGTGGCTTGAGATGCAAGCCTCCACAACAATTGATAAAGGAACGAATCGATTTTTAAAAATACCTGTCTGCTATGATGAGGAATTTGCCTTAGATTCAAAGCGCGTCATGAATTTTACAGGTTTACCTTTTGAGGACATTAAAACATTGCATATGTCCAAAAGCTATTATGTGTATTTAATCGGCTTTTTACCAGGCTTTCCATACTTAGGCGAGCTTGATTCTAAATTATTTGTGCCACGCTTACAGAAACCAAGGGCATCTGTATCAGCAAGCTCTGTTGGAGTTGGGGGTGGACAAACAGGAATCTATCCTGTCGATTCACCCGGTGGCTGGAATATTATAGGGAAAACACCTTTGGATTTATTTGATGTTCATGGCAAAGAGCCATTTTTATTTGAACTTGGTGATGAAGTTCAGTTTTATGAAATAACCAAACAGCAATTTTGGGAAATGAAAAGCAAAGGAGTGTAGCGTTTGAAGCCACTTCTGCTCGTAACAAAACAAGGGGTTTATGGTAGCTTACAAGACAAAGGAAGGTACGGCTATCGGGCATTTGGTATTCCGTTATCTGGACCAATGGATAACCGATCGTTTCAAGCAGCTCAGAGAATCTTACATCACCACCATGATCAAACGTCTTTTGAAATGTTTGTGGGTGGTTTTGAATTCGAGGCGCTTGCTGATTGTGTTTATGTATTAACAGGGGGGCATAGTACATGCTTGGTTAATCATGTACCAATCGAAATGTGGAAAACATTCCATTTAACGAGGGGAGATAGATTAGCTATCAAGGGTGTCCATCAAGGCTCTATTGTTTACTTAACTCCATTAGGAGGTTTTCGTACAAACGATGAGCTTGGTAGCCAATCCTGCCTTCCGCTTGGCAATTTGGGAACACGGATTACAAAAGGAAGTATTTTGTATGGGCAGGTATCATCGTCTTTAAAATATAATAGAGGGCTATATGCACCCTATCGTCCGAATTTTGACAGTTCCATTACGGTTCGATTGTTTAAAGGACCGCACTTTCATTTATTTACAGAAAAGAGTCAGCAACAATTTTTACAAAATCCTTTTCAATTTATCGGCGGCAATCGTATGGGCTACTACATAAAAGGACCTGCCTTACAACTTCAGGAAATGAAAGATATACTGTCAGAAGCTACACAGTTCGGTACGATCCAAGTGCCGCAAAGTGGTGATCCCATTATCCTAATGGCTGATGCTCAAACAGTAGGAGGCTATCCTATTGTTGCAACAGTTCATGAAGAAGATTTACATAAAGTAGCGCAAATGCGTATGTTTAACACAATTCACTTTGTACTGGAGGAAACATGATGTCAATTGATATCAATTGTGATCTGGGTGAAAGCTATGATGCTTTTATCGCGGGTAAGGACGAAGAACTATTAGACTATGTAACTTCCATCAACATTGCATGTGGCTATCATGCGGGTCATCATTCAATCATGCATCAAATTGTACGAAGCGCCATTCGTAAAAATGTTCACATTGGTGCACATCCAGGCTATCCCGATCGAGAGGGATTTGGTCGCCGTAACATGGAATGTAGCCCAGCTGAAATTTACGATATGATGGTTTATCAAATTGGTGCCTTACAGGCATTTGTACAGATTGAAAATGGTATGCTTCATCATGTTAAACCACATGGCGCACTCTATAATCAATGTGCGAATGACCGTGAAAAAGCGTTAGCTGTAGTCAATGCAGTGTATGATCTTAATCCACAGCTTATTTTATATGGCTTATCTGGTAGCCTCATCGTAGAGATTGCTAGAGACCAGGGGCTTCAAGTATATGAGGAGGTTTTTTCGGATCGACGCTATAACGAAGATGGCACATTAGTGAACAGACAGGTGCCAAATGCCTTCATACAATCGGAAGAGGAAATGCTAGTGCATGTAAAAGGAATTTTGACTGCGAATGAAGTGATGTCGGTCCAGTCCAAAAAAATTAAAGTGGCAGTCCAAACCTTATGTATACATGGAGATGGCCCACATGCGCTAGACTATGCGAAAAAAATTGCAGGTCTTAGAAAGCAATTACAATAAAATGTAAGAATGGATGCCCTAAATAAGGCATCCATTTTACTTAGATTGTTGTCACTAGCTCCACAGCTTCTAGCACAATTGGCGTACCAGCAGAAAGTGTACCTGTGACAGTATTGAACGTTATTTCAGTTGTAGAAACTGTATAGGCACCACCCTCCTGAAGAACACCATTGATATATAAGTTATAGTAACCATTTGCGACTTCTGGGAATACTGTTGCTGCTGTACCGCTATCATTTAAAAACGTTGTTGCAGCGACTGTTGTGCCATCTGCAATGGCAAGGGGTGCAGCTAAGACGTTAAAAAATCTTGTAGAAGTACCTGTTACATTGACGTGAATATTAATAATGGAAAGTGCCACCCGATTCACCTCCTTTCTTTTCCTTTATTTTGTTGTAAAGCCTAGCGATTCAATAATGATGGGTGTTCCTCTATACAATGTGGCATTATAGGGTACGATTGTCAGGGAGGCTGGGGTTACCGTATAAATACCGCCTTCCTGCATCACTGCATTAATATAAAGGTTAACGTAACCATTGGGTGAAAAAATTGTAAACTCAGTAACAGCATTTGCTTCATCATTCCAAAAGAGATCGGCTGGAAGAGTTGCCCCATTCGATAGATCAAGATCAGCTGTAACGATATAAAAATATCGGTGGATTGTTGGTATAATCATACCTTCAGGGACTACTTCAGGAGGATTAATGGGTATTCCGTTTGTTGCTTTTATACGGGGCCAGATAAATCGCTCCTCACAGTTACATGAACAATATTTTTCAATGATTTGATGAGACTTAGGATTTATCATATGGCATCACACTCCCTTCATAAAAAATAACTTTGCCCCGAATATGCTTACTATAAAATATGAGGAAAAAATAAAAAGAACTAGTTGACCATCTATCATTTAGCATAGATTTTTTGTATAAACATGTTTTTCTAAGGATGGAAACGTTGGCATATATGCTTTAAATTAGTGTTATACTTTGCTAGTTGAATAAGGTAGAATACTAATTATGAATAATTAATGAAAAAGGGGTTACTGGTTTCATGAAAGATTTTGAACAACAATTGGAGGGGCTATTAAAGCAAGCCTCTTTGCAATACATAATTTATCAGCATAATGGTGATACAGAGCGCATGGATAAAACATCACTTTTTGCTCGAAAAATTCAGCAAAAAGAGTATGTGATTGGCTTTGCAGGCCATTTCTCTGCAGGGAAGTCCAGTATGATTAATGCGCTGTCTGGTGAAAATCTACTGGCATCTAGTCCTATTCCAACAAGTGCGAACATCGTAAAAGTTCATAAATCAGAGGAAGACTATGCGATTGTTTATATGCACAATGAAAAGCCTGTAAAATTTGAGGCTGGCTATGATTTTAAAACAGTAAAAGAGCTAAGTAAAAATGGGGATTTGGTGTCACAAATTGAGATTGGACACAGTGCCTCTACACTACCACTAGGTGTCACTGTAATGGATACGCCAGGGGTAGATTCCACAGATGATGCACACCGCATGTCAACGGAATCAGCATTACA
The DNA here is from genome assembly GCF_039614735.1 of Lysinibacillus sp. BS3. Classification (NCBI taxonomy): domain Bacteria; kingdom Bacillati; phylum Bacillota; class Bacilli; order Caryophanales; family Bacillaceae; genus Lysinibacillus; species Lysinibacillus sp. BS3. The sequence goes on along the minus strand of NZ_CP154860.1, from coordinate 1,086,419 downwards.
TATTGCCGATATCGTATTTTATACAATGGACTACAACCATGTGCAGTCGGAATTAAATTTCCAATTCACAAAGCAATTAATGAAATATAATCCAAATGTTTATTTAATTGTCAACATGATTGATAAGCATAAAGATAATGAATTGAGCTTCGAAGAATTTAAAGCAACTGTTCATCAATCCTTTGCAGCATGGGGTGTTGTACCGAAATGTGTTTTCTTTACTTCATTAAGAGAGCCTGAGCATCCACATAATGATTTTGAGGCAGTAAAGAAAATTGTGATGGACAGTATGAATGATTGGCAGGAGCAGCTTGTACAAACAGCTACGAATACATTGCGTTTATTGCAAAGCGAGCATGACAATTATTTAATGGAAGAAAGACAGGATCGTTTGGCAATTGATGAAGAAATTTTAAGTGCGGATGACTGGGCACACCATCAAGATATTTTAGAGCAATACAATAAATTAAATCGTCAGGTTGAATTATTCTCAGTAGAAGCTTGGAACGAAACGTTTGAGGAGCAACGTAAGGAGCTACTCGCGAATGCTGCAATTATGCCAGCTGATTTACGCGATCGCTTACGCCTTTATTTAGAAAGCATGCAGGAAGGTTTTAAAGTTGGGGGGCTCTTTACTGCAAAGAAAAAAACAGAGGAAGAGCGAAACCGACGTAAAGAAGATGCGTATCATGCCTATCAAAATGTGATCCATGCACAAATCACGGGGCATTTAAAAGGTCTTATGAAAAAGGCATTGAAGGACGTTGGGGCATTAAATGAGGAACGTGCCGCAGCCATTGATGCCTATGTATTTGACTTACCTTTTTCATTGATTGAGCAGCAAGTTCAAACAGGCGCTATTTTAACAGGTGATGCTGTGTTAAACTTCGCTAACCGTATCGCAGAAGCAACAAAGCGCTACTTCATTCAGGAGACAGATAGCTGGAAAAATGCGCAAGCGACAACTCTTGAAGCTGTAGCAACAGAAACTGCCGCACCATCAAAATTAAAAATGGCGAGTATGCAGGACAAAGTAGATGCCATTAATGCAGTCCTTGAAATTGAAGGCTATCAGCAATATAGTGCAAGCACTATGCATCAAGCGAGCAATGAAATTCGTAAAGTTGCCAATCAACAGCTTACAAATTGGGAACAATCATTTAAGCAAGATTTAGCAGAAATTCGTCTATTTGACGAGTCCATGTTGCAGCCAAAAGAGCAAATCATCCAACAAGAGGAAGCTCAGCAAGCTACTAGTGCAACGACTCTACCAATCGATGGTGTGATTAATCGTGCACTCCATACTGCCAATGCAGTCAAAGAGGTGCAAGGCTTTGCTGAAGTAGCCCAATACCTTGAAAATAAAGTAGAACGACTACAGAAAAAGGATTTTACCATTGCATTGTTTGGCGCATTTAGTGCTGGGAAATCTTCCTTCTCAAACGCTTTAATGGGAGCCAAGGTGTTACCTGTATCACCAAACCCAACAACTGCGGCCATCAATAAAATTCGTCCAGTTACACCTGAACACCCACATGAAACAGCGGATGTACAGCTTAAAACTGCGGAACAAATGCTAGAGGATATTCAAGGCTCCTATGCGGCGATTGGTTTGTCTGTATCGACATTGGAGGAAGCCTATAATCGTGCTGATGAAGGGCTTGCAGTGCAGTTAACGGACGAACGCTTAAATGTTCATAAATCATTTATTCGTGCCTATAAAGAAGGCTATCCAACCTTTAAGTCAGAGTTTGGTTCTATCCTCCGCGTAGACCGTGAAGAGTTTGAAAAATTTGTAGCACAAGAAAATAAATCTTGCTTTGTTGATAATATCGACTTCTATTATGATAGTCCATTAACTCGTATGGGCGTGACACTTGTTGACACGCCAGGAGCGGACTCTATTAATGCCCGCCATACAGGCGTAGCATTTGAATATATTCGTAATGCTGATGCCATCCTATTTATTACGTACTATAACCATGCCTTTGCCAAAGCTGACCGAGAGTTTTTAATTCAACTTGGTCGTGTGAAGGATGCATTTGAGCTAGATAAAATGTTCTTTATTGTCAATGCAATTGATTTGGCAACAACGGATGAAGAACAGGAAGATGTAAAAGGCTATGTACGCTCAGAGTTACAACGCTTTGGCATTCGCTTCCCAAGACTATATGGGGTATCTAGTCTTTTAGCATTGAAGGAAAAGGTAGAAGGTGCCGATTTAACATCAGGGATGCCACCATTTGAAAAAGACTTCCATACATTCTTAAATGATGAATTGAGTGCATTAGCCGTTCAAGCTCTTGCAGAGGAAGTTGATAAAACAGAGCAACGTTTGGCGGATTTAATTGCCCAAACAGAGGAAAACTTAAAACGTAAAGATGAGCGACTAGAGGAATTAGCAACACTTGAACAACATATTCAATCGAAGTTCAGTGTGCTGAATACGAGCATGTTAGAGAGTGAAACAAAGCAGGAGCTTGATGAGCTACTCTATTATGTTCTTCAGCGTGTTTATTATCGTTACCCTGAGTTCTTTAAGGAAGGCTACAATCCTTCTACCTTTGCTGCAATGCCCGCACAACAAGCATTGGAGCATGCATTAAAAGAAGTGATGCAAAGCTTGCGTTTTGATTTTACACAAGAAATGCGTGTAACAAACTTCCGTTTATCGCAGTTCATTAGCAAGAAAATGCAGCATCGCTTTAAAGATGAAGTACGCGAATTGAAAGAGTTAAATCGAAGCTTCTCATTCCTAGCCTTTGAATCTTCTGAGCCAAATTTACTTGATTTTGAAGGTCCATTTGGTGAGATTTCGAAATATGCGAGCGTAAAATCTCATTTCCGCAATCAAAAAGCTTTCTTTGAAAAGAATGAAAAAGTGAAGCTGAGCGAGGCATTAGAAACATTGACAAAACCAGATGCACAAGATTATTTAGATGCACAGAAAGTTTCCCTTATGACATGGGCGATTACGTTTATTGCAGAGGAAGCCGAAAAATTACGTTTGTATATTTATCATCAAGCGCTTGAGCAAATTGACACAGAAAGATTAGCATTACAAGAAGAGAGCCGTTTAGCTTCTTGGAAAGCGATTTACGCACAATTACAATACGCATGAGGTGATTCCTATGGGAAAAGTATTCAAATCAGTGGATGAAATTCAGTATGAAGGCGTCCGTTTCATCGATGCTCGTTTCGATCTTCAGGACAAAGAGGCAGGCAAAAAAGCATTCGAGGAAGGCCATGCAACTGGTGCTGTTTATATTGATTTAGAACAACAGTTATCAGATATGGACAGCAAAGACGGTCGTCACCCGATGCCAAGCAAAGAAAAATTGACTTCTGTTTTTCAAGAATTAGGATTACGCTATGAAGATCAAATTGTTGTCTACGACCAAGGAGCAGCCCCATTTGCTCCACGCGCCTGGTGGATGCTGACATATGCTGGTTTCCCAAATGTAGTGATTGTTAACGGAGGTGCACCCGCACTAGAGGCGAAAATGCCGTTTACCAAGGATATTATTAAATATCCACCAACCATCATTGAGTTTGCTTGGAAGGATGAGCTTTATGCACCACGCCAAGCTGTAAAAGCCATTGTAGATGGAGAGGTAAAAGCTACTTTACTCGATGCCCGCGCGGCTGAAAGGTATCGAGGAGAAGTAGAGCCTTTGGATAAAGTAGCAGGTCATATCCCAACTGCGAAAAACTTTGACTGGGAGCAATTGAAGTCAAATGGTCAACTAAAGGCAAACGATGCATTACGTCAAAAAGTTGCAGCTGATGAACCGGTTGTGGTTTACTGTGGCAGCGGCGTAACTGCCTCTCCACTTTATGCCGTATTAGCAGATGAAGGTTATGACAACATCCAATTATATGTAGGTAGCTTCAGTGATTGGATTACAGAATATGACGTGGAAAAAGGCACAAACGAATAAAAAGAAACGCTCACTTCGGTGGGCGTTTTTTTATAGTGCGGTGGATAGAGCGTAAAGTAGAGGTTAGAATTTAATGTAGCGGATAACCTGTTCAGATTGGCGGATACGGAAGAAAAAAGTGGAGGATAGAACGTTCAAAGTGACGGATAAAATCTAATGTAGCGGATAACCTGTTTAAAGTTGCGGATAAGAAAGAAAAAGTGGAGGATAGAACGTTCAAAGTGACGGATAAAATTTAATGTAGCGGATAACCTGCTCAAAGTGGTGGATAAAAATGAAAAAGTGAAGGATAGAACGTTCAAAGTGACGTATAAAATTTAATGTAGCGGATAACCTGCTCAAAGTGGCGGATAAAAATGAAAAAGTGGAGGATAGAACGTTCAAAGTGACGGATAAAATTTAATGTAGCGGATAACCTGCTCAAAGTGGCGGATAAAAATGAAAAAGTGGAGGATAGAACGTTCAAAGTGACGGATAAAATTTAATGTAGCGGATAACCTGTTCAAAGTGACGGATAAAAATGAAAAAGTGAAGGATACCCCTTTTAAAGTAGGGGATAGAATTTTATACTTGATCAAAAGGTAGATGCACTCGATGTCGTACAGGAAGTCGCTTACCGTAGCTATTAAATACATACATTCTCTTCAAAATTCATCCTATTTAAAAACATGGTTAATAAGGATGGTCATAAACTGTGCAATAAATTTACTAAATAAGCGTGAACCGATCGTCGAGTTTGAGCTGGAGTCAGAACTAGGTGAAGAACCGCATGAAGAACTTCCTGAGAGGTGGGCGTTGGAAGATGTGATGACAAAGCTCACAAAGGAGGAAAAGGATATTATTTTGTTGAGATTCTATCATGATTATACATTGTCTCAGGTGGCTCAGGTATTGCAGCTTAAATTAGGGACGACGAAAACCATTTTGTATCGTGCATTAAAAAAATTAAAGCAGGCACTGGAACAGGAGGGGCAAGGGTGAACGATCTAAAAAAGCAGATGGATCAAATAGACATTCCAGAATCGTTACATCAGCGTAGTCTACAAGGTATTGAACAAGCAACAAAAGAGCAGCATAAGCCTTTGCACTGGGTACCTAAAGTCTTGACTGTTGCTGTAACACTTGCAACGGGTGGATTTGTGGCATTCATGGTGGGGGAACAACACGTAGATAATGATCGGGCTAGTGCGTTAATGTCACAATTAGATCATTTATCTTCGCCAATATACTGGATTTTGGCTATTTTGTGCGTATGCATCATACTATACATCTCTAGGAAAAAGCTTAAAGTTGGCGCTGATCAGAAAAAGACGATTGGTGTTGCAGTAGTTTTGATTTTACTGATCGGTAACAGTACGATTTTTTTACAACATCAATTCATAAAACCGATAGTGGTTCCTACTGCAATTGAAGTTACAGATAGCTTACAGAATGCTTTAGAGGTACGCTATATTACAAACAAAGATGACCATCGATATGTGAAATATTTACAGGCAGAAGACGTGCAATTACCAATAGTATATGATCAAACAGAGCAAGCAAATCTAGTCAATGGCTTTTATTATCCATTGGATACTTCTCAAGATTTACGCTATCAAAATATTCGATTAGCTTTTTTTCAGTTTGATTTAAACACGATGAAAAAAGTGATGGCAAGTAAAACTATTTATCTTGTATTAAATGACGGGGTGAAATTACCTGCCCCAATTCATTTTACGAGGGAAACCTTCATTGATGAAAATCAGATCATGAATCATAGCTATAGTCAGTCAAAACATGATTCGGAACAAATCATATCATTTACCCTTCAGCAGGATGCAGTTTTTGATGCATTTTATGTTCCAGCTACATTAGAGGAGAAAATACTGTTGAAAGAATGGCGATTAAACGATCAGCGCTATACAGCAAGTGATTTTCCTTTTTCAGTGACGAAAGGTCAACGCTTGGAGCTGACTATTCAATTGAAGGAAGCCTCCTTAGATATCAATACGTCCATAGGTTTTAGTGGCCCCGATGGTTATTTAACTATAAGAGTATATTCGCAAGCGTATTTTACGTCGAATTTGGTGAAAAAGGTGCGTGAAAACAATGAGTGAATCTAAACAACAGGTAAAACTTTTACAATGGTTTGCAGTGGCGCTCTTTTTTCAATTTATCTATTTAAATGTTTTTAAATACGCTAATCTTCTACAAGATATCCTTGTTTATGGGGCCTATTTAAAAAGTCTTTCATTCTATAAAGAAAAAACACCTATCAGCAAATATATGGCTTGCGCTATGATTCTTGCCTTGATGAGTACTTTCTTTTCTTCACATCTTCTCTTCTATTGGAGTACGGTTTTAATTCAAGGAATTAAATTGCTGATCATAATGGAATTTGGAAAAATTTTATTAAGCATTGAACAAAAACACGATATACAGGGTTCCACTACAAGAGTGATGAAAAAATATATAGCGATTACCTTTGCTGTCATTATAAGTTGGACGCTGTTAATGAATGTTACAAATGATTGGCAGATGGGATTATTGTTCCTAGGCGCATTGCTTTTATTGGCTGTAAATATACGATTATTTCTTCATGTGTTAGCACTTCGTAAACATGTAAAAAACAAATCCTTTGTTGTTACCTACTTACAAAAATGACTCACCATTCATTTTATGCTACACTTTTTGTACAAGGGGCAAAGGGGGAGCAGGATGTTTAAACGGGAGAAAAGTATCGAGATTCAGCAGCATCGCGGTGTACAATGTGCGCATGGGAAAGTTGCGGTGCAGGGGGTTGGTATGAGTGTGTACAGTTTTTTTGTGGATGGGTTACTAATTGATACAGGTTCCTACTCACTATCGCAGGAATTTCAATCCTTTTTTAAGGGTATACCGATAGAGCAATTGGCATTAACACATTCACATGAGGATCATGCAGGAAATGCAGCGTGGATTCAACATCATAAGAATGTACCTATTTATATTCATCGTGATTCAGTCAATCTTTGTGCTGAAGATGGAGACTATCCACTCTATCGTCAGGCATTGTGGGGGGAACGACCCGCGTTTGTTGCCCAACCATTTGGTCAAACCTTACAAACGAACGCAGCAACATGGGATGTTATTGAAACACCTGGGCATACTACAGATCATCTTTCTTTTTACAATCGGGAAACAGGCGCTATGTTTACAGGTGATTTGTTTATCCAGCCAAAGACAAAGGTTGTGCTTGATGAAGAAAACATTGTCCATACCTTGGCGTCTTTAAGGAAAATAGTAAACTATGATTTCGATGTCGTCTATTGCTGTCATGCAGGCTTTATAGTGGATGGTCGAACGAAAATACAAGAAAAAATTGCTTATTTGGAAGACATGCAAGGAAAAGTGAAGCAATTATTTAAGCAAGGTTTTTCTGTTGAGGAAATCACCAAATCAATTTTTCCTCGTGATTATCCGATTACAAAAGTTTCGGGAGAGCAATGGTCTTCCAAGCATATCATCACGGCCTTTATTAATCATTTTACCGAAGAGTCCTTTATATAGGGCTCTTTTTTGTCTTGTTAAGAATTTCACAAATACTTTGATCTGTATAATAAAAAACTTTGTGAAAAAATGTGAATAAATTGTGACGAAGTCAATCAGGGCAATGGATGCGCTTACAAAAGTTTGTGAAAAAATTCTCATTTACATAAGAAAAATACTATGTGAAAAGTTGAACAGGCTAAATGGCTCTATGTGTACACTTTTTAATGTGTTAACAATTGCATTAATTATCTTAAAATAATTGATTGTGAAATGTTTAATTTGACAGAAAAATGTAATGAAAGTCATTAAACATTGAATTTTTGAAGTTTAAAATAAATTGACAGAAAATTCGTTGACTATATTTTCACAAAGTATTATGATTCTGAAATATAATAAAAAATCAAAGGGAAAAGGATGGGATGGAATGGACGTAATGAAAAAGGCTTTAGAAATGCATGCACACTATAGCGGGAAATTAGAGGTGAGCTCAAAGGTACCTGTACAAGATTCCTATGATCTTAGCTTGGCTTATTCACCGGGGGTAGCAGCGCCATGTGTGGAGATTGAGAAAAATCCTTCGCTTGTGTACGACTATACAATGAAGGGTAATATGGTAGCTGTTGTGTCGGATGGGACAGCGGTTTTAGGGTTAGGAGATATCGGACCGAAAGCGGCATTACCTGTAATGGAAGGGAAGGCGATTTTACTAAAGCGTTTTGCCAATGTTGATGCTTTTCCAATATGCTTAGATACAAAAAATACGGATGAAATCGTCAGCATTGTGAAGGCGCTTGCCCCGACATTTGGTGCGGTAAACTTAGAGGATATTTCAGCACCAAGATGCTTTGAAATTGAAGATCGCCTACGTCAAGAATGTGATATTCCAGTTTTTCATGATGATCAACATGGAACAGCAATTGTTGTAGGAGCAGCGATGATTAATGCCAATCGTATTGTGAAAAAGGATATTGCAACGATGAAGGTTGTGATTAACGGTGCTGGTGCTGCGGGCATTGCGATCTTACGTATACTTGTACAAATGGGCTATAAGAATATTTATATGTGCGATACAAAAGGTATTATTTATGAGGGGCGTACAGAGGGGATGAATCCGATTAAAGAAGCGGTTGCTCATTTGACGAATCCAGAGAAGCAACATGGTACACTAGAGGATGCACTAACAGGTGCAGATGTCTTTATTGGAGTTTCTGTAGCCAATCTATTAACAGAGGCACATATTGCGTCCATGAATGAAAATCCAGTTGTCTTTGCCTTAGCCAATCCAAATCCAGAGATCACGTATGAAAATGCCAAAGCATGGGGGGTACGTGTTATGGGAACTGGCCGTTCAGATTATCCAAATCAAATTAATAATGTTCTTGCATTCCCTGGTATTTTCCGGGGAGCTTTAGATGTGCGTGCTACGGATATTAATGAGTCGATGAAGCTAGCTGCTGTAGAAGCCATTGCCTCCCTTGTGAGTGATAAAGAACTAAAGGAAGAATATATTGTGCCTAAATCTTTGGACGAACGCGTTGTGGCAATCGTCTCACGCGCAGTAAGTGGGGCAGCTGTAGAATCTGGCGTATCTGAGCTATTCCAGCAAAGTACAGCACTATCTGTTTAATAAAATTGAATAGGGAATTAGAACAGATAGGGAAAAGTGTATTGCTTTTTCTCTATCTGTTTTTTATCAAATATGCTCGAAATTTGTTGTTTTTGGTGTTTTATGTAATAAAATGATTAAGTAAAATGGAATGTTTTACATAGTTGATTGAAGAGAAGAAATACTTATTGATGACAGATTTAGGTTAAAAAATAAGTCTTAAGTCCATTTAAAATTGAAAGAAGTGATGAGGGAAAATGACATCAATCGTACAATTTCGATCTATTAAAACGAAGCTAATCGCTTTTTCATTGCTGCTTTTAATGATTCCGTTACTTATCTTAGGTTTTATAAGCTATCAGCAAAGTAAATCAAACCTAGAAACAGTAGGGAAAGAAAATCTAAAAAATAGTGTCGAAATGACGATTGCTATGATTGAGCAATTCAATCAAGAGGTAGAAGCAGGCAATTTATCATTAGAGGAAGCTCAGGAAAAAGTAAAGATTGCTATTTTAGGAGAAAAGGATAGTGAAGGAAAGCGACCGATTAATAAGGACATTAAACTTGGCGACAATGGTTATATTTTTGTTGTTGACCAAAAAGGGATGTCCGTTGCCCATCCAAATATAGAGGGTACGAGTGTTTGGGATGAAGAGGATGATAAAGGCGTTAAGTACATACAAGAAATCATTGCTAAAGGGAATGAAGGTGGTGGATTTGTTTCATATTCGTGGCCGTTACCCAATTCAGGTCAATTAGAGGACAAAGGGGTTTATGCAGAAACAGATCCATATTGGGGTTGGGTCATTGGTGCGAGCACCTATTTAATGGACTTCAATAAACCAGCACAAAGTATTCTTAAGATAACACTTATAGTAATTGGCTTGGCCATTATGGTGGGGATATTGATCATTTGGCAATATGCGAGTAGTATGACAAAGCCTATTAACCAAGCGGCTCAAGCGATGGAGCGTTTTGCAGAGGGAGATTTATCTCAAGAAAGTATGGCTATACGTTCAAAAGATGAAATTGGAAAACTGGCAAACGCCATGAATCAAATGCAAATAAGGTTGAAGGATATGATTCATAATATTGCCCAAGCATCAGACTTAATTAATACATCTAGTAAAGAGCTAACGCATTCAGCAAATGAAGTCAATATGGGAGCGGAGCAAGTTGCGATTACGATGCATGAATTAGCATCGGGTGCTGAGGGACAAGCTCACCATTCTAGTGCATTAACTTCATTAATGGAGCGCTTTACAGCAGATTTACAGGAAACGAATCAGCATGGTGCACATATTCATCAATCTTCAGTAGAAGTTTTAACATTAACGAATGAAGGAAGTCAGCTAATGACATCCTCTAATTCTCAAATGGAAAAGATTGATAGCATCGTGCAAAATGCCGTTGAGAAAGTGAAAAAATTAGATGCTCAAGCACAGGAAATCTCTAAATTGGTCGTGGTCATTAAGGATATTGCAGATCAAACGAACCTGTTGGCTTTAAATGCTGCGATTGAAGCGGCAAGAGCGGGAGAGCATGGCAAAGGATTTGCTGTAGTGGCAGATGAAGTACGTAAGCTTGCCGAACAAGTAGCCTTTTCAGTAAACGATATTACATCCATCGTCACGAATATTCAGCAAGATTTTGATGTTGTCACGAACTCTTTAGAGGATGGTTACCAAGAAGTAAAAGAGGGAACGAATCAAATAAAAGCTACTACTGAAACATTTAACACGATTAGCCACTCCATTAATGATGTAGTGGAGAGTGTCCAATTAATTTCAACGAATTTATCGAAAGTTACAGAAGATGGCCATAAAATGAATAACTCTATTCAAGAAATTGCTGCGGTGGCAGAGGAATCTGCTGCAGGGGTCGAGCAAACAACAGCTACGACAGAAGAGACAAGTAGCTCAATGGAGAATATGGCTGGAAAGTCTGCTCAACTATCAGAATTAGCATTACAATTGAAATCTCTCATTGCTCAATTCAAACTATAAAAAACATCTCCCACTCTCTTAAATGAGAGGGGAGATGTTTTTACATCATGCCAACACCAATAATTCCGATGAGTATGACAAAGAAAAGAACAAATAATACGATGAAGATAATAATGGCTGGAATAAAGATGGTGAAGAAAGCCATCCAGTTTGAAATTTGATGTGCTTCAGCGACTACACCTACAGAAATAACAAATGACCAAATCGTCACAATGATGCTTACTAAAATAGTTGGCCAAAAAATCCACGGTAATGAACCCATAAAATTAGGATCCAATAATGAATCGGGTGAAGTCATTAACCAAATAATATAAAGTGGAATCAGTACGATATATGGGATTGCAGTTAAGCTTAACCCCTTAAATAAGTCCGAGTAAGTCCCAGTACCTTTAAATAATTTCCCGAATAGCCAAGAGATGAGTGCAGAAATAGCTGTGCCAATCATACCTGCGATAGGAGCAAAAATGACACATAATAGGACTAAAAGCCATGGCGAAAAATCAGGAAGAAATTCTGAATCAATTAATCCAGACATAAGGGAGCCAATATAACCAATAGACAAAACCAAAATTGCAAAGCCGATAGATTTTTCATTAATCATATAACGAGTCGTTTGCTTTGGATGCATCCAAACCGATAAAAATGGATTTAGTTTTGACCTTTCTTCTTTTGATGTCTCATTCAAGTTTTCCATCAAACTACCTCCAAAATAATAGAATAATTGCTTGTTACATATAGTTAATATACGAGTGAAGTAAAGAAAAGTTTCATGGAAAATAAAAATAAGCCCACACATAAAAAAAGAGTCGTAATTGTCGACTCTTTTTAGGGTTGTTTCTATTATTCAGCTAACATAATTTTCTCAAGTTCTAACGGCTCAATATACTGATCACCTTTGTAAGCACGCATATTACCGCCTGAAATTTCATCGATTAATAAAATTTCATTCGTTTTCGCATCGCGGCCGAATTCTAATTTAATGTCATAAAGCGTTAAGCCTTTTTTAGCAAGCTCTGCCGCTACAAATTTGGAAATTTCAATTGTACGTTGTTTTAAAATGGCGTATTCTTCATGAGTTAACAGGTTTAACATCGCTAAAGCATCTTCAGAAATTGGAGGATCTAAACGATCATCATCTTTGATTGTTACTTCTACAAAGGAGTCTAAATCTTGTCCTTCCTTTACATAGGCACCATAACGGCGTAGGAACGAACCAACTGCCTTAAAGCGGCAAATCACTTCTAAACCGTTACCGAAAACAGTTGCCGGTTTTACTGTCATTGTTGCATCTTCAAAGTTAGCATCAACGAAATGAGTAGGAACTCCTTGTTCGTTTAATTTTGAATAAAAATAAGAAGTTAAACGTAAACCAGCCAAGCCAGCCCCATCAATTGTTAAACCAACAGTATTTGCACCTGGATCAAACACGCCGTTTTCTCCTGTAACATCGTCTTTAAATTTTAATAAATAATGACCATCTTCTAATTTGAACACATTTTTTGTTTTACCTGTATACAATAATTCCACAAAAAACCCTCCAATATTTTTCATAGTACTCTAAAATTATAACACGAATGTTCTAAATATTTAATGATAAAAATGTTCGTTTAAAACGTTTATTTTGATGTTTTATAACGGAATTGCAAATAAAAAATAAGGTGATAACGAATGTTCGTTACCACCTCGGTTGAAATTAAGAATATTCCGAAATCAAATCCTAGGAAACATTGAAAATAGAAGGTTATTAATAGACGCCTTCAGTAAGCATTCCATCTGCTACTTTGATAAAGCCAGCAATGTTTGCACCAACTACTAGGTTACCTGGGAAGCCATATTTTTCTGCTGCCGCTTTGCTGTCTGTATAAATATTTTTCATAATTTGATGAAGTTTCGCATCTACTTCTTCAAATGACCAAAATACGCGACTAGAATCTTGTGCCATTTCAAGAGCAGATACCGCAACTCCACCAGCATTCGCTGCTTTTGCTGGACCAAATAATACGCCTGCCTCTAGGAATTCATTGATTGCTTCAAGGTCTGATGGCATATTAGCACCTTCACCGATTGCTTTCACACCATTCGAAATTAATGTACGAGCTGACTCACCGTTAATTTCATTTTGCGTAGCACATGGTAGGGCAATATCACAAGGAATCGTCCAAATTCCTGTACAACCTTCTGTAAAAGTAGCATTTGGTCGGTAATTAACGTAAGTTGAGATACGGTCACCTTTTACTTCTTTAATTTCTTTGATAGCATCTAAATCTAAGCCCTCTGGATCGTAGATATAGCCTGAAGAGTCCGAGCAAGCAACCACTTTGGCACCATACTGTTGCGCTTTTTCAATCGCATACGTAGACACATTACCAGATCCAGAAACAACTACTGTTTTTCCTTCGAATGAGTCATTTGCATCCTTTAGCATTTCGTTCACAAAATAAACAGTACCGTAACCAGTTGCTTCTTTACGTGCTAAAGAGCCACCGTAGCCAGGAGTCTTACCAGTTAATACACCTGATTCATTTGCTTTTGTTAAACGCTTATATTGACCCCATAAATAACCTACTTCACGAGCACCTACGCCAATATCACCAGCAGGAACATCGACATCTGGACCAATATGACGGTATAATTCAGTCATGAATGCTTGGCAGAAACGCATAATTTCTGAATCTGATTTACCTTTCGGATCAAAGTTTGAACCACCTTTACCACCACCGATAGGTTGCCCTGTTAAAGCATTTTTAAAGATTTGCTCAAAGCCTAGGAACTTAATGATGGATTCATTTACGGAAGGATGGAAGCGAAGACCGCCTTTATATGGGCCCATGACATTGCTGTATTGTACACGATAGCCACGATTCACTTGCACTTGATTGTTATCATCTTGCCATGCTACACGGAAAGAAATAATACGATCTGGCTCCACAATACGAGATAAAATATTGGCCTTAATATATTCAGGATGTTGCGCGAATACAGGTACTAATGAGATGAAAATTTCTTCAGCTGCTTGTAAAAATTCCGCTTGATGACTATTCTGTTGTTTAAGTTGCTCAAATACGCCATCTACGTATTCTTTTGCTAATTGTTCATTGCTAACAGTTGTAATTGTCATAAATAAAACCCCCATTTAGTTGATAGATGTATCGTATATCTATTTTTCAAACTATTCAATAAAATACTTTTAAAGTTTGTGAAAAATTGAGCAAGAGAGGTTGTTTTAAAATTATATTAAAATAATTTAGTTCTAAGTGATTCATCTAATTACGAGAAAGGAATGATGCCTTATTGTGAAGGTTCTTATAGACGCTGATGCCTGTCCAGTAGTGGATTTAGCGCTATCTATATCATCTGAGTTTGAGATAGAAACTATCTTGTTTTGCGATACATCACATCGTGTTGAACGTGATAATGTAATAACAATTATTGTACCCAAAGGTCCAGATTCGGTTGATTTTACGCTAGTGAACGCGCTTTCAAAACACGATATTGTTATTACACAGGATTACGGATTAGCAGCCATGGTTTTAGCACGAGGAGGGTATCCGATTGATCAAAATGGACGAGAAATGTCTAATGAAAACATCGAACGTTTGCTCGATATGCGGCATGTTGGTCAAAAAATTAGAAGGGCAGGTGGACGAACAAAGGGACCTAAAAAAAGAACACAAGAAAACAATATTTCTTTTGAAATGAAATTTCGACAAATTTGTGAACGAGCAATTTTAGCCCATAAACTGGAGGAATCTACAGGTGAAAAATGAACATAAACACGAACTATTCGAACAATATCCGCAGTTGAACGAACTAGCAAAAAAGGCTACTGTATTGTGGGAAAATACAAATTGGATGAAAAATCCTGAAACAACGCTCTTTACTATGGCTGAAGTGGATGATGCGGAAGCAACATTACAACGTTTTTCTTCTTATTTAAAAGTAGCATTTCCAGAGCTTCTAGAAAGTGATGGTTTAATTGAATCAACGATTAAGGAAATTCCTGCAATGAAAAGTGCTATTGAACAAGCATATGATGTGGCGATTCCCGGCCAATTGCTTTTAAAATGTGATCATGCATTACCGATCTCTGGCTCGATCAAAGCACGTGGAGGAATTTATGAGGTATTAAAACATGCAGAAAGGCTAGCTTTGGCAAGTGGAAGACTTAAAGAAGTGGATGATTATGCAATTTTAGCAACAGAAGAATTTCAGTCGTTCTTCCAACAATATACGATTGCAGTAGGCTCTACGGGGAATTTAGGATTAAGTATCGGCATTATGGGCAAGAAGCTCGGCTTTAATGTCGTTGTACATATGTCGAGTGATGCCAAGGAGTGGAAAAAAGCCTTACTGCGTGAAAAGGGTGCGACAGTGATTGAATATGAAGCTGATTACAGTGTAGCTGTTGAGCAGGGGCGACAGGAAGCTGAGCAAGATCCAAAATGTCATTTTATTGATGATGAAAATTCTAAGGATTTATTTGCTGGCTATGCCGTAGCTGCCAAGCGTTTAAAGGAACAGCTAGAAAGGACGAATATTTCAGTGGATGAAGCACATCCATTGTTCGTCTATTTACCATGTGGCGTAGGTGGAGGACCAGGTGGTGTTGCCTATGGATTAAAAGAAATTTATGGTGAGCATGTGCATATTTTCTTTGCAGAACCTGTCGCTTCTCCTTGTATGACGATCGGGCTGATGACAGGCTTACATGACGCAATTAGTGTAGAAGATATTGGCCTTGACAATCGAACAGAAGCGGATGGGTTAGCTGTTGGTCGTGCCTCCAAATTTGTAGGAAAAGTGATGGAGACGTATATAAGTGGTTGCTATACTGTATCAGATGAAGAGCTGTTTACATCTCTGGGATTAGCGATGGAAAGTGAAGGTTTATTTTTAGAGCCATCTGCACACGCAGGAATGTATGGAGCCATTCGTTTATTACAACAAGGTCAATCCTATCTAGAAAAGAACGCATTAGTAAACCATCTACCACAAGCCACACATCTTGTATGGGCAACTGGCGGTAGTATGGTCCCACCTACGATGCGAGCTGCTTATTTAGCAAAGGCCGAGGAATTTAATTAAAGACGATGTGAAGCTATGTTTGGATGGAAGCTCGACCTCTATTAGTGATATCCCGCTCGAGCATGCAGTAAAGCATTCGAATAGTGAGATGACCCGCTCCAATAGGAGTCCAAAGCGCTCACAAAATGTGTGGATCCGCTCCAATAGGAGTCCAAAGCGCTCACAAAATGTGTAGACCTGCTCAAGTAGGAGTCCGAAGTGCTCACAAAATGTGTAGACCCGCTCCAATAGGAGTCCAAAGCGCTCGCAAAATGTGCGGACCTGCTCAAGCAGGAGTCTCAAGCGCTCACAATATGTATGGACCCGCTCAAACAAGAGACTAAAGCGCTCAAAAAGTGAAGCAACCCGCTTAGATTAGCGTCCACAAATGCGCAACGCAATTTTAAGTTTAGTAGAAACAAAATCAAATTAAAAAACAGGTGGAGTCATTTTTCTCCACCTGTTTTTGCTGTTTAACGTTGTAGTGCTTTACGTTGTGCGGCTAAGTATACTTCTTGTGCGGCAAGGACGCCTGCTCCTGGTTCGAAATCATAGGAGAAGTCTTGTAGGGCAGCCTCGAGTAGGGAAACGGCTTGTAAAATGTCACTTGGGAAACAATAGCCCATATGGCCGAATCTAAAAATTTTACCCTGTAGATGACCTAGACCGCCTGCGAAATCTAAATGATAGTGTTGCTTAAGGTGCAACAAAAATTCACTAAGATCAATTCCTTGAGGTGTTTTAATTGCTGTAATAGTTGGAGAAGCGTATTGATCTTCAGTTAATAGCTCAATGTGTAATGCTTTCATTGCATTTCGCACCATGTTTTTCATGAGGTCATGTCGGGCAACTGTTTGCGTAAAGCCACCTTCCTGTTCGATTAACTTACACACCTCATGCAGTCCATAAATCAGTGTGATAGCAGGTGTATTAGGAGTCATGCCCTTTTCCGCCCAGCTACGATAGCTTTGAAGATTTAAGTAATAAGCAGGTGTTTGATTTTCTTCAATGACTTCCCAAGCTCTTTCGCTTACGCTGACAAGAGAGAGTCCAGGTGGGAGCATCATGGCTTTTTGAGAGCCTGTCACCAGAATATCAATGCCCCAAGCATCCATTTCAGCAGGAACGCCACCAATACAGCTTACACCATCAACGATAACGAGGGCATCTGTTTCTTCACGGATCACCTGAGCTAGTTCAGCAACAGGGTTTAAAATACCTGTGGATGTTTCATTGTACGTCACAAAAACGGCTTTAATAGTTTGTAATGGCTGTAAAAATGCTCGAAGCTCTTCGGCTGTACAAGCCTGTCCCCATTCTTTTTCGAGCTTATGTACATGGAAGCCATATTGCTCACAGATTGAAACGAAATAGTCGCCAAAAGCTCCAACTGTGATGACGACAACCTCTTCACCAGCAGATACAGTATTAACAGCTGCAGCCTCAAGCGCGGCTGTCCCACCCGAAGGTAAAAGTAAGATGTCCTGTGTCGTACCGAAAACAGGCTTTACTAATTCAATTGTTTCTCGGTATAATTCTACAAATTCCTGACTACGATGACTAAAAATATCCCGATTCATCGCAAGCTGTACCTTTTTTGGAATCGGTGTTGGCCCCGGATGTCTTAAAATATTTTCATACATATTCATTTATCCCCTTTGCTAGAAATTCAAAATTTTCTAACTATAATAATAGCATATTTATGGTGCTAGCTAACTACTTTTTTGAAAAATGATGGAAGAGATTGTCATTGTGGTACAATTTTTAAAAAGGAGGCAGTGCGAATGGAAACATCCATGCATTATCCATTTATCTATTTCTTCTACGACACAAACCAGGTGCTAGTATATAGAATTCAAGCGTTAGAGTATATCACAATAGCAGAGGTGATGAGGGAGGGGGAATGGCAGGGGTATGAGCTTGAGCCATCTGAATCTTTTACAGCATTTCATCATGAACAAAGCACACCTCAGCAGGGATGGTCTTTCTTTATGGGGCAGGAAGAGCTCTATCAGTTGGTAGAAATTATTAATGATTATATTCAGCAGGTCATAACTACTGCTTCAGCACAGATGGTACATATTGTTTGCTCGGAATCTGCAGCAGGCTCCTTACGAGCGACACTTGCTCCACCGAAATATGTGATCGGGTTTCCAGAGGATTTGTCGATTGGACCTTTGTGGAAACTCGATGAAAAAAGAGGACAGGCATTCCGTGATGAGTGGCTAAGAGAAAATATTAATGATGGAATGGATGATTTTGTAAACCGAAATAAATTAATGAACACAATCAGAGAGATACAGGATATTCCAAGCAACCTGCAGATTTACATTTGGTGTGGGTACAATGCAGAAGAACAGTGTGGTATTAGATTTCTACTCTATTTATTACGTGATAAAGCCAATGAAGTTGTTCTTATCAACACAGGTGAACAGCGGGCTATCAACCATCAATGGAACATGGAAATGTATGATATAAAGCGAATGTCCGCAAAGGAGCGTCTAATTTTTCAGCAACAGTGGGAAAGTTTAGCACAGACAAAGGATGTTTGTCGTCTATGGCTACATCGACAAATTGAAGCAGTCCAAGAGAACTATTATGATAATTTGATTATGTCAACGATGGAACAACTTCATAAGGAGCAAGGGGGTACTGATTTTATACAAACAGGTGAATTCATCTCAGAGCTATTAACAAGAATGGATGCCCCCCCAAATATCTTCTTTTTAGAATATAGAATTCGCTATTTAGTATATAGCGGGGTTTTTGAATTAAAGGGAATTCCTAAATCCATGCACCATTACTCTGTGAAATTACGTAAAAAACCTCTTTAGCCTAAGGGCATAAAGAGGTTTTAAACAATTAAGCAACGAAAGGTCTGTTCATACGCATTAAGCCGTAGATGGCAAAGAACAATCCACCTGTTATTACCATTAAGATTGTGTATAATACTGCCTTACCTGTTTCGCCACACCAGCGGTAGAATAGGCGATACGTGAAATACAGTGTAAAGCCTGCCGCTCCTAAAGAAGCCAGAATACCGATAAATGGAATAAACGAAACAATGATCAATCCTGCATAAATAAGGGTATTTTTTAAAGCTGTTGCACGTATTGTTTCTCGAGTATCCCCACCAGCTGTCAGCAGGAAGAGACTATATACATTAATAATGGGAATCCAAGCAATATAGGCTACATCTCCAAAACCATTTGTTTTAGATGTCATAAAATAAATAAGTGCACTAATAATGTAGGCAATTAAACCAATAGCAAGAGCGGCTAGTATAAAGATAAAAAATAAACCACCCATGGCTGCATCTAAATCTGAGTAATAATAAGAATCATTATAGTCATAATTCATCAGAAAAACCTCCCTTCATATGAAAATACCTCCTAATCATAACAATCCTCAAATGTTAAAGCTACAACAATTTAGATGTAATATTTAGTAGAAATCGCACAAATGTACTAGAATGAAGTTGATTATTTAAGACTTTAATGATGATTTTTTGAGTGCCTTGTGATAAAAATGCAAAAAATATCCTCGGGAACATTATTATGCTAGTTTTTGAGAATCATTTTCCGTTTTATTAATTTCAAAAATTACGTACAAAAACATTACTATCCTATGATGGTAGTTGCACAAGAAATGCCACAAAAAATAAAAATAGCCATCTTAACTACATTGTAAGATGACTATTTTCACGTGTATTAAATGAATTTGGCGATGTGCTCAAGTTCAATGCGGGAAGAATTGTAAGCAGGTGCGGCTGCCTTACCAATGGCAATTAAAATAACTGGGACGATATGGTCAGCTAATTCAAAGCGTTGAGCAAAGGCTTCTTTATTAAATCCACCCATTGGCACTGTATCATAGCCCATGTCTTTAGCTAGTAGCATGATTTGCATGGAAATTAGACCAGCATCAAATGTAACGATATTTTTTAACACTTCTTGGGGAAGTTGAGAATATAGATTGATTGAGTTGTTAATCATTAAATCTTTTGTTGCCTCATTGATATAGCCAAGCTCGAAGTTCTTTGTATAGATGGCCTCGGCATTTTCGTACATCTTTGTATCACCTAAAACGGCAATAATTGCTGAGGAAGTTTCTACTTGTTCTTGGTTATTGGCAATAGCACGTAGCTCTTTTTTGACCGCTTCATCCTGAATTACTAAAAAGCGCCAAGGCTGTAGGTTACTAGACGATGGAGCAGACGTTGCTTCTACAAGTAATTCTTCTAATTGTTGCTGCGGTATTTTAAAATTTTCATCGTATTTACGAACGGATTTACGCTCGTGCATAACTTTAGTTAAAGAACTTTTTGTCACTGTCATTATTTTGTCTCCTTCATGGTATGATGCGTTTTTTACTATACGATAAATGAATTCATTTTCCAAGTAAATTGCTCGAATTAAAGAGTCTTGAAACTAGGATTTAAAAGTTGCAAAAAAAACATATTTTTGTACGTATAATCCATTTATACTAGAGATGGAATAGAGCAATAATAATAGATATGGAGTGAAGGTGAATGAAAAAGCTATTAGGAAATTTAAATATTATGGCAAAAATCGCAATGCTTATTCCTGTCATCACTGTTTTTTTAGGTGGTATGACCTTCCTTAACTATTTGAACGTATCCAATGAACTTGAAAGCTCTATTGAAAATGAAATGTCTATACTAGCGGATGATGTTGCAGGTTCCGTTGAGAGCAAATTGCATGCACACATTCAGCTCATAAATAGTGCAAAGACAACAATAGAATCGGCTGACAGTATGATGACCAGAGAGCAATTTATTCGCTACGTACAGCAGCTATTGCCTTTCAATAAGGAAACGTATGGTATGGGATTATGGCTAGAGGAGGATGTGGCAAAAGGGGAAATTTTCGGGCCTTATGCCTATAAGGAAGAAGAAAAAATTGTCTCTACGGATGCTTATGAAGATCCTGCCTATCATTTTCACGAGCAAGAATGGTATCGCAATAGTATCCAATCTAATAAGGTAGTTCATACTGCACCTTATTTTGATGAAGCTCTTGGGGAAATGTTTATCTCATTTGGTACACAAATTGTCAAAGATTCTAAGCCCATTGGCGTTATTACAGGGGATTATGTATTAGATTCAATTCAATCCATTGTTTCTGACGTGAAAATTCGAGAGAGTGGTTATGCATTTATAATTGATGATAGTGGCAAAATTTTAACGCACCCTGATGTAAATAAAGTGAATAAAGAAACGATCCAGCAGTTGTTGAACATGCCTGTGGAGCAGATTTCTGATCAAAAAAAGTTAATACATACAAGCAGTCAGGGTAGTGATTTTACCTTACAATTTATGCAAATACAAGATATGCCGTGGAAGTTAGTTTTACTGGTTCCGACAACTGAGCTTTACGGCGAAATACAGGCAATGCTTCAACAGCAAATCGTGATCAGTGTCGTTCTAATTTTACTTATCGCAATTAGTATTTATTTCCTTGCTCGTTATATCCGTGGGGAAGTGAAAACAATGAATACTCATTTAGGCTATCTTGCTACAGGTGATTTAACGCAACAAATGGCCGTTCATACGAAGGACGAATTTGGTGAAATGGCGCAGTATTATAATGACTCTGTGGAAGCATTAGGTTCGATGATGCAGCGCATTGTAGCTGAAACCGAGACAGTTGCTTCTACTGCAGAGGAATTAACGGCAAGTGTGCAAGAGGTCAATAAAACTGTCACAGAAGTTGCGATTTCTATGCAAGAGGTGGCAGAAAATACGAGTTCACAACAACAGGTGAGTGGGGAGTTAGAGGGTGTAACAACACAACTAGGTGGGGATATGAAGACCGCCATGGACGATTTACATGAAGCTGTCCAACAATCACAAAAAACCTCTGAACTCGCTACTGGCGGATCACAAAAAATACATGGTTTCGTAAATGATATTGTCCACCTACATGCACAGGTTGACAGTAGTGCCAATCTGGTGAATGGGTTGAAGGAGCATTCGATTCAAATAGAGCAGATGAGTCAGCTCATTTCGGCTATTACCGACCAAACTAATTTACTATCACTTAATGCTGCCATTGAGGCAGCACGAGCAGGGGAAGCAGGGAAAGGCTTTGCCGTTGTTGCAGGAGAGGTTAAAGCACTGGCTGAACAAACTAGCCGTGCTTCGTTAGATATTGCAAAGGTTGTGCAGACGATTCAGGAACAAATGAATGACGCGGTAGAGATGATGGAGCAAAGTCGAAAAATAGCTCATCAAGGCATTGGCTCTGTTCAACAGGCAGGCATGACCTTCGATACAATTGCCAGTGCAACTGAAGGTCTCCAAAACACCATGCAAAAGACAAGCAAAACGACATCTGATGCTTTTGAAAAGTTGCAGGCAGTAACCGAAAAAGTACAGGAAATTAGCAAACAGGCACTTGCAACAAATGATCATACATTAAATGTATCGGCCATCACGGAGGAGCAGGCATCGACAATGAATGAGATGTCTGTAGCCTCAGAGCAATTAGCGCAACTTGCTCAAAATCTGCAAGAAGAAGCAACTAAATTCACGATTTAGTGCTAAGGTGTACATCTAGATTTAGGTGTACACCTTTTTAAGATCTAAATGAAAAAGCTTCCCATTTTACATTTTTCTTAGGTGCAGCCGATTTGAAATGCTTGATCATTTTTTCTGGTCCACATATATAAATACTAGTTTGTGGAGAAACGGATAACTCATTAACAGAGAGTCTATTGCGCTGTGTTGTATCAATAAATGTGACATTAAAATGGTCATTTGCTTGTGCATAATCCTCTAAAAAATCTTTGTAGATGACATTGTCTTGCCCGTGAAAAGAATAATATAAGTCAATTTTCTTATCAGGCTGCGTGTGTAAATAGGCAAGAAATGGGGTGATGCCCATACCACCTGCAATCCATAGCTGCTGTGCATTCCCCTTGCCGAAGTCAAAATGACCATAGGGGCCATCTACAGCAACCTCTGTATGAACCTGAATAAGGTTGTAGACCTGTTTGGTATAATCTCCAATAGCTTTCATTGTAAGATTGATTTGTTGTCCACACCCTCCAGAAATAGAGAAGGGATGTGGTGCTTTTTCGATACCCTCTTGAAAGACTTTCAGAAAGAGAAATTGTCCTGGTCGATAATCCAGCTGTTTTGTAAGCTTCAACTTAATTTCCAATATCTCAGGAGTCAGCCTTTGAATGGATGAAATCTGACCTTTATAGGGAAAGAACATATCCTGATACATTGTCAGCATATAAAGGGCTGACATAAATCCAATCGTAGTTGTTAATGCTGTAAAAATTCCTAAAGCTGAGGGCTGTAATAAATCATAGTGGCTAGAAAAATAAGCATGATAAATACCCAATGTATAGGGCACAAGTAATAAGCGATGAAGCCAGCGCCAATGCTCGTACTTCAGGAATTTTGCAATAAAGGCAAGAATGATTAGGAAGATAAAGCCGTATTGAGCAAGCTCGCCAAGATCTTTTGCGAATTCGTTGAGTGGTGTTTGTTGTGTTAGCTCTTCATCAGGAATCATTTTTTGTAATTGCCCGTGAATAAGAATCAATACAAGTGAAAGGATTGCTAGTAATTTATGATAAAAATAGACATGCTCAAGACCACTAAACCATCGCTCTAACATTTTTATTCTTGTAGCTAATAAGAATACAAGAAATAAACAAGTTATGGCTAAGCCACCAATGACATGACTTAGTGTGTTCAATGGATGAATCGGTGCCATCGGTTTGCTAAAATACCAAAGCAAAGCACTACCACACAAAATGATGAAAATAAAAAGTATTCCTTTATAAGCTCTCATATTTAACCTCCATCACTATGTTTATCCATAATTTAACTAGCTATACAATCAGAGTGGAAAAAGTTTCGAGCGTACGTTCGGAATGTATGTTCCCTTTTGTGTCGAATTATGTTACATTAAGAAGGAAAAATAAGAGAAAAGGAGTGGAAGTAATTTATGCAAGGGAATACCCATATCGTTGGGGGCATTACAGCAAGTCTTGCCTTTGCGCAGTTTTCAAATGATAACCCACTTGTCTTAGTTGGTGCGGGGGTTATTGGTGCATTACTTCCAGATATTTGTCATAGAGGTAGTAAAATAGGTCGAACATTTCCCCTCATCGCGAAGCTAGTGACTACAGTATTTGGACATCGTTCCTTTACACATAGTTTGTTGTTTTTAATAAGCATGATGGTTTTATTACATATGTTGATTCCCTATCGAGCGATATCTATTGGAATAATTATCGGGATGGCTAGTCATATCATACTTGATATGTGTACAAAAAAAGGGGTTAAACTATTTTTCCCTGCGACTGTCTCCATTCGTTTTCCACTTACAACGAAAACTGGTAGCAAGGTAGAAGGTGTCGTACTGATGTTGTTATCGATGCTATCCATCTATTTCAGCTATGAATTAATTGTAAGATTTATTGATGCGATATAAATAAGAAAAGCCCCAGTAATCGTTTACTGGGGCTTTTCATGTTAGTCTGCCTGTACCTCTTCAACAGTTTGCTCTACCTCAGCACGAGTCATTTTTTCTCGTCCTTCTTGCATTGCCTTTAGTGTTTTGTGCGCTAAGGCAAGTGGTAGGCGACAGAATAGCTGTATAGTACGTTTATTGATATCCTTCATATATAAATCTGCTTTGGCTAAATTTTCTTCTGCATACGCAAATAAATCCTCGCGTGTCCATCCCTCTGGTACGAAACTTACACCACGTTCATCTAAATCCTCATGCTGATTACGTAAGATGTTGACAGCCTGCAATCCACGGCCATAGCCTATTGCTAGCTCGCGATCCGTTTGAACGCCTGCACCCCATGCCCAAAGCTCAGACAGCATCGTCCCTACAAGCCCAGCCACGTAGTATGTATAATCGTCTAAATCCTCACGTGTGCGGACCTGCCAATTCGCCTTTGCCCATTTTGCCATCCCAAAAGCCATTTCACTTGTGGAAGCCTGTACAATTTTTCTGGATTCCTCAGGGCAAAATGTCAGCCAATCTGCTAAACGAAGGGATACTTCAGGTAATAGCTCTGCATAAGGTGCAAGTAATGACTGATAGGCTTCGTTATTGAAATTGTCCTTTAGTAATTCACTCGTTGCTGACAGTAATTCAAATTTTACATCATTAGAAAGTTCTTCATGGTCTTCAATTTCATCAATGGCACGCATTGCTAAATAGGCTGCAGCCACTGATATCTTTAAATCATTTTTTAAAAATGTAATAGGTATATAAAACGTGCGGCTTGTATCTTTCAAAACCTGCATCGCTTCTTTGTAAAGTCTTTTTTGCTCGTTCACTTGTATTCCTCCGTTCAAATGGTTCCACATCTATAGTATATCGTATCGTAAAAATAGGGAAAGATAAAACAGATTGTTCATATTTAGAGAGATATTCTTTGAAAACGTTTCCTAAAAGTGATATAGTTTAATAGTAAACTATTTAAACCTATACTTTCATTGTGGACGAAAGTATAAGTTAAACCACATTACAGAAGAGAGGAAGTTTAGAAAAATGGGACGTTTAGATAACAAAATTGCGATGATTACTGGTGGCGCATCTGGTATGGGTGCAGCAATGGCGAAATTGTTTGCCCAAGAGGGTGCTACGGTAATTGCAGCTGATATTAATGAAGATAACCTAGCAAAAATTTCTGAGCTTGACCATGTAGAGGGGATGAAATTAGATGTTTCCTCTGACGAAAACTGGGCAGAAGTGACGAAAGCCATTGTGGAGAAATATGGTCGCATTGATATTTTAATTAACAATGCTGGTATTTCATCCGAAAAAGGGCCAGATCAAATTACACAAGCGGATTGGTCAATCATGCATAATATCAATGCCTTTGGACCTTTCCTGGGCATTAAACATGCCTCTAACTATATGAAAGAAGCTGGGAAAGGCTCTATCGTTAATACATCCTCTTACACAGCAATTATTGGCGCTGGCTTTAATGCCTATACAGCCTCTAAAGGATCTTTACGTGCGATTGCTCGTGCAGCGGCATCAGAGCTTGGTGCTTTCAATGTTCGTGTCAATACAGTATTCCCTGGTGTCATTGAAACACCAATGACTGCTAAATTATCAGAAGCAAAAGAAGCAATGGATATGTTAGTAAGAGCAACACCAATGGGTCGCCTTGGTCAACCAGAAGAAGTAGCGAATGCTATTTTATTTTTAGCATCTGATGAAGCTTCTTACATTACAGGTGCCGAGCTTGTCATTGATGGTGGCTATTCAGCACGCTAATTAATCGTTTTAGGAAAGTGAAAGTGCCTGTTCAAGCAGTGCATTTTCACTTTTTTTTACATTTCAAGATTTAAATAGTGGAACGTCCGATTTGGACTCTCCCATCACTATTTCATGAACCACCCAAAGCGCCTTAATATGATAGGCATCGTGCATAGCTAATCTCTTCATTTCAAGCACTAATGAGTGCTCTCCTGGAATCTGTTTATATAAATCTTCATATTCCGCTTTAGAATATTCGTTAAATTTCAAAAACAGCATTATGCTTTAACAAAGCTTTATTTTTTTAGTAGAATGATAATAAAGCTTTAGAAATGCATTAAAATTCAGCTATCATATAGAAAAAATTTGATATTTTCCATGATTTTTTCATGAAAGTTTACGAAGTTATTGCACAATCATTTCAACAGCGT
This sequence comes from Lysinibacillus sp. BS3, assembly GCF_039614735.1. Lineage (NCBI taxonomy): Bacteria > Bacillati > Bacillota > Bacilli > Caryophanales > Bacillaceae > Lysinibacillus > Lysinibacillus sp. BS3. The sequence continues at coordinate 1,059,590 of NZ_CP154860.1, read as the reverse complement.
TAAAGTTTAGAAAGGGCGAAAATGTCATTACACAATTTGGGGGATTGTACTGAGCGTTTAGCTTTTGTACGAACAAATTAATTGGTCAGGATTTTGGCACACAAAACTCCTTGCAAAATCCTTCGTACCAATGAGGGCATGTACTTTAATAGTTGCCTTAATCTTCGCGTAAACTGCAATCATTATATGACAAAGTTGCGTAATAAAAACAAAGGAGAATTGTATGCCAAAGGCTATAGGTATTGATGCAGGCGGCACATTGACAAAGGTTGCTTATTTAGATCAACACAATGAACTTGTTTTAACAACCTTTCCGTCTAATGATCTGCAATCTGTAAAAAAATGGATTATCGATCATCCAGATATTGAGGATATTGGTGTTACGGGGGGACGTACAGAGCAATTACTTGATGTCATTAAAACAATGAAATCGATTCATTATATAGTGGAATTTGAAGCAACATTAAAGGGTGTCCGATTTTTACTAAATAAAGAAGGCTACTTTTTTGAGCGTAGCATGATTACCAATATCGGGACAGGCACTTCCATTCATTACATGGAGGGCAATACCCATATTCGCGTTGGCGGGACAGGCGTTGGTGGTGGGACGTTAATTGGATTGTCAGCGCTTACAACAGGGATTACAGATTACAATGAAATACGAGAAATGGCTGACAAGGGCCATCGTGAGAGCATTGATTTATTAGTTAAGGACATTTATCAGGGCATGGATACACCTATTGATGGTCATTTAACTGCAAGTAATTTTGGGAAAGTAGGCATTACCCAGTCCATGAAACATCCTGCAGAGGATATTATAGCGACGGTTCAGGGTCTAGTAGGTGAAGTTATTACCACGCTTAGCATTCAATATGCGGAAGAAAAAAAGGCTCAGCATATTGTCTATATTGGATCAACTCTCAGCAATAATGCTCATCTTGCCCGTGTGATTGCAAATTATACACGTACGAAAAAGCATACACCTGTCTTTATTAACGATCATGGTTTTTCAGGCGCTGTCGGAGCATTGCTCAACATTACAGAATATACAATTGTCTAGGGACGAAATATGAATGAACATGACTAATACATATTAGTCATGTTCATTTTTTTACAATTAGCGAAGAAACTGACCTACATAGTAACGCCTCAATTTGAACAAATTATGTGCAGGAGGTGATGTTACGTGGGGAAACGTAATAATCGAAATAACAGTAAAACCATGAATATGCGAACGCATAATCCTTTTGGTACTTACAAAAGTAAGGATCTTGATCGAAGTAATAGCAATAACAACAATCCGAATGACAACTTAAACGAAGAATTCGCAGCAGAATTTGATGCAAAAGCTAAAAATAAAAACAATAAAACGAATCATGATAAAAACCAGCAGTCCAATAAAACGAAATAACGGAGGTACAAATCATGGCAAAAAAGAGAAAAACAAGCTTTAAAAAGAAAAAGAAGGAAGATACACATAAAAAGAATGATCGTGAGGAGTACTCAGCAGAGTTTAACCAAGTCATTCATAATAACCCTCAACAGCCAAAGCAATAAAGACAAGCTGCTCCAAATCTTTTTGGAGCGCTTATTTTTTAAAGGAGTGATTCAAGTGAGGAAGTTATATTTACTTGGGATTGTGCTTGTTTGTCTTACTGTGTTCATACAAACAGCAATGGTTGCAAATGCACAACAAGAAGCACCTCCAGCCTATGCCAAATGGGGACAAATGGCCATCAAAGAGGTAAAGGCAAAATATCCTTCAGCCAAAATTATCGATTATTTGCATGAGGGTAAAGAAGTACATGGGGCGTCAACAATCGAAAAGTTTAAGCTCTGGCTCAAGCAACCCGATAAGGAATTTGGTGTCTATGTAAGAATTAGTTATCAAAGTGCAACACAAAAGGTAGAAAAAATTGAATTACAAGAAAGTACGTCATGAAAAAAAGGATGCCCAGAAAAGGCATCCTCATTCATTTAACTTTCAAGCTTTTGAATAAACGCACGCATCAAGCCTGGTAAATCAGGCCAGGCATGTCCACTTACTAAATTGCCATCTGTATGAAGATTGGCATCAATATAAGTAGCGCCAGCCACTTGCACCTCTGGCTTGCAAGCAATATAGGCTGTCAGCTCACGTCCTTTTAGCACTTCAGGAATCGTTGCGAAAATTTGTGCCGCATGACAAACGGCTGCAATCGGTTTATTCGCTTCGAAAAAGTGGGATACGAGTGTTGGCACATGCTCATTTAAACGAATGTATTCTGGCGCACGACCACCAGGAATAATCAATCCATCAAAATGGGTTGGATCAACATCAGCAAAAGAAGCATGTGCCTCTAAACCATAGGCAGGTCGCTCGATGTATGTATCGACGCCATCTACAAAATCGTGTAGTACAGTTTGTAATTTCTTAGCTGATGGTGCTGCAATTGTGACATCATAGCCTGCCTCAAGACAACGATAATAAGGATAAAAAATCTCTAAAGCCTCTACGGCATCTCCTGCAAGTATTAAAACTTTTTTCCCCATGATTCCATCTCCTTTACATTGAAAGTTTATTAACTTTTATTCGACACATGCAACAAATTTCCTGCTGCTGGTCAAGCCATCTTGGCAAATTACTTCCTTTACAAAGAAAAAAATGAAGCGTATAGTATTTATTTAGCTAGGTAAATAATTTTAGGAGGTAGATAGTGATGAATCCAATTTTCCATGCTTTATTCCAAAAAAATCGCTATTTAACTAATTGCTTAAATGAAGTGCTGAAGCAGCATCATTTATATAGTTCTCAGTGGACCATTTTATATTGCTTACATAAAAATGGACCGATGACATTGACGCAAATTTGGAAATATTTAAATGTGGAAGCGCCAAGTATCACCAGAGCGATTACAAGGCTTGAGGCATTGGGCTGGGTACAACGATTAGATGGTGAGGATAAACGAGAAAAGATAGTGACTTTATCCACACAAGCAGAGGAGCGCCTACCAGCCATTACAGCGACTATTCGAGCGTTTGAGGAGGAAATGGTAGGTTCTTTAACTGCTGAAGAACAAGAGCAATTTCTGAAGCTATTGGAAAAAATGAAAGGTTGATGGACATGCAGCAAGAAGAGAATACACAAATATGGACGAAGCGTTTCATTAGTCTATTTTTAACGAATATCTCAGTTTTTTTTGTATTTTATGGACTTGTAACGACTTTGCCGCTTTATGCAATAGGGGAGCTACATCAGACAGATAAGGAGGCAGGGCTTCTATTGTCTGGCTTTTTATTGTCAGCTATCATTGTACGCCCGTTTTCAGGAAAACTGTTGGATGTATTTGGTAAGAAAAAACTGTTAGTCCTCTCAATCGGGGGCTATTTTATATGTACCGTCTTATATTTATTTATTCATCCATTCGGCCTTTTACTTGGTCTACGTTTTATACAAGGGATTTTCTTTAGTATTATTACAACAGCTGCAGGATCTTTAGCGGCTGATATCGTTCCAGCTAAACGAAAAGGAGCAGGCCTTGGCTATTTCACGATGTCTACAAATCTAGCTGTCGTTATTGGTCCATTTATCGGACTATTATTAATACAATATAGTACCTTTAACGTATTGTTCATCGTTATGAGTATCTGTATTCTAGCAGGAGGAATTCTAGCGTTTACGGTCAATACTGATGATTTACCGAAACCTGCACATGAAGGAAAACTAACCTTTAAATTTGATGATCTGTTTGAGCGAAAAGCGTTACCTGTTGCTGCGATTGCTAGTTTAGTAGCCTTTTCGTATGCCAGTGTTTTATCCTTTTTATCGGTCTATGCACAGCAAAAGGATTTAATGGCTGTGGCCAGTCTTTTTTATGCGGTGTTTGCTGCATCCATGTTAATTACGCGTCCGTACACAGGTAAACTTTATGATACGAAGGGACCACAATTTGTTATTATTCCCGGCATTATCTCCTTCGCCATCGGGCTCGTTATGCTCGCTTTTGTAGAGGGGCCCGTATTATTTTTGAGTGCTGCTATTTTTGTAGGTTTCGGCTATGGTGCTGTGACGACAAGCTTGCAAGCATTAGCCGTTCAATCCACAGCCATCCAGCGAAGTGGCTATGCTACAGCAACCTATTTTACGATGTTTGACCTTGGAATCGCACTAGGTTCTTATATTTTAGGAATGGTAGCCGTGCAGGCAGGCTATGCTTCAGTTTACTTGTCAGGTGCAGGCTTACTAGGGGTTGTCTTTATTATTTATCTATTACGACTTGCAAAGATGAAACCGAAAAAAATAGTGAATATATAGTAAAACAGTTGGGCCTGTCCCAACTGTTTTTATGATTATAGGCAATCATGTAGCGTGGCCGTTTTAGACCAAAATATGGTATAATAAGAGAGTAACTAGATAGAGGTTTCATGGGCGGTTGGCACAATATTAACCTATCTCATTCAACTTATGGAAGAGAAAGGAGTTGATGCCTTTGACTATTTTTGAAGCAATAATGGTTGCGATAAGTCTTTCAACACTTATTGTTTCTGTACTTGCATTGTCATTTACTTTTACACAAAAAAAGTAAACCGCCCCTGCCTCGCCAGCATGTGAGATGGTTTACTTTCATCACTTTGCAAATCGCCTTTGAAGCGATTCATCTTGTTACTAGGACCATTGGTGTTCCAGCACCAATGGTCTTATTTACTTATATACATCTTCACTAAGAATTATAACATGGATAAACGGTTTTTTTCAAATAATGTAAATTTAATTGTCATTGACTACAATGATTTTTGGGAAACAAAATATATGGAACCTAAATGGCTTGAGTGGGCAAAACAGCCACAATCAATTGCACAGGCAGGACTAACTTATTCGAAGGATATTTATGACTTGGAAAGGGTTTGAATCATTAAGAGAAATAAGCGTTGGCATTATAGCACACCATACAGATATCGATAAGACAGTTATACGTGATTTATTTGCTAATGAGACGGGTTATGCGACCCCAAAAATAGATATTCGGGCGGTGGTTTTTAGGGACAATAAAATATGAATGGTTAAAGAAAAAATGTATGGTGATTGGTCATTACCAGGTGGCTGGGGCGACATCGGCTTTACACCTAGTGAAGTAGCCATCAAAGAAACGAAAGAAGAATCGGGATTTGATGTAAAAGCAATCAAACTCATAAGTGTATTTGATAAGAAGTGCCACCCTCAGCCACCATCTCTCTACCATGTCTATAAAATGTTTATCCAATGTGAAATCATTGGAGGACGTGCAGAAGAAGGCATGGAAACTAACGCTGTTGCGTTCTTAGCTGAAAATGAACGCCCTCTCTATCAATGGCTAGAAATACCGAATCACAAGTAAAATTAGCTTTTCGTCATTTAAATAATCTATATTTACCTACCTATTTTGATTGAAATCTCAAGCTGAATAATATGAATTGTATATTTGACGATTAAAGGAGAGCCGCTCAAACCAGCTCTCCATTTTTTATGTATTCTTCGATTTTTTCGAATTTGTATTTGACATAAAGTGTGCATAAAGGAAAACACTAAGAAAATCTTAAGAATTGATGTCTGAGTTTGTTAAGATTTAATTAGTATTATATCCTTATACGAATCCTATAGGGGTGATTGACATGAACCTAAAGCGGTGGAGGAGTGAATGTAGTTGAACATTTTGATTTGTGATGATGATAAAGAAATTGTTAGGGCGATTAGCATTTATTTAGAAAATGAGGGCTATCAAGTATTCAAAGCTTACAATGGGATAGAGGCAATCGATCTTATTCGAGATCACATTATTCATCTTATTATTATGGATATTATGATGCCCAAAATGGATGGGATTACGGCGACGATGAAGATTCGGCAAGATAATATGATTCCGTTAATTATGCTTTCTGCTAAATCAGAGGATTATGATAAAATACTGGGATTAAATATCGGAGCAGATGATTATATGGCCAAGCCGTTTAATCCATTAGAACTTGTGGCTAGAGTGAAATCGCAGCTCAGAAGGTATACGACCTTTGGAAGTCTTGAGAGGAGTAGTGCTGTATTTCAAACGGGTGGTCTTGTGATTGATGATGAACAGAAAATCATTACTGTTGATAAACAAGAGGTTCATTTGACACCAGTGCAATATAAAATCTTAAAGCTTCTCACAGCCAATGCTGGAAGAGTATTCACGATTGAAGAAATTTATGAAAAGGTATGGAATGTCAGGGCTATTAATCCTGAAAATACGGTTTCGGTTCATATTCGAAAGATTCGAGAAAAAATTGAAATTAATCCAAAAGAGCCGAAGTATTTAAAAGTTGTATGGGGAGTTGGGTATAAGGTTGAGAAAGTTGAGAAGTATTAGTCATGCACTTATTACGAAAGTAGTTGTGTTTCTAATTGCTGTCGCTTGTTTAACTGGTATAGCGAGAGTAATGATTAACATGGAATTTAATGAGATTCATCTTAGTAGTATAAATCAAGATAACTATTTTGAAAGTCGAGCATTCGCAGATGAAAGTTACAGCATTATTGCTCCTTTAGCGCAATTAATCGGAAAATACAAAAGTGAAGAATATATTTTAAGTGGGAAGACACTAACAGAAGAGGATAATAGAAGAATCGAAGAGGAATTATATTATGATTTTCGCAATTCTTACAGATATAATCCTAATTTGAGTGAAGAGGAAAATAAGCACATCTATCAGGAAAAATATGCAAAAGACATTGCTAGAACAAAAGATGAAAGTATGACAGAACAGGTAAGAAATTTTTATCAATTACGCAGTTCGCTCGAAGCCTATGAAGGAATTGTGTTTTATGCGAGTGACGGTGAACATAAGTTCTCCAATAGTGATCTCACTAAGAAAGAGCAATTTGAATCCTTTGATGCCTATATGTTATTTGAAGATTATCAACAAAAGCTTTACCCAAATGAAGTGAAAGAAAGTCAATACTTGGATTACTTTACACACGAAGTTAACATGTTGAACCCACAAACAGATGTTATTTATGTGGCGTTTAAAGATTCTTACCTACAGCAAAAAATATCGGAATGGGAAAAAGATAAAGCGGCTGCCCAAGGTTTTCTGAATGAATGGATAGTATTTCTAGCAGGGTTTATTTTATGTTTTGTGTATTTAATCATAGTTATTGGAAGAACGCCATTTGATAAAGAAGAAATTCATTTCCATGTCATAGATAAACTTTATAATGATCTTAATATTGTGCTTATCGGTTGCTTAACAGCGATGTGGATCGCCATGATTGTTGAAGTCTTCCGTGATATGTACATGTTCTTCACCGTGCCTATTTTTATCATTGGCTTACTATTGATTTTATCACTCGTAAAGCATATTAAAAATAGAACGTTATTTCAGCATACACTCCTCTATCAACTATTCAAAAAGCTATTTATTTTGCTGAAACATGTTTTTGACAGTGGCAGTACAGGCGTCAAAATTGTGCTGCTAGTTATTGGCTATCCATTAGTAGTGGCGGCTACGTTTTTCATGTTTCCTATTACGATGGGGATTGCTGCCTGGTTGGCAATGAGAAAGGTGAAGTCGTTTAACCGCATTAAAGAGGGTGTAGAGCAAATTAAAAATGGAGATCTTCATCATCGAATTGAAGTTGACGGAAAAGGGGAGTTTAATCAACTTGCAGAAAATATTAACCGTATTACAGATGGGTTAAAAAAGGCAGTGGATAGTGAAATCAAGAGTGAGCGTTTAAAAACAGAACTTATTACGAATGTTTCGCATGATATTAGAACGCCTTTAACGTCAATTATTACGTATGTTGATTTATTGAAATTAGAAAACGATCCTAAAATGATTGAAGAATATGTAGATGTGTTAGATCAAAAATCTAAAAGACTGAAGCTTTTAACGGATGATTTATTTGAAGCGGCTAAAGCATCAAGTGGTAGTATACCTGTTCAGTTAGAACGGATTGATATCGTCTCATTACTAACGCAAGGAATTGGAGAAATGGATGAAAAAATTGAAGCCTCGTCATTAGATTTTAAGTTAGCCCATCCAACAGAAAAAGTGTATGTGAAGGCTGATGGTAAACTCCTATGGCGTTCCATCGAAAACTTATTCTCGAATATTTTTAAATACGCACTGCCTACATCAAGGGTATATATTGGTGTTGAAGACGTAGGGAATGAAATACTTGTGACATTTAAAAATATTTCAGCATATGAATTAAATATTTCAGTTGATGAGTTAATGGAACGCTTTAAACGGGGCGACGAATCAAGATCAAGTCAAGGTAGCGGATTAGGGTTGTCGATTGCTGAAAGCCTTATTCACATCCAGAATGGCAAATTCTTAGTTCAAGTAGATGGTGATTTATTTAAGGTCATGATTTATCTACCGAAATTTCCAAATGAATAATGTAATAAAGGAATAGGATACATGCGAGTCCTATTCCTTTTGTGTACGTAAAGAAGATAAAAAAAGAGAGCGGCATAAGCCAACTCTCCCTTAACTTAGTTAAGATTCTTTTGTAAAAATGCCTTTGTACGGTCGTTTTGAGGGTTTGTAAAGAAGTTGTCTGGATGATCGGATTCGATAATTTGACCACCATCCATAAAGACGACCTTATTTGCTACCTCTCGTGCAAAGCCCATTTCGTGTGTTACCACAATCATCGTCATCTGATCCTCTGCTAGGCTTTTCATAACCTTTAATACTTCGCCTGTCAGCTCAGGATCTAAGGCAGAGGTAGGCTCATCAAATAATAAAATTTGAGGATTCATCATAAGGGCACGTGCAATTGCTACCCGCTGTTTTTGGCCGCCAGAAAGATTAGCTGGAAAAGCCTTGGCCTTGTCGGCAAGACCAATTTTTTGTAGTAAATCTTGACAGCGTTTTGTAATGGCTTCTGCCGATTCTGTTTTTAATAAGCTCGGTGCCATTTCAAGGTTTTGCTGAACGGTTAAATGGGGGAACAGGTTAAAGTGTTGAAAGACCATCCCCATTTTAGCTGTGATTGCTTTGATGTCTTGTGGCTTTGTATATCGACCATCTTGCACTAAATAATCGCCATCTACTACAATACTGCCACCATCGATTTCTTCTAAATGTATTAAGCTTCGAAGCATTGTACTTTTCCCAGATCCAGAGGGACCGATAACTGCAATGACATCATTCTTCTCTACTGAAAATGTAATTTGTTTCAGAACCTCCACCTGATCGAAAGATTTCTTCAAATTTGTTACTTCCATTAATGCCATATGTGTCACCTCTATTCGAATTTAAAGCGTTTTTCTAGCCATTTAAAGAACACCGTCAAGACAAGGGTCATGACTAAGTAAATTGCACCAGCAATAAAGAACGGTGTAATTGTGAAGTCACGATTGACAGCTGTTTGCGCAAAATGTAGTAATTCTGGAACAGCAACTGCATAAAGTAGGGCTGTATCCTTAATTAGTGTAACGGATTCATTTGATAAAGCGGGTAAGGCGACACGAAACATTTGTGGCAAAATAACACGTGTCGTCGTTTGCCATTTGGATAAGCCGAGTACCTGGGCTGCCTCATATTGTCCTTTATCGATGGCAAGAAGACCACCACGGAATATTTCTGCAAAGTAGGCAGCATAATTTAAAATAAAGCCAAGACATGCGGCTACAAAACGATCCAATACTAAATATTCACCGATTACTGGCAGCATAGGTAGACCAAAGCAAATTAATAATAATTGTAGTAATAGTGGTGTACCACGCATGATATAAATATACGTATGTGCAAGCCAAGCGAGTGGTTTTATCCGACTTTTTACGGTGAGTGTTAGTAAAAAGCCAAATGGAATCGATACCAGAATGGCAATGAAGAACAGTAAAACTGTCATTTTTGCTCCTTCTAGCATCGGTAATATCATAGTTTGCCAGTAATCCGCCATAACGATGTCCCTCCAAAAAGAGTAAGAGTTCCGCTAAGGAAACTCTTACAGTTGATGTATCCTGTCATTATTTTAATACTTTATCTTCACCGAACCATTTTGTTGAAATGTCAGCCGCAGTACCGTCTTCATTCATTTTGTCTAACGCGGCTTGTAGTTTTTCTAATAAGGCTTCATTTCCTGGTTTCACACCAATACCGTATTGCTCAGGTGCGAGTGATTCCTCTAATAATTTGAATGTGTCAGGCTCTTGTGTCATGTAATATTCTGCAACTACAGCATCAATTACCACAGCATCAACACGGCCTGTTTTTAAGTCTGATAATGCTAAAACATTATCCGCAAATTCTGTAATTTTTTTCACTTCTTTGTGAATTGGATTACCGTTTAATGCATCGGCTGCAGAAGAAAGGGATTGAATACCTACTTCTTGTCCAGCTAAATCACTTAGCTTCGTAATCTTTGAATCTGCCTTTGTTATTACAACTTGAGAGTTTTCAAGATAAGGCTTTGTAAATAAAACTTTTTCCTTACGTTCATCTGTAATGGTATAACCGTTCCATATTAAATCAATACGTCCACTTAATAATTCAGCCTCTTTTGTTTTCCAATCGATTGGCTGGAATTCTGCTTCAACGCCCATATGCTCTGCTGCAGCGCGAGCTAAATCAATATCGAATCCAACGATGTCATTTTTATCATCGCGGAAGCCCATTGGTGCAAATTTATCGTCAATTCCAATAATAATTTTTTCTTGATCTGCTGCTGTTTCGTCTTTTTCTGCTGTCTTTTCTTTTGAAGTACCGCATGCTGCTAAAACGATGACAGCTGTCAGCATCATAAATAAAGTCAATACACGTTTCATTTTAGTTTCCCCCTATAATCTAACGCTTTCGTTTGCTAAACTGCTAATGTGTTAAAGGATAACATCGTACTCTAACAATGTCAATATCGTTTTGGATTAATCAGAAAATGAGTGGCGTTTTCTAGCTATTTTTTGAATATCATAAAATAATGAAATTGGGGGAAAGTAAGTAACTGAAGAATAGGGAAAAGAAAAAGGGACTGCTCCAATAGAACAGTCCTGTGAAATGAGCTAGCCATTTTTGCTTTGGATTGCTTTTCGTGCCAAGGCATCAGCCGCTTTATTTTGTGAGTCGGGCACCCATTTGATAAAGAATAAATCAAAGCTAGTAGCAAGCGCTAAAGCTTTTTCTAAATAAGGTTTAAATTCCTCATTTTTCACATATTCTTTTTCCATAGAAGCAACAACGATTTTGGAATCTGAACGCACCGAGACAAGAGGGGAGCCTAGCTTTTGCGCTTCTTCAAGACCACGAACCAATGCTGAAAACTCAGCAATATGGTTGTTTGTTTCCCCAATATACTCGCTGATTTGGATCTGGTGACCTTCACCTTTAATAAATATTCCTATACCACTTGGCCCGGGATTTCCTGCACTGGCAGCATCTATATAAACCTCTAACATATCATCCCTACTTTGCGTTTTGACTTCTCTATAATTGTACAACAAGGCTATGGGCAAAGCATCCTTGTGGGGCAATTCGTGTTTGAAAAAAATACGTTGGAAGTAAACAAAATAGTTGCTTGTTGAAATTGAACGCTTCATAATAGTAGGAAGTGAATTTTGGACGTGAAAGGAGCGAGAGTTCAACATGGATAAAGTGACGGTTATGAAGGATATTGATGAACTGCATGATACGTATTGTTCGGATTGCTTAGTGATTAAGCAATTACGTAAAGAACGTGGTAAACCAGGGGCTCATCGTTTCTGCATTGAAGCCTGTTCAGTTGGAGAAAAGCTACAGTTCCTAGGGGAAGAACTTTTAAAAGTTTATAGCAAATAAACACATGAGAAAAAGCTACATGTATTAGCAAAACGCTAGTACATGTAGCTTCTTTAATTGTCAAGATTATTTCGTTTCAGCATAGCTGCTTAGATCTTGGTAATACTTTGTAAGAGAGGAAGCCGAAATATCGAATGTCGCAGCGATTTCTTTTACCGTCATAGAAAGGGACTCAAACAGCTCCTTTTCCTGACCGTAACGAATAGCACCAGCTGCAATGGCCGCTTCTTTACGCGCAGTCGGTTGACCTTCAATTAAATAGTCTTCTAAAAGCTCAAGCATCGGTGCTGTTTCACGCTCATTTTGCTCTAGGAAGTCTTTTACTTGTGTCAGGACATTGCTCTCAAAGTTTGAAAATTCCTCACCTTTATAGCCATTTGATACTAATAACTCCCAAAATGCTAGGTGCTCTTCTTTTAAGAAGGAGCCAACCTTCTTCTCTGAAGCCTCAAAGCGCTTCTTAAATTCTTCAAAGACCTTCGCATGATCCTCTGGGAAGAAAATCAGTGTAGACACAGCTAAATAATGAGCCGATTTCTTCGTGCCATCTGGTAAAATGAAGGCAAATACATGCATACCTTCAGGAATCGGTTTGTTATTTTCACGTCGAATATAAAGTTCATCATTTGTAAGTATATGATTAGCCTTGAAATATTTTTCCTCAACAACAGACACCGTACCAATAAATAAAGTAGGCTGAGACCAATCTTCAAGTACTTTGACTGTAGAAGGTCTTACCGCTTTTTTCTTCGTTTTCTTCAAATAATTTTTCCAAATAGATGGCTCTTGATGGAAGAAAAAGTCGTCTAAAGCGATGGCTTCAATAAGCTCTCGCTGTAAAACGCTCTCTAATTTAGGCTGCCATGTGCCCACATGCTCAATATAGGCACGAACATCTTTACGTTCAGGATACTCTAAGTAAAATGTTTGTAGCACACGCTCTAATTCTTCGATTTGTACTGCTTCCACTGTTACTTGTTGTTTGCCTTCACAACATTTTTTATATTTTTTGCCGCTACCGCATGGGCATGGATCATTACGTTTTACCATAATTAGAACACTTCCTTTAATCATTGTTAATCGTATATTGCTAAATAATTTGCGTACTCTTAATAATAACGGTACTTTTGTATGAAGAAAAATGATTGTCTATTTTGAAATATCTAAAAAATATAGAGGGACGCCCTGATTCTAGTATATGTACGTATTTTTCTACTTAGAACTAAAAAAAGAAAACGATCTATACCTTGAATAGGCAGGACCGTTTTCTAGTTAAATTATTGCTGAACCGCTTCGATTTCCACTGTTAGACGTTCAAGCTCATCAATTAAATGGCCAATGTAGGCAATTGTATCACGAAGTGGTTGGTCAGTCGTAATATCAACACCAGCCATTTGCGCTAACTCCACTGGTGATTTTGTACCGCCAGCCCGAAGAACTGCTAGCCAATCTTCAACAGCTGGAGCGCCCTCTTTTAAAATACGTTGAGACACTTGTGTGGAGATGGTTAACCCTGCACTATATGTGTATGGATAAAGGCCCATATAATAGTGCGGCTGACGCATCCATGTGAGTTCAGCACCTTCAGAAATAGCGACAGTATCACCCCAGAAATCTTCCAACACGGAACGTTTTAATTGATTGAGGATGGTTGCATTAACTGCTTCTCCAGCATCAATTAATTCATATACTTTGCGTTGATAGGCAGCTTCTAGTAAATGTGTAACAAAGTTATGATAATATGTTTTCGCTACAATATTGGAAATTACCCAACGTTTAAAGCGTAGATCTTCATTATGTGTTAGTAAATAATTTGCTAACAGCATTTCATTCATTGTCGATGGCGCTTCAATAAAGTATAGAGATGGACGACTATTAAGATACGATTGATGTTCATACGTATTTGCAAAATGCCCAGCATGACCAAGCTCATGAATAAGTGTAAAGACTTCATTCATTTGTTCATTCCAAGACATTAAAATATAAGGATGGCTACCATACGGACTTGAACAAAATGCCCCTGTAGATTTTCCTTTGTTTGGCGCATAGTCAATCCAGCGTTCATTAAAGGCTCTCTCCATTAATTGATTATAGTCTTCACCCATAACGGCTAATGCCTTTTCAACATATTCTTTTGCCTCAGCCATTGATAATCTTGGATCATACTCAGGATCCAGCGCAATTTTTAAATCTGCAAATGTCATTTGGTCGATTCCGTTGGCTTTTTGAATTAACGTTGCATAGCGACGCATATGCGGGGCAAGCTCTTTTGTAATTAAATCAATTTGACGATTATAGAGCGAACGATCGACATCTTGATCAAATAATAAATAATCAATGACAGAATTAAAGCCTCTTAGGTCAGCCATTGTTTTTTCTTGTTGAATATGTGTGTTATATACTTGTGCCGTTGTATGCTGGTAATCGCGTAGCTTGCTTGAAAAAGCTTGAAAGGCAGCACGGCGTACATCTGTATTTGCTTCAAACTCCCAGTCATTTTCGTACAGCACAAAGCTAAGAGGATGCTTTTCGCCATTGGCTTCAAATTCGCCAAAATCCATGTCCACTAATTTCGTCGTATTGTACGTTTTATATGGCGCGTCAAATGTGGCACTGAAGGCTGCCAGCGCTTTTTCCACTTCAGGATGGAGCTGGTGTGGTTTTTGTTTTAATAATTCCTCTAGATATCGTTTGTAAAGAGGGCTTAATGTCGCTGCTTCTTGTAAAACAGCTTCATCCAATGCTAGTAACTCGCTGCGCACGAAGGATAGTGCACTGCTGACTTTTCCTATAGCTGTACCAAACTTTGCAGCACGCATTTGTGCTACATCATTTGTGCGATCTGTCTCAAGATTTAAGCTTGCATATGTGCCAATCGGAACAAACTTTTTTTGTAGCTCTTCAAAGGCTGTTAACACGTCGATTACTTTTTGTGCATTTGTAATCGTACCTTTGTATTGTTGCTCGAAGCTAAGTGCATCTTCCACTAATTGTGCTAAGGTAGGTTCAAAATCAGCCTCATTGCTCAATAAATCTGTTAAATCCCAAGTTTCCTCTACTGCAACATCTTTTCGTAATGGTAAAACTTTCATTTATGGACACCCCTTTACATATAAGTGATTTCATTATAACGAAACTATTTCGGAAAGTGAAATAATTTCATAGAATAGTTGAAATATTCTTACTCTAAATCGTTTCTCATGAAGGATGTTTGAAATATTGTCGGTCGGGAACAATGAGTGTATAGCCAACATCTTTTATTACTCATACTAATGGCTAGAACAAGACATATTGGAGGAGAAATTGATTATGACACAAAACTTAAACAAACAATTAAATAAGCTAGTGGCGACATGGTCTGTGCTTTATACAAAGCTACACAATTATCATTGGTATGTCACAGGTCCAGCCTTCTTTACACTGCATGCAAAATTTGAAGAGCTATATAATGAAACAACATTGAATTTAGATGAAATAGCAGAGCGTATTTTATCAAAGGATGGCAAGCCAGTGGCAACATTAAAAGAGCATCTAGAGCTATCCTATGTAGATGAAGCAACAGGTGAAGAAACGACAGAGGACATGGTTGCAACGACAATCTCAGATTTCCAAAAGCTGATGAAAGCTTTAAATTCTACAATGGAGCTAGCCGCAGAAGAAGGAGACGACCGTACAGAGGATTTACTCAATGCCATGTATCAGTCTCTTGAAAAGCATACATGGATGTTAAAGGCCTTTCTTGACAAGTAAAAATTGAAAATTTGCATGCTGAAGAAGAAATTCTCTCCAGCATGCTTTTTTTCTGCCCTGAACTTATTATGTCAAATCAGCAACGTAGTTTAAGGCAATTTAACAATTATTACAGTTTAGTAAAATGGGTTTGTTTGTGTGTAGTGCGGGTAATTACCTAGTAAGCCATACAACATAGGAGGAATTGAACATGATGAATGAACAAAATCCAAAAATTGAGGTGGCCCATACAAGGGATGAAATGCTTCACATTTTAGAGAATATGCGAATGGAAGGTTATCACCAAGACGATATTCATATTATTGCGAGAGATCCCCAACAGTTTGAGGATGTAAAATGGGATGCCGATGTGCAAACGCATGAGGCTGGAAATTGGGTAGATCAATTTAAATCTTGGTTTACAGGCGACTCAGCCGTTACAGAGGGTTTAAAACGATTTAATCTGTCAGAGGGACAAATCGCTTACTATGCGCATCTTGTAGAACAAGGAAGTATTGTCTTATATGCAGAACATGAGGATGATGTCGATACACTCCAAACATATCCAGAGACTGCTGAAGAGCAAGAGGAGCGTTTAAGAAATCAACAGCGTATGGCAGAAGCAGAGCAATATAGAAGATTTTTATAATGAATCAAACTAACGAGATATGACTATTCCTTGCTAGTTTGAATATAGACAAAGTCGATTGTTTCGACTTTGTCTATTATTTTATCTAGCATTTCTTGAAAAGAAGGGCTATTTTTTAAATGCCATCTTTATATTTAGAAATGTTATTTTTCGCATTTAGTATTGATAGAATAGGATCACTTGTTTTCTTTTTAAAAGGTTGCGAAAGCAGGTCTTGTAAATTAGTAGATTCTCTCATATCAAGGCTTTGTTTGGTTTCCATGAGGAGAACCCTTTGTCCTGTTGGTTTGACAAGGTATTGACGTACATAGCCATTTTCGTATCTGACCTCAATTTTCGATTTGTTCTTTTTTTCGTCTTCCTCTTCACGGCCACCGACATGTCTCATTAAATCCAGTAGGTTTTGTGTTTGAATTGGTTGATTATCCTTGGTTGGTAAATAATATGACGTATGTAAGGTTTGAATTTGCATGTATGAATCTCCTTTATTTTCGTACCTGTAAAAATTAGTCTATTTTACATGTAATCGTGCTATAAATTCAATACATAGTAAAAGGAAGCTTGAGAAATAACTCTCAGCTTCCTCTTTTATTCATATGCACTATATTATTGTATGACTTTTTCCTGTGCATCCTTTTTCATAAAACGTAATACATGGAAATGCTCTAATTGTGCTACTAAATTCCCTATAAGAATGAAGCTGCCACCAATCATTAATTTCATTGTTATGCCTTCTCCGATAAACATCATGGCAAACATAGCGGCAAAAATTGGTTCTAAGGAGAATATAAGACCTGTATGTGTAGCAGAAGTATACTGTTGTGCAACAGTTTGACCCACAAAGCAAAACGCACTACAGATGATGCCAAGCCCTAAAATAGCAATCCAGGATATTGCTGAATTTGGCATTGTTGGTGTTTCGAATAGAAAGGTTAACACAAGTGCATAAATTCCAGCAAAGCCAAGCTGATAAATTCCGTATGAAATGGACTCTACATTTCGTGTGAATGAGCTATTTAAAAGTAAATAAATTGAATAACATAACGCAGCAATTGCTACTAATAAATCACCTTTATGGAATGTGAATGAGCCGTGTGCTGTTAAGACGGTAATACCAATCATGGTACAAATGATTGCAAAGCTAACTGCTCGAGAAGGTAATTTTTTTTCAATAAAGCTGCTGAAAATCGGCACTAACACGACCGTTAGGCTTAAGATGAAGCCAGCATTTGAAACAGAAGTAGATTGTAAACCAAATAAACTTAACGCGAACACAATGAATAATAAAAATCCTTGAATAGCCGCATATTTTAATGTTTTACCATTTACTTTGATCATCCGTTTGTAAAAAATAAGTCCTGCTACGAAAAATGCGATGATACAACGTAATGCCACCACATTATAAACTGCCAACGTTTCTAGCCCCATGACCATAAAGGTATAAGAGAGCCCCCAAAACATTGTGACAATAACCATCAATACATTTGCTTTTCCTTGGATACTCATTATGTTCACCTACCATCTGTGTACTAAAACAGTTTTATACTAAAAATTACTATATATCTTGTGTTGTGATTAGTAAAACGAATGTTTATAATGAATAGGATTAAAAAAATTCATGTATATAGAGGGATTGCGGATGAGCTTAGTGAAATATGAGATTTTAACAAAGGTGGCAGAGGTGGCAAGCTTTACAAAAGCAGCTGATGCGCTAGGGTTAACACAATCTGCTGTGAGTCATGCCGTGTCGAGTTTAGAAAAAGAGTTTGGCTTTGCGCTCATTCATCGAAGTCGTGTGGGTGTGACATTAACGAGTGAGGGACAAACAATGCTAAGGGCAATGCGTCAGGTTTTGGATGCTCAGGAATTATTGCAACAGGAAGCAGCTCACATTCATGGCGTGACACGAGGTAAGGTTCGAATTGGTGTGATATCGAGTATTTCTTCCAATTGGATGCCAGAAATTGTTCGAATTATGGATAATCAATTTCCAGGGATACAGGTGGAGTTACGAGAGGGAGATTACTATGAAATTGAACAATGGCTTTTAAGTGGTGAAGTAGAAGCAGGATTTTTGAATGGTCAAAAGTCAGAGCAATATCAGTTCACTGAGCTCCAACAAGACCCATTATTATGTATTGTTTCGGATAAAAGTCCATTGTTTGATAAGACAGAAATTGATATCGTAGATTTAGAGGATATGCCATTTATTATGACTTCCTATAAAGGGACAAATGATGTCAAGGTGCTATTAGAGCAATATCATGTTAAGCCGAATATCCGCTTTGAGCTTTCCGAGGAGGTAGGGATTCTTTCCATGATTTCTCATCATTTAGGGATCAGTATTTTACCTCAGTTGGTTATTCAAAATTTACCGCCAACATTGAGAGCGATTCCGTTAAAGCAAGGTGGCTACCGAACGATTGGTATTGCCATGAAACACCATGCTTCGCCCGTCACAAAGAAATTTGCAGAGATATTAAGTGCTTGGCTAAAAGAACAAAACAGCTCCCTAAAATAGTGGCTATTGAAGCCTATCCTTACATTACGTTAAAATAGTATTTGTATATATTTCAGAAAATAGGTGAGTGTATGGGGACATTACAGGGCAAAACCGTACTCATTACAAGTGGGGGAACACTTGAAAAATGGGATCGTGTACGAGGTCATACTAATTTATCAAAAGGCACAATGGGGTGTTATTTAGCAGAGGCGGCGCTGGCTGCTGGCGCTAACGTAGTATACATGCATGGTTACTTTGCACAGCTCCCAGAAAACCAAAATGATATGACATTGATACAATTTGAAGGCATAGAGGATTTAGGACAAAAGGTACGTCATGCAGTTCAACAACAACATGTCGATATCGTTATTATGGCGGCTGCGGGCTCTGATTGGGTCATTGACAAAGTATATGATCAATCAGGTAATTTAATGGAGGAAACGGGGAAAATGCCTTCTGACGAACCACCTATTATTCATTTTAAAAAAGCACCAAAAGTATTAGGTCAAATTAAGGGATGGCAACCGAATGTAACGTTAGTAGGCTTTAAGCTCGAAGCAACGAATGATGAGGAATTCTTGTTAGCTCGTGCCAGACTGCGTATGGAAACAGCCAATGCACAATTTATGGTAGCAAATAGCTCTCAGTCTTTATATGGGGGGGATGAACCTCATTGGATTGTACCTGCTGATGGACAGCCTCTTAAAGTAATGGGCAAGCAAAAAACAGCAGAAGCTTTAATGATGTATTTACAAAATCAATAAATGTGAACTGTGTAGAGAAATATTTCTACACAGTTTTTTCTTGTCTAAAAGGTTAGCATCCTATAATATTTACTTAACGGTCGGTAAAAAAAGGAGGGTAATAATGGGAAATAAAGAACAAACTTTTCGCAAGATTATAGAAATTGCTTATGTGATGTTTGCGGAAAATGGATTTGAAAAAACAAGCTTAGCAATGATTGCTACAGAGGTCGGTATTTCAAAACCAGCCATTTACTATTATTTTCAATCAAAAGATCAATTAATCGCTTTCATATTTGATGAATTGTATAAAGAAATTCAACATGATGTTGCTGTGGATTATAAAGAGCTTTCTTCTGCTAATTTTAAGGAGGAATTACTTAAGCTAGGCTATAAATCTATTGAGGCACAGGACAAGGACCCTTATTTTAATAAAATATTTAATCAATATGTACTATTAGCGGCCCGCGATGAAAACTATAAAAGACAATTAGTAGAGCTAGAAACCAGTTTTTTAACGAGCTTTGTTGCTATCCTACGATATGGCGTACAGCTAGGCGTGCTAGAGGATACTCCACATATAGAAGCGAAGGCACAGATGCTAGCCCTCGTCTATGATAATATCGGTAATTTCATGTTAACAGGCAACCAATTGAACTATAGGGCTATTTGGAAGGAGGCAGTGAATAGCGTTATCCAAGGGGGCAAAAATGACAAAAAGAAATGATGATCGGCGCATTGAAGGTCTTGATTTTGCAAGAGCTCTCGCCATGCTTGGCATGTTCATTGTCAATTTTGGCGTCATAACAGATTCTACAACGAATGGTTCAACATGGTTAATTGCCTTCCAACATCTTTTCGAGGGACGTGCTTCGGCCGTATTTGTCATGCTAGCAGGAATAGGGACAGCCTTAATGACTCGTCAGGCTAGAGAGAGTAAGGACCCAATCCTTCTTCGTCAAAATCGACTTACTTTGTGGAAGAGGGCGCTTTTGTTATTTACGATAGGGATAATATTATATGCAATCGGCTGGACAGGAGATATCTTACATTATTATGGCGTGTATATGTTTGTTGCTGCTTGGTTGATTGCCCAATCCAAGAAAATGATGATCTTCATAATTGGTGCCATCCTTATCCTTTCACAATGGCTTCAAATTCAATTTAGTTACCTTGCTGGTTGGCATCCAACATATGTGCTACTAGAGTATCTTGATTTTTGGACACCAGCAGGATTTATAAGAAATTTGATGTTTAATGGCTATCATCCACTATTCCCCTGGATTTGCTTCTTTCTGATAGGTATGGTAGTGGGCACATTAGATTTAACAAATCATACATTAAGAAAAAACTTACTGGTGATAGGTTTATTGTTAGTCATCATGACTGAGACTTGTTCAACGTTATTCATTAAGATGACAACCATTCATTTATTAGATGTAGAGAGTGCATTGTATTTATTTGATACAGGACCGATTCCACCGAATATGATGTATGTCCTATCTAATTCGGCTTCGGCTATTGTTATCATTGTTGGCTCCATCTATCTTGTAGAGACATGTAAAAATAAGGTTATTCAATCTTTCATATTAACAGGACAAATGTCTTTAACGCATTATGTTGGCCATGTTGTTATAGGCATTGGAATACTAATTATTTGCCAAAAGCTGGAGAACCAAACACTTGCTTTTTCCATGCTGTATGCCTGCTGTTATTTTTTAGGATGTGTCGTTGTTTCTGTATGGTGGAGGACTAAACATCATCGAGGCCCACTTGAATTCATGATGAGGAAATGGAGCTTGTAATAAATTAATGGATTGCCATCTATTTCTCACTGACTAGGCATAAAATACTTTAGGTTTAGGGAGTCTTTTAATCTAAACGACATATTGCATAGTATTCAACTAGGTTTTCTAATATTTTGTATTGACATTCCTATAGCAGAATTATAGAATTATTTTCAAGAAACGCAGTACTCTTATCAAGAGAGGTGGAGGGACTTGGCCCAATGAAGCCTCGGCAACCGAACAACAGGTGCCAAATCCAACAGATGGTGTCTGAGAGATAGGAGGGGCTATCAATCAGTTTGATGCGTTGGCCTCTTTATGAACAATAAGGATAAAAAAGAAGGGGTGTATCGTATGGCTCAGTCAGTAAAAGTAGATGATAAGAAACTAGAGGCAATTGCGAAGGCGATTCAAAATCTTGAATTTGGTGAAGTGCATATTACGATTCAAGATGGTGTGATTGTGCAAATTAATAGGCTTGAAAAGCAGAGATTTCCGCAGAAAAAATAACAATGATTTCAGTAGAACTTATGTCAAACGGCCACCTATAAGCATGAAGGATTTCCTGTGCTTACAAGTGGCCCTTTTTTTGTGTAAAGACTAGCTATAAAAGCTTTTTGGTATGGGACCGATATGACGGCGATGATAAAGCAAAGGCTCTTTTTGAGCATTTGTAATGTCTACGACCTGCCCAATAAAAATGGTATGGTCGCCAGCATCGATTTGCTGAAATGTTTTACATTGTAAATTAGCTGCTGTATCATGTAAAATCGGTAGTCCTAAAGAGGAAGTTGACCATTTTGCTTGTGCAAAGCGATCAGGGATTTTACTGGCAAATAGTGTACATAAATGCTCTTGATCACTCGCTAAAATATTGACCGCAAAATTTGGCGCAGTCGTGAAATAAGGATGGAGCTGAGATTTTTTATCGAGTGACCACAAAATAAGGAGCGGGTCGATTGAAACAGATGCAAAGGAATTGACGGTTAAGCCAATCGGTTTTGTGTCATGACATGTCGTGACAACTGTTACGCCTGTAGGATAATTACCTAATGCCAATTTAAAAGCAGCTACTAAATCTGTCATTCAAATCACCTCTTTATGAAATTAGTGAACGGAGTTTGTAGGTAAACGAAACTTTTTTTCATATCCTACTAGTAACTCCTTTTCTTGAGTAAATTTTAAACTAATCAAACATACAGGTAAAGGTAATGGGGAAAGAAAGGGGAATGGCCATGACTTTATATTTTGATCATTTGGTTCATCAAGTGGAATCACCAGAAAATATAAAGGTTTTCTTCAATAAACGAAATGTCCATACAGTGAATGGTGGGCAGCACACGATGTGGGGGACTTATAATACGTTAAGCTACTTTGGCTTAAGCTATATTGAACAAATTGCTATCTATGATCGTGATTTATTTGAGCAAGCGGCACAATACCCATATTCCCTACATTATACGTTTAAACGTGATCAAGAGCGCCAGGGATTTTCTCGAATTGCTCTGCGCACAAAAAATATTGAGGAAGAGGGTCGACGCTTGCGAGCATTGGGCTATGAAGTATATGGACCAGATGCATGTAGCAGAACAAGACCAGATGGCACTGTGGTAGAATGGAAGCTACTGCATTTTGGTAAGCCAGATCTGCCAATTGATTTTCCATTTTTGATTGAATGGGCGGAGGAAGATGAAGAACGTTTGGTTCAATTAAAGGCAAGTGGTGCCATTGATGTCAAACAGGCTATAACGATGGAATCCGTCCAATTCTACGTCAAGGACATGCAGGCAACAGTTAAGCTGTGGCAAGAGGTGTTACAGCTACCAGTGCCTACGCAATATGAGCAGTATTTGTCACTACAGCTACCGAATATGCGCTTAGATTTCTATGAGGAAGAGAGCGCGATGACAATGACACTTGGTCATGTCAAAGAGGGACCATTTGGTGTGACATTAAAGGATCCTAAACGAACAAAGGAAACTTTAGTTTGCCCTGGTGCTTTTTATTGGATAAATCGATAAGGAGAAAAGGCTGGGCCATAACTAACTGGGACCTTCATTAAGCCGAATAATCTTTAAATTAACAAACATGATAACTAGAAAAACCGAACTATTCCGAAACACTTCGTAAGCGTTTTAGTGGATAGCTCGGTATTTTTATGGGCTGAAACACTTTTGCTTCCGCCTTTTTACATAAGTATTGAAAAACAAAACCATCAATAGAATTTCTGATGCTGGCTACTTGCTTTCCTGTGGATTTAGCGTTACAGAGGAGACCCTGGAGCGAAATCACCCCAACCTTGCTAAAAAGTTTTAGCTAGTGACATGATCTTTAATTCAACAATATGGAAAAATCCACTTCATCAGAAAAGTGGATTTTCGTTGCCAATTATTATTCAATTGTCATTTTTTTCGGTGTTTCTGTACCTGTATACCAATCAAATTCAATTTCAAATGAATGCTTGTCGCCCTTTTTTGTATAGGAGTATTCGATTTTGAGCTGTTCACTTGGGCTGACAACTGTTGGCTCTGTGTCTTGAACAAAAGTGAATTCACCATTTTCTTTAAGCTTTTTTGCAATCGTTTCCAGTGTTGCTGCAAATTCTGCTACACTTTGTCGTTCTTTATGCTTCAAAATAACTTCAGTCATGGGTTTATTTTGTTTTTGCATCGAAATCCCTCCTTACGTCTTGTTACTTCTATTATAACATGGAGGGGGCATTCAGCTTATAAAACAATACAAAAAGCGGATGAAGGAAACGATGCATTTCCTAATCCGCTGCTAATCTGGAACTACATGGATAGTCCCATTACGCTTATAGTTTTACAACATTTGATGCTTGGGGTCCACGATTGCCTTCCACAACATCAAATGAAACCTTTTGACCTTCTTCAAGTGTACGGAAGCCTTCCTCCTGGATGCCCGTAAAATGAACAAATACATCTTCGCCATCATCACATTCAATAAAGCCATAACCTTTTTCATTATTGAACCACTTTACGATCCCCTGTTGCATAAGCATTCGCCTCCAATGCGCTTGAATGTAAAATAAAGTTAAATAAATGGTGCACTTATTGAGAAAATGTGAAAAAATTGCATTTTCTCTTAGAACATACAGGAATTGAACAAATAAGTCAATTGATTGACGAAATGCTTGCATATCTGGCTTTCTTTTTTTTCACAATTAAGACTATAATGGAAATGAACAACATAGAAAGTAGGATGCCAAATGACAACGAAAAATCAACCATTATCAGATTTAGAAATCGCTAGTCAAGCAGTGATCAAACCTATTACGGAAATTGCCAATGCTGCGGGTATTCCAGAGGATGCTCTTGAGCAGTATGGACGCTACAAAGCAAAGATCGACCCATTAAAAATTACTGCTCAAGGCGAGGATGCAAAGGTAGTATTAGTATCAGCTATTAGTCCAACCCCAGCTGGTGAAGGAAAGTCGACTGTGACTGTTGGACTAGCAGATGCCCTTCATCAATTAGATAAGAAGGTGATGGTCGCATTACGTGAACCATCATTAGGTCCAGTCATGGGCGTAAAAGGTGGCGCAACTGGCGGAGGTTACGCACAAGTTATACCAATGGAGGATATTAATTTACATTTTACTGGCGACCTTCATGCGATTACAACAGCTAACAATGCTTTATCCGCATTTATTGATAATCATATCCACCAAGGAAATACACTTAACATTGATCCACGACGCATTATTTGGAAGCGTGTCATGGACTTAAATGATCGTGCCCTTCGTAAGGTAGTGGTGGGATTAGGTGGTCCTGTTCAAGGCATGCCGCGCGAGGACGGCTTTGATATAACGGTTGCCTCTGAAATTATGGCGGTATTCTGTTTAGCAACAAGCATTGAGGATTTACGTGAGCGCATCGCTAGTATCGTGATTGGCTATACTTTCGAGCGTGAGCCTGTCTTTGTGCGTGATTTACAGGTAGAGGGTGCCTTAACACTATTATTAAAAGATGCCTTTAAGCCAAACCTAGTTCAAACATTAGAGGGAACACCTGCTATTATCCATGGTGGTCCATTTGCGAATATTGCCCACGGCTGTAATTCTATTATGGCGACACAAACCGCTCGTAAGCTAGCTGATATTGTGGTGACAGAAGCGGGCTTCGGCTCTGATTTAGGTGCTGAAAAATTCATGAACATTAAAGCGCGTAAGGGAGGCTTTAAACCAAGCGCAGTTGTCATTGTAGCGACAATTCGTGCCTTAAAAATGCATGGTGGTGTACCGAAAACAGCGCTTGTAGGCGAAAATGTGGAAGCACTTCTACAAGGGATTGAGAATTTAGCTAAACATGTAGATACAGTTCGTACATTTGGCGTTGAACCAATTATTGCATTAAATCGTTTTATCACGGACACAGAGGCTGAGCTAGAAGCCGTTCTGAACTGGTGTCAAGAAAATCATGTTCGCATTGCCCGTACGAATGTCTGGGAAGAGGGCGGTAAAGGTGGTCTAGCCTTAGCTGAGCAAGTACTAGCTGTGCTAGAGGAAGAAAACAACTTCTCTCCTTTATATGATGTAACAGAGTCAATTGAAGAAAAGGTACGTACGATTGTGCAAAAGGTATATGGCGGGAAAGATGTACAATTTACAGACCAAGCCAAAAAACAAATTGCCCAAATCGAAAAATTTGGTTGGGACTCCCTTCCAATTTGTATGGCGAAAACCCAGTATTCTTTATCAGACCAACCAAGTTTACTTGGTCGTCCAGAAGGCTTTACCATCACAATTCGCGAAGTTATTCCAAAGCTTGGTGCAGGCTTCTTAGTTTGTCTAACTGGCGATATTATGACAATGCCAGGACTTCCAAAAGCACCAGCTGCGCTACGCATGAATGTCGATAACGAAGGACATGCGGTAGGATTGTTTTAACAGAATATTAAAAGCTGCCTACTTAAATGGGCAGCTTTTTTATTGATAATGGGTAAACATGGTTCGTAGGAAGTGACCCAATTCAACGTCTATCTACAATGCAAATATGGTATAAAAGTAAAATTTCGGATGATTCCTTCATCCACCTCTTGAGTAAAAATTCATAAAAATTAATTTTTTTAAAACGATTTTAAGATTCTAGTGAAAACTAGGATCTTTTTTATGTTGCACAAAAATCACGAGAACTTTCCTTATATAAATGTGTTTGGTATTTTTTATCAATAGTTCTCTGATATTGGAAAGATAGAGCGGGTTTTTACAACGAAGGACAATTGTCAAATGAATTTTTATTTAAAAAATACATTGAATTTTCTTTTTCTTTTAAATATAATTTATTTAATTCTAATTCGGAACGCTGTACCGATAATAGGAACATGGAGGGATGAAGTCTTGAAAATCGCAACAGATATTGGCGGTACTTTTACTGACCTAGTTTTCACAGATGAAAAAGGAAATCTTCATTTTGATAAGGGACATACGACACCTGGTCACTTTGAGGATGGCATACTAAATGTATTAGGACGACATGTAACGGAAGATTCTTTCATTGAATCATTTATTCATGGATCGACGGTTATCATCAATACATTAACGGAAAGAAAAGGGGGCGTAGTTGGGTTAATTACAACAAAGGGTTTCCGTGATGTTATAGAAATTGCTCGTGGAAATCGACCAGACTTATATAACTTTAAATATAAAAAGCCAGAACCATTTGTAGAGCGTTATTTACGTCAAGAAATTGATGAGCGAATTGATTTTAAAGGAAATATTATGAAAGCGCTTAATACCGAGGAAGTTGACGAGATCGTTTATAAATTTAAGGAATTAGGTGTTGAGGCGATTGCCATTTCCTTAATACACGGCTATAAAAATCCAATTCATGAACAACAGTTAAAAGAAGCCATTTTAAAAATTTGGCCGGAAGTATATATCACACTTTCAAGTGAAACGATTAAAGAATACCGTGAGTATGAAAGAACAAACACAACAGTCCTTAATTCTTATGTAAAGCCAATTGCACATGCCTACTTAAAAAGCCTAAAAGAGAAATTAAGCACAATTGGCATTACAGACCATTTAAAAATTATGCAATCGAATGGCGGGACTACAAGCTTTGATAAAGCAATGGAGCTACCAATCAACCTCGTTGAATCTGGACCTGTAGCAGGGATGTTTGGGGCAGCTAAATTAGGCCAACTTTTAAATGAATCGAATATCATAGCTTTTGATGTTGGTGGGACGACAGCAAAATGTTCGCTTATTACAGATGGCAAAGTCAATGTCACAACAGATTACTATATTGAAAGAAATGAAAAATTTGCGGGCTATCCTATTAAAACACCTGTAGTGGATATTGTGGAAATCGGAAATGGTGGTGGCTCTATCGCACGTGTAGATCAGTTTGGCTCATTAAAGGTTGGACCAGATTCTGCTGGGGCAAAGCCAGGGCCTGTAGCATATGGCTTAGGGAATACACAGCCAACAATTACAGATGCCAATGTTTATTTAGGAAGATTATCCTTAGAAAACTTTGATAACCCAGTATCCATTGACAAAGTGGAGGAGGCTCTTGTTGAAGCAATTGCGAAACCATTTAATGTGTCAGCAGAAGAAGCAGCACAGGGTATTTTAGATATTGCAAACTCCAATATGTTAAATGCACTGAAGCTGATCTCTATTCGTAAAGGCTATGATCCTGAAGACTTTACAATGGTGGCATTTGGTGGCGGTGGTCCACTACATGCGATTAATTTAGCAGAAGAGCTTGGTATGAAAAAAGTCATTATTCCTTATGGCTCATCCGTCTTCTCAGCATTAGGAATGATGATGACCGAATATCGACAAGATTACATTCAAACAAGTTTAATGAACTTTGACAAAGACCATCTTGCGGCTATTCAAGAAAATATTGATCAAGTCATTGCTAATGCCTATGCAGATGCACCATTATCAAAGGATCATTATTATTTTGAAATTAATTATGATTTACGCTACAAAGGTCAAGAGCATGCCGTTAAATTAAATGCATCAGCTATTACGCTTGATGAAGAGGGGCTACTTGCATTAGCAGAAGCCTTCCATATCAAACATAAACAAGAGTTTTCTTTTGATTTACCAGCTACACCAATTGAGTTAGTCAACTTACATCTTACAATCTACGGGAAAGATGAGGCGGTTCAATTTAAAGAGCTAGACTTCTCTCATATCGACAATTCTACATGTATCAAGGCACAACGCAATTTATATGTGAAGGGAACAGGTTGGGTAGAGGTCAATGTCTATGACCAACAAAAATTAGTACCTGGCTATGTCATTACAGGTCCTGCAATTGTGGAAAATCCAACATCTACGGTCGTAATCAATAATAATCAATCAATTGAAATTGATAAATACGGCAATTTGATAGTAGAGATGGAGGGGAAATAAAACATGAAAAAAGATGTTTTTGCAGTAGAAATTATTCAAGATTCATTGCTAGCTATAGGCGATGAGATGTTTATAGCTCTAGCACGCTCTTCTATGAGTCCAGTAATCTATGAAGTATTAGACTATGCTTGTGGTTTAACAGATGCCAAGGGTAATTTAATTAGTCAAGGAAACGGTGTAACGAGCTTTATTGGGATGTTAAGTCCAATGGTACAGCGTGTAATAGAGAAGTTTGATAATGGGAAAAAACTACATGAAGGTGATGTCATTATTATCAATGACCCTTATGTTGGAGGTGGATCGCATTTATCGGATGTGGGCTTAGTTCTCCCAATTTTCTACAACGGTGAAATTATTGCGTACTCTGCCAATAAAGCACACTGGACAGAGGTAGGGGGCATGGACCCTGGTTCATTTACAAGTAATTCTAATGAAATCTATCAGGAAGGTTTACAGCTACCAGGTGTCAAACTTTATCATCAAGGTGAGTTGAACGATGCAGTCTATGAAATCATTTCTACGAATGTTCGTTTACCAGAGCTTTCAATCGGTGATATGTTTGCACAAGTAGCCGCCTTAAAAACAGGTGAAAAACGAATCTCAGAGCTTTGTCAGAAGTTTGGTGCGGAATCGGTGAAATTGTCCATTCAAAAATTATTGGACAAAGGTGAGAAAATTGTAGAGTATGAGCTTCAACACCTACCTAAAGGTGAATTTTATGCGGAGGACTTTATTGAAGGGGACCCATTAAAGGGTGGACCTTATCCAATAAAAGTGAAAGTCACAATTAGTGATGAGGCGTTTATTTGTGACTTCAGAGGCTCACATCCTGCAGTCAATGTGCCAATGAACTGTTCTCAGTTTGGTTTAATGGCAAGTGTGCGCGTTATGTTCTTAGCATTACTTGGCGATATTGACGTAATTAACGAAGGTGTCTTTAAACGCTTAACGATTATCACAGATGACAATTCGATTGTTTCAGCTAAACGTCCACATCCTGTGTCTATGAATTTTGAGGCACGTATTGGGGCAGCTGATCTAATTTGGAAAGCTCTTGCGCCGCATTTACCAGAACGCTTATCGGCAGGGCATTTACAATCTGTTTGTACGTTTATTCTCACTGGGAAAAATCCTGAAAATGATGAGTCATTCCTAATTGTTGAGCCATCTGTTGGTGGCTGGGGAGCGGCGAATGATGAGGATGGGCAAAGCGGGCAATACTGTATGGGAGATGGCGAAACATATAATCTTCCAGTTGAAATTGCCGAAACAAAATACGGTATTCAAATTGATGAATATAGCTTAAATTGTGACGGTGCTGGTGCTGGTCAATTTAGAGGTGGCTTAGGTGTTCGTCGCGTTTATACAGTCAATCATGATGGTCAAAAGGTTTCTGTGAACTTAGGTAGACATCAATTCGCGCCATTCGGCTTAAATGGTGGTGGAGAAGGCTCTCACAACTATTTAATCATTCATAAAAAGGATGGAACGAAAATTGGACCAGTGGGCGTACTTGCCAATTATGAATTGCAAAAAGGCGACCGTATTGAGCTTGTGACTGCTACTGGCGGTGGTTATGGTCCTCCACACGAACGAAGCTCAGAGGCCATTGAACGTGACCTATTAAATGAATATATTTCTGTAGATGTAGCGAAAGAGCGATACGGTTATCAAAACGCTTAAAGGGAGAAATAGATGACTGTCAAGACATTAAAAAACTCATTGGATATACTAGAATGCTTTGCAACGACAGAAAATGCATTAGGTGTTCGTGAAATTTCACGCATGATGAAACTGCCGACAAGTGTCGTGCAAAGAACCATTAATACATTTACAGAAGCGGGTTATTTAATACAGGATGAACACACGAAAAAATATAAATTAGGTTATAAAATGTACCTTTTTTATGATGTGTTATCGAATTCAAAAGACCCTCACTCGACCATTTATGAATTGATGCAAAATCTTGCCAGTGAAATCAATGAATCAGTATTTCTTACTTATATGGACAATGAATACGGTGTCACAACGAAAATAGCCGAAAGCAATAAAAATGTAAAGTATGCGGTGTCTTTAGGAACAAAGACACCCCTTTACATCGGTGCTTCCTGTAAGGTCATGTTTGCTTATTTAGACGAGGACAGGCAACTGGAATTAATGGCCTTCTTTCATGAGGAACAATCGAAGGAAGAGCAGGTTTCTTTCCTAGCGTCATTAAAGGAAGAGCTGCAACAAATTCGCCAAAACAACTGGTGTGTTACCATCGGGGAGTATAATGAACATGCATTTGGCATTAGTGTACCGTTATTTAACTATAAAAAGGAAATCACTGCATCTCTTACAATTTCTGGGTTAGTATATGATTTAGATGATCAAAGGGAGAAAAATATGCTTGAACAGTTAGTGAAAGTAGCTCAGCAAATACAATCACACATTTCAAAATTATAACAACAATAGGGGAGCTGACACTATGAATAATAAAGTATTACATCCAAGGGCTTTAGAGCCTGTAACTCTACTAATGATCGTCTTAACATCTGTTGTGGGGGCAATTATTGGGATACAGCTAATTACGACTTTAGGGATTTCTGCCAATACATCAATCGTTGGGGCAATATTTGCGATGATTCTTGGAAGAATACCGATTGGCAAGCTAATTGCCTTTAAATCTGTACACAGACAAAATATTATTCAAACTGCCATTTCGGCAGCAACGTTCAGTGCAGCAAGTAGTTTAATGTTGCCAATTGGTATTCCATATGTATTAGGCTATGAAAATTTAGTATTACCATTGTTTATCGGTGTTATTTTAGCGATGTTTGTTGATGCTTTATTATTATATAAATTTTTCGATACAAAGATTTTCCCAGCAGCAGGTACTTGGCCACCAGGGATTGCAACAGCTGAAGCCATTAAGGCGGGCGATAAAGGCGGTAAGAATGCAAAGGTATTAATTGGTGGTGTGTTAATTGGTATCGTGGGATCTGTTTTGAAAATTCCAATGTCAGCTTTTGGGGTAGCGTTCATCGGTAATATTTGGGCACTGACGATGTTTGGGATTGGGCTTTTATTAAGAGGCTATTCTGTTCAATTATTTAATGTTGACTTAAATGCTTACTATATTCCACATGGCGTTATGATTGGTGCTGGGATTGTAGCACTTTTCCAAGTAGCTTTTGCCTTATTGAATAAAAAGTCGGCTAAAAAGTCAGAAGAGTTAAGCTATTCAAAAGATGCAAAAGAAATTCGACAAGCATTTGGTGTTGGGTTTATAGCATATTTAGCCATTGCTCTATTAATCGCTATTTTAGGCGGTATTATTTCACACATGTCTTTCGGTATGTTAATAGGATTCATCATCTTTGCAACGATTGCTGCATTTGTCCATGAGCTAATTGTAGGTATCGCAGCGATGCATGCGGGTTGGTTCCCTGCATTTGCAGTGGCATTTATTACACTGATTGTTGGTATTTTAATTGGTTTCCCAGCTCCAGCACTTGCATTACTAGCAGGGTATAGTGCTGCTACAGGGGTAGCATTTGCGGATATGGGCTATGACTTAAAAACTGGTTTCATTTTACGTGGTAATGGTAGTGATGTTGCATTAGAAAAAGAAGGTCGCAAGCAACAATTGATTGCTGGTATGCTAGCTTTTGCAATTTCCGCAGTTGTAGTATTGCTATCCTATAAATCTTATTTTGCACAGGATTTAGTAGCACCTGTTAACCATGTGTATGCAGCAACAATTCAATCAGGCGTTACAGGCGATGTAGCGAAACAATTAATGATTTGGGCGATTCCAGGTGCATTAATTCAGCTAATTGGTGGTTCAAAACGTCAAATGGGTATCTTATTCGCAACAGGTTTATTACTTGTCAATCCAATTGCTGGCTGGGCTGTATTAGTTGGTATCATACTTCGTGTTATTTTCACATATGTGACGAAAGGTAAGAGAGAATCTGAAATGACGGTCTTTGCAGCAGGTGTCATCGCTGGAGATGCGCTATATAGCTTCTTCTCTTCCATTCTAAAAATAGGGAAATAGAAAGGAGTCATGCTGAATGGCGAAAGGATTATCGTATGAGGATGGGATTGCTGCCGTTTATGGAGGAGCAATCCTTGGCGGAGGCGGCGGTGGTCTCCTAGAGGAAGGACTCAAGCTAGTGGAGGAAATCTTTGCAGCAGGCGAACCTCAAATGGTGGATATTACTGAATTAGACCAAGAAGATTTAGTTGCCTGTGTGGCAATGGTAGGTGCGCCATCAGCGGCCGATCAATATATTTCAAATGAACAGCTTTGTTGGAGCTATCGTAGTATGAACAACTATATCAATCGACGTCTAAAGGGCATCATTACCAATGAAAATGGTGCCATCACGACGATCAATGGCTGGTTGCAGTCAGTCTTATTAAATGTACCTGTTGTGGATGCTCCCTGTAATGGACGAGCACATCCAACGGGAATCATGGGTTCTTTAAATCTCCATGAACAACAAGAATATCAATCCGTACAATTTTATGCAGGAGGAAAAGGTGACTTCGCCGTTCAAGGCTTTGTGGAAGGGAATTTACACAGCACCGCAAAGACAGCACGCCAAGCTTCTATTTTAGCAGGCGGGCTAGTCGGGGTCACTCGAAATCCTGTGACGATTGACTATTTACAAAAACATGGCGCACCAAATGCGATTACCATGGCCATAGAGCTTGGCTATTGCTTCTTAAATGGGCAAACCTTTGAAGAAAAGCTAGCCCATGTGTTGCAGTATTTGAATGGGGTGCACATCGTATCAGGCGCTGTCACAAATTATTCGTTAACAAAGGAAAATGGCTTCGATGTAGGGGAATTATCAGTGGGTGATTACCATCTGACGTTCTGGAATGAATATATGACATTATCGAAGGAAGGGCAGGTACAATCCAAATTCCCAGATCTCATTATGACGTTCGATACAGAGAAAATGATGCCAGTTCCAAGTGCAAGTATTGAAGAAGGAATGCATGTCGCAGTGATTCATGTAGACCAATCTAACTTAAAATTAAGTACAACCATGCAAAACGAAGCACTATTGCGGGAAATTGATGAAGTGATCAAAGGCGTTCTATAAAGTAAGAAAATAAAACAGTAAAAGCTGCCATCATCTACTTGAATGTAAGATGGGCAGCTTTTATTTGTCCTTCAGCGGGATGGTAATACATTTTATCACAATCGTTCCTACTTCCTTTTTCACTTCATACATTGATGGCTTAAATGAATTTCTTACTGATTTGCACAACTCATCGAACGTGGTATTCACAAGCTGTAAGCAATTATCGTGTACGATTTTCATTAAAGGGAGGAGCTACGTTCATACATAATCAAGGTATTGACCAGAAGAAGGTAACAACCAGTAATGAAAAAACAATGCACTTCTGCTACAACTGGCGAAATCCTTTTGGTCATGCAACAAACTAACTTGTTGTTCACATTTTCGGCATGTACATCTGGCTATGCGGGTTAAACAAAGAATTTCTAAGGGAAAGTGTTCACTTTTATTTGTTTAGATGATAGGTTTTCAATACGCACGTCATCTTTTAAACAGGTTATTCAATTGTAAGCCCGCTGAAGTTAATGTTAAATCTGTTAAACACACAGCTGTTGTACATTGCTGAAAAATATGAGGTACAGAACAAATAGCTGTTCTGTACGTTTATCATACAATATTCTGAAAAATTAGTCAATTGAAATGGATTTGATTTTTAATTTTTCTAGATTACCTCTTATGTAATAAAATACAGTATAATTTTGTAGGAAAGGAATGAGTGAAGACTATGAATCATTTAATGAATAAAGTACGTGAAATATATGATCAATTTGATGCTAGTCATGATTTTCAACATATTGAACGTGTCTATCAAAATGCATTAGCTATCCTACATAGCGAGCCAACAGCAGATGAAGAAGTTGTGAAAATAGCGGTACTTTTACATGATGTCAGTGACAAAAAGTATACCGATAGCAAGGAAAAGGAAGAACAGCTTATTGCGGAATTACCTGTTAGTGAAGGTAAAAAGCAGCATATTCGAGATTGCATTGCTCAAGTGTCATTTAATGGTGGGAATGAGCTAGAAGCAACATCATTGGAAGCAAAAATCGTCCGAGATGCAGATCGTTTAGATGCGATTGGTGCTATTGGCATTGCCAGAACATTTGCTTATGGTGGCGCAAAAGGTCGCAAGCTTTATGATAAGGAAGAAGAAGCACGCACAAATATGTCAGAGTCAGAATATCGTCAAAACAATACCGCGTCTGTTACTCATTTTTATGAGAAATTATTACTGCTAAAAGATTTAATGGTGACGGAAAAGGGCAAGCAAATGGCACTTGAACGTCATCAATTTATGGAAAGTTTTTTAAAGCAACTCCAGCACGAAATCGGTCAATAGCACATAGCACAAAAACCGCCTTTTCAATTTGAAGGGCGGTTTTTGTGCTTCATTCGGGTATGGTCTTCGTACCACCAAAAGGATGTATGGTAAGCTAGTACTTTAGTTTTGTATTGACTATCAAATAGATGGGAGACGCACAAATGAGGAATCCTTCATCATGTGTTACTCCATTACCTTTTAATAGCTTAGATGGATTCATTAAAATAGGAGGATATCGCTGTTGTTAATGCTTCCCAAATGATTGCCAGGTCTGCTTGGGAAGTACGCCAATTACTGAAAGCCGCGCGAATAGCTGGCGTACCTTTGTAGACAGTTGGCGTCATGTATACTTGGCCTTGTTGATTTAAAGTTGTTAAAAATTGTTGGTTCATTTCAGCTGGCAGTGCCTCATGATTGACGGCGAAGCACACGATATTCAGTCGAACAGGTGCTAGCAATGTAAAGTAGGGACTGTCATCTATTTTTTGACCAAGCTGTTGTGCGAGTAATACATTTTCTTCTATTAATTGTTGGTAGCCCAATTTACCATAGGCCTGTAAAGAAAACCAAGCAGGTAGCGCACGAAAACGACGTGAATTTTCAGGTGTAAGATCACAGAAATCTGGATTTTTAAGGGAACTACCAAGATAGGCAGCATTATTTTGAAAAACGGTTGTTTGCAACGATTGATGACGGGTAAATTGCATAGCGGCATCATAAGGGACGTTCAGCCATTTATGTGCGTCAATTGTAATAGAATCTGCATAATTCATGCCCTCAACAAAGTGACGATACTTTGGTGAACAGGCTGCAAAGCCACCAAAGGCCGCATCGATATGAAGCCAGAAAGGGTATCGCTTTTTTAGCTCGCCAATTGCTTGTAAATCATCAAAGTCAACCGTATTGACAGTTCCCGCATTTGCTACAACTATACAAGGTTCATGTAGGTTTTCTTCAAGAAACTGCTGTAATTTTGTGATGTCAATGGCTTCTCGCTGTTCTAGGCATAGCATAGTATGAATGGAATTTCTCCCCATACCAAGCATAGAAGTTGCTTTGATTATACTTGAGTGGGGCGTTCCGCTAACAATCTTTATTGGAGGGATACCATATAGACCATCCAGAGCAGTGTTTTTTCCATAGTATTGTGCAATCCATTCCCTTGCTTGAGCAAGTCCTACAAAATTAGCCATCGTAGACCCACTGACAAATGTTCCTCGATAATCATCGCTTAATAGCAATAACTCCTTTAGCATGTCAATTGTCGCAAGCTCCATTGTACCTGCAATAGAGCCCTTAGAATGGGATAAATTTTGATCGTAAATACTTACTAACCAATCTCCGACAATCGAAGCAGGGGTAGATCCACCTGTGACAAAACCCAAGTATCTTGAGCCTACACTACTATTTAAGCCTTCAGCAAATTGCTTTGTAAAATATTGAAGTGTTGCCTGAGCACCCTCACCCACTTCTGGAAGTGTCGGAGTAGGAAGGCTAGGGGAATGGTTCGTTACAGCTCTATGCTCCAGATTAGTAAAAAAATTGGCTGCATGGTCAACTACAGCCATTAAAAGCGTTTTTATTTTTTCCTGATCTTGCTTCATGTTCATCATGTGTCATCATTTCCCTTCATTTTAACTTAGCTATTTCTGCCTCTACACTATATAGTGATATATATAACAGTCAAATGAAGACTATAACAGTTGGAGGTCCAATGGAAATAAAGCTGAATCGTCAGTCCGATCAATCTTTAATTACTCAGATTTCAACTATCCTTGCAGAAAAAATAAGGTCAGAATTTTTACAGGAAGGGAGCCAATTACCTTCTATTCGGAGCTTTTCAAAAGAAAATCAAGTGAGCCCTGTCACGGTCAGTAAGGCATATGCCTTATTAGAAAGAAATGGTTATATTGAAGTGATACATGGCAAGGGGGCGTTTGTTCGAAACAAAGAACAAAGAAGCACAAATGAGAGCCGTAGTGATTATAATTGGCAACTAACCATTCCTGATTACATTCAACGTTCACAATCTATGTTAAA
The DNA here is from genome assembly GCF_039614735.1 of Lysinibacillus sp. BS3. Lineage (NCBI taxonomy): Bacteria > Bacillati > Bacillota > Bacilli > Caryophanales > Bacillaceae > Lysinibacillus > Lysinibacillus sp. BS3. The sequence continues at coordinate 1,022,566 of NZ_CP154860.1, read as the reverse complement.
TAAAAGAATGGAATATGCGATGAAATTCTCCAGTGCCACCATCCACCCTGGATTATTACCCTCTGTTTATTTGGTGAATGAAATTGTGGCGATATTACAGGCAGATCCTCAGATTGTGGCTCGTTATGGAACGGTACAGGGGGATGAAGATGCACGAAAGGCAATCCGAGACTATGTCAAAACATATAGTAATATTGCCGCAACACCACAGGAAATTATTGTGACAAACGGTGTACAACAAGGTATAGATTTAGTGGCTAAAACATTTATTGGACCTGGAGATATTGTCATTACCGAAGCTCCTACATATACAGCAGCAATCGATGTCTTTAGAAATCGTGGGGCCCACATTATTCCCATACCAGTAGACGAGGAAGGAATGCAGACAGCTCTTCTAGCGTCACTCTGCCTAAGCAAACAGCCAAAGCTTATTTATACAAATCCTACCTTCCATAATCCTACAGGCACAGTTTTAACTAAAGCAAGAAGGAGAGAATTACTGGATCTTGCCCAACAATATGGCTTTCTTATTGTAGAGGACGATTCATGGAATGAAATTTATTTTGACGATAACCCACCACCACCACCTCTGAAAGCTTTAGATACAAGTGGTCATGTTATTTATTTAAAAGGCTTTAGTAAGACGTTGGCCCCGAGCTGTAGAATCGGCGCTATCCTTTCAAAAGGTACCGTTCATCAACGACTTTTATCTGCCAAATCCAGTGCCGATTCGGGTAACCCCTTATTAACACAAAAGGCACTGATTCCATTTTTACGTTCAGATCGAATGCATGCCCATTTAGAAAAACTGCGTATTGCACTTGAGATAAGAAGGGATCAGACCATTGCATTGTTGAATAAGCATGCACCAAAGGGCGTTACGTGGATCGAGCCAAAAGGTGGACTTAATATTTGGGTATCTTTACCTAGTAATGGCAATACGGATGAGCTGTTATGGAAGGCTCAACAAGCCCAAATTACCTTTTTACCAAGCTCAGCTTGTTATCCAGGAGAGCCACAATATCACCATCTAAGAATTAGTTACTCTTATCCTGAACCTCACGACTTAACACAAGGAATCATCAAGCTTTGTCAGCTTATGGAATCCTATTTACAGGACATGCCACCAGTTCGTTGATAGTTTGTTGTTCTTTGTTTACCTGCGGTTTGATGTTATGATGATTAGTGGATATCAATAATCGTCTACATAAAAATCGTGTGGGCATGAACAATACCTAACATGAAAGAGATGGAATAGTGGAATGAGTCATTTAATTGTACAAAATTTAACCAAAACAGTGGGCGATAAAACGCTTTTTCAAAATATTGAATTTACCATTTATGAGGGAGAGCGGGTAGGCTTAATCGGTATAAATGGAACGGGAAAATCAACCCTGTTATCCATTTTAGCTGGGGACATGGAAGCGGATTCGATGACAGTAGATCGCCCGAATAAATACCGTGTCGCTTATTTACCACAGGAGCCTACATTTCAGGCAGGTGAAACAGTTTTACAAGCTGTCTTTTCAGGCGATTCGCCCATTTTACAGCTGAATCGTCAATATGAGGAAACGGTTGCTGCACTAGCAAGTAACCCAACATCCGAAAGTTTACAAAAGACGTTATTTAGTCTGCAACAGCGCATGGATGAAGAGCAGGCATGGGATGTCAATGCCCTTGCAAAGACGGCCTTAACAAAGCTTGGGATTGAAACTTTTGAAAAAGAGGTACTAACGCTATCAGGCGGTCAGCAAAAACGTGTTGCATTAGCGAAGGTGTTAATTGAACCAGCGGATCTTTACTTATTAGATGAGCCCACCAACCATTTAGATGTACAGTCTACAGAATGGCTTCAAGAGATGGTCTTACGATTAAAGGGTGCAGTGATTTTCATCACCCACGATCGTTATTTCTTAGATGAATTATCAACACATATTTACGAGTTAGCAAATCAAACCTTGTATCGTCATACAGGGAATTACGGTGATTATTTAGAGGCTCGAGCTATTCGTGAGGAGATGCAAGCTGCTTCTGCACAGAAGGATCGCAATCGTTATCGTTCAGAATTAAAATGGATACGTCGTGGTGCGAAGGCGCGTTCAACTAAGCAAAAGGCTCGTATTCAACGCTTTGAAAAGCTAGAAGAAAACCTAGAACGCAAAACAGAAGATGTTTCCTTGGATATGGGACTTGCGACAACACGTCTTGGACGTAAAGTGCTGGAGGCTGAGAAAATTTCGAAAGCCTTTGGCCAGCAAAAAATCCTTGAAAACTTCTCATTTCTACTACAGCAAGGTGATCGAATTGGCATTATCGGCGCGAACGGTGTAGGGAAATCAACTTTGTTGAACATGCTAGCAGGAGAGCTGACACCCGATCAAGGTGAAATTCTTGTTGGGTCAACGGTCAAGCTGGCACATTTCAAGCAAACATTGCCGAAAATGAATGAAAATGAGCGCATGATTGAATATATACGTGAGGCTTCAAATGATATTACCGATGCAGAGGGTGTCCGTTACTCAGCTGCTCAAATGCTGGAGCGCTTTTTATTCCCGTTGCATGCTCATGGTACTCCAATTGGAAAATTATCGGGCGGTGAGCGCAAGCGTCTTCATTTATTACGTTTATTGATGGAGCAACCAAACGTCTTATTATTGGACGAGCCAACCAATGATTTAGATATTGAAACATTAGGTGTGCTAGAGGATTTCATCGAGCATTTCCCAGGCGTGGTTATCACGATTTCCCATGATCGTTTCTTCCTCGACCGTATTGCGAAAAAGCTATGGATACTAGATGGTCAGGGACAAGTAGAGGAAACACTGGATCTATACAGTGAGTATCTGGAGAAACGTGAGCAGACAGCTACTGTCAAAGTAGAAACGCCAAAAGTAGAAAAACCAAAATCAGAAAAGCCAAAATCAGACAAAAAAAAGCTATCGTTTAAAGAGCAAAAAGAATGGGAAACGATTGCAGACGAGATAGAGAAAACAGAAACTGCTATTATGGAGACCGAAGAAGGAATCGCCAATGCAGGCTCAGATTTTACCAAGCTACAGGAATTAACAGCTAAGTTGGAAGAGCTAAATGCACAGTATGAGCATCTAATTGAAAGATGGTCGTATTTAGATGAAATAGTTAACGGATAAGGAGCGATAGACATGAAGATTATTACCATTGAACCGACGCCAAGTCCCAATTCTATGAAGATTGTTGTTGATACAGAGCTACCATTCGGGAAGAGCTATAATTTTACAAAGGATAATAAAGACGAAGCAACAGGCGAGGCGGCTGCTATTTTAGCGATTGAGGGAGTAAAGGGCGTTTACCATGTAGCCGATTTCTTTGCTGTTGAGCGCAATGCCAAATATGCATGGGAAGGCATTCTAGCAAGTATTCGTCAAGTGTTAGGGGAAGATGTCCAAACACAAGAAGAAACGGTTGTGGCCAATGAATTTTATGGAGAGGTTTATGTCCATGTACAATTTTACAAGGAGGTGCCTTTACAAGTAAAAGTTTTTGATAACCAACGTGAATATCGTATTAGCTGCGGAGACCGTTTTGTCGATGCTTTTAATCAAATTATTGAGTCAGCAGTAGATGAAAACTATATTTTCCAACGTAAGTGGATTGATTATGGGGTTCGCTACGGTGAACTTGAGGAAATTGCTGAAACAATCAAACAGGAGATTGATGTCACTTATTCTGCAGACCGTTTAGCAGAAATTGTCACAGCTATCAATAATGATGGTGAAAAAGCCGCTGTGAAAACGGACAAACTCAAAGTGACAGTAGAACAGTTCAAGCAACCTGAATGGGAGAAACGCTTCCAACTGCTCGATCAAATGGCTGATCCTGAGCTAGACGACCTACCGCTATTAGATTTAGCCTTACAGGATGAACAAATGTCTATCCGTCGACTAGCGACGGTGTACTTAGGCATGATTGAGGATGTGGCAGTTGTCCCTTATTTAGAAAGAGCCCTACAAGATAAAAGTGCAGCTGTACGTCGAACGGCAGGTGACTGCATGAGTGACCTGGGCTTTGTAGAATTTGAAGAAGCCATGCTGCAAGCCTTACAGGACAAAAACAAATTGGTTCGCTGGCGCGCAGCCATGTATTTATATGAGGTCGGCACAGAACAGTCCTTACCAGCATTAAAGGCTGCCGAAGATGACAAAGAATTCGAAGTGAAGCTACAAGTGAAAATGGCCATTGCCCGTATCGAACAAGGCGAGGAAGCAAAAGGCTCGGTTTGGAAGCAAATGACCGAATCCCGTCAACAATAATCAGGAAAAACCAGCAAATGCTGGTTTTTTCTATTTTGTAATGGTTGGCATTCGCCCTAATAAATGGGGAAGGTGCTTCTGAATGGTGATAGGTCCTCTCCAAGAGATGAGCGAATCACTCCAAAGAAGTGTGGACCCGCACTTAAAAAGAGTGAGCCGCTCAAAAGAAGCGAATACCCGCTCAAAAGAACCAAAAACCCTTTCTCCAAATTAAAGAAATCCCGCTCAAAAAAGTGTTCCCTCTTCCAAACTATAATTATCTAACCACCTGAAAATCAAAAACAATACTCTCTTGCATTCGATGAATTGATCGAAAAACCGTGTAAAACAGAAAAAAATGTTGTTTTCTAGTGATTTATTGCTAAACAAAAAGTTAAAGGCGTTCTTTGAATCATTAACATATTGTCTAGTTTCATAGAGAAAGGACAATGTTAAAATAACATAAATTCAGAATATTCTTTAAAAATAGGAGGTCCTTTGCATGACAGTAACTAGTTTAAAGACAACAAAATCGTATGTGCGAGATCGTGAGACGGTCATTGCCTTAACACAGAAGCTCGTGCGCATTGAAAGCGTTTACCGTGAGAACGATCCGAAGGGCAATGAGCAAGAGGTGGCAACTTTTGTAGCGGCATATTTACGAGATATTGGCATCGAGACGCATATCGAGGAGGTTGTGCCAGGGCGACCAAATGTCATTGGTATTATTGATTCGGGCAAGCCTGGGAAAACATTACTTTTCGAAGGACATACGGATGTGGTGACAGAGGGCAATCGAGAGGCTTGGGCCTATGATCCATTTGGAGCAGAAATTGTAGATGGGCGTATGTATGGCAGGGGAACGAATGATACAAAAGGGAATCTTGCTTGTATGATTACAGCTTGTCAGTCATTGCTACTAGATCAAGAGGCGTTTACGGGCAAAATTATTTTATGTATTCCATGTGATGAAGAAGGGCTTATGCTAGGCATTAAGCATTTTATTAAGAATGGCTGGGCCGATGGTGTGGATGGTGCGATTATCTGTGAGCCACAGGAAAATAATGTGTGTATTGCACAACGCGGGGCTATTCGTTTACAGGTAGATATTTTCGGTAAAATGGCGCATGGTGCGATTTCGTGGAGTGGTATCAATCCTAACTGGCGTATGGCACGTTTCATCGTAGAGCTTGAAAAATTGGAAAAAGAGGAGCAAGCACGATTAGGGCGTGATCCAATGCTGAATTGGCCATCTATTACACCAACGATTTTACGAGCGCCTGTAAAGGGAGATGCGCAAATCAATGTCATTCCTGATCACTGTATGACAACACTCGATATTCGCACGGTGCCTGCGCAGGACCATGATGAACTACTGGGCAAGATTGAAGGGATTATTAAACGATTACAAGCAGATGATCCTGATTTCAAAATAGAACTGACGGTTCTTGATAACCGACCTGCAACAGCAACAGCGAAGGAAGACCCTGTTGTACAGGCAATATATGAGGCTGTGGCAGAGGTAACAGAGAAGGAACCAAAATATAATGGTGTTCCAGGCGCGACAGATGGGACGTTTCTTCATGTGCATGGTATTCCAATTGTAACGGTTGGAGCAGGAGATCGAGAAATTCCTCATCAAATCAATGAGTATGTGGACATTGAAGAATTGGCAGAAACAACGGCCATTTACCGTTTAGCAGCATTAAAATTTTTGGCGGGTGATGCACAATGACAGCTATCAAAATAGCAGTAATACCAGGAGATGGCATAGGAAAAGAGGTTATGCAGGAAGCGTTAAAAGTTTTAAATTGTTTGCAAGAACAACATAGCTCCTTACAAATTGAAACAACCATCTTTCCTTGGAGCTCCGATTACTACGTACAGCATGGCTGTATGATGCCTAATGATGCACTGGCAACACTTCAAACATATGATGCGATTTTATTTGGGGCTATTGGCGATGCTCGTGTGCCTGATGATGTTACCGTTTGGGAATTAATTATGCCCATTCGAAAGCATTTCCAGCAATATGTGAATTTCCGTCCTATTAAATCACTACCTGGGATAGCGTCGCCCTTGGCTAACGGCAAAGAAATTGATTTTGTGATCTTCCGTGAAAATGCAGAGGGTGAATATTCGGACAGCGGTGGTCGACTGTACCAACAGCAGCCGCAGGAAATGACGATTCAAAATACAATCATGACGCGCATTGGGATTGAAAAAATTGTCCATGCTGCCTGCGATTATGCGAAGCAACACGGTAAAACCAAAATAACAAGTGCGACAAAATCGAATGCCATTATTCATTCGATGAAATTCTGGGACGAGCATACAAGCAAAACGGTGAAGCAAAGTTCACCAGCACTACAGCTCGAATCCATTTATATCGATGCACTCGTCGCCTATTTCGTAGAACGACCACAGAATTTTGAAGTGGTGGTAGCGTCCAATTTGTTTGGCGATATTTTATCCGATTTAGGCTCTGCTATTGTAGGAGGACTTGGTCTATCTCCATCAGCCAACCTGAACCCCGAAAAGGATTTTCCATCGATGTTTGAGCCTGTTCATGGCTCAGCACCAGATATTGCAGGCAAGGGTATTGCCAATCCAATCGCTCAAATTTGGTCGCTTGCCTTACTGCTTGGCCATCAAGGCAGACCAGATTTAGAACAGCTCATTGTTAAAGCCATTTCAGCTGTGCTGCAAGAAGGCGTTGTGAAAACAGCAGATATTGGTGGACAAGCGACAACAGCACAAATGGGCGATGCGATTTGTCAGGAAATTATTAATAGAACTTTAACAGCAGGAGGTGTTTAGCATGGCAGTTGAGCAAAAGGTGATTGTGGTTACTGGTGCGGGAGGCGGTATGGGAAAGGCCATTATTCACGAGCAATTAAAGCTGGGCAATCGAGTTATTGGACTTGATCTATCCATAGATGCCTTATCAGATATTGCACAGGATGCCCTTCAATGCTTTGAAGTCAATGTGTTACAGGAGGAACGTGTGCAAGACATCTGCCAGCAGGTTTTTGATAAGTATGGCAGAATAGATGGTCTTGTTAATGCACTGGGAATTGCCCAGTCAGCTACGCCGATTGAAGAGGTCACAATGGATGAATGGAATCGTTTAATGGATGTTAATGTGAAAAGTTTATTTATCACGACAAAGGCAGTTGTCCCTTTTATGAAAAAACAGCAAAGGGGTTCTATTATTACAATTGCCTCGATTTCAGCAGTGCGACCAAGACCGGGCTTACAGGCTTATATTGCATCGAAGGGTGCAGCAGAGAGCTTTACGAGAGGACTAGCAATTGAACTAGCATCTAGTCAAATTCGGGTTAATACGATTCATCCAGGACCAGCAGACACACAAATGCTTGGTCAATTTGCCGCACAGGGTGCAGACGTAGAGCAGACGAAGCAAAGTGTCTTTGTGCAATCTGTGCCATTAGGACGATTAGTGAAGCCAGCAGATATAGCAGGAGCTGTTAGTTATTTACTATCAGATGCAGCAAGTATGGTCACAGGAACGACATTACATGTAGATGGTGGCCGTGGATTATAGGAGGGGTACAATGAAAAAAATTCCTATGTTGATAGATGGTGAGTGGGTTCACGGTGATGCTCAGACATACCTTGATGTTAAGAATCCCTCAACGGGTGAAGTGATTGCACAAATTAGCAACGCGAGTAAAGAACATGTAGAAGAGGCAGTACGTGCAGCCCGTGTAGCCTTTGAACGTGAGGGCTGGCGTCAATGGAAAGCCTATGAACGTGGGCAGTTATTGATCGAATTTGCTCATTATATTCGTAAGCATGCAGAGGAATGGAGTTTGCTAGAATGTCGGGATGTAGGAAAGCCCTTATCACAGGCAAGAGCAGATATTGAAGCAGCGGCACGCTATTTTGAATTTTATGGTGGTGCAGCGGATAAGGTGATGGGAGATACAATTCCGATTGAGGATGGGCTTTTAAATGCAGTAGTGCTAGAGCCAGTGGGCATTACGGTACATATTGTGCCATGGAATTATCCGATTCAAATTACGGCAAGAAGTGTAGCAGCTGCTATAGCAACTGGTAATGCAGTCATTGTGAAAAGTGCGGAGGATACACCGCTAACAACACATGCCATTGCAGAATGGTTAGCCGATAAGTTGCCGAAAGGGATTTTCCAGCATATTACGGGCTTGGGACGAGAAGTTGGTCCTTATTTAACTTCACATCCCGATATTAATCATATTACGTTTACAGGTTCTGTTCCCACAGGAATTGCGGTGATGAAGGCGGCTGCTGAAAATGTTGTGCCTGTGACATTAGAGCTTGGTGGTAAATCTCCTAATATTGTTTTTGCGGATGCTAACATGGAGCAGGCATTAGAGGGAGTTGTACGTGCGATTATTCAAAATGCTGGTCAAACTTGTTCAGCAGGGGCACGTTTACTCATTGAGGAACGAATAAAAGAGTCCTTTATTTCCCGATTAGCCCAAAGGTTCCAAGTGATCCAAGTAGGACCAGGTGAAGCAGATATGGAGATGGGACCGTTACTGAATGAACAACAATATACAAAAATCACTGCATTATTACAGCAAGCAAAGGTAGATGGCTATGTTGTGACGGGTGGGGAACCATTGACATTGGCAGGCTATGAGAACGGCTTTTATGTTCAGCCAACTATACTTGATGGTGTTGATCCAAATGATCCATTAGCTCAGGAGGAAATTTTCGGTCCAGTGTTAACCGTCTTGACATTTTCGACTGTAGAGGAGGCCATCGCATTAGCCAATAGTACGGACTATGGCCTAGTGGCGGGCATTTGGTCACAAAATATCGATACGGCTCACTATGTGGCAAGTCGTGTGCAGGCGGGACAAGTATTTGTCAATAATTATGGGGCTGCTGGAGGCATTCAAATGCCATTTGGAGGCTATAAAAAAAGCGGAATTGGTCGAGAGAAGGGCTTTGTTGCACTGCGAAACTATACGCAAATGAAAAATATCGCTATACGCTATGCACCACCTAATCAACACTGAGATGGAGGGACGCATATGGAACAGCCAAAAGAAAAAGATGTGCTTTTAGAGGTCAATCACTTATCAATTAAATTCCATTTAAAAAATGGCAAAGAGGCAAAAGTTGTGGAAGATGTGAATTTTACTATTCATAAAGGAGAAACCGTTGCACTGGTTGGTGAATCGGGAAGTGGCAAAAGTATTACATCCTTAGCCATTATGCGGTTGCTGCCTATACCTCCAGGAGAAATTACGTCAGGTTCTATCACTTTAAACGGTAAAAATCTACTTACCTATAAAAATAAAGAAATGAGCCGTATACGAGGCAATGAAATTAGTATGATTTTTCAAGAGCCCATGACCTCTTTAGATCCCGTTTTTACGATTGGCAATCAAATGATTGAAGGCATACGAAGACACCAAAAGGTATCGAAAAAAGAGGCATGGAATAAAGCGCTACAGCTTTTAAAAGAAGTCGGGATTGCGAATGCAGAAAAGGTCATTGCGGAATATCCTCACCAACTATCAGGCGGGATGCGACAACGCGTTATGATTGCCATCGCAATGTCGAATAATCCGCAGCTATTGATTGCGGATGAGCCAACTACTGCACTTGATGTCACGGTTCAGGCACAGATTTTAAAGCTGATGCTAAAAATGAAGGAAGAGCATCGATCAGCCATTTTATTCATTACCCATGATATGAGCGTTGTTGCAGAGACAGCTGACCGCGTTATGGTGATGTATGCGGGACAGATTGTCGAGGAGGCCCCAGTAAGAGAGCTCTTTTTAAATCCACAGCATCCTTATACCACAGCGCTTTTAAAGACGATGCCAAGCCTTGAAACAGATGTCAAAAGGCTACCATCGATTCCTGGTACTGTGCCACCTGCGTATGCATTACCTGACGGCTGTCGCTTTGCGCCACGTTGTCCCCATGCGCTGGCACATTGTCATCAGGAGCAACCTGCTGTTCATCACATTCAGGAGGCACATAAGGTACGCTGTCATTTATTCACGGAGAAAGGAGAGCTGGCTCATGACAGAGAAAGAAGTTTTGCTGGAAATTAATCATTTAAAAGCCTACTTTCCTGTGAAGCGTAAATCGATGAAGGAAGAGAAAAAGGTCATAAAAGCGGTTGATGATATTTCGATTGAGATTTATAGAGGGGAAACACTTGGAATTGTTGGTGAATCAGGCTCAGGAAAATCCACCTTTGGGCGAACAATTTTAAAGCTCGTTGAACCAACAGCAGGCGAAGTGCTATATAAAGGACAACCCATCCAGCATTTAAAGGGGAATAAGCTACAAAGTTACCGCAATCAAATGCAAATGATTTTTCAAGATCCCTTTGCCTCTCTCAATCCTCGGATGCGAATCGGTTCTATAATCGAAGAGCCGATGAAGCTACAATTAACCTTGACGAAGGAGCAACGCAAAGAGCGTGTGAAGGAGCTATTACAAAAGGTAGGGCTACCTGAGGATGCCATGCATAAATTTCCACATGAATTTTCTGGTGGGCAGCGGCAGCGTATTGGGATTGCACGGGCATTAGCGATTCATCCAGAATTCATTATAGCCGATGAGCCCGTTTCAGCATTGGATGTGTCGGTGCAATCACAAGTGCTCAATCTCATGATGGATTTACAGGATGAATTTCAATTAACCTATTTATTTATCTCACATGATTTAAGCGTTGTGAAGCATATTAGTGACCGTGTGGCAGTGCTGTATTTAGGTAGAGTAGTGGAGATTGGGACAAAGAAGGAGCTATATGCCAATCCGTTGCATCCCTATACACAAGCATTACTATCTGCAATACCAGTTGTTAATTTTGATGAGCCTAAGCAAGAAATACTTTTACAGGGCGAGTTACCAAGTCCGATGAATCCACCTGTTGGCTGTGTCTTTCATACACGTTGCCCGCATGTGATGGAAAGATGCCATCAGGAGAGACCGAAGCTTCACAATGAAAATGATCACCAACGAGTAGCCTGTTTTTTATATGATAAAAAATCAGAAAATTATAATTATTTAAAAAGTGAGGTGTGAAGAATGTTTGGCAATATAACGGATGTGCCAGGTGTTAAGGTAGGACATCGCGAGAACAAGGAGGGCATCACAGGCTGTACGGTGCTAGTAGTGGAAAAAGGAGCAGTTTGTGGAGTGGATGTTCGAGGCTCTGCACCAGGTACTCGTGAAACAGATGCGTTAGATCCCATCAATGAAATTGACCGAGTTCATGCTATTTGTTTAGCTGGGGGTAGTGCGTTTGGGTTAGATGCTGCTACAGGCGTTATGCAATTTTTAGAGGAGCAAGGGATTGGGGTAGATGCAGGAGTAGCGAAAATACCGATTGTACCAAGTGCTGTACTCTTTGACTTGTTTATCGGTGATCCACATGCACGACCTACAGCACTAATGGGCTATGAAGCGGCACAAGCGGCACAAGTTGGCTCATTTCCAAATGGCAATGTAGGCGCAGGCTACGGAGCAACTGTAGGCAAATTAGCTGGTCCAGAATTTGCAATGAAGGGTGGGCTTGGTAGTGCTTCCTATGCGGGAAAAGATGGTCTTGTAGCAGGTTCTATCGTGGCTGTCAATGCAGTTGGAGATGTCAAGGACCCGACAACGAGGAAAATTTTAGCTGGAGCAAGAGATACGCATTCTGGTCAATGGGTGGATTGCTGTGCCTATTTAGAGCAACATGCACAATCAGAGGCTTTAGCGGGAACTAATACAACCATTGGTGTTGTGGCAATGAATGCCAAGCTAACGAAGGCGGAGGCTAAAAAGATTGCGCAGCTTACGCAAAATGCCTTAGCACGCACGATTTATCCTGTTCATACGATGCTGGATGGCGATACGATTTTTGTGCTTGGTACAGGGGATCAATCCTATGCACTTGATTATTTAGGCCAGCTAGCGACAAAGGTGATGGAGGAAGCAATTCTAGCTGGCATTAAAGCCGCTGAACGATTGGCGGATGTTGAGAGTTATACAAGCATTCAAAAGACAAGCACTTAGAAAAAGGGGGAACAGCCATGCAATGGAAAAAAAGCGGATTGATACTACTAACAGTGTTAATGGCAATCGTTATGGCAGCGTGTTCAAGTGATGGAGAGAAAACGACGACTACTTCAGGTACTACAGATGGTCAAGCGGCAACAGATGCTCCACAGGAAATTGTTGTACGTGTGAATGATGATCCAGATTTTTTAGATCCACATAAAGCGACAGCGTCCATTTCTTATCAAATGATTCTAAATATCTTTGAGGGGCTAATGGCTCCTGAAACGGATGGCTCCTTAAAAGAGGGACTTGCTGAAAGCTATGAAATTTCTGAGGACGGCTTAACCTATACGTTTAAAATTCGCCAAGGTGTGAAGTTTCATAATGGTGATGATTTAACGATGGAGGATATTCAATATTCCTTTGACCGTTTAATGGGGAAAAATGGTGGAGAAAAAATGTCCAATAGCTTTGATAATGTAGCATCTACAGAGGCGCCTGATGCAAGTACATTTGTGATTAAGCTAAAAGAGCCAAATTCAAATTTCTTGTATTCATTAACAGGCAGACAATCAGCTATTATTCCAAAGAGCAATGATGGGAAGCATAATGAAAATCCAATTGGTACAGGTCCATTTGCCTTTGTGAAATATGCACCAGGTACAAATTTAGAGCTTAAGAAAAATGAACAGTATTGGCAAGAAGGATTACCTTATTTGAATAAAGTAACCTTTGCCTTCCAATCAGATGATCAGGCAGCCATTATGAGCTTAATGGCAAACGAAGTTGATTTAACGAGTGTTCCTTGGCACCGTGTGAGCGAGGTAGAGGGAAGCTATAATTTATCACACCAAAATAATAACTCTTCTCTTATTGTTACATTTAACGAAACAAAGGCACCATTTGACAATGTGAAGGTTCGTCAAGCAATCAATTACGCAATTAGTAAAGCCGATATTATTGACTCTGTGTTTGCAGGCTATGCTGTGCCACTTGGCTCTAATATGAGTCCAGCGATGGGCGATTTCCAAAAGAAGGGCTTAGAAAGCATGTATGAGCGAGATGTGGAAAAAGCGAAGGCGTTATTAGCAGAAGCAGGATATCCGGATGGCTTTAAAACAAAAATTACAGTGTCTTCACACAATGATATTTACTCAAATATTGCACAAATTGTCGTAGCTAATCTACAAGAGATCGGAATTGATGTAGAAATTGAAGTAGTGGAATGGGGAATTTGGCTAGATCGCGTTTACTTTGGTCGTGACTATGCAATGACAACGATTGACTTAACAGGTCGTGCATCTGCTTTTGAAGTGTTGAATGATTACATTTCTACAAACGATAGTGAAAACTTCTTCTTATTTAAAAATGAAGAATACGACAAAATTATGGCTGATGTTTTAAAGGAAACCGACCAAGCCAAGCAAATAGAGTACTATCATCGTGCACAGGAAATATTAGCTGAGCAGGCAACAGCAGTGTATATTGCGGATTATCAAATCGTTTGGGGATCTGACAAACAGGTGACGGGGCTCAAGAGCTATCCATTCTGGTTCCACGATATGTCAGAGGTCAAGTTTTCAAACTAGAAAGGGATGAGTGCTTATGATGTATATCCTACGTCGAATCATCCTGTTAATAACAACCATCCTTCTAGTATCCATTATTACATTTGGTGTTTTTCAAATTTTACCTGGTGATCCAGTTCGCACAATGCTAGGAACAGAGGCGGATCCCACTCAAATTGAAAATTTACGATCTGAGCTTGGCTTGGATCGTCCTCTTTATGAACAATATGTGGATTGGATGAAGGGCTTATTGACAGGGCAATTAGGGAATTCCATTCGATTTTCCATGCCAGTAAAAGAATTACTATTTGATCGACTTCCTGTCACCATGTCATTAGCAGGACTCACCCTTATCATTATCTTAATCATCTCATTACCTTTAGGGATGTTTGCAGCAAGAAGACAAAATAAATTAAGTGATGTGTCATTATCGACTGTAACCCAGATCGGTATGGCAGTGCCTTCCTTTTGGCTAGGGATGATGCTTATTCTTTACATTGGCCTACAGTTCAGCTTTTTTAAAATAAGTGGCTATATACCTTGGACACAAAGTGTAGCAGGGGCGCTCAGTACCCTAATACTTCCAGCCTTAACGATTGCGATTCCGCAAATTGCGGTGAATTTTCGTTATGTTCGTACAGCCATTTTGGAGCAGGTCCAGCTCGATTATGTCCGTACGATACGCAGTAAAGGGATGTCTGAACAAAATGTAATGTATAAGCATGTTTTGAAAAATTCCATGATTCCGATATTGACGGTTTTTGGGTTGATTATGGCGGAGGTTGTGGCAGGAACGATTATTGTGGAGCAGGTGTTTTCATTGCCAGGGATTGGTCAGTTATTGATTACGGCTATCAGTAATCGTGATTTTCCACTCGTACAAGGGATCGTTATGTATATTACAGTAGCTGTCGTCATGATTAATTTTATCGTCGATGTTTTATATTCTGTGTTAGACCCTAGAATCCGATTACGTTAAGAGGTGACTACCATGAAACAATTACAGCGCTATACTAAAAAAATCAATTTAGTCATTGGTCTCCTCGTCATTGTTGGCTTTCTGCTCGTCATGATTGTTAGCTTTTTTTATACACCCCATGATGTCAACGCGATGAATATACCTGAAAAATTGCGTGGTCCAGGTGGTGCCTATATGTTTGGAACAGATGAATTTGGGCGAGATATTTTTAGTCGCATTATGAAGGGGACACAAACAGCCTTTGCCGTGGGTCTATTAACGGTTGCGATTGGAACGATATTTGGTATTCTCATAGGCGGAATTGCAGGCTATGTTGGTGGCTGGGTCGATGAAATATTTATGCGTACGATGGACGCTTTAATGGCCTTTCCAGGAATCATCTTAGCATTAATGCTTGTAGCAGTATTTGGCCCAGGAATAACGAATACTGCGATAGCGCTGGGGATTATCGCGATACCTGCTATTGCGAGGATTGCCCGCAGTGGCTTTGTGCAACAACGTGACTCGGAATATGTGCTGGCAGCGAAATTAATTGGTGTTAAGCCTTATAGCATCATGTTTCGTCATATTTTGCCAAACATTTCGTCGCAAATTATTGTGGCAGCAACCGTGACTTTTGCGACAGCCATGTTAGCCGAGGCAGCACTGAGCTATTTAGGGCTTGGGGTACAGCCACCAAACCCTAGCTGGGGTAGAATGTTAAAAGATTCACAAGCCTATTTAATCGGTGCCCCTTGGTATACGTATGCCCCTGGAGGAGCCATTACGATTCTTGTTTTAGGCTTATACATGCTCAGTAATGCTTTACGAGATTTTATGGACCCGCGTTCAAAATCGTAATAGATCAGGTGCTGTCTTTTGCAACAGTTCATATGCCTTAACTGCCATCTCAATATTGAGGCGATGGGGAGCTTGTAAAAAATCAGCACCTAGTATACTTTCTAAGCGTTCTATTCGTTTGTAAAGTGTTTGACGGACAATAAACAGCTGTTCTGCTGTATCATTTTTAGCTCCATTACAGGACAGATAAACAGCTAATGTTTGAAATAAATCATGGCTACTTTTTTGATCTAATACTAAAATTTCCTGTAAATAATCTTTTACAAATTGTAGGAGAGCTGTTTGATCCTGCTGTAATAACAATCGATAAACACCTAAATCCTTATAATAGATGGAGCTCGTCAATTGATGATGCTGCATTTGGATGGCTGATTTGGCTTCCTTATAGCCCAGATGAACACTTTCGATCGTTTGATAGACATTGCTAATACCACAGCTAAGGGTAAGTTGCTCAAAAAATTGTGCTGCTTTTCTTGCAATGATTTGTGAAATTGCTTGATCAAAAGCGTCGCGATTGTCTTTCATATAATCTGCGGCAATGAAAAAGGCTAAAATAATTATCTCGTGCTGTCTTACTGAAACAGTAGGGAAAAATCCAAGCTTTTTCAGAATCGAACGAACATACATGGCATTTTGTAGCTGGATTTCCTGCCATTCTTCTTCAGGTACAGTATTGGCTTCATCATGTAGATTGAACACGACGACTCGGTAAAATAAATTACGACTTTCGATTGGTAAATAGCTTTGGTAGTATTGAATATCTACTGGCTGACCTTGAATTAAAGCTAGTATGAATTCATCTTCCCGGCTTTGCTGTCGCTCCTGAAGCATGCGGTTACGCATTAAAATATGGGCAATTGACATAGTTGCTCGTTCAAGATTTAACAAGGTGTAATCACTCTGCTTTGGCAGTTCAGAATGCATACATAAATAGCCCCACACTTGTCCAAGTCCATTAACAGGAATAATGACAAAATGGTCTATACCCAAGGATAGAAGGTGCAAGGGCTCTTGTAGTTCTAACTGCTGACAATGCTCCTCCATGACACGTAAGTATTTTTTAGCCTCCATAGGATAATAAAAGCTTTTTGTATCTTCTGAAACAAATAGAAAGGGAGCATTTGTATCTTGATGGAGCACTTGTAATATTTTTAAAATACCATTTGGCATTAATGATAATTCCATAAAAGTTTTGGATAGTGTATCTAGCTGTGTAAGTGCCTGCTGGTGTTGATTAATTATGTACGTGTGCAAATCTTGCGTAATATCAATAAATCGTACAATTTCTTCAAAGATGATGATAGGGAAATGATGGGCATTTGCCATGGCAATCAATTCTACGGGAACATGGTCAAAATAGTCGCCAATTTCTATACAAAGACCAGCTGCCTCATTACGAATAAGGTTTTGTAAGTAGGCTATTTGTGTTTCTCGTTCTAGCTGTAAACCGACACCCGTGGTTAAAATTAATTCACCACCATTGATTAAGGTTTCAAAATCTTTAATTTCTAATATATGTGTCCACAATACTTGGCGATCTAGGCCGTGCTGCCCTGCAATAAGCTTCGCCGATTCAAAATGCTTGCGCTTGAGGACATCACGTACGAGTAGAGGATGTTTCGACATCAATTAGCACCTGCCCTTCGAATGTACAATGTCTATTTCATTATGTTAGAGAAATCAGAAAATTTCAATATTAACTAGCTTAATAGGGAAAATGGTGATAGACAAAAAGACACCGATGATACACGATTGGAGGTCATGATATGGAGCGAAACGATCAGTTTACACATACTTTACAGCAAAAAGATCATGAAAACATTTGGCATCACATGTCTATCTATAACGACAAAGCACCTCCCATTATTGAGCAGGGAGAAGGGGCATGGATTACAGATAGTTTAGGCAATCGCTTTTTAGATGGCATGTCAGGCTTATGGGCAGTGAATGTAGGGTATGGGCGTGAGCGTCTTGCTAGGGTTGCGTATGAGCAGCTAAAAAAGCTTTGCTATGCTCCTTTAACACAAAGCCATGAACCTGCCATCAGGCTCGCTGAAAAAATAAACAGCTTACTTGAGGATGACTATATGATGTTTTATTCCACTAGTGGCTCAGATGCGAATGAAGTAGCGTTTAAGTTAATACGTCAATACCATCAACAAAATGGGGAAGGGAACCGCTACAAAATCATTGCTCGTTATCGGGGCTATCATGGCAGTTCACTTGGGGCATTAGCAGCTACAGGTCAGGCATTACGTAAATTTAAGTACGAGCCGCTGACACCGGGCTTCTTACATGTTGCTCCACCTGATCACTATCGTCGTCCAAAAGGGCAGTCAATTGAGGCATACAGCCTAGCACTTGCCCGAGAAATGGAAGAAAAAATTATTTGGGAGCAAAAAGAAACCATTGCGGCTGTCATTATGGAGCCACTCATCACGGGTGGTGGAGTGCTTATTCCACATCCAACTTATGTCAAAGAAGTCGAGCGCATTTGTAGAAAGCATGGAGTATTACTCATCATGGATGAAGTCATTTGTGGTTTCGGACGGACAGGTAAGCTATTTGGCCATCAGCATTTTGATATTCGACCAGATGTCATTACCATGGCGAAAGGATTAACGAGTGCCTACCTACCACTATCCATTACAGCTATACGGAAAGACATTTATGAAAAATTTAAAGAGACGGACGGCTATAGTCATTTTCGCCATATCAATACGTTTGGGGGCAATCCAGCAGCTTGTGCAGTGGCCTTAGAAAATATAAAAATCATGGAGGAGGAAGGACTTGTGCAGCGAGCAAGAGATTTGGGTATTCAATTCCTACATGATTTGCAAGACCTATTAGAGCTGCCTTTCGTTGGCGATATTCGTGGGCTTGGGTTACTCATTGGCATCGAGCTGGTTGAAGATAAACAATCTCAAACACCTGCTAAGCCTGAGCTAATCGCGAAAATCATGGCTGATTGTCAAGCAAATGGCTTAATTATTGGAAGAAATGGTGATACAGTTGAAGGCTTCAATAATATCATTACGTTAAGTCCACCGCTGTGCTGTACAGACGAGGACTTTGATTTTATGGTTGCTGTATTAAAACGAGTATTTGCAGCCAATGTCTAGCCTAAGGCGATTCCAAATGTGCGAAAAACACGAGGAATCGCCTTTAATACTGTCGTTTATGCCCTTTCTTCACCTCTTCCCAGTCAATTTCGATGTTATGCAACACACGTGTTAGAAGACTGTGAATGCAGTTAATCTCCTCATTAGAAAACCCCTCAAGCGCACGAGCATTGGAATATTCGCCCTCCCGTTTTAAAAAAGGATAGATGTCCATACTTTTAGCTGTAGGAAAAAGTAATTTATTTTTCTTATTTCCTTGTTCAATTCGTTTTTCAATAAAGCCTTTGGTCTCCAATTTTTGAATAGCTCGTGAAGCCGTTGTACGGTCTACCTTCAAAAGCTCTGCGACTTTCTCTTGAATAATACCTGGATGTTCACAAATACGGATGACATATAAATATTGCCCCTTTGTCAAATCCAATTCCTTGAATTCAATATTGCTTATCGAGTCTAATGCCCGTGCTATGGCACCTATTTCACGTAAGATTTCTTTCATGTTCGATCCTCCTGAGATTTTTGTTGTAATTGCAATAAAAATCATTCTATACTAATACTATCATCTTCAAAGTGAAATTGCACCTAGAGAAGATGATAAGGCAGGAGAAACTAGGAGGAATAGTAATGACTATAAAAAAAGTGACAACTGAAGCAGAATTACAAACAGCGTTTGATTTTAGACGAAGCGTTTTTATT
The DNA here is from genome assembly GCF_039614735.1 of Lysinibacillus sp. BS3. Taxonomy (NCBI): domain Bacteria; kingdom Bacillati; phylum Bacillota; class Bacilli; order Caryophanales; family Bacillaceae; genus Lysinibacillus; species Lysinibacillus sp. BS3. Next base: position 1,003,071 of record NZ_CP154860.1, on the reverse strand, counting down.
GAAGAGCAGCAAGTCCCTGAGGAAGAAGAATATGATGAATTTGATGCACTGGATGCTCCATGCGATCATATTTTGGTGTATTACAATGAGCAACCTGTTGGAACAGGGAGACTTCGAGTTGTAGAGGACTATGGCAAATTGGAGCGTATTTGTATATTAGAAGAATACCGCAAATATGGCCTTGGTAAGGAAGTTATTGTAGGCCTAGAGCAAATTGCTCGAGATAAAGGGCTAACAAAAGCAAAATTAAATGCTCAGTCCTATGCAGAAGGCTTTTATGAAAAATTAGGCTATCAGCGTGAAGGTGAAGAATTTATGGATTGTGGCATCCCCCATATTTTAATGAAGAAATACTGGTAACAGACGAAATTCACACGATTATAGAACATGCCAGACTTAGCGTCATACTTTGTAACTTTTTAATCGTTGCTTGGGTCTACTGCTGAAAGGGGGGATGTTGTTGAAGAAATGGATATGCCTTTGTTTCATGTGTTTGTTGTTACTGACTGCTTGCGGTAGTCAAGTCATCATCGAATGGGTTGATTTAATTAAATGGGATGGTGAGCAATATGAAGCTGTATATGAAGTAGCGTTAGCAGATCGTTCATTCATCGATAAGGAAATAGGGGAAGTTGATTTTAAAGTGGCAGATCATATCAAAAGAACTTCCTATCGCTTTAAGGATGGCGATGCAGCCTTCCATGAGAAGGGAACAAAGCTTTATGCGATAAAGGGTCTGGACGATGCCATTGCGGTAGAGGATCAGTCGGTTATTAATGGCTATCGAATTTATATGATAAGAGCTGAAGCTCCGCCGCGACGGAATTTTGATCAGGTTCCATTAGAAGAAGTGAAGAAAATAGAATTCTACTCATCTACGGAAGAAGGCAATCGGAAAACGGCTAGCTTTACAGACCAATCTGACATGGAAGCTATAAAGGCAATTTTAGTCAATAGTAAACCAGCCCCATCCTTTGAGCCAAATGGGGATACGAACCGTTATGATGTACTCCTTTATACAGACGATGCCATTGCTTTTCAATATGGCATACAATTTGATGGTACTACTTATTTTTGGTTTCCGTCAGAAAACGCGATTTTATCGAATGATATACAGCAGTTTATTTCCAAAGATTAGCGTACTTCTCTAAAGAGAATTGCATGCTACTTTCTGTAATGGTTAGGCGATCAGGAAGATTAACACTTTGGCAAAATGCTCCAATTAAAGAAAGCTGCCTAAACATAAGGCAGCTTTCCTTTATTTTTGCTTTACAACCGTACCTGCAAAGCTATCATGAGGAAGACGTTGACCATGCTGCTGCTCGAAGGCTTGGCGATCTTTTAGATAATCGAACGTACTGATAGTGTCTCGATAAGCCATGCGTTTAATAATTTGACATTCTGATAATGGACGACCATCTTCATTTTCGAGTGTCAATCCCATTGCTTTGTAGCCAATCGTTTGTCCGTTTTTACGGAGTTGTGCATATTCTAGCGCCCACAATACCACGGTTGGCGTAACGAGTGCATGAACAGCCTCATTTTTTACTTTTTTTCGTAGGAAGTATTCAACCCCAAACGTGACAGCTGTTGAAACAGCTGTATCGATTAAAAATGCAGCTGTGCGTTTTTTTGTCATCGATTCCATATAAGCCCTCCTTTAATGACCTGTCACTAGTACATACGAACAATAAGGACAAAAAGTTTCGATTTATCCTAGATTCATATCTAATGAAAGTACAGGATAGGATGGAATTGCCCCATGCTTTGTTGTTGAAATGCCCGCATATCCGTTTGCAAAAGATAGCAGAGACATTGCATACTGTTCACAATGAGCTACCACTTGATCTACTGTTAGTTGATGATGAAGAAATTGACTTAAAATCGCGCCAATAAAAGCATCACCAGCCCCAGTTGTATCAACGGTTTGTACCTTGTTAGCAGGAGCCTTCATATGATGCTTTTTCGTATATAAGGTAGCCCCAGCAGCACCATGTGTAATGATGATAACTTCTACATATCCCTTGAATAACGTTTGAACAGCTTCCTGTTCATCTTCTAGAGTTGTTAAAAACAACAGTTCTTCCTCTGAAAGCTTGACAATATGGGCTTTTGGTAAAAAGGCTAAAATGGTTTCACAACACGCCGTCTTATCCTGCCATAAAGGAAGGCGCACATTCGGATCGAAGGATATAAGGCTTCCTGCTTGATGTGCCTGTTCAATAAGGGCAAGATGTGCTTGTTTCATAGGACTCTCTACAAGATTAACAGAGCAAAAGTGAACGATATCGTGCGCTGTTAATAGCTGCGAGGGGAGGTATTCCTGTTTGTATAAGAGATCTGCAGCATGCCGGCGATAAAATTGAAAATCTCGTTCGCCATGTTCATTTAATGAAACAAAGGCAAGACTTGTTTCACCATCCGTTGATTGACGAATAAACTGTGTATCTACACCTGCTTGCTGCAACGTTTTGATTAGGAAGTCACCAAAGGCATCCTGACCGACTTGTGTAAGAAGGGCCGCCTGCTGTCCTAGCTTTGCACAGACAGCGGCTACATTGGCAGGTGCTCCTCCTGCATGTTTAGTAAAATGCTCAATGTTGGCTAGGGAGCCGTGCTGCTGTGTCGGTGTAAAGTCAACTAATAATTCTCCAATTGTGAAGAGCTTGCCCATTATGAGACCTCCTGTGGTAGTCGCTTTTTCTTAGGAACATAAATGGTATAAAAAATACCAGCGAAAATGAGAAGGATCCCCATCGTTTGCGTAAAGCTTGGCATAAAATCAAGCAATAGCATATCCAGTAAAATGGCGACAACAGGGTCGACAAAAACCAATACAGAGACAAGAATCGTAGACAGGCTACGAATACTATCAAAAAATAAATAGTAAACAAATCCTGTATGAATAAAGCCTGTGCCGAGTATATAAAACCAATTGGTTGACGTTAATCCATCAAACAGCGAGAAGTCGATAAAAGGCAGTAGTATCACGATTCCAACTGTTGTTTGAATATAGGTTAACGCATACGAGCTAAGCTTCGTGATGGTTTTGCTTGTTAGCATTGTAAGGGCATAAAATACTGCTGACAGTAATGCCCAGATAAAGCCAGATTGCATAAATTCTGAGAACGACACAAAATTATTGAGACCGATGATAAAAATACTACCGATAAAGCAAGTGATTGTTGCGACAAGTGCCTGAATGGTCATTTTTTCCTTCAAAAAGATAGCGCCTAAAATTAACACAAATATGGGGGCTAAATTATAGATGGAAATGGCAATTGAAATGGACATTTCCTCAAAGGCTTTAAATAAAAATACCCAGTTTAACACAATAAAGACACCGCAAATAAGCGTTTGAAAAATTTCTTTCTTATCCCATACCTCTGTTTTATGTCCACCAGTGATGAGCCACATACCACCTAGAAAGAGGGTTGCGCAAATGCATCTAACAAAGACAAGCTCTGTAGCGGGAACACCAGTGTGAACGGTAAAAAAGCCGATGGAACCAAACAGTGCCATGGAGACTGTTAGTTTAATGATTGCTGAGATGTTCATACGAAACCTTCCTTCTATTATTTTATGAAACTATAAGAACTATTCACGAATTTGGCCGTTGCCATGAATAACATATTTTGTTGATGTTAATGCAGGCAAGCCCATTGGTCCACGGGCATGTAGCTTTTGTGTACTAATACCGATTTCTGCACCATAGCCAAATTCAAAGCCGTCTGTGAAGCGGGTGGAGGCATTATGATACACTGCTGCTGCATCAACATTGTTTAAGAACGTCTCGGCGGTTAATTGATCTTCTGTAATGATGGCCTCAGAATGATTTGTGCCAAAGTATTGAATATGCTCAATCGCTTCATAGACATTTTCCACCAATTTAACGCTTATTTTTAAATCAAGGAACTCTGTCGCATAATCTTCCGCCGTAGCTGGAAGGGCAGCTGCAAATTGCTGACATACTTGCTCATCACCGATGATGGCTACACCTGCATGATGAAGGGACGTTAAAAGCTGGACGCCATGTTCTTGAAACCAAGTAGGATGAATGAGTAAGCTTTCTGCTGCATTACAAACAGAAGGACGCTGTGTTTTAGCATTCAGACAGATTTTTTCTGCTTTTATGTAATCCGCCATTTCATCCACGTAAATGTGACAGTTGCCTGCACCTGTTTCCAGTACAGGAACAGTCGCTTCATTGACAACTAAATCGATCAGGGCTTTGCCACCGCGAGGAATGAGCACATCTAAGTACTCTTTTAAATGGAAGAGTTCTTTGGCTGTTTCGCGGCTTGTATCCTCAATTAATTGAACAGCATCTGTAGGGATGGATGTTTTAGCAAGCGCGCGATGAATACTTGCAACAAGAGCCATATTAGAAAACTTAGCAGAGGAGCTTCCACGCAAAATAACTGCATTGCCCGTTTTTAGGGAAAGTGTTGCTGCATCGATCGTGACATTTGGTCGAGCTTCATAGATCATACCAATAACACCAAGTGGCACAATTCGTTTTTCAATGCGCAGCCCATTGTCTTTTTCAATGCGTTCAACAATTGTACCTACTGGATCGTTTAAGGAGATGAGTAAATGAATGGCATCGGCCATTGCCGCAATCCGTTCTTCATTGAGCATGATGCGATCTAACGTAGACGCAGGAATACCTTGCTGCTCACCCTGTGCCAAATCCTTTGCATTTTCAGCCATGATGTCAGGTTGATCGATTAATAGCTGTTCTGCAATTTTTTTCAGTGCCTCATTTTTCTCGCAGGTTGTTTTAATATTTAACATGTAGCTTGCGGCTTTTGCGCGTTGTCCTTTTTCTTGAATTTCACTTGTCATTTGTCATTCCTCCTTAATTCGTTTGAATTTTCAGCCATTTGTCTCGGTGAATTACCTCAATAGGGCTTTTCAGCAATGTATCAGTCCGTTTTCCCATGGCAGAGATAAGCTCTTGGGATGAGTACAGTACTTCGCCGCGTCCTAGTAAGTCCTTCTCGCTATAGACTTCAACAACATCACCATTTACAAAATCACCTTCTACACGATAGACGCCAGCAGGTAATAGACTTTTCCCATTATTCATTAAAGCCTGTTCAGCACCACTATCTATAAAAATTTTACCAGAAATTTCCGTAAGTGCAATCCACTGTTTATGATTTGTTAACACAGCAAGCTCGTCATGCTCCACATAAGTGCCATCACCATGTCCTGCTAAAATATCGACGAGCTTCTGTGCACCATGACCTGTTCCGATAAATACCTTCACCCCTGCACGTAGCGCTGTTCGTGCAGCCAGAAGCTTAGAGGCCATGCCACCTGTGCCAACCTTTGATCCTGTACCATCCGCAAAGCTTAGTAGATCATCTGTAATAGCTGCTAATCGATCAATGCGCTCTGCCTGAGGGTTTTTATTGGGATTGGCATTATAAAGGCCATTGATATCTGTTAAAATGATGAGCTGATCTGCGTGGACAAGTCCACTGACGAGTGCTGAAAGCATATCGTTATCTCCAAAGGTTAATTCACTAATTGACACTGTATCGTTTTCATTAATAATCGGTAGCATGGATCGTTCTAACAATTCCTCGAAAGTCGCATAGGCATTTTTATAGCATTCTTTTTTAGAAAAATCTGTTCGTGTCAATAATATCTGTGCAGGCATGATATCGTAAATACTAAATAAGGCACTGTACGTTTGAATAAGTAGGCTCTGTCCTACAGCAGCAGCTGCCTGCTTTCCTTTCACTGTCACAGGGCGAGCAGGGTAGCCTAGTTGTTTAAAACCCGCCGCTACAGCACCTGACGAGACAAGCAACACTTCATGACCCAATTTCTTCAACTCGGCGATTGCCTGCACATGGTCCATTAAGCGAACTTTATCGATTTCACCCTTCACATTCGTTAAAGAGCTACTACCAATCTTAACAACAATTCTTTTTCTCTCCATCTCACTACCTCCATCATTGCTGAATCAAGATAAAAAAAGCCTTTTCATCCTAAAAATTAGGACGAAAAGACTTGCCTTCCGTGGTACCACCTACATTGAATATCATGCGACATTCCACTTTTCTCATAACGCTCGAGACTGCGCCTAGTTTGGCTAGGACGTTTCACGAAGTAGGTTTCATCAGTCTTTCTTGTACAATGCCTTGCAGCCGATGGGCATCGCTCTCTTTTCAAGCAGTGGCTAACTACTGATCTTCGTTCGTTTTCTCATCTATTGACTAAAGGATGCACTACTTCTAGTAGTCTGTCAAGCTGAATGGATAAATTACTTGAAAGTTTTGATAAATTAAGAAAGGGATGCGCTAAAACGCTAAAGAGGTCGCTTATTCAATTATTTAAACCACCAAATCGCAATGAAAAGGGGAAGCATAGCCAGTACAATGACAAAGAAACTCCAAATGACTTGTTTCCCCGAAGACATATTTTTGGGTTTAATGCTCATTTGTTCATACAGCTGGTTAATGGCCCGTTGCTCTTTCGCATAAAGCATTGCTTGAAATTCTTCGTAATCTTGTATATAGCTAGATGGGGCACGTGGACTGAAGCGTAAATTTCGAATGGAATCTGTAATCTCTTTGTCAGCCATCCAATACGTGAAGACAGGTGCTAAGCCTGCGTTTTGTGTGGCCTTTACCTCAATGTCATGGGATTTCATTTTATAGTAAACCTGTCCATGCTCATCCTCATATTGCGTGACAATATCACTTACTGCCATTATCAATCACCTCTTATGGAAGTTATCTGGTTTATCATGAGTTTCTACTATTATAATGGATTAGGGAAGAAAAGTATCGCTTGAGCGAGCATAAATTGTGAAACCAAAATTTAAAAAAAGTTTTGGATAAAGTCATAAACTTACATCTAGTGAGAACAACGTCATGTAGTATAATGTATATAGTTTTTTAAAAGAAGTTGAAGGAAGGGAAAGTTTTGGACATCTCAACGTTATTTGCGTTTTTAGGGGCTGCGATGATTTTAACCATTATGCCAGGGCCCGATAATTTATTTGTGCTTGCCCAAAGTATTACACAAGATAAAAAAGCGGGTATTGCCACATCTTTTGGATTGTGTACAGGGCTACTTGTTCATATTAGTGCAGCAGTACTTGGTATTTCTGCGATAATTTATCAATCGACCATTATTTTTACCATCGTCAAATTTGCAGGAGCAGCGTATTTATTATATCTAGCTTGGCAATCATTTCGTGCTAAAGGAGACCCTTTTACGTTGCAACAGCAAAATACGCAAGCCTATATTAAATTATATAAAAAAGGAATATTAATGAATATTTTAAATCCAAAAGTATCGTTATTTTTCCTAGCGCTGTTACCACAGTTTGTTAATCCATCGCAAGGACATGTGGCGTTTCAAATGCTTATTTTGGGTATTGTATTTTTAATACAAGCGCTTGTATTATTTTCATTGTTTAGTATATTTGCAGGGAAAGTTAGACAAGTCATTATTGGTAAACCTGCGATTGCTAAACGACTAAATACAGTTCAAGGTATTCTATTCACATTTATCGGGATACAGATTGCCATCAGCAAACAGTAGGGAGGAATGGACATGGCTATTTTACATATTACCTTTAGCTTAGCAACGCAGGGTTCTATGAAACTTGCAATTCGTCAACATCGTTTGCAGCGAAATGAATCAGTTCTAAGTGTCCATGATGATCTCTCGATTGGACCTCTTCAAAACTTTGAAGAACGTAAAACTTGGTTAGCCACGCATATTTTAGATGATGATGACCAGCAATTGTATGATGAGATGTATGAAAACTGGAGGAAAAAAATCGCTAATTTACCTTGTGATGTGGATGTGTGGATTTGGTATAGTCACAACACACATGAACAGATAGGACTGCGCTATGTGATGAGTGAGTTAATTCATAAATGCAGTATGGTGTATGGTATTGATGCAACGGAGAATCTGAAGAGTATTCACCCCAATTTAGACATTCGCCATACAGGCGAGCTTTCCTCGGAAATGCTAATGAAGCTTCGCCCTAGTGCAAAACGATTCTCTGTGCAAGAATGTCAGCAACTCGCTAAGGAATGGGAAAACATTAAAGAACAGCCAAGTACATTACGGTTATGGAAAAGTGAACTATTGCATGTAGAGGAAGATGCAATGGATGCACACATTATCGCCAGTGCAAAAAATTTGCATTTACAGCAAAATGAAGAGTGGCTAATGCCTACGCATATTTTGGCACAGACATTTGAAACATTTGTCCATTATGTAGGAAATGATTTTGTAGAGTATCGCTTACTGACGCTCGTCGAACAGGGAGTATTTGCAATGAAAGGCGATACAACGGATATTTTTTCCTATCAGGTTAAATTACTTTAATACATTTAAGAGAATGAACAGTAAAAATCATGCGAGCAAAGCCTGATTTTTTATTGTGCCAAATGCTTGAAGCCGTTTGTATTAGTAGTGCTCAAAGTCAGTCGTTTCAACATAATGATTCAGCACAGTAACTTAACCTTTTTAATTTTGATAACACTTTTCATATTCATCTTTCATTAACAAACTTTGACAAGCCAAGCCATTTTCATGATAAATCTCTTTATCAATACTTAATACTATACTTCTATTTGAATTGGTATAATTAGGCTCTTTATTAACAATGGATAATTTTTCTTCGTCTAGCCATTCCATCGAGAATTGACTTTTTGCCTCTGCATAATAGACGATTTTGTTTGTGTGAGCATTATTATTTAAAATTTCTATCCATACATGAACACCACCACTTGGACCTGCACCACCATATGGTTCATAATAAGCGTGCGCTGTATATTCCCCTGTAGGAGATGACACAGATTCGGGCACCTTTTGCGTATCTTTTTTATCTAAAGTACTAAACGTAAAAAAATATTGGATATATATAAATATTCCCAAAAACAGTACTAAACCTGTCAATAGTGCTGTTAGTGTTTTTTTAGGGAAGTTTTTCTGTTTAAAAAAGAAAATCATTAATTTGATTACAAAAATGAACAATACGATCAAGGTAAATAAAAATACAAAGAAACCTAATGTATTAAGTAATAAATTCAAATTATTACCTCCCTAGTATGGTAAAACAGTGCCTTTTAGAAAATAAAGCGAGTAACAAGGACATCTAGATGATGTTGTTACTCGCTCTTTCTATTTATTGTCATAAAAATCAAAGACAAATTGTTTAAACTGACGTGCAGATGGCGATAAATAACGATTTTCTATCCAAGCCATGCCTATAATTCGTTCACATACCATATCCTCAACATGAATTTTAACGATTTTTTTGGGGTTTAAATCCTCATCATCGGGTAGTAAGGAAACGCCAAGCCCCGCACCAACAAATCCAGCGATTGTCGATACTTCATCACCTTCATAAGAAATTTTAGGCTTAATGCCCGCAGCATTTAATAAGCGATCAGCTGAGCGGCGTAATGCATAGCCTTTTTTCATTAAGACAAAACTTTCATGCTCCAATTCTTTCATTTTGATGCTTTTACGATGGGCTAATGGATGGTCAATTGGGACCATTATAAAGAGCTCATCTCGCCATAATTCCTTCCAACAAACTGGCGGCTCTGTATCAATCGCGGCTAGTAGGCACAAGTCTAACTCACCTGCCAGTAATTGTTTTAACTGTGAATGGGAGTAGTTTTGTGTGAAATGAAAACGGATATGGGGATGTTTTTGACGGAAGGCACGAATCAAGTCGGGTACAATACTCGTTCCAAGTGTATGTAAAAAACCGAGTGATACATCTCCAAGTTCTGGATTATTAAGCTCCTGTAATTCTAAAACAGCCTTTTCATATTCTTTACGCATGCGCTGGACACGATATAAAAATAGCTCTCCATATCGGTTTAGCATAATCGAGCGCCCTTGTCTGTCGAAAAGCGGTACACCTAATTCTTCCTCCAGCTTTGAAATTGAACGACTAAGTGCTGGCTGTGAAATCGCTAATGCTTCGGCAGCCCGTGTCATATGCTCTAACTTTGCAACGGTTACAAAATATTCTAATTGTTGCCACTCCATTTTTTTCACCTCTTTTCTTGTGATTTTTAAGTTATCTGCATTATAACGGGAAACAGACGGGAAGTATAGGTAACAAAAAATTTTTAAAAGGACGTTGCAATTATTTAGCAGAAAGGAAAAGTTAAGTAGCAGAAAGTGTGATAGTACAGCCGTTAAGTTGACATCATTCATGCACAATAAACATTGATTTGATAAAAACTATAAATTGTACATTATGAATAAAGGGTGATAAGATAGACACATAAAATACACAATTATTAATTTCCGTGAAGGGGATATCATAAAATGAAGTTAACAAAGCCACAACCTCTAACAATCGAGGGAGGCAAAAAAGCCGTACTATTACTGCATGGATTCACAGGTAGCACAAAAGATGTGAAAAAGCTAGGAGAATTTTTATCTCAACGAGGTTACACTGTGCATGCACCAATTTATAGTGGGCATGGCGTAGAACCAGAAGCATTATTAGAAACAAAACCAGAAGATTGGTGGAACGATGTAGTAGAAGGTTATAACTTCCTACAAAAGAAAGGCTATGAAGAAATCGCTGTTGTTGGGATTTCACTTGGAGGCGTCTTTTCGTTAAAGGTCGCAGAGACATTCCCAGTGAAAGCATGTGTAGCGATGTGTGCACCGATTACACGTGATAATTCAAAAGGCTTATTTACACGTTTGTACCACTATGCTCGTTTATATAAACACTTTGAAAATAAATCAAAAGATCAAATTATTTCAGAATTACATGAATTACGTATTTCACCGAAGGATTCATTGGACGGCGTAACACGTTTAACAACAGAAACGCGTGAAGAATTATCAACGATCAAAGCACCAACTCTTGTGTTACAAGGCTCACTAGATGATGACCTATATCAAGAAAGCGCACCTTTTATTTTAAATACTGTGGAAACAGACGACAAAGAAATCATTTGGTATGAAAACTCTGGCCACATTATTACATTGGACAAAGAACGCGATAAAGTGTATGAAGATGTTTATAAATTTTTAGATCATATTGAATGGTCAGTTGCAAACTAAGAAGGGGCTGTCAGTAGACAGCTCTTTTTTTGTTGAATCTCACTGGATAAACGAAAAAACTATTGTAATTATAATAAATGCTTGATAACATGATGAAATTGTAGTGAAAAATCATTCGATTAAAATAATTTGCTATAGTCTAAAACTACTAAGGAGCACATCAATTATGCAACAAAAAATACCTTTTTCAACTTACGCAGTCATTGGTACCATGTTATTTGGACTGTATTTTGGAGCAGGGAACCTAATTTTTCCTATTCAAATGGGTCAATTTGCTGGGACTAATTTTTGGTTTGGATTAATCGGATTTTTAGTGACTGCTATCGGCTTACCATTCCTCGGAATTTTGGCAATTGGCTTATCAGGTAGTAATGGTTTACGTGATCTAGCCAATCGTGTTCATCCTATATTTGGTATTATTTTTTCATTGGCACTGTACTTAACAATCGGACCATTCTTTGCCATCCCACGTACAGCAACTGTACCTTTTGTAGTAGGGTTTGAGCCATATATTCAAGCACAGCATGCAACACTGCTACTTGCTGTATTTAGCTTTATATTTTTTGCCATTGTCTACTATTTTTCTTTAAATCCAGCGAAAATAATGGATTATATCGGTAAATATTTAACGCCTGCATTTTTAGTTGTTTTATTTATTTTAATTATTACAAGCATTACGAAGCCAATGGGCCATTTCCAGCAGCCAATTGGTGAATATATGGATGCCGCCTTTATGACAGGCTTTAAAGAAGGCTATAATACGATGGACGCCCTTGCCTCACTAGCCTTCGGGATTGTTGTCATTAATGCAATTAAAAGTGCAGGGATTACAGATCGTAAGGAAATTGCCAAGGCTACATGGACATCAGGTATTTTTGCGATGGCTTTAATGACGCTGATTTATGGTCTCATAACATATATGGGCGCTTCCAGTATTAATGCTGTCGGGACTTTTGATAATGGTGGTTTAATCTTTGCGGCAGTGGCCGATCATTATTTCGGCTCATTTGGAGCTATTTTATTGGCGGTCATCATCGTGCTCGCTTGCTTAAAAACAAGTATCGGCTTAATTACATCTTGTAGTGAGTTTTTCCATGAGGTATTTCCAAAAATTAGTTACAAATGGTTTGTGTTTCTGTTGTGTGCTGTATCCTTTACGATTGCGAATTTTGGTTTAAACAATATTATCAAATATGCTATTCCAGTTTTAATGTTCTTATATCCATTAGCGATCGTCCTAATCTTGCTCGCTCTAAGCTCATCCTTCTTTAAGAATAAGCAAACAGTGTATGCCATAGCGATGATTTTTACATTTTTCATTAGCCTGATTGATGGCTATAAAGCTCTGGTAGAAAGTGTGCCAGATGCGAAGTTAGGTATATTGGATGCAGTAGAGAAATACTATTCTGCGATGCTTCCTTTTTATGATATTGGCTTAGGATGGATACTGCCAGCGTTAATAGGGGCAGTAATTGGAAGCATGATTCCGTCTCGAAAAGTTATATAATGAAAGAAACACGCACAGAAAATGTCTCTGTGCGTGTTTCTTTATGGATTAGTAAGCTGTCCAGCCACCATCAACAGCAATAACTTGTCCATTCACAAAGCTAGCCTCATCTGAGCCTAGGAAGATCGCTAATTGAGCGATTTCTTCTGGCTGACCAGCCCGCGGATTGATGGATAGTCCTAGTGCTTGTCGTGCAGCACCTGTTTGGCTCATATTTGTCATAGAAGAGGCGATATTGGTCATCACTGCTCCTGGCGCAATACCATTACAGCGAATATTTTTATCAGCATACATAAAGGCTGTATTTTTTGTTAAACCAACTACCGCATGTTTTGAAGCTGTATAAGCAGCCCCAGCCCGTGCACCATATAAGCCACCTGCAGAAATATTATTGACAAAGACACCGTGACCTTGTGCAAGGAAAATTTCGGTAGCCATACGCATAGAGCGCATAATAGCTGTTGTATTCACTGCAAATACTTTTTCCCATCGTTCATCAGAAATTTCTCCAACTGGCTCCATACCATCCATAATACCTGCATTGTTGACTAATATATCTAATTGACCATAGTTCGTTTTTGTTTCATCAAATAAGCGTTGTAAGTCTTCTGTTGATGCGACATTGGTTTGAATGGCAAATGCTGTTCCTCCAGCCGCTTGAATACCTTCCACAACCGCTTGGGCACCCTCTAAATTTAAGTCTGAAACGGCAACCTTAGCGCCTTCTTTTGCATATCCTTCTGCAATGGCTTTCCCCATACCTGAAGCTGCACCTGTCACAATGGCTACTTTACCTTCTAATCTCATCTCAAAGACCTCCTCATAGTAATATCTTTACTTATTGAACATCTGTTCATTAAAATCATATAATAAAGATGAAAGCGATTTCAATATGCAAAAAAATGGGATGTGTTGAGTAATCAACACATTTGGACAATCTGTTTATTAAGGAGTTGAAAAAATTGCGTACTACGGATTTACGGATTATTAAAACGAAGCAAGCTCTCCACGATGCTTTATTGACCTTGCTTAGCCAAAAACCATTGGAGCAAATCTCCATTGCTGAAATTTGTAGAGAAGCAAAGGTCAATAGAGGAACCTTCTATTTACACTACGAGCAAAAAGAGGGGCTCTTTGAAGAATACTTTCAGGAGATAATGGAGGATTTATATCAATCCTATGAAGAACCCTATCGTGCCGTCACGACATTGGACACAAATCAATTAGATCCCAATACTATCCGTATTTTTCATCATATTGAACGCTTTAAAATGTTTTACCGTATCGTCTTTTCTAAAAATGTCCCGCTGACCTACTATTACATGCTATTTGATGGGATTTATTCCCTGCTAAAACGCGATATTACCACACAGCACATACATCAAATGGAGGATCATATCTCGATCGACTATTATAGTGCCTATCAAGCAAACGCCATCATCGGACTCATCATCCAATGGTATCGCGGCGATTTCAGCGATAGCGTGACCATGTTAAATCAACAGCTAGCAGCTATTTTAAAGAATGTGAGGAGTGGGGGATAGAACGCTTGAATTGAAGGATAGAAGAGAAAAAGTAGCGGATAGAACGCTCACTTTTAAGGATAGAGAGAGAAGTGACGGATAGGACGCCAAAATTGAAGGATAGTATAGGAAAAGTAGCGGATAGAACGCTCAATTTGAAGGATAGAGTAAGAAGCAGTGGATAGGACGCCCGATTTGAAGGATAGTATAGAAAAAGTGGCGGATAGAACGCTCAATTTGAAGGATAGAGAGAAGCAGTGGATAGGACGCCAGAATTGAAGGATAGAAGAGAAAAAGTAGCGGATAGAACGCTCAATTTGAAGGATAGAGTAAGAAGCAGTGGATAGGACGCCCGATTTGAAGGATAGTATAGAAAAAGTGGCGGATAGAATGCCCAATTTGAAGGATAGAGTAAGAGGCAGTGGATAGGACGCCAAAATTGAACGATAGTATTAGGAAAAGTAGCGGATAGCCAGCTCAATTTGAAGGATAGAAGAGAAAAAGTAGCGGATAACCACTCAAAGAGAAGGTCTACATCAACTTGTAGACCTTCTCTTTTCTATTAAATCATCGGACTGGAGCTGGCTTAAATGTGACGATCAACGTAGCAATGGCTAGTGTCACGAAGATGATGATGGCCAATGAGCTACTGTTTTGCAGGAGATTATCAGAACTACCACCAAAGATGATTGTGTAGTAGCCATCTGCTCCATACGAGGCAGGTAGCATGGCAGCGACCTGTTTGTATCCTTCAGAAAGCATGGTTTTTGGAACAAGTACACCTGATGTTACTAATTGGAGTGAGAGAGCACAAATATTAAATATCATCCCCATATTCCCAAAGGCAATTACAAATACTTGGGCCAAGCTAAGGAAAGCAAGATACATTACAGATTGGAAGAGATAAATCGACAACAGGCTTTCTTGACTATCGATATTAAAAAGGTGCATCAAACCAATTGTTATGAATGGCAATGTAAAGGCTACGCCCACATTGAGTAGCTGTCGTGCGAGAAATAATTGCCATTTTGATAGGCTGTCTTGAACGAGCTGTGCTGCTTGCTGGTGTTGCATAATCATAACCATCGCTCCCACAAAGGAGGAGATGATGACCATAAGTGGGACAAAGTTTGCAGCAAATCCCTTTACATCATTGGTTTTTACAATCGTACCATCGACGGGATGGTCTTTGACATTCATTACAGTCGTTTTGACAGAAGTGGTAATTTGTTGGGCAGTGTGTTGCTCGAAGGGAAGCTGAGCAAATTGTTGAGCAAAGACTGCAACCGCTTGATTTTGTTGCATTGGATAGAGGGCTTGATTGATTTCTTCTGTTAATTGCTTTGCTACACCCTCCATCATATTTTTCGCTACACTTGCATTGGCTTGATTAATCGCATAAATAATTTCAGCCTCTTTCCCTGCTTGAATTTGATTTGTAAAATCGGATGGAATTTGCATAATCATATTAATTTGTCGTTCGTTTAATGCGCGCTCAGCTTCCTTCATCGAAGAATAGTCCTTCATTCCAAAGGGGATGGAGCCTTTGATGTTCTGTGCTACCTGTTGACCCATTACAGAATCTTCCACAACAATACCAATGCTTAACTGTTCCGCTCTTTCATTGACACCATCATAGGCAGTCATCCAAATTGTAAAGAATATTAATTGGAAGGCAATGGTTGCAACAATGCCGATATAGGTTTCACGAACTCGCAATAGTGCTTGTAAACCTGTCATTTTTTATTCCCCCTAAAATTAAGTAAGTACTTACTTGCATTGATTAGAAAAATTTTTTCTAGGAAACGAGTCCCCTAGAAAAAATAGCAACACTAGTTTGTAAAAGTTCTTCAGTTGGTAAGTCAGACACGATAGTTCCAAGGCGAGCACGTGACATAAAATGACCAAAATTCAAAGCTATAAGCGATAACGCTGCTGCTTCAAAATCAACTTCTCTTATTTTTCCTTGTTGATGCATCTCTTGAAAATAGAGAATGAGCTCCTTTTTTATGAGGAGCGGGAGATTGGCGATTTCCTCACTAATTTCAGGAAATTGAATAGATTCCTTAAAGCCGATCATGACAAAATCTTTAATCGACATTAAAAAATGAAAATGCTTCAGTGAGAAATTCAATAAATCCTTTTCTAATTCCCACGTTACATTTTGATTGATCTCCTGCTGTAGAAGAGGATAATAAGAAAATTGCTCAATAATGGCTTTTAATAAACCACGTTTGTTGCCAAAGTGACGAAAAAGAGTGACCTCATTGACACCTGCTAATTCTGCAATGGTTTTGGTAGTTGCAGCTGTATAGCCTTTTTCACTAATCAATTGTAGAGCAGCTTCGATAATTCGTTGCGCAGTTCCTTTCGTTGTCAAGAACATACTTCCTTCCATGCAAGTAATTACTTACATCCTAGCATAGTGTACGAGGATCTGCAACACTGTGAATGAGCGTTGACAATTATATCGACTGCTGATATATTTTGAATATATCGACTGGCGATATATTGATAGACGATATAAAGGAGGATTTGTATGACACAGGAGCATCCGCCATTAACAGAGGGCGTTTATTATATTTTATTAGCATTATATGAGGCGAGGCATGGCTATGGCATTATGCAATTGGTGGAAGAAATGAGCAATGGAAGAGTGCGCTTAGGGGCCGGAACCATATATGGTGCGATTAAAACATTGTTGGAACGAGGATGGATAGAGGCACTTGATGGAGATGGCAGAAAGAAAGAATATATTATTACTGAAACTGGAAAAACAGTGGTGGAATATGAAATTTTACGATTAAGGGAACTTTTTGACAATGGTATCCGTATAACGAGAGGAGTTGAATAATATGCATAAATATCGATTGATGATTAATCCCTATGCAATAGAGAAGTGGGTCAATGACATGGCTAGTCAGGGCTGGCACTTAAAAAAATTTACATGGATTCGTTTTACGTTTGAGCGTGGAGAACCAAATAGCTATATTTATCGCCATGATGAATTAGAGCGATTCGGTACGCACTATGAAGAGGGATTTCTCGAATTTCTCAAATCCTCTGACATTGAACAAGTAGACCGCTCTGGAAATTTTGTATTTTTTAGAAAAGCAGCACAGGAAGGTCCATTTGAGCTGTATACAGATAAAAAAACGAAAATTGGTAACCTGTCAAAAAAGATGAGGATCCTGCTTTCTCTTATTCTACTTAATTTGTTCATTGGACTGATCGGTTTAATTGGCGATTTTTCGGAGCAAACAACAGACTGGGTTGGTTTTGCGTTAAATACGCTGAATCTTGTGGTTGTTGTAGTATTTGCCCTCCCATTCTATAAGCTTATGCGTATACGTAATCGATTAAAGAGAGAATTAAATGTATTTTCGGATTAACGAAGCGTCTATTATTTTCCGGGAAATCAGAAAATAATGAAAAAGGAAGCATGATTTTATAGTAGGAGTGATGCAAAATGAAAAAAAGAATGTATCGTTTTTTTATTGATTACGAAAAGGAAGAACGCTGGGTCAATGACATGGCAGATCGGGGGTGGAATCTTAAAAAGACAGTAGTAGGCTACTTTGTTTTTGAAAAAGGGACACCAGGTCAATATATTTATCGAAATGAATTTATCAATAGAAAGTCGAAGGATTATTTTGAGTTTCTAGACGAAATGCATATCGAGTGTGTGTCTAAGTTTGGTGGGTGGGCCTATTATCGAAAACCAAAATCGGAGGGCCCTTTTGAGATATTTTCAGATGCTTCCTCGAAAATAAACTATATTAAATCCATGAATCGCATTTTTATATTCGTGCTACTGTTAAATTTAATCATTGGTATTTATAATCTATCCCTTGGTTTACGGGAATTCGTTGTAGGATCTATGAATACAAGTGTGGGGTGCATGAATTTGATTGTCGCCTTACTGCTATTCATTCCTATAGTAAAAAATGAAAATCGTAAAAAGGGCTTGAAACAAGACTTACATATATTTGAAGGATAAGGAGGAAGACAACATGACATTACAGTTACAGCATGTCACAAAGAAGTACAAGGATTTTACAGCTGTAGATGATTTAAATTTTACCATTGAAAAAGGGGAAATTTTCGGTCTAATTGGTCAAAATGGTGCAGGAAAAACAACGACATTCCGAATGATTTTAGATTTACAGGAGACGACAGCGGGGACGATTACTTGGGATGGGCAGCCAGTTAATGCCATTAACCGAGATGTCCTTGGTTATTTACCAGAGGAGCGTGGTATTTTCCCAACAATGAAGGTAGAGGAGCAGCTTTACTTTTTTGGTGAGCTACGTGGCATGAAGCGAGCAGAGCTGAAAAAGGAAATAGATTTTTGGATTCAACGTTTTGAACTGGAGGAAAAACGCAAGGATAAGGCAGAAACACTGTCAAAGGGGAATCAGCAAAAGGTACAGCTAATTGCAAGCTTTATCCATAAACCTGCGTTTTTAATTTTAGATGAGCCGTTCAGTGGGCTAGATCCCGTCAATAAAGATTTACTAAAGGATGCTATTTTACTATTGAAAGAGCAAGGCACGACGATTTTGTTCTCCAGTCACCAAATGGACAATGTCGAGGAGCTTTGTGATCATTTGTGTTTATTAAAACGAGGTGTTTCTTTATTTTCTGGAAGCTTACTAGATTTAAAGAAACAATATGGTAAAACAAAGCTTGCTGTCCGTACGGATTGGTCAACAACACAATTATTGGCACTTGATGGTGTCAAGGATGTGCGTGTAGAGAAGGAGCAAACAGTGCTTACATTAGTGGACGAAAGCTTTGCTCAAGGTATCTTTGAGCAGCTATCCAATGGGAAGTATATTGAAAAATTCAGCTTAGATTATTTATCGTTAGATGAAATCTTTAAAGATAAGGTAGGTGGCCATGTTGTCGAAGTTTAGTTTATTAATGAAGCAATTATATAAAGCTAAAATTAAATCAAAATCCTTTATCTTAATGACTTGTTTATATGTAATTGTCATGTCAGTGGCTGTCTTCTGGTCAGAAATTAAGGAATTATTCACAGGTGATGATGAAGCACAGCAAATCGCGATTGTTAATAAAACCTCTGCTGATCTAAGTGGTATTTTTGTCTCGAATGGAGATATGAATTTTATTCAAGATGAGCAAGATGTATCGACCCTTGAAAAAAGAGTAAAGGACGGCAAGCTGGATGCGATTGTGACGATTAACGACCAAAATAGTCAATTACATGCGGAAATTGCTACGTTTACACCCCTGAAATTAAACGATCAATCTACATTATCATCCTTATTACAATATGCAGGACAACACTATGCCGTACAACAATTATCGCTTTCACCTGAGCAAGCGGCACAAATCATGGCAGCTCAAACAACAATTTCCACGAAAAACTTAAATGAGGCATCAACAGGTGGAAAAAGTGAAGAAGAAAAGCAATCAGGGCTAGTAGTTTCCTATGCGGTAGGAATTTTAATCTATTTCTTCATTTCTACATTCCTATCGATGATTACGACTGAAATAGCCTCTGAAAAAGGCTCACGCGCAATGGAAATGCTTTTAGTTAGTGTCAAACCTGGGACACATTTTAAAGCAAAAATCGCTGGAGTTTTATTGCTCGCTTTAACACAGATGGGTATTATTGCGATTGTGTTCCTTATCTATGCGAAGTTTATCAAAGGTGGAATGGTTTGGGATGCAGCTGCTAGCATTGTCAAGGAATTGTCCGTTGGCTATGTCATCTATGCTATCGTATTCCTACTGTTAACAGTTATCCTTTATCTTATTATCGGTGCATTATTTGGCTCTTTAGTATCGAAAGTAGAAGAGGCGGGTCAAGTATTAATGCCTGCGATGATTATTACGATTATTGGCTTCTATGTTATGCTGACAGGCATGGGGAATCCAGATACAATTATCATTAAAATATTCTCTTATATCCCACTAACTTCTGGAATGATTATGCCAATGCGTATTGGCGCTACAGATATCGGTGGCATTGTACCATTACTTTCTTTAGGAATTTTAGTCGTAACGATTGTTGTCGTATACCTATTCAGTTTATCGTTCTATAAACGTAGTGTATTGACATATAGCTCTGGCGGCGTCATTCAAAAAATTAAAACGGTATTAAAGGTAACAACATAACATAATGGCAGCTACATGGATAATGTAGCTGCTTTTTTGGTGTCATGGTGCCATTGTTAGCAAACAATGTAAAGGAATTTACGGAATCAGTCGAATTTTGGCTAGAAAGAAGCTATAATTTATAAAGGGGGATGAGATGATGTTAGCTAAATCAGAGGTGGAGGCAATTCTTGACCGATCATCAAATCAGCGTTTAGCAACAGTCGAAGAAAAAGCGCAGCTCTTTCAAAAGCTTCAACAGCTGTGCCCTACTAGTAAAGAAATAGCAGAAATTCTTCACTATTGCACTGAAGTGGAAATTTTTGTTGATAATGCTCACCCTAATCAATATAGTTTGCAATATAAGGTACACCAGAATGGCTATTGTATAGCAGATTCGTATTTTTTCATCCTATAGAAAATGAAACTTTTTTACATGGTAATCGTAAGTAATTAGTAGAGATAAATTGCAGGGGGTAAAACATATGTCTGAATTCAACAATGATCTTTTAAAATCCAAGGACCCATTCGCTTCAGAAAATCCTTTATTACAGCCAAATCCACTTTTACAGCAAACAGCTGAGCAAAAGCCAGTACTTGTATCTGAGCAGGAACTATCACAGATCGCTCAAAACCAGCTAATGTTAAAGCAGGATCCAGAGGTTCATACACTTGCACAAAAAATTGATGTCAAAGATCAAATTGCCATGCTAGAGCTCGGTAAAGAAACGGCAAGTGGCATTTCAACCTTTTCTGATAAAATGCTCGCAACGATGAAAGCTAGTAAGCTGGAAGAATCGAGTGTGCTTTTAAATAACCTGAATAAAATTATGGATAAATTCGATCCACAGGATTTTGCGGAAGAGAAAAAGGGCGGTTTCATCTCCAAGCTCTTTAACAAAGGAAAAGAGCAATTGGAAAGGTTCTTATCTAAGTATGACAGCATGAATAAAGAAGTGGATGTCATTTACCGTGAAATCCAAAAATATGAAGGGGAAATGAAGCGTAATACCATTGACCTTGAAAATTTGTATGATCAAAACTTAAACTACTTCCAATCATTAAGTAAATTTGTTGCAGCTATTGAAGTGAAAACAGAAGAGGTTCGTGCGTCTTTACCAGCACTTGAACAAAAGGCTCAAAGTGGTGATCAATTGGCAGCTATGGAATATGAAACAATGCTTCGCGCTGTGGAATTATTAGAGCAACGTCGCTATGATTTAGAAATGGCACAACAAGTATCATTCCAATCAGCACCACAAATTCGCTTAATGCAGCAAGGGAACAATCATCTAATTGCCAAGATTAATTCTGCCTTTGTCACAACGATTCCGATCTTTAAGCAGGGGCTTATTCACGCAGTGACATTGAAGCGTCAAAAGTTGATTTCTGATTCTATGGTGGAACTAGATCGCCGTACGAATGAAATGCTTGTGCGTAATGCAGAAAATATTAGTAAGAACAGTGTGAATATCGCTCGTCAAGCTGGTAGCCCAAGCATTAAAATCGAAACTATTGAAACAACATGGCAAACAATTATGGCTGGTATTCAAGAAACAAAGCAAATTCAAGCAGAAACAGCAAGAAACCGAGAAGAAGGTCGTAAACGTATTGAGCGTTTGCAATTGGAGTATGAGAAACTGAAAAAAATGTAAGGCTAAAGCTTCTTGCAGCTATTGTTGCAAGAGGCTTTTTTTATGGAATGGGTAGGCAGATAGAGGCTCCTTCCACACAAGGGAAATGATCTTTGACAAAAAGTAAAATAGTGATTATGATAATGTTAAATGAGAATGGTTATCAAGTGGAAAAGGAAGCGGAAAGATGCTACACAAAGGTATTCGATTACATGTAATTATTCGTGGAGGAGTGAAAAAATAAATGGCAAATAAAATAAATCCCTCTACATTGTCGTATGAGCCGTTTAAAGATGGAACGCTTGCTCTATACACGACAGATAGCTTAATGATTGTACCGCAAAGTCGCTATCTAGAGCTTTTGCTTATGGAAGAGTTATATAATGCTATGTATAAGGATTTAGATAACAAGCAAAATGGTTTAGAACGAGAACGAAAAATGCTAAAAAAACAAAATGCACAGCTAACAGAGGATCTACAAAAGTTAAAGCAGCAAAACACGGTCTTGCAGAAAAAGGTCACTGAATATAATTGTGTGGTGGAGGAGATGAAGGTGCTCCGTCAACAAAATACAGATCTTCTCATTGAACTAAGTAAATATACAGCGATGTCAAGAGAGTCATTGACGGGGCCCTTGAAGTCGATGATTCGAGATATGCGTGAGCAAGGGGTTGGAATTAAAGAAATCCATATTCGCATCAAGCGCCAAATCAATCCAGAGATTAGCTATAGTACTGTACGCAAGTATATTTCTGAGCTAGAGTCGGAACAAAAAGGTTAACAGCTTTTAAAAGGAACTAGAAATTTGGCATTTACAGCAGCTACTCAAAGTCCTATAATGAGTCTATTCTTTAACTAGTTTAAGATTATAGGAAATCGTTAACCGATTTCAGTAAGAGTAGGAGCGTTAATATCATGTCAAATGAGAAAAAAGGAGTTTTGGCAGCCTTTTTTGCCTATGCCTTTTGGGGAGCATTCCCTCTATATTGGAAATTACTTGAGCATGTACCAAGTATGGAGATTTTATTATCCCGTGTCATTTGGTCCTTTGTCTTTACGGTGCTGGCAGTACTCGTATTTCGAATGCGTCAGGATCTCGTAGCAGATTTAAAATATTTATGGTCACATCAAAAGCATTTCTGGCAGCTTGCGGGTGCATCCTTTGTCATTTCAATGAACTGGTATTTATATATTTGGGCAGTGACGCATAATCATCTCATTGAAACGAGCTTAGGTTATTATATTAATCCGCTATTGTCTGTAATTTTCGGGGTGATTTTCTTTAAAGAATCGCTGAGTCGTGCACAATGGGTAGCAACAGGAATTGCTTTTATTGCGGTGATTATTTTGACGATCAATTACGGCTCAGTACCTTGGGTAGCTTTATTGATTGCGCTATCTTTTGCTATTTATGGTGTGCTGAAAAAGAAAATTACACTGGATGCTACAAGAGGCCTAGCCATTGAAACGTTATTGATTTTACCCTTTGCATTAGGCTATTATGTCTATCTTTTTGCTACACATCAAGCCTCGTTTTTACATGTTGATGTTAAAACAGATATTTTGATGATCTTTAGTGGTTTAGTAACAGCCGTCCCGCTTATTTTATTTGCGAAGGGGGCACAAAATATTCCTTTATATTTACTAGGGTTTATCCAATATGTATCGCCAACGATTGTCTTGATTTTAGGCATCGTGCTGTACAAAGAGCCATTTAGTCAGGTTGAGCTCCTTGCATTCAGCATTATTTGGGCTGCTTTACTTTTATTTTCTGGTTCGAAAATTATAGAAACAAGAAAAGCCCATCATAAATCAGTTTCGTAAAAGACTTGTAGATTTTTCTACAGGTCTTTTTTTGTAACTTTTACCACTTCGCTTTGTAATGCACAAAACTTTTTTATTCCTTATCGGATTGGGCTGCTAGATTGTCTGCTATTTTGTTTAATCGTATCCGAAAGATCGATAAAATTCCTCCACTAACATGGTGAAAAATATAGGTAGCTTATTGAGATGAAGTGACTGTTTGAGCACTATTAAAATCGCTAGAGCGAATGGCAGAACGATTACGATGGCTGCGGGATTTTTCAGCTCATGCTTTTGCCTTCTAAAAAATAACCAACAAATAATGGTAGCCATTAAGAGTGCACTGAGTAGGATGAGGCTAACAATGAATAACTCATTCTCGGCAGCTTTATATTGCGCTAAATGCAAGACTGCATAATGAAAGCCCATTGCATTTCTTTCACCAATCACAGTGGCAGAGGCTGTAGGGATTATAAAAATAAATAAGAAAATGAAGGTAAACAGGCAATGGGGAGTCTTTTGTTGTATTTGGGTACTCCCTCCAAATAGAGTCTTTTTGATAGATTCGACAATATAGGAGAAAACCTTTTGAAGGTAGGTACCTTTACTTTCCTGTTAGCATATAGTAAAATGTCAATAATTAGATAACAATGATCAATTAATGAGAGGTGCTTTTTGTGAGTGCGGTAGGTTCTAACTAGGTAAAAATTGAATGAAATAGTGGCGATGACGACAGCAGGGGATACATGTTATAAACACCCCTTATTTTGTCATGGATCTATTTCAACAACCTATGTAGATACCTACAATACTTTATTAAGCGTGGCAGATAGGATAGATACTTCAATTAGCTGAAGTGTTATTTGTGATGCCAGGAAAACGCGCCTTTTAAAGATAGAGCTGTGGGGATTCCTCACAGCTTTTTTATTTTGTTTAAACCATCATTGCTATCTATTATTGGGTAGGTATCTTCATGTATGATAAAACATTACAATGAGGAGCAAAAAGAAATGAATAATACTACACTTGAAAAATTACAATATCATGAATTAAAGGACATCGTTAAATCCTATTGTGTCAGCGGGTTAGGCAAACAGCTTTTAGATAAATTAATGCCAAGCTCAAACTTAGCAGTGGTAAAAAATCGGTTGAATGAAACAACAGAAGCTCGTGCAATATTGGATGCAGAGGGGCATGTTCCGTTTTTAGGGGTATCGAATATTGAGCATATTATGAAGAAGCTTGAAAAGGGAATGCTTCTAGATCCCAGTGAGCTAGTGAGTATCTCTGATTTTTTACGAGGCTGCCGCAACATCAAAAAATTTATGTTAGATAAGGCATTTTTTGCGCCTGTTCTTTCCTCTTACGCTCATTCTATGGCTGAATTTAAAAGCGTGGAGGAGGAAATTAATTTTGCGATCAAAGCCAATCGTGTAGATTCGGCTGCTAGTCGTGAATTAAAACGCATCCGACATCAAATGGAAACGACAGAGGAAAAAATTAAAGAACGTTTAACGAAATTTTTAAATAACAGTGCTAATAAACCGTATATTCAGGAATTTTTTATTAGTCAAAAGGATGATCGCTATACGATTCCGATTAAGGCGACCTATAAAAATCATGTACAGGGTACGGTCGTTGAAATTTCCTCAAAAGGGGCAACCGTTTTTATGGAGCCAAGTGTTGTCGCTAAATTAAATGTAGAATTAGCTACCTTAAAGGCTGAGGAAGCCGTGGAGGAATACCAGATTTTAGCGTCTTTATCAGGGCTATTGATGGAACATCTTCATGCCATCACCATTAACATGGAGTTGATTAGTCAATACGATATGGTTTTTGCCAAAGCGAAGTTCAGTAGACAAATTGGTGGTAGGGAGCCACGTATAAATGATTACGGTTATATTCAACTAATCAATGGTAAGCATCCATTACTACCAGGAAATGCGGTACCTCTTCAATTTTCCATCGCGAAAGACTACCGTAGCTTAATTATTACAGGTCCAAACGCTGGTGGGAAAACAGTTGTGTTGAAAACCATTGGCCTTTTAACATTAGCTACGATGTCGGGCTTCCATATTGTAGCGGACGAAGGAACGGAAATGGCTGTATTTGATCATATCTTTGTTGATATTGGCGATAATCAAAGTATAGAGAATGCACTTAGTACGTTTTCTTCTCATATGAAAAATCTTTCCGATATTATGAGAGCTGCTAATAATCATACACTCTTACTGTTTGATGAAATTGGCAGTGGAACAGAGCCAAATGAAGGAGCTGCACTAGCCATTGCGATATTAGAAGAATTTTATCAAATGGGCTGTATAACTGTGGCAACTACACATTATGGTGAAATTAAACGATTTTCTGAAATGCATCCTGATTTTATGAATGCGGCAATGCGCTTCCATGCTGATACATTAGAGCCTTTGTACCAATTACTCATCGGCACCTCTGGAGAAAGCAATGCCTTATGGATTTCTAAAAAAATGAATGTCCGAGAAGCTGTTTTACAAAGAGCAAAGGATTATATAAATAATAAACAATATCAACTGACGATCGTTCAGGACAGTAAAATTCGAAAGCCTAAAGAAGAGAAAAAAAGCTTGGCAGCGGCTTATACATTTGCAAAGGGGGATCGTGTGAAATTATTGGACTATGATGATGTGGGATTGGTATATGAAGAAATGAATCCGTACAATAATGTCAGCGTATTCTATCAGGGGCAAATACTAGAGGTCAATGTAAAGCGGCTTGCCCTTGAATTACCTGCAACAGAGTTATACCCTGAAGGATATGATTTAGAGACATTATTTGTAGACTATCAGGATCGGAAGCTTCAGCACGATATCGAACGTGGGTCGAAAAAAGCGTTACGCAAAATCCATAAACAAATAAAGAGTGATCGTCAGCAATAAAAACAAGGGATTGCACAGCCTCGTGCAATCCCTTTATTAATTAATTTATGGAATCAATCTGTGCCTTAATCGTTCGATAGACTTCCTCAATTTTTCGTTTATAGGGCAAATCCACTAAATCCAGTGAATCTGTATAGGCCATTTTTGCAATTTCATAG
Organism: Lysinibacillus sp. BS3; assembly: GCF_039614735.1. NCBI lineage: Bacteria > Bacillati > Bacillota > Bacilli > Caryophanales > Bacillaceae > Lysinibacillus > Lysinibacillus sp. BS3. The sequence goes on along the minus strand of NZ_CP154860.1, from coordinate 976,317 downwards.
GCTGTTGTTAGCTCACCAAAATGTGCATAGCAAAGGGCTTTATAGGAAAAGCATTCATTTAAGCTTAAAATATCATATGGATGATTAATATAGATCGGTCTGTGTTTATACTGTTCGAATGCAGCCTTCGCCTCCTCATATTGTCCAAGTAAATATAAGGATTTTCCTTTTTCAGCATAGTAAAAGTTTGGATCTAGCTTGTCTAAATAATCATCGTGTCTAAGCTGATAAAAACGTTCTATTTCAATCAGAGCCTGCTCATAATTATTGCTGTAATTATTACAATAATGTGCCTTCAATACAAAAATAAAAGCATCAACCTCAACACGTTCAGCAAATGCCTGATATTGCTCCAGTTTCATAAACATATGATTGGTTTGTTCAAAATCACGATCAATCATGGCACAATAGGCACCAATTCTGTACATATTATCAATCTGATAGAACAGTTGGTTTTTATGAGCATTGGCAATCGTCTCTTGAATTAATTTTTTCCCTTCCTCATGCTCACCAATTGCAAGTTGGAAAATACTTGTATAATAAGTCATTAATAAGGCATCACGAGAATCGAGCTGATAGTCCTCTTGTTCGATAATTTCCTTTGCCTGTAAGATACGATCGTACGCCAATGTATATTGACGTTTTGCTGCTAAAATAGCCATCTCGAGGATAAAGGTTTTGAACCAATGGCTGAGTAAATTAATTTCCTTAAAAATAGTGCGGGCTTGCTGAAGCGGGACTTCCCATGTTGTTAATCCAGCTTCATACTGGGCATCTGCGTAAATATACAATAAACGGCCAGCTTCATAACTTTGAGGCAGGCCCTCCACAGACGGCTTAATTAAATCGACAATTTCTTGATGATGATGAGCATCACCACGTTTTACTTCTGCAAATAAACTTTCCACCTGCTCTAATAGCTGGCGTATGGAGGATGGGGTTACTTCTTCCAGTAATTCACTAGCTTTTACACCTAAACGTTCAGCAATATAGTCAAGGCTTTCCATAGAAGGCTTAGCCTTATCATTTTCTATTTGGCTTAACATTCCTTTAGTTAGACGATCACCGGCAAGTGCCTCTAATGTTAATTTTTGTTCTTTCCTTAATTTGCGAATTCGTGTGCCTAAAGAGTCCACTGCCTCGCCTCCTTTTGTTTAATTATATTAAACTTTTGCTTGCATGAAAAGAGGGAGCTGTGGTATATTTTGTTTAACATAATTAAACTTTTTAATTTAGTTAAATAATGGAGGGATTTAGATGAATGAAGCGGAAAAATTAAAAAAGGCGACCTATCACTTATGGACGTTCACGGCGAGTAAAATGATTGCCATGTTAGGTGCAAACGTCATGGCATTCGGTATTAGCTTGTATATTTTAGCGATGACTGGGTCGGCAATGAGCTTCGCTACCAATATGATTTGTTCAGTATTACCACGCGCACTTGTGGCACCCTTAGCAGGCTATGTCGCAGATAATTTTTCAAAAAAACGCACAATATTAATAGCACAGGCAGGAACCATTTTGACAGTAGGGGGATTACTGCTTTATACAGAAACAGTAGGAATGTCCGTTTATGCTATATACATAGCTACTGTTTTTAATACGATTTGCTCAGCCTTTTCTGGTGTAACGTTTTCATCAGCAATTGCCACACTTGTCAATCCAGAGAGATTACAACGTGCGATGTCATTTAACCAAATGTCAATGTCCGTAGCTGCAATTGGAGGACCAGTCATTGGTGGTATGATGTATGGATTTTTTAATATGGATGTATTTTTAATGGTGAATATGGTGGCCTATGCGATTGCCTTTTGTTTAGAGGCAACAATGGATTTTAACCTTTATAGTACAAGAGGGGAAGATACGAAAAAAGAAAAGATGTGGGGAGGGCTGAAAAGTGGTTTTCATTATATCAAGCAACGTAACGTCATTAAGACCATTATGTGGGTAGCATTGTGGATCAACCTATTCTTTTCTGCCATCGCTGTTGGAGGAACGTACATCATTATTGAATTGCTAAAAGTAGAATCCACACACTTTGGCTTTATTGAAGCGTCTGGTGCATTAGGTATGCTCTTAGCATCCCTTTATTTCGCAACAAGATCTGAAGTAAAGGTACCTTTACGCTTTTCGAAAATCAGCTTATTACTATTGGCGGGAAGTGTTGGCTTAGCAGTCATCCCTTTAGTTACTGATTTTTCCTATATAGCTATTGTGATCTTCTATCTCATCATTTACTTTATTTTCGCAATTTTCGAAATGGGGATAAATATGCCCATCGGGGTGTATTTGCAAAAAATCATTGCGGAAGAGTACCGTGGGCGTGTTTTTGGGCTAATGGAGACGATGGCGATGTCCATGATGCCGATTGGTATGGTAGTCTATGGCATGTTATATGATACATTACCAGCAACTATTATTTTACCAGTAACGAGTGTCATTATTATTATCATTTCACTTGTGATGCTACGCTCATCTATTTTAAAAGAGGCACATCCAGAGTATTATGAAAAAGCAGCTCTCCCAGAAGGGGTCGCGAACACAACAACTTAAAATAACGAGGCTGGGACAGAACTCGATTATATTGAAAAACAATAAAAATGGATATTAGCTTTTTCACTTTAAGAAGTTAAATATGCCTTCCTAAATCAAAAAAATGTTAGACTAATTATATCTTGGTCTAACATTTTTTCTTTTAATAGGCTAATTTGATTACTACGGCTAGCTAGTATGAAAGATAAGGAAAAGCCCCTTTTGCAGAATGGTTGATTGGAGTGGAGCCAGCGTCACTCCTAGGGGATTGAGCGTCACAGAGGAGACCCTGGAGCGAACGGAAGTGAGTGAAGCGGCTCATCGGACGCCCCCTGGAAAGGACGCTGGCGGAACGGAAATCAACCCCTCACCTTGCAAAGTTGCTTTTTCTGCAGTTGACATCATCTTTTTCAACAACAAGAACAGGCATGCGGTGAAATGCCTTTACTGATCATCAATAACAATATAGGTTGCTTGAATAGGGCCATGGACACCAACGATAAGAATCATTTCGATATCGGCTGAGTTACTTGGTCCCGTAACAAAGTTGATACAGGAAGCAATTTTTTCACCCTGACGGATTTTTTCACTAATCCAACGAGCTGCCTGTGTCATACGAGGCACAATTGTACTTTTAGGAATGATAATGATCGACTTTTCAGGTAAAAAGCTAATGCTTCTCCCTCTATCTTTGCTACTAAAAAGCACGGCAGTTCCCGATTCTGCTAACGTCATTTCACTAATTGTCACGCCAATATTAGCTTTTTCAGCTTGACGGATATTTTCCTCAGGTTGCTGTGAATCCCATTCATAAAGCTGAATATTGGCTTGTGGCCATTGTTCGTTCATAAGTGCGGATAATCCGTAGTCCTGGAACCGTTTATCCTTCCATGTAATAACAGACTGACCTCCATACTTGTCAACAACGTCCTGTAAATCCTCTGGAAGTGTCGCAGTATTAGAAATGACAATATTGGTATGGATGTTGGCACACTGCTTAATTAATATTTCCACCAATTCATCCTTTGTCGCATCTTTGAGCACACGATCTTGTGGCTGATACTGCCAAGTTGGTCGTGGTAGTTCTGTCTTAGGCGAACGTCCGAGCTGCTTCGCAATATTTGCTAAAAATGTTTCTCGACGCTGAATCATACCAGTCATTATTGCCCGCCTCCTTTTGTACGATGCTTCATCCAGTCTCTAAAGCTGTCTTTACTTGGTGCAGGGAAATCCCTTGCCTCAGTCCATGCTTTTAATGGGCCTGGACCATTAGAAATAGTCTTGTTTTTGATAAATGGAGACATGGCAGGTGCAGCCATTTTTGTCGCCATTTTATAAAGGGTAGGGGAGGAAGCCCCTAGACCAAATGCCTTCATTAAAAGCTTTTCAGAGATAGGTGCCTTGCCCTCATTTTCAACAATAACCTGACGATGGCGATGAATGAGCTGATGTAATGGAATTTTAACAGGGCATGCATCTGTACAAGCACCGCACAATGTAGAAGCATAGGGCAGTTCTTTAAAATCATCGTAGCCTCCTAAAAGTGGAGAGAGCACAACACCTACAGGTCCAGAGTAGATAGAGCCATACGTATGCCCACCAACATGACGATAGACAGGGCAAGCATTAACACAGGCAGCACAGCGAATGCATTGTAAAATAGGCTGGAATTCACTACCTAAAATAGCCGAGCGTCCATTATCAACAATAACTAAATGAAATTCCTCTGGTCCATCCGTATCCTCTTCGTCCTTTACGCCTGTTAACGTTGTAATATAGCTCGTTAGCTTTTGACCGACAGCACTTCTTGTTAATAAACTAACAAGGACCTCCATTTCTTCAAATGTAGGAACTATTCTTTCCATTCCCATAACTGTGATTTGTGTTTTTGGTAGCGCTGTTACTAAATCAGCATTGCCCTCATTCGTAACGAGTGTAATCGATCCACTTTCAGCAATAGCAAAATTACAGCCTGTAATACCAATATCGGCTGTTAAATATTCCTGTCTTAATTTTTCACGTACATAAAGGGCAAGTTCCTCTGGCTTTTCTGTTTGACTGTAGCCTTGTTTTTCCTTAAAAACATCTCGAATTTGCTCCTTATTTTTATGCAAGGCTGGCGCCACAATATGCGAAGGGGGCTCGTGATCTGCCACCTGCAAAATATATTCACCTAGGTCTGTCTCAATCACTTCACAACCAAGCGCTTCTAAAGCCGTATTTAAGTTAATTTCTTCTGTTACCATTGATTTGGATTTCACAATTTTTGCTGCATTTTTCTTTTTAGCAATGCTTTGAATATAGTCGGTTGCTTCCTGTGCAGTTTGCGCAAAGAACACATGCCCACCTCGTTTGGCAACATTTTCACTTAATTGATAAAGGTAATAATCAAGATTTGCTAAAACATGCTTGCGAATTTCCTCTCCATGAGAACGCCATTCTTCCCAATGTCCTAATTCCTCTGCTTGTTGAAGGCGACGTGTTTGAAAACGTTCTTGGGCACTCGAAACCGCACGACGCATAAACTGATTATCTAGCTCTTTCGTGACACGTTGTTGAAACCGATCATCACTTGTTTTCATGGCCATGTTTATTTCCCCCTTTTATCGGCAATTTAACACTTCTGCAATATGCATCACTTTAATTGGCTTACCCTGACGTTGAATGCGACCACCGATATTCAATAAGCAGCCTGCGTCAGCTCCTATCAAAATGTCAGCGCCTGTTTCTTCCACATTCAGTACTTTTTCATTGACCATTTCTCCAGAAATATTGCCCATTTTAACTGAAAATGTGCCACCAAATCCGCAGCATCGATCCTTACCAGGGAGATCCACATAATGCAAGCCCTTGACGTTCTTTAATAATTGGAAGGGTGCCTCTGTTACACCAAGTAATCTTGTCATATGGCATGACGTATGATAAGTAGCTTTACCTTCTAGATACGCTCCTACATCTTCTATCTTTAATACGTTGACAATAAACTCTGTGAATTCATAGGTTTTAGCTGCTAATGCTTGCGCTTTTGGCTCCCATATGGGGTCTCCTTTAAAAACTTCTGGATATTCCTTCAACATATAAGCGCAGGAACCAGAGGGAGAGACTACATATTCAGCATGCTCAAAGGCTGTGATCATTTTTTTCATCGCATTTTTCGATTCTTCGACATAGCCGCTATTGTAAGCAGGCTGTCCACAGCAAATTTGATCCTCTGGAAAGTCGATGTCACAGCCAAGTCTTTCTAATACTTCAACAACTGCTTTTCCCACATCCCCTTGAAACATATCCACTAAGCAAGTGGCGAATAGTGTGACTTTCATATTTCATCGCTCCTTTTATAAACAACTGGTCATCAGATGACTTTTCGATAATTTAATCTTACAACAAATTTGAAAAAGTGAAAACGTTTTTTTTATGAATTTTCAGAAAAGAAAAACTACCTAGCTTGTACTAGATAGTGTTTAGTGTGAATTGGATTCTGTTGTTTCGAAATATTGTAATAGCACTTTTTCAACGTTGCTTAAATGAGATGCCATTGCATGTTTGGCTAGCTCTTCGTTTTGCTGTTTAATCGCGAGGAAAATCTGCATATGTTCATCATATAATTGTTCGCTCGTTGTTTTTTGTGAATACAACCAAATTCGCCGTGTCTCTTTCATCGTTTCGATCATTAAACCAGAAATTTGATCTAAAATTGTAGTGAGTAGGGGATTTTGAGAGGCATTGGAAATTGCTGCATGAAATTGATAATCTGCTTTTTCACCAAGCTCGCCATCACCATGTGCCTGCTTCATATCCTCTAAAATTTGTACCATTGCCTGAATATCCTGATCTGTACGTTGGAGGGCTGCACGTCCTGCTGCTCCCACTTCAATAATTTTGCGCACTTCTAGTAAATGAGCAATATCCTGTCTATTCGTTAACATAGCGGTGGATAAAGGAAAGTCAAGCTGATGGGCTGGCACACTTTTGACAAACGTTCCAGAGCCTTGTTTGATTTCAATCAATCCCATTGCTTTTAATGCAGATAATGCCTCCCGTACAGCGGAACGACTCACTTGTAATTGCTCGGCAAGCTGCTCAACTGAGTCAAGCCGATCACCTGGCTTTAGGACACCAGCTCTTATTTTTTCATGCAAGATTTCGGATACTTCTTCATAGATCTTTTTTGGTCTAATCTTTCTTAATTCCAAGGGCTACACCTCTTTTTTCGCTCATTTGCTATCATCATTATACATGAAAATAAGTCATTTACTCATGGTTTACCATGAACACTTTGTGTAGAGTAGAGGACTGTCGAAATTTAAAGAAATAATAATGAAACATATAATAAGGTCATCTGATGACTGTATATCCAGATGATTTAAAAGATGAGTGTAAAATAAATAGTTTCTTACTATAACATGGGCGTGATAGTGTCTATGAAAAACAGAAGCTTCTTTCAACATTAATGACAAGTAATCGACACTGTCAAGAAAAAGGTAGAAAAATTAGCTATACTCTTTTTGAATAAGGGGGAAGATTGGCGGATTTTGTTGACAGAAAATCAACAGGAGCGCATAATGCAGAAGTAGCTTGGTGGGACTTCTCAAAAATCTCATCATTTTGCCATGAAACGTTCACAAACTAGAAGGGCGCTTTTTATTTTGTTTTTTGGTACGATGGATGCAGTAACTGTAAGGAGCGAATAAAAAATATGGGATCTGATATTAACGTATTTTTAGCTTTTGGTGCAGGGTTCTTAAGTTTTATTTCACCATGTACTCTTCCACTATATCCAGCATTTTTATCGTACATAACGGGTATGACATTAGATGAGCTAAAATCAGAAAAAGGTATGCTACAAAAACGTGCCATTTTCCACACACTATTCTTTTTACTAGGCTTTTCCATTATCTTTATCATTATTGGACTAAGTGCTTCATATGCAGCAGAATTCTTCCTAAATTATCAAACATTATTACGACAGGTTGGGGCTATTTTAATCGTCGTATTCGGTTTAATGATTGTGGGATTATTGCAGATAGACTTCTTAATGAAGGATCGAAAGTTCCAATTTAAAAATAGACCATCTGGCTATTTTGGGTCTGTCTTAATTGGTATTGCCTTTGCGGCAGGCTGGACACCATGTACAGGACCAATCCTTGCATCGATTATCATGTTAGCAAGTACAAACCCAGGTGCGGGCTTTAGCTATATGTTTGCGTATTATTTAGGATTCGCCATTCCATTCTTCGTGCTATCTTTCTTCATTTCACGAATGACTTGGATTCGTACACACAGCCAGAAAATTGTAAAAATCGGCGGTTACATCATGATTGCCGTTGGGATTTTATTATTCTTTGATGGCTTAACGTATATTACACGCGTTTTACAGCCTATTTTCGGTGGATTTACAGGGTTTTAATTTGTTAAACTAAAGAGGCATACCGAACTTTAACGTGGAGGGAGATGAACATGTGCCTACAGTTTTAGTAGTAGATGATACGCTATTTATGCGTGTTGCAATCAGTAATATGTTTACAGAATGGGGCTATGAGGTAGTCGGTAAGGCAGTAAATGGTAAGGAAGCTGTGGCGATGTATCGTGAGTTACAACCAGATTTAGTCACAATGGATGTAACGATGCCCGTTATGACAGGTATTGCAGCCGTAAAAAAAATCATCCCAGAATTTCCAGATGCAAAAATCATTATGGTAACAGCATTAGGGCAGCAAAAATTAATCGTAGAAGCGATTGAGAGTGGGGCAAAGGATTTTATTACAAAGCCTTTCGAGCCAGAACGATTAAAGGCTGTTGCTGATCAATTACTTGGACAAAATTGTTAATTAGACATTAGAGGAGGATTTTTTTATGTTAAGCAGCATCCCTTCTCACTATTATGTTATAGGGTCGACCATTATGGCCATTCTTATGGGGAGCTTTGTGATGGTCATACGAATGAGAGCTTCCAAAATGCCGACAAATGAGAAGAAAATTATTATTCCACCAATAGCGATGTCCTCAGGTGCACTGATGTTTTTATTCGAGCAATTCCGTGTACCACCGATGCAAATCTTAGAGGCGGCAGCTGTAGGAATGGTATTCTCGACAATATTAATTGCTACTTCTAAATTTGAAGTAAAGGGTCGAGATATTTATTTAAAACGTTCAAAAGCATTCGCTTTTATATTAATCGGATTGTTAATATTCCGAGTGGTGGCGAAAATGATTTTAAGTAGCTCCATCGATGTCGGTGAATTAGCAGGTATGTTCTGGATATTAGCCTTTGCCATGTTAGTACCATGGCGTATCGCAATGCTAATCCAGTTTAAACGCGTCAAAAAAACAATTCCAAAACTACACTAGTGCTGAAGCTAGTGTAGTTTTTTTATGCATTTAAGCGCTGGAGGAACTGGATAGCCTTATAAAAGTGACGGATAAAGCAGCAAAGCGCGGATAGAAGTCCAAAAAAAGAGGATAAAGCTTGCAAAGTGCAGGATAGCCTCATAAAAGTGGCGGATAGAATCCCAAAAGTAGAGGATAGAGCAGCAATGCGCGGCTAGAGGTCCAAATGAAGAGGATAAAGCTAGCAAAGTGGAGGATAGCTTCATAAAAGTAGCGGATAGAGCAGCAAAGCGCGGTTAGAAGTCCAACTAAAGAGGAAAAAGCTAGCAAAGTGCAGGATAGCCTCATAAAAGTGGCGGATAGAATCCCAAAAGTAGAGGATAGAGCAGCAAAGCATGGATAGAGGTCCAACTAAAGAGGATAAAGCTAGCAAAGTGCAGGATAGCTTCATAAAAGTGGCGGATAAAAATTCAAAAGTAGAGGATAGAGCAGCAAAGCGCGGTTAGAAGTCCAACTAAAGAGGATAAAGCTAGAAAAGTGCAGGATAGCTTCATAAAAGTGGCGGATAAAAACTCAAAAGTAGAGGATAGAGCAGCAAAGCGCGGTTAGAAGTCCAACTAAAGAGGATAAAGCTAGAAAAGTGCAGGATAGCCTCATAAAAGTGGCGGATAAAAACTCAAAAGTAGAGGATAGAGCAGTAATGCGCGGTTAGAGGTCCAAATAAAGAGGATAAAGCTAGGAAAGTGCAGGATAGCATCTTAAAAGTAGCAGATAGAACCTCAAAAGTAGAGGATAGAGGTAGCAAAGCGCGGCTAGAAGTCCAACTAAAGAGGATAAAGCTAGGAAAGTGCAGGAAAGCTTCTTAAAAACACAGGTTAGGACAATAATCCCATAGTTAAGTAAAAACGCTGCACAAAGATTTGTGCAGCGTTTACTCATTCGAATAGATGTTCATAGGGGGAGATGTCAATTTGCATTTGCTCTAATTTTTTGCGTAAAAATTTGTGATCGCGTTTTGGTGTTGCTTGGATATAGCCGCGAATAATGAGGTCATTGTTAATGGCAGCTGCTTTTTCTTCTAATGCGAGCTCGCCAATTTTTCCTGCAATTTTTTCCTTCGCCACTTGTCTAAAAAGCTCAGGGACGGGGCTTACGAGTTCATAGAGTAATTCTTTTTCAGCTTGTCCCCACAAGTGAACAGTTTTATCTAAATAATATTCTTGCCAATCTAAATCAGATTTTCCATCCTGCTTTGGGAGTGCCTTTAAAAATTTGCGGAACATGAAGAATCCGCCAATAGCCATCAATGAAATGAGGACGACAACCCAAAATAAAATAAACCATAAAAACCAACCTTGTAACAAATCGTTCACCTCTTTGCCTTCTCTCACTCTATTATAAAAGCTTCCGAAAAAAAATTCATCCTTAATGTCCCTTTTTTAGCAATTCGCCTTTATATAGTGTGCAGAAGGGAGGTGATGCTACATGGCTAATGTTAACTTTGTAAATGCTATACTGCGTCTCAAGTATGTGGATGGCTATGATGAGAACAATGAGCCTACGTTCACCACGAAATCGTATCGAAATATTAACAACACACATAGCGCGGACGATTTGTTAGCTGTTGCTTATGCTATTGCTAGTCTTTCATCACAATCACTGGCTGGCATTGCGAAACAGGAAACACACGATTTATCTTAAGGAGGGATCACAGAATGACACAAGTTCTAGAATTACAATTTGCCACAACTGATGGGAAAACGACAACCCTTTCGATTGATGCACCAAAGCCGAATATCACGGTGACTGACATTCAGCAGGCAATGGCAACGATTATGGCTAAAAATGTTTTTACTGGGCAAGGTGGTGCACTGTCAGCCATCAAGGGAGCTCGTATTGTAGATCGTCAAGTCACAGAATTTGAAGTAGTAACAGAATAATTCAACAATGGTCTTTGCTACGAGAAGTGCAAAGACCATTTTTATCGTGAGAGAGGAGGAGAAGGATGGAACAGTGGTTGAACATGATATCCGATATCGGTTTTCCGATTTTAGTGTCATTTTATTTATTGCACCGCGTCGAAGTAAAGCTTGATGCGATTCATGCTGCACTCGTTTCATTAAAATGAAATGGATTTCACAAAGATGTACGAAAGCTGTCACTTAGAAGTTCTTGTCAACGCTTACAACCTACGTTAGGATGGGGATAGTGTAGGTTAGGGAGAGTGTTGACATGAAACGTAAATTAATAGGGCTAGTGCTGCTGTTAGCCTGTGCATCTGTGCTAGGCGCATGTGGAAACTCAAAATTTAAAGCAGATTATAGTCTAGAAATACCCGATTTTGAACATGTTAATCAACGTGGTGAAACGGTTTCGCTTGAAAGCTTAAAAGGTAAGCCTTGGATTGGTATGTATATTTTCACAAACTGTGTGTCCATCTGCCCGCCCATGTCATTAAACATGGCACAAGTCCAAGAAAAGCTTCAGAAAAAAGGAGTAGAGGACTATAACATCGTTGCCTTTTCAGTAGATCCAGATGTTGATCAACCAGATGTGTTAGCGGATTATCTTAGTAAATACAATGTTCAAGATGAATCTAAATGGAACCTTCTTACAGGGTATTCACAGAAATATATCGAACAATTTGCGGTGAAAAATACAAAGATTTTAGTGAAAAACGACCCTAACAGTGACCAAGTCATTCATGGCAATCAATTTTTCTTAGTCGATAAAGATGGTGTCCTCGTCAAAATGTATAATGGTTATGCTGAAAACATTGAAGATGTACCGATTGATACGATAGCTTCTGATATCGAAACATATATTGATGAAAATTTATAAAGTAACAGTAAACCGTCTCAAATGGTTGAGGCGGTTTTTTTATGTATTTTTCTATCTGGAAAAATAATCTTTTTCTGGTTGGGAGTCGTTTATAGTATAGAAGGAGGGTGATGGCGTGTCTGATCATGAAAAATTCGAGCAGTTAATGGCTATACATACGGAGCAATTGTTTCGAATTGCTTATTACTATACAAAGGATTTACAAATAGCCGAGGATATTGTACAGGATGTGTTTATTAAGTTCTATCATCAAAAACAATATGAGGAACGAGGAGAAATGAAGGCATACTTAGCCCGCATGACAATCAATAAATGCAAAGATTATTTAAAAAGCTGGGCATACAGAAAAATAACATTTCAGCATAAATTTTTTACCAAACAAAAATCAACATTGCCGGACACACTGATTCGTCAAGATGAACAAGCACTGTTAGATGATGCCATTTTAAGCTTACCTCTCAAACCACGAGAAGCAATTGTCTATTTTTACTTGGAGGAGATGACGATTAAAGAGATTGCGGAGCTACTTGCGATTCCTGAAGGTACTGTGAAATCACGTTTAAAGAAAGGAAAGGAGCTATTAAAAATAGAGTTACAACATATTGAGTGGGAGGTGCTTTTCCATGGATAAACATACAATGCAGGTACTACAAGATGTTTCAGCACATAAGGAAGCCATTATTCATAAGGTTCGACAACAAATTCAGCAAGAGCCTGTTATGCCCAAGCCAAGATGGACATATCGTGCCCTTACGATAATGATTACCTGCTCTATTTTATTATTCATTGCATGGCAAGCTGCAAAACCGATGGGCGAGTTAGCTACACAGGATGAAGGGGTAACACCTACATTCACAGATTTATTTCAAACAGAAGTGGAGGGCAAAGACACAGCATTCAGTAATTTTTTTCCACTTGCTAATTATTTAAGTCAGGCAAAACATATCCAATATTATGCACCACTTCAAGGTTTAGAGGCGATGCAATCAGTAGCAACATCACTGGAGGATGTCGTTCATCTCACTGATCCTGAAAATTTACCATTTCAACCAAATATACATGAGGTCTATGCAATTTCAGCAAAAATGGAGGATGGTAGCCAACAAACGCAATTTCAATTTAGCTATAAAAAAAAATCCTCCACTGGGGTGGATTTACAATTTATTAATTTTACCGTGACAAATGTAAAGTATAATCCCTTAGCGAGCTATGTGAAGTCTAAAAATATGGAAGAAACTTTAGGGATGAAAGTTTCGAATATAGGCTTAAATTTTATGAATCCCCTGTTTTATCGGGAGATGTCACCAGAACGAGGTTATGTATATACTTATTATAATTATGATGAGACGGATAAGCGAATCTTTCAAATGACTACTAGAGCCAATGAGTTTTATTCTTACTATAACGGCTATGTCTATCATATCGGGTATCAACTTGATGGAGAACCACAGGAGGTTCAAGAAAAAATGGCGATCCTTGCAAGAGATTTTATTCTTGGCGAATAAGTCATGAGACATTTCAATTGAGCTATAATAGAATGATAGAAAAGAGGGGATGGAGGTTCGACTATGACAATTGCACAAACCTATTTACAAGTTGTTCAGAAAAGATTTCAAAGTGTGAAAGAGCTAGGGGATAAAACACTTGCCCAAATGGAAGAGGCACAATTGCACTGGGCATACAATGAAGAATCCAATAGTATTGCAGTGATTGTAAAGCATATAAGTGGAAATATGGTTTCCCGCTGGACAGATTTTTTAACGACAGATGGAGAAAAGCCAACGAGAAATCGAGATGATGAGTTTGAGGATAGTCTTCACACCAAAGAAGCAATCATCTCAGCTTGGGACAAGGGGTGGCAAGTGTTTTTAGAGGCCTTGGCGAGTTTAACAGAATCCGATTTACAGGGACATGTCACGATTAGAGGGGAGCGGCTAGCAGTCATTGATGCTATTGAAAGACAAATGGCACACTATGCACAGCACGTCGGTCAAATCATTTATATCGCCAAATTGGTAAAGGGCTCTGATTGGCAAACACTCAGTATTCCTAAAGGACAGTCACAAGCTTTTACTGAAGCCATGCTAGATAAACATCAACGCTAAAAAAGAAAGATCGTAGCCAAGTAGTAGGTGCTACGATCTTTTTTCTGCTAAATAGAGCTTGTATAAGGCTGTTTCTAGGTCGGTCGCTTGAGCGAGTTCAAATGCCTCCTGCTGACTTCTATGATTTGTGATTATCTCATAGAAAAAGTGAATTAGAAACATGAGATTAGCATTACCCTCAATATAATCATCAGGTGCTAGGTAGGAATGACAGCCACTCTCTAAAAAGGCTGTCGCTAGCTGCTGCCAGCCTAATGTACAGCCTGCCGCAATGACCTTGACACCCTGTAGCTGACAATAGGTTAAGACATCTTGAGGTTCAAAATAGATACTCCTTGGTTCATTTTCTTCATATACCTCTTCTCCTAGCTCAGGCAGACAAAATCGCCCCTCATCGCCGTGAAAGTTTAATAGCAAATAATCCATTTTGTGAGGAAGATCATTTCCAGATAAAATATCAATTAAATCATTTGGTCTGCCAATTAAATCGAGTGTCACTCCTGCACCAAAGGATTCCAGTGCTGCTCGAATGGCCATGGATTCAAAATCACAGTCAGGACCAACTACTAAATGTACGTATAATTCTGGTCTACTCATACATCATCACCTCTATTTAAGTATAGCTGAAACTTATTAGAGTAGTAAATCGTATATGACAATAATTACTATAAATGTAAAGTGGTAAAGGAGGTGATAAAGTGTACAAGAGTGGTTATATTCATACACTTATTCTGGGCATTGTTCTAAGTATAAGCACACTACTACTCTTCATTTACAATGAAAGGCAGCGGGAGGAGCTAGTGCCGCTGCATACTCCCATTCAATCAATTAAAGAGGCTTGGTATTTGTCTGGAAGTAATGGCAAAGAGCAATATTTATATCCATTAAAGCAAGTATTCTACGTCGACCGCTATGAGGTGAAAGATACAGATCGCCTTCAGCAAGTTTTACAAACTAAAAAGGATCTTAGCAGTCGACCAGCAGACCATGAAGCAGTAAGTGATTTATACATACACTTCCATAATGGCAAGGAAACGGCCTTGAAAGTAATAGTCGAGGATGAACGATTCTTCCTAATGGATCAAAAAACAGGATTGTATTATGTACTGCAAGCACAAGAAGCTGAGGATTATTTTCATTTGTTAAATGAGAAAAGCAAAATGTCGTGGCTATTATTTATTGTTTATACAATTTTATTTTTTGGTCTTGTCTATATGCTTGTAAAGAAACTAATAGCCGCTAAATCCACAGAGAAAGAAAGCATTCCCTCCAATACGAGGGAAAAAAGATCACTAGCAGATTCTATTTATCCAGCCATCCTGCCCTTGGTCATCACATTCTCTATGCAGATTTATGGGGCTCAACATAGCTTACTATTACTGAGTGCGATGATGCTGACTTCAGGCATTCGAGAGTTTTTAGAAAAAAGAGGTCATTTTCTGAAAATGCTCCTACTTCTTCCGCTCTTTTGGTTTTATCTCTATGGTTTCCAAATGATTACTTCCTATTTCAACTAGTAAAATAGTGGATATTATTGTCAATAGATTAGATGCGAAATTCTCATTATTGTTAAATTTTAGCGATAGTTTAGGAGGAGGAGCATAGATTTTATAGGCTAATAGGTTTAGGTAGGCTATACTCAAGTGGATTATAGAAGAATAGAGGGAATCATATGAGACTAACTGTGGAACGGAAATTGCAATTTGCTTTTGGTATTGTCCTCATCTTTTTACTGCTTATATCAGGGATTGCTATGTACTACTTGAATAATAATAATCAGACATTAGCAGAAATCGAAGACAATACGGAATTAATCCATTTATATCAAGATATCTCGTTCCAAACCGTACGAGCGAATGCGGCTATTCGTGGGTATATGTTATATGGCAAGGAAGAAATGCTCAACAATCATCATGAAATCCGAAATACCTTACATACGTCGATTAATCGACTTCAAGAAGTAGGCGATAGTAATCAAGATTTTGATCAATTTTTATCGCAGCTTGACGACTGGGAAAAGGCTATAGATGGGCAGATTGTGCCTCTTTATCAGCGAGGGGATCATCAGCAGGCACAACAAATGGCTTTACCGATTTTAGGTGAGGGCTCTCAGAAATTGGTTGTCTTTGGAAAAACGATGGCAACAGCTCAGCAAGAAGATATGCAGGCTCATATTGAGGCTACCAAGCAAAAAGGAGAAAGAAGTGGCCTGGAAATTATGATTCTAGTGGCTATTTCTCTACTTATAAGCATTATCATTGCAACACTATTTGGTAGACGAATAGCAAAAAATATTCAACAAACAGTAGTTGAAATGGATAAGTTTTCGGAAGGGAATTTGCATACGCATTTACAATTTAAAACCAAGGATGAGTTTGCGCACTTAGCCGATTCCTTCAATAGTATGTCAGAAAAGCTTCGACTGATGATGAAACAAGTCGGAAACTCCTCTGAGCAAGTTGCCGCAACATCCGAACAGCTAACAGCAAGTAGCATGGAGGTTACACAGGCGACAGAGGTGGTAACAGAATCTATTCATGATATTGCACAAGGTATTGATCAGCAGGATACATTAACAAGTGATGTACGAAATTTATCTGCCCATATCTTGAAGAAAATGAATGATATTTCTACAAGCATACAAAGCGTGAATCAAGCAACAGTCAACACGAAAAATATGGCACAAACAGGTCGTTCTTCGGTACATGATGTTACAGCGCAAATGAATGAAATCTCTACTAACACAAGTGAGCTAAATACACGTGTACAAGATTTAGATGACAATACAGCGGCGATTGTATCAGCAGTAAATGTCATTAAGAGTATAGCGACACAGACCAATTTACTAGCAATCAATGCCTCTATTGAAGCCGCAAGGAGCGGGGAGCATGGGAAAGGCTTTGCGGTAGTGGCAGAGGAAGTCCGCAAGCTAGCAGATGAGTCAAATCTTGCTGCAGTCGATATTGAAAAAGTAGTGGCCCAAATTACAGATAGCACGAGGATTATCGAGGAAGATATGGTTAATAGTAATGATTCTGTCCATGTAGGTCGTGAAAAGGTTAATGTGGCAAGGGATAACTTTATACAAATTGATGATGCCATTAATGATGTACAAGCACAGACCGAGCTAGTAACGGCAGCCATTCAAGCAATTCATCAAGATATTGAAAAGTTAGTGCAGGAAATGGACTATATGAGTGAAGTGTCGATAAAATCAAGCCATCATGTGCAAAGTGTTGCAGCCTCTTCAGAGGAACAAAATGCAGCTATGGAGGAGGTAGCAGCAGCCTCTACCCATCTAGCAAAGATGGCAATAGACCTGCAAGAATCCATTCAATCGTTTAAATACTAAATTCAATTGACCCCTGTCTAGTTACAGGGGTTTTATTTGTCGGTAAAGCCTGAATAATATGAAAATCGTAAAAATGTTAGAAAAAATTTTTTTCGTCCGATAAAAGCTTTGGGAGAAATGTTAAGCAGATAAAGAGAGGGAGAGGTTTAGAAAAAATCAAAAGGAGATTGATATATGAAGAAACTATTTAGCAGTTTTAAGGGCAAGCTTTATACGCTATTCGCGCTAGTATTACTTATCCCTGTCATATCTGTTGGGAGTTTGTCTTATTTATCTGCAAAAGACTCGATTGAAGAAGAAATTTTATTTAGTGCCAATGAAAGTGTAGGCATTTTAAATAAGCTCATTGACAAAACAATTAGTGAGAAAATGAGTGACATCAATTTATTTAGTAGTGAAATAGATGCGCGTCAATATGAAGAAGCACAAGCTTCGATTGTGGCTAAATTTCAGCAATATACAAAGCTTAATGCAGATGTATTGAGTGTTTATATTGGCATGAATGATGGTCGATTTACACAGGAGCCAAAATTGAATGGTGCAGACTATAATCCATTAGATCGAGATTGGTATAAAGAGGCGACAGCTTTAAAAGGTGAAACCTTAATCACCAACCCTTACAAGGATGCGGGGACGGGTGATATGGTGGTAACAGTTGCTAAGCAGACGAAGGATCATGCTGGAGTTGTGGCAATCGATATTAAATTAACCGATCTTCAAAAAATTGCTGATTCAATTCGAATCGGAAAAAATGGGTATCCTTCAATTTTTGGAGAAGACAAGATGGTCATTTCACATCCTACACTTGAAGCGGGAGGGGAGCTGAAAGAAAGTTTCCTTGATAAAATGTACGAAAGTCCATCAGGTACGTATGAATATGTCTTTAATGGTGATGATCGTCTATTATTCTATACGACAAATGAACTGACAAATTGGAAAATAACAGGAACGATTTTTGCTGAAGAAATTGATGAGTCTGCTTCCTCGATTTTATACCATACGATTCTAGTCCTCATAGCAGCAATTATTATCAGTTCCATCATTTTTTATTTTGTAATGAGGGCTGTCATTAAACCAATTAAAGCTTTAAAGGATAGTGCGGTTACGATCAGCAAAGGGGATCTCACGGAAATGGTAACGATTACGTCAAAAGATGAGATTGGCCAATTAGGACAAGCCTTTAATGATATGCAAGAAAGCTTACGGACACTAATTCAAAAAATTGAACAAAATGCAGAGGAGGTTGCTTCTTCAGCAGAAGAGCTAACTGCCAATGCCAATCAGACAAGCATTGCAACAGAAAAAGTGGCGATTTCCATTCAGGATGTTGCAACAAGTGCTGATTCTCAAACGATTAGTGCCAATAAAAATGCAGCTTCCTTACATGAGCTTTCTACTGCCATTCTGCATATTGCTGAAATCTCCTCCGCTGTGACGGACCTTTCACAGCATGCGACATTACAGGCGGATGAAGGCGGACAAGCTGTTCAAAATACAAAGAATCAAATGCAATCCATTCATTTATCCGTAGCAGACTCCAATGCGAAAATCCAGACATTGCATGAACGCTCTCAGCAAATTACATCCATTTTAGATGTGATTACAAGCATTGCAGATCAAACAAATTTACTAGCTTTAAATGCAGCTATCGAAGCAGCGAGAGCAGGAGAGCATGGGAAAGGCTTTGCAGTCGTGGCAGACGAAGTGCGTAAGCTTGCAGAGCAATCACAGGAATCAGCTAAACAAATATTTGAGCTTATCCGAGGGATTCAGCAAGAAACGGAGCAATCTGTCAGTATTATGGCGAAGGTTACAGAGGATGTGCAAAGTGGATTGCATATTTCCGATGAAGCCATTGCAAAATTCCAAGTCATTATGACAAGTATGAATGAGATTACCCCTAAAATGGAGGAGGTCTCCTCAGCCTCTGAACAGATGTCTGCAGGTGTTCAAGAGGTAGCAGCAGTAACAGAAGATTTGGCATTCTCCGCGAAAGGCAATGCAGCGGCGTCTGAGGATGTAGCGGCATCAACAGAGGAGCAATTAGCCTCAATGGAGGAAATCAATGCCTCTGCGCAAGCACTCGCACATATGGCGGATGAATTAAAGCTACTGATTAGTCAGTTTAAATATTAAAGCACAACGCCACTCCAAAATTTTGGGGTGGCGTTAAGTGTTGATTACTAGTAGAGCAAAGTAACCGTTTTTTATAAAATTACCATTTATTTAAATATCGAAAAAACGCCACTCTAATTTTAGAAGTGGCGTTCAGTATTTTATCGATCTTCTTCTTCCCAACAGTCTGTATTTTTTAAGGTTGGGATTGATTTTGCATAGAAGACAGGATTTTTTCCTGCTCTACGTTGCTCAGTAAAGTCGTCTAGCACGAGGAAGGCAATTTTACCGAGCATCATAATGATGGCGATATTGATAAGCGCCATCAGCCCCATAAAGAGGTCAGCGAGATTCCATACAAGCTGTACCTGTGCGATGGAGCCGAACATGACCATAACTAACACTAAAATTCGATAGCAAAACATCCAAGCTTTATGGGCATCCATAAATTCAATATTGGATTCACCATAATAATAATTACCAATAATCGAACTAAAAGCGAAGAAAATGATGGAGATGGCAATAAAATAAGGAGCCCAATCACCAACATGAACAGCTAAAGAATTTTGCGTCAAAATAATACCATCACTCTCACCTTTATCATATAAGCCCGCTAAAATAATGATAAAGGCAGTGGCTGTACAAATCATAATCGTATCAAAAAAGACACCTAAGCTTTGTACAAGTCCTTGTTTAGCAGGATGCGAAGTATTAGCAGTCGCAGCAGCATTCGGTACACTCCCCATCCCTGCTTCATTGGAAAATAAACCGCGACGTACGCCCTGCATGATTGCTGCCCCAATTGCGCCACCAGCAGCTTCCTGTAGGCCAAATGCATGAGTGAAAATTAATGAAAAAACATGTGGGATTTCCGATAAATTAGTCACCACTACAAAAAGAGCTACAAGTAAATAGAAGATGGCCATAACTGGAACAAGAACTTGTGTCACCTTTACAATTCGATGGACACCACCAAAAATAATTAATCCAGTTAAAATGACAAGTATAGCCCCGATAATCTTTGGATTTACATCGAAGGCTTCGCCGACTGAAGTGGCAATTGTGTTGGATTGCACAGCATTAAAAATAAAGCCAAAGCTTAATGTTAATAGAATACTAAAAATAATGCCAAGCTTTCGCTGACCTAATGCTTTCTCCATATAGTAGGCGGGCCCACCACGGAATGTATCGCCATCCTTCACTTTATAGACCTGTGCTAAGGTACTTTCAATGAAGGCAGTGGCCATCCCTAAAATTGCGATTATCCACATCCAAAATACTGCACCAGGTCCGCCTACACCAATAGCTAAGGCTACCCCTGTAATATTTCCTGTGCCGACACGTGAAGCAGCACTAATGGTAAAGGCCTGGAACGGAGAAACCCCCGAATCGCCCTCTCTTTTTTCTACAATTAAACGAAACATTTCTGGAAAAAGACGAATTTGTACAAACTTCGTACCGAATGAAAAATATAGTCCTGCTGCTAAAAGTAAGATAATGAGGATATATGTCCATAAAATATTATTTCCACTGTCAACTATTGTTGAGATCCATTCCATAAGTTGTCCTCCTTTCACAATACGCTTTAGTCTACACTGTTTTTTTATTAAAAATCAACTTTTCTAAAATAATGAATTATACTAAAATTTTGATATTTATAATTTATTAATTGAGAAAACTTATTTTATCTACTATTTTCCAATCCTTGTATATTATTTTTGGAAAATTCTCTTATTTTTGTGTGAGGGAGGCGTATAATAATAGAAAAAGGAGTGATGTAGACATGAAAACAATCGGCTTAATCGGTGGGATGAGCTGGGAGTCATCTGCTGAATATTACAGACTTATCAATGAACAGGTTAAACATAGGCTAGGGGGCCTACACTCTGCGAAATGTATTTTGTTTAGTGTAGATTTCCAGCAAATTGAGCATTTTCAAGCTAACCGGGAGTGGGACAAAGCAGGTGAGGTTCTAGCTCAAGCTGCACAAGCACTTGAGCGGGCAGGCGCAGACCTAGTCATCATTTGTACCAATACAATGCATAAGGTCATTGATGTTATCGAGTCTGCTATAACCATCCCTATTTTACATATTGCGGATGCCACAGCTAAGCAAATCAAAGAAGCGGGGTTACAGAAAATAGCGCTTCTTGGCACAAAGTACACAATGGAGCAAGCGTTTTATAAGGCAAGGATAGAAAGCTTTGCCATAGAGGTGATTGTGCCTGACAGCAACGACCGAATGGAAGTAAACCGAATTATTTACGATGAATTGTGTCTTGGTACCATTGTACCAGCATCTAAAAGGTACTATAGCCAAGTGATCGAGGAGCTTGTACATGCGGGGGCGCAAGGGGTAATTTTGGGCTGTACGGAAATCGGCTTACTGATTCAGCAGGAGGATGTCAGCATTCCCGTGTTTGATACAACGGCTATCCATGCACAGGCTGCTGTGTTAATGGCGATTCAGGAGGATGCATAATATGCAGGGAAAAGTAAGACAATTGGGCATTGAAATTGGTGTGTTACCAGTTGGTCAGAAAAACTGCATCACCGATGTAGAAGGAGTTCAAGTGGGGCATGTGACATTGGATGAGCCATTAGATCAGAATGGGGCCTATGCGTGTACAGGCGTTACAGCTATTTTACCGCATGGAGGCAATGTATTTCAGCAAAAGGTAACAGCGGCAAGCTATGTACTAAATGGCTTTGGGAAAACAACGGGACTTGTGCAAGTGAATGAACTAGGTGTACTGGAATCGCCCATTATGTTAACCAATACTTTTGGCGTACCCGCTGTGACACAAGGTACATTAAGCTATATGCTTGATAGGAATGAAGACATTGGACTGACAACAGGAACCATTAATCTCGTTGTGGGCGAGTGTAATGATAGTTATCTTAATTCGATTAGAGCTTGTTCAGTGACACCTGCGCATGCCATAGAAGCCATTCGCCAAGCCTCTACAAAGACGGCACAGGAAGGCGCTGTTGGTGCAGGAAAAGGGATGATGTGTTTCGGCTACAAAGGAGGAATTGGTTCTTCCTCTCGCATCGTCAAAGTAGAATCAAATGAAGTGAACTATACAGTAGGCTGCCTAGTTCTTAGTAACTTTGGACAAGACAGGGAGTTTTTAGCCGAGTATTACAAAGTCTCAACTATGCAAAACCAATCTACTCTATCACCAACAGATGGCTCCATTATCATTGTCCTTGCGACAGATGCCCCGCTAAGTAGTCGACAATTAACACGTGTCATTAAACGCTGTGGTATCGGTTTAGGACGGACAGGCAGTCATTTTTCACATGGTAGTGGCGATATTGTGATTGGCTTCACGACGGCACATTGTATTCCTCATACCGCTGATCAGCTTATTGAGACTAGAACTCAGCTTCGTGAGGATCATCCCATCATGAATCAACTGTTTACAGCCGCAGCGGAAGCGACAGAGGAAGCGATACTAAATTCATTATCCCAGGCACAGACAACAACTGGCCGCAATGGACATACAGTGCAAGCTTATTCCTTTCAACAGGCATAAAAGAAAAGGCTATTGAAACAGCAATTGTGTTTCAATGGCTTTTTTTAGGCCACCAAACAGGTTTCGTTAATTTTTTAGCATGAGCGAGCTATAAGATGAATAAAATTCTTAATTAGAGGATATAAGTGGTTTTTCGACCCGTCAATTGCTGGAATATGTATCATTGTAAGAATATATCCATTATTTTGTAATTATTCTTTTTTTATCTAGTCAATGGTAGAGAGATATGATAACATTCAACTTAAAAAACTGAATTATCTAACTATTTAAAGGAGGGTTCTGTTATTATGAACCTTTTTCAACCGATAGCACCCTCTCTAAATGGAAGCCCCTCGCCATCACCAGTTGTCTGTGAAAACAATGAGCCGCTTATCCAGCTTACAGGTGCTCATCCTAGGATATTTATGGAACCCATCTACTATCAGCAACAGATTTCTAATAGTTTACGAGTTATTCATGTAAGAGAAGGAGTCTATGAGCGTTTGCAACAGGTGTTAACATTATTACCTCAAGAGTATTGCTTATTACTTTATGATGGCTATCGTCCATTTCAAGTACAGCAGCATTTGTTTAGCCATTTTTCTCAGCAATTAGCAAAAAGGATGCCGCAGTTAACATCACAAGAGATTGTGCAGGCGACCAAAAAATATGTAGCATTTCCAAGTAAAGATGCAGCCCATTTAGCCCCCCATTTAACAGGGGGTGCCATCGATGTAACACTGGCTGATGTTCATGGTAAAGCCCTCGATCTTGGGACAGCGTTTGATGAAATGAATGAAAAATCCGCGACCCGTTATTTTGAACAACATACGCATGAAAATCCGCTTGCCTGTCAGTACCGACGTTTGCTGTATAACTGTATGACACTTGCTGGATTTACGAACTATGCGGAGGAATGGTGGCATTATGATTATGGCAATGTGGCATGGGCTAGACGTGTTCAAGCACAGGCAGCGCATTACGGAGCAGTACACGCAACAATTCAAAATCACCATGTAAAGGAGTTTCGATTTCTATGAAAGTTTATATTAGTGCAGATATTGAAGGGATTACAGGTACAACTTCGTGGAGTGAGACCGAGTTAAACGCACCTGATTATCAGTTTTTCCAAAGACAAATGACACGTGAAGTAGAAGCTGCCATTGAAGGAGCGATAGCGGGGGGCGCAACCGAAATTTTAGTAAAGGACGCACATGATTCAGCCCGCAATCTAGACATTTCCAATTTACCAATCAACTGTAAAGTTATCCGTGGCTGGACATACGACCCTATGTGTATGGTAGCGGGTCTCGATAAAAGCTTCGATCGTGCTATTTTTATCGGCTATCACAGCAAGGGTGGCAGTGAGCGTAACCCACTAGCCCATACACTTTGCACATACGCGGATGTCAAAATCAATGGCGAATATGCGAGTGAATTTCTGATCAATACCTATGCAGCAGCCTTACACGGTGTTCCTGTGTCCTTTGTGAGTGGGGATGTGGGGTTGACAGAAGAGATTCCAACCGTAAACGAACACATTGTCACATTTGCTACTAAGGAAGGAATCGGCAATGCGACGATTAGTGTCAGTCCACAACTAACTATCATGGAAACCAAGCGACTGGTAGAGTCTTCTATGAAGGTTCCTCGTACCGCATTACAGGTAACGTTGCCAGAACACTTTAGGGTAGAGCTTATTTATCGTGATCATACACGAGCCTATCGTAATTCATTTTATCCAAATGCCAAATTCAAACCGCATAATACCGTGGAGTTCATGACCCATGATTTTTATGAGGTGCTGCGTGTCCTGCAATTTTTAACATGATGGAAAGGTTTAGTGGGAGCTTTTACATCAAGTGAGGATTCTAATTCATGAAAGGTGAGAAGTGACCAAAAAAGTGGTGGACCCGCTCAAAAAGCAGTGGGACACGCTGTCTGAGTGGTTTGGTAGTTGATAGAACCGACAATTTAATCTCATAACTGTGACAATGAGTATGTACCGTTGTTCATTTCATCGATAGATGGTCAATTTAGACAGACCTAGCTTATGTTTGAATGATCCTATTGCAGATGCAATCCATCCTACCAATAGGATTTTCATTATAAAAAGATGACTAGGGGGATGCTTGTGAGAAAATATTGGTTGCTGTTCGTATGTCTGGTCGTATTATTTTGTGTAGCCTGTAATGACAAATCAGCGAGTGAAAAAGCATCGGAATATCGAGTGGTGTATTCAGGGGAAATTAAAACGTTAAATTATTTAAAGACGTCAGAAACAAATGAATTTGCGGTAGCTGCGAATATGGTGGATGGGCTCATTGAATATGACAACTATGGGGTGGTCCAGCCAGGATTAGCGAAAGAGTGGTCTGCGAATGAGGATGCTACGGTGTGGACATTCAAATTGCATGATGACGCAAAATGGGTGACACATGAGGGCAAGGAATATGCAGATGTTGTGGCACAAGACTTTGTGGATGGCTTACACTATGTGCTTGATGCTAAAAATGAATCGTCGACAGCTTGGATTGCGACGGTGGTGAAAAATGGGGAAGCCTTCTATAATGGCGAGATGAACGATTTCAAGGAAGTAGGCATAAAGGCGCTAGATGAACATACAGTAGAATATACTTTAGAGGCGCCGACACCTTATTTTCTTTCTATGTTGAATTATGTTTGTTTCTTCCCTGTGAATGGCAAATTCATTGCGGAAAAGGGAGAGGATTTTGGCACAACACGTGAAAACTTCCTCTATAACGGTGCCTATATTTTAGATAAATTTGAGCCACAAAATGAACGCGTTCTTGTGAAAAATGAAACGTACTGGGATAAAGACAAGGTGCTGATTGACCGTATTCGCTATAAATACAATAAAGAGGCGGCAACTGTGGCGCCTGAGCTGTTTTTACGTGGCGAAATCGATTCGGCTAGTATCCCGACCTCCATCATTGATGAATGGTTTAAAGATGAAAAGAAAAAATCTCAGGTTCGTCAAACACAAAATAACTTCTATACCTACTTTTATGCACTCAACTTCAACCCACAATTTGACGCACAATACGAGCCTGATAACTGGAAAATCGCCGTCAATAATAAAGATTTCCGCAAATCCTTATTCCATGCGCTTGACCGTGTCTCCGCGATGCTAACGGTTGAGCCATATAATCCAGCAGATTTGCTGAGCAATACCATTACACCGAAAAACTTTGTTGATGTGGAAGGAGTGGATTATACACAACTAGCACCCCTTACATCCATTTCCAATGAGGATTCCTTCAATAAAGAGCTGGCCCTAGAGTATAAAGAAAAAGCAAAAACAGCGTTAGCAGGTAAGGCCACATTCCCTGTAAAGGTTTTAATGCCTTATAACGCTGGTATGCCAGATTGGGCTAATCGCTCTCAAGTAGTCGAGCAGCAAATGGAAAAACTACTAGGGACAGATTATGTCGACATTATTGTAGAGGCTGGTCCATCCACAGGCTTCTTATCAGAGGTACGTCGTCCAGGTAAATTTGCACTCTTAGAGGCGAACTGGGGTCCTGACTTTGCAGATCCATCTACGTATACAGATCCTTTCACAGTAGATGGAACTTACAATAAACCAGAATTAGCAGAAGGCTATAAAGAGGCGAATGGTAAAACAACATATCAAAATCTTGTAGATCAAGCGAAAGAAACAATTGACACAGCCAAACGCTATGAGCTATTTGCGAAGGCAGAAGCGTTTTTAATTGAGGAAGCCTTTGTTATTCCATATTCAGTTGGTGGTAGTGGCTATATGGCATCTAAATTAAATCCATTCGAGGCGCAATATTCGCCATTTGGTGTAACGGCAGAGAAATTTAAAGGCCAGCAAGTGCTAGAAAAGCCAATGAGTAATGAAGAATTTAAAAAAGCGCTTTCTGAGTGGGAGCAAGAACGTGCGGAAGCACTAGCCAATGCTGAAAAGTAGTAGAATTTCGTAGATGAAAAGGAGATACCGAAAAGAATAGTCGGCATCTCCTTTCGTCTTTTTGACAAAGGAGGATGGCGCGATATTGCAGTATATAGGAAAACGACTCTTACAATCCGTTTTAACCCTTTTTATTATCATCACCATTGTCTTTTCATTATTACGGCTAATGCCAGAGGAAGGCTATTTAGGAGCGGCTGCTGATAAAATGTCACCTGCTCAGCAGGAAGTTTACTTAACAAGTCTCGGCTTGCGAGACCCAATCCTTGTCCAACTGGGGAATTTTTACAAGAATTTACTGCAGGGGGATTTGGGTAAGT
Source organism: Lysinibacillus sp. BS3 (assembly GCF_039614735.1). NCBI lineage: Bacteria > Bacillati > Bacillota > Bacilli > Caryophanales > Bacillaceae > Lysinibacillus > Lysinibacillus sp. BS3. The sequence continues at coordinate 949,246 of NZ_CP154860.1, read as the reverse complement.
CAGTGACTTATCGTACCGATGTCCCAGTAGTGACGATTATTGCAGATAAAATCACGTATTCTCTGCTCTTTGGTTTAGGAGCAGTCGCTATATCACTCCTGATTGGTGTGCCGCTAGGAATAATGATGGCCTATCGTAAGGGACGTTGGTTGGATCGACTTGGGACAGGCTATATCGTATTTGTTGTTGCAGTCCCTGCAGCGGTTTATTACTTAGTTATTCAAATGTATATTACAGAACTCTTTCAATTACCGATGCTGTTTGATGAATACAGGCCGATTACTTGGATTCTTCCACTTACGTCAATGGCATTGGCTCCAACTGCCTCCTACGCGATGTGGATGCGACGCTATATGGTGGATGAACTGAACAAGGACTATATTAAGCTGGCTAGGGCAAAGGGCGTAAAGGAGCGGACACTGATGTTCAAACATGTATTACGTAATGCCTTTATTCCCATGGCACAATATTTACCTGCAACAATTCTGTTTACGATTACAGGCTCGATTTATATAGAGTCGTTGTATTCCATTCCAGGGATGGGGGGCTTACTTGTGGATGCTATTCAGCGACAGGATAATACGATTGTTCAAGGCCTAGTGTTAGTGTTCTCTTCCCTTGGTATCATTGGCCTTATTTTAGGGGATATTGCCATGGCACTTGTCGACCCTCGTATTAAATTAGGCAAGGGAGGGGGTGTGCGTTAATGGGGATGTATACAGATGAAATCAATAATATTTCAAATAAATCACGTGAAACCTTATTTGAATTTGCCGAAGTGGACGCAAAACAGGCGGAGGAAACGGGCTATTCAAATTATTCTTATTGGCGATCTACATGGCAATCCTTTTTGAAAAATCGACTGGCCGTTTTTTTATTAGTTGGGGTGATCATCATTGTTGGCTTTACGATTCTACAGCCCTATTTACCCGCGCAAAAATCACCAACTGAAATTTACTTGGATGAACAAACAGGGATGCAGGCACGTAATATTGCACCTAGTGCAGAATTTTGGTTTGGCACGAATTCAATCGGTCAGGATTTATGGTCTCGTATTTGGGCGGGGACGAGAACCTCACTCTTTATTGGCTGTGTTGTCGCCTTAGTAGAGGCAGTGGTGGGCATTACAATTGGCACGCTATGGGGCTTTTCACGGAAATTAGAAGCGCCTATTACACAGCTTTATAATGTTGTCGATAATATCCCCACAACCATTGTGCTCATTTTAATGTCCTATATCTTACGGCCAAGTATTTCAACCATTATTATTGCCATGTGTATTACGGGATGGGTGGAAATGGCGAGGTTTATCCGCAATCAAATTGTTATTTTGCGTGACCGCGAATACAATCTAGCCTCGAAGTGCTTAGGCACACCTGATTATCGTATTATCCTAAAAAATCTATTACCTTATTTAATTTCTGTCATTATGCTCCGCATGAGCTTAGCGATACCCTTTGCAATTGGGGCCGAAGTCTTTTTGACGTATATTGGCTTAGGGCTTCCGATCAGTGAGCCATCCTTAGGAAATTTAATTAATGAAGGACGTGTCCTTATGATGTCACCAGATCTACGGTATCAGCTTATTTTCCCGAGTATTGTGCTAAGCGTTATTACGATCGCATTTTATATTATTGGTAATTCCTTTGCAGATGCAGCAGATCCGAAAAACCATGTATAAGGAGAGGAAGCGAGTGACAGTGAAAAAATCAAGCATATTAGGCATCCAAAATTTAGTGATTCAGTTTACGCTACGTGGTCGAATTTTAACAGCGATTCGCGGTATTTCACTCGACCTTTACAAGGGGGAGAGCTTAGCCATTGTGGGTGAATCAGGTTCGGGTAAATCCGTGCTGATGAAATCCATTATGGGCTTGCTCGATAAAAATGGTCGTATTAAGCAGGGGCAAATTATTTACAATGCACAGGATTTAGGAAAGTTCACAACAGAGCAAGAATGGCTAGGGATTCGTGGTAAGGAAATAGCGATGGTGACACAGGATCCGATGACATCGTTAAACCCGCTCAAAACCATTGGAAAGCAAATTGAAGAATGTGTGGTTATGCATCAAGGCTTAAGAGGTAAGGAAGCCTATGCAGAAACACTAAAACTGTTAACAGATGTCGGCATTACCGATGTGCAAAAGCGCTATAAACAATACCCGCATGAATTTTCAGGAGGGATGCGCCAACGTATCGTTATTGCGATTGCCATTGCATGTAAGCCGAATATTTTAATATGTGATGAGCCCACAACAGCTTTGGATGTAACCATTCAGGCACAAATTTTACAGCTCTTAAAAAGTCTTCAGCAAAAATACGGCTTAACAATCGTCTATATTACGCACGATTTAGGCGTAGTCGCAAAAGTGGCTGACCGTATTGCCGTGATGTACGCGGGCGATGTCATCGAAGTTGGGGAAACACATGAAATTTTCTTTCATAGTAAGCATCCTTATACGTGGGCGCTTATTTCCTCCTTACCACAGCTTGGCTCAAAAGGGGAACAATTGTATTCCATCAAGGGCACACCTCCGAATCTTTTTCAGGAAATAAAGGGAGATGCCTTTGCCCCACGAAATCCATATGCATTGAAAATTGACTTTATCGAGCGGCCTCCTTTTTTTCAGGTCAGTGATACCCACTATGCTCGTACATGGTTATTAGACCCACTTGCACCAAAGGTAGAGCCTCCAGCAGCCTTACAGGCATTTTTTGCAGAGGGGAGGCAGTATGCGAATGACTGATAAAGAGGTGCTTGTAGAAGTAAAAAATTTATCTGTTGTTTTTGGCAAAGGAAAAAATAAGTTTACAGCCATTGATGATGTCAGCTTTCAAATTTTTAAAGGCGAAACATTTGGCATTGTAGGTGAGTCAGGCTCAGGGAAGACAACGATTGGTCGAGCGATTATGCGCATCAATGAGGTCACAGAGGGACAAATTTTGTACCATGGCAAAAGTATTCAGGGGAAAATCCCTAAAGATTGGGATAGAGAAATTACGCAAAAAATCCAAATGATATTCCAGGACCCTATGGCATCTCTAAATGAACGAGCAAAAGTAGATTATATTGTCTCAGAGGGCTTATACCCTTCGAAAAAATATAAAGATGAGGCAGATCGACAACAAAAGGTGCGCGATGCGTTATTGAACGTTGGGCTACTTCCAGAGTTCTCAAGCCGCTTTCCGCATGAGTTTTCAGGAGGTCAACGCCAACGTATTGGCATTGCTCGTGCGTTAGTGATGGAGCCAGAGTTTATCATTGCAGATGAGCCAATATCCGCCTTAGACGTATCCATTCGAGCGCAAGTATTAAATTTATTAGCAAGCCTTCAACAGCGAAATCATTTAACGTATTTATTTATTGCCCATGATTTATCGATTGTCCGTTTTATTACGGATCGTACGGCGGTCATTTATAAGGGGAAGATTGTGGAGCTAGCGGAAACAGAAAAGCTTTTTGCTCATCCGCTGCATCCTTATACAAGGGCTTTATTATCAGCAGTACCAGAGCCGAATCCCTATAAGGAGCGGGAGAAAGTTGTAGAAGTGTATGATCCGTCACAGCATTGTTATGATGAAAATCCCCCCTCATTTGTTGAGATAGAGGAAGGTCATTTTATTTTAGCCAATGAAGAGGAACTTGCCCATTATCGTACTTCACTGAAAAGGGAGGAAAAGATATGATTTGTCCAAAGGCATTGAAAAAGGGTGACACAATTGGTCTTATTAGTGCTTCTGGAGCAACGCCACCCGAAAAGCTGCAACCTGCTATTGCTAGTATCGAAAAGCTAGGGCTCAATGTGGTCGTTGGGGAGACCTGTCACGCAAGACATGGCTATTTAGCAGGCACAGATGATTTACGGGTAGCAGATGTTCATCGTATGTTTGATGATCCAATGATTGATGGTATTTTTTGTATACGTGGGGGCTATGGTGCGACGAAAATTTTAGCCCAATTAGACTTTGACTTGATAAGTGCCAATCCAAAAGTATTTGCTGGCTATAGTGATGTGACCGCTCTACATATAGCTTTTAATCAGCTATGTGGCTTTGTAACCTATCATACGCCGATGCCATCCACAGAATTTATTAGACAGGAGATGGATGACTATACTTGGCAGTCGTTCATTCAGCTGATTATGGAGAATGAAAGAAAGGCGTATTACTTAAAAAATCCCTCTCACCAGCCCATGTCTACACTGGTTCCTGGGAGCGCTTCAGGTCAACTCATCGGTGGCAATTTAACATTAGTGACAGCTTCACTTGGCACACCCTATGAAATTGATACACGAGGTAAAATTCTGTTTTTAGAAGATATCGATGAAACGGAGCAACGGGTGGATCGTATGCTGACACAATTAAAACTGGCAGGAAAGCTAGATGACGTGGCAGGCATTTTATTGGGCGCTTGGACAAATTGCGAACCTGAAAATCCCGAAAAGCCAGCTCATAGCTTATCATTACAAACTATTTTTCAAGAAATTCTAGTGCCTTTAGGGAAGCCTATGATTGCAGATTTGGCATGTGGTCATTGTTTACCAACGATGTCGCTTCCTTTAGGAAGAAGCGTCAAGATGGATGCGGACAATCAGCGTATCCATGTAGTTGGATAGGTGGTCTATGGAGCAGAGAATTACTACACTTATTCAAGAATCGCCCTATAACGTACATTTGTTTATTAAAAATCTAACAACGAATCAGTTGCTCATCAGTCATCAGCTAGAGACTTCATTTTCAAGTGCAAGTTTAATCAAAGTGCCGATTCTGTTAGCCTTGCTCTCATATATAGAGAAAAACAAATTATCACTTAATTCTACGCTTACGATTTCACCAACTGATTGGGTGGATTTTAGTGTGATTAGTGAACAAAGACTTACACAAAGCACTTTCTATGATCTGCTATTGTGGATGATTATTACTAGCGATAATACAGCTACGAACGTCTTAATCGATGTAGTTGGCATGGAATATTTGAATGACTATTTTCAGCATATCGGTTTACAGGACACACTGCTACAGCGAAAAATGATGGATGTGGAGCGGCTAGCAAAGGGCATAGATAATCGCACATCAGCAAGGGATATGGCACATCTTTATACGCAAATCTATCAGCAAGAGCTTTTAACGCCTCCCTACAATAAACTAGTCATTGATATTTTAAGCCGTCAGCGTATACATGACTCCCTAAAGCGCTATCTAGTAGAGGATGTGAGGCTGGCACATAAAACAGGCGGACTGGATACAGTCGATCATGATGTGGGGATATTTTACACGAATGCAGTCGATTATAGTATGGGTGTTTTTATAACAAATGTAACGGACAATGATCAGGCACGCCAACTCATTGGTCGTCTATCAAAAGTTGTCTATGACCAGTTGGTGAAGCGGAAGGGGGAGAAGGATGAAGGCTATCGTTACAGCCATGATTGCTAGCTTGCATGCCATGCCAGATAAAGATTCTGAACTAGTCGATGAAGTGCTTTATGGGATGACCGTAGAGATCATCAGGGATGTCAATGACGCTTGGGTTTCTATTCAAACGGCCTATCGTTACGAGGGTTATTGTCAGAAGGCAGACTTACTGCAAGAGGAAGCACTAGCATCTACATGGCAACAAGATGCACAGTATGTAGTGTGTCAAAGCTTTGCAGATGTTTTGCAGCAGCCACGTATTCAAAGTACAAAGCTGCTAACGCTTGTAAGAGGTTCTTCCATTCGTGTTATGTCAGACGAAGCAGTACCTGAAGAATGGTCAGCTGTACTGCTAGTGTCAGGACAAATAGGGTATGTTCGAACAAAATGGCTACAACCAAAAATAACAGCACATTCATTATCGGAGCAGCAGTTCCGAGAAAATGTGGTGGACACAGCGCTCAGCTATTTAACGGTCCCTTATCGCTGGGGTGGCAAATCGCCACTAGGTATTGATTGCTCTGGTTTATGTTCAATGGCTTATATGTTAAACGGTGTCTATATTTATCGTGATGCCCGAATAGTAGAGGGCTTCCCTATCGTTAACATAGAGCAAGCCCGAATGCAGAAGGGTGATTTAATCTATTTTCCAGGTCATATTGCTCTATACATGGGTGATGATTTGTATGTCCATTCATCGTTAGGTGGTAATGAAGTAACGATTAATAGTCTAGATGCCAAACATCCCCTCTATCGACAGGATTTAGCCACGACTATACTAGCAGTAGGTACTTTATATAACTCACAGAAGACTAGTTAAGCTTTTTTAAAGGTCAGTCCCATCTTGAGAATGATAAACGTACTGAGATGGATCAGTGCTAACACGATAAACTGCCATAGCCCAATTAAAAATGTACTCATGCATAAATCAAACACTGCTTCACCTGGGGGCATATCTGGATAGGGCTCTAGTTGCCCATAATGCCACACAAAATAACAGGCGATAGAGGTGCCTTGTCCCACATAGACAAAGGTCCAATGGATAGAAGCTGCTACTCTTTGCCGACTACAACATAGTAAGAGGTTCGATAAAATAATAAGAGCGGGGAAAATAATAAGATAAAAGGAACCCTCTGCTATTTTTGTTGTGAAATATAGGTTGTAGCTAAGCTGAATCAATGGCAATAGCATAAGGTTAACGGCGAGAAGACTGAGCAATTGTGTACGCTTCACTGTGTTCCTATCCTTTCCGTATTTTTACACTAAGACGTTTAGACAAACGAATTAGTTTCATGAGAAAAAACGTCCATACTCCTTGATGAGTCATGGACGTTTTATGTTAATAATGATAAATATTAAGTTGCTGGCCTGCTTCAAGACGTTCTGTTCGAAGCTGATTCCACTGCTTAAGTGATGTCACCTTCACATTATAGGCTTCGGCAATCTTCATAAGTGAATCTCCATCAGCCACCGTGATGGTTTTCTTATCTTTTACAGGGCTATCATATTGCTGAAGGTCATATTTTGCGATCAATGTATTTAATTTTTCATTGTAAGCCGAATCAGTTGCATAGGAGCCTGTTAAAAACTTGGTCGCATCTGTATAGGTAGTTGTGTTGCTTTTGAAAACGCCCGCGTAAAAATCTTTATTCCATGACACGCCATTACGCATTAATTTTACATAATCCTGCATGGATGCTTCATAGGAAGGGTATTTGCGGAAGTCAGCCATGATGGTAGAAAGGTTGCCTGACCCATCATCCTCTGTGGTTTCGAGTGTGACGGAATTATTTTGGTAGCTGCCTTTCATTCCAAAAAGATTATAATTAGGGGCAGAGCCAAGTCCACTTTGCCCATGCTCACTTTCTAGAATCGCCTGAGCAATCATCACGGATGCATATAAGTCATTGTCAGCACCAAGATCTCGTGCGGTCTCTGCAATCTCACCGATAAACTCTTCCACACTTGGACGATCATCAATAACCACAGACTCTTCTCTTTCAGTCGTATTAAATAACTGTGTCACCATATAAAACGAAATACAAATAACAACAACGGCAATCATAAGTCCTTTAAAAAAGTTTAGCACGTATTTCATTGTAGCTGGATGTTGGTCGTGACCACATCTCCCTCCCTTCTATTAAAAGTTTAGCTATCTCTCATTATTACAGAGAGTGAAAGAGATGTATAGTTGAATAGACTTCATCATTCATAGAACGTTTCTTGCCTTAATTAGTTCCTAAATCTATCTTAAAATTCTGAGACATAAATTGTTTGAATCTCTCAAAATATCGCTCGGACGCTTCCCATTGAATCGTATTTAAATAAGATAGCTCTTGTCGACCAAAAACGTTAGGAGGCTGATAGTGGCGAGCAACATAGGATTGATTTTCGAGCGTATAAAAATAATACGCTTCATCAGGCGTCATAATTTCAATGCGAGCATGTATCCTATCGCCTTCATCATCCAAATAGGTTTGACGGAAGCTATAGTATTTGGAACCATCCCACAATCCATCATGTTCATCGTCTAAATCCAGAATCGTAGGATGCTGGAGAATTTGTTGTACATCTCGCACCTCGATACTATGCAAGTAAAGTTCTGCTACATTGATGCAGGTTAACAACATCAGCCAGTGCTGTTGTAAATCCACTAAATCCTCCTGGGGGGATGCTGTAATATCCCACCATTCAGCTTCTTCATCTAGTGTTTTTGTCAAGAGAGAGACGGATTGATCCTCATTAAGCCAAATAAAATAATGACACTGCGAGGTCAATATATAAATACTATCATTGCGTACATCTCCATCAGCATTGGTATGTGCGCGTTGGATCATAAAATAAACATCCTGTTCCGTCAAATCGAAAGAAGGTTTGTCAGGTGTCATCAGAATACATGAAGTCAGTTTCAGTATGCTTTCCGCATTGATCGAATGGTGCGTGAAATAAATAGGAGCTGCTATTGTCCTTTGAGGAACGCTTGTAAATTGAGTGAGTGCAGAACGCCCTTGTTTTAGAATTTCCACGAGTGAAGTGAAGGAAAAGCCGATGTCATCCTCATCCTCAGGTAAAAATATCTCGTCTACTAATACATCTTCAATACGGATAGGGAGTTCCTGAAAAACGCCATCTCCGTGCCATATATTTACGATACAAGGAATCGACTTCTGACCCTTTACGTTGATGCGATACTCATCATCTTGAACCAAAATTGCTGCCTGAAGATTGCCATTAACGATCGTTTCGCCATGATTGTAGGAGCCACATAATATATTCTCGACTGTCAGATGCCCGTGCACATAGATTTCCTGACCACCTACAGCTATATTTTTAGAAAGTACATTGCCCATCACTATCAGCCCAATTGCCCCATCTGTCTCTAAATTATAGAGGGTGTCTACGGTTAGATGACCATTGATGAAAATGAGAATGGTCTTGTCCTGTTGTGGGAATGGCATATCCCAGTCCAAATCAAGAGAGGGAAGTGTTAAATCCCCCTCATAGTACGCTACTAGATCATCCTCACTAAAATCCTTGTAAAACTTTGCCCACCAAGAGTCTGCTGGAAACCTTTTTGCTAGTTGTGAAATCGCCAAAAACTGAAAGCCATTATGCATAGGTCACGACCTCTCTACTACAATTTTTATTATTTTCTCACAGCTAGTAATTGGCAGTCAATTTCATAGAATGGTAGAGACAAGATTAATTTCATAGAAAATGGTATTATTAACCTTTAAAACAATGAGTTGAAAGGGCGTTTTGATTGAATACGATTTTTAATGTGACACAAAAACAGCTATATGATTTTCTGCTGAATGTAGCGACAATAAGACCAGTTTTTATTTGGGGAGCACCTGGCATTGGGAAATCAGCGATTGTTGAAAACTTTGCTAGTGAATTAGGGCTACATTGTGTATCGTTATTGGGCAGTCAGCTAGCACCTGAGGATATTATTGGTGTTCCGCAGATTAAGGATGGCTACAGTGTTTTTTGTCCACCCAAAATGATTGCACGCGATGAACCTTATTGCCTTTTTTTAGATGAATTAAATGCTTGCTCACAGGAAGTACAAAAAGCGTTTTATAGTCTTATTCATGAACGCAGGATTGGAGAGTTTACATTGCCAGAGGGTACGATTGTTATTGGTGCAGGCAATCGGGCTCAGGATAACGCGATTGTTAAGCCGATGTCCTCCGCATTAATCAATCGGATGGTCCATGTTCAGCTTAGGGCATCGCATAAAGATTGGCTTGAATGGGCCTATACACATGAAATACATCCATATGTGATTGAGTATATTCAAATGCGTCCCGATCATTTATGGAGCGAACCTCCGAAAACAGAAGAACCCTTCTCCACGCCTCGTTCATGGCATATGTTAAGTGATTGTTTGTATGCATATGGCAATAGCTTACAAGAACAAACAATTGATCTATTAGCAAGTAGCTGCCTGTCCGCGCATACTGCCAGTCAATTTAAAGCCTTTATCAAGCAAGTGCAGAGTAAATATGATCTTGCTAAAATTATTCAAGGAGAATTACGTTGGCCCGATCAACCTGATGAAAGAGATTTGCTTTATTTCATGGCACAATCCTTCCGTGCTCAGTTACTGAAGGAGCTTCCGAACGAGCATACGACATTGAAGGGCAATCAACGGCAATTAGCCTTTCGAGCCAAAGACTTGATCAAGGACTTATCATCCATCAGCTTAGAAATTGCACAGATGGTTGTATCAGAGCAAAAGGGTGAAGCATTGCCTGCCTGGTTTATGCTGGAGGTTATCCGAGATTTACCTCGTTTAGTAGCCAAAAAGGAAGGGTAGCTTATGGCCAAAAAGAAGAAAGCATCACAGCAGGAGCATAAAAATGAGAAAGCCATCGCACTTGGGCATGACATCGTCTCTACACATCCCCTGTTCGAGGCGTTATGTCATGCTGTTTACATGCAATACGAAAGTATGCCTCAAAAGGATTGGGCTTACGTTACAAGCGCAGGTGTTATTTATGTGAATCAGGATAAAAAAGGTCAGCCAAATGAATGGGCTTATGTGATAGCGCATTGCTTGCTACACCTTGGCTTACATCATCATCAATCAAAAGAGCAGCAGGAGCTGTGGAATATTGCCTGTGACTGCTATATAACAAAATTTTTAGCAGAGCTAAAATTTGGTCAAGCACCAAAGGAAATGAGTAATCCTCTTTTTGAGGCCATTAGCTCTGAGGAAAAGTTATATGAAAGATTTTTACGCGAAGGTGTGCCAGATGATTTGAAAGGCTATAGTACAATGCCAGGCCAAGTGGACTTTGTGATTTCACAAAATCAAACAGGCTATCTTTATAGAGGGAATAGTGATTTCGCTGCATTATTTGCAGAAGGTTTATCGAAAGCCGTGCAAAGTGCCATTCGAGTAGCGGGTGGGGTAGAAAACACATTGGGAGGCACAACGAGGGTAACACAAGCACAACGCGCAAAGGCTTGGTTTATGAGCTCCTATCCCTTATTTGGTGCTTTGGCAGCAGATTTTACGATCATTGAAGACCCACTTATTTGCACAAGAATGGATATTTCGGTCGCAGCCATTGCAGTCGAAACAAAGGAAATTTATTTGAATACGGCGGTGGGAATGACCGATGAGGAAATGCGGTTTCTCATGGCACACGAATTGCTTCATGCAGGTTTAAGCCATGCGACCCGCAGACAAGGACGTGATCCTTACTTATGGAATGTTGCTTGTGATTATGTTATCAATGGCTGGCTCATCGATATGCAAATCGGCGAGATGCCAGCATTTGGCGGGCTATATGATCCAGCATTAAAAGGACTTTCAGCCGAATCTATTTATGATCGTATAGTTACAGATATTAGGATGTATCGCAAATTAAGAACCTTTCGAGGGCAGGGCATCGGAGATATGATCGAAACGAATCCACCAGATTTTTGGGAAGGCAAGGTTGGCGTGGATTTAGATGCTTTTTATAGAAGGGCATTGAGTCAAGGGTTAAGCTATCATATGACCCAAGAGAGAGGATATTTGCCACAAGGGCTCATTGAGGAAATTCGTAGCCTAGCACAGCCTCCTATTGCCTGGGATGTGGCATTAGCCAAATGGTTTGATCGGATGTTTCAACCGATAGAGAAAGTTAGAACGTATACCCGCCCCAGTAGAAGGCAAGCATCGACACCTGATATAGCTAGACCAAGATGGATTCATCAAAGCGGTGAGGAAGATGGACGTACTTTCGCAGTCCTTATTGATACATCAGGCTCCATGGACCGTCTCTTACTAGGAAAAGCACTCGGTACAATAGCGAGCTATAGCATCGCTAGAGATGTCCCCTTTGTTCGCGTTATATTTTGTGATGCTGTTGCCTATGACGCTGGCTATCTAGCCCCTGAAGAACTATTAATGAAAGTGAAGGTAAGAGGTAGAGGAGGCACAGTATTACAGCCTGGTATACAGCTACTTGAAGCCGCACAGGATTTTCCAAAGGATGGTCCTATCCTGATTATTACAGATGGACAATGTGATCGTTTAGCCATTAAAAGACAGCATGCCTTCGTACTACCACAGGGGGCCAAGCTACCGTTTGTGCCCAAAGGCGAGGTATTTAGAATGAAATAGTTGCATCTATCTACAAATGTTTGAAATGATTTTTGTTGGTGAAATATAAAAAGTGAACGCATTTCATGAGCACATTTTTAAAGGAGATGACAGATGATTACATTTGACAATGTCTCAAAACAATATGATAACAACCAAATAGCTGTCAAAGCGCTAAATGTAGAAATTAAAAAGGGTGAATTCTTTGTTATTATTGGCCCTAGTGGATGCGGCAAAACTACTTTGTTGAAGATGATTAATCGATTAATACCCTTAACAGCAGGCACCATCTGGATCAATGATAAAAGAATTAGCGATTATAATATCCATGAGCTGCGTTGGAGTATTGGCTATGTACTACAGCAAATCGCCCTATTTCCGCATATGACAATAGAGGAAAATATTGCGGTTGTACCAGAACTGAAGAAATGGAGTAAAACGAAAATCCATCAGCGTGTAGACGAACTATTAGCGTTGGTGGGTCTGGAGCCAGCGAAATATCGTCAGCGTAAGCCAAAGGAGCTGTCAGGAGGCGAACAGCAAAGGGTTGGCGTTGTTCGTGCCTTGGCAGCTGACCCAGAAATTATTTTAATGGATGAACCCTTTAGTGCGCTAGACCCTATTAGTCGCACCAAACTACAGGATGATCTACTAGAGATGCAGCGTACCATCCAGAAAACCATTGTATTTGTATCACATGATATGCAGGAAGCACTGAAATTAGGAGATCGTCTCTGTATTATGAAAGATGGCGAAATTGTTCAGATAGGCACTCCACAGCAATTACTACAAAATCCTGTAAATGATTTTGTCCAACAGTTTATTGGAGGTAAGCAGTCGGATCAATTGTTTACGATCCATGATGTGTTACAGCCAATCACAGTGACAAACGACTTTGGGCATACCATTCCTATTGATGCCCCATTTCCGACGATTCTTGAAAAATTAGCCGAGCATGACTTGTTAGGTGTCGAAGAGAATGGCAAGCTCATTGGCATGGTGACAAGAGCTTCCACGCTTCGTTATTTAGCAGCGGATTCTAAGAAAAGAGGGCATGTGCATGGTGGCTAATGTGGTAGATGTATTTCAGGAACGGAAGGCACAGCTGCTGGCTGCATTACTAGAGCATATCCAAATCTCTTTTATTGCGCTATTTTTTGCTGTCCTCATCGCTATTCCCCTAGGTATCTATTTAACCAATAAAAAGAAAATAGCCGAGAGTATTATTGGAATCAGTGCTGTGCTGCAAACGATTCCTTCCTTAGCGTTGCTCGGCTTATTAATCCCTTTATTCGGTATTGGGAAAGTTCCCGCAATTATTGCGTTAGTCGTCTATGCGCTGTTGCCTATTCTACGAAACACCTACACGGGCATCAATGAGGTTGACCCATCACTGAAAGAAGCGGCATTAGCTATGGGAATGAATCGATCAAAGCGTTTAGTAAAGGTTGAGCTACCACTTGCTATGCCTGTTATGATGGCTGGTATTCGGACAGCGATGGTGCTGATTGTGGGAACAGCAACATTAGCCGCTTTAATTGGTGCAGGAGGCTTAGGAGATATTATATTACTTGGGATTGACCGAAATAACACGGCACTCATTCTTATAGGAGCCATTCCCGCTGCTATTTTAGCCCTGATTTTTGATGTGGCGCTTAAAAAGTTAGAATCTCTGTCCTTTAAAAAAACCATAACGACGTTGAGTCTCATTAGTTTAGCGGCACTGGTAATGATTTTCTTCCCGCTCCTAAGCAGTAAACAGCAAGATGAAATAGTCATTGCAGGAAAGCTTGGTGCGGAGCCTGAGATTCTCATCAATATGTATAAATTATTAATTGAGCAGGAGACCGATTTAACGGTGACATTAAAGCCAGGGCTTGGTAAAACTTCATTTGTATTTAATGCATTGAAATCGGGCAGCATTGATATTTACCCTGAATTTACAGGCACCGCTATTTCGGAGTTTTTAAAGGAAGAAGCCATTAATAATAACCAAGAGGACGTCTATCTTCAGGCAAAAGAGGGGATGCAAGAGCAATTCGATATGGTCATGCTAAGCCCCATGAACTATAACAATACGTATGCACTCGCTGTATCAGAGGAGCTGGCTGAGAGCTATCAACTGCAAAAAATCTCTGATCTTAAACCGATAGAGCAGAAGGTGAAAGCAGGCTTTACATTAGAATTTAATGACCGTGAGGATGGCTATGTTGGCATACAAAAACGGTATGGGATAGCCTTTACGACACTTGCAACGATGGAGCCAAAGCTTCGCTATCAGGCAATACAATCAGGTGATATTAATTTGCTAGATGCTTATTCAACGGATAGTGAAATTCGTCAATACAAGCTACGTGTATTGGAGGACGATCAAGCATTATTCCCACCATACCAGGGAGCGCCTTTACTAAGGAAAGAAACGCTGATTGTCTATCCAGAGATTGGAGAAGCGTTAAATCAACTAGCTGATCACATTACAGATGATGAAATGCGAGAAATGAATTATCAGGTGAATGTAGAAGGAAAGCTTGCAGCAGAAGTAGCAAAAGAATATTTAGTAAAGATAGGATTATTAAAATAAACCCTCTACCTTTAGAGGGTTTATTTTTATCAATAATTTATTAATGATAAACATTAAAAAGTTATTGATAGAGATAAAGGGGGATGTATAATAGAGAGAAAGGAGGGAGAGGTTGATAATGGGGCAAACAATTCAAAGTAAAGAATTTCGATGGATGACAAAGGGGCTTCGTACCGCTTTTACCATCATCATGGTGATGATGATTTTTGTCTTGACGATGCTCGCGATTTTTATGGTGGGAGCAATGGTGGTATCAGAGCAACAAGTGAATCATTTATTAGCAAAGGGCAGTGTGACCGCTGCCGTTCAGTTAGAAGGATTGGAAATGAAGCTGGCAGAAAATGTGACAAGGGACATTCACTATTCAAAAAAAGATGTCATGACCTTTCTATTTACTGCTACAATATACATAGCTATTTTATTAATGATTATTGTACAAGTGAGGAATATATTAAGTAACTTATCAAAAGGTATTGTATTTTCACTCGCTAATAGTAAAAAAATGGAGAGAATTGCCTACTGTGTGATTGTATTGAGCTTGACAGTAAATGCATTTCGTACATATACCGTCTATCTGATTATGCAACAATTCCAATTGGAGTCCCGATTTGTAGAGACGGGTTTGATCAAGGGGATTAGCTATCATTTTACAGGCATTCACTGGACTCTTTTACTATGTGGTGTGGTGATTTGGACCTTTGCACGTATTTTCCGATACGGTGCATTCCTTCAGGATGAATATGATGCAACAGCTTAGGAAGTGAAAACATGACCATAATTATTCGATTAGATCGTATGCTAGCGGATCGTAAAATGCAGCTGAGTGAACTTGCAGAGAGGGTAGATGTTTCGATTGTCAATCTCTCTAATTTAAAAACAGGCAAAGTAAGAGCCGTACGTTTTTCTACATTAAATGCCATTTGTAAAGCTTTGGGCTGCCAGCCAGGAGATATATTGGAGTATGTAGAGGAAGAAGATGACATCTAGAAGCAAAGCAGAAAGGATTTTTTGAATGACGGCTTTTAGTTTTTTAATGCTAGCTATCATAGCAGAGGTTTTTGCCAGTTCCTTGCTCAAGCGTACGGAGGGCTTCACACGAATTGGGCCATCAATTGGCGTAGTAGTAGGCTATGGAACGGCATTTTATTGTTTAGCCTTAACATTAAAAGTGATTCCTATTGGCACAGCCTATGCAATTTGGGCAGGTTTAGGGACAGCGTTAACCGCTATTGTGGGAGTTGTCCTCTATAAGGAACGATTTAATCGCAAGAAGGTATTAGGGATTCTATGCATTATCTTGGGTGTTGTGGTACTCAATCTTGCTGGTGGTCATTAGGAGGCTGAACAGGATGAAAGGCTATTTATTTTTAACACTATCGATTATAAGCGAGGTCTTTGCAACAACCATGCTGAAGTTCTCAGACGGCTTTACTGTCCTCGTTCCATCCTTGGCGGTAACAATTGGCTATGGTATTTCGTTTTATAGCCTATCCCTCTGCTTAAAAACCATGCCATTAAGCTTGGCCTACGCTATCTGGTCAGGTGTCGGCACAGCTTTAACCGTTCTGGTAGGCATTGTCATTTGGCACGATATTTTTACTGTTTATTCTGCGATCGGTATTGTCCTCATTATAGGAGGCGTTATCTTGTTGAATCAGGGGGATAAAGGTGAAGAAGTGGTGGATAGCCTAGCAAAAGAGTTGGATGCTTGAGGAGATAGGCGGATAGAGATGCGAAAGTAGCGGATAGCGGGTCTAAATTGATGGATAGGATTAGCAAAGTGATGGATAGGATTAGAAAATCGATGGAGAGGTCTGCCAAAACCTAGGCTTAGTTCAGCGCAAACCAATAGAATGGGGGAATTTGATGATAAAAGCTCTAATTTTTGATTTTGACGGTACAATCATTGATACGGAAACAGCATGGTATAACGTTTTTAAGGATGCCTATGCACAATATGGTGTTGAATTATCGTTAGCAACCTATGCTAAGTGCCTTGGGACCAATCTTCAAACCTTTAATCCCTATACATATCTTGTTACACATCATCACATACAACTGGATGTGGAGGCTTTTCAAACATCCATTCAGCAACGCCATGCACAATGGATGGAAACGGAAACGCTAAGACCTGGTATTTTAACATTGCTACAGCAGGCAAAGGAAGCGGGTTTGAAGATTGGACTTGCTAGTAGCTCCAGTCGTCAATGGATTGATGTGTATATGGATCGGCTGGGTATCCGACATTACTTTGATTGCTTTTGTAGCGCTGACACGGTGACAAATGTTAAGCCTGATCCAGAGCTTTACTTGCAGGCGCTTGAACAATTAGGAGTAGAGGCTGTTGAGGCCATGGCAATTGAGGATTCACCGAATGGCGCACAAGCCGCTGTAGCAGCGGGACTTTATACAGTGGTCATTCCGAACGAGATTACCAAGCAATTACCATTCAATACAAAACACCATACCGTTACTGCATTAGAACAATACACAATACATGATCTCCTCGCAACATAAGCTTTTGCAAAAGCCTCCCCCTCATTGGTGGAGGTTTTTTTAGTTTCTTTAGGAAGAAGTCGCCATATTTTTTGTCGCAACATATGATAACGAGAGGGCAACTTACACGGATCAAATCGTATAGTCAAACTAAGAGAGGGGGCTACGAATTGAATAGTGATAAGAAAAGAAATCACTTTTTATGTGAAGCTTTAAGTGATTTAAAGGATCTTCAGGATATTATGATGAATTTTCATTCTAAATATTTTGGTCAGCTACTTATTAAAATTGTCGGGAGTGATACGATTCCATTTTTTTTAATTACACATAGTGGTGCTCATTTAAGCTTATTGGATACAGTGAAACAGTTTGAGACAGAGTTTTTCCGCATTGAGGATGTTGATAGAGAGCGTTGCCGTGGCACAGTATCATTGTTGCGTGCTTTTGATTATGAAGGAAACGATACAAATTCGATTGCAGATGTGGTGAGGTTAGAAAAAACAAGTACAAAGAAATCTATTGAACTCAGTGGTATATCGGCCATTCAGCTCTTAAAGCCAGACATGTTGAAGGGGAAATTTATCATAGAGCCGAAATGGTAGTACCATATTAAACTACTAAAGCTAGAGCATCTGTCTATATGCAAGGGATACAAAGTGAATGTAATAGAGAGAGAATCTAATGAAAGGAAGTTTAGCTATGACGATTATTGGTATGCTGCATCATCGACTTGATCCAACAACAGTGCTCAAGTCCTATGCCTTTGCAGCAGTTGCGAAAGCTGAAGGCGCAACATTTTTTTACTTCACACCTAAAAGTGTGGACTTTGCCAAACGTTCTATTCGAGCAAAGGTCTATGAGAATGGACAATGGCAAGAGAAAACAATGCCCTTTCCTGATGTTATCTATAATGCAGGAAGCCCTGAGAAATTATCTGTCTCGAAGGAGATTATTGACCTTTTAAAAGAGGAGATTCCATTCACAACCCATTCAATCGGGAACAAATGGAATGTGATGAAACGATTAAAGGAAGCGAAGGAATTTGAACAGTATTTGATTCCCTCTGAAATTGTAAAGGATGCCGATTTATTTCATAAGTTCGTTAATTATTATAAACGAGTGGTGTTTAAGCCAATTGATGGACGAAAAGGGAAGGGTATTTATTTTATAACGAAGGCGGGAGCCAAATATTTTGAGGTGCGAAAGGATAGCACCACGACAACCTATACAAAGCCACAATTGGATGCATTGATAAAGGAGCAACTTGCGTCTGGCACCTTTATTATGCAGCCGTATATTCAATCTGTTACAAAATCTGGTCAGGTCTATGATTTCCGCCTGCATGTTCAAAAAAATGGAGAAGGTAAATGGGTAGTGACTACGGTGTATCCACGCATTGCACCGAATGGCTCCATCATACCGAATATTAATAACGGTGGCTATACCAATTATTTAGATCCTTTTTTGGAGCAGGAGTTTAAGGATGAGGCCTATAATATTCGGCGAATGCTTGAGCATTTTTCACTGGCGCTGGCACATCATCTGGATGAAATTCAAATGGCGAAATTTGGGGAAGTTATTGATGAAATTGGCATTGATGTAGGGTTAGATCAAAATCAAAAAATTTGGATGTATGAGGTCAATTGGCGCCCAGGCTGTCCTCCTGCCTTTTACTTGGAATTAGATGTGGTCATCCATTCCATCCGTTATGCGATGTATCTTGCCAAAAATCAAAAACCGCTGAAAAAGAAAATTGTCCAACAAAAAACGAAGCAGGTGGAGGCAAAGAAAACCCTACCTATTATTGCGATTACAGGAAGTGCAGGGAAAACCACAACAAAGGCATTTGTGGGTTCGATCTTATCGAAAAAGTGGAATGTATTTGAATCAAAGGATTATTGGAATACGACGGAGCATACGAAAAAGCATAAGGAAGAAATCAATGATACACATCAGGCCGTTGTATTAGAGTATGGTATGGCTTACCCAGGCATTATTACCAATCACTGTAGCATCATCCAGCCGAATATTAGTATTGTAACGAATATAGGCTTAGCCCATGTTGGGAACTTTGATGGAGATGTAAGAGGTGTTGCCAAGGCAAAATCGGAATTGATTCATGGTATGGATCAACAGGGATTACTCATTGTCAATCAAGATGATGACAATTCAAGATACTTAGAGACACAGCAATTTAAAGGGAAAATCATCACGGTAGGCATTAAAAAAGAAGCGGATTACCGTGCATATGATTTGCAATATAAAGATGTCGGCATGTCCTTTAAAATGAAGCTGCATGGGCAAGAAATAGAATTATATATTCCTATTTTAGGAGAACATCATGTATACAACGCATTGAATGCAGTGGCAGTGGCTGATCTTTTAGGATTTAGTCCACTTGATATTCAGGCAGGGCTCAACTTTAAAAAACCACCAAGACGTTTAACGATTTATAATTGCCGTGATGATATAACGGTTATTGATGATACAGTACACTCTCATCCGCAGGGGGTTCGTGCTGCGCTCGATGTACTAAAGAATATCGCGACAAATCGCAAGGTAGCCATTATTGGACAAATGCGAGAACTTGGTATCTTGAGAGAAGAGGAATATCGTAAGGTTGGAGAGTACGTGTATGAGATAGGCATCGATGAATTTATTACCTATGGCTTTAGGACAGATGAAATGAGTAATGCTGCCATATCGAAGGGCATGGACCCATCCAGAGTACATCATTTTATTAATAAAGATCAATTGCATGCCCTCCTTGAAAAGCTCATTAAGCCTCATGATACCATTCTTGTGAAGGGTGCAAGTAAAACCAATATGTTTGAAACCGTGAAGTTTTTAGATCAAACGTTTAAAGAAGAATAATCGTTTACGACTTATGAAGATAAAAAAGCCCGAGTAACTGTCCACTGGCAAGCGGCAATTATTCGGGTTATTTTTTTCAAACTCTCAAAATGAATTTTATTTCCTTCGCTGCAGTGATTGCGTGATTTCTTGCTTCCTTCAAGGTTGCTCCCTCTGCAATGACATAGGCGTAACGGTGACCCATTGATAAAGGTGGGGTAAGGAGGGTGCCTCTTCTCGGTTTGACATATACTTCAACGACGCCAGTTGATCTTGTCGCTCTTGCCTTGCCAATAACCTTTTCTAAAATTCCTCTACTTTCCACAATGACATATTTTGTATACACAAATTTTTTATGTCTTGGTTGCAGATTAGGCTGTTCTCCTAGCAAAATCTTCAGTGTTTCTTCTACTAAACTAAAACCTAGAGCTGCTTGTAGCATATTATTCATAGCGCCACCTGAAATTCGAGGATTGATCTCGATAAGTTTCCAACCATTTTGGGTTAATCGAAGCTCTAAGTGAAGAGCCCCATTCTCAATACCAAAGGCTTTCACGATGGAATGGAGTACCTCCTCGATGCCTGATTGGATGTCTTTAGGGGCTTTCACTAGAACACCATAGCCAGTAATGATAAATCGTTTTCCTTGGGTAATTTCTTGCTCAATTATACCAATGACATGTGGTTGTCGTTGATAAACAACCGCCTCTACTAAATATTGAGGGCCATCTAGATATTCTTCAATCATGATGGTTTCATAGGGATTTTTACTGCGTAGTGCTTTGAGGTGGTTATTGAGCTGGTCGGCATCCGTTGCTAGTAAGACATCTTTTGAGCCAGTTGATTTAGGAGATTTTACGATTAATGGAAAGGTTAAATTTTTAGCTATAGGTTCGTTCGGTTTCATGAGCGAAAATTTTGGTGAGTATGGTTGGTCTTGTAAAAACTTTCTTGTTTTTTCTTTATCCTCCATAGTTTCAATGGCACTGGAGGATGTATAGTTCTGACAAAATTCATCACATAGTATTGAAGCAATATGGACAAATGGATCAACAAAACTAACGATACTTTTAATATTTAATCCAGCTTTTCCTAGTTTCTCAATTTCATCTTTCATGCTCTCGATATCAAAAGTATCAATGAGTATCATTTTATGGATGTCGGGGTAGGCTCTGCGCTGCTGAAGTTGTTTTTCATTATTTGTGAAAAGTACTGTGAAGTAGCCTAATTTTTCTGCTGCCCTTGTTGCTTCACGACTAGACCCAGATTTGTTTGTACCGATAAATACAATGGCTTTCAGGTATATCACTCCTTCTATTGGTACTTAGATACTTAATCACCTTTATATATATGCAATGAAATAGATTTCCTCTAGTTATGTATCTTGTCTACATCCAAGCAACTTTTAAAAGGTTACATATACTAGAAAAGAAAGGAGGGAGAAAAGATATGAAGCCTCTTTCGGTGAAAAATTTAGCAATGATTACGGCAGGCTATCTAGTGCACGGGTCAGAGGATACACTGATTCAGCATGGGGCTTATCGATTAAAGCAAGTGAAAAAGTCCAATACGGCCCTTTTTACAAGTAAACGTATTGTTAATTGGAAAAATCTTGAGCCACTTTCTCCTCTAGTGCTAGTGACCGATAGAGCTTATCGGCCAACTGACATTCCCAATCATGTCATTATGATACAGGTAGCGAATGCAGAAGAGGCCTATTGGAAATTTGTCCATTTTTATCGCAGCCAGTTTCATATTCCGATTGTCGCGATCACAGGTACATCAGGCAAAACAACGACAAAAGAGATGATTAAACATATTCTTTCGGCTGATCGGAAAGTGACTGCGACGACATTGAGCAGCAATTCTAGAACGGCTTCTTTGCAATATTTACTGGGCATTGAGGATGAAACCGAGGCTGCCGTTTTTGAAACAGCAGTGGGCTCACCTGGAGACGTTACGAATGCAGGGAGATATTTCAAACCGACAATCGGTATTATTACGAATATCGGAGCCCATCATTTAAATTATTGCAAAACATTAGAAGGCTATATTCAAGCAAAGGGAGAAATGCTAGATATCATTCATCCAAAAGGTACATTAATTATCAATGCTGAAGATATGAATACGAAAAAAATAGATGTTTCGAGATTTCGTGGGCGTTTGATTAGGGTAGGAAAGCATGACTCCTGTGATTTTCGCGCAAGCCATATCCACTACTATCAAAAAGGGATGAAATTTATTCTGCATCATGATAGAAAAAGCTATGACATACTTGTACCAGGGTTTGGAGAGCATCAGGTTTATAATGCTCTTGCTGCCATTGCCGCGGTCCATGATATGGGGATCCCTATTCCAGTCGCAGCACAACAGCTTCAATCATTCCGTCAATTAAAAAAACAACTGCAACTCTTTGAGGGCATTAATCATTCCATGTTATTGGATGATACATGGAGTATTACAACCACTTCCTTAGAGGCTGCCTTAAAAGTGTTGAATGAATTAGGTGACGGAAAGAAAAAGATTGCAGTTATTGGTACGATTACCGATTTAGGTTCATGGGGCTACATTATTCACGAACAGGCGGGTGAATTAATTCAACGTATTGGCGTGGATGTCCTGATTACCATTGGAGAACACGCAAGGATTATGGCTGATCATGCAGTAAAGCTAGGATTTAGCGCGCCTGTTTATACATTTAAAAATAGTACGCTAGTCTATCCGTTATTGCAGAAGATTGTGGATGAAAATACCATCATTCTCATAAAGGGAGATATGTATAGCAAACAGGTCTCTAAACTAGCAACGGAGCTAAAGCTAAAGCCTCCACCACCTGCTGATTAGCTTTTTTAATATAGGATATTGACTGTGCCACATAGAAGAGCTTTCTAATAAGGTATAGTAATTGATCAAAAAGCAGCACGCTAGATCAAGAGAAGAAATAAGTCATCTACAAGATTGATAAAGAGAGGAGGCGTAGTACACTTGCAATCCATTAGTGTGCAGAAACTTAGGAATGTCCTACAGGGAAAGCTCATTCACGGATCTGAACAATGGTCTGTTAAGCAGGCGATCTACTATAATCGGCATGATTTAACAAAGAGCCATTCGCTCCTGTTTGTTAGTCGAAACGATCAAATCAACTGGCAAGAGATTGATCGGAAAGGTCCGTCTCTTATCATATCCGATAAACCGTCTACAGAGTTAAAAAATGCACTGGAGAATACAACCGTTTTACAAGTGAAAAGTGTTGCACAGGCATATTGGACATTTATCGAGTATTATCGTGGGCTCTTTGAAATTCCCGTTGTGGCTTTAACAGGAACTTGTGGGAAAACAACGACAAAAGAGATGTTAAAACATATTGCTAGTAAGCATTGGCAAGTGCAAGCATCCATCAGTAGTAAAAACGAGCCAAGGCAATCATTACCTTATTTAACGGGCATTGACGATAAAACACAAGCCGCTATCTTTGAATTAGGCTTAGGGAATACGGGGAATATTAAACATCAATGTATGATCTATCAGCCAACTATTGGGATCATTACAAACATTGGTGTGCATCATCTAGATGGCTGTCTCAATTTGGAGGGCTATATTAAGGCTAAGGCAGAAATTGTGGAAGGCATTAAAGAAGATGGCACGTTAATCATCAATGCTGATGATGCCAATACTAAAAAAATCTCATTGAAAAGATTTAAAGGGAAGATTATCAAGTTTGGCTTACAGGATACGGCAGATTACAAGGCTTCGAAAGTGGAGTTTGCCAATACGGGCATGAAGTTTGTTTTAGAGGTAGCGGATGAAACATACAATGTGTTTGTCCCAGGCTATGGAGAGCATCAGGTCTATAATGCCTTAGCCGCGATTGCAGCTAGCCATGAAATGGGGCTGACCATTCGTCAGGCAATCGCAGGACTAAGAACATTTAAACAGATGGCAAGACATTTAGAATTTACGACAGGACTTGGTGACAGTACAATTATTGATGATACATGGACAAATAACCCAACATCTGTAGAGGCAGCCTTAAAAGTGCTAGATACGGTGGGAAAAGACAAAAAGGTCATTCTTGTTTTAGGGGATATAAAGCGATTAGGCAATTTTGAAGAAAAATATCATCGCGAAATCGGCTCCATGGTAGCACTAAGAAAGATCGATACATTGATTACCATCGGCAAAAGGGCAGAGAAGATTGCCGATCAAGCGCAAAAGGATGGAACCAGCGCAGAGGTTCATACGTTTAAAGAGGTAGCAGGCGTTTTAGAATTATTGACACCAAAGCTAGATGCGGACACGATAGTTTTAATTAAGGGACCGATGTCTAGTAGATCCATGATCGAATTTGCCAATAAACTAAAAAACGCATAGAAAAAGGGTGTCTCAAAATGAATGAGACACCCAATTCTTACTTATTTTAAAACACGCCGAGCTGTTACCCATGTTATGCTTAAACTTTGTTTCACAACAGTTCGTTGTCATATTAATATATTAATATATTGATTACTCCCTATAATAGATCCTCGTTTGTGTGATTTCTATTGGTAGAGATGAATAATAAATCTACTTTTTGAAACTGAGATTTTTGAATACATTTACCAACTAAAACTTGTGTTTGCTAATTTATTCTTCAACTCAATACCATGTTTCTTAAAGACATAGTAAGTAAAACCTGTACTTGTAAAAGTCAGTGCACTTAACAGGGCGTAGAGTTATTTAGTAGAGATAACGCGCTTCGCAGTAATATAGTGTTGAGCATAATAATCAACAAATAATACTCTTGTCATGACACCATCGGAATTAGGGATGATGATACGGTGATCGCCTGCATAAATCCCTACAAGAGAAGGTTTTTTTGAACCTTTCACACTATTAAAGAAGACTAAATCACCCTTTTTCAAATTAGCACGCGCTACAGTTGATCCTTTGCTCATTAAACCGCTTAAAGAAGTTGATCCGAGTTTAACGCCACTTTTACGATAGATGAAATCGACAAATGCTGGAGCGGTAAAGCGTAGACTTGACTCATTTGTTGTCGAGCTAATCGATACTTTATTTTTATAAGTCAGCGCATTCTCAACAATTTTATCGCCTTTTGTAGCAGGGTTGGCAGATAGCAGAGTAGGTAATACTCTACGTGCCGATACATAGTTTTCTTTATAATACGGCTTACTATTTAAATCAGAGATAACTATATTTTGTTTGGTATCAGCCATATGGATGATTTTATTGTCGCCAATATACATGCCGACATGGTCGGGATCAGTTCCTGTTTTTTTACTTTTAAAGAACACTAAATCGCCTTTTTGTAATTGGTTTCTCGCTACATAAGTCCCTTGCTGAATCATATAATTTTCATTATACGTACCAAGGTCTACCCCGTTTTTCTCGAAGATGTACATTAAAAATGAAGCACAAGAAAATTTGTATGGGTATGTAGGCTTGTAAACCGAATTGCTGTATGTTGCTTGCCCCATTAAGCTTTTACCAGTCTGAATTAATTGGTCTGCTTTTGCAGCTACCGCCTGTGCGTTGTTCTGAGCATTTGTTGTCGCAGCCTCTACTTGTATTGGCTGGATCGCTGTTTGCACCATTCCAAATGAACTAAATCCAATTGTTAATGCAAGTGTTGTAGATAAAAATCGTTTATTCATGTTTTGTAACCTCCTAAAGCATCTAGTAGGATTTCTCCTGTATACCTTTGCCATGGAAATAATCGTAGCATGAAAAAGTAGGGCTTCTGGGCGGTAAATGTTACCAGGGTAACTGAAGGGAGGGCTTCAACACTTGCTATAAAAGGCTTTATCAAGGGAATTTACAGTTTTATTACAAATGTTTCAGTAAGATGTAATATGGAACAATTCCATGAAAAAAGCTGCCCCAAAACGAGGCAGCCTACACGATTTTCTGTATCATTTCTACACGATTACCAAAGGGATCACGGAATTCAAAACGCTCGTAATGAGGAATAGGCACAGAATCGAGTATCTTGATTTGATGAGCTGCGAGTTTCTTCCGCCAATACTGAATATCCGCTACTTGATACGCAATATGCGCCTTTGTGGTCAAACGATCGAAGCCATCCTCTGTCCCTACATGGACCTCCTGTTGACCAAGCTGTAACCAAAATCCCCCACGTCCTTTAAGAGAATCAGGCTTCTCTAATTCTTGAAGTCCTAAGACATGACAATAAAAATCCTTCCCTTGCTCCTCACAACCTTTCGGAATTGTAATTTGAACATGATGTAAACCCATTATCATCTCAGACCGCCCCCTTTTTTTCTTAATTATAGAGTAATTTCTAAATATTTGAAATGGATGGGAGGATAGAATTTGAACTGGTGGATAGAACTTCAAAAGTGGAGGAATGAATTCAAAAACTGGCGGATAGAATCATCAAATGGAAGGATAGAGTTTAAACTAGCGGATAGAACTTCAAAAGTGGAGGATAGAATTCAAAAACTGGTGGATTGAATCATCAAATGGAAGGATAGAGTTTAAACTAGCGGATAGAATTTCAAAAGTAGAGGATAGAATTCAAAAACTGGCGGATAGAATCATCAAATGGAAGGATAGAGTTTAAACTGGTGGATAGAACTTTAAAAGTGGAGGATAACGCTTCGAATCAAGTGGATAAAACCTCAAAAGAGAGGGATAGAGCTCTAAATCTAATCTTTAGAACTTCAAAAGCCCAACATTTCTATTCTGTTAAGATTTAATACTATGGTATAATAATAAAAACGGAATAATAGGATAGAGGTACAAATTAGATTTTTTAATTTGTTTAAAAGGGAAGATCGGTGTGAATCCGACGCTGTCCCGCAACTGTAAATGGGAGCACATTTCAAAAGGCCACTGTTACGAGTCGTAATGGGAAGGTGAAAGGTGTGATGAACATAAGCCAGGAGACCTGCCTTTATCTAGTACAGCCAAAAAACCTACGCGGATAGGGGGTGTTGAGTGTGACTAGAGAATTTCTCCTGCATGCTCATAGTACGATGATTGCTAAAAAGGGTGCTTCTATGTTTAATAGAAAGCTTCTTTCCATCTGGCAATCACCGTATTATGTCGTGTATTTGTCATAGTAGACATCTTTCTGATGAGGGAAAGATGTTTTTTTATGGAAAAAATTAAAGGAGCGGTCCACATGAATCCACAAGTTGTTGAGTACTATGAAAGCTTATTCAAATTTGAAATTATGCAAGAGCCTAAACCCTTAAAGGAGCTTGTCGAACAATATGTTGGGCATGATGCTTCACATGAGCAATCTATTTTAGCAGCATACGCAAATGTTTTGAAAGAATTAAGAGGATAGATATTTGGCTACTTCGAAAAACGAAGTAGCCATTTTTTAATAAGCGCATGCTTTGACAATTAATAATAGTAGGCGTACAATTTCGTTGAACAACTGTTTTGAACGTTTGTTCAAAAAAAGAGGTGAGAACTATCGATCAAAAAGAAAAAAATAAAGAGGTAAAGGATCAAATTTTACAAGCGGCAAAAACCTTGTTTTCATCAAGGGGCTTTGATGGCACCACGGTGAGACAAATTTGTGAAGAAGCAGATGTGTCACTTGCACTTGTTTCCTATCATTTTGGTGGCAAGGAAAATGTCTTTAATGCATTATTTGAACCGCTACGCCACACCTTTATGAATGCTCATTATGACGTTCAAGATTCAATCGGTGCGCTTCGTAGCTTTTGTCGTAACTTTGTTCTTTACCGAATCCAGGAGCATGAGTTAATTGATATATTACAGCAAGAAATAGTCATGAATAGTCCTAGGCTTGAGATGCTAAAGGATGTGTTTTTACCTTCCTGGGAGCAACTTCGGACAATTTTATTGGCTTGTCAGGAGCAGCAGACCATTTACTTCGAGTCACTTGATGTTGCACTGAACTTTATTATGGGAACGTTAATGTATTCGTTGAACAATCCCTTTTTAAACCGTTCTTCATTACAAGCAACACCCGATCAGATTGCGGAGCTTGCAGTGAACTTCGTGTTACATGGTCTTCAAACAAACTTATAAAAAGAAGGTAATAGAATGAAAGCAGCAAAATTTTACGGTGTAAAAGATATTCGAGTAGAGGAGGCACAACTGCCAGCACTAGAGCCAGGCATGGTGAAAGTAAAAGTTGCCTTTGCAGGAATTTGTGGTAGTGATTTACATGAATATGCTGGTGGGGCTTATGCATTCCGTACACAACCCGTATTAGGGCATGAATTTGCAGGTGTCGTTGTAGAGGTTGCAAAAGGCGTTACACAGACAAAAGTAGGAGATCGTGTGGCAGTGGAGCCACCAATTCCATGTGGTAAATGTGATAATTGTCGACGTGGCTATTCCAACTTATGTAAACGTGGTCAATCTTATGGCTATACAATTTCTGGCGGATTTGCAGAATATGCAGTTGTACAAGAAGAAAATATTCACCTTCTTCCTGACAATATGAGCCTAGAGCTAGGCGCACTTGTTGAACCTACAGCAGTCGCGGTTCACGCAGTTCGTCAAAGTCAATTAAAGCTTGGCGATACAGCTGCTATTTTTGGTGCGGGTCCTATTGGTTTATTGGTCTTGCAGGCTGTGAAGGCTGCGGGAGCAAGTGAAATTTTTGTCGTAGAGGTATCCGATGAACGACGCCAAAAAGCACTTGAATTAGGCGCAACGTATGTCATTAATCCAATTGATACGGATGCAGTAGCGTTTGTACGTGAAAAAACAACTGGTGGGGTAGATGTTGCGTATGATGCAGCAGGTGTGCAAGCAACATTTACAAGCGGTGTTAGTGCTGTTCATCCAGGTGGCGAATTTAAAATCGTCAGCGTTTGGGAAAGACCTGTAGAATTTAACCCTAATGCGGTGGTTTCTCCAGAGGTAAAAATCAGTGGCTCGTTTGCCTATGTGAATATTTTCCCTGAAGTGATTCGATTACTTGCTCGTGGTGTAATTGATGGACAAGCTGTTATCACAAGCCAGATTGCAATAGAGGATATCGTAGAAAAAGGCTTTGAAGCTTTAACAAAGGATCGTAGCCAATGTAAAATTCTTGTGAATATGAGCATGTAATTGTCTGAAATCATAGCCGAACTTGAGGTTTGGCTATGATTTTTTGGGCCACCTTAATAACATAATACCAATTGGAATACATTTGTTTGTCATAAAACTGCCTTTAGGACTTCATTCATATTTCACTTTTTACTTATATAATTAATCTGCTATAAATAGAGAGATTGGAGATTAAATATGAAAAATTTGCTTTATTCTAGGTTTTGGCGACTTCATTTTTTCGCAGCACTTTTTATTACGCCTTTATTGCTGTCTCTCACATTAAGTGGGATTGGTTATTTGTTTTTTACAGATGTAGAAAATCGATTATATGACGATTATTTCTTTGGTGAGAGCCATAAGGAAGAGGTCTTAACAATTGATGATGCCGTGGAAAAAGCGGAGTCGGCATTTGCAGGATACTCTACTACGAAAGTGATTATGTTGGAGGAGCCATATAATACGCGTTTAACTTTATCAAATGGCACTAAACAAAAGTACGTATTTTTAGATGATCACAATCAAATGGTTGGTAGTCAGGACGCCGATTATACATTTTCAAATATTATGAGAAATACGCATAGCTCCCTCTTTATTGGTGGTACCTTTGTAAACTATTTAGTAGAGCTAGCAGCTTGTTGGACGATCTTTTTATTACTGTCAGGTCTTTATATGACATTCAAAGGAAATCTCCTAAAGAAGGGCAAGTCGGAGAATAAGAGGCAAAAAAGTAAGAGATTGCATGCACTTGTTGGGACAATTATTACCATTCCAATGGTGATGTTCATTTCGACTGGGCTATTATGGTCTGCTTTTCAAGGTTCCATGCTTGCAGATATAGCGTCAGAAAATCCTACTTTTGGGTATCCATTACTCCAACAAAAGCCACCAACATCTGATGACTCTGAAATACCTTGGGCGACTCGTCAATTAGAGGCACCGACATCAGAAGGAGAACATGCCCAACATCATGGCGGTGGAGCTGTCCGTTATACGAACGATAGCCAAATGACGATTGCTCAGCTTGAAAAAGAAATCAATTCGATGAACATTGCTAAGCCTTACTCTATAATTTATCCGTCAAACGGTGAGGGCGTCTATACAGTGGCGAAGGCTAGTAATTCTGGTGTAACAGGGCTAGATGTAAAACCTACAGCCGAAGCCACAATGTATTTTGATCAGTATAGTGGCAAGTTTATCGATCAAGTGAATTATGACGATTATGGCCCATTAGCTAAATTCTTTACATGGGGAATACCATTACATGAGGGGCATTTATTCGGCTGGCCGAATAAGCTTTTAAACTTAGTGGTTTGTCTAGCCTTCTTAGCCGTAATCGTGTGGGGCATTCGCACTTGGATTTTACGTAGAAAAAAAGGGGAGCTGTCTGCACCACCGCAAATTTCTCATAAAATATCCATGCCATTCATTATTTTCCTTGTCATATTAGGGATTATGATGCCGCTATTTGGTGCGTCATTAATCGCTGTGGTAGTAATTGAATTTATCCTTTTAGGTTGGCAAACAAAGAAGAAGCTAAGAGCACAAGAAACTAAATAAAGCAAAGATGATACGGCACAGCGGGTTTGTGCCGTATCTTTTTTTGTTTATTTCATTTATAGGAACGCAATACTATACTGAAGCGGCAAAAATGTTTATAGATTTTTCAGCATGATTTTATAAAGTTTTAAGATTTGTATGGTACATTGCTAGTAGTTTCAGCTTATGGGGGGGATGTAGATGTCAATAAAAACAAGGTTTTTGCTATCTTATGTGGGTGTCATAATCATTGCCATCACACTATTACTAGCAGCGGTTTTTCTTTTTTCCTTTGCCATTACAGGTGATGTCAAAGCGATTGAGCATTTTTATAAAAAATCTTATGTCCAAAAGCCTTTGACGACAGTAGAGGAAAATGCGTTTCTAGATTTAAAATTACTAGCTAAAAAAAGTCCCCAGCAGCTTTTAGATCTCGAACAGCTTGAACAAATCAATGCGCCTTCGATAGAGATTGTGGTACGAAAAGATCATCAAATCGTGTATTCAACACAGAAAGAGCATAAACAATTATTGCTTCAAAGCTTACCTAGCTTTGAAGCGACCAATATTAATTCTCGTGACACCATCATGATAAATCGAGCCTTTTATACGTATGTTAAATTTGATTTTTATTTTCCAGATCAAACAGAGGGCAGTATTTTCGTATTGAGAGAGGTTAGTTCCCATGCAGAGGTAACGAGGGAACTGCTACCGATTCTTTTAGGTATTTTATTTGTCCTGTTTATGATGATTATTGGCTTTTTAAATTATTTAGTATCAAGAAGTATTATTAAACCGATTTCGGCATTAAAGGAAGGGGCAGAACGAATTAAATCGGGCGACTTGGATTTTGAAATTGCGACCCACTCGAAGGATGAAATTGGTCAGCTGAATCGGTCATTCGAGGAAATGAGAGTCAAATTAAAAGAATCTATCCAGCTTCAGCTTCAATATGAGGAAAATCGAAAGGAGCTCATCTCCAATATATCCCATGATTTAAAAACGCCGATGACTTCCATTATCGGCTATGTGGAGGGCATTAAAGATGGTGTGGCAAATACAGAGGAAAAGATGGATAAATATTTAACTACTATCTATACAAAGGCAAAGGATATGGATGTATTAATTGATGAGCTATTCTTATTTTCTAAATTGGATTTGAAAAAGATTCCCTTCCAGTTGGAAAGCATCAATCTCCAGCAATATATGCATGATTATGTAGAGGATGCAAGCTTTGATTTTATTGCACGAGATATTCATTTACAATATCTATCAGCAGGCTCGCCGCTTTTGGCAATGGTGGACCGAGATAAATTAAGACGTGTCCTGACGAACCTTTTAAGTAATAGCGAAAAATATATGGATAAGCCGTATAAGCAAATTATTATTTCCTTGCATGAGCGAGCAGAGGATGCGATTATTCAGGTAACAGATAATGGTGCAGGCATTGATCCTGTCGCATTGCCCTATATTTTTGATCGATTTTACCGTGCGGAGCCTTCACGTAATTCGCAAACAGGAGGCAGTGGCTTAGGGTTAGCCATTGCCAAACAAATCGTTGTTGAAATGGGTGGCGATATTTGGGCAAAGAGTGAATTAGCAAAGGGGACGAGCATATTCATTTCATTGAAAAAGGCTGAGGAGAAGGTGAATCATCATGAAAAAAATTCTGCTAATTGAAGACGAAGTGAGCATAGCTGAGCTTCAACGAGATTATTTAGAGATTAATGGCTTTACAGTAGATATCCAACATCATGGAGAGGATGGGCTACAGCAGGCACTTAAAGGTAATTATGATTTAATCATTTTGGATATTATGCTACCAGGGATAAGTGGCTTTGACATTTGTAAACAGATTCGAGCGGTACACAATATTCCCATTTTATTTGTTTCAGCTAAAAAGGAGGATATTGATAAAATTCGTGGTCTTGGACTAGGGGCGGATGATTATATTACAAAACCATTTAGTCCGAGTGAATTAGTGGCAAGGGTCAAGGCCCATTTGTCGAGATATGAGCGTCTGGCGACCCATCAACAAACAAATCATATGATGTCCATTCATGGTATTACAATCGATACTTCGGCTAGAAAGGTGTTTGTTAATGGTGAGGAGATTGCCTTTACAACGAAGGAATTTGATTTACTTGTCTTTTTTGTTAGACACCCCAATCAAGTATTAAGCAAGGAACAGCTATATGAGCGAAACTGGGGCTATGAATCAGCTGCAGACGTTTCGACTGTCACTGTTCATATACGAAAGCTACGCGAAAAAATTGAACGAGAGCCAGCGCATCCCAAGTTTTTGGAAACAGTATGGGGTGCAGGCTATCGCTTCAATGTTTAAGTAAAACTACCTCGTCCTTGTGGCGGGGTAGTTTTTTTAGACTTTTTTAAGAATTCGTTAATGGG
This sequence comes from Lysinibacillus sp. BS3, assembly GCF_039614735.1. Classification (NCBI taxonomy): domain Bacteria; kingdom Bacillati; phylum Bacillota; class Bacilli; order Caryophanales; family Bacillaceae; genus Lysinibacillus; species Lysinibacillus sp. BS3. The sequence continues at coordinate 916,307 of NZ_CP154860.1, read as the reverse complement.
CAATTTAGCATTACCGCTTACACTGAGGAAGGAAAGGCGGTGTTTTAAAATTGAAAAAAAGGCAGGCAGTAATCATTGCATTAACATTTTTACTTCAAGGGTGTGCCTCAATTGATACAGAAACAATACAGCATGATAAAGGTGGGAGTGAAGTGGTGGGAACAGAATGGGCGAGTGAGTTGCTCAATGCAGCTGAAAGGGGAGATATCGATGGGCTTCAACATGCTTTGAAACAAAAAGGGGACATCAATGTACAAGATTCAAATAATCGAACAGCTTTGATGATAGCTACCTATAATCAGGATATAGAGGCAGTTAAATTATTAATAGATGCAGGAGCAGATGTTAATATTCAGGATAATCAGCAAAATACGCCATTTCTCTATGCAGGTGCGGAGGGCTATCTGGGTATTTTAAAGATGACCATTCAAGCTGGTGCTGATCCGACTATTTTAAATCGATATGGGGGAACAGCACTCATACCAGCAGCAGAGCATGGTCATGTGGAGGTCATCGAGGAGCTATTGAGCAATACCGATATTGACGTCAATCATGTGAATCATTTAGGCTGGACAGCCCTGATGGAGGCGATTGTCTTAAATAACGGCAATCCAACACAGCAAACCGTAATACAACGACTAATTGAACATGGTGCTGATGTAAATATTCCCGATCAAAATAACGTGACACCATTGCAACATGCAAAACAACGAGGATTTAAAGCAATCGAACAAATTCTACTTGCAGCAGGCGCAAAGTAACCCAAACTGTAGAGACGGCTCTCTACAGTTTTCTTAGTGTTGAAAAACAAAACAGTCAATTGAAAGGTAGAAATGGATTTCCGTTGCAGGCTACTTGCTTTCCTGTGGGCGAGCGCCGAATCACTTCCTCCGCTACCGCTCCATTTAGAGTTTCGCCTGTCTTGCTATCCCACGGGAGTCAAGCAGCCTTCCACTTCAACCCACTAACTTATTAGCAAAGGTTTTCAAATAAAGTGAAGGTGTTCACTACTCTTTATGAAGTGTTGTCATGCATCACTTCTCCACATTGAAAATAACAACTTATCCCCTCTAAGAATACAGTTAATGGACCATTTGTTACTATAAAAAAGTAAAGACACTTTGCAGAATGGTTGATTGGAGTGGAGCCAGCGTCACTCCTAGGGGATTTAGCGTCAAGAGGAGACCCTGGAGCGAACGTAAGTGAGTGAAGCGGCTCATCGGACGCCCCCTGGAAAGGACGCTGGTGTAACGGAAATCAACCCCTCGACTTGCAAAGTTGCTTTTTCTGGCGTTGACATCATCTTTTTTCAACAACATGCAAACTGTAAAGACAGCTCTCTACAGTTTTTTGTTCTTAAATTATTTTTCCTATTTTTTAATTCTTTTTTAATAGTTTATTTATTAGCAGTTTAGATATGGACTTTATGATAAATTTTGTAAACCAAATTTCACCATAAAGGAGAGTTCAACAAATGAAATTAAGAAAACGTATTGTCCCAGCAGCATTGGCTTTATCCGTAGTATCAGCAGGTCTAGTAACCATAGGCGAGCCATTAAATGCAGATGCGGCAAGCAATAAAGCAGTAGTAGCGGAAAACGAGCAAGTAGCTAAAATTACAAACATCAAGCCATTAAATACAATGACACTACAAATTACATTTAATCAGCCATTAGCAGCAGCTGATGTAGACCTAAATCATTTAGATGTTATAAAAAAACATTTTACGTTTAATGGAGATTTAGAGATTGTCAATGTGCCACGCTTAATGACAGGCTCTAAGAGTACATATATTGTACCAACAACATTCCAAGAAGATGATTTTATCTATACATTGAGCTATAAAGAGCAACGCAATAAAGTTTTTGAGGGCACAGATGAAAAGGTATATGTACGCAATGTGGAGCAAGTCACAAATGATACATTTACATTGGAATCCTTTCAGGAGGATGGCGTAGTAGATTATGCTAATATTATTGAAGCCTATCGCGCAGGCCGTGGAGATTTAGCATTTAGCTTAGATGGTCATAATCGAGATGCTAGCGGCAAACGCTTTGATGTTATTTCTTCCTTACGTGATCGCTATGTGACGGTGAGAACAAGTGAGGGAGAAGAGTTTGTTGCTAATTATGTACCATTTACACAAGCAGCTGATGGCAGACAGGCTCCACAATTTAGACTCCCTGCTGGCAAGGTTTTAAAACCAGGTGTGACTTACCGTGTGTACGCACAATGGGCGGAAATAGATGTAAGGAGCTTTGTAGCGAAAGAAATCGCGCCAATCACTCTGCAAACAGCGAAAGCCATGGATGAAAAATCCTTTGAATTACAATTAAGAAACGATCCGCAATCTGATTTACTTGCTGGCCGAAGTGTAGCGTTAAAAGGCAGTGATGGGAGTACATTGCAAGCACAATATCGTTATTCATCACGTAAAGGTGCTGTGGGCATTTTTGATCTAACGAATGGTGGTACGTTGAAAGCAAATGTCAGCTATACCGTAATCCCATTAAACAACTGGGCTATAGCAACAGATTTAGTTCTACAAGGAAAATAAACGTTCTTTTGCTTAATAAAACAATGAATCTGTCATTTGAAGCCTAATAAATGGAACGTATTTTATGCTAACATTGTAAAAATCTCGTCACAGCTGTGGCGAGATTTTTTTTATAGCCAGCCTTTTTCACCTGCTACCTGAGCGGCTTGCTGTCTAGATTCAACTTGTAGCTTTTGAATAGAGGTAGATAAATAATTGCGAATCGTGCCCTTCGTTAAAAATAACTGCTTACTGATTTCGTTTGTGGTCAAGCCTTTTTTGACTAGCTGAAGCACCGCAATTTCTCGTTCATTTAAAGGGTTTTGCTCCTTCATAAATAAGGAGGCGGCTAAATCCTTGCTGACCACCTTTTCTCCTTGCATGATTTTTCGAATAGTAGCAATTAAATAATCGATGGGTTCATCTTTCAATAGATAGCCGTGTACCTCGCAATCCATTGCCTTCTGCAAATAACCAGGGCGTGCAAAGGTTGTTACAATCATTACCTTGCAAGGGAGGTTGGCCTGTTTAATTTTTTCAGCAAGCTCAAGCCCTGATAGATGGGGCATTTCAATATCGACTAGGCAAATATCTGGTGGCTCCTGCTGGATCAATTCCCATGCTTGTTGTCCATCTGCCACCTCAGCTATGACCTCAATATCAGGCTCAAACGCTAGTAGCGAAGTTAGGGCACCACGTAACATTTGTTGGTCTTCTGCTAGTAATACACGTATCATCTTAGAGGCTCCTTTCCATCTTGAATTGGTAGAGTGAGGGTGACGCTTGTGCCTACTGGTGTGTCACTTTCAATCAGGGCAAAGCCTTGCAGCATATGCATTCTTTCTTTTATGGAGTGGATGCCATTCCCACGTCCTTGTGACTGTAAACCGATGCCATCGTCTTTCATCACAAGTGTATAGTGTCCAGCACAACATTGAATGGTGAAATGACATTTTTTTGCCTGACTATGCTTGAGAATATTCGTAGTCGTCTCTCGTACACATAGAGCAAGCATCGTTTCCTCCACACTAGAAAGTACGATTTGAGGACATTGATTGTCAAGGGTTGTCGTAATATTCGCGCTTTGTAAAAGCTGTTGGCAATGAATAAGCTCCGTTTGCAAAGAAATAAAATTCATATCAGACACAAGCTCACGTACTTGTTTTAAGGCGGTACGGGTAGTGGCTAATATGTCATGTAGCTCAGGCTTCACGCTTGAAGGATCTCGGTCAATCAGTTTGGTCGTTAGTTCGGTTTTTACTTTAATCATTGTGAGCGTATGGCCAATTGTATCATGAAGGTCTCTAGCGATCCGTTGTCGTTCCTCTTGCTGAACAAGCTGTGTATTTACGTCTGCCAGCTCAGCCTGCAGATTTTTCGACTTTTCCACAAAATAAATGAGAATCGGGAGCACCAGTTGAAACATCATAATCGGTACTAGTACCTGTGATTCTTTTGGTAAAAGGGAATCTGTTGTCATGTACAAAACCGTCAAAAACATGACAGCGATGGCTACAATCCCACAGGCAATATGCCATTTTGATTTTGCACGTCCTAGTAAGTCGGCAAAGGTAAAGCCAAAAATAAGCATAAAAGGATCGACAATTATGCTAAGTAAGGTGATAAGGACAAAGGCTACTAGAGATGCAGTAAGTAGCGTCCAATCTCGATGCCATAAAGCAATGTAGAAGGCTATTAGGTATAAAAGGAGCACTGTTATTTTCATAGCTAAGGGAAGGGAATGAGACCCTAATACTAATGCGAATAGGAAAATGACAGAAGCTGCATCAATGATTAAATAATGCTTAATTTGTTCTCTAGGATATATTTTTATTACTAGCACCATCCTTTGTTGCTGATTACTGTGTCATCGCTTGAAGGGCTTTTTTACGAATCCATTCCATAGGGCCCATTTGAAATTTCTGTAACCAAGCGAATGCTATAACAAGTTGTAAGATTGATAGAGATAGCCAAATACCAATGACAGTGAAGCTATTGACTTGCCCACCTAAGCCAAGCCCCCAGCCATAAAAAATAATCGACGCAAGCACGTTTTGGAGGACATAGCAGCTTAAAGACATTTTACCAACATGAGCAAAGCGCTGCCAAAGCCAGTCTAGCCTCTTATATTCTACCAGTTTACCTAAAATTCCAATATAGCCAATGGATAGAAGAGGGGCACAAAGATAGCGAACAGGTAAATCAAAAAGCCCACCAGGAATAAAAATAAGCAGATTGATAGGAAAGCCAACGAATACACCGATATTAAAGAGCTTTTGTCGAGTTTGACGTCCTTTGTCTGTTGGTGAAAATACCTCATTACGCATGAACTTCACGCCAAGTAAAAATAAAAAGACATTCATCGGGATAATAAATATAGCTTCTGAGCGATAAAATAAAAAGTTTGTGAGACGATGCTGCACCTGCGCAAACCATGTGCCATGTTCATAGAGCTCAGAAACGGATGCCATACCATTTAATGAAACACCAGCTCCTTGTATGGTACTGATAAAAATAAGCAGAATCATTAGGATGTGAAAGCCACCAAAAAAATAAAAGGCTCCCGTCATGACCTTATCACCCAAACGTACAATAAAAGCGACGATGAATGCTGTGACAGCATAGCTCATTAAAATATCATACTCCATCACAAGCGTGTAGTGCAGTAGCCCCTCTAACCCTAAGAAGATGATAGTCCACAGGTATACTCCTGGCCATGCTGTACCTCTCCGTAAGGCTTGCTGATATTTTAATTGCAGGCCTACTCCAAACATAATTGTTAACAACCCAAGCAGCTTGCCATTAACGAAAAATAATACGACCATACGTAAAAAATCATTGAAGGACCACCAACCAGAATAATCACTTGTTGTTATATACGATAAATCACCAAGATAAGCAAAAATCCAAATATTTGTGCCAAGCGTTCCTAAGACGGCAAAGCCTCTTAACATATCGATAAAGGGAAGTCTTTGTTGTGTTTGCATAAGTTCGATCACTCTTTCTTTGTTTTCTTACCTTAAGGATAAGAAAATTTCAAGAGATAACCTATTCACACCAGTCAAAGAATCTTGATGACAGGTGTCATAAAGTATGCTGTGCCAGCACAAAAACCAGCAACGCTTTTGCTGCCGGCTCATTATTTTGTACAGGTATAGATGCGATAGTCTAAAATGTCTTCGTATTTTTCATTCATGGCAATATGCTGATCCATGATTTTATAGAATTCGGATTCCATATCTGTGGAAACTTGAAATTCAGGCTTGGATGAGATGGATTTGTTTTTTTGTATATGGATATCATAAAAACCAGCCTGTTGCAGTAGTCTTACCCAATCCTTTTTCCTGAGGAGAGACTGAAAGCCGTAAAATTGTTGGAGGTCGTCTGCAAGTTCGGTACGAAGTGTTTGAGGAATGGTAAATTCGATAGCAATGAAGCGGCCACCTTTTTTCAATAAACGATAAATTTCCTGCAAAGCCTGCTGCAAATTAACAAAGGCCAGAACCGACTCAGCTAGAATCAAGTCAAATGTCTCGTTCGCTAACGAGGTTTGTTCAATAGAGCCTTGCAGAAGTTTAACAGGTAGACGCGCTTTATGCATTCGCTGACGAGCCTTTTCTATCATGATGGGCTGAATATCGAGACCTGTGACGTTTGCTTGATAGGAAGATGCTAAATAAGCAGCCGTTTGCCCTGTACCACATCCCACATCTAAAATATGTGTGTTTTGCTCGATATTCTCCGCTTGCAAAACAGCCTTTGATAGATTAATGCCCCCAGGATGTGCGCCTCCGACCCCGAACTTAGCTAAAAAGGTAAGATAATGAGAGTCTTGTATAGTACCACCTTCTTTTCTCTTATAGTATGACAGGGAAACTAGTATGGTTCCCTTATTATTTTTAACCTCTTCTTCAAAAGTCTAATTCGCTATAAAAATTTTTACATATACTAGTTAGAAGCTTTCAGATAGGGGGTGTATAAATGCCATATTTTCAGCCGAATGCTAGAAGAGGTCCATATCCGCCAAACAATAGGCAATATTTTGGCCCACCTTTTCGAGGTAGGATGGTGCAACCATACTATTCTCCCAATCAACAACAGCAAGGTCCTAGATTAGGAAATTTACCAGATCATTTAAATACAATTATGGGGCATGCTGGGACGATTACAAATGGAGTAAATATGTTGAGACAGATGGGAGCGTTATTAAGTTTATTTAGATAAAAACTAGAAACCCTCTTAAGATCAGACTCTTAAGAGGGTTATATTTAGGTTTAATGGGCTGGTGCAAATTGCTTTTCGATAATAGAGCGATTTTTCTCTTTAAATAGCTCATTATGCGAGGACACCATGCCATGACGATAGGCAGTTGGTTCTAAATACGTTTTAATAGAATTGACTGCATTGGCGGCATCTTGGAATGTGCCAAGTAGCAAATTAATTTTTCCATCAAATGATAAAATATCACCTGCTGCAAAAATACCTGGTTGTGCTGTTTCACCTGTTGCCTTTCCTTCAACATAATAATCATCCTTTTTCGGAATGGCAATGGCCTCATCAAATGCAAGAGACGCCTCACGACTATAGCCATGACTGACGATTACCTCATCGATTTGACGCGTATAACTTTGCTTCGTTATCGTATTCTCACATGTGACTAATTGAATAGCCGTTTTATCAATATTTGCGGAAAGCTTTGTAATCGTTGTATTACACTCAATGCGCACACCTGCATCCAGTGCTTCCTGTACAGTGGCTTCGTGTGCTGATAGATTCTCTTTGCGGTAAACAATCGTTACGCTTTTGGCAATCGGACTTAATTCAACAGCCCAATCGATGGCTGCATTACCACCGCCTGAGATAATGATATCCTTATCGACAAAACGTTTATACGATTGCACAGTGTAATGTAGATTGGACATTTCATATTTTTCAGCGCCCTCAAGTGTTAGCTTTTGAGGGCTAATAATGCCGCCACCTACAGCTAACAGTACCGTTTTAGAATAATGCTTTTCACCAGCTGCTGTATGAATGACAAAAATATCATTGTGACGTTCAATTAAATCTACTTTTGTACCTGTCAAAATTGTAGGATCAAATGTTTTGGCTTGCTCGATTAATTGTTTAACAAATTGTTCACCCAAAACGGGAGGATGTCCCCCAATATCCCATATCAGCTTTTCAGGATAAAGTAATACTTTACCGCCAAGCTGTGGTTGACTTTCTAATAATTTTGTTTTTAAACCCCGTAAACCACTATAAAAGGCACTATATAAGCCAGCTGGGCCACCGCCAATAATTGTCACATCATACACATGCTGCATTTTTATTGCCACATCCTTAACAAATAGTAAAAAAGTAATTGACAAAATCTTATCAGGTAACTAGACTAATTCTAGTGATAATGATTATCATTTTTAGCTTTGAATATCATAGCATGGAAAGAAGTAAAAAGAAAGTGAGGGTCCGATTTGCGTTTAGAAGTTGAATCGATTCGTGTTGGTTATGAGAATAAAACGATTGTGCATGACTTATCGCTGCAAATTCCTGATGGCAAAATCACGACAATCATTGGTTCAAATGGTTGTGGAAAATCAACCTTGTTAAAAGCTATCACACGGATTTTAAAGCATGAGAGTGGACAGGTCATATTAGATGGTCAAAATATTTCCAAGATGAAAACAAAAGAATTAGCAAAAGAGCTGGCAATCTTACCACAGAGTCCAGAAAGTGCACATGGTTTAACAGTGGAAGAGCTTGTATCCTACGGTCGATTTCCTTATCAAAAGGGCTTCGGGAATTTATCACAAAAAGATAAAGATGTTATTGGCTGGGCTTTACAGGTAACCAAAACAGAAGAATTCCGTTTACAATCTGTAGATGCTTTATCTGGTGGACAACGTCAGCGCGTATGGATTGCGATGGCCTTGGCCCAAGAAACCGACATTATCTTTTTAGATGAACCGACAACTTATTTAGATATGGCTCATCAGCTAGAAGTTTTAGAGCTACTTTACAGGCTGAATGAAGAACAGGGGCGCACGATTGTCATGGTCCTCCATGATTTAAATCAAGCGGCACGTTTTTCAGATTATATTGTAGCGCTTTCACAAGGTGAGCTTGTAAAATTCGGAACGGCTGAAGAAGTGATGGTTCCAGAAGTATTGAAAAAAGTATTTAATATAGATGCAGTTATTGGCAAAGATCCACGAACGAACAAACCAATGTGCATTACATATGACTTATTACAAACCATTTAAAAGGAGAATAACAATGAAAAAGTGGCTATTACCAATGTTTATGATGCTTGTGCTAGTACTTGCAGCATGTGGCAGTAAGGAAGAAAAAACAGAGAAGGCTGATGAAGGCTCAAAAGAAGAAGCTTCAACAGAAACAATCACATATCAATCAGAGTCAGGTCCTGTAGAAGTACCAGCAAATCCGAAACGTGTTGTTGTACTATCTTCTTTTGTAGGAAGCTTATTACAGCTTGATGTAAATGTTGTTGGTGTGGATGCATGGGCAGCAAAAAATCCCAACTTCGAAGATGCGATTAAAGATGCTGTTGTAGTTGAAAATACAGATATTGAAAAAATTCTTGAGCTAGAACCAGATTTAATTATTGGCTTAAATGGTATTGAAAATGCTGATAAATTAGCAGAAATCGCGCCAACTGTATTATTTACGTATGGTAAAGTAGACTATTTACAGCAGTTCATCGAAATCGGTAAAGTGGTGAATAAAGAAAAAGAAGCAACTGCTTGGGTAGAAGATTTTAAAACACGTGCAGCAGAAGCTGGTAAAAAGATTAAAGAAAAAATCGGTGAAGATGCGACTGTAACAGTAGCAGAGAACTTTAATAAACAGTTCTATATTTATGGCGATAACTGGGGTCGTGGAACAGAGATTTTATATCAAGAAATGGGCTTGAAAATGCCTGAGAAAGTAAAAGAAACAGCGTTAGAGCCTGGCTACTATGCTATTTCTCAAGAAGTTTTAGGGGAATATGCAGGTGACTACGTGATCTTCAGTATGTTCCAAGATCAAGATAATTCCTTTACAGATGCAGCATGGTTTAAAGATTTAGAAGCGGTGAAAAATGGTCATTTATTTGAAGTGAATGCAAATGCCTTTTATTTCAATGACCCTATCACATTAGAACATCAACTGAAGTTCTTTGAAGAGAAATTTTTACAATAATTAGTAGAGAGTAGCGAAGGCGAATGACAAAGTTTCGAAAGCTTCCATTTTGGCTTCAAGTATTGCTTGCATTGATTGTATTAATTGGTACTGCTAGTATCTCGCTGTGCTTAGGGGCAGCGAATACAAGCATTCAAGATGTCTTTCAAGCAATTGTCGGACAAAGTGGAGGTAAACATTACACGATTTTACGTGAAATTCGATTTCCTCGTATCATTGCAGCTATTTTTGTTGGGAGTGCCCTCGCAGTCGCTGGGGCGATTATGCAAGGGGTTACACGGAACCCATTAGCTGATCCAGGGCTGCTTGGTTTAACGGCAGGGGCAAATGCTGCCCTTGCTTTAACAATGGCATTTATCCCTAAATTCTCGTATTATACGTTAATTTTAGCCTGCTTTGTTGGGGCGGGAATCGGTATGATGTTAGTTTATGGGATTGGTGCTTCTACTAAAAAAGGCTTTTCCCCTTTAAAGCTTGTTTTAGCTGGTGCGGCTGTCACAGCATTATTACAGGCAATCGCTGAAGGGACGGGCATTTTATTTCAAATTTCCAAAGATGTTTCGATGTGGACAAGTGGCGGTTTCATTGGCACAACATGGCAGGCATTATTGATCGTACCCGTTATTATTATTGGCTTAGTGCTTTCATTTGCTTTTAGTCGTCAATTAACGATTTTAAGCTTAAATGAAGAAGTAGCAGTGGGTGTCGGACAAAATACTACGCTCGTAAAGGGTGTAATGATGTTCGTTGTGGTTATTCTGGCTGGCTCTGCTGTGGCCCTAGTCGGAAATCTAGCTTTCGTTGGCTTAATGGTACCGCATATTGTCCGCGCGTTTGTTGGGACAGACTATCGTTTTGTCTTACCAATGAGCGCCATTGTTGGTGGCTGGTTTATGGTGTTGGCTGATTTCGCAGGGCGCATGATTAACGCACCTTATGAAACGCCAGTTGTCGCTATTATTTCGATTTTAGGTCTTCCATTCTTCCTATTATTAGTGCGGAAGGGAGGACGTCAATTTGTTTAAAGAAGGTCGCAAAAAACAGCGTAAATGGTTACTCATATGGCTTGTGGTAACCTTGTTCATTTTTATTTTAGGGATTTCATTAGGTGCTGCTTCGGTTTCTATTGACCGAATTCTTCCAACCTTACTGGGCGATGGTAGTTTTAAAGAGTCCTTTGTACTCTTTTCAGTCCGTTTACCTAGAATGTTTGTGCTAGCGGCTGCGGGTATGGCATTAGCACTGGCAGGGGCCGTATTACAGGGCGTAACCCGCAATGATTTAGCAGACCCAGGAATTATAGGTATCAGTGCTGGCGCAGGTGTTGGGATTACTGTCTTTTATTTGCTAGTAGATGGCGACCTTCCTCACTTTGCCTATATTTTACCGATTGTCGGCTTTTGTAGTGCCTTAGTGACAGCACTGGGTATTTACTTTTTCTCTTATCAGCGTAATAAGGGTGTCCATCCCGTACAGTTTATTTTAGTAGGGGTAGGCGTAGCATCAGCCTTATCAGGGGTCATGATGGTATTAATATCCTCTGCTGAGCGGAGCGATGTACAATTTATTGCACAATGGCTAGCCGGAAATGTATGGGGCACAGATTGGCCATTTTTCTGGGCGCTAATGCCTTGGCTTGTACTGGGCATCCCTTACATTTTCTATAAAGCCAACGTTTTAAATGTCTTGGCCATGACGGAGCAAACAGCAGTCGGACTTGGTATGAACATTGGGCGAGAACGTTTCCGATTATTAATTGTTGCGGTTGCACTAGCGGCTGCCGCGGTATCCGTAACAGGGGGAGTAGCCTTCATCGGTTTGATGGCTCCCCATATTGCAAAACAGCTCGTTGGTCCACGCTACCAATTCTTTTTACCACTGACGCTATTCATTGGCGCAAGCTTGCTAATGCTTGCTGATACCATTGGACGTGTTGCTATTGCAAGTGCAACGGTTCCTGCTGGGATTGTTGTTGCATTTATTGGCGCACCTTATTTTCTATATTTATTACGGAAGAATGTCTAGAAAAGTACTAATTAAAATTGAATGATGCTCGAAAGAAAAGTCTTTTGTTCTAGCGAAAATAGGGGGATTTTTATTTTAGGCATTTTATATGGTAAGTTTTTAGGAACCTCATTCATTGAGGTTCTTTTTTTATATAATCATGGCAGGAGGTGATTAGATGATTTTATTAGAACGTCAAACATCAGAGACGCAAAAGATGCTAGAGGCACTTGTACAAAGACTTCCTATATCCCATAGTAAATACACATTATATTGTGAGCATTTAAGGCGCCTACAAGCAGGATTCGCTGGTGAACAGTTCGTTGATGCAAAATGGCTTGAACTTGATTTACCATTCCCCCACTATTTTCTTCATGACTTTCAAACAATGAATGACTTCGGTTCTACCCATCAAATGGACACCGTCTTTCTCTGTCCTCACTTTGTACTCATCCTAGAAATCAAAAATATTACAGGCAAACTTTCATACGATGCTTCGTTCGCTCAATTAACACGTACGATCGCAGATGATACGGTCGAAGGCATGACGGATCCATTTCTTCAGCTGGAACGGCATGTAGTATGGATGAAGAAGCTATTACAGAAGGAACGCATCGATTTACCAGTTTTGCATGCGGTGGTATTGGCAACGAAAAATGGTATTTTGACAAAGGGATTTGACGGGCTGCCTATCTTTCATGTGGCAGGGTTACGATTTTATTTACAAAAATGGATGGAGCGGCATCAACCTAGAGTAAGAGTAGACCTTTTGCGATTCGCCAACCTTTTATTATCCCTGCAAACTAAGTTGAAAAAAGAGGTAGAGGTACCGTTCAAGGAAATAGTGAAAGGTGTGCTATGTCCACAGTGTGGCTCGGGGCAACGTTTAAAATATCACTATAAGAAATGGATTTGCCCTCGTTGTGGATTGGTGGATCGAGATGCTTTGATACGATCATTGGAAGAGTATCGATTACTAGTCGGGCAGCAGGTAACCAATCGAAGCTTCCGCGAATTCTTTGGCATTGACTCTCCCGATTTAGCGTACAAGTTGATGCAACAACTCCCTTTGAAAGCGGAGGGTGTCAAAAAGCATCGGAAATATTGGATTAAGGAATAGCGAACTAAGCGTTACAATTCAAGCGGTCTGAATTGTAGCTTTTAGTGCTGTAGAGAGAAAGGGCGCTTGAAGTAGGTGGATAGAATGCTGAAAGTGACGGATAAGATAGAGAAAGTAGCGGATAGGCCGCGAGAAGTGATGGATAGAACAGAGAAAGTGGAGGATACGCTTCGTGTAAGTGGATAGAGTGCTGAAAGTGACGGATAGAACAAGGAAAGTAGCGGATAGAACGCGCAAAGTGATGGATAGAACAGAGAAAGTGGAGGATACGCTTCGTGTAAGTGGATAGAATGCTGAAAGTGACGGATAGAACAAGGAAAGTAGCGGATAGAACGCGCAAAGTGATGGATAGAGCAGAGAAAGTGGAGGTTACGCTTCATGTAGGTGGATAGAAAGCTGAAAGTGATGGATAGAACAAGGAAAGTAGCGGATAGAACGCGCAAAGTGATGGATAGAACAGAGAAAGTGGAGGATACGCCTCGTTTAAGTGGATAGAGCAGGATACCACTCACTCCCAAGAGCGATGTTTCGCTTATTTCCTACTAGACAAATAGAGTTTTTAGGTATATAGTTAGCTAGGCTAACTAATATAAAAGGAAGTGATAGTGTGACAATTGAACAGGAATTTTTTAATCAGTACCGCTTAATGTATCGGCCGTTTATTAATCAGTTGAATGTGCAGCTTGAACCCTATCAGTTATATAGCTCACAGTGGGCAGTGCTTCGTTTCTTGAATGATAAGGGTCCACATTCATTTGTAGATATCGCGAATTTCATGTCTATAGAGAAGCCAAGTGTCACGAAGCTTGTACATAAACTGGTGGAGCTAGGCTATGTGGAAACGATGACGGGCAAGGATAAGCGTGAAAAGCTGGTACACCTATCAAAGCATGGGGAAGAGCTTGTGCTGGAAATAAAGTCGCATCTACATCCATTTTTTGAGCAGGCTTTGGCAGGCGTGCCCAAACAAGATATTGACATTGCGACACAAGTTTTAGCAAGAATTTGTATGAATATTAATCAATAGGAGAGAGAAACGTGGAAGCAACCAGAAAGAAACTATGGACAAAAGATTTTTTAATTGTCTCACTTATTAATTTTACCATTACGTTAATCTTTTATTTATTAATGGTTACGATAGCAGCATATGCGGTGGAGCATTTTAATGCCTCTACAAGTACAGCGGGGCTTGTATCGAGTATTTTTATTATCGGGACACTATTAGGTCGTCTTGGGACAGGGCGTATTATTGGAGACTGGGGTAGCAAAAAAACATTATTTTGTGGACTATTATTATTTATGTTATCAACAATGTCTTATTTTATAGCAGGCAATTTACCACTGCTGATGATCAATCGTTTAGTACAGGGGATTGCACTAGGGATTGCCAGTACAGCAACAGGTACCATTATTGCACAAATTTTACCAGCTGAGCGTCGTGGAGAAGGGATTGGTTATTATAGCTTAAGCGCTATTCTAGCCACAGCCATTGGCCCATTTATTGGAATATTATTAACACAGCTATTTGCAGATTATCGTATGATTTTTGCAGTAGATTCTGTGTTAGCGATTATTTGTTTCTTTATGTATTACATTGTGACCGTGCCAGATGCACCGAAAAAAGCAAAGGATACAGCTGTAAAGGCTGGGTTTAAAGTGACGAACTTTATTGAAATGCGTGCAGTACCGATTGCCTTTGTGGCACTTGTGATTGGCTTTGCTTATTCAGGTGTGATGTCGTTTATGACGTTTTATGCAAAGGAGCTAGATTTAGTATCAGCAGGTAGCTACTTCTTTATTATCTATGCTATTGTCATTTTGGCTACACGTCCATTTACAGGGAAATTGCTTGATACAAGAGGGGCAAATATCATTATCTATCCATGCTTAGTGTTGTTTGCAATAGGCATGTATGCCTTTAGCTCAGCAACAACTACGATTGCCTTTTTAATCGCTGCCGCTTGTATCGGGATTGGCTATGGAAACTTCAACTCGGTGGCACAGGCAATTGCCATCAAAGTAACACCAAATGAGCGTTTAGGACTTGCGACATCTACGTATTTTATTTTTTATGATTTAGGCTTAGGTGTCGGGCCTTATTTCTTAGGCTTATTTGTACCATCTATGGGCTACAGCTCGATTTTCTTCTCGATGGTCTTTGTTATTTTAGTGTCGATTGTGCTTTATTACCTTTTACATGGAAAACATGAAAATTTGAAACAAGCAAAAATTTTGTAGATTAGAATCATTATATTGTAGAAAAAACGTCTTTTTTCTAGTTGTTTGTAAAGAATAACTGAAAAATGACGTTTTTTTCTATTTACAAAAATAGTTGTTGCAATAGATGATGATAATCATTATCATCACAATATAAAACAAATTCGGAAGTAGGTACGAAGTATGAAAAACAAATCATTTTTGTCGGTATTAGTAGCAGGAGGCATTTTAATGGCTGGCTGTGGCAATACAGAAGAAGTAAAAAAAGAAGATAAGCCAGCAACAGAACAGGCGGAGCAAGGTACAAAAGAGGTGGATTTATCTTCTGAATTATCAGCCTATCAACAATTTGCGTTAGAGCAAATGGATCAATTTTTACTAGATACAGAGAAATTTGTGAACCTATTCAAAGCAGGCGATATTGAAGGGGCAAAGGCAGCGTATGCGCCAGCACGTATGTATTTTGAACGCTCTGAGCCAATTGCGGAAAGCTTCGGTGATCTTGACCCTCGCATCGATGGACGTTTAGCAGATATTCAAGAAGAAGGTAAGGGTGAGGAAGAATGGTCAGGCTACCATAAGCTTGAGTATGCGCTTTGGGAAGAAAATACAACAAAAGGTTATGAGGCTGTAGCAGATCAGCTTCTTGCAGATGCGAAGGAATTGCATGCACTTGTGCAAACAGTGGAAGTGACACCTGACTTAATGATTACAGGTGCAGTAGATTTATTAAATGAAGTATCAACATCTAAAATTACAGGTGAGGAAGAAATTTACTCTCATACAGACCTTTATGATTTTAAAGCGAATATTGAAGGCGCAGAAAAAATCTTTGAGATTTTACGCTCAAAATTAGAAGCAAAAGATTCTACATTAGTGGCAACACTTGATGAAAAATTCAAAGCAGTAGACGATTTATTAGCACAGCATACAACGGCTGATGGTGGCTATATATCTTACGAAGAATTAACGGAGGAAAACACAAAAGCACTGGCAGCAGCGGTGAATCAGCTTGGAGAACCATTAAGTCAAATGGGTATCATTTTGGAGTGAACATAAACAATGACAACGTCAAACGAGGAAAAATTTATAAATAAAAAAATTTCTAGACGTGATATGTTAAAGCTAACAGGTATCGGTGTGGCAGGTGTTGCCATCGGTGCCTCTGGCTTGGGTGGTGTCATGAAAGCAATGGGCTATGATGTCTTTGAGCCAGTAGCAGATAGCACGACGGCTAGCAATAAGGTCAATTTCTATGGCAAGCATCAGTCAGGTATTGTGACACCTGTACAGACGAATATTTATTTTGCTTCTTTAGATGTATTAGTGACATCAAAGAAGGAACTACAAGCGTTGTTCCAGCAATGGACACCCCTTGTTGTGCGTTTAATGAATGGTGAAGTCATGGTCGATGTATCGACAAATACAAGAGTGCCAACTGGCGATACTGGAGAGGCAGAGGGCTTAGATGCATCTAATCTATCCATTACCATTGGTGTCGGGCCTTCATTATTTGATAAACTGGGCATCCAGCATTTAAAACCAGCGGAGCTAAAGGATTTACCACATTTCCCTAAAGATCAGCTACAGAAAGAATACACAGGTGGTGATTTGTGTATTCAGGCTTGTGCAGATGATCCGCAGGTGGCCTTCCATGCTGTTCGTAATCTAGTACGAGCTGCTTCAGGTAAAGTAGAAATAAAATGGTCACAGGCGGGCTTTAACTCGTTTCCAGCTAGTGGAGGGACACCACGAAACCTCTTCGCCTTTAAGGACGGTACTGTAAATCCAGCCATTACGGATGAAAAAGACTTAAATGAGGTCGTGTGGGTGGATAAAGGTTGGTTAAAGGGTGGCTCTTATTTAATTGCACGTAAAGTTCAAATGCATCTTGAAACTTGGGATCGTACATCATTGAAAGATCAAGAGGCAACATTTGGCCGTTACCGCGACAGTGGGGCACCTTTTGGCAAAACAAAGGAATTCGATGATTTTGATGTAGAGGCAAAGGATGATAAGGGCAATTATATAATGCCTGATACATCACATGTCCATTTGGCGCGGAAATCAGGTGCGCGTATTTTGCGACGCTCTTATTCTTATGCGTCAGGCGTGATGTCGAATACAGGGACCCATGATGCGGGGCTAATCTTTATTTCTTTTCAAAAAGACCCAGCCCAATTTACAACCATCCAAAATAGCTTAGGGCGTATGGATAAAATGAATGAGTACATTACCCATCGAGGCAGTGCCGTGTTTGCTTGCTTCCCTGGTGTACAAAAGGGGAGTTATTTAGGTGAAGCACTTTTTAACGCGCTATAGTATCGTGTTTGCCCTTATGCTGACTTTAGCTTTACCTGTGCAAGCTGCGCAGTCCTATAGTCATCTCTATATTGCGATTAGTGATGCACTGATGAATACAAAGAAGGATAAAGAGGCGGAGGCCAAGCAGGCACTTGAACAATTTGCTGTTGATTGGGCTAAAGTATCTTCAGAGCAGAAAGAGGCAAAAGCAAAGGTTGATGAAATCCTTGCACAGGCTACTGAGGCAACGTCCAAGGATGAACGTTTAGAGGAGCTATCCGCACTATCCAATGCATTGCGTGCATTAGAAAAGCTTGAAAATCCAGTGGATGAAGCGGCACAGCGAGCAGAGTTTGGACAAAAATTTAAGCCGATAATGGCAGACTTTGAAAAAGCTTTAGCAAGTGGTGATATTCAGGCCATTGATGAAGCCTACAAAGATTTTAATAGTAAATGGAATAAAAATGAGCGACCTGTGCGTGAACAAAGTATCGCAATGTACGGGCAAATCGAAACACAAATGGCATTTCTTCGTATCTCTATTTCTGCTGAGGAGCCTAATGTAGCGCTTATGCAATCTCAATTTGCTGCTTTAAAGCAAACGATTGAGGATTTTGTAGCTGGTAAAGAAACAGCCGAAGTGGTAAAGGGAGAGTATTCATTAGCGACATTAATTGCCTATATAGATGAGGCCAATGATTTTGTCAACGCTGGTGATTACCAGGCAGCTTCAAATAAAATACGTGAGTTTATTACCATTTGGCCAAGCGTAGAAATTGAAATCTCCACACGTAATGGTAGTCTTTACACGAAAATTGAAAGTGATATGCCGATTATCGCGAGTGATTTATTAAAATCCAACGTCGATCAGCAAGCTATTACCAAACAATTAAATACATTCCGTACTGAAATTGAGCTAATTCAAGGGGATACCGATTACACCATTTGGGACGCTGCGTTAATTTTATTACGCGAAGGACTAGAGGCATTACTGATTATTTTAGCCTTAGTGTCATTCCTTAATAAATCAGGACAAAACAAGATGCGCAAATGGATTTATGTCGGAGCGTTTGTCGGCGTTCTATTATCCGCCGTAGCTGCCATCCTTATGTCGACGATTTTAAATTCGGCAACGATTGATACGAATCGCGAGTTAATGGAAGGCTATGTAGGGTTAATTGCTGCAGCGATGATGATCGGTGTGGGTATTTGGCTGCATAGTAAATCAAGCGTGGTCAGTTGGAATCGCTATATTTCCAAACAAATGGGTAATGCCATTTCGAGTGGCTCTATTTTTGCGATGGCTATGATTAGCTTTTTATCGGTCTTCCGTGAAGGTGCAGAAACACTAGTCTTTTATGCGGGGATTGCACCTAAAATGGAAACGTCGCAGTTTATACTTGGAATTGTGGTGGCACTGCTCATTCTTGCTGTACTTGCAGTTGTGTTATTTAAAGCAAGTGGCAAAATTCCAATTCACAAATTTTTTGCAGTAGCAACTATTTTAATTTATGTGCTAGCCTTTAAAATTATTGGTGTCAGTCTGCATACTTTGCAGCTGACAGATAATCTGTCCACAACGATTGTTGATGGCTTACCTGTTATTAGCTTGATTGGCTTCTATCCAACGGTGGAAACAATCATAGGACAGTCTATTTTACTTGTGTTAGTGACGGCTACTGTGCTTTATAAAAAGAAACAAGCCTAATGAAAAAGGGTAGATGAGCGTAAAACGCCATCTACCTTTTTTTATTGCCAATGAGCAGGTCGTTTTATATATGAAGGTAATTTAGTCGAACGATCCCCCTGTGCGGCGTTGATTTGCATTTGGGTTAAAAACAGACTTGTTGAAAGATCAGCACCGCGTAAATTGGTATCTCGCAAATCAGCCCCGATGAAATCTACTCCCTGTAAATTCGCATCTTGAAGATTAGCTGCTATTAAATAACTCCCCCTTAGATCAGTCGCTCGTAAATCCTTGCCTTTTAAATTTTTGCCCATCCAATTAGCCCCACGCTGATTCAAGTTTCTAGAAGCCTTTCCCTTCACACTGTGCTGGCGAATTTGTTCGCTAGTTTGGAGCAATAGTGCATTGATCGGCATACGAATAGCTACCATATCCAATGCTAATAAGGAATCTGCATCCTGAGCTATTGTCTGCTGTAGGTGCTTCAATTGAGCAATTAGCTGTTCATAAAGCATATTATCCACCTGATAGGACAAAGCCTCCGCCACATATGCAATCATTTCGTAAAGCTGTTCCATAATAGGAAAAACACGAAACATCTTGTCAGCATGCTCACGAGATTGTCGCCAATCCTGTCCATGAAATGTCACCTGTGAAACCTGTTGACCTGCGCCTAGGCAATCAAAAACGGTACAGCCCTTAAAACCTGTTTCTCGTAGCTGACTATGTATGTGACAGCTATAGTTATCCTGCAAATTAGGACATGGCGTACCTGCGGGTTTATTGATTGCAAAATCACTAGAAGCCACAATATTTAAAGCGGTACAGCACAAGCCAAAACAGCTTTGACAATCTGCCTGTAGACTGTGTCGGATTTTTGTACCAATGGTTTTTGTCTGATTAGACATCCTCATTTTCCTCTCTGATCTTATCCATTTAGTTACTATTTTAACACTAACAAGCTACCAGTTAAAATAGAGAGCAAACTGTATTTTGAAAGATAGTAGGGGATATGGTATTCTTCTTCAAAAGAGTTGTAAAGAAAAGTGGTGGTGGAACATGGGGTAACGGTCAATGAATTATTACAATTGCCATCTTTTCGAGGGGCAGAGGTGTTAACAGGGCAAGATAATCTGCACCGTACCGTATCATCTCTATCTGTATTAGAGGTATCGAATGTTGATTTTTATTCGAAAATTATTAACCGTGTACAGGAGGAATGGTATGCAGAGGAGCTTGTCATTAGCTCCTTTTACTCCATTCGAGATAGTGTGGAGCAGCAATGTGAAACGATACAGCATTTACATGATTTAGGAGAGCTGGGGCTTATTTTATATTATGTCGGCATTGTATTGCCTGATATTCCAGAAGAAGTGCTTGCGTTAGCGGAGGCACAAGGCTTTATTATCATTTGTATGCCGCGAAATGATTATTCACTGCGCTATAACGAGGTTATCTATGAGGTTATGGAAGCGATTGTTAGTAATCAAGGCGTTAATGATCATTTTGTCAAAGAGACATTAGAAAAGGTATCGTTACTACCTGAGCATTTAAGAAGTGTTGAAATTACACTGAAAATGCTTTCAGATCGTTTAAAGGCGAATATTGTGCTCACCAATAGTCATTTTGACATTGTGAACCAAGTGATGTGGCCACGAAATTCATCATTAGATGTAGCGAATGTCATTGAAGAATGCTCCCAATCCAATTTTCAGAGGGAAGCAGGCAAGCTCGAGCTGCTAAGAAGTGATGTCGCCTGTGTCGTAGACTATAAAAGAGTACATCAAAAAAATGGCGAGCCGCTATTTTTATTTCTG
The DNA here is from genome assembly GCF_039614735.1 of Lysinibacillus sp. BS3. Classification (NCBI taxonomy): domain Bacteria; kingdom Bacillati; phylum Bacillota; class Bacilli; order Caryophanales; family Bacillaceae; genus Lysinibacillus; species Lysinibacillus sp. BS3. Next base: position 895,422 of record NZ_CP154860.1, on the reverse strand, counting down.
ATTAAAGAAAATACAAAATTACCTGCTAAGACAATTGAAAAAGTAAGTGAGGTTGTGCAAGTAGCCATAAATTTATGGGGAGACAAGCATGATGAGGTTAGTGAATATGCCTTAGTTAAAGCTATTATCAATGACGAAGGGGAGAAAATGAGAAGATTAGCCAATCTTCTTCATATTGATGTTTCCGCCATTCAAATGATGTGGCTTGTCTACATGCATGATTTAGCAGACGAAAAAAGAATTCGCGATGAATTAGAAGAGCAACTGTCCAAATATTATCAAACAAGAGTCATCCAATGCATTGACCATTGTATGATTGTACTGGTAGGCAATTGCTTTTATAAGTATCATGAGTTTGAGATTGCCATTGAATATAGTGAAACTACTCAGTATGATGCCCAAATCGCAGAAATTGTTTATGCACCTAAAATGAGAAATACAAAGTCTGTTCGTCAAATGTATCAATTGGTCAATCAGGTGGGGGACAAAGCCCATACGATTTATCCGATGCGAAAATTGTTTACTGCAGCGGAAGTGCGCTCCATGAAAAGGGCAATTGATGTCAGTAAGCAGGGCGAGGAAATGATTGAAGAATATTTGTCTGTAATTGAACCCATTATACGTGACCATGATTCCTTGCAGACTTTGATAACCTTTTTATTAGATGCAAATGCTAGTGTGGAGCGCTGTGCAGAGCTCCTCTATATCCATAAAAACACGGTGAAATACCGCATCAAAAAAATTAGTGAGCTGATTGGCACAGATGTTACCGTATATTCGGAATTTTATGATGCCTACATGGCTTGCATGCTATATCGATTGATTAATGATTAGAATAATCTGAAATTTTGTCATTTTGAACAAAATTTCAGATTATTTTTTTCATTTGCGCAAAAGACTCAACTCTTACCTATCTTCTATAATTAAAAACATTAATCCATCACCAAATAAGGAGGGAGTCACATGCAAAATGAAAATAAAGGTCAATCTTGGTATAGCTTAGGCATTATTTGGGCTGGTGCCATGATTTGTATTCCCAGTTTATTAGTCGGTAACGCACTGATTACCAATATGAGTTTATCAAAGGCACTGGCTGTTGCTTTTGTAGGCTATGCTATTGTCGTGATCATCATGATTTTGCAAGGCATGCAAAGCAGTGATTTAGGAAAGCCCACTGTCCATATAGCAGGACAAGTGTTTGGAAAAAAGGGCTCTCGTACAATATTATCCATTATCTTAGCTATTGCTTGCTTAGGGTGGTTTGGCATTCAGGCCAATGTGTGTGGCGTAGCCTTAGCAAATTTATTAGCAATCTATCATTTGAATATACCTATTCCAATCGCTTCATTCATTAGTGGTATGGTCATGGTCGTATCCGCACTTTATGGGATGAAGGTGTTGCGTATTTTAAGCTATATCGCCGTACCATTGCTCGTCATCATTTGTCTGTATGGTTTAGGTCAAATATTAACTGGTGAGCAACTACAGCTCGTTCGGGATTATCAGCCACAGGGCAATATGAGCTTTATGGATGGTTTAGCTGTAACGATTGGGTCCTTTGCATTAGGGGCTGTTATCGCGGGTGATTATTCGCAATTTTCAAAAAATCGTTCAGACGTTTTCAAAGCCGCTACATTAGGGATTATTCCTGCAGGGGTGCTAATGATTGCTGTGGGAGCTGTCTTAACGATTGCCTATCAAACAAGTGATATTACAGCAGTCTTTCTGCATATCGCAACACCCTTTATTGGTGGAGTGGGTCTGATTTTAGCAACATGGAAAACCAATTTGGTCAATGCAATTTCAGGTGGAATTGCCTTAATTAATGTATTTGATGTTGCTAAAAACAAAGAACGATTAGCCATAGGTGTGGCGGGTACAATTGGCACAATCTTAGCCGTTGTAGGGATTTTAAATTATTTTACACCTATCATGTCAATTTTATCGGCGATGATTCCGCCTGTTGCAGGGGTGATGATTGCTTCCTACTGGGTCATTCATAAAGGCAAAACAGATAACTGGCAGGAAGTTGAAGGGGTCAATCGATTAGGTGTATTTTCTTGGCTAGTAGGTGCTGTAATTGCCTGTATGCCAGTGGTATTTTCCTTATTCCCTGCATTGCCAGCGCTACCAAACCAACCGATGATTGGCATCATTATTTCATTCGTGATTTATTATGTTGGGTATCGTGTATCTGTACAAAAAACGGTCATATTGGAGGAACATAGATGAGATATTTAGATCAGGCAGCTATTGAACATATTGCCATAGGGGCAGCATTTTTAGGAACAGGTGGGGGAGGAGATCCCTATATTGGAAAATTAATGGCGCTTTCTGCTATCGAAAAAAATGGCCCTGTAAAGTTGTATTCAGTGGATGAAATTGCGGATGATGATTTTTTCATTCCAGCTGCAATGATGGGGGCACCATCAGTTTTAGTAGAAAAATTCCCACGTGGCGATGAGTTTGTTAAGGTTTTCCAAAAGCTTGCCCAATATTTAGGAAAAGAAAAAATTGCAGGCACCTATCCAATGGAAGCAGGTGGGGTCAATTCGATGATTCCTATTGTAGTAGCAGCACAGCTTGGCTTACCATTGATTGATTGTGATGGCATGGGGCGTGCATTTCCGGAATTACAAATGGTGACATTCCACTTAGATGGGATTTCGGCAACGCCAATGGCCATCACTGATGAAAAAGGGAATATTGGTATTTTTGAAACGATTGATAATAAATGGACCGAGCGTATCGCCCGAACAGCAACAGTAGAAATGGGCGCTAGTTCTTTAGTGAGCCTCTACCCAACAACGGGTGCACAAATTAAACAAAGCGGTGTTCATCATATAGTGACGCTTTCTGAAAAAATCGGTGAAATTATTGCCTCAAAAGATCAAGAGGTGAACGATAAGCTACAAAGCCTTTTAAAGCTTGCGGAAGGATATGAGCTTTTCCAAGGAAAAATAGTGGATGTTATTCGTGAAACGAAGGGTGGCTTTAACCTAGGTAAAATGAATCTTGAAGGTATTGAATCTTATAAAAATGATCAAATGAAGGTTCATTTCCAAAATGAAAACTTATTAGCTGAGAAAAACGGGCAGGTTATAGCGATGACACCAGACTTAATTTGTTTGGTGGATTATGAAACTTTATTGCCTGTTACAACAGAGAGCTTAAAATATGGTAAACGTGTGCGTGTGATTGGCTTACCAGCACATGAAAAATGGCGTACAGCAAAAGGTATTGAAACAGCTGGACCCAAATACTTTGGCTATGAATATGAGTATACGCCAATTGAGGAATTGGTGAAAAAGGAGGTAGCAGAGCATGTATAAAATTGGAATCGATGTAGGTGGAACAAACACAGATGCCATCCTTTTAGACCATAATAGCCAGCTTATTTACAGTGTGAAATCACCAACAAGCTTAGATATTAAAACAGGGATTGAAAAGTCACTGCAACAATTACTAGAGGGTGCAAATATTGACAAAACAAAAATTACTCATGCGATGTTAGGGACAACACAATGCACCAATGCCATTGTTGAACGTAAAAAGCTAGCAAAGGTTGGTGTCATTCGACTAGGTTATCCAGCGACGGCTTCCGTACTCCCTTATACAGCTTGGCCAGCGGATATGATTGATAAATTATCTGGTAATTATGCCATTGCCCATGGTGGTTATGAATATGACGGCCAATTATTGAGTGCGCTTGATCAACAGGAAATTACAAAACTACTAGAGGAATGGCGTGGTCAAGTAGAATCCATTGCGATTGTTGGTGTCTTTTCCTCTATTAAAAATGATCAAGAATTGCAGGTTCGTGAATGGATTCAAGAAGTCTATGGCGAGGAATTCCCAATTTCCTGCTCCTCATTAATAGGTTCAGTCGGGTTAATAGAACGTGAAAATGCTACGATTCTAAATGCTGCATTATGTAAGGTGATTGAGACAACAACACAGGGCTTTGTACAGGCGTTACAAGCGGAAGGCATTTTTGATGTAGAGGTGTATCTATGCCAGAATGACGGTACATTAATGTCTATCGACTACGCCAAGCAATTCCCAATTTTAACAATTGCCTGTGGACCAACAAATAGTATCCGTGGAGCATCGTATTTATCCCAAATTCAAAACACAATGGTATTGGATGTTGGGGGTACCACTTCAGATATCGGTGTATTACAGGATGGTTTCCCGCGAGAATCCTCGGTCGCAGTTGAAGTGGGAGACATTCGGACAAACTTTAGGATGCCAGATATTATTTCAGTCGGACTTGGCGGGGGAAGTATTGTTCGTGTGAACGGCAACATAATTACAGTCGGGCCGGATAGTGTAGGCTATAAAATCAGTGAGGAGGCCCTTGTTTTCGGTGGCTCGACCTTAACGACAACAGATATCGCTGTCCGTTTAGGCTTAGCAGATGTAGGTGATTCCACGTTAGTGGCACATATTGATGAAGCCTTTGCCAAAGCCGTTCAAGAAGAAATTTCTTCGTTACTAGAACAGGCGATTGATAAGATGAAAACTTCCTCAGAGGATGTGTCACTAGTCTTAGTAGGGGGTGGTGGTATCATTGTGCCAGAAAAGATTCGGGGTGTTTCCACAATTGTAAAATCTGAATACGGTGGTGTTGCGAATGCCATCGGAGCCTCGATTGCACAAATTAGTGGTCAATATGAGCAAATTTATATTTATTCCAAAGAACCGCGTGAGGAATCCTTGAAGGATGCACAAAACAAGGCTGTGAAACAAGCCGTATTAGCAGGTGCTCTTGAGGGTACCATTGAGCTAGTGGAAGTAGAAGAAACACCTCTCGCGTATCATCCAGAAAATGCAACAAGATTGAAGGTAAAAGTAGTAGGGAAAATGGTGTAACAGTCAAAGGAAGAGTCCTAGTTAAACAGGGCTCTTCCTTTTATTAATTGCTCAAATGAATGAATCACTGCATCAGGTTTAATGTCAGTAGGATTCGTGAGCCGAGGAGGATTGTACCATATGCCCTTCATCCTTGCTTGCTGACAACCAGCAATATCTTTTGCTAAGTCATCCCCAACGAATAAGGCTTCATTTGGCTGAACTTGGAGCTGATGTAGAGCTAATTCAAATATGCGTTTGTCAGGCTTAGTTAAGCCTACTTCCTCCGAAATAAGGATAACATCAAAATAGCTAGCTAAACCTGTATGTGTGATTTTAGCCTTTTGTCGCTGTGTAGAGCCGTTTGTGATAATGCCAACTTGTACTTGCTTCTTAATCGTTTGGAGAACCTTCAACATATGTTGATCGATAGAAAAGCAATATGGAAACTGCTGATCCCAAAAATCTTGCATGTCATGGCGAGGCAATTGAAAAGTTGATGGAAACGCATCAAAAAACGATGATAAAACATTGGTTTTATCGGCAATCCCATAGTCTCTTTTATCGTATTCCTTAAATTTTTCCAACATGTCCTTTTTGAGCATACCCTGAACAGCACCATAGTATTTTTCCAAAATAATATAAAACAGGTTATCGACAGCATGATCTCGATTAAGTAAGGTATCATCTAAATCAAATAGTATCGCTTTCAACGAGCTTCATATCCTTTCTTGCTCATCAAGAGGTTTTCGTTTATGTTTTTCATTAATAATTTTTTTGTTTAGGATCGTTACCTTGCCAACCATGAGCAACCTCATATCTTCCACAATATACTTAGCTAGCTCTTCGTCCGATATGTCATTTCCTTCAATATCAAGGCGAAAATCCTGCCCTTGTATACCACCACCATTGGTAAATTCAATTTCAAAATCAAAGACAACTCTTTTATCCATTCAAGTACCACCTTACGCTTAGTGTTAGAGTGCTATCCATATATTCTGTGTTTAATAGGTGAATACCTTCTTTGAGCATAAGCGTAATTGTTGAGTAAACAAAATTTCCTTTTTCTTGTATTTGCCACTTGCTAACAAAAAAGTCATAGTGTAATATGTAACTAGTACACTATGACACGAGGTGTTGTGATTGAAAAGCTTTTCAGGACTTTTAAAAAAAGAATGGGTACTTTATCGCTCATGGTTTCTAGTAGGGATATTTATGGGACTTATGCTATCTTGGATAGTTCCCTATATCTTACATCAGTTTGTTGATCTCTTTGCACAGGAAAATCAGCTAGAGTTTGTATTTACGATGCTCGTCCTTTTTCTAGGCGGATTTTATTCTGTTATACAATTTTTGGCATCGATGCGATTTGACATTAAAGCAAAGGAGAGCTGGCTCCATTCAACAAGCTCTATCACAAAGCTTATCGGAGCAAAATTGGTTTGCTCATTAGTAGGATATGTCCTCTTCACTATCCTTTTTACGAGTATAGCCATTTTCAATATTAAGGATGAGCTGATCGCGAGCGCTGGAAAAATTTTACTAGTTTTGGTAATAATTGTTATTATATTGGCGATTTTACAATTAATGCTATTTATCGTTCTTTTATTCTTTTTAGCTTTTTATTTGCAATTGAAGCGCATAATAGGTCGTTTTTCAATTGTGCTGACAATGATTGTGTTTTATGTAACCACAGCTGGTTGGGCGCGGGTAACGGAGAGTCAGCTGTATCGAACGATCTTCCTCCATGGGGAAGTTTCGCTTCAAAACATCGAACACTATCTACCAAAAGCGAAAGAAATGACGATGGAATGGATGCTTGGCTCGATATATGTCGTTGAGGAAATAGCCATTACGTTATTACTACTTCTGCTGTTTTTAGCAGCATCGAAGTGGCTTGAAAGGGTGGTTTTACGATGACGATGGATTTTTCGCGTGACAAACCCATTTATAGCCAGCTTGTCGATCGAATTTGTGGAGACATTTTGAAGGGGAAGTTGGAGCTAGGTGATCGACTTCCCTCTGTTCGAGAATATGCAGTAGAAACAGGTGTCAATGTCAATACGGTGCAACGTGTATACAAGGAGTTAGAGGCAATGAATATAACGGAAACCAAACGAGGACAGGGTACATTTATTACGAGCAATGAGGAGCGCATTGAGTTATTGCGTGAAGAGATGAAAAATCAGCTGGCTGAAAATTTTTTAACATCGATTGAGGCATTAGGCTTTTCGAAGGAAGAGATGCTTGTGGTTTTGAAAAATAAAGCGTGAGGTGAAGGGATGTTACAGCTATCAAATGTATCTTTTCAATATAAGAAAAAGCCAGTTTTACAGGATCTATCCTTCTCCTTTCCGATTGGACAAATCATTGGACTAGTTGGGGAAAATGGTAGTGGTAAATCTACGCTTATGAAAGTTTTGGCTGGTTTACTGAGACCCACTGCTGGTGAGATCACACTAGAGGGTAAGCCAGTCACACGTAGAAGTGCTGACAAAATTGCTTATTTACCAGATACAGATTTATTTTTTGAGTACTACACGGGTGAACAGCTTTTCCAGCATTATGCTTCGCAATTTGAAGATTTTTCCTATGATAAAGCCTGTATCGTCGCACAATTTTTACAGGTAGATACGCGCACAAAGCTACGCCAATTATCAAAGGGTAATCGTGGTCGCATGAAAATGGCTGCCACCCTTGGACGAGAGGTTCCTTATTATGTCATGGACGAACCATTTGCTGGGCTAGACCCAATTGTGAGAGAGCAGCTGATTAAAGGCTTAATTCAATTTACGGACATCGAAAATCAAACGATTTTGCTATCCACACATGAATTATATGAGGTAGAGCCTATTTTAGATCAAATTATTTTATTGCAGGCAGGATCAATCATGGCCTACGAGAATGTGGAAACATTACGCGATGTGGCTAATAAGGATGCAGTTGAGTGGATGAAAGGGTTTTATCGTCCTTCAGTAAAAAATATTGACAGCTAAAGGTGAAGAAGGAATCGTCAATAAAGCAATGTTGTCGTGCCAGACTGCATAATGCTCAGGCGAAATAGATTAGAAAGGGTGAAAAATATGACAGAACCGATTGTACAATTGCAAAATTTATCGAAAACTATTCGAGGAAAGCAATTAATTCAACAGTTAAACATTGATTTATATCCAGGCCAAATTACAGGATTTTTAGGACCGAATGGAGCGGGGAAAACAACAACAATCCGAATGATGACAGGGCTTATGCATCCAACAGAGGGCAATGTCATCATCGACGGGCTTTCACTGAAGGAGCATTACGAGGAAGCCATTAGTAAGGTTGGTGTGATTGTTGAAAATCCAGAAATGTATAAATTTATGTCAGGCTATAAAAATTTACTACATTTTGCACGTATGCATAAAAATGTAACAAAGGAACGAATTCAGGAGGTCATTCAACAGGTTGGGCTCGAAAATCGTATACATGAAAAGGTCTCTACGTATTCACTTGGTATGAGACAACGACTAGGATTAGCCCAGGCGTTATTGCACAGACCGAAATTTTTGATTTTAGATGAGCCGACGAATGGCTTAGACCCTGCTGGTATTCGTGAGTTTCGTATGTACCTACGTAAGATTGCTTCAGAAGAGGGCGTATCCGTCTTTGTCTCAAGTCACTTATTATCAGAAATTGAATTGATGTGTGATCGAGTGGCCGTGATTCAAAATGGGCAGCTAATTGATCTGCGCGATATTCACAATGAAAGCTCATCATTTTATTATGTGGAGGCACAGCCAAAAGAGCAGGTGTCTGCTTATCTGGAACAGTGTGACTTTAACTTTGTAGCAGAGAATCAAGGCTATGTGGTGGAAATGAAGAAAGAGGATGTCCCAGCTATGACTACACAACTAGTCCAAGCGGGTATTCAATTATTTGCTGTACAGCCACATCAAAAAACATTAGAGGATCAATTCTTAGAAATGACTGGAGGCGGACAAATTGCTGAAGCTAATTCAAAATGAGTGGATGAAATTATGGCATAAAAAAGGAACATGGGCAATGGTGGCCATGCTGATTCTTGTCATTCTTGTTCCTGCTGGAATCACCAAATATTATGAAGTAAAATCCCCGACGGAAGGCTCTTGGCAGGACATAGAGCAGGATGCCATTCAATCTTATAAAGAGACGCTAGCAGGTGAAGATTTAACGGAGGAAGATAAGGCATACTTTCAAGAGCAGATGGCTATTTCTGAATATCGTTTAGCGAATGATGCACCAAGTCAAAAAGATAGTAGTCTTGCAAGCTTTATGTCCTTTACAAGCGGTATGCTTACGCTTGTTACTTTATTTACAGTCATTACCGCAGCTAGTATTGTATCGAGCGAATTTTCAACAGGGACGATTAAAATGCTCTTAACGCGCCCAATGTCCCGTGCCAAAGTGTTAACGTCTAAATTACTGACAACATTCCTTTTTGGTTTGTTATTGTATGTGGTCAATGTTGTGGTAAGTGCCCTTATCGGCTTAGTCTTGTTCGGCATGGGAACAGGTGTGGAATTAGAAATGGTCAATGGACAGGTCGTTGAAAAGGCTGTATGGAGCGATTTAGCCTATCATTACCTATTATCTGGTGGCGATTTTGTGATGTCTACATTATTTGCCTTTTTGATTGGCTCAGTATTCCGTTCAAGCTCATTAGCAATCGGTTTAACGATGTTCCTTTCTTTTACAGGCGGCATGATAGTTATGTTCTTAAGCCGATACGACATCGTCAAATATATTTGGCTCACACATTCTGATTTAACACAGTATGAGCATGGTGGTGGCTCCATGATTGCTGATGTGACGTTGCCCTTCTCATTAACAGTACTTGCTATATACGCAGTAGTTTTCCTTGTCATTAGTTATTCAACCTTTATGAAACGTGATGTCACGGCATAAACTAAAGAAGAACTGTGCCCTAATTTTGGATTAGGGTGCGGTTTTTTTGTTTAACATCACGAAATATTAAAAAAGTATTTATTTTTTTTTGAATTGCGCCTATAATAATAGCAACTTAGTGAAAACGCTTTTTTTTTACTAAAGTGGTCTAGACAACTATACCAAAGGGGGATAATGAATGTTTGCTTTCTTACAAAAAATCGGTAAGTCGCTCATGTTTCCAATCGCAACATTACCAGCAGCAGCATTACTATTGCGTTTAGGTTCAGCGGATATGCTTGGGGCCGTACCGAATGAAGCCATCCAGTACATTGCTAGTATTATGGCCGCTTCTGGTAATGCTATACTAGGGAATTTACCAATTATTTTTGCTATCGGTATTGCGATGGGGTTTGCACATGATAGCAGTGGTGGCGCAGCTCTAGCAGGTGCGATTGCGCATCTTGTTTTAGTCGCCGTTTTAGGGACTGTTAACGAAGAATTAAATATGGGTGTGTTTGGTGGTATTATTGCCGGTATTACGGCAGGCTTATTATATAACAAATATTATAATGTGAAATTTCCAGAATGGTTATCATTCTTCGGTGGACGGCGCTTTGTACCGATTATTACGTCCATCACCATGGCAATTTTAGGTAGTATTTTAGCAATTGTTTGGGGACCAATTCAAGGTGGTATTGATGCTGTCGGTAATTGGATGATTGGTGCAGGATCACTTGGTGTAGGGATGTATGGCTTCTTCAACCGTCTATTAATTCCAGTGGGTCTCCACCATGTAATCAATACAATTATTTGGTTTGATTTCGGTGAATTTACAAATGCTGCAGGCGAAATCGTGAAAGGGGATATCAACCGCTTCCTAGCAGGAGACACGACAGCTGGACATTTCCAAGCTGGTTTCTTCCCAATTATGATGTTTGGCTTACCAGCAGCCTGTCTAGCAATGTATTTTGCAGCGAAAAAAGAAAAGCGTCCAATCGTTGGAGGGATGTTCGTTTCCATCGCTTTAACAGCCTTTTTAACGGGTGTTACAGAGCCTATTGAATTTTCCTTTATGTTCTTATCACCAGTTCTTTATGGTATTCATGCTGTATTAACAGGTATTTCATTGGCTGTGGCCTATCTCGTTGGATTCCGTGACGGCTTTGGGTTCTCTGCAGGCTTAATTGACTACTTACTCAACCTTGGTCTGGCAGATAAACCATGGCTCTTACTACCTTTAGGTTTAGGCTTTGGGGCGATTTACTTTGTGGTATTCTATTTCTTAATCAAAAAATTAGACTTAAAAACACCAGGACGTGAAGACGATGAGGATGAGGATGGCGAAGTAAATGCTATTGCTGATGATGTCGATTTACGTGCATATTATACAATTGAAGCATTAGGTGGAAAAGACAATATTAAGCAAGTGGATTATTGTACAACTCGCCTACGATTATTAGTACAGGATTCTGCTAGCGTCGATGAAAAAACATTGAAGCAAACAGGTGCAAGAGGAGTTATGCGTATTAGTAAAACCAATGTCCAAGTAATCATTGGGACATCCGTGGAGTTTTTAGCTGAGGCCATAAAAGAACGTTTGAAAAAAGGCAATCCAGCACCAGCCAATGTAGGACTTCCATCAGCTCAGCCTGTCATGGAAGAAACGGTGAAGAATGACACGATGACATTCCGTGATTTCGAAATGCCAATGACGGGTGATTTATTGCCTTTAACAGAAGTGCCTGATGAGGCATTTTCAGCAGGCTTGATGGGCCCAGGTTTCGGGATACGTCCGACAGATGGAGCAGTCTATGCACCATTTGATGGTCAAGTAGTGATGGTGTTCCCCACAAAGCATGCAATTGGCTTAAAATCTGATACGGGCATTGAAGTATTAATTCATGTTGGCTTAGATACGGTCAAACTAAATGGTGATGGTTTTGATCTGTTCGTTACAGATGGTCAAAAAGTTAAGCGTGGGGATGCGTTATTAAAAGCAGACCTTGTACAGATTGAAGGGCAAGTACCTTCTGTCATCACACCAGTTGTCTTTACAAGCTTAATGGGGCAAGAGATTACACTTGAAAAGACTGGCTATCAACGAGCAGGCTCAACGAATATTATTACAATGAAGAAGTAACAACTAATGGGGCTGTTAGCGAAGGTATACAGAGGCAATGAGCTATTGCACACGGATGCCTTTTCGACAGCCCTTGTTCAAGAAGGAGATGTTTTTCTTGAGTTTACTCATTCGAAATATCACAGTAGTGAATGGCAATGGACGAGATGAACAGGTAGATGTATGGATGAAGGATGGTAAAATTGCGCAAATTGCTCCTCAGCTTGATATCCACGATGTAGAACAGCTTGATGGTTCAGGGAAATTTTTATTGCCAGGATTTATTGATATGCACATTCATGGATCCGCTCAAATGGATACGATGGATGCTTCTGATGAAGGGCTTCATACGATGGCTCAATCCCTTTTAAAAGAAGGAACGACAAGCTTTTTAGCTACAACGATGACACAAAGCTATGACAACATTGAACGAGCTATTGAAAATGTAGCACAGTTCCAGCCACAGCCAGATGAAGCAGAGGTACTGGGTATTCATATCGAAGGGCCATTTGTTTCAAAGCAGCGAGCAGGGGCACAGCCTCTTGAATATATTGTCGAGCTAGATTTAGATATATGGACAAAATGGCAGCAACTAAGTGGCCATAAAATCAAGCAAATTACGCTAGCACCAGAAGAGCCGAATGGCATGGCAGCTGTGCAAAGTATTTCTGCTAGCGGTGTCATTGTTTCAATTGGTCATTCGGATGCTACCTTTGAGCAAATGCAACAAGCGGCTCAATTAGGTGCCACACAGGGGACACACTTATACAACCAAATGCGTCCATTCCACCATCGAGATCCAGGTGTAGTTGGCGGTGTCCTGCTGCTAGATGCGATTAAGGCAGAACTGATTGTTGATTTTATCCATATGCATGAAGGAGCGGTGGAAATGGCCTATCGCTTAAAGGGAGCGGACGGGCTTATTTTAATTACAGATGCCATGCGCGCAAAGGGAATGCCCTACGGAGCATATGATTTAGGCGGTCAAACAGTCCATGTGACAGAAGCAGGTGCCCATTTGTCAAATGGATCGTTAGCAGGCAGTATTTTAAAAATGGATCAGGCTGTACGGAATATGCATCACATTACGAATTGTACGCTGGAGGAGCTTGTCAAAATGTCCAGCTTTAATGCTGCTGAGCAATTGAAGCTAGGTAATAAGGGTCAGCTTATACAAGGCTTTGATGCGGATGCAGTGATTTTAGATGAACATTTAAAGCTCCACCAAACGATTAAGGCGGGCAAGGTCTTATATGATGCAAATTCAAGTGGACAATAGTTACTAATATGCAGCAGGTATACAAACATCTTGCATGAAACGATGGAAATGAAAAGGTGATAGAACATGAATACCTATTTTCAACTAGTAAATCGATATTTAACAATGGTGGCACAGCAGGAAAGCAACCAACTTATGCATATTGCCAAGCAAATTGTTAAACGTCTCACAAAGGGAGGCATTATCCAGCTCTTTGGCTCTGGTCATTCCATGCTATTAGCACAGGAATGTTACTATAGAGCAGGTGGCTTAGTGCCTGTCAAACCGATACACATAGAATCGTTAATGCTACATCAGGGTGCACGGCAATCCTCACAAAATGAAAAAAAACAGGCTTTTTTAGCCACCTATAAGGATCAGCTGCAATTTGATGAGCAAGATGTTTGTATCATCATTTCAACCTCTGCCAATAATCCAGTGCCCATTGATATGGCTACCTATGCAAAGGAAGCGGGCGCTTTGACTATTTCACTCCAATCACTGGAATATCAGCACCAGCCGTCGCGCCATCCGTCAGGCAAGCGTTTAGAGCAAGTAGTAGATGAAGTTTTGAATACGCATGTGCCATTAGGTGATGGTGTGTTAACCGTTGACCAATTGCAATATGCTCCTGTATCAACGGTGTTAGGTGCGACTTTACTAAATGCTTTATTCGCTCAAATCATTGAGCTTATGCATGCACAGGGCGCTAGTGTACCAGTGTTTGGTAGCAGTAATTTAGGGGAAAATAATAACGATGCGCTCATTGATCAGTATGGTCAGCGTATTCATTTCTAGGATACAAAGGAGGATATGTGGTGAAAGTAAAAAGATTTTCCTCAATGGATGATTTATATTCACATGCAGTAGCGACCATCGTTGAAGCCAAAAATAATGGCGCCACAACGTTCGGGTTAGCTACTGGTGGAACAATGGAACCACTATATGCTAAAATCTGTAAAACAGATATTGATTTTTCACATTGTATTAGCTTTAATTTGGATGAGTATGTTGGGCTTGAGGCAACTCATCAGCAAAGCTACGCCTATTATATGAACAAACATTTATTTAACCAAAAACCATTTTTAGCATCGTATTTACCAGATGGATTAGCAGTAGATCCTTTAGTGGAAACAGCTCGCTATGAAGGATTACTGCAACAATATCCCTTAGATTTCCAACTGCTTGGTATCGGTCAAAATGGTCATATCGGCTTCAATGAGCCTGGTACGTCATTTGCTTCTTTAACACATCTTGTAACACTCGAAGAATCTACTCGTCAAGCTAACGCGCGTTTCTTTTCATCCATTGACGAAGTGCCAACACAGGCATACACGATGGGTATTCAATCGATTATGCGGGCAAAATGCATTTTGTTACTCGCAGTGGGAGAAGCTAAGCGTGAGGTGTTAGAGCGTTTACTGGCATCTGATTATACAGAAGACGTACCTGCAACTGCTTTATCGAAACATCCAAATGTAATGGTTTTAACAGACTTACAAGAAGAGGAGAATAAATTATGAAAACACAACAATTTACAGTAGTCGATCCTTTAGGTATTCATGCACGACCAGCGAGCCAGCTTGTGGCAAAAGCAACACCATTTGCTTCATCTATAGAAATACGTACAGAAGAAAAAGCAGCTAACTTGAAATCAATCTTAGGTGTGATGGGATTAGCCTTAAAGCAAGGTTCACAATTTACACTTGTTGTAGAGGGGGAAGACGAAGAGCAAGCATTAGCAGCACTAACGACACTCATCACGGAAATGGGGCTTGCACAATGACACGACTCACTGGTATTGCCGCTTCAGACGGCATTGCCATTGCGAAAGCATATCGTTTCGTCCAACCAGATTTAACATTCGCTAAAACAACTGTTCATGATATCGAGGCAGAGCAGAAACGTTTAGCAGCCGCTCTTGCCAAAGCAGAGCAAGAACTGATTGTCATTCGACAGCAAACATTAGAAAAATTTAGTGCAGAAGAAGCCGCAATTTTTGAGGCACATTTATTAGTGGTTCATGATCCCGAATTAATTGGGCCTATCAATCAAAAAATTGCAGACGAAGCGGTAAATGCGGAGTATGCATTGCATGAAGTAACCTCTATGTTTGTGGCATTATTTGAAGGTATGGATGACGAATACATGAGTGCCCGTGCATCAGATATTAAAGATGTGACAAATCGCATATTAGCACATTTACTCGGAGTACATATTCCAAATCCAAGCAATATTAACGAACAGGTAATTATCGTAGCGAATGATTTGACACCTTCAGAGACAGCCCAATTAGATCGCAACTATGTTCTCGGTTTTATTACCGATATTGGTGGGCGTACATCCCATTCAGCCATCATGGCTCGTAGCTTAGAAATCCCAGCAGTCGTAGGGGCAGGGGTTGCTACGACAACAATTCAGGATGGCGATACTATAATTGTTGACGGTTTGACGGGTCAAGTCCTAGTGAATCCAAGTGCCGATGTGATTGCAGACTATCAGGAAAAGGCACAAAAATATCGTGTACAGCAGGCGGAATGGTCTACTTTAGTGAATGAGCAAACCGTTTCTAAAGATGGCGTGCATGTTGAGCTAGCGGCTAATATTGGATCGCCAAATGATTTGGATGGTGTATTGCGTCATGGAGCAGAGGGAATTGGCTTATATCGAACAGAGTTTTTATATATGGGCAGAGAAAATTTACCCTCTGAGGAAGAACAATTTACAGCGTATAAAACAGTCTTGGAAGGAATGAAGGGCAAGCCAGTTGTTATTCGAACACTGGATATTGGTGGCGACAAGCACCTGCCATATTTACCTTTGCAAGAAGAAATGAATCCATTCCTTGGTCACCGTGCCATTCGTCTATGTCTTGACCAGCAGGAGTTATTCCGCACACAATTGCGAGCACTACTGCGAGCATCTGTCTACGGAAACTTAAAAATTATGTTCCCTATGATAGCGACCATTCAAGAATTCCGTGCGGCTAAAGCCATTTTGCTTGAGGAAAAGGAAAAGCTGATAGCTGGAGGGGTTGCAGTAGGCTCTTCCATCGAGGTCGGGATGATGGTTGAAATTCCCTCGACAGCCGTAATGGCAGATATTTTTGCCAAAGAAGTGGATTTCTTCTCCATCGGGACAAATGATTTAATTCAATATACAATGGCGGCAGATCGGATGAATGAAAAAGTTTCCTATTTATATCAACCATATAACCCAGCCATATTACGTTTAATTCAAATGGTCATTAAAGCTGCCCATCAAGAACAAAAATGGGTAGGAATGTGTGGAGAAATGGCTGGCGATGAGCATGCTGTTCCACTATTGCTAGGCTTAGGCTTAGATGAGTTCTCGATGAGTGCTACGTCTATTTTAAAAACGAGGGCCTTGCTAAAGCAATTATCTGTCCCAGAGATGCAGACTTTAGCAACAGAGGCATTACAGCTAGCGACAGCTGAAGAAGTGCTGGAAAAAGTAAAGCAAGCTGTGAAATAGGATAAAACAAAAACCCATCTACCAACAAGTAGATGGGTTATTTATTATTGGCTGAAAGAGTCAATGAATATCGGTATTTCTAATAAATCCTCCACGATGGCATCCGCTTGAACATGTTGCCATTGTTTATCTTTTTTCCAAATGCCCTTCATTCCCACATGTTGAGCACCTTTGACATCATTCACAGGATGGTCGCCGATAAAAACACATTCATGAGGAAGGACATTCAGCTTTTCGATGGCATTTAAAAACAGTTGGGGATCGGGTTTTTTCATTCCTGCCCATTCCGAAACTAAAATGACATCAAAATAATGTTCAATTGCTAATGCCTTTATATTGTCCATCTGAAAATGCCCATAGCCATTCGTAATCATGCCTAAAGCCAACTGATCCCTTTTCAATTGTTCTAGCATAGGGATAAGGTTAGGAAAAGGGACACAGCTATATTTAAATTCGTTTAGGTAATCTTGAAGAAGTTCTTCCCACGTAATATGAACAAGGTGAAATTCTTCTACCAATTGCTGGTAGACATGGTCCTTCCAAACGTAGCCCCGCTTATCTAATTGGATAAAACGAGCTATATATTGTTCTTTTGGAATGAAACCTAGTACTCCCTTTAATCGCTCATATTGCTGCTTAATGAAGAGTTCGACAGATGCATCTCTATTTAATAATGTTCCGTCTAAATCAAATAATGCCGCTTTCATCATCATCCTTTTCACCCTCCTATTTGATCATAAAAAAAGTAGCTGAAGTTAGGCTTCAACTACTTTTTAGTTCATTAGGCATGTTTTGAAATGATTTGCTGAAGCTTTGCTTGCAGTGTCGGTAGGTCATGCATCGTAACCGTTGTGCGAACATAGCTTTCATCCATATCTAATGCTTCAGCAAAAAAGCTACCAATGCCTTTTACTTTGCGATCAATTTGCATGAAAATCTCTGCAGAATGGTTGGATTGAGAAAGGAAAACTAATTCAAGCTCATCTAAATGGCCTCTATATTGTCCAGTGGGTACAAATTCAAATTCCTGGACAAATGGATAGTAGCCGCGGAAGCGTGAAGGAGCTTGTTCACATTCAGCTTCACGTAAACGGAAACCTAATCCACGAATTGCATCTAATATATGACCTGCTAGTGCTGTTGGCTCGACACGAATATAATCCTTATCACTCGGATCGACCGCATTTTTAATATCAAGGCCCGTTTGAATCCATACCTGTGTTTTACCTGCACTAATCGGTGTTTCAAATGGCAATGTTAATGAAATAGGGAAGATTTTTTCCTCGCCGGCGCCCAGTGTGAAAGGCTCTGTTACTTTGACCTTCTGCAGTGCGGCAACCTCTGTATGTTTGTGATCATTCGACTCACGGATATAGGTCGTATTGACGGATAGGTAAATCGTGTCGACCTGTTGCTCAACTTGACCGCCACGCACAATGATTTCACCCTGCATGACCTCTCCAGCACGATAAGTATCCTTCTCCAATCTTGTATCCACTGTCGCTGAACCTATACCAATACTTGCTAATGCTTTATGAAAAAAAGACATCTTTCATTCCTCCTACTGACATCGTTAGCTATACATACGCTTATGTTGAAAAAAGGTTTCAAGACTTACAAATTTTTCGTTATACTAGTTGAAAACGAAAGAGGGATGGCGATGGAGACAGAGTGGCTACGCACATTTATAGTGGCAGCACAAACTGAAAACTTTCGAGAAACAGCTGAAAAACGATTTATTACACAATCGACCGTAACGAAGCATATCCAACATTTAGAAAGGGCATTGCAAACCCCATTATTTAATCGACAGAGCAAACAGGTGACGTTAAATCAGCAGGGTGCTTATTTTCGTCTGCAGGCACAAAAAATCCTGTCCGCTTTAGATGAAGGGCTACAACAAATGGATTCCTTCGTAAAAGGCTACACCGCTAAGCTTACGATTGGCGTTGCTCCGCAAATAGCGAATTCAACATTACCAGCTATTATTACAGCATTCCAGCATCGAAAGCCCTCTACTCAGGTAGTGATAGAACTTTTAAAATCCAATGAAATTGGGGAAGCGGTATTTACTGGTGTAATCGATATGGGCTTATCCAAATTAACCTCAACTCGTGAGCTTCACACGGTAATGCTCGCACAAGAACCATTGCATTTAATTGCTCCTATTGCTAAAAAGGAATATGATGCTTTCACCCTTTTACAGCAGGAAACGCTTTTCACACATGAATATGCGCCCTATTGGCAGGAAGTACAACAGGTGCTACAGCAATTTACTAGCCATCAAACAATGCATATTAATCAAACAGAGGTGATCAAGCATTTCGTCAAGCATGGTCTTGGTATTGCCTTGCTGCCTAAGAGTGTAATTGAACCAGATTGTCAGCAAAATCTTCTACATAGCTATTCAGTAAAAGAATTTTCTCACATTGTATCGGATACTTACTTGCTTACAAAGTATGTCTCGGCTGATTATGATGATTTTTTAGTAGCGTGTAATAGCGTGTATGGGTAAAGCCGTTTTCTGCACTGTTTATTCATAATGTTCCTTTATACTATTTTAGTATAAATAATAGATAGAGGGTGTTTAGATGTATAGTATATTGTCCACCATTAGTCAGTTTATTAGTGAACCGCTTACGCAATTTGTACAGGGCTATGAGCATTCTGCCCTGATGATGGCCATTCTTCTTGGCTTGATAGGTGCCTTTGCTCCATGTCAGTTAACAGGTAATATGAGTGCCATTACATTTTACGGCAATCGAACACTTCAAAAGAGCAGTAATTGGCAAGAAATTATGTTTTTTATAGTGGGGAAAGTGGTTGTTTTTAGTGTGCTTGGCTTTTGTGCTTGGCTTTTTGGGCAATCATTTGAAACAAAGATGACCGGTTATTTTCCAATCTTTCGTCAGGCTATTGGGCCGATGATGCTGCTAACAGGGCTGGTGCTAATCGGTTTATTCAAATTAACCTTTCTACAACGTTTAACATCGCTGCTGCCGCCTGTAGTAAAAGAGGGGAAATTTGGCTCGTTCTTAATGGGTGCTAGTTTTTCTATTGCCTTTTGTCCCACTATGTTTGTTCTATTTTTTGTATGGTTAATGCCCCTTGTGGCGAGCACTTCCTATGGGCTGCTTCTACCTAGTATTTTTGGCGTAGCGACCGCTGTACCGCTCATCATCATGCTTCTGTTGATCTATGTCTTTGATGCCAAGCGTATTATCCTACGAAAAAGTATGAAAATGGGAAGAGCTATTCAAATGACAGCAGGTATCCTATTAATTTTAATCGGAATAACGGACACCATTACATATTGGAGTATGTAAGACATGTATAATAGAGTGAAAATGAGAAAGAGAGATACAGTATGATCGCTATATTATTATTTATTCTTGCGGGAATTGGTGAAATAGGTGGGGGCTATTTAATTTGGCTTTGGTTACGAGAGGGTAAACCTTTTTATTGGGGCATTATTGGCGGTATTGCACTTGCTCTGTACGGCGTTGTTGCAACATTCCAGTCCTTCCCTACCTTTGGCAGAGTTTATGCAGCCTATGGTGGGGTATTCATCGTGTTGTCTATTTTATGGGGGTGGGGCATTGATGGCAAAAAGCCCGATCATTTAGACTTTATTGGCGCAGGGATATGCTTAATAGGCGTCATTGTAATATTGCTGCCTCGCTCTTAGCATTGAAAAAAGGTTACTACAACAGAATAGTAACCTTTTGTAATCTATTTTTTACGAGCAATAAAGCGCAGACGATAATAATCAATGACCCATTCATTCTGTTGGAAACAAGTTGGCTTTAATAATTCCTCACATGTCGCATAAACCTGCTCTTTCTCATCAGCCTTTAAGTGCTGTAGAAGATTTTCACTAAACATGACCAACCAGTTGCGAAGCCCATCCTGCCCTTGAAGTGGTGTAGGGCGTTTATAGAGTGTGATATTCTCGACCTGAAAGCCTGCATTTTCTAATTTTGATTGATATTCCTCGACGCTTGGAAAATACCAAGGGAAATAGTGGTCGATATAGGGAAATTGTAAAGATTCCATACTTTTTTGCAGAGCCCAAATGATAGATGCAATATTGCCTTGTCCACCCATTTCAGCAACCAAGCGTCCACCGTTCTTCAGTGCACCATAGACATTTTCGATAACTACATCAGGTTCCTTCATCCAATGAAGTGCGGCATTGGAGAAAACGGCATCAAATTGCTGAGAAAAGTGCATCGCTGTAGCTTCCATCGTTTGAAAGTTAATGGCAGGATATTTTTGCTGAGCAGCTAAAATCATTGTAGCCGACGCATCTACTCCGAGCACAGAAGCTCCAAGTGCTGATATGTCATTAGCCAAATCTCCTGTACCACAACCCACATCTAAAATATGTTCATTTTTTTGCGGCGCTAGTAGATTGACTAAGCTTGTACCCAATTTTGACACGAAATCATGCTTTTCATCATATAAATGAGCATTCCATTTTGTTTTTGTTGTCATCCTCTTTCATCTCCTTTAGTAGAGCATAGCAAAGGAGGTCATCCAACAGAAATGCGAAAAATCATGAATTTTGATTCCAAATTGGAATGATAGCTTTCTCTCCAACAGCTAGCTTTACACGCTATCAAATTTCCGAGCCGATAAGGGATTAAAATTATTTTATACAACACATAGTCAAGGTAGTAAGAAATGGTGTTTCCACAAAAATTTTGAGTAAAATAAAAAGGTAGCTGATGTTGTTTTCAGCTACCTTTTGTTATGGTTAAAGCTTTGTTAATGTTTTGCCACTCCAGCCAAACAAGATCGTAAGAATTGGTCCAAGTAAACAGAAGAAGGTGAATGGTAGGTAATCCAGTGTGGAAATACCGAGAACACTTGCGATAAAAATACCACAAACACTCCAAGGCACAAGAGGGTTGACAACCGTACCAGCATCCTCCATGACGCGTGAAAGGTTTTTTGGTGCAAGCCCAACCTTTGCAAATTGTGCCTTAAAGGCCTCCCCAGTTAATAGAATGGATAAGTACTGTTCACCGATCAATGTATTGACACCGATGCCCGTGATGGCAGCACCCGTAATAACAGAACCAGCACTTTTAAATAAGCTTTCGACTTTCGTTAAAATGCTTTGAATAATGCCTAGTGTGAATAAAAGGCCACCCATTGTTAAAGCAAGTAAGACAAGCGCGATTGTAAATAGCATACTATTCATCCCACCACGAGTGAGCAAGGCATCTACCTCTTTATTACCAGTTTGAGAGACATAGCCATCAAACAGAATTTTGAAGACATCTGAAGCGGGAACTGGGTCAAGTAGAGAGCCAAGACCTACTCCAATAATGGACACAACAGCCAATGTAATGACTGCAGGTGCCTTGTAAAAAGTCATGATTACGAGAACAACAATTGGCAATAATGTATACCAATGAATAAGTCCTGTAGACAGTAAACCCCCTTTAAATTGCTCCACTGTCTCAAAGGATGTAGCAGCTCCTGTTGGGGAGATAATAGCATAGAGCACAAAGGAGATAAGAAAAGCAGGGATGGTTGTCCAGCCCATATTTTTAATATGCTCAAAAAGGTCTACACCAACTGTACCAGAAGCAAGATTGGTTGTATCGGATAATGGAGACATTTTATCACCAAAGAAGGCCCCAGAAACAATCGCTCCAGCTGTAATGGTTAGCGAGATATCCATAGCTCCGGCAATGCCCATAAATGCTACACCAACCGTTGCGACAGTTGTCAGAGAGCTTCCAATTGAAATACCAACGATACTACAAATTAAAAACACGATAGCAAAGAAAAAGTTTGGCGACACAGTTAAAAAGCCATAATAGATAAGGGTTGGGATCGTTCCACCCATAATCCAGCTGGAAATTAAAATGCCAATAAAAAAGAAAATAAAAACGGCGCCAAGTCCAGCGCTAGCACCAGCAATCATACCACCCTCAAGATCGCGAAAGGGTACTTTTTTCAGTAATCCATAAGCCAGTAAAAGGGCAATCACAAGAAAAATCGGGATATGCGGCGTAGCCTTTAAATAGCCAATACTATAAGCCATTATGGCGATAATTAAAATAGTGATAAAGCTTGCCTCAAGAAATCGAGGGTTACTCTTTGCTTCTATTCGAAACATGTGAATCCTCCTAATAAATACTTCTGCGCTTCAATGCGGTGAAGCCCAAAAGTATTATAGCACGCTAATATTTTTTGTCAATTGACTGAAAATTGGCGGTCTCAATGAAAGAAATAATCCCAGGCATTTTTCAAAATCAATAAACATGTCATGACAATAAAGATGACACGCATCATGCTCGTTCCACGCTTCAGCGCAAATTTGGATCCAAGGATTGCCCCAAAGATCATGACAAAGCCCATCGAAAAACCATAGAGAAAATGAACTTCTCCTAAAACTAAAAACATGATTAATGCCGCTAAATTTGAGGTGAAATTAAAAGCTTTCGCATTACCAGCAGCTTGGAGAAAATCATAGCCCATCATTAATAGAATAAAAATAAAAAATGAACCTGTACCTGGTCCAAAAAAGCCATCGTAAAAACCAATAGCCGCAAATGCACCTATATAGGCTAAATGTTTGGCTGTACTAAGTACACGCTCTTGATATTGCTGTCCCCAATCTTTTTTAAACATTGTATAAGCAGCTACAAGGACGAGCATAACAAGCATAAGTGGTTTTAAAATAGCAGGGGACACAAGATGGACAGTAAAGGCACCGAGTAAAGACCCTACAAAGATAAAGGGGAGGATTTTCCGATTTTCTTGATATCAACTTTACCTGCACGTAAAAAAGTTAGCATACTTGTACCATTACTAATGGTATTGGCCAGTTTATTTGTGGCAATGGCTGTACTTGGAGGTAAACCAACAGCCATTAATGCAGGTAAGGAGATGAGCCCACCACCTCCAACAATCGCATTTAAAAAAGATGCGATAAAAGCAAGTAGTAATAATATTGTGAGTGAAAGTAAATCAATATCCATAAATATGCTCCCATCTTTCCTCATTGCGTTTTAACATAGCGTACTGCGGAAGTCAAAAAATAACAATGAAATTCCAGCATTTTCATGTAAATTTCGTTTACAATTCCTTAACATTTCACAAGACAAACAAATAAGCAGAAAAAAGTTTATTTCAAGTATTTTTATAAAAATAAAAGAAAAAATGGTCATTTTTAAAGAAAAAATAGTGATTTTTAATATTTGATTTCCAACGTTTACAACTTGCGAAATAGCTTAAAAATAAATGTGGCAAATTTTATATTACAGTTTTGTAAAATCAACATCTTAGTGTTTAAAATTTTGTAGAATTGTGTAAATGTTTTGTTATGATGGTTCAGAAATTGACAATATTTTTTCAACAGGAGGAACAGGATGTTCAACTCAAATAAGCAAGATCCATTTTTTCAGTCACTATTAAAAATCGCGAAAAACGTGAATGAGGGTATCTATTATGCTCATAATGCCCGTATTCAAGATATAGATGCGCTAAAAGAAATTGCAGATACAATGAAGCAATACGAAACAAGTGGCGATAAATTAATCCATGAGCTAATCGTTATGCTGAATAAATCCTTTATGACGCCAATTGAGCGTGAAGATATTTTAGCATTAGCCAATAAATTAGATGATGTGATTGATGGAATGGAAGGCTGTATTGCGCACTTCAATATGTACAACCTAACAGAAGTAACAGAGCCAATGCGTCAATTCCTCACATATATTGCGAAAAGCACGGACGAAATGGTACAAGCCATGGAACTGTTAAATAGTAAAAAGCTTGTGGAAATGCGTAAACATGCTATTCAAATTAAGGACAATGAACGTGAATGTGATGAAATTTTCCGTTCTTCAATGAAGCAATTATTCATCCAAGAAAAAGACCCAATGCGTTTGATTGTTTTCAAGGATATTTATGAGCAATTTGAAGACATTGCGGACAGCTGTCAAACAGTAGCAAACACAATTGAAACAATAATTATGCGTAATGCATAAGATGGAGTGTACGAAATGGATACGATCTTATTAATCACCATATTAGTCGTTATTTTCGCACTTGTGTTCGACTTTATTAACGGCTTCCATGATACAGCCAATGCGATTGCTACCTCTGTATCGACCCGTGCCTTAAAGCCACGTACTGCGGTTTATATGGCAGCAGTAATGAACTTCGTCGGAGCGATTACATTCGTTGGGGTAGCCAAAGCCCTAACAAAAGATATTGTGGACCCATTTTCTTTAAATGCCTATGATGGCGATATTACAGGTTCTGTTGTTATTTTAGCAGCCTTATTATCTGCCATTACATGGAATTTATTAACATGGTATTTTGGGATTCCATCAAGTTCTTCTCATACATTAATAGGTTCTGTTGCAGGGGCAGCTATTGCCGCAGCAGGATTTGATATTTTGAACTATGCTGGGTTTATTAAAATTCTTCAAGCACTTATTTTTTCACCATTACTAGCGTTCGCAGCTGGTTTCCTGATGATGACATTATTAAAAGTCATCTTCAAAGATATGAATTTATATCGAACGAATAAAGGCTTCCGTACAATGCAAATTGGGACAGCAGCCTTACAATCCTTTACACACGGGACAAATGATGCGCAGAAGGCAATGGGTATTATTACCTTGGCGCTAATCGCCGGCGGCCTACACCAAGGAGATGATATTCCTTTCTGGGTACGTTTTGCTGCAGCAACTGCGATGGGTCTTGGTACATCTGTCGGAGGTTATAAAATTATCAAAACGGTTGGCGGTAAAATCATGAAAATCCGCCCAGTAAATGGGGTAGCAGCAGACTTAGCTTCTGCATCGATTATCTTTGGTGCCACATTAATCCATTTACCAGTTTCTACAACACATGTTATTTCTTCATCCATCATGGGTGTCGGAACAGCACACCGTGTTAAAGGCGTTAAATGGGGGATGGCACGTAAAATCGTTACAACATGGGTCATCACGATGCCAATCTCTGCTGTCATGGCAGCATTGATTTACTATATTCTAAGTTTATTTTTCTAGTTCGCTAAGGAATGCACAATCACAGTGCATTCCTTTTTTAATGGGATAAAAATGAAGGATGTAGTGGATAGAACCGGCAAAGTGGCGGATAACCCGGTTAAAGTAGTGGATAGAACGGCAAAATTGGCGGATAGCCCGGTTAAAGTAGTGGATAGAACCGGTAAAGCTGAAGGATAGCCCGGTTAAAGTAGCGGATAGAACCGGCAAAGTGAAGGATAGCCCCACAAAATTGGCGGATAGCCCAGGCAGAAAGAAAACTGCTTCGATGAAATCGGTAGCCTCCTCCCCTTGTATAAAGTGCGGATACGCTCTAAGGTAATTATAAAGAAAGTGTAAAGTTCGGAGAAAACCGTTTTTTCCGTAGTAAGGTGAATGCAGGAGGAAAATGATGAAGGAAAAATTACTACTGATTGAGGATGATACAGCGATTGGGCGCATTGTGAAGGATACGCTAGAACAGGAGGGCTATTGTGTGACATGGGCTACTACTGGCCTTGAGGGACTGGAAGATTTTCAAACGCAACCTTTCGATTTAGTGCTAGTGGATTGGATGCTGCCAGAAATGGATGGGTTAACGGTTTGTCAAAATATCCGTTGGGAGAGTGATGTGCCAATCCTAATGATGAGTGCCCGCAAGGAAGATGCGGATAAGGTGGAGGGCTTGCAGGGGGCAGACGATTATATCGCTAAACCATTTAGCTTAGAAGAATTAAAGGCACGAGTTGCCTCTCATCTTAGACGCTGGCGACGCTACCACAAGCAAGACGTGATAGAAGAGCATACTGCCTATGCGAATGGATTAACAATAGATTGGCAACGACAAATAGTATGTGTTTATCAGCAAGAAATTGCATTAACTCAAAAGGAGTTTGCCCTTGTTAGGCTGCTAGCTAAAAATCCGAATCAAACCTTTACAAAAGAAGAACTGTATCAGCATATTTGGCAGCAAGCAACGTTAGAGGACACTCATACTGTCACAGTGCATATCAAGGCACTTCGCGAAAAGCTCAAGGATTCTGTGAAAAACCCAAATTTCATTCAAACTGTGTGGGGTAAGGGCTACCGTTTTATTGGTGAACCATTATGAAAATAAAAGCGTGGTTACTAATTATGTTTTTTATTGTAATGGTCATACCCATAGTAGGAGCTTATAGCCTTTATGTGTGGATTAATGCTTATTACCAAGATAAAAATGTGGCGGAGTACTTTGACAAGTGGACAGAGCTAAATCAGGTAAAAGATGTCGTTGACAATCCAGTGCTTTATCAAAAAAATGCCGATTTTGAGGAGATAGAGGAACTTACCAATGAGAAGTTGGCGATTACCCTCTATACGAAATCTGGCTATGTTTTATATTCCTCCAACCCTTTGCTAACGGGCTATGTAGGGAAAGAGCGCATGTTAAATGGTTTATTTGATTTACAGCAAGCATACAACGCCTTTACATACAAGGAGCCTGTATATCTAAAAGGTGATTTGCTTGGCATCTATGAAATTCAATTAATACGAACAGATTGGGTAAAGGGTGTAGAAAAGCGTTCATGGCTTGTCATCGCAAGCACGATCCTGTTGTTTCTTATCATTTATTTAACTGTCATCTTGTTGCTTCATCGGAAACTGAATCGGCCATTAGGTGAACTGATGCAGCACATGCGTAATTTTGCGAAAGGTCAGCATGTTAAATCAACTCTAAGCGTAAGAAAAGATGAGATTGGGGCACTCGCCAAAACATTTGAGGCGATGCAGGTTGAAATTGAAAAGACTCGAGCTTCCTTAAAAGCGGAACAACAGCAAAAAGAAATGATGATTGCAAGTATTTCCCATGATTTGAAAACACCCCTTACAGCCATCCAAGCCTATGCGGAATCTTTACAAAATAAAGGCTTATCAGAACAGCAGGTGGCAGAATATCAGCAGGTCATCGTTACGAAGGCAGATCGGATGAAGCATATGCTAGAGGATTTAATGATGTTTACCTTACTTCAATCAACGAACTATACATTAGAGCTCATTGCTGTGGATGGAGAAGAATTTTTTGACATGGCCTTGTCTGACTATGAACCGTTATGTGAGGAAGAAGGATTTACATTAAAAGTCTTCTGTTCCGTAGATGGACTCTATGCTGTGCATCCTAAACAACTTCAGCGTGTCATTGATAATTTATTGAGCAACGCCTGGCGTTATGGGGAAAAGGGGACAACAATAGGCTTAGCGGCAGTCAATGCTGGAAATGATCCCGAATGGGGCTTTGATTTCTTGAAGTCTGCTTTAAACAAGCAAGAAGGTATGTATATAATTGTGCAAAATCACGGAAGAGGCATACCACAACAGGACATTGTTAAATTATTCGAGCCAATGTATCAAGCAGATTATGCGAGATCAAAGGCTGGTGAACGAGGAACAGGACTAGGCTTAAATATTACAAAACAAATTATTGAAAAACATGGGGGTACTGTCGAACTGCTTTCTAGAGAGAACATTGGAACAGCGGTAATTTGCTGGCTACCACCTTATAAAGGAGTAAATGAATGATGAATTGGAAAAGATCTTGCCGAGCAGCAGGCTTAATTGCTGTTATGACATTTAGCTTGGTGGGCTGTAATTCAGAGGCAACTTATACACCTCAGGAAATTATCGACCAAGCCCTTCAAGAATCGAAAGAGCCACTCACTTATTATGGCGAATATACGTTAGATATGGGAGAGCTAGGTGGTAAAGCTCAAGTGAAGGAATGGGTAAAGGATAGCAATAGACGGATAGAAATGACAGGCGATAATGGTGAACATGTTATCACAGTTAAAAATGATGCTAAAGTGATTAGCTATGATGTCACTGAAAAGACAGCCTACACAATGGATTATTCACAACCTGAATTAGACAGCTTGCAATCACCTAAAGATCAGGTACAGCTTATTTTTAATATGGTTAAAGATACGCATGATATTAAGATAGCAGGAGAAGAGAAGGTTGCAGGTAGAGATACCTATAAAATCGTCGCAAAAACGAAGAATACGGAATCGTTATTTGGCGATATCGAAGCATGGATTGACAAAAAAACTTGGCTGACATTAAAAATGAAGACAGATAGTGCAGGGACTCATATGCTCACTGAATATTCTAAGATTAATTTTGGTGGAAAAATAGATGCTCAACAATTTACACTAGATTTACCAAAGGATGTAACGATTCAGGAAATTAGCGGACAGGATACTTCTGAATCCATTTCATTGGACGACGTAAAGCAGCAGCTTGAAAAATTTTTATTAGTACCAGAAGTAAATGGTCTAACGTTAGACAACATATCCATGGTTAAAGGGATAGAGGAACGACCAGAATACTCTTTCGATTATGTTTTAGATGGAGAGCTAGCCTTTTTTGTCACGATTTTTAAAGCAGATGCTAGTGTTGCAGATATTGGTCCCATTTTAAATGAAAAAGAAATAGATATTCGAGGACAAAAAGGCACTGTTATGGATGGTGAAAATTTCCGTTCCCTTGCTTGGCAAGAAAACGGCTACCAATATAGTATGGTTGGACAAAATCCAGAATTAACAGTTGAGGATCTTTTAAGCTATGCGCAACAAATGACCGTTGTACAATGAGGTGATACTATGAAAAAAGCGCAAGGACTAAAATGTCTGGCATTATTTTTATTTACCACTATTTTCTTATATGGGGTAGGAGAAACATATGAGGTGTCTTGGCTACAATTTCACTTTACGGGACAATATCAGGATGTAGGCTTTTATTTCAGTTTTACATCCCTCATTCCAATATTAATTGGATTGTTAATGGTGGGTCTATATGAATCATTGTTAAAAAGATTCATCTAAATAATTTGGAGCAGGATCAAAGTGGAGGATCCTGCTTTTTTTATGGTAGAAATAAAGTTGGTATATTACAATATTTATGTAAAGAGGATATTAATAGGAGGTTTCTTCAATGGCTACATTTCTACATGGCTTTGCTCAACAACTCATTTTCCCCTTGTTTATGATTTTATGCTTTTATTTCACATTAACTTATTTTCATCATCTAAAGACAGGCGATGATCGTGGTATTAAGAACACAAAATGGGCTGCAGTGGTATGTTTAGCTTTCGCTTTGGTTGCACCAGCGCTTTATAATGTGATTACGTTTATGGTCATGATGAGGTAAAGTGATAATTTTGGCACAATACGTACATAATGTAAGGTAACAGGTTTAGTCCTTCTAAAATGAGGGAATATACAGTTATCCTAGGATATTGTAGGTGGTACATATGTTTGACAATTTACTATTTCAGTTACCTTTTATTATTTTTATCGGTTTGTTTTCACAGTGGTTAGCATGGCGTTTTCGCATGCCTGCCATTGTCATTATGAGTATCGCTGGGCTAATTATTGGTCCGTTTACAGGGTTAGTGTCTCCAAAAGAGACATTTGGCCCTATTTTTCATACCATTATTTCTCTGGCAGTTGCCGTTATATTATTTGAAGGAAGCTTAAGCCTTGATTTTCGAGAAATACGTGGCTTTAAGAAGTCCATATTGCGTATTTCCACAGTAGGGGCAGCCATCGCTTGGATTGCAGGCTCTACTGCCGCGCATTTTGTTGCAGGGCTATCATGGCCAGTCTCTTTTGTCATTGGTGGATTATTTATTGTGACAGGTCCAACCGTTATTTTGCCTTTATTGAGACAAGCAAAATTGAAGGAGCGACCAGCAGCTATCTTAAAGTGGGAAGGCATCGTTGTAGATCCTTTTGGCGCATTGTTAGCGCTATTTGCGTATCAGATCGTTTTGGGTATATATCATTTAGAAGGTGGGACATCTCTAACCGTTTTCTTTGTTTCCGCCTTTTTAGCCGCCCTGTTAGGAGGGGGCGTCGGTTATGTAATGGGGCAATGCTTGGAGCGTGGTTTAATTCCAGAGTTTTTGAAATCACCTTTGTTACTTGCTACTATTTTACTTGTTTTTGCCCTAAGCGATGCCATCATGCACGAGACGGGCTTATTGGCTGTGACAGTGATGGGGCTTGTGATGGCAAATATGCATTTAACAAGTCATCATGAGCTGTTGCATTTTAAAGAAAATATTTCGGTTATTTTAATTTCAAGTGTCTTTATTATGCTGACGTCGTCTTTAACCATCGATACGTTATGGCAAATCGTTGATTGGCGTATGCTACTATTCGTGCTAGCAATGATGTTTATTGTTCGACCGTTATCGATTTGGATTGCGACCATTAATACAGGCTTAACATTGGAAGAACGGGCCTTAATTGGGTGGATTGCACCGAGAGGGATTGTAGCATTAACCGTTTCAGGTTACTTTACAACGGCACTACAAGACGTAGGTTTTCAAAGTGCACAATTATTAACAGCGCTCACATTAGCACTTGTTTTTGCGACAGTGGTTGCCCATGGCTTTAGCATTGGCTGGCTTGCGAAAAAATTAGATCTACAAGCCTCCACTGGGAAAGGTATTGTGATTGTAGGCGCTTCTCCATTTACAACACAGCTCGCAACGTCCCTGCAAAATAACGGAATTGATGTGTTGATGATGGATCGTGCATGGGAAGATTTATCTGCTGCTCGACAAAATGGTATTAAGACGGAAACAGGTGATATTTTAAGCGAGCATACTGAGTTTTATGTTGATTTAACCCCATATGATCAACTAATTGTAGCAACAAAGCAGGACGCCTATAATGTCCTTGTTTGTGCAGACTTTGTTCCAGAATTAGGGCGTCTCAATATTTTTCAAACGGCTTTACATTCTACAGACCCCAAAAATTACTCACGGAAGTACGGGGGACAGCTTCTTGTCGATGCACAGCATGATATTCATCAGCTCAATGAACTGATAGAGCAAGGTGCACAACTTCGTCAAACGAAAATTACAGAAATATTTACATGGAAGGATTATGTAGAACAAAATCCTCATGCCGTCTGGGTGTATGCTATAACACAGGATGGAGCTATCGTGTTGGATATGGTCAATAAATATGACGATATAAAACATGAACCACATACTATTATTAGTTTAATTCGCTAAAACCAGCCACCTGTTTGTGCAGGGCGGCTGGTTTTTTGATGCAAGAGAAAGGAGACTAGTTGACTGAAAATGACCATGCTTGTAATTAGTGTTCTGCCTGTTTCATACAAAGCACGAACAGCTAGCTTAAAGAGAGCAACTCTATATTCCGATGATGAATAATGGTAATTCCACCCCAAGAGAGCATTTAATTAGGAGATTTTTCTAACCCATTTCTACTAAAAATCGCAGTGTTAAATGGCTAGCCATACTTTCCTCCTCATTACGCAATCTGCTGTAAATGTGTCTTCTTAAAAGCGTCATCATATTTTAAACCATAGCCAAGTGCGCGATCTAAGAAAATATGTGCGAGCCAAATCAGGGCAGCCATCAGAGGTATTGATGTAGTCGTTAGTAAACCAATCACCATCAACATGGCAGGTAGCACAAAACTATGCCCCGTATTATAGAAAAGAGCGCCTATTTTTGTATTGATGAGATAGCCAACCATGGTGATGTCTGGGAGCAATAAAAACACAATAAAATAAAGCCATGGAAAATTTAGATGACCATAGAAAGAAGCTGTGATGATGAAAGCAAGGATATATTCGATTGAGATGATTTTACGTAGTGACATTTAACCACGACCTTCCAGTAAATTTTGATACATATCCTCAATGAGTAAGGCAATTTTTTCTTGATTTTCTTCAAATTGTCCGTCAGCCATTAGCGTTTTTGTCAGTTGTAACGAATGAAGCGCATGCTGATAGAATCGTAGTTGCTGCTCAATTTGGGCAATCTTTGTGGAAAAGAGCTGTACCGTTTCTTCATTACATGCTGTTGAAATAGGCTTTTGTTCGAGTGTCAGTAAATGTTTAATTTCTTGAAGCGTAAAGCCTAGCTGTCGTAAAACGATAATAAATTTCATTGTATGTTCACAAGTGGCATCATACACACGGTAGCCATTGTCTTGTTTTTGCGGCTGTAAGAGTCCCTCTTTTTCATAGTAGCGAACGGTATCAGTTGTTAATTGAAATTTCTCGGCGAATTGTTTAATTTTCATGTAAGTACCTCCTAAATTCATCCTAACATTGGAGTATGCTCCAAGGTCAAGGTGCTTGAGGAAAAAATTTAAAAAAATGAAACGGTCATTCAGTGGCAGTCGTTTATAGTGTAAGAAGGGGAGGTGGACGGCATACTTGAGGAAATGATCGAAGAACATGCAGCACATTTATTACGTCTCGCCTATTTTTATGTAAAAAACCGACAAACCGCAGAGGATATTGTTCAAGAGGTCTTTATTAAATTTTCTCAGCGTGGTTATGAAGAACGCGGGCAGTTGCGTGCGTATTTATCCACTCTAACGATTAATCAAAGCAAGGATTATTTAAAAAGCTGGCATTATAAGAAATTACTATTACAAGAAAAAATATTTCCTATTCAGGGGAATAGACAACGAGATGAGCTTGTGGCAGCAGAGGAACGGTCACACATTGGGGCAGCTATTTTAAAGCTTTCACTTACCTATCGGGAGCCTATTATCCTTTATTATTTTGAAGAAATGAAAATTCGTGATATTGCCCAGCTACTTGGCATTGCGGAGAATACGGTGAAAACAAGACTGAAGCGGGCAAGAGAAGCATTAAAGCCTCATCTAAAGCAGGAGGAATGGGAGGTGCTTAGACATGAATGAGATACAGAAGGAATTACTCAATGTCGCTGGTGATATGACAGCAAGCAAAGAACGAGTCAAAAAACAAGTACTACAACAGTCTATCAATAGAAGGAAGCCTTTTCGTTTCACTCTATTAACCATCCTACTGACACTTTGTGTGGTGGGGTTTATGATGGTGCAGCTTCTTACGAACGAAACAGAGCAAACAACCTCACTATTTCAGGAAAGACAGCTTGAGCATTTCGAACGTATTAATCGGCTAATGTGGCCAGGAAAAGAGCAGGAATTTTATAAAGAGGAAGCCTATCTATCGTATGAGAAGCTCGTTGCCGCCTACTATTTTGCGAAATCATTAGGAATTGATTATTCTAAGGCAGAGCTCGAGGCGGAGAGAAAGAAGCAGGTAGAACAGTTGGAAATGCTTTATCAAGCATCTGAATACGAAGCACTATTTCAGGGATTAGCACCGAAACAATATGTTGAAACATATCTCGAGCCCCTACTGCCGATGTATACAACGCGAACAAAGCTATATGCCTTCTATAAAGAAAAATATCCAACTTTTTATGCTTACCAAGAAGTAGCCAATATTGATGCCAAACGATATTTCCAAGCGCATTATACTGATCAGGCAACAGCCTTTCAAGAGGAGCATAACATCGTATTACGGACCAATTCACATGGCTCTTCAATGGTCGGAACAGTTGCAGAGGTTGAAGCGAATGTTTTCTTATTTATTGAAGGAGTGATTCCCGAGGACCTTGATCATATGACGGAAGAACAGCTTGCTGAAAAATATGAACAGGCCAATTGGTATCCTGTGCTGGATGATTTTCCTGTCAAGCAGGGGGATTATATTACTTTAACTTCTATGGGAACAGGCAGTATAGAGGAAAACGGGGTCGTAAGAAATTATGGTTTATTATCTAAACTGGAAAAGCTAGAGCCAACCATTACAAAAAAGCTTGAGCTAGAAAATGACAAAGAGGTCGCTCAGTTTTTACAGGATATCCCTTGGCAGCCCGCAAATTATATGAAAAGGCCACCCGAATATTCATTTGAAGTAGAAGGCGTCCGTATTGAAATGTGGAAGGGCTATGGGGGTTCAATTTATCTCCAAAAGGCTGGAAGCGGAGAAATTCACCTTAGTGCCAACAGAGCGAAGGCATTAATAGCCATCCTGGGCATAGAAGAATCTTAACAAGTCTCTTGAAAGAGGCTTGTTTTTTGTTTAGGGGAAAATTATAGTGAAAGTACCATGTTAAAATAACCTTTAATTGAATGTAGGAAAAAATACACAGTGATTTTCTTTATTAGGCTGAATTACTTAATGTCGAAAAAATAAATGAGTCTAAAGAATTGTAATATTTTAAGGTCAAAGGTAGTATTAAAGAAGTAAGGATGAAGAAAAGGAGGGGCGGTATGAACGCACAAGAATTTGAAGAACTATGGATTACGCTTAATGAGTTATATAATGCGGATCGTTTTTTAGAATATATAGAAATAAGTAGTGCCGCAATTGAAAGTGCCATTAAGCTTGAAATGTATGATAAGGCTATCCTTCTATTACGTTATAGCTGTGCCAGTTATTTTCAAACGGGTGATTTACAGCTTTCTATAAGTGTCCTTGAACAATATCGTGAGTTAACCTTTCAACATGGCAACGATATTGATTTAATTCAATATTACAATTTAGCAGCCATTTATTGGGGAACATTTGGTCATTTAAAGAAATCAGAAGAGTTGATGCTGAAAGGCTTAAAAATTGCTGAAGCAATTCAGCACGTGGAGAGCATGGGGAAAATCTATAACAATCTGAGCGACTTAGAAATATCCATGGGAAGCTATCGGACAGCTAAGGAATTTGCCTTAAAGAGTTTATATTATGCGAATGCGTTTGAAATAAAGCATAAAGAGCCTTATACAGGGATTATCCATCCGAAGACAAACCTAGCTGTTGCACTTATTTGGCTTGAAGAATTTGAGGAAGCCAATACGATATTACAAGAATTAATGGCAACGATTCATCATCCACCCTATTCGAAAGTACAACTTGAGGTACTCAATGCCTATGCCTTCCTGTGTGAAAGACAGGGACGTATAAGTGAGGCCATAGATTTATATCAAAAGACAAAGCATTATGCTTTACAAAACAATGACCTTTCTTTACTTCAACTAATTTATAATTCTTTAGTGAAGCTAATTGAGGAGCAAGGCAATAAAATTGTATTATGTGCGATACAAAAGGAATATATAAATATTTTGTTAGAAATCCAGCGTGAAAACTATTCACATGTATTGTTTGAAATGGAATATAACGATCATAAGAAGCAGTTTGAAAAAAATGCCTATATTGATCCACTGACGGCTATTTACAATCGTCGCTATTTTGATGAACAGGCCAAAAAGATGGTCGAAAAGGCGACTGAAAATCATCAGCAATTGGCCCTGATGATGGTGGATTTAGACCATTTTAAAGAAATCAATGACATGAATGGCCATTTATTTGGCGATGATGCTTTGACGAATACAGCCAAAACTTTACAGGACTATTTTCAGCCCTTTGAGTCCATTGTTGCCCGTTTTGGTGGGGATGAATTCATTGTGTTGAGTCAAGTAAAGGAAGGTGAATCAGTGCAAACATTGGCTGACAACCTGTATCAAACCTTAACGGCACTGTCACTAACAGTGAATAATCAAACGGTTCAGTTGGAATTTAGTATAGGTGTCAGTACGAATGATCATGGCAAAATTCAGAAAGTAGAAGAGCTTATCCAGCATGCGGATGAAGCGCTCTATAAATCAAAGCGTAACGGCCGCAACCAAATTACGCACTATAATCATTATTGCGATGTGGGAAATGGTATTTAAAAGAGAGAGAGGCATATCTACGAGGGAAGTGCCTCTTTCGTAAACGTGTTGCTAGTGTGATGGATTAAGCAAGCCATAAAACACAATATCTTCAAAAGTACCGTTTTTATAAATATGATCCTTTAATGTTCCCTCATAGCGCATGCCACATTTCTCCATAATTTTCCCAGAGGCGGGATTGGAATGGAAATACCGGGCATAAATACGATGATACTGTTTCTCCTGAAAGGCAAATTCAATCATCGCTTGAGCAGCTTCTGTTCCGTAGCCATTACCCCAATAGGGCTCTCCAATCCAATAAGCGATTTCTCCTCTTTGATGTTGGGATTGATTTGACAGTCCTATCGCTCCATATAATTGTCCACTTTGTTTGTCTGTTATCGCAAATTCGTAACTTCGATTTTCCTCAAAGTTTTGTTGATGCGTGGAAATCCATGATAATGCACATTCTAATGTATAAGGATAAGGTAAACTCAATGTGCTTTTATAGATTGCATAATTGTTACATAAAACACTTACTTCCTGTGCATCTGCTTGCGTAAAAAGTCGAAGTATTAAACGTGTCGTTTCTATCGTCTTTTCAGTTGGCGAATAAATCATCGAATACCCCCTTTTCAATGGTTGGATTGATTATAGCACAATAAAAAGTAAAGTAAACCAAATAATGGGTGTTATAAAGTATCTTGAATTGGAATAAAAATTTATTGAAAAACGATAAACTATATGATAAATTAAACAGGAGAATAAATAAAAGAGGTGCGTAAGATGAAACGAGAAACGCTCTTTTTAAAGATAGCTGTTTTTCTAATAGGTATACCCGTTCTTGCCTTATGTGTATGGGTGGTGCCTCGTGTTGCTTTGAATACAGTGGAGCATTCTCCCATTTTAACCATTGTTGCTTTAATTGGCGTCTATGCAACGGCTATTGCTTATTTTGTTGCGCTATTTACGACGATCAAACTATTAAGCTATATTGACCAAAACATTGCATTTTCAGAGCTGTCTGTCAAAGCTTTAATCAAGATCAAATATTGTGCAATTATTATTAGTAGTGTTTACGTGGTTGGCATGCCACTGATATACTATGCTGCGGAAGTAGACGATGCCCCAGGTCTTATCCTTATCGGAATGGTCATTATTTTTGCTTCCTTTGTCGTGGCAGTATTTGCTGCTGTGCTGCAAAAGCTTCTAAAAAATGCCATCGATATCAAATCAGAAAATGATCTAACGGTTTGAGGTGAATACTATGGCAATGATCATTAACATTGATGTAATGCTGGCGAAACGAAAAATGAGTGTTACAGAGCTTTCAGAAAAAGTTGGCATCACGATGGCGAACCTTTCGATTTTAAAAAACGGCAAGGCCAAAGCCATCCGCTTTTCAACATTAGAGGCTATTTGTGAGGCATTGGATTGCCAGCCTGGCGATATTTTGGAATATCGGAAGAACGAGGAACTACAAAAATAAGGATCTGCGTAAAGCAGATTCTTTTTTTGTAGAAAATATTGCCAACAGAAGTAGTCCTATGCTAGGATAAAGAAAAGATATATCGACAGGCAGTCGGTCAATTATAAGGAGTTGTCTTATGAGAGAAATAAAAAAAGCGGAAGAACGCAGAAATGAAATATTAGATGCAGCGGATGAATTATTTGCACAGAAGGGATTTGATGGCACTAGTACGAGTAATATTTTGGAAAAAGTAGGCATTGCTCGAGGTACCCTCTATTATCACTTTAAATCTAAGGAAGACATTATGGATGCGCTCATTGAGCGTTATACAAGCACAATGCTCGCAAAGGCGAAAACCGTTGCAGCAGACAAGACTATAGCTGTAAATGAGCGGATATTGCGCGTTGTCATGGCATTGAATATGCAAAATGAACAGGGTGGACAGGAAATGATGGAGCATGTTCATAGACCGCAAAATGCCTTGATGCACCGTAAAATACAGCAAGTGGTCATCAATCAAGTGCCACCAATCCTTACTGCCATTATTCGGGAGGGCATTGAGCAAGGTATTTACCAAACGCCTTATCCCTATGAGTGTATGGAAATGATTATCGCTTATACCAATACGGTATTCGATGATGATCTCGTCTTGATGACAGATGAGGAAAGAGCTGCTCGTATTCCGGCATTGATTTTTAATATTGAACGAATGCTAGGGGTGGAAAGTGGTAGCTTATTGTATATGATGCAAATGTTTGGAAATAAAGGAGAAGGCAGTCCGAACTAAATATTTTAGGTCTTGTTAGATTTGATGGCGATTAACAATATACAAAGAGGTGACTTATGTATTGGAAAATTGTGCGAAATGATATGGCAAATAGCAAGCTAATTACAGGTATGACCATGCTATTTGTGGCGGTAGCAGCTTTACTTGTCACACTATCAGCAGTACTTATGGTCCATTTGACAAGCGCAATTGACACACTGATGAAACAAGCAGAAACGTCTCATTTTCTTCAGATGCATGCAGGGGAAATCGATCAAGTGCGGCTTTCTGAATTTGCAGAGCAAAATAAATATGTAGATGAATATCAAATGAATGAATTTCTAAATGTGGAGGGCTCAAAGATCCATATTGCGGGTACCACATTGGCACATAGTGTGCAGGACAATGGTTTCAGCACACAAAGTGAGAAATTTGATTATTTACTTGATCTTGATGGTCATGTGATTGAAGTGGCAAATGGTGATATTTATGTACCTGTAAGCTATTGGAAGGACGGTATTGCCGACTTGGGGGATACTGTCATCGTTCAAGATCAAACCTTTACAATAGCTGGATTTCTAAGGGATTCACAGATGAACTCAATGCTGGCTTCCTCCAAACGCTTTCTTGTCAGTGAACAAGATTATGCAGCAATCCAGGAAGCGGGAACAGTTGAATATTTAATTGAGTTTCGTTTGAAAAATTTGGCGGATTTAAAGAATTTTGAGGAAGCCTATACAAGTGCAGGGTTAGAAGCAAATGGACCAACCATTACCTATAAGCTTTTTCAAATGCTGAATGCCATATCAGATGGGCTTATGATTGCTGTGATCTTGCTCATCAGTGTCCTTGTAGTCGCTATTGCGTTTATGTGTATTCGATTTACATTGCTCACTAAAATTGAAGAGGATACTCGAGAAATCGGTGTGATGAAAGCAATTGGCCTACGAGTGGCAGATATTCAGAAAATGTATCTAGCCAAATATGGCGTTATAGCTGTGATTGGTTGTATGCTCGGTTTTGCCTGTTCCTACTTCCTTCGAGATATTCTATTAGAAAATATCCGTCTGTTCATGGGAGAAACAGACAAAGTTTCACTCATTTGGTTGTTCACGGGTCTGGGGTTGTTGCTCGTGTTTATCGTGATTATGGGCTATGTACAATCGGTACTGAAACAGTTTCGCAAGCTATCAGCCACGCAGGCTCTGCGCTTTGGCACAATGCAAGGAAAAGGGCAACATGCAAAATTATTGAACCTCAGCGCCAATAAAAGGCTACCGATTAATCTTTTCCTTGGCATAAAGGATGTGCTATCACGAAAAACACTTTATGCGACAATGCTCGCAGTATTAGTATTGGCAACATTTATTATCATCGTCCCTCAAAACTTACACAACACAATTGCAGCTAAAAGCTTTATTACGTATATGGGTATTGGAAACAGTGACATCCGAATTGATATCCCACAAGGCAAGCAAAATGAACAACAGGTGGCAGCGGTGATGGATAGGCTTGAGCATGACACAGCCATTAAGAATTACACTGTTTTGACAACAAAAAAATTCACAACGATTGCTGAGGACGGAACAGCGCAAAACCTAAAAATAGAGCTGGGTGACCATACGATTTTTCCCTTAGAATATGCACACGGAGAGGCTCCAGTTGCTCCTAATGAAGTGGCACTTTCGGTGCTCAATGCAGAGGAGCTTCAAAAAAAGGTTGGCGATAGTTTAGCAGTGGTAATTAATGGACAGAAGAAAAATTTGAGGATTAGCGGTATTTATTCAGATATTACCAATGGAGGCAAGACTGCGAAGGCAGCTTTCTCTGACCAGTCTACGGATAGCATGTGGAGTGTCGTCTATAGTACGATGGCAGATCCATCTCTTGTTGCAGATAAAAGGGCGGAATATGCAAAAACCTTCTCATTTGCCAAAGTGTCAGGTATTGATGATTATATTTATCAAACTTTTGGTACGACGATTCATGCCATCGAAAAGGCAGCTCGTGCAGCACTCGTCATTGCCTTATTGCTGTGTGTGCTCGTGACATTATTATTTATGAATATGCTGATTGCGAAGGATCAAGCGCCCATCGCTATCATGAAGGCATTGGGATTCACGAATGTCGATATAGCTACACAATATGCTGCACGTTCGATTTTTGTATTACTGCTTGCTATCTCGATGGGGACGTTGCTCGCAAACACGTTAGGTGAATATTTAACTAGTACGGTCATTGCCTCATTCGGAGCGGCTTCCTTTGATTTTATGATTAACCCACTAGCAGCGTATGTTTTTTGCCCACTAGCGCTTACAAGCGTTGTTCTGCTAGCTACGCTATTTGGTACGTCAAGGGCAGGGCAGGTAAAAATTATTGAGCATATAAAGGAGTAGAACCTATGAATATCGTAAGTGGTGAGCAAATAGCAAAGACGTTTCAAGTAGGCAAAGAACAGCATCCCGTTTTACTGGATGTATCAGTTGCCATCAATCAAGGGGAGTTTATTTCCATCATGGGCCCATCAGGCTGTGGTAAATCGACACTGTTGTATGCCCTTAGCGGGATGGACAGTATTGATCAAGGTCAGGTCATCTTTGATGGAATGGACTTAACGACATTAAGTGACAAAGAACTGGCTGATTTGCGTAGAACGAAAATGGGCTTTGTCTTTCAGCATCCGACCTTTCTAAAAAGCTTAAATATCCTCGATAATATCCTGTTACCTGCGATGCGTGATGAGCGAAAAAATGTCAGGGCCTTGACAGAAAGGGCACTACAGATCATGAACAAAATGGGGATTGCAGACTTGGCAAAGCGAGATATTACACAAGTGTCTGGTGGGCAGCTTCAACGGGCAGGCATCTGCCGGGCCTTGATTAGCAACCCGCAGGTGATCTTTGGAGATGAACCCACAGGCGCATTGAATTCAACGTCTGCTCAGGAAATCATGGATTTATTAGCCTCCATCAATAGTGAAGGCACAACGGTGATGCTTGTGACCCATGATCCAAAGATTGCCGCAAGAACAGAGCGTATCCTTTTTATGTCTGATGGTGCTATCGTGAATGAATTGAGATTGCCTCGATTCACAGGCACCGATTTAGACGATCGAATGGTCAAAGTTGTCTCTACTATGCAAAAAATAGGTATTTAGCTTGAAGAAATCCGTAATGATTTAAAAATTACGGATTTTTTTTTGATAAAATGAATCGCATTCGTTACGGCGACCGTCAGTAGTGTAGAAAGTAGGTGAGGGCAATGATGGCTATTGAACAGATAATCGAGGAGCACGGTGATTACTTACTAAAGGTCGCTTATCTATATGTAAAAAATAAGGCAACGGCGGAGGACATCGTGCAGGATGTGTTCATCGCCTTTTATCAAAAGCAGGGACAGTTTCGTCAGGAAGCATCCTTACGTACATATTTAGTGAAAATGACGGTTAATCGAAGTCACGATTATTTACGAAGTTGGAAAAGTAAACGACTGACATTGTTTGAAAAGATCACGGGGCGCACAACAGCTATGACACCTGAAAAGGAGATGCTAGAGAAAACTGTAAAAAAAGAGCTGGTGGAGGCACTGTTTGCATTATCAGTTGCCTATCGAGAGGTCTTGATTTTGTATTATTTTGAGGAGATGTCGACAGTGGAAATTGCACAGCTTGTACAATGTCCGGAAGCAACGATTCGCACAAGATTACAGCGAGCTCGTAAACAATTAGCAACAGCAATGGGTGACTTTGATTGGGAGGTGCTACGCCATGAATCAATTTAAAGAGGAACTATTAAAGGAGCTACAAGATGTCAAGCTCTCACAGCAGCGCAAACAAGTAATCGCGGAAAAAGCACGACGAAAAGTTCAACGTAAAGCAGATGGTCAATGGACGTATCGCATCGTGTTCGCAACCTTTACTATTTTTGTTATCGGTTTTAGCTATATCTTGACACAACAGAAGGGGCAACAGGGTTCAGGCCATCAGGCGGCTAGCCTACAGTCCGATAATTGGCATTGGTGGTCACTATTTGCTTCGGATTATGTAAGAGGAATGATTTTACTGAGCATTTTTATAGGCGCTACATTTATTGTCAAACGCTATCTATTGAAAAAGGGGTATGGTTTACCTGTTTGTATTGAATGTGGGGAGAGTTGGTCTGAGAAGGATGCACGTAA
The DNA here is from genome assembly GCF_039614735.1 of Lysinibacillus sp. BS3. NCBI lineage: Bacteria > Bacillati > Bacillota > Bacilli > Caryophanales > Bacillaceae > Lysinibacillus > Lysinibacillus sp. BS3. The sequence goes on along the minus strand of NZ_CP154860.1, from coordinate 852,793 downwards.
ATTATATCGCAAAAATAGTGAAATTGTGTGCCCTCATTGTGGACAAAAACAATATCGCACAAAAAAATCCATGCAAATCAGTGGTGTAATGACGATGCCAGTGCCACTGCTGATTATGCTACAGTATGTTTTCCATCATTTTGTTATCGGTCTCATTTTCTTTTTAGTGGGCATGTTCTTCTACCATTATCAAATTGCGCCATATGTGTTTAAGCTACAAGAGAAAGACCCGATGAATGAACCTTTATGGTAATGATTTTGGCAAGAAATTGCTAGGCTAATCTAGCAATTTCTTTTTTTATTCTAAAATAGATTGACAATGGTTTTCATTTGCTTTATCTTTGTGTTAACTTATTTTTATTATTAGTTAACGCACAAGGGGAGGCTTTTTACATTGAAAAAAGGAAGTACATATCAATATGTGTTAGCAGCATTTGGGGCAGCAATAATCGCAGTTTTAGCACAGGTAACAATCCCACTACCACTTATCCCGATTACAGGTCAAACGTTAGCGGTTGGAATTATCGTGACGATTTTAGGGACAAGATTAGGCACGTTATCTGTTCTATTATATATTTTACTAGGGGCAGCAGGTTTACCTGTATTTAGCGGTATGTCAGGTGGACTAGGAATTTTAGTTGGTCCAACAGGTGGATATATTGTAGGCTTCCTTGCCACAGCCATTATTATGGGCTTATACTTAGATAAATTTGGTATTACATTTACTCAAGCTATTATTGCGAATATCATTGGGATGATTGTTACATTAGCGTTTGGGACAGTGTGGTTAAAAATTGTAGCAGATTATACATGGACAGCTGCCTTTATGGGTGGTGTTGCACCATTTATCGTGGTTGGTATCGTCAAAGCGGTACTTGCAGCATGGATTGGTGTGATCGTTCGGCGTCGCTTAGAAAGAGCGCACTTAATTGAAGCAATAGCATAGGACATGGGAGGAATTGTTTTGGCAACATTATGGACAGGTGGTAAGATTTACACGATGGCTCAGGTTGGTGAAACAGTGGATGCAGTCCTTGTTGAAGATGGAAAAATTGTGGCGACAGGCTCAGTGGAGAGCTTGTCGCCACTAGCTGCTTCTATCCAACATTTAGAGGGTAATATCATGTATCCAGGCTTTGTCGACAGCCATTTACATATTATTGGCTACGGAGAAAAACTCAAGCATCTTGATGTATCGGCGGTTACGAGTAAAGAGGCGTTACTTGTGAAGCTTCAGGAGCGAATGGCTCAGGCGTCAGCACATGAATGGGTCATTGCGATTGGACTAAATGAAAACCAATTTGAAGAGCCCGTTTTTCCGACCTTAGCAGAGCTAGATGCCCTTGGAGATGCTCATTTAATCATTAAACGGAGCTGTCATCATTTGATTCTAGCCAATTCCAAGGCACTCGCTTTTGCAGGAATTACAAATAGGACTCCTTCGCCAGAGGGGGGTGTCATTGACAAAGTAGATGGTCAGCTCACAGGGATCCTAAAGGATGCTGCCTTGTATTTAATTGTTAACCAGATGCCACATATTACACCTGCTTATATTGAGGATGCACTGACAAAGGCGGTGACCTCATTGCAATCCTATGGTTTAGTAGGGGGACATTCAGAGGATTTAAGCTATTATGGACCGCCAAGCCAGCCGATTCAGGCTTATCGCAAAATAGTAGAGGCACAGCAATCCTTTAAGGTGCATGTATTACAGCATCATACAGTCTTTGAAGAGGTTGCGAAGATGGATTTAGCTTCCTCACCATTTTTGGAGTTTGGTGCGATGAAAATTTTTATTGATGGAGCCTTTGGAGGTCGTACGGCTGCACTACGTCAGCCTTACTGCGATGATTCGGACAATGCAGGGATGCTTATTCATACAACTGAGCAATTAACAAGCTATGTTCAGCTGGCACGTCAATATGGACAAACCGTTGCCGTGCATGCCATTGGGGATTTAGCAATCGACACGATTTTAGACGTTTTTGCGGCATATCCTCCTCAGGAAGGTCAGCTTGATCGCGTAATTCACTGTAGCTTAGTCGATGAGGAACTATTAGCCAAGCTAGCTGCATTACCAGTGGCAGTGGATATGCAGCCGCAGTTTGTACAGGGAGAATACCAAGCAGAGCTATCGAGACTTGGAGAGGAGCGCGCACAGGGCTTACATCCTTTAAAATCGCTTCTTGACAGAGGGCTGATTGTCGCAGGCGGCAGTGATGCGCCAATTGAAGTGCCAAACCCGTTGCATGGTATTTATGCGGCTGTCACTAGAAGAAATTTTGAGGAAACACATGATGGCTATAACCCTCATGAGAAAATTTCCCGATTTGAGGCAGTCCGTTTGTATACAGTAGGAGCGGCTGAAATCATTGGACAGCAATTGATGCGTGGCAAAATTGCAGAAGGCTTTGCTGCAGACTTTACGATTTTACAAGAAGACGTTTTTACGGTAGAGATGGAGCAGCTTCCACACATTCAAGTCGCATGTACGGTTGTGAATGGTCAGATAGTATATGAAAATCGCTGAGAAGGTTATCCTTCCCAGCGATTTTTTTATGGGACTATTGTTTGTCAGTTAATTGTTTTACTTGTTGTTCTAGGGTTGACACACGTTTTGATAAGTCCTCTACTTGCTGTTGCATGGTTGGTGGAGGAGACACAGGGGCAGTGGATTTCATTTTTTTGATCATATGGATCATTACGAAAAAGATCGCTAGAAACATACATAAAAGAACGGTTGTACTAATGATATCACCAAGGTTGAATTTCATGTTTGCGCTCCTTTCTGTAGCGGGTATCTAGTTATATACAGGGTGGCCTGCTAAAAAGTTTCAAAAAAATGGTGAATGTCACGATTAATACAAAAATTGACGCCTACTTTGGTATAGAGGAGTGCTATTTTATTGGCTTCGAGGAATGGGTCATAGCAGTCAAAACATACGTTAGTAGTGAGCGATTTTAACAGCATGATAGGGGTGAGTATGTGCACAAGGCAGGACAAGTAATGCGACAGGCTGTCCATAATATTTATGTTTATCGATTCGATTATGTACAGGTTTTCGCATTAATTAGAATCTTTCAGTTTTTATTAATGATCCCTGTAACCTCTATCGTATTGAAGCTCATGCTACAAGTAACAGGGTTTACACATATTACTGAGCAAAATTGGCAAAGCTTTGTGACGCATCCCTTTGTGATGATAATGATTTGTCTATTAATTTTGCTGTTTTTATTATTTGTATATTATGAGATGGGCTTTCTATTTCTCATGGCCTTTCATCAGCAACGAGGACTTCGCTACCGATTTCTTCCTTTATGGCAACAATTAAATCGCAAGGTTGTCTATTTTTTTAGTGTGCAAGTTCTATTTCTCATCGTCTATTTAGCACTATTAATGCCACTAGCTTCCTTTATGCTACCCCTTACATTGACTCAATCCATCTCCCTACCACATTTTCTAACTGAAGAAATCATGAGTAGTCGAGCGGGTAGGCTAGCATATGCTGCGGTGGCAAGCATTATCGTGATGATAGGTATTCGAAGCATCTTAACGTTACCTATCTTTACAATCCAGCCGAACATCTCTATTTTGCGTTCTTTTAAGCAAAGCTGGCGATTTTCCAAGCGTGGATTATTTGAACTAGTCGTGCTACTAGCTATGCTTTTAACAGGTCATCTGTTGATGATGCTTGGTATCACAGTGGTCGCTACGTTTCCCCTCTATTTAATTGAACGTTTAATGCCAAGTGCAGCCTTGGTTACGGCTGGGCTGACACTAGCCTTTTTAGAAATGGTCTTTGTGGTGCTATTTAGTTTATTACAGGCGATGTTTTCACAAGTTATGGTCGCCATCACGTATAATACGCTAGTTATAGGCAAATTGAGCGGAACTACACATCGGAAGCGGCACTATAAGCCATTACTATTGATCAGTGGCATTGTGTTTCTCGTATTAAGTATGATGAATATCAATTCATTAGAGAAAAGTGTCTATGCGCCAGATACCAAAATTATTGCCCACCGCGGCTATGTAGCAGGCAATGTAGAAAATACAATTAGTGGATTGGTGAGTGCAGCCAATGCGGGGGCAGATTTAATTGAAATCGACATTCAACAAACGGTGGATGGGGAATTCGTCGTCTTCCATGATCGAACATTACGAAGGTTAGCAGGTAAAAATGGTGTTATTGCGAATATGACCCTGAGCGAACTAAAAACGTTAACCATTCATCAAAATGGCTTTAGCGATAAAATTGCTTCATTAGATGATTGTATTGAAATTGCCAAAGCGTTAGATGTGGCGCTTCTAATCGAATTAAAGGTGCATGGTCAAGAAACAGAAGATGTTTTACCTAAATTAGTAGAGAAGCTACGAAAATACAAGGTGCTAGATTCCTATTATGTGCAATCCGCTGATGGACAGAAAATGACGCAATTAAAAAAATTGGTGCCGAATTTGCGAGTCGGTATTGTCTATGCACTCAATATTGGACCGATGGAGGAAAATGTTGATTTTATCGCACTGGAGGAATCCTGGGTAACGGAGCAGCTTATCCAAGAATTGAAGCAACATCCGACCGATTTATTTGTTTGGACACTCAATGACGACCGCTCCCTGCAAACCTTTATCGAAAAAAATGTCAGCGGCGTCATCACTGACCACCCCGACGTCGCCCGTGAGCTAAGAACCCAGCAAAGCGAAAACCAGTATTTCTTACAGCGCATCCTGAATCGTCTGAGATTTATCTTTTGATCAGGGGAGAATAAAATTGCGAAGAAGCGAATATCCAAAAGCAAAGCACCGCCATCTAGTAAATCGAATATTCAAGAGAAGTCGCTCGCAAATCGCTATAGCTCAAAATGAGGAAGCAAAGCTCTAGCCATAAAAATGGAGACAGTTTGTAACCTTTTTCGTGTGAACACGACTACTTTATTGAATTCGGGAAAATGAAGGAGATGCTTTTTGTATGAAAATGACGAAAGTCGTACCATTTGCTATGTCAGCATTATTATTAGGGGGCGCGATTGGAGCTCCAACTGCATCAGCGAACGAAGGAGAGGCTACTGTGATTAACGCAGAAACTTCGGAGCAACAAGTGCAGCCTATTTTTATTAAAGTGACAGGTACAGTTGAAAACGTAGAAGTACGTGAAAATGCCACATACTATACAGTGGTTGATGGTGACAATACAAATATTGTGATTGCCAATAAAGACTCATTAGTTTTTGACAATATGGGAAAAGAAGCCAAGCTTCAAAAAGGAGATAAGGTGTCAGCTTACTCATATGCCAAGAAGCCGATGCTTGCGATTTATCCACCACAATACAACCCAGAAGTAATCATTGTAGAAACAGAAGAAATGGGTAGCGTGGAAGTGGATTTCTTCAATAAAGATTTAGTGGATACTGAAAATAACCTCAAGTTAAATGTTGGGGAAGACACGAAGCTAGCAAGTGCTACTGGCAAAGCTGTGAAAGTGGACGATTTAAAAGAGCAGCATTTAGTGGTGTTCTACACAATCGCAACGATGAGCATCCCTGCTCAAACACCGCCATCAAAAGTGATAGTATTAGATACAATTGAGAAGGAAGAGCCTGTTGAAGTGGATCCAGCTCCAACACCAGAACCAGCTCCAGTTGATTCAGCGGTTCAAGAAATTATCAATAAAGACTTTTACGAAGTAGATGGGACAAAAATGGTGCCGCTACGCTTAATCGCTGAAAAGCTAGGCTTTAAAGTAGAAGTAACGCCAAAAGGTGCCATTGTTTCAAAAGGAGCCCTTTCGTATACAATTACGCGAGGTCAAAAAGAATATGGTTATAATAAAGCGCTTCGCCAATTTAAAGTAGCCCCTGCTTTATTAGAATCTGGCAAAACATACGTACCTGTTGAATTTGTAGAGGAATTAACAAAATAATCTCGTCATCTCCCTTTATGGTTTCTACCATGAAGGGGGATTTTTTATGGGAAAAAATAGTTGTAGAAAAATATTTTAAAAAAGGTTTTAGAGAGCAGTTGGAGACAACTGAAATTGGTTTTTTGTGGAGTTTTCATTTTACGCTTAAGAGAAATAAGTGGTTTTAGAGAGAAAAAATCAAACAGAAAATAATATTCAGAGTATTGACAATTATTAAACTATTATTTAAAATTCAAAACAAATCCACATAAATACAGAAATAAAGTGTTGGATTTGTGGATTTTGTTGGATTTAACTTTGTGTTTGGAGTGATGATGTATGTCTCTTTCGTTTGAGGAACGTAAAAAAGTGATTTTAGATATTTTAGATTTAGAAGGAAAAGTGAAGGTAAGTGATGCAGAGCAGCTATTAAATGTATCAGGCGAGACTATACGTAGAGATATGGATCGATTGGAGAAGGAAGGGCTTCTACACAAAGTCTATGGGGGGGCTGTGAAGGCAAAGGAAAAGTATGAGAGGACCTTTGAACAGAAAACGTCACTTAACAATATAGAGAAGAGAAGGATTTGTAAGGCTGCTGCAAATATTGTGGAAGACGGTGATGTTATCTTTATCGGTCATGGTACAACAGCCTATGAAATCGTTCGTTATTTAGGTGATAAGCCCAACGTCATTGTCGTCACAAATTCACTCCCAGTTCTATCATTAGCCGCAGAATGCTTTCAAGGGAAGGTGCTCTTTGCGGGAGGAGAATATGAACATCGACAAAAATTTATGGGAGGTCCATTAGCTGATTTATTTTTTAATCAACTAAAGGCAAATAAAGCCTTTGTTGCTGCAGGCGGAATTTCGTTAGCAGATGGTATTACCGACTATGATATTACGGGCGCAGCGATTTCAAAGAAATTAATAGAGCGGGCAGAAAATACGATTATTTTAGCGGACCATACGAAATTTGGTGTCTCTACATTTGCGCATATTTGTCATTTAGAGGACGTTTCGATGGTGATTACAGATCAAAAGAGCTCCACACAATGGCAGGAACGATTACAGCAGAAAAAAGTGGAATTATTCATTGCAGGTGAAATGTTGGATGACGTCAATGTATAGGAAGGTGGAAACTATGGACTATTTTGCAAATAAACAGGCAACCTTACAAAAATCAATTGACTGGTGGAATCCAGGAAAAACGAAACAGTGGCAAATCGATGGTGTCGATGTTGTTATCGGGAAACGAGAGGGCTATTATTTCTACGATGTGGATGGCAAAAAATTAATGAATGCGCATCTCAATGGCGGAACATATAACCTTGGCCATCGTAATCCAGAAGTCATTGCTGCATTAGTGGAAGGAACCAATTATTTTGACATTGGCAATCATCATTTTCCATCTACTGCACGTGCACAGTTAGCTGAAAAATTAGCAGCCTGCACACCAGAAGGCTTAACATATTCTATTTTCTCTAGTGGTGGAAGTGAAGCAATTGATGTTGCTCTAAAGTGTGCGCGTTATGCTACAAAACGTAAAAAAACGATTTCCATTAAAAATGGATATCATGGACACACAGGTCTTGCGGTTTCGCTTGGCAATGAACGCTATTCAAAACCATTTTTAAGTGAGGGCAGTCCCCATGAATTTGTGCACGTACCTTTCAATGATCTGGCGGCAATGGAACGAGAGCTTGCTAGAGGGGATGTAGCTAGCGTAATTATCGAGACTATTCCTGCGACATATGGTTTCCCCTTGCCCACTGCTAATTACTTGGCTGATGTCAAATCACTTTGTGAACGATACGGGGCATTATATATTGCAGATGAGGTGCAAACGGGCTTGATGAGAACAGGTAAGCTGTGGGGAATTGAGCATTATGGGGTGAAACCGGATATTCTGGTAACAGCAAAGGGGCTAAGTGGCGGTATCTATCCAATTGCAGCTACAGTGGTCAATGAACGAGCAGGCGGCTGGATGGAAGAAGATGGACTAGCCCATATTTCTACATTTGGTGGAGCAGAACTAGGTTGTGTAGTGGCGATGAAAGTATTAGAAATCTCCCAACGTCCTGAAGTAGTAAAGAATGTAGAATATGTTGCTCGTTATCTACGAAGTGGTTTAGAGCGTATTCAACAACAATATCCTGATTTCTTTGTGGGCATTCGTCAGCTTGGCGTTGTTATGGGCCTAGAATTTAATCATCCTGAAGGGGCTAAATATGTGATGAGCTCCTTGTACAAACATGGTGTATGGGCCATTTATTCAATGCTGGATACACGTGTGTTGCAATTTAAGCCAGGGCTATTATGTGATAAAGCGTACTGTGATGAATTGCTTGAAAAATGTGAGGCGGGCATAAAAGAAGCAGCGCAGCTTGTGAAATTTGCACGCTATTAAAGGAAAGAAAGCTTGTCAATTTAGTAAACAGGGGGTTTTCTAGATGGGTCAAATGGATTTCATAGATTTAGAATTGGTCCTTTCCAACTTTCATCAAGCAGCAAATGATGCATTAAAGGAGTTTAGTTGTTTACTAGAAGCATCTTGTAAAATGATTGATTATTCCGAAAATGCGACGTATCTCGTAGAAGATGGGCAGGGCAAAAAATATATTCTGAGGATCAGCCGACCAAATTACCATAAAAAAGAGGAGATCGAAGCGGAGATTGCCTGGTTAAACTCGCTCCATGAGCAATCTCCTATTGATGTATCACTACCGATGCGAGCAGATGACGGTGACTACGTACATGCTCATTCGTATAATGACACGATATATTATAGCACATTATTTACATTTTTGGAGGGCAATGCTCCTGATGAGAATAATGAAGATGACTTAATTCAGCAATTTGAAACATTAGGCGAAATTACAGCCATGTTCCATAAACACACAATCGAGCAGCATGATTATTACCAAGCCTTTCAGCGCATGACATGGGACTATGACACGATTCTAGGTCAATCTCCAAAATGGGCGAGATGGCAGGATGGACTAGGAATGACCCCTGCACGAATCGCTTTATATGAGGAAGCATCACATATCATTCAAAAGAAGCTTGAGGCATTTGGAAAAGAGAAAACACGATTTGGTCTTATCCATGCGGATTTACGCTTAGCTAATTTACTCATCTATGGGGACGAAATTAAAGTGATTGATTTTGATGATTGTGGTTTTGGGTGGTTTTTATATGATTTAGCCACATCGGTGAGCTTTATTGAGCACATGCCTTATCTTGATGAGTTGATCGCTTCATGGGTTAAGGGCTATAGCAAAATTCGATTATTAACAGACGCAGAAAAAGAAATGATTCCAACTTTTATATTAATGAGAAGACTACAGCTTATTTCGTGGATTGGAAGTCGTGATAATGAGACAACGCGCTTACTTGGTGAAAATTACACGCTTCAGAGTGATGATTTAGTGAAAGCCTATGTAGAAAAGTATCAAGACTGTACCAACTAAATAACGATAAAAGGTGGCGAATAACATGTCTTCGAAAAAGGATGAAATCATCGTATTAAAGAAAGCCCTTACACCCATCCATTTATGGACAATTGGCGTCGGCATTGTGATTTCTGGGAACTACTTTGGCTGGAATTTTGGTTTAAGTCAATCTGGTTTTTTAGGAATGCTCATTGCCACATTATTTATGGCGATTATGTATTTAACGATGACCTTAGGTATTTCTGAATTATCGACGATGTTACCTTATGCAGGAGGACCTTACTCCTTTGCTCGACGGGCGATGGGGCGTTATATCGGTTTTATTACAGGAGTTGGTGTCGTGCTGCAATATGTCATTGCCGCACCAATTATCGCGATTGGTATTGGGGGCTATATCAGCTTTTTGTTTCCAGCCGTACCGACAGTGGTGGCAGCTGCCTTTATGTATGCTCTGTTCATGGGGGTTCATATTATTGGCATTAAAGAATATGCCACGATCGAAATGGTGCTTGTTTTTATTGCTTTAGGCTTACTAGTCTTAATGTATTTCGTTGGTTTACCGCAAATTAATGTGGGCCATTTATTCCCTGAGAATGGCGATCTTATACCAGGTGGATTTAAAGGCATCTGGTCAGCATTGCCCTATGCGATGTGGCTATTCCTAGCAATCGAGATGTTGCCTATGTTATCGGAGGAGACGAGAGATGTGCAGAAGGACATGCCGAAGGGGTTAATTTCAGGTATGGTGACCTTGCTGATTTTATCCATTTTGACAACAACTGTTGCCATTGGGCTAGCTGGCATCGATGTCATGACGGTTGCTGAAGATCCATTGCCAGCAGCGATTGCCGCTGTTTTTGGAAATACGTATTGGTTGGCGCAGATTTTAGCATCTGTTGGCTTAGTAGGACTAATTGCAAGCTTTTCGGGTGTGATTTTGGCTTACTCTCGTCAGGTCTATGCTTTATCACGTGCAGGCTATTTGCCAAGCATGTTATCGAAGATGCATAAAAAGCGTCAGACACCATATATGGCCATTATTTTGCCAGGCTTTATCGGGTTAGTGTTAGTCATTTTATTTAATCCAGATGATTTAATTTTAATTTCTACATTTGGGGCATTAGTATCGTATATTACGATGAATTTATCGGTGTTGATTTTGCGTAAAAAAGAACCTCATTTAGTACGTACCTTTAAGACACCGCTGTATCCATTTACGCCTATTGTCTCACTTGTGCTAGCCGTCATTGCTATCTTTGCGAGCTTCTTTGCGAATTTGACTTTTTTCATCGTTTGTTTGGCTGTTTTTGCTGTGGCAACGATCTATTATTGGGTGTGGGCAAGACACCATATTAACGAGGATGCACCAGAGGAACGCTTTGCGAAGGACGCTACAGTGCAGGTAGAGGTGCAAGCACCAGTATCGCCAATAGAGGCTATACGAGAATAAATAAAGGGATGGGTTTTCCTATGACAAAAGTGGAATGGGTCATTTTTGATAAGGATGGAACAATCATAGAAATGGATTCTTTATGGATTGCCTGGGCCAAAAATTTATATGCTAATTTAACTGTAAATTCAGACTTAGAGATCTATTTTTCCTTACAAACTTTTTTAAGAAACATAGGGGTTAATGACAATGGAACAACGATTGACCCAACGAGTCCTCTAGCTATTGGAAGTATACAAGAAGCTGAGACGATCGTGGCGTTCTTACTCTATCAGCAGGGAATCCCATGGAGCAAAGGGGTAACACTTGCGAGAGCAGCTTCCAACTTAGCCACATCGCAGCAGGAAAATAGCAAGGTACAGGCATTACCAGGTATTCGTAATCTCTTAATAACCTTAAAAAATAAAGGGAAGAAATTAGGGGTGATTACAGCTGATCAAACGGCACGAGCCAAATCTCATTTACAACAGCTAGAGTTATTAGCTTTGTTTGATTTCGTTCTAGGAAGTGACCAAGCTACATCCAGTAAGCCCTTCCCAGACTTAGCATATGTGGCAAAGGAACAGTTTCAAGTATCGCTTGAGAAAGCCGTGATGATTGGCGATTCGAATGCAGATATGCTCTTTGCTAAAAATGCTGGCATGTGCTTTTCAATTGGCATCATTCCTAGTGCCACATACCCAAAGGATTATTTACCTGATGCAACCGCAATTATTGAAGCGTATGACGAATCTGTTCTCACCATGCTAATCGAAAAGGAGTGAGCATATGGACAATCAGCTAATTGCCAAGATTACTGAATTGGTATTGGAAAAACTAACGCAAGGCTCTCAGCCTGAACAAGCTTCTAAAACGTTATCAAATGAGGAATTACAGGAATGGCAATCATTTCGATTAATAAAAGAAAACCAACATCAGACGCAGCAAACAACTGCCCCTGCATATGTAGCATTATCTACGCATGAATTACAGCATTGGCAAAGTCTGCACCAGCAATCATCAGGCACTGTCTCTGTAGCTAATTCGAGCGACTTAATTGCCCTAAAAAAATTTACATGACGGGAGGTTCGTCATATGGTGAGAGACCAAGATTTGGTTTCGATACAAGAGGCAAGAGACGGAATAGCAGCCGCTTCGATTGCGCAAAAAATGTATGCCAGCTTTACGCAAGAGCAGGTCGATCGAATTGTCGAGGCCATTGCCCAAGCTGCTTATAAACAGGCAGAAAATCTTGCTGTATTAGCTGTTACGGAAACAAAGATGGGCATTATTGAACATAAAAAAATAAAAAATGAGTTGGCTTCTCAAGGTGTCTATGAAGCCATTCGGCATGAAAAGACAATTGGCGTTATACACGAGGATAGGGTAGCAAGGCAGGTGGAAATTGCTTATCCATTCGGTGTTATTGCGGCAGTTACACCTGTTACGAACCCGACTGCTACAGCCATTTTTAAAACGCTAATTGCCCTAAAGGCGCAAAATGCCATTGTCTTTAGTCCTCATCCAACAGCAGTCAACTGCACTATCGAGGCATTGAAAATTTGTCAGCAGGCAGCCGTTCGTGCAGGGGCGCCAGAGGGACTTATTCAATGGATTAGCCATCCAACAATAAAAGGAACAGAGGAACTTATGCATCATCGTGATGTACAGCTAATTTTAGCAACTGGTGGAGCAGGGCTTGTCAAAGCTGCCTATAGCTCAGGGAAACCAGCCTATGGTGTTGGCCCTGGGAATGTTCCTGTCTATATTGATCGCACAGCAAATGTGAACGAGGCAATGAAGCAAATTATCGATAGTAAATCATTTGATAATAGTACGATCTGTGCCACAGAACAAGCTATTGTCGTACATCAGGAGGTCAAAGCACAGGTGATGGCTGCTTTAGCAGAAAATGGGGCCATCCTTCTAAGTGGGCAGGACAAGGAAAAATTAGCAAAGGTGATTTCACCAGTAGCTCGTACATTAAATAGCCAAATTGTCGGGAAGCCAGCAACCGTAATAGCCCAAATGGCTAATATTGATGTCCCTCGACATACACGCGTATTAGTCGCGGAGGAACATCAGATTGGGAAGGAGTATCCATTTTCCATGGAGAAGCTTTCTCCCATCCTAGGTCTTTATACGGCTCGTTCTCAGGAAGAAGCAGTAAAGATTTGCCGTCGCTTGCTTGACGTTGGAGGGAGAGGACATAGCCTGGCTATTCATGCACAGGACGAACATTTTGTTAAGCAGTTTGCCGCTCAAATGCCCGTGTCCAGAATATTAGTCAATACTTTAGCATCTGTTGGGGCTGCAGGCGGTACGACAAGTTTAACGCCTTCCTTTACATTGGGCTGTGGGGCCTATGGGGGAAATATTACGAGTGATAATATTTCTGCACATCATTTATTAAATAAAAAAAGAGTGGCCTATGGTGTGAAGGAACTAACGATTCCACCCCCAAAGCATCCACAAAATATACAGGCTCCAGCGATGCAAGCAATTGAAGGGGTGTCTATTGACAGGTTGTCCATTGAAAAGATTGTAGAGGAAGTACTCACAAAGCTAAGTAATTAGAGGAGGAAAAGGAAATGAGCGTAGAGATAAATGGAGCTTTAGGCATGATTGAAACAAGAGGCTTAATCGGATCAATTGAGGCGGCAGATGCCATGGTAAAGGCAGCAAACGTCAATATTGTAGGGAAAGTACATGTTGGTGGCGGCATTGTGACGGTGCTGGTGACAGGTGATGTCGGGGCAGTCAAGGCAGCGACGGATGCAGGCTCTGAGGCCGCACGTCGGGTAGGTGAGCTATTATCGGTACATGTTATTCCACGCCCTCATTCAGAATTATACGCAATTTTACCTAAGTGAAAAGTGAGGGATTGTGATGACAAACAATCAAATACATGCCACTGAAGTTACAAATCAAAGTATCCCGATTGCGATTTCTGCCCGTCATTGTCATGTTAATGAGGAGGATTTCTATTATTTATTTGGTAGAGACGCAGCGTTACAGAAATGGAAGGAACTTTCCCAGCCAGGTCAATTTGCTTCACAGCATGTTCTAACGATTAAGGGACCCAAAGGCCAAATTGACAAGGTTCGGGTTTTAGGCCCATTTCGCACTGCAACCCAAATCGAAATCAGTCAAACGGATGCCATCAAGCTGGGTGTAACACCACCAATTCGTATGTCAGGCGACTTAGAAAAATCTGAATCAATCACATTGATTGGACCTCATGGAACTCGCCATAAAACACAAGGATTGATTATTGCACAAGCACATATTCACATGGCTGTATCCGATGCTGCTGCCTTCAATGTCCAAGATAAGGAAATCGTGACGGTTGAAATCTGTGGGGATGGACGTCAGCTACGATTAATGAATGTGGTTGTGCGTGTCTCCTCAGCATTCGTCCTTGAGATGCATGTAGATACAGATGAAGCGAATGCCGCCGCTCTTCAACAGCATACAATTGGCAAGCTTATCAAAATGGAGTGACAGGTATGGATATAAAAGAATTACAGAGAATCATCGAAGAAGTAGTCATATCAATGATGGATAAAAAGCATAAAAGACTTTTGCTTGTCCATTCTCATACGACCATTTCTAAGAAACAGGTGGACGTATTACAAAGCTATTGCCATGTTGAGGAGTGGCAGGCAAATGAAACCACAAGTCCCACTCAGCTATTCTACGATGCTATTGTTTTTCTCGAAGTGGATCAAGCATTTATCGTCAGCAGTGCCCAAGGCTTGCCTACTACACCGGCAGCCTTGTACCTGTCTGAGCTGCTGGTTAGCAATCAAACAGCAATTTTAATTCCAAATGAAAAATTATCTGCTGTTGTCACAGCAAAGGAACCGAATCCTTACATGAAAATGTTGCTGCATCATATAGAGCGCTTAAAGGAGTTTGGCTGTGACATTCAGTTATTTGCACAGCTTATTCGATTTTTAAAGCAGCAAGAGGAACCGGCTCGTTCGACTATAGTGGCAAACTATTTGACAGCAGAGATGCTTCAATCGTACAAGGGGAAACGGCTGACACTACCTGCCCACACAAAACTTACACCACTAGCACAAGAAATGATTCAGGAAAAGGGAATGACGATACAAAGATATTAGCAGGAGTGTTGTTACATGATGAAATCGATTGGTATTGTGGAGACAAGAGGACTTGCGATTTCAATACGAATCGCAGATGCTATGCTTAAAGCAGCGGATATTCGAATACTTCGACAAGAAACCATCGATTTGGCTCTAGTAACCATTGCCATTGAAGGGGACACAGCGGCCATTCAGGAAGCGATAGCCATTGGTACACAACTAGCTAAAGCAGCCAACCAATGGATTGCCTCTTCAACTATTTTAAGGCCAGATATCGCGGTGAATGGATTAGTAACAGAAATTGCGAAAAAGCCAAGTACTTAAAATGAATAAAAGGAAAGGTGGAGGAACGAGTTGAAGGTCGATTTAACAGGGAAGGTTGTCATAGTTACTGGTGGTAGTAAAGGAATTGGGAAGGGGATTGCTACCGTATTTGCTGAACAGGGTGCTCATGTGGTGATTGCAGCAAGAGGTATGGAAGCTGCCACAGATGTAGCAAATCAATTACAAGCGCAAGGACTCTCCGCTTCTGCTGCCACTGTTGATGTTGAAAACTATGAATCTGTTGAAAGCATGGCTACGGAGGTTGCTAACTCTTTTGGTTCCATCGATATTTTATGTGCCAATGCTGGTATTTTTCCCTCGATGAAACTAGAGGACATGACGACGGACCATTGGGATCAGGTATTAAATGTCAATGCCAGAGGAACGATGTTTGCTGTCAAAGCTTGCGTGCCCCATTTAAAGAAAGCGAATGCTGGCAGGGTCATTATTACCTCGTCGATAACGGGTCCAGTGACTGGCTATGCTGGATGGACACATTATGCCGCAAGTAAGGCAGCTCAATTAGGGTTTATGCGGACTGCGGCTCTTGAATTAGCACCCTATCATATTACGGTCAATGCCGTGTTACCAGGAAATATCGCAACAGAAGGCTTAGATGGTCTTGGTGACACCTATCTACAGAAGATGGCGAAGGCGATTCCTTTTGGTAGCCTTGGTCGTGTGGAGGATATAGCGTATGCTGCATTGTTCCTTAGTAGTAAGGAGGCAGGCTTTATTACGGGTCAATCGATCATTATTGATGGTGGCCAAACATTACCTGAAGATGCAGAGGCATTTTAATAGAAGGAGGGATACGAAATGAATTTAGGCGCATTAGGAATGATTGAAACAAAGGGCTTAGTGGGCTCTATTGAAGCAGCTGATGCAATGGTCAAGGCTGCCAACGTGAATATTGTGGGTAAAGTCCATGTGGGTGGCGGTATTGTCACGGTGCTTGTTCGTGGGGATGTAGGGGCTGTAAAAGCCGCAACAGATGCAGGAGCAGCAGCTGCACAACGTGTTGGAGAGCTATTATCTGTACATGTGATTCCGCGACCACATGCAGAATTGGAAGCGATTTTAAAAATGCAATAATGAGTGAGGTGGCTATATGAATGAACATGCAATAATAAAAATTGTTAATGATGTCATAGCCGAATTACTACCTAAAAAAGAAGTAGCTCCTACACCCAATGAAATTCCTATAGGTATCTCAGCAAGGCATATTCATTTACAACAAGAACATGTCGAGCAGCTATTTGGCAAAGGTGCTACGCTGAGTGTAAAAAAAATGTTAGCTCAACCCGGTCAGTTTGCAGCACATGAAACGCTACAGGTGGTGGGACCAAAAGGAAGCATCCAAAATGTACGTGTATTAGGTCCTGCTCGCACCTTCACACAAATTGAAATTAGTCATACAGATGCCATTGCCCTAGGAATTCAACCACCTTTGCGTGAATCGGGAGAAATTGCTGGCTCAGCTAGCTGTATATTGGTAGGACCTAGAGGAAGTTTGATTTTACAAGAAGGGGTCATTATCGCACAAGCACATATTCATATGGCACCTGCTGATGCACAGCAGTTAGGGGTTCAGAACGGTCAATACGTCTCCGTTAAGGTGCAAGGGCGACGTCCCATTACCTTTGAGCAAGTGAAAATTCGTGTGGCTGATCACTATCATTTAGAAATGCATATTGATACAGATGAAGCAAACGCAGGCTTCATCCAACAGGGTGAAACGGGTACAATTATAACAGGCAAGATGGCAGGAGAGCCTTACAATAACTTCGTCAGTCCTCCAATTGAAATTAACCACAAGATAATAACGGCAAATGATGTAAGCCGTTATCAAGGTGAGACAGTGATAGTCCCCAAAGAGGCAAGGTTGACGGCACTGGCGAAGGAGGCCGTGGAAAAATTAGAAATTGAACTTCAGTTTCACGAAAAAGGATGAGGATGCATGCGGATAGGAACAGTGGTCGGAAATATCTGGGCAACACGTAAAGAGGAAGGGCTACAGGGATTGAAATTACTCATTATCCAGCCAATAAAGCTGGATGGTCAACTGAGTGATGAACAAATTGTTGCGGCAGATCGTATAGGTGCAGGTGTTGGAGATAACGTCATTTTAACAATGGGCAGTGCTGCTGTACGAAGTTTTTCTACGTCCAGTATTTGTCCAATTGATGCCATTGTTGTTGGCATTATAGATGGCACAGATGAATCGTGAGGTGAGCAAAGTGACAGAAGCGATAGGAATGATTGAAACGTATGGCTTGATTGGCTCCATTGAAGCTGCAGACGCCATGCTAAAGGCAGCCAATGTCCAATTAGTGAAACAGGAGCTAGTAGACGGTGGTATCGTAACCATTATTGTTGAGGGAGATGTTGGTGCAGTACAGGCTGCGGTTGATGCTGGTAAAGCGGCAGCAACGCGAACGAGCAAGCTACTAAGCGCACATGTAATTCCACGAGCAGCCAATGAAGTATTCACAGCGATTATTGATGAAACACAGCCGATAAAAGTGACGGAGGCAGCAGCCAAAAAAACAAGCACTCGCCAGAAGCCTCAACAAGCAAAACTTGTAGAGGATGAGCAGGCAGATAAGTAGTCGATGAATCTATGTCGTTAGGAGGGGGAGGCAGATGAGCTTTAGGCGACCCAAAATCGCCATCATTGGCGCTGGACATACAGGTGCAACCGTAGCGTTAATGGTCGCACAGAAACAGATCGGGGATATTGTGCTTATCGATTTACCAGACTTCGAAAATGCTGCGAAAGGGAAGGCATTAGATATTCTCCAAGCTGGACCAATAGAAAGATTTAACGTACAGGTGACGGCTACTTCAAAGTATCAGGAAATAGCTCATGCTGATATTGTGGTTATCACGGCAGGTATTGCAAGAAAGCCTGGCATGACACGGCAGGATTTAATTCATACAAATGCGGCAATCATCCGCTCGGTAAGCGAACAAATCAAACGTTATGCGCCAACTAGCTATATTATCGTCTTAAGTAACCCTGTCGATGCCATGACCTATGTTTGTCTGGAAACAACGGGTTTTCCCAAAAATCGTGTCATGGGACAATCAGGTGTTTTAGATACAGCGCGCTTTAATACCTTTATCGCACAGGCTCTTCAGCTTGCTGTCGAGGATATATCGAGCTTCGTTTTGGGTGGACATGGCGATGAAATGGTGCCACTCGTTCGCTATACGTATGTCGGAGGAATACCATTAGAAAAATTAATGCCACAAGCACAGATTGAGCAATTAGTGGAGCGAACGCGAAAAGGTGGAGGCGAAATTGTCGCCCTACTTGGCAATGGCAGTGCTTACTATGCCCCAGCCGCCGCCATTGTCCAAATGATTGAAGCGATTGTGAAGGATCAACGGAAAGTAATGCCCATCATTACTTATTTACAGGGCGAATATCAAGTAGACAATGCCTGCATCGGTGTCCCAGTTGTTTTAGGGGGAGCTGGTATTGAAAGTGTAATTGAATTGCATTTAAACGAAGAGGAACAGCAAGCATTTAATCATTCGGTTCACCAAGTTTATCAAACATTAGCCTATATCAAATGATGCGAGCGCATGACACCATCTAATAGTGGCATGTATTAGATGGTACTTTACATAGTTGAGGCACCTTACGATGTTGTAAAGGTGCTTTTTGTTGTGCAAAATTTTCTTTTAATGGAAGATCGTTTTCTGTACAATTAAAAAAGTTACTACTGATGCACAAAGGAGGATACGATGAAACAAGCACTCATCATTATCGATATACAGGAGGCTTTCTTTCTAGATGGCCAGCAAAATCTTTGGAACAGTGAAGCTATTATCAAAAATATTAATGCCTCCATTACATGGGCACGGCGCAACGAAGTACCCGTTATTTTTATTCAGCATACAGACGCAGATGATGTGGATTTTGCATTAGGTCAACCAGGCTGGGAACTGTATCATGGATTACTTAGACAGGCGGAGGATCAAGTGATTCAAAAAACAACGTGGGACGCTTTCTATCAAACGGAGCTTGCAGCTTATTTACAAGCGCATCACATCGACCAATTGATTTTCGCGGGTGCTCAAACAGAGTTTTGTCTTGATACAACAATCCGTAGTGCTTTTAGTCATGGCTACCATCATAATATTTTAATAGAAGATGCACATAGCACCTTAAATAGTAATGTACTGGCAGCACCACAAATTATTCAACATCACGAATCCATTTGGCATAATCGTTTTGTGCGGATTCAGTCAATTGGAGGATTCCAACATGCTGATTGATCAGAAAGAGCTCCAGATAAAAGAGCTATCCTATACAATTCGCTGTGCCCGACGCGAAGATGCCCAAGCCTTATCAGATTTACGCTTGCAATTAGACGGTGAAACGGAAAACTTCGATCGTGAACAGGGCGAGGCATTGATTGATCGAGCAGGCTTTGAGCAGCTTATTCAACAGGATAGCGAAAGCTCAAAAAATTTATGTTTAGTAGCGGTTGTCGGTGATCGGATCGTTGGGTTCTCAAGATGTGAGGGCTCTCCACTCAAAAGGCTTGCCCATAAAGTAACCTTTGGTGTTGGAGTCAGTAAAGAGTTTTGGGGCTATGGCATAGGAAAAGCCTTGCTGCAAGAATCCATTGATTGGGCAGATGCCAATGGTATTCGCAAAATAGCACTAGAAGTGTTAGAAACCAATGAGAAAGCGATACAGCTCTATAAAAAAATGGGCTTTTTAGTGGAAGGCATTCTGAAAAATGATAAATGCCTTGCAGATGGCAGGTTCTATCACACGATCATTATGGGAAGATGGCAGGAATAGCATCGGAGAAGGAATTTAAAACAGCATGACAAATTTTATGTATATCTTTTGTTTGATTGTCTGGGGTCTTAATTTTATTGCAGTCAAAATTCAAGGAACGCCAGTCAGTTTAGAATTATCTTTAACCTATCGTTTAGTCATGACAGCCCTTTTATTTTTCATCCTTGCTTGGTTCTTGAAGCCACAGGGTAAACCACAACAGGGCGACGTACCTTTTATCATCGTTTTTGGCGTTTGTAATTTTGCATTCAGCTATTTAGCGCTGTATTATGCGACGATATGGAGCTCGGCTGCTATTGTCACATTAATTTTTTCATTAAAAGTCATACTAACACCCATCGCCCTACGGATATTTCTCAAGGAGCCATTGCATCGTCGTGTTTTAATTGGCGGTATTTTAGGCGTCATCGGCGTGGGGGTGCTGATTTATCCATCTTTACATAATATGGAGTTAAAAGGAGTGTTAATTGCCTTCGTAGGGACTGTCCTAACAGCCATTGGGGATGCAAGCTCTGCCCGAAATGCCAAGCATCAAATCAACCCGATTTATGCGAATGCCATTGGTTTTGCAGTGGGTAGTGCAGTCATGTGTGCCATTGTTTGGCTACAGGGACAAACAGTCGTAATACCCAAATCCTTTACCTACTTATCGGCGCTCTTGTATTTAACTCTTATTGCATCCTTTTTCGCATGGTTATTTTACTTAAAACTAGTCGAACGAATTGGAGGGGCAAAAAGTGGCTATATGGTTGCATTATTCCCCGTGATTGGTGGTATTGCGTCTGTTGTCATCGGCGAATCAACACTCAGTATTTATTTAATCTTAGGCTGTCTTTTTAGCTGCATTGGAGCTGCGATTGCCTTAGGCTTTAAAATTAAGCCTATTTTACGATGAACGAAAACCCCTTTCCCTTCATAAACTAGAGAAGAACGCTTGAAAAGGGTGAGGGACAAAATGTCATTCGTTCCATTGAATGCAATGGGTATTTTGAGAGAAAAAGATGAGGATCACTGGGACATTGATCGCTGGGAAAATGATGGTGGCAGAAGCCTAGAGGCGTAAGGGAGACAGAAATTTGTCTCCCTTTAAATATTTTTGAAACCTTTTGATCAATTGCTCGTATGATAAGTAGACAAGTTTTCGTTGTCAGCTATAAAAAAGGGAGAAATGATTTTTTTGAACCATTGAACAAAACGATTACTATTCATTATTTACGTGATTGTCATTGCGGATGCGTATTACACAACGCTCTATATTGAACCAAAAACACCGCCGCAACACCAAACCATCAAAGCAACAGCCATCACGGTAGACCAACTACGGTAGCAAGCCTCACAAAAGGAAGCGGACAACCCGTCGTTTGAAGCCTTTTTGCTTCAAGCAATTTCTTCAAAGCGTGGTCCAGGAATTGGTGATGCAAGAAATATTCGTAGAAGCACGAACTCCAAAGCGTGTCTATTTACATTATCAACAGCTACGTTGCTGACACCCTGTACATTTACAGGGTTTTTTTAATAGGAGGAGCAAAATATGAGTATGACAACCTATATAGGCTTCAATTTTCCAGTTGAAATACAGGATGACTATACAGAAAATGAAGTTGACATAAATTATTTTTTCTCGGTAAAAGAGAATCGCCAAATTGTACAGGCAAAGCATTTTACAACACCCTATGTATATGAAATCGAAACAAAGGGAGAGCCCATTTGGCAAATGCATAACGAAAATAAAGTGTATTCCCCCCATAACTATGAAAAAGCCAAAAGAACTTTTCACCATGTATGTGACTTTCTAAAAAAATTCCTTCCCAAAGGAGATTATTGCGAAATCTACATTTGCTGGATAGGAGAAGAAGGAGAGGAACATGAGAAAAAACTGGCACTTCTGTTAGACCAACTGTCAGTAGATGAGGTAGAAATAGTTGAGAAATGTTTGATGATGGTGAGAAATTAAAATCTTCATAAAGTAAAAGATTGAAGCAATAAGCCTCAATCTTTTTTCTGTTTGCTAGGAAGCTGATAGCCCTCTAAGTCTGGAATAAATTCTTGTGGGTCAATAGATACATTCACTTCAAGCCTTTCTGGATGAACATAGCTTGTCAGCTCACCATTTTGGTCATATGTTTCACTTTTAACGAGAATCCCAGTATCTTTATCCACCCAAAAACGAAACGCTTCTGTCGTGCCTTTTAAATTTTCACTATTTGTCACCGTTTCATCCATTTTCCCAGCTAATACGATTGTATTATGACCTAACAACGCTTCATTTTGTTTTTCAATCTCCCAATGCTCCATATTTCTTAAATAACTAGCAGCTTTCTCATAAGCGAATAACGACATACTTGAACTTCCAAATGAAGGTCTTTCTCTCAATTTATTATATGAAATAGGGGGATATTTCAAGTCAATACTAAAAGCTTGCTCAGGAGTAACTACGTCTCGTTTTGATTTCTGTTTCGTTTCATTAACTGTATAAACTTTTTGTCCATAAAGTGCTGTATATTTTAACCAGCTCTTTCTGTTGTTATAAAAGTACTCCTGTGTATCGTTCTTGATTCCCGTCGTGTTATCATCTAAAGCGATTATTTTTTCATAGCCTCCAACTTCTTTTTTGGTACTTACTTTATAAGTAACACCCAATGTTCTAGTGGAACCGTCTTGAGAAATTTTATGTTCTTCAAATTTTCCAGCTGCTGAGTGAAAATAATCAATCGAATTTAATAATTTACTCACGACATCCTCTTTCGTCATATCCCCGTAAAATTCTTCTTGGATCGGGGGATGATAAAGAGTAGTTTCCATTATAGGTTCTTGTGAACGGTCTCCCTTATCAACTGGTTGTACTGTCAGCTCCGTGACCATAAAATAGCTAGCTCCTATAAGAAAAAAACCAATGACTGCTATAGGTAACAAATGATTGAAAATGGATTGGAATTGGGGCTGTTTCTTGTAATCTTTTCGAAGCCTCTGCCTTACTTTTTCTTTATGTTTCTCATTAAAATGAATGTCCTGGAATGCCGTGTCATCCAATGCCTTGCCTATATTTTTAAACATATCATTCATTTATCTTGCACCCTTCCATTGATTTTTTGAGCATAAGTCGAGCCCTATGAAGTCGAGACTTAATGGTTTGTAAACGCAAATCTAACAAATCAGCTATTTGGTTATAGGACAGCTCTTCATAATAATAGAAAATAATGAGTTCTCGGTATCTTATTGGTAGAGCAAGGATTTTTTCAGAAAGTAATCGTTTATCCTCCTGTCCGACTAATTCCAACTCAGGGGATTGACTAGTACTCTTAATTTTTGAGAAAAATTCTGTCAGAACAATATTTCTATAAGACCAGCTTTTTAATTTATCTTTACATAGATTGACAGTAATTCGATATAACCATGTTTTATAGGAAGATTCATTCCTGAAATTATCTAAATGCTCATAGCACTTTATAAACACTTCTTGCGCAATATCTTCCGAAAGCTGCTTGTGCTTCATATACGTAAAGGCAAGACGTGCTATGTCATCTCCATATGCCTTCATCAACCATTCAAGCCTCTCCTCCTTACTACATTCACTGCTAACTTCTATTGATGTTCTCACATGTTCAAGCATCTTCCACACCCTTTCAATTATTAGACGGAGTTGGTGCCATTTGGTTGTAATCAATTTACTATAATAACGAGTGATTTGTAATAGCAGTAAAAGAGAGTATGAGAGATTTTTGTGTTATTATTCAATAGTAAAATGCTAATAAATGGTGAAAAAGGGGAGTAGTATGCATACACAATTCGAATTTACGGTTTTTCCTCAATTGGAAACAGAACGTTTTATTTTACGAAAAGGGATAATGGATGATGGCCAAGATATTTTGAGACTTTATTCTAATGAAAATGTAGTGAAGTACCTGCCATTACCATTGTTTGCTTCAGTTGAAGATGCTATTGATGAAATCAATTGGTATGAGAAAATTTTTAAAGAACAAAAAGGCTTAAGATGGGTAATCGAGGAAATTCAGACCAACAAGGTGATTGGCACATGTGGCTATTTGAATTATGAAAAAGAGCATAATCGTATAGAAATTGGCTATGATTTAAACCCTGACTATTGGGGAAAGGGTGTGATGCAAGAGGCTTTAAGTTCGATCATCCACTTTGCCTTTACATCCATGGGAATCAATAAAATCGAAGCAAAAATAGAGCCAGAAAACACAGCATCTATCAAACTATTGGAAAAATTAAACTTTTCTCAAGAGGGTCTTTTGAGGCAACATGAATTTGAAAAAGGGAAGTATGTGGATCTCGCTATCTTTTCCCTATTGAAAAGTGAATATTAGGAGGTTAGGAAAGTCGCTCTCATCATGAGGGTGGCTTTTAATTTTGCTATTACTGCGAGATACATAGAGAATCAGCCATGTTAAACGTAACTTTTAAATGGAAAATATTATAAAAATTAACTAATGTAAGGTATTATTATAATAAATGGCTAACCTTCTAAAGAGGAGTGAGAGAGATGAAGCTCGTAAATGTTGTATTGACAGGACTATTGATAAGTGGATTGTTAATAGGTTGTACCGAGGAAGGAGAAACGAAAGGGGAACAGGTAAAAACAGAAGAAACAACAATCAAACACGTAGCAGCAGTAAACCCTTCGAAAATCTGGAATGATGTATCAACCCCTGAAGGCTTCAATAACTATGAGATTGAACCAACGTTGGAAGCTTGGATTGCCTATCATGCCCAAGATATTAACAAAACAACAGACGTAGACGAATATTATCTAAGGGCAGATCGTCTCACGAAGGAAATGATATATTTTAGGGTTCAAGGGGAAGACCTTCAAAAGGATTTTGAAAATTTAAATGTACTGCAGATTTTGATGGGACATCTGGATTATGTAATATCGGTTGAGAAACAGCAAGGTCTTGATACAGCTGAGTCCTATGGAGAATTAACTAAGTGTTTTACGTATTTCACTGAATTACTTCACGATCTCAACGTAATCATCAATAACGATGGCAAGGGTGAAACATATGGGCTCACACACCAATTAGACGGGAGCAAGGTGGACGAACTCGAAAAACTTCTTTATACAGAGGCCAGAAAGGAGTAAAAGCTCAAAGTGAAATATTTATTAGCAATATTGAAGGGGGAATATTTTTGAATAATAAACAACTAATTCCTACAAATGAAATTAAAGAAGAGTTCGAGGCTATTTTATTAGAACATGCTAGTATTGCGCATTGTGAGATTAATTTAAAAAACGGCACGTTCAAAAATATACAACGATTAGACACCCGCTATGACGAGTTTGCTTTGGATATTATGAATAATGAATTTTGTTTTAGTCTAAAAGAAAAAAATAACATAAACTTTTATAGAATTAATCTTGAAACATTTAATCAAACACATGCTATCACATTAAATTTAAATAATTATTTTTCTTCTGAAGAAATTAAGGATGAAAGTTATTATTCCAAGTTAATTTACCTTAATCCTCAATATTTGTTGTATTTTATTACGAAAAGAGAAATTAACTATGGACGTCCTTTTTATCAATGTATTTTTTTGATAAACACTTCAACAGGAGAGATAAAACGATTAAATCCTTTACTTCCAAACGGAGATAATTTACTTAGATTAGATACTTCCAAAAACATCTATCTAAGCAATCACAATCACTTATTACTATTAAAAACTGGGAGAATTAGACCCTTTGAGAAACAAGCAATGTATAATGGAGTAGATATTGAAAGTCCTTATCATGACCACCTTGAATCGATTTACTTAATGGAGGTTTCATCTTTAATTAACCAACAGAATTTTAATAATGCGACATTACTATCTTTATTAAATTATTCAGGTGTTTCTGAAAACTTACGATATGAGAACAATATTCTTTCATACGTAGTATCTGATTTTACGAACAACACTAAAGAGTTAATAAAACATGATTTGTTAGACGGGGATGTTTCAAAATTTCAAGATGACCAATTAATACGAGATTATTTAAATTATGATTTTGAATTATTACCAAACTACTATCATTATATCTCTAAATTATCTAAACAAGATAAAGCTGATACGTTTAATCTAATTGACGATGAATTGTCGTTTAATGTAAAGCTGGATAAAATAAGCTGAGAGAATTTTAACTAGTTATAAGCATCTGTAATGGAGTTATGGATTACATAGGAGGCAGAATAAACCACTCTCCGATGAAGTGACTGCATAGGATAGATACAATTATTTTCATTAGGAAGCTATTTGGCATGGATTCGATAGTCTATCGAGATTCATGTCTTTTAATTTTGCTTTCATCCATGCTAAAGATATTTCTCATAAACAAAAAAGATTGAAGCCCATTAGCCTCAATCTTTTTATGGTCGCTTTCATTATTTTACGTTCGGATAAATCATTGTTGCTGGGTCTACATATTCATCGAACTGTTCTTCTGTAAGTAAGCCACTTGCGATGGCTGCTGCCTTTAAGGTCGTGCCTTCTTTGTGGGCCTGTTTTGCGATTTTTGCTGCGTTTTCATAGCCAATATATGGGTTTAACGCTGTTACAAGCATTAATGAATTTTGTAAATTATGATCGAGTACCTCTTTGTTTGGCTCAATGCCTACTGCACAATGGTCGTTAAATGATTTCATTGTATCCGCTAATAGGCGAGTTGATTGTAAGAAGTTGTAAATGATGACTGGTTTAAAGACGTTTAATTCAAAGTTACCTTGAGAAGCGGCGAAGGCAATCGTTGCGTCATTTCCAACTACTTGCGTGACGACCATTGTCATTGCTTCACTTTGGGTAGGGTTTACTTTACCTGGCATAATGGAAGAGCCTGGTTCGTTTTCTGGGATCGTAATTTCCCCAATACCTGAACGAGGACCACTTGCTAGCCAGCGAACGTCATTGGCAATTTTCATTAAATCAGCCGCTAAAGCCTTTAATGCACCGTGTGCTACAACTGCTTCATCATGACTCGTTAGGGCATGGAATTTATTTGTAGCTGATGTAAATTGTTTGCCTGTTAGCTCACTAATTTCCTCAGCCACACGATCACCAAATTCAGGGTGAGCATTGATTCCTGTACCGACCGCTGTTCCACCAATTGCAAGCTCCTTCATATAGTCAATATTTTGGATAATCATATGCTCTGATTTTGAGAGCATGGCTGCCCAGCCACTAATTTCTTGACCTAATGTAAGAGGTGTCGCGTCCTGTAAATGCGTACGACCAATTTTAATAATGTCCTTAAATTGAGCTGCTTTATCTTCCAAAGTTGCTTTTAGTAAACGTAGTCTTGGTAATAAATAATCTTCCACTTTTAAAACAGCCGCAATATGCAATGCTGTTGGGAATGTATCATTTGAGCTTTGTGATTTATTGACATCATCATTTGGATGAATACGGTCCGCTTCACCAGCATCCTCTAATAGCTGATTCGCACGGTGAGCAATGACTTCATTCACATTCATATTGGATTGTGTACCACTACCAGTTTGCCAAACCACAAGAGGGAATTGATCGTCCCATTGACCATTTAAAATTTCATCTGCAGCCTGCACGATGGCATTTGCTTTAATATCAGAAAGTTTGCCTAGTTTATTATTCGCAATCGCCGCACTTTTCTTTAGGATTGTCATAGCTTGCACAAGCTCGATTGGCATTTGTTCTGTACCAATTTGGAAATTTTCTTTACTGCGCTGTGTTTGCGCGCCCCAAATTTTATTAGCAGGTACTTTAATTTCACCCATAGTGTCTTTTTCAATACGATAATCCATGTCAAAACAGCTCCTTTAGTATGTAAAGTTCTCCTCATATAAAGATAAAAACGGATACTCTTAGTCTGATGTAAGAATATCCGTTTGATACATGCTTATTCAAAAAAGAGGGGGATTCTGAATGAAGCAATTTGGAGAAAGAAATAATCTATTGATAATGATAATTGTTATCAATTAAAAAGTCAACGGTTTTGCTTGAAGAAATTTAAAGTGAATGATTCGCAATCATTACCTATTTTATTCCCGAAAATTAAGGGAATAAACCATGTTTTAGTTGATTATCTCTTTTTCTTTCCAAGCTCTTTAAGAGGCTGCTTTTTAGGGATTTTTTCGAATAATATCTTCACATGAAAATTGTTGTCATCAACTTGAAGTACCTCCAACACCTTTGCCTTGCGCCCTTTAATGCGAATATCTTCTTCCACAGTAGGTAGCTTGACAAGCAATTGACTTAAAACGGACGTCTTGTTTTCGTAGTAATGCGTCACAAACATCG
This sequence comes from Lysinibacillus sp. BS3, assembly GCF_039614735.1. Taxonomy (NCBI): domain Bacteria; kingdom Bacillati; phylum Bacillota; class Bacilli; order Caryophanales; family Bacillaceae; genus Lysinibacillus; species Lysinibacillus sp. BS3. The sequence goes on along the minus strand of NZ_CP154860.1, from coordinate 824,471 downwards.
CGATTCTCCTTCTGACTTTTGATTGTTACTCAATTTATGAGCGAGGGATAATAGTTAGAACTTTGGAGATGGTGAGCAAAGAATGAATGAAACCGCTCGAAAAGCTGTTAGAGGTGATCATAAAGAGAGGAAACCCGCTCATCGAGTTACTGAAGGTAATCATAAAATGAGAGAGCCAAGCACAGAGGAAAACTAGTAATTAGTTTCCTATAGAAGTTTATAACTTAGTGAGGGGAAAGAGGCGTAGAATCCATTACAATACTTAATAGTCATATTGTGGGTGAATGGAATAAATATATTTTACATTTCGGGTTGGTTAATTATGTTAATATCACGTTAGATTAACATGATTAGATAGTAAAGAAAAGGAGGCGAGTAAGTAGAATGACAAATAATATCATTGAACAAGCAAAACGAGGGTTGGAGGGTTTTGCTATTGGGGGTTATCATACTAGCGGAAATTTTAGTAAGTATCGGGAGGATTACTATAAATATTTTGGAGATCCAGATGATGAAACGAGAAAATACGCTATAGCTGCATTTACTTGTATGCTGGGTACTTGGGAAACGGGTTCTCTTCAGATATTTCAGCCTATACAAGAGTGGGAGGAAAATAAAAAATGGAGCACCAATCCATTAGACCAGAAGCGATTTTATCGTTTTAAAGATTATCTTTATGCACTGTTAGCACATCATGAGCAGATAGAGAAAGAATTCCCCTATATGTATGAAGATATTGTTTTATTTTTAATAAAAATAGAATTAAATCAAGGGATCAGATATGAGGAATGGTTTCCAGAGCATAACCCGAATTTGTTTCAGCGATTAAGAGAAGAAATTTTAATACCTAAACAACATTTGGTAGATAAAAGAAGTCATCGGAAATTCTTATTAAAAGAAATAGGTATTGAACCTTTTTTCGAATCGGATCAATTTAGGTAATGAAAGTAATCCAAAAGTGGATGGAATCGCTCAGAAAGGGTTCCAAGGTGATCGAAAAGAGAGGCACCCCGCTTATTCAGCAAGCCACTGCGAAATAAAATTGCAATGGAAAACACTACTGCATGTTGCAGGGAAATCATTCACTTAATCAGTTAGAGAGGAGGTCAATGTCCACTTTTTTTATAAAAAAATCAAAAATATGACATGATACTACAGGTAGTAATTGCAACTTTCGACATGTTTTTTATTTATTTCTCGGGAAATATCTCATAGCGAGTTGTGAAAATGGTAGGGACTTCGTCAGCTGTTTTAGGCTATTTATGTTGGGCTGGCTTGGGTGGATACATAAAAAGGTAACATTTCAATCAAACAGGTAGGTGGATTACGTTTCAGCTTGAGGGATGTTCGCTATAATAAGAGTAAGGAGGAAATGAAATGTATTTAAAGTCATGTAAGGTGTTACAGGATACGATTCCCAATAAACAGGAGTATCCTTTTAATATTCCAAGCTTGCAGGATTTGCATGAGCTGGAGTTCCCAACGAATGTGACGTTCTTTGTTGGGGAAAATGGTTCGGGGAAATCAACATTACTGGAGGCGATTGCTGATCGTTGCGATTTCAATACGGCTGGTGGTGGTCGTCAAAATTTATATGAAGTACATAAGGCGGAATCTTCATTGGGGGAATATATCCGTTTGTCGTGGCTGCCAAAAATATCGAATGGGTTTTTTCTTCGATCAGAAACATTTTATCAATTTGCCAGTCATATTGATTTGTTAGAGCGCCATCCAAACAAATATGCTGCTTTTGGTGGGAAATCACTACACCATCAATCTCATGGTGAATCCTTTCTTGCGTTATTTATGAATCGTTTTAAGGGTAAAGCCATTTATTTATTGGATGAGCCTGAGGCGGCATTGTCACCAACGAGGCAGCTGAGCTTGCTGAAAATAATCAAGGACCTTGAGCATGAGGCACAATTTATTATTGCTACACACTCACCCATTTTGCTTGGCTATCCGAATGCAACGATTTATAGTTTTGATCAAGGAGAAATTGAATCCATTCGCTATGAGGATACCATTCATTATATTGTGACCAAACGTTTTTTAGATGCACCACAGTCGATATTAAGAGAGTTATTTGATGAGGAGAGGGAATCATGAATCAACGAAAAGGCTTAATCATGCGAGAAATTCGATTGGATGAAATGGCACAGTCCATTGATTTACTGAATTATGTCTTTCAAATGTCAATGTCCATTCACAAGGATCGTCGCTTTGTGAATGCTAAGAGTAGGCAATTTAATGAAGGGCATGCTATCGGGTGGTTTGATGGTTCACAGCTTGTATCGCAAATTTTAAGTTTGCCTTTTGAGGTGAATGTGCATGGCAAGATTTATGAAATGGGTGGCATCACAGCAGTTGGGACATACCCTGAATATTCGGGACATGGCTTAATGGAGAGTTTGATAATTGAAAGTCTGCAAAGTATGCGAAATGAAGGACATTATATATCCTATTTATTTCCATATTCTATCCCTTATTACCGCAAAAAGGGATGGGAAATTATGAGTGATATTGTGGAATTTCAAGTGAAGGATACACAGCTTCCACATTATGCAGGGCTTAATGGGAAAATTCGCCGAGTTGATCCGAAGCATGAGGATGTGGTGGCTATCTACGCACGCTATGCGCAGAAAACGCATGGGGTAATGGTGCGCAATAGTATTGCCTGGAACGAGAAGTTTCAGGAGGATTTCTGGGAGGAGAAATTTATAGATAGTGATGTGAACCTTCAGGCAGCGGTCTACTATGATGAAGAAGATGTGGCACAGGGCTACATGTTCTATCGTATTATGTAGGAAAATTATTACATTGATGAAATCGTCTATTTGCAGGAAGAGGCTCGTAAAGGTTTATGGAATTTCGTCTCGGCTCACAGCTCGATGGTCTACAATGTCTACGGGAAAACAACCGGTAATGAAGCGGTAGCCTTTCTATTAGAGGACAGTGAGATCATTCAAAAGGTATCGCCTTATTTCATGGCAAGAATCGTCGATGTCAAAGAATTTTTACTGCGCTATCCATTTATTGGTCAGAATTTCGAGCTTCAGCTAGCTGTCAGTGATCGCACTGTGGCGTGGAATAATGGCACCTACATCATTAAAATGAAAGATGGAAACCTTTCTGTGCAGAAGGTAAGTGAGACGTTGGACATGAATGCTGTGCATTTAACAGTGCAAACACTGGCTACTATGCTGTTAGGCTACAAACGTCCAACCTATTTAGAACGAATTGAACGATTACAGGGACGTACAGAGGAAATTGCATTGCTCGAGGCGGTTTTACCAGTAGGTATCCCAACATTTATTGATTATTTTTAAGTGGTATGGTAAGAGCCGTAACGTTGAAGGTTATGGCTGCCACGCCTCTTTTAACAGCTCGATGCCCAGCTTGATTTCTTCCAACGCTAATTTACTAAAGCCTAATTGCAGCATTGGTTCCTCATTTTTTTGATGGATAAAAAAGGGGCTTGTCGGATAAACCTTCACACCGTAAGTCGCCGCCTGTTGGATCAGCTGCTGCTCAGAAAGTGGAGACTTTATCTTCACTAATACATAGAGTCCTGATTGCTCACCTAACACGGTTATTTGCTGACCAAAATGTCGTTGTAGCTCCTGTACAAGGTGCTGCATTTTTTGTTTATAGGTCAAACGCATTCGTTTAATATGGCGTGTCCATTCCCCCTGCGCCATAAATTGGGCCATTGTGCGTTGATGGAGGGACGAAGCATTTTGTTCAAAATGAGCAAAACGCTCTTTATAGGGCTGAACAAGTGCATTTGGTAGCACCATATAGCTTAAACGCACACCTGGTAAAAACGATTTAGAGAAGGTGCCGAGATAGATTACCCTTGATGAGTCGATGGAAGCAAGGGCAGGAAATGGCTGTTGCGTATAGCGAAACTCTCCATCATAATCATCCTCTAGAATATAACCATCGACTTGTTGAGCCCATTGTATTAAGGTCTGTCGCTGCTGAATAGACATGGACACACCGTATGGGAAATGATGTGACGGGGTGACATACATTAAGCGTGATTGACAGTTTTGGAGTATGTCAAGTTGAGCTCCTGTTTCCATTACAGGTAGTGACTCTATTTCGAAGTGATGTAACTGGAAGGCTTCCCGTGCACCATCATAGCCAGGGTCTTCCAAAAGAATGCTTGGGAAAGATTCTTTTAGTAAAAATCCAAGATACAAGAGCATTTGCTGTGTGCTACTACCAATAACGATATTGTCGCTCGTTGTATAAACCCCTCTTGCTTGCAGTAAATATTGCACAAGCTGCTCCTTTAGCACTGATTCTCCAAACAGTTCTCCATATTCGTAACAGGTTGATTCCTGTAATACTTGATTGGCAATTTGGCGCCATGTTTTCATGGGAAAATGTTGCTGATCGACAGCCCCAGCGCGAAAATCTACAAGATAGGATGCAGCCTTCTTTTTTGGCTGTGTCGTAGGGGGCTGTTCCTGCTCCTTTAGAAAAACCTGCTCTAGTGCATTGACGAAATAGCCTTTTCGTCCCTCCCCACGTATATATCCTTCTGCTACAAGCTGTTCATAAGCGGTTAATGTAGTATTACGACTGACCTGTAAAGTATCTGCAAGTTTTCGTATAGAGGGCAGGGAATCATCTGTTTGAAGTGAACCTTGCATAATAAGTGCTTTAATTTGCTGGTACACTTGCTTATATTTTGCCTCTTTTTCTGTTAATAGAAAGATAAAATCGTCCATAAGGCACCACCTTGACATGTTAAAATGTTTGGAACTGTTTCTTTTGAAATGTCAGATTATTTACTACCATCATACTAGAAGGACAATCAAAAGGAAATGGAGATTAAAATATGAAAATTTGTATGGTGACACAGCAAACGATGAGAGACGTAGTCCCATTATTTAATGCCTATCGTGAATTTTATGGACAATCATCTGATTTACAGCAAGCTGAGCAGTTTATACAGGAGCGAGTAATGGGAGCAGAGTCTATTATTTTCCTGGCATATTTGGAGGAGGAGCCAGTTGGATTTGCACAATTGTTTCCAGTCTTTTCATCCGTAGCTATGAAACGAGCGTTTCTCTTAAATGATTTATTTGTGGCGAAACAAGCCAGAAAACAAGGTGTAGCACAGGCGTTGATGGAGCAATGCTATATCTATTGTCAGCAGGAAGATGCTCGTTACATGATGCTAGAAACTGCCAGAGATAATGTCCAAGCACAGAAGCTCTATGAAAAAATGGGCATGACGATTGATGAAACTGTTTATTATTACAGTATTTATTGGTAATTTTTTTCGATGTGACTATAAATCTAAGTTTCAGCCCCCACCATTGATTGTGACTATGGTGGGGGCATTGTGGTTATGCGTGGCTCATCCATCCTGCGAAGAGACCTGAGGAGAAAAAGCGGGTAATATTTTGAAAGCCCGCTTCACTTAATAGCTGTTGGATTTCTTGATCGGAGAGGAAGGAAATATTCATGATGCCCTTGCCCATGCTATCTACCTTTTCTTTTGTATAGCCGGCCTCTAAAAAGTAGCTTTGCCATATTTTGATGCGATCTTGTAGCTCGTCACTTTCTCGTTCTCCGTAGGCACAAGCGAGGACAAAGGGCTTTCCAGGTTTTAATTGCTTGTGAATATTTTGCAGTAGATGGAGTTTCTCCTGTCGATCTTCAATAAAATGAAGAACTAGGATACAGCTTGCCGCATCGAATTTCGGTGTTGATTGGGGTAAGCGCTCAATTGTTCCTTGTAGTAGCTGAACGCGACTTTCAATATCCAGTTGCACGGCTTTATGTTGTGCAATTTGGAGCATTTCCTCAGATGGATCAACCCCAGTGAACATCCATTTAGGGTTTGTTGGTCCCCATGCAGAAAGCTCGTTGCCCCCACCAGCTCCTACAACAAGCAGGGATGCTTCTTGTTCTCCTAAATGCATGCGGAAATAGGCTTGTGTCACGGCAAATAATGTGTCATAGGCAGGCACTGAAATTCTTGTGCTGTGCTCATATGTTTGTGCCTTTTCTAATAAATGTGTAGGTAATGTACGCATTGTGATAGCCTCCAGTGTTTTATCATCTCTATTACAGACCTTTAATATCTGTAATAGAGTATAAATGAAAATAACTGAAAAGACAAAGGAGAAGCCCTTTGACTTCGTTTTTTTATTGTAAAACATTTAATAATTAACAATAAAGATAAATAATTTAATGTTTATCGTTAAATAACTATTGAAAAAAATGGCACTTTCTTCTATGCTTGTAGTAAACAGGAGGGGAAATAAGATGATGAATAGTTTAATCAGTGCCATTTTGCAAGTGATGTTATTTTCAGTGATTCCGTTTATTTGGTGGCTTTGTACAGCGAGAAAAAAACAGCCCTTTTTAACGTGGATAGGATTGCAAAAGCCTATTATTGTGCACAAGGGAAGGTATGCTATGTACATTGTACTTTCTACTTTCACGATGTTAATACCGAGCTTTGCGCTAGTCTTTTTCTATATTGATCGCTCCTTGCTAGCGGCGAATCAATTCGCGGGACTTGGAGCTGCTGCCGTCATTCCAGCACTTTTCTACGCTATTATTCAAACAGGTTTATCAGAGGAGCTATTATTTCGCGGCTTTTTATTAAAGAGATTGATGAAGATTTTTGATTTTCAAGTAGCAAATCTCTTGCAAAGTATTGTTTTTGGCTGTGTTCATGGGGCCATGCTATGGTCGGTGCTTCCGCTTCATGTAATCTTATTAGTTGTGCTTACTACAGCGCTTGCTGGCTATGTGATGGGCTGGGTGAACGAACGAATTGCTGGAGGTTCCATTGTCACTAGCTGGAGTATCCATAGTATTGTAAATTTCATAGCGGCGTGCTTGTATATGTTTAAATTTTGACTTATTTGCATTTCTTTGCTGTCACTTGCATAATAGGGCAGAGAAGATTTTTTCGTGAAGGGACGTGCAAGCATGACAGAGTGGCCTAAGGGAGTAGCAAAACCAGCAATTCGCGCATTACATGCAGCGGGCTATACAGAATTGAAGCAGCTAGAAAGAGTTGAGCTTTCTACATTAGCTCATCTTCATGGAATGGGTCCAAAAGCTTTAGCAGCGATTGAGGCGGCACTAAAGGAAAGTAGGGAACTTCGTGAATAAGCTGACATTGTTTTTACTGGCGATGGTTGTCTATTATATCCTCGTTGTAGTCGTTATTAGCAAGCTGTTTATTATTCCTATTATGAAAGTGATGGCTCTTATCTTTTTTATAGGGGCAGGCTATATCTTTTCTCGTAAAATGCGTAGGAAATTACAGTAGGAGGTAATATGAAAATTGTTAAATTAACATTCTTTTATTTAGCTATTATTTTATTGGCATTGACGCTGTCCTTAGCGGGTGTTCGTCTATCCATCTCTCTTGGGATATTTGCATTAATTGCGGTAGGGATGATTTATCGCCATATACATATTTTATATCGCACAAACAATATGGAGCAGGTGGATAAATGGGTTAAAAATCACCGAAAAGAGCCTATATTTGCTGCTCTCTATGCATCAGCTTACGGGACAAAAGAGGAACAGATTCAGGCAATCGATGTCATCATTCATCATTATAAGCAGCCAGCCATTAAGTACAATTACCTCTTTATTAAGGCCATTATGGAGGAGAATCTTGGTGCTGCTAAAGTAGCCGCAAGACAAATTGATAAGGAGCCTTTAACTAGCTATGCACTATGCTATATTGCTGCGCTGGAAGGTCGAGCGGCCGATATGAGAAGTGATAAACTAACACAGCCGTGGATGCAACCTGCAATTGAAGCGGTCTATGCCTGTACAATAAAGGATCAGGCTAATTTCCGCCAATTCGCGGATGCCAGCATCCAACAAGCACGTGGCATACAGAAATACGGTTTAATACATAATTTTAAGCAAATGGAAGATGAATTGGTAAAGGCATAATGGAAGGGCTACTTGATAACAGTATCAGGTAGCCTGATTTTGTGTCAGAAATCATAAATTAATTCAATGAGGTGAAAATGTTTGTCTAAAATGGATCATATGATGCAGATTTTATGGATGTTGAATTCAGGTAGGAAAATTACCGCGAAAGAAATCGCTGAAAAATTAGAGATTAATATCAGATCCGTTTACCGCTATATTAACTCACTTTCTGCCAGTGGTGTGCCGATTATAGCTGAAACAGGTCATCATGGAGGATATACCCTGTTGAATAATTTTATTAAAAGTCCTCTTATTTTTGATGTTGATGAGAAAGCGGCATTACTTCATGCTTCTATTTTTGCAAAAGAAGCTGGCTATTTTTTAGATGAGGCATTAAACAGTGCAACAGCAAAGCTTACAATGTTTTCAAATCAAGAGCAAGAAAAAATGATTCAACAGCATTTACAAGGTTTCGAGATAATCGGTCTTGATGAATCCTCCTTGGAGCCACTATTAAAAAATTTAGAAGAGAGTATAGTAAAGAGAACATCTATAGAGATGGAATACCATACTAATAATGAAGAGCAATCTAAGTCTAGGGTGGTTAATCCATATGGTTTGGTTTATTGGAAACAAAACTGGTATGTCGTTGCATTTTGTCATGTAAGAAATGAAATCCGTACTTTTAAAGTAGGCCGAATTAGTAGTCTGCATCAAACAGGCATTCCCTTCCAACGACCACAATCTTTCTCTGCCAGTGATTTTTTTATGAAAAGCCTTTTTCCTCAAGTCGAAGATAAACAGAACCTAGTGCCCTTCATCATTTGTGGAAAGTCAAGTGCTGTGGATGCGATCAGTCAGCATTGGTTTTTAAAGTATCACCTCCAAGAACGCACCAATAAGAACGCTATATTTTTAGTAGATGAGGAAGCATTACATACCTATGTACCCTATTTACTTTTTCCCTATGGAAAATCAATCCAAGTAGTAGAACCCATAAGTCTAAAGCAAAAGATAATTGACGTTCTATATGAGCTCATTCATTTTTATGAAAATGAAAACTTTACTGACGGAGAATGTCAGTAAAGTCAGACTGTAGACAAAAGCCCTCGAGAAGTTCACTCTCGAGGGCTTTTATCATTTTTCTTCCTATGTCGTCCTGATATTTGGTAATAGATTACCAAATCCAACATACTCTTCGAGCATAGTTGCTCTCTTAAGCTACTTGCCACGTCCAAGTAGCCAGTTTCTTTAAATTCATGGCAGCAAAAGTAAGCATCGCTTGCATGGACAATTTTTTTATACCTCTTAAGGTTGTCCATCGCATACCATGCTTTTCCTTTGCATCGGCAAAGACACGCTCAATCGTTTCTTTGCGCTTTGCATAGATTTGTTTGATGTCATAGGAATGGCGTAAATGTTCAGCTTCCTCCACATACGACTCCCAGATATGGCGTTGAATGAGTTTTTGATGATGCTTACTTTCTGTACATTGGGAAAGGCTTGGACACTTCGCACAAATCAAAGGATTCGATTTATATTGCCGATATCCTTCTTTCGTCGTTGTTGCATACTTCAATATCTGCCCTTGTGGGCAAAGATAACAATTATAGTGCTCGTCATATATATACTCATGCTTTCGGAAGAAACCATCTTTCGTTTTAGGACGTGTATACGGAAGAACAGGCAACATTTGATTCTCTAATAAAAAGTTCGTAATGGCTGGTGTTTTATAGGCTGCATCTGCCGCAACAGCGATTGGTTTTTGAACGTTTTGAATGACTCTTTCAACAAGTGGCTGCAATACATGGCTATCGTGCACATTTCCCGGAGTCACAATGGCACCTAAGACAAAGCCCTTTTCATCTGTCGCTGCATGAAAAGAATACGCAAACTGTTTCGTACGTTCATCCTTCACGTAATACCCACTTTCAGGATCTGTCGTGCTTTCCTTTATTTCTTTCCATTCTTCTTTTTCAAATTTCTCCGGGGAAAAGGGCTTTTTTCCGTGTTCCTCACGATCAATATTTAACTCTAATTGAAGTTTCTCTTCATAAGCCCGTGTTTCTTTTCGCACAACTTTTTTATCATACTTTCGTTTATTCGCACTCGCTTTCACATGCGTAGAATCGATAAATAAATGGTCTGCATGGAGGAGTCCTTGATGCATAATCTCTTTTAATATACGATAGAATATCTGCTCAAATATATCAGTGTCTTGAAAGCGACGGACATAATTTTTACCGAAGGTAGAGAAATGCGGGACTTCTGTATGGAAGCCAAACCCTAAAAACCAACGATACGCCATATTCGTTTCAATTTCTTTGATGGTTTGACGCATGGACCGTATACCAAAAACGTACTGAATAAACGTCATTTTAAAGAGAACAACAGGATCAATACTAGGGCGTCCTTTAGCAGAGTAGAGGTTTTCTACTAAAGGATAGATAAATGAAAAATCAATAGCCGCCTCTAGTTTTCGTACTAAATGATCTTGGGGAACTAATTGATCAATCGTTAGCATTTCTAATTGTTCACGTTCATTGATTTGATTTTTCGTCATCATGGTTGATCACCTCGAAAGTGTACTTTTTATCAATAGATGAATAAGGAATTCTTTATGTAGAAGTTGATTGGAACGAAGGGTGGCGACTCCTGCGGGAAAAGCGGGAAAGTCGAGATCCTGGACTAAGCGAAGCGAGGGAAGCAGCTCGACCCCGCCCGCGGAAAGCGTCCGCCCGTAGTGGAAATCAACGGCTTTACTTTATTTTATTGTAAAAGAAAAAAGACTGTAGGCAAACTCAAAATTCATTGAGTTTGTCTACAGTCTGACTTTACTGACGGAGAATGTCAGTAAAGTTTTTTTATACTAAGCATAGTTTCAATAAAAGGAGTGTTTATTATGCAGACAAGAAAAGTGTATCTTTATGTATTTGATACGATGGCAGATTGGGAGATAGGGTATTTAATGGCCGAATTAAATACAGGTAGATATTTTAAAAAGGGGTTAGAGCCTTTAGAGGTGATGACAGTAGGGATTGATAGAAGTCCTGTTACGACGATGGGTGGCATCACCATACTTCCAACGATGGCCGTTGCTGAATGTCACTTGAATAGCATGGATGTCTTGATTCTTCCAGGAGGCAATACATGGCTAGAATCTATTCATGAGCCTGTATTGAATAAAGTCTCAAAAGCGTTGAATGAAGATGTTTTCGTAGCTGCAATTTGTGGTGCAACGTTTGGTCTTGCAAAGGTTGGTTTGCTTGATACAAGACAACATACGAGCAACGATCTCGAATACTTGAAGATGCTTTGTCAACATTATATTGGGGATGAACATTTTAAACAGAAGCCAGCCGTAACTGAAGGGAATTTAGTAACGGCATCTGGCATTGCACCGTTGGATTTTGCCTACCATGTTTTGAGGCTGCTCGATGTTTTTACACCTGAAACATTACATGCTTGGTATAAGCTTTATGAGACGCAGGAGAAAAAATATTTTTATGAATTAATGACATCCATTGAATAATAATTAGTCTAAGAAGAGCATGTTCATTGTTAAAACATGCTCTCTTTTTTTACATTAACTTTTTTTAGCCAACAAAATGCCTCGCACAATCCCTATCATGAAGATGCCAAATAACAGCAGTAAAAATAAGTAAGCATGCCATTGTTGTAAAATACGTTCACGACCTAGAGCTACCGTCAGGTCATTGAATAGGGAGTAGGTAAAATACAATAGAATACTATTTTTGATGAGACAAAACGTAAGGATGCCATTTTGTCGCTGTTTATGGGAGAGAGGTGCTTTATTTTTACGCATCACAGGATAAGCTGCCTTTATCTCTAAATAGTGTAAAAGTAGAAAGAGCATAAGAGCGACAAAGGGTAAATAAAAAATAGCAATTTTCGGACCGAATTGGGCATGTTCACTCGTGAAGCTTTGCAAGACAGGAATCATGGCAGGGAGCTTGCCGTATTGAATGAGTGTCGCTGTAATGCCAGCTAGAAAAATAGTCGCCACAATAACCGTTAACTGGTGACAAAAGCGTGGTGTAGGTGTTTTTTGTTGTATATGCATCCTTGCTCCTCATTTCCATCATCATTGATAATAACAATCTGTTATACTGTATCATAGAATGATTGCTTTTTGTGTTAGGGAAAGAAGGATATTATGGAATACTTGTTGTTTTTACTTATTGGCATCATTGGGAATGTCATTGGTACGTTAGTTGGGGGTGGTGGCTTAATTACCTTGCCAACGATGATGCTAATGGGTGTACCCGTCCATTCGGCTATTGGCGCAAATAAAGTGTCCAATATGGTGAGTGCTTTTTTAAGCTTTTATACAATTTATCAACGTAAGGAATTAGCATGGAACGAAATGCGTTCGGTGTTACTTGTCTCTTTAATCGGAGGTACATTGGGGGGACTTTTCGCTTCATTCATGAGTAGTCAATCATTAACGTTCATTGCTATTATTTTACTTGGCTTTGCGCTTGTCATGTCCTTTATGGGTGGAGCTGATTTTGGCGACAAGGAACGTTTTACGATGAATCGAAAAAACGGTCCTATCCTTCTTGGAGTTGGCTTTTATGACGGTATGTTTGGTCCAGGCAGTAGTACATTGGCGCTTTATACATATGCACATGAGAAGATTTCCTATATTAAAGCCGTGGGGCTATCACGGGTAGGGGTATTTGCAATGTGCTCAGGAGCAGCGATTACCTATATTGCTACAGGGAAAATCGAATGGCCGTTAACGCTTATTTTAATGATTGGCTCGACGATTGGTGCACAAATTGGGCTTGTGCTAGCCAGAAAAGTGAAAGCACATCAGGTAAAGCTTTTACTGCGTATTGTAACGATTGTGCTGATTATACAGCTTGTTTATGATTTCATCCATCAGCTTTAGGAGGTGATTGTCCTGTTTGAAATTTCACCCTATCCAACCTTTTCGTGGTCGTTATCGCGTCATAAAACATTGACAAGCTGTGCCCGCAAATACGGCTATGAATATTACTTTTCACATAACGGGTGGCTCAGTTACAATGTGGAGCCATATCATCAACAGGTGTATCGCTTAAAAAAGCTGCAATCGATGCCTATTTTATTTGGGCAAATTGTCCATCGATACATTGAGCAGGCCATTAATGATTATTTACAAACAGGAAAAGCTCCAACAGTAGAGGAGCTAATTCAATTGGGGCGCGGGCAGCTGAATGCAGCCTTTATTGACTCCACTCGTCGTCTTGAATTTTGGAGGCAAAAACCAAACAAGTTTTATATGATGCAGGAAATCTATTACCATGGCACCCTTTCTCCTGAGCTTGTGCAAGACTATAAAGAACGTTTACGACTTGTTTTTAATCATTTTTTGATGAGTGAAACATTCCAGCAAATCACCTCACAAAAAGGCTCTCTCCGTATCGGAGAACCAGAGCAATTCCGCTCCATGAAAATAGAAGATGTCCAGGTATTCGTTGTTATGGACTTTCATTATTATGATGAATTGAGGGATAAATGGATTATTGTTGACTGGAAGACCGGTGGAGAATCTGATGATGACCGTCAGCAATTAGCCCTCTACGCGTACTATGTTCAGCAAAAATACCGTGTGTCTCTAGCGCAAATCGAGGTCTATAATGAATATTTATTAACAGGCAAGCGCAAGAAATATAGTTTTACAGACATGGATATGGAGAATATTTTGTATACGTTTCAGCGCAGTGTTTTAGAAATGAAAAAGTATCAGGCTGATATTTTTTCCAACGAGCCCGTGGACATCGAGGACTTTGAACAAACACAAGAAAAATGGCATTGTCGTGGCTGTAATTTTAGGGAGTTATGTGCGCAGAAATATGATGAAAAATTGAGCAAGTGACCAAAAAGTCATCGAAATGGTCGCTTGCTTCATTTTTATCCTTTTTGGTTAAATGACTATATGTGTTGATTGTCATTTTTATATCAGAGTGACCGAGTTGCTCCTGTATGATCTTAAAATTTACATACCGACTGACCATAAATGAGGCATATGAATGTCGTAATGCGTGAAAATTCAACTTTGGTAAACTGTACTTTTCAATAATTCTTCTCCAAGCAAGATTTATAGCAGCAGGTTTTGATGGATTACCATCTGATTTTTTGTAAAGTTTAAGTTTAAGGGAGTTCCATCATCATCTTTTATCAGATTCCAAGCATCACTCTTTTCATTTTTTAGTTCCTAATAGCCATCAACAAATAACTTTAGTTCACGCATCAAACTCTTTGGGACGTTAACTAATCGAGGCTTTTTGTTTTTTGGGGGTAAAATTTTTAGTTTTCTAACTTCAATATCAAATTGAAGGGTTTTGTCTACATAGATAGTATTATTTTCAAAATCAAAAGATTCCACACATAATCCTGCTATTTCTGCTAGTCGTAGTCCAACCATTGCTGCCAACTTAATCTGGAGCTTGAGTTTAGGATTTACGTTTTCTAATACTCTGAAAAGATGTTTTAACTGTTCTTCGTTGTAAAATTCTAAGTCCTTCTTTTTAGGTTCCAAACGAGAAGATTTAATGTTTGTCCATAGGATTATCTTTAATTAATTTCCATTCAATCCCTTTAGAGAAGATGCTTTTTAAAACAGTATATTGTCCTTTTGCTTCACTAGGACATCTTTCTCTCCATCTTTTTAGACATTCTACTAGATATAGGGTTTAGATGTTAGAATGTTTATAGTCACCTAAATCCTCTATAATACATTGATCAATAAAATTTGCAAATTTAATATTTTCAACTTTTCATCTTCTTTATTTAATACTTCGATTTCAAAATCTGTAATAGCTTCCTTTATTGCATATTGCACGATCAGACATGGATTTCGTACGTATGGTTTTAGTATATCTAAGTCGTTTACCAGTGTCTTCATCATACCCATGTTCAACAGTAACTTTTATTCGAGGTTCTCCTTTCTTGGTAGGTGGTAAAACTACATATAAATCCTACTTACTCTTGTACCCTTCAAGAGCTTCATCTAAAAAGTCTTCAGTTACGTTAAGAAAATCAGCTAGCTCATAACGATTCACTATTTGTAATTTATGAGCTTGTATTATTTTTGAAAAGGAAACAAGTATCATGTATCCCAATCCACGTGCTCTCAACTCTTGTGGAAACTCTGTTCCGCCACCATTTGCCGAAGCATTTGTATGAGCAAATTTACCTGAGATGTGTGCAACTAGCAGTAGATACGCAATGAATATTTGATAAATTTTGTAGAGAAGGGAGAATGGAAATGAACAACATAGTTATCCACGAATTAAGGAGGAAGTTGCAGCTATTTTAAAACAATCACCAGCAGAGCCCACATTTGAAGATACAGTTATAGAAGGAAAAGAAAGACGTTATACAATAATTAATGAGCTTGATGTTGAAAAGTATTTAAACATTGGAGAGCGACAAGAACTAGCGATTGTGTTAGTTAGGATCTCCAAAACATTAAGAATGGGATAAACCGTTGGGAAAGAGTTGCAGATTTTCCTTAGAGTTAATGAACAATATGCTATTTCTTTTCATATTTTTTACTATCCCATGCCCAATTTAAAAAAGCATAAACAATTACTGCCCATAAAGAAAAGAAGAGATTATTAAGAAAATCCCAATTACCTTTTTTGAAATAATCCGAAACAGATAAAAGTAAAAAAAGTATAACGAAGTAAACAATATTCAAGTATTTTCTGATAAATGTCATTAGAATCACCTTAATATGTATTTTGTGTAAATTATAACATAAAAAGTCTTAGTGATTTGTGACTTAATGCTTCTAGCCAATGATGACTACTACCAAAACCTAAAACGCATCATCAAGACTGTGGAAGACCTATACAACGAGTTAGGTGAGGATATGCATACCATTGTAGATATGCGTTACTGGATACAGATGACTGTTATGAATGCGAGGACATAGCCGATAAGCTTATATTTCACGTCATAAGGTATTGTGTAAACGTAACATTTTAATAGATAAAACAGCAGAAAGTATTGGTTGGGTTTAAAATTTATTTCATTTCATTTGTATTTTTTAACACTACTAAAGTCATGTTTTATTATAAATTAAATATTATTATAGTAGAATCTTGATTTGAAAAAATAGATGATTCAATATAAGAACCTTCATCATTAAAGAATGGAGGTTCTTTGGCAATGAATTGGTGATTTAACACTTTATAAATTGTAACTATTTGTCATTTAATAAAAGGTAATTAAATACTATTTAAGTTTATTTTGTAAAATTATACAATTGCGGTGTACCCAGAAAAATAAAGGAGTGGAAAAATGAAGAAATTTAGCGGATTATTGATAGTTTTATTTATGACTATATTAGTAATTCCTGTAACAGCAAAAGCTAACGATGATATTTTATCGGAGTTAGTAAAAAAAGAGGCACAAGATTACTGTGGTGTTTACACTCTAAGTCCAATGGACGGTTTTGAACCTATAGAAGTGCCTGAAGGCGAAATTCCAACTGATGAAATAAACTTTGCTGAAGAGAACGAGGCAATGAAAGCAGCGTCACCGATGAAAGATCAGGTGGCAACATCATCCTCTGGTTCAAAGATTGTAATGCCAGCAGCTAAAACTAGAAATTACGGTTATTGTCATATTTATGAGTATCATATGAAGTTTTCTAAGGGGAAAATAAAATATGAAACTCAAGTAAACAATGAATGGAAATCACAATTCAAATATGCTTATTATCCAGCAAAATCTATGGATATCGCAATGGAAGTAATAAATGGAACAGACGAACTGTTAAAAGATCCTACAGTTAAAGATCGTTATACAAAAGAATTTATTTCGTTTAAAGAAGGACAAAGAGTTAGGGTTGCAATTCAAAAAGGGAGTTCATGGTCAGGGTCATATTCAAAGTATGATTGGATTATTGTATCAATGTTCCCTGTATTCTAAATGTGTGTTATAATCTATATTATGGAAATTTTTAAAGAAAGTGACTATGGTATGGAAAATAATAAAATTATACAAAATGTGAAACAAACTATTTCTGGGATTGAAATTGGGTATTTTACCACTGCCAAAAACTATATTTATGATGAGTATTTTAAATATTTTAATGATGATGATAAAGAAACTAAAAAATATGCATTATTAATTTTTACATGCATGTTAGGCAACTGGTTTAATAAGTCTACTTTTGTCTTTAAACCTGAAAAGGAACGTTTAAAATACAACAATGAAAAAGGAACAAAATTTTTTAATTTTGAGGATTATATAACTTCATTGTTAGATAACTATCAAAATATTAAACAAGAATTTCCTTATATGTTTGAGATTATTGTTGTGTATTTAATTTTGATAGAAAAGGATAAACATATGATTTATGAAGAATGGTTTCCAGAAATTAATCCGGAAATATTTCAAGAACTTAGGGAGAAAATTTTAATTCCCAACAAAAATCTGGTCGATGATTGTCATCCAATAAAATATTTATTTAGAGAAGTTGGAATTAAACCTTTTTTCAAAGGTGATTTTTTTGATGAATAAATACTAAAACCACATTTCAAATGTACAGCACCCCCTAAGTTAGGCCAAAAATCTAACTTTTAGCCTGTAGACCTCGAGGACTTTGAACAAACACAAGAAAAATGGCATTGTCGGGGCTGTAATTTTAGGGAGTTATGTGCATCAAGGTGAAAAAGAAGCGAGTGCTAATATAGCCTCTCGCTTCTTTTTAAGTGATTTTCGTAAAGTGAGTTTTTGTGCTTTTTTTAATAAAGTAAAGAAAAATTAATTGCACAAGTAAAACGATTAGAAACATGATGCCCAAAATAATGAATGAAACCATTTTCACTTCAGGTGTTTGCACAATCCCTGCACCATCAACATTTCTTGCCCCAATAAATACGGCGATGCCAGAAAAGATCAATAACCATACAATATTTACAGCCCACCAAATTATTTTCATACCCAATATGAACCCTCCTTCTTCTTGTAATTCCCCAGGGAGCTTAATTATAGCAATTTACCTTAAATTTGGAAATGCCCTATAGACGGTCCTACATCTCAGCCTACAGACGGATTGACTATTTTTAAAATAGAAGTTTTTCACAGACTTCATTCCTTGTTTAGGGGATATATGGTAAATTTGGTATGTGCATATTATGTATTACCTTAGAAAGGAGGCAGCATATGATGAACAATAAAAAGACGTTTATAGGATCAATCGTTATGTTGGGTATTTGTATGTGTCTGTTTTTTCCGTATCCCTACAATGAAGCGATGATCGCACATACTACATTCATGTCGATTCCCATCGAAACACAGGATGGATACGTGTTACTTGGCATCTTTGGCTCGATTTTATTTATAATTGCTATGATTTTACTACTTAGGAGTATCAACAAATATCATTTTCGAACATTTGTTATTGTAGTATTACTTTATTCATTTTTACCTCATTTGCTTATCATGGCGTATCAAGAAACCTTTGCTAGTGGCATTATGGCCATTTCATACAAAGGGGATGGAGAATGTCGTTTTGATATGGTGAGAAAAGACTTAATGAATGGGGAATGTACCATTGTCCTACATAATCGAAGCAATGAAGCTGTGTCCTTTGATTTACAATTTATCGATACGAATTTTTTTAAAGGCGATAAGCAGATGGATTCACTTATGAATATAGCAGGGCCATATCATGTGACCATCGAGGCCAATCGTGAAAAAGCTATTCATCTAAAGGAATTACTCGATTTAACAAATGTTCCTAATCATATTGAGGGAGGTAGCTCCTCCAAGGTGCATGTGCAATTAATAGACGGTGACAAGGAAAGAACTTTATAAATAGTCGATGCGGGGAAAATATTTTGCGTTTTATACATAGTTTCAACGTTACATTTGCTTTTGTGGTAAACTTGTATTAAATTATAGTAAGCTATGAATTGATCTTGAGAGAGGAGGCAAAAAGTCATGGAAACTATTTTCAGAAGAACGGCGATTGAGGTAAAGACATTTTTACAATTAGATGATTTAGGCTCAAAGGGACCAGTCTGTGGTTTTTTAAGAAAACAGCATAGTGAAAGTAGTAACCGGAAGCTTTTTGCCTTTGTCAGTCATGTGTGAAAAATGACTTTTTAACCATACAAAGTAATTGGTAGACGCCGGTTTTATGGCGTCTTTTTTGTTGTGATAAAACGGAGAGAGGGTGAGTGAATTGCTAAAAAAACTAAGACAATTAAGGAATGTTGCAGTGTTCCAAGCGCTTCTAATTTAAAAAAATAATTAGAAGCGAGGAATTTACTATGAAAAAACAACCAATTTTTACTTCATCATTTCTTTTTCTATTCATAAGTAATTTTTTTATTTTTATAGGATTTGAAATGCTATTGCCTATTTTACCAGCCTATTTATTAAGCATAAACGCCAATCCGATGCAAGTAGGCTTGGTGACGACGGTATTTACACTAGGTGCCATCACGATAAGACCTTTTGTAGGGTACTATTTAATGGATCATAAGCGGAAAAAACTAGCGATTGTGGCAAGTATAGCCTTACTCATAATTACAATGCTGTATCCATTGCTTAACACGATTTGGATTTTCCTATTACTCCGACTTTTCCATGGAACAGCGTGGGGTGTATCCACGACAGCCAATAGTACAATGGCTGTAGATAGTATCCCTAAAGCTCGATTAGGAGAGGGAATGGGCTATTTCTCGGTATCCACAACCGTGGGAGCGATTGTTGCACCAAGTCTCGGTATCCTTATTTACAGTACCTTTTCTTTTCACACGCTGATTTGGTCGTCAGCCTTCCTAAGCCTATTTGCGATCATAATGCTTTCCTTTGTGCATGCAACGACACCTATTCAAAATGACAAGCAGCCACTTCGGTTTATGGAAGCGATATTTGAAAAAGAAGTAAGGTTTCAGGCAGTATTGACTGTTGTGACGACGCTTGGTTTTGGCGCTATTATTACATTCTTAGTTCTTTTTGGTGAACAAAAGGGATTAAAGGATATTTTTCTATTCTTTCTTATCAACGCAATTGTTTCCACCTTAATACGTCCTTTTACAGGGAAATGGTTTGATAAGCATGGACCATGGTCGATCATTATTGTGTCAGCGATTTTCGGTTTTCTATCTTTAATCGTGTTATCCTATACTACAAATAATTTCACATTGATTATCGCCGCGATTTTATTTGGTGCAGGCTATGGCACCGTTATGCCGTGCCTACAAACCTGGGCTGTTCAAAAAGTAAGTGAAGCCAAAAGTGGTGCAGCCAATGCCACTTTTCTTTCCAGTTTTGATGTTGGAGTTGGTATGAGCGCATTTATCTTAGGAATTTTAGCTGAATGGATAAGTATAGAAATGATTTTCCGACTTGTTAGCCTTAGCTTTCTTCTTGTCGCTCTGTTAGTCTATCGGGATTACATTCTTAATAACAAAACAAACCATTAATATAGGAAGAAGGACCAGTCTCAAGTGTCTGGTCCTTTTTTCTTTGACTTATAACGCAAGAGTAAACTATTTTTCCCAAAGCTCAATCAGTCGACCTTCTGGATCTTTGATCCAAATAAACTTTCCAAATTCGTTACACTCTAGAGGTTTTGCGAGTGGGACATCAAGATGTTCAAGATGCTTTATCATCTCGTTTACATCATGAACTTGGAAATTTAACATCACTTGCTGTTCTGCTGGAAAATAATTGTCCTGTTCAGTGAAAAAAGAAAAGATCGTTTCATTGCCTTCTTGGGGTTTAATGATTGTCCCATTCCAATCGTTTATTTCTAGCATCAAGGTTTCGCTATACCACTTTTTTACAGAATCTAGATTCTTTGTTCGCCAAAATATACCTCCAAAGCCTTTTATCATCGCCTCGATCTCCTGTCTGTTTAACGTTTCCTCATCTTTTCCATTACTATAGCATGACAAGATGGCCATAAGAAAGAGACCATGCCATTTTGGATGGTCTCTACCTATTATTCGGTAATCGTTTCTGCAAATGTTTTACGGCCAGGGCTTACTTTATTAATATGAATATCGATTTTACTGATGGAATCTTTGCTTAAAGGAATTTTGCCATCCTTCTCTAATCTCTTCCAAGCCTTTACATTACTACGATAGAGATATTCGGATAGACGAAAGACATCCGCATCCATTTTTAGTCCTTCCTCAAAGGTAGTTAGGATTTCTTCCTTGACGGCTTTTTCTACTTTTTTTCTTACCTGATTGGGTGTCAGCTTTCCTTTAAAACCATTTAAAATCGTATCGAATTTTAAATTTACCTCAAACTTTACATCATTACCTTTCACAATTGGCTTGACTTTAACATCTAGCTTTTTAATATCGACGGTTAAGTAATCACTTTTTTCATTATTTTCTAATTCGACGGTGATTTCTCCTTGCTTTGTTTCATCATTCATCCACTCTATTCCACGTGCAGATTTGCCTTTAATATAGCCTTTAAAACTATCCTTTGAAAGAATACCAACGCCAGCAAAAAAGGTTTCTGTTTTGGGGCCATCCATTGTCTCCCAGTTTTCGTTGACGGTTACATAAGGAATTTTCATTTCGTGGTTGGGCTCATTTAAGCCTATGACGAGCTGTCTTAAATTAACGGGCTCTACAAATGACTCCTGCTTCGCTGTATTTTTAGGATTACTTAATTTGGCGGCAGTTGGTGATTTCTCTAACAATGGAGAAACTAATAAAACATCCTCGATAGGATCTTGGGTACAGTAAACCCAAATATGATATCTGGTCTCCCGAAAGCGTAAAAAAGTGTCAATAACCGCAATCGCATTTTCATCTTTCATAGCACTCTCTGAGAAGAGAAGAAAGGTCATATGTCCCCAAAATACTTCTTGGTCCATTGAACGATACAATTTGTAGATGGCTTCTTCTATTGTCTTCCCCTTCGCTTGGCCAATTTCGGTAGGTGCAGCTTCGGGATTAGCTGATTCTGTTTTCGCTACGTTAGCAAAGTTGATAATTTGTAAGTATGCTGTATATTCATTATCCTTATAGTCAACCCCCACACCTTGTGCGTAATACATGCGTTGCGGCTCTGTTACATCCCAACAGCCTGATAGCAGTAGTGTAGTCGTCAGCATTAAAATAACAATCGCAATTTGTTTTTGGCTCATATATCTCCCTACTTTTTGAAGTTCGTGTATATTAGTTTGTACAATAACGCAAGGTATTATAAGTAGAGACCATTTGTATGTAGGAAAGTGCTGCTCTCGTCAAAATGACGTAGAGACAGCACAAATGATTTTAGTGGAAATATTTTTGGACGCGTTCAACGACCTCGTTTGCCGATAGTCCATTCGCATCAATCACAGGACCTTCCATAACTGGGTCACTAATTCCCATGACATCGCGATCCTGACCTGTAATAATACAAGCATCACATTTTTTCGCATCCTCTTCATTGCGAAGCTGGATGACTTCAAAGCCTTGTGCTTTTAAAGCATCTTCGATATTCGTTAATGATTGTTCCACACCAATAATTCTAGACATTTCTTGTCCACCTCCTACAAATAATGTGCCATTTCAGGTTGCTCATTATTCATACTATTTTTTAGTGGGGAGAGATAATTTCTAGAGATCCGTGCGTAATAGGGGTTGTGTACTACATCTAAAAGAACCGCCAAAGCTTCGAGAAATCGTAAAATCAACATATTCTACGGTGATACCTCTCTTCGCTAGTTGCTCGCCAATCCATGTAAATTCTTTGTCTGTAATATAGACTTCTTCATTAATAGGTAAGCCGTTAGTAGCAAGTTTTGCGGCATCCTCTAGGGAAACGTGAATTTTATCCCAATCTTTTAGCTGTTTGGGAATACCATCAATGAGTGCTTCCTCGCAGACAATCATTAGACCCTCTCTAACGAGGCTAAGCGCACAGTCGAGATGAAGAATGGTTGGATGAAGCGGCACTTCGACCACCGTATAATCAAAGTTACTCGCTAAATTACGCAGCCACTGCACACCATTTTTATTGGAGGCTAGTCCTGAATTCCCGACAAAAATCGTTTTATCTAACACTAACACATCGCCGCCCTCTAAGAACGGGCCAGCTTCAGAATCAAAACCATCTGCCATATCAGGCTTTGGAATGGAGACATAGAAGCATTGATTTTCATTTGCTTCCTGTGCTAAAAGATTACGTACGGGCAAAACTTCGTTGCGTCTATGTGGGAATCGAAGGGAGCCCTCGATTAAAAAATGGCCGATAGTGAAAAAGGGATCGCGAACGAAGAAATTGCTATAGCCATCTTCTTTTCCTACTTCTTTTTCATAGTCTGTTAAACGTCTTGGTACTTGTACTTCTACCCCGTATTTTTCTAATACCTTTTTTAAATTTGCTCGTTCCAATTCCCATTGCTGCTGTCTTTCTGGAAAGACATCTTTAAAATTTTTACCGAGTGTATCTACGCTTGCATAAAGTGCTAGTGTTTCTTCTGTTAAAAATTCATCATCTGTTGGAGCCTCCTTAGCTGGAAAAGCAAATTCCGATTGCGCCATGACAACTCGTTTTAAAGGAGCAAACTCACTTTTTACAAAAATATTCGTCATCTTACTGCCTCCTGTTGTATGATTTAGAAAAAGTAGTGAAAATTTTTCCTGTAATGTTCCTTATCGTAAGATATATAGTTACTATATAGTCAAGGATGGGCTGTAAGGTGGTGAAATGATGGGCATTGCAGAAGTGTTGACCATTGTCTTTGTCGTATTAAAGCTAACAAATGTCATTACATGGTCGTGGTGGCTGGTATTATTACCAGCGATTCTTTCATTTAGTCTGTATGCCATTATTGGGCTGGTGAAGCTTGGGATGGTATTGATTGCTGTGGTAGCAGTGAAAAGGCGGGAAAAGAAAGCAGAATTATGAAATCATAGTAGCCAAATTCTAGTAATCAGAACAATCAGGTCCTTCTTTTGTTTCGCATAGTCATGTAGGATCGTATTGGAGATTAGAGCATGAAAAAGGTGAGGATAGTCCAATTAGGTCCACCCTCACCATTTTATTATTTGCTTAATTCATAAGTTTTCACAGCTGGAGGAACAAAGCTTTCACATTTATCTAATAGTGCTGCTGCGTCCTCATCAACAATAAGTGCATCACGATATTGTGCTTTTAAAAATTGTTCATTTTGCATATGGTCAAAGAAAGATATTAATAAATCAAAATAGTTTTCCATATTGAAAATAGCACAAGGTTTTTGAAGCAGCCCGATTTGATTCCACGTAAATACTTCAAAAAATTCCTCTAATGTTCCAGATCCACCAGGAAGGGCAATAAAGCCATCTGCTAATTCCATCATTTTACTTTTACGTTCATGCATCGTCTTTACAACAATCAGCTCTGTCAGCTGTTGATGCGCAATTTCACGTTCTTCTAATAATGTCGGAATCACCCCAATGACCTTGCCGCCTTCTTCTAGCACTGTATTCGCTACTGTTGCCATGATGCCTACAGAAGCACCACCATAAATAAGAGTTATTTGTCTTTTGGCTAATTCTTTTCCTAGTAAAATCGCTCCTTGACGATAAGCTTCGGAAGCGCCTAGACTGGATCCGCAAAATACGGCAATACTTTTCATAGCTGATTTCCTCCATATCTGATCGAATTCTTTTATAGTATAATTTATTTTGAAGAGGAAGGAAATGGAGGAAACTGAATTGGAACTAAATGAATTTCAACGCTGGGTAAAGGATTACTATGAAGCACGTGGCTGGTCAGAGCTTAATATTTTTCCACGTATTGGCTTCTTGGCAGAAGAAACAGGTGAGGTAGCCAGGGCGATTCGAGCAATCGAGATTGGTAGAGATCGACCAGATGAAAAAACACAATCCTTTGAAGAAAATAAGCAGGAGCTAATTGAAGAGCTAGGGGATGTCTTAGGAAATCTTATAGTGATTGCCAATCAGTACGATATTCCATTAGAAGAAATATTTGCAGCTCATCAAGACAAGCTGATAAAGCGTTACCAGGAATAGGAGGAGCGAGATGCAATATCAAGTAGAGGTTTTACGGGGACAGCATGAGGATTTTACAAATTTTTTAAGCGAAAAAATTCGTGCCTATAATAATGAGCAATCTCCTTATCATCGCGAAAGTAGAAAGAAGGGTGCGGTTCTTCCTTTACAGTTAATCGTCACAGATCAACAGCAGCAATGGATAGGTGGTATAACAGCTGAAGTCTACTGGGGGTGGATAGAAATACATAAATTTTGGTTTAGTGAAGAATATCGTGGAAAGGGAATTGGCACAAAGCTCTTAGCACAGGCAGAGTTAGTAGCCAAGGACATGGGCGCAACAAAAGCCCTACTGACAACCTACGAGTTTCAAGCGCGTACCTTTTATGAGGCACATGGCTATCAAGTAGTGGGAGAAATTAAAGATTATCCACCAGGCAGTAGCTACTATACCATGGTGAAAGTGCTTCCTCAAGAATAGGCTGTCTAAGGAGATAGACAGCCTATTTTAATTGACATCGCCCAAATAGATTGTTGTTTGTTGTCCTCGTATAAATTTCTGTAATGGTTGGGTAAGCGCTTTGGGGTAAAGTCTATATGTATGAAGCTTTTCAATCGGTATCCATTGTGTCCCAATTTGAAGACTATCAGGATTTGTTGGTTGACAAGTTTGCGTATTTACCTGACAGAGGAAATAATATTCTACCTGATGTACATCAGCGTCAAAGGCGGCATGCTCATGATTTTGTCCGATGTATTCACGGATAAATAACAGCTCTCCAATGTGAACGGAGGAGCCAATTTCCTCCAGGCATTCCCTTTGCAACGTCTTGTGAAAGGTCTCTCCATGCTCCTGTCCACCACCTGGACAAAGGTAAAAGTAGCCCTCTATATCTTGATTTTTTGTTAGCAATAGTTTCCCATCCACGATGATGATGGCTTTGACAGAATTTCTAATCATGGACTTCTTCTTTTAATTGTTATTTTTCGTGATCATGACTAAAACGCTTCATGAATGTCTACCTTAGTAAAAAGGGGAGATGAAGCGTGTATTCAATGTCCAATTTTAAATTACTTGTCGAAAAACAGACCGAAATTGATACCATTTATCAGAAATGTAATGATTTAATTCAATCAACTGTTACGCCAAAGCTAGATGCAGAGGTCGAGCAGTTTTTAATGCTAGTTGAACAGCATTTGACACAGCAAGGCTTTACAATTACGAATACATCAACAGGGTTAATCGCCAATTATCAAGAGGCTGTCATTAATGTAGATAAACATTCAAAGCATTTGGAAGAATGCTTTTTTATCAATTTAAATAGTTATGCTGAGGATCAAGTCTCTATTGTACTAGATATTTCACCGACAATGCTACCAAAAATTTCAAACCAGCTCGATGGCTACACAGATATTATTGAGCAAATGACAGATAAGCTAAAGCAAGCAAAAAGTTTGGAGAAAGCCTGTACAAATCCCAAATTTCTTTATAAAACACAAAGCAATAAAGTTTTCCATACCCCTCAGGAAGTATTGGATTATTATTTTCAAGGATAGGAGAAGCAGCTAGAAAAAACTAGTAGGTGTATAAAAAGTGGAAAATTGATGTTGAGGACTGACCTCAACAGTATAGACAAATAAAAAAATACACCTTCGATTGAATATGGGGTTAAAAACTAAATTTCAATTAGGAGGTGATTTTTCTAAGAGTAATAGGTTTTAAATGAATTAATTGATCCCTATTGCGAAATATATATAAAAAGGATGATGATTCAATTACAAATCACCATCCTTTTTAGCGTATTAAATAAGTAAAACATACTTAATCTGTAAATAAATCATTCCTTAATCCGTTTCAAAGGGCTTTTCTTTATACTTGGAAACATCATAACGCCCAATTACTTGATAATTAGACGTTTCATCGTCAGCCTTGAATTTATTGAAATCAGCTACATCCAGAGCATCTGTCATCATCTTCAATAAATATTGTGGTTCCGGAGCTTCTTCTACTGCTGCAAGAACTAGTGCATTTCGTAAATATCCTGCATACTGTGAGAGCAATTGAGCATTGAAGTCTAGCCTATTTGCTTCAGCAAAAAGCTTCATGAAAATCGATACCGTTCGTGTATTTCCTTCTCGGAAAGGATGAACACGCCAAAGTTTTGTCATAAATGAAGAAAAGTCCTCAACAAGGAGAGGATTAGAATACTTCCATTGCTTAGATTTAGACCAACTGAAAATAGTTTTTAAATCAGATACAATGTGATCTTTATCACTATAAGCAACAGATAATCCACTTAAAACATGTTCGCTTTTATAAATATTGACTGTGCGGAATTCTCCTGCCCATAAATATAGCTCATGAAAAAGGAAGTGATGAATCTTTTGGAGACTTTTATATTTTTGGAAGTCAATCTCATGCGTGATAGAAGAAATATCTATAATCCCAGCGATTAACAGTTGTGCTTCAACGTCAATCAATTGTTGTTCATCTCGAATATTTAATTTGTTGATTAAGACATTTGTATTAGGATAAATATATGGATCCATAAACTACTGTGAAGCCCTTGTATATTTTTCAACAATCGCTTGTTTCAATTGGCTGGATGATACTTGACCATTTTCATATTGGTTTAAGAGGTTCTGTGTAAATGCGCTCGGTTTTCCACCGTCAATGGCAGCCATACCAACTGCGAATTGCACTTGCTTTTTACGTTCTAAGGATGAATTTTCTTTCATAAATAACACCCCTCACTTTAATGGTATATCTATTATATCAGTTTTATGCATCAGGAGATAGTTAGATCACTGCACGATGCCTACTGACATAGTTCAATCTTTGTCATTAAGTATTTACACTTTGAGTGAGAAAATTCAATAGGTGCCAGTGGGAAAAATTTAGAGCTAGGCTATCCTATAATCAAAGTGGGTGAAATTTTACGAAGAGTAAAATTTCACCCACTTTTTCTATTCGGAGAAGAGGTTTTGTTCTAGTCTTTCATCTATCTAAAAGCGATAGCGATTGGAAGCCCGCTTTCTTCCATTATCGAATAAACTTTCTCCCGCAAAGCCACATTATCAAGGATAGACCTAAGAAATAAAGTGGCATTGTCAGTAAAGAACCGTTATGCAGTAAGCTCATACCAGATGTGATGGCACTGACGAGTAAGTAATAGCCGAGACTAAAGATAGCGCCTGCTGTGCCAATCACATCCTGAAAATCTACTAACGCTAAACTTAAGCAATTAGGAAGTGCGATGCCCGAGCCTAGCAGTGTGATAAAAATAGTAATCAGCATACCAATGGCCATCATGCTCGCGTGCAATGGCAGGGTACAAACGATGGTCAAAAGCAAAGTGCCACCAAGCATTACCAAACAGCCAACATGGATGATTTTTTGTGGCGAATGGCTGATGACGAGTCGCTTTGAAATCATAGCCCCAATTATGGAAGCAAGGGCAACGATAATGCCAAGAAATCCGTACAGGCCAGGTGACAGCTGGAAATGCTCGATGAATATAAAGGGTGCTTCGGCATAGTAGCTAAATAGAACACCATTAATGCCTCCTATTAGTAGCCCATAGACAAGCACGATGGGTGAAGCAAAAATGCGTTTGACGACAGGCCAAATCGCTGTTCTTTGTCTTGTTGCAGGATTGGTTGTTTCTGGAAGTCTGCAATAAGCATAGATAAACAACAGGATACTCATGATGACAAGGACACAAAACACGGCTCGAAAGCCTAGTGCTTGATCCACCCAACCACCAATTAACGGCCCTATAGCTGGGGTAAAGGCAATGACGGCTGAAATTTGAGCAAACATAGCATGGCGTTGGCTTCCCGTCACACTTTCACGCAATATGGTTTGCGTAATAATGGAGCCAGTTGCAGCGCCGAATGCTTGTAGCAATCGACTTGCTAATAGAAAAGGGATTGTCTCTGCGTAAAAGCAGAGTAGGCTACCTATTCCATAAAAAATTAAACCACCTAGCATGGCAGGTCTACGGCCAATAAAATCAGAAATCCATCCCCAGCAGAAAACGCCGAACGCAAAGCCAATAAAATAGATGCTTAATGATAATTGGACAGAGCTATTGGCTACATCAAGTGCAGCGGCAATATCCGGGAGTGATGGTGTGTATATTGTTTCACTAATTTGTGGAAAAGCCACAAGAACAATCATTAATAATAAAGATGGTACTGCCTGTTTTTTCAACATATTGCCCTCCTACAAGCAAAATTCTACTTTGTTAGTTACAAGTAGATTGCGTAGCTAGGGAAACGGCGGGACCATTATAAGAATACGTTCATAGGATGTCATGTTGAAATCACCTTTATATGCTTGAAGTAGGAGTGCATAGTCTAGCAACTATTATAGGCTATTTTACAATAATTATATAGTAATAATTGCTAAAGCTAAGAGATATTGCTTGTATATGGAAGGGGAATTTTGTAAAATGGAACATATGTTCTTTTAAATTTGAATGACAGAGGGTGTATCTAATTGAATTTTGAGCTAACTTTATTTACTTCTAGTGATATTCAGGGATTAATCGAGCTATCAGCTTCCGTTGGATGGGATTACGATGCCTACGAAATTGAAACGATTATGGCAGCAGGTAGAATAGTTGGACATAAAAATATGGAAGGAAAAATTGTTTCCAGTGCAGCCATTATTCCCTACGACACAAATGTAGCTTCCATTGGCATGGTGATTGTACATGAGCAATGCAGAGGTTTTGGCTTAGGTAGAATCGTTACACAAGCCTGTATCGATAGTGTTTCAGCGGAAACAGCGATTATGCTCGTAGCTACAAAAGAAGGACAACCTTTATATCAAAAAATGGGCTTCACGACTGCTGAGCATGTACATAAATATTTGGCAGACAAATATGTTGAGACGACCAGCAAAGCCGATTTTTTAGGCACCATCAAAGAATTTCAAGAACAGGATTTTGAACAGCTGGCCAAACTTGACGCAGCAGCCTTTGGGGATAGTAGAAGAATCTTTTTGCGTAAAAGAATACAGCAGTCACAGCGCTGTGTTGTTGTCAAAAATCAAGACAACCAAATGATTGGCTATGGCTTAACGATCGCGGGGCCAATTTATCTACTTTTAGGACCAATCGTCGCGCCAAGTAAAGAAATAGCACATCATATTATCAATGAATTGGCTAAGGGCTATCAGGGAAAATTACGTATCGACTGTCCATCTGTTCAAAAGGAGCTTGGTCCAATTTTACAACAAAGTGGTTTTACGATGGCTGCCACGCCACCTGTCATGATCCGTAATGCCAAAAAAATACCTCCAAGAAATCAAACATTATATGCTCTAGCAGCACAAGCTTTCGGGTAATCAAACGTGCAAGCCTACTCTGGGGTTTGCACGTTTGTATTGTCAAAAAAGGATTTTGAAGGAAGAGTAGAGAATGATATGGATGGTAGAGGAGGGGAACAGCATGTTTCCAGAATTAGAAACAGCAAGACTTAGGTTAAGAGAACTCACAGAGGAGGATGTTCCTGCGATTTTTCGTTGCTTTTCCAATGAGGCTTTAACACGCTATTATGGGCAGGAGCCTTTTGCTGACACACAGCAGGCTGAGCAGTTAATTAAGCAATTTGCTAAAAATTTTGAGGAAAAGCGTGGGATTCGTTGGGGAATTGAACGAAAAGATTCGAGTGAAGTGATTGGTACAGTTGGCTTCCATTTATGGTCGGCGGCACATCAACGAGCAGAAATTGGCTATGAAATTCATCCTGATTACTGGCGGCAGGGTTATACAAAAGAAGCTGTGCAGAAAGTAATTGCATATGGTTTTGGGGATATGAACTTAAACCGGATTGGAGCCGTTGTTTTTTTAGAGAATGAGGCATCTTCCAAGCTTTTAATTCAGCTTGGATTCCAACAGGAAGGCATATTGAGGGACTATATGTATCAAAAGGGACAAGCACATGATACATTTATCTATTCTTTGTTAAAAAAAGATGAATAACATAGCTTTAGCGCTTTTATAGAATAATCATTTACTTGGAAATGGATAATAAATAATAATTTAGATGGAGTTTTGAGGCTGCTTTTTTCGGTTATAGTTCTTATATGAACAACAATTCATAAGTTCGTGTAAAAAAGTAACAGATGAGGGGCTGGGTGTTATGGAGCAATATAGCACAGCTTATTTTCAAAAGCTAGATTTACTGTCAAGCTTATACGCGGGACAGGCTGCTTTAAAGGATTCCCTTCCAACAGAGAAGGTCAAGCGGATGGAGCGCTATCAACAAATTGAAGCGGCGATTACAAAACTAAATAACGAAATTAGAATAATTGAACGGACCATATTAAAGTCCTCCCATCCTACTAGAAATAGTTAATGGTAGCTCAACCCATGCATATCCCAGCATGGGTTTTTCGTTTGATAAGGTAAGCTTATGTATTTTTATAATAATTATAGATTTTTCTTATGGGTGATCTACTAGTACACTAAAATAAAAGGGGAGGGTGAAGAGAATGGGGATTGATTTCCATAATCAGCAACATCGTACGTCTTATACAACTAGACAGGCAGATAGCTCATGGAAGGCAGCGTTAGCGAAACATATTCCTTTTCATAGTATGGGAAAGGCAGTAGATATCGGCTGTGGCGGAGGGATTTATGCCAAGGCACTTGTCGATATGGGGGTGGCATCTGTAACAGGTGTAGACTTTTCACTAGCCATGCTAGACGGAGCGAAAGAAAATTGTCGAGCATATCCGCAAATCACATTTGTGCAAGGAAATGCTTTCAATACAGGGCTTGCAGGGGATACTTTTGATATCGTGCTTGAACGAGCCTTAATTCATCATATGCAAGATGTCAAAGCATGCTTTCAAGAGGCATTTCGGCTTTTACAGCAAGGCGGTTATTTTATCGTACAGGATCGCACCCCAGAGGATTGCTTACTTCCAGGGGATGCTCATCATATAAGGGGCTATTTCTTTGAAAGTTTTCCTTCGCTTATTCAAAAGGAAGTAGAGCGCAGACACACTAGTCAGTTGGTGACAGAAAGCTTACAAGAAGTAGGCTTTCAAGAAATTAGTGGACTCAAACTATGGGAGACGAGACAGGTCTATGCTAATAAGGAGCAATTATTGGCTGATTTACAAGGTAGAGTGGGGCGTAGTCTATTGCATGAATTGAATGACAACCAATTATCGACCCTTCTTGAGGATATAAGGAATGCGATCACCACTGAAGGTTCCATCATTGAAAAGGATCGATGGACAATTTGGATCGCCAAGAAAAAATAATAACCACCTTCTGGAGAGGATCAAACCTCTCCATTTTTATTCGATTGCAGCATCAAAATCTTACTCCGCTTTCTCAGAGCTATCCGTCAATTCACAGGATCTATCCGCCACTTTTAACTTTCTATCCATCACTTTAGGATTGCTATCCACTACTTTGCACATTTTATCCGCTTTCCCAGAGAAAACTCTTATGGCATCACTATAAGGGATTATTTAGCAAGTGCTAGCAAAAATTCATCGCGGTCTGCTTCTTCCTGCATTTTACTATCGACAAGCATTGCACCTGATTGAACACTTGTGATGTCGTTGTCTACCAGAAACTGTACATTGACCTTGGCTACTTCATTGTTCACCGTGCAATCACCCTCAAACTCTACAACATCCTGTCCCTTTTGTGTTTCAAAATAGACCCAATATGGATTTTCACAGGCAGAGGCAAAGGCACTCTCCAAAGTTTTTGCGCTATTTTCATAGGAATAGTTTTTTACGTATGTAATATATTCATTGTCTGTAATATCCTTTTGTGGACCATAGAAGTACCAAAATACCGCTAAGATACCGATTGGCACAATCCACAGTATATTTCTTTTACTTAATTTCCCCATGTGTTATATCCCCCTTTATGTGAATATTTTAACATCTTCTTTTGCATTTTTGCTAGCTTACGATAATATTTTCTATTGAAGGCTGCGATTCTGTTCACAGCGTGAGCTTTGAATTCAGGTGGCAGTTATGATAACGTTAGTTGATAGATTTGTTTCGATGTCGCCAAATGGCTTGGTGAAGGAGGTTTTTACATGCATAAAAGAAGACGTGGTGTGCTGCTAGTTCTTGTGCTGATGTTAATGGGTCTAGCCTTTTTTATCGGCATGAAAGTGAGGCCAGTCACACTACCGACTAGAAATCCTGAGACAACGCCCGTTCAAGAGGATGCGTCCGAACAGGAAGGTGGTTCAGACAATATAGAGGTCCTCATTCAGGATATTGCTCAATTCGCGCGAGAAGGAAAAGTACCTGATGTGCCATTTGCAGCAGGAGATACAGAACAACAAGCGGTTCGTGAGCAATGGGGAGAACCGCAGCAGGTCACGGAATCCGCCAATGGACAATATGAGGATTATGAGGATGTGACGATTGGTTATCGAGGTTCACTGGCCTTCGATATCCGTTCATCGAAAGAGAATATCAAAAGCATTCGTTTAGCAGATATTAAAAATAAGTTGGGTGAACCTGATGAAGTTCGTTACTATCAGGATCCTTCAACCGATCAAATTATTCTTGTCTACCAAGTAAATGCCAGCTATCAATTAAAGTGGATTTTACCGAAACCGATTGACAGTGATGCCAATCCTACTGTTCATCATATTTCGGTCTATACGGAACTGAAGCCACAAGCGCCAGATACGGTGGAACAAATGACATTGGACGAGAAAATCGGTCAAATGATGTTTGCAGGTGTTTCAGGTACGACGCTTCAGCAGGAGACAATAAGCCTTATTCAAAAGGCTAAAGTAGGTGGTTTAATTCTTTATGGCAATAATCTTGAAACACCCCAGCAAACGGTCACATTGATGAATGACTTAATGGCTGCCAATTCGAATAATCAGCTACCACTTTTCCTTGGCACTGACCAAGAGGGTGGCAAAGTAGTCAGATTACCAGGCGCTTTAAAAAATTTCCCAACGAACCGAAAAATTGGGGACATTAACCAATCCAAGTTTTCATTTGAAGTAGGCCAATTATTAGGGGAGCAATTAAAGGCATTTGGCTTCAATCTGGACTTTGCGCCTGTATTAGATGTCAATAGCAATCCGAATAATCCAATTATCGGGGATCGTTCGTTTTCCAATGATCCAGCTATCGTCAGCAAATTGGGTATTCAAACAATGAAGGGTCTGGAGTCGGAGCAGGTTATTCCTGTCGTGAAGCATTTCCCTGGGCATGGTGACACATCTGTGGATTCCCACTTAGAATTGCCAAAGGTGACAAAAAGCTTGAACGATTTGAATCAGCTAGAGCTTGTCCCATTTAAAGAGGCCATTAACAATGGTGCAGATGTCGTCATGGTCGCACATATTTTATTGCCAAAGATCGATCCCCAGTATCCTTCCTCCATGTCGAAGGAAATTATCACGGGTACGCTAAGAAAGCAACTGGGCTTTGACGGTGTTGTGATGACTGATGATATGACGATGAAGGCCATCACGAATCATTATGCGATCGGGCAAGCAGCTGTCGATTCAATCAAGGCTGGTAGTGATATTATTTTAATCGCTCATGAATATGCCAATATTACAGCAGCTATAGAAGCGGTGAAGGTAGCCGTCAGCAATGGGGAAATAACAGAGGAACGCATCAATGAAAGTGTCCAAAGAATCCTAAAACTAAAAGAAAAATATCAGCTTGTCAATCAGCCCGTGCCAGCAGTTGATATCAACAAGCTTAATACGGACATCGAAAAAGTTTTGAATACGTATATGAAATAAACGCAAAAAGGGACATACAGCTACCAGTGTATGTTCCTTTTTGTGAATGATGGATAGGGTGAGAACGTGGATAAGGAATTCAAATTAGCTAGTCAATTATTACTGTTACTAGATTCTGAACAAAGATGGTTTACTTTAGGGGAGGTTGAAAAAAGCTTACATATTTCAGATAAGACCATACGGAAGCTCGTAGAAGAGATCAATCGGCAATTACCAGCAACAATGACGATTGACGTATCTAGAGGAAAGGGAATTTTTCTACAACGAGATGGGCGAAGTACAACCGTTAGTGAAGTGCTTTCGAGCATGTTCAGGCAAACCATCTTCTATCGCTTCATGCACTTATTGTTTATCAATGGGCAACCTTATTCGATGGAGGAGCTAGCAGAGGCGATGTTTATGAGCACTTCCTCGTTGAAGAAGCTGATTACGCAACTAAATAATCATGATTTGAAGCCGTATAAGCTACGCATTACATACTCGACGCCCGCCGTAAAGGGAAATGAATTGAATATCCGCTATTTTTATTGGAAATTATATGGTGATGCCTATGAGTATACAGGATGGCCATTTACCAATAGTGACTTTGATTTTATCAATCAATGCATCACGCAAATAGAGCATGAGCAAAACATTGTTTATTTTATTAACTCCAAAAGGAAATTATCCTTTTTAGTGGCGATTGTCTTGGAAAGAGTACGAAAGGGGAACTATGTCAAAATTACGGAGGATGATTACGCCTGGGAAAGAGGAATGTTCTATTTGCCAGTAAAAGACTTTGCACAGGCACTGGAAGAAAAATTTTCGATTGAATTACCAAAGCGTGAATTGTTTTTTATGCAATCTCTATTTAGTCTAAGCCAATATCATTATTATGAAGGATCAGACATGACGCCAATGAAGGAAATCGAATTATATAAAAATAAAGAAATTGATCAAATGGCGCAGCAGTTGTTCACCTTATTGGCAAAGGCTTACCCTAATCTACATATGAATGAGCGGTTTAGCTTGGAGGTATATGAGTTTTTAGACAAGCTTTTAATCGATAATGCCATCCCTGAGTGGCTGATGATTTCAAAAAGTAATTTAACAAACTATGTTCAAATTGAATGTCAGCAAATTTACCAAGATATGCAGGTCTGTATGCAAACATGGAAAAAAGCGTACCCTTCTATCCTGTATAATGACTTTCATTTAACCAAGCTTACCTTGCTTGTTCGTTCAGGGCTACGTTATAAAAGTAAACGAGCCTTCTTGGTTATTGGAGAGGAATTTTCAATCCGCCATTATATCGCCAATTTAATCAAGAATGAAATTGGGGACCAGCTGATTATTAATACCTCTATTATGAAGGGGTTAACGGATGAGATGGTACAGCAGCATCACATTGATTTTGTCATAAGTAATTTTCCCGTTGCCTTAACGACAGTGCCGGTTGTTATTATATCTACGATTCCTACCAAAAGGGACTTAGATAATATTCGTCAAGAATTGCTTCGGTAATTTGGTCAATTATTTCCCGTACACAACGTAACAATCTGGTCTAGTTTGTCAGGATTATTAAACCTTATACTCATAGTAGTTTCTGAACAGATTTCTTGTAAAAGAAGTAGTTTCGGAAATGGCTGTGGGTATTTTTATTGGTAAATGAAAACGGTTACCTAATTGGATTGGAGATAAATGACAAGTTTTTGGAGGAATGAAAATGAGTAGACATTTAGGAGCAAAAAAGGGAGAAATAGCTGAGCGTGTCTTGCTGCCTGGAGACCCTTTACGTGCAAGATTTGTAGCAGAGCATTTTTTAGAGAATGTCTATTGCTATAACGAAGTAAGAGGAATGTATGGGTATACAGGAACGTTCAAAGGTGTACCGATTTCCGTGCAGGGGACGGGCATGGGGAATCCATCGATGAGTATATACGGTACTGAATTGGTCAACGATTATGGCGTGAAAAAATTGATTCGTATTGGCACATGTGGCGCGATGCAAAAGGACATTCAAATCCGCGATATCATTCTAGCCCAAGCAGTGTCTTCAGACAGCAATTTGACGGAGAAAATTTTCTACGGCAATAATTACGCACCAATTGCGGATTTTTCCTTATTAATGAAAGCGTTTCAACGAGCGCAAGGGAAAAAAGGCAATGTGTTTGTTGGCAATATTTATAATTCAGATGAATTTTATCGTGAAACATTAGACAGGCTTCATAAGTTTATGGAATTCGGTGTTTTAGGGGTAGAAATGGAAAGCACCGCCCTCTATACGTTAGCCGCAAAATATGGAGTAAAGGCATTGTCTATTTTGACGGTAGGTAGTCAACTATTAACAAATGAAAGCTTAACGCACGAGGAAAGTGAAAAATCCTTTTTTGATATGGTGGACATTGCTCTTCATACAATCATCGATGCGTAAGGGATTGCATGGGATGGGAAGAAAAAGCATTTGAAAACATTGTTCGTTACGGAGGGGACAGCATGCATTATATTATTTCGATAGTAGGTCTACTACTCGTGCTATTTTTAGCATGGCTTGCAAGTAATAATAAGAAAAAGATTAAATACCGCCCAATCATTGTGATGATTGTTATCCAGCTTGTTTTAGGGTTTCTATTACTGAAAACAGGTATTGGGGAATTTTTAATTAAAGGATTTGCTGATAGCTTTGCAAAACTACTTGAATATGCCAATGAGGGCACAAATTTTGTATTTGGTGGGATGGCGAATGAGGGTGCACATACATTTTTCCTCTATGTTTTAATGCCAATCGTATTTATGTCAGCCATCATCGGCATATTGCAACATTATAAAATTCTACCGTTTATGATTAAATATATAGGTTTCGTATTAAGTAAAATCAATGGCATGGGAAAACTAGAATCCTATAATGCGGTTGCAGCGGCAATCGTAGGGCAAAATGAAGTATTCATTTCAGTGAAAAATCAAATCGGCTTTTTACCAAAGCATCGGCTTTATACCTTATGTGCTTCTGCGATGTCAACGGTATCGATGTCCATTGTGGGCTCTTATATGACGATGCTAGAGCCAAAGTATGTAGTGGCAGCTCTCATATTAAACTTGTTTGGTGGTTTTATCGTGGCCTCAATCATTAACCCGTATGAAGTACAAGCGGAGGAAGATATAATCGAAGTGCAAGAAGGTGAAAAGCAAACGTTTTTTGAAATGCTAGGCGAATACATTATGGACGGTTTTAAGGTAGCCATCATCGTCGGGGTTATGTTAGTAGGCTTTGTAGGGTTAATTGCCCTCATTAATGGTGTGTTTGATGGCATTTTCGGTATCACATTCCAAGGTTTCCTAGGCTATGTCTTTGCCCCAATTGCGTTTGTCATGGGTGTACCTTGGCATGAAGCTGTGAATGCAGGGAGTATCATGGCGACAAAGCTTGTGGCAAATGAATTCGTTGCCATGCTGGACTTCGTTAAAATCCAAGATAGCTTCAGTGAGCGTACAGCAGCGATTGTCTCTGTATTCCTCATATCCTTTGCTAACTTTGGCTCAATTGGTACCATTGTAGGTGCCGTAAAAGGGTTAAATGAAAAGCAAGGCAATGTAGTGGCACGCTTTGGATTAAAATTGCTATACGGTGCCTCACTTGTAAGTGTTCTATCAGCCATCATTATTGGGATTGTGTTTTAAAGAAAAGAAATGAGAGGTGCATATTTTAGGCGTATCAATCCCTAAAATATGCTTTTTTTTGATCTTTTGTCAGGTGAGAAACATTGTAACTTTCTTCCATGATTTTCGTTTGATCTATTAAGAGGTTGAATTGTACCAGCAGTAAAAATTTATAAGGGGAAGGATAAGAATGAAAACTTTCTATCATTGTTTAATCATGTGGATACCTTTTATAGTGCTGTTTGCCTTAGCTGGATTTGGCTTAGAAGTTTTAGAAGGAAGAAAAATCAGGACATCAGAATATATGACGGGATTTCGTGATTTAGGCGTTGGTTATATGTTCTTAATGGGCTCTTTTGCTTTTATTCTCTATCCGATTTCGTTTTTACCGTTAACATTTATTGTGAGTCGTTTTATGAAAAATTGGCTGTTCAAAGTGGTTACCTTCACTTTATTTGGTGGGGCAATAGGGGCTTTTTCTTTCGTAATCATTTATGATTCGCGATTTATAGAAGAATATAATTTAAGTATTATCAATTCGATGCTTATTTTTGGTATTGCGAGTTTACTCTATGCTTTAGTAGAAAATGCGGTGAAGAAAAAAATAAAATTTGTTTAACGAATGAATGTGTCTTTTTTTATCTAGCGGCATATGGAAAATTATTCCTACTCATTTCAGTCTAATTACCGATAGCATATTAACGGATTATCCTTTATGGTTAATAGGTCGTAAAAGACACTATCAGGAATATCCTGCAAATATTGAAATGATAGGTGGAAAACAATGAATTATCGAGTTTTATTATATTACCATTACACGAAGATTGAAGACCCAGAGACGTTTTCAGCAACGCACTTAGAAATGTGTAAAGAAATCGGTTTAAAAGGTCGTATTTTAGTAGCCAATGAGGGCATTAACGGGACTGTTTCGGGGACGATTGAGCAAACAGAGCAATATATGGCAAACATGCAAGCAGACCCATTATTCGAAGGCATTGTCTTTAAAATTGATGCGGCAGAAGGACATGCATTCAAAAAAATGCACGTTCGCCCACGTCCTGAGTTAGTCAACTTAGGCTTAGAAGAAGACGTCAACCCACATGAATTAACAGGTCGCTACCTGTCACCAGAACAATTCCTTGCTGAAATGCAAGATGAAAATACAGTAGTATTAGATGTGCGTAACACGTATGAATACGATGTCGGCCATTTTCGTGGCGCGATTCGACCAGAGGTGAAAAATTTCCGTGATACACCAGAATGGGTCCGTGCAAACCGTGAGCTATTCGAAGGGAAAAATGTTTTAACATATTGCACGGGTGGTATTCGTTGTGAGAAGTTTTCGGGTTGGATGAAACGTGAAGGCTTTGGCAATGTCGGTCAATTACATGGTGGTGTAGCAACATATGGAAAAGATCCTGTGGCGAAAGGTCAATTATGGGATGGTCAAATGTACGTTTTCGATGAGCGTTTAACGGTGCCAATCAATCAAGTAGAGCATGTGATTGTCGGTCGTGATCACTATGACGGTGAACCTTGTGAACGCTACATTAACTGTGCAAATCCTGAATGTAACAAGCAAATCATCGCATCTGAAGAAAATGAAGCAAAGCATTTAGGTGGCTGTACAATCGAATGTACAAAGCATGCGCGCAATCGCTACATCGTGCGTCACAATTTAACAGAAGAGCAAGTAGCTCAAGCAATTGAGGCGTTAATTTAAACAAACAAAGCGTTATTAAATATCTTTCATAACCTACTTTATAGAGGTTCTTAAAACACTCAATGTAAGTGTTCAAACTATCCATTTCAACAGTGGACTAGTCTGCTCGCTTATATAGGGTGTTTTTTCTTTTGTAAGGAAAATGTAAATGACTCCATCATTGGTAGGAAGGGCGGAAGAAATCTGATGCTGTTTAAAGTAAATGTTCAGAGGGTATTCAACAAAATGTAACAGTGTAAGCACACAAAGTGTTTGTCACTAATTAATCAAAATAGGAGATGATAGCTGATGGGAAACCCACATCTAACCGATCCACGTAAAAAATTTCATACCGAAAAATTCCCAAATCAGGAACAGAACACGCCAGCGCTACAGCATGGAATGATCCCCAAACCTGACTGCGGAGAAGAATCATATAAAGGATACAATCGTTTAGAAGGGCGCAATGCCTTAATTACAGGAGGCGATTCTGGGATTGGCCGTGCTGCCGCTATTGCCTATGCACGTGAAGGAGCCAATGTAGCCATCCAATTCTTCCCTGGTGAAGAGGAAGATGCCAACGTCGTTAAAGAATTAATTGAAAAAGCAGGAAGAAAAGCATTACTGCTACCGTATGACTTGCGAGAAGACGGCACAGCGACAGAGATTGTTACAAAAACCGTAGAAGCCTTTGGCGGATTGGACATTCTTGTATTAAATGCTGCGCAACAGATCGCACAGCCATCCCTAAGTGACTTAACAATTAAACAAGTGCAAGACACTTTCAAAGTAAACATCATCAGCATGTTCGAGACCGTAAAAGCTGCTGAAGAACATTTGGAGCCAGGAAGTGCAATTATCACCACCACATCGGTTCAATCTTTCGATCCATCCTCATCTTTAATGGATTATGCCGCGACAAAAGGTGCAATAAGCAACTTTATGGTATCCCTATCCTCGTACTTTGCTTCTAAAGGTGTTCGTGTCAATGGTGTTGCACCTGGCCCGATTTGGACGCCGCTTCAGCTAGATAACGGGAAATTAGAAGGAGAGATTCCTGAGTTTGGCCAAAATACGCCCCTCGGCCGTGCAGGACAGCCAGTAGAGCTTGCACCCGTTTATGTTCTTTTGGCCTCGGATGAAGGAAGTTATATCACGGGTCAGATTTATGGAGTGACAGGTGGTAAGCCGATAGACTTGTAAACTTACTAAAACCACTCTCGACATTAGTGATGTTCCACTGATTATGGTAGATAAACAGCTTAAGATGGATAATGAAAACGAATTAAATGATATGCCCCCTATAGTTAGTAGTTTGTCTCTAACT
Source organism: Lysinibacillus sp. BS3 (assembly GCF_039614735.1). NCBI lineage: Bacteria > Bacillati > Bacillota > Bacilli > Caryophanales > Bacillaceae > Lysinibacillus > Lysinibacillus sp. BS3. The sequence continues at coordinate 783,109 of NZ_CP154860.1, read as the reverse complement.
TGAGGGGGCATCTGCTTTTCAATCACCAATTGGAATCATCGTTTATAAGTAGGAGCGCTTAGCAGGCCATGAACCTTGTAGTTTACGAAGTTGAACAATTTGTCCTGTATGGTAAGCGTCGTGCAAAAGGATATTTAGATATTGTTGCCAAACTGGAAGAGCGGGACTAGGTTGATCTAATGCCTCTTCTTGCAAGGATGCTAATGAAGATTGTAAGGCTTCATGTACGTGAAGTGTTCGATTCACTGTTTCTTGCCAAGCATCTTCATCATGAGCACCGCCTTGGACAAACGTTTCATCATTATTTTGTGGAGCAACAAATGTCTCATCTTTATGTAAGCGAGAAAGTAAGCGCTCTTTAAAGATTAATAAATGGTTTACATTTTCCCATATCGTATTAGCGGCATTTCCTTCTGGTTGCCAACTAGCTTGCGCAGCAGTAAGATTCTTTAATGCTTCTGATAACGGTGGGTACCATTCCTCTTCGTAAAAAACCTGATTGACTCCATTTTGCAAGAGCTCTTTTTTACTCATTTGGATAACCTCCTTTTTGTAACACTCAAAACATTCCTTACTATTAATTTATCAAATTTTCCAAAAATAGTACATAGTAATAGAATTTTGTTGTTCTTTACTCGACATTGCCATTTCATCTAACTCAAAATCAAATTGTAAAGTTTGCTTGACATACGTAGTGATGTAAAGTAAACTTTACTTAACATTAAATGTATAGTTTGCTTTACATTTATAAAGGAGGCATTATGAAAAACAGAATTCGAGAATTACGAAAATTGAACAAGATTACGCAGGAAGAATTGTCGAAACAAGTTGGCGTTTCACGGCAATCGATCATTGCTATTGAATCAGGCAAATTCAATCCATCCTTAGAGCTTGCCTACAACATTTCCAAAGCGTTCAATAGCACAATTGAAGAAGTGTTTATATTTGAAGAGGGGAGAATGAATAATGGAGATTAATATCTGGGGTATGATTGGATTGTATGGGGGAGTGATTGGTGGACTTCTTGGATGGTGGTTCGGGCGACAGAAAGCTAGAAAAAAAAGAGGTTTAGACGAGCTGTACTATCATATTTGGCAAAAGGCGAGATCCTATTCATGGTATGTGACATTAGGAGCGCTGTATGTTTTCTTTACGTTACTCAATTTTGGAATTGAATTAAGCACTGCTATGGTTTTAGGTATCCTTTTATTAACACACGTAGCGAGTTGGGGAATCATTGGGATTATTTTGACCATCAATATGTCCAGCGCAGCCCCGTTACAGCCCTCGCGTGTGAAGGTGGGCCTATTCGTCTTCATTACGTCCATTATTGTATTCACGATCATCTCGATCCTGACGACAAACTGGCTATTTTTATTATTTAGTATTCCACCTAATTTAATTGCACTTTTTACTGCACTTACTCCGAAGCGAAAAGATTCCGAGGTAACCTACTAAACTTCATACTAATATCGTACCGTTTTTTCCCCTATAGATATGGTGGTCTATGGGGGTGTTTTTTTATATATGACATTAAAAGCATCTAAATGGAAAAATGGTTTTGACTAACATTGTTAAAATAAGTAAAATGATAGTTGTTACAGAATTTGGGAGGTGTTTACTTGCATACAAACTATGTTCTATATAATATTGTTCCTTTCGGATTTTTAGTGTTGTTGGTCTATATTTTTATAGATGTATTTCTTGATTACTTTAGAAAAGAAATCAAGCCTAATCAAAGACGCGTTACTTTATATAGCTTTTTCTTCTATTTACTATGTTTACTTCAAATTAAAGTAGGGGGAATAACACTTTTACCTCTAAATCCAGCAGACAAAAGTAGGAGTTTTATTACAGCTAATGATTGGTTTGGAATTTTTGATAGTATCCACTTCAATATGTATTTGTGGAACTATTCAGCTATAGTTTATAATTTTTTATTATTACTTCCTTTAGGGATATTTTTATGCGTTCTTTTCCATTTTAAAAATAGAAATAAAGCCATTTTTCTAGTGATATTGTGTTGTTTAGGTATAGAGCTTTTACGTCTACTATTAGGGTCGTTTAGTTTAGTTCCTAGGAACATTGGATCTGTAGATGGTATCTACTTGTTATGTAATATACTTGGTGGAATAATTGGTATATTAATAGTGAAAATATTTACGCATATACAAATGAAGCGAAAAGATAAAGTTTATAATGGTAGTTTTAATTGAATAATAGTTTTCGGCAATTGGGCGCGTTTATTTATCAACGTGTCTTTTTCTTTTAAATGGCAATATTGTTGAATAATACAGTTATTTGAAACCTTTCCTACAATTTACCGTTAAGTATTGTTAAACGGCAATACAAATAGAAAGAGGGATTCGTTATGATTGGTTGGCTTAATATTGGCAGTCTCTTACTAGGAATAATCGCTTGGATACTTCCGGTTATTTATCTAATGGGAAATAAAAAACATGAACATTCTAATTGGGGCATCCTTGCCGTTCTCAGCATCAGTGCCTGCGCTATTTCAATTAGTTTTCAGATGTTTTATAATTATCATTTAGTAAAAATTGAGGATTGGACGGCACTCATGGACACGACACGTGCAGTCGTGATAGCCACAGCAGTTCTTCTCATTTTTACATTGCTATTAAATGGCCTTACTTTTATTGTATATCAAAAGAACAAAAAGTAAGATATTCGTTGCCTGTTCGTATGATTGAAATATATTTTTGGTTTTCAGAGAGTGTAATGAAGAGAATGGTAATTTTTGGGCCTTTTTACAATCGGGCGCTTTATTTAGCGAAAATCTACTCTTTCTCGTGAGATGGCTAGAACAAAGGCTATGAAAAAAATAGTATCAATTATTTTTACGAACAGAAAGCTACCGGTTGATGAGAGGTGCATGTAAAACGAGTGAGAATTCATCTTGGAGCTCTGTACCGAAAAGATCATACACCCGTAATCATGTGCGAGAGTATCGTCAAATGACCGTACTTCTTAAGGTAAGTAATGTGAATTGCTTATAAATTAAAGGTGGTAACACGAGTTGAATCGTCCTTTTGGTTAATCCAAAAGGGCGTTTTTTTGTATATTTTGAAAACCCCTTGCTATGCGAGGGGTTCCAAAGAGCTTCTAGCTATGGACAAGAAAAAAACCCCAGCCGTACAATGAAATCAGGTCTGGTCAACCGACTTCGTACGAAAGGGGCTCCAAATGGATAATAAAAGTTTAGCACACACGACATGGAATTGTAAGTATCACATCGTCTTTGCGCCAAAATATAGAAGGCAGATTATTTATGGACAAATCAAAGCAGATATAGGTAGAATTCTTCGCCAGTTATGTGAAAGAAAAGGAGTAGAAATCATTGAAGCCACAGCCTGTCCTGATCACATTCATATGTTGGTGAGTATTCCACCAAAAATGAACTGCTCCCCAAATGTTAGACACATCTAACATTTGGAGGAGCAGTTTTTATATGGCTAAATTTACATCGGAAGAAAAACTACAAGCAGCCTTACGTTACATAAAAGGCAATGAAAGTTCACATGAAATTGCTAAATCTATCGGAACAGATCACAAAGCAATTCTTAATTGGGCGAAACAATATGAGTATAATGGCGTAGAAGCGTTTATAAAGCGATATACAAATTATTCGGCACAGTTTAAACTAGACGTACTAAACTTTATGATTGAAAATGGTACGTCCTTACTTGAAACAGCAGCTATCTTTAAGATAGCTACGCCTTCTACACTTCGTAGTTGGAAAAAGCAATTTAAAACAAAAGGATTCGATGCCCTTCAATCAAGGAAAAAGGGGCATCCATCCATGAAAAAAGAAACGAACAAACAACCAAAACAAGCACCAGTAGAAGGGACACCTGAAGCACTTCAAGCAGAAATCAATCGTCTACGTATGGAAAATGAGTACTTAAAAAAGTTGAACGCCTTAGTTCAAGCCAAGGAAAAATCACCAAAGAAGACAAAGTAAAGGTCATCTATGAATTAAGGCATAAATACTCGGTGAAGGCGCTTGCGAAATTCGCAGGCATTCCACGTAGCACGTACTATGATTTAGTGAAGAAGATGGATCGTCCAGATCCAGATGCCGAGTTAAAGGCCGAAATTCGAGCAATTTATAACGAACACGAAGGTCGTTATGGTTATCGTCGTATTCGTGATGAGCTAGCAAATCGTGGGAAAAAAGTGAATCATAAAAAGGTTCAACGTATCATGAAAGAATTAGGTTTAAAGTGCTTAGTGCGTATGAAGAAATACAAATCTTATAAAGGGACAATCGGTAAGATTGCGCCTAATAGATTGGATCGTAACTTCATAGCAGAAGCACCGAATGAAAAATGGGTTACAGATATTACGGAGTTTAAGCTGTTTGGTGAAAAGCTCTATTTATCACCTATTTTAGACTTATTTAACGGCGAAATTATTACGTACACAATTGGTCATAGACCAACATATTCGCTTGTATCAGAAATGTTGGAGAAGGCACTAGAGAGGTTGCCAGAGGAACATCAATTATTGATGCATTCAGATCAAGGTTGGCATTACCAAATGAAACAATATCGCCACGCCCTTGAATCAAGAGGCATTGTGCAAAGTATGTCACGTAAGGGAAACTGTTATGACAACTCTGTCATGGAGAATTTCTTCGGCATCATGAAGTCAGAATTCCTCTACTTAAAGGAATTTGATAGTGTCGAGCATTTTAAAAAGGAACTTGAAAAGTATATAACGTATTACAACACGAGACGTTTAAAGGCAAAATTAAAACTGAGTCCGGTAGAATACCGAACTCAGTTTACCCAAGCTGCCTAAACGAAATAACCGTGTCTAACTTATAGGGGTCACTTCAAAATAAGTGTTTCATCGTTTGTGGGTTATTTGAAAGGGAAGAGTAGTTTAATGATATTCGATCGGCATGCGAACCTGAAATACAAATATGGAAATAGGAAGTTTTGGTGTCGCGGATATTATGTAGATACAGTAGGACGAAACAGAAAAATCATACAGGAATATATAAAAAATCAATTGCAAGAGGATATACTTGAGGATCAAATGACCATGAAAGAATTCATTGATCCATTTACAGGAGAAGAAATACAAGCAAAAAAGCGAAAATAATAAAACCACTTTAGTGGTAGCGTGAAAACGGAGTGCGGTTGGCGGACCTTTCAGTGTGTCTTTAGACATGGGCCAGTACCCCAGCGTTTCACGCGTAGAGCAAACCACCAGTTAGACTGGTGGTTCTGATTTATTCCTTTTTTGAACAAGTATTTGAAAATCTAAACGTATGAGGAGTAAGCATTATGAAAGATAATCATCAAGATTCACAACTAAAGCGGGAATTAAGTACGCGTCACATGCAATTAATTGCACTTGGCGGATCCATTGGGTCGGTTTATTTTATGACTCTAGTTCAACCACTCAAATGGCAGAGCAGGCAAAGTGAGGAATAGGCTCTAAAGTAGCGGTTAAAACATGAAAAGTAGCGGATACAACGTGAAAAGTGATGGATAGAGCAGCCAAAGTGAGGGATAGGTTCTAAAGTAGTGGTTAAAACATGAAAAGTAGCGGATACAACGTGAAAAGTGATGGATAGAGCAGGCAAAGTGAGGGATAGGTTCTAAAAAGGCGGTTAAAACATGAAAAGTAGCGGATACAACGTGAAAAGTGATGGATAGAGCAGGCAAAGTGAGGGATAGGTTCTAAAAAGGCGGTTAAAACATGAAAAGTAGCGGATACAACGTGAAAAGTGATGGATAGAGTAGGCAAAGTGAGGGATAGGGCCATCTATTTTGCTCCTTTTCATTTAAGGGTCATATTGTTGAGTAAAGCAATACATCTTACATTTGCGTGTTTATCTTAACATTGGGTCCAATTGTTGAATAACATTCTTTTAAGTAAAGTTTCCAAACAAAGCTTCTGGCAATTTAAGTTTCAGCATTTTAATACATGATATACTTAAACGCACTTGAATTAACACAAGGTATATTGTTATCTTTGTAGAATCTAATTATTATAATAAATTGCGGTGAAATTCAATTCTATAAAGGGAGTGTAAAGGTGGACCTACTACTTTGGGTAACTATTGGTTTCATAATAATTGGATTTGTTGTGCTCGCTTCTATGAAAAAAGATATGGAAAGTAAGGTCGCTTTTATAAAATTGAATATGGAAGAAGAGGGAAATTCATCAAAAGCAAGATCTGTAGTTTGGTGGATATGGAGTACCACTGCTTGGGGGATAGTAAGTCTGTTTCTTGTTGTTTGGTGTGTCCATCATTACTTTGGGTAACCTTTTGGCTTCAAATGGGTAAAAACAGGTACTGCACATTTCTAAATGAAATATTGTAGCAAAATATATTAAAAGCAAAGGGTGGGTATTTTGAAGATAATTGAGACGGAACGATTATACCTTAGAGCGTTAAAAATGGACGATCATCATGAATTATCAAAAGTGCTTTCCGACCCCGAATCTATGCAATATTACCCTCATCCCTTTAATCAAGAAGATGTTAAAAATTGGATCAGATGGAATGAGAAAAATTATAAGCAATATAATCACGGACTATGGGCAGTTGTTTTAAAAGAAGGAGATCTATTTATCGGTGATTGTGGAATAACCATGCAGAACATTGACGGTGTATGGTTACCTGAAATCGGTTTTCACATTATTAAAGCGTATTGGAATAAGGGGTATGCGACAGAAGCGGCATCTGCTTGTAAGGAATATGCATGGAATGTTCTGGGCTATTCTGAAATATTTTCATACACGACCTTAAAAAATATCCCATCCCAAAAAGTTGCGGAAAAAATCGGGATGAAAAATTATAAGATTTTTGAGAAGAATGGTGAACAACAAATCGTTCAAGTTGCCTACAAAAGTTTATGAATAGTTAGTAACTCATTTTTTATTCCAGAAAAGGGCGCGTTTATTTAGGAACGTGTCTTTTTCTTTTAAAGAATTGAATTGCATTCATTTTTCAAAGGGGGATTGAATGAAGAAATATATAAAAGGTTTAGTGCCTTGCATTTATTTGATGTTGTCGTTCTTTGTACTATCTGGCTGCAATGCTCAAAAAAGTGGTAATACTTATTATTTATTATTGATGGGTGAAAGTGAAAGCTGGAATCTAACTGGGTATGAAATTGTTATAACACCAGAAGACTTTAAAGCAGGATTTGGGACCTTAAAAATGAAAAACGTCAATACGTATATGACAGATTTCTTCCACTTTGAAACGCATGTGGTTATCGAGAGTGATGATTCAGTCGTTCATACTGATTCAGTTACTGGTGAGACGAATATAGCAGAATATACAACTGGTGCTATTGCAGGGCCATACATCAATAAAAATGGTGACTTTATTACACTGAAAGATATACATGAGATTTATGTGATCGTTGAATGGTGGGATACTAGTAAGAACGAAAGTATAATAGAAAGAATAGATTTATTTAACAAATCGAAAAAAGAACAGTCCTTCTTGAACGAACTATAGGTAAAGTTGAATAACGATCTTCTCGGACGCTTTTCTGAAATAATAGGAAAGCGTCTTTCTTCATGAAAAGGGCCATTATCAGTAAGCCCATCTAATACATAGGTACTGTTGCATCATCTAGAAGTGCATTGCATACTACTGCAATCTTGATAAAAAGGCTATTCTAAAATATTTCCAGGAGATTGAACAATTTTTTAGAAAACGAGCGTCTAAGTAGTAGGATTGAAACGAGGTGAGTTGTTGTTGGAACAAATCGTAGAACAATATGGTGAATATTTGTATCATCTTAGCTATTTATATATGAAGGATTTTCAGCTTGCAGAGGAGATTACACAGGACGTACTCATGAAGTACTTATTACATAAAGACGATTTTAGAAAAGATGCTTCATTGAAAACGTATTTAACCCGTATCGCTATTAATTGCTGTCACGATGAACTACGTAAACAAAAGAGAAAATCATTTATTTCAAAGCTTTTACCACTAGGTAGAACTGAACCCTCCGTAGAGCAAACATATATAGCAACTGAAGATTTTGCAACTTTAAAGCAAATTGTCTTTGCATTACCACTTCATTATAGGGAAGTCATTGTACTGTTTTATTATGAAGAATTTGATGTTTCTGAAATTGCTAGTTTAATAAACGTCTCACAAAACACCGTTCGTACAAGGATTCGTCGAGCGAGAGAATTGTTGAAAACAAATCCAGAACTGGAGGCAATATTTTATGAAGGAATTTAAAGACAAGCTAAAAGAAGAATTGCGACAAGATGCCCCATTTACAAACGACATCAAGCAACGTATATTGCAAAAGAAACCCATAAAAAGAAAGTTCAACTGGCAGGTTGTCACCGTATCTATTGCAGCTTGTTTCATTATTGGGTTAATGCTATTCGTTGAGTTTTCTCAAAAGAATAACCTACAAACCGCAAGTCAGCAAAATGAGCTACTACCGATTGTCGATGATGTTTCTTCGTTAGACATCATTCAACCGAAATATGCCCATCTACTTGGAAAACAATGGATGTTGCATTTTTTACCCATGATTATTGATAAGGAAGCCCCCATTACGTATGGAGATTACATTGCTTTTTATGGAACGGATGGGCTTGTCGTTTCAACTGTATTAGGATTAGGGAATGATCATGTAACAATGAAGCAAGGGCAAATTTTAGTAGAGGATACCCCATTAAAAGTACATGGATTAAATAAGCAAATAAAAAAAGAGGATATCAATGACCCATTGAAAAACCCTTACTTTTTTCATAACTTTGGAACAAGACCAGCGCCATTCAATGACAAATCGATTTCTGCGAAAGAAAAAGAAATGGTTGTTTATGACAGTGACGAAGGCCATACGATTATGAAAATTAGTGAGGGGCAATTAGTCGGTAAGGTCGTAGGCTTCCAAAATTTTGAGCTAACATTTGAATTGTCTGAACAGGAGCAGCAAGTTTTTGATGCCTTTAAAGCGGATTATAATATTGAAAAGTTAAAAAATATGACACCCCAAGCGATTACTAAAATGTTTTTATTGAGTGATATTGAAAAAGATTATGAAACATACGAAGCATTGTTTACAACAAATAAGAACGAAGAAACAGAAAGTGTTCGAAGACATTATGAGAAAACGAAAATCGTACGTCAGGAGTTGTTTACAAAGGAAATAAATCGTCTTATTATTGCAAACCTCTTTGCTGGGCTAGAACATGCGGAGTTTGAGCAACAAACAGATACAACAGGAGTTGTAAAATTTATTTCACTTGAAGGACCAATTGAGCTAGGTATGGAGAAAAATGCCCAAGGAATTTGGCAGCCAGCCTTTAGTAGGGGAATTTATTAGGTTTTTAGAAAGGACATCAATTCTAATTTTCATCAGTATCTTTATCTAATAATCGGACGCGTTTATTTCGAAACGCGTCTTCTTTTATGGGTCATGTAGATTGAATAAAGAGCAGGATAGTTTAACGATATAGGTGGATTTTTATGGTAAAATATTTAGTGGAATGTATTTTTGGGGAGTGAGTTTTAAGAAAAGGAGTGTTCAAAGTTGAAAAAAGTGTTCTCAGGAATTTATCTTGGGTTAATTCTAATCATGACTTCGTCACCGGCATATGCAGCCGATTTTCAAATAAAAGTTGACGGTGTTACAATTGCATCTGATGTAAATCCAGAAGTTAAAAGTAATCGGACAATGGTTCCTTTACGTGTAATTAGTGAAAATTTAGGGGTAAATGTTGTATGGACGGATGCCCAAATCACACTTACTAAAAACGATATACAGGTAACACTAAAACTTAATCGTAATCAAGTGGTGAAAAACGGTAAAACAGAACTGCTTGATGTAGAGCCATATATGAAGAATAATCGTACTTTTGTTCCGATGCGTTTTCTTGCCGAAACATTTGGCAGCAATATCACTTACAAAAACGGTACAGTAACGGTTGAGACACTGCCTCTCTTTATTGATGGTATAAAAGTAAAAGCATTGCAATACGAATATCATATGACATTAGGCGGAGTCGTACAGCAAATCAATGGGAATGGTTATAACGAAGCTATTTATCATACTTTTATAAAAAATAATGGAAGTAAAATCGAAGCACCTACTTATAATCCTTGGAATTCTCATCCCATTCCAGTAGGAGACTATGATAAAAATGCGCAATTTGATTTTTTAGACCAAGACTCGAACAGTATCAAACGGTTTGATATTTATTTTTCCACGGGGGACTTGGGCGGAGTTTTGGTGCATGATACTACTGCAAATCATTGGTATGTCTACAGTGATACCGCAAGACTGGGAATACTTCAATTAATTGATACAGCCTCGTTGAACGGCTTTGTGACAGTTATGAGTAATACAGTTCCATAAGGTGGATGATAGTGTTTTACTATTGTTTTAACGGACTTACTTTAATAAGGAGTAGAGCCTTTTTCTACTTAAACAACATTGCAACTTTGTTTGTACCATTACGCAGGTTTATATTTTCATGTTGTCAGAAGAAATGAGGTAATTTATTTGGATGAATGGAAGAAAGTTGTACTTAGTTTACTCGAAATTATTGTAATTCTATCGATTGGTTTACTTTTCACAACTTATATTTTAAGACCTATATACGAGAATTTTGGAATTCAATTTACAGGTGACGTATGGGTAAACTGGTTTGGATTATCGTATATTTTATTCGTCTTATACTCGTTGATTGTCGGTATTTTTATTTTTCAGGAAAGTAATATCTTTAAACAGCGACGTACATCAGTACTCTTTTGGCTCATTTTTATTGGTTCAAATTATGTAGTTTTTATTCCTTTTATAAAAGGTGAAAATCCATTCTAAGACTTCTATATAGTTCATTATTTCAACAATCCCAAAATCTATTACCGACACAAAGTAGGATAAAAATCAAAAACTGCATCCATTTAGATGCAGTTTTATTTTTTTCTAATCAGTGTTTCACCAAGTGGGATTCCAACCACAACAACCAAAACAGTTAAAATTAACAGTGCTCTAAAAATAAAATATGCAGCTTCATCAAACATCGTATCCCTCCTTCTTTTTTACAATACCTACCTCATATTCCGAAAGAATTATTGTTGTGTTTTTATAGTTTACGTCATTACAAGGTACGTATGCAGTTTTTAAAAAATTTGTGGTCTTCAGACATTTCTTTAGTAAGGAATACGTCATGCTTCCTCTAAAGGGTCACTTTAATCCTTTAGAAAATGGAAGAATACAACCTTGTATTGATGCTATACAAGATCTTCAATCGTTATTTGCTAAAGAATGAGCTAAAGGTTAATAATCCTTTACCCGAGATAATAAATAGTAAACGATACATAAGTAAATTTAATGGGGGTTATGATGAGGGTAGCGAAGAAAATAGCCAAGATAGCAGGAATCCTTCTAGTTATACTGACTTTGTTTATGGGGATTGGATACGCTATTCTTGTGATTAATCCGTTAGGAAATAAACCAGGCAAGCCAGTTGCGGATATTGAAGACAAGGTGGAGATTTGGGGAGAAGAAGTGGCAGGTAATCATTCGGGAAGTAAGCTTGACGATATGAATATTAAGGGCAATCCTAACAGACTTTTGGCGACATTCAAATTTTCCACTGGCATTGTGGGAGAAGACTATAAAGACAATGAAGCGGCCATTGATACCTTTACCTATGTCCATGAAATTGAAGGGGGCTATGAAAAATCAACCTATGAAGATGAGCCCTATTTGATTCCTTATACGGTAGCGAACAGTGACAGTGCCGTCATTATTATGCCAGGTGGTGGTTATGGCTTTAAGGAAATGGATGGAGGAACAGCGGAAGGAAAGGAAGTAGCTGCATCATTAAATAAAGCAGGTATTAATGCATTCCTTCTCCACTATCGTTCCAATCCCTATGAGTGGCCTATTCCACAGCTAGATGTTCAGCGTGCTGTCCGATTTCTACGTTATCATGCCAATGATTATGGTCTCCATCCAGATCGAATTGGTTTAATAGGTTTTAGTGCTGGAGGCTATCAAACGGGTAGCTTTATTAACCTTATTCAGGGAGAAAATCTGTTTCCTGCTAGTTATCAGCCTGATGCCATTGATGCTGTTGATGATCAAGTAGCATCCGCTGCTATGATTTACCCTGCATTGACGTATCGCTATAATGTGCCCATGCTCTTTGCTTCTTTTAATGATGAAGATGTCAGAAATCCAGAAAAACGTGAAGAGCTCTTGCAGCAGACAGATTTATCTACGCATTTCAGAACAGCTGATATACCTCAGTTTATAGCTTATGGGACAAAGGATTTAGCAATCGGGGTAAAAGGTCCACAGGAGTATATCCAATCTGCACGAAACGCAGACGCGGATGTGACTGTGATAGTAGCAGAGGACCAGAATCATGGCTTTAAGCAGGAATACTATATGAAAGCGTATCTTGAATGGGTAAAGAAAATTTTTGCTTCTTTATAATTTGCTTAAGAGGTCAAAGATTTTAGTAAGTGCTATTTTATATGGTTTAAAGTAAAATAGTAGTAAGGTATTTCACCATCAACTCAACTAATCTGATTAGTTGAGTTTTATGTTTTTATAGAAAAGCTACTAAAATATTGTAAAGAAGATGTGATGATTAATGGGGAAAATTGCTATATTAGCAGAGAAACCATCTCAAGCAAGAGCATATGCAGACGCCTTTAAAGTGAAGCAAAAAGAGAAAACCTTTATTGAACTGGAACCTTGTGCTACTTTTCCTCATGGTGCAGTTATTACCTGGGCGGTTGGTCATCTTGTTGAATTAAAGGAGCCGAAAGAATATCAGAAGGAATGGGAGAAGTGGTCGCTTGCTTCATTACCGATCATTCCGCAAAAATTTGAAGATAAAGTGGTCTCTAAAATGTATCCACAATTCAATGCAGTCAAAAAAATCTTTAGTGATCCCCAAGTAACAATGATTTATAACTGCTGTGATAGTGAACGTGAGGGTTCAAATATCTTCTACTCCCTTTTGAAAATGACAAAAGTAAATAAGCCAGTTAAACGATTATGGATCAATTCATTAGAAGTGGAGGAAATCCGAAAAGGTTTTAATCATATGCAAGGTAATGAGCGTGATTTGCTTATGTACCAAGAAGCTAAAACGCGTCAAATTAGCGATTGGCTAGTGGGTATGAACTGTAGTCGCCTCTATACGCTACTGTTGCAGAAAAAGGGCTTCAAGGGCAGTATCTCCATCGGACGAGTACAATCGCCAACCGTCTATTTAATTTATAAAAGACAGCAGGAAATTGAACAGTTCAAGCCTGAAAAATTTTATGAAATCGAAGGGGTATTTAAAGCTCAAAATGGTGTATATAAAGGGAAGGCGAAGCTAAAGACAAAAGAGCGGGCTGAGGCAGTGCAGTTATTGCAACAGCATGGGATTGAACCGAATGATACAGGTCTCATTACAAGTGTCACGAACAAAACGAAGCGGATGGCACCGCCTAAACTACATGCGCTATCAACTTTACAAGCGGCTGCCAATAAACGTTGGAAATACAGTCCATCACATGTGTTGAAACTTACGCAATCACTTTATGAGAAAAAGCTCGTTTCTTACCCACGTACCGATTCACAGCTCATTACACATAATGAGTTTGCTTATTTAAATGAATCATTAGGAAACTATCAGCAGCTTGTGGGAAAAGCATTTCAGCCAATCAATAGAGGGAAGAACAAGCGCTATGTCGACAGTGCCAATGTTGGGGAGCACTATGCGATAATTCCAACGAAAAAAATACCGACCGCCAAAGCGTTGCAATCCATGAATGCTGATGAACGAAATATTTATTTTGAAATCCTCAATACGACACTCGCTATGTTTCATCAGGATTATGAATACGATGAAAAAACGATTATCACGAATGTCAAAAATGTAGAGTTTAAAACAGTAGGGAAAACAGAGCTTGTCAAAGGCTGGAAAGAATTATTTTCAAATGAGACAGAGGTGCAGGCGCGTGAGGAGTCTTTACCTGTTGTCTTCCAAGATGAGCTGGTACAAAGTAAGATTGCTATTTTAGAAGGCACGACAACACCTCCGAAGCCCTATACAGAAGGTCAACTCATTACGATGATGAAAACCTGTGGTAAATCGGTTGAGGATGAAGAGGAAATCGAGGTGCTGAAATCGATTGAAGGGATTGGGACGGAAGCAACTCGAAGTGGCATTATCGAGACGATTAAGAAGCATGGATTTATTGAAGTACGAAAAAATATCGTGAGCATTACACCGAAAGGACAGCTTTTATGTCAGGCAATTGAAGGAACATTACTGTCAAGTCCTTCCATGACGGCTAAATGGGAAATTTACTTACATAAAATTGGTAAGGGGGAAGGCTCTGCCAAGCATTTTATTGAGAGCATAGGCAAGTTTATTCATCAACTAATAGCAGAGGTGCCTAAACAGTTAGAGTCACTGACAATTGAAGCAGAGCAGTTTAAACCAGCTGTGGTAAAAGATATTGCCATGTGCCCAGCATGCAAGGAAGGGAAAATAGGCTTGCGTAAAAGCTTTTACGGATGTTCGAATTATAAAAATGGTTGTAAGCAAACGTTCCCACAAAGGCTATTAGGAAAAAAACTAACGGAAAAAAACATCCATGATTTATGTAAGAGTGGGAAAACTGCTATGATGAAAGGCTTTAAATCAAAGAATGGCAAACAATTTAATGCAGCCCTACGTTTGGTAGAAGGAAAAATTGAATTTGAATTTAAAGAAAAGTAAATGCTGTTAGTTTCAAAGGACTTCCAACATGAAAGTAGGATAGTGTGTTTGTATAGGACATGCTATCCATTATTAAGTAAATCAGTCACATAAAAGGAGCGATGTAATGACGACTATAAAAGAAATTGGCAGCTTATGTCTGACGGATAGTGATGGATACATAATTAATCATGCAGATTGGAATAAAATCAACCCTATTTTTCTTGCTGTCATCAACGATGTGGTTCATACCTATCGCACCCTTCTCCAAGATGACTTACATAGCATTTATATAAGGGGATCGATTCCAAAGGGTATAGGTATTGAAGGAGTAGCTGACTTAGACACAATAGCGGTTACGAAGCATAAGCCTAAAAAACAGCAGGTAAAGCGGATAAAAGAAGTAGAGCAAGCTTTAACTCAAAACCATGATTGTGTAGATGGGATTGAGCTAAGTGTATTCGGCAAAGAAGATATTTTAAATACGACATCTTTTTCAATCATTAGTTTCATCCTCCAAACCCATAGTATATGTGTCTTTGGAGAGGATTTAATACCTCGATTACCAAGATATAAAGCGAACGAGGCTTTAGCGAATGACCACCTTATTCATTTGCAGGGGCAAATAAAAAATGCCTGTGATGATCTTCAAGATAATTCGGATAGAGAGGATATTAAAGATTGTTGTAAGTGGATTATGAAAATTATAGTAAGAGCAGGGCTTGCACTTGTCATAACAAAGGAAAACACCTATACAAGGGATTTATACCCCGCCTATAAACGGTTCTCAGAATATTTCCCTGACAAGGAAAGCGACATGAGAAGGGCACTTGAATATGCAATAACACCCATAATCGATACGAACGTTTTGTTATTGTTTTTAAATGAATTTGGAACGTGGATGATCAGTGAAGCGGATAAATGGTTACAATTCTATAACCCTACTAGAGAATTAAACATGAAAATCGTATAACTTTCGAGACAAATAGAGAAAGGTAATCACATTTGCGTTGTGATTACCTTTTGTTTTTGTTGTTAATTGAAATTTGGTGTTCTGCTTTATCTTTCAAAAGGGTTGTCAATATAAGGGCCTTTAATGGTAATACGCATTAACTGGGTCGCCATAAATTTGGGGGTATAGGGCATATCATTTTCTAACCACCAGACGATTACTTCAAGAAAGGCGGCTGCATAAAAACGGACGGCCATTTCGCGCGGCACGGTCAGCTTTTGGTCGTCAGGCTCCATCATTTGAATGCCGCTCGAGACAAAATTGATAATAATGTCTTTAAGACCATCGGAGAAATAAGGGATATTTTTTTCTGTGAGATAGACCTTGTATAGCTTACTATTCAGCGCTATTTGTTCAAATAAATGCATAAATGTCTCATGTGGCTGGTCATAATTTGGTAATAAATCAAAATCCTTCTTCTCTTCGAAGGGTGGATGGATACTACTTACAAGCTCATGCAAGGCTTCTTCTGAGCTTTGATAGAGAAGGTCTAATTTATCACGGTAATGTAAATAAAAAGTGGCACGGTTTAATGTAGCCCGTTGTGTAATATCTTGTACCGTAATCTTTTCATAGCCTTGTTCATCAATTAATGCCACTAGTGCATCTCTTAATAATTGGCGCGTTCTGATGACGCGAGGGTCCATTTTTTTCGACATTTTGAAGCTCCTTGTATTAAATTTTCAATTTAAACAACAGTCCGATTGCAAGTGTTGTGAAAGCATCATTATGGGCTTTGGTGTTGTTTGCCCTTTTTCAATTGCGCGTTATAATTATATTAACGACACCGTGTCGATAATACAACTAGTTGTTAACGTGTTCACGAATTGTTCATTTATATAGAAGAAAGGGAGTTTTATGATGGGTCGTTTAAATGGGAAAGTAGCAATTATTACAGGAGCAGCAATGGGAATGGGCGCTTCTGAGGCAAAACTATTTGCACAAGAAGGCGCAAAGGTCATTGCAACAGATGTACAAATCGAGCCCTTGAATAATTTAGTAAAAGAAATTAAAGAAAATGGTGGGGACATTATTGGTCTTCAACATAATGTTACTTCTGAGGATGAGTGGAAAGCAGTGATTGCCGAGGCTGTAAAGGCATATGGCAAAGTAGATATCCTCGTCAACAATGCGGGCGTTTCATCACCTAAAACAATTGCCAACATGGAAATGGCTGAATGGAATAAAATTATGGATATTAACCTGAATGGTTGTATCATTGGCATGAAATATATGATTCCTGAAATGCAAAAAGCTGGCGGTGGTTCAATTATCAATATTTCTTCGATCGGTGGAATCGTGGGAATGGCTGGTACAAGCCCCTATACAGCAGCAAAAGGAGCGCTTCGTGTGCTTTCTAAATCGGCTGCGATTGAATATGGTAAAGATAAAATTCGTGTGAATTCTGTTCATCCAGGCATTATTGTAACACCAATGACAGCGCCTACGATGGAAGAGGGCGGTGCATTGCCATACTATCAAGCTTACACGCAATTACCATACTTCGGTGAACCTGAAGATGTAGCTTATGGCGTAGTGTTCTTAGCGTCAGACGAATCCCGCTTTATGACAGGCGCAGAGCTCGTAATCGATGGCGGCTGGACAGCCATTTAATCCAATAGCAAAAAAAAACTAGGCATCACTCGACGTGAGCCTAGTTTTTTTATATCCACAGTCACTCCATAAAGGCCTCAGGAACGAGCGAAAAACCTCATAAATAAAAGAAAAAGCCTTGCTGAAGGAATCCC
The DNA here is from genome assembly GCF_039614735.1 of Lysinibacillus sp. BS3. Taxonomy (NCBI): domain Bacteria; kingdom Bacillati; phylum Bacillota; class Bacilli; order Caryophanales; family Bacillaceae; genus Lysinibacillus; species Lysinibacillus sp. BS3. The sequence continues at coordinate 765,604 of NZ_CP154860.1, read as the reverse complement.
TGATACATACAAAAATAGCACAGACATAGTGGATATTTGTGCATATCATAAATGGAGTAAGCGTTTTCTTCATTTATATAGAAGAAAGTCAAAACCGAAAATTTCACGATTATGTGAACGTCACGAAAAAAAATTCACAAAAACCTTAACTATTTCATGTGAAATCCGTATAATAAATCAAACAGTACGAAAATTGTCCATATTTCTCGAAAAATTGCGTGAATTTTTTAAATTGTATTGACGTAGGAAACGATAATTTGTACACTGTGTACAGTCAATTGTTTTGTGGAGGAATACAATTAATTTGAAAAAGTTAGGATTTGATAGATATGATCGTGTGTAAATTTGGTGGAACATCTGTAGCAAGTGCAGAACAAATACAAAAAGTAGCAAACATTGTAAAATCTAATCCGGCGCGTAAGGTTGTTGCCGTTTCAGCACCAGGGAAACGTTCTGGTGACGATATAAAAGTAACTGACCTATTAATACAATTAGCAAATGCAGCGTTACTACAAGAGAATACAGAGGAAAAATTGCAAACTGTTGTGGATCGTTTTAGAGCGATTGCTGATGGTTTGGGGCTAGATAATGCCATTTGTGACGTAATCGCAGAAGATTTACGTGAACGTGTACAAGGTGACAAAACAAATGTGGAATTATTCATCGATAGTATTAAAGCAGCAGGTGAAGATAATAACGCCAAGCTTATTGCAGCTTACTTTAATGCCATTGGTATGCCCGCACGCTATGTCAGTCCTAAAGAAGGTTTAGTGGTCAATGATTTACCAGAAAGAACCTTTGCATTACCTGAAGCGTATGCTAATTTAGCCCCTTTAAAAGACACAAAAGAAATTATTGTGTTCCCAGGGTTCTTCGGTTACACTAAAGCGGGCGTATTGCGAACATTTGACCGCGGTGGCTCTGATATTACAGGCTCTATTTTAGCAGCAGCCGTTGAAGCGGAGCTGTATGAAAACTTTACGGATGTGGATTGTGTGTTCTCCGCGAATCCGAAAGTCGTCAACGATCCAGTGGAAATTAAAGAAATTACGTATCGCGAAATGCGCGAATTATCATATGCAGGCTTTTCAGTGTTCCATGATGAAGCGTTAATGCCTGTCTACAAGATTGGGGTGCCCGTTAACATAAAAAATACAAATAATCCATCAGCCCCAGGTACACGTATTGTACCAAGCCGTCCTGCAACAGGTCGTCCAGTTACAGGTATTTCGGCAGACAGTGGCTTTTCAACTTTATATGTCTCTAAATATTTGATGAATCGTGAGGTAGGCTTTGGACGTAAGCTACTCCAAATTTTAGAAGATGAAAATATTTCTTATGAACACACACCATCTGGTTTAGACGATATTTCTGTCATCATGCGTTCGAATCAACTAACACCAGAAAATGAAGCACGCATTCTTAGTCGTGTGAAAGAAGAGCTACATGCAGAGTATGTAGAAATGCGTCACGGTTTTTCCATGATCGTGATTGTGGGCGAAGGGATGCGTCATAACACAGGATTAGCTGCCCGTGCTGCCACAGCGATTTCAAAAACTGGCGCAAATATTGAAATGATCAATCAAGGTTCTTCTGAAGTGAGCCTCGTGTTTGGTGTCCTTCAGGAATATGAAAACCGCATTTTACAAGCGTTATATGAAGAGTTTTTTGCCCATGCAAAAGCATAATGACACAATCGTCACTAATCCAAGTGTTTCTTGCTTGGATTAGTGTTTTCTTTTTGCTGAGAATACGGTAAAATCGAGGGCGTACATAGTTGGGAGGGTTATTCGTGAAGAATTTAACAATCGGTATGCTTTTTTCAATCATCGGGATACTTTTTGTCTGTTTAACGATTATGGATATTTTACCGTCATCGACAAAAACAATGAAAATTGTTTACATAGGCATTGGGTGGGTCTTTATTATCGTCGGCTCTGTCATCCGCTTTAAGAATCTCAAACAAAAGCAGCAATAACACTTTGAAAATGGAATTGTGACAATAGCCAAAGTTATGATACAATTTCAAAGAAAATAAATAATTTGAGTATTATGAAGTTGTTATTCTGTACAAATGTTCAGAAGGTTCAAATTTTAATAAAGAATCGACCGTACAAATTCTTCTTTGTAAGAATTTGTTTTTTTATGTTCCGTCATAACTTTATCGCGAGGAGGCGATTGATTGCCTATACTTACTAAGGATTGCATTCATATTTTTGACGATTATGTTGCCCTTCAAACAGCTTCAGCCATGAAGGTTGTATCCTCAGCCATGCATAACCCAGGCTTTGGTCATTATACGCATCTGATGAATCGAACGGTGCCTATTACCTATGATGAACGACAGCCACATCAGGAATTGCTGCAGTTTTTGCAGGCACAGCATTTCCCGCATGACAATACAGTGGCTATGATGACGGCTGTCCAAGCCAAGTTTGCGACTATTCGTGACTTTACATATGAGGGAATCCACCTTGTCATTATGATTACCGCAGGGCTTGGCAATGCGGTGGATATTACCCGTGCTTTTCAACGAGAGGAGCAGTACCATGCAGGCACCATTAATACTTGGGTGCTGATCAATGGCAAGCTGTCTGATGAGGCACTTTTTCAGGCAATGATTTCAACTACGGAAGCCAAGGTCAAGGCTTTAGTAGATGAAGGTGTTACAGATCCTACGACAGGCACGCTAGCTACAGGTACATCTACTGATAGCTTGCTTATTGCCTCGACAGAAGAAGGGGACTTCCATCAATATGCAGGTCCCATCACTATGCTTGGTAAGGTCATTGGCTATGGTGTTTATGAAACGATGTGTGAGGCGGTTAGGAAATACAAAAAAGATAAAGAGGAGAGGTCTAAATGATTGCTATCGTGATTGCCTGCATCATAGGGCTTATTTTTGATTTAGTAGTAGGGGACCCTCCGAAGCTTCCTCATCCTGTACGCTGGATTGGACACTTGATTCAATCGCAAACAGCTTTATGGAATAAGGGCAAATGGCGCAAGCTACGTGGGACAGTGATGGCACTTGCTGTTGTTGGCACGACCATGTTTGTGGTGACGCTAATTCTATTACTAAGCTATCAGGTGAGTATCATTTTTGGCATCCTTGTAGAGGGTCTGCTGATTGGTATCGGACTGGCACAGCGGAGCTTGAAGGAGGCGGCGATGGCTGTCTATGAGCCGCTTGTCAAAGGGGATTTTTCCGAAGCACGTGTTAAGCTGTCTTGGATTGTCGGACGTGATACCGATAAACTAGGTGAGGATGAAATTGTGCGTGGTGTGGTAGAAACGGTTTCTGAGAATACAAGTGATGGTGTGACAGCTCCACTCTTTTATGCCTTTCTATTTGGGGCAATTGGTTTATGGGGCTATAAGGCTGTCAATACCTTAGATTCGATGGTGGGCTATAAAAATGAAAAATATAAAGACTTTGGTATGTTTTCAGCCAAGCTTGATGATGTCCTGAATTTTATTCCAAGTCGCCTTACAGGCTTACTGATCGTGCTTGGTACGAAAAATGAAACAGATCGTTCGCTTGGCAAGCGCTTAAAGCGTTGGGTACAGGACGCTAAGAAGCATCCTAGTCCAAATAGTGGCTATTTAGAGGCAGCGACTGCAGTGCAGCTTGGTGTACAGCTAGGAGGAAAAAATACGTATCAGGGCGTTGTTTCTCATCGAGCAATTATGGGGGAAAAATTAGTGCCATTAACGAAAGAGCATATTGCAACGTCCATTATTCATATGCGTATTGCCACAGTGCTGTTTGCGCTTGTTATGTTAGCAGTGGAGGTGTTAATTTATGCGGTTACCTAATCACGGAGCAAATCCGCAAAATGTTTATCAGCAATTAGGCTTAACGATGCCTGAGGTGGTGTATGATTTCAGCGAAAATGTCAATGCGGCAGGACCACCAGCCTTTGTGGAGGCACGTTGGCGTACTTTTTATCCACTAATTCAGCGCTATCCAGATCCAGATGGGGAGCCTTTTTTAACGAAGGTCGCTGCTTTTCATCAAGTAGCAAAGAATACGATTTTACTAGGCAATGGGGCTTCAGAGCTTTTTAGTGTACTAGCAAGACGCTATGCCAATAAGCGTGTCATCATTGTGCATCCAACTTTTTCAGAGTATGAGCGAACATTGCGTGCTGCAGGTGCTACAATTGTTCCTATTGTCGTGACAGATTTTATCAATTACACATTGCCATTAGAGCAGCTACAGCAGGAAATGTTGACGGCAGATGCTGTTTATCTTTGTACACCTAATAATCCAACTGGCGTATTGCCAAATAAGGAAGATTTACTCGCCTTAATCGCACACGGAGCAATCGTTAACTGTGAGCTTGTTATCGATGAGGCATTTATGGATTGGGTAGATGAGGCGCATTCGCTGATTCAGTTTAGTGCCCAAAACCCACATGTTATTGTCGTTCGTTCGATGACTAAAATGTATGCGATTCCAGGTTTACGACTTGGGTATTTGGTTGCGCATGCTACAATTGTGAGCGCCTTAAAAGAAATGCTACCGCATTGGAATTTAAATGCCTTTGCGCTTGTAATTGGGGCAAGCTGTTTAGACGAACAGCACTATTGTCAGCAGGCAATTACCTATGCCGCTGCGCAAAGGGAATGGCTGCATCGTTACTTACAGGACAATGGCTGCCAAGTAACGAATAGTGTAACGAATTATGTGTGCTTCTCCTTACCGAAAACACAGCAAGCAGACGCCTTTTTCACCTATTGTCTTGCACAGGGTGTTGTGCTGCGTCACACAAAAAACTTTCAAGGTTTGCAGGGTGAGTGGTTCCGTATTGGCATAAAAGACATTGCAGCCATGACATCTTTACATAATTGTCTACAAACGTGGTTTAACCTAAATAAGGGGAGAGAAAAGTGACAACTTTTTATCTAGTAAGACATGGGGAAACACAATGGAATCAGGAGCATCGACTACAGGGGTGGCTGGATTCTCCATTAACGGAAAACGGTAGAGCAGCGGCTGAAAAACTTCACAAGCAACTGCAACAGATTCCTTTTACCGCTGCTTATTGTAGTTCAAGTGGTCGTGCAAGAGAGACGATGGCTATTTTGATGGCCAATCGCAAGCTGCCTATTGCCTATGAAGATGATTTACGGGAGATCTTTTTAGGGAAATGGCAGGGGCAGACAATCGACGATATACTGGCGACACATAAGCTTGATTATGAGCTATATACGAACTACCCTGCGCAGTTTGTGGCGAGTCATACAGAAAGCTTTGGAGCTGTAACAGAAAGAGCGATGTTTACATTAAAAAAAATAGCAGCCCAACATCACAATGAAACGATCCTCATTGTCTCCCACGCTGTAACGATTAAATGCATTATCAATGCTATTTTACAGCGCAGTATTAGTGAGCTATGGGCGGCCCCATACATTCATGGGACAAGTGTGACAGTGATTGAACGGCAAGGTCAACAATGGCTTGTGAAGGATATTGGTAATTTACATCATTTACAATAGGAGGTGTCCTACATGGCGCTTATTTTTATTACAGGTGGTGTACGTAGTGGTAAATCCCATTTTGCCGAGCAAGCAGCGCTTCAGCATTATGAGGCACAGGCATGTACAGCGAAACGCTTGCTCTATTTGGCTTCGGGTATTGCCTTAGATCATGAAATGGAAAAAAGAATCTTACGGCATCAGGCAGATCGCCAGGCACAGCCTGTACAATGGCTGACGGTGGAGGCTCCCTATGCAATTTCTGAAGTATTTGAGACACTTCAGGATGGAGATGTGGTGCTGTGGGATTGCGTGACAACTTGGCTGACCAATGCTTTTTACGAAGGCTATGACAAGGGGACACCCTGTTTACAACAGCCTGGTTGTTTAGCTAAGAAGCTACAGGCCGTCAAGCAGGCGATCCAATCACTACTGAAGAAGGATTTGACTTTTTTTGTGGTATCCAATGAACTGTTTGATGAACCTCCTTATGCTAGTGATGAAGTAGAATTATACCGACGAACGCTCGGACAGTTCCATCAATGGTTGGTTTCTATGGCACAGGAGGCCTATGAAATGAACTATGGCATTGTAAAGAGATGGAAATAATCAAGAAGGAAGGCAAGAGGATGAAAAATTTTTGGCATAGCCTCCTACTGGCATTTCAATTTTTTACGGTATTGCCAGTACATAAAGAGCTTCCGCTAACAAGGTCCACCATCACAGGCATGTTTGCTTGTTTACCGTGGATAGGTGCTTTAATGGGAACAACGGTGGCAGCCGTGCTTTATAGTCTTATGCAGTGGACAGCCAGCAGTGAAGTGATGCTAGCTTTCACTGTGATAGGGCTATTTGCTTTATGGACAGGTGGTTTGCACTTAGACGGCTTTATTGATATGGGCGATGCCTATTTTTCCTATCGAGATCGAGAAAAACGATTGGAGATTTTAGATGACCCCCGTGTGGGAGCGTTCGGAGTATTGGCTGTGGTGTTTTTATTAATGGGGAAATTTGTTATTCTACATGAGCTTTTTGTGCAGCAGAAGTTCGACTTGTGGATGGTACTATTCGTTCCATTTCTAACAAGGGTGGGCATGAGCTTTTATTTTATGTCACTCCATTGCTCAAAGGAAAAAGGTCTTGCTTATTTTTTTAAGTCTCATATGAATGCTAATCGATTAAAAGTGATCATGCTGTTATCGCTCGTATTGGCGATGACGGTTGTTTTTATCAGCACGCAGTTCTTACTTCTTCCTGTTGTCCTAGTCGTCGTTTTAGCCATTGCACTTTTTATTTTTCGACAATTTACGTTGCGTAATTTTGGTGGAGTATCTGGCGATTTACTGGGTGCCTCCATTGAAGGGATGGAGGTTGTGCTATGGGTGACATTGTTACTGTGTGCTTAATACGGCATGCGCCTACAAAAGAGAATCTTGAAAAGCGTTACCTTGGGTGGACGGACGCACCATTAGCAGATACAGCCAAGCTTGCTGTTGTGGATGCATTGGTTAAAAAGGTATATGGCAGTGATCTACAGCGCTGTCGACAAACGGCTGCTCATTATTTTCCCAATGCTAGCTACCAGGCAGAGGCATCCCTTCGAGAGACGAACTTTGGTGCATTCGAAGGGAAAACCTATGAGGAGCTAAAAATGGATGCTCACTATCGGGCATGGATAGATGATCCAATCCGTACACCCCCTCCACAAGGTGAGGCATTCGATGATTTTATGAAACGTGTTGTAGATGGATTTCATTATTTACCGAAAAATGAGGATAGCTATTATTTAGTGGTTCATGGTGGGGTTATTCGTGCCTTACTTGTTGCCTTTGCGCCAACAGAACAGCCCTTTTGGTCCTATCAAGTGCCACATGATAAACAATTTGTTTTAACATTTACAAGAAAGGCTTGGGAGGAGGGAGCACGATGCATGTCTTTATCGGAGGTGCCTATAACGGCAAAACCGACTATGTGAGGCGCTTGTATGAACCGCAACAGATGGTTATGATTGCTGGCGAACTACCTGAGGTAGCGCCCGCCTGTGATGTCCTTGTCCTAAAGAACTTAGAAAAATGGCTTGTGACACAAAACTTGGAGGAAGATGAACAAATCGTACAAAAGGTGCTAGCAACCTTACAAGAGCTTGAACACCATTGTACACTCGCACTTATTGTGACGGATATGGGGCGTGGGGTTGTGCCAATGGAAAAACAAGCCCGACAGCTACGCGATACCTGTGGTCGACTATATCAAGCATTGTTCAAGGAAGCGGAGCAAGTTGTACGGATTTGGTATGGAATAGCTGAGCCATTGAAGTAAAGTAGACATTCAACAGAAAAGAGGGAATGAAATGGAACGACAAAAATTAAGAAAATTGATTTTGACGGCGATGGTAGCGGCCATCTGTGCAGTAGGAGCAATGATTAAGGTACCAGCGTTTATTTCAACGGCTGCACTGGATTCGGCTCCTGCCTTTTTAGGTGTTGTCTTTCTATCCCCCATCTTAGCAGGGGTTGCTGGATTAATCGGCCATTTTATTACAGCATTAACATCTGGATTCCCCCTAGGACCTTTACATATTATTATTGCGGTAGAAATGTTGATTGTCGTATGGGTCTTCGGGGTGATGCATAAAAAAGGCATGCACTTTTGGAAATGGCCAGTTGCCTTAGTATTAAATGGTATTGTTGCGCCACTACCATTTTATTTTATTATTAGTCCAGCATTTTTCTGGGGTGCTTTAGGTAGTATTCTAATGGCAACGGTGATCAATTTAATCATTGTTGCGGTAGTAATGCCCGTCCTATCAAAGGTTTTTGTGCGTAAGGAAGGTCGTGCACAGTGAGAAATGCGATGAAAGTAGGGGCATTCATTGCGACCATGGATAATGCCGCAGCCATTGGACAAAAACCGCAAGATGTTGTGTCGGCACCAGACCAATTGACAGCCTACATGACAGCCCGTGTAACGTTTTTAGAACAGCTTGCTGCACAGGCACTACCTATTCAAGTTCTACTTGCGAATTTTTCTGGAGATGCCGCATGGTCTCGCTATGAAAAAGGTATACAGCAAGTGTTTACAGAGGCAGGTCTTACATGCCCAGCCATTACGGGGAGTACGGAATCCAATATGCCCACATTGCAGTCAGGCTTAGCTGTTACAATGCTTGGAGAAATTCAGCAGCAGCGTCGAGCATTTGACCACGATCAGCTTAGCTGGTACACCTATGGCCTGCCGCTTGTGGGTGAAGAGGTGTTGGCACAGCCTGAAGATGTGGCGCAGTTGCTGCCTGTTTTCAAGGCATGGCAGTCAGAAATTGTTCAGCAAGTATGGCCAGTCGGATCAAGGGGGCTGCAAGGAGAATTTGCCCGTCTGTTTGGGGAGCGACATGTGGAATGCGCTCTTGATGGAGCAAAATCAGCAGGCCCCTGTACAGTCATTTTGCTAGGCATTGCTCCAGACAATGAGTCACAGGCACAAAAAATTTTCCTGCGAAATTTTGAGAAACTACGCATTTCTGAAAAGTGATGGGGCTTGTTTTGAGCAAATGATCGCAGCTTGGGACAGGGCTAGATAATCCAGAGCAAGTGTTATTTTACTTCGATATGATTCTTGCTCTGGGTATTTCCTTACTTATTGACAGGATGACGCTGAATCTAAAGTAGCTGGCTGTTGCTTGTAAAGGAATAGGCCCGCTCTGTAGTGTGAGGAAGTCGCTCTTCAGCAGGGCAACCCGCTCCAAAGTAAATGAAACCCGCTCATAAGAAGTGGAACTTCGCTTTAAAAATTCACCACCCTCCAAAATCTGCTTAGAAATTAGATTTTTTCTCCTTATGAAGACACTACACCACAATCAAACCACTCCAATAATATTACGAGACCCGAAAAATTATTTATCAAATGGGAATGATTTTCAGTTATAATAAGGAACGAATGGGATTTAAATAGAACGGAGTCGAATGTATGCAGGCAGTTAAACAATTAGGGCAGTATTTGGGGCCTTATAAATTTTTCACGCTGATTGCACCGTTATTGATGGTGCTAGAGGTGACGATGGATTTAATTCAGCCGACCATCATGCAACATATGATTGATACGGGGATTGCCAATGGGGATAATCGTTACGTATTGAATATGTTTGTGTGGATGCTTGGCAGTGCAGTGCTCGGACTTATTGGTGGGGTTGGTTGCTCGTATTATAGCTCGAAGGCGGCGATTCATTTTGCCTCGGATATTCGACAGGCTCTTTATGAGAAGATGATGACTTACTCAGCCAAGGAGCGAGATGCTTTTACAACGGGGAAGCTGATTACGATTTTAACGAGTGATGTGGAAAGTATTCAGCGTGCCTTTATGATGACGCTGCGTATTTTTGTGCGTGGGCCCTTGCTCTTTATCGGCGCAGTGATTATTGTGTTTGTCACAGCACGTGAGCTTTTTTCCATATTGCTCATTATCGTACCATTGTTGGTTATAGCGATGTATTTTTTTACGAAATATTCGGGTGTATTGTATCGTCGTGTTCAGGAGGCCATTGATGCCGTCAATACGAAGCTACAGGAAAATTTGGCGGGTATTCGTGTAGTTAAAGCCTTTCGCCGTGAAACACAGCAGGTAGCACAGTTTGGAGAATTAAATGAGGCGTTGACGAAACGTTTTATTACAGCTGAGCAAATTGTCGGGGTACTTGTACCCTTTACGATGTTTGTTGTCAATCTAGGGATTGTAGCCGCGCTTTGGCTTGGAGCCATTAAGGTAGACGCGGGTACACTGCAAGTTGGCGTTATTCTTGCATTCATCAATTATTTAACGATTATTTTAAATGGACTGATGTCCTCTAGTATGGTGCTGATGCAAATAGCGCGAGCCTTGCCTTCAGGAGAACGCATTGTGGACGTGTTAAACAAAGAGATTGCTGTTAAGGAAGCGGAACATGCGCTGACCGATCCAATAAAAGGGGCCATTGACTTTGATCAGGTGAGTTATCGTTACTATGAAACAGCTGAGGATGTCCTCAAAAAGATTTCATTTTCGGTGAAACCAGGGCAAACGGTCGGCATTATTGGAAAAACAGGTAGTGGTAAATCGACGCTGGTGAAGCTATTACCTCGCTTATTTGATCCCTCTGGTGGCGAAATCCGCATAGACGGAAAACCGCTAAAATCCTACTCACTCGCAACCCTACGTGAGCATATCGGATTTACCTCACAGAAAGCATTATTGTTCTCTGGACCGATTGAAAAAAATATTCGTCTCGGTAAGGATGATGCTACAGCTGAGGACCTACAGCAGGCATTAGAGGCGTCCTGCGCCAGTGAATTTGTAGAGCGACTTGATAAGGGCTTAGCACATGAATTATCACAGGGTGCTACGAATCTTTCGGGTGGGCAGAAGCAGCGGCTTGCATTAAGTCGTGCGTTTATTCGAAAGCCTGCTATTTTGGTGTTGGATGATACAACGTCAGCGTTAGATAGTGCATCAGAACAACAAGTGCAGCGAGCTATTGCCACCTATTATCAAGACACAACGACCTTCATCGTAGCGTCGAAAATTGCCTCCATTCAGCAGGCAGATGTTATTTTGGTACTAGAGGATGGCGACATTGTTGGGCAAGGAACCCATCAGCAGCTTCTACAATCAAATGCGCATTATCAAGCAATTTATGCGTCACAGCAAAAGGCTGGTGAACAAGGATGAGTCAAGGTCAACCAAAGCAAATGAATTTTGGACGTGGACCGCGTATGGGGGGACCAGCTGAGAAGGCGAAAAATCAAAGGGAGACATTGTCACGTGTATGGCATTATGTCAAGCAACAAAAAATAGGGCTGTTTTTCTCTATCTTTTTTGTCATTGCTTCGACCTTTTTAAGCCTTGCGGGGCCCTATATGATTGGGCATATTATTGATGATTACATTATGAAAAAGGATATCGACCGAACGATTCGTTTAGGCATCCTGTTGGCCGTTATTTTTTCAGTAGCCTCTATTCTGACATGGCTGCAAACCTATGTCATGATTCAGGTGGCGATGAAAACCATTCGGACATTGCGTCTGGAACTATTTCAAAAGCTTCAAACACTGACATTACGTTTCTTTGATCAGCGTGCACTTGGGGATTTAATGAGCCGTGTGACCAACGATATTGATAATTTAAATACCGCACTTGTGCAAAGTGTTACGCAAATCGTGTCGTCCATTTTAACTGTAATCGGTGTCAGTATCGCCATGTTTACATTAAGCTGGCAATTAGCAATCGTGACATTGATTATTATTCCGCTAATCGTTTTCACAACCAAGCAAATCATTAAACGCAGCAGTAAAAATTATGCAGCACGACAACGGGATCTTGGGAAGCTGAACGGCTATATTGAGGAAATGATTACAGGTTCGGAGGTACTTACGCTTTTTGGTAGGGAGCAGCAAACGATTGATACGTTCCATCAGCAAAACGAAAATCTACGAAACTCTGCCCAACGAGCAGAAATTACCTCTGGCTTACTAGGTCCGATTAATAACTTTATGAATAATTTAGGCCTTGCTGTCGTCATCGGAACAGGTGCCTTTTTAGCAGTAAAGAGTATTGTTACAGTGGGGATTATTGCCGCCTTTGTGACCTATACACGGCAATTTTTCCGTCCGCTTAATCAGCTATCTAATCTATTAAACACCTTCCAGTCTGCTATTGCTGGGGCAGAGCGTGTTTTTGAGATACTAGATGAACCCTCAGAGGTAGCCGACAAGCCTAATGCTATCAAGACGGCATCGCTCAAGGGGGATGTTGTTTTCAAACAAGTATCATTTAGCTATGAGCCAAATAAGCCTGTGTTAAAAAACATTGACTTCCATGCCAAGGCAGGAGAGACATTTGCTCTTGTTGGGCCAACAGGCTCAGGCAAAACAACGATTATCAATTTATTAACACGTTTTTATGACGTCGATCAAGGTGAGATTTTAATTGATGGGCATAATATTGAACACTATCAGATGGCGACGATTCGCCAAAGAGTTGGTGTGGTTTTACAGGACACCTATTTGTTCTCGGGAACGATTCGTGAAAATATTCGCTTTGGTAAGCTAGATGCGACAGATGAAGAGGTTGTGGAAGCGGCAAAAATCGCGAATGCCCATCATTTTATAAAATATTTACCTGCCCAATACGAAACACCCGTGCAGGCAGGAGGAGCCAATTTAAGTCAGGGGCAGCGTCAGCTTATTGCGATCGCCCGTGCAATTTTAGAGAATGCCGATATTTTAATTTTGGATGAAGCGACATCCAGCGTGGATACCCAAACAGAGGTCGATATTCAAAAAGGCTTACAGCATTTAATGCAGGGACGCACAAGCTTTGTCATTGCCCATCGTCTGAAAACAATCGAAAATGCCGATCAAATCCTCGTGATTCAGCAGGGAGAAATTGTCGAGCAGGGCAATCACCAAGAGCTGATGCAGCAGCAGGGAATCTATCGTCATCTTCAACAAAAACTATTGTTAGAGCAGGTAGAATAGGGAATAATGAAGGTACATCTTCCAGAAGGCGAGGGATTGACATGTATGAATTAAAGACCAAAGAAACCGATGTAAGTGTCATTGAATTTATTGAAAGTGTAGACCATCCAAAAAAGCGAGAAGACGCCTATCGATTATTGGACATTTTCACAGAGGTCACAGGCTATGAAGCCAAAATGTGGGGACCGAGTATTATAGGCTTTGGTAAATATCATTACAAATATCAAACAGGTCATGAAGGGGATGCCCCACTAGCTGCCTATTCCCCTCGCAAAGCGAAAATTAGCTTATATTTTGCTCCAGGGGATGAACGAGAGCAACTATTACAACAATTTGGTAAACACACAACAGGAAAAGCCTGTGTTTATATTAATAAGCTAGCTGATGTGAATGAAGACATCTTAAAAGCCCTTATACAACAAACGATCGATTTTTTACGAAAAACCTATCCAGATGCTTAATCAAGAGAGCTGCCTATTAGTTAGGTAGCTTTTTTGTATGAAATTTATCTATTTTCTCCAAAAGTTTAGTAGAAATTTATTTTTACCGTGTATCCTTGCAAGTATCAACGAAAAGAGGAGATACGTATGAAAAAGAAAGCAAAGAAAATGATTGTCTATATGGGGGCATTGTTTGTGCTTGGAATGGTGATAATTTGTATTTATCACTATAGCTTAATACAGAAGGAGTCAGCTATTTTACAACCTAACGGGACATTAAACAATGTAGATGGTCAAAATCTCCATGTTTATCAGGAGGGGGCTGGCGAGGATACATATATTTTTATGGCTGGCTCAGGTATCGCAGCACCCGTATATGAGCTAAAAGGGCTGTATCGTAAGTTTTCACAGCATCATCAAATTGCAGTAGTGGATCGAGCTGGCTATGGCTATAGCGACGTAGCCCATGATGATAGAGGAATCGATACGATTTTAGCGCAAACACGACAGGCACTTCTGCAAAGTGGGCTTGAACCGCCCTATGTCCTTGTGCCACATTCCATTTCAGGGCTAGAGGCCATTTACTGGGCGCAAAAATACCCAGAGGAAGTAAAGGGCATCATCGCTCTAGACATTGGCCTACCTAGTCAATATGTAAAGCATCCAATGGGGACGGTCGATCGTTGGATGGTGAGAGGCATGCACCTCGCTACTAAACTCGGCTTACATCGACTTTTGCCAACACAGGTCTATAATCCGCAAGTACTTCAAATGTCGTTTTTAACAGCACAGGAAAAGGAAATCTATCAGGCGTTGTCCTTTAAGCAATTTTTTAATGAAGATATGCAAAATGAGCTGTTGCAGGTCTACGAAAATAGTTTACAATCAGAACAGCTCAAAAAGCCGCAAGACACGCCTATCTTACTGATTGATGCGATTGCGGAAGAAAATAAACATTCGAAATATACGAAGCAAAATCGGCAGGATTATGCTGACTTTGCAAAGCAATTCACTAATGCACAGGTGAAAGAGGTCAGTGGGACACATAGTATTTATCTCTATCAGCCAGATGAAATCTATCAACTGGCAATGGAATTTATGAAAACAACGGGTGATGAGAAAGGTCGATAAGTATGAAAGGATTTAGAATCTTAATTATAGAAGACGATCACATGATTGGTGATCTACTGCAAAAAATAGTGCAGCGTGAGGGCTATGAGGCAATCTGGAAAACAGATGGCAAGGATATGATGGCGCTGATTCAGCAGGTGGATTTAGTCATAATGGATATTATGCTGCCAGGAGAGGATGGCTATCAATTAAGCAAAAATATTAAACGTTTAGGCTTAAATATTCCAATCATTTTTCTATCGGCACGTAATGATATTGAAAGTAAGCTAGAGGGGTTGATGGTTGGCGAGGATTACCTGACAAAGCCATTTGATCCGCGAGAGCTGTTGCTAAGAATGCAAAAAATGCTAGCACAACAGTATGGTACACTTACGCAAATTCAGCATTTATTGATCGATGGGGAGCACCGTCAAGTATTTCATCATAGTATCCATGATGAAATCGCCCTAACAGCGATTGAGCGAAAAATTTTCTTTTATTTATTTGACAATCGAGACCGAGTATTAACAAAGGAACATTTTTTTGATTATCTTTGGCCGCTCGATGAACGCAATCATAATATTTTGAATGTCCATATTAAAAAAATTCGAACAAAGCTACAAGACCCAGCAGGCATTATTGTGCAAAATATTTATGGAGAAGGGTATCGTTTAAATACCTATAATAAAAAATGACCTTAAAAACAAAATACCGTACTTTGTTATTTGTAGCCATTGGGAGTGTGCCTGTTGTACTATTAGGCATTAGTGTGGCCATGTCAATTTTGTATGACAAGGCCTTTAAAATGAAAAATGACGGCATTCCGTTTCATGAGTCCTATGCCTATCCTATGATGCTGATTGCGTTTGTGCTAGCGTTAGGAATGCTCGCATGGCTATTTTCCACATCGATTCATTCGTTACTATCCAAAATTACACTACTTAATAAAACAATACGAGAACTAGCAAGTAATGAGCGAATACCTGAGACGTTAACGATAAAAAGTGAGGATGAAATTGGACAGCTTAGCCAATCTGTCAATCTTTTAATTGAGCGTACAACTTACCGAGAATTAGAGCTTGCCCAGCAGCAGGAGCTTCAAAAAGAGCTGCTACAAAAGTTGCGACATGACATTCATACGCCGTTAACGGCTATCCGTTTGCAGCTGTTTTATCTAGAGGATCAGCTACAGGGGCAGCCCAAATTGGTGGAATCCTTACATGCACAAATTCAATATATCACGAATTTAACTAATGCATTTCAGTTACAGTCCTTTGATACGAGTGAACAGTCCTATGTCATGCAGGAGGAGGTTCAACTTGTCCCATTGTTACAAATGATGATAAAGAAGTGGCAGTATCTATATCGCATGCAGAATATTACGCTGCATTTTCAGCACGATGATTTACAAGCAACTTGGCTTAGCAATGAATTGTGGCTACAGCGTTTATTCGATAATGTCTTTCAAAATACATTAAAGCATGCCCAAGCATCCAAGCTAGAGGTGACGATTAAGGACGGGCAAGTTGTCATGTGTGATGATGGTATTGGCTTTACGACTGAAGATGAGCATGGCGGACTTGGGCTTAAAATCATTCAGGATATTGCTAAAACATTGAATATCGAAGCTTCCTTACAATCAAACAAAAATGGCACGACCTTCTACTTTACACACTAATAAAAAACAACGGCAGCCTTTGCCGTTGTTTTTTCTTTTACACTGATTTTCGTTGCTGTAGTAAGAACAGGGCAAGTCCTAGTAAAATGACCACAATACCGATCCCCTGTTGAACGGAAATCATCTCATCTAAAATAAAATAAGCTAATATACATGTGCCGATTGTTTCGCCTAAAATACTCATGGAAATCACCGTTGTACTTAACCATTTCAATAGCCAATTAAAAATGGTTTGCCCGAAAATCGTTGCAATGACAGCCAGCCCTACAAGGGACCACCAGGTGGAGGCTGAATAATCGAAAAACGATTCTTTCATAAAGAGGGCATAAACGGCTAAAAAGATCGAGCTACTGCCATAGCCGATAATAGAATAGGGAATGAGCGATAAATCCTTGCGCACTGATTGCCCAATAAAAAAGTAGGCTGTAATAATACCTGCCGCAATAAAGGCAAGAATATCGCCATAAAGGGCTTGTCCACTAATTTGGAAATCTTGCCAGCCAATAATGAAGCAGCCGATGATCGCTACGAAGCAGCCAACAATCGCTCCTTTTGAAAATCGCTCCTTAAATAAAAAATAGCTGCCTACTAAAGAGAATAGTGGCTGAAGTGTCACAATGACGGTTGAACTAGCCACAGATGTGTAGTTTAATGATTCAAACCATAACACATAATGACAGGACAAAAATAAGCCTGATAAAATGCCGAGTCCCCATTGTTTTTTCGTGAGACTTGTAAGCTCCTGCCGCAAGCTCTTCTGTGCCAATAAAAATGGAAGAAGTACTAGCATCGCAAAAAATAGTCGATAAAAGGCTGTAATCGCTGGTGGTGCATCAGCTAGCTTAACAAAGATTGCTGAGGTAGATAATGCAAATACTGCAAAAAATAACGAGATGTAATAAAACATGATGTACTCCTAAGCATTTACAAGATTAATAATGACAAACCTATTATAGTGTAGTCCGCATGAATAATATAGGGTTTTTAGAATATTAGCACAAAATAAGTTTATGGAGCTAATTCTGCTCAAGCAAGGATTCAATGACCTGTTTTAATTGCAGGATGAGGGGCTGCTTACTGTCATCTTTTTTATAGATATAAACTGTTTCGATCACACTGTGAAGCCCATCTAAATCATAAAAATGCAGGTCGGGACAAGGATAAAGTGCTAGTAATTTGGTATTTAATACAGCCAATGTATGCTCGATTTCAAGAAAATCTAAAATACTACTAACTGATTTAATTTCCTTCATCGTAAAAGGTACCTGCTTGTCAGTGAGCCATTGTGCTAATGCATGGGTATACATGCAGCCCTTACTTAACACAAGCAATGTGACAGGTGTTCGTTGATCAAAGTCAATGATATGAGCGGAGCTTGAGATAACTTCAAACGTCTCTGTGGCTAGTACATCATAGTGTAGATCGCTATAATGCTTGATTGGATTACTTGTCAATGCACAATCTATTTCCGCCAGATGAACTTTGTGATTTAAGGCTGTACTTGATTCCACAGTGAAATCAACATCTATCGGACTTCGACTAGTTTGCAGTGCGTTCATGATGGATGGTCCATATATTTTAATGGTTGTATGAGATGTACCAACCAAAATGCTCGTTTGTGTAGGGCCGATGGTATGTAAAAAGTCTTCATACTGCTCGGCAACTTTCTTTAAAAACTGTAAATAATGTTGACCTACCTCTGTCAGCTTTAAGCCTTGGGGTGTTCGTTTAAAGACGTCCTGCCCAATTTCACGCTCCATTTTTTTCACCTTTGCTGTTAAGGCAGATTGTGTATAATTGGTGATTTCAGCCGATTTACTCAAGTTTTGCCTCTCTAAAAGCTCCATTTTTAAGGCAATTTCTTCAATGTTCATGTTGTTCCTCACATACCTATAGATTTTTTTAATAGCCGCTATCATTTTCCTCCATTTTACGTACGCTAGCTGTCCACGTACACTCTAGATAATGAAAAGGTAGACTGCAAAAGCAGTAACCTGATGGAGGGTTTTTATGCATACATATTATCGATGGGTCATCTTGCTTGTGGCTACACTTTCGCAAACAGCCGCAACCTTTGTGACCTACGGAATGGGGCCAGTTGCCTCTTTTTATCAAATGGAATGGCACTTAACGTCCTTCCAAACAGGGCTAATTGTTTCAGCCGTCAATATAGGGCCAATTTTCTCCATGCTGCTATTTGGTTATCTCATGGATAAAAAGGGAGAAAAGCAGATTATTGGATGGGGCTCGATACTACTGGGCCTGTCAGCCTTATTGCTAATACCCGTGAATCATTATACGACATTGCTTCTCGTATTAATAGTTGTGGGGATATGGTATGGCAGTGCGCAAACAGGTGGCAGTACTGCTATTGTGAAATGGTTTCCTAACAAGCATCGAGGACTTGCTATTGGGATACGCCAAACAGGTATTCCGATTGGAGGTGCATTGGCTTCCACTTTGCTGACCTATTTGTATCAACATCATCATCTATCCTCTGTCCATTTAGCACAGGGCTTGATGGCGATTGGTGGGGGACTATTATTTTTATTGCTGTACAAAGAACCAAAACAGCATGACACCGCTACGGCACCTCTCATTCCTTTTAAAGAGAAGATGCGTGCTATTCGGCACAATCGGGCGCTCTATCCTTTATTTTTTGTGGGCATGGTCATGATGTCCCTCCAAATGATTATCATTGCTCATTTTATGAGCTATTTACATCATGAAGGTGGGTATACATTAACCGAGGCAGGGCGCTATTTAAGTCTGATTTTATTTGGTGGGATGTTTGGGAGAATTGTACTTGCTTGGATGAGTGATCATTATTTCGCTCAAAAACGAGAGCCATTATTAGTGCTCGTCATGCTCGCTACATTCCTGATGCTTGGCTTTTTGCCCTTTGTCATACATAGCAAGGGCCTCATGATTTTAATTTGCAGTTTATTTGGGTTTTTAGCGCTTGGCTGGTATTCCATATATATCACTTGTGTCACGGAGCAATCCGATTCGCAAGCAGTAGGACTAACTGTTAGTGCAGCGTTAACAATTAATCAGTTCTTTATTGTCTTGGCACCAACGGTTTATGGTTTATTGGTTACTGTTTTTTCCAGCTATCAGCTCGCTTTGGATGTTATCGCTGTAATGGTTATACTGGGGGCATTTCACTTATACAGAACATCCCAAGGTAGTCTAACTTCTGAAAGTTCGGTAAAATAATGGAAAAGAGGAAATGGAGGTTGCGACGAATGACCAGTTCGATTTGGATTGAGGCAAAGATAGATAAAGTATGGCAGGCGATTACAGAGGAGCAATCCCTCTCCCGATGGTACGCACCAGGCTCCATATGGGACATCCCTATACTAACGGCTGGGGAAAAGATGACATTTACCTTAATGCCAAATGCGCATAACCAGCTTTCTGAAAAACTGCCGATGGAGCTAACGATTCAGCAAGTGAAGAAAAATGAGGAATTTTCCTTCTATCTAGAAGTTCCTGAAACATTGATTGCTATTACGCTAGCCCAACAGGGTAATGGCACTACGGTGAGCTTTAATTCGTCAGGCTATGATGCCTCTCTTGCGAATTTAAAGGCATTGCTGGAGGGGCATGACATTCCTTATCAGTAAGCCTCTCTACGTCTTAGGTCTTAGATGAATTTCGAGCGGAGGGTCGTATTTTAATTTCCTCCCTCCTATATAATGAAATTATTGGTAGATTATACGGTGGGAGGAAATAATAGTGAAAAAATTAGTGGGTTTAGGTGTCGTGATAGGCACGTCAGCATTGGTATTATCGGGGTGCTTTTCCTTTATTCCAAATAAAATGCGAGAGGAAGCCATTTTGGTGGAAAAGGATAAAGCGAAAGCATTAGAGGTAGACATTGATTTAGGTGTTGGCGAAATGAATGTATCGAGTGGTGCAAAGGAATGGGTTGAGGGCAACGCAGAATATAATGTAAAAAAGCTAGCCCCTCAGATAGACTATGATCTACATGGCGATACAGGAGAAGTGGAAATCAAGCATAAGGGCTCAACAAGGCTGGGGCTCTCGAATATTAAAAACACATGGGCGATTCAACTGAACGACAGCATCCCCATGGATCTAAATGTGGAAACGGGTGCTTCTCTTGCCAACCTTGATTTACAGGGTCTTCAGCTGGAAAAGCTCGATATTGAAGCGGGTGTCGGTGATCTAACGGTTAATCTAGGTGGCGACTGGAAAAAGAGCTTTACAACGACTATTGAAACAGGTGTCGGTCAAACAACAGTTATTTTACCTTCAAAGGTTGGCGTGAAATTAACGACAGAAAAAGGCATTGGCTCGTCTAATGTGGAGGGCCTTATATCAAAAGGGAATGGTGTCTATGTCAACGAAGCTTACGACAAGGCGGATGTCGTACTAGAGGTCAATTCGGAATTGGGCATCGGGGAAATTACCTTTAAGTTAGATCGATAGAAAATGGAGTAGGCTACTTGATTGAAATAAATACAATAACCATAATAGGAGCGTCAAATACATCCTTTGTATTTGACGCTTATTTTATGGTAGTTTTAAGAAAGCAATGTTTCAAAGGAGCGAATAGATTGAAGACCTATACATACAAGCAACCAGCGGCCATCGAGTCAACAGAGACCGTTACTATTTTAAATGAAGCGGGGGAGGTATCGTCCACCGTTCAACGCGTGTATTCCAATGCACTAAAAAAAGCATTCGATAAAACGATGGACTATCGTTATTTCGTTCGTTTTGATGTTCACGATCGCAATGGTCAGCCGCTTTTTACGTGCAAAAAAGTATCCCGTCGCGGGCGCGTGCATTTCCGTGGCAAGGATTTGGTAACAGGTAAAGACTATATGATTGCCTATGATGGCTGGCAAATTATGATTCCTGATTTAGTTATTACCGATGGCGAACAGCAGATCAAGCTCAACAAAGAAATGGAGGACTGGTCTGTTTTTACTGTGAATGAGCAGCCTATCGCACGCTGGCAAGCGACTTTCTGCGAGACGCATTTTGACATTACACTACAAATTGAAGACAGCAGTCCCATTCAGCAGGTAGCCTTTTTTATTGCCATCGGACAGGCAGTGCTGTTTGTTGGGGCTTAAATAAAGGTAGATGGAAGAAAGGGCTTGATGAAATGCTAAACATATTACCAGCAAAAGAGATTTATTTACAGGGAAATGAGCATGCCCTATTGCTTTTACATTCCTTTACAAGTCATACAAGAGATATGAAGACAGTAGCCACTGCATTACATAACCAAGGCTATACCTGCTATGCGCCGCTGTATCGTGGACATGGCACTCATCCAGAACAGTTATTACACTATCAGGTAGACGACTGGTGGCAGGATGTAGTGAATGCTCATCAATTTTTATTGGATGAAGGCTATCAAAAGATTTCGGTCATCGGTCTATCCATCGGGGGAATTTTCGCGTTGAAGCTTGCTCAATTAGAAAGGCTCAAGCAAATCATTGTCTTATCTGTGCCGTTTGATAAGGAGCCAGAGCAATTAAAACAAAGGATTATTGACTATGCCCATAATTACAAAACAATAGAGGGCAAGCCACCACTTCAAATCGCTCAGGAAATGGAGCCATTTGAGAACATGCCATTACATGCAATGAACGTATTCCAAACATTTATCCAAGCAACGATGGAGCAGCTTGATAGAATTATCATTCCTATCGCTATCTACTATGGTGAAAAAGACGATGCCTTATACACGCAAAGTGCTGAAACGATCTATCAGCACGTTCATTCATCTAGAAAGCAGAAGAAAGGCTTTGGAAATTCTAAGCATCTCATGACATTAGGACGAGATCAAGAGGCTATCATAAAGGAAATGATAGAATTTCTTCAAATTTAGGGAGAATTTCATTTATAAAATGAGTGGGGGTGCTCCGCTCCAAAGAGGGGTAAAAGCGCTCACTCAAGAGAGAGCCCCGCTTCTAAAAAAACAGCCACCTCTATCCATAGAGGGGCTGTTTTACTTATATTTCCAAGATCTCATTCGCTAATTTTTGTCTGCTCATCCAGTAGCCTTGAAGGGTAAAGACAATGAGTGTTGACCCTAGGAAGGCGAGACTTGTGAGGCCCAATGTTAGAAAGTCATAGGACATCGGCGAGCCATCATCAATGAAGCCTAGCATCCTCGTTAAGACGAACCCCAGAAATGTCCCGACCGTGAGACCATAAAGGACAAACGAAAGGACTTGTGTCAGTATGAGCTTCATCAGCCCATTTGGTGACAGACCAATTAATCGTTGGATGGCATAGTCACTGCGTTTTGTATAAATGGTATGCAGTAATGTTTGGAGGACACCAAGCCCCGTGGCAGCTATTAAAATAACAAAGACGCCAACAAATAGGCTCCACCGTTGGAAGAACAATTCATTGGATTGTGCTAATATGGTCGCTTTATCTGTCAACTTCAGGGCTGGCCAGCGCTGTTCCAAGAATGACAGCTCCGCCAATGCCTGCTCTGGGTGGGATGTTTCGACCATAATGTCTTCGATAATTGGGTGATCCTGTGCCGTGAGGAATGATGACCAATCAACGATTAAATCAGCACGGTGAATAAGTGTATCAGTAATTCCTATAATTTGTAACTCACCAGTAGGCATATCCTGCCGGGCAGTAAAATCATAGGTACCCATCGTTACACGATCACCCACTGCCAAATGATAACGCTCGGCAAAGCCCTTTGTCACGACAAGCCCATTTTGCAAATTTCCTTCCTCAATTTGAGGCAACTTCTTTAATTGCATAAATTTCTTAATATCAATGGTTGTATAGTTCTCTGGTAGCCATTCATCGCCGAGTTGTAGAGCAATATACGCATTATTACTTTGTGTATACGCGTACTGTACGCTTGGCAATGCTTCTATTTCCTCTATAATTGCAGGCGTGATAGTTGGATCATTTAATTCATTATTGATTTTTATGGCTGTTTCGTATTGTGATTCTGTGTAGGCAAGGTCATTGTGTTGTAAGGTTTTCATTAATGAACTTCCAAAGGTTAAAATAACCATTAATCCTATCATGCTGAGCACCACGGGCATATTTTTGCGTACTTGTGGCATGAGCTGCTGGCATGCTAAATAGGCTTCCTTGCCAAGTACCCTTCGAATCGGCTTTAAAGCCAGATGAAGGATGGCTGTAAATAGATAGGGGATTAGTAACAGTAAAATCCCACATACAAATAGTGTTCCGAGTAAAATAAATAAGGCACCTTGATCGCTTCCTGTCCCAGCTAAATAGGCTTGTAAAAAGAAGAAGGTAGCTGACACACCTACAATACTGACAATAATTGTTTTCCATTTTGTCCAACGCAGCTCTAAATTTTCATTATCTGTCGCGATTTGTAATGGCAGTAGTCGAGAGCTTTTCGCTACTTGCCATTTTGTCATCACTTGAAGAATGATGAAGCTGGAAAGGGCAATTAAAAGAATAAACACAATAGGAAGCTCTGTTTTAGCTTCGGGTAAATGCAAAAAGCTAATTAATTGTGGTAGCCAGCTTTTTATTATCACAAGGCTCAGCGTTGTTCCAAGTGTAACGCCAAAGCTAATAATCAGTGATAGTTGGAGCTTGACTATACGTCCAACCTGTTTCGCGGATGCCCCGAGAGCCCGTAAAATCATGAGCTGCTCTTTAATTTTATAAAATAATAGCTGGAATGTGGACAGCAATAGGACACTTGAAATGAGTAAAATAAAAACGGATAGTACAATCATAAAAACCATTAAGCTCTGTAAATTTCTTTTAATGACATCGTAATCACTCATAACATCAACACGTAATGTTTCATCCAGTTGTTTGATTTCTGCGCCTACTGCCTTGGCACGCCCCTCATCAGTTTTAATGAGCGCAAATATGCCTGCCGTTTGTGGCTGACTGTTGTTCATCCATGCCTTAACTACGTCATTCGCTAAGAGGATGATATTAGGGCTGTCAGTGCCTTTCATCGTCGGTAAAATTTCTTGCACGATAAAATCCTTTGATTGAATATGAATGGAGTCCCCAACTCGTTTGTTGAAAAGACGGGCAACATTTTCCGAAAGAATGGCATCGTTCGGTCCAAGATTGACCGCAAAATGGTAGCGACTTTTCACAAGGTCATCATTTTCGACGCCAACGGTATAAAATGCGGTGTACTTTTCATGTTCAACGATTGTATGAGCTATCGATAAGCGGGACACTTGTGTGACACCGGCTAAAGTAGAAAGCTCCTCTATTTGATTTGTCGTCAACAATTTTTGCTGATCGGGATTATAACCAACCATTAAATCCATTTCCCCATACAACGCTTGGATGTCTGCCTTCATCTGGCTATTCGCATTCCAAATGTAGACGGTCATCGTCATCACCAGGCAAATCGAGATCGTAATAATACTAATACTCGTTAGGACATTTGCCCAAGCGGCACGAAAAAGCTTGAGGGCAATATTGCGCATCGTAAACATTAGCGATCCCCCCTCGTTATTTCCTTGAATTTCATTAGAATACAATCTAAATCCTCTTCATTTTGCCGGTTTTGATAGGAATCCACAATCGCCCCATCATGGAAGAACAATACCCGATTGGCATAGGTAGCCACATAGGGGTCATGTGTGACAAGTAATATCGTTTGCTGGTTCTTTTTTTGCAGAGCAACAAGCAGCTCTAAAATTTCATCTGTTGTATGAACATCCAAAGCCCCCGTTGGCTCATCTGCCAGTAAAATAGGAGGATTGGCAATAATCGCTCGCGCAATGGCGACCCGTTGCTTCTGCCCACCAGAAAGCTCATGTGGTCGATGCTTTGCCCAAGCAGCGATGTTTAAGGTTTCCATCATGTGCTGCACACGCACCTTAATCTCCTTGCTAGGAATATCATTTAAAATAAGGGGAAGTGCAATATTATCCTCGACGGTTAAATCCTTTAGCAGATGAAAGGATTGGAAGATAAAGCCGATATTTTCTTTTCGGAATTGCGATGCTTTTGGCTCTTGATAAATAGCCTGAGCTTCCTTGCCAAATAAAAATAATGCTCCATCTGTTGGCTCATCGATTGCACTGATCATGTTCAGAAGAGTACTTTTACCAGAGCCGCTTGTCCCCATAATCGCCACCATTTCCCCTTGATAAATGGTGCAATGGATATTTTTCAAGGCATTCACAGTATGATGCTTTTGCTGATAAATTTTGGACATCCCTTCAACACGTAGCACCTCTGTTAAACGTCCTTCAGGGATGGGTATTGCATTAATGACTTCTTTCAGCGGATTGAACCCACTCATCGAGATATGCCCCCTTTAATTGTTGTCGTAATGCATGCAAGCCACGGCGAATATGTGTTTTCACGGTACCTTCAGGGCATTGCAAAATCGCCGCAATATCCTTGACAGAGTAGTCTTGATAAAATCGTAGTAATAGCACCGTTTTGTACTTTTCCTCAAGCCTGCAAAGAGCCTGCCATAAATCCAGCTCTTCTTCGATGTATGTAGGAGATGCGCTTGTTAAATCCTCGAAAGTTTGTGGTTCAACAGGCATAACTGTTTTTTTCTTCGCAATATAGGTTTTACAGCAATTTATCATAATGCGGGTAAGCCAAGTGGCAAAATAGTGAGGCTCCTTTAATTGCGGTAGCCCCTCATAGGCTCGAATAATGGTTTGCTGAAAAACTTCTACGGCGTCGTTTTCATTTTGTACGTAGACATAGGCCATTCGGTAAAGCTTATGCTGCTCCTGCTCAATGAGCTGATAAAACGCCTGCTCATCACCTTGTTGGGCTAAGGCTACAAGAGTTTGTTGGGTGCTCGTAATGAAAATCGCCTCCTTTTCGACCATTAGACTCAGCAAGTCATCATTTCGATTCAAGTTTTTTATTTTTATTGAGAAACGTCATAAGCATACCCATTTAATAGAAGGTTATCAATTTACTGCTATAATGATAGTGGCTTCATCAAAAAAAGGAGTGAGTTTATGAGCAGAAAGCCTATTTATGTCGAGATAGACATTCAGGCTCCTATAGAGAAAGCGTGGGATTATACACAAAATCCTCATCTGCATGAGCAATGGGATTTACGTTTTACATCGATTACATATATTCCGAAAAAAGCACCCGAGGAGCCACAGCGTTTTACCTATGAAACGAAGGTAATGCCAGGCTTACAGGTAAGCGGCTGGGGAGAAAGCAAGGGGGAGCATCATAAAGAAAATGGCACGCGAACATCCTCACTGCATTTTGGTACGCCTCAAAAGCGCTCACCCATAGCGGAGGGAAAAGGCTATTGGCAATATATCCCGCATCAACAGGGGCTGACATTTCTGACCCAATATGATTATGATACACGCTATGGCAAGCTTGGCGTATTCTTTGATTTATTTTTTCGTCCATTAATGGGGTGGGCGACGGCACTCAGCTTTGACGTTTTAAAAAGATGGCTAGAAAAAGGAGAAAATCCTACCTCACAGTATAGACGATTCTTTTTAACGATGCTTCTGTGTCTATTCTTTTGCTTTGTCTGGTTCTATCATGGTCTTGTACCGAAGATCATCCATATGCATCCGCAGGAGTTAAAGATGACCGCTTCATTACTAAACCATGCAGATCAGCTAGTTATGTGGATAGGGGTTGCGGAAATTCTCTTTGCTTTTTGTTGGCTTTACCCGCGAGGAAAACGCTGGCTCTTTGGCATGCAAATCATCGTTTTTCCGCTCTTGACGATAGCTGCTATTGTTGCGGACCCGACAAGTGTACAAGCACCCTTTAATCCACTTACCTTTAATAGTGCTTTATGGGTGTTGTCGATTGTCGGATTTAGCTTAAGTAAGGATGTACCGAGTGCTAAAAGTTGTAAAAGAAAGCGAGGATAACAAGGATGACGATCTATCAAACATTATTAGGGGATGATTTTGCAAGACTTCATCCGATGCTACAACAGCGTTATGCGTTACCAATTGATGAACCATTTTTTGCTAAGGGCGTGATGCATCAAATAAAATCTGGTGCTAAATGGATGTGTCCCTTCTATACACTGGCTGCGAAAACGCGATTTCTGTTCCCAGAGTCAGGGGAGGATATCCCCTTTACTATTTCGAATACATGCAGAGCCCTGCCAAGTGGGGAACTAGAGGTGCTATGGGAGCGCACCTTTTATTTCCCGCAGAAAACAAGGCATTTTGATGCAAGGATGACCATTAATCCAATCCAAAAAATTGTGAAAGATTATTTAGGCACACCCGCTCTTTTTTATTCCGATTTGCACTTTACGGTGACACGAGCGGGGACATTGGTCATTCGTTCAGGTAAGCAGCGCTTTGTCCTCTCGCGTTTCGAATGCCCGATGCCTAGACTGTTAGAGGGTCGAGTCATTGTAGAGGAAGGCTTTGATGAATCGAAAAATGTCTTTACCATTCATGTCTCCATCCATAATCCATTCATAGGGAGGCTCATGATGTATGCTGGTGAATTTACGCAACAATCGAAGTAATTTCATTTTTTTACTAGGGATTTTGTTCACGGTGATGTGCTTTGTGCTTAGTGGGCAACCCAATTACTTATGGTTACTAACCGTTGCTCAACTAGTTTTCGTTCCCACCATGGTATCAATGGTTGTGGATGTTCAGAAAGTCGGCACAGTCATTACTATGGGGATGATGCTAGCCGTTACACTGCTGCATTGGTCGACGGATGGCGTTTTGGCTAATGTTTTGGCAGGCATGTATGTACTGTATACCTTCTATATCGCCATGCAAGGCGTGAAAAGATTTTTACAACGAGGTTTTACAAATATTGCGGAGTTTGCTATCGACATGGGGCTTTTCTACCTAGCCCTCGGTGGTCTGTGGTTTTTCGCCTATGTCACCAACATGGATACTGGTTTTTCACCATTAATAACGTGGTTAACGGCCATTCACTTTCATTATTCGGCTTGTTTATTACCCATTTCAGTTGGACTTTTAGGTCGATTACATGATAGTAGCGGCTATCGTGTTATGGTGATGATGTTGCTGGCAGGACCAATCCTTGTTGCGATAGGTATTGCCTTTTCCATTCTCATCGAAATCATCGCCGTCGCTCTTTATATTTTCGCCATTTACGGCTTGTTTTTCGTAGCGCTCAAAACAAAGCTTCCGTTTGGACAGGGGCTATTGCTGAGGACTTCCTATGGAGCGCTCTGTCTGACGATTCTTGGATCTTGTCTGTATGTTTACAGTCGTGTCAGCGGAAACGTTTCCATCGGCATTCCAGAAATGCTTCAATTCCATGGTGTGATCAATGGTGTTTTCTTTGGGGGGATAGGGGTCATCGCCTGGCTAATGGCTGTCCCCCCAACAACACAGCGTCCGTTTGAGTTCCCTGTAAGCCAAATTCGCGGGAAGCTACATCATGAGAATATACCACACCCTGGCTTGGTCGATGCCTTACAGGATTTTGTCGATACTACAAAGCTACCGCCTGTCATTCCACATTTTTATGAGTATACGACGACCTATCGGCTGCTTTCGACGGTGCAATGGAAGGCTTGGTTTCGACCTTTTGCCTTTCTGTATCAAGGAATGAGCCGTTTGCTCCAACAGCTCAATTTACCCTTTTCCAGTAAGCAAGTTGAGATGACGGGTAGCATTGTTCAGGTCGATTCTGCACGAGATAGCCGTCCGTCTCCACGTGCATGGATTCGGACAATTCATCAGCAAACCGTTTTTGTCGCGATTTATTCGAAGCACACAAGCGACGAAACGACCTATATGAATATAGCCTTACCACTCCCGTTCTCAACAATGGTTGGCATTTTGTATGCCTATGAAGAAAATGGTCAGCTACACCTAACAAGTCGTCATGATGGAGATGCAGGAATTTATTTGGCGATAGGAAAAAATGTGATGAGGCTACCCCTACAGGAGCATTTTCAAATTTCTGCGGTAGATGACAAGACATTGTCAGCACGCCATCAGATGACGTTATTTGGTATTCCATTCCTACAAATTGATTATCATATTAAAAGAAATGCATAGATTGGCAGGAATTTCCTCAACCGAACGAGAAGGTCCTATTATAGAGACAAATAACAAGGAGTGATGGAAGGCTTGCGTTTAACAAAAGGAATTTCTGGTTTCGATGCAGCGCATTTAATTGAGCAGGACATGCGCATGTTTCAGTCGATGGTGTACCATTTAGTGACAAGCGAACAACGAGCGAAAGTAAGGCAATTTATTGATCAAGCGCCCTTTGTCTATATGCAGGCAGTGATTGAAATCGATGGAGAAACACTGACGATTCTTCATCATCGTTTGATGCCGTACATCGCATTTGCCAAGCAGGAGGTGAATAGCTTTACCTTTTTATCAAAGCCTCACCTGCATAAATATTTTCCTAATCGTAAATGCTTGGAAGCGGAGACACTTACAACATTACTAACAAAGGATGAGGCGTTCCATAGCCTATCTGCTACAGAATGGAAATACGTCTCTTATTTTAATAGTCAAACAATTGGCGATGTAATGTTCAATGGCTGGGATTAAGGATAGTACTAAAGGCGTGCGATAAAAGATGCTATAAAAAACATTATATTGACCAAGTTATTTCTGGAAATATAGCAAAAATTCCTAAAACCGCTAATCGTCCTAATTAAATGGTAGATTTTTAAGGATGGAATAGATTAGGAAAATAAGGGGTTTTTGCAAATGAAGTTCAAAACAATCAGTAGACGCATTGTTTTTTCCTTTAGCATTGTGATTGCAATCATGATAGGATACATTGTTTACAATTACTTTGCCATCAAGCAAAGCAATGATGCGACAGAGCAAATTGTACAGCAAGAATTACAACTATTAATCATCGATTACGAGCAGGCACAGTCCATTGATTTAAGAATAGCGGCAGCTAGAGGCTATGTGCTTTCTGGGAGAGAAAAGTATAAAGAGATATTTCAGGATAATGTTGCAAAGGAACTAAGCAATGAAGAAAAGCGATCAGCATTATCTTCCTCAGGCGAATTCGGACAATTTGCGGAAATGTCTAAGGAATGGAACCGTTATATTGAGCAAGAGGTATTTGCGGTATATGATCAAGGGAACACCGAGCTGGCTACCCAAAACCTCACAAAAATGGATGACACAGCTACGACCATTCGTGAAGGCTACGAAGACTTAGCGGCGCAACGGAAGCTAGCCATTAATGAGGTAGGGACGGACAGTATTGCTGCTGGAGAGCAGAAACAGCGAATCGCCATTATCGTAGGTATTGTGATTGTTCTTCTAGCAGTGATAATTGAGCTATTAAGTGCTCGTGGTATTTCAAGACCAATCGTGACGTTAACCAAGCGTATGCAACAAATGACCAATGGCGATTTAAGTGAGCCGCCTTTGAAGGTTCAATCGAAGGATGAAGTAGGGCAACTGATGGAAGCGACCAATACGATGTCAGATATTTTAAATCGTCTATTAAAGCATATTCAAACGGTGTCCAATGATGTAGCGGCACATAGTGAGGAGCTTCTTCAGTCGACTTCTGAGGTCAAAATGGGGACAGAGCAAATTGTTCATACGGTTACAGAAATGGCAAGTGGGACAGAATTACAGGCAGATCATGCCTCTGATGTCGCTTCCGCAATGAATGATTTTACTAGCAAAGTCACTACGGTTCATCACGGCAGTAAAGATGTTCAACAGTATTCGCAGAATGTAAAGGCTTTAACACAAGAAGGTAGAAGCTTAATGACCACTTCCACCAAACAAATGGAAGCCATCCAGCATACAGTGAAGGACGCGGTGAATCAGGTAAATGGCTTAAGTAAGCAAACACAGGAGATTTCTAAGCTTGTAGCGGTCATTCAAACGATTGCTGCCCAAACTAATTTACTCGCATTGAACGCAGCGATTGAAGCAGCTAGAGCTGGGGAACAGGGGAAAGGCTTTGCCGTGGTGGCCGACGAGGTTCGAACATTAGCCGAACAGGTCGCCTTCTCCGTCGATGATATTACAGCGATTGTCAGAAAAATTCAGGATGATTCCGATACAGTAACCTCCTCGCTAGAGCAAGGCTATGAGGAAGTCGAAAAGGGCACAACACAAATGGCCGCAACCAATACAACATTCAATCGAATTGCGGATGCTATTGAGGCCATTGCGACAGGCATTGAAGGTATGTCAGTGGAGCTAGCTGAGGTTGTTCACAATACTGTCACGATTAATAAAGCAGTCGATGAAATTGCTGCTGTCTCCGAACAATCAGCGGCAGGCATTCAGGAAACATCGGCTACCATTGAGCAAACTGCAAGCTCCATGGCGGAAATTAAACATAGTGCCGAGCATTTAGCAGAAATGGCTGAACAACTAAATGCCCTGATTCGTCAATTTAAGCTATAGAAAATACTTGTGGATTTCAAACTTCCCTCACATTTCATCTGTATACTAAGGCATTGGAAGGTGGAATCATTTTGAGAAAATATTTACTTTTATTATTGATGAGTACTTTATTCATGGCACCCGTTGCCTACGCCCATACGATGGATAAAAGTACACTATTCACGGATGTCCCTGAAACAGCCGCCAATATTCAGGACATTATGATACTACACAGTATTGGGCTTCTTGGGTACAATGGCAAAGATATGGCCTTAAACCCAACAGACAATCTTTCACGCAAGGACTTTGCAGGCTGGGTAGGTGGCTTTTTCGGCCTTGAGGGAGCAACAGTGGATGAGCTAGCACAAGCAGCTCAAAAAGAGGATTACGTATCTTCGCTAGAGGGAGATATTACGTACAAGGAAATAAATACAGCACTTTTTCATCATAAACTTGAGCTAGCCAATCCTGACGCAACCATGACGAAAGAAGAGTACATTGCATTCTTAACAGAGCACCTTACATTTGATATGGGCGGACATACGCTTATTCAGATGGGCGG
Source organism: Lysinibacillus sp. BS3 (assembly GCF_039614735.1). Taxonomy (NCBI): domain Bacteria; kingdom Bacillati; phylum Bacillota; class Bacilli; order Caryophanales; family Bacillaceae; genus Lysinibacillus; species Lysinibacillus sp. BS3. Next base: position 733,484 of record NZ_CP154860.1, on the reverse strand, counting down.
CTTTGCAGAAGGACCAACGGGTACGATTGAAGACGTTGTCACAGGTGACCAAACAGGAATCATCATCGACGGTAAAACATACATGCTGTCAGGACACCCTCGCATCTTTGCCGATTCAACAGATGCCAAAAGCTGGGTAGGGCAACAGCTAGAACGTTCTATTTTTACAACAGCAGCGGATCACCATCATGGTCATGACGGTGGGCAAGAGGAAAGCCACGGGGATCATGCAGAAGGCCATGGCGACAGCCACGAGCATGAAGCATCCGACTCGAATGAAGCAACACTACAATATGTGCAAATTAGCACTGCACAAGTGGTGAAAGAGGATGCCAAAGAAATGGAGTCTTCGAACGCTACACCAAGAGAAGAGCAACAAGCAGCCGCAGCAGATGACACAACATCCAACTCAAACACAGTTTGGATGATCGCTATCCTAGCAGCACTAGCCGCTATTTTTGTTATTGTATTTGTGAAACGCAAGAAATAATGTAAATGAAAAAAACCAGCAATGACCGAGGGAATTCGGTTGTTGTTGGTTTTTTCATTTTTCCCCACTTTCATTAAACCGTCAAACATTCCAAATAAACACCTGCATATTCCAGCAATTTTACACAAAATTGAATAAGCACAAGCATGTTCGGTATATAAATAGGGTACGAACATTTTTTGGTTAGGAGTGTGTAAATGGCTGTACTTGTGGTGAAGAGGAGTATTATGCATCGTTATCAAAGTATCGGGCAGGCGATTGAAGAGGCGGCGCCTGGGGATATGATTGAAATTCGGGATGGGATTTATGAGGAAAGCTTGGATATTGCCAAGCGGCTGACGTTGTATGGGGTTGGCAATGTGACCATCAAGGGTGGTGTATTTATTCGCTATCAAACTCCTGTCGCGATGCGTAATTTACGGTTCCGGCAAGGGCAGGGGCTATATGTGAAAGGTGATTTACAGCTAGAGAATTGTGTCATTGAGGAGCAATTGATTCGAACGCAGATGATGGTGAGCTATGGTAGTTTGCTGATGAAAAATTGTGCAGTGCTTGCTACGCCACTGAATCATTTTGGTTTGCGTGTGGCGAATGGCTCCAGTGTTATTCTAGTCGACACGACATTTGAGCATCATAAGAAGGCACAGATTATCGCTCAAAACTGTGAGCTGACCTTGACGAATTGTATGCTGTTGGAAGGGAAGAAGCATGGTATTTTTGCGATTCGCCATGTCAAGATGACAATGGAGGACTGTGAAATTCATGGGCATGACAAGGCACAAGTAATGGCTGCGTCGAGTGAGATTACGATGACCAATTGTTTAGTGCACCAAGGGCAAGGGGTAGGCATTCAATTGTTTGATAGCACGACTTTCAGGATGGATGGCTGTGAAATAAAAGAGCATCTTGATACGAATATGGTGGTTCATCGCAGTGAACTAATGGTTTCTGATTCTATTTTTTCAGATGGTCAAAGTCATGGGGTGTATCTTGGAGAAAAAACCGAAGCCAAGTTCTATGATTGTCAAGTTTCTCGGCATGTCAAGGCACAGGTGTTGATAGAAAATAGCAAGGTGGAATTGCATACATGTCATGTTCGTAATGGCATGGCTGTCGGGCTTACCATTGTGGATGAGGCAAATGTTTCGATGAACCAATGTAAAATTCAAAACCATCAGCAATTTCATATTATTGTTGATGCTAGTGGATTAAAGCTACAGCAATCGATTATTCAATTTGGGCAATCAGGTGGTGTTTATGGTAATGAACATGCCAAAATCATGATGCATCATACAACGATTCGAGAGCTGCAAAGCCACCATATCTATATCAACAATGCCCGATTATTTACACAATATTGCACGTTTGAACAAATGGAAGGAAACGGAATTACTTGCATTGATGCAATTTTTGAGATAGCTAATAGCTATTTTAAAGATGGTCAAGAAAGCTCTTATGCCATGATTTGGTCAGATCAATCAATGGGGCGTATTGAAAATTGTAGGGTGGATAAGGCGGCTAGACCATTCTTAGCGCTGTCCAATAAATCATTATTGGAAATGCGTCATACTGATATAGCCGCAGTAAAGGCTCCAGCGGTGGTACAGGAAAACAGCCAAATATTTGTACAAGGACATGTGCAGACAGCGACATGGCAGAAGGATACAGCATCAAAGGTTTCTCAAATTGAGGACATGAAATTAGAAATAGTGAAATATGATATTAAAAAAATAATATAAAAGCCGATTATACAAATAAGACAAGTAGTTTCAATTTTGAAATTACTTTTTTTATGGATTCGTGTATTGATATTTCATATATGTGAAAAATGGGTAAAGAAATACGTTTGGGCTTTAATTAATTTTAATTTGTGCAAAAAAAATCTATAATTCGACAAAATGCAAGAATATTTTTATAATGGTATAGATGTCTTGTTGCAATTACTGCAATATTTTGAAATATTCCACAGGGAAACTTATACAATCTTTGTATAAGTTATAACCAACATAATAAAAGTTTTTACTTAATGTAAAATAAATATTAAATAAATGTGGATAATAGATTGATTATTTTCTATGTTTAAACCTATAATTAGTAAAAATGGTTCATGCAATAAGATAAATTTTCGTTAATTATGAAATGGGAGTAATGATTTTACAATAATAAATAGAGAGAGTATTGGGGTGATATGAGTATGTTTGGGCTGACAAAAGAGGAAATTATGTTAATGCTAGAGGAGATGGAATTAGCAGAGAAGCACAAGAATGTGATTGCTGATATCTTACATCTAAATAATATGCGAATCGAACAACAACTCGCATTAATGATCCATTTAATCATAGATGAGCGCGAACGAAATATTTCCAACAATACATATCTAAACTAAAAAAATGTCGAAAAATCACAGGTGCTATGTTTGCAACGCCTGTGATTTTTTTGTCAGCCATTTTTATAATTTTTTTGTGAAGCAAATGATGCGATTAGCTTCTGTAAAACCGAGCTGAAGATGAACCCTTAGGCTTTCGTCATTGTCCCATTCACAGTCACTGGCAAACTCTAGACAGCCCCTATGCTTTGCCCATTGCTCACATTTCTCCACAAGCAGTCTTGCATAGCCCTGCTGGCGATATTCCTCTCTCACAAAAAGGCCTTCTAAATAGCCGACTGGACTCGAGTCAGTCCCTTCTACATAGTCTGTTCTTAACTGGCATTGGGCAAATCCAACTGCTTCGTCATCGTCATAGGCAAGGAAAATAGCTGCGTTTTCTTCCCTTAGCAGCTGTGTCATCTCTTCGGTAAATTCCTCTAGTGTATGATTAGGCCAGAGCAGTAAGGCTAATGAGGCCGCAGCATGAGCGTCCTTCTGGTTTGCTTGTTGAATCATAAAATCTTCCTCCTTTGTAAAAAATGAAACAAATTGTTTTGAAGTACGTACAAACTAGTAAGCGTTTTTATTTTAAAGCTCTAATTCTATTTTAACAATCTTACTTGAGGGGGGAATCCAATCATGTCACTCTTACAAACGTTAATTGAACAAGCGAAAAAGCCAAATGGATGGATTGGCTCAACGATGCTACAAATTATGAATTTTTCCCATCGTGGTATGAATGCATGGTTCATCAGGCAAGGAGCTATCAATGACGGTGATCGTGTGTTAGACATAGGTTGTGGTGGTGGGAAAACGCTCCAAATTTTATCCAAATTGAATCCAAATGGTATAATATATGGGATAGATTTTTCCACACAGGCAGTGAAGGAATCAATCAAATTGAATAAAGCAAATGTTGCCAGGGGTTGCGTCATTGTGAAAGAGGCAAGCGTTTCAAGCATTCCATACGATGATCAGTTTTTTGATGCGATTACAGCCTTTCAAACGCACTATTTTTGGCCATCCTTGGAGCAGGATGTAGAGGAAGTATGGCGGCTTCTGAAAAACGGTGGGAAATTTATTATCATAGCAGAGCTCTACAAAATGAACTATCATATGAAAGCCTATCAAACACCTGAGGCAACGAAGCAATTATTAGAACGTATCGGTTTTCAAACCGTGTATGTCACCGAAAAATCAAGTAAAGGATGGCTTTGCATTACAGCTATTAAGTAAAGGATACATAAAATGGAGGGTATAAAAATGAAAAGATGTGATTGGGTCAAGCTAGATGAGCCTTTGTATGTGGAATACCATGACAAGGAGTGGGGTGTACCGGTCTATGATGACCAGCATTTATTTGAGATGCTTTGCTTGGAGGGGGCACAGGCTGGCTTGAGCTGGTGGACGATTCTCCAAAAGCGTGAAGGCTATCGTGAGGCATTTGATCAATTCGATGTGGAAAAAATTATCCATTATACAGCAGACAAGCTAGAGGAATTGCAGCAAGACACACGGATTGTACGCAATAAATTAAAAATAGCTAGCGTGGTGACAAATGCTAAAGCATATCTCCAAATACAGGAAAAGCATGGCTCATTCTCAGATTATATTTGGGGCTTTGTAGATCACAAACCAGTTATGAATGAGTGGGCATCCATCAAAGAGGTGCCTGTGACGACAGAAATTAGTGATCGTATGAGCAAGCAATTGAAGAAAGATGGCTTTAAGTTTATCGGTAGTACAATTTGTTATTCTTTTATGCAGGCAGTGGGCATGGTAAACGACCATACAACAGATTGCTGCTGTCGACAAAAGGAGCTAGCGGATGGCAATTGAACAAATTCGGGCTCAACTAGCCACGCAGGCCACGATTTTTCAAACGGGTGGTATTCGACCTACACATGATTTATTGGAAAGCTGGATTGGCTATGTGGGCTGGTCCTTACCAGAAGAGCAGCCACCATCTGGCTATCAGCCGCTCGCTACGTTTTTTCTAAAAGGTCTACCCTATGTACCGATGGCATTACAGCCTTTTCAATTAGTCACAGTTTTTGTCGATGAACGTCTATTTGATCATCTGATGGAGGATGATCTTTGTTCTTATTTTGATATTAGAACGTACACCACTTTGGAAGGCTTAGTAAAGCGCGAATGGCAGCATGAACAAATTCGCGCGTTTCCACTCATACCACAGCATATCACGAACGACTATCCAACATGGGATGGGGGCGGTATTCCTGCTCAATTGGAGGAAGAGATATTGACGTTGGAGCATGAAGAGCAGCTCGACTATTTTGAGGATATTGTTGAAGACCTCTATCCACTCCATAAAATTGGTGGCTATCCAAGCTTTTGTCAAAGTGGCGTTGATTTCGGTGACGATGCGCCATTTGTCCTCCAAATTGCCTCCGATGCAAAAGCGCGTTTGAACATCGTGGATCATGGTAATTTTTATTTATTCTACAATCCAACAATCCAGACTTGGCACGTCTATTGTGATTTCTACTAAAGGGATGGCGGCTTGTCTCTTTCATGAATTGTCATCATGATGAACCGGTAAATCAGATATAAGCCAAGGTACGCCCCTGTAATTAGAAAGACAGGGTTTAAGAACACAGCATGGATCGTTGTCATAAAGACTACATCCTCAAGAATAATGTTCGTTATAGCTGTAGCGGCAATCGTGCTAAACAGAATCGCAGCAAGGACACCTAGTATGTTGAAAAGAAGGCGAAAGCTAGCCCATTTGTGCTGAAGATATGCCATAAGGCTGGGGATGCCAATCGTGGCAGTCAGCATGAAAATTGTCATAACATCACATCCTTTCTTTCAGATTGCCCTTGTTCGTTCCTGCATAAACATAGAAAACGATAGGAGGGAAACCGATTGCGATGGCAAGAAGGAGAGTTAAAAAGCACTAGGAAGGTGAAAAAAGTGGAGCATAAAACGGTGGTCAAAAATGGCATTGGCTTTGGTTCGGTTTTAGCGATTACGATCTCCTGGAGTGTGCATCACTCCATCATTTGGGCAATCATCCATGGCTGTTTTAGCTGGCTGTATGTTATTTACTACGCTATCATGCGCTAAGCTTGTAGGTCAGCCTATCAACTAAGATGTTGTTTGAATAAAAATAACATTGGGTACATAAAAACAAAGCGTTCATAATTTTTAATGAGCAAGCATAAATAACAAAGTGCTCTTTTTCCAAAGTACCAATTGTATGAACGTAGAAGAAAGGTTGATAGAATGACACATCAAGTAACGGCTTTAAGTAATGTTAATGGTAATGCTACAGGCGTGGAAGGTATATTACAAAATGTAGCATTTATTTTATCGACGTTTACGATTCCTTGTCCGCTCCGCGAATATGTGACAAGGTCTGATATTCGTAAACCCTTCCAGCGTATGAAGAAAATAAACACAAAACGCCTCATAGAATGTATCCAACGTTTTGAGCCACGAGCTGTCGTAGTAGATGTTGATTATCTTGGCGATGTAAATAGAGGGAAATTAGAGCCCATTGTCAAAGTCATTGTCAATGAATAGCTGAAAAATATGAATTCTGCCAGGTATGGTTTCACGAACCTGGCAGAAGATTAAATGTGCCCTTATAGTGGTAGGATTATGGTATATGAATTGGTGTCAAGTAGGATAATGGAACAGTTACGCGTTTCTAATGGCAATAATTTGCTGGCAATCAATGATAAGTGGTGTTGCTGCTGCAGCATCTACCTCTAAGAATGTAGCACAGCAAGTTTTAGGATCTAAGCTGATGAATAAAATTCCTGCAAAGCTACCGCCACCTGCTAAAATAACATCAACCAAAGTGCCAGGAGATAAGCATCTTAATAGATGACAAATACAGCCTTTACACTTGTGATCTTTGGAATAATCCTTCTCGTAGTAGTACTCTTCCTCCTCTTTTTTGCAAGAGCAAGAATCCTCCTTATGTTCCCATTTACAATGGTCATCCTTTTCATGACACTTACATCGCTGATGCTTCTGTTCCCATTTGCAATGCTCATGCTTCTGTTTGCATTTGCATCCTTCTTGTTTGTGTTCACATTTTTTTTCTAAATGACAATAGCATTTTACATATTGTTCACAGCACTTTTCTTTTTTATGATTCCAATTCATATATTGACTATATCTACTATCCTGCATCTTTTAATCTCCCTTTTTGTTAGTTTTTTAGTAATGGTAGCGCTAACCTTTACATTTCTAATCTATGAAGCCACAAACAAAACTTCTTGGTAATTTGCCCTTTGTACAAAAAGAAAATTATTTTTTAATAATTAAAAAGAGAGAAATAGCCATACATAGCTGTGAGAATAATAACAATTTCAGGGCAAAAGATTGCTAGACTTCCGCCTGTAAATTTCATGGAGAAATGGAGCGAGTGTATGAAAAGTGTCCTGCAAATCTTCTTTTTATTCATGTGCTTACTGGTTGTGATGTCATTGTGGATGGCACAAAGGGAGCCTTTAGCTATAGCTCCGAGCACCGAAAGAGCAACTCCCTATGCTGAAGAGCTTGGCGAAAAATTACAAGCTACGAATTTTACAAAACAAGTGTTACAGGCGATACGGTCGGCAGGCTACTCGCCTGATAGTACAGTTGGTTATCTAATAGACTCTCCAGCGCATCAAGTCATCACTATTCAATTACACGATGGGGAAGAAATTGATGTAAGTACAGAAAGTGAAATTCAATCGATTATCGATGAGCTAGCTGAAAAGAATAATATGCATCTATTTATGGTTGATGTTCAATTACTAGAGCGTGAATAGTAGAGGGGAGGCACTGTGATCTGTGCCTTTTTACATATAAAGGGAATTGTAATATAATGATAAAGAGGTGAGAGAAATGAAAATTTTAATATTAGGCGCGAGTGGACGTGTCGGCAGCCATTTGGTAGAACTAGCAATAAAGGATCAGCATGAGGTCACCCTATTAGTCCGAAATCCCGATAAATTACCGCACCATCATCAACAGCTGTGTGTAATGAAAGGGGATGTTTTAAACAAGCAGGATATCGAGCAGGCAATGCATCATGTGGATGTGGTGGTGAGTGCATTAAATACAGATGGAGGCACTACATTATCGGCTAGCTTACCATTGATTCTTGAAGCGATGACAAAGCAACAGGTGACAAGAATCATTACGATTGGAACAGCAGGGATTCTACAAAGTCGTGTAACGCCGACTCTTCTTCGTTACCAATCAACGGAATCGAAACGAAAATCGACCTTTGCTGCACAGGAGCACCAACGTGTATTCGAACAGCTACAGCAATCTGCAATGGATTGGACAATTGTTTGTCCTACCTATTTACCTGATGGGGCCTGGACAGGAAACTACCGCGTTGAACGCAACTTCTTGCCAGAGGGAGGTAGCGAAATTTCAGTAGCGGATACAGCAGATTTTGCCTACCAACAAATCTTCAGTGAGGAATTTTTGAGAACACGCGTCGGACTTGCCTACTAGAAAAGGGGGAATATAGTGAAATATATTCATGCCATCATCGGGATGGTAATCATTGTCCTAGGATGTGCCTTTCTCAGTACAACCATAGAGGAGGCGCCTGTTAGAAATGTGATGCTGAAAGTCTATGGAGCTATCATTGTTTCCATCGGCTCTTTCTACCTCAAAAAAATTGCGAAATTTGGTAAGCAATAAGCACTTTTACACACGGATAGTCTAAATGGACTTATCGCTTTAACCATTCTTTATCCTAAATCGTCCAAATGATAGCTATTTTAGTGAAAAAATATACTGTTATTTTCCTTTTTATAGAAGGTTTGCTATACTTTATGTCGAATATATCTATTGAAGAGGTGATTGTATGGACAAGGAGATATCAAATAACTATCAATATCCTAAACACCTAACAAGCCTTGATGGAATCGAAACGACAGAATTATATGTCATCAAGATAACAAAGGAACAAGTGGATAGGTTGATTGAGGATATCGATCAAACATTAAAGACGTCGACATGACGTCTTTTTTCATGCCAAAAAAGGCCACCTTCCAAGAAAAGTGACCTCAAAACAGGAGAGCTGTGGAAAGGCTAGATTTGCTTTACCCTACTATTTGTATGTAAAAGTAATCTTGTTAGCTAGCCATTTGCCTGAAAGATAGATGAAATTTACTCGATTTTCTAGCAACTCAGTTCACTATCCATATATGTACTACCTCAGTTCTTCTGACATGAAAAGGAGTAATTCAAAGCCAAATAATCGCGGATGATAGTAGGCTGTCCGCCATTTTCAAGACATAGCTTACTGGCAATTTTAATTTCCTTCTGATTATAGTGAGATTGTGCTCCAATCAAAAATATGCCTGACAGTATCAATAATGTACCGATGCCCAACACATATTTTATAACCCTTTTCACTCATCTAACCTCCATTTCGATACATTTACCCTACTGTCTAACATATGTTGAAGCATAAAAGCATTATGTTTAATTGACAATTTGTATACGTTTGTATACAATCAGTTTAAGTTAATGTATACAAATGTATACAAAAGGAGTGTTTTAGAAATGAGAGGATCTGGATTTAGAGAGCATATGAGAGAGGGACACCACCGTGGAGGACGCCACAGAGGCATGGAAGGCGCGCCACAGCGAGGAGCAAAAACGTTCCGACGCGGCAAAGCGATTTCATTTTTAGAGATGCTGTATGTGAAGCGAGCTACCATTAAACAGCAATTAGAACAGCCAGAATTTCAATCGATTCAGCAAATTTTAGTCGGTGAATTAAAAGCCATCGATCTAGTTATCCAAGAATTTTGCCAGTTGTTTGATATTCAAGAAAATGAAACCAACGACAGTCTACAAGAGGAAGATAACGCACATGAAACAAATGAATAACTATATAGATGAGGTATTTTATCAGGACGATGCCCTATTAGAGGATGTCCTGTCCTCTATTGCCGAAAATGGTATGCCTGCTATTTCTGTCTCTCGATCATCAGGAAAGCTGTTGACGATGCTTGTATCGATTACTAGGTCAAAGGCTATTTTAGAAATTGGTGCTCTTGGCGGCTTTAGTGGTATTTGTCTGGCGAGAGGAATGGAAGGGAAAGGCAAACTGACATCCCTAGAGTTAGAGGATAAATATGCACAGCTAGCCGCCAAAAATCTTGCCAAGGCAGGCTTTGCCGAGCAGGTAACGTATATGACAGGTCCTGCATTGGATAGCCTTGAAAAGCTTGTGGCAACGGGACAGTGTTTTGATTTTTTCTTCATTGATGCTGATAAGGATAACTATGAAAATTATTTAGCCTATTGCATACAGCTAGCAAGCCCTGGTGCATTCATTGTGACAGATAATGTCCTAGCAGGAGGCAGTGTAGCAGACCCTATGGCGACACCCAAGCGCTATACAGCCATCATGAAAAAGTTCAATGTCACAGTGGCTAATCATCCGCAGCTGGATTCGATTCTTTTACCCATTGGGGATGGTATGACGGTTTCAAAAGTTATAAAATAATGCATATCAGAAATTAACTATTAATGGTAAAATGTTGTTAGCAAACGATAAGGGAGAGATGCTTTTGAAGCAAGCACTAGTGATCATTGATGCACAGCAAGAATTAATCGAGGGGAATCAGGATGAACAAGCCGTCTATCGCAAGGATGAATTGCTTAAAACAATCAATGCCGTTATTCAAAAAGCTACTGAGGCAGAGGCACATATTATCTTTGTGCGTGATCGGGATGTAGCTGGTGGAGAAGGGAAAGGCTTTCAGGTACATCAAGCGATCCAAGTACCAACTACCGCTGTTTATTTTGATAAACTGGCTACGAACGCTTTTTATAAGACAGGCTTACTCGATTATTTACAGGCCAATGAGGTAGAGCATTTGGTGATGATGGGCTGCAAAACCGAGCATTGCGTGGATACAGCAGTTAGAGCAGCAACTATTCAGGGCTTTGATGTCACATTGGTGGGAGATGGCCATTCAACAAATGGTTCCCAATACTTATCACCAGAAGATACGGTTGCCCACCATAACGACATCCTGCATGGCCATTACAATGTGGATCATTTCTCACTTGTGCGAAACGCCGATGAAGCATTATTTGAACCAACACATCATAGTTATCGCTAATTATAAAATGACCAAGAATCTAGGTTCTTGGTCATTTTTACATATAGAAATGATTGAGCATCCAACCTATAACCGTACTCACGATACCAACTCCTATCAAGACTAGCCCATGGGTTGGTGCTTGATAATCCTTTTTAAGTACAATCCCCATACAGATAGCCATAAGCCCACAAAAAGCTTGGAATAGGAGAAGGGCTACTACCACATTGACCCAACCGATGATTAAAAGTAATCGCTTACTATTATTTTCATGTACCATTTATTGTTCTCCTTCTTCATTTCTATGTAAATAAAGTGCCATACCTAACACGCATAGTAGTAGGATTGAAAAAATAATAGACATTGTCGCTTGATAGACAATGGCAGTTATGAACAAAAACAATAAAATAATCAGTATGATGAGACGGAGTAGGAATTTTGTTTTTTTACGAATGGCGAAAAAATCCTGTAGAATAATGAGTAAAAAGCTCACACCAAATAGGAGAGCATATTTACACCCTCACCTTGTAAGTATTTTAAAATAATTATAGGAATGAGTATGTATTTTAAATACTTGTACCACTGGAAAAGACGATCCATGTTGCTGCCTCCAGCTCAATAGACTATTTTTACAAATATTGTAACGAAAATTATGATCCGACACAATGATCTTTTATTTTCATAGGGCCACTGTGCGAGCAGTGACCCTAAGTATCAAGTCAGGAGGTGTAAGGCTAAAATTAGCTTTACACTATTATATGTATGTGAAAGTAGCTTCAAAAGCTAGTTATCTGCCTGCTCGATAGATTATTTTTTGGAAGGCGACTAAATGGGGCACCAATTGTCGGATGAAGGGCTACTATTCCTGCTAAAGTAAAGATAAGGAAGGTGAAAGAAGTGGATTCTTTAACAAGGTTGAATAAGGCGATTACGTATATCGAGGCCAATCTAACAGAGGAAATTGATGTGCAAGAAGCTGCGAGATTAGCTTATTGTTCGGAATACCATTTTAAACGTATGTTTTCCTTTCTAGCAGGCATCTCGCTATCAGAGTATATTCGTCGTAGGCGTCTGACGCTTGCCGCACTGGAACTATCAGATTCATCTATGAGAATTCTCGATATCGCGATTCGTTATGGCTATCGCTCTGCAGATGCATTTACAAGAGCCTTTCAGCAAATGCATGGCATCACACCATCGGAGGCGAGGCAAAATGGTCAGCACCTAAAAGCGTTTCCACGAATGACCTTCCAACTTACCATACAAGGAGGTTGTGAAATGAATTACCGACTCGAACAAAAAGAAGCGTTTCACATCGTGGGTCTTATGAAAAGAGTACCTATCGTCTTTCAAGGAGAAAATCAAGCGATAACTGAAATGGCACGTGCATTAACAATGGAGGATATTGGGCAACTAAAAAAGCTGTCGAATCTAGAACCAACAGGAATCATCCAAGCCTCCACAAACTTTTCTGAGGGCAGAATGGAGGAAAAGGGCGAGCTTGATCATTATATCGGCGTAGCCACAACCGAAACGTCTCACCATTTTTCACAGTTGGATGTACCCGCTTGTACGTGGGCTGTCTTTGAAGCGGTTGGACCATTCCCACAAACACTGCAGGAAACATGGGGGCGCATTTATGCGGAGTGGTTCCCATCATCTGGCTATGAACAGGTTGCTGGTCCAGAAATCGTGCGCCATACAAGCACGGATTTTTCCTCACCAACCTTTACAAGTGAAATCTGGATACCACTTCAGAAAAAGAAGCCTCTTGCATAATGCGAGAGGCTTTTACTGTATTTTCGTTCCATTGGGCAGCTGCTGATCGGGCGTTAACAGGATTACATCTCCCTCCACAGGTACACCACCAATGACTAATACCTCTGACTTAAAACCCGCAACGCGACGTGGCGGGAAATTAACAATCGCCACTACTTGCTTCCCAATAATGACTTCGGGTGTATAACGCTTCGTAATTTGTGCGGAAGACTGTTTAATGCCCAATTCTTCACCAAAATCAATTTTCATTTTAATCGCAGGAACCCGAGCCTTTGGCAGTTCCTCAGCCTCTAATACCGTGCCGATTCGTATATCAAGTGCTATAAAATCTTCTATTGTCGCCATCACTGTACTCCTTAAGCTTTTATGACAATGTTAGCATTTAATAGAAAAAAATACAAAAAAGAAGAGCACATAGCGTGCCCTTCTCTCGTTAACGACGATGCTCTACCAGGTCAATCGCACCTAACACAATATGTGCTAAGCCAAAGCCAAAAATCGTATTGGCCACCATTTTGTTAGAGCCATGTTTTTGCTTCATTGCATAGCCTGCCGCCGTAACAGCTGACCCGAGTATAGTGGGGATTAAACCTTCACGAATTCCATTCATAAATTGATCCCTCCGTCGTATGATTCGGCGTGAGTTTCACACCATACTTACTATGAACGTTTGGCGCGGATACTATACTAGGCATCAACCGTATCAATCATGAAAGCAGTGATCTCCGTTTGATCTGCATTTGTATAGGCCTTGCAAAAAAGAACCACAGCACTTTCTTCATCATCAAACCATAAATAGCGAATTTCTGTTGTGAAACAACTTTGGTCGTTCATTTCATACACATCAATAGCTAAGGAAGCTTCATCCAGCGGCCATGTTAAGGTACCTTGCAAGGCGAAAACCTCCTGCAGAAATATAGCAGTATCCTCTGTTAATATCTTCTCCTGTTGAAGTTTCTCATATCTATTATGTACTAAATCATCTAAGGTCATTTTCGTTAATGCACTTATTTTGTCTTTCATTTGCATAGCCTCCCTCCTTATAGTTATTTTACTGGAAAAGGAAAAATCTTGTATAGGTAAATAGGGATTTATTGAAACGAAAAAGAGCGGTTAGCCGTATAATAAACGAAGGGGGGCTGAAAATGAAGTATATAGGCATTGGCACCATCTTGTCCATTCTAGGTGTGATATGCTCCATTCTCATATGGGGTACAGAGGAAGCCCATTTGCTTTCAGGGCTACTCGGTGGAATTTTCATCGTTTCTGCCATGTTATTGTCAGGAGCCATCGCAAGCGGAGATAGAATGCGCGCCAATTTCGCAACAGAAACCAATGAAGACAGAAACGAACGCAATCTTCTCATGAATAATGCGTTACTATTAGCAATACCAAACATTATCGTAGCAATCTTTGTTTATTATTTATGAAGCTAATAGCAGCCATCAATTTAGAATAAGCTTGGTATTCAGCACATTTAGCATTCTATCCACCGATTTGAAATGAGCAATCCATTCTAAGCGATTCTATCCATCAAAATGAGCGATGTATCCGTCAGATTAGACATTGTATCCGTCACATTTAGAATTCTATCCACCAATCATTACATATAAAAATCATAAAAAGTGTCACATCTACCCTAGGTGTGGCTTTTTTTGTTGCATTTAATAGAGAGGAGTACATTTGCAATAGAGAGGTGGTACTATGCAATTAACAGATGGTACACAGATATTTGACACGGACATCATTGATGAAGCTGCTAAAAAGAGGGAGCGTGATGAGCAGGAGCGGGAGATGCTCAACGCCTTTGCCCGCTATGCATACCTACGATATAAGCAAATACGAGACAAAGTAAATCCGCGGAAATGCAAATATATGTATATTCATCAGGTACGTCAGCAATTAGCATTACCTGCTAGACTACAACGTGTTTGCAAGCTGCTAACGATGACGGAAGAGGAAGTTCTCTACATTGTTGAATTTGTGCGGAAGTATTTGAAATACGTTAAATAAGCCTCATCTACAAAGATGGGGTTTTTTTACATAATTTCTAGGGAGAATTGTTTCTCAACAACCGCTCCATATAGTATGATGAACGTGTATAAAGGAGTGAGCGTAGTTGAGATTGATTAAATTTCTAGTGGTAATTGCTATATTTGTTGGTGTAGTGGGGTATGGTGTACTACATTTCGGCACAAAATTTGCCTCTGAAAAAATTGTAGATACCTTGTCGACAGAATTAGAAAATAGCGGACAAAAGGAAGAAATCAAAAATACCATTGAAAATGACCCACAATTAAAAGCCTATATGGAAGAGGCGAAAACGGTCGATAGCAGTACATTACCGTTTACGACAAAAGAAGAGGCAACGAAAGTCTTAATTCAAAAAGTGGGCATTACCGATTTGAACGACATGCGTGTAAAATTGCAGGACGGCTCGATGACGCAGGAAGAAGCTCTACAAATGGTGGAAGGCAAATTATCCGATGAAGAGATTGCAGCTTTAAAAGTCATTGTCTATAAAGAGCTTTATGAATAACAAACAGCAGAAGCAATTGTTTGCTTCTGCTGCTTGCATTACCCATTACAGATCATGATTATATTTCCATCTAAATCTTGAATGTTGAAGTAAGCAAAGTCATCAAAACGTTCTATAGGCCGAACAATCGGAATGCCCTTGTCTTGCATAGACTGATAGGCATCGTCAATATTGTTTGTGTAGAAATTAAACAACACATGCTTGGACGGCTGTAACTGAAAGCCAGGATCAAATGTGTGATCGTCTAAGGTAATTCCCGTCTCAGAGGAAATGGGTAAATTGTAGACAGGCGAAACTACCTTCTCTTCACAAAAGGGCAGACCAAGAAGTTGGCTATACCATTCTGCTGATTGACGTAAATCTCGGACATGAATAAAAACATTATTCACCTTCTTGGTAAGAGGGGACGTTACAAAATTCATTCTTTCTACCACCTTTCGCTTGTTATGATAGGAATTCGCTAAAAAATTTTTTTCACCTGCTTAAAAGAGCATGCTTCATGGCATGTTCTTTTTTTATGTCCCATTTTTAAAAATTTTCTTTATATAGTTAGAAAGGACATTAGATGGAAAGAGGGATCGTCATGATTTATCGAGTAGCCAAAAAGGAGAATTATGTGGTTTTGGATAAAGCCTTTTTAAATGATGAGCAATTAAGCTGGAAAGCAAAGGGTCTGCTTGCCTATATGCTGTCTTTGCCAGATGATTGGTCATTTAGTCTTGCAGATATAGCAATACGTAGTAAATGTGGGCGGGAAGCGACAGCCAAAATTTTGGACGAACTCATAGAGGCGGGCTATCTTCAAAAAGTACAGGAACGAGGAAAAGACGGCAAGTTCGGTAGGGTAGAATTTTTCGTTTATGAAGCATCAAAACGTGCTGCTATACCGTCAACGGGAAATTCGTCAACGGTCGTACCATCGACGGAAAAGCCCACACTACTAAATAATAATTTACTAAATAATCAATTACTAAAAGATAAAGATGATAAGGAGTCTACTAACACTGCCTACCACTTTTATGTACAACAAGGCTTTGGCAAACAAACAGCCTATATTGCTAGTAAAATTCGTCACTGGCTCACTATTTTTTCAGAGGACATGGTCATCTATGCGATGAAGCTAGCGGTGGAGCATAATGTTTTACGCTGGCGGTATGTAGAGAGCATCTTACAAAATTGGTGCCATCAGAACATAAAGAGTCTTGCAGATATTGCTATCGACCAGCAGCGTTTTCAAGCCCGCAAGCAGCAAGTGTCATCACATTCTAAAGCCAGACGACGGGAAATCATTCCGCAGTGGTTTCAGCAGCGTGGTGATCAGGAACAAGAATTTCAGCCAACAATTGATTTTGCAGCAGAACGACAAAAAATTTTAGCCCTCTTACGGAGTGAATAAATTCTCCGCATACCATAAAGGCTTAATCGATGAAAAGTTATCATGATCCTGTAAAATCATGTGAATTCTTTCCAACGCATCGTCAAAGGAGCGTGGGTCATAGTGACGAGTCCAAACAATGGTTGAAAAGACAGTCATGGCTGCATAGAGGGCATATAACCGCCAAAACATATCGTCTGGTGAAGATGAAAAATAGCCATCAATCTGCCCAATACAATAGGGGATACTTTGTCGTCTACTAAACAAGGCAAGATTATAAAAATCATGATAAGGATCACCCACATCATAGCCATTAAAATCTATCACCCCATTGTAAGTATGTCCTTTACAAATAATGTGACCGAGATGAAAATCATCATGAAGCAGGGTGATGGGGCGTTGCTTTAACAGTGGTAAGTGCGTTTCAATAAAGCGCAATAGTTTAGCTTCTTGTGGAAGTTGATAGGCATCTTGTTGGTATGCCTTCAAATAGGTAGAAAACTTTTTGAGCTGTGTTGTCTCCCAATGAATCATTTGCGGAGGGCTCACTTGATGTATTTTTCTTAATTCTTTCCCCGCCGCAAGCCCAAGGTGGAATTGCTCAGAGTCAGAAAGTTCCTGAATAATTTCATCTGCTGGTGTTTCTTCTAAAAAGCTAACGACCATTGCGGATATATTGGCTTCCTGAAACAAGGTATAGTCAACGGCTTTATGTGTTCTTACACCCTGCTTTGCTAACTCTTGGAGCAAGGAAAACTCTACTGCACGTTTGTCATGATGTGCTAGATCTGACAAGCGCACCAAATAGCGCGTTTCACCAACTGTTACCAGATACTTGCTATCAGGTGAATAGCCTTTGTTAATTTTCACTAGCTGTGTAAAGCCGTGTAAGCTTGGTAATTGACGAATAATCTCTACTGCCTGCACACTTTCTTTCCTCGCTTTCAATATTTTAGAAGAACTAAAATACTACAGAAAACAATACTTTGTCAATGCTTGGAAGCGAGAAAAGAGGTTATAAAATCATAATGAAAAAATAGTAAAAGAGCACAACTAACTAGAAAACACTTTTGTGCGCGCATTTACTAATAGTAAGTGGATGTCCTTGTGACATTCACACTTCATAGCTTCGAGGAAAGAGAGGTGAAACGATCGCAGTAGCCTTAAGCGCGAAAAGAAGCTAATAAGCCTCAAAAGGAACCTCTAATTATCTGTTGTTTACCCTAAAAAACCCAAAAAGAAGAAAAGAATAACATAGCGTCAGTCGCTAAAAATAATAGGAAAGGACGGTGCAACATGAGTTATGTTATTGAAAAACAGATGATGTCAGGGCTACCGAATCAAGCGCTAACGGCAGTCAAATACGTTGTGGCGCATGAATCAGGTAATGGCAGCAATACAGGTCCAAATGCATTGGAAAACGAAATTGCCTATATGAATCGAAATAAAGCCAATGCCTTTGTTTCTCACTGGGTAGGCGGTGGTGGAAGAATCGTACAAGTAGCCCCAGTCAATCTCGTGCAATATGGCTGTGGACCAAAGGGAAATCCGTATAGCTATGCCCAGGTGGAATTGGCACGGACTGCTGATAAGGAACAATTTAAAAAGGACTATGCGGCTTATATTTGGCTGTTACGTAAGCTTGCGATAGAGGCAGGGATTCCCACTGTTTTAGATGGTAGCGGCAACGGTATTAAGTCACATCGATGGATTGCGGAAAATCTAGGAGGCACTACGCACAAAGATCCTTTTGACTATTTAAAAAGTATGGGGATTACAGAAGCACAGTTCCAGCAAGATATTAAAAATGGGCTTGAGGAGGGATTAACTGTGTCACAATATAATGAGCTAAAACAAGAAATAGAGACGTTGAAAAGCTTACTAGCTGAAAAAGCTAGTTTACAAACAAGCAGAGAAGTGGGAGCAGCCCATAAAGAGGCTTGGGAGTGGGCTATTAGCGAAGGCATTATCCGAGGCGATGGAAGTAAGAACATGAATCCAGCAGGCGCCTTAACAAGAGAGCAAATGGCGACCATGCTGAAACGCTATTACGACAAATTTATAGCCAACTAATTGTGCAGGATAAAGCTCCTATGTCATCACGAGCTTTATCCTTTTTCATTGAATAAAGGTTTTTTAAAAATTTTGTCGAATGTAGTAGAAGAGAGGAGGGGTTTTGATGTTAACCAAAATAAGAAAAGTAAAATTTGAACAAGAAAGAAAAAATCCATTATACCAAGTGGTGATGGAATGTCCCGATGGTAAGCAACTCTATGTAAAATTTGATTATACGTATAAAACAAAAAATTTCTGGCCATTAGAAGTGAATTATAATAAAAAGAACTATGGTGCAAAGCTAGCATGGTATACAAATGAAGTCGAGAATATGACAGTGGCTTTATTTCTAGAAACGATTGCTGGTAAAATCAACAAGAAGTATGATTTTAACTTTAAGAAACAATAAAAAAAGCAGCACCTTGTAGGAGCATACTGCTTAAGACTTGTCCATTATTTAGTTGAGATATAAACAACAAGTGCTGCCTCATCAAATGTTACATTTGCGCCAAGTGCTTGACTGACAAAGCGTAAAGGCACCATTGTTGTACCTTGATATATTTCAGCAGGATGGCTGAGTGTGATTGTTGATGCAGAACCATTTGTATCAACATAAGCCGTTTTATTCCCCACACCAATCACAATTTTTTTACTGTCCTTTGTTGCCGTTACTTTTTTCGTTGCATTATCATAGCTAACCGTTGCCCCAAGAGATTCAAAGATTGCCTTCATTGGCACTAAGGTTGTGCCATTTTTCATATAAGCGCTAGGCGTATAATTTTGCTTCACGTCATTTAAATAGACAGCAACCTTCGTTAATACAGGTGCTACAGTTGCTTTAGGGGCTGGCGCAGAATAACTTTGACCGCCTGAAGAAGACCCTGCATTATTGCCACCATTGCCATTATGATAATGATAGCCAGAACAAAGCCCTTTAGCCTTTGATTTGTCAGAACAGTTGTGACCGCCATTGCTATCTAAACGCCCTGGATGTGCACTCGCAATAGAGGCAGTGGTGAAAAATAATGTAAGCATCGCCACCAACAAAACCAATTTCTTCATATAAATCCTCCAATTATCAAAATATGTAATTATTATACTATTGAAAAGAGAATTTTGATATGTTTTTATAGGAAATTAGTTTTAAACCAATAAAAGGCACTACCAGTCAAGATTGGTAGTGCCATTTTGTTATACGGTTAATTGATTTTCGTTTTGGAGATCAATGGCTTTTTGGAGTAGTCGATGCAGAACGGCTGCAAAGGTTGCAATCGTACTGGTTATAAAGATGCTTATGAGTGTCAGCGTAAAAATTCCTGTAATATCTTCCTTGCCAGTAAACATCATCATAATTGTTGCAATACCTAGCACAAGGCCGGCTACAATAGTGAGAGCACAATTTTTGATCGTTCTCAAAGCCCGTACAGATGATTTGGAGAACGCTTTATGCTGGTCGATGTTCGTTAAGAGGCGATAGGCCTTATACAACGCCGTGTAATAGGGAATGCATAGTGCATACACATAGAGTAAAAAAAGATAAGACAAATAGGAGGATTCGGGATGTGCCGCTGCATCTCTACTGGCTATCCCAGGTAGCCAAAATAGTCCTAAAGCTAATACAGGGATACCTAGCAGCATAATCACACTCTTTAGGAAAATGGTTGACCCCTTTTTATGTTTCATACAAAACACCTCACTGGTAATGATATATTGATTTTAAAATAAAATTTATCGATTTTCAATAAAAATATATTATTATTCATTGATTTTTTTCGTTTTAAAAGACATCCATCCTTATAGGATAGATGCCTTTTAAATGGGATGATTAACATCTTACATATTTACGTTTAAAGCCAATTCTGCCTCGCTCTATTTCCTTTTGAATTGTTTCATAAGCATTTAGCTGTGTGCTTTTCTTGTTGTCTCGCTTCATTTCTACAGGACCAATCGCTTGTGCGGTTGCTACTGCTTGTTCGTGGAGCGGCACATAGGAAATAGCCACTGTATATAAAAAATTATTCATGGCCGATTTTGTACGTTCGGGTACGTCGTGGATGGTATTTTTCACGACATCCAGCATGTTAGCCAGCTTGCTCTCGGAAAATTCGCTATCCTTGCGATTCCCTAATAGCCAGCAATAGCAGCTCCAGCCCGCAGACATTTTCAGTTCCTCACCACTGGCAATCCACGCATCCGCCACCTCCTGAGCAATCGGTGCCTCTGCTAAAGTAACCGCTACTACATAATCCGACAGCATATAAAAATAAGCTGCCTCCATCCATCGATTAAAATCTTCCACAGTCATGGCTTTTGGATCTGCTATGATGCCAGCAAAGTACATCGCATCATAGTTACCAGTAGCATAAAGCTCTTCTGCTAGAGCCTGATCGATTTTAATTTTCTTCGCAATGGGCTTCATTGCACCTGTTGCCACACCAAATAACGGCTCATGGGCGCCATTTGACATATACATTTTTTTCGTCCGTTCCTTGCCAAGAGCCTCTAGCTCCTGCATCACCAATTCAGCATTCATAATAGCACTTCCTTTTCTTTAAATATCGATTGCCTTGAGACAGCTAGTATTATTTACACCATATAGCGTTTTAGTTCCTTCTAAGTGGTCGCTTAAGAACCGATCCACCATTTGAATAAGCTCTTCAACGGAAAAATCAAGCTCGCCCTGTAGCCAGCTAATGGTAACAGCCGTAATGGATACAGTGAAAAAATGGGTCACAAAACTCATATATTTTTTCTCTACCTCTTGACACATTTCCGCAATTTGCTTCACAAAGTCTTCAATAATGCTATATATTTCTTGATGGAAAAAGCGATTAAAATGCTCATGGCCCATGGAGTTAATAGCATTTAGTGCAAACGCTCGATTTTTTTCTAAGTACAATAATATATCGCGATAGCCTTCTTGCCAAAGGCTTTCATCCTTATAATCATCCAGTAACTCAATTGCCTCTCGCTCTAGTGTCCACTTCAATAAATCATAAATATCCTCAAAGTGATAGTAAAACGTCTGTCGATTCAATTGTGCTTTCTCCATGACTTCCTGTATCGATATCTTTTCTAACGGCTTAAGGACCATTAAGTCTTTTAAGACACTGGCTAATTGCCTTTTTGTTTTTTCACTTTTTTTCATACAGATCACCTTTTTTACAATTTTGCATTTTTGTCTGAATTTATACAGATCACGTTATCTGTCTATATCTTGCTCTTCCTTTCTTGATATACAGTATAGTCAGTTCTAATTGGAAAGGAAGAAAAGCATGAAAAAGTCATGGATATTGAGTCCTGTTTTTTGGGTGATAACAGTTATCGTGATGCTGATGATAATGCCTAATCTTGAAAAACTTGTACTAGATAAAGGACAAATCACATTGCCTAGTGACTTAGAGAGTGTCATTGGCACAGAGCTGTTAAACGATATTCAAAACGAAGGGAAGGATACCTATTCGTTTGTCTATGTATTTCATCAAGAAAAGGGTCTAACAGCTACTGATTATTCGGCAATCGAAGAGGTCCTTCATCATTTAAACACAAATAAGCTTCTTATCACAAATGCGCTCTTCCATACAGACAGTGAGCATGCGGCGAATCAATTGGTTAGTAAAGACCATACAACCGTCATGGCACAATTGTCAATCGATAGAAAGATCGGTACAGCCAGTGAAGCGGCAGCGCTATTAAGGGCGGAAGTGAAAAATTTACCAATGGATACATATGTAACAGGAGCCGATATTGTGATGGATGATTTCTCTGCCACAACCCAAGAAGGTGTGAAAAAGACTGAAATCATTGCTATTATCTTTATCATTGCCATATTAGTGATTATTTTCCGTTCACCGATCATTCCATTGATCTCGCTTTTAACAGTAGGGGTGGCTTATGCTGTATCATTATCCATCATCGCCTTACTTACTAATTATTGGGATTTTCCGTTTTCTAACTTTACACAAGTATTTTTAGTTGTCATATTATTTGGGATTGGTACAGACTACAATATTCTTTTGTTTACTCGCTTTAAAGAGGAATTGGCTAAAACAAATCATGTCTTAAAGGCGATACAAAACACCTACAGAACCGCAGGCAAAACCGTATTACTAAGCAGTTCATCTGTGTTAATAGGCTTTACGGTGTTGTATTTTTCAAAATTTACCTTGTATCAAAGTGTTAGTGGAATCGCGATTGGCATTTGTATCTTATTGGCGGTTTTGATGACATTAAACCCATTCTTTATGGCATTGCTTGGCTTTAAGCTGTTTTGGCCAAGTAAGGCTATATCAGAGCATACTGAAAATAAGCTGTGGGGTTTTTTAGCAAAAAACGCCTTTGCAAGACCAATCGTTGGCATTATCTTTGCCTGTATCCTCACTGTGCCATTTATTTATCACTATTCAGGAGGGCTCAATTATAATGATTTAGTAGAAATCGATGACAAATATGAATCGAAGCAGGCAATTAGTTTGATTGAAAAACATTATGAGCCTGGTATGAGTGCGCCCGCCACACTTGTCATCCAACAAAATGAATCGCTCGCAAGCACTGATTATTTACGTGCATTAGATGAATTAACTGGCATTATTGCGAATACACCTGGTGTAGCGAAAGTCTATTCTCCGACACGTCCAGAGGGGGAGCGTATTGCTGATCTTTATGTGAATGAACAAGCAAATACTCTACAGGGGGGCTTAGGAGAAGCACAGGAGGGTGTCGGTTCCATTCAAAAAGGACTACAGGATGCCACCAATCAATTATCGAAAGAACAAGATGTCAGTGGTGTCCAAAATTTAATAAATGGCACCATACAATTACAGAATGGAGCTAGTGATTTAACCAACGCGCTACAAGGATTAACAAATGGCTTAGACAAGGCAGCAAACGGTTCTACAGATTTAATAAACGGGACAGTATCCCTAGAAGCGGGACTTGGGGAGCTTCAGCAAGGGCTCAATCAATTACAAACCTTCTATCAACAAATTGATACGGGCTTTCAACAATATCGTTCCGTTTTTTCTCAAATCGAGCAGCTAATCACGTCCTCTAAACAAGCGTTCGAAGGTATTTTAGGGGCCATGAATGCGTATGTCCAAGCAAACCCGGTAGCAGCAGAAGATGACAACATCCAAACAACTATAAAGACTGCTCAGCAAGGACTAAGTTCGTTAAATGCATTAGATGTTGTATCACTTTCAGCCCAATTTAATCAATTAACACAGGCTTTTGGGCAAGCCAATACCTCCCTAGCTAATGCCCAATCAGCCATTGTGACATTAAAAGCAGGCGCTCGTACTCTAAAAAATGGTGTCAATGATTTATCCCAAGGAATAGGGACAGCAGCACAAGGAGCCAATCAAATAACGACTGGTTCACACAATTTAACCAATGGATTAGCTGAGGTAAAAGCAGGTCAACAGCAATTACAGCAACAATTAACCAGTCTACAGGATAGCATGGTGGAACTGCGCAATGGATTAGGCGAAGGAGCAGAAGGGCTAGAAGATATCTACGCAGGATTAGATGATGCAAATGGCTATTTACATGAATTGTCAAACAAAGAAACAGGGACATTCTTTATACCAGCAGAGGTGTTACAGGGTGAGTTCCAGGAAAGCTTAAATGCTTATATGACCGATGATCGTCATGCCGCAACCTTCATGATTATTCTGGATGTCAATCCCTATAAGGAAGAAGCTATGACGATTATGCGTGACATCAAGCATCGAGTAGACAGCTATGTGGAAAGTTCGTTATTGCAGCAAGCAAACGTCTATTTAACAGGTAAAACAATGAGTAATATCGATTTACAAGAAATTTCTTCAGCTGACTTTATACGAAGTGCAGTACTGATGCTTGCCGGCATTAGCGTGATTTTATGGTTAATCACACGCTCCTTTTTACAAACACTTATTATTAATGCCAGCTTATTAATCGCGACATTTGCCAGCCTTGGTTTAACTGAAATGATAGCGAAACAGCTGCTAGATTATGACATGCTTAGTTGGAATGTACCATTCTTTACGTACATTATGATTGTCTCACTTGGTGTGGATTACTCGATTTTCTTGATGATGCGCTATAACGAAACAGCACAAGCAGGACTGAGGGAAATTATTCCAACAAGCCTACAAATGGGAAGCGTTATTTTAGCAGCGGCCGTTATTTTAGGTGGCACATTTGCTGCACTAATGCCATCTGGCGTTATTACACTGATTCAGGTAGCGATGGCAGTCATTATTGGATTAGTGATCTTGACGTTTATGATGATGCCAATTTTTATTCCAGCTTGGTTTGGGTTTGCCGACAAAATAAAATTATTCCTAGCAAATAGAAAAGAGAAAAATCTGTAACGTCATCTATTTTTTAAGAATAGAAAAAATACTATTATATGAAATGAAAATGTGGATTTGGTATTTTCCAAATCCACATTTTAGCTAGAGCCTATTCCAAATAAACATAAATTGAGCTGCATCCGATTCGAGGGCAATTTGATGATAGTTTGTTGAATCATCATCTGTAATCAAGCGACCTTTTTGCACATTTAAAATGGCATGTTTAACAGAGTCTGGATGTTCAATCGCATAGTGGGAGTCTTTTAGAAGAGTGAGGGCAGATCGACATTTATGTTTATCGATGCGCTCATTTTTTCCTTTAAAATACAGCTTAATTAAATAGGGCACATCGTCAATGATTAAACCGAGCTCAGGATTGGAACGCACAATTAAATCGTCACAATACCAATTCGCCTTACCTGGTTCAAACCACTGTACGTTTTTATTTTTTAAGAATCTAATATAGGCTTTGACGGCTTCTTGGTAATTTTTCTGGCGTGCAGGAAGGGCGTTATCCACGATGTCGAGTAAATAGGTATCATTAAAACGATGTTCATGGTATTTTTTTAATCCATCACGCAAGGCTTTCCAATAATCTTTTATTGGATGGTACTCTCCCTGATATTTTATATCCTTCACAAACTTTGTCTTTGCTGCACTTCCCTTCATTGTGAAGTCTGTAAATTGTGTTAAACCAATAGATGGCTTTGTGAGCGTCGTCATTTTTCCATCACCCTTCTTTCATCATCGCTGACATACTATAGATTAGTATTATATTGGAAAGGGTACATGTATATGATTGATGGGCTTGTTAACAATCAGCTCCTAACAGTATTCTATTACAATAAGAAAATCAATTTTTTAAAAAAATATGTTTAGATGTGTTTTGACTGGGAATATAAATAGCGAGCTAGTAAAAAGCTCAAAAAAATATTTAGGAGGAATAGAAATGGCTAACAAGCAAAACAATCGCAACAGAAACAACAATGAAAACATGACTGTCGAAGAAGCGGGACGTAAAGGCGGAGAAGCTACCTCCAGAAATCATGACCGTGATTTTTATGAAGAAATAGGACGTAAAGGCGGCGAGGCTACGTCTAAAAATCATGGACATGAATTTTATCAAGAAATTGGCCGCAAAGGTGGAGAAGCTACGGCTGAAAACCACGGCGAAGAATTTTATGAGGAAATTGGCCGCAAAGGCGGAGAAGCTACCTCTGAAAAGCACGACGACGATTTTTATGAAGAAATAGGACGTAAAGGTGGAGAAGCACGCAGTAAACAGCGTAGTAACAACTCCAACAGCAATCAAAATCGTCGAAATAACAATAATAACTAATCACTTTTAAATAGCTTGAAACCCTTCACACATAGGGCGTTTGTAGTTTTAAACTACAGGCGCCTTTTTTGTTGTTAAGTTCCTCTCAATCCACAGGATAAATTTGTTGAATTTCTCCTAATTGTAGTATATATTTAATCCGCTTCTATTTGTTTTTAGAGGAAATGAGGATAGAGAGAATGACACAACTTATAGATAAAGAACTATTTCAGGTAATTCAATCCGTCGTGCAGGCTGTGAACATGACGGTCAAGATAAAACAAGATGATTCAGGTATTAATATGAGCTATAACTTTATTGGGGATTATGTAGGATTTGATGCGAAACGATTAGTAGAGGCAAGAAATGAACTAATGCTTCCAACTTCACTTGAAATTTATGTCAAAACAATGACCCTTCATGAGCTAGGTCATGCAGTGGATCGACAAGCATTACAGGCGTCACTTCCACGTACAATTGAAATCTTTACGATGAAAAAGCAACATGCCTTAAAAGAAATATATCGTCAGGAACAACTACTAGCCATGCTGATTGAAGAACATGAAATGAATATTCAATTTGAGCAAACGGCTTGGGAAAATGCATGGATGCTTAACCATACACATCACTTAGTTCCTGAAAAGGACTTTGACTATATCAAACAGCATAGCCTAGCGACCTATCAGCGTTTATATGAGCAAGATTTACAAGCTTATCACCATCTTTTGAACCAGCAGATGGTGCAATTAGTTTAGCTAGAAATAATCATTTCATACCGTCGCGGGAATAGATCAAACCAAATAGGGCAATGTAATACTACTTGGAGGTGATCATTTTGACAAAGGGCAAGCAATATAAACGTCAGTCAGAGTTGGCGGAATTAGCGACAGATTTAAGTCCAGATGATTTAGATGTGCGCGAAGAAAATGCTCTAACACAAGAGCAAAAGAAAAATTCGAGCGAAGGAAATCGTTCAAAAAAATCTGCCACACGCAAATCGCAATCATAACGTAAACACCACAATCATTTCCGATTGTGGTGTTATTTTATCTATTGCCACTTTTACATAGAACTGTACTACCGAGCATTGATTTAATGTTACAATTTATAGAATGAATGAAAGGAGCTGGAATAAATGATTTTATTTATCGTATTTGTTGGAGTTGTCGTTGTCATAGGCATCGTCAGTAATGCAAATAAAAATCACAGCAAATCGAATGAGCACAACCACCATATCCATTCCCCTAACGAATTTTCAACAAATGATGCATATCTTTCCTCCCAGGACAGCCAACAGTGTGCTGATTCTAGTGCTACTACGAGTGACTCATCCTGTGGCTCCGGTGGGGAATGAAGGTGGCCCATTCTGAATTATGGAGATATTGCTAGTAAATTGGCTTACGAGAATTCAAAGTAATCGAACTAAGAGCAAATTTTTTATAACGTGATCAAAAGCGGAGGAGGTCTGTTTTGCACCGATCTCTTCCGAAGTACATATGTAAAATTTCATCACCTCACCACTAGTAACTATTGTTACTAGAGAAGTTGTGAACTGTTCTTTAAGATATAGCGAAAATGAAGCAACAGGCGTAAGATAGAGGAATAGATAGAGAGAATTTGGAGGTAGTAGTTGATATGATTCGATTCGAAAATGATTATGCAGAAGGTGCCCATCCACAAATTTTGCAGCGGTTAGTGGCTACAAATGAAGAACAATCTCCAGGGTATGGTATGGATGAGCATTCCGAAAAAGCAAGAGCCTATATAAAAAAAGCGATTGCAGCGGAGCAGGCAGACATTCACTTTTTAGTGGGGGGGACACAAACGAATACAACCGTGATAGCATCTATTTTGCGTCCTCATCAGGGCGTCATTGCTGCGAGTACAGGGCATATTGCGGTGCATGAAACAGGAGCTATTGAGGCAACTGGTCATAAGGTACTGACATTACCTAGCGATGATGGCAAACTAACTGCTGCACAGGTGAAAGCCTGCTATGATGCGCACTGGCTGGATAGCACTCATGAGCATATGGTGCAGCCAGGCTTAGTGAACATATCACACCCTACAGAAAATGGCACGACCTATAGTAAGGCAGAATTAACAGCCTTACGTGAAGTTTGCCGAGACTGTGACTTACCACTGTTTATAGATGGTGCTCGTTTAGGCTATGGTCTAGTGGCACAAGACAGTGATTTATCTCTCGCTGACATGGCTCAGCTTTGTGATGTATTTTATATTGGTGGTACTAAAATGGGTGCATTGTTTGGAGAAGCAGTCATCATCGTGAATCCTGCGTACCAAAAGGATTTCCGCTACATGATTAAGCAAAGAGGAGGGCTACTTGCCAAAGGTCGATTATTAGGCATTCAGTTCGAAACGCTATTTGAAGATACGCTCTATATGGATATTTCGCATCATGCGGTAGATATGGCAATGATGATACGACAGGCATTTCTCGATAAAGGCTTCGCAATGCGCTATGATTCAAAAACGAATCAGCAATTTCCAATTTTACCAAACCATCTACTTCCAACGTTAGAAGTAAAATATTCCTTCTCCATTTGGGAAGCATACGATGATACCCATACGGTTGTGCGCTTTTGCACAAGCTGGGCTACGACCAAAGAAAATGTGGATCGTTTAATAGACGACATCTACCGTTTAATATAATCAATCAAGCTGCACCTTCCGTCAAAGGGTGCAGTTTTTTCCTATTATTCCCTAACTCTTGCTATACTATAAATAACAGGAAAGGTGGAAGCGAATGACTAAATACGTAGCACTTTTAAGAGGTATTAATGTAGGTGGGCACAATAAATTAAAAATGGCTGAATTGAGAGACGCGCTGCAACCACTGGGGCTCCAAAACATTCGGACATATATTCAAAGTGGCAATATCCTGTTTGAATCGAGTGAATCAGAAGAATTTTTGCAACAGCAAATTCAAGAGACCATCCAAAGTACCTTCACTATCACGAGTACAGTAATTATCCGTACAGCTGAAGAATTCCGCTCTATTGTGAACAATTGTCCTTTCTCAGAACAAGACTTAGCAGATGCAAGTGCTACAGCTACAGGGGAAAGTCTCCATGTTGCACTACTTTCAACAGTTCCAACTGAAGAGAACGGAGCTAAGTTATTACAATATGTAAGTGAAAAAGAGCGCTGCATTATCAAGGGGAGAGATGTCTATCTGTTATTTCACGATAGCATTCGCAATGCCAAGCTTAGTCAACAACTGCCTAAGCTAGAGGTGCCCGCTACAGCTCGCAATTGGAAAACGATGATGAAGCTTGCGACAATGATTGGTGAGTAGGGAAACTCATCTTTTCTATAAGGAGGCGTGTTTGAATGCGACGGGATCAAGTAGGTTATTTTATTTATCCTTTTTTGTACTTCATTGTTAGAACAATGAATCAATGGAGGAAGCATGAGCCGATTGCATGGGGAGAAAATGTGACGATGATGGTCATCACAATGGTCATCATCTATTTCTTTGTTTGGATGTGGAATTGGTCCAAAAAGCCGTATCAATGGAGAAAGAAGAATAATAAAGAAACATAAAGCAAGAGAGCAAATTTCATTATTGAAATGATGCTCTCTTTTTTTACTTAAACTTTTCAGGTTTTGTGGCTTTAATAGAGGCAATTTCTCCACATTGGGTACAGACAGTGAAAATAAGGGGTGAACCTGAGGAAAAGATGGTATTCACGGGTCTTAAAGCAGCATAGCCATCTAATTTCCCTTCAGAAAAAGATTGACTGCCACAGGCTTTACAACTATATGTATTTGTTTCCATATTCTCACCTCGTAATGTAAGTTTAAGGAAATTATAGCATAGAAAAAACTACAGCGATATGCATCACTGTAGCTCAGAATTGGTTGATACCCCTTGAGGTTTTCTAAAGTATTATAGCATAACAACTTATTCATTGTATAGATGAAGGAAAATATATAAATGTTGCGACTTCATTTGACTTTATCGAATTGGCTATTTGAACGAAAAGATTGGGTGTTTCCTGATTCGTGCTATCTTTATAAATGCCAAGAAGATATTGTAAATTGCTTTCTTCAAAAACAAAGAAGTTAAAAAGCAGGTGCTCAAAATAAATTCCCTAACGACCATCTTGCAGTGTATATGCTTTTCCTGAAAAGCTCACTTTCGGTTGAATAGGTCGAATATCAATTTTAAAAATATGCTGTTTCATTTCGTTATGAACATAGAGAATGTTAAGTGAATCATTCATACCATATTGATGATCTTTGTAAAATCGACCAAACTTATGTGTGATGGAAAACGGGGGTATAACAGTTGGGAGTTTGACCTTACTATAATGCTGTTCAAATTCCTTCACAGCCGCTTCTACTGATTGATAGCCTGCTTCATCAAATTTTTCCTCAAAAGTGGGTGGCAGAGGATGCGCACTTGCATGTTCAATGGTGTGGTTAATTAAAAAAATACATAGTGAAAAAGTAATTTTCTTTAGCATTGCTTGCACGTCCTTATTTAAATAGCACTTTATATATAAGTATTTCGAATCAGGATGTAAATATACGTGTTCACATTTAAGGATATTAGTTTAAAAATAAATAGTTTAATGTTAAACTATTTTACGTCAGGAGAGCTGATTTGCTCTTTTTCGTGTAATTTGAAGGAGGAATTGAAGATGAATCGAGTAAAAAATAAAGTGGCATTAGTGACAGGTGGAGCTTCTGGTATTGGTTTATCAGCAGCTAGCTTGTTAGCAAAAGAGGGCGCAAAAGTAGTCATTGCTGATTTTAATGTAGAGGGTGCTAAAGAAGCAGCAGCAACTTTAGTCAATAATGGGTATGAGGCAGCAGCCGTTTTCCTTGATGCAGGGAATGCTTCCTCCATTGAAGCGGCCGTGAACTTCACTGTAGAACGATACGGCTCATTAACGGTGCTCTTTAATAATGTTGGTCTAACTAACCTGAAGAAAGATTTAGATATATTAAATATTGATTTAGATGAGTGGGACCGCTTAGTCAATGTGAATTTAAAATCCATATTACTAGGAAGTCGTTTTGCCATTCCACATATGCAAAAAGCGGGCGGGGGCTCAATTATTAATACGGCTTCTATGGCTGCATTCGCCAGTGACCAAATACGTACAGCCTATGGGGCAACAAAAGCAGGTGTGGTGAATATGACGAGAAACATTGCCACACAATTTGGGAAGGATCATATCCGTTGTAATGCGGTTGCACCAGGTCTTATATTAACACCTGCCGCGAAAAACAATATGCCAGAAGAAATGCTGGCCATTTATGCGAAATTTAATGCGCTACCATATCATGGGGAAGCGGATGATATTGGTCATGCAGTTGTATTTTTAGCCTCTGACGAATCAAAATTTATGACGGGCCAAACATTGCAAATTGAAGGCGGACATTACCTCGCTAACCCAACCATAGCTGATACTAATAACTGGCTAGCATCTTTATAGTTAATAAATAAAAGAGGTTGTCTTAAAATAGACAACCTCTTTATTATTTGGCACAATAGCTACATTTGAGGAGCTTCCAAACCAAACTGAGCCCATTCCTCTTTCGCTGGACCATAAATACCTGGAACAGTTAAACCAGCCTGACGCATCAGAACCGTCATTTGACCGCGATGATGACTTTGATGCTGTAGTAAAAATAATAACAGGGAACCATTGGGCATTTGTTGACCAATAAATTCAATCGTTTCAGTCATTGTCTTGTCAGTCCATTGCGATTGTATCGCTTCCACAAAGGCTTCACTCGCTTGGTGATAGCCATCTGCAATGAACTGAGCAGAAGTAGGAACTGGAAAATCCTTTGCTGGGGCTTCAAACGCTAAATTCGAATTCAAGGTAATAATTCGAATTGCAGTAACCGTGTGCCAAGCAACCCGTCCTAAAGTCCAGTTTTCGGGAGTGATTGCCTGATGTAGCGATTCATCTGTAAGGTTATTAAGTAATTTTTGCGTAGCAGCGGCTTCAAATGCCCAAGACTGTAAAAAATGATCGATTGTTTGAAACATGAAATCCCTCCAAAAATAGCCTATGATGTATTATTTTCCTATGCTCTTAAAAGAAAAGCAAGATAAAGCACTGCATAAAGGGGAAGGGCAATAGAGAGCAGGATGTACATGCTCCATTCACCAATCGATAATTTTCGTTGCCACCTCGTTAATTTAAGCTGTCGACAATAGATCATACTAGCAAGTAAAAAAATTAATAAAGTAAAATCCTTTAAGTTATCTAAAAAGATGTTCAGAATATCAACTCCTTTAGGCATTTGCAATATATGTGTCAACAAGACGTTCAATGACCATAAGCTGAGCCAACATAAAAAGTGCGTCTCTATCTAACATAGAAACGCACTTCGATTTATTCGTCTCGAATGACGATAAAAACGCCACTAAAAATTAATAGGGAACCTATCCAAAAGGAAAGCCCAATCGTCTCTCCCAATAAGAGCCAGCCTAAAAATGTGCCAACAATTGGTTGAAAGAAGAAAAATAAGCCGCCACTAGACGCATTCATTAGTTGAAGCCCTTTATTCCACAATAAAAAACCACCAGCTGTTGAGATAATGCCTAAGTAAAGCAAGCCCCCTGAAATGGTCGGTTGTAAAACACTTGCCAGATCTAAATTCTTTAGCCTTGGAAGGACAAAAGGGGTCAATAACATCACGGCAATCATAGATGTATAGGTTGTGACAACAATTTGTGAGTAATGGCTTGGTACCTTTTTGACGAATACCGACATCAATGCCCACGTTAAGGCAGCAAGCAGTAAATAGAGTCCACCTAATTGCTGTGTCACATCGATTTGACCATTGCCTACAACAATCCCGACACCAATCGTGGCAAGAGTGATAGAGAAGCATTTTTTCAGCGTAATGCTTTCTTTTAAAATCAAACGGGCGAAGACAACCATAAAAGCAGGGGTTGTAGCAGTAATAATTGCCCCCATCTGCGCGGTGGATAGCATTGTGCCCATTTCCTGTGTCACAATTGAAATCGTGTTCCCAATAAGGCCAACAAGAAAAATGATCAGCCAATCTTTTTTAGCTATTTTCCAGGATTGCCTCATCATGATCCCAATGATCCCGAGTGCAATCACCGCAATCAGATATCGCATCCAAACAAGCTCTAATGGTGGCACAACCTCCACCACTACTTTAACAACTACATACATGGCACCCCAAATACTCGCAGCAAGCGATAAAAAGATGGCACCGATTATTAGATTTCTCATGTTTTTTTCCTCCGTTTTCATAGATACCTATGCCCTTAACGGAGAAAAAGCGCTTCTACCGTTAAGGAAGAAGAATTGCTGGTACGTCCTGTTCAAATAATGGAGCAAACATCATAATAATCCCACCATCCTCAAGTCATTTTTTATTAGTATAATAGAATACACATCGTTTTCATAGGGAGATTTCATGAAAGCAAAAAGAGGGGGATGAAAATGGTAATACTTCAATACGAGATGGAAGAGAAGGATTTGCCAATCATAAAGGAGGTCTATCAATCTGTAGGCTGGATGAAACATGATGAACAGATTATCAAACAAGTTTTCGATGCAAGCACACATCAAGTTTTCGCCGTGGTAGATGGAAAAATAGTGGGCTTTGCTAGAGCTTTGTCAGATGGCGTATTTAATGCCGCCATTTACGATGTGGTTGTGCATCAAGCCTATCAAGGCACAGGGATTGCACGTTTACTTCTGGAGGATATGATCGCACAGTTAAGGGAGGTATCCTGCATTCAGTTAATCGCCACAACAGGGAATGAACCGTTTTATGCAAAAATGGGCTTTAGAAAATTGAAAACAGGTATGGCCATCTATAAAAATCAGCAACTAGCTCAAGAATATCTGGATTAAAGGAAATGGTCGGAAACCCACAAATGGTTTCCGACCTTACAATT
This sequence comes from Lysinibacillus sp. BS3, assembly GCF_039614735.1. NCBI lineage: Bacteria > Bacillati > Bacillota > Bacilli > Caryophanales > Bacillaceae > Lysinibacillus > Lysinibacillus sp. BS3. The sequence continues at coordinate 699,187 of NZ_CP154860.1, read as the reverse complement.
TTATTTCATTATAATTAGACTGGATGAAATAGCTGTTAGTGGATACCCGCTTATAGTGCCCTACATTCCACTCATTCAAGTTGATTAAATCCTTAAGGAATTTGGGGACAGGGCAATTCCAATCTACATTTGCTATTGTTAGTGGGAAATTATCCTCAGCGGGATTAGGTGTATGGATATTAACTGAATCCAAACCAGCATCCTCCTCTACAAACTCCATCCATATTTGATAAGGTTTTCCGAATGTCGAGAGCCTTTCTGATAAGCGGTTATATAGGGCTATATGTGCTTTGATGTGCTCTCTTCTTATCTTTAAACCATCATTGCCGTACCCGTAAAAATCAAGGTGAGTGTGCCACAAATTAAACCAACCTTCTTCGTCAAAGTCTACAATAGATAGCTCTGTGGTTGTTTGTCGCCATAAGTTACGGAAATAACGCCTTTTCCCACGAAATTTTTTCAAATTACTGTTCCTCCATTTAAAAAGCTGTTCCTTTCATTGCGTTGCCTTTTATTAAAATAAAGGCTTTGGCAATCCACTAAGATGCGCGATAACAGAGATTTGCCCAATATGGTAAGCTTCATGTGAGTAAACATGATGAAACAACCAGTTAAGTGTAGGGACGGAAGGTGGCGTCCAACCATCGGAAAACTTCGGCACCTCGACTATTTCATTGAGCTGCGATTCGTCTAATGTATGTAGAATGTCATCCGTATAATTTCTAATTTGAATATAGCTATCTAGTATTTCCTTAGGCGAACAATCATCGTGAAGGTTTAATATACAAGGATTTTTAAGTCCAATTTCATTCACCCAATAGTCTTCGCTACTTGATAAATGAGAAATAATCCATGCTACATTATTTGGATAAAACTCAGATGTCTTAAACCAAAACGTCTCATCAAGTGTGCTTAGGTAAGGTATTAACGTTTTCCTAAGATCATTACGATATGGAAATAGCACATCTATACATCCTTTCATTTATTAATAGGTTTATTGTATAGGAACAAGCACGGGATAGGAAATGAATCCTTTTTTCTCAGATTAAAAGAGGTCTGGAATATTAAAAAAATCACCTAGAGGAAGGTGATTAAATCGGATTGACTTTAAGTTCTCTTAGAATTAAAAGAACGCCCATTCCATACACAATAGAAATGGCTAAAGGTACAAGTGTGAAGGCTTGATCGACAAAGAAGCCACCTAAAATCAGAGCAAAAAAGCAGACGCCTAGAGTCACAAATAAATAAGCCTTACTTTTATAAATCCATATGTATGGCAGAAAATGAGAGCCTGCAAGTAAACCAATTGTAAAGGGAAGATATTCAGGTATGTTCATATACACAATGATAAATACAGGTATGTAAAAAGCTTGAGGAGCGGCAACGATTCCTCCTAACGTCCCTAAAGGATTGCCAGTAGCGTTTAAATTAATCCCAAGAATTTTACTAATACCTAAACCGATAGGGAAAATGGCACCTAAGCCAAATATCCAACTTAAACGAACTGCTTCGATTGGCAAAACTAAGGGCATTAGAGTAAAAAGTAAAAAGACAACCGCACCAGAAAGTAAAATGGGAAATCCCTTTTTTACTTCAACGATCATTTCCTTTTGTAAATCTTCCAGTGTTTTATCCATCAACGCACCATCCTTCATGAAATAAATAGAATATAACCTATAATATACCAGTATATTTCTATTTTTACCACAGATGATTTGAAGTGGAATTTTTTAGAAAAGTTTGCGATCCATTGCCTAAAAAATTCTTGAAGACCAAGATTATTATTAAAAAGGAAGGAATAGCAGAGAGCCGAAACTTTTGCTCACTCTATGGCATTGATGTGGAAGCTGCCACAGGTTTATCCAATGGGGCTTTTACCTGTTATTTTTTAAATATAAATGTTTTTAATCAAGAGTACATATTTAGAAAAGCTACCTTCATATTGAATATGCCATTTTCAATATAAAGGTAGGATAAAAAAATTAATATTTGACTTTAGTGATAATAGGGGTTTCAACTCTACTATTCAATTTTTGGAATAGCCAGATAGCAAGGAATAAAGCCATGCTTACAGTACCAAAACCGACCCAATTCAAATTTAGGACAGAGGTATGACTGATGACAAACCCGCCTAATGCAGACCCCAGTGCAAAACCGAATTGGATAAAGGAGGTATTTATGCTTAGGGCAATGTCTGGATTTCGAGGTACTAGTGTAACAAGAAGGAGCTGCTGGGCAGGAGAAATACTCCAAGTTGCTACCATAAAAATCATTAAAATCAAGATCAATACAAAGAGATTGATACCAGCTAATGCGAATAAGAGGAGCGTTACTCCTTGTAACAGCAATCCAAAACAAATGGTAAAACGCGAACCCTTTGCATCAGCCAATTGCCCGCCCACTCTTGAGCCAAGAAAGCTACAGATGCCAGCTAAAAATAGAATGCCACTAATTTCAGTCATAGAAAGAGGGGATGTGGCTTGCAAGAAAGGCGTAATATAAGTAAATAGGGTAGCGTAGCCACCGACATAAAATAAAGTAATCGCCAGGGCAGTTAGAATTTTTGAATCTTTTAAAATCGAAAGCTGCGACCTGAGTGTAACAGCTTCTTCCTCCTTGATAACTGGAATTTTTTTATAGATGATAAGCAATGGAAGAATGGTTAATAAACCGATCAACATAAATAAAACTCTCCATCCAAATATTTCGCTAAAAAATGTGCCAATTGGAACACCCAGCACGAGCGAACTACTTAGTCCCATCAAAATGATGCCGATAGCACGGCCTCTTCGTTCTTTTTCAACTAATCGAGTAGCTACTGCCATGGCCACCACTGTAGCAATTCCTCCGCTAACCCCTTGAATAATTCGTATCCCTAGTGCGTACTCAAAAGAAGAGGCGATAAACATGAATCCGTTACTAATAATGAACACACTAACTGTAGCCATAAGCAACTTTTTGCGATCCACATTGATCGTGAGCGCAATGAGAATTGGAGCGAAAATGGCTGCTGCTAGGGCAAATAAAGTCACTAATAACCCAGCTTCTGAAATCGTTACTCCAAAGTCGACGGCAATCATTTCAATAACGCCTGTAATAATGTACTCAACGGTTCCGATTAGAAAAACAATGAGTGATAAAACATAGATAATCAGCTTATTTTTCAACTCAATTCACGCTTCCTTCAGCTATTTATAATAGGTATTTGTATCTCCATTAATTGGACGTTTTGGGTTGTAGATAATGGTAAATAGATTTCTCTACCTGGTTCGTTTTCCTTGACTTGATAGTTATTTTCTACAATCCAGTTAGCTAAATCAACACAGGCTGTACAAGCAAAGTTAGAATCTGAACGAAAGGTCATTGTGGCCATCATTGGCTCAGGAGGAAGAGTCCGTAGTTGAAATGTATCAGGGAGTGATGAAAGCTCCTTGGTTAAAAAATAGCCGACTTCAAATTCAAACTCGTCTTCTTTCTCCTCTATTTCTTTCCATAAAACAACCTGAGGACTTTGAGCTAATTGGCGCATTTCCTTTGTTAGTAATTGATTAAATGTACGAAACAGATCTGGAATATCTTCTTCTCTCCCGCGTGCTTTCAAAGAAAGGAATTGCTGAGCATCCACTGCCTTGATGCGGATTTCTTGATCTGATTCCACCTGACCCTCTCGTTCTAAAAGTTGCATACGTTCTTCAATTCGTGCAAGCTTGGCCTGTTCCGTCTGGATAATATGTTGAATCTCACTTTTTTTCAGCTTAAACATCCCTTGTATATCTTTTAACGAAATATCTTCGTGGAGCAAACGTATAATTTGTGGCAAGGTAAACCCCAATTCCTTATAGAGAAAGATCCGATTGAGCTCTAGTAGCTGGTCTGCTGAATAGTATCGGTAGCAAGTATCATGGTCCACCTTTCTCGGCTTTAATATGCCAATCTGATCATAATAGCGCAATGTTTTTAAGGATACTTTGCTTAGCCTAGAAAATTCACTGATTTTAAACAAAATATCACCTCCAATCTAATAACTTAATGCAAGTATACAGTTTCCTGTGCAGGGGAAAGTCAAATGCTTTTTAAATAACCTTACTACAATCTAATGTAGTAAGGCGCTTGTGAATATTTCAATGAATGTTAAATATAAAAATAACAATAATAATATAATTAAAAACAATTATTATTTATTGTTAATCAATAAATTTCGTGTTAAATTTATAGTGTCATTAAATAAGTGAGGTGCTTTCAATGAATGTTAAACCAGGTTTAACATCTTTTTTAAAGGTAATGATTCTTCTGGCTGGGATGGCCATTCTTGCCCTATGTATATTTTTTGTACCTCCTATGGCTCATTTCGCATCGAGTTTGTATCCGAATTTTTACCCAATGAATTATCTCATTTTCATTGTGATGTATGGATCGGCTGTACCTTTTTACATTGCTCTCTATCAGGCTTTTAATCTTTTACGGTACATTGAAGCCAATACAGCTTTCTCGGAATTATCTGTAAAAGCATTAAAGTACATAAAGTGGTGTGCGATAATAATCAGTGGCTTGCACCTATTAGCTTCACCACTTTTTCATTTTATAACAAACAAAATGGATCCTCCTTTTGGAATAGTGGGACTCCTCATCATTTTTGTTTCACTAGTTATCGCCATTTTTGCGGCTGTCCTCCAGCGGCTTCTACAAGAAGTGACGAATATAAAATTAGAAAATGATTTAACGGTCTGAGATGGATGATATGGTGATATTAGCCAAACGAAAACTGCTCATAGAAGAGATGGAGAACCTATCAGTTAGAATTCGGAATCCTATGGAAGTTTAATAGTGAAGCAAGTAAATTTCTAGATAGATATGTAGTTTAATCTTTTAAGGGGGCTGATCCACTTTTATTCTACTTTTGCTATACTTTATGAAATTGAATAGTATAGGAGGCTATAAAAGTGGATTGGAAGATAAAAAAATTTGATGAATTAACCGTAAAAGAACTATATGAGATACTGAAGGTTCGTGCGGAAGTTTTTGTGGTAGAGCAAGAATGTGTCTATCAGGATCTAGATTCAAAAGACGAAAATGCTTATCATTTATTTGGTGAAGACCAAGGAGAGGTAGTTGGGTATTTAAGAATTCTACCCAAAGGAATAGCATATCAAGAAGCAGCAATCGGAAGAGTATTAACAAAGCAAACATACAGAAAAAAGGGATTGTCTTTGGAAATGGTGAAAAGAGCAATTGATTATATTCTAGATGAGATTGGAGAAGACGCAATCCGCATTTCTGCGCAGGCATATTTGCTAAAATTCTATGAGGGCTTCGGATTTGAAAAGACATCAGAAGTTTATTTAGAAGATGGAATAGAACATATAGAAATGCTATATAACAGGCTGTCCGTCGAATAATAATATTAATTTAATAACGAACAAACAAGGCGTCCGATAGCATAAATTATCGGACGCCTTGCATTTAAAGTGGAGGATAACCCTCAAATAGCAGGATAGAATTCTAAAAGTGGAGGATAAAACTGAAAAAGTAGCGGATAGAACGCTCAAAGTGAAGGATAGCCCTCAAATAGCAGGATAGAATTCTAAAAGTGGAGGATAAAACTGAAAAAGTAGCGGATAGAACGCTTAAAGTGAAGGATAGCCCCGCAAATTAGGATGATAGAATTCTAAAAGACGATAAAATAGCAGATTAACAAATTGTAAAAAATGAGCGCTATCCGAGCATAAGGATAAGCGCTTTATTTTTTTCTTGAATTGTTAAGCCCTTAAGCTAGTATTTAACCTTCAATCCTAGTAATGAAGCAAAACCTATCGCTTGTTCAGTAGAGACTTCACACCCATTTAAACTTTCTGGAGTTACTTGAAGTCTTTTAAATTTACATGTACTGATGTCTATTCCTTTTAAGGAAGTTTGGGAGAAATCCACATCATTTAGATCACTTTCCTGAAACGCTACTTTATTTAGTAAACAATCATAAAAATTCGCACCTTGCAGGGAGGTGCTATCAAATAGCACTTGTTTAAAGCGCACTTCGGGGAAATTACATAAGTTTGCAAGGCAATTTTCAAATGAAACATTGCCGAGGTTTGCTTCAGATAAATTCAACCCTAATAATTTACAGTTTTTGAAGGCCACTCTATGAATGATGCCTTCACTTAAGTTAGTGTTAGATAAATCACAGTTTTCAAAAATGACGTCCGTTAAATCAATTTTTTGAAAGGTACAATCGATGAATGTGACATTTTTAAAGATAACATTAGAGACGATTAATCGTTCAATATCCTCGTGAGCAATGACTGTATCCGTAATCTTGCAATTTGTTAAATAGGGTTCCTCCTCATAAAAAATATCCTGAAAATTTGCTTTGTCAAGATTCGGGGATATTTTTGGTGATATAAGTTGGAAATTGTATGACATATTAGCACACCCTTCAAATATAAATAAAAGCTTCTTCTATTTAGTATAAGTGCAAACCTAAAATAAGAACACCGTCTATACGGTGCTCTTATCTGGTTTATACAAAGGATTCATCATCTTACTAAAAACGGAGGCTAGTACCTGTTGAAACAGCATACCGAACACAACAGGCATGGCGACTTTACCTGGAAAGTACGTTGTGGCCACGATGACACCGACTGTAATATTTCTCATGCCACTAGTAAAAACAAAGGTTGCCATTTGTGGACCGTCTTTTAACAGATATCGACCAATGAGGTAAGCAAATAGGTAGCCTGATACTGCAAGCAAGAACACTAAAAGCACCACGAAGAAGAGATGCATGTTGATATCCTTTAAGTAGGGAGCAATGGCACTGCTATTAATCAGTATGACAGCAAATAAACATAGCTTTGAAAAAGGAGCAAGTTTCTTACCGATTTTTTGGGGGATGGCTCCTTTCGAAAGTTCATTCACTAAGATACCTAAAATCGTGGGTAAGACAATCATCCATAGTAAATTCAGAATCAGGGATGCCACATCCAACTCAATTTTTTCACCCGAAACGATATAGAGGATGAAGGGGAGGATGATGGGTGAAAGGAGCGTATCAATTAAAATAATTGATAAGCCTAACGGTAAGTTCCCTTTGCAAATATTGATCCAAATAACACTCGTTACACCTGTTGGAAGTGCAACTGCTAAGACAAAACCAACAGTCAACAAATGGTCATCAAACAAAACAGAGGATAAGAAATAAGCCCATAAAGGCATCAAGAGATGAAGAAAAAGGATGGAGAATAAAATGAGAACTGGATGCTTCATGAAAATTTTTACATCTTTAAATTTCATATGTAAGCTTCCTGAGAATGTCATGAAGGCAAATAGCCAGGAGACGAGGAATAATAAATGATGTCCAATACTTTCTAAGAATACACCTACAATTAAACTTAATGGTGTCAGGATCGCAATGTATTTTTGGAGAAATACATTTAGTTTTTCTAACATACAAAGACCTTCTTTTTTTATCTGATTTTATCACTTTTATTATAATCGTAGGTAAATTTACCGCAAAAAAAGCAGAAGATTTACTCCTGCTAAGAATTTACATGTTTTTTATTGGTTTCTTTAGTGAACGGCATCCATACAATGCCTACGATCAATAAAATATTACCTGTCCACCTAACCCATAAATAATAAGGCTGGTCTTTTAAAAAGTACAACGAAGCTAGGATAATAACCATCCCAATACCAATCATTAATTTTAAATAAATCGGAGTTTTTGCCATTCTCCTGCCTCCTTTCTATCTTTTCATGAAAATATATCTATATCACTCTTTTACCTATCCAATGCGCAGTAAAGACAATGGGAAAAAATAGTATGCCAAAAGGCAGGCTTATCAAAACGATATGCCAAGTAAGGATGCCACTAGTAAACAAAGATTTAAATAAAATAATGCTATAGGGAATAATGATGATGGCTGATGTTATAGCTCCTGGTGTAACAGAACGAAATAAGAGCGATTGTCCAATATGGGTAAAAGCATGGATAAAGAAAACAAGTGTAACAGCTGTGAAAAAATAGATAGAAAAAGTGACTCCATTTAGAAAATAGTAGTTAGCCAGAATGGTAGAGAGACTAACAAACAAGAAGATAAATAAGACAGCAACCGCAAATTGTGCGGTGCTCATTGAAAATTGTTTCACCACTTTATCGGCTATTTTTTGGGGTAATCTTTCATACAGCTTATGACGATTATGATGTAACCATTTCTCTACCATAATAATTTCTTCAAAATCATGAATAATAAATAAAATAGGAAACAACCAAATTAGTGTTTGAACATTCGACCATTCCATATGAATACCTCTCTCCTTATCACTATGCTGGAAGTGTTACTAGAAATACCATATTTATATAATATATGTTAATAATAACATATTAGAAAAAGTTGTAAGCTAAGATTCATTTATTATTGAATCTAATTATTAAGAAATCGGGGATGAAGCTGTGAGTGAAATCGATAAACGTAATAGACTAAACAAGGAACCATTCTCATATCAAACGACAAAAAAGGGGACTGTCGTTATTTATTATGAAGGCAAGCAAATTAAAATCGTCAAGGAGAAAGAGGCTGAGCGTCTACTAGCAAAAATTAAGCAGGTGGAGGGGCAGATAAAGGAAGTCCAGCTATTGTTAGCTAAAATTACGGGTAATTTTAAACGAGGTAACGAGAAATTGGCTAAACCTCAAAAAGGGAATGAAGGTTAAAAAAGATTTATTGAGATAATAATTATGCAAAGCTAATAGTAACTTATTGAATTGGTTTTTCCTTTTTAAGGCAGGCGTTAAGGGGGTTATTACGATTATTTACTGTATGCTTCTCTTTTATAAAAATACAAGCACTTGCTTTGTCCAATGAGAAGGGAAGATAAATTAACGCACAATTAGTGGATTTGAATTTTTTGTTAATTATTAGCTCATTTTACCATTTTGTCGATAACCTGTGTTATTCTATATTAGAATAATAAATTAGGAGGCGGTAATATGTATTACAGCAATGGTAACTATGAAGCTTTCGCACGTCCTAAAAAACCTGAGGGAGTCGATAAAAAGTCTGCTTATCTGATTGGCTCGGGACTAGCCTCACTGTCAGCAGCATGTTTTTTAATTCGTGATGGCCAAATGAAAGGTGAGAACATTCATATTCTTGAAGAGTTAGATATTTCAGGAGGAAGTCTAGATGGCATACTTAATCCGACGAGAGGGTTTATTATTCGCGGTGGACGAGAAATGGAAGATCATTTTGAATGCTTATGGGATTTATTCCGTTCCATTCCTTCGTTAGAAGTAGAAAATGCTTCCGTTTTAGATGAATTTTATTGGCTTAATAAAGAGGATCCTAATTATTCAAAATGTCGATTAATGAAGGATAGAGGCCAAAGACTTGAGGATGATGGCAAGTTCACTTTATCAGACAAATCCTCAGAAGAAATGATTAAATTATTCTTTACGCCTGAGGAAAAATTAGAGGACAAAAAAATCACAGATGTTTTCTCAGATGAATTTTTTGAATCGAATTTTTGGCTCTATTGGTCCACGATGTTTGCGTTTGAAAAATGGCATTCTGCGATGGAGATGCGTCGTTATATTATGCGTTTCATTCATCATATTGGCGGATTACCAGATTTATCGGCCTTAAAATTTACAAAGTATAATCAGTATGAATCGCTCGTGCTGCCAATGATTAAATACTTAGAAAGTCATGATGTTGATTTCCAATATAATACGGTTGTAGAAAATGTTTTAGTTGATAAGGTAGGAGACAAAAAAGTAGCTCATACATTGGTGTTACGAAAAGATGGTGTGAAAAAGAATATTGAACTAACAGAAAATGAGTTAGTGTTTGTGACAAATGGTAGTATTACAGAAAGTACAACATACGGGGATAATAATACGCCAGCCCCTATCAATAAAGATTTAGGTGGCAGCTGGTCCCTGTGGAAAAATATCGCTGCCCAAGGTGAAGAGTTTGGTCGACCAGAAAAGTTCTGCGATAATCTGCCAGAGGAAAGCTGGTTTGTTTCAGCTACCCTTACAACCTTAGATGATCGTGTGGCTCCATATATTGAAAAAATCAGTAAAAGGGACCCATACGCTGGTAAGGTCGTAACAGGAGGGATTGTCACAGCTACTGATTCTAATTGGATGCTAAGCTATACATTGAACCGACAACCTCACTTTAAAAATCAACCAAAGGACCAATTAGTTGTTTGGATTTATGGCTTACTATCAAACAAGCCAGGTGATTTTATTAAGAAAAGTATTACGGAATGTACAGGCATTGAGATTGCACAAGAGTGGTTATACCATATGGGAGTACCAGTGGATGAAATTCCAGACATTGCACAAAATTCTTGCAATACGATTCCATGCTATATGCCTTACATCACCTCTTATTTTATGCCAAGAGCAATGGGGGATCGTCCACTTGTTGTGCCAGAAGGATCTGCTAATTTAGCCTTTATTGGCAACTTCAGTGAAACAGCAAGAGACACTGTCTTTACTACGGAATATTCCGTAAGAACGGCGATGGAGGCAGTCTATCAACTATTAACGATTGACCGAGGTGTCCCAGAGGTATTTGCGTCTGCCTTTGATGTTCGCACATTATTAGCATCAACGGCTCGTTTGCTGGATGGTAAAAAACTAACAGATATTGATGCACCATTTATCTTAAAGCAAATCGGTAAATTGGGTATTCATAAAACAAAGGATACAATCATTTATGATTTACTGAAAGAAAGTAAACTAATATAGTGTTGAAAAATAGACAAAGCAGTTTGAGGGGCTTTGTCTATTTTTTTTATAGCCAGTCTTTTACATAGGCAAGTAAACCGATAAACGCACCTAACCCCATGCCAATAAAGACAGGCACTATGAGGTTGGCTTTCTTGTGTACGGTTTTCATTTCTTTCATTGAAATCCCTTCTTTCTCATCACATACTTAAAATTCTAAGCGCATCGTCTGGTTCGTATCCTTGAACCCATGTTTTTCATATAAGGATTTAGCGCCTTTATTTTCAGTCAATACATTTAACTCCAAATAGTCCAAGTGACGATAGGCTGCCCATTTTTTCGCTTCATCTAATAAAGCAGACCCAATTCCTTTGTTTTGGTAATGTTTGCCAACAATCACATCCACAATAAAAGCATATTTGTGTTCAACCAAGCAAGTATAGGGTGGGGTCGTTGTTTCTTTAATAAGCAAAAAGCCTACCACTTCGTTCTCGAATGTTGCGATTAAAATATCTGAATCATCTTCAATGATCGTAAACCTGATAAAGTTGGCAACTTGTTTGGCAGGTTTGATATATTTAGGTTGAAGAATCGACATCTCTAAAAAAAGCTCTTGGTATAAACGCTCAATTTGTGGAATTTCATCGAGCGTTGCAGTTTTTATTTCCATACTATCCCTCCGTCAGTTTTAGCATCATAGTAAGTAATATTTTACATTAATGGTTGATTAATAGAAAGGAGAAGGCGCATGAGGTTATGGCATATAGATTTAATTGCGTATCTACCAAAAGGACAACTACTGTCGCAGTGGAGAGAGCTAAATAGCATATTTGCGAAAGAGGATCAGCATATACTGATTAATTATATATACGAATACCCGAAAGAAGATTTGTATTTGTATACAGAAAAAGTCATGGATGAAATGAAGAAGCGGGGTTATCAAATTCGAACCTACGAAAAAAAGAATAACTACTTTAAGGGTTTAGGCCCAGTAAAGGATAGGAGACCCTTTCAACAGCATCATAATCAGGAATATCTTGAAATATGTTTTTATAATTTAAAGGAGAAATTTATAAGAGGCCAGAGGGATTATGAAGAGGAAATGTATCAGCAATTATGCACATATATAAATAACGTGCTTTAACTAGGAGGGTTATACATGTTAAGAGCGATTATATTTGATGTAGATGGAACGATTTTGGATACGGAGCAAGCGATTTTACAGTCATTGCAAAGAATCTTACGAGAAGAAACACAACAGGACTATCCCTTTGAGGCTTTACGATTTGCTTTAGGCATCCCAGGAAAAGATGCATTGCAGAGGCTTAACGTGGATGACATAGAGGCTGTGCATCAGAAATGGTCTGCGGCTGTGCTGGATTTTTCACATGAAGTGGCTGTTTTCGAAAGTCTAGAGGAAGTTATTCAGCACCTTGCAACAAAGCCGCTACAAATGGGTATTGTCACTTCTAAAACAGCGCAAGAGGTAGTGGATGAGTTTGAGCCGTTTGGGTTAAGTGAGTATTTCCAACATATTGTAAGTGCCAGTGATACGGAAAAGCATAAACCACACCCAGAGCCGCTGTTAAAATGTCTGGACGCATTACAGGTAGCACCAGAAGAGGCCATCTATATTGGTGATTCTATCTATGATTTCCAATGCGCAAAGCAAGCAGGCGCCAAGTTTGCCCTTGCCCATTGGGGAGCCAAATCCACCATTGGCTTTGAGGAGGCAGATTACGTCTTCTATGAGCCAAAGGATATTTTAGCAATTGTTAAGTAGCATGAAAAATAGAAGATGGTGTCCTATATTTCACACCATCTTTGCCTATTACATGGTAGGTGGGAGGTAAATAGTTAAGAAGGTTAAGACAGTTAAATTCCTTATATCTACACTCACATGGGATAAGATATTGAACGTAAATAAATGGCTCACCTGATATGGATAAGTACAGTCGCTTCATAAGAATGTGAAAACTTAATGAAAGAACATGGAGTTGCGTAGGCAGCTCTTTTTTCTTTATTGAATAGTGGCATCAAAAATTTATAAGAAAAGTAATTGACACCCGAACTACTCGGTGTTACTATGTAGTTGTAATAAGTATTACTTAATAGCTTCTCAAAAGCAAAAAAATTTTACCTAAGTACTAAGTTATACAGAATAGTGAAGCAAATAGAGGTGTTCTGCATATGGAAAATTTAACGGAGATGCTGAAGGGGTCCCTGGAAGGCTGCGTACTGGAAATCATTAGCCGTCATGAAACCTACGGATACGAAATTACCCGACGCCTGAATGAGTTAGGGTTCACTGAAGTCGTGGAAGGGACGGTCTACACCATCCTCGTGCGTTTAGAGAAAAAAAAACTGGTGAATATTCAAAAGAAACCATCAGATATGGGACCGCCCCGCAAGTTTTACTCACTTAATGAGGCTGGACGTGCTGAACTAAAATTATTTTGGGAAAAATGGGATTTTATCTCGTCAAAAATCAATGCTCTAAAGTCTTTTTAGTTTCATATGATAATGCGTCTGATCTTTAGCTTGATAATACAAAGGAGGAAAATAACGTGATCGAATTGTTCAAAAAAATGATGGGTGATAAAAAAGAGTACAAGATGATGATGGCACGGGTCGAACAACTGCCCGAGGATTATCAATTTGTGTTTAAAAAAATTCAAAACTACATGTGGAATTTCACAGCAGGCAATGGGATGGATATGCTGCACATGCAATATGAATTGATCGAGTTGTTCGAGGCTGGTGCAGCGGAAGGCAGACAAGTGCTGGAAATCACTGGCGAAGATGTAGCGTCTTTTGCTGATGAGCTAGTGGCAAACGCAAAAACCTATATCGCCAAGTATCGTGAAGATTTAAACCAAAGCATTTTGAATCGATTAGGAAAAAAATAAATGGGTCAGTAATACCGACTGAATAGCTATTTGTTCATTGTTGCCTTCGCTATTCAGTTTTAATTTTTAAACGGTACTAAGTTATACAGATTATCAGTCAGACTAAGTAGTTAAGGAAGGGCAATCTACTCTGCAAAGAGATTTTTAAAAAGGGAGGAAAAAGGATGAGCAAAGATGCGATTTCTGTAAAAGGGTTAAAAAAATCTTTTAAAGAAAAGGAAGTTTTAAAGGGAGTGGATTTTGAGGTGCGACGTGGCGAAATTTTCGCATTGTTAGGCTCAAATGGAGCAGGGAAGACGACGATAATCAATATTCTCTCCACATTGATGAAGTCTGATGGTGGCAAAGTAGCGATTTGCGGTTTTGATGTCCAGCACCAACCAGATCATGTTCGTCAGAGCATCAGCCTAACAGGGCAGTTCGCCACTTTAGACGGTATGCTCACAGGGCGGGAAAACCTGATCATGATTGCCAAGTTGCGAGGAGTTTCCAATCCCGCTCAAACCGCAGACAATCTACTCGCAAGATTCAGCCTGACAGATGCGGGCAATCGTCGGGCCGACAATTTTTCTGGCGGGATGCGGCGCCGACTTGACATTGCCATGAGCATGATTGGGACGCCAGCAGTTATTTTTCTAGACGAACCAACTACAGGGCTTGATCCTGAAGCACGAATGGAAGTCTGGGAAACAGTCAAGGAGCTTGCTGATGGTGGCACGACCATCTTGCTAACGACCCAGTACCTGGAGGAAGCCGAACAACTGGCGGATCGTATTGCCATCCTACATGAAGGAAAAATTATAACGACTGGCACCCTTCTAGAACTTAAAGAGATGTTCCCACCAGCGAAAGTAGAGTATATTGAGAAGCAGCCAACACTTGAGGACATTTTCCTCGCCATCATTGGCAAAAAGGAGGAGATTTAAATGAAGAGTAAAACATGGGTATTGCTAGGGCGTTTAATGCGTAACATTATGCGCAGTCCAGATACAATAATCACGGTGGCGATTACGCCAATTATGATGATGCTACTATTTGTCTACGTATTTGGTGGCGCAATAGAGACAGGCACAGACAACTACGTCAATTATTTATTGCCAGGAATCTTATTGATGGCAATTGCATCGGGCTGCGCTTACACTTCCGCACGACTGTTTACAGATATAAAGAGTGGGCTGATGGCACGTTTTATCACCATGCCCATCAAGCGCTCGTCTGTATTGTGGGCTCACGTGTTGGCCTCGCTTATTTCCAACGCGCTTACTGTTGTAGTCGTTATCCTTGTTGCGTTCTTGATGGGTTTCCGTTCTAGTACGGATCTCTTGGATTGGTTCGCGGTAGCTGGCATACTAGGGCTGTTTACGCTAGCATTGACATGGTTGGCAGTCATTCCTGGATTGGCAGCAGGGTCTATGGAGGGGGCAACAGCCTACTCGTACCCGCTGATTTTCCTACCTTTTATCAGTTCGGCCTTTGTTCCCACGGAAACCATGCCTAAAATTATCCGTGCGTTTGCTGAGAACCAGCCCGTTACCTCAATCGTCAATGCAATTCGTGCCCTCTTATATGAAGGCTCTGTTAGTAATGATATCTGGCTCGCTCTTATGTGGTGCATCGGCATCATGGTCATCGCTTATTTTTTCGCCATTAAACAATTTAAACGCCAGTTAGTCTAAATTCATCATTATCAAATAAGCCATACGAACAAGTCGATTTCTTATTGTATAGGAAATCGACTTGTTCTCGCTTCTATTCAATTTATATGGATAAAGACAATGTTAATTTCGAAAATGATTTCGTGCTAGCAGGGTTGCTGACTGATATTCATAAGGCAAATCATCCTCAAAATAAATCGCTTCTACTGGACATACTAATTCACAAGCTCCACAATCAATGCAAAGATCTGGATCAATTACATATTGGGTATCTGTCCTAACAATGCAATTTACTGGACATACATCCAAACAGACAGCCGCTTTTTCATCCCTGCATAATTCTGTAATTACAAATGCCATTATAAATCCTCCTATACAGACAACTGGTGTTTTAATTCTTCGGGTGAGTGTTTCCAATACGCTTCATTAAATTCAGATAAAAACTGATAAAGTAGCTTTTTTGAATGACTATCCATATGCTGCAAGAGAAATTTCCCTTTCAGTGCCTTATCTAAAAAATTTACCTGCTCTGGCAAAGATTTATAGCCAAGCTTAATACGACGTTCTTCTTTTGATACCCGTACTTCACTTGCGGTACATCCCGCATAATAGGGGCCATTTTGATTAACCTGAATCGCTACCCAAACTATCCAATAACGATAATAATCGCTGCTAGCATGAGCTAGATCAGGTGAAAAACGAACTTTTTTTTCAATTTTACTTCGTCCGTGTAGGGCTTCTAAATCTATAAACACGTGCTCTTTTTCACAATCTATAATAATTGACGTTACATTATTTAGATCAAGGGTACCTACTCCGTAACCTCCATCTCCGTCAGTTGAATCGTTACTTAAAATTGTAAAATGCATTTTCTCTTTCATAGAAGTCACCTCGACACATTTGTATTTCCTGATTAATAAATAGTTAATCAGTCTGAACATACAGTTTTGCTCATAGCAAAAAATCACATAAAAAAACATCACTGTACGCTACGTTGTACAAGATGTTCTACCTGTTGGTAATTTTTCAAGTACAAAACTAACAAACACATTACGTATAGTTTTTATAAATTAAGATACTTGAACGTTTTAGTAGTAATTTTTTTCTATACGTAATGGTTGTCTAGGATTTTTCCTAATACTTTTATGGTTAAAAAGTATAAATACAATATACCGTCTAACATCAATGATTGTCTTCAGACTAATGTCTGAAATGTTATGTATTGGAAATTAGTGATTGGACCTTTAATTAACGGAACGTGGTTGCTATCAATTTTGCCCTTCCTTTTTAATTGGTAGAAAGCAAGTATCTGTAAAAGAGACAAAGACTCCTGTGTTGAAAAACAGCTTTTTTTCTATAAAGGAAATTAATTGCTTGTTGTTGTAACAATAATAGTGTACGATACATAGTATAAGTTATACAGTGTATATCATATAGTAAGTGAAATAGAGGTGAGTGCATGAGTACGTTACTGAATTCATTAATGACAGAACTTAGGAGAGGAACACTGACATTAGCCGTTTTAAGTCAATTACGAACACCGCAGTATGGATATTCACTTGTTCAATTATTGGAAGATTCGGGCATTAACATCGATCAAAGTACATTATATCCATTGCTTCGGCGTTTAGAAAAACAAGAGTTAGTGACAAGTAGCTGGGAAACCTCTGAGAGTAGACCCCGCAAGTATTATGTATTAAGTGAATATGGATTAGACGTCTTTTTGCAATTGAAACGAGAATGGATTAATAATTCAAAAGAACTTTATGAGCTACTAAAAGGAGATGAGGATAAAGATGAATCTGACTGAAATTTATATTCAAGAAGTCACGCGGAGGCTGCCTGAAAAAAATCGTGAGGATATTGCACTTGAGTTACGATCAACCATTGGGGATATGCTGCCTGATGATTACAATGAGCATGATGTAAAGGAAGTACTTGAAAAATTAGGGAATCCAGCGGCGTTAGCGAGCGGTTATCGTGATCAACCAATGCATTTAATTGGCCCTCGCTATTTCGATGTATACCTCTCGTTACTAAAAATGATTATTCCAATTGCTGCTGTCATTGCGGTCATCTCAATGATTGCTGAATATTTTATTAGTTTTGGTGGGGAAGAGGCGGTTATGAATGCTTTTCTCAATATGATGGGTGAAGGAATATGGAGAATCATCGAAGTAGGCATACATGTCTTTTTCTGGCTAACGGTCGTATTTGTCATTTTGGAACGAACTGATAAAGGAAAAGAACAGCATCCATTATCAGCAAGTCTTAAAAAATGGACTCCTGAGGATTTGAAAACTGTCATTTATATTCCGAAGAAAAAAGCAATTACCAAGCTTGAAGTATTTGGCTATTTAATGTGGACGGCCATTTGGGCAACTCTATATTTTTATGCAAATCATCTTTTAGGTATATATGAAGGTGGCGGAGAGGGTCTCAAGTTCGTAATGCCAGCTTTAAATCAGGATGTTTTACTTCGTTATTGGCCTATTGTAATTGTTGTCATTGCTCTCGAAATTGGGTTAGCTCTCTACAAACTACTAAAAGGGCAATGGACGAAAAAAGTGGCAATCTTTAATACAGTTGTGGAGCTTTTCGCAACCGTTGTATTCATTGTGATAGTAAGTAATCCGAATTTAATGAACCAAGAAAGTATCACGTACATGAGTAAATTATTTACCACATCTACTAAGCAATTTGAAATATGGCTAATTGCCGGCATAATTATTATATTTGTTGTATCTGCGGCAATCAGTATATTCGACGGCTTCCGCAAGGCACGAATTCGTTAATTCATCGTTGTTTATCAACCATGGATACTTTACTTAAAGATGGCCACCGTATAGTGCCATCTTTTTCTTTTGAAATCTATGTAAGATGAAGTGAAATTACATAAATAGACAGTGGGGGAGTAAAATGGATTTACTAATTGGAATAGCGATTGTACTAATTGTGTTTTTCTCTTCAAGCATAATAGAGAGAAAGTTAAAATCGATTGAAAGGCAAAACAATCGCATAATAGAAATACTAGAAGAAATAAGAGATAGAAAATAAATAGATCATCTACTAACAGCGAAGTTTAGTGTAACGATGAAATACCCCATCAAAGTAAGACACAAAATCTAGCTTTGAACTGCTCCCCAAATGTTAGACACATCTAACATTTGGAGGAGCAGTTTTTATATGGCTAAATTTACATCGGAAGAAAAACTACAAGCAGCCTTACGTTACATAAAAGGCAATGAAAGTTCACATGAAATTGCTAAATCTATCGGAACAGATCACAAAGCAATTCTTAATTGGGCGAAACAATATGAGTATAATGGCGTAGAAGCGTTTATAAAGCGATATACAAATTATTCGGCACAGTTTAAACTAGACGTACTAAACTTTATGATTGAAAATGGTACGTCCTTACTTGAAACAGCAGCTATCTTTAAGATAGCTACGCCTTCTACACTTCGTAGTTGGAAAAAGCAATTTAAAACAAAAGGATTCGATGCCCTTCAATCAAGGAAAAAGGGGCATCCATCCATGAAAAAAGAAACGAACAAACAACCAAAACAAGCACCAGTAGAAGGGACACCTGAAGCACTTCAAGCAGAAATCAATCGTCTACGTATGGAAAATGAGTACTTAAAAAAGTTGAACGCCTTAGTTCAAGCCAAGGAAAAATCACCAAAGAAGACAAAGTAAAGGTCATCTATGAATTAAGGCATAAATACTCGGTGAAGGCGCTTGCGAAATTCGCAGGCATTCCACGTAGCACGTACTATGATTTAGTGAAGAAGATGGATCGTCCAGATCCAGATGCCGAGTTAAAGGCCGAAATTCGAGCAATTTATAACGAACACGAAGGTCGTTATGGTTATCGTCGTATTCGTGATGAGCTAGCAAATCGTGGGAAAAAAGTGAATCATAAAAAGGTTCAACGTATCATGAAAGAATTAGGTTTAAAGTGCTTAGTGCGTATGAAGAAATACAAATCTTATAAAGGGACAATCGGTAAGATTGCGCCTAATAGATTGGATCGTAACTTCATAGCAGAAGCACCGAATGAAAAATGGGTTACAGATATTACGGAGTTTAAGCTGTTTGGTGAAAAGCTCTATTTATCACCTATTTTAGACTTATTTAACGGCGAAATTATTACGTACACAATTGGTCATAGACCAACATATTCGCTTGTATCAGAAATGTTGGAGAAGGCACTAGAGAGGTTGCCAGAGGAACATCAATTATTGATGCATTCAGATCAAGGTTGGCATTACCAAATGAAACAATATCGCCACGCCCTTGAATCAAGAGGCATTGTGCAAAGTATGTCACGTAAGGGAAACTGTTATGACAACTCTGTCATGGAGAATTTCTTCGGCATCATGAAGTCAGAATTCCTCTACTTAAAGGAATTTGATAGTGTCGAGCATTTTAAAAAGGAACTTGAAAAGTATATAACGTATTACAACACGAGACGTTTAAAGGCAAAATTAAAACTGAGTCCGGTAGAATACCGAACTCAGTTTACCCAAGCTGCCTAAACGAAATAACCGTGTCTAACTTATAGGGGTCACTTCACTTTGACGGGGTGTTTTTATCTGTCAAAGAAGAAAAATCGCACGACATTAAATAAAGGGACAAGTCTATGATTTTAATGGGAAGGTATTATTCTGGCGGATATTTATACGTCTTTAGATGTGTGTGATGAATCAATTTAACATCTGGTCCTGAAGAAATTTCATAGGTCATTCGATCCTTTCCAATAGGAATCCATTGTCCGCCATCCGTAGGTTCAATTTCAAATGTAATTTGCATGTTAAAGCCTCGGAAATGATTTCTTTTTGTTTCAATTACTTCAATTTTCCAGGGAGTAATATGAGGGGAAACATCCTCTCTAACCTTTGAATAATAATTGGTCAAATCTTCTTCAATATAAGGAGTAAGCAATAGCATGAGCATATCCTGCAATCTCAGCTCGTTAGAATCCTGTGTTGGTTCAGCTGTTGAAGCGGGTATTGTTTGAAATGAAGTAACTAGTACAAGGGAGAATATAAAAACGAGTAATATCTTTTTCATTTTCTTCCAAACACCTCTTTGTGGTCTAATGCATTGTATTGTTACCTTTATGGAGTGAAGTATGTATGATCGAAGTAAAGGTGTTCGAGTATAGGCTATACAAACAATAGAAGATATTTTCTGACATGACGATTGGCAAAAAATAAGCTGCAATACTGTTCAACATAATAAATGCTGGGAACCAATCATTTTGACGGAGCTTAGCTATATTTTGACCACCATTCGATAAAAAATTTAAAATAACCACTAACATAAATCTACGTCCCCTCATAACTAATTAATTTTATATTGGATGGCGATGGCAAAAAAATAGAAGGGGCACGGATGGAAGTGCCCCTTAGTAACAAATCGGGAGGTGCCATGTTAAACGAATTCGCTTAACACTACTTCTATTTATATGATAAGATTACTTGGTTTTATGGACCATCATCTTGAATATGCTAAAATTTACACGTCGTAGCGAAGAATGGCTCTTATCCAGTCCTTTACTAATAGTTCCCATTGGAGCTGTGAACTGTCTAAGGGGAGAGAGAGACTTTGCAGCTCTTTAGGGAGCAAGTGTATTTTATGACGTATCATTTCATTGTCAGGTGATTCTGTATCGATAAATAAAAGATAGCGTCCGATTAAATCTTCCTTATACATAGATGGATAATCAAGGGCTTTTAATACACGTGTAGAAAATTCCACACCATTTAGCTTTACTTCAAAATGTCCTCGCACATTAAATTCACAGTGAATATGTGTACCAGGTAATCGATATAGCGCTTGTAGGAAAGCAGCTAATGTTCTTTCACTAATGAAATAGGTTTTCCAATAGTATTGACTCTCTTCATGTTTATTTGAATTAGCATCATATGTATCATACCTTATTTCGATTGTTGTTTCTGCTTCGGTAGATTTTTTCCTAGTGAGGTAGTGCCGAGCAATTTTTTTAATGGTGTGATGATCTAAGTCACATCCATAGCTGAGAATAGTTACTTGTCTACGTTGTGCTTTGGCGAATAACCGCATTTCTAAATTTGCATCACTATTTAAATCCCAGCCATAGCGTGGGTTGTAATGAATACATGTACTTTTGTTCATTGCGACCTCCTTTTTCCCATGTCTACTAACATTATAAATAATTTTGTCTAATTTTCCTTATTTTTCTTTTAAAAATGAAACTTTTGGATTTTAAGTTTCGTATAAACTGGAAAATACTCTTTTAGAAGGTAATTATGGCTAAATGGAGAGGCACAATCCTTCTTTGTACATTGCTATTAACAGCCTGTACAGCAGAAACTGTTCAACCTAAGGAACAAATACTGGAAGGGAAAAACGATGAAAATATTGTGGTCACAAAGGATGGCAAAATAACCTTTGAAATTAAGAATGAGATTGGTGTTCCACAAGATAAAGTAGAGGCTATAAAGGATGAAATTGTGACAGCATACGACCACATAAAGAATTCTATACATACTTCCTACACGCCATCTGAGCATATCAACGTATGGTTTATGGAAGACGGTCTATCCTGGGGGTTTGCATCGAAAATCGAACTAGTTGGCGTTAAAGAAGATACCTATCCACTTGTCCATGAAATGACCCATTCTTTACTTGGCTATGGCAACAATTTTGGATCAGACCATGGCTATTTTACACAAGAGGGTTTTGCAAGTTATATGGAGGAACAATACGGAAAAAATAAATTATACTTTGAAAAATACATGAAGCATTATTTGGATTCAGATAAGTTAATTCCTATTAGTAAGTTAATTGATCCAAATCAAGATGATGTCTATTTTCGCCCAGCACTTTCAAGTGAAGAACAGAATCGAGTCATGATGGAGATGAGCTACACACATGCGGCATCATTTGTTACATATTTAATTGATACCTACGGACTCGAAAAGTTTGAACATATATATAACGAGAAAGAACTAGCGCAAAAATTAGAGGAAGTTTACGGAAAGAGTAGTAGTGAGTTAGAAAAGGAATGGTTAGCATTTATTCAACAACAACAAGGGTTTACTCATGAGGAAAAATTTAAATCAGGAAATTTTTATGATATGAATACAATTCTTCTTCAAATAGATCCAAAATATTTTGCCAAGGAATAATATTTTTCTAAAAGTAAACCCAAGTGCTCTTTATTCAGAGCTCGTGGGTTTACTTGTGTATGAATTCGGATGAAACTGTCTATGTAATAAATGAACGCCCAGTAAAACGCACAGACCACCAATGCTTCTTAATAATATATTTTTGAGAAATACTGTATCGTCAACCGTAATCACAATCAACATAGGGCCAACCATAATCAATGCGATGCCTAGTAATGCTTTAATTACTCTCAACATGTAGAATTCACCTCAAATTTACCATTTCAGATTTGATTATCGCACGATTATCTGAAAAGGAAAAGGGTCACTAGGCTGGTAAAGTGACCCTTATAAAAAAGCTAGTATGACCTTACAAACTTTAGGAGTCTGTAAAAGGTTAGGTGCTAATTGGGATGATTAGTACATGAAAGAAGCGCCAACAATAATTAAAAGAATGAATAGAACGACGATTAATACGAATGTTGAACCGTAATAGCCGCCACCGCCAGAGTCGCCGCCATAATAGCAGCTGTTGTTCATGTTACCTACGTTTCCATTGTATCCCACTGAAAATCCCTCCTTTCTACAACCTATAATATGTGTGCTGGCAGAAAGGAGAAATGGTATTTACCCTATGGTTCTAAAAAATGCTGAAAACATTCTTGTAAATTACTTTTATAGAAGAAGGTTTTTCATTTACTTAATTTTGATTTTTTTACATAATTAGAGAGTGGTGTTTTAGGTTTCAAGTAAAGTTAGAAAAGAAAGTGGGCGTTACATGCTACGGGAAAAGCTAAAGCAAAAAATCATAAGTGAACCAACTGAATGTATGGCTTATTTAACAGAATTAGTGAAGTCAAATCGAATTTATAATGGGGAAGTATTGGCAATCATTATAGATGTTATAAAAAATGGACCTTATCAATTAACCAACACGCAGTGGGATGCCTTGTTAGATAAGGGTTTACTACCTGATTTTTATGTAGAATGTGATAGCTGTGAAGATACCATTCCCTGGTCAGAAATGTACCATGCGATCTTCATAGCGAGAGATCATTATTGTCCCTTTTGTAGATATTTAGCAAATAAAGAGAATACAAGATTATTAGACTAGGATGGTAGAGGCAATAATGAAATGGTTCATGATAATTGCCGAATGGCTATTGTTTTTATATGTGTTAATTTGTCTATTGAGCTTTAACATAATTCACCTTGGAAACCTTCTCTATGTGGATATGCCGCACGAAGAATCGATGACTGTGACAGCATCCTTTGCGCAGACATCACTGTTTATTATAGGTATAGGTGTTGTTTGTTTTTTGTATATGAAATATTTATGGGGCAGTAATGCTTATAAAAAGTCAAAGGCAGTGATCTGGGGAAGTCTATTTGCCTGCCATGCATTGACAAGCGGTTTTTATTTGCTCATGCGATATGGGCTTATATGGAATCAACATGAAGCAATGGAGCTTTTATTATCGACGATCATTAGTTTCGTCCTTACAATCCAGGCTGTGATGAAATATGTAGCAAGTAAATATTGAAAGAGTGAGATGCTAGGAAACTGGTATAGTAAAGCAACGTTTGACTTATTCAACAAACGGGCATTTAATTAAGTAAAACATAAACCAAAATTGGATAATTATGTTGAAATGAAGAAGAAATAAAATATACTAAAAAACGGAGCGGATAGTGAAAAAAGGACTTAGAATATCGATTTAATTAGACACAAAGATATGGGGGTCGTGTATGTTTATAGTTAGTCAAGTTATTTTATGGATTATTATATCAACTATTATTAATGCATATTTAATGACATTACCCATACCTGTTTTACAGAGAAGAGATTTTCCAGCTAACTATCTTATTCAACAAAACAATCGAATAGATTTTCAAAAGAATAACGAATGTGCAGCATTTTCAACAGCATATCTATTACGTCATTTTGGCATGGAAGATGATGGTGAAGGGTTATATACGCATTTTCCTAGTAAAACTAGGGTTGGTACTGTATATCCAAAGGGAATCCGAACGGTGTTAAGAAAAAAGGGTTTTAAAACAAAATATCATAAAGGAAATGTAAGTACATTAAAGTATGAAGTTAGTAAAGGAACTCCCGTGATTGTTTTTATTAAAACACAAAAGGATCGTAACTATCTGCATTTTGTCCCAGTAGTAGGCTATGACAAGGAATATATTTACCTTTCAGAATCAATAAAGAAACTGGTGAATTGTGATGATGTACACAATCGCTATAATCGAAAAGTTCCAATTAATGAATTTAAGAAACTATGGAATGTAAAGAGAATTCATATGCTTCTTTATAGCAATACTTACATAGCCGTAGACGCCACACAGTCTAGTTAATTGTTTTATCATTTAAAATGTTTACAATAACAAGAAACAGGAGTTGAACGTTATTTAACAATCGGGCGAGATTTTGCAATAAGAAAAAACACTCAAATTATCAAATAATATAAACTAACAACGCAATATTTTTTATGTGAACTAACTGGTGGAGACATTCAATATCAAGACTTAGATGAAGAAATTGCTTGGTAGGATAGCAATGAAATTTCAAAATTTATTCATGCATACCCGAAAGACTCAGAAGCTATTGAACAACTATTATCAAATTTATCTTAAAAAAATCTTCCACAATTGTGCGCATTTCTTTAAAAAGGAATGCGTCTTTTTTAATACGAAATAAACAAAAACTCCGCGTTATTTTTTAGTGTGTAAAGAATGGAAATCCATGATGTAGGAAATAATGTAGTTCTCGAATGCAAATTACAATTCAAAAGAAAGCAAATTATTGTGGAGGTAAAAATGACTGTTCTTGATTGTATCATTATAGGCGGAGGTCCTTCTGGGTTAAGTGCTGGCTTAACTTTAGGAAGAGCTAGGAGAAATATTGCATTAATGGATGATGGGACAAATAGGAATAGAGTGACACAGGCGTCACATGGATTTATTACGCGTGATGGAATAAAACCACAAGCATTTAAAGAAATAGCTTTAAAAGAGTTGGTGAATTACCCGTCCGTCTCCTATCTTAATGCGACAGTTACTGAAATTATAAAGGATATAGGTAATGAGCGATTTACTGTCAAAACATCTACTAGTCAGGAATTAGTTTCAGAAAAAATAATACTCGCCACCGGTGTTCAAGAAATATTTACTATACCAAGTATAAGAAAGTTTTATGGGAAAAGTCTATTTAGTTGTCCGTATTGTGATGGTTGGGAGCAAAAGGATAAGCCATTAGTGGTGATGGCAGAAAAAGAAGAGCATGTACTGCATTTGACTAAGTTGATTTATAATTGGTCACAGGATTTGGTTGTCTTAACGAATGGAGCTCACTTATCTAAAGAAGGTAAAATGGAGTTACAAAAACACAATATCAAAATAATATCAGAAAAGATAAAAGACCTCATAGGTAATGATGGGTACTTGCAAAAAATAGAGTTTGAATCAGGAGCAACCATTATAAGGTCTGGTGGATTTGTGGCCCCATCTTATTATCGCCCCAATCAGTTTGCTGAGAAGCTTGGCTGTGATATTGATGAAGATGGAAAAGTCATAACAGATGGTGTTGGTAGAACAACTCAAAAAAATGTATATATTGCAGGGGAAACCGAAAGATCTAAACCATCCACTTTAATGATTTCAGCTGCTAAAGGTAATAAAGCTGCTGTTTCAGTAAATACTGATTTAACGATGGAACGCTTTTGATGACGCCAAAACACTTGGAATAGGATCTTAGCAATAACATATCAGCTAATGTATTCTCAAATATTGTGTTAGAGTTACTATAAGAAATGACGAAGAACGGATTTTGCTTGTAGAATCCGTTTTTGTTGTTCCAAAAATTATAGTTTTACAAGGGTAGGGTAACAACTAAAACCAATAAAAAAAGCTCGGGGGAAGAAAAACATGAAACAAGTGGGGACTCTATACTTTTTCTGTGGAAAAATGGGAGCAGGAAAATCAACAAAATCAAAACAATTGGCTAAAGAAAAAAATGCGGTACTTTTATCTGAGGATGAATGGCTTTCCTCTCTTTATCCCAATCAGATCACATCATTTGAGGACTATCTAAAATTATCAGCACAGCTCAAGCCGATGGTGAAAAAGCATGTCCAAAACATTTTGAGTGTTGGTACGCATGTAGTAATGGATTTTCCAGGTAACACTCAAAAACAGCGAAAGTGGTTTTTGGATATAGCGTCAGACGTCAATGCAAACCATCAACTAATCTACCTTAATTTAAATAACCAGCAATGCTTGCGTCAAATTGCGCAAAGGCGTAACGAACAACCCGAAAGAGCAGCTTTTGACACGGAAGCGACGTTTATTGAAGTTACTAAATTTTTTGAAGCACCAGAAGCTTCCGAGGGTTTAAATATATGGGAGTTTAGTGGGAAAGAATAACACAGAGTTATAGCACCAGGAAAAATTAGCTGGACTAAACCGCCTATAGAATTGTCATATGTAATTTATGCGGTTTATGAAGAATTTTTGAAAATTATATTGACAAACTATTTTTTTTCTGTAAAATGAAAAACAATTCAAAAATATTTGTATAGAACAAAGGCTATGAAAAGAAGTAGTATCAATTATTTTTACGAACAGAAAGTTACCGGTCGATGAGAGGTGCATGTAAAACGATTGAGAATTCATCTTGGAGCTGTGTACCGAAAGGATTATTCTAAGTAGGCTACGCCGGTAAGCACCCGTAATCATGTGCGAGAGTATCGTCAAATGACCGTACTTCTTAAGGTAAGTAATGTGAATTGCTTATAAATTAAAGGTGGTAACACGAGTTGAATCGTCCTTTTGGTTAATCCAAAAGGGCGTTTTTTTTATTCCTTTTTTGAGCAAGTATTTGAAAATCTAAACGTATGAGGAGTAAGCATTATGAAAGATAATCATCAAGATTCACAACTAAAGCGGGAATTAAGTACGCGTCACATGCAATTAATTGCACTAGGCGGGTCCATTGGAGTCGGTTTATTTTATGGCTCTAGTTCAACCATTCAAATGGCGGGACCATCTATTTTACTAGCTTATTTAATTGGCGGGTTAGTTATTTTCACCATTATGCGTGCATTAGGCGAAATGGCAGTAGCAGAACCTGTATCAGGCTCATTCAGTATGTACGCAAATAAATATTTAGGGCGCTTTGCTGGCTTCTTATCTGGATGGACATATTGGTTCATGTGGATTGTCGTGGGCATGGCAGAACTAACAGTTGTCGGTGTATATATTAACTACTGGTTTCCAGATATTCCACAATGGGTAACTGCCCTTGTCGTACTTGTGATGATGACGCTTGTAAACTTAGCAAATGTAAAAGCATATGGAGAATTCGAATTCTGGTTTGCGATGATTAAAGTTGTGGCAATTATCGGGATGATCGTTCTAGGATTAGCCATTATTTTCTTCGGTGTCGGCAATCACGGTGAAGCAATTGGCTTTGATAATTTATGGGCACATGGTGGCTTCATGCCAAATGGTTTCCATGGTATTTTAATGTCACTCGTATTAGTTATGTTCTCATTCGGTGGGGTTGAATTAGTGGGTATTTCTGCAGGAGAAGCAAAAAATCCTAGCAAGTCCATTCCATCAGCGATTAACAACATCGTTTGGCGTATTTTAATTTTCTATATTGGGGCGCTAGGCGTTATGATGGTTATTTATCCTTGGAACAAAGTTGGCTCAGAAGGTAGCCCGTTCGTTCAAATTTTCGATTACGTCGGTATCCCTGCTGCGGCTCACATTATTAACTTTGTCGTCATTACAGCTGCAATGTCTGCCTTTAATAGTGGCTTATATGGTTCAGGACGTATGCTACACAACTTATCGGTACAAAAAAATGGTCCAGAATATTTTAAAACAGTAAGCAAAAACGGTAGTCCGAGTCGAGGGATATTATTTTCGTCAGCTGTGTTATTAATCGCGGTTGTCTTAAACTATGTAGTACCTGAAAAAGTGTTCATCTATATTTCTGCAGTTGCGACGGTTGCAGTTATTACAAGCTGGATGATTATTTTATTAGCACAGTTGAAATTTAGGAAGTCAAAAACGAAAGAGGAAGTAGCCAAGCTGAAATTCAAAATT
Organism: Lysinibacillus sp. BS3; assembly: GCF_039614735.1. NCBI lineage: Bacteria > Bacillati > Bacillota > Bacilli > Caryophanales > Bacillaceae > Lysinibacillus > Lysinibacillus sp. BS3. The sequence continues at coordinate 670,608 of NZ_CP154860.1, read as the reverse complement.
CCGCTTTACCCACTTTCTACGTATATTGCTATTGTATTTTTATTAATGGTTATTGTGTTAATGGCGTTTATTCCAGATATGCGTGTTGCCCTATATGTGGCACCAGTTTGGTTTTTCATCTTATATATTGGCTACAAAGTAATACATGTTAAAAAGTAGTTACATCTTTTATACTGATACTTCTACTGCGCAAATTGTTAAAAAATCATTTTGGTATACTCGATTCATTACGTTTATCTAAGGTTTAATAATTTTTAGCCATTAGTAAAGAATGTGATGAGTGCCTTCATTTATGAATAGGTTCATAATAAAATTGATCTGTATTTAGACAAAAAAGGAGGGGCAAGATGGAAGTAGTATATTTGGCTGGTGGATGTTTATGGGGCGTACAAGCTTTTATAAAAACACTACCAGGAGTTACGTTTACAGAAGCAGGAAGAGCGAATGGAACAAGCCTTACGCTTGAGGGCGATTATGACGGGTACGCTGAATGTGTAAAAACAGAGTTTGATCCCACAGTTGTAACCATTAGGGATTTAATGGGCTATTTATTCGAAATCATTGATCCTTACAGTTTGAATAGACAAGGACAGGATGTTGGCGAAAAATATAGAACAGGCGTATATAGTGAAATTCCTGAGCATTTAAAAGAGGCGAAGGCATTTCTTAGAGAGCGAAATGATTACGAGTTTATAATGGTTGAAGTGTTGCCCCTTACAAACTATGTCAGAAGTGCAGAGGAACATCAAGATAGATTAACCAGATGTCCAAATGATTATTGTCATATTCCCGCAGAAATTTTAAATAAATATAAATAACGGAATTTACGAGACCTTTCTATGTTATTAGTGCGTCATTTGGATTATCAGGTTATGTATTTGCTAAAATGCAGAAAATTAGAAGGAAATGATAAGTGCGTAAGAAGGGCTAGTGCGGTGTAGCTAAACCCGTTCTATGTAGGCTTGTTCCAAACGGAATTATTCAAGTAAAATAAGAGAGACAGCTATTTGTAAACATTATACCTAAAAATGGTAGTTAGAATAAGGAAGATAGTGTATTGGTATATAATATTGAACAATGTATTATCAAATCAATACATCACTATTATTTTTTAAAGATAAAGCCTGTATCTTCAATTACCAAGTAATTATGGATACAGGCTTTTTTTGTGGCCTTTTAATAAAGATTGATAATAATTAAGTTCGATTAGTTATAATAAATTTTTGATGAAAAAACTGTATGAAATAAGCAGGAACTAAAGATTATTTGGAGAAATTTAAAAGTATAGTTCAAATTAATGAAGAGAATTGTTATATAATGGAGGACGGTAATTATGAACATTTATAATACAGTTCCATATTTTTTATTAAACTACAAGCCTTCGGAGCGGTTCTTAAAACACTACCATGAAAAGTTCTCCCAACACTTCAAGGAATATTTTCTGTATCATTGTAAAAATGCAGATGAGAAGATTAAAAACGCCATTCAAAAATATCCTTCCAAAATGAGTGAGATAAAGGAATCGAGTGGAAAAATCGAAAGTCTAATTCAACAAGTTGTGTTAACTTACAGACAAAAATATAATGTCGAGTTCACTAAAGATGTACATATTATTGTTGGAGCATATGGGTCAAATGCATTTACACATCGTCAAATTATTCCTGAAGTGACTTTTTGTTTAGAAAAGCTCTCTTCTAATGATAAGCATTTAAAAGTAATTATTGCTCATGAATTTGGTCATACGCTTCATAATATTTTATCAGATCAGGAGGGTATGGATTGGTCTAAAGTTCAGTGGTTTCATCCCTTTACAGCGCTGTTTCAGGAAGGTTGTGCAACGTATTTTTCAGAACAAGTTGCTGATGCTGATAAATCGGTCTATTTTTTATACGATGATACTGGAGAAGAATGGTTAAGATTTGCAGAAGATAACAAAAAAGATATTATCACTAGTTTTTTGGGAGATATGAACAAACGTACACAACCTGAAATTATCCATGAATGGTTTTCAATTAATGGAGGTTCCAACTTTGGTTTCACACGTTTAGGGTATTTTATTGGATACAATGTGATTCAAATCTTAATTGAAAAGTATCAAGAGAAAGAGGCTGTTACACTTTGGAAAGAATCTACCTTCAATAAAGAAATAGAGAATGTGCTTTTAGAACTTACTTAAAATGATTTAATTAGAGTTAAGTTATTTGACATTCGGGCCCGATTGTCGAGTAACAGAGGATGAAAATGAACAAGCTTTTTATAAAAAACAAACTTAAAACTGCTAAAGAAGAGTCCATTTTGAACAATCTCTTTCAAAATGGATTCTTCTTATTTATCTTAAAACAAGTATTTACGAGAGGTGTTGCTCGAACTTATTTCAACTTGCTTCTCTGAGTAGGAAATAATATATCTTTATCTCTCATCGCATTTGTAAACATGACATTACGATACACAACCGGATTCTCTTTAATCCTTCCACTAGCTTTAAGCCAAAGAAATAAAGAACTTACCCTATCTATGATGGCATTGACAGTAGAAACTTTAAGGTCATCTTTAACATATTCGTAATCTAACCTCTCCTCATTTCCATGAAATCTATATGGGTTCTTGAGCCACAATTTGAAGTTAGTAAGAACATCAGGTTTACCGTCTAGATCCAAAATATCCAACCCTTTTATCTTCAAATACACAATGAAATACCATAAGTTGTAGCAGTATGTTCTTATCGTATTAGGGAATACTTCTCGTTCAGCTCTTGCTTGTATCATATCAAGATATTCCTTTACCAATGATTTAAAATCCAAGGATGCTACTCCCTTGCAGTATAGATTTCCAATAAAAAAATCACCGCTCATTTTGTTCAAGTAACAGATTTTTTGATGAGTAATTGAATTTGGCTAAAGTTAACTATAGAAGTTGTTAAATCAGTAAATGTAGCACCAACTTCAATAGAGCGTGAATTGATGAAAAATTAAAGTGTCCCTTTTCAATCCCTTTGAAGAAATATGGTAAAATGGACAAAAGTAAAGGCTTTGGAGGGATGAGGTTGGCAGAAAAAAGGTTAAAAGTTTGTGAAAAAGGACATCCATTTTACAAAAGCACAGATTGTCCAAGCTGCCCTACCTGTGATCAGGAAAATAAACCTAGCAGTGGCTTCCTTTCCAAATTGAGTTCACCTGCAAGAAATGCATTAGTACACGCAGGTATTGATACGTTGGAAAAACTATCTATGTATACGGAAAAGGAAATCTTAAAATTGCATGGTATTGGACCAGCCTCCTTACCGATTATGAAATCATCATTGAAAGAAGAAGGCTTGTCATTTAAATAAGTGAGGGGGAAGACAACAATGTCAACGAAGGAATTATCACAAGAGCAAACCGAGGAACTAATCAATACTTTGCAAGTTCGCTTCGAGAAAAATACATCTCGTCATGAAGGGCTTGACTGGGCAAATGTCCAAGCTAGGCTAGAGGCTAATAGGGAGAAACTATGGTCGCTCTACGAAATGGAAGCAACAGGCGGTGAACCAGATGTAATAGGCTATGATGCAAACACGGACGAGTTCATTTTCTATGATTGTTCTGCGGAAAGTCCTAAAGGTCGCAGAAGTTTATGTTATGACCGCGAAGCATGGGAATCTAGAAAAAATCACAAGCCTGAAAATACGGCTATGGACGTAGCCAAGGAAATGGGTATTGAGCTGTTAACAGAGGAGCAATATCGCCAACTACAGGAGCTTGGCAAGTTCGATTTAAAAACATCAAGCTGGGTACAAACACCTGACAACATTCGAAAACTAGGCGGAGCTATCTTCTGCGATCGTCGCTATGACATGGTCTTTATGTACCACAATGGAGCAGAATCCTACTACGCAGCAAGAGGCTTCCGTGGATCGTTAAGAGTTTAAGAAATAAAGGCATATGTCCGATTTGCGGATGAGCATATGCCTTTTTCTATGGAAATATAGTTATGCCAATGTCTTTCTAGTTAGCTATATCCTTTATTTAGTGTATGATAAACTAAAAGGGGAGGTGGAGAATTATGTTAAATTGTTTAAAAATTATTTTTTCCATCACAGGCATATCTCTCGCAGTTTACGGACTAATCACACGTGATTTCCAATTGAATTACCTCATGATATTGTTCTTAGGCTTTTTCATGTTCACTTTAGGTATTCAAGAATTTCAAAAACAGCGAACAGTTTATGGTTGGTTCCTAATGGGGGTATCTGTATTTTCAATCTATGTGTCCGTTCAGAGCTTTGTCTTGATATAAAGGAAGCAGCCACTGTTAATTTTCGTAATACCATACATCGATCAATTCCTTCCAGACATTTTCATAAATCACTTCCAAAGTATATAATGGCCCTTCATCTGGATGGGATTCAGTTAAAATTTGCATGGCATTTTTTTCTGTCGATGTCATGTTCAAATGTTCGTCTTTACCTCACGATTTGCCCCTTGTCCCATCATTATTATTTTTAGGATTTCATCAGGAAATGCAAATGTTTTTTCCTCCGTTTTAACTGTTTCATTACACCCTACAAGCAATAACAAAATGAATAATAAGAATATTTTCTTCATTATGTTCCTAGATATTTTATAGATTTGATGGGTCAGACCCGCTCATCGCTCATACCAGATATTTATATGTTATAATTTACATAAATTACATAAAATGAGGTGAAATGATGGAGAATGAAAAATTAGTTTGCAAGGCTTGTGGGCAGGATACCTTTACGATTGGACAGGTGGGTGGTACTACAAGCCAAGGCAATATACGACCTATTGGCGCAATTATGGCGGTAGGGTCACCACTCCAAATGACTTTTTGTAAAAACTGCGGGGAAGTTGCTTCATTTAAAGTGGTAAAACCACAGAATTTTAAATAATCGTTGAAAGGGTCACTGATAGGAAAGTGATCCTTTTTATATAGTGGACGTTTAAAAGGGGATAAGGATTTAAAAGCATACATATGTTCGACTTTGGTTAATTGAATACCGTGATATGAAACCTGTCTTACAAGACAAAACACCCTCTAATAGGTTAAAGGGTGTTTAAAAACTAGATAGAATTTCGATAAGCTCTCAAAGTTGAATGTAAGTTTGAATTCGAACTTGAGATTGATTTTTTATAGTTATACATACCTAATGGGCTTAAATGATTAGAACTAGATCCTAATAACCCTTGCTTTACTGCGCTTTTTAACGTTTCAATTTGTTTGCTAGATAGTTTAGAAGTTTTACTTTCTTCAAGAATTTTATTTACATTATTTATTTTTTCTTGATTCTCTTTTGATGTAGCTTTAACTTCCTTGCTCATTTGTCGTGTCAACCCATAATACTTAGACGAGGACTTTCGTGACATTAAATATTGCATAGTAGAGAAATTGGTCGTCATCATGATAAATTATCACCTTCCTAATCACATTTTTAGTTCCATAGTTGTTATCGTACTGAACTTGAAAAGATTTAGTATATTTACTTTTTTTAGTAATTGATTTTCGGGTTTAATCAGACCAGATGATGGCACCAGTAAGCTTTGAAAAACGTGGAGAAATACTATCAAGAACACAGTATTAAGTCAGTTGGATATAAACTATCATAACTACCACTGCCGAAGAAGCATATATTGTATATGAAAAATTTGCAATATCAATATATATTGAACGGATGGTTTGAATTACAGAAGGAAAAAAAGTAATAGGTAAAGAATATTTATTGTGGAAGACCCTATTAAAACTAGATGAGTTTGTTGATAGGAGGGATACAATTTAACAAGTAATTTGTGATGTAAAATAGGGCTCTAAGTAAAGTGAGAAGTCGCTGTACAAGCAAAGAATAATTCTAAGCTGTTAATAATTAAACAATTAACAGTACTATTAACGTTTGTTAATAGAAACGACATTAAATGGCTATAAAAATTAAAAAGTGAAGATGAAAGATACTTATTCCAAACTAAACTAAGGAGTGTTATTTTGAAAAATATTATTATTAGCATAGTATTTTTATTAAGCTTTGTCGTTTCATTTCTTTCAATAAATACAGTCACCTTTGCTGCAGTTGATTTCCCTGATATTGAGAATTCCTATGCAAAAAATGCTGTCAACGAGTTAGTTGAAAAAGGCATTATAAATGGTTATCCAGATGGTGAATTTAGACCAACATCAGCAATTACAAGACAAGATTTTGCTATAATTTTAGCGAAAGCACTGAATTTGAATCTAACTAACTCTCCAAGTACTCCAACATTTACAGATATTCCAACAACTCATTATGCTTATCCAGCTATCGAAGCAGCAGTTAAAGCCGGATTAATAAATGGGATAGGTGATGGGAAGTTCGGCGTTGGCTCAGGTTTAACACGTCAAGAAATGGCCACTCTATTTGCTAGAGCATTAGGTGGTGAAACTAATGGCCTTGGCGAACAACTTACTTTTGCTGACCAGCATAAAATTTCTGCTTGGGCAAGGGATGCGGTAGGTTTTGCAGTAGCATCAAACCTAATGACAGGCGATACATTAAATCGTTTCAATCCACAAGGAATTGCTGAAAGACAACAAGTTGCCCTTGTTGCTTCTCGATTTTTAAAGCAGATTGATAAAGTAACACCAGAACCAAAACCAGAACCAAAACCAGAACCAAAACCAGAACCAAAGCCAGATCCAAAACTAGAACCAAAACCAGTACCAAAGCCAGAACCAAAACCAGAACCAAACTCAGACTCAGACTCAGTTCCATCACCAACACCAATTGTAATTCCTGTAGTCGGGATTACATTGAATGAGGTGATAGAAAATCTTAAAATTGGTGAAACAAAGACATTAACAGTAAATGTTGTACCCGCAAATGCGACAAATAAACTTGTGAGATGGACTTCCTCAGATCTGAACGTTGCAACTGTTAACGGGCAGGGGAAAGTAATAGCGACTGGTATAGGGACTGTGACCATAACATCAACAACGGTAGATGGACTAAAAACGGCTTCAGTTACTTTCACAGTGACCCATAGCAATGGTGCAGCGATTACTGGCGTAGGAACGTCATCATCTGTTTTACAACTGGGAGAAACTACTAGTAGAACAGCAGAAACAACCGAATCAGGCACAATAACGTGGTCATCAAGCAATACAGGTGTTGCAACAGTTCATTCTAGTACAGGTGAAATTACTGCTCACACACCAGGCAACACAACCATTTCGTATACAAGTAGTAATGGTAAAATGAATTCTGTGAGTCTCACTGTATATGATGAGGCAACAGCAAAAAGCCCAACATATTCGCAAGTACTGCAAATGGATGAAGTAATAACAGCTTCAGTAGGAGCAGGTTTATCTGCAACAGCAACAAACAAAAGTTTTGTAGCTGAACCAACAAGTGTAGCGATAGTGAATGCTACAACTGGCCAAGTAACAGCTATAAGTGCAGGTAGCTCAGTTATTACGTATGTAGGAATGGATGCTAATGGCGTAGTAATTGAAAAAGGTACGACAACTGTGACAGTTCATCCACAAGCAGCAGTAGCAGCAATACCCATGGTGCCAGCACCTTATTCAGTTATTGGCTGGGGCTCAGCAGCAACTAATTTTACGCCTCCAGGAGTCGGACAATCCATCATCTGGACTGTAACAAATGGTACAGGAGCTGCAACAATTCAGCAAAGTACAGGGGCTATAAGAGGTGCTACAGCTGGTGATGTAACGGTAAACTATAAAATAGTAGATAATAACACTAGAGTAGTAGCTTACAAGTCAGCACCCGTAACGGTGACAATTCCAGATACACCAAGAGTTAATATTTCACCACCATATGTTGATGGTGGGACATTTGGTGAACCTTATTCCATGTCAACTAATGTGAATTTGACGGTTGCCATAACAGGGGAAAACAATTCAAATGTCACTTTCAGTAATCCGAGAAGTAATGATGACAATATTGCCACTGCAACGATTACGGGTCCAAATCCTTCTGGACATGTTTTTTTAAATGTGCAGAAGATTGGTACAGGAGAAGCTCAGATAACATTTGATTACACAGATATTAACAATAATACTGGGTCGATGACATGGATTTTTAATTTCCAATAGAACTAATTTTACAAGCTAAAGGATGCGTCTATGGACGTGTCCTTTTATAGTGTCGTTCAAAAGAGGCATTGACTAATCATTCCCTCTTTTTTCAGCATAAAGTCGGCAATAAAATCATCACAGCTTGGCGAGCAGCCATTCATATATAGTGAACCTCCAAGTAAATTAAGCGAATCAAAACAAAGCCAATATGATACAAAGCATGTCGCGTGTTAGTCGATGTATTGATACGAACCGATTGAAGCATTTTGGTGCAAAAGCATGACTTATGTAAATATTATAAGCATACCGTTAGCAGAAACGTTTGAACGGCTTGAGTCCTGTCTACTTAGAGTTGTTCATTTTGACAATTATGTGAATGGTTTTACCTAACTAACTTTAAAATGTTTTCAAGGGTTTTTGAAGAAAATTCACAGTAAATATTACTTTAGATGTACAAGTAATAACTTGTACGCCAATAATAAGGAAGGATAAGTGACGTGATTTGGCGTGATTTGTTTTTTATTTATAAATTACGCCAAAATATACATAATAAACGCCAAAAAAATGGCGTTGATTGAGTGTTGATTTAGAAAAGTTAAGAATGTTAGGATAAAATTACCTCGAGGGATATTTACTATAGTAATTCAACAACTATTACTAAATAGATTACAATAGGAGTTTATTTCATGAGAAAATTTAAATTAATGACTATTTTAATGATCACAATGACGTTACTTTTTTCAGGGGTCTCTAGTTCGTATGCAATTAGTACTGTTGAAAGTATGAATCAAGAACAAAAATTAGAAAATGATTTAGCAGAAGCACTTGAATTGATTTTTGACAAAGCAGTTTTAAAAAATAATAAAGAAGTTATTGTAGGTTATGATAGAGAAATAATAGAGACAGAATTAAAAGGTAATTCTATGAAAGAGGCGATCATTGAGGGATTAGAAGTAGAAAACCTACTAATTTCTTCTGAAGACGTTAATATAATTTCTGAACCACAAATTACACTATTTGCAGTAGCTTGTGAATGGCATGGTAAAAGAGAAACAATGGAATTTAGAGCAGCAGAAAATGAATGTATTAAAGAAGGTTTATCGAGTTATTTTGGTATTGCTACATCATTAACGATTATTGTTGATGCAATTAGAGCATCTAATTTCAAACAAGCTGCAAAATTAATTTTAAAAGAGTTTCCTAAAAAAGTTGCAGGTGCAACACTTCCAGGTTTAGTAATAAATCTTAGTGTTATCTCAGTAAGCTGTTCTACTAAGATGAACAAACTATTCCCAGGAAGTTCTAATTGTGAATAAGGAAAAATAAAATATGAAATTAATCAGGAACTTTCTAATTTATTTTATAGTCGGTGCGATAATTATAAACATTTCTAAGTTTATTTATAATAAAGAGGACTACTATTTTGATAGTAAAGAGACGATAATGTACGGTATTATCACTATGGTTGTATTTCTCATAATGGATTATGTAAGAAATATAAGTAAGTCCAGAAGTAAATAATTTTGTGATAAACCCAGGTATTCAATAATTTTGAGCCTGGGCTTTTTCCTTTTGTATTATTGGTATATTTAGTAATTAAATATTACTTTATATGAATACATACTAGAAGCGATGAAACATAATGAAAGCTTTGATTGTTCTAATTGTGCAATCACGAAGTCACATTCCCCCCAAAAACCCAAGAAATCAGGCGAAAAGCATGTCTTTGTACATTCACACAAAACCTCTTTGCGAATACATATGAAAGAGGGTAAAAGCATGAACGCTTATGATGAATGTATGCGTTCATGCTTTTTCTATGTCTTGATATATCAACGTTTATAGGGGTTTTTTGAGGTTGGTTTTTTAGAAAAAGTCACGGAAAGTAAACATTTATTCTTAAGTTCTTTTTGAATAAAGTTTAGGTCTAAAAAAAATTTAGAGCAACATTAAAAATAAAGTATAATATATGTAATAAATGGGTTTTACTAATTAATTTAAACACTTTAAGAAGCGAGTGAGATAGAATATGATACTTGTAAATGGAATTATTATGTATTTAGCAACAGTTGGTATAATGTTGCTTATTTTGAAAAAAATTAGTGTTGTTATGCTAAAGGTACAAAATAAATTAAAAGAATTTTTAAATCGAAAACAACTGAACTACTTAAATAATAGACAATTAAAAAATCTCATTAGAACTATAAAAATAGAACTTTTTTTATTAAATATACTTAATAAATTTATTCAAGGTTTCCCATCTAAAGAGGTAAAGAATTACACAAATGAAGAAACTACATACTTTATAAATGGAAATGTAGAATACTATAAATTTTATTTAATTAAGTTCTTACCTATTAATATTTTTAACGTATTAATAGTATTATGTATATTACAATTATTTTATGAAATACCGATAGTTAGTTACATATTTAATATTAATTTACCAACATTCAAAGAGTTGAAAACTTGGATAAGTTTAGCCTCACCACTAATAGTAATTTTAATAATTGTTCTAGCATTTTATTTTTTAAGCCCATCTGGATTAATAAGAACTACAAAAAAAGCTGTTCATAAAGATAATTTAAAAACGCAAATTGAATTTCATTTTAAACATAAAGGGTTATTTTATAGGGCGTTACGTACTGCTAACCAAAATATAGGATATATTATTAATAATCAGAAGGATTTTATTGAAAATAGAATACATAAAAAAGCTTTTTATTTAGAAAATTTACTTGATATTGATGAAATTTCATTATTGGCAAAAGCAATCAATAATTTTAAAGTCGAAAATTCCAATTTGGAACTATTTACTTTCGGGATTAGTCATAAGGTTTGTTATGATTTAGAAAGAGAATTTTCTAAACAAATGGATGAAAATGAAATTTCAGAAATACTGCAAAGTATTTTTATTACAAAAGAATCCTTTGATACGTTTTATTTTTCAAAAAACGATGAGTTTTTAGTTTACAAATTTAGCAAATGTATTTTAAATAGCATTAAATTTCAAATCTATATTCATAAATATCTTAAAATAGTTGAAGAGAAAATTGTTAAAAAACATAATATATTTGATTTCTTATCATTTATCACTAATAAAGATAAATAAACCATAATAATTTAAATGTGGAGATACTCTTTAAGAAATTAGTATCCCCATTTTTATCTTCACACTTCCAACAACTCAGTAAACTTATCATGCATCCTCTCAGTAGCGGCCATGCGCATCCCAGATGTAACATGCAAATAAATCTTCGTTGTTGATCAGAATTCTTATGTCCAACCCGATTCATAATAAAGTTCAAATCCACCCCAGCCTCTGCCAACAGACTAATATGTGTATGCCGGAGGATGTAGGTGCGGAATTGTTTGTTGATGTCGGTGAGTGCACCGATGCGCCGGACGGTTTGGTTGAGCATTTTGACGATAGGGGGGATGCCCTCCTTATCGCCGAAAACAAAGTCGGACTTAGCCCATTCTCGATACTCGCGCCATTTGTAAAGCTGCTTTAATTTCTCCACTACAATATCATCAATATCGACGGAGCGGATGCTGCCTGCAGTTTTGGGTGGAGTGAGCTCGAAGTAACCCCTTATACTTTTCTTTGCATACACCGTTTTGTTGATGTGTATGACCTTCTTCTCCAAGTCCACATCCTCATACTTTAAGGCAACAGCTTCGCCTGGTCGCATTCCTGTAAAAGCGATTGCGTAGATTAGCGTGCGATATATGATATTATGATGTTTGTCCACGTAACTTAAAAATTCCTTCAGTTCATTGGTTAAAGCTTCGCTGTGTCCTCACTGCTTGCTTCCTCTAACGTCATTTTCTTCTTCGGCACAAAATTAGCTTCCACAGGGTTCATTTCAATCAATCCAGATTCTTTGGCATAGGCAAATAACATTTTGGCTGTATTATGAGTACCGCGTAGCGTATTATAGGCTGTTCCATTATCAAATAGATGATTGAGCTATCCTTGTAATTCGATAGACGTGATTGCGGTTATTTTCTTTTTCGCCAAATAGCGATTGAGTAGGGAGATGCAATAGGTACCTTTAACTTCTAATATTCTCGTATATTTACTATTTAATATCTATATACAGAAGTTAAATGGAAATCACATCTGGGGAAAAAGATTGCTCGAAATATTGAAGCAAAGAAACGTGGATTTCATTTAAACGCCCTTGCATCTCCTTGGGAGAAATGGGCAAAGATTTTAGATGAATTTAAAGAAGCAAATCGTAAAGGTATAGAAACCTTAAAAACGTAGGTTAATACAGTCGTGAGAAGAAAAGACGAATGATTAAAGACCATTATAAACTTATTTCTCGACATATTGGCTATGAATGCGAAGTACCAAAGGACGTATTAGTATTGACGGCTGTAGTTGATGTTCAAGATGACCGATTAGAAGTAGAAGTTGTGGGTAACGCTTCTTTTGATCCTTTTGTAATAGCCCTTTGTCGTCAGATAGGTTCAGCATTAGAACTGAATTATACAGATAATTTAAAAGGTACAACAATAGAGATCCGTATTCTTATTTAGCGAGTATGGGAATCTCCGAGGCACAATTCAAGCTAGACATTTTAAATGGCTTGGAGGAAGTAAAAGGGGCTGAAATTACAGAAGCGAAAGTTATACTTAGTGATACAAAAACTATTCCAGCAGTGATTATAGATGGTAGGACACACGTTTCAAGTACAAGAGCTAGCCGATCTTTTAGGGTTAAAACTCGTTTATAACAACGAAAGTTAAACAACAAAAATGTATGAAGTAAAAAGATAATATTAACTCTTTTGTAATTCGAAGGCCTGTTACCTTAATTGGTAATGGGCTTTTTTATTTCACAAACATAAAATCAAATAAATTACAATGAAATTAATAGTAATTATTGTTAAGGTTTTGTAAAAACAATAAAATATACTATCAGATAAGAATGTCAAACAAAATCTGATGAAATTAAAATAAATGTAACTTTGGACCTTCTTATTACATAAATACCGCCAAAATATGGCGTGATTGATAGCGTTATGTGGCGGTTATTGTAAATTTAATGTAAATTTTACGCCGAAGAATGGCGTGTTTCAACAATTGAAGTGGGGAAGTTTCCAATGATAGGATAATAATAACTCGAGGGTGTGCTTACTATAGTAATCAGCTTATTAACAGAAAATTAAATTCAATTAATTCATGGAGGGTAAATATATTGAAAAAGTTTATTATTAGTCTAATATCTACATTTTTATTATGCGCAACGATTTTACCAAGCATATCTTTTGCACAAGAAATAAATGAAGGATCTGGCAATGAAAATTATGAATATCCCGAAGGATTAGATAATACCCTTCCTATTGATAAAATTGGTGATGGTGAGGAAGCGGTACAACAATTTTGGGTAGGTCCTATATTCAGAGTGGTTTTACAAGCTGGGAAATATATTTCATCGATGAATAGAACAGGTAAGGTAATAAAAACTGCTAGAAATGTTGTAGCTACAGAAGCTCATATTTTTTCAAAAAAGCATCTTGATGGAGGTATACTGAGATTAGGAAAAGATAGACAGCAAATTGTAGACAGAGGGATTGACATAATATCAAAAAATGACGACAACGGAAAGTTGAAACAAGGGCATAATCAAATTTGGACAAATATCAATAACCAGCCAGCTGAGGTAAGATGCTTTGTGAGTAAGGATGGTCAAATAGAAAGTTTTGATATTTTCTTTCGTGCGGTAAGTACGCCTAAACCAGGTGCTAATTTGATTATTGATTAAGAGGCGAGGATGAAAAATTTCATGAAAAAATTACATTCGAACGGACATTCACTTATACAAAATGAAAATACACTATCTTTCGTAAGTTTTTCTGAAGAAGAGGATAAAACTTACTATTATCAATATAATGGTGAAAATCTAAAGGAAATATCAAAAAAAGAGTATGTGGAAAGTAAATTTGGTGATAAATGGGATGATATATCTAGTCAATTGGAGGAGTCAAATTATTCATACATCGAAAATATAGCGAAATGTTGGATAAATGAAGAAGGAAAAAGAAAATTAATTAGTCTTAGTGAATACTATATTAATACATTTGGGGAAAATTGGGAGGATAAATATGATATTAATATCATACCTCACAATATTTTTTCTGATGTTACTAATTTTATGACATGTGCTATAAGAAATGAAACGATTTGCCTTCTGTGGCCTCATAATATCATACTGCACTTCAATGAGGATGATAAGCTTGTTCAATATATTTTGTTGGAAACCTCTGACTATTATGATACATTGTATAAAATTTGTTCAGATGGACAAGCAGTCTGGGGCGTATCTCCCACTTTGAATTCTGTTGTAAAATATAAATTTCCGAGTTTTGAAATAGAAAAAATCTACCGTTATATGCCTTATGAAGAACTCCCAGGAAAGTCTGAAGGTATAAGTAATGAAATCAATGTAATTTATTGTGAAAATGAGCTAACAGGATTAAATTACCCAGAATATATTTCTTATATCGATGAGAAATTATATATTTGTGATATGGAAAATAAACGAATTGTAACGTTTAATCCAAACAGTGGGAAAATTGAACAATATATCTCTCTGAATTCTAAACCGTTTGAGTTTTTAAAATATAAAAATCAATTTGTTATTCAAACAGACACTGGAATATATTTAATGAATAAGAATGAAAAGAAGGATTTTTCCGATTAGAATTTCTCAAAAAAGACCAGGCGCTCATATAAAATAGAGTACCTGGTTCTTTTTGTTTATTCATCATATTCATCACATGAAGTTCCTTAGCTGTATCTTTTCTTTTTAAAATATACAACGATGTTAAAAATCACTAATACTAAGCATAATGAATAAATGACTATCATTGAGTAATCAAAAAACTTTGGTTCTTTCCAATTGACCATATCTGTTAAGATATACAAAGCAAATGCTAAAGCAGCCACATATCCGATATTTTTCATAATTGAATGGATGTGATAAGATTATAGGGAAGGAGGCGCTAACCTCCTTCTGTAAGTTTTTAGCGACGTTTACCTTTGCGAGAGGGCGTCGCTTTTGTTTTGGCTTATTCTTCATATCGCTAGTGTTTTTTGCGGAACTTGTTAGTAAGTTAAGCAGTTGCGATAGCTACTAGATAAGCTAGAACCTTATCATAATCACTTTGTCAACCTCCTTTCTATACTCATGATATATATCAAGTGATTTATAAAAGTTTTTTTTTATTTTGCTAAGTGATTATCATAGTATTCATCAAGCTTTTCAGCTACTCCTAATCCCATACGGCTAATGTCGCTAACACCATCTTTAGCAGCCTGTGCAGCGTTAATAACTGCTTCTACCTTTTCTGTAAGTTTCATATGTCATCATCCTTTATAATTTTATTTAATTGTAAATCAAATGGTATATATATCAAGTGGTTTTTATTTTATAGAGAACCACTCTTTTTGTTGAGAAACTCTTGGTATATTTTAGGTTTCAAAGTATACTCTATATAAATCCATAATAGGAGAGATGACGCATGGTGAAAGCTTTGAATTGTCCAAACTGTGCTGCAGTTTTTAACCCAAGCAATAAGTCATGTGAATACTGTGGGAGTTACATCATCACCACTGATTCGAAACAATTTAAATATGATCTAAATGAATTTAAACCAACTTATAAAAAGATTTTTTTCCATGAAATTGAGATGGGTACGAATGAGCTACCAATACGCTCTGGAATGGCGAACATTTATTATAGTGCAACTAAATCGGATGGAGGGCGCTTGTTATTAACCAATCAACGCCTTATTTTTTGTGCTCATGCTCTAAACATTAATCCTAATTTATATTGGGAAATTAGTTTAAAGGATTTAGATCGAGCCGAGAATGGTTTAAATCTTCTTATCTCTCAGAGAATTAAGATTTTTGATAGGAAAGATAATGAAACAACTTTTGTCGTTTATGGCGGGAAAACTTGGATAGCCGAAATTGAATGTGCTTTAAATCAATATTAAATAGAAGCGACCAGGTATATAATTATTATTAAGCTTGGTCATTTTTCCTCTATGATCCAGTTACATTCAATTTAGTTCCATTTTTTAGGTGTGTAACGACCCCGAATAAAACCACTATCCGTTACACAAAAAAGTCACCAAAATCACAAAAAAGTCACATTTCTCCCGAAAACCTACGAAATCAGGCAAAAAGCATGTCTTTGTACATTCACACGAAACCTTGCTATAATAAGGTTTGCGAATACATAGGAAAGAGGGTAAAAGCATGAACGCTTATGATGAATATATGAAGCAGGTTGTGAAGCCGATGCGTGAGGAGCTTGTGGAGGCTGGTTTTACGGAGCTCACGACTGCGGATGCGGTGAATGAATTTATGGCGGAGACGAAGGGAACATCGTTAGTGGTGATTAACTCGGTTTGTGGTTGTGCGGCAGGGCTTGCTCGTCCAGCGGCGCGTGAGGCAATTGCAGCGGTGAAGCCAGATCATCTTGTGACGGTGTTTGCGGGGCAGGATCCAGAGGCGACTGCGGCGATGCGTGGTTATTTTGAGGATGTGCCACCTAGCTCACCATCTATGGCGATTTTAAAGGATGGGGAGTTGGCTTACTTTATCCCACGTGAACAAATTGAGGGATTCCCTGTGGAGCAGATTGTCTCTCATTTAACTGGCGTGTTAGAGCAAACATGCGAGAACTAAAAACGATTGTGACGACAGCGGGCAGACCAGACGATGTATCGATGGCGCTCGCTGCTTTTGCGTGTCAAGAATTAGGTGCTGCGTTTGAGCCACGGAACAAGCGCTCTGTTCGCAAAATTTCGCAGGAGTTGCAGGCACATGTGATGGTCGCTGGGAAGAATCGCTTCGAATATTATGCCTATGGGGCGCAGGAGCCGTTTTTCTTTCACCCCAATTCTGCGGCGTTTCGATTAAAGCGTGTGGCCCGTGGTGAGGCAGAGCCTTTTTTGGAAGCGGCACAGCTTCAACTGGGGGATTCCGTGTTGGATTGTACGTTAGGTTTAGCGGCAGATGCCATGTTAGCGGCTTATACAGTGGGTGAAGCAGGTCGTGTTGTGGGACTGGAAGCAAATCCAAATGTAGCGTTTATTGTTAGACAGGGGATGCAAGCCTATGATACATCCGAGCTACCGTTAACTGCCTGTATGCGACGCATCGAGGTAATACAGTCTGAGGCTGTTCGCTATTTAAAAACCCTACCAGACAACGCATTTGATGTGGTTTATATGGACCCAATGTTTGAGAAGGTTATAGAAGAGGCCAATAATTTTCAGGCATTACGGCTAGCAGGGGAGCATGTCACATTAACCGATGAATGGGTTTATGAAGCCAAGCGTGTAGCGAAAAAGCGTGTGGTGTTAAAGGCACATTTTCGCTCAGAGTGGTTTGCGACCTATGACTTTCAGCAGCATGAACGGATCACTGCAAAATTTCATTATGGTGTGTTAGAGGTATAGAGGCTTGTTCTTGAGACAAGCCTTTTTTTAGTATATGGTAATAAAAGAGGAGGGTGGAATAATATGGTGAACAATGATAAACGAACTCCCTTTGAGCTAGACTTGCTGGCGAATGCACAGTCGTTGATCTGCACGAAACCTCCTATTCCATGGGCGTATGAAACGAGCATTGCTGCCAATGGTGTTTTGGCTTGCGGTTGGGATCATGAGGAAAACATCGTACTAATTAGTGGCTCTGGCTATAGTGTCACTGAGCCTATAACAGGTCGTCGTCTTCATCGAGAACGAGACGTGGATGAAACCTACGACAGAATGAGTGATGACCGTTTAACGTTTCAATTGCCTCAGGGGAAAATTTCTATTTTCGGCTTTGAAGCTGGGGATGGGATTCATATGACAGCAGATGGCTGGCAGGTTGAAGTTATTTATCCTTGGTGGCCACGTGCCACAGTAGTACTCGATTATCTTTATACAACTAATTATACTTATTTAAAAAATGCGACAGCTATTGATTTACAGCGATTGGATGGCATGATTAAATGTGGATTTTCGCCATCTGGCAAGCATTTAATAATAATGGGCTCAGGCGGTGCATTGATTTATTCGAGAAAGGGATGAGGTCATGGATGATGAACAGAATGGCTATGTTTCCATATGGGCTGGTAATTTTACAAGCGAAGAACAGTTACATACATATCTTGCCACTGTCTATCAGGGAGAAGATGAAACGGACGAAGCCTTTTCACAAAAGTTAGCAAAGCTTTTTTTACCAGAAAATCAGCACCGTACTTGTGAGGAAGAGTTTAAAGCACTTTATGATGAGTTCTACAATCAATTTGAATACGATTTCGGCTTAACCTTCGACGAGGATTTTTGTGAAGCGCTATTTTACGAAGCAGCTTCAAACCAACTTAAGCAACTACTTTGTGATGAATTTTCCTATTCGCAGCAATTTAAACATCAAGTGCTAGCCAAAATGGGCAATGAACTACAGAAAGCTTATAATGCAATAATTTTACTATATGACATGAAATATGAGGGTCAC
Organism: Lysinibacillus sp. BS3; assembly: GCF_039614735.1. Lineage (NCBI taxonomy): Bacteria > Bacillati > Bacillota > Bacilli > Caryophanales > Bacillaceae > Lysinibacillus > Lysinibacillus sp. BS3. Next base: position 652,011 of record NZ_CP154860.1, on the reverse strand, counting down.
ATTCAATCTGTAAGCCATGAAGCGTTTCATATCGATTTTGTATGCTCTATTAAATTGCAGGAAATGTGATGAAAGGAGGTTTTGATGATGTTACCAGCAAAAATTCCTCGTTAAGCCCGTGGTCCACCTTGGTTCAATAACAACGATCTTACTTATAAAAGGAGCGATGTAAATGATTGGACCAAGAAAAAAGACAAGTGATGAACGCATGCAGATTGCCCATTCGATTGCGCAACAAGTTCTCGCAAAATATGGAGGAAATGTTCGAGCAATTGGTATTTATGGCTCGTTGGCTAGAAAATCAGATGGTCCGTTTTCTGACATTGAGCTTAAGTGTGTCTGTCATCAATTAGAGCACAGCTATAGCTATGAATGGACAGCAGGAGATTGGAAGGCAGAGGTTAATTTCGATCAAGCAGAAGTGATTATCGAAGAGGCAATAACGGTTCAGGAAGATTGGCCATTAACAAATGGGAAGTTTTTCGATTTACAGCCACTTTATGATCCTTCGGGCTTTTTTTTAGAACTCAAAGACAAAGCGGCCACTGTGGAGAATGCCCGATTTAAGGAAGCAATTTGCAAAACCATTATAGAAGAAATGTATGAATACATGGGGAAATTAAGGAACATAGCGGTTCAGGGTCCCACTACATTTTTGCCGATACTGGCGATGAAAATAGCGATGACAGGTGCCATGATAGTAGGATTACACCATAGGCAGTGCTATACAACATCTGCACAAGTATTACCTGAGGCTTTAGCGATAGATGATCAGCCACATGGGTTAAAAGCATTAGCTGAAATGGTCATGACAGGCAATCTAACGAATCCTCAGCAAATCATAGCTGCCTGTGAAAACTTTTGGCAAACACTTCTCCAATGGACAGCTGAAAAGGGCTATCAGATTAAATGCTCTAAGGAGATTCCTTGGTAATTTTTTATAGACCTTTACATTTGTAGTATAAGGTGCTATAATAGAACACGTGCTATTTTAGGTAGCATATTTCCGTAATCTGGCATTCTGCTTTTTGTTTTTGTAGATACTTATTCACACTGGCGCATGCTTTGGGGCTGCAAGGACGCAAAAGATGGTAGGGTTTGCGTTGCTTAAGTTAGAAGGCACACAGTGGAATTTTACCGCGGTGATGAAACGAATCTGGTTTCAAGATAATATTCCCCAGACGATTGGGTTGAGACTTTTACAATTTACGAGAATGTTACCTATAAATACTAAAGGGGTAGTTTCGCAACAGCGAGGCTGCCCCTTGTCTAATTTTAAGGCCAGTCATGTCCAACCATGACAGGCCTTTTTGGTATACATTACCGTTTACTCTCTTCCATAAATAAGTGATAATAAAAGCATGAATTTTAGTAAAAATCTAAATTCTGCATAAAAAAATCAGAAAAATCAAAAAGGTGAGGGATGTCAATGGGAAATATCGACACACTATCGACGAATGTCGTGACACAATTAGAAGAAATGGCTATACGGCAAGACAATATGGATCAGCTAGTATCACGCTATTGCCAAGAAAGACTGCTTTATCGTCTATCCATATCCTCCTATGAAGATCAATTTTATCTAGATGGGGATCTATTATTATTTGCTTTAACAAATGGATTGGTGAAGCCTTCCAAAGAAGTCACGCTGACTGCGCAAGCAAGCGTTCATCAACATGATATAGTGAAACAGGCCTTTAAAGAAATTTGCTCACTAGCGGATGGCATTGAATGGGATGCACAGCGGATCGAATCGTCTGTATCGAATGACAATATTCAACTAAGCATACCAGCTACATTGGGCAAAATGACTGTATACATAGAAGTTAGGATTACTTTTAAAGAAAACATGCGAATAACACCAAAGACCATTAATTTTCCAAGCTTGCTAGACAATAAGGCTGCGGTGGTTTATACATATCCAACAGAATTCGTACTGGCACAAAAATTTATCGAAATTTACCAGTACCCAGCATTAGAAAAGACTGAAAAAACAATAAATGAAGTACAACAATTGCTACAAACGCAAACTATTGAAGGACGAAGATTGCAGGCGTATATTGTGGACTTATTTGATCGTCATCATTTTACAATCGAGCTAACTTCTACACTCGAGATGACAGGGATTCTGAAACAATTCTTTATCCCTATTTATGAAGCGATTTTGGCTGAGGACGAATTTTTCAAGCAATGGAACAATCGAGCATGGCAATGAAGAGAGGGACCCGCAAATCATCTACGGTTTGCGGGTTTTTGCATGGCTATTATTCAGTAATTTATTAGGGGGATACATTTGTATGTCTCATGAATGGTTTCTTCTTTTTATTAAAATGTAGCTAAAGTGTATCTGTTGCACGAATAAATAAAGTTGAATCGTATTATGTCATGAAGGAGGTTAGGTGAAAAATATGATAAAGTTTGCTGGCTTAAGTGTGCAAGAAATTGTCCAAACATATAGTGACACCCTCATACGAATTGCTGTGCAACAGACCAAAAATATGGCTGAGGCGGAGGACATTGTGCAGGAGGTTTATATGACACTGATGAGGCAGAACAAGCCCTTTGCTCATGAAGCACATTTAAAGGCTTGGCTCATAAAGGTGACATTTAATAAGTGCAAGGATTATTTTAAGTCCTCACGTGTGAAGAAGACGGTACCCATTACAGACGAAATGGCCTTTATTGCAAAAGAGGAGCAGATGGTTCTTACTGAAATTTTTGAGCTTCCTTCAGAAGAGAGAGTCATTGTTTATTTACATTATTACGAGGGCTATACAACGGCAGAAATTGCTGATTTATTAGAGATCAACGTCAATACAGTAGGCTCAAAGCTCAGAAGGGCACGAATGAAGCTGAAAACGATTCTAGAAGAGGGGAGCAAAGTATGATGAATGCTTATAAGAATGTGATGAAGCAGATTCATGCTTCTGAGGAATTTAAGCGTAAGATGCAGGAAGAGATGATGAAATATGAAAAGAGGTCCTTTATGAAAAAAGTAAGAATTAGTGTTGGAAGCTTAGTAGCCTGTGCAGTGATTGCTGTCCTTGCTATGGTAAATATAAATCATGATACACCAATTGATTTGACGGAGAGAATTGTTGCGGACCATTCAGCTCCTGCGGCAAGTGCGCTAGTAAATATCGAAGGGACCATTACGGAAGTAGGAGAAGATGGGCTGAGCTTTACATTGGATAACGGTATGGAAGTAGTCGTGACAGATAAAACCAAAATAGGAATAGATGGACCGACAGCACCACCTAAGGAGGAACAGCTATTTGAGCCTACTTTTAGAGTAGGTAATTTAATTGGCGGCTATACAGAAGATACCTCCTCAAATCCAGTTCAGGCTGCTGCCATTTATACAAATTGGAATTTTGAACATCCAATACGATAAAGATTTAGATGCGCAAAAAAGAATTTCCGAGGGGAGATTCTTTTTTTATAGCTTCTGGTTAACTATTTATTCCTTTTAATCCTAAAAACGAGATTGAATAATACTATTTATAAAGAAATGATTATTTTTATACAAAAAAGTATTGTCTAAAGAGAATATTGTCACTATAATTTACGTAATAGTCTTACATTTCCGAATTGCGAAAAATAATACGCATTATGGAAAAAATATCATACTAGGGGGATGGGCTATGAAAAGAAATTTAATGGTGTTGCTTACAATTATGGCAGCTTTCACGCTAGTTTTAGCGGGTTGCGGCTCGAAAGACAATACATCATCAGGTGATGGAGATAGTAAAAAAGTTTATAAGGTAGGTACTGAGGCTACATTTGCACCTATCGTATCTCTTGATGATAAAGGGAATATTGTAGGGATTGATGTGGATGTGTTACAAGCAATCGCGGATGAAATGGATTTTGAAGTGAAGTGGGAAAGTATTGGTTGGGAGCCGGTATTCCAAACAATTAAAAATGGTGAAACAGATATTGGTGGTGCAGGGATTACAATTACGGACGAGCGTAAGGAAACATTTGATTTTACTGAGCCGTACTACGAATCTCAATTATTAATCGTGGTGAAAGAAGATTCAAAGATCCAATCATTGGATGAATTAAAAGATAAAAAGATTTCTGTACAAATTAATGCTACTGGTCATATGGCTGCCAAAAAGCTACAGGGTGAATCTAGTCCCAACATTTTTGCTTTCGAAAATCAACCAATTGCTATTCAAGAGATGCTGAATGGCAACGTAGAAGCGGCGATTGGAGATAATTCAGTTGTTTATGAATATATCAAGGCACATCCAAATGACAAAATCAAAGTAATTAAAGATGATTCCTTCGAAAAAGAATACTATGGTTTCATGGTTCAAAAGGGGAACAAAGAGCTTTTAGATAAGTTAAATGAAGGCCTTAAAAAGATTAAAGAAAACGGTAAGTTAAAAGAAATTACAGGTTCAGACTTTTAGTAATAAATAAACCGTAGAAGCTCACCTCAAGGGGAGTTCTACGGTTTATTTTTTAGGTGCTAGTCTTGCGCTTCAGCAACTGTTTTGACCCGTTCTAAAAATTGTACGACTACTTTGTCCGATGCAAACAATAAAAATAATTTGACGAACCATTTTAACGCATTATTTGTTACGGAATAAGTAAAGGAAGTCTCTGTTTCATTTATTTTATTTAATTCATAGTAAGCCGTAATTTCAAACAAATTAGCGAGTACAAAGCCTACTTTCAATATTTTTTTATCAGGTGTATTCGAATATTCCAATGTTTCTACATCATACGTTTCGATACGTTTTCCTTCTTTATATTTTTGGCGATAAATACTGCCAACCCCTTCTTCTGTTACTTTTACAGGCTTGTTTTCAATTACCTGTGGCATAATCTTCTGCATATCAGCTAAAGAGCCATCAAGTAATTTCCAAACGTTTTCGATGGGGGCATTTATGTTTATAGTCTTTGTCCATGTTTTCATCCAAACACCTCTACTTTCAAAATTACTTATCTATGCTGTAAATTAAACTAATTAATAAATGTAAGTATACTAAATTTTAACGGTAGCCACATGATTATTAACATTTGAGGAGATAAGGGAGAGAAAAACAAAAAAAGATTGAAGCCAATGTAGCTCCAATCCTTCTTATTTACATATTCATCCTATTAATGGAATAGCTATGTGTTAGTTTTCATCTTTTATTTTCCAATCGTTATAAACGATATCTTGAAGTACATTTTTCAGTTGTACAAATTGCTGCTCTGAGATATTAGATTGCTTCATCACTTGGCGGGACACTTCAGGTAGTTTCCTTCTTACATCTACGCCTTCCTTGGTTAAATATATTTTCATTAATCGTTCGTCCTCCTTAGAACGTTCACGACAAATGTAATTCTTTGCCTCTAATTTTTTTAACAACGGTGTTAATGTTCCTGAATCTAAAAATAAACGTTGGCCCAATTCTTTCACCGTTATCTGTTCGTTTTCCTCTAAAGCTAATAAAGTGATATAGCCTGTATAAGTAAGATCGTAAGGCTTCAATAATAATGTATATTGCCGAGTGATTTCCTTAGATGTTGCATACAAAAGAAAGCACAGCTGATTATCTAAATGATTAGGCATAAAAATCCCCTCTTAAAGTTCTTCTACTACCATTTATATTAAAAATAAAGTTCCTACTTGTCAAACGCAATTAAATTGTGTACAATTCAATTTGTAAAAATTAGATTGTATGCAATTTAATTAATAACAAAAGATAAGGGGTTTTCAGTTATGAAAGAATTATACGCAACTACAATGATTAATGAAGGTGGCCGTAGTGGCACATCCTATGCAGAAGATCAATCTTTATCATTAAAAATTGCACCACCAGGCTCCAAATTAGCGGATGTTACAAACCCAGAACAATTATTTGCGGCTGGCTATAGTGCTTGCTTTAATAGTGCATTAGATTTAATCAAACGCCAAAAGAAACTAAAAAATGCATCAACCATTAAAGTAACAGTGAAATTAATGGAGCAAGCTTCTTTTGACTATGTGCTTGCAGTGGAAATCGAAGGGCATATTGAAGGACTAGCAGTGGAGGAAGCACAGGAATTATTAGAGGTCACACATACGGTATGCCCATATTCAAAAGCAACAATGGGCAATATTAATGTAACAATAAAAGCAGTTTAAATTGTGAAAAGAGGGAAACTACATGTTATCAACTACACCATTAAAACAAATTATGCAAATGCGTAAATCTGTTCGTAAATACAATGCAGAGACTAAAATTCCGCGTGAAACAATCATGCAGCTGCTGCAGGATGCTACTTCAGCACCTTCTTCAAGTAATATGCAGCCATGGCGCTTTCTTGTCATTGATGATAAGGAAATTCAGAAGAATATCAACTTCTTTTCATTTAATCAAGAGCAAATCGAAACAGCCTCTGCCATTATTGCTGTCATTGGTGATATAGAGATGTATGTAAATGCTGAGGAAATCTATGCAAAAAACGTGGAGCTGGGCTATATGCCAGAACCAATTGCCAATAAGCTTGCACAAGATGCGCTGACAATGTATGGTTCAGCACCAACAAAAACATTAGAAAATATCGTACACTTTGATGCTGGCTTAGTATCGATGCAAATCATGCTATTAGCGAAGGAAATGGGCTATGATACCGTTCCGATGGGTGGGTTTGATAAAGCAAAATTCGCGGAATACATGGAATTACCAGCAAATGAAATTCCTATTTTATTATTAGCCATTGGTGAAGCGGCAGCCCCAGCATATGGTTCTTCACGCCTACCAATAGACCGCATTGTTCGTTTTAATAAATAGTTTCAAGCAATGTCCTTGATACACTTGAGGACATTGCTTTTTTAAAGATTTTTTAGGAGGGAATAGGATGTCTTCATTAACTTTTATTTTAAGCTTAGTCGTAGCAGCTGAGCATTTGTATATTATGTATTTAGAAACGTTTGCAACTACTTCTAAAAGAACAGCAAAAACATTTAATCTGTCTGAAGAAGCGTTAGAAAATGCAAATGTTCAAGTTCTTTTCAAAAATCAAGGCGTTTATAATGGTCTGATTGCGATCGCCTTATTGTATGGATTATTTTTGTCACATCAGCAAACTGAAATTGTTGCCATTTTTTTAATCTTTGTAATCATTGTCGCTTTGTATGGTAGCTTAACAAGCTCTAAATCGATTCTATTAAAACAAGGTGGACCTGCTATTTTAGCACTTATTAGTTTATTTTTCTAAAGGAATCTCTACATATAAAAAGATTGAAGTTAATGTAAACTTCAATCTTTCCTGCACACATATTCTAAAGCGTGTCGCACATTTTTTACCTCAGTTGGCCACAAAGAAATTCAATAGCAAAACATTGATAACACGACGTAATGCATAACAGACGTTATCTCTGTTCTAATGGAAGTATAGTGGAAGACTTATATAATTGTGAGCAAAGATTTCTTTTTAAGGAAGGAAGATAATTAGCTTACATCTAATATACAGATTGTCCAAAACTTTATTAACAGTCAAAAAGATATATATTGTGATGATTGTCTCTCTGAAAAGTTGGATATTAAACCAAGACAACAAATCAATCAAATTTGTAATAAGTTAAAAAAACAGGTCTTTTATAAAGAGAGGTTAAACAATGTTCTTCTTGCGCCAAAGATATACTTATCAATAATATAGAATTTAGGTAGAGTTTTTCATAACATCCTAACTTTTTAATAAAGGGGTAAAATAGATGATGCTTAAAAATAGAAAAGTAATAGTAACAGGTGCAGCTTCTGGTATAGGAAAAGAAATTGTTAAACAATGTTTAGATGAAGGTGCTTCAGTACTTGCTTGTGATATTAATGAAGACGCCTTAAGGGAATTAAAACAATCAATGAATGTCCCCTCAGATTTGTATACATATCAACTAGATGTAAGTATTTATGAAGAAGTAGTCAATTTTTTTGGAAATTTGGAAAGAGAACATTGTGATGTAGATAGTTTAGTTAATAATGCAGGGATTTATTTGGGTAAGAATATACTGGATTATCAAACCGAGGAAATTGATAAAGTCATAGATATAAACTTAAAGGGATGTATTTATTTTTCTCAAATGTTCGGGAAATATCTACTTCAGAGCGAACGTAAGGGAGTCATCGTGAATATGTCTTCTGTATCAGGTATGGAAGGCAGTTCAGATGCAATATATGGACTCTCAAAAGCTGCTATATTGGGATTAACTAAAAGCTGTGCAGTGAATTTCTCACCATACATCAGAGTTAATGCCATTGCCCCTACAATGGTAAACACTCCTATGATGGATGCAATACCTATTTGGAGAAAAGAGGAATATTTAAATCATCAGCTCATCGATACACCTGTAATGCCTGAAGATGTTGCTGATACTGTTATTTTCCTCTTGTCAGATAGATCAAAGCATTACACAGGTGCGACATTTGATATTAATAATGGTGGATATCTAAGGTAGTTCAAAAACTTATTCAACTGTTTTGCCAAACTAATTATTTACTCAGAAATTTGGCGCTTTTCTCAAATAAGGAAAGCGTCTTTCCTCATGGAAATAAAACAAATGGGATGTTGAGTTGTTCATTAGAAGTTGTTCAATGAAAGGAATCGCTACATAATGATTTTTGGTTAGGGAGGGGTTAGTTCTGTTGATCAAAATGTAGTTCGCCAGTCGAAGAGGCTTGGTGCTCAAATATTAATGCCATTTTGAAGAATCACTTTCAGATGTAATACATATAAATATGTACCCCTAGGTCAATGAAAAAGGTACTTTTGCAATGCAGAGACAAAAGTACCTGAAAACTTCTATATTAGGGTTTTAAAACCACTTTAATGCAACCTTCTTGCTTTGTATCGAATATTTCATAAGCATGTTTTGCTTTTTCAAGGGGGAGGACATGTGTAATGATATCACCGACATTCACTTTTCCTTCAGCCATTAAGTTATAGACATGGGGCATGATATGAACAACTGGAGCCTGTCCAGTACGAATCGCTACATTGCGTTGGAATATATCTCCAAGTGGGAAGGCGTTGTATCGACCGCCGTATACACCGGTAATTTGGATTGTTCCTCCTTTACGTACAGCTTGACTAGCTGTGACAAGGGCTCCCATAGCACCACCTTGAAGTTTTACCCCACTTGCAAGAAATTCTAGTGGCGTCATTTTTCCACTCATCCCTACGCAATCAATGACAACGTCTGCACCGCCCTTGGTAATCTCTTTCAAGTATTCACCACAATTTTCATGGTCTTCAAAATTAACAATTTCGACGTTATTTGTCTTCTTTGCATGTTTAAGACGATACCCGATGTAGTCAACTGCGATTACTCTTTCTGCTCCTTTCAGCCAAGCAAATTTTTGTGCTAGCAGTCCAACAGGTCCGCAACCAAGAATAATAACAGTATCTCCTTTCTTCACACCAGCATTATCTACACTCCAAAAAGCAGTAGAGGCTGCATCGGCAAGGAGAACGAGACTTTCATCAGGAACTTCTGATTTCTCTGGAATTTTGAAAGGAATAAAATTGCCATAGGGCACTCGCATAAACTCTGCCTGTCCTCCCGGAAAACCGCCCGTTGTGTCTGAATAACCAAAGTAGGCACCCATTTCGCCATTATCGTTTGCATTATCACATTGACTTTCCAGATCATGATTGCAGTACCAGCATTCCCCGCATGCAATATTAAAAGGAATGACAATCCTGTCACCCTTTTTAACCTTCGTCACATCTTTTCCAACTTCTTCTACAATACCCATTGGTTCATGACCAATGACATAATCTTGTCCAAGATTCGGAATCATACCATGAATCAAATGCAAGTCTGACCCGCAAATGGCAGTAGTGGTTAAACGAACAATAATATCATCGGCTTTTTTTATTTTAGGATCTTGTACTTCTTTAACCTCAACATTTTTTACACCTTGAAAAGTGACAGCTTTCATTTAAAAAATCCCTCATTTTCGTTTATTTTTTCGGTGGGGTAGGGAACATTCCTTTTCGATTCATATCTTTAGGGAATAAATCCAACTGGGCAATACTAATCGCATTTTCTGCTGATTTAATATCCAGTTCCTTTTGTCCTGCAAGATCATAAGGTTTTAGCCATTCTTTTTTTACCATCAGTTCAGAAATTTCGAAATATAAATCGACCATGACATCCAGCTGAGTTCTCAAGATTTTCTGAAGAGCAGGAGAAGCTGTTTCTGTTAAGGCAATTGAAAGATTCCGAATACCCGTTTTAGTTGTAAGTAAAAACTCAAGAGCAATCCCCGAATCAGTTAGTTCAGGCATTCCAACTGAATTTATAGGATCTAAATAGTCTTGCATACAATTGTCCTCCTAATATTCCAATTCCGATTTTGAGTAGAGCTTAACCATAGCAGTGAGTGCCGGGGTAGATAATTTTACATTTTTGTCCAATAACGCTCTTAAATCATCATCAAAGACCACACCTTGACTCAGCTTCGATTTAAGTAAACTAGTTGTCATAAAGTTAATGACTTCATGAAATTCCATGGTTTCATGAAGTGCTAATTTTTTCTCAAACACGTAATTCGCACCTCCATAATTTTCTTTAAAAAGTCTTCCCTGTAGCAAGTCTATTTATGCAAATTCGCATTGGATTAATTCTAAGACTATATTGATAGCTATAATCTGATTTAAAGTTGAATTTCCTCCATTCTTTTCACTCAACCCATTTATTACATTACTTATGTGCTTGAAGCCTTATGAAAATTGGTTTTAGGCGTTTTTCTCTTTGTCTAAAGAAAATGCGGGATGTATCCTAAAGGGCGCTTTTCTGAAATAAGGGAAGCTTCTTTTTTTCATAAATGGGTCATTTAATGAAAGAAGGGAGCAACACTTTTTTTAGATAAATTTATATAAAATTGGATATAAAAAAGGACCTTCAGTCTCTATAGCTGTCAGGTCCTTATTTTTTATACTATTTCATTTGTTTTTTAAAATATCTTCTACTTTGGTAAACCTCAAGACAACAAACAGGAGAATGAAGCCCAGTACATCCTGGATATAACTCAATGGTTCATCATCTTTTGAATGCAACCATAAATTTGCTTAACACACTGCCAAGAATTATTAATATTATATTAGTCCCAACAAGCCAACTGTGTGCATGCATTACTATACATTGTAATGTAAAGAAAAATAAAAAACCCCAAAAGCTGCATATAACTGAAGTGACCCCTATAAGTTAGACACGGTTATTTCGTTTAGGCAGCTTGGGTAAACTGAGTTCGGTATTCTACCGGACTCAGTTTTAATTTTGCCTTTAAACGTCTCGTGTTGTAATACGTTATATACTTTTCAAGTTCCTTTTTAAAATGCTCGACACTATCAAATTCCTTTAAGTAGAGGAATTCTGACTTCATGATGCCGAAGAAATTCTCCATGACAGAGTTGTCATAACAGTTTCCCTTACGTGACATACTTTGCACAATGCCTCTTGATTCAAGGGCGTGGCGATATTGTTTCATTTGGTAATGCCAACCTTGATCTGAATGCATCAATAATTGATGTTCCTCTGGCAACCTCTCTAGTGCCTTCTCCAACATTTCTGATACAAGCGAATATGTTGGTCTATGACCAATTGTGTACGTAATAATTTCGCCGTTAAATAAGTCTAAAATAGGTGATAAATAGAGCTTTTCACCAAACAGCTTAAACTCCGTAATATCTGTAACCCATTTTTCATTCGGTGCTTCTGCTATGAAGTTACGATCCAATCTATTAGGCGCAATCTTACCGATTGTCCCTTTATAAGATTTGTATTTCTTCATACGCACTAAGCACTTTAAACCTAATTCTTTCATGATACGTTGAACCTTTTTATGATTCACTTTTTTCCCACGATTTGCTAGCTCATCACGAATACGACGATAACCATAACGACCTTCGTGTTCGTTATAAATTGCTCGAATTTCGGCCTTTAACTCGGCATCTGGATCTGGACGATCCATCTTCTTCACTAAATCATAGTACGTGCTACGTGGAATGCCTGCGAATTTCGCAAGCGCCTTCACCGAGTATTTATGCCTTAATTCATAGATGACCTTTACTTTGTCTTCTTTGGTGATTTTTCCTTGGCTTGAACTAAGGCGTTCAACTTTTTTAAGTACTCATTTTCCATACGTAGACGATTGATTTCTGCTTGAAGTGCTTCAGGTGTCCCTTCTACTGGTGCTTGTTTTGGTTGTTTGTTCGTTTCTTTTTTCATGGATGGATGCCCCTTTTTCCTTGATTGAAGGGCATCGAATCCTTTTGTTTTAAATTGCTTTTTCCAACTACGAAGTGTAGAAGGCGTAGCTATCTTAAAGATAGCTGCTGTTTCAAGTAAGGACGTACCATTTTCAATCATAAAGTTTAGTACGTCTAGTTTAAACTGTGCCGAATAATTTGTATATCGCTTTATAAACGCTTCTACGCCATTATACTCATATTGTTTCGCCCAATTAAGAATTGCTTTGTGATCTGTTCCGATAGATTTAGCAATTTCATGTGAACTTTCATTGCCTTTTATGTAACGTAAGGCTGCTTGTAGTTTTTCTTCCGATGTAAATTTAGCCATATAAAAACTGCTCCTCCAAATGTTAGATGTGTCTAACATTTGGGGAGCAGTTCAATACAGTGGGGTTTTCACATAAGATCATCAGCTTATTCTAAATATAGTCCTACAACAACGGTTGGTATCGGTACTGCAACTGTAAATGGTGTTATGATTAATTCGCCGTATTCAAATCACACAGCAGCACCAGATTATAATTTCCATGGTAGTTTGAAAAATTATCAAATTATGTTAACAGGCAAAAGCCAACCTCTTAAAGCCAACGATATTGTAACTCTATTCTTTAGAGCACATTCATCTAACGGTGCAAATAGTAGTGCTACTTCGGTTGACCTGAAATGTAGAGTATCATAAACTTTCCATATAGGGGGTTAAATAGATGGCTCTTAGATGGAATAAGGAAAATATTATTTTCGATAGCTTACATGAAGCAGATGTATGGGCCGACTCAATAGGAAATGAGATTTATGCAAGACTATATGATGGTTATGATACACCAGATTATAAAATAGCTTATTCCTTAGCTTTTAGACTTGCTGAAATGAAAGAATTCAGAGTAATTACTGAGATTTCAATAGATAAGGAAACAAGATATAAAGTCTGGGTAATATCTGCTTAGAATTGATTACACTTATTTAAAACTTACTCCTTGAATACATCTTGAAGCCCCGAATTGTAGACACTTAAAAGTGAAAACTATTCGGGGTTTTTTGTTTTATAGCGAAACACTTTAAATATCTATGGGAATAAAAGTGGTATGTGATTGGATTCATCTATTAAATATTAAATTTAAAGCCTATTAATAAATGTGTGGTTTGAAATAAAGTTGCGAAGTTTATAAAAAAGACACGATGTTTAAAACAAAGTCGCGATAGTTATAAAAAAGTTGCGAAGTTATACCCCTTTGGATCACTGAGACCAAAGGATTTTTATAAAAAGGTAGTATTCCACAAACGGGCCATATTATTGAATAACAATTTTTAAAGATATATTACCAAACGACGCTTTGGTAACGTTCTATCCTACAAAAAAGACACCTATCTGATGGGAGTTGAATCCCAATCAGACAGGTGTCTTTTTTGTCTTATTTTTTCATCGTCATTTCTGTTGCAGCTGCTTCAATGACTCCGATTGCCCAATGACTAGCCGGTACATCACGGAATGTTGATTCGGTGATGTTTTCTACTGTTGGTCGTTCAAATAATTGGTTCAGGACTTTTACCGCTTGTGCACGTGTTAACGCACCATTCGGATTAAACGTTGTCGCACTGTTTCCAGTCATAATGCCGAGGGCACTTACTCTTTCAATCGATGAGGCAGCCCAATGGCTTGCTGCAACATCGGAAAAGACTTTTCCGGGCTTAGCGGTTTGACAATACGTTTTCGTGTCATCTTGTGCACACACTGTATCTACCCAGCGTGCGATGACACCCGCCATTTGGGCACGGGTAATTGTCCCATTCGGGTCAAATTTGGTTTGGGTTGTGCCATTAAATAAACCAGCTTGTTTCACAAACTCAATCGCATACTTCGAAGTATTCTTTTCCGTATCTTCAAAAGTTACTTCGGCTGTTGGAATTTTCCCATTTGTTAAGAAACGGGCTAACATTGTTGCCATTTGAGCACGTGTTACCGAAGCATTTGGTTTAAATGTGCCATCTGGGTACCCTTGAATGTAGGGCACTAATCGGTTTGTTTCTACTTCCTCTTTCTCTTCTTCTTGCACTTCTGAAGCATACACTAAGCTAAATGTGGAGAAATGATCGACTTCAAATTGGAATCCTTTCACACCTGGTTCAAATTCTACTATACGACCACGTTTTACTTCAGTTGTTGCGTCACTATGCTCAATATAAACAACCAGTGAGGCCATTTGTTCTGCTGTTAATGCAGCCGAAATTGGTAACGTAATCGTTATCGGACGATTTTGTAGATTCGTTTCAATCGTTACCGGTGTCCCTAACAATGAAAGGGTTGCTCTATTTGGCATCGCCTGTTGAATGTGTTCATTTTGTCGCACATTCGCCTGAATCATTTCCTGTTGTTGTGCCTTTACAGGCATAATGCGGAAGAATATATCCTCAGTGATCCCATTAAATGCGGTAGATGGCATCATCAAGTGTGCTAATGCTGTTTGCATAAAAAGATTCGTTTGTTGCTTGTTTAAATAGAGCCCAGCCGTTCGTGGGAGATGTAAAATCGCTTCTACTGTCGCCGTTTCTGCTGGGTATACGAGACGAATTGTTCGTTCCTCTTGATTCGACATTTGTTGTACTTGTACTTGAACAGGTTCCAATAAAACGTTTGCATGATAACGCACGATTCCTTGTTCAACCGTACGAATAATAGGGATGACACCTGAAGGCATCGGTTCCACTGAGTCGTCTGGTTGTGGTACCGGTGTCGTCTCTGGTACGGTTGTTGGTGCCTTCACCGTAATGGTAGCCGTATCAAATGAACTGCCGTAAGTAGCCGTAACAGTCACCGTACCGGGTGCGATTGCAGTTAAGGTACTTCCTTGGATCGTCGCAACCGTTGGATCGCTTACTGTAAATCCGGTTTTCGCCGTTTGATCTTGCGTAGTGCCATCCGAAAGGTTTTCTATTAGTTGGAAGTTTTGTGTGCCTCCAACAGTTAGTTGCCCTGTTTTAGGTGAAAGACTAATGCCTGTTGTTGTGACAGGAGCTGAATTCACCGTAATGGTTGCTGTATCAGATGTGCTGCCGTAAGTAGCCCTGACGGCCACCGTCCCAGGAGCAATCGCTGTTAAGACATTATCTTGCATCGTGGCGATGGCTGAATTATCTACTGTAAATTGGGCATTCCCAGTTTGATCTTGGGTTGTGCCATCCGAAAGGTTTTCTATTAGTTGGAAGTTTTGTGTGCCTCCAACAGTTAGTTGCCCTGTTTTAGGTGAAAGACTAATGCCTGTTGTTGTGACAGGAGCTGAATTCACCGTAATGGTTGCTGTATCAGATGTGCTGCCGTAAGTAGCCCTGACGGTCACCGTCCCAGGAGCAATCGCTGTTAAGACATTATCTTGCATCGTGGCGATGGCTGAATTATCTACTGTAAATTGGGCATTCCCAGTTTGATCTTGGGTTGTGCCATCCGAAAGGTTTTCTATTAGTTGGAAGTTTTGTGTGCCTCCAACAGTTAGTTGCCCTGTTTTAGGTGAAAGACTAATGCCTGTTGTTGTGACAGGAGCTGAATTCACCGTAATGGTTGCTGTATCAGATGTGCTGCCGTAAGTAGCCCTGACGGTCACCGTCCCAGGAGCAATCGCTGTTAAGACATTATCTTGCATCGTGGCGATGGCTGAATCATCTACTGTAAATTGGGCATTCCCAGTTTGATCTTGGGTTGTGCCATCCGAAAGGTTTTCTATTAGTTGGAAGTTTTGTGTGCCTCCAACAGTTAGTTGCCCTGTTTTGGGTGATAGAACTATGCCTGTTGAGTAAGTGGGCCACTTTGCATAAATTATCATAGGTGCTGTAACCGTATATGTCCATGAAGTAGTATACGATTGGTCCTCGAACCATCCGTGAAAAGTAGCTCCTGGCTTGGCTTGGTGATTAAATGCTGTCTGACTAAGTCTTGAAATTTGTCCTTTAAATTCAACTTGATTTAGCTGGTTATTATAAAAGGCAAAAGTCCCAATACTAGTCACACTAGAAGGAATGGTCACATTCGGTAGCTGGTTAGACGCAAAGGCAAAACCCCCAATACTGGTCACGCTAGAAGGAATGGTCACATCCGTTAGCTGGTTACTATAAAAGACATAATCCCCAATACTAGTCACGCTAGAAGGAATGGTCACATTCGGTAGCTGGTTATACGCAAAGGCAGAAGCCCCAATACTGGTCACGCTAGAAGGAATGGTCACATTCGTTAGCTGGTTATTATAAAAGGCAAACTCCCCAATACTGGTCACGCTAGAAGGAATGGTCACATTCGGTAGCTGGTTAGATCGAAAGGCAAAAGCCCCAATACTGGTCACGCTAGAAGGAATGGTCACATTCGTTAGCTTGTTATTATAAAAGGCATACTCCCCAATACTGGTCACGCTAGAAGGAATGGTCACATCCGTTAGCTGGTTACTATAAAAGACAGAATCCCCAATACTGGTCACGCTAGAAGGAATGGTCACATTCGGTAGCTTGTTATATCGAAAGGCAGAAGCCCCAATACTGGTCACGCTAGAAGGAATGGTCACATTCGTTAGCTGGTTAGACGCAAAGGCAGAATCCCCAATACTGGTCACGCTAGAAGGAATGGTCACATTCGTTAGCTGGTTAGACGCAAAGGCAGAAGCCCCAATACTGGTCACGCTAGAAGGAATGGTCACATTAGTTAGCTTGTTAGATTGAAAGGCAAACTCCCCAATATTGGTCACGCTAGAAGGAATGGTCACATTCGTTAGCTTGTTAGACGCAAAGGCAGAAGCCCCAATATTAGTCACGCTAGAAGGAATGGTCACATTCGGTAGCTGGTTATAATAAAAGGCAGAAGCCCCAATGCTAGTCACGCTAGAAGGAATGGTCACATTCGTTAGCTGGTTATTATAAAAGGCAAACTCCCCAATATTGGTCACGCTAGAAGGAATGGTCACATTCGTTAGCTTGTTAGACGCAAAGGCAGAAGCCCCAATGCTGGTCACGCTAGAAGGAATGGTCACATTCGTTAGCTGGTTAGACGCAAAGGCAAACTCCCCAATATTGGTCACGCTAGAAGGAATGGTCACATTCGTTAGCTGGTTATACGCAAAGGCAGAATCCCCAATACTGGTCACGCTAGAAGGAATGGTCACATTCGTTAGCTGGTTATATCGAAAGGCAGAATCCCCAATACTGGTCACGCTAGAAGGAATGGTCACATTCGTTAGCTGGTTAGACGCAAAGGCAGAATCCCCAATACTGGTCACCGCTTGACCATCAATAGTAGGTGGAATAGTGACGTCTTTTGTTGTTCCTTTGTAACTTTTAATGGTAACGCCTGTACCATTTGGATTTGTTAAAAAATCGGATTCACTATTCGCAGCACCATAGACCGGTATATTTCCCCATTGTAAATTGAGGAGTAACACGATTAGGAATAGACTAGCTAGTTTTTTCATATAGTAAGTCCCTCTCTTTCTTGTGATTTCTATGTACGAATAACGTCAACTTCTCTAGCATTCAGAACATACAAAAGTAAAAAATAACATACAAAGGTTAAAAATAGGTTAAAAATTTAAAATTAAGTAATTATTTTTTATACAAACCCATTCAAAATAACGTTCCCAAATAAAAGTTTGGGTAGACACAAAAGCCAAGAAACGCTGTAAAACAAACGTTACTTGGCTTTTTCATTGGATATTGTTTATACAAAGGTATATAAAGAGAGTTTACAATAAGACTTTTCAAAATATTGCAGAAAACATTGTAGGGGTGTTATATGAATAAAAACCTGTATATGGAGACTTTCTAAATCTGTATTCTTCTCAATCCTATATTACAATTGCTGGTGGTTTAGGTGAAACGATCTTCAACAAACGGGCGCGATTGTGGAGCAACACAGGTAGAAAATAATCAAACTTTTTTATTAAAACCTAACTTATAACTGCTAAAGAAAAACCCCTTTTGATCAATCTTTTTTCAAAAGGGATTCTTCTTAATTTAACATAAAATAAGGGTTTGCAAGGTAATTTTACTCAAACTTTAATTCAAAGCTACAGTTTCTCCACTAACTAGTAGCGATAGAACAAAGCATAATTTTATTTGTTATAATTTAAGTAATATATATAAAATAAGTAATAATATGGATAATTAACTGATTCTACATAGTCAAGTGACATTCAAGAACTAATTCGTTCCACATTTAAGCTAAAGAGAGTAGGGATGTTTATGTATAAAAAGCTTTCTGCGGATGAAAGAGAGCAACAGCTATCAGCATTAACTATAAAACAACGGAATTTTTTAGAAAACGAAATGAAACGTGGTAGACGGACAGTATTAGAAAACGTTATGAGAGAGGAAAAAATCACAGCACTCAAGTCCATAGATATAACTCTTCAAGAAGATGAGATGAATGTCGTAGATTGGTTGATTTCCGATTACAATGATTTTGGTCCAGGTAATCTAGATGGGCGATGCGCCTGTGGTCGACGACTACGATATATGTTTACCGTTGAACATCAAGTGACTCGGACAAAAATTCAATATGGGAAGGATCATTTGAGTGCATTTTTAAATATTGAAGTGAATGAAATAGATGGCGTTATAAATGAGTTAGATAAGATTGATTATGAACTAGATGAACTTTTATGGAAATTAAATAATAATGTGTACTACCACGAATACTACAATAGAATCCCTGATAAAACAGTAGTTTCTGAAAGCATTAAAAGGCATTTTGAAATGAATATTCCATTTTTAGATCGACAAATCAATAGGTTAAATAAATATTTTCAAAAACAAATGGAAGCATTAGAGGAAGAACAACGTAAAATTCAGCGTGAAGTTGACCTTGAAGAGCGCCAGAAAGAAAGAAGACGAATTGAAGAATTACTTCAGGAAAAGAAAAATATTGAGGCCACTTTAGAGGTTGTAAGAAAGGCTCAACGCGAAATTGAAATCAAAAGACAACAGCAGGAAAACGAACGTATAGAAAAATTGTCACAAGAAAAAAAGATGATAGAAGACAAACTAATTGAATCAGTAAAAGCACAGCTCGGCTATAATGCTGCTTTCGATGAAGTAGCATATTCACTTGTATTGAACGGTCAACATAGCGCGGTAGCAATTAGTCATATTATGGCTAATGATTTTGGCTTTAATAAGCATTTTTCTGTAGGCATTATGCATCGTCCCTTCATTTATTTTGATGTATTACTGGCTTTGAAGAAACAAGTGGATAAAGGATATCTTATTATGGATGAATCATCAAATATAGTGGATTGTATTTTCTATGTGAATCCTTACCGTGAGGAAGATAGAAGTAATGAATCCGAGGAGTTGCAACAACAAACTTTTTCACTTTTTTAATGGTAAATAATTTGGATGAGATAACTCATATTTTTGTTTATTTTAATGATTTTGATGCAATACTTGATGGATTTTACTTAGTTTCAGAAAATGATTTGTCCGATTTAAAAAGTTTGAAATCAGCAAGATTTATAATAAGAGATATAAACGGCAACGAAGCTTGGTTTAATAATTTGAATTGCGGTTATGGCGGTATAGGACCATCTTACTCACAAAAAGTACTTGAGAAACTTGGTATACCATCAGACAAGTCCAAATGTGTAAAAGATAGTAGTTATGACATAGTTAAGTATTTTAAAAATGAAAAAGGGGAGTTTGAAGTTTATCCTATTGAAAGTGCAATTACGAGAAAATCAGAATGTAAAGCAACTTTATATTATCACAAGGGAAAAATAGTTTGTTTGCAAGTTGAAGAGAATTACGTGTCTTATATGGATGATAAAACAAAGTTCTTATATGAATATTCATCGATTGTTCCCAATCCTAGTGATATTATCCTGTTTAATAATAGAGAGTCTGCTATTGAGCATGGATATTTCACAAAAGATTTTTTTGGTAATGATAAGGTTTACCAAGTAATATTAAGAGATCAGCATGGTAGGGAACTTTGGTTATGCCCTCCTGTTCATGATAATAGCGCCTTGAAATATCAAAAAAGTGTAAATGAAATATTAGAGTTTTGTGGTCTAGATGTAAAGTTTGAGGAAAACAAACATAAGTAAATATTAAACCGAAACAAGTTCCAGTAGAAGTAATTGAAATAAATAGCAGCTTATAGTTAATTTACATTAAAAGAATTGATTATAAAAGCACTCAAAACAAAAAAATCACACACATCAGACAAGTCTAGGTTGTGTGATTTTTATTTTCATGCATTAATATGCTGTGTAAGCAATATTTTTATTTTTTTCTCCAAATTCATTTGCGTTTTTATCATTAGTAGCATTTTTGAGTCCAAAATACACATCAAACCAATATAAATCTCTTTTTCTATTTAAATCACCTGTGTCCGTTACTTTAAAAATAGTTTTATTACTATAACCTTCTACATATAAAGCATTTTTTATGAGTATAGTAGAACCAAAAGGAAATATAGTATCATGGTTTGATGTTGATTTTTGATGAACAGCAACAGTCATATACTGTTTTTGGATAACTTGCTCCACCATGCCCTATTTTATTTCCTGTATAACCAGTTACTACACCTGCAATATGTTCAGAGAGCGCTTGTGTTTCGATGTCCGGTGTTTCGATGGCCTGTGTTTTCGGTGAAAATGTAAAAATAAATATAAAACAAGTAAGTATCGAGATAACTGCATTTTTCTTCATGAATACAACCCCTTTTAGTTTTTATATTGTTCTCTTTCAAATTCTTCTTCTAGCTCACCCGTTTCTGCATTGAACAATAAATAAATCATATTTTCCTTGGACTGGTCCCATCCGATAACCATCACAATTGGAATGTTTTTTTGCGAGTCTTTAGTAAAACTAAAATTATATCCCTTAGCAAAAGTGTCTCCGGGATAAATTTTGGTGATTTTTTGAGCCCTTTTTAGTAATTCAGGTGTATCATACTTAAATTCTTCAACACTAGAAATAAAGTGACTTTTAGGCATAGCGTTTAATTCATTAGGAACATGTACTTTATCTAGTACCTTTCCGTTTTGAATAGTTATTAAATAATAGTCTTTTTTATTTGGTATGCCAAATTCAATGCTCCAGTACTTTCTTCTGCCTTCCATTCCTGTTGGCGTTTTATCTTTGTCAACACTATTTCCACTATATAACATTGCTTCTTTGTTCCACTGAAGAGCCTCTTTTTGGGCAATCTCAATTGCTTCTTTTAACGTTAAACCCATTTCCATGTCAGGAGAAAAAGCAACTTCAGATTTTTTGCTCGAATCTAACGTTGTATCGTGGTCTGTACTTTGTTGACAACTTGCTAAAAATACACAAATGAAAAGAAGTAAAAAAAATTTCTTCATTAATTCCTCCCTCCAAAGAAAATTAATTTTAGTTGGTATAAGAGTAATTTATACATATAATTTCAAATACCTTCCATTAATTAAAATTTTTATGAAAAGGTCTCTTCGATTTCTATTTACCTAGAAGAACGCCAGAAAGAAAGAAGATGAATTGAAGAATTACTTAAGGAAAAGAAAGAAATTGTGGCCACTTTAGAGGCTGGAAGGAAGGCTCAACGCGAAACTGAAATCAAAAGACAGCAGCACAAGAAAATAGATGATAGAAGACAAACTAATTGAATCAGTAAAAGTACAGCTCGGCTATAATGCTTCTTTCGATGAAGTAACATAATTACTTGTATTGAACGGTCAACATAGCGCGGTAGCAATTAGTCATATTATGGCTAATGATTTTGGATTTAATAAGTATTGCCCTATTTAAATGGACCAAAGATGAACTAGGTCCTACAAGTGTATTTTTATGGTCAACCGATTAACCAGGTCCTGCAGCTGAATATGTTTGGATTGATTGCCCCAGTGATGAGCAGGTCATCTGGCCAAAGCAAAGAGGCTTAATAACTAGCCGCATTAAAGGTGGCTTTATTCTTAAAATTTTAGTGTTTCATGATTTTACATTAAAAAGTTGAATAAGACGAAAAAGGTCGAATACATTATGATATCTGCTCATATCGTAAAATGAGAGGAGGTGGGATTTATTAAAAAGAAATTCCTTATTGTAGTCTTAAGCATCATGGGGGTACTATTATTAAGCTTCGGATTAGCTTCTTTAAATGGTTCTGCTGAAAATAACATTAGTCCACCACCAAAAAGTGCTGAAATTCAAATGTTGGAAAAGATAGAAGTAAAATTAGTGGGGAAATATAAAATAGGTACCTATAGTATTAATACTCATGTTGATAACAATTCGAAGGATATAGATATTGATGTTCTTGGAAGCCAAGAGTATTATGATTCAGTAAAACATGAAATCAAAGATGTTGTGAGAAATTTGATTAGGTCAACTAAATTTGAAAAATATAATGTTAATGTAAAAAAAGGTGAAATTCGTCAAATGATAACAGAAGAAGAGTTAGAAAGAAATAATTTATTGGTTGAGATCGCAAAAAAAATTAATAATGAATTATCTAATGCTTATCCAAACAAAATTGATGGAGGAGTAGATATGAGAATTCCTCCACCGGAAGATCCCCAAGAACTAATTGTGGAAGTAAGTACATTGTTAGATGGGGAAAAACAAGTAGATATTGGTAAGGAAATAGAAAGGACAATATATACTACATTAGAGAAAAAGTTAGCCTCTAATAAACTTTTAAAAGAAAGTACCGTGAAAATATACATTTATAATAAGAATAAAGAAAAAATAAAAACATCTTTATAAAAAGATGTTTCAGACTGTAGACAAAGTCGATTTTTTCGACTTTGTCTATTATTTTTAAATTAAACGGCTATAAGTACAATTTTTTCAGATTTTCCAAACCCTTTATTTTCTAGGATTCAGAAAAATATTTGAACATAGAAAACTAAAGTTAAATGCCGACTTATGATAACTTTTTGTTACGAATTTAGTTTGTCGACACTCTGAAATATCTTTATAAAAAGATGTTTTTTTTCTTTAATCATAAAAGCTTAATGTAAACTTGTCACCCTTATCAACTAAAATAGAGAATTGTACTCTATCACCTGCATTAAGATTACCAATTTGAACAGTTCCTTTATAGTCATCTATTGAATTAAGTAAAGTAAACTTTTTAACCCCATTAACAAAATAAGTAGTATGGACATAATTTGAACTATAAAAAGTGCTTTGCATATCTATTTTAAAATTCCCACCATCAGTCGCAACATATTCATTAGTCAACCATGCTACTCCTGCTCCAAGTGTTGGATTTTGTTGTCCTTTAAAATCCCATTCTCCAGCCCCCAAAGGATTTACCTTTGAATCACTATCAATTTCTGTTGCATAAGTATAAAAAGGAATTGCAAAAGTAGTTGCTAAAGAAATCATAAAAACTAATAACAGAATTTTAAATCTAAATAATTTATTCATAATAAAACTACTCCTTTTCCAATTTTTTAATTGCTATTAATTTAATTCTATAATATTGTAAAATATCCTCTTAATATAAAAAATTATATAGTATGTATATTTAAATCTATTTTCTGTTCATTATAAGTAGACTCTAGCTGAACAAAATAGAATGTAGTAATATCAATGTATTAGATTGTTCATTATAAGTTGTTCAATTAAAGGAGTCGATACATAATGATTTTTGGTTATGCACGGGTTAGTTCTGTTGATCAAAATTTAGATCGCCAGCTGAAGGAGCTTGAAGCTTTCGGATGTGAAAAAATTTACAGTGAAAAAAAGTCAGGAAAAGATTTTGCTCGTTCTGTTTATCGTGAAATGAGATCGAAAATGCGGTTTGGTGATGTGCTGGTCATTCATGATTTAAGTCGTTTCGGGCGGAACAAACAAGAAATCCTTAATGAATGGAAGCAAATAACAGAAGATGAAATTGATATTGTTGTTTTAAATATGCCAATCCTTGATACACGAAAATATAAAGAACTAGCAGGAGGTGTTGGCCAGCTGGTGTCCGATCTCGTTTTGACACTTCTTTCGTGGATGGTTGAAGAAGAACGAAATCGAATTAAAACAGCACAGTCAGAAGGTATCGCTATTGCTAAAGAGCGTGGAGCTTTCAAAGGCAAGCCTAGAAAATATCATGCTGAAGCAAAGGGAAAGGATCGTCTTATCTATAATGTAGTGGTCCAATTATTAAAACAAAATGAATCAGTAGTGAATATTCATCGAGAAACAGGTCTTGCTAGGAACACTATTTATTCAATTAAAAGGCAATTAGAATTGGATGAGTAAACCATCTCTAACAACAAGGATGCAGTTGATAAAACAAGGGCAAGCGATACTTCGTACAAATCGCGTACAAAATGCGTACAAATCGCGTACAAAATGCGTACAAATCGCGTACAAAATGCGTACAAATCACGTACAAAATGCGGACTTTTTTTCGGAAAATCTGTGCTAAAGTATTAGTATCAGAAGATTATGTCCTGAAGAAAGAAAAAATTTTGACAGGATACATAAAGGGTCTTTCCTATTTATAGGAGAGATCCTTTTCGCTTTTGAAATATTAATATTTTTGATGGGAGGGAAAAGAGAAAATGGAAGAACGTCCAAAGCAACAAATCTATGGGTATGAACTTGAGCCAGTGGATATTTCAGATATGTTGTCTTTTGTAGAAAGTAGGCAGGAAGTACACGGCAATAAACCAAAAGTTACTTTGAGCATGTACGGAGATGATGGAAAATGGCATGTTGACGCAGCTGTACGCTACAAAGGTCGTGAAGGAAAGGATGAGTTTCAACCTTTCTTATTAAAATCCTATAAACAACTGTGGCGTGCGGAAAAATATGCGAAGGAAATTGCTGAAGAATATGGCTTTTCAAATGAAGGACTTAATCCTTCATTAACTAATACAGAAATGTTCTTACAGTATCAGAAACGAAAGCATGTAAAGGATACATTCACAAAAGACATGCAAAATGAAATCGAACAACATGGTACTGAATTAATGAAGGTTGTCGAAACACAGGCAGTTGGTGAAGAAAATGACCAATCTTTCTTAACGAAGAAAGAGGTGGAACATTTAATAAGTGAGCAATTTAATCGTATTGAAATAGGTATCGAACAAATGCTCAATTCTGTGGATCAACAATCAAAGAAGAAGACATTCGCTGACTATCGTGATGAAATGAAAAATCTTCTAAAGGAATGTCGCCAGCATTTCAAAGATTCTATTATTGAACGTACATTAACATCCAAACAAAAAATGGATGACAAGGTAATTGGGCTACGGAATGGTGTTCGCGATAGTATTTCTGAAGTAAAAGATTCAGCTAAATCAAAGTTGATGCAGAGCATTCTTTATATGAACGAACGCTTAAAGGACTTTACAACTGTTATCGATCAAAAGTTGTACGAGCATGAGCCAGTACAACTTGATAGGAAGCAAAACAAAGCTATGGCTGCACAAGCTCATGAACGATAGGGATTCCCCAAATTTGGGGAGTCCTTTCTATTTTAAAAAACTAAGATACTAAAAAAAGGATGGGGATTATAGTGAAAATGACAAAAAACCTTAAACGTAAAGTGATGGCTGTGCCATTCGCTGCTGTGGCATCTATGATGCTAATGACATCAGCATTTGCTGCAGAAACAGAAACAAAACCAGTTAACCAGGTAGATCCAATTGTAGAAGTAGCACCAGTAAAAGCAACAACGCAGCAAAAACTACAATCAAACAATGATAGTGAGCGTCGACAAGCATTAGAAGAAACGTTTAACGTGAAGCTTTCTGACACAGATATTTGGGCAGATAAAGCAGGTGAGTATACTTATGATATGTATGGAAATAAGCATGAGTATACACCACACGAAGCACTTAAAGCATTAAAAGTTTATGCAACAAATGCAAATCGCCAAGAGTTAATTCAATACGGCATTCGAGAAAATGACTGGCAACCATATCGTGCATTTGAAGCTGAAAAAACACCAGCGTACTTTGAACTTGTCGATGGTAAATACGAGTACAATAAAATTTTCTGGGGAAATTTAATTGAACATGATCTTACAAATTTTAAAACAAAATTGGCCGATAACTGGAATGACCTTGAAAAGCGCGCTGTAATTGAGGCTGAAATGAAAGCCTACATTAAAAAGCAGGCTGCTATTTTTAATGAAGCTCCTGGAATCGTTCCTTACGTAATTGGACTTAATCACACTGTAACTTTGGCGAAAGAAAATGGTGTTGCTGAAGTAGCAAAAGATTACTTTGACAGTAAATATAATCATCCTGATGTTATGGCAAAAGGTATCTTTAAAGATGGTTCTAATCCATTTAAAAAATAATGTGTTTGATAGTTTATTAATGTTCGACAGGCAGCTTGGGGCTGGAACTAAATATTAATGCATTCAAGAGAGGGGGCGTTGGCCACTCTTTTTTTATTGCCCTTGAAGGGAGGTGGAGAATTTTGAATAACTACAAAGCAGAGATCACTCTAGCTATTATCGTTTTAGTTTTATTTGGTGGGATGGTAGCCTTTGCTACTGGTGTAGTCGATCCTCTAATGGCGAAAATCGGTGCTGGATGGACGAAAATGGTAGACAACGTATTTGGCGGAATTGGCGTTTAAAAAGACAGCCTTTTAGAAGAGATCGTGAGGGACTCTTCTTTTTTTATTGCTCTAACTCAATTGAAGGGAGGTATAGGAATTGAATAACTACAAAGCAGAGATCACATTAGCCATCATCGTTTTAGTTTTATTCGGTGGAATGGTAGCCTTTGCCACTGGCGTAATCGATCCTTTAATGGCGAAAATCGGTGCTGGATGGACGAAAATGGTAGACAACGTATTTAGCGGAATTGGCGTATGATAAAGGCTTAATTTAGCCCTAGGGGCAGGGAGTCATGAGGAGCAGAAGATAACGATCTTCTGCTTTTTTATTTTATCGAAAGGAGAATTACAAATTGACACCATCAGAAAGAAAGCGTCAAAGCAAAGTAAAGCCAGAAGGATTTGCTGAAACTGAGGCCTTAGTAAAGGAAATATTTGAGGCACAGGGACAGTCTTATTTTGATTGGCTACATCAGCAACATCAAGCTCTAATTCTTGAATTTAGCTTAGAAAATAAAGGAATGATAGCTTCTCTAGCTAAGGAAAAGGAGGTATAAAGCATGGATAATGCCATTACACTTATAAATGAGATTGCAAATGACGTACAAAAATTTGCGCCTGCAGTAGCTGGCTTGGTTTTAATTATTATTGGCCTTGTTTGGATGTTTGCAAAAGATCCTCAAAAGAAAGAAAGTGCGCAGTCTTGGATGATGAACGTATTTATCGGATTCGCCATTGTTTATCTAGCTGCATCTTTCGTTGCTTGGATGACAGGAAAAGTATCTGGATTCTGATCTAATATTTTACTGAGGGAAAGCAAGGGAAGGAGAAAACAATGTGTTACGAAAATTATTGATTCGTTTCAAGGATGACGGTGATTACTTTCGAGAAATTGATGAAGAACGGAATTATTTTTTTACCGAAGCAGAAGGAATTATTGATAGGATTCGTGACAGAATTGCAAAAGAAAAAAGGGCAGCCTCTACCAAGTCTTTTGAGTTTTGGATTGATGGCCAATGTTTAGTTATCAGCCAAGTTCATTTTGACAAAAAAGATAGCCTCCAAAAACAGCTTGAGCATACAATTCTAACATTTGATAGTTGGGAAGAAGATATACGACATAAGTATGTCAACACCCTAAAGGAGTATGTTGAGGAGGAAAAGCAGCTGTTTATTAATAAAGAGTTTGCGACATTTGCGATTCGCTTTGATCAACTATTCGGTGTTTCTGCTTTTGAACCGTTCCCTATTTATTTAGATGGTTCACAACTAAATCAAGTATATGGGACCATGCAACCACTTGTTAGAACAGGCTTTTATGCAGAACTTGAGCAAATGATGGCAGCTATAAAAACTGCTTTAGAAAAGTTAGTCCTCGATGCTCAAAAGACTTTGCAAGGTGAGCAAACAGACTTTCTTCAACAGCAAAAATTGTTAGAGGAAAAGGTAAATTTGATATTGCAAGAGGATACAGCTTTCAAACAATTTACTCAATATGCTGGTGCAAGTTTTCAGTCTGTAGGAAAACATCGCATTGAGGCTTTATGTCCCAATTTCAAACTATATCAGTCTGTTCAGCTAATCCTTTTTTCAACTTTTGTAGAACAATATAGTTTTGCTGAAGCTTATGAAATTCATTTAACACTGGTTACGGCTTTAAAAGAAAAATATGATGCTATTTTATCGCAAGGCTTCTCGCTTGCTAATGATGAAATGATTGAATCTCTTGTTTTAAGTCCAATTCTACAACAATTTAAGTTGGATATTGAAAAGCAATTACAGAGAGATGAGGTGAAGGAGGATGAGCCACAATAAATTACTTTATCAAGATATAAATGAGATGTTGGCCGAATTAAATGCAAAGGATCGAGGCAGATATTTCATTTGTACGTGTCCAGAGTGCCAGCAACAGGAAGCGTTTATCTATAAAAACAATATGAATTTCATTCAATGCAATCGAGAAAATAGTTGTGGTGAGCGTTTTATTTTATCCTACGAAGAAAAAGAGGCTGAAATCTCTTACTCTACTGATCAAGATAAAAGAAAGGGACTTAGCGTTAAGGAGTCTAAGCAGCTGGCCGACTTTACAAAATTAATGAATCATGTCCTACAAAATATCGAAAGTGACACCTTAGACAAGGGTTATCGAGGACTTTCACGTGCAACTACTTCCCCGTTCATTGCTGATTTTTCTAATCCAGAAGGCGTGAAATTTATGTTTGAATATGCGAATGGATTATTACCGAAGAATTATGCGGATAATCATTGGATGTGTCAAAGAAACCTTGTCTTTCCGTTATTTAGTGAGGATGGTCGTATAGATCGAATTTTGTTACGTTCATCCATTAATCCAAATATTGAGCCTAAAGAAATACAACTAGTTGTGAATCCCTCAAATGAAGCGAGGGATTTTTTTGTTGATATTCCTGAAGAGGCAAAAACCGTTGTTATTGGTGAAGCTATTTTGGACAGTTTATCATTTCGTGAAATCGATAAAACGCTTGGAATTATGGCATTAACAGGTTCTCGGAAATACCGAACTCTCTGCAACTATATAAAAGAAAATCCAGAAAAATTTAAGAATAAGCGATTTCTTATTGCTATGGACGATGATGTTGCTGGCTATAAAGCTTCCAAAGAAATCGCTAGTTGTCTGGAAGAAATACATGCTGATTATCAAATTTTTATATACCCTGAAACGTGTAAAGATGGAAATGACTTTTTAGTAAAGGAAAAGGAAAAATTTCAGCGATATGTTCAGTTTTTTGATAAGAAATTTGAGTCAAACAGCAGAAATTATATTGATATTAAAAAGTCCATGCAACATGTAGTAATATGCAATTCGAGAATGGATGCTTTATCGTTCCGAAGTGTTGATGCAGAATGTGGCGTATTAGTTATACAGGGAGAGGACAATGTTGATTTTAAAGAACCTATCCAGAAACTAATGTTAAACAGGGATTTACAGCATAAAACATTTATTCTAGCTATGCCACATACAGCTGAAGGTCAGAACAAAACACATGAGTTGATTGGATTTTTTGAGAAAATGAATTTAGAGTACAAAGTTTTTGAATATCCTGATGATGCCTTATCGCCAATAAAATTTTCTCTGGATGATCATAAGTCTTTTGAGAAATGTGTTAATCAACAACTTTTCAAAAAAGAAAATCAAGTGCGGAAACTTCAATATGAACGATAAGACACAAGGAAGGAGATATTATGACGACTTTTTTGAAATGGTTTGTACCACTACTAGCGTTCGTAGCTTTTATAGGGTTTATTGCCTACGGGGCATCAGTTCAGAATATAACGACACGTACAATGGCCGAAACTGAAGTGGTTTTGGAAACTGCTCATGTAGGAGCCATTCGAACAGGCTTAAATGAGCAGGGACGATCAGAGAAGGACGCTTTGTATATAGACAAAAAGGAATTAGTAGAAAATTTGTTGACTGAAATTGCAGCAACTCAAAAAAATCTTACCTACAAGCTCCAAGTAAATTATGCATTTGTAGATGCAGGAGGTAAAGTAACATCCATTGATAAAGATATTCGCGGTATCCAATACCGTATTCGATATATTGATGAAAAGGGTAAAGTGAAGGGTACTGCTGAACGACACTTAACACTGAATGAATTAGAGTAGGTACTCACCAAATTTGGTGAGTGCCTTTTACTTTAAGGGGAGGGTGGTGAAGCACAGGCATGTCAAATCTAAAAGGTGCAATTTTGGCGATGGCACTATGGGTTGGTGTAGTGTTTCCTTTCTTATTAAGTTTTGGAATCGACTCTTTGCAACAACGTGCTTATCTCAGTACAACAGAAAAAATAGCAGAGCTTCTTAAACAAGAAGGTGGCGTTTCCGAACAAGTACAACAGGTAGCGAATAATTTAAAGGGCAAAGGCTACATAGTGACCTTTTCTAAACCTAGTTTAGTTCAGTTTGGAGAAGAAATTGTTATTAATTATCAATATGAGTATCAAAATGTACGTGGTAAACAAAAGTTAGCTACACAAAATAAAGTGGTAATAGACAAACGTATAGTCGCAGGTGGCGGTAATCCTACCACGCCAAAGGAACCTCAAACATATTCTGTGACAACGCCTGAATCGTTAAATGCCAATGGTGAATTTACGTTTAACATACCAGGATTAAAAAATATACTAAATGTAACTTCAAATACTGGAAATGTTGAAATTGTGCGTGTTAACGGTGAAGAAGTAACAGCGAGAGTTTCTAATGGAGCCATCTCAAAGAAAGTTCAAACAGGTGGAGCATTTATTCCAGCTGATACGAAATTTGTTCGAGTTACAGAAAAACGAAGTAGTCCTAGAGTAGCGAAATACTTGAATTATAACCAAGATGGGTATGTAGGTAAGTTACAATATGTTGGATACTCAGGAACAGCACCAAGTAAACAAGTAACAGGTGATAATTTGTGTATACATTTGGTAGCTGGAAGTTTTTCAAATTATGTTTATAAAGATGGAGAATGGACTCGTTCTAGCGGAACAACAGGTTGTAGTAACACTGTTTTCAAGTACAAAGAAACAGATCCAAATGGTGTAACTTGGGTAGGCGATTTAATTGATTATGTGGATACTTTCTTTGATGAACCTAAGTATGTTTATAGATCTGGGGAATCATCACTAGAATTATTAAACGGTGTCGAATATCCAAATAAACCTGATCTTAATTCCATTGTCCCTAATCCTAAAAATGGAGATACCCTTGAAATTTTAGCTACTAAGGGTATTCGTAAATTTACTGGTATAGTTTATGACAATTCTAAAGGTAATCCAAGTTGGGATTACGAAGGATACGTCACAAGATCAGAATCAGATACACGTACTTACGCCAACTACTATCAATATCAACTACAATTTGAGTATATGAGTAATTGAGTACGATAAAACTTTCTACCTTTAAGTGCTTGAACCGAAAGGTTTAGCAGAATGGTGAGTCATTTCACAAGAAGGGAGTGAGAGATTTCATATGTCTAACCTAAAAGGTGCTATTCTGGCCACAGCGTTGTTTGCAGCTGTGGTTTTTCCTTTTCTTCTCATGATGTCTATCGATGCTTTCCATCAACATGCCTTTTTAAAGATGACAGAAGAGGTTACAGAGCTTGTCAAAGAAGAAGGCGGTGTATCTGAACATGTTTCACAAGTAGCTGAAAGATTAAAGAAAAAGGATTTAACGGTGACTTTCTCTAAGCCAGGACTTGTTAAATTTGGAGAAGATATTGTTATTGGGTATGAATACAACTATCAAAATGTGCGTGGTAAGAAAACGCTAGATGGTCAAGATAAAATCGTGATTATGAAGCGTCCCACTGGTAAAAATGGTGGTAATTCTAATGAACCTAATCTGCCAACTGAAATTGCAAAGTCATACTCTACAAAAACACCTGAGTCATTGCAGCCAGATAAAGAGTACACATTTACGGTACCAGGATTAAAAAATCTACTGGGTGTATCTGCAGATATGGGGAAAGTAGAAGTTGTACGTGTTGAAGGGGAGAAAGTGACCGTTAAAGTATCAGGTGGAAAAGTAGTAAAAACAGTACAAACAGGTGGAACAAATACGCTGGCAGACGAAAAATATGTGACAGGTGAAGATACAGCTGCGTATAACCAAAATGGTTATACTGGCACCCTAGAACGCTATCTTTATAGTGGGAAACTTATGCCAGCTGATAGTAAGGTGATCACGACAACCAAAACATCGTTATTTACTAGCATTTTCCCAGGTTCTATTGATTATGGATCAGATGGCTATCATGGTACTTTGTTGAAGAATGGAGATCCAGTTAAAACGATCTTTAGTGGTGAATACACACCTTCAGATACTAAATGGATAGAAGGTGCTACAGCTGAAGATTACAATAAAAACGGTTATACAGGCAAGCTTGAAAGATATGTTGTAAGTGGCGTATACATCCCTAGCGAGAGTAGATATGTAGAGGGTCAGGATCAAGCCTATTACAACCAAAATGGCTATACAGGTATGTTAGAACAATATGTTGCTGGTTGGAAAGAGGTATTAGTAGATCGTTATGCTGATTATGTTGTACCTACGGGATTGAGCTGTCCTGCGGTATATCCAGGTGGCAGTTATCCTTTGTATGACTACACAGAGGATGTAATGGGGGCAAAAACATGTTATTACAAGTATACTGTTTCTGAAAATATCATTATTAACAAATATCGTGGCACAGTAACAAAACCAGGTATAGACACACGTGTATATGCTTATAAGGGAACAGTAACGAAGCCAGCTACTGATACACGAATATATGAATATGTACAGGATTACACTGGTACGGTTACAAGACCTGAAATGGATACACGTATTTATAAATACCGCGGAACAGTGGTAAGACCAGCCTCTGATACGCGTACTTATGAGAATTATTACCAGTACAATCTTAATTTCCAATATAGGTAGGTGAACTGATTAGATCAGATCAACTACTTCAATTAAATCAAGTGTACTGTAGAACCTTCTTTTAATGAAAGGGGTGAGAGATTTCATATGTCTAACCTAAAAGGTGCTATTCTGGCCACAGCGTTGTTTGCAGCTGTGGTTTTTCCTTTTCTTCTTATGATGTCTATCGATGCTTTTCAGCAACATGCCTTTTTGAAGATGACAGAAGAGGTTACGGAGCTTGTCAAAGAAGAAGGCGGTGTGTCTGAACATGTTTCACAAGTAGCTGAAAGATTAAAGAAAAAGGATTTAACAGTGACTTTCTCTAAGCTAGGGCTTGTTAAGTTTGGAGAAGAGATTGTTATTGGGTATAAATACAACTATCAAAATGTGCGTGGTATGAAAACGCTAGATGGTCAAGATAAAATCGTGATTATGAAGCGTACCACAGGTAAAAATGGTGGTAATTCTAATGAACCTAATCTGCCAACTGAAATTGCAAAGTCATACTCTACAAAAACACCTGAGTCATTGCAGCCAGATAAAGAGTATACATTTACGGTGCCAGGGTTAAAAAATCTGCTGGATGTATCTGCAGATATGGGAAAAGTAGAAGTTGTACGTGTTGATGGGGAGAAAGTGACCGTTAAAGTATCAGGTGGAAAAGTTGTAAAGACGATACAAACAGGTGGAACAAATACGCTGGCAGATGAAAAATATGTGACAGGCGAGGACTCAGCTGTGTATAACCAAAATGGTTATACAGGCACCCTAGAACGCTATCTTTATAGTGGGAAACTTATGCTAGCTGATAGTAAGGTGATCACGACAACTAAAACATCCTTATTTACTAGCGTTTTCCCAGGTTCTATAGACTATGGATCGGACGGGTATAGAGGTAATTTGTTGAAGAGTGGAGATCCAGTTAAAACGATTTTTAGTGGTGAATACACACCTTCAGATACAAAATGGATAGAGGGTGCTACAGCTGAAGAATACAATGAAAATGGTTATACAGGAAAGCTTGAAAAGTATCTTGTAAGTGGAACGTATACTCCAAGCGATACTAAGTATATTCAAGACCAAAATTCAGCCAATTATCATCAAGATGGTTACTTTGGATATTTAGAACGTTATCAAGTTGAAGAATTCACTACAATAAGCGAGGTTTATCCTAACTTGGGGACGGGTGGTTGTTCTCATTTTTATTATATAAATGGACAATCTTTAACTTTAGTAAATCGCACGATTGATGGGGATACTACAACTTGCTTTTACAGTGGATATATTTTGGTAGATAAGTATAAAGGAATGGTCACAAAGCCTGCAGTTGATACACGCGTATATGCTTATAAGGGAACAGTAACAAAACCAGCTACAGATACACGTATTTATGAGTACGTCCAAAATTACACTGGTACAGTTACAAGACCTGAAATGGATACACGTATTTATAAGTACCGAGGAACAGTGGTAAGACCAGCCTCTGATACGCGTACTTATGAAGATTATTACCAGTATGAATTGAATTTCCAATACAAATAAGGTGAGATATATGAAAAAATTTCTCAAAAAGTCAATTTGGTTTTTGTTTTTTGTATTTGTAGCTGCTATAGCTTATATAAATACGGACTATGGGAATATTGCCCCTCAAAGAGAGCAACAAGAAATCAAACACGTTCAGATGTAACTACTACATCCA
The DNA here is from genome assembly GCF_039614735.1 of Lysinibacillus sp. BS3. Taxonomy (NCBI): domain Bacteria; kingdom Bacillati; phylum Bacillota; class Bacilli; order Caryophanales; family Bacillaceae; genus Lysinibacillus; species Lysinibacillus sp. BS3. The sequence continues at coordinate 617,108 of NZ_CP154860.1, read as the reverse complement.
GAGCGTGTTTTTTGTTGGAATTTGAAAGAAAGGAGTAAGGTCTATGAATGAAACAAAATATTTACAACGTTTAGCACAACCTAAAGGACTTCTTGTTTTCTCTATAGTTTTTTGGTCACTCATGTTTTTTGTTTCGAATTTTGTGCTTGCATTCCTTCAATCTATACTGGCATCATTTCATCAATTCCAGGCAGATCCCAAGAGTGTATCTTTTTCGATTGATTGGCGAAGCTTTTTAGATTTTCAGTCAACTTGGATTCCGTTTTATATAGGGTTTGCAATTCTAAGCACGATAGGATTTGTGAAATTTATCTATAAAATTCGCTTGAATTTTGTGGATTTGAATAAAGGGCAGCACGGCACTAGTGAATTTGAACAGGTGCGTGAATTAAAAAAGCAATACAAAATTATACCTGCTGCAGAAAAAGAATATGACGGTGATGGTGGCGTCATTATTTCAGCTTTACAGGAAAAAGGGCGTCCGTACCGTCTATTAATCGATGAAGGACCCATTCATACGATGGTTATTGGGATTACGAGATCGGGTAAAGGGGAAACTTTTGTATTTCCTCAGATAGATGTACTGAGTCGAGCCAAAAATAAGCCCTCCTTAGTTGTCAACGATCCAAAAGGGGAACTTGCAGCTGCTAGTTATGACACGCTAATTGCTCGTGGTTACGAAGTGCATGTATTTAATTTAATACAACAATACATGGGAATGGGATTTAATCCATTACAAGTAGTTATCGATGCGTGGAAATCAGGAAATACGAGTTTAGCGCAACAGTATGCGAATAGCGTAGGGTTTATGCTATACAATGATCCATCAGCAAAAGATAAGTTTTGGTCCAACTCAGCTCAATCTTTGGTGACAGCAATCATTTTAGCCTTGACTGAAGATGCGCTCCTGACTGGTAAAGAAGATACGATTAACTTATATTCTGTGGCTAATTTCCTTTCTACACTTGGAAGTGATAATAACGAGGAGACAGGTGAAAACGCATTAGATTTATTCTTCCGAGCCAGAGATGAGGTCAATCCAGCTCGCATGATGTATGCAACAAGTAACTTTGCTGCTGGTAATACACGCGCAGGAATTTTCTCATCAGCGATGGATAAATTGCAAATTTTCACATTAGAACCCAATGCAAAACTTACAAGTTACAACAGTTTAGATTTAACAGAAGTCGGATTTGGCGACAAGCCAATCGCGATTTTTATGGTAACGCCTGACTATGATAAATCGAACCACGTTTTGGCCAGTATTTTTGTGAGTCAATTATATCGAGTAAATGCTGAGAAGGCTACTATGAGTCCTAGTGGCAAAATGAAACGCCATGTACATGCTTTACTTGATGAATTTGGGAATATGCCAGTAGTGGATGGTATGGACGGTATGGTTACTGTAGGGGCTGGCCGAGGGTTTAGGTTCCATTTAATTATACAAGCTTATTCTCAAATGAAATCCCTATATGGTGATGACGCAGATACAATCATTGGTAACTGCTCTAACCAAATATATATTTTAACGAAAGATAAAGCGACAGCAGAACAGTTCTCCGCGCTCATTGGTACAAAAACAATTACAGATGTGAGTCGTAGTGGGAAATTACTGTCTACAGATAAGTCGCATAGTGAATCCGTGAAAGAACGTGCATTACTGATGCCAGATGAATTAATGCAGTTAAAAGAAGGGGAATCTGTAGTCGTTCGTGCTAATAAGCGTCAAGATAATGAGCGTAGAAAAATTGTGCCTAAGCCTATTTTTAATACGGGCGTTACAGCTGCTAAGTTCCGTTGGGAGTATCTAGCAGAGGACTTTGATAATAGTAAGTCCATATTATCTCTACCCATTATGTCCACTAAGTATCACAATTTAAAGATGTCTGAAATGGTCTTCACTTCAAAAAGTGAAAGAGACCTTTTTGTTTGTATGTCTTCAGCGATGAGTACAGCAGAGTTTTCTAATTTGACAAGTACCTTGTATCAACTATTACAATCAACGGATGATTATTTAGATGAAATCCCTACCTGGTCATTTTTACAGCTCTTTAGTTATCTTACTTACGGATCAACGATTGAATCAATACCTATTGAACGTAGAATTTTCAAGGATTTAAAAAAATACTTACCAGATAAAGTTTTGAGGGAATGGACAAGTATTTTACGAAATCAACGCGAAAAAACGATGCAAAATAAAATGTCTTCAGCTCAAGATGAAAAGATAACAAATATTCAAAAATTGATTATGGAAGGAAGCGAATGAAAGCATGTTTGAACAGGTACAAGAATTAAAAAGACAATATCAAATTATTCCAGCTACCTCCAAAGAATTTGAGGGCGATGGTGGTGTGATTATTTCTGCCTTGCAAGAAAAATTTCGCTCTTACCGTCTACTGATTGATACTAGACCAGTTCATACGATGGTTATTGGGCCTGCACGCGCAGGCAAAGGAGAATCCTTTGTTTTCCCAATGATTGATGTACAAAGTCGTGCTAAAAATAAACCATCCTTAGTCATCAATGATGCTAAAGGAGATCTTGCGGCTGCCAGTTATGAAACTTTAGTTGCTCGGGGTTATGATGTTTACGTTTTTAATGTGAGTCAACATTGTACAGAAATTGATTTAGATTTAACTGATGTAAGATTTGGCGACAAGCCAATTGCTATTTTTGTGGTTTCAACTGATTGGTCAAGTCGCATGTTAGCGAGTAAGTTTATAAGTCATCTATATCGTGTCAATGTAGAGAAAGCGAAAATGAGTCCTAGTGGTAAAACGAACCGCCTAGTACATTTTTTACTAGATGATTTAGGTAATATGCCACCAATTGAAAATATGGGTGAGATGGTGGCTTGTGGTGCTAAAATGGGGTTCAGATTTCACTTGATTTTTCAATTAATGTATCAAATAAAAAATTTGTATGGAGAAGAAGCAGATACGATAATTGGTAACTGTTCCAACCAAATTTTTATGGGAATTAATGATATAACTACTGCAGAAAAACTATCAGCTTTCATTGGGATGAAAAAAATTATAGGTGTGAGTCGAAGTGAGAAACTTTTGTCTATAGATGAATTAATGCATTTAAAAGCAGGGGAGTCAATAATTGTTCGTACCAACAAGGGGCTTAAACCGATTTTTAATAGAGGCATTACTGCAGCTAAATTTCGTTTTGAGTATTTAGCAAAGGACTTTAATAAAAACAAGTCAATCTTATCCTCACCATAAAATTAGAAAATTACTTGGAAGGAGTTATTAAAGATGTTTAACGAGTTGCTTAAAGAACGGTTGCTTGACGCTCATTTAGAATTTTTCGGAAAAGATAAAAAGAAATTTCTAATCCATCGTATTTTATACGCTGTGGTTGTAACCATGCTGTATACAATGATCATTATGGTGATTAAAAAACCAATATTGTTAATTGGTTTGCCAGCTGGCTTTTATCTAGGATGGAAATTTGCTTATATCAAATTGCTGGCAACCAAAAAAAATATTGATGTAAAAAATTCCTTTTTGTTTCCGCAATTTTTGCAGAGCTTCATAGCATTACTACCGAGTTCAGGAAATGTCTATCAAACATTGAAAGTAGCGTTGAAATATACGCCTGATCCATTGGATAAAGAATTGATCAAACTTATTCAGAAAATCGAGAATGGAAATGATCGAAATGCCTATTTAGAATTTGCGGATTATATAGGTTCTAGTGAGGCTTACATGGTTATGAATATGATTTACCAATTTAGTGAACAAGGTGTAGAAAAGGAATCTATACAGGAATTAGAGCGATATATCCAAAACCTTCAGGAAAATAAGGTTGATGAATTGATACAACATAAGATGAATGCAAGCGATAAATTTGGTTTATTTCCAATTCTAATATCGCTTTTTTTAGTGGGTGGATTTGCTGGTGTCATTTTCTTGCACTACATGACGAATGTGACAGATGCATTAAATACCATGCCTAAATAGACTTTAAACAATATGACAAAGGAGGATGGTGGTGAATGTCTAAGGAAACGTTTGAAATTATTGAAAATGTTGCCCTTTTGCGAACTGCTGATACGGGATGGACAAGGGAATTGTCAAAAGTAAGTTGGTATCATAAACCAACTACTATTGATATACGGTGGTGGTCTCCTCAAAAAGAAAAAGCAGGAAAAGGCGTATCACTTACGATGGAAGAAGCCCAACTATTGTTGGAAGGATTGCAAAAATGTTTGTCTATTGAACAAATGGAGGTATAAAAAATGAACGTAATGAGCGATCAGGAACGTCTAGAAGAAAGAATTAATGAAATATTGGAACAAAGTTTTTTAGGGCCTTATTTGAAACAATTAACTATCACAGATATTAGATTTAATGGAACACAATTGAGGATACAAGATAATGAAAAAGGGCGATATTTAGCGCCAGACCAGCCAAGTAAAGAAGACGTGCAAAGACTCGTGAAACAAATATCAGATATTCAAAAAGGTAATTTTTCGCACACTGAGCCACAATTGGATACAGAAATCGGTATTTTACGGATCAGCGGCACACATCAACGTATTAGCATTGACGGTGTTAATCTTGCCATTCGTGTTTCTCGTCCTCATTTAGCGATTAGTTCAATAGCTGCTTTAGTGACAGGAGATCATGAACCCGTAGAGCAATTGTTTAAAGTATTAACGCTTGCCGAAAGTAATCTTATCATTTGTGGACGAACAGGTTCAGGAAAGACAGAATTTCAAAAACTGTTAGTTGGATATACAGCTGAAGATGCAAACATTGTATTAATTGAAGATACACGGGATAGTCATATAAAAACATTATACCCTGAAAAGGATATTACAAGTTGGAAAACAATACCTGGTGTGTTTGAAATGAGCGATGGTGTGAAAGCAGCACTTCGAAATAACCCTGATTGGACCATTATCGCTGAGATCCGAGGTGCAGTAGCTGCAGATGTATTAGATAGTGCTAAAACCGATCATGCCATTATCTCTACTTTACACGCTAAAGGGGCCATGAATATCCCATCTCGCTTGATTCCGATGATTCGACAATCACCAGCTTATGCGATTATTGATGATCAATTAATTGGAAATGAAATCGTAGAATTTTTACGTTGGGGTTGCTATTTACAAGGGACAAGGACCAAAGAAGGAAAAACTGTTCGAAGAATCAAAGAATTGGCCGAGTATACGGAGTTTACTTCTAAAGGAACAGTAGGAAATTATGTGTATAGAGAAGTGAAAGTAAGGGATCAAAAGACAGGTGAATATCGTATCGAACAACGTTATCATCCTTTATCAGAAAAAACATTGGCGGAACTAGAAGATAAAGAATTAATTCATTTAGTTCCAGACGTATTTTTGCCAAAAGGGAGGCAGTAAATTGTCATGAAACAATTATTAAAAGAAGCTCGTGTTTTGTTCTATGGCTGGGAAATCGCGTTTTATTTACTAATATGGTTCTTGGCCAACTATCAGTTTTTCTATCTCATTTCAAAAGAGCGCACCATTAGTATTATTGTTGGCTGCATAGGTGCTCTCTTTTTCTTTTTTGTCTTTACGGTACAAAATCGCCAATTAAAAAAATATCAAATGCATTTAAGTGAGCTATTAAAGTATGTCACGAACATGATCTTCTTTCTACAAACAGGTGAAAATGTGCTTCATGCATTTAAGGAAACGAAAGCAACTGTCCATCCAGACATACAAAAAGCAATTGAAATCAGTATTCAACAGTTAGAAAAAGAGGCTCAATTAAATACAAAACAGTTTGAAAAGTATGATTTTCCTACCTTAGATCAGTTTCATCAAAATTTAAAGATTCAATATGAGCATGGCGGTAATCCAGGTGACTTATTTAGCCAAATACATAAAAACATGATATTTGAGCTAAAGAAACGTGATGAATTATACCGTAAACGTAGAGGTTTCGCGATGGCCGTGTACATGTTGCTAGGCATGGTAATGGGGATCTCATTAATGCTGCGTTTTATCGTTGGGGAACTATGGGACACGTTTTTAAACGTTGGTTATGCTGGTCTAGGCGTGTTACTAATAACACAAGTATTTGCTTTTTTAAACCTATACTTTTTACAGAAAAGAAGTATGGATATATCGATTCGCTACTAAATATATAAAACAAAGGGATTCGCCAATTTTGGGGAATCCTTTTAAAAAGGGGATTATACAATGGTATTGCCGTTTGATACACATGAAATTTATATTTCAATTGACCGTTTTGATGAAGAAGGAGGTTACGCTGATTATTATAAGTTGAAAAGTGATTTTACTAAAATAAGTGTTGAAAAAATACCTATGACAACAAGGGATAAACCTTTAATAGTATTAAACGAGTCGCAATTCCTTTCAGCAAAGTCATTTTTAATGAATAAGCAAAACCCATTTCAAATGAGTAAAGATGAAGCGATTATTTATTATAAAATTGGGTTTATTACTAAAGATGAGCTAGACAACTTCATTCATACCTAGTCATTTACTTTAATTATAAAATTAGTTTTGTTGTAATTAGCAACAAATTGGGTTATACTAATACTATCAAATGAAGTATATACAAAGGGGTGTAAAACGATGGAGAAATCTTTAAATTACGAACAAACTTTCAAAATCGAAGTATTAAACGAATTTTCTAACGGTGTCTATGCTCGATTACTAAATTTTATCTTGAAAAATGGTGTTGATAAAAACGATAGTAATAACTTTTATGTTAGTCTGTTACAACAGTTCTCAGAAATGCTTAATGTAGACTTATTTAAAATGTCAAATGTTGAATTAGATAATGTTAAGTCTTATTGGGAGAATATGAACGATTACATTAAAGGAATCACAAAGGAAAAATCAGCATGAATAAGTTTGATCTCGCTTATTTTTCAGAAGATGAGTTCCAGGAGCGTTTGCAATTTACCATAGATAGATTAAGTAAAAAAAAGAAGCCTTTTCAAAAGCCAGTTGCTTATCTTTTAGGGGGACAAGCAGGTGCAGGGAAAACTACATTACATGCTATTATAAAGGATAAATTGAACAACGATGTTATAACCATCGATAATGATACATTTAAACAAATGCATCCTAATTTTGATTTACTGGTTGAAAAATACGGTAAAGATTATGTGGCACATGTTACGCCCTTTTCTAACAAAATGACTGAAGCCTTGATTGAACATTTTAGTAGCCAGGGTTTCAATTTAACTATTGAAGGCACTTTACGAACAATTGAAACGCCTATGCAGACTGCTACATCTTTAAAAGAAAAAGGCTATGAAGTCAACCTTTATGCAATGGCAGTATCAAAAGATTTGTCTTATCTAGGTACAATAGAGAGATATGAATCAATGTATTTAATCGATCCACAAACAGCAAGATCAACTGATAAGGTTATCCATGACACAATAGTTTCAAATTTGCCTGATAACCTCGATATGCTTTTTAATAGTGGTTACTTCGCTGAAATTAGTCTTTTCACAAGAGAAGGAACAAAAGTATATTCTAGTGTTGATACGCCTTCTATTAGTCCAAAACAAATTATTTATGAAGCTTTAAATCAAGAAATACCCAAAGATGTATTGATTAATAAAATTGATCATATTATCCAATTGACTAAACACAACAATCATCAAGTGCCAGATCTGTTACATTGGAGGAAGGAACTGATACGACAACCTATTTCTCCTTTCCAAGACGATGAGAAGAAACAAGACAAAGTATTTAATAAAGTAAATAAAAATAAGGTTTTTGAACGTTAAGGAAGAGATGTCATTGGAAAAAGTATATTTAAGCCAAACTGATATTGGAAAATTGACCGAAAAAGTAGGCTGGGGAGATCGTCGGAAAATTGCTGTTTTAATAGGCAGAAATCAATTTCCTCCACACGATGTACGAATAGGGAGTACGAAAGGTTGGAAAAAAGAAACGATTGACCAGTGGTTCGAAGACGTAGTGGAGAAAGATTTAAAGAAAAAGCCAAAAATACCTCTGAAGCCACAAGTCTAAGGTAGCCTAAAACTATGAGAAAAGTACACATAAAAAAAGAGGATTCGCCAAAAATGGTGAGTCTTTTTTCATGGAAATAAATTGATTATTTTAACAGATATGGTATAATGTAGTTATAGAAACTTCCTATTAAATAGTTATTGGTTTGAAATATAGATTGAGCAAAAAAATACCATTTGTTGAAGGAGGAAAATGAAATGAGAAACAAATTATTTATGGCGACATTAGCAGCTGCTATTGCTGTTCCAGTGATGGTGGCACCTATTCCGACTCATTATGCTGAGGCTGCAGGAACAAAAGGAACTGTAGTATTGGCCAATAATCCTTTCAAAGATGTAAAAGTAAATTCTCCATACTATAAAATTATTCATGAAATGCGAGATGCTGGGATCATTCAAGGCTATGAAGACGGTACTTTCCGTCCAGATACAACAATCAGCCGTCAACACGCTGCTGCATTAGTTAGCCGTGCGCTGAAAATCAATGATTTAACACTTGAAAAAACAAAGGATTTTAAGCAGCCAAAGGATCTACGTACAGATAGTCCTTTTTACAATGACATCAAGGACTTAGTAGAGGCAGGGCTTTTAGAATTAGACAGCCAGGGCAATGTAAACCCGAATAAGCCTTTGACACGTGGGGAAATGGCGAAAATTATTGCTGTAGCTTTCAATCTTGAAGTGAAGGCAGATTATGTGTTTGGGGATGTAAAAGGTTCAAAATATGAGGAATACGTGAAAGCATTATATTCAAATGGCGTAACGACAGGTTATGAGGACTATACGTTTAAATTGAATGGTTCTTTAACGCGTGTTCACTATGTCCTTTTCATGCACCGTGCTATGAATATAGATGCTGATTTCGTAGCAGAGCCAATTCCAACACCAACACCGAAACCAACGCCAGAACCAAAACCTGATCCTAAACCAACAACTAAGAGTCCAGTTAAGTATAGCGATTGGAGCTATCAGGATATTAAAACAAAAATCCCTCGTCCAGCTGGCTATGTAGCAGGTGAACATGAGAAGAAGAATGCTGAAATTTTAAAAGAGCTTATCATAGAAAATGGACATAGAGGTAAGGGGAGTTTTAATATAGAGTCCAAATCTTGGAATTCTTCTTCATTTACATTTGAAGAAAAATTACGTTTCAATGCCGAATATGCTGGTGTAACTTACGAGGAATACGTCTCCATTATTAATCAAGTGATTAAAACAGGAGAGGTTTATGATGGTGGAACCTTTGCAATGTACTTTAATTATCAAAACGGAATGATTTATGAATCTGGAACAGATCAAGCTCGGTAATAAAATATCAAATTTCAAAGACCTTTATTTTAAAGGTCTTTTTTGTATGGAGAAAGGGTGAATATACGTGTTAAAACGGGTTATTTCTATTTTTTGCTTAATTATTTTATTATTTTCTATCTTTAACTTTGAAGGTAATAAGCCCCTAGAAGTGGCTGCTGCTACCACAGCCCCCATTAAGGACACTATAACTCTTACAGTGAAGTTTCCTGATACTGTTGGAGAAGGGTTTGGAATAGAACCCACTGATCCTGAAGAAATTCATCAGATGGTGGATAGTAAAGGAAAAACGCACCCACACCGTACAGGATGGGGAGCTATTAAATATGAGTGCGTAAGAACAGATACAGATTACATTGCTGGTTATGACTACTATGGGAACCCTATATGGGATGTTCATACAGTGTCAGGTTGGAGACAAAAGGAAGACTACAGCACAGAAGATAGCCATGTTCCACATCAGCCTGCTGAAGTTAAAAAAGAGATCGTTGAAAAGTATGGAGAAGAGATGTACGAACTAGCAGAAGCTGCAGGCGCTGTATTCTATTATGACGACACAACACCCATTCCTGCTCGTTTCCTTACAGGAGATATAGGGGACTATAACCGACGAGTAAACGGTACAACAGGTCGCTATTCGATTTATTATAAAGACACTACCTATACTGATAGTCATTGCCAGAATGGAGAAAAGGCTTATTTTTATAGAAATAATGATTTCTTTGTCACAACAACTTTTGATGTTGAGTGGAAAGAGCCAGAAGATAAGCAAGGAACAGGTTTAGGGAGAGCATATTGGGAATTAGAAAGAACGGATAAAAATGACCTCAGTGAAGTAGCTGTCTATAGTAGCTTTAAGGGAGAATATGATAAACATGTTGCAGTTCGAAACATTAAACATACAGTAAATCTTGATACGAAACATGTTGAACAAGAAGGAGCGATTGAATTTACGATAAACGCAAAACAAGTCCAAAACAAGGACATGCAGTATGGCTTTGAATATGAGTATACCAACAAAGAAATTGGGTGGGTTTGCACAGGGAAAGGCGAAGATCAAGAATGTCATTGGGATGATCGTCCCGATTGGCGAGCTGTCCAAAAATTTGAGTTGAACGGTTCTATACCAGTTGATCATCAACAAAAGAAAACTGAAAAATCGGATAAACTAGATAACATTTTAGTAAAAAAATGGGTCGTTGGTAGAGAAGATAAGTATGGTCCATCGAAAGAATCAAAAGCGTATTATGAACAATATCATCGTGCTGAAGGGAATGAATGGCAGGATGAGATAAATTTAAAAACACAAACTACTTTGCCTATGACACCAGGAAAATTATTGTATAGCGTAGAGCTACCTTCAGGTAAACATAAAGACGGTGACTTTTATCCACTTATGAAAACACAAAGTTCGGGTACTTATAAAGCAGCTGAATTAGACGAAAGCCTACAAGCTGAGTTTGAGGATGGCGTACAGCTTCAACAAAAAGTAATGAAAGATATGGGGATGAAAGGTGATCAACGGCAGTTCGAAGGGGAATTTGTTTCTGATTTGTTTTTCACGGCTTCAGGAACTGGCTTTATGTCAGGTTATAAATATGCTGAAAAAGTGAAGCAAGCTATTAAGAGCGATCAAGGACTACCGAGTTTCGCGCAAGTAGTACAAGAGGGTGCAGCTAAAGGGGAAGCAGACTTTGTTCAATACACAAACGTGCCATTTGAGGACGAATGGGTCTTTACAAGTTCAGAAGAGGATCTTCCTCACTTACAACGTTATTCTTTACCTATTACACCGTATTCTCAATTAATGCCGAATGAAACGTACAAAAATCAATTAGAATTAGTGGATATGGGATTAAGCGATCTGAGCTTTACATTTGATCAATCCTTTAGCTTTGAACATTTCTTATTTGGTTCGGGGTATGATGATGCCTGGATTATTGAGCAGCCAGAATCGAGGGTACCTGTGACAGAATTTGAGACGGTGGAGTTAACGCATGAACAAGTGAAAAAACTTGCTAAAGCTGAACGACAACACTCTAATAACAAAATTCATAACTTCCGATTTGTGGATCGGACTTTTCCTGATAAAGTAAGAGAAATCCGAGGCGCGCGATAAAATGACTATGATTTATCTGATAATCACTCCTATCCTAGTCTTTGTTATTTCATATTTTTGTGCAAGATATGTCGTATGGCCAATTTTTAAGATGATTAGTCAAAAAGAGGATTCACCAAAAATGGTGAGTCCTTTTTCTATTAAAAAGTTTGAATGTAGAAAATAAGAAGGGAGGATTCGTTCATGGAAGATAATGAAATTATCGAGAAACATAAGATACTGGAATCCATTTTGCATGTGAGTGATGGCTTTCTTTGGCAAGATGTGTTTAGGGCGCTTGGAAGTGGCATTATCTACACATTAAGCTGGTTGAATCAATTATTAGAAGACATAGTGACCAAAATTATTACACTCAATGATTTTTATGCTACGGGCGCAATGGGAGAGTTTATGGATAAAGCAAGACCATTAATATGGATTGTATTCTTTATAGCTCTTGTGGTTCTGGGCTTTCAATTTATGTTAAATAAAGTGGAAAAACGGAATGAAATTCTACTGAATATTGTGATGGCCGTATGTTTTATCGTCATCATTCCAGATTTAATGTCTAATATGCAGAAGATTATTGGTGTCGGAATTGAACAAATGAATCCTGAAAATGAGACGCTTGCTAGTAATATGATCAAAAGTAATGTGGCTGACGTTTTGTATTATGCCGAACATGATTTTCAATTTGCCAGTAGTACACGTGGGGATGAAAGTTCACCTCCAAGACCTGCAAGTAAAGAAAATAGTTCCATAGGAACTACAGATTATACCTATGCAAATCGTTTTTCGGATTCATCAGCGTTGCACATCCCCTTTTTACAAAAGCTTGACTTGCACGAAGATGATGGCTGGCTTTTTAAAGAAGATTGGGTAAAGCAATTAAGTGATGAGTCAAAAGAGGTTTTAAAAACGAAATCAGTTCCGACAGGTGTTGGCGACAGTTATCAAGTCGAAGAATTACAAGATAATGCCGTCCCTATGACGAAAATAGGTCGAGAAACTTATTATCGTTATCATGTCAATTGGCTGTCTTTAATTGTGTCCTTACTGGTAACGTCTATTGCGTTAGGTATCACAGTTTTAAAAATTGGCCGTGCAATTTTTGATCTAGCGTTCCATCAAATTTTTGGTATGTTCATTGCAGCTAGTGACCTTACAGGTGGACAACGGACAAAAAAAGTATTGGTGGAAATGGTCAATACTTTTGTCGTGATCTTTATAATGACGGGCCTCCTCCAACTATTCGTTTTGTTTGTTAATTGGGCAAACGGATTAAAGACGGATATTGGGATGTTTGGTGTCGTCATACTCATGATTGCTGGTGCTTGGGCATTGATTGATGCTCCTGATATTGTTCAACGTATGCTTGGTATTGACGCAGGTTTACGCAATGGATGGCAAGCGATGATGGGAGCTTATGCAGGAGGTAAAGCATTGACAGCTGGCGCACAGGCTCTTAAAAACGTAGCTCAAAAAGGTGCTGCTACTGTAGCAGGTGGCGCAAATATGGCGAAGAGAACTGTCGAAGGAATGCGTACAGAAACACCGTCAGAGGTAGGAAAACGTACTTCTGTGCCAGCGATACCTGGTAGTGGCGATGTAAAAACCATGCCAAAATCAGATGAACAGCATTCAAATTCTACTATGGGGGGTACTTCAGATTCTATCCCGTCATCGGTTGAAAGTGATGGATTGAATGCACATGATCAGATAGCTGCAACTTCACAAGATTATGAGCCAATTCCATCTAGTGATAACAGTAACCAAGTGGGTATGCCAGGCAGTATGGGAAGTGTTCAACCTGATCAAATACCAAGTCAAGGTGGAAAGGAAAAAGGAAGTCCACCAATCCAACCAAAGACAGTAACAACACCAGCTAAACCACCAACAAATACAAGCACAAGTGATGTTTCACAACGGGGTGCTATGCAACGTCAAGAAAGTCAACCTATATCAGGAAGTCCTAGTGTTGATTCTTCAATACAAAGTGTAACTGGTCATGATGGCGACATGCACCAGGGCCCAATTCAGCGACAAGAACATGAGCCAATTCCATCTAGTGAAGCAATCCCGTCTGAAGGGATCTCAACACAACCAAGTACACCAGGCGTGGCAAGACAAGTAGATACAGCAGCAACTATTCCAACAGGAGGTCCAAACGTTCGTCAAACAAGTGAGGCAATCCCGTCTGAAGGGATTTCACCACAGCCAAGTACACCAGGCGTGACAAGACAAGTAGATACAGCAGCAACTATTCCAACAGGTGGTTCAAACGTTCGTCAAACAAGTGAAGCAATCCCGTCTGAAGGGATCTCAACACAGTCAAGTACACCAGGCATGACAAGTTCAGCAAATACAGGAAATGTTCCAATGAGGTCGAACGTCCGACAAGCAAGTGAAATAATCCCACCTGGAAGGGTTACACAACAGGCAAGCACACCAGGAGTAATAACACCATCAAGTACAGGAAATGTTTCGACAGGTTCAAACGAACGTCAAACAAATGAAACAATCCCATCTGTAGGAGTTGCACCACAACAAAATACACCAGGAGTGACAGCTCCAACGGTTATAGGAAATGGGCATCAAACTGTTACTAGTGGAGTAATTCAACAAGGTTCATCAGGAAATGTCCAACATGTTGCACCGCAAAATTCGACACAGGCACAAGTAGTTAGTCAATCAACAGGAGGATCAAACGTTGTACAGCAAGGACCAGTTGTTTCGACTGTAGGAGGACAAGGTGGTACTGTTCAGCCTAATCAAAAGTCAACTACCATTGATCCTAAAACATATGGACATAAACAGGTGGTGCATACAAATACCATTCTTGGTGGTAATCCATCTGTACAACAACTGAAAGAAAGCGTGACACGTGCTGGTAATAGTGGTTTTACACTTGGTCAAAATATTCGTCGTATGACCAATAATATAGGAAAAGGAAAAAGACAAGGGAGTGACCAAGAATAATGTATGACATTCCAAAAGAAATTAAGGCAAAGCCTAAAATTGTTGGTTTAGAAGTAAAGGAGTTAATCATTTTGTTGGTTAGCTTCTTTCTTTTTTTCACCGTATTAAAAGATTTAGTACATGGTATTTTGTTTATTCCTTATATATTGATGGCAAGTGGTACCTTGTTTTGGATGGTATTGCCTTCTAGGAATAACCCTCGACTCAAAAATTACATGTCATTGTATTTATATTTCAAGCGTAATAAATACACTTATCATGCATTAGATGTCAAAAAAATTATGAATGATTATTTATATGGAGAGGGGGATCATCGTGAATAAAGAGGAAATTAAGCCAATTATTGTCCCTTCTTATACCGAGGAAAAAGTGTCTAAAAAAAGCTTCCTTAAAAAGTATCCTTTTTTTCTAAAGAATAAAAAGGCAAAAAAGAAGGTTGAAAGAAAATCTCATGTTTTACGGAAAACGCCTATGATTATGCCATTTATCGATATAACTGACGAGTACATTGTGATGAAAAAAGGGTACTTTATGGACATCTTTCAAATTATGCCTAGTGATTTACACTCACTAACGGATAACGATATAACAGTAAAACTTTTAGAAAATGCACGCTTTTATCGTAGTTTTTCATCTCAGCACAAAGTTGTAGGGTTAAACTTTCCAGCCAATACATAAAAGCAAAGGCTGTATTGGGAAAGAAAAAAAGAGAAAACGACAGATCCATTACGTTTACGTTTTATCAACAGAAAGTTATTTGAGTTAGAGTTTTTAGAACGCGAACGGACAAACCGTGAATTTTTCTTGTTTATCTATGCGAAGTCAACTCAGACTTTAGAGGATGAAAAAAAACAAGTAGTGCGAGGGATGCGACAATCATTCCCTTTGCAAGCTTTAACAAAAGAAAAGAAGCAAGACATTTTATTTATGATGTCTAATCAAAATTCTAAATTATAAGTAGAGGAGGGGATGTTTAACAATGAAGCTATTAGACTCTCTTATGAAGATGAAGCAGCCAGATAAAATGAAGCAAGAGGAGAAACAAGAGAAAGTGTATAATCCCACTTTTTTAGCTGCTATACAACCGCAAGGCGGTATTCAATTTAAAGATAAATACATTCAAAAAGGAGACGGTTATGAGGCCTGTATTCACATATGGGACTATCCAACGAATGTATCAAAACTATGGTTAGAAAAAATATTCTCCATGCGTGATGTCATTGTAACGATGGATAATGCAACAATGCCTAAAGATGAAACCGTTAGTGCGATTAATAAAAGTATGTTAGAGCAGACCGTACGTTATTCAAGTGGAAAACATCAATCTGAAAAAATGGATGCTCAAAATAGTTATCAAGAGTTAGAAAGGCTTTATCAGGAAATTTCACAAATGGGTGAGGTCGTAAAGCTTGTCGACATTCGTTTATTTGTACATGCAAAAACGATTCATGAGCTGGAACAAAAAGTACAAGCAGTTGAAACGGATTTAATTAGTTATGGATATAAGGGAACGATATTTCTTAATGAAAGTAGTTGGGAATGGCAGTCCCTTTTTGTTCCTTATCAAGAGCAACAAACATTTCCAAATAAAAGAGAAAGTAAAGGCATACCAGCGCTTTCATTAGCTGCAGGTTTGCCTTTTCATTTTTCAGAGCTTAACGATCCCACAGGCAGTTATTTAGGCACGACATTTAGTGGTGGTAATGTTATTTTTGATCTGTTTCATCGAGACAAACAGCGTACATTTTTTAATGCCGTTGTTGCTGGAACGATGGGGAAAGGAAAATCGACACTGTTGAAAAAGCTGACAACGGATAATGCTTGTCGTAGTAATGTGATACGGGGTTTTGATGTAACAGGCGAATTTGCCACGTTAGTAGAAGAATCTTTGAATGGCCAATTAATTAGTTTAGATGGCAGTCAAGGTATCATAAATCCTTTGCAAATTTATCGTATTTCAGACGGCACAGATCAAAAAAGTGAAGAACTTAGCTTTATGCAGCACCTTTCTAAAGTTACAACCTTCTATCAATTTTTAACGAATAATCCTTCAACGGAAGACTTAGAAGAATTTAAAAAAATATTACGTTTGTTTTATGTATCTTTAGGTTTTCAAGAACGGATTCAAAGTACGGGTGTAACCCAGTTAGCGAATGAAGAATATCCGACATTCAGTGAATTTTTACAGTATGTGCGGAATGAATTATATGAGGATTTACCACAACGTATTATTCGTAAAGAGTTGTCTATGACTAGAGCCAATCGTCTAGAAAAAATTGAATTAGTAATTGATAATTTAGTACACAGTTATGGTCATTTATTCGATGGACACACATCCATTCCAGCTTTTACAGATGAACAAGTGATTTTCTTTTCTGTCCGTAATCTAACAAGGTTAGAGAAAAATATATTTAATGCACAAATGTATAGTGCATTAACGTTGATATGGGATAATCTTATTCAAATTGGTACACCTCAAATGCGAGCAATTTATGAAGATAGTAATTTCAATGAAGAGGATGTTATTCGGTTTTTCCTGGTTATCGATGAATCTCATCGTTTTATCAATGCCAATAATCTGTTAGCTGTGGACTATTTAATTGATTATGAACGAGAAGCCCGTAAGTATTTTGGTGGAATTGTATTAGCTAGTCAATCCATTCGAGATTATGTACCTGACCATGCAGATTCGGAAGTTGTGACAAAGATTCGTACTTTATTTGAATTAACACAGTACAAATTTATCATGGGACAAGACGCCAATACATTAGATGCTATGCGAACGATTTTTGAGGGTCAAATCAGCGAAAGTGAATTGGCGCAAATACCGCAGTTCCAACAAGGAGATTGTCTACTATCTATTAATGGAGTAGGGAATTTAATGTTCAGCGTAGAAGCATCAGAAGAAGAGTTGGCAATGTTTAGAGGGGGAATGTAACGTGGAACGTTCTACAATGTCAAAATTAATCTTGGTACTATTCATTGGTTTGGTCATGTTAGGGTTCATGATAAAAATGTTCTTCTATGATGGTAAAAATAAAGATGATACAGGTTTTGAGGGAGAAAATGAATACAGCTACACAGAACCAATAGAGGAAGAAAGAACAGACTCAGAGACGGAAACCGATAAAGATCAACAAGTACCTGTAGGGAATACGGAAATCGATTATGACGCTGAGTATGGGGCTAAATTCGGTGAAGATAAGGTACAGGCAGCAGAAAAATTAGCGGAAAAAGTTATGCAAGCTTGGCTAGAAAATAATACAGATATGGAGATGTGGAAGGAAATTTCTACAGCTCCTTTTTTAATTGTTGTACAAAATGAAGTAATGGCTCCGAAGGATCAACTAACAAGGAAAGTCCAGTCACTTGATGTTTCTCCTACAAAGGCTTCAGGAGATCAAGAAATACAATTCATGGTCTATGCCACATGGGATGTGCTTTCTGTAGGTAAAAAAGTTAGAGAACAATCCAACATGTATAAAATATCTTTGACACTTTCTGAGTCGGGAGAATGGTTTGTAAAAGAGTTGAGTCGTGTATGAAGCAACTCATTAATTTTATTGGACAGCAGATTGGTAAAAAGATTTTGGTATGGATTGCAGGGTCGTTAGGGTTTTCATTCTTTGCGTTTGTAGCTGTCATTTTGTTGGCCATCATCATGATAATAGGTGCAGTAGGAGGCTCAACAAACAATCATTCTATTGGAGGAAATGGTTTATCAGCTTGTTCTGTGACAGGAGAAATCGATGAAGTAAGCTGGAATGCAGCCTTTTCAAATGCAGGGGCTTTCACTGGAAAAGGAGATTTATTTATAGAACTTGCTAGATTAAATGGCATTGATCCTGTATTGGCTGCAGCCATTGCTTTTCACGAAACAGGTCGAGGTACATCCAATGCGGTTGTAAATAAAAACAATCCAGGAGGCATCATGGACCCAGCTACAGGTTGGTCTAAGTTGATGCATTTTTCCACATTAGAGGAAGGGTTGTCATACACAATGGCGAATTTAAAGCGTCGCATTATTGATGACGGACTCTCAACAATTGAGTCATTAGGGAGTGTTTATGCACCCATCGGGGCAGCAAATGATCCGAACGGATTAAATGCACATTGGGTACCAACGGTCACGAAATTTGCTAGTGAGTTGGGTGGATTAACGATGAATTGTTCGCCTATGGGTTCTCAAATTGTTGGAAATGAAGCTTTTAAAACGATTTTAAACGAGATGTTAAAGTACGAAGGATGGTCCTATGTTTGGGGTGGTTACAATCCAAATATGGGCTTTGATTGTTCAGGATTAATGCAATGGTCTTACGCAAAAGCAGGCATCCAACTTCCACGTACAGCCTATACACAATACAAATTTGCTCAACCAATAACACGGGATCAATTGCAACCAGGCGACTTAATTTTCTTTAAAAGTGCTAATTACGCACCAGTTACACATGTCGGTATGTATGTAGGAAACGGAAAAATGTTTAACTCGCAAAACGATGGTGTGCGTTATGATGACGCGTTAACAGGTTATTGGGGATCTGTCATTGTGGGTTATGGAAGAGTGGCCGATTTCTCTGAATAAAGGAGGGCGTTAAATTGTGAAATTAAAAATAAATAAAGGCTTAGAAAATAAATTTTATGTAAGTCTGATGTCGTTTCTCATCATTAGTTTTTTGATTATCTTCACATCCAAGTTGTGGATGTATGATGATAATCCAATTAAACAAACACCTTTTAACAAAGACATAGTTGGTTTAGAACAAACGACATTAATCTTAAAAAAATGGCACTATAATCCCGAAAAAGGGTTCATGGAAGTATTGCTGGAAACACGACACACAGGTTCAGATAACGTAAAACCTACATTTGCATTTGCGGCCAAAGCGTCCAAATCATTGGAGTCTTACCCTGTGAAAATTATCTATCAAAAAGATAATCAGTACGTTCTTCATATTTCAAAAGTGCCTGAAGAGTATTCTGTTATTGGTTTATTTGTTAAGGAAATTCGTGATCAAAAAATACTTGAAAGTGAGGCAAGGGACAAACTGTTGGCTGAAAAAGGCGCTGTCGATCCATCAGCTGTTTTAGATTTACCACAGCCGAAAGAAAAGATTATTGTTGGCGATTATCGAAAAATAAGTGAGGATAAAACCTTGAAAGAAAAGACACAGTTCGCCTATCAAGAAGAATTTATTGCGCTTGAAATTGACCAAATTGATAAGAAGATTCGTACATTGGAAGGAGAACAGATTCCCTTACAAGATGACATTATTGCATCAATACAAAACGAAATGAAGCATCTAGAAAGTGAGCTTGCCTATAAGACGGAAGACGAAAAACAAGAAGTACGTCTACAACTTGTAAAGAAAAAAACAGCGATTGAAAACGTCAATGAGAAGAAAAAAGACTATCAAAATCGACTAATAGAATTACAAAATAAGCGAAAGAAGTTGCAAGAAAAAATTGACATGATTGGCTCCGATGAAATGAAAAAGAATGTAGTTGAAGTCGAATAATACTAGTAGTAAATGGATTGATTTTAGCAAAAAAGCTAGGAAGAAAACAGGAAGAACGTAAGAAATTTCAGGAAGAAAACAGGAAGAATTGCTCTTTTTTATGGGGACACCGAAATACTAGGCTCTGCCTAGTCTATCACCCCAGGTGATAGCAGATTTCCCTTATGCTCTTTCACTCAATAGCCTGCGCTCGCAGGCTATTTTCAGTTTCGCCTCTTTTAGAGACGAAACGCTCAACGCCCTAGCGACTTTGAAGTAAAGGAGAGATTGCACAATGGCCGAAATAAAGGCACGGGTTGATCCAGCATTAAAGAAAAAAATAACAAGCATGGCCAAAAAAAAGAAGATGACACAAAATGATTTTATTAATCTTCATTTGAAACGAATAACGACTCCAAATTTATTTCAAGAAGAAAAAAATCGCTTCGAAGAAATGCTGGGGATGCATATAGAAGTGTTTGCAACATTTGCAAAATCGAATGAAGAGTTGCTGAAGAAACTGATTTCAATTGAGGGCATTTTAAACCAAGAAGTTCAAAAGGTTTTTGAGCAAGAGGTGAACGAATAATGAGTGACATATTAATTCGAGATGTCGATGAATTAGCAATAGATAAAATTGATAAAGCTGCTAAAAAAGCAAAGGTGTCACGCCAGGTTTATTTAAAATCCTTGCTTGAACGAATTGCATATTTTGATGTGTTCATTGAAGAACGAGATCGCTTTGAAAAGGTTGTAATGTCTTCACAGAAACAAATGGAACAATACTTACTACAGCAAAGTGAACTATATGAAAGTGTATTGCGAATTGAATCCATGCTGTACTTATTATTAGATAGTGATGCAGAAGAAATAAATCAACAACTGACAGAATTAGTAGGAAAGGAAGTGAAGTTAAGTGACAGTAACGAAAAATAAAAAAAATTTCTGGTTAACGGATTCTACAATACTAAAGCTCGAACAGTTAGCAACTGAAAAAAATTTAACTCTTGGTGGTGTTATAGAGTACCTAATTGAGACTCTTTATGCTCATGAAACTTCTCAAAATCAAGCCCTTTTAGCAGAAGTAGAAGCAATGATGCACAAACATTTACACAGTATATTGGAGCCAATTACAGAAGACTTAAAACGAGTACGTATAACAGGGAATGTTATTGATCGTAATACTCAGATGATGCTTGAATTTTGGAATCACTATTTCATTATGACAGATGCAAAACAGTTAGGTTCTACTGATCGATTAAAAACAGTGCCTTTTACTCAAGCTGAGGAATTAATAAAAAATCGTATTGCACATAATCGTCAAAAGAAAATCGATCAGGAAACCAAAAGAGCTTTGCCAGATAATCAAGGTTCTTAATGGATAGAGGGAGATAAAGATGAATAATTCTCCTGGCGTTGTTTTAAAAAGTCGCTTTGTTATGCCATCCAGCGAGGAGTATCAGGATTTTATTAGTTATATTGATCGTGATGCTGCGAAAGTGAAGGAGAAAATTATTACTGATGAAAATGATTCCTTTTCTGTTTTTTATCAGTATATGGACTATATGGGAGATGAAAACAAGCAAGGTGCATTGTTTTCATCTACTGAAGATATTATCAATATGGATCAAAAAAATTCATTAAAAGATTTGTTCAAGCAGGCTCAAGAAAATGGTTCTCCACTATGGCAAGATGTGATTAGTTTTGATAACACTTGGCTACAAAAGTATGGATTAATGGATGAGGGTGGACAGGTTAATGAAGTGAAAATGAAAAATATTGTGCGCGCTGCAGTAAACGAAATGTTAAAAGGAGAGAATATGATCGATAGTGCGGTATGGTCTGCAGCTATTCACTACAACACAGACAACCTTCATGTTCATATAGCGACAGTTGAGCCGATACCTACACGGGTTAAAAAGTGGACAAAGAATTTTGAAACAGGTAAATGGGAAGAACAACTACGTGCCAAACGAAAACAAGGTTCCCTTGATAAAATGAAGTCGAAAGTGGCCAACCTTATTATGGATCGCACAAAAGAACGTAATCTTATAACCGATTTGATACGAGGTAGTGTGAATTTAAAAAAGGAAAAGGGAGTCGATTTATCTACACATCGTCAAACGAAAAGGCTTTTTCGAGAGGCACTTCAACGATTACCGCAAGATCGTTCTCAATGGAGGTATGGTTATCAGTCAATTGATGGGGCAAGGCCGTATATTGATCAGATCGTTGATATATATTTAAAACGTTACTATAAAAATGAAATGATAGATCTTCATCGGCTACTGGATGAAGAAGTTGAAGTCATGAAAGAAAAGTATGGAGAAGGTAGCAAGTATCAAAACTATAAACAAACAAAATTAGATGATTTAAAAAAACGTATGGGTAATGCGGTTTTAACTGAAATGCGTGCCTATCAAAAGGAAGCCGATCATCGTTGGTTTGAACTATCTAAATCCCAAAGGAAGTATCAAGCTCCTATGTATCGTCAAAATTTACATGTTTCTAAAGGGTTAAACCAGGCACTAAATAATTTGAATTATCGGTTACGAAAAACGTACCACGACTTTAAAAAAGAACGAAACATGGAAGAATTTGACCGCATGTTAGATGGATACGAGCGTTAGAGGAGGTTGTTAAATGTCCTACCAAGTCAAATGTGAATCATGTAATAAAGTGCTTGATGTAATTAGAGAACCTTATCATGGGGCAATGTGTATGTCGTGTATTGATAATAATCTAGATATTGTTGTGATGTCTGCTCCAAAAGAAATTGGTTTCTTTGACGAAAATAGTAGATGGATTTCCCCCATGAACTATTTAATTCAGAACCTTGATGGAAAAAATTATCTTATACATCGAGAGCTGGCTTTGGATGAACTATGTGAGTACGATGATGACCAAACTTTTTATTATCGATCACAAAAATATCTAAAAGAACTTACAAACATGCCCTCGAAAGAGGCTGCAGAAGAAATCATTAAAAGCTGGTGGAATGCATTTAATGAATTAAAAAATTTTGAAAATAAGAGGGATGGCAAAAATGAACAACATTCAATATGCGTTTATTAAAGAGTTAGAAGAACAGCATGTTACGCTTCGAGTAAATAGTGTAGATCTAAAAATAGATCTAACAGAGGATAATCGACAGTTTATCTTTGGGGCAATTCAACAAGGTACATTTATTGTGCCATTCAATCAAGAAAGCCATGAAATAATTATGGATACCTCATTACTTGAATATTTTCCTGAAACAGAACGTCATGAATTAGCAGATGCCCATTTGATACCTGAAGAACTTTAAAGGAGTAGAGATTATGGTGATGACACGTAAAAAATATACAGCAAAAACAGCAGAGGAAAAGCAAAAAGAGATCGAAGAATTATCAGAGAAAATGACCAATCAACTAAGCTCCTATTTTATAACTGAGGATGCTTTAAAAGAGCATTTAGCTTTTATGTCAATATTTTATAACTATTCCTTGCGTAACATGGCTTTGATTCAAAATCAGTTCATGGGTGCAAAAGCAGTAGGTTCATTTAAGTTTTGGCAGGACAAGGGTGTATCTGTTAAAAAAGGTGAGAAGGGGATTCAAATATTTGTCCCTACACCTGTCACATATTTTAAACGGGATGATGAATGGATACAGATGCAATTCGCTAATTCAAGAGAGAAAGCACAAATTAAAAATGGCGTGCTAGAAACTGAAAAAAAGTTGTTTTTTAAAATTGGCCATGTATTTGAATATACCCAAACAGATGCAAGAGAGAAAGGGATGCCTGTCTCTGAAATCTTTGGCCAGTATCACCAGGATGGAGTGATAGAAAATGAAGGTGAAATGTTAGCAGCCTTGCATAAAGTATCTAAAAATATTGGGTTTGAAATATTACCAGTACCTCCACGTGAATTAGGAGTAGCGAAAGGAGTTGCTTATCCATATGAAAAAATAATTGCCTTAAACCCACGAAATACAGCTTACGAAAATGTTACTACGTTACTTCATGAGTTAGCACATGCTAGGCTGCACACTCCTGATGTTCGAGATAGCTTTACTACAGCAGAACGTGAATTTCAAGCAGAAATGGTGTCCTATGTCGTGGCCAGTCGATATGGAATTGATACTGAAAATTTTAGTCTTTCTTATTTGGCCAGCTGGACACAACAAGGTAAAGAATTAAAAGATAAAGAGATGTTATTAAATGGTGTGAGAACAGCAGCGAGTGAATTTATAGAAACCATCGATAATCATTTTTTAGAAATACGACGTGCAAAAGAGAACGAATTAATGAAGCCTGTGCAGCTGCTATTAATCGAGTACGGGGCTTTATCGAATGCCAGCTTGCGTGCAATTGAAGCTGAGGACTTAAAAGAAATTATTCATGACATAATCACTAATAAGGTTGAGCAATTACAACATCCAGCATTTAAACAGGAATTGGATCAACTTAGAAGTGTCAGTGATGATTTACTTACCTTTGAGCAAGTAAATGCAGATTTTATCCAGGTGTTTAATAATACGTTTAAAGATAATTTTGCCCTCATTAATCAGCAAGAAGTGACTAATCCGAAGATCCTAATCCAATGGTCTGAAAGTGAACTAATGTCTAATGAATTAATGGGGTTTGCTGAAGGAAATGAACGCATGGCGCTGCTTGAAAAGGAAGTGTTTTCTGATAAAGAAAAAGCATATAGTTATCTCAAAACTCGATACCATGTATTAATTCCAAACGGAGATACAGTCGATCTAGTTAATCCAGATCGATTGGATATTGGTGATGGAGAGTACAAGAGTCCATATGATCAACTCATTGCAGAAAATAAGCTAACTGATCCGCAACATCAGGAAATTTTAAAGGAACTCGCTTTGTATGCTGATGAAAAGCAGCGTGGTGGCCAATTAACTGAGTCAGTCCAGGTAGAGAAAGAGTTGCAACAAAAAATACCTGGTGCTCATGATGAAGTATTGAAAAATGAAGTGGGTACCAAACACAAGCGAAGATGTATTGCATATGAACGTTAAGGAAGCGCAGTCAATTTGACTAGCGTTATTTTTATTGAAAAATTAAAGAGGCTTGTCCCTTCAAGCCTCTTAAAAAGTATGTAAAAGAACGCTTGTTCTCCTGATTTAATTATAATATGTCGGGAGGAAAAAAGCTATGAACATTAACAAAAATACTATTTATAACATGGATTGCCTAGAGGGTATGCAGTACATACCAGACAAGTCGGTTGATTTAATCCTGACAGATCTTCCTTATGGAACGACTACCTGTCGTTGGGATACGATTATTCCGTTTGAGCTTTTGTGGGAGCAGTACGAGCGAGTTATCAAAGATAACGGAGCTATTGTATTAACGGCAAGCCAGCCATTCACTAGTAAATTAATTATGTCCAATCTTAAACTGTTCAGATATGAGTGGATTTGGAAGAAAGGAAAGCACACAACAGGATTCCCAAATGCCAATAAGATGCCACTAAAAAATCATGAAAATGTATGTGTCTTTTATAAAAAACTGCCGACATACAATCCGCAAGGAGTTATATATTGTAAGCCTGTATTAATAAAAAATTCTCCTAAAATGAAAATACTAGGAGATAGAAATGAAACATTAAGTAAACCACATATCGTGAAAAGGAAAAACTACCCTAAGTCAGTAATTGATTTTCCACGTGACAGCAAAACTTGGCACCCGACACAAAAACCATTATCACTATTTGAGTATCTTATCCTAACTTATACAAATCCAGGTGACACAGTGTTAGATAACTGTATGGGAGCATTTACTACAGCTGTAGCATGTGACAATACAAAACGTTCCTGGATTGGTTTTGAGTTGGATTCAGAATACTGTGAAGGGGGGAGAGAACGAGTAAACGAAAATAGACAAAAGTTAGGTTTAAAACCAGTTGAAATTTTGTCCTTAAAAAAGTGAAAAGTAATATTTAATTTTAAAGAGATCAGGACTCATCAAAATTGGTGAGTCTTAGCAGTTAAACAACTATTGTTATTATCATTGAGGGAGATGTGTCTATGGCTGAAAAAATAAAAATGATTGCGGTAATAGAAGTTGATGAAAATATAGCGAAAGATCACAATTACAACATTGAAGAGGAATTCAAATGGCTAGTTGATAGTGGTATATTTTTAAGAAATCTTGTGAATGTTCCTCCTGATTTTGATATAAATGATCTGCAGCAAGAAAATAAACTAATGAAAGAGAAAAAAACAATTAGAAAACAAGACAAAGGATTTTATGAACGTTAGTGAAAAGATTTTTAAAATCTAACAAATATTCAAAGGTTAAGGATTCATCAAAATTGGTGAGTCCTTTTTCTTATCAAAGGGAGTTTTTCAGGCTTTGTAGATCAAATTTAATTATTTAGAACGGAAGGAGTGTGTAATATGGCAATTTTAAAGCCTTTAAAGAGGTTGAGTGAGTGTTTCTTGATATTAACAATGCTTTATTTAAGTATCGATGGAGTGTGTGTATTAACAACCTTTATCAGTAGTGACAATGTACGTGAAGGTATCGAGGGGCTTATGGTTTTTTTAATTACGACTTCCTTCGCATTGTCACTAAGCTTGAAATTTACATTTCGGACGTCAAAAACCATATTAGAATCCTTTTTGCTTTGTTTATCTTTATGTACATTGTTAGGCTTATCGTTTTTAGGAAACCAGGAAAGTACAACATTAATAATTGTAATTTATCTTGTTTTAAATGCGGTTCTATTTTTAGTTCAGAAAATAATTATTCATAAAAAGCAGAAACAACATAATTTAATTGTTAATGATAAAGGAGGAGTTTGAAATGTCAGAAGAAACAAATGAAGATATTATTCAACCATTTTCTGTAGAATGTCCCTGGTGTGAGAGGGAGCAAAAAATATATGAACAAGAGCAAACAGTAGGCTGTACATCGCATAAATGTGAAAGTTGCGGGATAAGTTTTGCCATTTGGCACTTAATTGAAGAGAGGTATAACAAATGAAAAAATATAGATTAGGTTATGATTATGTATTTTTAGCAGATACGCCATTTATGTACAAAGGCGTTAATATTGGGGCCACAAGCGTAAATGTGTTGTTTAAAGTGTTTGATACTAAAGGAAACGAAAAATTATTTGAGTCAGAAAATGAATTAAATGAACAAAAAATTGATTTTGGTAATGGAAATTCATGTTATTTATTTGAATTTATTAGATGTTTTATTGATACAGAAAATGTTTTGAATTTTGAACCCAATATAAAACTTTTAAGAGAATTTGGATGCTCTTATACTTTGCAATGGGAGAAAACGTCATATACAAAAGATATTTTGATTAATGGTGTTCTAAATCCTGAAGATGTTTCAGAAGTTGAGTTTATGGAACTGATGAAAAATAATATGGAATTATTTGATATTCGTGATAACTACCCAGCTCAAACAACTTCGTTTTTTACACAAGAAATAATCATGTTGCACGATTACAAATTAAAAAACGTTCCTGTAAATTATGGGCTTGGTAAAGAAGAAACTGTTTCAAAATATCGCTATGAATACAACGGTGAAAAATATTTAGTTGAGGTTGTACTTGATATAGGAAATATGATTGAGGTTGCGGTTTTTGAGCTTGATGATAATACCATAAAGTACGTTGGAGATACAGGGGAAAATGTATTCTTTGTTTTTAATACGATGACTGTTTTAGTAAAAGATTTACAAAGTTATGTGAATAAATGGATTGAAGAACATAAAGAATTGATTTTTCATGGGAATTGCTTACTTGAGGAGGTAGTGAAAAAATGAATTTAATTAAATTATTGAACCAAATAAACATTGATCAAACAATCACTGCAAATCCTATACATTTTTTGTTATTTAAAGAATCTCACTTTGAAAATCTCTATATGCCTATGTACTGGGGTGGATATGGACGACTCTTCAATAAAGAAATCTTAAATGAATTTTTTAAAAATGAAATTTCATATGATGAAATTATTCAAGCTGTAGATTTAACAACATTAGAGTTGCCCTATCAAAATGAATTTCTTCCCTTGATTAAGGAACGATTAGAAGAAATAAAAAGCCTTTCTGAACCAGTCCTTAACAGCGAAAAGATGAATATATTAAACTCACTTATTCTGTCATCAAGTGCATTTGTTTCATTACCTTATATCAGGAAATCTATTCACAAGCACGAACTTATAACTTTGTTAGCTTTAACTGAGTGGGAATTTTGGTTTCAAACTTGTTCAGGATGGGGTGTTAGCTATACCGCACTCACTATAAAATTCAATAGCATTTTCGATATATCTGAGTTAGAAATATATTTACCTTATGATGAACTGAACCAGTTACTAGATAAGCTTCAGTTTCAAAATGAAGAACTTTATAGAAACTTAGAATCATCTAAAAATATAGAAGAAAGTGAACTATTTGCAAGGTTATCTAACTTGAATATGTAGCCTGTTTATTAAAGTCAAAAATATATAAAAGGTGGTTATTAGAATGAATACAGTCATATTAGCCGAAAAACCTTCACAAGCAAAAGCTTATGCCGAAGCTTTTGAAGTAGCAAAAAGAGAAAAAACACACATTGAACTAAAACCTTGTAGCACATTTCCAGATGGAGCAGTCATCACATGGGGAATTGGACATCTTGTTGGCTTGAAAATGCCAGGGGAATATCGAAAAGAATGGAAAAACTGGGATATTAAAAATTTACCTATCATTCCAGCACAATTTGAGTATAAGGTTTCTGAGGATAAAAAAGTTCAATTTAATGCTGTAAAGAAGCTAATTAATAACGCTGATGTAGTAATCAACGCATGTGACATTGATCGTGAAGGTAGCAATATATTCTATTCTACTTTCAACATGACAGGTGCAAAAAATAAAACGATTAAACGGCTCTGGATTAACTCACTTGAAGTAGATGAAATTGTCAAAGGCTTTCAATCCTTACAATCAAATGAGAAAGATTTATTAATGTACAGCGAAGCAAAAACTCGTCAAATATCAGATTGGCTTGTAGGAATGAACGCTAGTCCTTTGTATAGTTTGCTTTTGCAAAATAAAGGTCTTAATGCAAGTTTAAGTATTGGCCGTGTACAATCCCCATTAGTTTATATGATCTACCAACACCAAAAAGAGATTGAGAACTTTGTATCTAAGCCATTCTTCGAATTAGTTGGCCATTTTAAATCAACAAATGGCCAATATACAGGTAAGGCAAAGGTTAAGACAGATACACTTAAAGAATTAATTTCATTTTTAGAAGAAAAAAACCTGGTATTAAATAAAGAAATTACAGGTGAAGTTTTAGAAATAGAGACAAAAGAGAAACATATAAAATCACCAAGATTACACTCTTTATCAACACTACAAAAGATTGCTAATAAAAGATGGAAGTACAGCCCTTCTAAAGTGTTAGAAATAATGCAGTCTTTGTATGAGAAAAAAATAGTCACTTATCCTCGTACCAGTATAAATTTCATTACTGAAAATGAATTTGTTTACTTGTCAAACAATGTTGAAAATTATATGCAGTTAATAAATGTCGATTTTACCCCTAATAAAGTTGCTAATAAACGATATGTAGATGGCACAAAAGTTCAAGAGCATTATGCCATAATACCAACTAAGACAATACCTAGTGCTAATACATTAAACAGCTTATCGGTTGAAGAAAAGCATATTTATGATGAGGTTTTGCGTAATACACTTGCTATGTTCCATAGTGACTACTTGTATGAGGAAACGAAAATTGTCACAGCTGTAAATAATGTGAAATTTGAAACTGTTGGAAAGGTAGAAATTGAAAAAGGTTGGAAAGCTTTATTTGTACAATCAGATGATGAAGAACATGTGGAAAATGGCAGTAATAAGGTGCTTCCTAGCGTTTCAAAAGATGAAAGAGTATTAAGTATCCTTCAAAGCAAAGAAGGGCATACAACGCCTCCTAAGCCCTATACAGAAGGTGATCTAGTTAAAGTAATGAAAAACGCTGGGAAAACAGTAGATGATGAAAGTGATAAGGAAATCTTAAACGAGGTAGAGGGGTTGGGGACTGAGGCCACACGTTCTAGTATCATCGAAACCATTAAGAAAAATGGGTATATTACAGTAACGAAAAATATTGTTTCTGTGACGAATAAAGGCAAAATTTTATGTGAAGCAATAGAGGGTACTTTACTTGCAAGTCCAGTAATGACTGCTAAATGGGAAGGAAAGCTAAAAGAAATCGGAACTGGAAAAAGTTCACCTGAGAATTTTATTTCTAATATTAAAGCTTTTATCATGAATTTAATTCAGGAAGCACCGAAAAAAATAGGACAAGTTAGTAATATAGAGCAAACAATAAAGATAGAACAAGCAAACAATAACAAAGGTAACTGTCCTTGTTGTAAGAAAGGTCAAATGATAGATCGTAAAACTTTTTTAGGGTGCAGCGAGTATAAAAATGGTTGTAAGTTTTCGATTAATAAAATAATTGCAACTAAAAAGCTTACGGAAAAAAATATCAATGATTTATTAGAAAAAGGGATTACGTCAGTCATAAAAGGCTTTAAATCGAAAACTGATAAATCGTTTGATGCAAAACTAAAAGTAACTGGTGACAAAGTGACATTTGAATTTTCTAAATAGGTCATTTTATTAGGGAGTCATTTCTTGAAAATGGACCGTAAGAAAGGAGACTAATCGTGCTAGGAACTAAGGCAAGACAAAAAATAAAAAATCCTACTTTGATTTTGGGTTATATAATTGCTGCTCTAGTTGGATGTTTAGGTAGTTACCTGGTCTTTTTACGTTTATGGTCATTATATGGTGTGCCACACCTGATGTTTTCGTTATTGGCTATAAGCAGTGGTGGAATTATTAGCTTTATTTTAGCTATTTTCTTGATGGGTAAAATATTTGATAAGCTTTATTTTGACTGACTATATAGTGAGTCTTTTTTGTTTTAAGGAGGTGATTTAGAATTTCTTATTTTTAATCACATAATGTATGGATGGCAAAGTTATATTTTAATTATTATTAGTTATTTTTAGGATTCATCGAATTTGATGAATCCTTTTAATTTGAGTTAACTGGATAAATGATGAATTAGTATTTCTTTTGTATAAGGCACTGACATATTTCAAAAGAATAAAGCTATAACACATGTGATTTAAAATACTTAAAGGGAGTATCAGGATTGAAATTTTTGAATGCTGAGATGTTGAATTATTTGAAACCATAATAAGAATATTGATGGTTAAAAGAATTCTATAAATAGTTTTCTATATAGTCTGCGTTGAAAATAGATTATATATGTAAAATATATTTTAATATTGATTTTATGAGAAAATATGGTTATTATATTTTGGAGGATATATTAAAAAGAACTACTTATATAATATTATATTCCTATTTTATGTATTACTTTTTATATTTATAACTTTATATAGGATTTTGGTTATAAATTAAATTAAACTGAAAAGGAACTACAATGAAAAGATACAATTAAAGCTCTTAGGGATACAGATTTTATGGTTAATACAAAGTGTTCACCTGACAGATATTTTTATCCAGAATGATTATTTACTATAAGGCAAAAGAATTAAACAATTAAAGTTATTAATTTCAAAACCTTCAATAAGTATAGCCCCGTTCTAAGAAAAGAACGGGGCTAAAAATATAGTTGTTTAATTTGTGCGAAAAGAAATTACTTTGAATTCCAAAAATTTTAACACATCTTACATAAGTGTGTAAGAGAATTAAGAGATACAAATAAAAGGGAACAGGAATTAAAGTTAAATAAAAACACCTTTAATTTCTCTTATGAAGCTATTATAAGCAGCATACACAAACAACTTGAAGCATTTAAAGTGAAAGGTGAGGAAGGAACTGAAATATGAAAAGTGGAATTGGTTACTTTAAGATATCCAAAGGAACCTAAAAGTTCGATCTGGACAAATTGAAATTCCTTTTAAAGTAAAAAATTGAATATTTTAGCTTATTTAATTTCAATAAAACCAGCAGAACAATAGCACTGCATGGATGTCTGATATACTGTAGACGTATGTAAAATGTGTACTTATTACCTCTTACAAACTATCTTTGAAATGCAGAAGAACATATAATCAGTCAGCTAGATGTCCAAATGATTATTACCATAATCCAGAAGAAATATAAAGGCGGTATAAGAAAGGGAGATTATTTAAAGATGGTTTATAGGTAGTTTTCAGAAATGCTTTACCTTATAATACTTCACTGGAAGGTTTGCCTCTAGTCTACTTTGTTTTAAAATAAAATTACCTATTGGATCCATTATTTTTATATTTTAAAGGACACGTTTCAGAGACAGTTGTCATTCTTCCCTACTACTTCACTCCTGTGGTGTATCAGCAGTCACTCAATATTCTCAGTAGTTGCCCCATGACCATATACTTAATAAATACGAAAAATAAATCATGTATGAAAGGTGAATATAATTGAATACTACATCATCGATTATCTTTTTAAAAACTATTGCTCCTAAATTTATGTCCTATCTGCTTCCTAAAGTTACAAATACAAAAATTTTTCGTGATATTAAAGATAAATGGATAAGAGACAATTATACGCAAAAAACTACACTTATTTTTAAAGCAGCTATTGAAGACGCAAAAGCAGTATTGAATATTCCTGATGAATTAGCAGTAGCTTTATTAGACGATTCTATAAACAGAAATGAGGTATTCCGCTGGATTTTAGAAGAGGCACCAGCAAGTATTAATACACACGAACTAAATCTCGACCCCTATATGGAATCGTATCGAGAGTACCAAGATTTAATAAAACCCTTTTTTGAATTAATAGCTCTTTGTATGAATGACTATAAAACAAAAAATTGGGATCCAGAATTTTTAGAACTACTATACAAAATCGGAACTTTAGAAGAAACAATTAAAGAAGGCTTTAATACAGTGATTGAAAAGCAAGCTTTAACTACTAATTTAGTTGAAGAGAATAATAGTTACTTAAAAGAAATAATTACCCCTACTGAATTTAATGATTTAAATGATCTAATGAAAAAAGGTCTCTTAAAAAGTGCTCGAGAAAAAGCTATTGAAAGATTAAATAAACCAAATCTAAAGCCCGACGAAACTTTAGAGCTACATATAGTAATAGCAAATACTTTTATTGAAACTAGAGAATTTGAAAAGGCTATTCGACACCTCTACACTGCCATCACACACTGCAAAAACGAAGCTAGAAAAGAACGTTTTTTAGCTCTTATAAACATATTTGAAGAACGTTTTAATAAAGCAGAAATTCACATTGGAAAAGCTATTGAAATAGGTGGAGAGACTTCTGAAAACCTTAGTGTCTTATTAAATGTATTAATAGGCCAAAATAAATATAAAGAAGCTATTGATATTATTGAAAGTGAATCAGACGGAAAATTCGAGGAAACAAAAGCTAGTATATGGATTCTTTTGCAAGAGTTTGAAAAAGTCATTAATCTTGCAAGTGAAAAACTACAAGATAATCAATTTAATATAGTTTGGTTATTAATAAAAGCTGAAGCATTAGTATTACAATTAGAGACTAATCTGTCTAGAAATAAAATTGTATATCCAGAACTTACATTTAAAGGGGTGCTACCACTTCTTGAAAGTATTGAAAAGCAAACAACCGAGAACTTTTATATTTTAGATAGAATAAAAGAGTTAAAAGCTTGTCTTTACTTTAGAACAAATAGGTTTTCAGAAGCTAAGATACTGTATGAAGAATTATTTCAAAAAGACAAAAATTACAGAAGTAAAATATTTGACAATCTACTTCTTAATATTATTGGTTCTAATGAATGGGAAAAATCTATAGTTTTATTAGAAGAGAAAAAAACTATCGATGGTTTAGACTTAGATGAAATGTTACTCTTAGCTGATTCATATATAAATTCAAGCATTCCTGCTAAAGCAGTACAACTTCTACAAGAAAACCAATTACTGGGGGAGCCTAACGATACTAACTTCTCATACTATTTTAAATATATTGATGCGTTGTTTGCAAAATTAAAGCATGCGGAAATTATAGAATTAATTAATACATTTAATATCGACGAGTTTAATAGTTCGTTCAAAGACATTTTAAATGGATATTATGCCTTTAAAAAACAAGATTGGGAAAAGACGATATCTCTTTTAGAACCCAATTTAGATAAATTCAATTATCAAGATAAGGTATCTATAAAAGTAATCTTAAGTATAGCTTATTACAATAAACACACTAAAGATGATTATATAAAGTTAAAAGAAATTATAATTACAATTCCTAATTGGATACAACACGAATCTATAGTTAGTCGCTATATCCAAACTCTCTATGAACTTGGTGAATACAAAACAATAGTTGACTTTGAGGAGAAATTGCCTTTTAAATCTGTTATCCTATCTGAGGTAATTGCAACTATTTATTTCAATTTTGGATGGTATGAAAAGGCAAAGCTTAATTATTTATCACTATATCAACAAACTAGAGAATTAAAATACCAATTAAGTTACGCAAATTGCTTTTATCAACAAGGGGAGATCCAAACTTGCCTTGAAATTTTATCTGCTGCAGAAAATGAAGTAAATAAACGTGGAAATATAGAAGATTACCAGTTAATAAGTTTTGCCTATAAAGAAGCAATGGAATATAGGAAATCAATGGAATATGCGTATAAAGCTCTCCTGGTAGGAAAAAATTCCGCAAAAATATGGGGATTTTATTTTTACAATTTTTCAACGCTGAATCAGTTCATTAATGATCCTGAAGAAAACTGGATAAAAGAATACCAAAATATTATTAAAAACTTTGAAAGTACATTTCCAGATGATGATCCTATTTTCAAAAAAATTACAGTATTAGAAAATGATGAAGTATCTTCTGAATTAATTTCTAACTTAAAACAGCCAAAGGAATCTACAGAAGAACCTATTACATTATTTATTAAGTATAAACTACCTATAAATTTTCTAGTCAATATCTTAAATCGAAACCCCTTTGAAACATGGGCATATGTAATTAATAATAAGGATCTTCCTATAAAGGTTATAAATGGGTCTATAGAGGAATTAGTGTCAGGTTTAAAAATTGCTTTATATTCAAAAGGAATATTATGTGATTTTACTACCTTACTAATGTTAAATCATTTAAATTTACTTGACATGCTTAAATCAGAATTCAAGTTATATATTCAACAAGAACAATTTGATTCAGCCTTACATGAATATTACAATAATAAACTTTCTATTCACAATGGTATTAAGACAATGTCATATGAAAATGAAAAAATACAAGTAATCGAATACTCTCCAAGCCAAGTAAAAGAAGCAGTACAAAATCAAGAGTATATACTTAACTGGATTAAAGAAAATTGCATAATGGTTGGTAATGTTATTAAAGATCAAGTTTCTAATCCTAAAGACATTCCATTCTTAGAAAACATTTTTGAAATATGTAAAAATCAATCACTAAATCTGTTAATTGATAGTGCAACTGTAAGAGATATAGCTAAAAATGAATTTAATATTAACTGTATTTCTACGCTAGATATAATGAATTTATTAAAATTCAGAAAAATTCAAACGCAAGAAGAACAAAATTTCTTAATGGGTAAACTAATAATGGCTGGTTATACATTAATACCAATTACAGATGAAGTTTTCACTTGTTATATAAAAGAGAAAAATTACGTTACGGATTATGAAATGCAACTACTTTTTAATTATTTTAAAAATGAAGATTTAAAGGTAGAATTTTTGATAGATTTAGTCTCAAATATTCTTTATTGGCTATGGACTGAAATAATCCAAATAAACGATAAACATACAATAACTAGGTTTATTTGTGAGTATATTTGCTTTAACCGAAATAAAGACTTTATCATATCTAATATAATGGTGAGGACTGAAACAAAATTCAATCCTTTTTCAGTACATCAAAAATTACTGTTGAAACAATTTTTAACGGAATGGCTTGCTAAGTCCTAAACATTTCAAATAATTTAGTAAAATTTCAAATCGTATTTACAATGAAGTGGGAAAGTATAACCTACGATATTTTAAAATATCAGTACTGATTCACACCACCTAAGTGGTTTTATAAAAGAAACACAACACTCGTTTACAATATGGGTGTTTTTTTGTGGTTTAACCAAGAGGAAATAGGGTAAAGCATGTACTCCCAATCATTAGATATTTCAAATTATTTTAAAGTGATAATTTCATCCATACGATTAGATACGTGTACCTCCTCTTTTTTTAATGAATGTGCATAAACTTTATAAATCGTCTCTGGAATATCGCCAACTAAAGCAGCAACTGTAGATATCGGAATATTATTAGATAATTGTATCGTCATGAAAGTGCGCCTTAAGTAGTGAGGTGTAAAATGATTATTTTTGGGGGAGTTAGGGAAGAAAGTGATTAGTTGAAAGAAATTGTACAGTAAAAATTTATAATTTAAATAACTTTTCAAATTCTTCTTCTTAATTTATGTTTTTCGACCTATATAAAATAATAGTCTTATCTGAAATTAATTTACCTTATTAGAAATTAGCTTTATTTATTTTAGCTATTTACTAATTTAATTTAAAATTTTGCTTAACGCGCTGCCAAGTATTAGTAATATTATATTAGCCCCAACAAGCCCCAACATAGTCCCAAAACGAGCCCCAACTGTGTGCATTATTTTGCGTTACTATGCATTGTAAAGAAAAATGAAAAACCCCAAAAGCTGCATATAACAGGCTTTTAGGGCTTTGTAGGGTACATATTACAAAATAAAAAAATTAGTCCGTGAAACATAAAGATGATAAGTAACCTAACATTAATAAAAGACCAATACCCATTGCGATGCTCATGCTTTGTACCTCCTTTAAAAAAACGACACATTATTCATAAATATTGTACAATGAATTATAGAAATATGAAACCTTTTAATGGCGAGAACGTATATAATAATAGGAGAATTACCAATTTGTACATAAAGAGTAGGTGACAATAAATGAAAACGTGGGTTAAGAAAAGTATAGTCATCATGGTTGCGTTTTTAACATTTGGTTTAATAACGCCTACACATGAGATTTGGGAAGCATTTGATCAAAATCCTTCGAACCGTGCATCCATCGGCCCTTCATCAGGGACAAGCACTGCTTTAGCTGCTGAGCATGATGGCAGCACTGACGAGCAGCTACAGATACAAGAGGAAGCGATTGATTATAATGCCTTACTGGTGGATGCAGCTAGAGAACAATCGTACATAAAATTTGGCACAAAAATTGGTCCAAAAATTAGCAATGAATTCGACAGCATCATCTTCCCTAAAATGGAGGAAGCCATTGCAATGACAGTGGCTAATCTTGATGATCAAACTGCTGCATCTTTAACCATCTCTGAAAGACCAAGTGGTAATTACGGTGAGAAAATTTTCAATGTCATCAACAATGAAACAGGCACAGATTTAATTCGCTTCCATGTGCGCACAGAAAAAAGACCGCAGGAAGGCTACTACTACAACTTCCATTACCACAGTGTCGAGGACAACTTCATGGCACATAACAACCTTGGCGATATCTATTGGGAAAAAAACACACCACCTAAGTGGTTGTCATAATAAGTACGAAACACTCGTTTACATGACGAGTGTTTTTTTGTGAATATCTCAGCGTT
Source organism: Lysinibacillus sp. BS3 (assembly GCF_039614735.1). Lineage (NCBI taxonomy): Bacteria > Bacillati > Bacillota > Bacilli > Caryophanales > Bacillaceae > Lysinibacillus > Lysinibacillus sp. BS3. The sequence goes on along the minus strand of NZ_CP154860.1, from coordinate 579,556 downwards.
TGTAAAAAGTCATTGAGTTATAACTTTTAATTTTTCAGAGTGGGGGAGGTAGGGGAAAGCATGTACCCTAAAAAGTACCCCAAATTCTTAAGTTTTTGATTTTCTTAGATTTATCAATTGAATTGTAGCGATAGCTGATATCAATAGCTACATTGAGCACTCTCGATTGAAGGTGCTTTCCATCAATATAAACAGGACTTTTGTTTATGATTGATTACCCTATATGCAAGTCCTTTTGTTATGCTTTCACAGCCTCTCCCGTAACTCCACATAGGGCTTTATAGCACCATTTAGAGAACCATATAAAAGAAAGGTGACTTTTATAGTCACCTTTTCACTTATAGATAGCAATTTATTTATTGAATATTTGCTCATAACGGTGGAAGAATGCCACAGCGTGCGCTCTTGTTAGAGAATCATTTGGTTTAAACTCTGCATCCGTTTTAGTAGTTGTTAAGTCGAAGTCACGTAGAAACTGGATGGCTTCTGGCTGAGATACTGTTTTTCCATAATGCATAGATGCTAGGATACGAGCAAAATTACCACGTGTGATGTCTTTGACTGCATATACCTGTTTAGACGCTGATATACCACCAAGCGTTGGTAGAGCGTACTTACTTGCTAGTTGATAGTTTACATCTGCACTCCATGAAGAACTAGGTTTTGTTGAAGCTAATTCATCAGACTTAAAGTAACGGAAAAGTACAGATAACATCTGATTTTCTGTTAAATTCGTGTTTGGTTTCAGTAAGTTTTCGTATTTCTTTGTTGCAGGGTTGTATACGTTTGGATAACCGCTGATAAGTCCTTTGTTTACTGCCCATTGAAAATCCTCTGCCCAGTACTGGTCTGCCTTGTAATCAGCGAACTTTGATACATCTATACTACCTACTGGAGTTGTAGGAGTTGTAGGTGTTGAAGCTGAGTAGTTTAAATAACTTGATGCTACATACCCCTCTGTCCCGTCATTTCTTTTCACAGGATACCAAACAAAATGGTTTTTCTTAGTTGATACGGCTTCATATTCAAAAGGGCCCGTAATGGTAACAATTTCGCCTTTACGTAAAGTACCCATAGAAGGACTATCCGTAGTAGGTTTTGTCCTAACTGTTACATTAGTTGTTGCATTAACTTTTTGATTTGTTTTAAAAAAGTACTTTGATTTTGTTAATGGTAAATCAAAATCGTAGTTCATCACTGAAAATTTAATATTTTCCCTGCTGTTAGAGTCATATTGAAAATGTTCGCGTGTAAAAGGCAGCTCTGTTAAGTCTATTAATTCTAATCTCTCAATAATTTGGAGAATTTTTTCTTGATAGGCATTTGCATTTCTTTCCCCAGTTGCTTGGACAAATGGACTATTTACCGGCTTAGTACCGTTATAAGCCATGATAGCGAAGTACCAATGTTCCAATATATCTCTTTTCCCACCGTTGATGCTAGGCAAATCCTTCCGCTTAAACATATCATCTAGAGTCTCCACACCAGCTCGAATATTATAGACAATATCGTTTTTTAGTCTATCTTGATTGTAGCCTGCTTGATTGGTAATTTGCATAATGCCAATTCCATTATCAGCTGTCACAATCGCTTTACCATTCATATCGAAATGACGCCAATTTCCACTTTCACCTTCCGCTATTGCCTTCACAATTTCAGGAGGAACATTATAACTCAGTGCTGTTTCGGTTAACAAACAGTTCATTGTGGAATAATCAGGGTTGACCTTCGATGCCGAATCATACTTACATGTTTTTGCAATATCATTAGCTAATACATTTTTATCTATATTTATAGTTAGAGAGAGGGCACCAATGACAATACCACTAATCAATGGTTTCAATATCTTTTTCATATCTGGTTATTACACTTCCTTTCATATTTTCCAAAGTTAAAAGATTCAGATATATGTTATCATAAACCCAATATTTGGGATAGGGGTAATATTCAATGTTCCTTTCATTTAACAGGGTAGAGTGATAAATGATAGCCCTAACATATATTGATTTGGTGAAAGGGTTGTAAATAGTGAGTTCATTGAAACAAGCCCAAGCCAAATCTATATCTACGCCGCATCTGCGGAAGATGTATTTCCTCTGAGAACCGACCTGAGAGCAGTCCATGTAACCAAGTAGTACGTCTATCTAATACTCGGTTCGTCTGAGGGCTGTTCTGAGAAGGTAGACAAGAGAACAAGCACACCTACTAATGATGTGCTACCACAATCTCATCATAACTTTTTTATAAGCTTACACTTCTCTACACAAACATTTGTAAACATGTTACACTATACCAAACAACGGATTGTTCAGTTTTTTAACTAACAGATGCTTTAGTAAATGAAGAAAAGGTTCTACATATTAGTCATATCTAATATGTAGAACCCTTTAACTTTCTATCTTTATTGAAATTAGGTCTTGATAAATCGAATTATTGGATAAATATAAGCACTTTAAAATCACAGATGCAGTTATCTTAGGTTAAAAGAAAACCCGTTTACTATGCTGGTGGGCAAACAATTAAGTAACGATAAGTATCAACCACTCGCAAATGTAGAATTTGGATTCAAGCCAGAGGAAAAAACTGCATTCAGGGAAATAAAATGAATTTAAGTTAAGTTCCCCAAAGGAATATTAAAAAATATACAAAAATATTATAATCTAAAAAGCACGATAAGCTATGAATACTTGATATTAAAGTAATCTAATAAATAAAAACTAAAAGATACCAACCCACTTAGACTCTGGGAAAAAAACACACCACCTAAGTGGTTGTCATAATAAGTATGAAACACTCGTTTACATGACGAGTGTTTTTTTCGAAAATAAAATACATACTGAGAGAGACAAGGGAAAGTATGTACTCCGAATAACTTAGATATCTAGGATTGCATTGTCATTGAAGGTATTTAAAATCAACCTACTCAACAGGAAATAATTATTGTCCCATCCCAAAATGCCTTCTGCCAGTATTTCAAAAGGCAAGGAAAATGAAGAAATCAGTCGCTTGATGGAGGAATGTGGGGTTGAATTTGTCTTTTCTTGCGCTTACCCGGGAAATTTTTTTATTTCCTAAACAAACATTTGAACATTTTGTTAAAGGGAGTTAGGGGGGACTGCCAAAGGAAAGTTCGACTCCAATTGATATCAAACTACTATAAGAAAAATAGCTACCTGTTAAGGCAGCCATTTATTATTCCGCAACATTGCCCATAGCAATAGAAATTCGATTCCAACTGTTAATTTGATTAATCAAGATAACCAAATCGACATAAGCCTTTTCATCAAAATGCTTGCGAACACGCTCATATAATTCATTAGGAACGCGTTTTTCTGGAATAAGCGTAATATGTTCCGTTAATTCTAATGCTACTTTTTCAGCATCTGAATAAAAAGTACATTCTCTCCAAGCGCTAATGCAGTATAAGCGCTGTTCAGTCTCTCCCATTTTCTTCGCATCAGCAGTGTGCATGTTGATGCAATAGGCACAGCCATTAATTTGAGAAGCTCTAATTTTAATAAGCTCACGAAGCTTTCTCTCAATACTACTTTTTTTAGTGTATTTTTCCATTTCCATCATTATCTTCATAGCATCTGGTGCAATTTCATAATAATTCATACGTTGTGTCATTGTGAATCCCTCCATTATTTATTAGCTAATTCAACGGATAATTGATCCGCTTGATAAAGTGCATTTTGCAAGACATCTTCTGTATTCAATAAGGCTGTTCCTTGGACACGAAGAATATTAAAATCTTCTATTCCAAGAAAGGCAAACATTGATTTAAGGTATTTGTAAGAATACTCTACTTCGGTATACCAATCGCCATTTGTATAAATTGAACCACTTGCCTGTATGAGGATCATGCTCCTTCCATCATTTAATAAGCCCACAGAACCATTTTCCGTATATTTGAATGTTTCTCGCGCAATTAGAATGTTATCCATATAATCCTTTAGCTTTGAAGGAATATTAAAATTATGCAAAGGCATTACAATTAGATATTTATTGGCACTTTTAAATTGAACTAAAATTTCATTCATGCGTTCCAAAACTTCATTTTCTTCGTGTGTTAAAGGATCTCCATTTCGTGAATGTTCCCAGCCACTTAAAACAATCTTATCTATCATCGGAACAACGTCTTCATATAGATTAATTTGCTCAATTACTTCATCATCCTGTTTATTTTCTTTGTATGTCCCTAGAAAATGATCTAATACTTGAAGGCTCAAAGATGTCTTTGATTCCACTTCAGGGTGTGCATTTATCACAAGTAGTTTACGCATAAAAATCCTCCAGTTAAATAAAGTTGTTACTAATCGTCGATTGATTTTATCGTTGATTAACTTTGTCTACAATATACGCTTTTCATTTTCGTTTGTCAAACTGATTCATTTATGTATGGCTAAAATGTGTTACTATCATGGTAAGCAAAATGTTTTAAGAGGGTGGAATAATGAAATATAGTGTGATGGTTGAATATGCCCTACACAGTCTTGTTTATTTAATTGATGTACCAAAAAATGAAAGTATAGGAATAAAGGATTTATCAGAATTTCAAGGATTATCGGAGACCTATCTTTCAAAAGTTTTAGGGAAATTGTCCAAGGAAGGCATTGTTAGCTCGGTATCTGGTGTAAAAGGGGGTTATCGACTCAATAGAAAACCTGAAGATATTACATTTTGGGATGTTGTGCGAGCTGTTGAAGGTGAAGATCCGATATTTCAGTGTAAGAATATTAAAGCGAATTTTGCTTATCAAAATAAAAAACAAAAGTGTGAGTCTTGTTCAAGTCAATCGAACTGTACGATCAATAGTGTCATGCTGGAAGCGGAAGAACACATGCGAAATTATTTAAGAAGCAAAACGATAGCGTGGTTAGAAGAAGAATTACTGCGGACTCTACCAAAGGAGCAAATAGAAGAAGCAAAAAATTTTTTTAAAAAAACAAATTGATAACTTGAATTGAATCATTTTGGATGTATGTAAATTCGGTTTACCTGAATGAAAATCTAAAGCGGGAATTTTATCCTGAAGGAATTAACCAAAATTGTGAGAAACAAAAAACCGGCAAGGATGCCGGCTGCGGATGTTGAATAAAAGCTATTTTGAATTATTTTCGTTAGCAAATTTACCAGAAGCAAATTTTTTGTTTGCTTCAGCTTGTTGAATTTGTTGTCTGATTTGGTTAACATCAGTTTCATTCCCAAATTCAACGTTCGTTGACTTCATTGCGTTCATAGAACCAGAAGCCTGTTGCTTTTTAGCTTCAGCTTGTTGAATTTGTTGTCTGATTTGGTTAACATCAGTCTCGTTCCCGAATTCAACATTCATTGAATTCATTGCGTTTGGAGCTGCATTAGGAATTTTTGAGTTGAAATTTTGGTTGTTGTTATTATTCGCCATTAAATATCACCTCCTGAAAAGTAGTGTGTGCAGAAGGTTTTTTACTATCCATACATTTTAGAAAAAACTAACCGATTTGGACTGGCACTACCGAGTGAGGACCTCTAGTATCAAATTTGCATAGTTTAAGAAATCTAGTTTTCCTAGTATAATTGTTGTAAGTTCGTTATTGTGTTTAGAGATTGGAGAAATGTATGAAAGATCGTAAACAAATCGTTATCGAATCAACATTACAATTATTTACTGAAAAAGGGTATCAGCATACATCGGTTCAGGATATTTTAGATAAGGCAAATATTTCGAAAGGTACATTTTATAATTATTTTTCATCTAAAAACGAATGCCTGAAAGCCGTATTAGAGCAAAATCGTCAAGAGCGAAATGTTTTAAAAGAGGAAATTTTAGTTGGTAAGAAAAAAGATGATGTAGACGTTTTAATTGAACAATTAATCGCCACATTAAAAATTAAAGAAAAATATAATTTAATGCCTTTATTTCGAGAAATCTCCTTTTTGCATGATGAAGAGCTGCAAGAAATTCTTGCGGAACATCGCTTTCATGAAATCACCTGGTTAAAAAACAGATTCTATGATATTTATGGAGAAGAAGGAAAGCACTATTATTATGAGTGTGCAGTCGTCTTTTTTGGCACCTTCCAATATTTATCTTTTTATTGGAATTTGGCTACTAATATGACGATAGATCTAAAAAAAGTGGTTACTCGGTCATTGAAATATGTAGAAAGTTTTCTGCCAGAAATGATTAAGAGTGGAGAAATTCTATTAGAGCCTCAGGAAATGTTTTTATTAGAAAAGGATTTAGCCTATAAGTCCATTACTAGTAAAGAAATACAGGAGAAATTAGAGAAATTTTGTAAAAAAATCTCGACAATCGAACTTCCACAAAAATCACTCGAACTCTCTAGCTTGCTTTTGGATGAAATGAAGAGAGAAACACCCCGCATGAGTGTTTTAGAGATCATGCTACAGCCATTTCGTGCTTCTTTTGCTGAAACGATTTATAAATATGAAGCTGAAGAAATAGCCAACCTTTTCTGGCTCTTTATGAAGATGAAAACAGCAAGTCATAAATGAATGATTGAATAACTAGACCAGCTTTTTAGCATAAAGTTGGTTTTTTCTTTTGTATTCGCTGGCTATTAATACTAGTGAGGGCATTAAGTTTTTTCATTCTTTTGTCAGTGAATATTCGATACTTGGTGGAATCGTGTCATTTTTCATAAAGCGGAAATAATAAAAGTATACATTTCCCACCAATTATACTTTGTTCTATAATTCCTACCCAATTCATGTTGAAACCGTATTAAGACACAACAAGTAAGCTCACCATAGACGACAATACATTCTCGGTTTAAGTGAATTACTAATTCAGGAAGTGTTATAATAATTTTACAGATTGTGGAGGTGGAGAGAGCTGGTGAAGGAAATAAGAGAACTATGGATGATTACATTTAAAATATTTTTAGAATTAATAAGAATTATTATCCTTTTTTCCATTATTGGATGCGTGATGTGGGGAGGCGCCAGGCTTATTTATACCTCTTTTGATATAAATGTTGTTGGTTCTTACGCTGGGTGGCTGGGGGGAATCGCTATATATAGTTTATTGTTTTTCCTCTATCGTAATAAACTGCAGTTTTCGGGATTTTATAATGGTCCATATCGCCAAAAATTATCCCCTACAACCACTACCATTTTTATTACGATTTCCGTTTTTTTATTAATACTGCCACTTTTTTGGCGTCCTCATTTTTAATATAGTTTCATTTGATACATAAAAAAGAATGAAAAGAGGGTTACTACTGTGAAAGAATGGAAGGATAGGGCAGAAGTATCTTTTGTCACGGATATTTCCCGATTCGATTACCTGAGACAGCAAATTCAAGAAGTGGCTGAAAAATTCAGTTTCAATCATCAGCAACTTGCGAAAATATTTGATTTACCAATGAATGAGCTGGATAGTTTATTGAATAACAAGGGCAGCATCACGACGGAGCAGCTAGATAAGATTGAACGAAAAATAGTTATGTTATGTGTTGGCTTTGAAGGCTTTGATGCAAGGGAAAGAGCCGCATTGCTTTTGAATGACCTCATTAAGGAATACATGTTTTCAACGGCTAGTGTCGCGAAAATGATTCATGTAGAGGAAAAGGACTTAATCGATTTTAGACAAGAGATATCGATCGATAAGAACGTAGAATTGAAAATTTGCGTGAATAGTATCATGCTTCATTTTGTATTACATGACTAATGACAAGCCCTGGTATTTTGGACTAAATCATTCACGAAGGAAGAATAAAAAATCTTCTCTTCTTCGCTGGCATTCTTCATGACTTCCACGTTTTCCTTCATACATAGTAATGAAGAGAACCTCACACATTAACCAAAAAGTATGGAGGTTCCTAAATGAAAAATGCCAATAGAGTGTATGTGCTTTTATTTATCGTAGTTTTCTCATTTTCTTCAACCGTATATGCAGAAGAAAATAAGGAAGGTATTCTTGTATACCATGTGAAATATGATTATGAAGCTATAAGTAAATTTTTGGGCATGACCGTGCAGGAATACGACCAAGAGTGGAGGAAAGGTCTTTCGATTGCAGAGATGGCGGAGAAAAAAGGAATTGCTAGAAGAGATGTAGAAGGCTATTTTTATCAATTTCATTATGAAGAAATGCAAAAATGGCGAAAAAAGGGTGTCATGACGGAGAAACACTATTTCCATCTTGTGTACGGATTAGCCGATGAAATAGAGGAATTTATTGATCGTAATCCCAACCGATAACTTTTTTCTAAACCCGAAAAGTTAATCTTTTAAAGTTAAAAGGCAGAAATGTTGTTTGCACAACATTTCTGCCTTCGTTCATTTATTTTTGTGTAATACGCTCGAAAAATTCCAGTGTTCTGTTCATATCCGTAACATGTTCATTGCATGTTTGACTATCTGCACAAATGTAATTACTGTGGTTGGTAAACGTGCCAACCACCTGTCCTTTAATGGACGTAGTAAATAGGCCTACATCTGAATGGCGATTACAGATAGCGCAAATGCCGCGAACCGTGTTATTGGCAAATATCCCTTTGATCCCTTTTAGCTGCCCATTTTGCTCAAGGACAACATATTTTCGATGTGTGCCAGCATCATCCCAAGCAAGATAACAAATTTGCTGAAAATCGAGTGCTTCTAGATTTGGTAGCTTGAGCTTCTTTTCTTTTTTAAATAAGGCTTTAAGCGTACTAGCGGTCACCGGCTTGAACGGGATGACATATGGTTTTAATTGCTCTAAAAATGCATCACCTTGTGCACGATCTGTGACAGCAAAAAGCTGGTCTATCAGCATTGTTTCTGCTGCTGATAATGCTAATTTTGTTGTTACCTCCGTATCAACAAGGCCACGTACCGCTAGGATAACGTTTTTATCCTTTGTTGTTGTCAGTGCATGTAAAATTTTATTTAATTGCTGTTCTAGTAAATGATAGTTGGCAACCGTTAAAAACGGCTGAATTGTTTGTTGTTCCATTTGAAATCTCTCCTGTTTATTAGGCTATTTGATTACTTTTTGGCCTAAAGAGATCATTCAATTTCTGTTAGTTTATAACTTAATCTTGACCTCTTTGACCTAAAGAAGTCGTTCTAGAGCATGCATTACAAGTGAATGCGATCATTTAGATCCCTCCTTTAAAGGAAACGTTGATTTATATGGGTTTTACATAAGGTTTTATAATAGGTTGAATTAAACAGGCGACCAATTTACATTAATTTGTTAAAAATTATAAGTGTCTATAGATATAGTAACATGTGATTGCCCTAATTGCTCTTGAATTGTTTTGAAATTACTCCCTTTACAATGGTATAAGATGCAAAGGTTCATGCAAATTTATTAGACGAAATTGTTTGTCTATAATCAACATTTCCATCTTCATTATATGTAGGACACTATTTATTTTTCTTTTGATAGGCTAATTTTTGTAATCTTGATGTATAAGAATTAGGATTGTTTAATTAATTTTAATGAACTAATTATATTTCTACCATAAAAAAGAATAAAGTAAATTAGTGTAACATTTATAAAGAAATAAAGTATATTAAAGTTAATTTGAGTAATGCCATTTTTAGTAAATAGAGCAATTGCGGATGATAACTCATTCTCACCGATGTAACTTATAAAGGGGAATGGGGCTCCAAATTTGTTAGAACCAAAAGATGCAAAGAAAATGGACATTAAGCTCATTATAATGCTAATCCATAACAACGCCTTTTTGTTTGTACCTTGCATTAAGTCATCTCCTTTTATATTTTAACTACCCAGTATTATTATATCGTAAAAAGTTGAATGTGGTAATATTTTGGTAATTTATAATAAAATATTATCCAGAATGTTTATTGTAATTTTTATACATATTGATATTATAACAGCTTATGAAAATTTGAAAATTGATAAAGCACTGTTTATTTTCTGAATTGTTGGAAAGGTAATAAATTGGTATAATGGACTGAATTGGTTAATGAAGGGGGATTTATGATGAAACAGATGACTGAACGTAAATTAATGAATGCTTGGAGAATTTATACATTGTAGGAGGCACTATGCTATTAAATAAAGAAGGTTTTGATTTATGGGCCGATGGATACGACCAAACGGTACAACACAGTGAGGAAAAGTATCAATACCCATTTGCAGGCTATAAAGCGATTTTAAATAAAATTTTCAATGAAGTGATGGCTGTTCCCGCTTCCACAGTTTTAGATATTGGCTTTGGAACAGGGGTATTAACGGCGAAGCTTTATGAACAGGGGCATTCGATTTATGGCTTTGATTTTTCTGCGAACATGATTGCCATTGCCAAGGAAAAAATGCCAGAGGCTCACTTAATGGAGTGGGATTTAATGAATGGCTTGCCACAGGAGCTATTACAGCAGCCCTATGATGCGATTATTAGTACGTATGCGCTCCATCATTTTACAGATGAGCAAAAGTCTTTGTATATCACACAATTATTACAGCACCTATCACCAACAGGGAAAATTTTAATTGGCGATGTAGCTTTCCAGACAAGAGAGCAGCTGGAGCAATGTCGTCAAGATAGCAAGGGATACTGGGATGAGGATGAATTTTACTTTGTCCATGAGGAGCTAAAGGTCGCCTTACAGGAAATTTGTGAGTTAACATTTTACCCACTATCGCATTGTGGTGGAGTCTTTGTGATTAGTCGGAAGAATATAAATGCTGATTAGTGACCCTTTATATGGGGAGTTCGAGATAGATGGTTTGTTAGAGGAATTGATTGTAAGTAAGCCAGTTCAACGCTTAAAGGAAATTCATCAGGCTGGGGCAGGCTTTCTAGTAAATAGCAAGTGGACTATTTCAAGATTTGAGCATACTGTAGGTGTCATGCTGCTTATTAGACAGCTTGGCGGTTCATTGCAGGAGCAGGTGGCAGGCTTATTACATGATGTGTCCCATACCGCTTTTTCCCATGTGGTGGATGTTGTCCTTGAAAATGAGGCGGAAGATTACCATGAAGCGATATTCATGGATGTTATCAAACAGTCTTCGATACCTGCGATTCTTGAAAAATATGGCTACGAGGTAGAGAACATACTAGATACATCCAGATGGTCGTTACTTGAACAACCTGCTCCAGCATTGTGTGCAGATCGTATCGATTATACATTAAGAGATATGTATTTTTATGGAAATTTAGCCCTGGAAGATATCCAAAAATTTTTACAGGACTTATTCGTTTTTCAGGGGAAACTGTGTGTTAAAACGATTGAGCGTGCAGAATGGTTTGTAAAAATTTATTATCAGGAAGTGTTAGATTTTTTCTTGCACCCTTTAAATATCTATGCGACAAGTTCGTTAGCGCATGTATTAAAGCTGTCACTAGCAAAACAAATTCTAACGCTTGAAGATTTCCTAAAGACTGATCATGAGGTAATGCAGCAGATGAAGGCTTCACATGATCGAGACGTTCAAGCTCTTTTACAACAATTACATGAAAATGTAGAGGTAAGAGAAGAACAAGAGAATCATGACATTCATTTTCGTAATAAAGTGCGACTCATCGATCCAGCTATCTATCATCAACAGCGACTATGGAAGGCGAGCGAGGTATCTAACTATGTCAAAGCAATGAATGTCTCTGCTTTGGAAAGGTTTGAGCAGGGTGTTTATGTGAAAATAATCAATGAGGAGCTGTCATAGGGCAGCTCCTTTTCTTTAGGCAAACATGGATAAAATATATTTGCCAGAAAGCATAAATAGGGCATAGACAGCGAGCGCGCTCATAACAGAGATGCCTGGTTTAAACCAGCTTGTTAGGAGAAACGTGAGCACAGTAAATAATAGCATGCCAACCGCTCCAAATACCGTGTTTTGAAGAACAGTATGAAAGGTATCTTCTTTCATATTTTTCATTTGCATGCCCATATTAATGAGCGTCAATATCGGTAAGGCCGTAATAATACCTGATAAAAATAAATACTTAGATTGGCTAAGTAGTAGCGCTAGCACCATGATTGTGCCACCTACTAAAAAATAGAGAAAGTATAACATGGGATGCCCTCAATTAAATTCAGAATAGAGTAATAATACTGTAGAACGTAAGTGTTCACAAGTACCCATTGATACTATTTAGCAAGAAGCGCAGAAAGATAGATGTTTATGAAAAATAGATAGAATTTTTGGGAGGGGGTGAGTAGTAATGTCCATTCTATCCTTTATGCTTTTATATGTAGTAGGCATACCAATCTCTACGCTGCTGCATGAAATTGGGCATGCATTGGGTGTTATAGTATGTTCAAAGGAACGAGCCCATGTTTATTTAGGTGCAAAAAATCTTCCTGAAAACTTGCGTATAGGTCGTATACATTTCCATATTCGATGGGGATTGTTTGGCTTCTGTACCCCACAACAAGGGAGTAGCTTAACGCGCAAGCAGTCGCTCGGATTTATAGCGGGTGGTCCTATCATGACTTTAGCAGTATTACTTTTTGCCAGCTATCTAGCCCGTTATTTTGCTGCTTATGCAGGGATACACTATTTTTTCAATAGCCTTTTTTATTTGAATACTTTTCAATTTCTTGCAACAGCAGTCCCGCTAATTTATCCAAACTGGTATAAGCCCTATGCAGGTTTACCCTCAGATGGCTATCAGATGCTAAGCTTACTGAAGAAAAATATCTGAAAATAAAAACTTTAACGAGGTCACTTTTAATATATCGTTGTATACGATATAATCGTTTTGAACGATATATTAAAGGAGTTATTACAATGATTAAAGATATAAATGATTATTTTACAACGATATTCTATCATCTACATACAACCCATGAAGATGTTATTTCCCATCAGAGTGTGCGTATTTTGCAAATGATACAAAAGGAAGAGGAAGTGACGGTGCGTGATATAGCAGGGTTACTAAATATTTCTCCTAATACGGCATCAGAGCATGTGAAAAAGCTAGAGCGTCATGGCTGGGTGATGAAGGAGCGTGCAAGTGACGACCAGCGTAAGGTCATGCTACATTTGACAGCAGAAGGGCTACAAGTGTTGAAGAAAAACTCGGAGCTAGATGATGATAAGCTACAGCATGCACTTAATCAGCTAACTGAGCAGGAACAGCAAGCCATTCTACAGGCGTTTCGACGTCTAAGTGAGGTGGCAAAATAATGTATACATTCTTTAAAATTTTGAGTTCAGCAGCCATCATTGGCGTTGTGACGGAGGTTGCACGACGATTTCCTACCTATGGAGGCATTATTGCTGCGTTGCCCTTGGTGAGTATTTTAAGCATTATTTGGCTGACAGTGCAAAGTGAGTCGAGTGAGCATATTCAACGCTTTACGGTAGGCGTTATCGTTGGCTTGCCTGCAACGATGTGCATGCTATTTGTGATTTACATGGCGATGAAATCCTCCGTACATATTGTACTAGCTATTGGACTTGGTGTGCTATCCTGGGCTGTATTTTTAGGCATACAAAAAGCGATTGCAGGGGTTTTTCATATTTCCATTTAAGAAGGAGTTTATAAAATGACGATTATTGCCATACATCAACTACCAAAACAAACTGTAAGCGAATTTTTTCAGGAACATTGGGGTACGACAGAGATGGTCATTTCCAGTGGCATTTATGATTGTAGTGAATTAGCGGGCTTTGCTTTTATGAATGAGCAACAAATGATGATCGGTTTAATCACCTATATCATGCGGGAAGAGGACTGTGAAATCATTTCGTTAGATAGTACGGTTGAGGGGAAAGGTATTGGTTCTGCTCTTGTGAAAGCAGTAGAACAAGCAGCAATGGAGCAGGGCTGTACAAGCATATCACTTATTACAACAAACGATAATTTGCATGCATTGAAATTCTATCAAAAACGAGGCTATTGTTTAATAGAAATACTGCGTAATGCAGTGGAAAAAGCAAGAGCCTATAAGCCTTCTATCCCACTCATTGGTAATGATGGTATTCCAATACGAGATGAAATACGTTTACAAAAACAACTTGACTGTCAATAAGTCAGGTTGTTTTTGTTATACTAGTTGGGAGGAAAGAGAGGGAAAGTATGAAAAAAATACTATTTATTTTAGTACTGAGTGTGCTTGTGGTCGGGGCAATCTTTATGATTTATCTCAAGAGCAATCCACCACTTGTTATTCAAAGCTATAGCAGCAAACAAGGCAATGAAGCAATCAAAATCATCGCACTTGAAAATACAGGGCTGCGTGAAATTAAGCTAAAGCAAATACTGGTGAATGATCAGCGTCCTGATAACGCGAAGCTTATAATAAGTAAGTCAGAACCTTTTGAGGCGGAAACAAAGCTAGAGGGAAATGATCAACTATCTTTTCATAAATTAGCACAGCGAACGATCGTACCTCAAAGATACATAAATCAACAAGCTATTGGCGAGCAGCCACAGCATTATGCAGTACAAGTTCTAGCATCTAACAACCAGAAAGTAACGATACACTATGAATACTTAAAAATACCTTTTACGCTTACAGTTGAGCTTCAAGCCAACAAATAATCACTTTTTGTCTTATCCTTTATGCCTGTGTCAATTTCTAAGATTGTTTGGTGAAAAGCTCCTATCCCTCCTAGAACATGGTAATATTGTATTAACAGCAATTGTGATACTAGGAGGGACCTAATGGCATTTATCATCTTGGGTATAGTACTATTTATCTGTGTTATCACTGTGACATTAGTGTTTATGAAAAAGCTTTTAAAAAATGATATTATGCTTGAAGTGACAGCCACTTGTGAAGGAAAAAATGAAGACAATCAAGCGATTATGAAGATATATTTTAGGTATTCCATTGGACGTCTTGCCAGAAGGAAACGAGAAATGATAGGCAGTATTGAATGGTCTGAAGGGTGGATGCCTGTCAGCTATAATTTAAAAGAACATGGCGTGTATGATGAAGAACGACTTCTGTATGCAACGAATGAGCAAACGTATTCCACCTTTGAAATCAACGCGACAAATGCGCTTGACGAGCAAGGACGTGGAGAGGGCTACGTGGTCCTTGTATTAGAAAAGCCAAATACCTCTCATATGTCCCGAGCGGGTGTTATTCTCGCTGTGACAGCCAATATGGTTACATATCAATTATCAGACTCGACTAGCTGGCACAATGATATGCTAGCGAACTAGCTATCCAATGTATTGGATAGCTTTTTTGGTATTTACAAGTAAAAATAGGCTGTTTATGGAACCAATTGCGGAAAATAACGTATAGAAAGAAGAAGGACTTGCAGGAGGAAGGAGGATATAGATGTCCGAACAACATAGCAAATACAATGATTCAAGGCTTGTCACAATAGATGAGCAAATATGTGCACTTTTGCAGCAACGAAAAGAGCAAGCTGCTCTTACTCCAGGCTTGCCTTCGGATGATACCATTTCGAAATGGGCACAGCAATATGGTTTCGATGATACTTTTTTAGCGTTGTTCTTCTAGTTGATTAAATCAGAAAAATACTATACTTCAAAGGTAGAACCTTCAGGCTTCCGTCACTATATCCCTGTATTGAAAACGGTAGCAAAGGGAGAGCGTTTGTATACGGTTTCTTATGTTCGTCAATATGACAATGCAAGTGTAGTGCAATTATTAATCGATTGGGATGAGCAGCAAGAACCTCAGCTAACGATTCAGCAAAAATTAGAACGAAAACATTTTGGTCTATACATTGATGCGTCCTATGAATGCCGAAGTAAAGGTACAGGTGGCTCAAATGGACATGAAAGCAGTACGTATGTGGTGACACCACCCTTGCCAGATGATTTAAGTGGACTTCATTTTGTTTTTACAGAATACGAGGATGCCTTTGAAGAAAAGCCGACAGGGTGGGCTATCACCATACAAGGTTAGGGGGATATTTAATGAAAAAATGGATGTTTCCACTTGCCCTCATCATCCTATTGACAGCTTGTCAAAGTCCCAAGCAGGAGATACATTATATCGCCAAAAGTGAGCATTGGAAAGCCATCTATCATAGTAATGGTGAGGTGGGCTTACGCTTATTTTATCTGGGAGATGATGATGATTTGGGGCCTTTAGAAATTACAATTGAGGGGACAAAAGAATCCCAAAATTTAAGTGATGTTCAGTTAAATAAAGATGGCTATTATTCCTTCACAAAAAAAGAAAGTGAGAAAATCTTTAAACGAGAAACAAAGCCAATGATCCATGTAGAATGGCAATCTGAAGATGAGACCTTAGAAGTGAAAAATCATTAGGAGATAATAATAAAATGCGAATTGAACAGCGCGAAGATATAGTGATTATTGATGGGCTAGAAATCAGCGGTACGATTCAAAAAAATCAACAATGCCCGAGTTGTCAAAATTCCATCATCTATGATGACACGTTTGATAGTTATTTTTGTGCGATGTTTAATGAGTGGCAAGAGGAGGCATGTGATGACCCGCATTGTCACTATTGTGTTCAACGTCCAGAACGCCCATTGCAAGTCCATCGCTAAATTTTTTTCTTTTTTAGTGTTTGACAAAGAATTCACTATTCGTTATAGTAATTAACAATTTCATACAAAATGAAATGGGCAATGATAAGGACAAGAGATGCGATTAACCATTTATAGAGAGGGAGGCCTTGGCTGCAAGCTTCCTAATGTCGTACTCCCATCTTACTACCTTGGAGCCGTGCTTGGAAACTTGCACCGTTTTTTTTGCGGCGTTACAGCAAAATCAATGAGCCACTAGCTTATAAACTAGTGGGAATTTGGGTGGAACCACGGGTAATCAACACATACTCGTCCCTTCTTAGGGGCGGATATGTGTTTTTTTTATCTACACAATTATGCCAAGGTGTAATTGATTTTATTACTAAAAGGAGTAGAGAAACATGTCAAATCAACGTATTCACATTCAATTTCCAGATGGTCAACAACAAGCATTTACTAAAGGTGTGACACTAACCGATATTGCACAAGCGATTCGTCCAGAGCTTCGTAAAAAGGCAGTCGCAGGGAGTGTTAACGGAACCATCATTGATTTGACGCGCCCGATTATGGAAGATGCACAAATTACATTGTACGATGCAAGCTCAAAGGAAGGGATCGAGGTCATTCGCCATTCTACGGCCCATTTATTAGCTCAGGCAATTAAACGACTTTATCCACATGCACAATTTGGAGTAGGACCAGTCATTGAAAATGGCTTTTATTATGATATAGATATTGCTGATACACTGACACCGAGTGATTTACAGCAAATTGAAAAGAAAATGAAACAAATTGTACAGGAAAATATCCCGATTCATAGACGCGAGGTTTCACGTGAAGAAGCAAAGCAATTATTCGCCCATGATGCGTTAAAGCTAGAGCTGTTGGAGGCAATTCCTGTAGATGAGCTAGTTACGATTTATGAGCAGGGAGATTTTTATGATTTATGTCGTGGTCCACATGTCCCGTCTACAGGCAAATTACAGCATTTTAAATTAATGCATGTGTCAGGCGCTTACTGGCGAGGCGATAGCGAGAATCAAATGCTTCAGCGTATTTATGGCGTTGCCTTTGCTACAAAAGAGGAACTGCGCGATCATTTTATCTTCTTGGAGGAAGCAGAAAAGCGAAATCATCGCAAGCTAGGTAAAGAGCTATCGTTATTTATGTTTTCAGAGGAAGCACCTGGCATGCCCTTCTATTTAGCCAATGGTCAAATTTTACGCAATGAACTGGAATCGTATTTGCGACATTTACAAGCAAAATATGACTATAGGGAAGTACGAACACCGCTGATGATGAACCAACGCTTATGGGAGCAGTCAGGTCACTGGGATCATTATAAGGACAATATGTATTTCACACAGGTGGATGACCAAAGCTTTGCCTTAAAGCCGATGAACTGTCCTGGGCATATGCTGATTTTCAAAAATGCCTTACATTCCTATCGGGATTTACCTATACGTATGGCAGAATTTGGGCAAGTGCACCGACATGAATTTAGTGGCGCCTTGAATGGTCTGTTACGTGTACGAACTTTTTGTCAGGATGATGCCCATATTTTTGCAACACCACAGCAAATTGAGGATGAAATTGCACTGGCCTTAAAGATTATAGATGAAGTGTACAACGTCTTTGGATTTGCGTATACGATTGAATTATCGACACGACCAGATGATTATATGGGTGATTTGGCACTGTGGGATCAAGCAGAAGCAGCACTTGAAAATGTCCTAAACAATTTAGGTATTGCCTATACAATTAATGCAGGGGACGGGGCTTTCTATGGACCGAAAATTGACATCCATATTAAAGATGCGATTCAGCGCAGTCATCAATGCGCAACGGTTCAGCTTGATTTCCAGCTACCAGAGAAATTTGATTTAACGTATATTAATGAGCACAATGAAAGGGTGAGACCTGTTGTCATCCATCGTGCAGTGTTTGGCTCAATTGATCGCTTCTTAGGTATTTTAATCGAGCATTTTGGCGGAGCATTCCCAACTTGGCTGGCACCACAGCAAGTCCAAGTGATTGGAGTAGCTGAGGCACATCAAGGCTATGCCAAGCAAGTTGTTGAAGCTTTACAACAGGCAGACATCCGTGTGCAATTAGATGACCGTCAAGAAAAGCTCGGCAAAAAGATACGAGAAGCCCAATTGCAAAAAATACCATATATTGTGGTTATTGGTGATCGTGAGGTTGCCAACCAAACTGTAGCTGTTCGCAGACATGGTCAGCAAAATTCCACTGATAAGTCACTACAGCAATTAATAGAAGAAGTCACAGCAGCCATTCAACAAAAAAGTTTAGCTTAATTTAAGTAAAGAAAGCTTGCGATGAATGTTCGTCATTCATCGCAAGCTTTTTAATTGTTAAGAAATTTTTACTTCTATTTTTTTGAAATGACTACTAGAATCTACATGGTGTGCATACAATGAATTAAAGGTGCTTGGAACTTTCTTGAAAAAGCGAATGTCCCAGTATTACTTCTTGTGTTTCAGCGTCGATGACAAGAAATTTGCGATAGGATTCATCGGTATTGTGCTGAAAGGATGCTAAAAAATAAACTTGTCGATTGGGATGAATAAAAGTATGTTGAGAGAGGTCTATTGTTTCCTGTTTACCATCTGTTTGTAAATAAAAACGTTTTGTCGCATTTGCTACATCTTTAAAAGCCATCTTTTGACGAATATTCAATGAAGCATTGGTATATTCCTCATAAATCGCACGATTAAGCTGCTGATAAAATGTGTCCTCATCACGAAACGATTGAAATTGGTTGTTTGGGTATTGATATAGTGTATTTATTTCAGTTGGTGTGCAAAGTGTGGGTGATGTATGGTCTACTGAATGTTGAGGTGGCAATAATATTTTGGAAACAACCATAAAAGTTAAGATGAATACGTGCATCATTCAACCTCCAAATGTTTTCTTATCAAAAACATCGCCTACTTTTTCATTCTCTATACATTCTGAGAAATGGCTAGGTGAATGCATGTATCATCCCCGATAAAACCAGCCAATAAAACATGGCCTGGCTTTATCATATCTATACTTTCTTCTATTATATGCCTCGTTATGATTAGGAAGCTTGTGCTTGTTTTAAATATCTATTAAGTAAGACATCCAATTCTTGACTGTAATCTACTACAATAGGGTGGGTGAAACCAAGATCCTTTGCTTTTTTATACATAATTCTTCGTTTGATCTCAATTTCCGCCTTCAAGAATTGTTTAAGTAATAAGTTAACCAAGATATTTTCCTCCTAATTTTTTATCCATATTCTTGAAATAAATTTTTATGACCTCGATTCAACTTTTTCATTGTATATCACTTATATTAAAAAAAATGTCACATTGTGTATCGTTTCTTAAATTCGTAATTTAGTCATAGATAAGGTACTTCATCCTATTTAACTTGGTTGAAAATTTTTATATATTATAGATAAAAATTACTGTAAAATTCCCCTTTTATAGAATTTAATATATGACTTAAAACCCTGTTCGTGTGCTGAATAGGGTTATTCACGTTCTTTGTTTTAGAAAATATTAAGGGGAAAATGGAGAAGTCTTAAGTCTTTTATACTAAGAAAAAAGTTGTGATTAGAGATTGAATTTTCCGATAATTAATTGCAGAATTCATATCTTGTCACATTTTAGCAAATTCCCTTTTTTGTTGTTTAGAAATGGGGACATTTCATTGTCTATGGTGAAATGTTGAGAATTTTTGAAATTAATGGAATAATGGGTGAGAGAAGAGGTGATGAAGCGGATTGATCGTTGGAATAAAGAGAGGCCTTTCAAGCTTTCTTAAACGCAGGTGAAATTCGTCCTTTACAAGCCATGATGCATTCCTCACAAAAGAATTGTTTGAGCGAATTAACTTACGTATTTCAGTATAGATTTTATGATCGAATAGTGATTAATGAATCGAGCACCCCTGATTTACAGGTCGTTCAACTGGAAATTTCCGTTGGGAGTCAGCGCTACATAAAAACATACGCCCTGCAACAGCAAGAGGGGATTTGGAAGGTTCATTTAGCTAAAGATCAAAGAGGAGAAACAGATGACTGAAATTTATTTTGTTAGACACGCACATGCTCATTATTCAGAGGATGAATATCATCGTCCACTATCTGCTCAGGGACAAAGGGATGCAGAGTGTGTCACAAATCTTTTGAAGCATCATCGAATCGACGCAGTTTATGCTAGTCCTTATCGTAGAGCCATTCAAACAGTGGAGGGGATTGCACAGGCGCGTCATTTACCCATCCAAACGATAGATGCTTTAAAAGAAAGACAACTTGCTACTGGGAAGCTGGAGGATTTTCATGCAGCAGTTCAACGGGTGTGGCAGGAGCCAAGCTTTGCATGGGCAGGTGGGGAGTCCAATCAACAGGCAATGGCTCGCGCTATTCCAAGTTTGCGAAACATCCTTCTCACGCATCCACAGGAGTCTGTCGTTATCGGTACACATGGCAATATCATGGCATTGATGATGCAATATTTTGATGCCCAATACGATTATGCATTTTGGCAAACGTTAAGTATGCCAGATATCTATCGATTAGCCTTTCAAGGGCTATCCTTACAGGAAGTAACACGCGTGTGGCAAGAGGACTGAACAAAAAAAGAGATACTACAGCAATCATAGTATCTCTCTTGTGCTATTCTGTTAATTCCTCTCCCAATCGGAGCGTAAGAGGCCAAATAAAACTACGTCATGGAATGTACCGAAGCGGAAAATTTCTTGGCGTAAAATGCCTTCTTTTGTGAAGCCACATTTTTCATAGGAGCGAATAGCTGCTGGGTTAAAGCTAAAAACCTGAAGCTTGATTTTCTGAACAGCTATATATTGGAAGATAAAATCAATAAGCGTTTTCATTGCATCCGTGCCATAGCCCTTGCCGTGCCACTCTTTCCCAATTGAAATGCCCACTGAGCAAGTGCTATTTTGCCAATTCACTGCATAAACGCCACAGGAGCCTATTAACTGTTGTGACGCTTTTTCATAGATACCGAAAAAGTATTCCTCCTTCTTTCCGCTGATACTGTTAAAGAAAGCGGTGTGATCCTCTACAGTTTGTGGAAAGGGAATCTCATCATTAGCAAGTAGCAAAGAGGTGATTTCGCTTTCGATTGCTATAAAAGCCTCTAGGTCAGCAGTAGTCATTTGTTGTAAAGTGATCGATTGACCTGTTAAAAATGTTTTCAAATAATGTTCCATTATTGTATTCTCCCTTATATAAGGGCTGCAAGTAGCGTTACAACCCTACGATTGTTGGTAATATTTTCACGTCTACTGCATCTTTCACACTCATAAATCCACCCCTTTTTTTGTGCATACTTCCATAGTAGCATGAGGGACTAAGAGAATGGAAGAAATTATGTTAAAATATGTCATAGTTAAAGAGAGAGGGATTAAGATGCGCACAACATATTTTGCGAATTTATTACAATACTTACCACAAGAAGAGCAGCAACAATTACAACAGGCTTTTGGTGCTTCAGAGACACAAATTCAGGCCTTGTTAGAAGTATTTCCGAACTGCCCACAAGCTTTGGTGGAGCTATTACAGGATGTCAATGGTACATATTATTGTCAGCATGGGCAAGAAACGATCTGTGTTTTAGTCCTAGGCTCTGATTTAGGGGATTATCCGTATTATTTAAAATCGGTGGAGCAAATCGTGAAAGATTATCATGACAAGCGTGAAACAATTTATGAGCGCTATCAGGAATTTTTAGCGTATGTGGAAGTAGATGAAAAGATTAATATGCATGTCCCGTTAAATGAACGGCTCTGCTTTGCAGATTGTATGAATAATGGGGGCACATCAAGCCTATATATTGATCTTACGCCAAATGAAGCGGGACAAGTTGGCCAGGTGGTTCGTTATGTCCATGATCCTGATAGCTTTGAGGTGATTGCAGCTTCGTTTGAGGATTATTTACAGCAACTTATAGAGGGAGACTATGAATTCACCGCTATTTACGAGGAGGAATTCGAGTGACTATGCAGCTCATGTTCTATGAGGACAAAGCAAAAAATTTAGTAGAACAATATACCCTAACAGAAGAGCAGCTACGCTATACAAAGTCTCCAAAAGAAAGCATTGCACTTGCTAAGCAGGATAATAGTCGGCATGCCATTTTAGCAATGGATGGTAACAAGCTAGTCACGTTCTTTGTCTTACATGAAAAAGAGGGGGTGACGCCTTACTCCTCTAATGAACAGGCGCTATTAATCCGTTCCTTTTCCACTGATTTTTATGAGCAGGGCAAAGGCTATGCCAAGACAGCACTTCAATTATTGCCTGACTTTGTTCGCAAGCATTTCCCATCCATCAATGAGCTGGTGCTTGGGGTCAATGTACCAAATAGAGCTGCTCAAGAACTTTATAAGCGATGTGGCTTTGTCGATGAAGGCAGACAGGCAATGGGACTTCGAGATGAGCTAAAGGTGATGAGCTATTATATGAAGGAGGTTGAAAATTGAGCCATCATATAATTGAAGCAAGAATGGAGCATTTACAAGCACTTTGTACAATCGATCAAGAAGTAATTGGAGATTCATCCAGAGCGGAAGAAATTCAGCAAGCTATCAAAGAGAAACGCTGTTTGCTATACCAATCCGCTGATACCATTGGGGGGTTTTTGCTATTTAGCAATGACTTTTTTGGCTATAGCTTTATTTCCTTAGTCATTGTCAAGCCGTCCGAGCGCAGAAAGGGGATCGCATCTGCCTTAATGACCGCTTATATCCAAATGGCTAAAACAGCAAAGGTTTTCTCCTCTACAAATCAATCCAATAGGCGTATGCACCAGCTTTTTCATAACCTAGGCTTTATCAAAAGCGGTTTTATCGACAACTTGGATGAGGGAGACCCAGAAATTATTTATATGAAACAAGCCTCACCACAAACCTAGGGTGAGGCTTTCGTTTATTTTTTTGCTTTGATGAATAAAAAGGATGGCCTGCGTAGTTCCTTTTCAATAGAAGGAAGTTGTTGAATGGCTGCTGTGCTTGGAATTGGTTCTACGATTTTATCAATGGTTAACCCATGGGTAATCAATGTATTGACCAGTGTCGCTATAGTGCGATGATATTTGACAACACCATCCACCAACCATGTTTGCTCACGCAAGCCTTCTTCCTGGTAATGATCCACAGCATAGTGCAGACGTTGATGATTGTCATCATATACCCAATTATCATCTGTTGTATGACGAGCTGTAGCAATAGGATGCTCTACAGAGAAGATAAATACACCGTTAGGACGTAGCATGTGAGCAATTTGACCAATGACCGCATCGAAATCTTTGACATAATGAAGAGATAGGGAGCTGGTTATACAATCAAAGCTAGCCGAAGGAGCTTCATAATCCTCTATTGCCTGTAGCTGATAGTCAATTTGTGAGTGGGCATGCTCCTGTTTAGCGACGGACAGCATATTGCTCGAAACATCTAATGCGGTTACGTGCTTGGCTTGATGGTCGATACAATACTTGGCGAAATTCCCCATACCACAGCCAATATCGAGTACCTGTAAATTTGTCAACGGTGGAAGTAAAGCCTTCATCGTGGGCTGCTCCAAAAGACGGTTATAATTAGATGCTTTTTGTCTCAATGTCTTGTAGTGATGAAAAAATATCGGATTATCATAAATATTTTGTTTCATTAAAAGCCTCCAGTTTATGAAACATAACGTTATGTTATTTGTGCGCATCATTATTGTCCCATGTAGATAGAAAAAGAAATAGACTTTTATTACAATTTTTTGTAAGATGTAGATAGAGGCATACCATTTTTTGATACAGTCATCTTCCATTTAATGGGATATTTTCTCGTTCCCTCTACATAATGATTGAACCTACCAAGCACATCCCCATTTCCATGTCATAAAAATGTAACAATTTGAAAAAATAAAAATATTTAAAGGGAAAACATGGCACTTCTTACACGCTATAACGTTCTTACTATTTGGAAGCATATTCCGAAAAATAGACGTTGGAGGGATTCTATTGAATCAAGAAAGTTTATTATCCATTAGTAGCAATGCCTTATTTATTGCCTTTATTCTACTACTCATTGCTATTGTGCCATTAGGGCTAGCAGTCAAATCAAAGAGAAAAACATTCGGTAAGCTAGGACTATTGCTCACTTATATAGCCTTTGCCCTACAGCTCGTGTACTTTGTTGTCAGATGGGTGGCGGTTGACCATGCACCTGTCAGTAATATGTATGAATTTATGACGTTCTTTGGCATCATGCTTACAGGAAGTTACTTAATTATCCATTTCTTATATAAGCAAATCGTGGTTGGCTTATTCACGATTCCTGTATCCTTAATCATCCTTGGTTATGGAAGCGTTTTCGCAAAGGAAGTATCGCCGCTTGTTCCATCATTACAAAGTCACTGGTTAACGATTCATGTCATGACTGTGGCCTTTTCTAGTGCCATTTTATCTGTATCCTTTGCTACAGGTTTAATTTACTTATTAAAAACGCTGGATGTTTCTAAAAAATCTATCAGTACATACGGTCTTGAGTTTGTGTTGTATTGTTTGGTGGTTGTCATTGGCTTTATTGGCGTATCGACGTTTTTCAGCCTTGCCACAGAAGAGGTGCAGGTACAATTCGATAATGCACAGGGACAGCAAGAAAAAGCCACTTACTCCATGATGCCCCTGATTGTAAGTAAAGGAGCCGTCACCGAGAAGGGTGAAGCAATCGGTGGTGTCGAAATCACAAATAAAATAGATGCCAAGAAATTAAATTCGATTGTCTGGGCATTTATCGTGGGTACTATTTTATATGGTGTCATTCGATTCATCACAAGAAAATCAGTGAGTGCCTTATTAAAGCCATGGACAAGCCGCGTACAGCCACAATTAATGGATGAGATTTCCTATCGCGCAGTTGTTATCGGCTTCCCATTATTTGCATTAGGTGGCCTGCTATTCGCCATGATTTGGGCGCAAATTGCCTGGAGTCGCTATTGGGGCTGGGACCCGAAAGAGGTGTGGGCATTAATTACCTTTTTATTCTACGCAGCCTTCCTCCATTTCCGCTTATCCAAAGGCTGGGAAGGTGAAAAAACAGCCTGGTTGGCCATCATCGGCTTCGGCATTATTGTGTTCAACCAAGTATTTGTCAATCTAGTCATTGCCGGCTTACATTCCTATGCCTAGTTAAAGGTAGGGGGTCTTGACTCCTAAGTGATCCTGACTGAGTGAGGAGGAGCCCGCTCTAAAGTGAGGAGAGAGCGCTCAAACTAGTCAGGTAACTGCTCCAACTAGTGAGAGAACCTCTTAGCTTTGGCCATCCTTTTCTTCTTATTAAAATATTCAACCGAAAAAAGCATTACGAAATGCATGTAGCACTTCGTAATGCCTTTTATTAATTATTTTTTGCGAAATAGTCTAGCGTTGCTTGACCTAAAACGTTGGCGGCAATTCGTAATGAGCGCTCGTCGATATCGAATTTCGGATGATGGTGTGGATAGACTTCCTCCCAATCAGGGTTTTTCGCCCCTGTGAAGAAAAACGCACCGGGGATTTCCTCTAAGAAATAGGCAAAGTCCTCACCGCCCATATTTGGATCAACTATTTCAACAGTCTCAACATCTGCAATTTTCTCTGCGGACGCCATTATATGCTCAGTCTCTGCATCATGGTTCACAACAGGCGGATAGCCTCGCACATATTCATACTCGTAATCGGCTTTTGTTAAATAACAAGTTGCCTTTAAAAGCTCTTCGATTTCATGCTCTAACAAACTACGCTCCTCCTCGTGGAAAGTGCGCACCGTACCCTTCATGTACACTTGATCAGCAATGACGTTGAATGGATTTAATGCCTCAATATGGCCAATTGATACTACTGCTGGACGTAATGGGTTGATGCGACGTGCCACAAGCTGCTGTAAATTTGTAATAAACTGAGCTGCAAGGACAATGGAGTCCTTGGTGTCACTTGGGTTTGAACCATGGCCGCCCTTGCCTTTTATCGTTATATAAATACCATCTGCTGCAGCCATTAATGGTCCTTTAGCTGTTTGCACTTTGCCAAGATCAGTGGGTGCCCATAAATGTGTCCCAAAAATAACATCTACACCTTCTAAGCAGCCATCCCTAATCATCGAAATAGCTCCACCTGGCGCAAGCTCCTCAGCATGTTGATGAATAAAGACGATTGTTCCTTCTAAATCATCCTTCATTTGATTAAACGCCTTCGCTAAGATTAAGAGGGAAGCTGTGTGTCCATCATGGCCACAAGCATGCATACGCCCTTTAATTTTCGATTGGAAAGGTAAGCCGGTTTCTTCCGTAATGGCTAAAGCATCAAAGTCTGCTCGTAACGCTACTGTTTTCCCTGGTTTTCCACCAACTAACTTTGCCACAACTCCATTGCCACCTACACCTTCACGAACCTCATGACCTAATGCACGATGAAAGGCAGCAATGGTTTTTGGCGTTTCAACTTCCTCAAAGGAAAGCTCAGGATTTTCATGGAAATGACGACGAAGCTGTATTGTCTCTTCTTCATATTGTTTTAATAAATCTGCTAACTGTTGTTGTAATGTTGTCATTCTCTAACACTCCTTATTTTAAGTAAATATAATCTCCAGGGCCAAGCGGTAAACCTAGTAGGAACCAAATGGCGAAGAGGATAATCCAACCGATTGCGAAAAACACCGAGAACGGTAATAAAGAAGAGATAAGCGTACCAATTCCGATATTTTTATCATAGCGCTTTGCAAAAGATAGTAAAATCGCGAAATACGGTAACATAGGGGTAATTGGATTTGTAATCGAATCCCCTACACGATAGGCCATCTGCGTAACCGCTGGGGAATAGCCTAAGTATAAGAACATTGGTACGAAAATTGGTGCAAGTAAAGCCCATTTTGCAGAAGCACTGGCGATTAATAGGTTGACAAAGGCACATATTAAAACAAAACCTATCATCATTGGTAAACCTGTAAAATTCAATGCTTGTAAAAGCTCTGCACCTTTAATGGCTAAAATAGAACCAATATTGCTCCAGTTGAAAAAGGCAATCATTTGTGAAGCGGCAAATGCTAATACAATAAATGGCGCCATATCTGCAATGGATTTAAAAATTTTCTCCGCAACTTCCTTATCGTTTTTAACCTCCTTCGCTGCTATCCCATAGGCAAGCCCAGGTAATAGGAAGAAGAATAACATGATAGGTACAATGCCTGCCATGAAAGGTGAGTTTAAAAAGCCACCTGTGGCAGGATCACGTAAAAGACCGTTCGACGGTATGACTGTAAAAGCAATGACTAAAATATAAACTAGCGTTACGATTCCAGCCCATTTTAATCCTCTCTTCTCTAAAGCTGTCAATGGCTCTAGCTTTTCAATTTCACCGTGAAACGAACCAAAGCGAGGCTCTGTAAACTTCTTTGCAACCCATGTACCAATAATGACTAATAAAAACGTCGAAGCAATTAAGAAATAGTAGTTCATCGTTGCACGACCAGTGTACGCGGGGTCTGCTATTTGTGCTGCTGATTCTGTAATCCCTAATAATAATACATCTAGAGAGCTAATTAATATGTTCGCACTGAAGCCTCCAGCTACAGCTGCATATGTAATAATTAAGCCTGCTAATGGATTTCGACCAATACTCATAAAAATCATGGCTGCAATTGGTGGTAAAATGATAAATGCCGCGTCAGCCGCTAAGTTACCAACTAAACCTGTAAAAATGATAAAAGGTACAATTAATTTTGTAGGTGCTGACATCACAATTTTCTTCATGACAGCTGAAATTAAGCCTGTTTGCTCAGCTAAACCAATACCAATCATTGTCACGATTACTAGCCCTAATGGAGCGAAGCCTGTAAATGTTGAAACCATCTGCGTTAAAATTAAGATAAGTCCTTCTTGACTTAGCAGATTTTTTACTTGAATGACATCTTCGGTCCCAGGTTGAACTGCTGAAATACCGAGCATGGATAAAACCCATGATAAAACTAGTACTATACCTGCTAGAATAATAAATAACGTGATAGGGTCCGGTAGCTTATTACCTGCACGCTCGATTTTATCTAACATATTGTCAATCCAAGATTTTTTCTTAATTGTTTGTGAATTCCCTTGCATAAATTTCATCTCCTTTTATACTTTATTAGACTTAACCTTTAAAAATCCAATGTCTCTATTTTAAGACATCGAAAATCTATGTCCTTTATACAAAGAAACCATATTTTCTGACTATTTTCAATATTTATTTTTTATTAAGGAGCTATATGTATGTATAAAATTAATGTTTTTACCGCTAAACGCTCACTTTCATGGGTTCAACAGCTTGAAAAAATTAAACCCTCTTTTTGTGAATTTCATTACTATGCTTATACTGATTTTGAACATTTGAATGAGCTTTTAGAAAAGTATTTGGAAGGGGGAGATGGAGCGCTTTTTAGCGGACAAATTCCATATTTTTATGCTCAAACGCATTTTCAAGAAGCAACGGTACCCATGCATTATTTTGATATTTCAGAGCGTGATTTTTACCGTACCGTTACGGAGCTTTTTTATGAGAAAAAGATTGCTATGAATCGCATTGCCATCGACTTTTGCTATGAGGAAAACGGCTATTTGGGCATTCATGAATGGTCGATAGGAAAAAAACCTTATCTTTTTAGCCAAACGATGAGCGAGTACGCAAGTAGCGATATTGTCGATAAAGCTGCTGAATGGCATCTACAATTGCATAAGGAAAACAAGGTTGATTTGAGCTTTACCCGCATTGCAGAAATACGTGAGCGCTTAGCTGATCAAAATATACCATTTATCGCTTTTTACCCGTCTCAATATGCAATGCAATTAACATTAGATCATTTTCTCAATCAACTGCGAATTCGACAGCTTAACCAAAATAAAGTAGTGGTAGTGCATATTTTAATTCCGATAGATAAATCGAATATAGAAGACCTAGAATATCGGCAAATTGCCTTATATAAAACTATATTAGATTTCAAACAACTGTATGCTAGCTCATTTATCGTACATCGTGAGGCATCGTTTATTGCAATTATCACGACGTATAAGCAATTTTTAAGTACAACGAATCGTTATTCACATTGTCATTTAGTTGATTTTTTAAATGAGAAGCTATCGTTTCCTGTCAGAATAGGGTGGGGAATTGGTGACTCTCTAATTGAAAGTCAGGAGTTTGCTAAAAAAGCCGCAACCCTCTGCTCCTCAAAGGAAACACAGGGATACATTATTGAAAATTCACGAGAAATCGGGCCTTTACTATATGGAACGATGCTACAGTTTGACGATGAAAAACAACAGCATCTAAAAAATTTAAGTACGACATATGATATTCCCTTATTACAATTACAAAAAATAGAAGCGATGCTGGAAAAACTAACGACAACGATTGTTAGTGGGGAACTGCTCAGCACACATCTTGGCATTACGGTACGCTCTGCAAACCGCATTTTAAAGCAGCTCCATGAGAAAAATTTAGCACACGAATTACCAAGCAACACGTCCACCACACGTGGACGCCCAAAAAAGTATTATCAAATTCATTTATATTAGTCAGGATGGAATGGCTCATACGGTGGGGCTACCTGTGCAAGTTGATAGGATGAATAAATCCTGACACAGGAAAAAAGAGACATCCATTTACGAATGTCTCTTTTTATATGCACGTCTATGTTAAGTGAAGATTATAGTTTCACTACATTCGTTGCTTGAGGTCCACGGCTGCCTTCTTCTACGCCGAATTCAACTTTTTGGCCCTCTTCTAAAGTTTTGAAGCCATCAGATTGGATAGCTGAGAAATGTACGAATACATCATTGCCACCTTCAACTGCGATGAAGCCAAAACCTTTTTCTGCGTTAAACCATTTTACTGTACCTTGTGTCATGTAAACACCCTCCCAAAAAAATTCAACAATCAATTGCTTCTATCACATATAAAAAACGTATTCAAAAGCTCGTATTACTTTTGAATACGTGTTTTTAATCATAGCAATGAAGTAATGTAATTATTACCCTTATTATAGTACAGAATTGTTTGTATATCCAGTAAATTCCGTTTTTAGTAAGGAAAAATTTACATTTGTAATCTAATAGTAAAGAAACGCTATTTCCTCATTATTTAATCCATGCTTTTTCCTTCGCAACAATGACCGCCTCTGCCCGCGATTCTACATTTAGCTTGACGAATAGCTTCGATAAATAGTTCTCCACCGTGCGCTGGGTGACACCAATTGCAGAGGCGATGGCTTTATTTGTACAGCCTTGGGCAACGAGCTGTAGTATTTCCTGTTCCTTATCGCTCAGTAGAACCTCCTGCTGCACATTCGGCAGGTTGGTGCGTTGCTGAACAAAGTCTAAGAAATCGGCTGCTAGTAAAATCTCACCTCTTATGGCTGCTTGAATGGTTTGGATCACTTGCTCCTTTGTCGCTAGCTTTGATAATAGACCGTCAATTTTTTTCTCAATCAATAGCTCATAATAATCGGAAAGTTCGTAGCCTGTGTAAAGAATAATCAATGCATCTGCTTGTTTTTTCTTAATCATCTCTGATAGTTGAATGCCGTTGATTGGCTTCATATTGATATCAATGAGAAACAACTGAAAGGTAGCTGTATCCATTCTTGATAAAACGGCTGCGCAATCCTGTTCTGTTTCGATTTGAACATTGGCTAAATCCTGCAACAATGTTTTCGTACCATCTAAAACGACAGGATGGTCATCTATAATAAGTATGTTCATCATATGAATCCCCGTCCTCTTGTATTTGTATATAAATATGCATGCCCTCGTTAAGGCTCGATTGAATGGTAATGTCACCATTAAAAGCACGGACACGTTCGCGAATGCCATTAATGCCCATTGATGCAGAGGACTGTATTAAATCGTCAATGTCGCAGCCTATACCATTATCATCGTATCGAAGGATAAAGCCTTGAGGGATTGCTTGTAATTGAAGCGAAACCTCTGTTGCTTCGGCATGCTTGATTGCATTATTTAACAGCTCCTGAACAAGACGATAGACTACGAGATGCAGGGTGACATCCTGAAATTCTACACGATCAATTTGGGCGCTTAATAAAAAATCAGCCCTTATTTTTACCTTTTGAATGAGTTTTTTTAATGCCATTTGTAAACCAAAGGTATCCAATAGTGGGGGACTTAAGTTCTCGCAATATTCTCGTAAGTCCTTCGTTGCATTCAATAGCTGCTCGCGTATAGCTAGCACGGTCTCCTTCTGAATAGTAGGGGAGCCAGCTAGGACATCAAGCTCTCTGGCTAAATGAAGCTGCTCCTGCAAAATGGTATCATGTAATTCCTGTGCTAAAATACTCTTTTCCTTCTCAATAATATTCCATAGCAATTTATCGAGCCAAGGAAGCGGTGTATCGCTGGTATTTTTTATATGCTGAATTTCACGCACTAAATCCTCAATTTGCTGTAAGTTATTGATAAACATGGACACATACAGTGCAAGCAATTCTAACCAAAGCAGCTCTTCCTTTTGCAGAGCATGGCGTATTTCTAACATAATCTTTTCCTCACCAGCATCATGTAACAGTAATTGCGGATAGTAGCTTACATGCTGTGGAGAATCGTCTGTTATTGTCCGGATATGAAACGCTGTGGTTCCAAGCTTCTCGGTGATTTCATATTTAAAACGATCCAATAATTCTTGTTGGTTTTTTGCTTTGCCCATACGCTGAACGGCTGCATATAAATTATGTACATAATTTCCAGTAGAAGA
This sequence comes from Lysinibacillus sp. BS3, assembly GCF_039614735.1. Taxonomy (NCBI): domain Bacteria; kingdom Bacillati; phylum Bacillota; class Bacilli; order Caryophanales; family Bacillaceae; genus Lysinibacillus; species Lysinibacillus sp. BS3. The sequence goes on along the minus strand of NZ_CP154860.1, from coordinate 547,375 downwards.
GAAGATAATTTTTCGATACTTAAAATCAATGCGTTCTTTTATATAAAAGCTTGCAATGATCACCATAAAGACAAGTAAAAAAATACTTGTGACATGGACGATGGATAGCTCCCCCATGAATAACAGGGCAATCCCTGCTGTCAACAGAAGCGCACTGAAAAAGGCTAGCGTTGAATAATAGCGTAATCGTGATAATTGGTATTCAATATCGAATAATCGTTCGTTCACCTGAATGAACAGAAAAGAGAACGGAATAAATAATAAAAATAATGCGGCGATTTCAGCGTGTAATATCGGCTTATGTCCTAATATTTCAGGTGTAACGAAGAATAATAAAAAGGGTAAAAACGGCACGATAAAGGCAAGCGCAATTAAACGAATTTTGGCCAATTTAGTACGTAAATAACTCGTTACTAAAATAAAAATTGCATAGACTACCAGGACAGCAAATAAACTTAGGTTCAATATAGGTGTGAACTCACGTAATGATGGCTCAATTTCCTCCATTAGATAAAAGCCAGGGATGAACAGTATTAATAAGTACAGCCATTTGCTGTGAGGGTAGGTCCACTTAATTTGTAGGTATTTGAAAAAGTGTTGTAAAAAGTGAATAAAGAGAACCATGCATAAAATAATACAGCTACTAATGACAAACATCCCAATCATATTTCCTCTAGCTGATGCGCCAGTACTGATATAGGCGGTCGAACAAGTTAATAAAAATAGGATCAATAAAAACGTTGAAAGATTATTTTGATTGCGTCGCCAAACATAAAGTGCGACACCAAAAGCTAGGAAAAAATAAAAGATAGGGAACAAAATTTGCAAATATAATTCTTCTGGCATGTCTCGATGTTTGACAGCAATGGTTTGAATACTCTTATCAGCCTTTTGGATCGTTAATGCATTGGCGCTTCTAACGATCATTTGCTGTTGAACGTAGCGATTCTCCATGGCTGGCTGCCCATCGATAGACACAATAATATCCCCTTTTTCAATATTTTTTTGCTCTGCCCATAGAGGGTAATAGCTATCCACAAAAACAGGCTGACCGTTTGTCGTATCGAGAGTGAGACTCACAAAGGGTGTTTTGATGGTAATACCTAACACATAAATACCGAGTATTAAGTATGTAAGAAAAATACAATAAGTACATTTTTTCATTGTTAAACCTCTAATTTGCTTATGATCATAATCTCCTATATATTATCGCTAATTATTGATAAATTTGGAATACCGAAATAACGAGTTTCGGAAAACCACTATTGTTTTTTCGGAATAACGAAATAGTGTTTTCGGACATGGCTATGATAGGGTAAATTTAATCATTAGTGTCGAATAGGGGGACTTCTGCGTGAAAAAAGGCATTTTAACACTTTTAATTTTTTTTCTCATCGCTATGATCACCATTCCATTGACCACGAACCATTGACCACGAAGGCCAAAACGGTGAATCAGGATAAAGTCGAGGTAGAAATTGGTCTCATAGGTAGTGATCATCATTTTGTCTATAAGATTCCGAAGCATTTACATAAGGATATGCCCTATACAGAAATGAAAAATGGCATTCAAGCTTCCTTAGCTAATCATTGGAAAATTGGTGAGACTCGTTATGAGGCCAATAAATCCGATGTTGCCTATACCTTTTATATTCAGGATTTATTTCAAGAAAAGCAGGATGGTCAGCTAAAAGTAGCCATTCCCTATCGTCATCTAGTAGGGATGTTTGGCGAGCAAGATCCTATTCAATTGCGTATTTTAGCAAGTAAATTATCCAAGTGGACTGTCAATACAAAGGATTGGACAGCGCTTGGCTTTATGGAGCCCTTTACTTTTTTAAGTGAACGTGAATATGTCTATGAGGGGGCAGTCCAAGAGTTATTAAACCAAAGAGTGGGCCATTTTGATGGCACCATTCAAAAAAGTCAGTTGCTTTTATACAGTGTCATTTATTTTTGCTTTATGGCTATCCAACTGCTTGCTTGTCTTATTTTATCCAGACGGTTAAAAAGGAAAATCATTAAAAACCCAGACAATATGCATCAGTTCCGTAAACTCAATTACCTGTATCAATTGGTGCCGATTTTGATCATTGTCGCACAAATCGTGTTCCTTGTATTATCGGGTCTGATTACAGCATTTGGATTATACTTTAGTCCTGGCATTGATTTATTAGTGATTGTTGGACCTGTTTTATTAAATATCATCTTGCTGCCCACTTTTTTCGTCACAACAGAGAGTGAAATTTCAAGGGAGCTCAACAATAATTCGTTGTGAAATGGTATAATGATCAACAGCAAACTTGAAGGAGCTGTTGAAGAAAAATGACGCATCCAGAATTCGCGTACTTAAATTTACTACAACATATATTAGAAAATGGCACAAAGAAAGAGGATCGAACGGGGACAGGTACATACAGTGTCTTTGGGTATCAAATGCGTTTTGATTTAAGCAAAGGTTTTCCTCTTCTAACGACAAAGCGTGTGCCCTTTAAGCTTGTAGCAAGTGAATTATTATGGTTCATTAAAGGGGATACCAATATCCGTTACCTATTGCAGCATAATAACCACATCTGGGATGAATGGGCATTTAAAAAATGGGTGGAATCTGATGAGTATAAAGGTCCTGATATGACAGATTTTGGTCGACGCTGTTTAGTAGACGAGTCATTTAACGCATTGTATCAAAAAGAACTTGCCTCATTTTGTGAACGTGTCTTAACAGATGATGACTTTGCACAGCAATATGGAGATCTCGGAAATGTCTATGGCAAACAATGGCGCCATTGGACAACCTCTGATGGCGATAGCCTTGATCAGCTACAGGATGTCATTCATCAGATTAAGCATCAACCTGATTCACGCCGTATCATTGTCAATGCATGGAATCCTGAGGATGTCATTAATGCGGGCGCAAAGGGCAGTAAAGCTGCATTACCACCGTGCCATGTGATGTTCCAATTTTATGTAGCAAATGGTAAATTAAGCTGCCAGTTAATGCAAAGAAGCCTTGATACATTATTAGGCTGTCCATTCAATATTGCGTCTTACGCCTTATTAACACATTTGGTTGCACATGAGTGTGGCCTAGAGGTTGGCGAATTTATTCATAGCATTGGGGATGCACATATTTATGCAAACCATGTGGAGCAAGTGAAAGAGCAGCTATCACGTGAGCCAAGAAACCTACCAACATTGCACATCAATCCAAATAAAGCATCCATCTTTGATATAGAGCTTGAGGATTTATCGATTGAAGGATATGATCCACATCCTGCGATTAAAGCACCAATTGCCGTATAATGCTAACAGCAGCCATTTTGGTTGCTGTTTTTTTCAAACAAAGATCTAGGTCTAACTATTTGTTTTACGAAATAGGCAAGTAGTTGGATGACTGGATGAAAAGAAATTAATTATAGTTATTATGGTATAATTAGCATTATTTGGTATAATGGGAATAGTCCATTATATTGTAGGGGTGATAGTTGTGAAAAATACAATGGTACTTCTAGTAGATGAATATGATCGACAGCAAAGCAAGCCAGAACAAAGCATGGGTTCTGTGCAACATGCATATTCTTGTAACAAGATCGAATTGTCGCAGCAGCAAATTCAAGAAATGATGCAAATCATCGAAGAGATTCGTTTGAAAGGTTATAAAGATACACTATAAATGTAAGCGCCTCCTAAGCTATAATGGCTATGGAGGTGTTTTTTTATGAACGTTATTTTTATCGATTCTTATTCTGGGGAAGAGCTGCTACATATGGTGTCACAAGATGTAGCAGGCATTTTGGCAGCAGCGCAAGGAGAAAGTGTGACATTTCCTGTAGGTCACTTTAAATATGAATTTCATAATTTAGATTTTTATGAGGACAACGGTCAAATACGACAGGAATTAGTCATTTACGTAAAAAAAATATAAGCGATACATTAGCAACAGCATAACGGGGCACAATATATACAGGTGACAGGGCTTGACTTTTTTTTGCACCTGTAACTATAATAGTTACAACAGGTGGTGATACATATGGTGAACAGTCGATTTTCGGTGGCGATCCATATTCTTTCGCTCATTGCTACAACCTCTGATAAAAGTATCCTTACGTCCGATTTTATAGCTGGTAGTGTGAATACCAATCCAGTAGTTGTAAGAAGAATGATTGGTGTGCTAAAAAAAGCTGGCTTACTTTCTTCTCATTCTGGCATGGCTGGCTATGAGCTATTAGTAGAGCCAAAGGATTTAACACTGCTAGCGATTTATCAGGCAATTGATGGGCCAGAGCAGCTATTTGCCATTCATGATGAGCCCAATCCAGCGTGTGCAGTAGGTCAAAAAATCAAGCATACATTAGAGGGTGTCTATACATCTGTGTGGCTGGCAATGGAAGAGCAATTACAAGCACAGACGCTACAGGATGTGCTAGATCAGCTTCGTACTTAGACGGAGATGGTCTTCTTGTATCTAACCTGTAACTAAAATGGTTACAACTAAACCTTAGGAGGAATAAATCATGAAAATTGCCGTAATTGGTGCAACAGGAAAAGCTGGACAAAAAATAGTAGAGGAAGCGGTACAACGTGGTCATGAGGTCACAGCCATCGTTCGTTCAGCAGCAAAAGTGACAGCTGCTATTCCAGTAATTGAAAAAGATGTGTTTGATGTGACGCAAGATGATGTAAAAGGCTTCGATGTCGTTGTCAATGCATTCGGTGCTCCAGCTGGACAAGAAGATTTACATGTCAAAGCTGGTCGTCATTTAATCTCGATTTTCCAAGGTATTCCTACAAAATTAGTGGTTGTAGGGGGAGCGGGCAGTCTATTTGTGGACCCAGAGAAAAAAGTGCGTGTGATGGATACACCAGATTTCCCAGCCATTTATTTAGCAACAGCGCAAAATCAAGGACAAAACCTACAGGATTTACAACAATCATCCATTACTTGGACATTTATTAGTCCATCTGCATTTTTCGATCCAGAAGGACCACGTACAGGTCACTATACAGCAGGAGTCGACCACTTATTAGTAAATGAGGCGGGGGAAAGCTATGTCAGCTATGCCGATTACGCAGTGGCTGTCGTCGATGAATTAGAAAACCCTCAGCACGTTAATAGCCGTTTCACAGTAACGTCAAATAAATAATAAAATGCAACCGAGCGTAGGAAATGCGCTCGGTTTTTTGTGATTTTTTTGCTTTTTTGAAGGATTTTTTTCGTTTACAGAAAAATGACTGTTTACAATACGACTTTTATTAGCTACTATCAAGTGTGAGTATTACATAAAAGGAGACGACAATAATGTCAACACAACGAATAGAAAAAGATTTTTTAGGTGAGCGCGTATTACCAGCAGAGGCGTATTACGGAATTCAAACACTACGTGCTACGGAAAACTTCCCAATTACAGGCTACACAATTCACTCTTCACTTATTAAAGCAATGGGGATTGTGAAGAAGGCAGCTGCATTAAGTAATATGGAAGTACACCTATTATCAAAAGAAATTGGTGAGGCAATTGTCGAAGCAGCGCAAGAAGTGATTGATGGCAAATGGGATGCTGAATTTATTGTAGACCCAATTCAAGGTGGTGCAGGTACATCCATCAATATGAATGCCAATGAAGTCATCGCTAACCGTGCCCTAGAAATTTTAGGGAAAGAAAAAGGTGACTATCACACAGTAAGCCCAAACAGTCATGTCAATATGTCACAATCAACAAATGATGCTTTCCCAACAGCTATTCATATCGCTGTGTTAAATTTAATAGATGAATTATTAGTAACGATGGATTATATGCAATCCGTTTTCCATCAAAAAGCAGAGCAATTTGCTCATGTCATTAAAATGGGACGTACGCATTTACAGGATGCCGTGCCAATCCGCTTAGGACAAGAGTTTGAAGCTTATTGCCGCGTGATCAACCGTGACATCGTACGCATTCGTCAAACTCGTCCGAATTTATATGATGTGAACATGGGTGCAACGGCTGTTGGAACAGGCTTAAATGCCTTCCCAGACTACATTAAATCTGTTGATGAGCATCTTGCTGAAATTTCTGGTTTACCATTAAAAGGTGCAACGCATTTAGTGGATGCAACACAAAATACAGATGCCTACACAGAAGTATCAGGCGCTTTAAAAATCTGTATGATTAATATGTCTAAAATTGCTAATGACTTGCGTTTAATGGCTTCTGGTCCTCGCGCAGGCTTAGGAGAAATCCTGTTACCAGCTCGTCAACCAGGTTCTTCAATTATGCCAGGTAAAGTTAACCCAGTTATGCCTGAGGTGCTGAATCAAGTAGCCTTCCAAGTAATTGGGAATGACCATACAATTTCTCTAGCATCGGAAGCTGGTCAATTAGAATTAAACGTAATGGAGCCTGTATTAGTGTTCAACCTAATCCAATCGATTAGCATTATGAATAATGTATTCCGTGCGTTTACAGAAAACTGCTTAAAAGATATTGAAGCAAATGAAGAGCGCATGAAAGAATATGTAGAAAAAAGTGTAGGCGTGCTAACAGCAGTTAACCCTCACATCGGTTATGAAGTAGCTGCTCGTCTAGCACGTGAAGCTATTTTAACAGGTCGTTCAATTCGTGAGCTTTGCATTGAAGAAGGCGTCCTAACAAAAGAACAATTAGACTTGATTTTAGATCCATATGAAATGACACACCCAGGTATTGCGGGTTCTAGTATCATGAAATTAAAATAAAACGAGCAATTATGGACTGTAGACATGCCCTAAAAGGCTGTCTATAGTCTTTTTTTGTAGACCTTTTCTCATATAAAATAGAGCGTATCCTTATGTATTTTAGGATTATTCAACTATAATAATGGTATGGAAGACATATTTTAGTTGGGGGAATTTGTAATGAGTTTACGAAAAAAGAGTTTACTTGGCTTTTCCGTTTTAAATGTTTTAATGATCGTTATTTTATTTATCGATTTAGCCAATGTAACGACATTGGATTGGTTTTCTACCGTGTTAACGATTGTAGGAATTGCTATTACACTATCTTACACAGTGTATGTCCATTACAAAGTGATACAGCCTATCAAACAAATCACAGAGGCTGCACAAGGAATTACGGCAGGTCAATTAGATACCGTTGTCATTGAGGTTCGTGATAATGGTGAAATTTCTCAACTAGCACAATCCTTTTTAGAGATGCAGGAACAATTACGAACAATGACACAAAAAATTGCGCACAGCTCTACAGATTTATCAGCAAGCATCGAGGAATTATCTGCGAGTACGAATGAAATTACGCTTGCTGTGGAAGAAGTAGATCAACAAATGGAGAAGACGTCAGAGGGCTTGAAGCAAGCAGCACAATCGGCTAATGATAGTGCTAAATCTATGCAAGAAACCGTTGATGGCATTGAGCGAATTACAGTAGCCACACAAGATGTGTTTGTGCATGCAAAAGATGCTAGCGAGATAGCAGGAAATGGTGCAAATATTTTACATGTGGCAAAAGAGCAAATGCAATTTATTTCCTCTTCAACAGAAAAAACAAGTGGATTGATGCAGCAATTATCCCTTAAAATGTCAGATATTAAATCAATGACAGATATGATTACTACCATTACAGATCAAACAAATCTACTAGCATTAAATGCGGCCATAGAAGCAGCACGCGCTGGGGAGCATGGTAAAGGCTTCGCCGTTGTAGCTGAAGAAGTGCGTCAATTAGCAGAACAATCAAAGCACTCTGCTACGCAAATTGTGGATTTAGTTGTAGGAATAGAAAGTGATACAAAACAAGTAGCCTCATCAGTAGAAGATGATTTGAAAAATGTTCAACAAGGAGTGTATGTAATTGACGAAGCGACAAAATCATTTGGCACAATTTCACAGCATGTTAGTCAGATGACAAGTCAGCTAGAGGATATTTCGACGACAGCTGAGCAGCTTTCAAGTAGCGCCAATGAAGTGGCATCCACTGTGACAACCATCGCAGCTGGCATGGGCAAGCTATCGAATTATACAGAAGCTGTTTTACATTCAATGGATGAGCAAACAGCCTCAATGCAAGCAGTTAATCATGTCACACAGGATTTAAGTGTCCAAGCGGATAACTTACAAAAGTTAACAAATCAATTTCATGTCTAGGTAAGAAATTGATATTTTCAAGATTTTTTAGCCCTGAAATAACTATCACATATTAATAATTTTATAAGTTTTTTAGTATAATTTTTATCTTCCTGTCACACATTCGAGAAGAGGCTTTTTTACAGACGACAAATTTTCTGTAAAATATGCCTCTTTTTTTATTATTTATTTCGTAAACTTGTAAATTAACAGATAAATAAAAATGTTGAATTTTCTAATCGAGTTTCTTATAATGGACTAGCTGTTACCTCTATTACTCACTTCAACTATTGCAACCCGCACTCGCCGGGTCAACAAGTCATTTCTATTTCTCTTCGCATATCCCTTGCGAAATTATAATTTGTAAGACAACAACTAAATGTAACTAAAACTGAATCGTAAGACCATTACAAAAAATTGAAAGGAAGTCATGCCTCGAAAAAATATTATTGAAAGATAATTCTGAATAAAAGAAAGAGAGAGATTGGATTGAAGCTATCACCAGTTGAACAAGAAAAATTACTCCTCCATGTGGCAGGAGAACTTGCGCTGAAAAGAAAAGCTCGGGGCTTAAAGCTGAATTATCCAGAAGCTGTCGCTCTAATTAGCAGTTTTATTATGGAAGGTGCTCGAGATGGTAAAACGGTAGCACAGCTTATGAGTGATGCCAAGCATGTACTGACAGCGGAAGATGTGATGGAAGGTGTCGGGGACATGATTTCAGATGTGCAGGTTGAATGTACATTCCCAGATGGGACGAAACTGGTCACAGTTCACCGTCCAATTCAGTAAAAGGAGTGTTTGTGGATGATTCCTGGAGAAATTCGACCGAAAAACGGAGTGATTGAAATCAATGTGGGACGAGCAACGAAAAAGGTATTGGTGGCGAATACAGGTGACCGTCCGATACAAGTAGGTTCCCATTTTCATTTTATTGAGGTTAATAGATTTCTAGCGTTTAATCGACAAGATGCGATTGGTATGCACCTCAATATTCCATCAGGTACAGCCGTGCGTTTTGAACCTGGGGAAGAAAAAGAGGTGGAGCTTGTCGAATTTGGTGGTAAACAACATGTCTTTGGCTTAAATATGTTAACAGAGGGCTCTACCCACCATAAGGACGAAATTTTGGACAAGGCAATTGAAGGTGGCTTTAAAGGAGCGGAAGAAAAATGAAGGTAACACATGAAGCTTACGCGAAAATGTTTGGCCCCACTGTGGGTGATAAAGTCCGTTTAGCCGATACGGATTTATGGATTGAAATTGAGAAGGACTATACTTCATACGGTGATGAGGGGGTCTTTGGTGGTGGTAAATCACTACGTGTCTCAATGGGGCAAAATGGTAAAAATACACGCAATGAAGGTGTGCTGGATACAGTTATTACCAATGTTATGATTATCGACTATACAGGGATTGTAAAAGCAGATATCGGTATCAAAGATGGTCGTATTATCGGTATAGGGAAAGCAGGCAATCCGAACAGTATGGATGGTGTGGACCAGGATATGATCATAGGTGTGGGAACAGAGGTTTATGCAGGCGAAGGGCTTATTGCAACAGCAGGAGCAATCGACACGCATATCCATTTCATCAGCCCTGATCAGGTGGAAACAGCATTATTAGCAGGGACAACGACATTTATAGGCGGTGGAACAGGTCCAGCAGCAGGCTCAAAAGCGACAAGCTTAACGGCTGGTGAATGGCATCTGCATCGCATGCTACAGGCTGTAGAGGGATTCCCCATCAATGTTGGTTTGCTTGGAAAGGGTAGTGCATCTGATCCTGCGCCTATTATCGAGCAGGTTCGTGCAGGTGCGATCGGGTTGAAAATACATGAGGACTGGGGTGCCACACCAGCTGCACTCGATCAAAGTCTATCGGTGGCAGATGAATATGATATTCAAGTTGCCCTCCACTCCGATACATTGAATGAAGCAGGGTTTGTAGAAGATACAATCAATGCGATTGATGGCCGTGTCATTCATATTTTCCATACGGAAGGTGCGGGTGGCGGTCATGCTCCAGACCAATTAGTGATGGCATCCTTACCTAATATTTTGCCAGCATCGACGAATCCTACGAAACCGTTTACGACAAACACGATTGATGAGCATTTAGATATGCTGATGGTTTGTCACCATCTAAAGCATGATGTACCAGAGGATGTGGCATTTGCAGATTCACGCATACGCCCAGAAACAATTGCAGCAGAAGATATTATGCAGGATTTAGGGATTTTGAGCATCATGTCTTCCGATTCACAAGCGATGGGACGTGTTGGTGAGGTCACAATCCGAACGTTCCAAACAGCAGACAAAATGAAAAAACAGCGTGGTCCATTACCACAGGATGAAGGCAAGGATCACGATAATTATCGCGTTAAGCGTTATATAGCAAAACTAAATATTAACCCAGCTATTGCCCATGGCATAAGCCATGAAGTAGGCTCGCTGGAAGAAGGTAAATTAGCGGATATTGTCTTATGGGACCCAGCGTTCTTTGGGGTGAAGGCGGAAGTTGTCATTAAGGCTGGTATTGCTGTGTATGGCATAACAGGTGATCCAAATGCTTCCATTCCTACACCACAGCCAATGAAAGGCCGTCGAACATATGGCTTCTACGGTCAAGGGCCGCAGCATTGCGGCATGACATTTTTACCGAAAATTGCTGTGGAAGAAGGCTTGCCAGAAAAATTAGGCCTAAAACGAATGATTGGCACGGTTTCAAATTGCCGAAATATTCGTAAAGCTGACATGAAGCTTAATAATGCCACTCCGCAGATTGATGTTAATCCAGAAACCTATGAAGTGAAAATTGATGGGGAGCTAGCAACATGTGAGCCAGTGGATGTACTTCCAATGGCACAACGCTATTTCTTATTCTAAGCACATGATATGAGTGTAACAGCGAATACAAAGAAAAAGAGGAGCTAAACCATATGTTAATAGAAAAAATTATTGGCAATATAGCGAATGAAGAAGAACATCCACAAAAGGCAACGGAATGGATTGAGCTAGAGTGGGAGGAATTAAGCAAACGCATTCTTCGCACAGCAACGGATCAAGGAACAGATATCGCTTTACGTATAGAGGGTGAAGAGCCTCTACAATATGGTGCCTATTATTCGAGGATGAGCAACGACGAATTGCAATTCGTACAAAATTGGAGCCAGTTATCGTCATTACACCAAAAGATATGTATGAAATGGGGAAAGCTGCCTTTGAATTGGGCAACCGTCATACTCCTAGCTTGATTGCAAACAATGAAATCATCGTACGAGCAGATCATACGATTAATCCATTATTAGATGAAATTGGGGTGCACTATGAAACAACTGAACGACGCTTTAAGCAACCGTTCAAATACCGTGGACACGCTCACTAATTTATCCTTATTACAATTATTGCAAATTCATGACTCCGCATTTCCAATCGGTTCCTATACACATTCCTATGGTATGGAAACGTATATTCAGGAAGATATCATTCGCACAAAGGAACAATTAGTTGAGTTTTGTCAGGTCTATTTATTTCACAATGTAGTTTACGGTGATGCAATTCTTATACAAGAGGCATTCCATGCAGCTAAAAGACGAGATGTTGCTCATCTTATTGAGCTCGACCAACTTTGTGGGGCAATGAAGCTAGCGAAAGAATCTAGAGATGCTAGTGTCAATGTAGGGAAGCAATTTATGCGAACAGTAGCCCCTCTAATGGAGAGTCCTTTTTTATTGCAATGGAAAGAGAAGATTGACCATGAAGAAGTAAAAGGCCATTATGCAGTTCTCTATGGGATTTATTGTGAAGCACTAGGTGTGAACGTTTTTCATGCAATCATGACCTTTATGTACGCATCAATTAGTGGTTTAGTGCAAAATGCTGTCCGTGCTGTACCCTTTGGTCAAAATACAGGTGTGCAAGCATTACATGAGCTATTAGCCCCTGTGGAGGAAGCAGCCGAAACGGTGTTGACGTTAACAATGGATGATCTAGCCAATAATGCACTAGGTATTGAACTGGCGTCCATGAAGCATGAATTTTTATTTTCGAGATTATTTATTTCATAGAAAGCGAGAGGATATACATGAAACCAGTACGTATTGGTATCGGTGGGCCTGTTGGATCAGGCAAAACATCTTTAGTCGATCAATTAACACGGGTAATGCATGAACACTACAACGTAGCTGTCATTACCAACGATATTTATACAAGAGAAGATGCGCAGTATTTAATCACAAACGGTGTGTTAGCAGAGGAGCGAATTATTGGAGTAGAAACAGGTGGTTGTCCACATACAGCCATTCGAGAGGATGCATCCATGAATTTTGCTGCCATTGATGATTTGAATAAGCGCTTTCCTAATTTAGATATTATATTTATTGAAAGCGGTGGCGATAATCTATCGGCAACATTTAGTCCTGAGCTCGTGCATGGCTATATTTATGTGATTGATGTGGCAGAAGGACAGGACATCCCACGTAAGGGTGGTCCAGCGCTAACACGTTCAGATTTATTGCTAATTAATAAAACTTCGCTAGCTCCTCATGTTGGGGTTGATCTGGAGCTCATGGATCAGGACGTGAAAAAAATGCGTAGTGGACGTCCATATATTTTTGCGGATGTTCGCTCCCAAACAAATGTTGATAAGGTGGTTGAATGGATTCAGCACCATTTGTTACTTGAAGGTGCCGAAGCAGTTGAAGAAGATGTTTAACCCTAGCAAAGTTAATCATTTTGGCAAATTAGAGATGGCCTTTGAACCGAGACGGGGCTATACACGACTGGTTCATGTGTACCAGCAACCCCCATTAAAGGCCAGTCGTGAACTATACGAAGGCAATCATCCAGCAGCCACCGTTTTTATCATGGAATCCTCAGGGGGCATGGTTGCGGGAGATCGCAATGAAATTACGGTTACACTAGCGCCAGATAGTCAGGTGAAGCTAAAGCAACAATCAGCATTAAAAATTTACCCTTCCCACAATGGTGAGTTTTGTACACAAGCTATAACGGTGGAACTTGCAGAGCAGGCGAGATTAGAATGGCTCCCTGAAGTGACGATTCCATTTGAACGAGCAAAATTTCAGGTACATACAACCATTCGTATGAAGGAAAGCTCGACATTGATCTGGGGAGAAATTGTTGCTCCAGGTAGAGAAATGCGAGGAGAAATCTTTGACTATCAAACATTCCAATCCAAATACAAGATCTATGTAGAGGATACTTTGATAGCTTATGACTCGTTGCAGTTTAAGCCGCAGGAGATGAATTTTGCCAAAATCGGCTTGCTTGAAAAGGCACGCTATATTGGTTCTTTGTGGATTGTCTCTCCATCGGTTAACAAACTTCAAATAAGGGATTTACAGGATCAAATCCAACAGGAAAAGTCCCTTCAGGCGAGTGTGACAAAATTGACAGATCAAGCCATTCATTGTAGATGGCTTGCCAAGGAGCAACGAACACTTCACAAAGAAATAAACCGCATGTTCGAGTACATCGCAGCATTGCTGTAATTTCTGTTGTGATAAAGGAGATAGTAAATTGAAAAAGTTTTCCGTATTGATACTTTTGATGGTGCTAGCGGTAGTTTTTGTGGGCTGCTCGTCTAATCAAGGAGGAGAGAAACAACCGACAGCTACATCATCTGCCCAGGCAAATGAGCTTGTTTTTGCCTCAGAGTCTGAGTTTGCAGGCTTAAATCCTCTTTTGGAGGAAACCAATTTAGATGCCTTTTTATTTAGAGGTCTGATGCGCTTTGATGAGCATAATGTACCCATCAATGATATTGCTCAAAGTATTAAAATATCAGATGACCAGATGACTTATACCATTTCGATTCACAGGGATGTAACCTTCCATGATGGGCACCCATTAACGGTGGACGATATTATGTTTACCATTAACAGTATTTTGGATGATGCAAACGGTTCTTATTTAAAGTCTGATTTTAGCCATGTTGCGTCAATGGAAAAGGTCAATGACATGACGATGACTATCCAATTAGACGAGCCATTTACACCGCTATTAGACAAATTAACGGTGCCAATTTTACCAAAGCATGCCTTTGAGGGGCAAGAGATGAGAACCGCTACATTTAACCAGCAGCCAATCGGTGCGGGTCCGTATATGTTTGAACAATGGGACAAAGGGACAAGCCTGACACTAAAGGCATATCCATCTTTCTTTGGCACAAAAGCTTCTATCGAGAAAGTAATTTTTAAATTTATCCCCGATAGTAATGTGCGTGCGCTCCAGCTAAAATCGGGTGAGGTCGATATAGCGTTACTAGACCCGAATCAGGTAGAGGAGCTATCGAAGGTTGAGCATTTAAAGCTATACGAGGTGGAATCAGCAGATTATCGCGGTGTTCTCTTTAATATGAAGTATCCTATTTGGCAAGACGTTGCTGTTCGCAAGGCCATTAGCTATGGGACAGATCGTGCAGGTATTGTCAAAGGCATTTTACATGGATACGGTACAGAAGCATACTCACCGCTACAAAAGCATGCCTTTGTAAACGCCAACATTGAGCATTATAAATATGACCTTGATAAAGCAAACGAGCTACTTGACCAAGCGGGCTGGCAACTAGCTGAGGATGGTTTCCGCTATAAGAATGATCAAAAATTAGCATTTACTATTACGGCACCTATTACTGACACAGTGCGTGTGAACATGGCTAATTATGTGGCAGAAGGCTATAAAGAAATTGGGGCAGATGTGCAAGTAGCTGCACTCGATTGGAGCAATATTGTCATTGAAGAAACAGAAGCCTTTATGGTTGGCTGGGGAAGCCCGTATGATGCTGACCATCATACGTATAGTCTCTTCCATTCTGGTGAATCCAGTCTCACAAGTGCTGGCTACAATTACGGTAGCTATAACAATCCGAAAGTGGATGCATTGCTAGAGGAGGGGCGTACAACCGTTGATCCTGAAAAACGTAAGGAAGTCTATGGGGCATTACAGGAGGAGCTAGCACAAAATCCACCATTCGCCTACTTTGCCTATGTGGATGCTGTGTATGGTATTAATCAGCAGATTAGTGGCGTCAAAGAGCGCATTTTAGGTCATCATGGGGCAGGCTTCCTCTGGAATGTCGAGGAGTGGAAATGGCATGATCGCTAAATGGATCGGGAAGCGCGTGATAATGGGGACAATTGTCCTCATTATCGTGAGCTTCCTCTCTTTTTTCCTGATGCATGCGGCTCCTGGTAATCCAGCTGCAGCGTATTATGGTGGCAATGCCCAAACGTTATCGACAGCGGAGAAAGAACGCATTGAAACAGCTTTTGGTCTGGATCAACCGATACTCTATCAATATGGTGTGTGGCTCCGTGAAGCGATGCAAGGAAATTTAGGCTACTCGGCAAAAGAAGGCAGACCAGTAGCGACAATTATACAAGAACGTTTACCAAATACATTACAGCTCGTTGTTGGAACTTTAGGCATCGTAGCCATTGCCTCAACATGGCTCGGCTTACAGGCAGGCATGAAGGAGGGTTCGTTATTAGATCGCGGACTTTCCTTTGTAAGTATTGCTAGCTCAGCCATTCCTCCATTTTGGCATTTTATTCATCATGGTGTTCTCTGTACAACTAGGCTGGTTTCCTTCATCGGGGATGAAGGATGTACGAGGGGATGGCGGCCTTGTGGACCGACTATACCATATGGTTCTTCCTTTATCGGTCCTTGTACTGGCACATGTCGGGGTATTCGCACGTTTTTTACAGGAAAATGTGAAGGCAGAGAAGCATCGTTATTATGTAGAGGTGGCACGTGCCAACGGAGTACCAGAGCGAGCTATTCGTAAGATGATTTTACGCAATGCCATTATTCCATATATCAATTATGTCGGTGTGACCATCCCATCATTTTTTGGAGGATCCATCGTGGTTGAAACATTATTTGGCTGGTCAGGCTTAGGTCAGCTTTTAGTGAAAGCAGTGATGGTAAAGGACTTTCCAGTGCTGATGGGTGCCATTTTAATCACTGGCGTAGTAGTCGTTATCTGTTTATTTGTGATTGATGTCCTCATGATTTGTCTCAATCCCCGCTTAAGAAGAGGGGGAATCGTATGAGAAAAGAGCAAAAAATGCTCATCTTTTGGCTAGTGATTCTTGGTCTTTTAGTAGGCTTCACCCTATTTTCCTCATGGTTAGTGCCTTTTGAGCCAAACGCGATGGATATGAATCATATTTATGAAGCACCTAATGGAACACACCTCCTTGGCACAGATCAGCTAGGTAGAGATGTTCTTTCCCGCCTACTCGTTGGTGGTAGAGTGACCCTTTTTATCGCTACGTTATCGGTTGTTCTATCCAGCATAATTGGCATTATCTATGGCGGTATAAGTGGCTATTTCGGTGGAGCTATTGATGCAGTGATGATGCGTATACTAGAGGCATTTTTAACAATTCCATCTTTAGTGATTGTGCTTGCTCTTCAAGCGATTATGCAAGGAAGTGTATGGCGCATGGCAATGATTATGGGGTGCACAGGCTGGTTTGTCACTGCCCGTATCGTGCGCTCTGAATTTATCCGGTTGAAGGAATTAGAGTTTATCCACATGGCGAAGATGTTCCGCACTCCGCTGTGGAAGATTCTTTTTCGTCATTTATTGCGTAATAGTCTTCCCGCCATTTTTGTCGTGACGATATTTAATTTTGCTGGTGTTATTTTTACGGAAGTATCCTTAAGCTTTTTAGGTATCGGTGTTCCACCGTCCATTCCATCGTGGGGGACGATGCTCTATACGGCACAAAATGATTTACTTGTCGGGGCTTGGTGGATGGGCCTTTTTCCTGGGATGTTCATTTTCGTAACGATTTTATGTGTGCAAGCTATTGGTAGTAGATTTAAGCAGAGAGGGGGACAGACCCATGTTTAAAATAGAGCATGTTACTGTTCGAATAAACGAAAAATTTATATTGAACGATCTCTCGTTTACGGTGCCAAAAGGTCAGATTACCGTGATGATAGGTGAAAGCGGTAGTGGAAAAAGCACCATGCTCTCTGCCATTCTAGGCATGCTTCCAGCGCAAGCAACAGTTGAAGGCTCAATCTTTTTTAATGGAAGAAATATAGTGGAATTAGCAAAACAGGATCAATCTGTACTACGCCAAAGGCACTTCTTTACGATTTTTCAGGATGCTGCTAATAGCTTTTCGCCAACGCAAAAAATGAAACAGCAATTGTATGGATTAACTGCCTTACGGATGGGGCAGACAAAGGCAGTATTTCTAGCTAAAATGAAGCATATTGTACAGGATTTACATTTACCAGCAGATGTGTTGGAGCGCTATCCCTTCGAGCTTTCAGGAGGGATGCTACAACGCTGTATGCTTGCCTGTGCTCTCTATCTGGCGCCAGCTGTTTTATTAGCGGATGAACCAACCTCTTCCTTAGATATGCTGCATCAACAGGAATTTATTCAACAATTGAAAAGGCTTCATACACGGCTAGAAACAACCGTACTCTTAATTACCCATGATTTAGATGTAGCTGCTTCCATCGCGGATTTTATCCTCGTCATGAAAAATGGAGAAATTGTGGAGCGAGGGCAAGTAACAGAAATCTTTGAGCAGCCTAAGCATCCATACACTAGGCAGCTAGTAGCGCATCATTTTTAGGAGGAGGTGTGGGCTTTGTTACTTCAGGTTCACAATATTTGTAAAAGCTATCGAAAGGGACGCCCAATATTAAATCATATTCATCTTACTGTAGGAAAAGGGGAAATAGTCGGCTTAGTAGGAGAAAGTGGCAGTGGCAAAAGCACATTGGCCAAAGTAATTATGCAGCTAGAAGCTCCTGAAAAAGGGGCAGTATACTTTCAACAGCAACCAATAACCAAGCATCGTCGCGCAGCTTTTTATGACAGCTGCCAGATTATTTTTCAAAATGCAACAGCCGCTTTAAATCCCATGTGGACTGTAAGGGACCTATTAAGAGAGCCGCTTCAGCATAAGCAACCTATAACGGACACCTATTTACAGACCATGCTGGAGAAGGTCAAGCTACCCACAGATATCTTACATGCCTTGCCCTCTGAGCTAAGTGGCGGAGAAAAACAGCGAGTTAATTTATTACGATCCCTTTTGGTCGAGCCACAATTAATCGTATGTGATGAAATTATTTCAAGCCTAGATCGCTTGATTCAACGAGAAATCGTTGATTTATTAAAGACCTTGAATAAAGAAAGGGCAATGGCCATTCTCTTTATCTCTCATGACTTAAAGGCTGTTTCCTATTTATGCGATCGCATTTATGTGATGAAGGCTGGAACCATTGTTGATGAGAGCAACAAAGAGAATAACGGCTTTACCTTCACGGACAGCTATGCAAAAATGCTGTTTCAGGCAATGGATCATTGATTTGGCAAAACACTTCCTTTGAAGGGGAAGTGTTTTTTTTATGAGTGAACTAGCGCAGCTAATTTTTCAGTGAACTCCTCAGATATTGTGTAGATAGTATGCGTATCCTCGACATGCATCAAACTACTGTTTTGCCCTTTATCACCTAACCAAAGATGATAGCGATATTTGTTTCCTGCCTTGTCCACTATTTGTACATCATATTCTGGCGAAGCCATATTGACAACACCCTCGTTTTTGACTGTTGTTGCAATGGCTTGTTGGAATAGTGTAAGTGATTCTTCATCCGTATATTCTTTAAAAAAATCAGTGTTCACCTTGTTAAATTTAGCACCAATAGAAATGCTGACCTTAGCTAATTTATCATCTGGTTTTTCATTACATCCTAGTAAAACAACGGCTAGTAGAGACACTAAGGCAGCTATCATTATTCGCAACCACTCACCCCCTCTATAGGCTAAATAATACCACCATTTCCTGTCGTAGCTCTCACTTCTTTGTAATACATTAAATAAACGAGAGCGAAAGGGGACAGATAGTGGGCTTATTTGATGGATTGATCGGCAATGCAAGCGAGGTGAATTTAGAAAAACTACAGGAGGAGGTCCATAATTTATTAATTCCAAACGAGACAGTCAAGAACGCCTATAAAATTATTAGAGACACGTTTATTTTTACCAATAAACGATTGATCCTCATTGATAAGCAAGGAGTGACTGGCAAGAAAACAGAGTATCATTCCATTCCCTATAAAAATATCGTTCATTTTTCAGTCGAAACAGCTGGAACATTTGATTTAGATGCAGAGCTTAAAATATGGGTGTCTGGCAGTCCATTACCGATTCAAAAAAACTTCAATAAGGCGACAAATATTTATAAGGTGCAAAGCGTCTTAGCACAGTATGTTTTGGGGACGTAATGAAGGTGCTAATAGTACGTGTGCACAACCAAAAGCCCGCAGATTTGCGAGGCTTTTTTGTCGTGCCGGGAAGGGGTCGGTGTAACGGATTTTAAGTTGGCTTCATGATTACGGTAAGCTCGAAAATACTGTCAAGTGTAAATAACAGCGCCTTGCCGAGACCTTATTCAAATACAATCATTTCTCCGACTTCTTTAAACCCGAAGCGTTTATAAATATTTTTTCCATCCTCTGATGCCTGTAAGACTACGGGCTTTTGCTTATCGATTGTTTGACTGAGTAGGAATTGAAACATCTCACTGCCATAACCCTTGCCCCTATACGCATCTTTTGTCATCACATCATAAATCCCATAGCTATGTTTACTGTCGATTAATAATCCCGTAGCGATAGGTACTTCCTTTATACAACCAATAAACATGCGAGCATTTGATGCTAGTTTTTCCTGTGAGAATTGATGAAAGTAAATTTCTAATGCATCTCTTTCTGCTGTTTCTCCAAATAAACTTAGAAAAACTTCCTTATATTGTAGAAGCTCTTCCTTGTTACTTACTTCTGTGATGGTAAGATAATTGGAAATTCGTGGACCTGTGTGAAGTGTATGGTCAAGCTTCATCATCATATTTCGTTCAGCTTCCTGTAAATTGCAGTCTTTTATCAGCTGTAGCCAATCATCGCTTAGATAGTTGGCATCCACCCACGTGCTGAAGGGAAGTTTATTCACAATGAAATGATTAATCCTTTGTTTAAGATGATTTTCCTTATGAATTATAGGCGATTTCGCTACTAACAAATTAAATGTATCAGTTGGAATATTTGTATTGGCTATGACAAAATGAGCTTCCTCTATAATTTGTCCAGAAACGGCTCCAGTAAATAGTTTCATTTTTTCCTCTAAATTACTCGTTACTAATTGTTGACTTGTTTTCATATTTTTCATCCTTCCACTATTAGAAGTTCACTATCTTTCATTATAAAGTCAATGAAAGATAAAAAATACGCAGTTCACCTTTTTTATATCCCCCTCTAACTTTATTAGTAGTTTGGAAAATATTGTGATATTTGACTTTAGAAAAACACTACTTTACAATTGATTTTAGTAATCTAATAGGAATGTGCATATACTCATTCCTATGACAACTGAATAGCGTGTAGTAAGAGGTGTAAATTGCGTGCAATTTGCTTAAAAGGGAAGTCGGTGCGAATCCGACACTGTCCCGCAACTGTAAATGTGAGCGACTTTTCAGTATCCACTGTCTTTGGACGGGAAGGAGAAAAGAAGCGATGATCATGAGTCAGGATACCTGCCTGTTACGAGTACACACCATAAACCTACGAGGAATAGGAGGTGGCATGTTGACAAAACAGAATGCTCTGTTCGTCACAGTACGTCAAACGCCCATAGTAAATGAAAGGGTTCACAATCGAACTCGTTCACACATACTTAGGGTTTGTTTGGCATTGTGTGATGAAAGAAGATAAAATGAAGGATTTCCTCAAAAGTAGGGAGTCCTTTTTGTTTTGAAAATATGTACGCAAAGGGGATGCACGTATGACAAATATTCATGTAACGACAACGTTGGAAACGCCTTATGAAGATCTGAACATTTGTAAGCAACCACGAACAGAAGTTGCCAAGAAAGCGAAAACAAGAATGGTGGTCGAGTCTCTGATCGATCAATTATTAGCAACGAAGCTGATTCGCAATGATCGCTTCTTTGAGCAAATCTTATATAATAAAGAAATTATTTGGATACAAAATGGGGATGTGGACGGTCATCTTTTAGCGAAAGCAGCCATAGCAGATGAACTAAAAACAAAGACGAATAGTTTTATGATGTACATGCCGACCAATCCGATTGTCTATGAGGTCAACGGAGAAGCGTATCACTTAATTACGCGCATTGATTCTACACGCGCAAAGCCCAACCTCGACCGTCTATCATTGGAGCCAAAGCCTGTTTTAAGTGCCGCTCGTGTCAATGACTTATTATGCTCGATTGTCATGCGCTTTTACGAAACATATTTATATGATTTAGCATCTCATCATGACAAACTCATTGCATTTGTGCAGCAGGAATATGCCCAATTTATTGAAGCGGTGCAAGCGTTAAATGATTATCATTTCAACTGGCATCCACGTGGCAACGGTCACGAGCTTTTACTGCAATTAATTGATCATCTACAACTATTAAAAAGTCAACCTGGTAAGGTACTAATTGATTTTACGAACAAGCATGACTATGTAATAGTTGAACCCGCATATTTGTTGGACAATCCAACAAAGAAAGCTGTCGGTGCACTATAAAAACAAGCCCTCCATTTTTTGGAGGGCTTGTAATATCTTATGGCAGGGTAGAGATATATTGATGCCCAAGCAAGAAATACCCGCGGAAATACCCGAAGCGAGCAGGCTCATCCCATCCTACAGGCAATGCATGGCTGCCTGTGCTTCTTGCCATGGAACCGAATATCCTTTGCCCTTAGCACAAAAGATACTAGAGGAACTATACTCAGGGTCGGCATTTCTATCGTAGCCAATCTGTGCAATCACATCCTCTGTATTATGGCACACATCATAGCCATCAAATTGGAGTGTGAGTGCACCTTTCCCATTTGTATAGGCGGCAAAGGTTGTACTGTAGCTCATTAAAGTGGCAACAGGTGCACGACCTGTTAGGATAACATCCGTTTCGGATAAAATCGGGTCATCGAACGTGCCAGCTGCTTGCTGAATATCAGTCATCATACGACCGATAAAGTCATTTGAAGCTTTCATTTTAAAGCGATAATAGGGTTCAAGTAGGACATTTTGTGCCTGCTCCAGCCCCTGACGCAGGGCACGGAAACTGGCTTCACGGAAATCTCCCCCCGATGTATGTTCATTGTGCCCGCGACCTGTTAGAAGTGTAAAATGAATATCTGTTACAGGGAAGCCTGTCAGTAGCCCATGATGGTCACGCTCAAACAGATGCTTTTCAACAAGGCGCTGATTGCCTACAGATAAATGATCGGCATGACAGGCATTGGTGAAGGTATTACCTGTTCCACGTGGATTTGGCTCCATTAATAAATGAACTTCTGCATAATGCTTGAGGGGCTCGAAATGACCATAGCCCGTTACGGTCGTCGCAATGGTTTCCATGTATAAAATTTGCGGCTCACCAAAGGAGACAGCTAATGAAAAACGCGTCATTAATACCTCTGTCAGGACCTCCAATTGAATGGCACCCATAATATGCACATGGATTTCCTGAAATTTTTCCTGCCAGACCACACGCAAGGACGGTTCTTCTGCTTCGAGTAAACGGAAAATCTGTAGCACTTCCTTGATATGCTGATCACCCTCATATTGAACCTTTGCCTGTAAGGTTGGGACAAGCTCATAGGGCTGTGATAGCATCGTTGTACCGATTCGATCCCCAATGTTTGCCTGGCTCAGTCCTTTGACAGCGAAAATTTCTCCTGCCTCTACCTGTTGAACGGTCTCAAAGCGACTGCCGTTATAAAGGCGAATTTCGGTCACTTTTTCTGTTACTTCGTCAAATGAAAATTCATCTCGTACATGCAACGAGCCCTTGGTTGCCTTCATAAAGGTTAAACGCTGGTGCCCATCATGACGAATCTTAAAAACCTCGCCCTCAAACGGGGCATCCTTGTCAAAATGGGAAGCCGTTAACAGCGGGAGCTGGTCAAGAAATTCCTGAATGCCCTCATCCTTTAAGGCCGAGCCAGCAAAGCAAGGGAAGGCACATTCATTTTTAATCATTTCCTTTAATTGAGCAAGACACTGTTCATGCTCCAATGACTCATTTAGAAAGGCATCAAGCAATTTTTCGTCGCGCTCCGCCAGCCATTCCATAATATTATTTGATACATAGTCTGCTCGCAGTGGCTCATCGATGAACAATACATGCTGAGAGCAATCTTTGCGAAGCTGTCTGATGACAGCCTCCATATTGGCACCCTCACGATCCATTTTATTGATAAAGAAGAAGGTAGGGACATGGTATTGACGTAAAAGTTGCCACACTGTTTCTGTATGGCCCTGTATCCCTTCGACAGCGCTAATGATAATAATGGCATAATCCATCACACGAATAGCACGCTCCATCTCAGGGGAGAAATCGACATGCCCTGGCGTATCAATCAATGTGTATGTATCATCGCCAATATTCATGCGCCCTTGCTCGGCAAATATCGTAATGCCTCGTCTGCGCTCTAGCTCATGATGATCAAGAAAGGTATCCTGATGATCAACTCGCCCCCGTGCTTGAATACTATTTGTATGAAAAAGCACTTGCTCAGAGAAGGTCGTTTTTCCTGCATCCACGTGCGCAAGTACACCTATTGTTTTGTACATAAGAAATCCTCGTTTCTATAGAATGCTATCTTTTTATTGTAACAGAATACTAGCTTCTATATTTCTTGTAAAATAGTTCGTCTTTATGTCAAAATAGTGCTAATATAATGATGATTATACTTTTAGTGTCATACTACTGATTGCGCGATAAATTTTCTTCTGCTAGTCTATCAATAGTATTGACCATTATAGAACGTATTGGTGCAAATGGCATTTGTCATTTGCTTAAAAGGGAAATCGGTGCAATTCCGATGCTGTCCCGCAACTGTAAATGGGGAGTCTATACAGCATGCCACTGTAGTGAAACTATGGGAAGGCGTATAGATGATGAACCTAAGCCAGGATACCTGCCAGTATGTATTTTTTGACTAAGAACCACGAGGATGGGGATAGTGATGAAGGTAATGATACCGTTATTTCACTATGCTACTCTCTTGGCGACAAGAGGGTTTTTTTATGCCCTTCCAACTACCTTAGTAGTAAAGAAGTCTCTGATTTCTTTCTATATTTTAACAGCAAAGGAGAAAAGGACATGAAGAAATGGAAAAGTATATGGCTGATGATGATCATTGCCTTGGTCGCTGTTTTAGGGGCTTGTAACGCAAAGGACAAAACGGAATCAGCTGCACAAGGTGAAAAGGTTGAGCCATCTGAGGCGGCAGCAGAAGTAACCATTGAAAATAATGACACAACGCAAACATATACGGAAGCACCAACAAAAGCGATTAGCTTAAATCAACATGTGACAGAAATTATGCTAGCACTTGGTTTAGAGGATTCTATGGTAGGGACAGCTTACTTAGATGATAAAATCTATGAACCACTGCAAGAGGCATACGATAAGGTCCCTGTTCTTTCCGATCAATACCCAACGAAGGAGCAAGTCATCGATGCCGAGGCAGATTTCCTATATGCTGGCTGGAAAAGTGGCTTTGGCGAAAAGGGTGTAGGCACACCAGAAGAGCTTGAAGAATTAGGCATCCATACGTATTTACATACGGCTTCCAACATGACAAAGCCAACAATAGAGGATATTTTCACTGATATTCGCAATATCGCGAAGATTTTCCGTATTGAGGATCGTGGCGAAGCTTTAATTGAGCAAATGACGAAAGATGTAGAGGCAGTACAAGCTAAATTACCAAAAGATAGCGAAAAATTACGTGTTCTTGTGTTTGATAGCGGTGAAAAGGATGTATTTACAGCTGGTCAAAACTTTATGAATGAGCTTGTGACAATCGCGGGTGGACAAAATATCTTTGGTGATGTGGAATCAGGCTGGACAACTGTGTCGAAGGAAGATGCAGTAGACCGCAACCCAGAGGTAGTTGTCGTGATTGATTACGGTGAAACAACGGCAGACCAAAAGATCCAATTCTTAAAAAATGATCCAGCCTTAAAGGAGATGGAAGCGGTCAAAAATGAGCGCTTTGTCATCCTGCCACTTTCAGCAGCGTCTGAAGGGGTTCGTGCGGCAGAGGCCATTGAAATTTTAGCAAAGGGCTTCTATCCTGAAAACTTTTAATCCATTCGAGCTAGCGTTTTTGCTAGCTCCTTTTTTATAAGGAGCGATAAAAATGAACGCATTTCAAAAAAATGTACCAGATCAAACATTTGAAACACTGAACCGTCATGGTGAGTTTACCCGTCTAGCCGTTAGCCCTGGCATTATTAATAAGCATTATACTCCTGCACAATTCCAAAAAATAGCCGAAATTGCTGGCGAAAAGGGGGCGATAAAATATTCTGCTTCCTATAGTATACTCGTATCCATACCAACGTGCGATGCCACGGAAGCGGTGCAAGCCTTACAGGAAGCAGGTCTTTATGTTGCTCCCTCTGGTTCAATCATAGCCATGAAGGCCTGCGATTTTTGTGATGGGGAGAAAATGGAGGCTGCTCCGATAACCGAACAGCTCTATCATGCCATAGAGGGGATGAAGGTACCTGCAAGAGTGCGTGTCAATATTAATGGCTGTGCATCAGCTTGCTACAATGCAGTCTATGATGATATTGGACTCGTTTACCAACAAGAAAGCTTTGATGTCTATTTAGGGGCAGTACCAATGGGAGCAAAGGCACAGGCAGGCACGTTATTCGCTAAGAGGGTAGACGTCACACAAATTGAAGATTTTTTACTGCACCTGATAAATCTTTATAAGGAGCATGCTCGCCCAAATGAGCCCTATTATAAATTTTATCGCAGAACAAAGTCAGCGGAATATTGGGAACTAGTAAAAAATTCAATTAAATAGAGGAATATTACTTAGGGTGTCGAAGTATTGTAGTAAGACAGAAAATTACAATACAAAGGAGCAAGAACATGACATCGAAACAAGGGATTCAACCAGAAGATCTTTATCACTTAAAATCAGTAGCAGATCCACAGCTTTCACCAGATGGGACAGAGGTAGTTTATGTAGAGACTCGTATGGACGAGAAGAAAAACGACTATATATCGAATTTGTTTTACATAAACTTGAAGGACAAAACACCACAGCAATGGACATTTGGTGAAGATAGAACGAGTTCCCCTGTTTGGTCACCAGATGGCAGTCAAATTGCATTTTTGTCAACGAGAACAGGTAAGTCGCAAATTTATGTTCTTTCGAAAGCAGGTGGAGAGGCAAAACAGGTGACACATTGTAAAAATGGAGCGACCTCCCCTGTCTGGTCACCATGTGGCAAGAAAATTGCTTTTTCAGTCGTGCTAGGGAAAGATGAAACCATCCTAGATAAAGCGGAGGATGAGAAGAAAAAGGACAAAGAACTAAAGCCACTAGAAATCGAGAAAATGAAACACAAATCGGATGCTGGTGGATTTATTGATAGGGAGCAGTTTACCCATATTGCCATTGTCAATGTGGCATCAGGAGAGCTAGAACAAGTGACAGAAGGCAAAGAGTACTGCCATCTGGGTACTTGGTCGCCAGATGGCAAATACCTTACGTACTTAGCAGATAAGGCAGAGGATTTAGATTTCTCATTTAATGTGGATATCTATTTATTGGAGTTAGAATCTAAGCAGAGTCACAAGCTAACAGAAGGTTCGGGTGCTTATTACCAAACAGCTTGGTCTCCGAATAGTCGCTATCTTTCTTTTGTAGGTGGAGAACGTGAATTTGAAAATGCCACACAAGCAAAGCTTTGGATTTATGACATGGAGCAAAAACTACTAAACTGTGTAACAAGTGAATTTGATGCACCTGTTGGTGATTATGTCATCGGTGATTTCCTGCA
This sequence comes from Lysinibacillus sp. BS3, assembly GCF_039614735.1. NCBI lineage: Bacteria > Bacillati > Bacillota > Bacilli > Caryophanales > Bacillaceae > Lysinibacillus > Lysinibacillus sp. BS3. The sequence continues at coordinate 520,378 of NZ_CP154860.1, read as the reverse complement.
AGGTGTAGCGTCACCACGTGTGCAATGGATGAATGATAATCATAGCTTCTACTTCCAAGTCACAGATCACGGCAATGCGGCGATTTATTACGGAAATGTAGATGGCGAAATTTACCCAGCTATCCATGATGATCAATATGTCTATGGCTTCTCACTTGATGCGCAAAACGATCAGGCTATTGCGGCTATTAGCACAACGACCAATCCAGGCGATCTGTTTTATGTGAACCTAAAAACAGGTGACAAAGAACAGTTGACGTCCATTAATGAAGATTTTTTAAAAACCAAAACATTAGCTGTTCCAGAGAGTATCGAATTTGAAGGTGCAGAAGGCTGGAAGGTCAATGGCTGGATTATGAGGCCAGTTGGCTATGAAGCAGGGAAGAAATATCCTCTCATTCTTGAAATCCATGGTGGTCCGCATGCAATGTATGGTAATACCTACTTTAATGAATTCCAAATCCTTGCTGCACAAGGCTTTGCAGTGCTTTATACGAATCCGCGTGGTAGTCATGGCTATGGCCAAAAATTTGTGGATGCAGTACGTGGCGATTATGGTGGTAATGATTATGCGGACTTAATGGCAGCGGTAGACTACGCTCTGGAGCACTATGATTTTATTGATCAAGATCGTCTAGGTGTAACTGGTGGAAGCTACGGTGGTTTTATGACCAACTGGATTGTGGGCCATACAAATCGCTTTAAAGCTGCTGTGACGCAGCGCTCCATTTCGAACTGGATTAGCTTTGCTGGTGTCAGTGATATCGGCTATTACTTTACAGACTGGCAAATTCAAGCAGGACTCGATGATATAGAGAAGCTATGGCATCATTCGCCACTGAAGTATGTAGACAAAGTGGAGACACCATTATTGATTTTACATGGTGAAAAAGACTATCGTTGTCCAATTGAGCAGGCAGAGCAATTGTTTATCGCCTTAAAATATCATAAAAAACAAACAAAGTTCGTGCGTTTCCCTGAGGCGAATCATGAACTTTCAAGAAGTGGAAAGCCCACATTACGAATTAATCGACTTGAATATATCCGTGATTGGTTTGTGAAATATCTATAATCGGGTGGCCTAAGAAGAGAACATCTTCTTAGGCTACTTTTAATAGAAAGGCTCTGTTTGTTTATAACGTTTCAATCTTTTGGAACCTTTATTGTAGAGGTACCGAACCTCCTTAGGTAGAATCAACTTTTCCTTACATAAAAAGAATCACACCTTGGTGTGATTCTCGATTGGTTAGTCGATTTTCTGGATGAACACGACCTTCAGATAATTAAATTCAGGGTATTCACGTGGTACACGGAAATCCTTCGGTAAACCGTATTCCTCGACAATTTTATAGCGTGTACGAGTCTCTTTAAAGGCTTGGTCAATAAAGCCTTTGAACTTTTTCATGCCAAAGCTGGCATTATTTGTGGAAGCCACAATGATGCCGTTTTTAGCGGTAATGGCAATCGTGTCCTTTAGTAATTTAGGGTAGTCCTTTGCCGTTGAAAAGGTCATTTGCTTCGTACGTGCAAAGCTAGGTGGGTCTAATACGACAAGGTCAAACTGTAAAGCATGGCGTTGTGCATATTTAAAATAATGGAAGACATCCATGACTTTTATATCCTGTGCCTCATAATCAATATGATTGACACTAAATTGCTCAATCGTTTTGGCTAGACTGCGCTTTGCCACATCTACACTCGTTGTCTTGATGGCTCCTCCTAGAGCGGCTGCCACAGAAAATGCTCCTGTATAGGAAAATGTATTCAGCATGTCTGTATTGTTGGCATAACGCTCACGAATAGCCAATCGTACCTCACGTTGATCGAGGAAAATCCCTGTCATGGCGCCATCGTTTAAATGCACCGCATAGGTCATACCATTTTCCTTCACCATGATAGGAAATTCTCCTGGCGTGCCCATTACAAAATCATCTTGCTCGATATATTGTCCTTTGCTATCAAAGCGTTTTTTCTCATAAATCGCTTGGTAGTCTACTGTCTCAGCAAGCGCCTCATACACCACTTCTTTAAATGAGTAAATGCCCTCACTATACCAGCTTACCATGTAGTAGCTGTTAAAAAAATCAATCGTAAGACCGCCGATGCCATCTCCTTCACCATTAAACACACGAAAGGCTGTTGTGTTTTCATTGCTAAAAAATGCAGCACGATTGTCGATGGCTTTTTTGAATTTTTTTATAAAAAAAGCTTTATCAATTGTTTCATTCGTATCGGTCGTTAGCACCCAGCCAATCCCTTTGTTTTGGATGCCGTAGTAACCTGTTCCAATAAAACGGTTATGATGATCCATGAGCCTGAGGAGTGTTCCTTGCTCAGTAGGTAAACGTCGTGCATCAACCGCATCCTTTGAAATAAGTGGGAAGCCTTTTTTTAATTGATCAGAAAAGGGCTTTTGTATTTGTAGAGCTATTGTTTGTGTCATAGTGTCATCCTTTAAAAAACGTTTTGCTCTATTATCGCACTGTTTGCGCGGGATAGCCAAACTTATTTCAGGAATTGCGCAATTTTTGTCACGGTTTCAATCGTTGCTTCTTCAAAATAATTCATTTTACTGAAATAACTATGGATTAAACCTGGCATTGTAATATGTTCCACTACCACACCAGCAGCCTTTAACTTTTGTGCATAGCTTAGACCCTCATCAAAGAGAACATCTGCCTCTGCAGCTATAATGAATGTTTTCGGCATGTTACGGACTTCCTCTAGCTGAAGAGGGGACACAAGTGGATTTGTGAAGTTTGCTTTCTCTGTATAGTGATGAGAGAACCACTGCATGGCTTGTGTATCTAAGCCGTAATCTTCACCATATGCCAGATAAGATACTGTTGAAAAATCGACATTTGTGACAGGATAGATGAGTGTTTGAGCGTGTAACGATGGTCCCTCTAGTGCAGTAGCTAAGTATGCAACCACAGTAGCCAAATTTCCGCCAGCACTGTCCCCAGCAACTGATAATCGACTTGCATCGCCACCTAAGGCTTCCATATGATTGTGCACCCATACTAAGCTATCGTAGGCATCATGTAAGGGTGTTGGGAAAGGATATTCAGGTGCTAAGCGGTAATCCACTGATACCACAATCGCCTGTGCCTGGTCTGCTAATAACTGGCAGCCTGCATCGACAGATTCTAGATTGCCATAGACCCAGCCTCCACCATGATAATAAACAATAACAGGTAATGTTTTACCGAGAACAGGCGTATAAAGCCGAACTGTAATTTGTTCGCCATTTCGCACTGTAATTTTGTGATCCTCAATGGATGCTAGCTTCGGTTTGTGTGCAGATTGCCATTGTGTAACCGTACGCATGGCTCTCGCTTCCTGAGGTGAAACTTTGTAATAAGGTGTACCAGTACGCTGAGCTTCTAGATATTGAACAGCTTCTTTTCTTAAAGTTATCATCTTCATCATTCCTTTATTGAGAGGTTTGTTATTCCTATTATAAACTATTCATATAATTTTACTAGGATTTAGGTGTAACAAATGTTTATTTATTTAAAAATAGGTGAAATAAGCGCATTATGTTTATAATAAAAGGGACGAAAGTATTTGGAGGGACAGTATGATTTCTTTAATTGTGGCACATGATGACAATCACGTCATCGGATATAACAATGGGATGCCTTGGCATTTACCTGGGGATCTGCAGTATTTTAAACAAAAAACAATGGGCAAGCCTATGATTATGGGACGTAAAACATTTGAATCCATCGGTCGACCACTTCCAGGGCGACGCAACATCGTCATTACCCGTGACGAAAACTATCAGGCAGAAGGTATTGAAATTGTGACTAGCTTGGAAGGTGCTTTAGCGCTAGCTGGAGATGTACCTGAGGTGATGATTATTGGCGGCGAGCAAATTTTCCGTTTAGTGATGGAGATGGCTGATCGCTTGTATATCACCAAAATTAATCATGCCTTTCAGGGAGACACCTATTTCCCGAGCTATGAGCAAGATTTTGTTCAAGTCTCTTCAGAGGAGCCTGAAACAGCACCAGAAGGTTATACATTCCAATATCAAATTTTTGAACGTAAATAAACGAAAAAGCAATCGCTCCCTTTACAATGAGCGATTGCTTTTATTATAGATAAAAATAAACACACGCATACATGGAGGCACAGCCAGCTAGCACAAAGAGATGCCAGATTGCATGGTTATAGGGCAGAGAGCGCCATGCATAAAAGATGGCTCCAATCGTATAGAATAGCCCACCTGCTAGCAGTAAAGCAAAGCCATGTAAACCTAAATACAGATAAACGGGCTTAATGGCAAATATAATTAACCAGCCCATACCAATATAAAAAATTAATGAAAGTACTTCAAAGCGATTAATAAAGAAACATTTAAACAATACACCAAGCACAGCCAATGACCAAATAGTACATAGTAGCGTCAATCCAAGGGAACCACCAACGGCAATTAATAAAAACGGCGTATAGGTGCCGGCAATTAAAATATAAATGGACGAATGGTCCAAAATAGCGAAAAAGTGTTTATATTTTTCTGGCATACTGTGTAGTAATGTAGACATTAAAAACAGAATGATGACAGACGCACCGAAAATGCTGAAGGTTGTAATATGTAGGGCATTTCCTGTTTGTACGGCTGCTAACAGTAGAACAACCAGTGCTGGAATACTAGCAATGAAACCAATACCGTGTGTTATGGCATTCCACAGCTCTTCCCTCCATGATTTATAGTCAAATGAATCAACCATTTGAAACACTCCTTTCGTTCATACATTTACTATACCCCAATAATTTATAGATGAACATTTACATTTGTCATATAGTTCATATCAAAAATGTCATAAGCCTGTCATATTCTTTGAGGGGCATTGATAGACAAGAGGTAGGTGAAAACGCTATAGTATCCAAGGTAGCGTTTACATGCTAGCTAGGACAGAGCTTTGCCTAATGACAAATGTCATGTTTACATAATGATTCATTAGTCTATATAATAAATTTTAATGAAGTAAAAGGATGTGTCGAAGTGAGACGAATTCATATAGTAACGGACTCAACTTGTGATTTAACAAAAGAAGAAGTAGCACAACATGGCATACATATCGTGCCTTTAACGATTCAAATTGATGGTCAAACATATACAGATGGAGTGGACTTAGAGCCACAATCTTTTTTAGGCTTAATGAAAAATGCAAAAAATTTACCGAAAAGTTCACAACCAGCACCAGGTAAATTTAAGGAATTATATGATGAGCTCGGTAAAGATGGCGATCAAATTATCTCTATCCATATGACTGGTGGTATGAGTGGCACAGTAGAATCAGCTCGTCAAGCAGCTCAAATGACAGATGCCGATGTGACAGTCATTGACTCACGCTTTATCGCGATTGGTTTAGCTATCCAACTACGAGAGGCCATCCGCATGCGAGATGAAGGCGCCACTGTGGAGGACATCGTGACACGTTTAGAGAAGGTACGAGACAATACACATTTATACGTTATTGTAGACACGCTCGAAAACTTAATCAAAGGCGGTCGAATTGGTAAAGGCACAGGCTTTATCGGTTCCCTCCTAAACATCAAAGTCATTGCCAACCTTGAAGGTGGCGTATACAATCCTGTGTCAAAGGTACGTAGTCATAAACAAGTAGTTAATTTTTTATTTAAACAATTCCAAGCAGATACAGCTGGAAAAACAGTTAAGGCAGTCGGCATTTCCCATGCAGATGGCCTAGTAACGATGGGCAACCCATTAAAAGCGCTAATCGAAGAAACTGGCTTTAACGATGTTGAAATTGCCTTTACATCTCCAATCATCTCGACACACACAGGTCCAGGAGCAATTGGTTTTATTTATTTTGCAGAATAACAGGAAGGAGCTACTACATAAGTAAATGTAGTGGCTTTTTTATTATGCGTGGATCTCCTAGCAGGATGAGCGGATTATTCAAAGATGAGCAGTTTTTGTTTAGCTGTGATCAGTTTTCAACTAACTATGAGCTTGAGCGGCTTCAATTAAATAGTAATCGTTTTGAACAGTAGCTTCAATCAAACAGTGATCACGTTGCCATCAAAAATAATCAGACGTTCTACTAATTATCATCCCTTCTGCATAAAGGCACACTGTATAAACACACATTTTTCCATACATACACCTGAGGAAATTTGGCAAGCACACAAAATTATGGAGAACTAAGGGGAAGTCACTTTTCATTGCGGCATGAACTATTCTATAATAGAAGTAATAGAAAGGGATGGAAGGTGGTCAAATGGACATTTGGCGATTTATGTTGTCATGTTTGACCGTCTTTGTACTAAGTGGTTGTGCAATATCAATCGATGAACCGAATCCGCAAGCAGAACCTGAAGGTGAGCAAGCAGGAACGGAGCAAGATATACCGCAGGATGAGCAACAAACAGAAGATGAGGAAAAAACATCTAAGAATATGTTGACGCAAATTTTTGAACATTTTTTTGAGCCATCAGCAGAGGATTTATCGCAAATTGATGAAGAACAAGCAAAGCAACTACATTACTTGGCACTGGGAGATTCGTTGACAGATGGTGTCGGTGATGAGTATAGTCAAGACGGTTATGTTGGAAGATTAGCAGATTCATTGCTCGCATGGCCTTCGATTTCGGATGTAGAGGTTGATAATCGGGGCAAACGTGGCAGACGCAGCGATCAGCTACTAAAATTAGTGAAAAAAGGGCATTATGATGAGGAGCTGCAAGAAGCACAGCTAATTTCCTTAACAATGGGTGGCAATGATGTCATGAAGGTCGTCAGGCAGGATTTATTTAACCTGAAACGTGATGCTTTTGATAAGGAATTACTAGCATACAAGGAACGTTACAGCAAAATCGTAGAAGGCATTCGTGCTAAAAATCCGACAGTGCCCTTATTACTCATTGGTTTTTACAATCCATTTTCGATTGTAACCAATGAGGCGAATGAATTTGATACGATTATCACAGAATGGAATAATGTGATAGAGGAAGTAGCCAGCAAGGATTCCAATGCTTGTTACGTATCAGTGGAAGATTTGTTTGATTCAAATGAAGAGCTCGTCTATCATACAGACTTTTTCCACCCGAATGCAAAGGGGTATGAAAAAATGACAGAGCGTATACTAGCAGCAATGGAGCAGTGTGGTATGGAAAAAAAGATTAACAAGGCAATAGGCTTCGAGGAGTGACAAAATGAATAAATGGAAAGTCGCGTTTTTCGCCTTAGCGGGCACAGTGCTTTTTGCAATCCTCCTCGTCGTTTTTTTAGCAACTAGACCAGTGGATGGCGTCCATGTTGCGAAGAGTTCAGCAGGTGAAAGTGAAAGCAAAGGAAATGTACTCGTGGTGCAAACCACAACAAAGGAATTAGAATCGATCTCAAAAAAATACCTAAAGGATGCAGCGAAAGGCTCACCTTTACCACTTGATTTCACAATTGGGGATGATATTCAACTACGTAGCACACTGACGGTATTCTATACGGAAATCCCCATTTCCATGAATTTTGATCCTATTGTGGATGACAAGGGGAATATTATTTTAAAACAGACAGGCATGAATGTAGGGTTATTAAACATTCCACCAGAAACGACAATGAAAATCATGCGCGATTCGGTGGAATTTCCCTCATGGATTACCGTGAATCCGAATAAAGCAGAAATATATATTGATTTATCGCGCATTAATATTGCCTCTGGTTCACGTGTACGTGCTAAAGAATTGGACTTACCAAAGGATAAAATCTTATTGGAAATTATTGTTCCTGGTGAATAAGGAGTGAAATGAATGGCAAAGCAATATGCAACATTTGCGGGAGGCTGTTTTTGGTGTATGGTCAAGCCCTTTGACGAAACACCTGGGATTGATTCCGTAATCTCAGGCTATACAGGTGGACATGTTGTAAATCCTACCTATGAACAGGTTTGCTCGGAAACAACAGGGCATGTGGAAGCTGTACAAATCACATTTGATGATGAGTTATATAGCTACGAGCAGCTACTTGCGATTTATTGGACTTTAATTGACCCAACAGATGCAGGGGGTCAATTTTACGACCGTGGAGAATCCTACACAACGGCCATTTTTTATCATAACGAAGAACAGCGTGAGCTAGCTGAACGTTCAAAGTCGGATTTACAAGCGTCTGGCAAGTTTGATAAACCAATTATGGTAAAAATTTTACCAGCCACTACGTTTTATCCGGCTGAGGATTATCATCAACAGTATTATAAGAAAAATCCAATGCACTATGAGCGCTATTCGATTGGATCAGGTCGTCGAGCGTTTCAGGAGCAACACTGGGGGAACAAACATGAATAAGGAACAACGTTTAAAAGAACTAACAGAGATGCAATACTATGTCACACAGGAAAATGGCACAGAGCCACCATTCCGTAATGAGTTTGATGACCATTTTGCAGAAGGCATCTACGTAGACATTGTGTCTGGCAAGCCTTTATTCAGCTCACTCGATAAATACAACTCAGGCTGTGGCTGGCCAGCCTTCACAAAGCCGATTGAAAAAGAACAGGTAACCGAGCATTTCGATACATCTCACGGTATGCGTCGTGTGGAGGTACGCAGCAAAGAAGCGGATTCGCATCTAGGACATGTCTTCCCAGACGGCCCAAGTGAGCAAGGTGGCTTACGCTACTGCATTAACTCAGCAGCGCTTCGATTTATCGCAAAAGAAGATTTAGAAAAAGAAGGCTATGGCGAATACCTAGCACTATTTAAATAGTAAAAACCTAGCAAGGTAGCTCCTTGCTAGGTTTTTTTTATGGTCAGGAGAAACAGCAGATTAGAAGGATAGAAATCTAAAAGTGGAGGATAAACCTGAAAAAGTAGCGGATAGCATGCTGAAAGTGAGGGATAGCCCTGCAAATTAGAAGGATAGCCCCGCAAAGTTAAGGGAGAACCAATAAAAAATTGGTTCTCCCTCTCTCTTTCAGTTCGCTTAAACTTTAAACTCGCTCACGAGGTTGCGTAGGCTATCTGCTTGTTGGGCAAGCTCAGTGGCTGCAGCGTTGATTTCCTGCATGGAGGCGGAGCCTTGTGTGGCTGCTGCCGCAGATGTCACAGTGTTGGCCGCGGATTGTTCTGCGTAGGCATTGACATGAATAAAGTCACTTGCCACCGCATTGCTATTTTCAAGCGTTGTCGCAATTTTATCCACCATGGCCGCGATGATTGACGTTGTTTCTTCGGTATGCGATAAAATGTTGGCTAAGGATTGATTTGTTTCGTTTGTTACTTCAACGCCTCTGATGACCGTTGTCACACCCTCGTGATTTTGAGCAATGATGGATGTGACCTCATCTTGGATAGATGTGACAATCGATGTCACCTCTTTCGCTGCACTTTGAGATTGCTCTGCCAGTTTGCGAACTTCATCGGCTACGACAGCAAAGCCTCGTCCATGCTCACCAGCCCTTGCCGCTTCAATCGCCGCATTTAAAGCGAGGAGATTCGTTTGCTCAGAAATGGCCGTGATCGTACCAATAATAGAGGTAATATCCGCAGATTTACGACCTAACGCCTCCACAGTAGATGTTGTAGAAGCCATTGTTTCTTCAATGGATTGCATGACGAGTGATGATTGCTCTACAGAGCGGCTACCTTCATCGGCTGCTTGCTGCATGGCGATAGAGGCACGATGGACAGCACTCGCTTGCTCATTTAATTGATGCATTGAATGCTCTAAGTCGCTCATTTTTTGCTGCGCACTATTCATACTGGAAATCGTATTGTCACTATCACTCGCAATATCTGCTGTCGCATCCGCAATATCCTGAATTGTACGCGCATTTTCATCTGCTAAGGACATTAGCTCCTGACTGCTGCTTGATACATGATCCGCCAACTCACTTACGCGTCGAATTAAGTTAGAAATCGACTCAATTAACGTATTTGTCGAGGCTGCAATAATCGAAAATTCATCACGATTACGCACATTTACACGTCTTGTCAAATCGCCTCCTGCTTGGGCAATATCAAGGATAGAGTCATTAATCGCCTGTGTATTACGTTTTAATGATTTAAATAGCATAAAGCCAAAAATTACAATCGCTAAAAAGCCAACGATTGAAACGAGAAAGAATGTAGTGATAGAAATATTTACCTGCTGGTTAAGCTTGTCTAATTTTGTTTTATTGGAATCGTCCATGACAGTATTAATGGTCTCAATGTTTTGATCGATATGTGTTTTCATTGTTTCCCCAGTAGCACCCATCATCAGTTTACGAGCCTGCTCAAGACCGAGCTCATCACGCATTGTCATGACTTTATCTGAATAATCAAGGTAATTTTTATAATATTGCTCGATTGCCTGCATATGACCGAGTTCCACTTGGCGATCTTGAAATTGATCTTTCAAAGCGGCTAGCTTTTTATTAATGGTATCTATTTTTAAATGATAAGAAGTAGAATAAATGCCGTTACCCGTAATTAAATACGATTGCTCTAAATTGGTCAGTCTAGCAATCTCATAGGCAAGTTGATTCACCGTTAGTTGCTCCTGCACATTTTTCTTTGTGAAATCTTCCATTTGGTGCTGCAAGTTTTGTATATTGACATAGGACAATATACCCATAATACCGTTAATTACAATAAGAAGTGCAAACATAATAAGCACTTTACCCCGAATTAAATGGTAAAAACGTTGTCGTTTTTCTTTAATAGGAGGGGGATTTTTCCCAGTTTCCCCTTGTGTAGAAGCTTTCCTCTTCTTAAAAAAGCTAAAAGTAAAGAGAGACGGGCGTTTTTTCGCTGTACCATGGGTTTTTTTAGTCTTTTTCATCGCCATCACCTTCCTATTTTTTAAATAATCGATTTCAATTTTATCTTATTTTGCTAGATTTTTCTATCTTTATTTCTAAAAATTAAAATTTTTCAGATAAAATAACTATGACAAAAGTCAGTATCGACCATGAAAATAGTTCTAAAATCATAAGTGGGTAAAATATAGTAGTAGTGGAATTTATGACGAATGCTATTTTTTTTGATACACTAGCGAAAAGCCAATGCATAAAAAGGGGAATTTGTTCGATGAAGAAAAGTTTTTATTTATATGTCCTAACCTATCGAGGTGGCGATTGGTCTGACCCTAAAGTACGCTTTGCAGAGGAAGTGTTTCATGAGCATAATTTTCCAAAGCAGAGCACAGACTTTAATGAGTTGTCCGACTATATAGAAACCTATGCAACGGAAAACCTAACAATCCAGACCTTTGATACTTTGTGGACACTTTATGAGGAACAAGCATAATTGTACGAAAACTATAAATAATTTTGTAGTTGCTAGACGTCTAGCATTGCGTAAATGACAGAAACACAGTATTATTTATAGTGATAACTGACAGAAAAGAGGGATTGCAGTATGAGTATTCATATTAATGCAAAAAAAGGTGAAATCGCTGACACAATTTTACTTCCAGGAGATCCATTGCGTGCAAAATACATTGCGGAAACATTTTTAGAAGATGTAATTTGCTACAACGAAGTACGTAATATGTTCGGATACACTGGTACGTATAAAGGGAAACGTATTTCTGTACAAGGAACTGGTATGGGTGTGCCATCTATTTCAATCTACGCAACAGAATTAATGCAAGAATATGATGTTCAAAAATTAATCCGTGTAGGTACTTGTGGTGCAATTCAAAAAGATGTAAAAGTACGTGACGTGATTTTAGCGCAAGGAGCAACATCTGATACACGTATGAACCAAATTATTTGGGGTGGTGCTATCGATTTCGCTCCAATCGCTGACTTTGATCTTTTATTAAAAGCATACAATGCAGGTAAAGATGCAGGTCTTAACTTACAAGTAGGGAATATCTTCACAGCGGATTTATTCTACTCAGATGAACACCAAAACGAAAAATTAGCTCAATACGGCGTACTAGCGGTAGAAATGGAATCAGCAGCTCTTTACACATTAGCGGCAAAATTCGGCCGTAAAGCACTTGCTGTTCTAACAGTAAGTGACCATATCATCACTGGTGAAGTAACGACAGCTGAAGAACGTCAAACAACATTCAATGACATGATCGTGGTCGCTTTAGACGCAGCGATTCAAGACTAAGCTAACTTTAGCCATAATTAACTTTATAAAGAATGCAGGCAACCGACAAAAAACAGCCCATTTTCTAAGATGGGGTGGAAGTAGTCGGTTGCTTTTTTTGGTGTAATTATTGACAGATTGTTCCAGTTTTGATACCAGTCGGCCCGTTAAATCCTGGGATTGTGGCAATTACCATGTTTGTTGCTATGTCGATGACAGACACCGTATTGTCTACTTGATTTGTTACATAGGCAAAAGTACCATCTGGCAAGATGGTTACTTGGTCTGGAGATGCACCTACAGGAATAGTTGCAATCACCGTATTGGTGGCTGTATTGATGACAGATACGGTATTATTGCCTTTATTCACAATGTAAACAAGCGTTCCATCAGGGGTAATCGCTGTTCCTACAGGTCCTGTACCAACAGGAATGGTAGCCACTACTGTATTGGTAGTGGTATTAATAACCGATACGGAATTGCTATTTTCATTTGTCACATAAGCAAATTGCCCGCTTGGAGTCAAAACAATGGATCTAGGACGAATTCCCACAGGGATTGTAGCAATCACCGTATTGGTTGCAGTATTGATAACAGATACTGAATTGGAATTCTCGTTGGCAACATAAGCAAATGCACTGTTTGGCGTAAAGGCAATACCTTGAGGTTGTAGCCCTACTGGAATAGTGGCTGTTACGGTATTGGTGGCTGTATTAATGACCGATATAGTGTTCGATCCGTGATTGGATACATAAGCAAGTGCTCCATTTGGTGAAATGGCGACACCAAGGGGGTCAATGCCTACAGGAATGGTAGCGATTGGCAAGTTTGTGGCAGTGCTAAAAACCGTTACATTATCCGAGAAGAGCGCTGGAACATAGCCAAAAGCGCCATTAGGTGTAATCGCTACTTCTAGCGGAGCAGATCCTACTGGAATGGTAGCGACGATTGTGTTTGTTGCGGTATCGATTACAGAAACTCTATTATCAGGCGTTGCGAGCTGTCCAGCATCTGTCACATAGACTAGATAATGACAACTTGGTGGTATGGGTAAAATGGCGGCTTACATTTACAACGACAACAAGGACAACAACAGCGACAATGACAATTTGGATTTGACGTAAACTTGAATTTTTGAAAATATTTATGTTCTTTCCCCACACAGGACATCCTTTCAGTCATATATGGCTACTTTATGCGTAAAGAGCTAGGCTTGTTGTACGTTTACCTAGCCATTCTCTTTTACCATTTTTACTTGTTATTGGAATAGTTCTAAACTTCTGAGTACGGTTCTTCTAAAAAATGCAGTATGATGAAACTAAAAAGCATAGGAGACATGAAGATGTTTAGCTTGATTAAAAATGATATAAGATTCATTGAAATTGAAAAAGAGATTATGAATTCAAATAGGGACTATAATTTAATCGCATATGATAAAGAAGCACTAGGAAATGAGGATATTTTAGATATATTTAAAGACGCTGAGGAATTACAGATTGAGAGATACATAGTAAAAAAGGGGAAGAATATCTAGCCATATTGGATTACGGCATGTCAAGTCCTCGTCTATGCTAAAAAAATATATTTGACCTATGAAGAATTAATGAGAATGCAAAAAGTTAACTGTATTCAAATAGCGGTTCATTCCACAAATCAGCAAGCATTAACCTTCTGGACTTCACTTGGGTTTATTCAATTTGATGAAAGAATTTACGAAGGCAAAGGAATCTTCAGCTTTGAGAAGAAATTAGGAGAGGATTGAATAGCATGCTCACCTATGAACTTTTGGATACAAGGCTACTAGCTGATGAAGGAACAATAAGTCCTGTTATGCTGACAGGGCCGTTTCCAATGATCTCATTCCTACAGAGCCCATTGCCATTCAAGCAGATCAGCATAGTTGTCGAATAGGGAAATACCTGAATTGGTGCAATTGAGTAAGGCTTTGGCAAAAAAACATCATTTTGAACATTCCTGTACAGATGAGGTTGGCAGGCTCTTATCAGTTCTTGTTGGACAAATAAAAACAGGAAAAATATTGGAGATAGGTACTGGTTATGGTGTAGGCAGTTCCTGGATACTCTCTAGCATTCCTCGATCTATACATTTTATATCCGTCGATCATTCAAAGGATAAGATAAAGCTTATTAGTCAAAATATCCATCATGCCCAGGCAGAGTTTGTTTATGGGGATTGGAAAGAGATGATTCAAAGTGGTCCCTTTCAATTTATTTTTGCAGATGCGGCAGCAGCCAAAACGATTGAGGCTGAACGCTCATTTGACATCCTAGGCATGGGTGGCATGTTATTAATGGATGATTTTACACCTGAAGAGCATTTTCCTGAAGAGTAGAAAGGAAAGCCCGATAAGGTACGAGAATTTTGGTTAAATCACCCTCATTTAATGGCTACAGAGATATACGTAACAACTTAATCGTCTGCTATACTCGCTACAAGGATAAAATAAATTTAGAAAGATGCTTTAGGAGATTTTCCAATTCATATAGAATAAAAAAAATAAAGTATGACCGCTTCAAAATAGAAGCTCTCTTTTACAGATAAATTTTAGCAGCCGATTCTTAACCAGACAAGGAGGAGGGTGAACTTTGAAAAAAATAGGTTTACTAATAGCAGCTCTTTTCGTAGTAAGTGGGGTCTTTATTGATAGCAATAAATTATTATACCCTCCTTTGCCAATCGATTCCCTTACACCAAAGGAAGCTATACAAAAATTAAATGCATCCCCCTTTGATTTAGTGGCGCTCTCCAATGATAAGAAGGCAACTTGGTACCTCGCAGCCATTTCAGCTAGGGGCATACAGAAGGTGGACGAGGACATTCAGCAAATGATGGCTAATGAAGGATGGGCATTTCTTGAAAAAGAGGGGAGCGGGTTATTTTTCGAAAAAAATGGGGAACGTTCTATTGTGACAACGGAAATGTGGACGAAGCAGTATGTGCTTGTTCAAATTCAGAAATGAGGTGCTCTATGGAAGTCTGGGATCTCTATGATAAAAATCTCCAAAAAACACATAAGCGTCATGTACGTGGGACAGCATTAGCAGCTGAAGATTACCATATCGTTGTGCACGTATGGATTCGCAATAACAAGGGAGAATTCCTTTTAACAAAAAGCCATCCCAATAAACATTATCCTCATTTATGGGAATGTCCAGGAGGCTCTATAGTAACGGGTGAAAGCAGTTTGGACGGGGCTATTCGTGAGGTAGAAGAGGAAATAGGGATATCATTATTGAGGACCAATGGACAATTAGTAAAGAGTGAACGACGTGATTGTTTCAATGATTTTTATGACGTTTGGTTATTTGAGCAAAGCTTTGAAATTAGTGACACAAAACTTCAGGAGGAGGAAGTGACAGCAGTTCAATGGGTCACAAAGCTAGAGCTTGAAAAGATGCTTCACGCGAATAACGTAGTACCGACACTTCGCTACTTTACGTCCATTTTTAACGATAAGACTACGCCATGTTAGTGTTATGTCAGCATAATTCTGATTCTGTAGGTTAACCTATATCTAAATAGGTTAGAGGAGCGGTAAAATGTGACTAAGCGTATTCTTATTGGACTAGCTTTATTTACGTATGTTTCCACTTTTAATTTGGTTTTTGCAAAGGACAGTGATTCGCCACAACCTCTTGAAGAATTTCTTCCTGAAATCGGCTATAAAACAGTAGAAATAGCCGTAAAAGAGTTCGAACACCACTATAATAAAGAGCTGAAGCTACCCCTACGAGTACCGCCAATCAGCTTTACGCATCACTTTGGAAGGTTTAGTGATTTAGAAGGAGAAATGAATGATCAGCTGGAGGTGGTAATGATCAGTGATCAATTGCCACAAAATCATTTCAAAATCAAGGTTCGACCAGTTCAGCATAAAATGTCATTTGAAAAATATAAAATAGATGTATTTAAGTTGAAAAATGGCAGTGAGGCAGCCTATATTGAAAATCCACGAATTGGTTTTCATTTACTCGTGTTTGAAAGAGACAATTGGCAATATGTCTTTAGTATTGATCGAGATGTGGCAGATCAAGTAACGGCTGAAGTCTTGATTGATATTGCTAATTCAATTGATTATCCAAAGCAAAAGTATTAGCCCCTCTAATTTTTATTCTTACTGTTCAGTTCCTCTCGTAATTTCTTTAGTTCCTCCGTTTGCTCCAAAATAGAATTGTTAACTCGTCTAATCGAATCATATATAGCAAAAATCCCCGCAAAAATAAGAATGATAACTAATAATTCCATTGTGCACCTACTTTCTATTTATACAATGATTGTAACAGGAATTTCTAAATGTTCGAAGAATTAGTTAGGTGGAGGTGCTTGTCATGCAGAGATATGTTTATCATATGGTTCCAAGGGAAATGGTGGGTCATGAGCTCATGCCACTAAATAGGTTAGGGGCATTATTTCCACATTTATATGAACGATATTCGAAAAAATATTTTGATCATCCTGAGAGACCGAAATTATTCATGAAAGAAATTCCTCACTTAAATTGCTTGTGGAATGATGTTGTTCATTTCCTACCAATCCATCCTAGTCATCTATATAAGGCTTTAACAGAGCTTGGTATTGAAACGAGAGAAAGCCTAATGTTTTATCAAATTCCAATCCAAAAACTAGCGGTTAATCGTAATGCGATGTACCTGTATTCCAAGGAACACTATAAAGGGCCAGCAGGGGCAATTGCTGCAGAGGATATAAAACTACTGTCGTTACCTGATTATAGAGAACTAGAACAGCTACCATCAGCAACTGTAGACTATTTCCAAACGGAGAAAGAAAAAGGGAAGAACTTTGGGCTTTTTGCGTATATTCCGCATCTCTTCAGCTTAGGCAATGTCAACGTAGATGAAGCGGAAATCATTACATGGAATCACTTCAATCCTAGCTGAGGTGGAAAAAGAAATAGGGTATGCCGAGTAGTTGGCTACCCTTAAATGTCATAATTTCTTCCTCCTACTCATTAGCTATGATTTCTATTAGACTGTCGAAATACTAGTTGAAGCAAATAGACAATCAATCGAAAAATGAGTAGATAAATAAAAGCTTCAATCAAGCTTGTTGCTAGTATCATTACATAACGACCGAAATCTTCTAACTCATGAAAAGTATATGTTTGTATGTGCCAATCAAAAAATAATGCTTTGTAACTCGTCCCCAAAAAGATGGGTATGAAAAGTAGCCAATAAAAGGGCGGTAAACTAAATTTATAGCCTTTAACCAGCAAGGGACTCCCCTCCTCAACTTTTAAGTGATCATAACATAAAAGATAATGTTTTAGTATATTATGGAAGTATCAAAGTATTATTTACAAATATAGTAATTTAAAGGTATTATTAGTAAGTTAAAATGAACCGCAAGAAAGGTATAATTCCATGAAAATGATCCATTCAAGCAAGATTCAACCCGAAGTGAAAACATTATTATCCTATGCTACTTCCGAAAAGAAAGTGGATAGGGAATATCCATTGTATATCGAAAATCCTGAAAGAGTGTTGTATGGCTATACCATCGAGCAAGATTTAGTCGGTTGTATAGGAATCGTTAAAGGAGAGGAAAATCGCTGTGAAATTAAACATATTGCCGTATCGCCCGTTTTTCGTGGAAAAGGCATTGGACGTGAGATGATTCGGTATGTAGAAGAACATCATGCTTTTTCTTCCATTTATGCAGAAACAGATCAAGACGCAGTGATTTTTTATAAAAATCTCGGCTTTCACATTACAAGTTTAGGAGAAAAATACCCTGGAGTGGAGCGTTTTGGCTGTCTATTAACCTGCACTACCTAATGGTCAATTCGTTGTACTGTCGATAAACGTCCACTTATATGCTTTTTACGCCCTGTTATTTGTCTGTGTTAAAAGATCGGAGATTTGAATGGTACGCTAACATATAAAGGAGCTATAAAAATGAAACAAAAATTGTGGTGGATTGTTTGTGGCTTGGCATTGTTCATAGCAGGCTATTCGGTTGTTCAATATTTACTATTCGATGCACGGCAGGCGGGATTTGTTCAATTAAAGCTTATGCTTAGTGCAACATTGCATTCATTTTGGTATATCATGCTCTATATACATATGGTATTCGGTATATTAGCCCTCGTCATTGGTCCTTTTACGTTGTCATCTAAGTTACGAGAGAAAAATGTGAAACGCCATAGACTACTAGGCAATATCTATATAGTTAGTATTTTGTTTGGTGGGCTTGGCAGGACTTTATTTAGCGCTGAACGCAACAGGGGGATGGGTAGCACAGCTAGGCTTTGATTTATTAGCCATAGGGTGGCTCTTCATCATGTTTCAAGCGCTGGTCCATATTAAAAAAAGAAATATCCAAGGCCATCAGAAATGGATGCTAAGAAATTATGCTTTAACCTTCGCAGCTGTCACATTGCGAATTTGACTCCCTTTGTTTACGGTAGTATTTGGCTTTGATAATTTTGAGTATAGTTATGCCTCTATCGCTTGGCTATGCTGGGTGCCAAATTTAATAGTGATGGAATGGTATATCCAGCATAAACTACCTAAATTTGCAGCTTACCGAGAAATGGCAAAGACAAATGAATAAGGTTGAAACATATTATTGAGCATTGGGTTCTACATGGCCTAATGTTCTTTTTATTTTAAGATACATAGTTAATTCATTCTAATATTCTAGGTACATTAATTATCTCAATAAGTAGACTTTTGAATATGATAAAAAGGGACAGGAGGTGAAGTCGCATTGAGGTTTAGTTACAATCGTAATTTTGATAATTTTAAATGTGATGCAAAATGTAATTATCCAATGAAATATAAATGTAATGAATTTGGGTGTAATGGCTACCCATATGTTTATGGTATTGAGGATCCAATCGGTGTAACAGGAGCAACAGGAGCTACTGGTGCTACAGGAGCACAAGGTCCCCCAGGAGCACCAGGACCTCAAGGAGTAGCAGGAGTAACGGGAGCAACAGGTCCACAGGGAGAAATGGGTCTCCAAGGAGTAGCAGGAGTAACGGGAGCAACGGGTCCACAGGGAGAAATAGGACCTCAAGGGGTAGCAGGAGTAACGGGAGCAACGGGTTCACAGGGAGAAATAGGCCCTCAAGGAGTAGCAGGAGTAACGGGAGCAACGGGTCCACTGGGAGAAATGGGTCTCCAAGGAGTAGCAGGAGTAACGGGAGCATCAGGTCCGCAGGGAGAAATAGGCCCTCAGGGAGTAGCAGGAGTGACGGGGGCAACAGGTCCACAGGGAGAAATAGGCCCTCAGGGAGTAGCTGGAGTGACGGGGGCAACAGGTCCACAGGGAGAAATGGGTCTCCAAGGAGTAGCAGGAGTAACGGGAGCAACGGGTTCACAGGGAGAAATGGGTCTCCAAGGAGTAACGGGGGCAACAGGTCCGCAGGGAGAAATAGGCCCTCAGGGAGTAGCAGGAGTGACGGGGGCAACAGGTCCACAGGGAGAAATGGGTCTCCAAGGAGTAGCAGGAGTAACGGGAGCAACGGGTCCACAGGGAGAAATAGGACCTCAAGGAGTAGCAGGAGTAACGGGAGCAACGGGTCCACAGGGAGAAATGGGTCTCCAAGGAGTAGCAGGAGTAACGGGGGCAACCGGTCCGCAGGGAGAAATGGGTCTCCAAGGAGTAGCAGGAGTAACGGGTCCACAGGGAATAATAGGGGCCACTGGACTTCGAGGACTTGCGGGAATAACAGGAGCAACAGGAGCCCAAGGCGTAACAGGAAGCACAGGAGCGACTGGTTCACAGGGAATAACAGGGGCGACAGGAGTCCAAGGCGTAACCGGGAGTACAGGAGCAACTGGTTCACAGGGAATAACAGGGGCAACAGGAGTCCAAGGCGTAACAGGAAGCACAGGCGCAACTGGTTCACAGGGAATAACAGGGGTAACAGGAGCCCAAGGCGTAACAGGAAGCACAGGAGCAACAGGTTCACAGGGAATAACAGGGGCAACAGGAGTCCAGGGCGTAACAGGGAGTACAGGAGCAACAGGTTCACAGGGAATAACAGGGGCGACAGGAGTCCAGGGCGTAACAGGGAGTACAGGAGCAACAGGTTCACAGGGAATAACAGGGGCGACAGGAGTCCAGGGCGTAACAGGGAGTACAGGAGCAACAGGTTCACAGGGGATAACAGGGGTAACAGG
The DNA here is from genome assembly GCF_039614735.1 of Lysinibacillus sp. BS3. Lineage (NCBI taxonomy): Bacteria > Bacillati > Bacillota > Bacilli > Caryophanales > Bacillaceae > Lysinibacillus > Lysinibacillus sp. BS3. The sequence goes on along the minus strand of NZ_CP154860.1, from coordinate 500,144 downwards.
AGCCCAAGGCGTAACAGGAAGCACAGGAGCGACTGGCGCAAGAGGGACTACAGGTGTTACTGGAACAACAGGTCCAAGTGGTTCAGGTTTGATGGAAGTTTTCCTCTCTACAGATCAATCAGTTGGTAATAATGATTTTCTGGGTACTGGTAATTCGTCAGCTTCATTCGTGAGAAGTTCAATTGTTATTCCTGAAAATGCTACAATTAGAAGCTTAACATTGAATATTCGCGACCATGCTCTCATCGCAGGTCAAACCGCTTCAGCACAAATATTTATCAGCACAAATTGCGGATTTACTAGCGTTGCTACAGGTATCATTGCGAGCGTGTCAGGACCAAATTCATCTACAACACCCAATTGTTGTGCAAAAGTGATTGCAAATTACCCTGTTAATAGTTGTACACTTCTCTCTGTACAAGTAAGTACAACGGGAGGAGCATTTTCAAACGGTGTTTCAGCAACGATACTTTTTAATACAGTTTAATTACGCGTTTTAACTTTTGAGTTTTGGAGGGGAAGTTAATAAGGGAAAATATGCAATTTATTATTCTGGTTGATTGTTGCTAATAGGACATCCTTTACATCAATGTTATAAGTTGATAGTTGGTCTTTTAACCAACTCTCGGTTAGCGTTGTTTTATTCAACTCATGGTAATCAATTTTTCCCTCTTTAATAAGAACCGTGGGAAGAAAAAAAGGATTAGACTGTACACTTATATCTGCTCGTGTTGGTGTTTGGTAGGGTGTATGCAAAAAACTAGAGATCGATCCGTCTGGTTCCCATAAAGCGAGTGCTACATTTTGAACTTCTTCAATTTTTTCTTTTCTTAACTCTGATAAAAGTAAATCAACAGATATTCTAGCCTTTTGTAAGTTGGCGCTAATAATTTGCCCATTTTTAATCAGGGGAATCGGCGGGGAGTCTATCAAATGACGAAAGGCAACCCATTTTAGGCTCAAAAAAACACCGATGAGGTAGAGCGCAACTAAAACGGCCATGGTAATCATGGAACCCTTCATTCCTAAACCTTCATCAGATAAGGGATGTGCGATAATATTCCCAAGTGTGATAGCCATTGCAAAATCCAGCATTCTTAACTGAGAAATAGAGCGCTGTCCCATAATTTTTGTTGCGAAAAGTAGGAAGAAAAAAGCGACAATGGCTCGGAGAATCCATTGAATAGCAGTAAGTGATTCTTGACTATGAAAAAATTCCACAGCGACACATCCTCTTTTTTCTTATTGTTTCCTTCCGTTACATGATTATGCGGATCTTCAGGATTGAAACGAAATAGACTTGTAAAAATATGTTCAAAACGATATTGTTAAAATAAAAAAGCTATTATTTAGTAATTTTAAGAAAATCAGGAGAATATCTATGCAAACAAAATTACAAAATATTCTTATCGACATACAAGAGAAGGTTAATTTTTCAGGAACGGTGCTAGTGGAAAATCAGGAGAAGGTTGCCTTAGTCAGCCAAAGTTTTGGCTATGCGAATCGCTCAGAACAAATCGACAATCATGCAAAAACTCGTTTTGGCATTGCCTCTGGCTGTAAAATTTTTACTGCAGTCGCTATTTGTCAGCTTATTGAAAAAGGGAAGCTAGCATTTGATACGAAATTATGCGATTGTCTGCCTCAACTATTTAAGCACTTCGATGAGCAAGTAACCATCGCTCATCTGCTAACACATACGTCAGGAATACCCGATTATTTTGATGAGGAAGAAATGGAGAATTTTGAAGCGTTATGGGTTGAAAATCCGATGTACCAGCTTCGAACATTGCGAGATTTTTTACCATTATTTCAGAATCGTCCAATGAAGTATAAAGTTGGTGAGCGATTTCACTATAATAATGCAGGATATATTGTATTAGGGTTAATTGTAGAGCATGCAACTGGTATGGATTTTTCCGCTTACATTCAACAACATCTTTTCGATCGGGTGAATATGACGGAATCAGGCTATTTTTCGTTAGATTCTTTGCCAGCTAATACAGCATTAGGGTACATAGACAACCCAGATGGAACTTGGAAAACAAATATCTATTCTTTACCTGTAAAAGGGGGTTCTGATGGGGGAGCATTCGTAACAGGGAAGGATATGGCAAAGTTCTGGAGTGCACTTATGAATTTCGAACTTTTAAATGAAGAGTTAACGAATCAACTGTTAATGCCTCATGTCGAACTGAATGAAAATGATTGTTATGGCTATGGTGTATGGATTAAGAAGAATAGTGAACAAGCAATACTGAAATACCATGTGATGGGGTATGATCCTGGCGTGTGCTTCCATTCAGCCTATTATCCTGCTTCTTCCATCAAAGTTGTCGTATGTTCCAATAAATCTAAGGGCGCTCTTGATATGATGAAAGGAATAGAGGCTATCCTATAAAAGAATAAGGCTTGTCTGTGAAAAAGATTACAGGCAAGCCTATTGCTAGTTATTAAGTAATGCCACCATGTATATTACAATAATACTCGATCTCAATAATATGAGGTGAGGATACACCATTATATGAATAGTAGCCACCGATTGCAATATTGTAAGCACTGCCATGATCTTTAATGGAAGGGTCATACCTCGTTTGCGTCCAGTAGCCTTTACCCTGTTCAATTTTAGAAGACAAGGAATGCATAACCGAAAATAACTGTCTTCCACCAGGAATGTCCATGCTTAGTTGGGTGTCAAATGAACCATCAACACGAATGATTGTTCGATGTGCCCCCATATGTAATTCAACGAATTTTGGTACTTTAACTGGAGAAAAAACTTCCTTATTATCGACCACGACATAAGAAGTGTCTATTCTGCCTTTTAACATGTCTTCAAAATCTTTTAATTCAAGCCAATAATTTGCTGAAAATGTTGTAATGGGATCTAGCTTAAAGCCTGTACCATATTCTTCATTTAGTTTATTGACAATAGCCGAATATTCTTTATAGTAGTATTCTTTCTGTGGTAGCGTTAAAACTAATGGAACAGGTGCCATGACAGATTCCATTGCTATTATTTGTTTATCTACTGATGTAGATAGTGGTAAGGCTGCTTTGTCATCATTTTCACAGCCTGTTAGGAAGATGGCTCCTACTACAATGCTTGTCAACAAATATCTTTTCAACACCTTCACCTCCCAAAAATGAATAAAAACTATTATACCATACATAAATATGTATAATTTCGTTTTTTTGGTAAAATGATAATTTCGTAGTATATTGTAGAGAGAACAACGATTCAGCAAGTGTAAGGGGCGGTATAGTGGCAATTTTAAAAGATGATTCGAGTCATCCGAGTTGTGAGGTAGAGCTAGATATTTTAATGGTGAACGAGGAAAGTGTAAAGTTTCGTATTGAATTTCGCTTTGGGCCAGCTTTCCCAGCGATAAATACTGAGATTTATTGTTTAAAAAGAGATTTCCTTCAATTATTAGAAGACATAGCAAAATTGGAGCCTGCTTATTTAAGTATGCTGGAGCCGCATGATCCTGGCCTATGCATCTATCATATCCCACATTATGGTGAATATTTTTTTCCTTGATACGGTATTTTTCAAATTCCTGAAGAGGAGAGGGAGGAAACAGAGCAACGTTATAAATTAGTATTTGTACTAGATGCTTATGAGAAGAATCATCATGGTGCAAGAGAATGTGGGCCTGCATTATGTATTATTGTGACGATGGAACAAATCCGAGTCTTCATTACCACCTTGCGAGAACAAGTAATGAAATTCTAAAGTAAAAGGTGATACAACGGTCATTTATCCTCTTCTAAAACGATGCTAGAGGATAGGTTGAGACGATCACATACCCAATTTTTAAATAGATGATCAATTTGTTTTTTTATTTCATCGCTAGGTAATTGCTCATTAATCCCTAATTGTTCAAACGAAATGTTTCCTGAATTTGAGTTGTTTCTTTTTCTAGTTCAAGAGTGATTGCTACCGTCATATTTAGTATATCTAATTGGCTTGCAGGGCGCTTGAATTTTTTCTGTCTAGCTCAAATAGCATTGTTTTCTTTAGGTGTAAGATCTCATTCAGAAATATTTTTTCCTCCTCTCCAATTCATTGTTTGTCAAAAGGTAATGTAACAAGTATGAAATTTATAAAGTATTTTTGTTGAAATTTAGTATAAACTTTTGTACATGTAGGAGTAATAGTCACCATTAAGGAGCAGTATACTTCTGTTTTCTTCTCTTCTTTTGCTTATAGGTAAGATAAGAGGTTTTTAAGGAGGCATAACTTCCAATTGCTGCATAGCCATAAAACCAGCCCATGAATAGTCCTGCAAGAAGATTATGTCGGTGGCTGATGAAAATAGAAATGAATAAGCCGACAACTAGTGCAATGGTTGGAACCCAAAAAGGCTTTATATGACACATTTTCTTAATGATTTGGGTAATCATCATAACTACAGGGACTGCAACGACGGCATCCCAAAAATTTGTATGTATGAGTGGAAAGTGTTCCATTCTGTTCACCTCTCATTGACTATTTTGAACTTATTGTGGACATATAGGGAAATTTTATACAGTAGTGTAGTGTGCAACATTGGGGATTTGTAGAGAGAGTGTATAGATAGCTCTGGTAGACTTACTCTGTCGGGATGCACAAGCAAACTAACACGCACAAAAAGGACAGGGCAACTAGCCTTGTCCTTTTAACAAAGTGGCATCAAATGGAAATAGGGATTGCAATAGCTAGTTGACAAATGTAAAATTTGATTAATAAATCTACAATAAAAGAGGTATATGATGTTTCCAATTTTACATACTGAACGATTAGTGTTAAGGGAATTGACGAGTTCTGATGGACAAGCTCTGCTTGCGTGCTTTTCGAATCCTGAAGTTTTGCGCCATTATGGCCAACAACCTTTAACCAGCTTAGTTCAAGTGCAGCAAATCATTCAAAATTTTGCCAACAATTTTGCTGAAAAACGTGGTATTAAATGGGGCATTGCATTAAAGGATCAAGAAGGAATTATTGGTACAATCGGCTTTCAAGAGTGGTCAATAGAGCATCGAAGAGCGGAAATCAGCTACGCCCTTTTTCCTGAATATTGGGGAAATGGCTATGCTCAGGAAGCTGTTAAACGAGCTATTTCCTATGGTTTTGAAGAAATGGATTTAGTACGTATTGGAGCCATTGTATTTAAAAAAAATGAAGCTTCCAATCTACTATTGCAAAAAATAGGCTTCGAACAAGAAGGATTATTAAAAAAATATATGCATCAACATAATGTGCCCCATGATACTTATATATACTCACTTATAAAATAATAAGGAGACCAGATTCCTATGAGGACATCTGGTCATTTTTTTATTGTTTCTGTAAAAGTTTTTCGACCTGGATTGATTTTGGCTACATCCACATCAATTTTACTAATTGAATCCTCTGATAATGGGATTTTTCCATCTTTCTCAAGCTTTTTCCAAGCCTTGACGTTATCGCGGTAGAGATATTCTGACAATCGATAGATATCCACATCTAATTTTAGACCTTCTTTATAGGTTTCCTGAATTTCCTTTTTCACTTCTTTTACAATAAGCTCTCTCAGCTCCTGTTCGGTTACTTTTCCTTTAAAACCATTGATGGTCGCATTGATTCTCAATTTGACTTCAAATGTAACAGCCTCTTGTCTGACAAGTGGTTCCACATCGACATGTATTTTCTCAATACTGACCGTTAGTTCTTCCTGGTCACTTGTGTTTAATTGAAAGGTAATCTCCCCACGGTTTGTATAGTTATGCATCCATTGACTGCCGCGAGCCGCAGTGTCTTGCACGAACCCCTTAAAGCCATCTTTCGATAGGACACCAACCCCTGAAAAATAGGTTTCCTCAACTTGCTCCTCATCTGTTTCCCAATCGTCTTTAATGGACACATAAGGAATTGTTACTTCATAACTTGGCTCATTTAAGCCAATGACAACATCTCTTAAGTCTTTTGGTTCGATAAATGTTTCCTGTTCTGTTGGGTTGATTGGGTTACTTAATTTTGATGAGGATAACGAATTTCTTAAGATTGGTGTAACAAGCAATATATCTTCAACTGGGTTTTTTGTACAATACACCCAGATTTGATACCTAGTATCACGAAAGCGTATGAATGTATCGATGACAGGAATAATGTGTTCATTTTCCATAGCCTGCTCTGAAAAAATCATATATCGCATATGCCCCCAAAAAATTTCTTGATCCGAGGAGCGATATAATTTGTAAATTGCCTCTTCTATTGTTTTACCAGTGGCACGTCCTACTTCTGCAGGCGCCACCGTTGCGCTAGGTTGTATAGATTTCGCGACATCAGCGAAATTAATCACTTGTAAATAGACAATATACTCGTCGTTTTCGTAGTCTACACCTACTGCATTTATATAGTACATTCTTTGCGGCTCCGTAATATCCCAGCATCCTGCGAGTAATGTCGTCAATCCGATGATCAATAAAAATTTGAAATAAGTTTTCATGGTTTCTCCACTCGAATTGCTCTTCAGTTGTATTTTATAGTGTTAGCTTAGACAAAAGATGGCTTTTTTATAAAGTGCTAGCTGAGGAAATAGTATTTGGAACATTATATCCAATGAAACAATTTTCAGGTATGATGAGGCAAGGAGGGGAGAACGGTGACTAGTATTTCATATTGGCTAATTAATACATTTACGAATGAGCTATATAAAGGGAATCCTGCAGCAATATGTCTATTAGATGAAGAAGTTTCTGAGGAGACCATGCAAAAAATTGCAAAGGAGATACCTGTCCCGACAACAGCCTTTATTGAAAAAAAACAGGTTGAATTTACGCTGAAATGGTTTACGCCAAATAGGCAAATATCCATTTGTGGTCACGGCACCCTTGCTAGTGCCTTTGTCCTTTGGCAGCAAGGAATTGTGCCAAAGGAGCACACAATTACATTTCATACAGCAAGTGGTCCTTTACATGCCAAGTGGCAACATGAACGAGTGGAAATCGCCATCAAAACGTATCCAATTGCTGAAATGGAATGTCCTTCAGCATTGGAGGACTGGTTAGGATGTAAGCCCATCTTTGTAGGGAGGACCGAATTGGATTATATCGTGGAAGTAGGCAATGAAGACCTAATTGTACAGTTTGAACCTGACTTTTCTGCGATGAAGCAGTTTCCTGTTCGAGGTATATGCCTAACTAGTCAATCGAAGGAAGAAGACATCGATATCGTATCTCGCTTTTTTTCTCCAGCACAAGGCATTGATGAGGATCAGGTAAATGGATCAAGTCATGGCGCACTAGGCCCTTATTGGTGTGAGAAATTATCTAAACAACAACTTGTCAGCAAGCAGCTTTCTAAACGTGGAGGTGTAATCTATGTGACCCCTCAACACAACAAGGTATTGATTGCAGGCGCAGCAGTTACAGCATTGCAAGGAGAATTAAACATCTAGATACGGTTTAGAAGGAGATTTGTATTCAAAGTATACAGTTCGTTTTCTATATTTCGCCTTATTTTGGTAACTGCTAAAAAGTGAGAAAAAAATTCGAAATTTGTTGTAACCTTTTTCAATGTTAAACGACTACTCTATTAGTAGAATACAAAAGAACTAAAGCAAGTAGTAACATTCACTTTTCACAAAATGACCAGGGCTCAATTTTGAGTGCCTGGTTATTTTGTTGCCATAATAAAAAGAGGGCACGCACATATGGCATGCCCTCTTCCATTTTATTCGCTCAGCATAGCTTTTAATGTTCGTTTTTGCCAGCCTAGCTTGAAGTATGCATATTGCATAATGAAGTGGACGCAGAAGGTGATTGGATAGGCTAACCAAACGCCATTTAGTTCTAGTGACGTATGGTGAGATAATAGGAACGCCAATGGTACCTGTACAACCCAAATCGTAATGACTAAGAAGATAGTTGGCCATAATACGACACCAGTGGCACGCATTGTAGCAGAAACAGTTTGTGTGTGTCCGAAAATTAAATAGCTCCAAAAGGCGATATATAAATAATTCTTGGCAATAAGCACAGTCTCATGTGAATCGATAAAGAAAGCCAAAATAGGCTCTGCAAACAGATACATAATGAGTATGATCGCGCCACCTAGAAGATAATTAATGCGCACACCCATTTGACGGATTTTTTTAATCATCTCTGTAGAATTAGCCCCTAACGCCTGTGCTACAAAGACAGATGTTGCAATGGCAATACTCATTGCTGGGACTTGTGCATAGCTAGCTACCTGATTGACAACGCCATAAGCGGCAGTAGCATCCGAACCATAGCCATTCACAAAGCCAATAACGGCAATTTCGGCTACTGAAATGGCAACCATGCTAATACTGGATGGAATGGCTAGCTTTAATAAGGACGTTAAAATATCTTTCTTTAATTTAAAATGCTGTAAGATTGTTTTATCAAAACGTAGTAAATGCTTTGTCTTATGCAAATAGGCTAACAACAGAATCATTGTCACCAGGTTTGATAACACAGAAGCATAGGCAGCCCCATTTAAGCCGAACGCAGGCAACCCCAACCATCCGAATACTAAAGGGGGGAGGAAGGCGATATTTAACACAACACTAATTACTAAGAATAGAAAAGGTGTTTTGGAATCACCGACTCCTCGCATAAAGGTTGTATACACCAAATACCAGAACATAATCGGTAACGTGAAGAAAAGTATTTTGGCATAACTAATACTCATGTCTAAAATATTCGCAGGTGTCTGCATAAAACGTAAAATCCATTCGATGAAAAAGCCACCAAAAATTGCGACAGCAATGGATAAAATAGTTGTAAAGGCGAGTGTTACACCAACAACCTCTTTCATTTTGGCATGATTACCAGCCCCAAATGTTTGCCCGACTAAAATAGAGCTTCCTGAACCAATGCCAATTGCAAAGGCCATTAAAAAGAAGAAAAATGGAAAAAATGCCGAAATGGCTGCTAGGGCATCGACCCCTAAATTGCGTCCGACGATAAACATAGCAAAAACTTGGCCAACAGATTGCAGCACATTCGCTAGCATCACGGGAATTAAGAAATTTAAAAAAGCTTTGCGTAGCTGTTGATCATCCTGTAACATTTGTTCGTTCATCATTAAGTTCCTCTTGAGTTTTAATAACCCATTTCTTTTAAGATTCTTGAAAGTGTGCGTAGGCGTTCACCAATTAGCTCACCATCATTATTAAGTGCTTGCTGAAAAAGCTGAATATCCTCTTTAATCTGTTCATTTTCTGTGCAAACTTCCACTGTCATGGCATCTCCCTGTAAGCCTACACGATTAATTACAGGGTTTTCTTCATCATATAAATGCTCATGACGATAAGCCTCCTTAAAATAAAGTTCCGTTTCACATACTAAAATAGCGAGATCAAGCACGCGGTGTAGGGGAAGTTCTTCTGATTGGCGAGACCACTTGCCACCTGTATGCCGCCAAACCTTCGCAGAAATATCAACCTTTCCTCGATCATTCCATTGTGCCAGACCAAGGGAAAGCCCTTGTGCATCTGTTTGATAAGCAGTGCGCCCATCAATATTGGCATAATTTTCTGCCACGATGACAGGTTTATGTTTTAAATGTGTTGGAATTTTCATGTATCTGTACTCCTTATCATTTCGAATTTAGTAATTTAGTAAATTACTGCTTTAGTAAATTTAGCATTAAACGCTTCTATAAGTCAATCGAAAAGAGCAAAGTTAGAACCCTTTCTTTTAAGACCAGCTAAGAGGGGCTTAAAAGAAAGGGATTCATTACAATAAACGTTCAAAATCTGCCGTGGTTTTTACAAAATAGTAAGTTATAATTTATAGAAGTATGATTGATTGGAGAGAAATAGGATGGAAACAGCTAAATATCACCGAATGGTTTATACACGTATATGTGAAAATTTACAAAAATGGGATAATAGTGACTTTGTTAGAGAAGACGAGCTCTATTCATTTTTACATACGTTAAAAGGCACCGCTGGATCAATCGGTTTACATGAATTAACGTCGATTGCTCGTGAAAAGCTAGAGCTTTTGAATGAAGACAGTAACAAGCAATGGACCCAATCAGAATGGAAAAAGTTTCTTGCTCCATTTATTGAAAGCGTCCATTTTTATAAAGAAAATGATTCAATGACACAATATATGGAACATCCTACAACCATCATTAAAAATCCAGCAAAACAAGATTTTATTCTGATAATAGATGATGATGTTGTATTTATTTCCTATTTAAAAAATGTTTTAGAGAAAAAGGGCTACTCTGTCATTGCAGCTCATAATGGTAAACGAGGATTAGCGTTAATTTATGAATTGCAACCATCCATCGTATTTCTAGATATCATGCTTCCAGATTCTAATGGCTTTTCTATTTTAGACAATATTAAAAAGACGAAAAAAGAGCTCATGTTTGTGACAGTGATTAGTAGTAATGATTGTAAAGAAAATCGTATTCGCACATTGGAGATGGGTGCCATGGATTTTATGGCAAAGCCCATTGATGAAGAGCTATTAATCGCTTATGTTTCCAATCGCTTAGCCTATAAAAGAGAATTAGAACAGGCTATCGTCATTGACGAATTAACCCAAATTTATAATCGTAAATTTATGGAATCGCAAATGAAGCTTTTCATTAAACACCATCAGCAACACAAAGAACATTTTTCAATTGCGATGATCGATTTAGATTATTTTAAAAAAGTAAATGATACATATGGTCACCTAGTGGGGGATGAGGTGCTTAAGGGTTTCGCTTCATTGGTGAAGGAGCTAAAAGGAGCTGAAGAAATTGCTTGTCGCTATGGTGGAGAAGAATTTGTAATTTTAATGCCTCGTACAACTAAAAAAGAGGCATTTATTTTTATTGAAAAACTTCGTACCTCCATGGAGAAAAAGACATTTACAGCAAATGGAACTAGCTTCCATGTTACATTTTCGAGTGGAATTGCGGAAGCCACTTCTACCAATTTACATCCTAAAAAGATGCTAGAAGAGGCAGATCAAGCACTTTATACGGCCAAGCAATTAGGGAGAAATCAAACGATCATCTTTGATAACGTAGCTGCTGTGGAGAAAAGAAAGGTGAAAATTAAGATCGTTGTCATTGATGATGTGTATATTATTCGTGATCTGATTACCAATCATTTTAAGCATTTGGAGGAAAATGACGATTATAGGATTGAAACATTATCATTTCCTGATGGCATTAGTTTTCTGGAATCCAATTGGTATGACCCTGCATGCAAATACATTATCTTATTAGATTGGATATTGCCGCAAATGGACGGCATCGAGGTGCTGAGTAAGATAAGAGAGCAGCATGCTTCAAGTAATGTAATCGTCTCCATGCTAACTTCACGTGTGGGGGAGGAATACGTCATGAAGGCTTTCATTAATGGGGCGGATGATTATATTGTGAAGCCGTTTAATGTGGCTGAAGTATCAGAACGTATTGTTCGTTTAATTCATCAAATGTTTCTTTAATGGGAAAGGGAGAAAAAGACAGGATGGCTAGAATTTTAGTAGTAGATGATGAAGAAATATTACGCATGTTAATACGTGAAACATTAGAAGATTTAGAATTTGATATTGATGAGGCAGAGGATGGCGAAGAAGCCCTAAAAAAAATGATGGAAAGCTCCTATGATTTAATGATACTCGACTATATGATGCCGAATTTAACAGGAATTGAGGTGATCGAGCTTCTCCCACAAGAGATTAAAATGTCGATGCCTATTCTCATGCTGACAGCAAAATCACAGGAAAGTGATCGTCAAAAGGTATTTGATTTAGGGGCAGATTACTTTATGTCCAAACCGTTTAGTCCCATTAAGCTAATGAACCTGGTGGAGGACATCTTAAATGATTAAGTCGACACCCTTGCTGAATAAAAGTATACGCAGCCAATTCTTTAAAATGCTGCTTTTTCTAGTTGTTAGCTTTTTAATCATCATTGCTGCTTTTCTTGTCGTAGTCAATGCAAGTCAAAATGCCTTACAGCAGAAGAGAGAGCAAATGTATGAAAAATCAATGCTTGTGGATGAATTGGAAGAAAATTTTAATGGCATATTTTTTCGAGCAAGGGGCTACTATGCCTTTCAAAATGAGCAGGAATTAAAGCTATTGTATGAAAATTTGGAGAATTTCGAAGTTCTATTACAGAAGTTTTCGCAACTGGATTTAACGGAAGAAGAACGAGGGCTCTATAATGAGCTAGTTGATTTTCATTATAATTATAAAACGGTTACTCTCCCAAAAGGGTTAAGCTTTGCGAAGATGGGGGATTATGAGGCTTTGCGAGAGCTTTCGAATAGTGGCGCAAATGACCTTGTCAATAAATTTATTGCCTATACAAAATCCTATAAGAAAAAAACAGACCACTCCTTAAACCAAATTTTTAGCAAGACAGTGGAGCAGGGGCAATTATTTACTTTTATTTCGCTCATGATTAGCGGTCTCATTTTACTATTTGTTGGGGTCATTTTACGAAGAGTGCTGAATAATATGATTCGACCAATTGAACAATTAACACTTGCGACAAACGCTTTGGCGTCAGGGAAATCCATTGATTTAGGTAATCTTGTACAAAAGGAGGATGAGTTAGGCATTCTAGCGAACTCATTTCTTAAAATGATACTCTCCATTCAGGATAAGGAAGAGGTACTGACCACTCAAAATGAGGAGCTTTTAGCGCAGCAGGACGAGCTTCAAGAAAATCAGCTACAATTACAAAATTCATTAAATTATTTAGAAAAGTATAATCAATTAAATCATGTACTAACCTTTACGTTAAATAAACAGAAACTAATCGATAATCTCCATAATTATTTAAACGACATTTATCAATATGATACGAGTGTGCTGTATTGGATGGAGGGCAATGTTTATGCGACAAAAGGTTTATCACACCAATCTGCTGCAGCCCTAGTTGAAAATTTTGACATGGATAAACAAGCACGATTAAAGCAGGAAAAATCCTTTGTTATTACACGTCAATTGACAGCAAATGAAAAAGGAATTGCACAAGAGTCTTATTATGCCTATGACTTGTATTCTTCCGTGTTTAATTCTAAACGAGAGCTAGTCGCTATTTTAATGGCGACACGAGAGGGGCATCCCCATAATGATCGGGATATAGATAGTTTAAACGGACTATTAAATCGTGTGTCCATCGCATTTGAACGTATTCTTATGTATGAAGAGGTAGAAAAATCGAGGACGTTAAATCAAACGATTATTGATAATGTCAACGAAGGAATCCAGTTAGTTTCTGCTACAGGCGATACCGTTCTTATCAATAGAGCGCTATGTGGTATTGTCAACCTCCTTAACTTGACAACAGAAACAAGTATCCCTAAAAAGGATTGGCTACAGCATTTTCAAAAATGTAGTGCCCAACCTGATGAATTAATTGAATTTTTAGAGGCATCTATTATGGAGAGCTTTGAGGAGACACGAAAATGCCGCTATTGTATGACGGCTGAACATGAAATCTTTGTCGAGGTGTATGCAACTTGTCTTTTTGATGGACAGGAAAAAGTAGGCACAATTTTTGTGCATCGTGATATTACAAGAGAATATGAAGTAGATCAAATGAAATCCGAATTAGTGAGTACGGTAAGTCATGAACTGCGAACGCCTTTATCGAGCGTACTTGGCTTTACAGAGCTTCTGTTAACGAAAAATATAAAACCCGAACGACAAAATAAATATATCGATACAATTCATAGAGAAGCGGTACGACTAACCAATCTTATAAATGACTTCTTGGATTTACAGCGAATGGAGTCAGGCAAGCAGCAATATAACATGGAGACACTACAATTAAATGAAATAGCCTTTGAAATTGTCAATCGCTTCCGACATGAGCAAAAGCATAATGTCCATCTAATTGATAAGGCAAGAGAGGTCTATGTTAATGCAGATCAAGATAGGCTCGTCCAATTATTTATTAATTTAATAGGAAATGCGATTAAATTTTCTCCACAAGGTGGGGATGTGGAGATTTTGTTAGAAAACAAAAATAATAGCATCCAAGTGAGTATAAAAGATGAGGGGATTGGCATATCTAAACAGGATATTGCTCAGTTGTTCCAAAAATTCAAACGAATCGATAATAGTTTAAGACGTAAAATAGGAGGAACTGGACTGGGTCTTTCCATTTGTAGAGAAATCATCTTAAAGCATGAGGGAGAAATATGGATAGAGTCAGAAGAGGGACAAGGTACTACTGTGTACTTTACTTTACCACTCGCAAATAACACTATCACCTTCGATGAAGAGGATGTAATGGAGGATAGCAACGGCTTAAACATTATGCTTGTTGAGGATGACTTAAGCTTAGCTCTACTGTTGTCTGAAGAGCTAAAAAGCAAGGGCTTTACCGTGATTCATCATCATGACCCAAAAAAAGCTTTTGAAGATACACTCAATACGCCTTTACTTGGTATTGTGATTGACATAATGCTGGGCGAAGAAATGAGCGGCTGGGATTTAGTCCGTGCACTAAGGGAAAGAGAGCATACAAAAGAGATACCGATTATTATATCCTCAGCATTAGATGAGGTAAAAGAAATGGTGGACCAATTTCAAATTAAAAAATACTTAACCAAACCATATCCACCTGAAGAAATATCAAAACTGTTTGTGAAATAATAGGATAGCTTGATTCATTGTCCGTAGCATTATATTGTAAGGAAAATGTGAGCAGTAGCTTAAATTCATAAAAACTATAATAGGTGAAGCCAAAGCGTATGTCGAAAGTTGCCCCATTCAACCAGGCATTAACCGAGTCTCTATCAATTCATTTTTGAAGGCGAACAACTTAAAACTAGAAAAATAAGTTTCGTGAATTTTTCTTCAAAAATGTGTAACCTTTGCCAAGCTGGCACGACTACTATACTAGTAGAATACAAAACACTAAAGCAAACTAGTAGGTTTCACTTTTCACAAAAAGACCAGGGCTCAAATTTTTTGAGAACACCTGGTCTTTTTGCGTGCTGGCAACAAAGTGGAAGTAATGCTAAAATAAGGTAAATACTTTAGAATTTTCATGAAATTTAATCAAAATCACGCATAGAAATTTGAAAAAAATGAAATCCCCCATCGTTTTTTCAACTAGGCGTAAAAAGGAGTTCAGACATGCAGGTTCGTCCAATTTAAAAATCTCCCAAGAAAAAATAAAATCTTAATTTTGGGGGATAAAACGTGTTTAAAAACCGATCTTTTTCACTTTTATTGACAGGTCAATCTTTAGCGGATATTGGTGATATTCTCTATATAGTAAGCGTGATTAGTATAATTTATCGTTTCACCAACTCAGCGATTGCTACTTCCTTCGTACCGTTTATTATTACTACTTGTATGTTGATTTCCAGTTTGCTAACACCTCTTATTACGACAAAAGTGTCGTTGAATCAACTGCTAACTATTTCTCAAGGCTTTAAAACCGCTGTCATTTTGGGCCTTGCCTTGTATGTACAATGGGTAGGCGACCAGCCGATGATTGGCTTTGTGTTTTTATTGATTGGGATGGTTGCGTTTTTGGATGGTTGTGCCAATCCTATTCGTCAATCCTTGCTGCCTCATTATGTGGAAGAAAAGGATTTATTGCGAGCAAATAGTATTGCAGAAACGGTTATCCAATCCATTCAGGTGGGTTCTTGGTTTGTTGGCAGTTCCTTGCTGCTTCTCTTTACACCATCACAGCTTATATGGGGCGTTGTCGTCCTTTTTTTCATGGCAACATTGCTTTTAAAGCTTTTACCAGATGTGGCACGTATGGAACGTCCACAAAAAAAGAAATGGGTGTTATTTATGCAGGGGTGGCAATCCATCCATCAAACACCTGTACTAAAGGTAGCTGCACGAATGGATTTACTGGAATCAATGGCAGGTGCAGTGTGGGTCGCAGCGATTTTACTTGTTTTTGTAGAAGAAGCATTGCAGGCTTCTTCTCAATGGTGGGGTTATCTCAACGGCATTTTTTTTATTGGCATGATTATAGGGAGTATGATTTGTTTAAAATGGACCAAATTTATTGAGCGTAAGAAAGCTATGTTCATAAGTGGAGGTGCGCTGTTGTCCGCTATTTTTACATTATTCTTTGCGGTTAGTATCACACCATTGATGGCTTTACTCTGTTCTTTGCTGATTGGCTTATGTGGGCAATTAAAAAACATTCCACAGCAAACCATCATTCAAACAAGTGTCTCAAAGGAGAAATTACCAACGGTGTATACATCGTTGAATGTCATTGTAACAGGGGTATTCGGCCTTTCATCTTTAATGATGGGCATGTTGTCAGAATGGTATGGGATACGAGTTGTTTTTTTCCTTTCAGCTAGTATGCTACTTCTCGTAAGTGTGATTGCCTATAAAAATAAAACATCATTCACGTAAGAAAGAGTAGCCCTTACTTTTAGAGTAGGGGCTATTTTTTATAAAAAGTTCATATTCTGTTAGTTGATAGTATGGTAAAATATACAAATATTTGTATATTTTAAAAGGAGAGTTAGTATGAATCGTAAAAAAATAAGTTTCATTATCTCTGCACTTATCATAGCAATCTTTATTGGTGTGGCATTAAAAAATGTTTTTTTCCAAGCATCTCTTACACCATCAATGACTGTTTTGGAGGATGGCACCAAACAAATTAATTATGAAACTGCTTTAACAAAGCTAGATCAATCCTCCACAACGTTTGAGGCATATAAGGGCAAAATAGTAGTAGTGAATTTTTGGGCGTCCTGGTGTGGACCTTGTCAAAAGGAAGCACCTGAACTAGAGGCATTCTATCAACAAAAATCAAAGGATGTCGAGCTGCTAGCCATCAATGCCACAGCCTATGATAGCTATAAGAAGGCAGCAGCATTTAAGGATACCTATGATTTATCATTTCCTATCTTCCTAGACGAAGAGGGAGTACTACAGAAAACGTTTGAAGTGGTGAATTATCCTAGTACCTTTATCTTTGATAAAGAAGGAAAATTACAGCACAGCGTGAAAGGCGAACTCACTCAACAACAATTAATACAATTGATTGATGATCTCTAAGAACAGAATAAGTCTTATAGACAATATATTTAGAAAAATGAAACTTTTTCTAAAAAGATGCGTAGAAGTAGCTAAAGAAAAAAGGAAGGGGCTCCTTTAATGCCACGGAAACACATGATTATTATCATCATTGCATGGATTGTAGAAATATCGTTGACGTACTGGGTTGCCACAATATTCTCTGTGCGATTTATCGAAGTGATGTTTTTCACGGGCATTGCCTTTACCTTAGGAACGTTTTACTTTTCGAGTAGCGGTGGAGCGATGTCAAGGCTTTATACATCCCAAGTGAGTGCACAAACAGGGATCATTCATGAGCGAGAACGGTTCAAGGTTAAACTTGGGCCCGTATTTATAGCGTCACTGATATTTTTCCTTATTGGATTGGTATTCTTTATTTTACTTGTAACAGGCATTATTCCACCACAAAAGGTGTGAAAGTTATTGGCTTCCACCTGCAAAAAATCAAGATGGCTAGGTGCTCATTTTGATTTTTTTGCGTTGTATAGAATTTGTAGAGTGCTATATTATAAAATAGGCTTCGATAATTGTATTTTTACAATTATAAAGGGATAAAAAGGTAACTATTATACTATAATTACCCTTCGTTATTAGTAATTTGTCATGCAAAATATGTATATCTATGGAGGTATACAAGATGTTAAAGGAGCTATCAAACCGCAGTGCCCCAAAATCCAAACCAACAAAATAGAGAAAAGAGTAGACACCAAGAACCTGACGTTCAGTATAATGCTATGCTAGAGATTCAAACAATGGAAAGTAGCATAAAAAGATACATAACAGTGCATGGTGATCACTTGAATGCAGCTGAATATCATTCTTTACTGCAAATGATTAAGAGTTTAGAGGAATTGAAAACAGCGATTAAAGAGGTCTCATTAGATTAGGCACATTCTTTTAAATTGGATGATCTGACAATACGGTTTGTCAGATCATCCTAGGAATTAATCCACCGGTAATAAGTAAAAGTGAAGTTTTGACCATTCATTTCAAATGATTCTCCGCTTCTATCCAATTGTTTAAAACCATTTTTTTCTAATACTTTTTGAGAGGCTATATTGTTCGTTGTTGTTTGTGCATCAATGATGAGCATGCCTTGCTGGCGCATAAGGTCTAATACTAATTCTAAGGCTGTATGGGCAACCCCTTTCCCACTAAATTCTTGTCCTACTCTATAACCGATATGGCCTAATCGTTGATCCTTATTAATATCGATTACATTGATTCTTCCTATAATTTCTTCAAGTTCATTTTTTATTAGATAGAAATAGGATTGCTGTTGTGCTTGCTCCTCTAAAAGCATGTCATTTTTTCTTATGAAATTTGGTAATTCGTAATAGTCATCCCCTCGACTTGGGACTGTTTTTTCAAAATAGGCCCTATTTTTAACCTCAAATGCATATAAGTTTTCAAAATCACCCTGTGTTAATGTTTCTAATCGAATTTTCATGGCATCTCCAATCAATTTTGGTTTTTCTTTCATTATACCTGTAGTCTAGGGTTAATCTCACTCAATTTTTTGATTGTTCAGATTTTGTAGATGTGTGGATAGACATGAATACTGGTTTGCTTTTTCAGCCAAAAAAGGACCGTCATTAAAAAGACCCACTTCCTGTCGGGTTTAGTGAATTAAATAGTGAGCGGACAAGTAAATTAGTAGAGGCATTGAGATTTTTTAAGAGAGTCCTGTAATTTTCAAAATGTGGAAGCACTTGTTCCACTAGAAAATGAACTTAGGTTGGTTCAAGTCTACCTCTATATACAGTAGGAGCGTTTTGGCAAGCGTATTCAGGTTGTATGGCAACTAGAGTCGGAGACAACTGTCCTCATCCCATCAATGACTAACCAGCCATTAATTGAAAATGCATTAAAGCATGGAATGTTAAAGCGTTCTGACGGGGGAACGATACATATTCGTATTATCAATTTTGATACCCATCTCGAAATCACCGAAGCGGATAATCGTTGGAATGGATGAAGACAATTGGCAAAACTACTGCAGCCTCAAGAACGCTCATCCAGCAGTAATCAATATCCATATAAGATTGCAACACCATTATGGGCAAGGTTTACGTATGACAAGCAAGCTTCACGAAGGAACGGTGTTTCATTTGTGGTAGTAGCAAAAAAACATCTACATCATTAGATGCATTGCCTCTCGATGAGTTTTAAGAGGGGGAATGCATCTTTTATTATTTGCAAGTTTGAAAAATAGAAATTTAGAGCACAGCCTGAGGCGTCTTCGTTTTAAAATGTGTGAATAAGTAGCATCCCAAAATCACGATGATTCCCCCAATGCCTTGCAGCCAGCTTAGCTGTTCACCGATAAATAAAAAGGCGAGCAATGCTGTAAAAATAGGATTAAAGTTTAGAAAAATACCAGAGGTGGTGGCACCTAATTGTTGAACGCCAATATTCCAAAATACCATACAAACTACTGTAGAGATGACCCCTGTATAAAGAAGCGAAAGGATGAAAGAGGAGTCGATTTCGGAGAAGGTAAAATCCGTAATCGTGAATGGGACTAGGATGAGTACCCCAAACAAACCTGCATACAATGTCGCCATTAACGGAGAGGTTGTTTGCATAGCCCACTTACTACATACAGAATAAAGTCCCCATACGCAAACGGCTGCCACCATCCATAAATCTCCTGTATTCAATTGGAAGTGCCATAACAGCTGCCAATCTCCTTTCGAAAGGACAAGAAAAACACCAATTAAAGAGAGTACCATCGCCAGAAGTTGCCAGCCATTTATTTTTTCTTTCAGAAAGGCGAAGGAAAAAAGGGCGATGGACATGGTATTCATTGTAGAAATAAGACCAGCATTCGTGGATGTTGTTCGTTCCAACGCTAAAAATTGAAATATATTAAATAAGGCAACACCTGTAATGCCCATCAGGAATAATGGCACAAGAGCGGCTTTAGCAGGAACCAATCTCTTCTCTTTCCACCAAACTAACGGTAGCAGGACGATCACTGCGATCAGCCATCTGACCAACGTTAAGGTCATTGGAGAGGCATGAGCCACTAGCGTCTTAGCCACAACAAAATTGCCTCCCCATAGTAAGCTCGTGACAAGCATTAAGCCCATATAAAATTTAACCACAGTATAGGTACACTCCTTTTGCTTTTATGTATAATAAGAATCATAGCACTATTAGTGATTTATCAGTATAATATTTTGTATAATTGAATAAAATCAAAATAATCGAAAGTTATTTAATGAATATCAAAATAATATTTTGAAATCGCATTAAAAACTTCCTTGTCTAAAAATAATCAAAAGAGGAGAAAACAATGGAGGATATAAAAAATAAAGGATTAGATAATGTCGATCTGCAATTATTAGCGATTTTGCAGCGAGAGGTTCAGATTAGCAATGCGGAATTAGCTAGACGGGTGAATTTGTCCCCACCAGCAACCCATACAAGGGTGAAACGTCTAGAAAATGAAGGCTATATTGATCAACAAGTCGCAATTTTAAATCAGGAGAAACTAGGGTTTGATTTATTGTGCTATATATTTATGAGCACAAATATTCATCAGGAGAAGGAAATAGAGGAGTTAGAAAACAGCTTGAAAACAATGACCGAAATTTTGGAATGTCATTGCTTAACAGGTGCCTATGATTATTTGTTAAAGGTCGTAATTCGAGACCGCCAAGACTTAAATCAATTTATTCGAAAATTAAATAAGCTTGGCGTTTCTAGAATTCAAACGAATTTATCCTTACGAGAAATTAAATATTCTACAGTGTTACCGATCGAAGAAAAACAGCAAGTCTGAGTAAGCTAACTCAGGCTTGCTGTTTTTTACTCATGATAGGTAAGCAGCCGCTTTAAACGAGTATAAAGTCGTCCTAAAAAGTTAGTTACCACTCTAAATGAGTAGAGCCCCGCTCCTAAAGATTCACCCTGTTCAAATAAGGAGACCACACGTACAAAAATCATACAACCCACAAGTTGCTTATAGTTGACATGCAACCATAGAGTTGCCTATAATCAAGCTATGAATTGGGATAAAGACGCTGTTTTTAAAGCACTAGGGGACTCGACTCGGAGACTTATATTAGATGAACTGGCTGAGTGTGATGAGATGACGTTGTATGAATTGACGGTGCGTCTTCTAATGAAACATGAACTTTCCATTTCGAGGCAGGGGATTGCTAAGCATCTGTCTGTCTTAGAGAGTGCTGGACTCGTCCTATCACAGCGAAAGGGAAAATATAGAGTCATTCTTTTCAATAAGGAACCACTTAAAGATTTACTGAAAGGATGGGTAGAATAAAGTTTACGTGTGAAGGATGCTTCTTAAACGACTTAAAAGGAGGAAAAGCAATTGAATATTATTGTCAACAGTATCTTTGTACAAGATCAGGAAAAGGCACTGGCATTTTATATGGAAAAGCTAGGGTTTGTAAAAAAGGAGGATGTCCCAGTAGGAAAACATAGATGGCTAACGCTTGTGTCGCCTGATGATTTAGAGGGCACTGAGCTATTACTTGAGCCAGATGAGCATCCTGCAGCAAAGGACTATCAAAGGAGGATTTTCGCTGAAGGCATTCCAGCAACAATGTTTGGAGTTGCTGATTTAGAAAAGGAGTATAGCCGTTTATTGGAGAAAGGCGTTGAATTTACACTTAAGCCGACAAAAGCGGGAGAAGTCACAATAGCAGTTTTTAATGATACATGTGGCAACCTTATTCAGATTATACAAAAATAGTGTAGAAAAGCGTGTTTGATATTTTTTATCAAACACGCTTTTCTCATTACTCAGCCATTACCCAACCTTGATCATCGTTCAAAACGTTTAGATTTTCTTTTGGCTGCGCATTTACGGTCTGTTCTTTGGCTTCTGCTTCCTCGCTGGGCGGAGCTTCTTCCGACGAACAAGCAGATAAAAGGAATAGTAGCGCTATACTTAATGATAGGAATTTCTGCATGAGGCAAACCTCCATCAATCAATCGTTGATATGAATATTTTGCACATCTTTTTACAGAATATGTTGTGTATAGCTGCCATTAAAAATTTTTTTAAGCGACTGTATTACTAATTATTTTGCTAAAGCCATTATTATATGCACTATTAATCAGTTGCTGTATTGACTTCACTGCTTGCTCAGAGAAAATATACCAGTTATCGCCATCGAAATCATGGAGTAAATACTCAGGATAGCCTTGTAATAATTCCTCTGGGAAAGGTTGATTTAATGTATAGATATCATATTGTCGAACACTGTTTTGATCATGGCTCATAAAATCAAATTGACCAAGCTTGTAATAAGATCCAGGAGTTTCTAGATTGAGGTGCCAATAATAATCTTTCGGAGCCTCTACTTTGTCGCCTTTCTTTTCTTGGAAAATTTTGAAAAGTGCTTGGTGATAGGCATTGCCCTTGATGTCCTGAATGACACCACCCATTGTCATATGGTATTCATAGCGTAGTACCTTGATTTTTTCATCTTCAATTAGCAATGGTTCAGTCGTAATATTCACTGTGCCATCATTATAATGCACTTGGCTGCCGAATGTTTCAGCAATAAAGCGAATTGGTACATAGGTGCGATTGTTTTTCATGTATGGTTGTACATCCAATTGCTCTTTTTGACCATTTTTAATGACTGTTCGGTTATTAAGATTCAATTTAATGGTTGTTTGATCCATTGAAAGGGTGATTTGTGAATCCTGCCAATGAACTTGCGCACCAAGATTTTCACTGATCACTCGTAATGGCACCATTGTTCGATTGTTTTTTTGCTCGGGTGCTGTATCAGATTTTACCACAACATCGTCGATTTTGATTTGTGTCGTTGCGGCATCAGCAGGTGTTGCTACAAATAATGTAGATGTTAAAAATAGCCCTGTAAAAAATTTTTTCATGGTATATAACCTCCTTATACTTTAACACTTACCACCATCGGAAATTTTACCATAATATTCTTATGTATATAATAAAAACTTTACTATTTTTTCTTTTGGCTGGAAAAGGTTGTGTATCATCATCAATATTTTGGACTTGATTTCGCAGTGTGTCATTTAGATTAAAACCATCGTGTTGCTAGATATCAAAGTAAAGAAGTTGAAATAAAACACAAAATCACCACCGCTATTAGCAACTTTTTGACAGTGTATAATCTGTATTTGTTCTCGAATACTAATGCTGAAAGGAGGTTTTTTAAATGAAGTTTTTGACATGGGGCATTGTTGGTGCAGCATTATTTGCTGTGATGAAAGGCTACGGAAAATCGAATCAAGGACAAAAGGATAGCTTTCAACAAACAACTACGCCTGTACAATTAGTAGCCAATGCAAATCCGCTGACAGCCAATACACCGAAACAGTAGAACAAAAGCTTATAGATTATAGGGATCTATAAGCTTGCTATATTTTTATATAAATAACTATTATTGGCATATAGATGGTGAGAAGAACTCAATTTTACAAACGCTCACGACGATGGCTTGGAAGAAATTTTGTAATTATTTTACGGAACTGTACATAGGTATTCACAGGCCAAATTGTAGGCTTGTGCACCGTTAGCAATGCAACCATTTAAAGTAGCGGCTTTGGCAACAGTCTTTAAGAAATAATAAGACCTATGTCGCAAGGGAGCATCATCGAATTGACAAATTTGGATCAGCCTTCATGTCACATAAGGATTTTCAGGGACAAGGGAATAGAAGCAGACGCAAAAAAGCTTGGTCTAACACATATTTACACGGATGCTGGTCTTACAGCGGGACCATTTTTTGAACGGAAAGGATACCAAAAAACAAATGCATATCGCGTGATGAAAAGGACGGGTGAAAAGCATGAGTTATGTAAAGATTTTTGTTCTATTAAAACAAGAACAACAGACCCAGTATCAAACTCGGTCTGTTGCTTCGTTTAGGCATCGATAAATGGTTAAAATCGCTTGTAAATGCATACCTTCATGAAAGATGGTGCGTAACAGTACTTGTTCAATGGTTTGCATACCCATATCAATAGGAGGGAATTCCTCTGACAATCGATGGCCATACTGTTCCTTTAATTGTTCAGGCTGCTGAGCTAAATACTTCTTTAATTCCTCGAAGGATGGCGTTTCGTCGTCAAAATGCTTTGGCGATGTACCAAAGCCAAACCATTTCTTGAGAGCTTCTAAATCTATATCCTTTTCCTTTGTTAATGCCTCTATCCATAAATATTGATCGAGATAAACATGACCCATATTCCAGCGAATATTATTATGAAATCCAGCTGGGATGATGTTCGCTTTTTCTTCTGATACATGCTCGAGTAAGTGAAGCAGCTCGCCACGATAATTGGCTAGCTGCTGAAATAGATTTTCTTGACGTTGATTCAAATGTAACCCTCCTTTTTAATATTATTGGCTATTAAAACTCCATTTTCCTGCAAAAAAAGAAGAACACTTTTTGTGTTCTTCTCCAATTTATCTAATTTGTGTCTGTAATGCTAAACGGACACCGAGACCGATATAAACGAAGCCAACTGTCTTTTCGAGCCAGCGTGAGCTACCGCTTG
This sequence comes from Lysinibacillus sp. BS3, assembly GCF_039614735.1. Classification (NCBI taxonomy): domain Bacteria; kingdom Bacillati; phylum Bacillota; class Bacilli; order Caryophanales; family Bacillaceae; genus Lysinibacillus; species Lysinibacillus sp. BS3. The sequence goes on along the minus strand of NZ_CP154860.1, from coordinate 475,574 downwards.
TTTTTGTAAAGATTTTTTCGCCAATGAAGCTTGTAATTACTGCGAGTAGGATTGTATATAAAGCACTCATCACGACAAATGTTATACCGAGTGTTAGCAATTGGCTTGTGACAGATTGCTCGTTATGCTGAACAAATTGCGGTAGGAAGGCTAGGAAAAACAGTGCCGTCTTTGGATTGAGGATTTCTGCTAAAAAGCCTTGACGGAATGAAGTACTAGCAGGACTTTGTTCAACAGTCGGTTGCTCAATTTTCTTTGGCTTTGTGAGGAGCATCTGAATGCCTAAGTAAACAAGGTATGCCACGCCAATATATTTCACCACTTCAAAGGCAGTGGCTGATTTCATTAAAATAGCAGAGAGACCTAAAACAGCCGCTAATGTATGAACCAAGTCACCAAGACCGATACCTAAAGCTGTATAAATACCATTCTTTTTTCCGCTTTTTAATGTTTGTGTAATGGTAATAATAACTGCAGGACCTGGAATTAAAAATAATAAAAGAACTATTGCGATAAAAGATAACATGCGAAACCATCCTATTCTAATAAACTAATCATTCTAGGGTGAATGCATGGAATATTATATTCTAGCTATTGTGTGGCTGTCGATAAAGAAATATTGAAAAAATAATGAAAAATAATTCAGAAAACTAATGAATAATACTTATTAAATTTTATTACCTAGTACTAATATTTAGTGTTAGAATAAGATTATAAAAAATACGTTGGAGGAATTCATATGTTAACAAGTCAACAATTACAAGCTATTTTGCCACACCGATATCCATTTCTTTTGGTAGACCGTATTGTGGAGTTAGAAGAGGGCAAGCGCGCAGTGGGGTTGAAAAATGTAACGATTAATGAAGAGTTTTTTAAAGGTCATTTTCCACAGTATCCTGTGATGCCAGGTGTGCTAATTGTTGAAGCATTAGCACAGGTTAGTGCAGTGATTATGCTGACAAAGGCTGGGAATGAGGGAAGATTAGGTTTATTGGCAGGAATCGATCATTGTCGCTTTAAAAAGCAAGTAAAGCCTGGTGATCAGCTACATCTAGAAGTGGAGATTACGCGTGAGAAGGGCGCTGTTGGGAAAGGCAGAGGGATTGCAATGGTAGATGGAGAAATAGTTTGCGAGACGGATCTTGTTTTCGCTTTTGGATCTTAGAAAATGGAGGTTCTCGGTTGAATTACACATTTATGCTTTATATCGCCGTTTGTATCATGCAAATAGCGCTATTAGCGAATATTACGATTGCTAAAAGCGCTTGGAATGGGGTGATAATGTGGCTTTGTACGGTAGTTTATGTTTTCGCAACAGCTATTTTTGGATTAAGTAGAGCGCGGCAAAAAGACTCTCAAAAATAAACGACTTTGCTTCAATTCGTACTACACGGCTCTCTTTCCTTCATATAGTAAATGGAGTGAAAGTTTTAATATGAGAGGGTGAGGGGGTTTGAGGGTCGCTTTTATAGAACATAAAGAAGAACAGCTACAGCCAGAGCAAGCGTTGGCGAACGATTTCTGTGATCAATTTGTGCAAAAGATGCATAAAAATATATTGCATAAAAAGCTTGATGAGGATGTGTATCAGTCCTATTTTGTTATCCTTCAGCAACAATATACAAGGCAAGAGCTGCGATTTATTGTCCATCTGTTAAAGGTACAGGCAAATGAGATAATACGCATGAAGCCCATGTTTATTACCATGAGTGGTGTTATTTTATCCGTGTTTACATTGCTTGCTACAACCATGAATAGCAAGCTCATGATCGGCATGTCGCTTGTCCAAATCGTTGCATTAGCCGTCTTGAGTTTTAATGTCGCCATTATATGGATTTCCTTTAAAATTGAAATCGAACATAAGCGGGTGCAGGCAGTGATTGCATTATTAGATTATTACGTAACAATTGTTTCAGAAGGGAGTTACCTTCGTGCAAAAGACAGTTGAACAATTACATTATTGGCTTATAAAAGTACCAGAAGTATTTCGTGTGATGACAGAAGCGGAAATAACACAACGACCTGCTCCAAAAAAATGGTCCAAAAAAGAAGTAATCGGTCATTTATGTGATTCGGCTATTGTCAATCTTGAACGATTTCTTCAAGTTCAGAATGAAGCTTCACCCTATGTAGTGACTACATACGACCAAGTACAATGGGTCGCGTTACAGGGCTATCAGGAATTACCGATAGAAGATATTTTAATGTTGTGGACAAGCATCAACAAAAAAATCATGTATGTACTGGACCACCTTGATGAAGAGACATTGGCCCAGCCATGTGTGATGAATCAACAACAAAGGACATTGGGATGGTTGATAGAGGAGTATATGGAACATCTGGCACATCATATCCACCACCAAATTTTAATGAATGAATGTGAAACATAAGCATTTTTTTAGGAAATCCTCAAATAATAAAGTACGAAAATAATTATTTGGGGACGTGAAAATGTGAAAAAGTTTTTATTGCTTTTACTACCACTTAGTCTAATCACAGTGTCGCTTTTTTATGTAAAAGTGAGTTCTTCTGAAAATAAAGGAAGAAAGTATTATGAGGAAGCAGGTCAAATTCTTTGGGAAATTCAGACAGATGAAAAAATCATTGCCTTAACATTTGATGATGGGCCACATCGCAAATATACAGCGGATATCCTTGATGTATTGGAAAAATATAATGCAAAAGCAACCTTTTTTATTGTCGGTCAAAATGCAGAAAAAAATCCTGAGCTGATTACAAGAATGTACGAAGAAGGACATGAATTGGCCAATCATACCTATACACACCCTTTAAGAACAAATGTTACCAATTTAATGAAAGAAATACAGCAAACAGATGAAGTGATTGCAGGGATTACAGGCTATCAGCCAACATTATTTAGACCAGTTGAAGGACAATATACCGATGCGATGATTGATGCAATTTCAAAAAAAGGCTATAAGGTTGTTATGTGGTCTTGGCATTTAGATACGCTTGACTGGAAAAGCCCAGGTGTTCATCGCATCGTGAATACCGTTTTAAAAGGTGTGAAAGCAGGCAATATTGTCCTATTTCATGACGGTGGGGGAAATCGAGCACAAACGGTTCAGGCAATGGAACAAATCATACCGGAGCTTGAAAAACAGGGCTATCAGTTTGTGAAGGTTTCTGAATTATTGGAAATCCAAAGGACACATAAGAAAATGGAAAAAAAACAGTAGTGTTGAAGCAGAAACGTCTTCAACACTTTTCTTTATGTAAAGGTTATTTAAACATTTTTTTGATGTGTTTAAGCTCAGCAATTAAATAATCAATTTGTTTCTGCATATTATCTATTTTAACTGTTTGATGCCCATTTCCATTGCCATTATTCGTTTGAGAAGAATCATTGTTCGCGTTTTGGAGCGCTTCTAATGCGAGTCCCGCTGCAATGGTTTGTAAACCATCCCCTAATGTTGAAATGGCTGTGCCAATATAGGATAGCTTAGCCGCATAAATTTCTATGGATTCATTGCCTTGGCTCGGTTTATTATTTCTCCCCATTGTTTTTCCTCCTTACATTTGTCATTACTTGCATCATATGCGACAACAAGTGAAAAGGCGATTCCGATGATCGTTGAATGATTCACTAAAAATGGTAAAATTAGTACAATCAACGGATGGGGGGACTAGCATTGACACACCATGTAGAGCTGATTGAAATGAATAGTGAGCTGTTAGAGGGAAAGGGTAGCTTTTGTTTACGAAGCAAGAAAAAAACAGAGGGCTATCAGAACAAAAACAAATGGCTTAATCAACAATTTGAAAAGGGCTTACATTACATACAAGTACTTGAAAATCAAAAACAAGTAGGTTTTATAGAATATACAGACGCGGAATACTCTTCAAGAGTTGTACATGCAGATGGCTATGTGGTGATTCACTGTTTATGGGTAAGTGCAGTGGGTAAGGGCTATGGTACACAATTACTGAAGAGGTGCTTAAAGGATGCCAAGGAACGTGGGAAAAAGGGAGTGGTGGTCATTACAAATGACCAAACTTCCTGGACGCCAAGCAAGGATTTATTTTTACAGCATCAGTTTCAGCATATGGCAACAGCACTCAATGATTTTGAATTATGGGCCTTTCCATTTCATGAAAGCGTTGAACGGCCATACTTTCCTGATAATTGGCAGGAACGATTAACGAGATTTCCTCATTTAACGATTTTACGTTCCTTTCAATGTCCATATGTAGACGTCGCCACGGAAAATATTCAATTAGCTGCCGAAAAATTAGGATTGCAGCCAGTGCTGGTGGATCTTCAAACGAGAGAAGAGCTGATGGAGAAATCACCGACACCATATGGTATTTTTTCAGTAGTTTATAAAGGACAATTGATTGCCTTTCATCGATTAACCGTGCATTCCGTATATAAAAAACTGCAAAAACTCATGAATAATTTCTGATAGGATGCAACTTTTTTGGACACTGGCACGTTATATTCTTATAGCATTTCTATGATTCTTTGAGTTTTTTGTTGACTGCTACTAGGAAATGAGTAAAATTAAAAGGCAGTACCATAATATGCCTAAACTTAGTAGTATGATGGCTGAATAGGTGCTGGAATGCTAGTTATAATGAAGCATGATCGGACAAGGTCTGTCATGAAATTTTGACAGTCTTTTTCTTTTCGTCTTCTGGATAACCTGTTAAGATGGTAGTAGTGTGACAACAAGTTAGTGTAAATGAGAGTGGTGACAATCAAGATGGATGAACAGAAAAAAGAAAGTACAGAACAGCAGCAGGAGCCGACTCCAGCTGAAATAAAGCCGGCAGGACAATTTATACAACTGAAACCGTTTAAATTTATCATGCTAATGTTCTTTACAATTCTTATTACGGCAGGTTTAACAATATTTGCGTTAACCTTTGGTGATAAGAAAGTAGTAGAAGTGAAAGTTCCGATTGAACGAGAGGAATTTACAAAATTATATGAAGCATTTGATTTACTGAAAAATAACTATTACCAAGATATTGACGATGAAAAAGTGGTCGATGGTGCGATCAATGGTATGTTTGATGCATTAGGCGATCCTTATTCCGATTTCATGGTAAAGGAAGAAGCGGATCAATTTAATTCTGGCTTATCTTCAAGCTTCCAAGGAATTGGTGCAGAAATCCAAGAACGTAATGGTTATATTACAGTTGTGTCACCTATCAAAAATTCTCCTGCTGAAAAGGCAGGCTTATTACCAAAAGATATTATCTTAACAGTTGATGGGAAAAGTATTCAGGGCTTAAGTGCAACAGAGGCAGTTGCACTGATTCGTGGCGAAAAAGGAACACCCGTAAAATTAACGGTAAAACGTGGCGAAAATACGGAACCTATTCAAATGACGATTGTTCGTGATGACATCCCAGTCGAAACCGTTTATGGTGAAATGCTGGATGGCAATATTGCCCATATTCAAGTTACATCATTTAGTGAACAAACTGCCCAAGAGCTTGAAAAAATCCTTACTGAGTATGAAGGCAAAGGAATGAAGGGCATTGTATTAGATTTACGTCAAAATCCTGGTGGCTACCTAAAGGCTGCAGTCGATATCTCTAATTTCTTTGTACCAGAAGGAAAGGCGATTGTGCAGGTACAAGAAAAAGATGCGGAGCCTCAAATTACAAATGCCATTGCAGGTAAAAAATATAACCTACCGATTACGGTACTAGTTGATAGTGGCAGTGCTTCAGCCTCTGAGATTTTGGCAGGAGCATTAAAAGAGTCAGTTGGTGCTAAAGTGGTTGGTGAAACATCATTCGGTAAAGGAACTGTCCAAAATGTTACACCATTAAAAGACGGCTCTAATTTGAAATTTACGACAGGTAAATGGTTAACACCGAAGGGCAACTGGATTAATGAAAAAGGAATTGAGCCTGATGTCAAAGTTGCGTATCCATCCTATGCCTCTTTACCATACTTGAATGCCTCTTTAGAAATGAAGACAGGCCTACAATCTGACTCTGTGAAAGCAGCAGAGGAGATGCTTCAGGTGCTAGGGTATGAGCCTGGTGAAGTAGATGGGATCTTTGATGACAATACCGCACAGGCAGTAGAAAAACTACAAGCAGCGAACAACCTTGAAGAAACAGGCATTCTAACAGGTAATACAACGTATGCTTTAATGGATGCGTTACGTGCAAAAATGAAAGCCGATGATCCTCAGTTACTAAAAGCGAAAGAGCTTCTTGTAGGAACAGCCGAAAAAACAGAGGAAACAACAAACTAACAATGTAGCTGTCGCAACAGTTGTCTTTCACGGCATCTGCGACAGCTTTTTTTATGGGAGGAACTAATATGAAAGATGTGTACCTATTTAGTGGCTTTTTAGGGAGTGGCAAAACATCCATGCTGACAGATGTCATTCGCCAGCTAAAAGAAAAGAAATTAAAGCCTGCTGTTATTATGAATGAGCTCGGGAAGCTGCCATTTGACTCGCAGGCAGTGGAAAAGGATATCCCGCTAAAGGAGATGCTAGAGGGCTGTATTTGCTGTTCGGGTGCTGAAAAAACAGAGGCACAAATTCAATCTCTTCTATTAGATAGTGATTTTGATGTGCTCATTATCGAGACAACAGGTGCAGCACATCCTGTAGAAGCTTTGGATGCCGTTTTTTCACCGCTTTTTGCAGATCAGCTCAATGTGAAAGGCATTATCACGGTGGCGGATTCTAAGCTCTGGCTACACCGTGATACATTAACACCACAAGTGCGCTCTTTATTTCTGGAGCAAATTCGCCATGCACATCTATTGTTAGCAAATAAAACAGACTTATTAACAGAGGCAGAGCAAGGTCAGGTCGTCTATGAACTGCAGGGCTTGAACCCTCATGCCTTTATATTGCAAACGACAAATGGACGCGTACCACTCAGCTTATTAGAGGGGCTGAAGGCAACAACACAGGTCGATAAAGCAGATATAGTTAAAGCGCCAATAGCCTCAATGCAGCTGGGCTCTCGCTTAGTAGATTTTACAGATCAGGAATTTACACAGGAGCAGTTTGAAGATTGGGTGCGTGCATTACCTGAAACGATTTATCGTATGAAAGGCTATGTACCAATTAAGGGCATCAAAAACCCAATGTTGTTCCAATATGCTTATGGAATGGTGCAATGGCTCCCAGAATATATAAAAATGCCAGCAAAACTTGTTATTATTGGAGAGAATGTTAGTGCTTTACCTGTTATTGGGGCTAATTGAAGAATAAAGCAACCAGTGAATTTCTGCACGTGAACAACCTGTGTAGCTTTACACAGGTTGTTTTATTTTTATGTAAATGAAATGTAACGCTCTTGTAACACAATTGTAATATTAGGCTAACATGAGGCTACGACACTAGCCATCTCTAGGGTGATGCAAAGAAAGTAATGAAGAAAGGCGATTAAAAAATGAGTGTATAAAACATACATTTTTTATTCATATCAGCTGTTTATTTTCTAAAATATTTACGAGTTTAGGAGGGGTGTCAACCCTCTTTCAAACGTAAGTATTTCATAGATTGGTGAAACCTGCTAAAAAATAACGCGAAAAAAACGTGATTTTTCGCGCATTTTCTTCTTCGTTGGCGTAGTTAGCAGATGTTGGTAAGATTTTAATGAAAATCATCCCTTACGATTAGTGGCAGAGAAGGAGGAATTGCAAACATGAAAAAAACACTAACTGCAATTTGTGCAACATTTCTTTTAGCAGCTCCAATTCAAATAGCTTCTGCTGCTGCAAATACAACAGAGGGGAATTCCGTACAGCAATCAACAAACTGTAATGTTTATTATTATAAATGGTCAAACAATAATCATAAGTGGACGATTAAACTTCCACAGGCATCTACACCATCTAATGAGACGCCAACAACAAATAATACAACACCAACAAAGCCAAATAATAATCAATCATCACAAAATGAAAAGCCAGCAACACCACCAACTACTTCAACACCATCAACAACAACTTCAGATGTAGACGCATTTGAACAAGAAGTAGTAAAATTAACAAACGCTGAGCGTACAAAAGCTGGTTTATCACCACTTCAAACAGATGCGAAATTAATGGCTGCAGCTCGTGAAAAATCACAAGATATGCAAACAAATAAATATTTCTCACATACGAGCCCAACATTTGGTTCACCATTTGATCGTATGAAAGCTTTAGGTATCGCTTATAAAGCTGCAGGTGAAAATATTGCTCAAGGTCAACGTTCACCACAAGAAGTAGTACAAGCTTGGATGGACTCACCAGGACACCGTGCGAACATTTTAAACGGTAAATTTACACACATCGGTGTAGGTTATGTGAAATCAGGTAACTACTGGACACAACAATTTATCCAAAAATAATCATTTATTAATAGAAAGATGCTCTATAAGTCTATATAGGCTTATAGAGCATCTTTTTTTATTGAATTAATGGTAAAATTTGATGAGAAAGGGAGGATAGAATTGAAACAATATAGCATAGCAATGGCGATTTTCTCATTAGCCGTGTCGTTTTTAATAGGAAGCTGGCTCATCGCCACTAGTTTAAAAGAGCAGCCAAAGGAATCCGTGCAACACCAGCTATTGTCACAACAAGAGGCAGCTGATTATTTAGGAATCAGTTTAGTGGAAGTGCTAAAATTAACAGAAGTGCCAGATGGATCAAATAGTTACATAAGCGAAATCCCTCATGTGAAGGTAGGGGACAAAGTCTATTATCCAAAGCAAGCCATTGATCGCTGGCTATTGGATATGGAATTAATCGTAGTACCTTAAGAAAAACATATGAACTATTTCTTTGGATAGGGGCATCACCTAATAAAAAAGAGCGCTTCTCCAGCGAAAAACGGTCGATGAAACTTTTCTTTCTCTTTTATAAATAGTAGTTTTTAAACTGTATTTTGGGGGAATTGATAAATAAGTAGTGGGTAAAAAGTAGGGAGAGGTGAGATGGATGAAAAAGCCGAATCTATTAAAGCAGTTTTTTACAAAAGAAGAAAGACCGCATACGTTTGCGCTGGCAACAGCTCAAGATCATCGTTTATTTTCATATGCCATGTCCTTTGCTAAGTATCACCCCGATATGATGATTGTGTTTTCGGCAGATGGCGAAATTATTTACGTCAATCAAGAAGCACTCTATGAACTATTACAATATCGACCTAGTCATGCAGAAGATTTCAAGAAAATTCTGACTGATGTAGATTATAAACGATTAAAAAGAGCGTTCAATCGAACATTACGAGGAAAGTCGGTCAAGATTGATATTGAAAGACTACAGCATCAAGGACAAAACCTAAACCTCGTACTGATGTTTATACCAATCAAAAATGATGACAATCAGGCGGAGGGGCTCTATTTAATCATTGAAGATATGTCCACGTATTCAGCCATGAAGCATCAGTTAATGCTACATGAGAAGCATTTAAATTACGCCCAGCATATTGCGGCAGTTGGGAGCTGGGAGTACTTTATTCAGCATGACAAACTGTTTTGCTCAGATAACTTTTATCATATTTTTGGCTTTGCACGTTCAGATAACGATGGTATTGATCACGTTTTCCAGTTCATTCATCCAGATGATTATGAAAGGACATATGATGCATTTAATCATGCTCGAAAAGGGACTAATTTTGACAGTGACTTCCGAATTTATCACGGTAAAACCAATGAACTGCGTTTTCTACAAGCAGCCGCCGAAGTCATATGGAAGGATGACAAGCCCTTTAAGATGATTGGGGTTGTCAAAGACGAAACGGCTTTCAAACTACTTGAGAAAACACTAAATGATACATTAGCCAACTATCATTCTATCTTTGACAATTTAGATGCAGGGATTTGGATGCGAGATTCCATTCGTGGCAATATGCTGTTCGCCTCTAAAGGGTTGGAAGGAATTCTTGGTATTCCATTAGCTAAGCTTTATGATGACTCAGAAGTATGGATTAATATGATTCATCCTGCACATCGTGAGGAGGTATTAGCGTATACTGATCATCTCGCTTCAGGCAAAAGCTATCAAGTGATTTATCGTATCCGAACGGGGGAGAATCAGACAAAGTGGTTGCTGGAGCAAATTGTGCCGAGACTAGATCAGCAAGGGGAGGTCAACCATATTTTCGGCTTAGTAACTGATATTACAAAGGAGATTGAACGAGAAAAGAAGCTTAATTATTTAGTGTATTATGATGAATTGACAGGTTTACCAAATCGCTTGAGCTTACATGATAAAGTTGATACCTTATGCTTAGCTGGCGAACCCTTCGCACTATTATATATTTCGATTAACCGCTTTCATATCTTAAATAATGCGCTAGGTACGAAAATCGGTGATGAGCTTCTGCGCACGGTGACCAACTACTTTTCAACACTAACAGATGATCACAGTTACATGGCACGTTTAGACAATCAGCATTTTATCATTGTCATGAAAAAATATGTGAGCAAGCAACATATTTACGCGCTGGCTAGCCGTGTACTGAAAACCTTTGATACACCTTTTTCGATAAAAGACTATCACTTGCACCTATCTGCTAGCATTGGTATTGCTTTTTATCCAGAGGAGGGCTTAACGAGAAACATTTTATTAGAAAATGCATATTCCGCTTTATGCTATGCGCAACAGCAGGGAAGGAATCGTTTTCATATTTATGCCTTTACAGAGGATATTACTTCCTATAAACAGTATGTGTTAGACCGAGATATGCGACAAGCCATGTTAAATGAGGAATTCGAATTATATTTCCAACCATTGGTGGAGCCGCAAAAGGGGGTTATCAACGGTGCAGAAGCGTTAATTCGTTGGCATCATAAAGAATGGGGCCTTGTGTCACCTGGTGAATTTATTCCATTAGCGGAAGAAAACCATATGATTCACATCATTACAGATTGGGTGATTAAAAAAGCATGTGCGTTGTTACAGCACTGGAAGCAGCAAGGGCATGTGCTGCGAACAATTAGTATTAAGATATCGCCAATCCGTCTGATGAAAAAAGGCTTTATTCAGTTTGTCCAAGAGCAATTACAGGTAAATTCGATTGAAGCTCATTATATACAGTTCGAGATTAGCGAAAGTACAATCTTAAAAAATAGTACAAGTGTGATGACCGTTCTTAAAGAATTACAAGACATCGGTGTTAAAATTGCTATTGGTGATTTTGGAACAGGCTACTCTTCCTTAGAATCATTGCGAACATTCCAACCAACGACACTCCATATCTATGAAGCGTTTATCCGTGAAATCCGTCATGATCGTCCGATTGAAAATGGACTCATTTCAGCAACGATTTATTTAGCCAAAATGCTTGGTATTCAGGTTGTGGCAAAAGGAGTTGAAAGTTACGAGCAATTTATCTTTTTAAAGCAGCAAGAATGTGATTATTTGCAAGGTAGTATTTATACGAAGGCTGTTCCCGCGAAAGCCTTTGAAAAAATGCTGGCACAAGGCATTTTAACACCACAAAAAGCGATTGTTCATAAAAAACCTGTGGTGGAGCGACGCAAATATTATCGTTTTCAATTCCCGGCCTATGTGAAGGGCTTTATGACGATTATCGAAATGAATGAGCAAAAAATTAATATCGGTCATACCCCGATCATCATTGAAAATATTAGCTTAGGCGGCATGAAGATTCGCTCTTCTTTGAAGCTACCCGTTAATCAAACGATGAAATTTAAATTTAGCTTTATTTTAATGAATCAATCATTTAACCTAGAGGGTACTTTTAGATGGACCTTAGAAGAAAAATACCAAATCTATTCTTATGGCGTCGCCTTCAATTTGACGCAGGAGGATGAAGGAAAATTAGCCCCGATCATCAATCGAATGACAGCCTTGCATAATCACCATGAAAAAATAGAGGGAACGCCCTTTATGTATGAGGATATTGAAGCTTATTTTAAAAAATAGCTGATCATGAAGATGCCCAAATGTTCTAGAGGGCATCTTTTTTTCATGGCGTGGAATCACACGAACTAAGCGTTTGAAATACACGAAAAATGCTTATACTCTCCAGTAGAGGAGGCGTTTTATGGATAAAGTGGAGTATATGATCAAAAGCCTACAAAAAGCATTCTACCATTCCTCGGATTTGACTGTCAGACAAATAGATTGGCATGAAGGGGACACGGCTATTTTATGCTTTTACGCTTCTCTTGTTGATGCGAAGGAAGTCCAAAAAATACTGGATACCATTTATGCACGTTTAGATACAGAAAAACCTTTTTGGAGTGAAACCCTACTTACAACACTCGATAATTTTGCGCTACCGCAAGCTATTGAACGGGTTTGCCAAGGTGAAACGCTCGTGATTTTGCCTGATACGGGAAAAATGCTGACGTTAGCGATTACCAATGAAGTTCGTCGTAATCTTGAGGAGCCAAACAATGAACATATTCTGCGAGGCTCCCATGAAGGTCTTGTGGAGCGGGCGGATACCAATTTAACATTGATACGAAAGCGAGTGAATAATCCCGCTCTTGTGGTCAAATCTTTTACAATTGGACAACAAACTAACACTAAAGCTTATTATCTCTATATGGATGGGGTTATACAGCCTGAAACCTTACAAGAGATGGAAAAGCGGATTGCAGACATTAAAATCGACTATTTTTATAGCATTGGCCAGTTAAGTGATGCACTAGAGGATTCCGTGTTATCGCCATTTCCACAATTGTTAAATACAGAGCATCCAGATCGTGTGGTAGCCCACTTAGTGGAGGGTAAAGTTGTGGTCATGACCAATATTTCGCCGTCTGCCTTGATTGGCCCTGTGACATTTTTCTCTTTCTATCAAACACCTGATGACTATAATAGTCGGGTAGTGGTTGGCTCTTTTTATAAAATAGTGCGTTTACTGTCGTTTGTAACGGCGGTTTTTTTACCAGCATTTTATATTGCTGTGATTAGCTTTCACTTTGAGGTATTACCCTTAGAATTAAGTAATCAAGTAAAAAATGATGTTAATGATATACCTTATCGACCGTTAATTGAAGCACTGATACTTGAGATTATTATGGAACTCATTCGAGAATCAAGTATTCGTTTACCACAATCAGTAGGGCAAACGATTGGGATCGTAGGGGGATTAGTGATAGGAGATGCCATTGTAAGTGCGGGACTCGTGTCGAACTTAATGGTCATTGTTGTCGCCTTAACGGCCATTTCAAGCTATGTTGTCCCGTCCGTTGAATTGAATAGCACGATTCGCATGATCCGTTTTCCGTTTATGCTACTTGCCTCATTATTTGGGTTTTTAGGCATTGTGGTAGGAGTTGTCATCCTATTAATTCATTTAATTAGTTTAACGTCATTGAAACAGCCGTATTTTTCACCTATCGTACCATTTCAACCGAAAGCTGTTTATAAAATTTTTTTACGCTGGCCATTTATTAGACCGACAGTCCAAGTTACTTCCTTTCAACCACCGAAGGATGAAAAGGGAAAAAATGAGGATACACCATGAATTTTTCTCTATCAAAGGCACAATTTTTTTTACTACTCTTTATCATTCAGACAGGTGTTGTCTACATTGCCTTTCAAACAACGTTAATCATATACAGTCAACATAGTGCATGGTATGTCTTCTTCCTTGCTAGCATCTTCCATTACGGCTTGCTGTTATTTTTTGAACGCTATTATCAATTTTTCTTTTTAAATGGGTTCTTTCGCTGGGTCTATCTGATCTATTGGTTATTAATAACAGCTGTATTAATTGCCTATATGGGGTATGTTCTGGCCTCATGGGTCTTGCCCCGAACACCTGAATGGATTGTTGTCATGATGATTGTAGGGCTATCTTTGTATGCCAATTTAGTTAGACCAGAAACCATCATCAATATTGGTGTCATGCTAATTCCTATTATTTTCCTTTTTGTCATTTTTTTAATGCTGGCTATTCCAGATTTAACGTGGAGTAATCTTTTTCCCGTTGAGTGGAATAATACTAGGCAAATCATGGCGGGCATGATTCATAGCATGTATGCCTTTTTGGGGATTGAAATGTACCTCCTTTATCGTCCATTTCTCAAACAGGATTTACAGGTGAAGGGAAAGCCCTTATTGATTTATCAACTCGTCATTTTTTTCTTTTATTTTATTTCGGTTGTCTTTACACAAATGTTCTTTGCTTTGGAGGAGATTCAACTAATACCAGAGCCTATTATGTATATTTTAAAATCACAGGAAGTGAATTTTGTAAAACGGCTGGATATTTTTTTCATCTATATTTGGCTTTCTTGGTCCATTGTTACGGTCATGATCTACGGTTTGTCCTTTCGTGTGCTTTATTTGTCAAAAAAACGGAAGCATCCGAAACGAAGTATTGTTTTTTTTCATCTTCTCTTAGCCATCCTGCCGCTATTTGTCATGCAATTTCAGCGCATTGAGTTTATCAAAAATTCTATACACTACGTACTCATTGTGTTTACGATTCTACTACCAATGATGATAATTTGTTGGAATAAATGGAGGGGAAAACGTGTATCGTAAAGGGATTATGCTCCTCTTGTCTATGTTACTTTTAGCTGGCTGTTGGGATGAACGACTTTATAAAAACGCTTCCGTTGTGACGCTCGTTGGGGTGGACGGATATATAGGGGCATACAAGGGATATTATGCCTATCCGAATACAGCAGCTCAGCAAAATGAAGTGATTGAAGCGGACGGCATTTCACCAAGAGATGTACGGAATCAAGCCAATTTAAAAGTAGAACAAACACTTGATTTATCTGAGTTATCGACCATCCTTGTATCGGACCAAACGGTAAGAGAGCCTCTTTATGATATTTTGGATATTTATTTTCGTGATCCCCAAAACCCGATTTCGATAAAAATTGCTGTAACAGAAGGGGATGTCAAGCCGTTTATAGAGCTAACAAAGGATTTAGCAGGGGGGGCAGGAGGCTATTATGAACGTTTTATGGAAAGCACAGAGGAAAATACAATTTTTCCGAAATTAGATTTACAGACGGTTGGCTCCATGCTATTTGAACAGACAATTGATATAGCACTTCCGTATATTCAGTTAAGTGAGGATAAAAAGCATGCTGTTGCGGCAGGTGTCGCTTTGTTCTCAGGTCAAACGTTTACGGGTACAATATTAACACCAAAACAATCTCTCACGATGCTTCTCTTAATGAATCAACCTAGCAAACAAGCGCGGATGAGCTATATGTGGAAGCATGATGGAAAATCGATGCCAATCACGGCTGATGTTATTCATATCAAGCGTCAATGGACGGTGAATGAGGAATTAAAAAGAATAGACATGGATTATCTCATAGAGGTAGAAATTGAGGAATTTGCACATGACCATTTATATAAAGACCCCGTTTTCAAGGAGGTTCAGCAGTTGATTCAAGATCATGTGCAGGGAGAGTTTGAGGAGGTTTTGCGGATTCTTCAAGGTCAGCAATCAGATACGTTGGGGATTGGTCGATATATTCGTGCTTATCACTCCAAAATGTTTCAGAAGGATTGGCATGCTGTCTATGCATCCTTACAGCTAGTGCCGTCTGTTCAAGTGAAAATCATTCGCACAGGTGTTTTACGCTAAAAAAATCGCCTTTCTCAAGTTAGAGAAAAGCGATTTTTTGTTGTTAAACAGTGACTCTTTTTTGAACAACCAATAGACGGATTAAAAGAGTAATTGCGCCCATTGTTAAACCTGCCACAAGGCCAATCCAATAGCCAAATGGACCGAAATCCGTATGTGTGGCAAGGGTATACCCAACTGGCAAGCCAATTACCCAATAAGATATAATGGCCATGATAAACGTGATCATAACATCTTTATAGCCTCTCAATGCGCCTTGTACTGGTGCTTGTATTGCATCAGATAGCTGGAAAATGGCTGCGTAGACTAAAAATTGTACGGCATACTCAAGTACCATCTGATCTGTCGTATACATATGTGCTACAGGTTCACGTAAAATAAACAAGATGCAAGCTGATATAAAGCTAAATAAAATGGCTGTGCCTACACATAGATAACTATACATACGAGCATCTCGCATGCGACCAGCGCCGATCTCAAAACCTACTAATATTGTGACACCCATAGAAATACTGAGCGGAACCATGTATAACAGAGAAGTGAAATTGATGGCAATCTGATGGGCTGCGATGATTTCTGTGCTAAAATTACTCATCATCATGGTCACAGCAGAAAAAATACTTGTTTCTGCAAATAGGGAAATACCGATCGGAACCCCAATCAATAAAATTTCCTTCCATCGAAGCCATTCAAGCTTAGGCCAATCATGAAACAGACGGAATCGTTCGAACGGTACTCGTTTAGCGATGATCCATACTGTAATCATGAATATTAGCCAGTACGTTATTGCTGTCGCTACACCAGCTCCGATGCCGCCAAGCTCAGGCGCACCAAATTTGCCGAAAATAAAGATATAGTTCAGCACGATATTAATGGGTGTTGTCATTAAGGTAATGATCATCGTGACCCGTGTCTGACCAAGGGCGTCAATAAAGCAACGCATAACAAAAAATAAGAAAAGTGGCAAAAGACCCGCACACATCGCATAGATGTAGCCTTTTGCAATGCTATGTACAGCAGACTCTAAGTTCATCTTACTAAGTATCCAATCAATGCCAAAGAAGAGTCCTGTAAAAATAAGGATCGCCAGCAATATGGCGACATAAATGCCTTGCTGGACTGCCTTTTTTGCATCCATCTCTTTTTTCGCTCCCACAAGCTGTGAGACAATTGGCGTAATAGCTAGGAGTATACCTGAAAGTCCAGTATAAATTGGCATCCAGATAGAGGAACCAATCGAAACACCTGCTAAATCAACCGTCCCGTAACGACTGGACATTAAAATATCAAAAAATGAAATAAGATAAATAGCTACCTGTGTCACTAAAATAGGGACAATCATTTTTAAGAGTAGCACGTATTTTTCCTTAATTGTGGATGTTTGATACATATTTTCTACTTCCTTCATGAACATAATGAACAAGTATAGCATATGTAAAGAGAGAAAAGCTGAAATTTTCATGCTTCATCTATATCTTTTCGTCAGCATATAGTAAAATAGAACACTGTAAACAAAAAGTAGTGCTAACTACAATGGTTTTTAAGGAATAGGAGAATTTGTGTGAAACAACAAACAATCATTTTAACCGGTGGTGGGACAGCTGGCCATGTATCGTTAAATCAGGCGATACTCCCGTCTTTACTAGAACTTGGTTATGATGTCCACTATATTGGCTCAGAGCAAGGTATTGAAAAAGAATTAATTGGCGAGGCGTTCCCCGATGTTCCGTTTTATGGCATTGCGAGTGGTAAATTGCGTCGTTATTTCTCCATGAAAAATTTTACAGATCCATTTAAAGTGCTTGCTGGAATGATGCAGGCTTTTCGTATTATTAAAAAAGTGAAGCCACAGGTTGTCTTTTCAAAAGGAGGGTTTGTCTCTGTACCCGTTGTGATGGCAGCGAAATTAGCAGGTGTGCCAGTCGTCATCCATGAATCTGATGTAACACCTGGTCTTGCTAATAAAATAGCCTTACCTTTTGCTTCACATGTATTCACAATTTTTGAAGAAACTCTGAAGCATTTACCTCAAGAGAAGGCTACTTGCACAGGCTCCATTATTCGTCCTGAGTTATTTGAGGGAGAAAGAGCAAGGGGGCTAGCTTTCTGCGGCTTTTCTACTTTAAAGCCTGTTTTACTTGTTATGGGAGGGAGTTTAGGCTCTGTTGTCTTAAATGAGGCACTACGTAAAAACTTACCAGAGCTCCTCAAGCAATTTCACATCATTCATTTATGTGGGAAGGGGAATTATGATGAAGCACTGGAGGCAATGCCAGGCTACAAGCAATTTGAGTATGTGACAACTGAGTTACCTGATTTATTGCATGCTGCAGACTTTATTGTGTCACGAGCAGGCTCTAACTCCATTTTTGAATTTTTAGCGCTTCACAAGCCGATGCTATTAGTACCTCTCTCAGCGCAAAAAAGCCGTGGAGATCAAATTTTAAATGCCAACTTGTTTAAAAAACAAGGTTACGCAGAAGTGTTACAGGAAGACGAGTTGACAAAGGAATCTTTTATGAAGTCTGTTCATACACTAACAGAGCGTAAAGTGGAAATGGTGGAGACAATGGCAAAAACGCAAAAACCAAAAACACCAGATGAAATGGCGTCATTAATTTTACGGTACAAGAAATAAGTGCTATTTGAAAAAAGAAAAGAAGCTATGAGGTAGGTCGAAATGACAAAACCTTATAGCTTCTCTTTTATATATACACACTACATTGCTTGCTCTTCGCCTTCTTGCATTTGGTGTGCCGTTGTTAGGTAGAATAAATCTTTTGGAATTTTAAATAAATTAAATTGTGCCTCACCGCTATTAACCTGCGCTAATAATGTTGGATGACTTTCATTGGCACTCACCACATAGGGAAGCTTTAAAGCAGCACGCTGTGATTTTAAATTTTCAACACGTATACGGAGAAAGACCGTATGAAAATTATAGTCAAAAAATAACTCGTTCAAAAATAACATTTTTGCTTTTTGATTATAACCTTTACCTTGGTAAGGGAGTCCAATCCACGTTCCTAGAAAGCCTGCACCGTCCTCCACATCGTGAATACTAATGGTGCCGATTGGTTGACCCCAATCATCAGTTATGGTCCTCGAGATAGCGAGTCCTCTCGCTTCCTCTTCAATCAGTTGTTTTGTCATAAACCAATATTCATCAGCGGATGTGGCTTTTTGACGGACAAAAGGGAATACAGAAGGGTGTGATAATAGCTCATAAAGCTCTGTACATTCATGCAGGTCTCGATGTTTAAGCATACGAAACGCCTCCTTTACTAGGGTAGTTAAAACAATTCCGTTGAAGCATAAAGAAGAAAACTAAAATTCGTACTGGAATTAAAACCCAAAGAACTAGACGTTATAACTATGATATTCCATAATCTCCCGCTGTCTTACTGATTTCGACCATACCGAAAAAAGGCTAGTTTTTTAAATATAATATAACATATAAACTGCTTGATGCAATCATTTTGCTCGTAAAAAAACAAAATTTGAGTTTAATAGTCAGTAAATTCTGATAAATGAAATGTGATTATCCATAATATTGTTGTTTTTTAGCATTAAGACTAACCTATCAATTTTAACTAATATTAATCATTTATCTACATCTTTAGTAGGATTGTTGGCTTGTTATAATAGGTAATATATCAAATATTATCCTTAAAAGGATATAATTTTTACGATTCTAGAAAGGTAATTTTTTATTTTTATGTTATAATAGTAGTATTATTTTTAATCTAACAACACATACATACGAACATTTCTATCATGATGGCAATGGCTTTTCTGGAGGTGACAGCATGGAGTATATTTTAAGCGAAGATTTCTTTAACTCATTATTTATTGGCAAGGATTTTGTTTTTCTCGTGAAAAAAGTAGGGGACGATTATCAATATATTCGCTTAAATCAAGCAGCTCAGGATCTGTTATCGAATGAGGCGATTGGTAAAATGATTTCTACCGTTACCTCAAAGCGTAATTTTTTGATCATTCAGAAAAATTACCATGAGGCCATTAGAGAACATAAACAGGTTGACTATGTAGATTATGCATATGTTCAGTCGGAGGTTCGTAAATATGAAACATCCGTCAGACCGTTGAAATATAAGAACGAAGACTATATTTTAGCCATCACGAAGGAAATACTTTATGACCGCAGTATTGAAGATAAATTTTTATTTATGCGGTCCATGTTTGACCATGCCTTTTTCTCAACAGTCATTTTATCGGCTGAAGGAATGATATACGAAGTGAATTCAAGCTTTATGGAAGATTTTCAATTAGATAATGAAACCGTCAAACAGAAAATGTTTGTGGATTTACCGATTATTCCAAAGGAAGAAGTTGAACAAATAAAAATTTGTTTGCAGAAAGCTGCAAGAGGGGAAAACGTTGGCGAGAAGTTTATTAAATTGCATACATTGGACCAGCAGGAACGCATGTATTTACTGTCACTATCACCAGTGATGCAGGATGATAATTCCTTTGCCATATTTCTTATCATGCAAGATTTTACACAATTTACTTTACAAAAAGCAGAATTACGCTCGAAGTCTCACGGGTTAGAAGTATTTAAATCTGCATTAAATTCAGCTACAGCCATTGCTGTATTAGATCATAAGGGTAACATTACCGAAGTGAGTGAGATGTTTTTACAGGCTTCTGGCTACACGGCGGAGGAGTTAATCGGTCAGCCCTACGCATTGATCGAACCACGATTCCGCGGACAAGACCTTTTTCAAATAATTGAAGATAAGCTGGACACGATGGGAATGTGGCGTGGAGAACTTTGCTATCGAACGAAATATCATGCAGATTACTGGGTAGAAACTACCATCGTTCCATTAAAAGATGAGTTTGGTCAAATCGAACAAATTTTAACCATTAACTATGATATTACGGATAAGAAAAGAATGTTTACAGAATTAAAAAATATTGAACGTACTTTCAGACTCATCACAGAAAATACAAATGATTTAATTGTGATTACAAATGAGGATGGCATCATTATTTATGCTTCCCCGTCCTATGGTATTTATTTAGGTTATGAAAATGTAGAGCTACAAGGACAGTTTTACAGTGACATTATTGATCGAGAAAGTAAAGGCGAATGGCAAACATTCTTGAATAATTATACAGGGCAAACAGATTCACAGTTTGAGCTTTTACTGAAGGCGAAAGATGGAACACCGATATGGACAGAAGGAAATGTCACGGTTGTGCACGACCCTGAACGTGAAAAAGTTTCTCAAATTATGATGGTGTCTCGTGAAATTACCCATCGCAAAGAAAGGGAAAATGATTTGCTGTATTTAGCCTATCACGACGCTTTAACACAGCTACCTAATCGGCGTTTTTTAGAAAAGGAGTTTCCTAAAATCCTAGCAGAAGCAAATGAAAATCAAACCTGTGTGGCGATGCTCTATATAGATGGTGATGATTTTAAAGAAGTAAATGATCGCTTTGGCCATGAGACGGGCGATGCGTTTATTCAGCGATTCGGCAGTTCCTTGAACAAAACAGTTCGAAGCCATGATATGGTTATTCGAATAGGTGGCGATGAATTTATTGTCATCTTAACTGGCTTAACAAGAGATCAGGAAAAAAGACATCATCAAATTATGCATATTATTCGACGTATTCGCGATGAATTAGCAGAAGGCTGGATGATAGAGGACCATCTTTTTACACCAACTGCTTCAATTGGCATTGCCTATTACCCAGACCATGCTCGAACATTGGATGAGCTAATGGATTTAGCTGACCAAGCATTATATAAATCAAAAGAGTCGGGGAAAAACAACCTCTCCATTTCAGATATACACTAAAAAGTCTGTCCACAAGGTTTTCCTTGTGAGACAGACTTTTTATTTGATGTTATGCTATAACAGTATAGGGATAAAAATCCTACATCGTTATTTTGGAATAGAAGGTGATATGATGCCTAAGAAGATATTGTTGGTAGAAGATGAAAAGCATATCGCTCGCTTTGTCGAACTTGAATTACAACACGAAGGCTATGAAGTAAAAACTGCCTTTGATGGTCGAGAAGGATTGGCTTTGGCAACATCGGAAAATTTTGATGTACTTTTACTGGATGTGATGTTACCAAGTATTAATGGGATTGAGATTTGCCGTCGCATCCGAACACAATCACAAGTACCGATCCTTTTATTAACGGCACGAGATGCTGTGATGGATCGTGTAGCAGGACTCGATGCAGGGGCTGATGACTATATCGTCAAACCTTTTGCGATTGAAGAGCTGCTGGCTAGGATACGGACGATTTTACGTCGTGTCACGCCAGAGCAGACAAGCAGTGAATCTTTATGCCTACGGGATATTGAAATAGATGTAGCTGCCTATGAAGTTTTCGTTCAGGGGAATAAACTTGATCTAACAAAGACAGAATATGACTTATTGAAACTATTAATTGAGCACAAAAATAGAGTATGTACACGAGAGCATATTTTAACATCCGTTTGGGGCTATGATACGGATATCGAGACCAACGTGGTAGATGTTTATATCAGACATTTACGTACAAAACTCCCTGGGGCGATGAATGATTATATTGAAACCGTTCGCGGTGTTGGGTATGTGATGCGAGAATGAATAAGTTAAGAAATTATTTACGTCAGCAGTCCCTGCAAAAAAAATGGATGCTGACCTCAAGCAGTGTCATCTTTATTAGCTTTACGATAATTTGTGTAGTCGTCTATCTTTCTCTGCATACATGGTTATTAAATGATGAGGAGAGTAAGGTCAATCGGACAAGTAAGGATATCATCTCTTTTTTAGAGTCCCAAGGTCCTACAATTACCATTCAGCAAATTCAGCAAAATACAGGCTTGCTCAAATCGATTGCTGATCGTGATGAGACGGTCCGAATATTTAATGCTGATGGGGTGGATATTTTACGAATCAATGATACCTCTGCTGCAGCACCACTTAATTCGTTGCAAGAAATTTTTGAGATGACCATTGATAAGCAGGATGTGCTGGTCATCAATGAACCGATTCGGATGGGCTTTTTCCAAGGCTATATTCAGGTGATTCATCCCTTAACTAGTTTTCAATCTCTCATGCATTATCTTTTGACAGCCATGCTGATTGCAGGGTTAGGAGCCTTAGTGTTATCTGGCTCTATTGGCTATTATCTAGCGAACTATTTAATGAAGCCACTACACGAATTGCGTGCATCCATGAAAACTGTGATGGATCAAGGATTTAAGGAGCCTATACAGCTAACCTATACATCACATGACGAAATTGGTGATTTACTGAAGATGTATAATGCCATGATGAACGAGCTGCAAATCTCATTTACCCAGCAGCAGCAATTTGTCGCCGATGCTTCTCATGAGCTGCGTACACCGATTCAAGCAATTGAAGGGCATCTTTCTCTTTTAAAAAGATGGGGCAAACATGATCCTGCCATATTAGAGGAATCCATTGATACCTCCTTAACAGAAATTGCTCGTATGCGCAAAATGATTGAGGAATTATTAGAACTTGCACGGCGTGAGGAAAAAGATGAAACAAGTGAGGCCAATGCATTAGTGGTCATCGAAGCAGTGATGGATGAGGTAAAGCTTGTTCATCCACAAGCGCGAATATCGCTGTCGAAACATGGTGAAATTGGTCCGTTATTTATCACCGAAAATGCACTAAGTCAAATCGTTCGTAATATAATAGAGAATGCCATTCGTTATTGTGAAAAAATTCCTGAGATACAAATTTCTATTTCTGTTGCTGGAAATTATGCATGTTTAGAAATTACTGATAATGGTATAGGAATAGCACAAGACAATATTCCGTTTATCTTTGATCGTTTTTATCGAGTGGATGAAGCAAGAAATCGCCAAATTGGTGGAACAGGCTTAGGGCTTAGTATTTCGAAGATGTTACTTGAAAAATACAATGCCACAGTAGAAGTCAAGAGTGAGGTTAATATTGGAACCGTTTTCTCGCTGAAAATCCCGCTAAAATATTAAGAAAAATACACGCTTTATTTCATTATTCTATCCTTTGCGAAAAAAATTGCTTAATTTGCTAAAAAGAGTTGTATTTTTTGTGAAGAGTAGTAAGATTGAGATGGAAAAAACGTTCTTTAAAATATGGAAAAGTAGTGAGAAACATTCTTTTAAAGAACGGCTAAATATTATATAATTAATTGCAATTTAATTAATGGAACTGCCGAAAGGCAAAATTTGGAGGTCATTTTTCATGTCGAACAACGTTACAACTGTAAGTTCTCCATGGTCAGCTTTCTCTGGTCCTAACCTAGGATATGTGATGGAGCAATACGACTTATTCTTACAGTCTCCTGAAGAAGTAGAACCGGAGTTAGTTTCTTTATTCCAACAATTTGGTGCACCAGTAGTAGTAGAAGGTGAAGTAGCTGTAGCTAGTCATACAGCAGCGGCTCCTGCTGGCGATTACAAAAAAGTGTTAGCCGCTGTAAAACTAGCAGATGCAATTCGTTCACGCGGTCATTTAGCAGCAGATATCTATCCTCTGAAAAACCGTGAACTACAAACAGCTCAAATTGAAGAAAGCGCGTTCAACTTAAGCGCTGCAGATTTAGCTGAAATTCCTGCAGCAATCTTCTTCAAAGATGTGCCAGCAAACGTGAAAAATGGTAAGGATGCAATCGACTATTTAAAAGCTATTTATACAGATAAAGTAGCATTTGAATATGGTCACGTAGTAGCTACTGAAGAACGTGATTGGATTCAAGCGCAAATCGAATCAGGCTCATTCAAACAAGCATTATCTGCGGATGAGAAGAAAGCCTTATTAGATCGTTTAACTCGCGTTGAAAATTTCGAGAAATTTATTCATAAAACTTTTGTAGGACAAAAGCGTTTCTCTGGTGAGGGCTTAGATACGCAAATCGTTCTATTTGATGAAATTATTAAAACGGCAGAAGCAAAAAATGTGGAAAACGTACGTATTGGTATGGCACACCGTGGTCGCTTAAACGTTTTAACACACATTTTAAATAAACCTTATGACATGATGTTCTCTGATTTTGCACATGTTTCCAATGATTTATTTATGCCAGAGCATGGCCGCCTTGAAATTACAAAAGGTTGGACAGGTGATGTGAAATATCACATGGGTGCTTCTTACAACCGTGAATCCGGTATGAATGTGAAATTGGCTTACAACCCATCTCACTTAGAAGTGGGCAATCCAGTAGTACTTGGTGCTACTCGTGCAACACAAGATGATACATCTAAACCAGGGCAACCTATTTTTGACCGTACAAAGGGCTTAGGCATTCTTGTACACGGTGATGCTGCATTCCCAGGTCAAGGGATTGTAACAGAAGTGTTAAACTTCGCTAAAACAGAAGGCTTTACAACAGGGGGAACAATCCATATTATCGCAAACAATATGATTGGATTCACAACAGAACATTATGATTCTCGTTCTTCTGTGTATTCTTCTGATCCTGCAAAAGGCTATGAAGTACCAGTAATCCATGTCAACGCAGATAGCCCAGAGGCAGTAGTGCAAGTTGGACGTTTTGCGGCAAACTACCGTCAAACATTTGGCAAAGACATTATTGTGGACTTAGTAGGTTACCGTCGCCATGGTCATAATGAAACAGATGACCCAACAGTGACAAACCCAGAAACATACAAATTAGTGTCTAAACATGAAACAGTGCGTGCATTATATGGTGCACAATTAGTGGCAGAAGGTCTTGTAACTGCTGATGATGTAGCTGCACTAGATACAGCTATCTATGCAGAAATGCAAGCAGCCTATGACCACGTCAAAGAAATGGCAGAAAAAGATGATCATCATCATTTAGAAATGCCAGAAGAATTAAAAGTAGAGTTCCCACAAATTGATACAGCAGTAGGTGCGGAACGTTTAGAAAAAATCAATGAAGAGCTTTTAGTGTTTGAAGAAAACTTCGAACCACAGAAAAAGCTTGGTAAAATCTTAGAAAAACGCCGTGATGCTTATGCGTCTGCAAAAGTTGACTGGGGTCATGCTGAAACTTTAGCGTATGCAACGATTATTCAAGATGGAACACCAGTACGCTTTACAGGTCAAGATGCACAACGTGGTACATTCTCTCAACGTCACTTAGTACTGCATGATAAAAACAATGGCAATGTCTTCACACCACTACACCATATTTCTGGTGCGAACGCATCCTTTACAGTATACAACTCTCCACTGACTGAAGCTGGGGTGGTAGGCTTTGAGTATGGTTACAACCTAGAAAATAGCCATGTACTAACAGTATGGGAAGCACAATTCGGTGACTTTGCGAATATGGCACAAGTGATGTTTGATAACTTTATTTCAGGGGCACGCTCAAAATGGGGTCAAAAATCTGGTCTAGTTATCCTTTTACCTCATGGTTATGAAGGTCAAGGTCCAGAGCACTCTTCAAGCCGTATGGAACGCTATTTACAAATGTCAGCTGAAAATAACTGGTTTGTAGCGAACTGTTCAAATGCAGGAAACTACTACCACTTATTACGCCGTCAAGCAGCATTATTAGGTACAGAAGGAGTACGTCCACTTGTAGTCGTATCACCAAAATCATTATTACGTCACCCATTAGCTGCGGCGAATGCTGAGCAATTAGCAAATGGTTCATTCCAAGAAGTGATTGAACAACCAGGCTTAGGGGCTAAACCAGAAGCTGTAGAGCGTATCGTTTTAGGTACAGGTAAAGTGATGATCGACTTAGCAGAGCGCGTGAAAGACGGCGAAGGCTTCGATCACCTACACATTATTCGTGTAGAACAACTTTACCCATTCCCAAAAGAGCAAGTTGCTGGTATCATTGCTAAGTATCCTAATGCAAAAGAGATTGTTTGGGTACAAGAAGAACCTAAAAACCAAGGCTCATGGAATTATGCATTAGAAACATTATATGAACTTTCAGAAGGTAAAAAACTTCGCTATGTAGGCCGTCCTGCAATGAGCTCAACTTCTGAAGGGGATGCAGATTCTCATAAAGCAGCACAAGCAGCTCTTATTGAAGAAGCGGTTGCTGAGCCAGTAAAGGTTAAATAACATATATCAATTTTTGAAACCGGGCTACTTGCCCTTAAGCAGTAGCCCTTCTATGTGCGTCATGCACGTTAATCAAAGGAGGAAATGAAAGTGGCTGAAATTAAAGTCCCTGAATTAGCAGAATCGATTACAGAAGGTAGTATCGCACAGTGGGTAAAAAAAGTGGGCGATCGCGTTGAAAAAGGTGAATTCATCGTTGAACTTGAAACAGATAAAGTAAACGCTGAGATCATTTCTGAAGAAGCAGGTGTATTAACACAAATTTTAGCTGAAGAAGGCGATACTGTACTAGTTGGTCAAGTTATCGCAGTAGTAGAAGCAGGCGAAGGCGCAGCAGCAGCTCCAGCAGCAGCAGCTCCAGCAGCGGCAGCACCAACTGAGGCAGCACCTGCACCAGCAGCGCCACAAGCAGCACCTGCACCAGTTGCAGCAGCTCCAGTAGTAGAAGAAACTTCTGGTGAGCGTGTAGTTGCATCTCCAGCAGCACGTCGTCTTGCACGTGAAAAAGGTATTGACCTTGCAGCGGTATCTCCAGTAGATCCACAAGGACGTGTACGTGTACAAGATGTAGCAGCTCATGGTACAGCACCAGCTGTAGCAGCAGCACCTACATCCGTAGCAACTTCAGGTGGCCCAGTAGTATTCACACCAGCAGCTAATTCTGACCGTGTAACAATTGAAAAAATGAGCCGTCGTCGCCAAACAATTGCAAAACGTTTATTAGAAGTTAAACAATCAACAGCAATGTTAACAACATTCAACGAAATTGACATGACAAACATCATGGCACTTCGTAAACGTAAACAAGAAGAGTTTGTAAAAGCAAACGACATCAAACTTGGTTTCATGTCATTCTTCACTAAAGCTGTTGTTGCAGCACTGAAAAAATACCCATACGTAAACGCTCAAATCTCTGGCGATGAGATTCATTTAAATAACTTCTTTGATATCGGTATTGCTGTATCGACTGAAGAAGGTTTAGTCGTACCAGTTGTACGCGATGCTAATAGCAAAAACTTTGCAGAAATCGAAAAAGATATTGCTAACTTAGCGACAAAAGCTCGTGATAAAAAATTAGGCTTAAATGACATGGCTGGTGGATCATTCACAATCACAAATGGTGGTGTATTCGGTTCATTAATGTCAACACCAATTATGAACGGTACACAAGCTGGTATTTTAGGTATGCACTCAATTGTAAACCGTCCAGTTGCAGTAAATGGTGAAGTTCAAATCCGTCCAATGATGTATGTAGCACTTTCATACGATCACCGTATCATCGATGGTAAAGATTCTGTAGGATTCTTAAAAACAGTTAAAGAATTAATCGAAAATCCTGAAGATTTATTATTAAATTCATAATCCCATTAAACCCTGCGAACACTGTTCAGCAGGGTTTTTTTGTATGACGAAAGGTATTGACCGATTCTATGCTTGAAAGAGTACGAATGTTACATCGTTTAGAGGAGCAAAGAAAGAAAAAAACGCAACTTTTCTCATATGTAGAACATACTCTATAATAAATATTTGTTGTAATTTTCAGAAATATCAACAAAAGTTCAACGATTTAAAGTGGAAGCAGAACGCACAATATCCTAATATTGTCATTAGTCAGAAAAATGTTAAAATCGTCTTGACGAACATATTAGTTTTATAGTAGTATCTAAATATCAATTAAATAAACAAACCTCACGAATTGTTACCAGTGAGGTAGAGGCGCGGTATTTATTAGTTCATTGTTGAGTAAAAGCAAGCGAAGACGCAATGAAGAAGGAAATATCGCCGAAGTATAAAAGGAGCTCGTACTTTTATACTGGGTCTGCAGTGAATAAGTGCAGGACTGTCCTAGTAAATGGATTTCCAGATTTACTAGGTTGTGCTATCTCGGAAACATGGAAATTATAGTGAGGATTTGGGCAACTGTCATAAAAGGTAAGACCTAAGTTCAATAAACTTAGGTCTTTTTTAGTACAGTTGTCTTATTTTTTTACAGAAAAGGGGAGTTTTTCATGAAAAGAAAATGGTTGTTAGTAATGATCTCTATCATGACGGCAATTGTGCTAGCTGCATGTGGCACAAGTGACAAAAAAGAGGGCGGTTCAAGTGATGCTGGAACTGACAAAGAAGAAGGTGGCGGTGAATTCCGAATTGGAATGGAGGCTGGCTACCCACCGTTCAACTGGACACAGCAAGACGATGCAAATGGTGCAGTGAAAATTGCGGATAATGCAGAGTATGCAGGTGGCTATGATGTACAAATGGCAAAGAAAATCGCTGAAGGTCTAGGCAAAGAGTTAGTCATTGTTAAAATGGAGTGGGACGGTTTAGTTCCAGCGCTACAATCAAACAAAATTGATGCAATTATTGCAGGTATGTCACCAACAGAAGAACGTAAGAAAACAATTGATTTTACAGAAAACTATTATACTTCTGATTTTGTTATGGTTATTAAAAAAGGTAGCAAATATGAAGGCGCAAAATCGATTCAAGACTTCTCAGGTGCTAAAATTACATCACAATTAAATACATCAAACTACACAGTTATCGATCAAATTAAAGGCGTAGAAAAGCAAACAGCAATGGAGAGCTTCCCAGCAATGCGTGTGGCGTTAGAAGCAGGTAAAATTGATGGCTATGTAGCTGAACGTCCAGAGGGCATTTCCGCTTCTGCTGCCAACGATAAATTCACATATGTAGCATTTGAAGAAGGCTTTGATACAGACCTATCAAATACTTCAATTGCTGTAGGCTTACGTAAAGATGATGCAAATCGTGAAAAAATCAATGAAATCCTAAAAGGCATTTCAGAAGATGATCGTCAAGCGATTATGGAAGAAGCTATTTCTCAACAACCCGCAGCACAATAATGACATGGCACGGACTAGCAATTAGTCCGTGCATGATCATTTCATCATTATCAAAATGAGAACCTCTCTACATAATGATAATGTCCTAGCGTGACAAATCATAGAATGGTAGAAAGAGCTAGGACACAAAAGAAATAAGCGAGCAAGATGACATTGTTAGGAGGAACATCATGAGTCTTGAATGGATACTTTCAATTATTGAAAACAACTGGCAAATGTTTTTACGAGGTGCGTATTATACGTTACTGATTTCGAGTATTAGTACAATTATTGGTGCATTTATCGGATTTTTCATCGGAATTATGCATACGATTCCAGTTCGTAAAAAAGGTGTGAAATTTTATAGCTTAAAGCTCATTAATTTTATACTAACATGCTATGTTGAATTTTTCCGTGGTACACCAATGATTGTACAAGCTATGGTTGTCTACTACGGATTAGATATCGCATTCGGTATCGATATGCACTTTATTACAGCAGGTATTTTAGTCGTTTCCCTCAATACAGGGGCCTATATGGCAGAAATTGTTCGTGGCGGTATTGTATCCATTGATAATGGTCAATACGAGGCAGCATCAGCAATTGGCATGAATCACTTCCAAATTATGCTTCATGTTGTCTTACCACAAGTAGCGCGTAATGTTTTACCAGCGACAGGTAACCAATTAATCATGAATATTAAAGATACAGCCGTATTAAATGTCATTGGAGTAACGGAATTATTCTTCCAAACAAAATCAATTTCGGGTAACAACTTCCGTTATTTCGAATCATTCTTCGTTGCATGTGTTCTTTATTTCATCATGACATTTACCGCATCTCGCATCCTTCTGTATGTTGAAAAACGTCTAGATGGTCCTGATGCCTATCAAAAAGAACAAAAAGAAGCCGTATAGGGGGACGCACAAATGGCAGTCATTAAAATCGAGCATTTAAGTAAATCATTTGGACGTAACCAAGTGTTAAAAGATGTGAATTTCCAAGTGGAAAAAGGAGAGGTAGTTTGTTTAATTGGCTCCTCTGGCTCTGGTAAATCCACATTGCTTCGTTGCATAAATTTATTAGAAACGCCAAGTGGCGGTCAAATTATTTATAAAGGGGAAGACATCCTAGATGAAAAGCACAATATTCAAGAATATCGCACACATTTAGGCATGGTGTTCCAGCAGTTCAATTTATTTAACAACCACAATGTCATAAGTAATTGCACGGTGGGCCAAATCAAAGTGTTAAAACGTTCGAAAAAAGAAGCAGAAGAAACGGCGCTTAAATACTTGAAAATCGTTGGCATGGATCAATATGTGAATGCCAAGCCCCGTCAACTCTCAGGTGGACAAAAGCAGCGTGTGGCCATCGCTCGTGCCTTATCAATGAATCCTGATGTAATGCTATTCGATGAGCCAACATCCGCATTAGACCCAGAAATGGTGGGTGAGGTATTAAAGGTAATGCGTCAGCTAGCAAACGAGGGCAATACGATGCTCATCGTGACACATGAGATGGAATTTGCCAAAGAAGTAGCAGATCGTGTTGTCTTTATGGATAAAGGTGTAATTGTGGAAGAAGGCCCTCCAGCACAAGTATTAGTCAATCCACAACATGAACGTACGAAGGAATTTTTAAAGCGTACATTAAAATAAGCACAAAAAAGTGAGTCCAACCTGTTGGACTCACTTATTTTCTAGAATTCCATTCTGCATAAAGTACAAAGCAGATTGCGAATGCTACAGCAATGATAAAAAACCATTGCGGTACACCACCAAAACTCATCATAACACCTCAAATATTCATTTTTTTTGGATAGAATAGGTATAGTATTTCTTTTTTCTCCACAAAAGACCAAAAATATTATAAAATAAGCAATAGACATTAGCTTTTGCTAGTAAAGAGAGGTAGAGAGAATATGTTACATTTAAAATGGAAAGATGCGCCAACATTACGAACGGTTACTTGCAAACATACAAATGCATCGAAATACTTAGTATCAAACGTATTAACAGTAGGAAAAGAGTATGAAGTGAAAAATGAAACAGAAGAGTTCGTTTTTATCATCGACAACACAGGTAATGTCGGTGGCTACTATAAAGATTATTTTGAATAAAAACAAACAGGGTGGTTCAGAACATTTGCTGAGCCACCCATTTTTTTGTTAATCTCGCTGATAGCTGCTAGCACCCGCCACATCCTGTAGCTGTTGTTTCTCTTGTTCAGTTGCGGTATGCAGGGCAAAGACATCTTTAATTGCTGTTTGCAGCTCTTGCTGTGTTTCTTTAAACTTCGAAACTTGCTGTTCAAACGTGGGACTTGAGAAGCGATCATGAGCCCTTGATAATCGCTCCTCTAAACGTGCATAATGATGATCCATATGCATCGATAGCATCATCGCCAGTTGGTTTTTCCAGAGCGGAATCAAGGTAACGATAGAAAACTCAATTTTTTCAGCTAATGTTTGATTGGCCTGCTGAATCATACGGATTTGAGGAGCTGTTTGCAGAGCGACTTGCTGTGATACTTGTAAATCATAAATACGTTGATCGAGTCTTTCGATTTGAGCAGCAAAGTCATTTAATTGCTGGATCGCAAGTGGCTGTTTGGTAGCTTGGACACTCGTTATTTGTGCAGGTAGCTCTACCTCAATGGCTTGCTGCTTTTTCATTTGACCTGCGGCAATCGCCGTTGCCAATTCCTCAAAAAATCCTCGATTATGGGCATAAAGCGCCTCTAAGTTTTCAACATCTTTTATCAGCTGAAGCTGTGCACGTTCTAGCTGAACGCCAATGCGTTCCACCTGTATACTAATACGTTCAAATTCTGTGAGTGTTTGCTTCACATTAGGCTCGGTTTTGCCAAAGATTTTTTTGAAAAAGGTTTGCTTTTTTGGTTCCAAAGCAGTCGGATCTACTCGATCTAACGTCTGCATTAAAGAATCCAGCATTTGACCAATTTTAGTGACATCCTTTTGCTTTACTTGAGCAAGCATGCGGTCGGCAAATTGAGACAGAGCTCGCTGTGAATCTTGCCCAAGGGACAGCAATGATTCAAAATCAGTCAAATTGATTTGACTGGCATACAGTAATGCACGACTTTGTGCAAGAGGCGATAGCGTTTCATAAGTCGCCATCGCCTCGTTTTGCGGAGTTGTTTCTAAATAGGATTGGACTAGTGGAGAAAGCCCTGGTATGGTATTTAGTTGAAATGCGTGTTCGTTTGCTGTCATTTATCATCGCCTCGCCAGTCCAATTGTTCTCTACGTCTAAGATTGGAACGATTTGCGAATTCAATCTCCATTTGCAGATGATCGATATCATTTGCAAGCGCATCCTTCAAATCAATTTGAATTGTGTCATTCAAATCAGTTAGGGTTTCACGTGTTTTGGATAAAGTTAATTGAATTTCCTTATCCTTCACTGGCTGCTTGGAAAGCATTGTATATTTATCCGTTAATTCTACAGCAGAAGGTAAGTGTGCATAGAAAAATGGTTCCACATTATAAAATTTACGTGGGTCTGTCTTGACGATTTTGACGATATTTTTGGAGATACGCGTCATTTCAAGTAGTTGTTTAAACGCTGAAACAGAACGTACACGTAAATAGTTTTGACTCAATGTTTGAATATGCTTATTAGCTGTTAATACTTGTGTTTCAATGTGTTTGAATTCTTCTTTTGTGATGCCTGCTATTTGCATGACTTTCTTTTTTTGTCTATGTTTCAGCAACGCTGTACTCGTCGCATAGGAACCCGCAAACAGTAAACCACCAAGGAAGAATCCAGGATTTGCCGCAATTGCTGCGATAGAAACAGTTGTGAGCGAAATAAGAAAGCTGGTACTATGTCTAGAGAAAAACTGTCCGACACTAAGCATTGTTTCATCCTCCTTGCTTTTCAATATGTCTATCTTCTTATACGAAATAATCGACATAAAGTTTCATTGAAAATTAATCCCTTACATAAATTTTACTGCTATTTGTGAACTTTCTCAATGATAATACATAGAATAAGTGAGTTGTTTCGATGAATAAGTCGGTTTTGCTATCCTAAGGAGCCATTCTGACATGGGAATGAGGATTTTTTGCATCTTGGTCCCTGAATAGAGGAGCGTAATTTGATTCAAGAGCGGCTTCTGCCTCAAAGCGAGCGGTTAAGTGAGATCCATGAGCGGCTCCAACTCGAAAAGGAGAGGTTTATTCTCTAAGAAGAGCATCTTCATCCAAAATGAATGAGTCTTGTATGAAACTTTTTCCAAATGAATTCGTAACTGATACAAAGGGGGATATAGGATGACGAAAATTTTTCTGGTGTCTATTACAAAAAATATGGATGAACCAGTAAGTGAACAGAAAGTGAAAGAAAAAGTCTTTGAGAAAAAATCAAAATTAAAAGCCTATTTAAACAAAGAAGGCTATATGAAGGAATCTAAAAATCAATATGTGAAAATCACTGATGAATCAATATTAGTTGCTGCCATTCAAAAAATAAAAATCAAAAAATGATGATAGGTCATGTTCTTAAGAGCATGACTTTTTTGATTTCAATAAATAGGAGAGGAGGCATCATTCAAAGAACCCATAGCCCAGTGTCAGCTCTCTAGAAAAACGGCTTCCAATTTGAATCTTTTTCGTCTTTTTCGTTTGGTTTTCTTACAAACGCAATACATCGTTCTTCGCATGCACCAAATATATTAAAATTTTTCTGTGCTTGCCTTAAGGATAGCGTATTAGCTCCACCTCCAAAGTCATAATCATAAAATTGAACGCCGTCATCTTCCCAAAAACAAATTTCACATATCTCGTATGTACCTGGTGGTTTTCCTTTCATTGTCTTATATCCGCAACAAGGACAAGTAAATTTCATTATAATCACTCCCAAATATTTTTCGATAATTTTATCATACTTCCTATATGACAAAATGCAGTGTTAAGATTAAAAATTGTTGAACCCCTCTCTAAAACAACACTACAAAAAAGCCAGACATTAAACAATGTCTGACTCCATACGTATATAGCCTTTTAAATCATCGTATAATTCTAAAGAAAATGAATTGGAATTGGCTTGGGGACTAACGCCTTTTTGGACAAAAAGGAGAAATTCATTGAGTGCCTTTTCTGAGCCCTCCACTTCCACTTCAATTTGCTCTGCGTCATTCAATCGACAGTATCCTTTTAACCCTAATTCAATAGCTTTTTGCTTGATGAAGAATCGGTAGCCTGTGCCATAGACATCACCAAAAAATTTTATACTTGCTCGTTTGTTCAAGGGAATACCTCCTACTTAATAGAGGAGAGGGGCGAACCTCTCCTTTTATTGCATGACACGTTCTTTTTCTAAATAGGCAATTAAGTTATTAATGTGATAAAGTACATGCTTAGATGCCTCATCGACTTCTTTTAGATGAACATCAGCTTGTTCGATATGACCCGCTTTATGGGCTTCAGCCGCAAGCTTCGCTGATTCATGGACGCGTAAATGATAGCCATCTAATTCATGATAGTCCTGTAAATGACCGAAACGTTCGACTGTACGAGGCGCAGTGTACCATTTGCCAAGTCGACAGTCTCTATGAGAAGAAACATCGCTTGGATCAACGTTTTCTAGGCCAAGGAACATGTTATAAATGCGCCATTTCCATAAAATATGATCCGCCTTCGATAATTGTAGTAGGGCAATAGATGAAAGCTGTACATTATTGTTAGCAATAAGATCATTACGGAAACGGTTAATTTCTTTCCCTAATAAATGAATATCGCTGGATGTATTATGACTATAATCACGAATATCTTCCTGCAAGCTTGAAATTTCGATCATTCTTGCTGAAACTTCATCAATCGCGGCTGCTTGTTCCTGGGAAATGGCAGCCGTATTTGTCACATCTAAATTAATACCCTCAATCGCTTGAACAATGGCATTTAATAATGGTAACGAATCTTTTGCTTCAACGGTTGCTTCTTTAATAATAGCTGTCGTATCTGTAATTGAGTTAGAAACATCATTCGAATAACTCTTTAAATGATGAACATTTGCGGATACTTCACTTAGCGCAGCTACCGTGTTTTCAGCAAGCTTTCGTACTTCCTGTGCAACGACCGCAAAGCCTTTCCCATGTTCACCTGCACGCGCTGCTTCAATGGAGGCATTAAGTGCGAGTAGATTCGTTTGATCGGCGATTTGATTGATTAATGTGACAACCTGTTCAATATCATTTACCCTTTTTTGTAATTCTGAAAATGAGTCAACAATGGATGTAAAGGTCTCCTCTGTTTTAAAAATCTCCGATAGGGCATGCTCAATAGCGTTTTTACCTTTTGTAGCATGGTCAACAGATTCAGTTGTTTTCTCTGATATATGAGAAGACATGCGTGCAACCTCATTGATAGAAGCTGCAATCTGTTCTGTTGCAGCAGTAGAGGATTGAATCTCTTCATTTTGCTTATCTAGGCTAAAAACTAAATCTTTCATGTACATAATTTTGGCATTGACATCCATTAAAGAAGATACTTCTCCTACCACATTTTCAATAATGCGTTCAGTTAACACTTCCACTAATAATTCTTGATCGACATTGACAGCGGATTGGAATGATTTCATATATTGAAATGCTTTATTTGGCTTGATACCAAAATTGTATAAAATATATGTAGTAATATAGAAGGCAAATTGGTTGAAGACAACAATTAATTTACCAGGCTCGTATTGATGCTTGCGGAATAAATTGAAAAATTTTACAGTTTCATCTACATAATGATCATCACGAGTTGCTAAGAAAAACTGTGTTAAGTATTGATTAATATTTTCTTCACTAATGATTAATTGAGAGGTAGGGGATATCTCGCTTAAATAATGATGAAAAATGGCATTCATGGAAGGAGTAATGTCTTTGAGCTTTTGATAGAGTGCCTTTAAGTGCTCCTCATCTTGTGAAGTGAAATGATTGAATGCCAGTGTTTGGTAAAATCGGCCTGTTGCATGTAAATCTGTACCACGTTTGAGTAGTTCTTCTAGCTCTGCTTTAGGTCGAATACTTGAAAACATAAAAATACCTCCAAAAAGTATGTATAATAAGGTAATAATAGCATAATTCAGGTGGTTTTAATAGACATTTCAGTTGTGTTTGCTAAAATGAAACTATCTTATGACAGCAAGGAATGGGCAAATATGTATACAATTATTTACATGAAAGCGGACTATGAGCCTTGGTGGAAATTTGAAGGCTGGGAAGCTTATATTCAAACTGAAGATACATTTGACACGAAGGAGCTCTTTGAACGTGCATTACAGCAAAAATTAGCGCATTTTCGTTCCTCTTACGATAATGAGGCAGCGAAAGAGGAGCAGTATTGGGCTTTTTGGTCTGAGGATGAAAGCTTTTACTGTGAGGCTTGCGATGATGATGCACAAGTATATCATGGGATAATTGCGTGTAAAATAGAAGAGAAGTAAAAAAATTTTGAAAAAAAGTAAAAAAGATTTTTTCTTTATTTGACAAAATTATGGATGGCAGTTATACTTAACTTAACAATTTAATTGCTTCACCGGAAACATGAATTCACATATTACAAAAAGTGATCGCGTTAGTTCGGTACTCTTTGTAATATGTGAATTTTTTTCAATCGCTGAAGAAATTACATATTGTTCACTTTTATTTTTTGGAGGTTTTCTTAAATGAAACAAGGTACAGTAAAATGGTTTAACTCAGAAAAAGGTTTTGGATTCATCGAAGTTGAAGGTGAAAACGACGTATTCGTACACTTCTCAGCTATCCAAGGCGAAGGTTTCAAAACTCTTGACGAAGGTCAAAAAGTGGAATTCGAAGTTGTAGATGGCAACCGCGGACCACAAGCTGCTAACGTAACTAAACTTTAATTCTCAGTAATTAAAATTACTTTCGTTAAACCCAAGACATCCTATGTAAATAGGATGTCTTTTTTGTATCATTTGCAAGTTTAAGGATTACAAATCCTATTTTAGGTTAAATATATAGTAGTGGCGGATAGCCATGCAAAAGTAAAGGATAGCGCTATAAAAGTAGCGGATAGCCATGTGAAACTGGAGGATAGCTGCACAAAAGTAGCGGATAACCCCATAAAATGGAGGGTAGCCCCGCCAAAATAGCGCATCGCTGTAAAGAAGGAGGCAGATGAATGTGGATAATGAAGAAAAATTGCCTGAAGAACAGGAGCAACAGGATTTTTATCAGAAACTACGTACAAAATTAGTAGCTTTCCTTGGGTCGAAAAAGGGAAAAAGTAACAAGTTTACTCCGTATTTAATGTTTGTGCCTGATTTATTTCATTTGTTAATTAAAACAGTAACCGATGCGGGTGTAGATAAAAAGAGTCGTGCATTAATTGGGGCATCCATTGCGTATTTTGTATTACCGATGGATTTAATGCCAGAAGGACTGCTAGGTTTTGGTGGCTATTTAGATGATGTTGTACTAGCAACTTTTGTGGTAAATACCATTATTAATAAGTTGGGTCCAGATGTAGTGGAAAAGCATTGGACAGGGGATGACAAGCTTTTACATGTGCTACAAAAGGTTGCAGAAGTGAGTGATGAGGTTGTCAGTAAAATTCCTGTAAAATCGCCAATTGCTCAGTTCGTCAAGCAAGAAAGTAAAGATAAATAATAATATTATGTAAATCTAAGACACCTTATAAAAAATGAACCTGCTTATTACAGGTTCATTTTTTATTGCTCTTCTAATAAATTTCGGAGTTGTTGTACAGGAACAAATAGGCCAACATTTCCAATGGGCTCATATTTCATCGTGGCAAAGATAACCCCAATGACCTCACCATGTTGATCGATTACAGGGCTACCACTATTGCCACGATAAACAGGAGCTTTTAGCATCCTAACTGGCTCCTGCCAATCTTCTAATTGAATGGCGTCTAGCAATGTTCCTTCATTAGCGATGCCGGTGAAAGCAAGTGGATTTCCAATAAAATAGACATGTTCATTAACAGTGTAAGGTGGATCTTCTGCAAGAGGTAGATAGGGAAGTTGCTCAGCTTGCACCTGTACAAAGGCTAAATCTACGGCTGGATAGCTCTCGATTAATGTTGCTTCCATCAGTCCCTCATCAGGAAAGACAACTGATAATGTTGTGGCATGTTCGACAACATGGGCGTTGGTGACAATCAGACCATCTGGTGAGATGGCAAAACCAGTGCCTTTACTGGAGCCTGTAGAAATTTCAACGACTGCCTTTTTATAGGTTTGTATATCTTCTTGTGCAGAGAGCCGCGTTGAAACCTTGATAAATTCAAGCGCAGGTATGGAGTAGATTTGAAAAATGAGGGCAAATGTATTGAAAAACAGCACTAGTGCCATACCCCACACGATCCAGCGTACAAGAGGCTTTTGTTTTTTGGGCTTTTTTCCATAAATGCGTTCTTCTCGCGCCTGTGCTAAGGCTTTTTGCTGTTCCTCGAGTACAAGTTCAATTAATTCTTCTTCCGTTAATTCATCTTGCTTTGGTGTTGCATTATGTATATCACTCATTGATTGGCCTCCTTTGCTAAAAAACAGACGCCCAAGCAGGACGCCTGTTTTCTTTCAATTATTCTATTTTTTGCAAGGTTGATGTCACAACAAATGGCTCATCTTGCTCTGTTTCCATCGTATCCTCTTTGCGAATTAGACCAATGTCCTTTGCAAAATATTTGGTTGTGGTCATTTGATCTTCAGAGCGACTTAGCTGGATGACATCTTGATAGACCGTTGTACCAGTATCAACAGTAGCGGTCGTTGATTCAATGGTCCAACCTTGAAAGCTTGTCCCGACTTGTAAAGGCTTTTGAAGTACGGTTTCCAGTACAGGATAAGATGCTGCCTCAGCTGCACTTGGCATGCTTG
Source organism: Lysinibacillus sp. BS3 (assembly GCF_039614735.1). Taxonomy (NCBI): domain Bacteria; kingdom Bacillati; phylum Bacillota; class Bacilli; order Caryophanales; family Bacillaceae; genus Lysinibacillus; species Lysinibacillus sp. BS3. The sequence continues at coordinate 436,247 of NZ_CP154860.1, read as the reverse complement.
GATTACTGTCAACAGGTTCTCGATAGACAAGATCAATACTTGTATCCGTTATGCGGTAGATTTTTAATAGTGTCACACCACCATTATTCTCTATTTGTACGATATGCTGTGTATCGAGGTAGGTAGTTTTTAGTGTGAAGCTAGCAAATTCATTTCCTTCCCCTTGAAAAGAAGCAACAGATCCATCAGGTGGAAAATAGGAGAGAAGTGACGTTTGATCTTGTTCCACTGCTTGCTTGTCTTCCACAGATGGTGTTGGAGCTGGCACAGGCTCTTCCTGAACTTCTTCACGACAGCCAGCCAGCAAAAATACTACAGAAAGTACTAGAACAGGGTATCTCATGGGCACACTCCTTCGCTATTTTCTTTCATTATACGTGAACGAGGAGTGTTATACGAATAATATGAGATTGTATAAATAATATTATTATGTAAACTATTTAATGAAAACTTGTAACAGCATGGAAAATTATCTATGATAGAAATGAAGTGAAAAAATGGGGGGCAAAGACATGTATAGACATGTAGATGATTTCTTACAAGAATGGTCAAATGCATCAAACGGGACACTACAGGTATTACAGGCTTTAACAGATGACAAGCTTCAGCAAAGTATTGTAGAGGGTCATAGTACACTTGGTTGGTTAGGCTGGCATTTAGTTGGAGCAGCAGGTTATTTTAGCTATCTAGCAGGCTTAAAAGTACCAATGATTCGCCAAGAAGATCCTGTGCCAACGACTGCGGCTGAGATCGTGACAGCCTATGAAAGCGTAGCAAATGGTATTAAAGAGGAAGTGGCTAAGCTTTCGAATGAAGAGTTACTAGAGGTAGTAACAGGCTTTAAAGCGCCGATGCCAAAAGGGGCTTTATTACGTGTATTAATTGACCATCAAACACATCATCGTGGACAAATGACGGTCCTACTACGTCAAGCAGGTTTACCAGTACCTGGCGTGATGGGACCAACAAAGGAAATGCAATAATCACGCGAGCAGCAGATAAATTGTTTATCTGCTGCATTTTTTAGATTGACACTTACCTACTAGTAAGTTAGTATAAAGCCATGACAAATAGAAAAATGCAAATTATAGAATTAACATTGAAAAATATTCAGGAAAAAGGATTCACATCATTTAGTTATGAGCATTTAGCAAAGGAGCTTGGCGTCACGAAAGCCAGTATTCACTATCATTTCGAGAAGAAGGGAGACTTAGGGATTGCTGTTTGCGAAAGAATTCAACAAGGATTAGAGAATACTTTTACATTGATGAAGGAGTCCACTTTGCCAGCTGAGGAAAAGCCATTTGCTTTTATTACGCAGCGAATAAAATTTCTAGAGCAAGACAGCATTTGCCCTATATCAGCTTTACAGGCGGATTATCAAGAATTACCGCAACCAATGCAAGAAAAGCTTCAGCAGCTTAGTCAAATGGAAATCGATGTCTTTGTTGAGCTATTGAAAGATGCTAAACAACAGGGCGCACTCCAAGCTACTAATGATTTGGAGGCTCTAGCTGTATTACTTATTTCAAGTACGAAAGGGGCATTACAATATAAACGTGTTGTAGGAGAAGCGTTCTTTCAAAAGATGCTGGAGCAATTAAAGGAACTGTTAAAGTAAGACATGATACGAGAAGGAGCGATGTGCATGGTACGAAGAGTCGTTGTTACTGGATATGGTGTTGTTTCCCCGTTAGGTAATTCGGTATCAGCCTTATGGGAGAATATTAAGGCAGGAAAATCAGGGATTCAAAAAATTCAAGGGGAGGCATTCAGCGGCATTAATACGCAAATTGCTGGGACGAGTACGGGTTTCGATGCAACGCTATATATGGATAAAAAAGAAACCAGTAAATATGATCTATTTGTGCAATATGCTGTTGCCGCTGCCCAGCAAGCTCTGACACAAGCCAATTTAAATATGGAACAGGTAGATAAGGAGCGTTTAGGCGTTTACATCGGCTCTGGCATTGGGGGCATTGAAACGATTTTAGAAAATCATCAAGCGATGCTCAATCAAGGGCCTAGGAAGGTGTCACCATTTATGGTGCCGATGATGATTAGCAATATGGCTGCAGGAATACTAGCAATCAAAACGGGCTTTAAAGGACCAAGCTTTTCACCTGTTTCTGCCTGTGCGACAGGAAACCAGGCGATTGGAGAAGCTTTCTTAGCGATTCGACATGGCTATGCGGATGGCATTTTAGCAGGCGGAGCGGAGGCACCGATCAATCCACTTAGCTTTGCAGGATTCTCCCGCATGAAAGCCATGTCCACTAGGAATGAAGAGCCAACAAAGGCCAGTCGACCATTCGATAGCAAGCGGGATGGCTTTGTCATGTCTGAAGGAGCTGGCATCGTATTCCTAGAGGAGTATGAACACGCCAAACAAAGGGGTGCTACGATTCTGGGTGAGATTGTTGGCTATGGTGTGACAACAGATGCTTATCATATTACAGCTCCTGATTTTACTGGTGCTGCCAATGCCATGAAGCTGGCATTAAAAATGGGTGCTATCGATGGGGCAGCTATCGATTATATCAACGCACACGGCACAAGTACTCCAGAGGGAGATAAATCTGAAACAAAGGCTATTAAACACGTTTTTGGTGACCATGCCTATCAACTAAAGGTTAGCTCCACAAAATCGATGACAGGACATCTATTTGGCGCGGCCGGTGGAATTGAAGCCATTATTACATTGAAAAGTATAATGGAGGGCATTATTCCACCAACCATCAATTATGAAACACCAGATCCCGAATGTGATTTAAACTATGTTCCTAATGAGGCACTTCATCAAGACGTTAACTTTGCGCTATCGAATGGGTTTGGCTTTGGTGGTCATAATGCTGTGCTAGCATTTAAAAAATTTGAGGAATAAGGCATTAGCTTAGCTAAAAAGAGTGGTATGAATTTAATTGTTCATACCATTTTTTATGTTTGTTTTATCAACTTGAAAAGAGAAGAGGGAACTTAAGCTATTGCAAGTCAATAAGTTTTCCTTATGAGAAATAGCTAGAAATTCGTATTATAACTTATAGTTAGAGTATGGTAAATTCAAAGGAAAAGGGGGATAAATGATGCGAATCTTTGATGCACACTTTCATATCATTGACTTTAATTTTCCGATTATCGAAAATCAAGGTTATACGCCACCAAGCTATGTAGTAGAGGATTATCAAAAGGACACAGTGAGTCTCCAGATAGCGGGAGGCGCCATTGTATCAGGATCTTTTCAAGGATTTGACCAAGCCTATCTTTTAAAAGCATTGAAACAACTTGGTCCCACGTTTTGTGGGGTAACGCAATTACCTAATACGGTCACGGATGATGAAATTGTACATTTACATAACAATGGGGTACGGGCATTACGCTTTAATAGTAGACGAGGTGGCTCAGAGGATTTATCACAGCTAGAAACCTTTGCACGACGGGTTTATGATTTGGTGGGCTGGCATAGTGAATTATATATCGATGCGAAGGAAATACCGGAGATAGCCTCGACAATTGAAGCATTACCAGCCATCTCCATCGATCATTTAGGGTTGTCGGAAGAAGGGCTGCCACATTTATTAAAGCTTGTTGATAAGGGAGTACGTGTCAAGGCGACTGGCTTTGGTCGTGTGGAGCTGGATGTGAAGCATGCTTTACAAGCGATTTATAATGCTAATCCAGATGCCCTCATGTTTGGAACAGATTGCCCGTCTACAAGAGCTAAACGACCTTTTAATTATGGGGATGTGGAATTGATTCAACAGCTATTTGATCAACAGGCTGCTGATAAAATCCTCTACAAGAATGCGCTACAATGGTATTTTCAGCGTTGAATATAAAAAAGAATCCATGTTGGCATGAAAATGGATTCTTTTTTAATTATGACGGTACTAAGCATTTCGATAGTTGGCAAACATAATTTCATTATAATACTGATCTAATTGAGGCATACCTAGTTCTTTTGCGATCATTAGCTCAGCCTCTCGGTCATATGCTACTCTAATAAATTGGATGGCATTGTTTGACTGTGTTCCATCTAGAATGGCATAGGAAGCAGAAGTTAGGTCAAGTGAATTACCAACACTCCCTACATTACAAAGAATTCCTTGTTTATATGTATGTAAAAAAGTTGTATGGATATCGCCATAGAACACAATATCAGGATGCTTCTTGTAATGGCTTGAATTGGTTACTGCAGTATTATCAAACATAGATAAACGCTTTTCAAGTGGATGATTTGGTAGGATACGTTCAAATTCACTTCTTGGAGACGCATGGAAAAATCTTATGAGCTGTTCATTTAATTCAAGATCAATATGGAAGGGTAATGACCCGAGATATTGATAGTCTTTTGCTGTTAATCGATCTTTAAACCATTGGAGAAAATCATTGTCAGTAGGGGATTGAATAAATACGTCCCAATTGCCTCGTACGACTTGTTCACAATTCTGTTGGATAAGTTCTATACAGGCAGAACCTTGAGGGCCCTTGCCGATTAAATCACCTAAACAAAAAATTCTGTCAATCTTTCTTAAGCGAATGTCTTTTAATACGGCCTCTAATGCCGTTTTATTCCCATGAATATCTGATATAATTGCAATTTTCTTCACGAAGATTACCCCCTCATTAATGCTATACTATATCATTCAATAAAAATCCTTTTAATCCTTTAAAAACCATATAAACACGAAAGACAAAAAAATCCTCTACCCACTATGGGTAGAGGATTTTTGTAAAGCTTAGCTTAAGCCTTGGCTATCTTTCCACTCTAGGAATTCATCATATGTTAACTGCTTATCTAAAATAGAGCCGTCTTCACGGATTTCGATGACACGGTTAGCAATTGTTTGGATGAACTGATGGTCATGTGATGTGAAAATCATTGCGCCTTTGAAACGAATTAAGCCCTCGTTCAATGCTTGAATAGATTCAAGGTCAAGGTGGTTCGTAGGTTCATCTAATAAAATAACATTTGCTGTCGCAAGCATCATTTTCGATAGCATACAACGTACCTTTTCGCCCCCAGAAAGAACAGCAGGGGATTTCTTCACTTCTTCACCAGAGAACAGCATACGTCCTAGGAAACCACGTAGGAAGCTTTCTGTTTCATCGTCTGGAGAATATTGACGTAACCATTCTACTAATGTTTTTTCAGAACCTTCGAAGTACTTGTCATGATCGTTTTCGAAGTAGCTTTGAGATGTCGTTACACCCCATTTAAATGTGCCAGCATCCGCTTCTTTTTCTTCCATTAAAATATCAAGAAGTGCTGTTTTCGCCATTGGGCTACCAAGTAAAACAATTTTATCTTCTTTGTTCATCGAGAAGCGCATGTCCTTGAAAAGCGTTTCACCTTCATGACTTGCTGTTAGACCGTCTACTGTTAGGACATCGTTCCCAATTTCACGGCCGATTTGGAAGTTGATGAATGGATATTTACGGCTTGATGGCTTAATATCATCAAGCTCAATTTTATCCAGCATTTTTTTACGAGATGTTGCTTGCTTCGATTTAGAAGCATTGGCAGAGAAACGTGCGATAAACGCTTGTAATTCTTTAATTTTCTCTTCTTTTTTCGCATTTTGGTCTTGTGCCATTTTTTGAGCTAATTGAGAAGATTCATACCAGAAATCATAGTTCCCTACATATAATTGGATTTTAGAGAAGTCCAAATCCGCAATATGTGTACATACTTTATTTAAGAAGTGACGGTCATGGGATACAACAATAACTGTATTCTCAAAGTTAATCAGGAACTCTTCCAGCCACTGAATTGCCTTTAAGTCAAGGTGGTTGGTAGGCTCATCGAGTAATAGTACATCAGGCTGACCAAACAGTGCCTGTGCCAGTAATACTTTAACTTTGTCAGAACCTTCAAGATCGCCCATTAGCATGTAATGAAGATCATCGGAGATACCTAAACCGTTTAATAGTGTAGCCGCTTCTGAATCAGCTTCCCAACCGTTTAGCTCTGCAAATTCACCTTCTAACTCTGCAGCACGCATGCCATCCTCATCTGAGAAATCTTCCTTTGCATAGATAGCGTCTTTTTCTGTTTTCACGTCATATAGGCGTTTATTCCCCATAATAACTGTGTCGAGCACTGTATGCTCATCATATTCGAAGTGGTTTTGTTTCAGGACAGATAAACGTTCGTCCTTACCCATCGATACATTTCCTTCCTGCGCTTCGATTTCACCAGAAAGGATTTTTAAAAATGTTGATTTACCAGCACCATTTGCCCCAATTAAACCGTAGCAATTGCCTGGTGTGAATTTTATATTTACGTCTTCAAATAGTTTACGATCGCCATAGCGAAGACCTACATTACTAACTTGAATCATGCAAGTTCCTCCTTTTTTCACAATGGCTCTAGTATAGCATGAAATATGTTCCATAGTCTATAAACATTATTAAATCAAGGTTTGGCGTTCTTTCCACATTTTTTGTTAAACATAAACTGAATAAAGATACAATAAAAAATTTAAATTTGGTGTAACTTTCTTTGAGAGTGAGGCGTCTATATTGTAGTGTGATTAACTATTTTTGAAAAAGAATAGAAAAATGACATCATTTACCACGGGGATTTTAGTTGCTTATTCACAAAGGTTTCGTCTAAAATGATTCTGACTGTTTATATATCAAGTAAATCATCACTGGTGCCCACAAGCCCATCCCCGTTTTGAATGCCAGCTATTCGTGGCTCTTTCATTTATACTAGATAGATGTTGCTAAAGTTAGACGAAAAACATCACAATCCTCATAAATGATTTCATTCATTTATCTTGATGATAATTTCATATAAGAATGCTGTAAGCTAAAGAATTATTCGTTTGTGGTAATGATATGCTATGCCTGCGTTCAACTAGGACATTCAGCCCTTGTGGCGGGAATGATGATTAAATAAACACATCGATGGAAATTTTAACAATTGGAGGTATATTATGGGTAAGGGCTTATTATGGACAGCCACTTGTGTAATAGTAGTTTTAGTTGGGTTTGGTAGCTACTATTTTATTAAAGAAATAACAAACTCTATGGCATACAATAAATTAGTAGATGAGTATAAAAAGCCAGAACCAATTGAACATATAGAGGAAGAATATGATGTTATTGTCATCGGTGGTGAGCCAGAGGGAGTGGCTGCGGCTGTGGCTGCTGCTCGAAATGGTGCGAAAACATTGCTGGTCGAAAAACGACAAGAGTTAGGTGGTTTATTTACATATGGTATGCTGAATTTCCTCGACATTCCTCGTGATGGCCATAACAACTCGATTAGTGAGGGAATATTTAAGGAATGGCATGAGCTTGTTAGAGGGAATGACGCTTTTGGCATTGTAGGTGCTAAGGCAGCCTTTAAAAAGCTAATCGATGAAGAGCCCAACTTAACGTTATCCGTGCAAACCGAGGTTGTGAAAGCAAATGTCAAACAACAACAATTAACGTCTGTGGAATTAAAAAATGAGTACGGTACATATGTTGTGACGGGGAAATCATTCATAGATGCTACACAGGATGCTGATTTTGCTGCCTTGTCGGGCGTTCCTTTCTTTGTGGGCGGAGAAGATATTGGCATAAAGGATAAGCGTATGGCTGTGACTTTAATGCTACATTTAAAAAATGTCAATTGGGATGAAGTCAAAAAAGCGGCTAATTCCGGTGTATTTGGCGGTGCTAATTTAAATCATACGGTGATGTGGGGCTTTACAAAGCTACATGATGAATACAAGCCATTACAAGAGGGTACAAGATTACGAGGGTTAAACTTAGCTCGTGTAGATGATGAATATTTCATCAATGCCTTACAGATTTTTGGTATTGATGGCTTGAATGAATCCTCAAAACAAGCGGCGATTGTCGCTGGGAAGAAAGAAACGTTACACATTCTAAAATATTTACAAACAAACTTCCCAGGGTTTGAAAAGGCTGAAATTGTCAGCTATCCAGAAGAACTCTACGTCCGAGAAACGAGACATATTTGGGCAGAGTATCAATTACCAATGGCAGACCTGTGGAAAAATAGTGATCAGTGGGATAGCATTGGCATTGCTTCTTATCCAGTCGATGTGCAAGCGCAAACGCCTCATGATTATGGCTATGTGATCGCTGCACCAAAGCAATATGCTATTCCTTTCCGGTCTTTAGTACCGAAGGATATTGATGGCTTACTGGTTGTCGGACGCTCTGCTGGTTATTCATCACTTGCAGCTGGTAGTGCACGTATTGTTCCAACAGGGATGGTGACAGGTGAAGCGGCTGGGACTGCGGCTGCTCTTGCACAGAAGCACGATGTAACCTTTAGAGACATGAGTAAGGATAAACCATTAATCGCTACATTACGCAAGCAATTGGCTAAGCAAGGTGCCTATGTTGATTCATTTTCAATTGAGTATCCATATCAAGGAGAATGGTATGATGAAGCCATTCAAACCCTCATTAATTACGGCCTTGTTGTGGGCGGCTATGATAATGACCTAAAAGTAGACAGTAAGGCGACGAAAATAAAGTTTGCTAAAATGTTAAAAGAGAGCATGCTACGTGCTGGTGGAGAAAGTGCAGCAGGAATGAAGGACCAGCTCGAAATTGTCATCAATAAAGTTTATAATCAAGGCGATGAAGCTATTGAGCGAGATGAGTTAGCTCAATATTTGGCTGACGTCCTCATCGGTGAATCCAATGCGACTAGTTGGGATACATTGGTAGAAAAAGGAATTGTCACGGAGAAAGTAGCGAAGAAAGTCTCTGATAATAAGAAATTAAAATTAAAAGAGATGTATGCGATTATGGCTGATGTGATTCATTATGTAGAAAAAAAACGTTCCTCCTTGTGAGGAGCGTTTTTTGCTGAAACGGCAACGTAAAAAAGGGTTGACGCCAATTAGAAAGTCCTGTAATATATGTCAAAATCATAAAAAAATTCGATGAAAAAGAGAGTAATTGATGGAATGACTGGCTAGCGAGTTAGGGACGGTGGGAGCCTAATGCAGGAACCATGAATGAAGCGCACTTTGGAGAAGATTCTCGAACAAATAGTAGAGAATAGCGGGGCGTCACCTCGTTAACAATGGAAAGTGGTCATGTTACATGGCAACTAGAGTGGTACCACGGGATTATCATGCTCTCGTCTCTAATTATAGAGGCGAGGGCTTTTTTATTTGAACAGGAGGAGGAGCAAAATGAATCAACAAATCGCCGACAGTATAGCAGTCACATTAAAGCAGCAAATAATAGGAGAGGACATATTGTCATTATTAGAAAAACCCAAAAGCTTGGAGCTAGGGGACGTAGCCTTTCCATGCTTTACTCTAGCAAAAGTGTTGAAAAAATCACCGCAAAGTATCGCAGCACAGATAGCAAGTCAATTAAATCATGACAGTATCGAGCGTGTGCAAGCTGTTGGTGGCTATGTCAATATTTTTCTTGATCAACAAAAGGTGACGCAACAGGTGTTACGCAAGATTCTGCGCGACAAGCAACAATATGGTACTACGCCAACAAAGATGGGAACGGTCGTCTTGGATTTTTCCTCTCCTAATATCGCCAAGCCTTTCTCGATGGGACATTTACGTTCAACAGTCATCGGCAATGCCTTAGCAAATATTGCAGAAAAAAATGGCTATCAAGCCATTCGTATCAATCATTTAGGGGACTGGGGTACACAATTTGGCAAGCTTATTGTTGCTTATCAGCTTTGGGGTGATAAACAAGCTATTTCGGCTTCCCCGATAGAGGAGTTATTAAAGATTTATGTGAAGTTTCATGAAGAGGCCGAGCAAGACCCAACGCTCAATGAACAGGCTCGTGCCGCCTTTAAAGCATTGGAGGACGGTAATGAAGAGGCGCAGGCATTATGGCAATGGTTCCGAGATGTGTCATTCATAGAATTTCAAACAATATATGAGCTATTAGGAATTCATTTTGATGCCTTTATAGGTGAAGCCTTTTACAATGACAAAATGCCGTCCGTTGTAACAGAATTAAAAGAAAAAGGGCTCCTTGTGGAATCAGAAGGTGCGTATGTTGTGGAGATGGAGGAGATGCCTCCATGTTTAATAACGAAAACGGATGGAGCCACGCTTTATGCGACGCGTGATTTAGCAGCAGCCCTGTATCGCCAACAGCACTACCAGCCCCATAAGATGTTCTACGTTGTTGGCAATGAGCAGTCCCTCCACTTTAAACAACTTTTTCAGGTCATCGAAAAAATGGGCTATCCTTGGGCAAAGAATCTGCAACATGTGTCATTTGGCATGATACTGAAGGATGGCAAAAAAATGTCGACGCGTAAAGGCAAAGTGGTGTTATTAGCAGATGTACTAGCAGAAGCTATAACGACTGCAAAGCGTAATATGGAGCAGAAAAACCCTTCTCTACCTAACAAAGAGCAAGTCGCAAAGCAAGTGGGGGTTGGAGCGGTAATTTTTAATGATTTAAAATCCCATCGTCTCAACGATATTGAATTTTCAATCGAGCAAATGATGAATTTTGAAGGCGAAACAGGGCCATATGTACAGTATACATATGCACGTATTTGCTCTATTTTAGATAAAAAGAAAGCTCCGACTCAAGATATGCTCTTCAAATCTTTAGGAGAGCAGGCTTGGCCGATTATTTCATTACTAGAACAGTTTCCTAAAACGGTAGCTATAGCTTTTGAGCAGGCTGATCCGTCCCAAATAGCGAAATATGCCTTACAACTGGCACGTTTATTTAATAAATATTATGCACAGTACAAAATATTAGTAGAAGATGAACAGCAAGCATCCCGTCTTGCATTATGTCAGAGTGTTGCTATTGTTTTAAAAGAGTCATTAGCCTTATTAGGTATTGAATCACCTGAAAATATGTAAGAAGCCTTAGCCATGTAAAGGTAAACTGTCCAATCATTGACCAACCATCGAAAACATGATAAAAGGATAGAGGAATCCATGCAAGCTTTTCATAAATGAAGGCTGCGTAATAACAGAGGGGATCAAACAATTGGTTAAAAAACATTGGACATTATCACTCACCTTCGTGGTCATTAGTATATTTTTTGTCGCTCTTAATATGAGGCCAGCTGTCACGGGAATAGGACCGCTTTTTAATGTCCTCATGACATCCTTACAAGTCTCGAATACAAGCATGAGCTTTCTCACAGCTATCCCCGTTTTTTGTATGGGATTATTCGCACCTTTGGCTGTCCCGCTTCAGCGAAAAATGGGCACGAAATCAGCTATCACCCTTTTAGTGGCCATCCTTGTAATCGCGAATGGGCTACGCTTTTTCCAAGCAAGCTATCTCTTGCTCATCGTGACAAGCTTTGCGGCAGGCTTAGCGATTGCAATGATTGGTCCTATCCTAAATGCTTATATTAAGAAAAAGTTTCCAGAACGTTTTACGACAGTAGTCGGTATCTATTCATTCGGTATAGGCGTAGGGGCTACTTTAAGTGCAGCCTTAACCGTGACTTTTTATCAGAGTTTCAGTAATAGCTGGACAATCGCCCTTGGTATGTGGTCAATCCTTGCTATAATTGCTCTCGTTATCTGGCTAGCGGCAATTCCATCCAAACACAACGAGCAGCTCCAACAAGTAACTACGTCAGAAGAAGTCCGTAATCCGTGGACATCTAGACGTGCCTGGGTAATTTTACTGTACTTTGGTTTACAAACATCACTCTTTTTCTCAATCATGTCATGGCTTACGCCGCTATTGCAGGATAAAGGCCTGTCATTAGAGGCATCCAGTGCTATGCTAACAATTATGTCTATTGTACAAATGATAGGGAATATGGCGGTACCAATTCTCATGGAAAAATGGCCAAGTCGAATGGCCTGGCTACTAGTGTTTAGCTTTGTCGGCATGATTGGATTTATGCTACTCTGGCTGACAGCGGGTATTTACCTATGGCTGGCTGTTTTATTAATTGGCATTGTGCTAAGCGGGCTATTTCCAATCGGACTATTGCTGCCTCTTGATGAAGCCAAAAATGATCAGGAGGCCACCAGTTGGTCATCTATGGTGCTGGCAGGTGGCTTTATGGTAAGTGCCATTATCCCCACTCTAATAGGCATTTGCTATGACCTAACGGGCAACCATACATGGACGTATCTGATCTTTGTATTATTAATGCTCGGCATTCTAGTAACGACTGGACTATTAAGAAAAAAATGATTGTAAGAGACATGTGTCAGGTTGCACATGTCTTTTTATGTGAAAATTATTTTGAGGGTATAATATCCTTCCATCCTCACAGCAAATTTTGTCTTCCATCAATATTAATGGGTAGAAAGAAATGACTTTAGGGAAGTTGCTGCATTTTTCTAATATCAATTATTCAATAATAATATTATGTAAACTTGAAACATTACTAGTCCTTGATTATGATAGAGAAGAGAGAATGTAGAATAGAAAGTTTTGGTGAAGGTATGTATAAAAAAGTGCTCATTTTAGGAGCGACAGCTTTTCTTGTAGCAGGCTGCGACAGACAAATAGGGACAGGATGGTTTCAAAATAAAAAGGCAGAGGTAGAATCAGAAGGAGCTGTGACGAAGCAACAGGAAAAAATTGTCCCAGAGGTCAAAGTGATTGGAGAGCATGGTGTTGGAGCAGGCATTATTATCAGGCAGCAGGATGATCAACTGTATATTTTAACGAATGGTGCACTAGTGGCATCCAAACCAACTGCCCTCGTTCAATTTGGTCAGGACAAGCTGGTAGTAGCGACTATTCATGTCATGTCAACAGCCTATAATATGGCCCTGCTACGAGTAACCTATCAAGCGGATGTGCAAGTGCCTAATTTATATGAAGGTGAGCTAAATCAACTGGCTGTTTATGTGAATGGCTTACCCTATACAATTCAAAAATACCAAGATAAAGTAGCGGCTTATTATATAAAAGCGGAACAATCGATACCTCTAGGAAGCCCTGTCATGGAGGCTGAAAACGGAGCCATTGTCGGATTATATGTTAATCGACAACAGCAAGGAGCGTCGCAGCCATACATATTGCCTATAAAGGAATTCCAAGCATCCATCGATGAATGGATTGAGGAGGGCATGACAGCCAGTGTACGACTTTCCCAATCGAAAAACTTATACCCCTATATTGAACAAGGGGATAAAGAAGCTGTACAGCAAGCAATCGAACAATATGGAGAAAATATATTTGCGTATAATACCGATGAAATTATGCTATTTTTAGATATGTTTCACAAGTATTTAAAGGGGGCAGTGACAACCCAGGATGCAAGTGTTTTGAAACCGATTGTCGGGACAGAGGCTATACAGGAAACCTTGGCTAGTATGGTTGCCTATTATGCTTCCAAGCAAGCCAAAATTCATTTCTCAGACACGGATATTCAGGCAATTCGCGTAGAAGGGCAGCGTCTTATCGTACAGGCTAAAACGGAATATATCCTGACGAATGCTGCTGGACAGGAGGCACTTGCCTACTCCAACATGTTGTATGAGTTAGAAAAAAATGAACAGGGCGAGTACAAGCTACTTGGTCTCACAAACAAGGAGTGAATTTTGCATGGAGCAAGCTAGACAAATGCTACAGCATCATTTTGGCTATGATACCTTTCGGCAAGGACAAGCCCAGATTATTGAACAAACATTACGAGGGCAGTCAAGTCTTTGTGTCATGCCAACAGGTGGAGGGAAATCCATTTGCTATCAAATTCCAGCGCTAATGCTTGAGGGGTTAACCATCGTGATTTCGCCACTGATTTCACTGATGCAAGATCAGGTGGAGGCTTTACGTACAGCAAATATTCCAGCAGCCTATATTAATAGTACGCTGACGGCACAGGAAGTGGATGAAACCATGCAGCTTGCTAGTGCGGGTTATTTAAAGCTCCTCTATATTGCACCTGAACGACTGGAAAGTACTACGTTTCTTCAAGCATTGTCGTATTTATCTGTCCCATTACTTGCGATTGACGAGGCTCATTGTATATCGCAATGGGGGCATGATTTTAGACCAAGCTATCGTTCGATCCACAAGCTTTTTACGCTATGGCCCCAAAAACCCACTGTTTTAGCGCTGACAGCTACTGCAACGCCAACGGTTTGTGATGATATTCGTCAATTGTTAGCGATTGATGAGCAGGCAACGGTCATGACAGGCTTTTCACGTGAGAATTTGGCACTTTCGGTGTTAATTGGTGAAAATAAAGAACGCTATGTAAAAAATTATGTTCAACAAAATAAACAGGAAGTGGGCATCATTTATGCAGCTACTCGAAAAGCTGTGGATGCCATTTATGATGTGCTGAGTCGCTCTGGTGAAGACGTTGCGAAATATCATGCAGGTCTATCAGAGAATTTAAGAATGGCTGAGCAGGAGCGGTTTTTAAAAGATGAGGCACGTATCATGGTGGCAACGAATGCTTTTGGTATGGGTATTGATAAAAGTAATGTGCGCTTTGTGTTGCATTATCAAATGCCTCGTAATATGGAGAGCTATTACCAGGAAGCGGGCCGTGCTGGTCGAGATGGTCTGCCAAGTGCTTGTATTTTATTGTATGCTTCAGGGGACGTTCAAACACAGCGTTTTCTTATCGAACAGTCACAGGATGAGGCTCGTATTACACAGGAGCTAGCTAAACTACAAACAATGGTCGATTATTGCCATACTGAGGGCTGCCTACAGAATGCGATTTTAGCGTATTTTGGAGAAGTTGAGGAGGAGCCATGTGGGCGTTGTAGTAACTGTATTGACGGGCGAGCAGTGACAGATGTGACAGAGGATGCGCAAAAGGTGCTGGCCTGTGTTGTGCGTATGGGACAAAAATTCGGGAAGACCATGGTGGCACAGGTGCTAATTGGCTCTAAAAATCAAAAGATCGCTGAATTTGGCTTTGCCCGTTTATCGACCTATGGCATTTTAAAAGGACAATATACCTCAAAGGATGTCTCCAACTTTATCGAATTTTTAATTGCAGAGGGCTTGCTGGCCGTGAAGCACGGTACATTCCCTACAATTTATGTATCTGCTGAAGGCAAGGAAGTGCTGCTTGGCAATCGACAGGTCATGCGTAAGGAAGCTGTCACAGTGAAGAAGCTGGTGGATAATGATCCATTATTTGAACACTTACGGGTATTACGCAAAGAGATTGCCAACGAGGAAAAGGTCCCACCATTTGTTGTATTTTCTGATAAAACGTTACGTGAATTATGTGATAAGAGACCAACTGTACTGGAGGATTTACGACAGGTGAGTGGTATAGGCGAAGTAAAATTTGAGAAGTATGGTCAACGCTTCTTTGACGCACTACAATCGTTTTTAGAAGCCTCTGTTTAATAAATTTGTTGCTATTGTATAAAAGAGAGGTGTCCCACAAGCTGGAGACACCTCTTTTATATTATTTTTCCCAATGCTTCGCAATGAACGTATCACGCCCAGAAACGGCACGGTCTTGCTGATAGTGTGCTGTCTCTTTTTTATAATAATCCTGGTGATAATCCTCTGCTGGATAAAAGCGTTCAGCATCGCGAATTTTGGTTACAATAGGTTTATCAAAGCGTCCACTATTGGCAAGCTTTTCTTTCGAGGCCTCTGCGATTTGCTTTTGCTCATCTGTATAGGTAAAGATTGCTGTAGTATAGGATTCGCCACGGTCATGGAACTGTCCATACGCATCCGTCGGGTCAATTTGCATCCAATAAATATCAAGGAGCTGCTCATAACTAAAAATAGCAGGGTCGAATTCGATTTCGACTACTTCTAAATGACCTGACGTTCCTTTTTTGACATCTTCATAGGTTGGGTTTTCTAAGTGGCCACCCATATAGCCTGAAGTGACTTTATGTATACCGTCCCACTCGACAAATGGCTTGACCATACACCAAAAACAGCCGCCAGCAAATGTCGCTTTTTCTATCATTTGAATCATCCTTTCTTTTGTGAAAATATTATAGCATTGTTTTACGCCAAACTGTGCAAATGGGTGTAAAATAACGTTTAGATAGAAAAACATGGAATAGATCCTTTTTATAATGAAACTTTCTAGCTAATCAATCGTTACATTAACTATATCAAAATAGAGGAGTTAGTTGTTATGGAAGAGCAAGATTATACGAGACGCTCCCAACGTCCTAAAAAGCGTCGATTACGTAAAGGGAGAGCATTTTTTACACTATTACTATTGTGTATCATTGTGATTGTCGGCTATTCGGTCATGCAATATCGCAGCGGGCTTGAGCTAGCCAACGACACCAAAGTTGCACAGGAGGATTTTACTGGTGATAGCATCAAAGGGGATATCGAAAACTATTTGATTTTAGGGGTCGATACACGTGGAGAGGAAAAATCACGGACTGATACAATGATGGTATTATCCTGGAATAAAGCAAACAACGACATTAAACTCGTATCCTTTATGCGCGATATTTACGCGGATATTCCAGGCTATCAATCC
This sequence comes from Lysinibacillus sp. BS3, assembly GCF_039614735.1. Taxonomy (NCBI): domain Bacteria; kingdom Bacillati; phylum Bacillota; class Bacilli; order Caryophanales; family Bacillaceae; genus Lysinibacillus; species Lysinibacillus sp. BS3. Next base: position 419,839 of record NZ_CP154860.1, on the reverse strand, counting down.
TATAAGCTTAATACAGCTTACTACCTAGACGGTGTTCAGCTATTAAAGGATACATTAACAAATATGTTTGGCCTACCGATTCATCATTATGCACTAATTGATTTTAAAAACTTTGAATCCTTAGTGGATATTTTAGCGCCAAATGGTGTGGAAATGGATGTTGAAAAGGACATGTCTGAAAATATTGGGGTAGAGTTAAAGCAAGGTGTTCATCGTTTAAATGGACAGGAGTTACTAGGTTATGCGCGTTTCCGTCATGATGCAGAAGGAGATTTTGGGCGTGTTGCACGTCAGCAAAAAGTGATTGAGGCATTAAAAACAGAGTTATTAACGCCTACGAATATGTTGCATTTACCAAAATTTGTTGGTGCGGCACAGGGCTATATCACAACAGATTATTCATCTACTGAGGAAATGCAGCAAGTACTTAAATTGCTATCAAAGGGCAAGGTAAACATTGAGAAAGCAACCATCCCTATCGAGGGTAGCTATCAATTCCAAAACTTTAGCCATGCGGGCGATTCTATTGTCATCGATGTGGAGCAAAACAAAGCCTTTTTAAGTGATTTTTTAGGTATTTCACTAGAGTGATGTTTCGCAAAAACCAGCATTATCCTGTAATATAAAGGTAGAGCATTTGGATTGGGGTGGATATATGGAAAAAGAGAGACCAAAAGAGCGTTCAAGCCTGTTAGCAACCAAGTTTATTCGTTTTTTAGGTGGTAGAAACCTATTATTTACACTGGTAATTTTATTACTGGTGGCATGTGTTATTTTTATGTTTAATCAAGTTTCCTTTATCTTTACCCCGCTACAAGTTTTATTTGAAGTAGTCATTTTACCAGGGGTACTAGCCGTCATTGGTTACTATTTATTACGCCCATTGCTGGCGATTCTAGTACGATGGCGCATTCCAAGAATATGGGGTATTTTAATCCTCTATATTGCGGTCATTGGTGTCATTACGTTACTTGTGGTGCTAGTCTATCCGTTTTTACGCGATCAGTTCACGAATTTAGCACAGGAATTCCCAGAGTACTTCATGGCATTTACACAAAACATTGTAGAATTCCTAAATCATTCACGTTTTAATGAGTACTTAGATAAAATTAGTTTTAATTTTGATGAAGTTTTGAATAACTTCACAACGGATATGGTAAAAACAGTGAAGGATATGGCGACCAATGTAGCACAGGGTGTGGCATCTGGTATTACCGGCTTCCTTTCAACGTTAACAGGTATTGTGCTATCACTTGTAACGGTGCCATTCATCCTGTTTTATTTACTAAAAGAGGGCGAAAAATTACCGAAATTTATGCTGAAAGTGTGCCCACCACGTATGCGTAAAGAGGTAACTGACATTTTCCATGACATGGACAAGCAAATTAGTTCGTACATACAGGGACAGATTTTAGTATCCATGTGTATTGGGGCAATGGTAACGATTGGCTTCTTAATTATTGGCATGAAGTATGCTTTATTGCTCGGCTTCCTTGCCATGATTACAAGTGTGGTGCCCTATTTAGGACCCGTTATTGCGATCACACCAGCAGTCATTATCGCTCTTGTTACATCCCCATTGATGCTGATTAAGCTGGCAATTGTATGGACAATCGTTCAGTTAATCGAAGGAAAGTTCATTTCACCGCAAATTATGGGGAAATCACTCAGTATTCACCCGATTACGATTATCTTTGTACTATTAACGGCAGGCTCGTTATTTGGTGTCCCAGGCGTTATTTTAGGGATTCCGGGCTATGCAATCTTTAAGGTACTTGTCACGCATTTATTCAAGCTCTTTAAGCAGCGCTATAATCGCTACGAAGATGACGTTCATCAAAAATATGATATCTAATAAACGACCAGCTACTGCTAGCAACGCAGTAGCTGGTTTTTGCTGTAGAAAACGGCATTATGCTATTCTAGTAGTAGAGTCAAAGCAAGGGGGAAAAGGAAATGGCATACATACCGATTAATTTTCAAGAGAAACTGGCTAAATTTCAAGAGCATTGGTCTCCAAAGGTTATTGCTGAAATGAATGATTATCAATTCAAACTCGTCAAAGTTCAGGGGGATTTTGTTTGGCATAAGCATGAGGATACGGATGAGGTATTTATCGTCCTTGAGGGGCAATTAATCATCGAATTCCGAGATGGCCAGGTAAGCTTGCGTGCAGGAGAGATGTTTGTTGTCCCACGCAATGTGGAACATAAACCCTTTGCAGCTTCGGAGTGTAAAATTCTGCTTGTAGAGCCAATGGGTGTCGTGAATACAGGTGAGGAGCAATCAGAGCTTACCGCTGAAAATGATGTATGGATTTAACCATCATAGAAAAACCCTTCCAACAAAATGTTAGAAGGGTTTTTACATTGACTAATTATTGCTTTGCTAATAATTGTACTTTTGCTAAGCGATCCACGGCTTCTTGCAGAAGTTCCTTTGGTTGAACTAATGCTAAACGTAAATAGCCTTGTCCAGCTGTACCAAATACGGTTCCTGGAACTGTGACAACGCCTACTTGTTCAATCAATTGAAAGGCTAATTCTGTGCAATCGATAGCATAGGGATATTTAGCCCATACGAACATTCCACCATCAGAGGGTGCGGCTTCCCAGCCTAAAGCTTGTAAGCCATTCATCAGCGTTTTATGGCGCTCTGAGAAAGTAGCACGTAAGCTTTCCGTAATTTCCTCTGCGTTATCCAGTGCTACGACAGCCGCATCCTGGATAGGCTCGAAAATACCAAAATCTAAATTTGATTTTAATTGCTTAATAACAGCGATCATTTCTGCATTTCCTGCGATATAGGCAATACGTGTTCCAGCAAGGCTAAAGCTTTTAGAGAGGGAGTTAATCTCCATACCGACCTCTTTTGCTCCTGGTGCAGCTAGGAAGCTAATAGGGCCATCTCCCGTAAAATAGAACTCTGAATAGGCAGCATCATGGAGGACGATGATATTATACTTTTTAGCAAAGGCGATGACTTTTTCAAAGTACGCTAATGACGGCATCGCTGGTACAGGATTTCCTGGCAAGTTTAAAATCAATAACTTTGCTTTCTGTGCAATTTCTTCTGGTACAGCGTCTAAATCAGGTAAATAATCGTTGTCGGCTGTTTGAGGCATGTAATAAGGTGTTGCGCCAGCTAAGTGAATCCCTGCGTCATACGCTACATAAGCTGGGTTTGTGGATAAGACGATGTCTCCTGGATCACAAAAGGCAATTGGTAAATGCACTAAGCCTTCTTGCGAACCAATTGTTTGAATAATTTCTGTCGCGGGATCTAGATCAACATTACTACGACGCTTATAGTAGCGACTCACCGCGTCATAAAAACGCTGTGTGCCAGTCAGTGTATAGCCATAAGACTCGGCTAAACCTGCACGATAGGAAAGATGCTCACGTATTTTGGCATGCGGAGGAAGATCAGGGCTGCCTAAGCTTAAGTCAATTAAGGTCATGCCCTTTGCTTGCTGCTCTCGAGCAAAAATTTTCAAATCTCCGAAAATTGCTGGTGTAAATAATGACATTTTTTTAGATGGTACGATTTTCAAAACTAGTACACTCCTTGTAGTTGTATAACAGAATAGTAGTTCACATTTTATCATACTGAAGCGCAGAAAGGGACAGATATTCTGAAAAAAGAAAATATTTATATAATGGAGAGGATGTGTGCATAGACTAGCGAAAAAAGATTTTCTGCCATTGGGAGAAGCTACTATAAATTCCTTCAAAGAGGAAAGTGTATTATACTGAGTATAAAGCTTTTCAGGTGGGGTGAGTCTTATGAGAACAGAGCAAGAAATGTATGATTTAATCCTAGCCACTGCACAACAGGACACTAGAATTCGTGCTGTTTACCTAAATGGCTCAAGAGCAAATCCGAAAGTACCAAGGGATATGTTTCAGGATTTTGATGTTGTGTATGTCGTAACAGATATAGCCTCTTTCTTACAAGATGATAAATGGATTCAAGTATTTGGTGAGCAGCTGATGGTGCAGGAGCCTGATCGATTGGATAAGGGGCTTGGCTTGGACAAAGACTTTTCTTATAGCTATACATATTTAATGTTATTAAAGGATGGGCATCGCATTGACCTTCGCTTATTATCGACACAAGCTATGCTGGATGAATATGGACAAGACAAGCTGACAGTCCCTTTACTCGATAAGGATCAGCTTTTGCCATCTATCTCTCCATCTTCAGATTGTGGCTATCATATTAGTCCACCGACTGTGGGGCAATTTGCCAGCTGTACCAATGATTTTTGGTGGTGCTTACAAAATATAGCCAAGGGCATTTGGCGAGACGAACTCCCATATGCCAAGCAAATGTTTGAGGAAACGACAAGGCAGTCCTTACATCAAATGCTTAATTGGTGGATTGGTCAGCATCATCATTTTCAGATATCTACAGGCAAAATGGGAAAGTATTTAAAAAACTATGTGCCAGCTAATTATTGGGCATTGTACGTAAAAACCTATGCAGACGCTGATTATGCTAACATGTGGAATGCCCTGTTTGCGGCATGTACACTCTTTCGAAGCATCGCAAAGGAGGTTGCCCATCACTTCCAGTTCTCGTACCCTCACGAGGATGATGCTCGTATGTCAGCCTATTTGAAGCATGTACGTACATTACCACCAGATGCGAAAACGATTTTGTAAGGGGGAAGAGGGCATTGAAGGTTTATTCATTAAGTGGACCAAGCGGCACAGGCAAAAGTACAAGTGCGCTGGCCTTTGCCCATAAATTAGGGGTGGAGGCCATTGTTGATGATGGATTACTCATTGTGAATGGCGTCAGAGTGGCAGGTCTTTCTGCTAAATTCGAAAAGAATACAATTACTGCTGTACGACGTGCCATTTTTACAGATCCAGTTCATCGTGAGGCTGTCCAAAAGGCGCTAGCTCATCATCAGGTACAATCTATTTTACTGATAGGTACATCAACTAAAATGACGAATAGTATTGCCAAGCAGCTAGAGCTGGGTCCGATTGAACACTATTATAATGTAGAAGATGTCCGTTCATTGAAAGAAATTCAAAAAGCACGCTTTATCCGTCAAACACAGGGCAAGCATGTTATGCCGATTCCATATAGACAAGTGGAGCAAAATTTCTTTAAACGATTGGTGCAAAAGGGCATGGAGATTTTTTCATCGAAACGAGAAAAAATCGGGGAAACGACGATTGTGCGTCCTGATTTTCAGCGGGAATATATAGAAATCAGCAAGCCTGTTTATGTACAGCTACTGACATACTGCTGTAGCCAACAGGCGATTGTACAAAAGGTGGAGCAGGCACAATTTGTGTTAGGGGATCAGGTTCAAGCTATCCTCACTATTCAGGTGAAGCTACCAATCGATTATCCATTAGCAGCCCGTTTATTGGCATTACAACAAGCCGTGCAGGAAGATTTTTATCTACATTTTGGCTATGAATTAGATGCTATTCATGTGCATGTTAAAACAGCTATACAAAAGAAAAAGGCGTAAAAAACAGGTACTCCGCTCGCACATTGGCGTTAAGAGTACCTGTTTTTTATTTTGGTTGACGGGTAAATTGAGGCTGGCGTTTTTCCACAAAGGCACGACAACCCTCTGCGAAATCACTGCCCACAAATGGCGAAGAGCCTTGCCATAAGGTTGGCACACTATCGAGACATTCCTGAACGGATTGCTTCACGGCAAGTAAGGATTCAGGGGACATCCCTGCAACAAGCTTGCCCATTCGAATCATGTATTTATTTAAATCCTTTTCAGCTACTAGGTAGTTAAGCAGCCCAAGCTTGAAAGCTTCCTCTGCTTTAAACATTCGTCCTGTAAAGACTAAATCCTTGGTTGTGGCAGGGCCGACGAGCTGAACTAAACGCTGCGCAAATTTGTTATTTAAAGTAATCCCTAATTTACCGACAGGAATGCCGAGCTTGGCCTTGTCGGAGCCAATGCGGATATCGCAGGCTAAGGCTAATTCCAAGCCAGCGCCCATTGCCGGACCGTTGATGACGCCAATCGTTGGAATCGGTAGGCGCTCAATGGTTGAAATGGTCTTTTCCATATGTACAAACGCTTCTTCAGCTTGCTCAAGAGAGATGGCATTGAACTCTTTAATATCAGAGCCTGCTGTAAAGCTTTGGCCAGAGCCTCGTAAAATCAGTACTTTATTTTTCGGATTATCTAATACTTGTAGGGCAATCTTGGCTAATTGATCCCACATGTTTGCCGTTAATGCATTTTTTGCCTGTGGTCGATGAATCGTAATAATCGCTAGCCCAGCTGTTTCTTGATAAATAATTTTCGCATCTTCTGCTTCCAGTCGAGTCGTTTTTACTTGCATATCGGAAAGCCTCCTACATGTTAGTGTCTATCTTTATTATATAACACAATCAACGATAAACACGAAATGATACGAATTTTCACATAAAATTGCGTTGTTATACAAGAATGTAGGGAATAGTAAGCATTTATTGTACTACAACAGGGGAGCGGAATTTACTATTGTAAGAAAGTAAAAATTATGAGAAACTACTTTAGGAACATATGTTTCTTCATTACGTAAGGGGCATTTGAATGGTAGAAGCGGGTTCATGTTGTGAAAATACAGATTATCCGACATTACAATAGTATAAAATGAATTTGAACCTACGCACCCAAAATATAGTAAAATAGAAACAACACACGCAAAGCAATCAAGGAGGGGCAATATGGTCACACTCAAGGAAGCATGGAATAGCTACGCATTGCTGCTACAATCATTGAAAAAAAGTGCTGCCACAAAAAAACAATACAATATGGATGGGCAGCAATTTTTAACATTCGCCCATGAGCAAAACTACCTGTATGTGGACCATCAATTGAAAAATTTATTACAGCTCTATTGCGACTATTTAAAGGAAACCTACAATAATATCAACACGTTTAATCATAAAATAGCGACATTGCGAGGATTTGTAGAGTTTATTTTTTTACGAGAATGGGTGGAGCCTTTTGATTATCAGCATATTTTGCAGCCGAAAAAAAGACAAAAAGAGGCACTGCAAGTACTGACAAATAAACAGGTTATGCAAATTGCCAACGTATGGCCAACCTATTTTCAATATGCTAAAACGCAGGAGCATGCATGGCTGGCAAGACGCAATGGCTGTATCGTTCAAGTGTTGATGGAAACGGGTTGTAAGCCCGCTGAGCTCGTCCGCATGAAATGGGCTCACTTGAATGAAGAGAAAGCGACCCTTTTTATAGCCAATCGAAATGGCCGTCGAGAAATTAAGTGTTCGCCCATCCTTATGGACATGCTAACACAGTATAAAAAAGAGACGACCCATTTACATGAGCAAGAGGTAGGGGAATGGGTTTGGGTAAGCGAGGCGAGTTTAGCGAAGCCGATTACTACGAAAACAGTTGAACGCATTTTTCAAACGATGTCACAAGATATAGGGAAGAATGTAAGAGCCACTGACTTGCGTTATACTGTGATGCAACGGGCGTTTCAACAGGAAAAAACGCTGGAGCACATTCAACAAGAAATGGGCTATGTACGGAAATGGGTGCTAACAGAAAGACAGCAGCGCCTAGAATAAAAGCGTGCAGTAATCGCGATTTATCACCATTACTGCACGCCTTTTATAAATGATTCAATGCTTTGACATTTACTTTGACTGTTAAATCATGCTTGCCTCCTGTATATACCCCTTCCACAGGGCTAATGTCACTATAATCGCGTCCAATACATAAAATAATATGGTTTTCTAATACTTCCACATTATTTGTGGGATCAAGACCGATCCAGCCAATACCTGGAATCATGACTTCTACCCAGGCATGTGTAGCGATATCTCCGATGAGGGCTGAGTTTTCATCGACATATAGATAGCCACTGACATAGCGAGCTGGTATTCCTTTCGCCCGTAAAACAGCAAGCATGACATGGGTGAAATCCTGACAAACACCCCGTTTTAATGCAAATGCCTCACTTGCTATTGTAGTTACATTGGTCGCTGTCGGGTCATACTCAAAGCTAGAATATAAATACTGCATTAAATTAAGCGAAAAGAGCACAGGATTTTCAGCATGACCGATCGCATGATAAACTTCCTCTAGCTGCTGCTCTGTCATAAATGTAAAATGTGTTGCTTTTAAATACGGTAAATAATGCTCATAGAATAGCTGTGAGTGAAAGATGGTCTGCATTTCGGGCGAATATTGAATACGATGAATAAATGGTGCACGCTGAATACTTACAATTGAAGATGTATGAATTTCTAGTATTTGATGTTGCTCTGGTATATAAAAGGAACCAACAGTATTGCCCCAAATATCCGTATGCTCACGGGTTAGGGAGGATGGCGTTATGGCAATTCGATAAGATAATAATCGCTGACGCTCATCGCTACGCGGCTTTAAACGAATAGTATTCAAGCTTTGATCGACTTCAGACTCATATTGAAAAATATTTGTATGCTGAATTTCAAATTTCATCGTGTCCGCTTCCTTCTGCTTACTGACTTGCCTGTTGAAAGGGAGCTGTGGTGAATTCCTTTCAAGGTTGTACGCTGGGTTCATATAAATGATAGATTGTCGAAAAGGCATCACTAAAAGCCATACATTGAGACAATCTTTCCTCCATCATTTTTAGGGTTTCCTCAATAGTCATTTGCCAAAAATCGATATGATCGATTGCAAGAACAAGGCTACTAATATCCGACTGAAGCGTTAAAAATCGTGGGGATAAAGAATCATGTTCAATAGCCGTTATGGCTTCTTCTATTTTCTTTACACAGAACATCACAGAACATGGGAAATGCGCATCTTGGACTAAATACCGAATGACCGTTAGTAAATTGGTCTGGCGATGCTTCCGCATGAAAGATTCTCTTGCTGCGGAAAGATCCAATAAAAAGGTACCATCATCCTCTAACAGTGACGTACCTGTTCGCTTCTGTTGTTCTACGATTATCACGATCATCCGAATGGTTTTTTCTGCTCGTTCAAGCCATTTGCCGACCTGCATAAAATAGAAAGGAAGATCGCGATCCATCGAGCCCTCAATTAACCCTGTCTCCATCCATAAAGTCTTTCGTACATCCTGTAAAAAATCTTGAAGGGCAATGAGTGGAATCGGTCGTTCTCTTTTTAGTATGGACTGTTGCTTTGTTAAATAAAAGGAATTTTGAATTTCCCAAAGTTCCGTTGGCATACTATCACGTGTAACTCGTGCATTTTCCCGAATAGCACGCAATGTGGCATGAAGGGCATTGCCATTTTTCTCAGAAAACAGAAGATAATCAATCAAAGGGTTAACACGAATCGTTGTGTAATTTGCTAAATACTCCTCCTTAGAGGCACAAATATTTAAAACAGCCTCCCAATGATCAATATAATCATGTTCTTGCCCAGATTGCTCCAACATATTCAACAGCTGTACCTGTAATATATGTGCATTTGTTTGTGTACGTTCACTATAACGTGCCATCCAGTACAACGCGTCGGCTACTCGACTTAGCATGCTGCAATTCCTCCTTTAAAATCCACGTATCCTTTGCACCGCCCCCTTGAGAGGAATTTACCACAAGAGACCCTTCTTGTAGTGCCACTCTGGATAAACCACCAGGCAACACATAGCAATCCTCACCCTTCATGACATAGACACGTAAATCAACATGGCAAGGATAAAATCGCCCATTCTGGAAGGCAGGTGCTCTGGACAATTTAATCGTTGGTTGTGCAATGTATTGATAGGGCTGTTCAACAATTTTTTGCTTAAATAAAGCAATCTCTTCCTTACTCGCATGTGGACCAATTAACATGTCATAGCCACCAGAGGCTCCTACGTTTTTAATAACGAGCTCGTGTATATGCTCTAGCACCCATTCACGCTGACTGTCATCTCCTAGATGATAGGTTTTCACATTCGGTAGAATAGGTTCTTCCTGTAAATAATAGCGAATCATCTCAGGCACATAGGCATACATTGCTTTATCATCTGCCACTCCATTCCCAACGGCATTCAAGATGGATACATGACCTGCTTGATAAGCAGCCATCAAATGTGGAACACCTAATAAAGAATCCTCACGAAAGACAGTAGGATCTAGAAAGTCATCATCAATCCGCCGATAAATAATATCGATTTGCTGTAGGCCATAAATGGTTTTCATATAGACCTTCAAATCCTGTACAACTAAATCACGGCCCTCGACGAGCTGGATGTTTAAATGCTGGGCTAAAAAAACATGATCGTAATACGCAGAATTGTACATGCCTGCTGTCAGAAGTACAGCTTTAGGCTCTCTTTCTGCTTGCATGGAAGGTGGACGATGGGCAAGAAGTGCTTTTTTCATATAAGCCATTTGTTTATCAAGAGGTCGAATCGTATGCTTGGAGAAAAATTCAGGGTATACTTCCTTCATCACATCCCGATTTTCAAAGACATAGGAAATGCCGGAAGGGTTGCGTAAATTATCTTCGAGTACATGATAATCACCTTTTTCATCCCGAATTAAATCAATCCCTGCTAAAAATATATGATTCGCAATTGGTACTTGAAGTCCTCTCATGGTTGGTTTGAAATAAGGATTATTTTCAACAAGCTGCCTCGGAATAAGACCGTCCTGAAAGATCTTTTGCTGTCCATAAACATCCTGTAAAAATTTGTTGAGTGCCTCCACGCGCTGCTTGACACCTGCTTCAATCATGGCCCATTTGCTTTGAGGAATAATAATTGGGACACAATCAAAAGGCATGGTACGTTCTGTTCCATCTTGTGCACCATATACCGTAAAAGTAATCCCTTGTCTGAGAAAGCTCGCTTGCGCTTGTCGGTATTTTTCTTCAAGTTGCTCCCGCGAAAAAAAGGTTAGCTTATGATGAAAAGATCGATAATGAGGCTTTGGCTTATTGCCATCAAACATTTCATCGAAAAACAGACTAGAATCATATAAATTCATCATATGGATCGCCTCCGAATTCAAGTAGTAGTGAAAACATGTTACACTGTGAATAAATACATAAAAGGAGCTAACAACCATGACCATCATTAATTTAATGCAAGCGTATGAATTAGATAAACTATCCAAATTAAATTTATCAGACGAGGAAATTTTACGAGCTTTGCGTTCGGGGGATGTATCAGCTTGGCAAGAACAAGTGCCAAACTATGAATTTAGCGAGACAATGGCTCTATATCAGGAAGGGGAACAACAGTTCTTAAAGGCATACCATGGCCATTATCGAATCAAGTATGTAACATTACCAGGCATCCAACGTTTATTGCAGCTACGCTTTCAATTAGAAGAAGGGAAGGATTACCAACTATTAGAAACAGGTATCCAGCATTTAACGTGTGATGAGGAAACAGTCACAAGACTTCAGCAAATGTTATCGACAAACTGGTCACTAACAAAACAAGAGGATGGGAATTATTCAGTTTTTGTAAAATAATCCCATGCGCGTTGTGAGACGAATCGACATGGACAGTTACCCATCTCTTGTTTTTTCGAAGCGTCTCACACAGCAAATAAAGTCTACTAGATTTTAATATTCATTTACCGAGAACTTTATGCCTAAAATCCTATAACTGTCACAAAATAGTTGTAACAAAAATCCTCTTTTTAAAAAGGGGTTTTTTATTACCTTCGAACAGAACGTTTGTTCTTACGTGCGAAAAAGGGCATTTTTTTCAATAAAGTTCCCAAATTTATATTTGGGAACGTTTTTTCATGGTAAAATAGAGCAAATAGAGGTGATGAGCATGCAAAAAACAAAACAACCAAAATTCATGAAGGATTTTCTTGTCTATTTAACAACCATCAAAGGAAAGTCTCAGCGCACAAGAAAAGAATATGAATATGACCTGACCTTATTTTTCCGCTTCCACAAAGCTGTCCAGGAGGATTTGGATATAGAGAATTTATCCGCCATTGATATTGGCACTATTACAATAGAAGAAATACGCGAAATGACATTAGAGGATCTTTATTTATTCATGGAATATTGCGAAGTACAGCGAGGCAATTCAGCTGCTGCACGAGCACGAAAAGTGGCCACATTAAAATCCTTTTTTAAATACTTAAAAGGCAAACGTCGACTTATCGAGGAAAATCCTGCAGATGAATTAGAGACACCAAAGATAGGCAGAAAACGACCCATTTATATGAACCTACAAGAAGCTACACAATTTATAGATGGGATTAAAAGCAATCAGGCATCCCCGAGAAATTATTGCATGATGATGTTTTTCTTAAATTTAGGAATACGTGTCACCGAGCTATGTCAGCTTAATAAGACATCCATTCAAGGACGTTATTTAACCGTAATTGGGAAGGGCAACAAAGAGCGCACCGTCTATTTAAATGATAGCTGTATGCAGGCACTTGCTGACTATGAAAACAGTGGGAAGACACCCTATAAAGGCGAAGGTGAGGAGCCCCTATTTGTGTCTCAGAAGGGAACACGCTTTACACGTCAAACCGTTGCCAAAATCGTTAAACGCATTAATCAGCAGTCAGGTCTTCAAAAAGAACGACTTACACCACACAAACTACGCCATACATCCGCAACGATGATGTATAAAGCAGGGGCAGATATCCGTAGTTTGCAGCACATTTTAGGGCATTCTAGCGTCGCAACCACGCAAATTTATACACATATTGAAGATGAGCAGCTACAGCAAGTTTTAGAGAATAATCCATTTAATATTGTTCGTGAAAGATGATTTTCCCCTCTCCATATCGAATATATAGTAGAAGACCTAATGAAAGGGGAGCCAAGGATGTCAAACGTCAAAGAACATCTCGATACCACAAGAACACAATTGCTTCAGGAAATTCACTTATTGGACGATACAACCTTTAATAAGAAACCAGATGCACAAAGCTGGAGTGTGGCACAAATCTGTCATCATCTCGTATTAGTAGAGGAAGCAACAAAGAAAGCCATTACATGGGGATTAAAGGCAGAGGAACAGTCAACACCCGCTCGAAAAAATGTTCATCTCATCTTAGATCGATCAAGAAAGTTCCAAGCACCGCCTATTGTAGAGCCAGCAGAAGAGCCTTTCACTGTTCAAGCGATGCTGGATTTACTAGCTACAACAAGAAAGAACCTCCTCGCCTTTTTGCAAACAATCGAGGAACCTGAAGCATTAACTAAGCGCGCTGTGAAGCACCCAGCCTTAGGAGAATTACCACTCGACCAATGGATTGAAATGGTCTATATGCACGAGCAGCGTCATATCAAGCAATTACAAGAAATCGTTAGAGAATAACATGTATGAAAGGAATTTGGCACAGGAGACGAGCTAAATTCCTTTTATTGTTATTCAATTTTTCTGTTATAATCTCTTGACGTGCTACATAATCTGTTATATATTAAATAAAAATAATAACAACTGTTATAAAACAGATTTAGTTAGAGGAGGAAATTTAAATGTCAAAGTATCGTGATGGTTATGAATTTTATTGTGAAATGTGTGAGCGCTATGGATTGGAGCCAATTTCTTTCCGTTACTATGTATTACAATTATCACAGCAACAACTTTCGGCTTACAATATGCAAGCAAAACAATTAGGAATTTAAAAGGAGTGATTATGACGGAAGCCGCCGTGAATATTTTATGAAAAGCCCAGCCATACTAAATAAAATGGTCTGGGCTTTCGTGATTTCAGCAAGAAATTTCAGATAATTCATTGACAAGTACAGTAGTCTGTTATATATTTTTAAACAAATAATATTTCTGTTATATAACAAAAAAATCAGACGTAAAATAGGGAATGTGAAAGGAAGTTATGAGGATGACAGATTATCGAGAAGGTTATGAATTTTATCGTCAAGTATGTGAGGAGCATGGGCTAGAGCCTATTAATTTTCACTATTACATTTCAAGTTTATCCCAAGAGCAATTAGATGCCTACAACATGCAGGCGAAATCAATAGGGGGTTCAATAGAATATGAGGTCTCTTAACATATAAAATGCCTTACTTCCTATGTGGGACAGTAAGGCATTTTACTTTAACAAAAATTTTACAAGACATTCAAACATATTATATAAAACTTTTATATTTTGTATTAAAAAGATAAATAGCCTAAATAAACTATTTAATATAGTTCAAAAGTATTGAATAACAATATATTTAGACAATTACAAGGAGGTTATATCCACTAATTTTTGTCTATTTTATTAAAAACTATCAAATGCAGCTTTGAATGTTTTTGAGATTTGGGTTGAATTAACTGCTTTTCTAAGACTATAATATAATTACATAAAAAAGGGCGATATACCACAACTTTATACCTCGCTGTAAGATAAAGCAAAAGTACCAAACCCTTCATATTTTAATGAATGGAGAATGAAAATGATGAATATCACGCCTAGTAGTGTTAATCAAATGAACTACAGTCTAAAAGAATTACAAGATATCTTTTCCGCCATGAATAGTTCCATCATTGTAGCGATTACAGATCGTACCGGAAAAATTACTTTTGTTAATGATCATTTTTGTAAAATTTCGAAGTATACGCGTGAAGAATTAGTTGGTCAAGATCACCGTTTACTAAATTCAGGCTTTCATCCCAAATCTTTCTTTAGAGAGATGTGGAAAACAATCGGTAATGGCGATATGTGGAATGGCGAGGTGTGCAATCGTGCAAAGGATGGCAGTTTATATTGGGTGAAAACAACGATTTTTCCGTTCCTAGATGAACGAGGAAAGCCTTATCAATATATTGCCATTCGCGTAGATATTACAGCGCAAAAGGACATTAAAAAAATTACTCATATTGCCTATCACGATGAACTAACAGGGCTACCAAATCGTCGCAAATTAGAACAGCGTTTAGAAAATGAATTTCATCAATCTCGACGTACAGGAGAGAAGTTTGCGTTATTTTTCATTGATGTGAATCGTTTCAAACACATTAACGACGGACTTGGTCATATTATTGGTGATATGTTTTTAGTGGAAATGTCCAATCGTCTGCGCAATATTGATCATACTTCGAATTCTTTTTATCGCCACAATAGCGATGAATTTGTCATGATTCTAAATGATGTCAATCGCATTGATGAAATGGCTAAGGAAATTATTGGCGTCTTCAATGAAAGCTTTATTGTCGATACCTATGAATTTTATGCGAGTATTAGTATCGGCATCAGTGTATTCCCAGATCATGCAAACTCTGTGGAAGAATTATTGAAAAATGCGGATATTGCTATGTATGCTGCAAAATCTACACGAGGTAATCAATATCGACTATATCGTGATAATATGGACGAGGCCAATGATAAATGGCTTTTGCTGGAAACGAAATTACATCAAGCATTAAAGCAAGATCGTCTAGAATTACATTATCAGCCTAAGATCGACTTAAAAACGGATTCTGTTATTGGTATGGAGGCATTGCTACGCTGGTATGATCCTGAATTAGGTCATATTCCGCCAGATCGTTTTATTCCATTTGCAGAGGATTGTGGATTGATTAATGATATTGGTGTATGGGTTTTACGTAAAGCCTGTGCTCAAGCTCGTCAGTGGAATGAATCACATGATTTATCATTGCGGGTAGCTGTAAATATTTCACCAATTCATATTAGTACAGGTGGCTTTGTAGATATGGTGCGTAGTGTCATTGCAGAAACAGGCATTGACCCTAATTTATTAGAAATTGAAATTACCGAGATGAGTATGCTTGATTATACGGAAGATTTAATTGATACTATCAAGCAATTACGAGAACTAGGTATAACTATTTCATTAGATGATTTTGGGACAGGCTATTCATCGTTAAATTATTTAAAAAAATTCCCAGTGGATGTACTTAAAATTGATCGTGCCTTTGTCCGTGATATCGTACCTGAGAAGTCTGGAATCGCTATGATTTCAGCCATGATTTCATTAGCACATGCCTTAAATCTCCAAGTAGTAGCTGAAGGTGTAGAGGAGGAAGCTGAATTAAATGTTCTGCGTGAGCATGGATGTGAGTATGTGCAGGGCTATTATTTTAGTAAGCCTTTATCTGTAGAAGATTTTACGAATCTCATTGTTAATACTGTCACAAATAAATCCAGTTATTAATTGCTATTCCTGAATGATTTTGCTAAAGTGGGATAAAGTAAAACTGTTAACATGATAAACCATTTGATGATGTGGCCAAGTAAGTAAGAATTGTGAAACAGAAAATATAGCACCTGCTGAGAGCTATATCACCGCTTCTTGACTGAACACCTACCACGGAGATGTTATGCAAACATAACCGAGTCGTTTTCGTTACCAAACGTGAGAGGGCTTTATAATCTACGTAAAGCTAAATCAAGGTGGTACCACGTCATTCCAGCACAAAGACGTCCTTATTCAGAGGACAGCTTTGTGCTTTTTTCTTGCTTCAGCTAAATCTTTATACGGGTTGAACAAGTATTCATTTAACAAAATTGGAGGAGAACACATGTCAAAACAACTAGAAGATTTTTCGAAATGGTATATCGAGACCATCCAAAAAGCCGATTTAATGGATTATACACCTGTTCGAGGCTGTATCGCCTTTAAGCCAGACGGCTATGAAATTTGGGAGCATATTCAGGAGGAAATGGATCGTCGCTTTAAAGAGACAGGACATCGTAATGCCTATTTCCCAATGCTTATCCCTGAATCCTTCTTTCAAAAGGAAAAGGATCATATCGAAGGTTTCTCACCTGAGCTTCCTTGGGTAACCGAGGCAGCAGGGGAACAATTAGAAGAACGGCTAGCCCTTCGTCCAACATCTGAGACGATGATTGGTCATCTTTACTCTAATTGGATTAAAAGCTACCGTGACCTACCAGTGCTAATCAACCAATGGGCAAATGTCTTCCGTTGGGAAAAGAAAACACTGCCTTTTATCCGGACATCAGAATTTTTATGGCAAGAAGGGCATACAGCGCACGTGGATGAAGCAGATGCTCGGCAGGAAACAATGCAAATGCTAGACATTTATAAAGAAGTAGTAGAACAGGTGCTAGCAATTCCTGTCTATGATGGACAAAAAACACCTTCTGAGCGTTTCGCAGGGGCTGTCGATACGTACTCTATTGAGGCAATGATGAAAAATGGCAAGGCTGTGCAAGCAGGAACATCCCATTATTTAGGAACAAAATTTGCTGAAGCCTTTAATATCAAGTATTTAAATAAAGCGAACCAGCACGAATACGTACACACAACATCTTGGGGTACATCTACACGCTTAATTGGTTCAGTTATTATGGTGCATGGTGATGAGCAGGGACTTGTTTTACCTCCACGCATCGCACCCACGCAAGTTGTTTTAATTCCAGTAGGACCATGGAAAAAGAACCCTCAAATCATGGAGCATTTAGATGAGATTTTTGCAGCCTTAAAAGCGAAGGGTATTCGAGTACGTTTGGATGATTCAGACCAATCGCCAGGCTATAAGTTCAATGAATGGGAGCTAAAGGGCGTGCCTGTGCGTGTTGAATTAGGGCCACGTGACCTAGAAAACAAGCAAGCTTTACTGAAAGCGCGTGATGAAGAAGAAAAACGAACTGTTGATTTAGCTACAATCATCACAGCTATTGAAGAAGAATTAACAACCATGCAAACGCGCTTATTAGAAAAAGCTCGTCAATTCCGTGAAGCAAATGCTCACACAACAATTGACACACTTCCACAATTACAACAGCACATTGACACAGCAAAAGACAATGGCACAATCCCAGGCTGGGTGCTTGCTGGCTGGTGTGGCGAGGATGCATGTGAGGAAAAAGTGAAGGAAGAAACAAAATACACATCTCGCAATATTCCATTCAATCCACCAACAACGAAAACCACATGTATTGGCTGTGGAAACGAAGCAAAACATACAGTTTGGTTTGCACAAGCTTATTAATTAACAAAGCATGAACAGAACGCCCGAACAATTATGAAGCACACTAGGTTGTTTTGTAATTTATTTCGGGCTTTTGATGTTCTGCTAAAAAGACTTTATTTCCATTTAGATAGTCAAAATTCTCACTCTTGTTTCTCCATGGCTCCTCCAGATAACCTCCAAATAGGCATTGATCCAACGACCTGGCTTAATCACTCATAATGGTGTTCCACCTTAGCATCTATCGCCAAGTGCTCATCATGAGTGATAAAATAAAGGGACGTTTGCTTCTGAAAAATCCTAAAGAAATGGGGATATGAATGACTGTATTACAAGAAGTATTTGATCACTACCTAAATATCAAGTTTAATCGGGGTTTACCAGCCGTTCAAATGAAGGACTTCGAATATGTTTTATTAGAAGATACTAGCGCAGAGCTCTTTTTTATTGATCACGAACAGGGGACATTTTTGGAATGGGCAGAGGCATTTCAACCACAAAATCCTCATTATGTTCAAAAGCCAGACTGGCAGCCTATGCTTACATCTTGTTTCAAGCAGCTAGATGTTTATGATGAGCAAGTTTGCTATTATTTGCTCTACACAATAAATGCAACGACTAGAATAATTCCACGGAACCCGTATAACAAAATGAATGATTTTATGAAAAACTATTGCTTCTTTCAACTTGCTCAATTAGAACATGTCACGATACTCAGCAAAGAGCAGAAACAACAGTTAAAGGACTTTTTATTCTTTTTCTATCTGTATAGCCATCCAGTGAACGAGGAAACGCTTTATGCTTTTTCGTTCAAAGAAGGAACATTAATTCATGCTAAAACGAATATCAATATGGAGCAATATTTTTCTCATTATCATGATTATATTTGTCAGCATAAGCATGACAGAGCATTGTTAACACCACATGAGATAAATGCTTGCAAGAAGCTGACAATCGAACTTTTGAGAAGCATCGAAGGAAAATCAAAAAGACTCGTTATGCCTTTTGAAGATGGCATAGAGTACCTACATCTAATTAATAATGTAGATGATTTTTTACATATGTTTAATCAAAATAATAAGGCATTCTATCAATTGCTTCATAGCTTTTTATTCGATCATCAATCGAATCCTTATCGTGAGCATTGCTTTAGTATGCTATTACAGAATTATGTCACTTATATTTTGACTTTTCACTTTGATGACCTTATTCAGTTAATAGCGTATTTCCATGACTTACCATCAATAGGTAGGATGATTATCAATAAAATTTTTGTCGATACCATCTTTATGCAAAAAATATTGAAAGAGGCCAATATTAACATTAATAATTATCCAACGATCATAGAGTTTTTTGACGAGGATGCTAGAAGCATATATCTTGATGAACAGTAAAAGGAGACAAGGAAATGACCAACACAACTGGCTGGAAACAGAATGCACAAAATCGCACATTTATTGCTTCATTTAGTGGTGGCAAGGATAGTGTTTTAGCTTTATATAAAGCATCACAGGTGGGCCAAGCAATGGGTCTCATAGTGATGCTAGAGGAAGAAGGGAAACGTTCAAGGTCCCACGGGATGCCACCTGCGCTTATCCAGGCACAAGCTGACTCTATTGGGCTACCAGTCTATACTGCTGCAGCAAGCTGGGCGGATTATGAAGAAGTATTTGTAGGTTTATTAGTAAAGGCAAAGCAGCAGGGAGCTGAAGTATTAGTAACAGGAGACTTAGATATGCCTGCACATGGCTGCTGGCACGATAAAGTCACTAAAAAGGTAGGTTTAAAGCTAGGCATGCCATTGTGGGAGATGAACCATCGTGAGGCTGTCGATGAATTTATTCACTTAGGATTTATTACAATGATTGTCACGGTCAACCTATCCTTGGGCATGACGGAGGACGATTTAGGGCGTGTGCTTACCCCTGAATATGTAAAGGAGCTTGAAGCCCGTAGCATTGACCCATGCGGAGAAGGCGGCGAATTCCATACGACCGTCATTGATGGCCCTCTATTCAAGCAGTCAATTGCGGTGCGTAAAGGTTCCGTTATAAGAGATGGAGACTACGCCTTTTTACCCTTAGAGCTAGCATAAATTCACATCAGAAAACCTTTATTGGGATGCGCAATTCATGTCAATAAGGGTTTTTCTTTTAAGGCGTATTGTTATTCTGTTACATGAATCCATAACAACTGAAGTTAACAAATGAATAATTACCCGAAAGTACATAGGCTCCTCCTCTGTACTTTTTTGTATTTTAGCTAGTTTTCCTTGTAGGTATAGAACTCCTACCACTTTGACCAAAATAGTATTTGACTGGACACTATTTGGTGTCATATAATTAAGACACCAATCAGTGTCCTATTAGAAAGGGTGGTGGTTTTGAATAACAATCATCAAGAGCGTGACGTTTATGTAGCCATTGCTGACCCAACAAGACGAAAGTTGATCCGTTTATTGGCAGAGGTAGATGAGTTACCGCTTCACGAATTAACCGCTCAATTTGATATGGGGCGTACTGCTGTCTCGAAACATTTAGCCATTCTAAAAGATGCAGGCCTTGTTCTTGCACGCAAGGAAGGTAGGGAGACGAGATATCGATTGAATGCAGCTCCATTGAAAGAAATACAAGATTGGGTATCGTTTTATGAAGGATTTTGGAAAGAAAGAATCGCGAAATTACATCTATTATTGGAGGAAAAAAAATGAAACCAGATGTATCATTAGATTTTAAATTTACAAGTTCCATCGAACAAGTATGGCATGCTTTAACAGACTCAGATACACTAGCAAAATGGATCTGGAACAATGACTTCCAACCAATCGTAGGACATAAATTCCAATTCCGTGCTGAACCAAATGAATGGTGGGACGGTATTGTAGACTGTGAGGTACTTGAAGTGGAAGAGCCTCACAAATTATCTTATACTTGGACAAGTGCTGGCGAAACAACAACAGTTACATGGACATTAACACAGGTAGCAGATGGTACGACTCAGCTTCATCTTGATCAAGGTGGCTTCAGCGAAGAAACAAAGGCACGTCAAGGTGCAATCGAGGGAGCAAAATATGCTTGGACAAATATGAGTGCACAGCTTGAAAAAGTATTAGCGTAGAATAAATTAAATAACAGCAAGAAGAGCGCAATTCCGTAGCAAGAATTGTGTTCTTTCATGTTCAGTCTCATCTTTTAATTTTCTTAAATGGAAGGATAACTAAATGAAAATTAATGAACTAATTGCCAATAATATTAACCGTCTAGATGTCGTTTTATCCGACGATCAATCTTTAGCCATAGCAGGTTTGTCTGGTTCAGGGAAGACGACATTTTGTCAAACGATTGGAGAAGAATCCAAAAAACGTCTTGTTTCTTTATTGCCAAAGGCTGAATATCAATATTTGTTTCCAAACATTATGGAAACGAACTTCAGTGCCATCAAAATGGAGGACATGCCCCTTGTACTTTTTCTAGGAAAATCCTCAATCTCTAGCAATCCACGTTCCACAATTGGTACGCATACAGGTGTTTTTAAAGAAATTCGTAATCGATTGGCAGATGAGTTTCAGCTATCGCCAGAGATGTTTTCCTTTAACAATGCGTTAGGCTGGTGTCCTGCATGTAAGGGGCGAGGCACGACAAAAAATGTAGAATGTAAAAAATGTTTGGGTAAGCGCTATAGTCCAGAAGTGGAGCAGTATAAAATCACTTTATGGAATGAACTCTATAGTATTTCTGATATTCATCATTTAAGTATAGAGGCCATCTATTCCTTATCAAAAGAATTAAATATCAGTGAAGAAAAACAGCATATTCTGCATAATATTATGCAAATGAATATTGGCTACTTAACCTTAAATCGTATTATGGGGACTTTATCAGGTGGAGAATTAACAAGGCTGTACTTAGCAGAATTCATGGCAACAAGCGAAAACACCGTGATTATTGTTGATGAAATTTCTGTGGGTCTGGACCATAACACCTTACTAAAAATTTTAGAGCAAATACAACAGCTAGGCGCTAAAAACCAAATTTGGTTGATTGATCATTCTGATACTGTGTTAGACACGGCAGACGAGCATCTATTCTTTGGACCAGGTAGTGGAAAATACGGAGGAAAAATCGTTGAAGAATCTCCACGACCAAAGCCTATTTATTGGGAACGAAATCCAGCAGCACCAACATCCTATTATCAATTCGGAGATTTATATTGCCGTAATATCCACATGGATGCAATAGACATTCCACAAAATCGACTTGTTACCTTTACAGGAGAGTCTGGTTGTGGGAAATCAACGCTTGTTAATGAGTGTATTGCTAAAGATTTTATCAAACGCTATCCAAAGGACAAACTCGTGATGGTTGGGCAAGATCGTAACCAATCCATTACGAGTCGTTCCACTGTCGCGACATTCCTTGATATTAAAAAGAAACTAACAAAATATAGTGAGGACATTGATGATATTTTCCAGCGCTCGATTGAAGATATAATCGATGAACTACCTAATGAGGATATCGCACATAAACGCTTAAGCTTATTGATTAAGCTTGGACTGGGCTACTTAACGCTTGAGAGAAAAACGCAATCTCTATCGACTGGTGAATTCCAATGTGTGCATCTAGTCTCAGAGTTATTTGCCAACGCTCGTAATCCCCATACATTATTTATTTTTGATGAGCCTTCTAAAGGGCTATCTCAGAACATTTTAAACCAATTCATCGATAGTGTCAGGGACATCCTAGAGGATGAATCTATCTCCATCATCATGATTGAGCATAATGCCTATATGCTGGAAAGCTCTGATTTTGTTGTTGACTTCGGTAAAAGACAGCAGGAGCCTGTAACACATCTAAATGTAGTTAGCCATGAAGATTATTTTAATCAGGATAATCATTCAATGGGTTCAACTCCATTACAAATCACATCTACACTCGCATTAAGGCAGGGCATTCAATACTTAGAAGACAACCATATTAGCTATTTCAAAAATGCGGAAAATATATATAAGGGTGGCATCTTAAAAAGCTTATCTTCCATGGCTCGTCTGATTTACGGTGAATATGAATCGAACAAAATTGCCCCAGTTGTTGCCATTGATTTGGAAAGACATTTATATAGCCAATATAGCTTCCTGTATGAAATAGGTGGCCTAATCAATCATATTGTGGCTGCTCATCCAACAAATAAGGATACGAGAAGCTTCGATTTTTATAGCCAAGAAAATCATTGCCCTAGCTGCTCTGGTCGATTGGAAATTGAAAAATTCGATTTTGATCTTGTGGTACAAGACAAAAACGTGCCATTTTGGGACGGCCTACTACATCCCGATATAATGGAGGTTTTAAAATACTATCAACATTCTAAATTAGAATTTCTCTTTGAGCAGATTAAAATAGAGCTGGGTCAGGACATTAGTAAAAGCTATCATGATATGACTGAGGAAGAAAAGCATACATTTTTATATGGTTATTGGGACAAGTCCTTTTATGATAAGGCAACAAAATCCTCGAAAAAGTGGGAGGGCTTTAATTTTATCATTGGTCGTTATATCGTGATTTCAAAATCCATTATTAAAGAGCAAATGAAGGAAACAAGAGAAATGGTACCATGCCCAATTTGTCATGGGACTGTGCTCAACCACCAAAAGAAATTACGATTTGGGGACACAGATATTCGTGACTTAATTCGCCAGCCGCTTGATGAAGTCATCAACATTGTAGGCAACTTACCACAATTAGAAAAAATCAAAGCCATCGTGGGCGGAGACATGTCACTGCTACAGGATGTTTCCTTATTGCCAAGGGAAACACAGGTATCCCTAAAAATGCTGGAATTAGAGCTAGCAAGCTTTGTCGGCTATGAAATCGTACTACAAAACGCTTTTCCTTTTTGGGCCAAAATCAAAGATAATCTAGAGCGCATCAGCCATAAAAATCAAGTGACCATCTGTGATTTTGCCAATATACAGGAGACAAGAGAAACCATCATCGATCAATATTTTACGAATGGTAAATATAAAAAACTAACATATGTATATGAAGCATTTGGCTACAAGAAAATCGTAACCCAAATCAATAAAGTCAAAGCCAGTCATTCCTGTCCATTCTGTAAAGGGAAAAAGGTGCTCTCTGAAGATGGGCTGCATGATGGAGTCCATAAATTAACCGTGCCCTGTGTAAGCTGTGGCGCAAGTGGCATTAATGAGGAGGGACGCCAGCAAATCGTTGATGGCATTGATGTGGAAACATGGCTAACTGGTACTGTAAGCGATGTTGTTACAGAGGGCTCCCATCTTGAAGCCGTTGCCAATATTCCTATTTTTAATCGTATACGCGAATTGAATAAGCAGGAAATGATGGCAGTCTATCAGTTCCTCCAATCAAATCACTAAATCATCAAACCCATGTGCTTCGGCATATGGGTTTCTTTCGTTGGACTAGAATTACTCACTCATTTTTCCACAAAAATTCATAATTCGTGTCATCTTTGATTACTATAAAGATAACAGTAATGGTAGTAAAAGGGAGGACATGGTTTGGTAAAAAAAGTGCTGTTATTCGGGGATATTGGCATTGATGATACGGTGGCATTGATCTATGCACGGCTTAATCAAGAAATAGAAATTGTGGGACTCGTTGCAGATTATGGCAATGTATCGCGAGAGGATGCGGTATCCAATATTTATTATGTCATGAAATTGTTCGACTTCCCTCAAGGAATTCCTGTGATTTTAGGAGCAGAAGTACCCTTAACAGGAGAGCAGCCGACCTATTACCCAGAAATTCATGGTAAACGAGGACTTGGACCCATCATTCCAAATGATAATCACGAATTAAAAATTGAGAACTTTTTTGAAATCGTCAACATTATTGAAAGGTATAAGCATGATGAGCTAATTATTGTCAATATTGGGCGATTAACCTCACTAGCCACGATGTTTATCCTTTATAAAGAGCTTATGAAAAATATCAAGGAATTTTATATTATGGGTGGAGCATTTTGGGTGCCAGGTAATGTAACGACAGTGGCTGAAGCGAATTTCCATGGTGATCCCTTTGCCGTTAATATTGTGCTTACCTATGCAACGAATGTGACAATCATCCCTTTAAATGCGACACAAAAGGCCATTGTCACACCTGGGATGGTGGACTATATTGACTCCTTTGGCAAAACAAAAATTCTAAAGCCCTTAATGGAATACTATACACGTTTTTATAAAGAACGGGACCCCTCACTTCTAGGAAGTCCCGTGCATGATGCGTTAACACTAATGGCAGTTATTTATCCTGACATGTTTATTTATGAGTCCTATCCTGTAACCGTTGTCGACAAGTTAGAAGGACCTGCAAGGGGGCAAAGTATTGCCGAGACAAGACCTTATGAAAATAATAATGGCGAAAAAAAGCATCGTATTGCCTTTGATATTCATTATGAACATTTTTTCCAAAACTTTTTATCGGTTATGACAGGGCAACCATTTCACTAGTTATTCAAAAACACCATCTCTTAAAATTGTAAAATCAACATGGACATTTACCTTCATGTCTTTATATATTTTTTGCCATTTATCCTTTGTTAGCTTAGAATGTCTTACTTCGCTTCGATATTTCTCACCAAAGCCAAAGATATCAGACTCAACTTCCTGACTATGAGCAATCACTCTACGTATTTCCTTTGACAATTTTTTCTCGATTGCTTTTTCCAGTGCCGCCACACTTTTTGGGTCCCCTTGATTGATATCAGGGTACACCTCTAATACTCTCGATTTGATTTTGATGTTCAGGTCAAATGTTGGCGTATCCGCATCAACTAACATCATTTCTCGTTTCGACTGGATTGCATCAAAAGCTACCGTTATTTTATTGGCAGGCTTTTGAAGAATTTCGGAAGGTACATCTTCGTTTTCCAGAACGGTTTCATATAAACCTACTTTAAAGGTATCTCTGACAATCTTTACGTAAAAGCTATCTTTTGCTGGAAGGGTACTGACCATTTTGCTGCCTTTAAAAAGTGCTATCCCACTTAATTCCACCAGCTCGTCATCTCTTTTAATAATAGGCATGGCAAATTCTTTTCCAGATGAATAATAATCATGGGCAATTTGATGAAGTGTAGAGGAAATCATATATTCCTGCTTGACATTTTGTTCAATCAACCTAAAAATATGCTGCCCAATATCCTCAATATTTTGATATTCGTATTTCAGTAATGTTTCTGTTTCACCTTCCACAATAGCCATAAAGATTCCATTGCTGACACTAGCATTTTCTAGGTTTGTATCAATATAATAGCGAAGGTCTTTTTTTGCCAATTCCTCTCCAAATAGGATGACTCTCATTTGACCAACCGTGATTTTTTTCGAAAGCTTACGATTGGCTTCCATCCGATTTCCTTTACTCGTATCGTTTTCTGTAGACAGAACTTCCACATTGCTTTGAAATTCGGGATTTACTTCACGAATAACAGCTGTTGTCTTTATTTTATCCTCTGTTCCTACATCATAGCCGACTAAAGTAGTTAATCCAACTTTATCCAAAATATTGGTTTGTGCACATCCATATAAAAAAACAAAGGATAGAAGAATCATCCATCTTCCTCTAAGTTTGTTCATTCTTTTTCACCTTCTTTGATGTGAAGTTCTTCTTTAGTCGTGCTATTGGCCAAAGTAAAATAGGGTAGACAAAGATTACGTAAAAAGCAATCTGTCCAAACACCGTGTTAATTGTATTAATCTGTGTCCGTGTTTGAACCAATAATGTTCCAATTAAAACGATGAATGAAAAGAGCCAAACAAATGTCTTTTCACTTATCGGGAATAAACGAATTGCTCCGCGGTACGCAGCCCATAAGTATAGACATAGATTCGGTAAAATGATTAGCATCCAAAAACAAACCGCTACAAATTCAAAGCGTTCCATAAAGGGGAAGCTAATAAAACTAAATAATGTCAAGGTTGCCCATATCGTTTTCAATAGCTTGCCCTCACTATAATAAGCAATGGACACCAGCATCACGGCTAAATAGATGATGGTTGTAACTAATAGTCCTAAATGAACAGGTTTTCTGATTTTTTTCTTGTCTTTTACAAAGGGGTAAATCACGTTTAGAATTTCAAAGCCGATAATCGTAAAGGTCATTGATTGTGCCCCTTTTAAAATGGAGCGAATATCATTTTCTAAAATAGGGAGAAGACTATCTACTGTAGCGTATTCCATCGGAAATACTAACATTGGAAGAATCCATAAGGAGAGAATGATACTAAAAAAAGACACACCTACAATGACACGAAGCCCTCCTGTAAAGGCATAGATAATAATAATTAATAAAGTTGCTGACAGGAACCAGGTCTCAATGCTAGGAAAAATCCATGCTTGTATAACTTCAATATAATTTCGTAAAACTGAAAAGAACGCTACGGAGCAATAGATGACATAAATTGCATTTAAAAAATTGCCAATCCATTTACCAAAAATATCAATTTGAATTCCGTAAAGATCATCAGAGCCGTAAATTTCTAACGTTTTAATCATACAAAACGTAACAAGATGTGTGGCAATCCCAGCCAGTAGAACAGAAATCCATGCATCCTGTCTAGCATCCTGATAGATAATGCGTTGAAATCCCTGTATACCAACCCCAATTTGAGCACCGTGTACCACAAAAAAAAGCAAATAAGCATTAATCATATCTTTAGGGCTAAGTTGTATAGGTTTTGCCATTTATTTCACCTTCAGTTCAACTTTTATCAGGTTTCACTGGCTCTGGCACAAATTTATGTTCATCTTTTGGTCTTGTCAAAGCAGGTCTTTTTGATGTTAATGGGACAGGCATTCTAATAATACTATCCCGCATTTCCTTCAACCTCGGTGGATAGAAGGGAGACATATACGGAGCACCCAAGCTTGACTGACGTAACAAATGAATCAGAATAAAACAAAAAGCCAACATGATACCATAAAAACCCCAAAATCCTGCAAGTATAATGATAGGGAAGCGAATAAGACGAATCACATTGCCCATCATATAACTTGGCGACGTAAAAGAGGCTAGAGCACTTAACGCAATGATAATCAGCAATATATTACTGGTAATCCCTGCCTGTACAGCTGCTGTTCCAATAACGATACCACCAACGATACCGATTGTTTGTCCAATTTTAGTTGGTAATCTGGCTCCTGCTTCTCTCAGTAGTTCAATAATAAATTCCAGCAGCAAAGCCTCAAATATGGGCGGGAAAGGAACTAAAGCCCTTGATTCACTTAATGGTACGAGAAAGGCTTGTGGAATCACTTCATAATGAAAGGTAAGAGCTGCCACATAAAATGGTGTTAAATAAACAGATAAAAAGAAGGCAGCCAGTCGTAATAAACGAAGAAAAGTAGCAATTTGCCATCTTAAATTTTGATCTTCTTGACTTTGAAAAAACTCAGTAAATCCTTGAGGGGAAACGATAGCCATTGAACTACCATCTACGAGAACCCCAATTTTTCCATCTAAAATGCCATCACAAAATCTGTCAGGTCTTTCTGTCAATAGCATTTGTGGAAAGACAGATAGTGAATTATCATCAATCATTTCAGCTAATACGGCACTATCGATAAGCTCATCGATATTAAGATCTTTGATTCGTTGACGCATTGTTTGAACCATTTGATCATTGGCAATGCCACGCATATATAAAAGAGAAACAGAGGTACTTGTCCGTGTACCAATTTTTACTTTTTCATTACAAAGATTAGGACTCACTATGTAGCGACGAATCAAGGAAATATTGGTAGATAGACTCTCATTAAATCCAACCTGTGTACCAATTACCTGCGATTCATTCTCAGGCGCTGACAATGCTCTAGACTCTCTGCTAGCGATATTGGCTAAAATAGTCTGCGGGAAGCCACCTATGTGAATCACAACATGACCATTGACCATCAATTCTACGGTTTCCCTTAGTAGACTGGATTGACTGACTTCTGCAATAGAAAGGGCCATCTCAATTGCCTCGGGTGTATCGTGAGGCTTGCTCTGTAAATTAGCAATAATATCATTATTTAAAGTCTGATCATCGATCAAATTATCGATGTAAATAAGGGTGACGTTTGGTGGAAGAGATTTAACGATTAAATCTGCCGGATTATTAGTAGCATTTTTAATCGATTGAATAAAATGATCTGTGGCATGTGCAACTCTCACAAGATTTTCTTTAGGCGCCTCTTGAACTGGTTGTTGTTGTTGTTTGTTGAAAGGTAGTTTAAATTTCATAGTAAATGGTAGGCTCCCTTCATTGCTAACTTCGTTTATAGAATAGGCTTTAAAGGGGCATTCTATACTTATTTCAGTTATTTTCATCATGTAGACATATCTAACAAATAACGGTAATATAATAGTAATCTTAAAAACAGAAGGGAGATTAGCTTTTTTATGCTAAAACTAATTATCGCAAATTAAATTCAATGAATTTAATAAAGGGGTTATTCTATAATTTTTTTTAAAATTATAGGGTCTATTTAGTAATGCCCTTTTGCGATAAAAGAGAAGCATAATGATGTCTAATCCACAGTTATATTTTGTATAACAAAGGACTTTATGAGCTTGTTCTCATAGGGTCTTTTTCTGTTTTTAGGAGGTGATGATTCCCACAAAAATTAGCGATTGAAACATAAAATAGGAGGGAATAGACGTGGCAAAATATGAATTAGTTAGTGATTATCGTCACAATGAAAATTTAAAGGCAAGTTTTAATGATTTAGCAATGAAAACATTTGGTTTGGACTTTCGAGGCTGGTATAACAAAGGCTATTGGAATGACCAATATATTCCTTACTCATTTGTACAAGCAGGAAAAGTAATCGCGAATGCTTCTATTTATAAGATGTCGATTCGCGTAAATGGTGAGCGATTAAAGGGAATTCAGATTGGTACAGTGATGACGGATGAACATTATCGTCATCAAGGCTTGGCAAAGCAGTTGATGCTGCATCTCATGAAAGAGTACGAAGATGCCTGTGATTTCATGTATCTCTTTGCCAATGAAACAGTACTAGATTTTTATCCGAAGTTTGGCTTTACGCGAATCCATGAAAGTGAATACAGCTTAGATCTTACCACAAGACCTATTCAGCCAAAGCAGACCAGCGTCCAACAGCTGACAATTGAGCAGAATCTAGCACTTCTTGAAGAGTATGCAAAAAATCGTTATATCCATTCTAGTATGATTGCTGTTGAGGAAAATGAAAGTTTATTAATGTTTTATTTTACGTTAGTTTTCCCTCATGCTATTTACTATTTAGAAGAATTTGACACAATAGTATTAATGGAGGAGGAGGAAGGGGTATTAAATATTTATGATATCATCTCTTTACAGGCAACCAATGCAGAGACTGTATTAGCAAGCATTATTAAGGATACAACAAAAAAAGTAGTATTCTATTTTACACCTGACTTTACAATCGAAGGTATGACAGCCACCATCACCACAAATGATGACGATGCCTTATTCATTCTCTCGAAAAAGCCCTTCTTACAAGGGCACTTTATGTTTCCTTTAACATCCCATTGCTAGGTTGGGTTTCAGAAGGCTGTATCGGAGCGTTGTGAATTAAAGAATGAGCGCGCTTTTGAATAAAATATGAGCAACTCCTGTCCCCTTGTCCTTTACCAAAACAGACTTTTTTAATTGACACTATAAATATTGGGCAATTCTCTATAGAATGGTATATATAAAGTAATTTTACTAGGAGGAAAAAATGTATACAGTTGGAGTCATTGGCCCTAATTCATCTGTAGAGCGCATCATTCAATTAGGCAAAGAATACGAAATGACTATGAATTTCGTAGCATTTCCCTATCATGATTTTCATGAAACCGTAAATATCGTAAAGGATAATCATCACGCTGTTGATGCATGGTTTTTTTCTGGCCAAATTTCGTATATGGTTGCGAAAAATACGTTACAATCAGGTGAAAACTTAGTTTATATTCAACATACTGAATCCGGCATTTATAAATGTCTATTGCATATGGGCTTTTATCAGGGAGAATTTTTGAACAAGGTAAGCATTGATGAAATCACGACTTCACACTTGGAGCAAGCCGTCAAACAGCTAGATTTTGCGCCTAAAGAAATCTATGTGAAAACATTTGATGTAAATACCAGTACAAAAGAATTAATGGATTTTCATATCGACTTATGGAATCAACAAAAAACAGCAGGTGCTTTGACTTGCTTTGAAGCTGTTTATCGCGGGCTGAAAGAGGCAGGTGTCCCTGCTTATCACATTTCCACTACAGATATGGAAATCCGCCAAACATTACGAATACTGGAAGAAAAACTCAGAGCCTTCTATTTTAAGGATACACAGATCGGTGTGCAAATTATCGAAATCGAACATTTTGATAAAATCTCTGAAAAAGCGAAGAGCTCCTATCATTTACAGTATTTAGAATTAAAATTGAAGGAAACGTTATTGCGATTTTGTGAGCAACTAGATGGCTCCTTGTTAGAAAAAGGAAATGGTCGCTATATCATTTTTAGTTCGAGAGGAGCCATTGAACGTAAAATCAAGGATTTACAGGATACCATCTATCAGCTATCACATGAATCCCATACAACAGTCACTGTCGGAATTGGCTATGGGGTAACTGTTCACTCTGCGGAAATCAATGCGCAGCGAGCCATCCAGCTCTCCAAAGAGAAATCGGAGCAACCAATCGTGATTGTCCAAGAAAATGGAACGATTACTGAATCGGCTGGTGAAGAAGATGAAGTGAGCTTTTCATACCGTATTAATGATGACATTTTACTAGAGAAATTAAAAAAAGCAAAAATTAGTTTAAAAAATTACAGTAAATTATACACACTTATTAAAAAAATGAATTGGCAGGAATTCACCATTAAAGATTTAGCAGCACATCTCTATTGGGATGAAAGTAATGCTAGACGCATTTTAGCTAGTTTATGTGAGGTTGATCTCGTCGAATACACAGGGAAAGACGCACAAATATCCAGAGGACGACCAAGTAAAATTTATCGTTTGAAATAACCATCTAAGTGAGATGGTTATTTTTTTTGCAAAAAAGTGTTGAAAAATTCAAACGATTAAAATAAAATCATTTTAAGGTAAACACCTTTTAATAACCTTTAATTAATGGTGCATGAAAAATGTGTGCAATGTTTCATCATCTAGAAAGGAGCACAATCTATATTAGTCACCTACACTACATTGCACTGCAGAGTAAAATATGTAAATTTTTTCTGTCAAAACGTCATTTTATTGAAGCGTCCAAATTAAAAGGGTCATACCAATATTCTCTTTTCAGAGAGGGGAACATTCATGAGTCAAGAACAATATTTGAAAAAGAAAATGGGGTTTTGGTCACTTACAACATTATCTCTAGGGGGAATAATAGGATCTAGTTGGCTCTTTGGACCATGGGTAGCTGCTAAATTAGCAGGCCCGGCAGCCATACTTTCTTGGATTATTGGTGCGTTTGTTATCACACTCATAGCGCTTGTTTATGCTGAATTAGGTAGAGTAAAACCTGAAACAGGAGGCCTAGCAAGATATCCGCTTTATTCTCACGGAAAAATGCTTGCTACCGTTACTAGTTATTCAATCTGGTTTGGCTATTGTGCTACAGCTCCCGTAGAATCATCAGGTGTTATTCAATATGCCAATCAGTTTTGGCCAGGGTTATATGATGTAGGAAAAGAACAACTGACAACATCAGGTATTCTTGCAGCGATGGTTTTAATGATATTCTTTGTTGTTTTCAATTATTTTGGGGTGAAATTATTCGCAGTCACGAACAATATCATTACAACAATTAAGTTTATAGTCCCTGTACTAACAATCATTGCATTTTTTATGACAGGCTTTCATCCAGAGAATTTTTCAAGCCAAGGATTTGCACCAAATGGCTATAGCGCTGGTTTAAGTGCCATTTTAACAACCGGAATATTTTTTGCTTATACTGGGTTTGGCAACGTCATCATGATGAGTGGGGAAGTCGTCAACCCTAGAAGAAATATTCCACTTGCCCTCATTACATCATTAGGTGTTGCGGCAGTATTATATGTGTTACTTCAAATTACATTTATCGGCGCAGTTCCAACAGAAATGTTAGCGAATGGTTGGAGTGGCATTAAATTTGATTCACCATTTGCTAATTTAGCAATGATGGCTAATATGGTTTGGCTATCTTGGATTATTACAGCTGATGCGATGGTTTCGCCAACAGGTTCAGCTCTTACTTATACAGCTGGTACGTCAAGACATGTATTTGGTATGGCGAAAAGTGGATTCCTACCATCTTATTTTGGAACAATTAATAAAAAATTCGGTGTTCCAACACGTGCACTTGCACTCAATTTCCTAGTAGGATTATTATTTTTATTCCCACTGAAAAGCTGGACAGCTATCGTTGCGATTGTAGGAGCTATCGGTATTTTTAAATATGCTTCAGCATGTGTAACGGTTATGGTTTTCCGTAGAGTAGGTCTGACAAAAAATAATGGGCTACCTGGTATGCAATTCATTGCACCAATGGCATTCGTTTTTGCCACACTGCTTATTTATTGGACAAATTGGAGTAAGGTACAGCTAGCCATTACTGGATTAATAATAGGTATTGTTTGTTATTTAGTAATTTTCTTTATTCAAAAACACCAATCAGTTGAATTTTTTGGTGGTATCTACATTATTATTTATATTTTAATGCTTGTATTGATGTCTTTCTTAGGGAATTTCGGTGGGAAAGGTATCATTCCTGACCCTTATATGTCCGTAATTGTCGCTATATTTGGCTTAGCCTTTTACTATTTTGCTGTTTACAATGGTGTCTGGTATATGCGTAAAAGAGGAAATATTGAGGAATTACAGGAAAGCATTTCTGAAATATCATAACGTTTAATAGATTGATTGAAGGAGAATGAATGATGAAGCTTTGGGGCGGTCGCTTTAGAAAAGAAGAAAACAAATTAATGGAAGATTTCAATAGTTCATTAAAGGTGGATCAAAGACTTTACAAAGAAGATATTAAAGGCAGTATTGCCCATGTCCATATGCTAGTACAATGCAATTTATTGACTGAGAGGGAAGGACAAGATATTGAGAATGCACTTCTTTCCATTTTAGAGGATATTGATAATGGCACATTACAAATTGAAGGAAATTATGAAGATATTCATAGTTTCGTAGAGTCGAATTTGACTCAACGGATCGGTGACACAGGGAAAAAACTTCATACAGCGAGAAGTCGTAATGACCAAGTAGCAACAGATATTAGACTTTATGCAAAAAATAAGGCGTTTGAGGTGATTGCCTCAATTGAAGCGTTACAACAGAGCTTAGAACAAAAAGCAAAAGACAATAACGTTATGATGCCAGGATACACACATCTTCAACGTGCGCAGGTTGTAACGTTTCAACATCATTTGATGGCTTATTATCATATGTTAAACCGCGATAAAAAAAGAATTGTGAAAGCGATAGAAATTATGAACGAAAGCCCGCTTGGATGTGGAGCATTAGCAGGTACTACTCATGCGATTAACCGTGAGATGACAGCTAATGAGCTAGGCTTCTCTAAGCCTGTAGATAATTTCTTAGATGGAGTAAGTGATCGCGACTATTTATTAGAGTTAATGTCAGATTTTTCAATCATTATGATGCATTTAAGTAGATTAAGTGAAGAGCTCATTTTGTGGAGTAGTCAAGAGTTTAGATTTATTACGATTGATGATGCCTATTCTACTGGCAGCAGTATTATGCCACAGAAGAAAAACCCTGATGCCGCGGAGCTGATACGAGGCAAAACAGGACGTGTATATGGTTCACTGACTTCACTCTTAACAACAATGAAGGGCTTACCACTTGCTTACAATAAAGATATGCAAGAAGATAAGGAGCCATTTTTCGATGCATTGGACACCGTATTATCTTGTCTACAAATTATGTCAAAAATGATTGCTACGATGAAGGTGAACAGTGAAAACATGAAAAAAGCAGTCAAAGGAGGTTTTCTGAATGCAACAGAGGTCGCTGATTATTTAGTGAGCAAAGGCGTTGCGTTCAGAGATGCACACAGCATCGTGGGTTCCATCGTTATTTATTGTGAAGATCATGACAAAGCCATTGAAGATTTAACAATGGATGAATTGAAAGAATTGAGTTCGTTCATCGATGACGATCTCTATGACTATATTGACTATCAAAATATTTTAAATAAGGGGATTAAAGTAGGTTTATTATTATAATGAAGCAGGGAAAACGACTTTGTTGAAATGCATGACGGGCTTCTAGGGTGGGAAAAAGGCAAGGCATTCATTGAGGATGTGCCACTTGAGCAATGGAAACGAATCGGTTATGTCTCACAAGCTCATAAAAGGTAGCAGATATTGAAGACAAACACATTGTTCAATTATAAAAATGTGTTTGTCTTTTTATCTATTTTTCTATTTCTAAATTAAAATTCAAAAAATCTACAGTCTGAGGTTGAGAAATTAATTGTTCACACCATATCTTCTACATTTAAATATTTTGTTTCACAGTAATAGCCTTTGCCGCCAACATAAACTTTTTCTATTTCATTCTTGCTATTGGTTGCTAATTTCACTAATATTTCGGAAGGAGAGTGTAAAGAATAACCTTGTTCAAATACATAGACTTCCTTTTGCAAGTGGTGCTGTTCATAAAGGTAGCAAGCTAATGCACCGTTAGAAGTTCCAGTTGCTGCTTCTTCATTAATATCGTATAGTGGAGCAAAATTTCTACATATTATTCGATTGTCATTAAACGTATACAGATGCGTCCCGACAACATGATAATACTCGCTGATTTCTTTTATTTTTTCAAAATTAGGTTGCAGTGCATGTAATTGTGTTTCGCTTGTTATCGGAATTAAAATATCTTTTAAGCCCGTGGAAACAATTTGTATTGGGTATTTATTGTCTTTATCTTTAATGTCAAAACAATCGATAAAGTCGTTTGGAGAAATAATATCATAGAATATCGGTTTGTTTTGTTCCATGAAAATGATGTCATCTTTTATGTTAATAGTAAGAACACCGCTGTTTGTTTCAATTGTATAGCGATCCTTGAAAAGTTTATTTAAATGCATCAGTATCGTAAAAGAGCCAATTGTGGCATGACCACATAAATCTACTTCTTCCTTAGGTGTAAAATACTCAAATTTATAATCAGCCATTTCAGATGCTGATATAAATGCGGTTTCCGCATAGCCCAATTCTTTGGCTATTGCCATTTTTTGAGTAGTGGTCAATGTATCCTCATTAAATACCACTCCTGCTTTATTTCCGCCTTGATGATCCTTGCTAAATGCACTTGCAACATAAACGGATATTTTCATAAAACATCTTCCTTCCTCATTTATAGTGAATTGTAGCATAAAAAGAACTACTTAAAAATGTTGTTGGATAAATCTGCTATAAAGCAAGAGACAAACTATTTTAGCAACTTAAATCTCCAAAAGTAGATTGTCTACTGTCTGAAAAACGGTTTAAAGACGCCTTACTTCATCTACTAGGAAGAACGCGAATAGTAGCTGATTCCGTCTTTGTTTTAACCTTTAACGTCAGCCCCATAATAACGATGATTATAAATAATAAGGTGAAAAGGGCAACGTCAAATGTATTCGTCATATCCTTGATGACACCAACAAGCATTGGAATGATGCCGCTAATGATATAGCCACCGAATTGAATCATCGCTGTCCATTCACTTGCCTCTTTTGGTGTAGTCGTAGCATCTAAAGGTAAAATCATTGCTAATGGGAACAAACCACCAGCACCGATCCCAGTTAACGTCGCACAGAAAATAGGCGAGATGCCGCCCAT
Source organism: Lysinibacillus sp. BS3 (assembly GCF_039614735.1). NCBI lineage: Bacteria > Bacillati > Bacillota > Bacilli > Caryophanales > Bacillaceae > Lysinibacillus > Lysinibacillus sp. BS3. The sequence continues at coordinate 383,134 of NZ_CP154860.1, read as the reverse complement.
AATTAACATCAAAATTCCAATAAAGGAGCTTGAAGCACAAAGTAGCATCCAAGGCTTTCTCTTGAAACTATTATTTATTAAGATTGGGATGATAAAGCTACAAATCATTTGCATGACAGAAAAAATAGTGACCGTTGTTGCGGCGTAAGCGTCACTATATCCCATATCCTGTACTTTTGGAGCGAGCCATGTCGCGAGGGAATAATAAACGCCAGATTGTAAACCGAACATGACCATAAGGAGCCAAACATATCGGTTTCCCCAAGTTAGTCGACTTTTTTGACCTGTAGATTTCTCTAATGACTCTTGAGAATGCTTGGATTTTTTGATAATTGGAATCCAAACAATAATACCCATAAAAGCAAATACCGACCATATTGCTAAAGCTGCGTTCCATGATTGATGAAAAGCATGCATAGCAGGCACAACTAAACCAGCACTTAATGACGCTCCAATTCCCATACCCGCAGAATATACACCGATCATCGTAGAAGAATATTTAGGAAATTCCTTTTTGATATAGCCTGAAATCAGTGGACCTGTAATAGCAATACCTATCCCACTAAGAATAGCTGTTACTAATAAAAATAAAGGAAAAGTTGCCACTAACCGTAAAGCTGTTGATACACCAATTAATAAAACGGATAGCCCAATCGTCCATTCGATACCCCATCGTTCACTTAGCTTGCCAGCCAAAGGTGCAAAAATCCCCATACAAAATACGGGAAGTGCTGTTAATAAACTTACAACAACACTTGTCATCTGCAAATCCATTTGAATATTTTTCAATACCGGCGAGATAGATGTGATCGAAGCTCGTAAATTCATAGATAGTATAAACAAAGAAAAAACGCTCCAAATAATCGGAAAGTTTTTTGATTTCGCCATCACTGAAAACACCTCTTTTAGTTATTATTTGATATACTATAGTTAACTTTTAAATTAAAAAAATAAACTATAATTAATCGACTTGTATACTATAATATACTATTTATACAAAGTCAATGGGAGGGGTGCGCAGAATGCAGGAGGAAAATATCGACTTATCTGGACAAGTTGGAGGAAATTTACGGGAAATTAGAAAAAGCAAAAGGATGAGTTTAGAGGAGCTGGCGAATGTCAGCAATGTTAGTAAATTGACGTTAGGGAAAATTGAACGAGGGGAAACGAATCCGACTGTCAATATTCTTTGGAAAATTTGTAGAGGGCTTAATATTCCGCTTGTCGCTTTACTATCTTTTGAAGAAAATATAGAGGTTCATCGTTTTGGCTCAGACTACCAATTCGCAGGTCATAATAACGACTGGTTTGTCGATCCATTATTCAAAGCAAATGGAACTGAGTGGTTTAGAGGTCGTCTTGAACCGAATAGTGAATACAGCGAGTGTCACCTAGCAGGCTCCGAGGAAATTGTGCTTGTATTAAATGGGCAATTGGAGCTAAAGGTCGGAGAGAAAACCCATCAGCTAAACCAATGGGATGTCATTAAATTCAAGGGTGAAGAACTTCACACGTATATCAATCACTCGGATGAAAAAGTACATTTAATGCTGTCATTAACATATACAACCCCATGATTGTTCAACAATAATCAAGCAGAAGTTGATCCTATTTTGGGGAGGAAAAAATAATTCTGATTATCGATTTCATCATTGTTTATTATTTTCATGAATATCAATAAAAGCTTGTAAAGGATGTGCTACACGCCAATCATTTAAACGAGGAAATCGTTAAAATTGGCGTTATAAAAATAAACATTGATAAAGGCAATCCTATATTTATCCCATTCAACCAATCTCACAATGATTACTTGATATCACAATGAATGAAAGCGTGGACTCTTACTTTGATGGTGAAAATTTCAAAGAATTGTTGTTTATCCTCATTGTCTTTTGACTATATATCATGCGTTTCCATACAAAAATCGTCCTTACTAAGTTAAGTAAGGACGATTTTTTTCTATTTAGATATAACCCCAAATCATACATAATAATGTTCCGAAAATGGTCACGAGCGCAATAATTAAGCCATAATAAATATTGGTATAGATGGCTGGTTTATCATTTGTTTCACCAGCATGCATAAAGACAACTAACTGCAAGCCTGCCTGAATAAATGCTGTGACTAATAAAATAGTCATGGTAATCGGAAAAGATAGATTGAAAAAATATACACATGCCGCAATGATCGTAAGGATTATGGACACACCAAACCCCATGACTTGTTTCATCGGGAATAAATCACTCATGTTACACCATTCCTTTCAAGTAAATGAAGCTGAAAATAAAAATCCAGACCACATCTAAAAAGTGCCAGTATAAAGAGAAGATAAACGATTTATTGGCTGTTTCTGGTGTTAAACCACGTTGGATGAGCTGATAGACGATGAACATTCCCCAAAATACCCCAAAGGTAACGTGTGCACCATGTGTTCCTAATGTTGTTAAAAGGGCAGCCGTAAAGGCACTCGTCTGTAAGCTCGCACCAACATGAATATAGTGCATAAACTCGTAAACTTCAAAACTAATAAATACGACACCGAGTACTAATGTCAAAACATAAAACCAAATCATTGCTTTCGTATAGCCCTTACGCATAGCATGTATACCTAAGCCAATGGTAAAGCTACTTGTTAAAAGAATAAACGTTTCAAATAAAACAGGTGTAATTTCAAAAATGTCCGCTCCTGTTGGACCATTCCCAGTACGGTCTACTAAAACAAAATAACCTGCGAATAATGTGCCGAAGAGCATGATTTCAGCTCCAATAAACACCCAGAAGCCTAATATATTCAATTGATTTTGCTGAGTACTATATTCTAAAGGAAGTGATTGATCGATTTTCATAATTGACTACCTCGCAATTTCGATTCCGTTGCTTTCACTTTTTCGACAGGTACATAGTGTCCTGGATCTTTTTCCAATGAACGGTGAGCCATGCAGATAAAAATACCAATGGTTGTGAGAATTGTTGGTATCCACATACCAAAAACAAAGGAGAAGCCCCATGCAAAGAAAATACAGCCTAATATAAAAGGTACACCGCTATTATTCGGCATATGAATCTTTTCATATGGCTCTGGGAACAGTTCATGCTGATGATATTTTGCATCCCATAACGCTTCTGTTGAAATCACGTGTGGAACCTTGGCAAAATTATAATAAGGCACAGGGCTTGGTGTAGCCCACTCTAATGTGCGAGCGTCCCATGGATCCGACCCAACATTCCTTGGTGAATAACGAATACTGTAAATAACATTGTAAACAATTAAGATAAAACCAATTGTTAAGCCAATTGCACCGATAAACGAAATCATATTCCACAGCCCAAAACCAGTAGAGGCAGAATAAGTGTACATACGGCGTGCTTGTCCATCTAAGCCAGAGACAAACATTGGCATAAAGGCTAGCAGCGTACTGACGGCAATAATCCAAGCCGTCCACTTGCCGATTTTTTCATTCAACATAAAGCCAAACATTTTTGGCCAATAGTAATGTAAGCCAGCTAGCATAGCAAAGACAACACCAGGAATAATCACCATATGGAAGTGGGCAACCAAGAACATTGTGTTATGGTATTGATAGTCAGCGGCTGACATGCCAAGCATTACACCCGTTACGCCACCTATTGTAAAGGTAGGAATAAATAACATGGAGTAAAGCATTGGCGTTGTAAAAACAATTTTTCCTTTCCAAAGGGTGAATAACCAGTTAAAAATTTTAACCCCAGTTGGGACGGCAATAGCCATCGTTGTAATCGAGAAAATACTATTTGTTAAAGCACCTTGTCCCATCGTAAAGAAATGATGTGTCCATACTAAAAACGAAAGGAAGGAAATGATTACCATGGAGCCGACCATTGATTTATAGCCATAGAGATTGCGTCCTGAAAAAGTAGAAATAATCTCACTGTAGATCCCAAACGCAGGTAAAATCAGGATATAAACCTCAGGATGCCCCCAGACCCAGAAAAAGTTTGCCCACAGCATATCCATACCACCATCGGATGTTGTGAAAAAATTAGTAGCAAATAGTCGGTCAAAAGTTCCCATCGTTAAAGCTACCGTTAAAACTGGAAAAGCAAAAACGATAATCACGTTTGCTACTAATGAAGACCACGTAAACATCGGCATTTTCATAAGTGTCATGCCTGGTGCTCTCATTTTAAGTATCGTCACAATCATATTAATACCAGTAATTAATGTGCCAAGACCTGAAATCTGTAAGGCAAATAAATAATAGTTTGTTCCTACAGATTGACTAAATTCATTATTTGCTAGAGGGAAATAATTCGTCCAGCCAGCATCAGGGGAGCCACCTATAACAAAGGATATATTTAGTAGCATGGCCCCCATGAAAAATAACCAAAAGCTTAGTGCATTCAATCGCGGGAAAGCAACGTCTCTTGCACCGATTTGTAAGGGCACAATATAATTCATAAAGGCCATAATAAAAGGCATGGCCATAAAAATAATCATGACTGTTCCATGTGTTGTGAAGATTTCATTATAATGCTGCGCATCAAGTAATGTATTGTCAGGTACAGCCATTTGGGCGCGCATCATAATAGCATCTGCTCCACCACGGAAAAGCATCAGAAGGGCAGAAATTAGATACATAATACCAATACGTTTATGATCAACGGTTGTTAACCATTCACGCCAAAGGTAGCCCCATTTTTTAAAGTAGGTTAAGCCAACTATAATTGCTATCACCGTCAGTCCAATCGCAACCATCGATGCATAGATAGCTGGGCTTGGATGGGGTATAGCAAATCGTTCGAAGTACTCCATATGACTATGTCTCCTTTTAATTAATGATCGTTTTGTTGAGAAGCATGATCTTTAATGTGTGATGTGCCATGCTGATGTCCACCATTCTCACCCTCAGGGGCTGGCAGGAATGTTAAATGTGTACCAGTGTAGGTTGATTGGCCAACGTGTCCTGGTTCTAGCAACGTATTAAATTTTTCTTCTGTTAATGGTTCAGCTGTTGCTTTTACTTCCTTCACCCAATCATCAAACTCATCCTGAGTCACTGCTGTTACGTTAAACGTATTTTCAGCGAACCCTTTACCATTAAAGTTTGCATTTCTCCCCATATACTCCCCAGGTAGATCCGCAGCCAGATGCAATGTATTCACCATATCGGCCATTGCATATTTTTGACCACCCAGTTGAGGAATCCAGAAACTTGTAATTGGTCCGTAAGAATAAAGTTTAAATTCGATAGGACGCTCTGCAGGAATATACAAATAATTCACCGTTTCAATATCTTCCTCTGGATAGCTAAAATGCCATTTCCAGTTCGATGTTGAAGCATAAATGATTAACGGCTCTTCCTGTTTGTATTTCTCTGGTGTAGATTCCACCTTATAGTTACTTTCAACAGAAATAAAGGATAGGTACGCTACAATTAAAACGGGTATACCTACACAAATGATTTCCACCTTTGTACTCCCTTTAATGTGGGGAGGCTTATAGTCAGGGCTTTGCTTAGATGCACGAAATTTCACTAACATATAAGCTAACAACACAAAAACAATGAGTACGATAAAGGACATAATCCCTATCGAAAGCATAATATCTTTGGCTTGCACTTGAGCTTGAGGTCCTTTTGGATCTAATACTAACAATGGGTCACAGCCTGTTAGCATAGTGACAATAGTGGAAAGACCAATTAATCTGAGCCAACTTTTTTTCATAAACAAACCCCTTTAACTGTTTCATTGAAGTGCTTTAGGCTACTACGGGTTTGTATGGAATTCGATTCACAATTGATTTTTATAATAGGGGGACTTCTTTTGAAAGACAAGGCGTTTTCCAAGATAACACAGAATGTTCTCAAACGAGAAAAATAATTTCAGTATAATTTTATAGAGGGAAATGCGCATCAAATAAGGGCTTTTATCAATTAAAATGGATTGAAATTGAAAGTGGATGGTAAAATTAATAAGGAAATGGATGGTTAGTTTCAAATATTGTTATAGTATGATTGTCTTTTTAGCTTATTTACTAGAGCTAAGAAAGGATAAGGCATAACTGAGGTGAGTAAACATGGATTGGAAACCTGATCGAACAGTAAAAAAAGCGATTTATAAGCAGCTCGCAGAATACATTGAAAAGGGGATTGCAGATGGGACATTCCCGCCCGATAAACCCTTACCATCTGAGCGCTATTTAGCAAACGCTTTGAGTGTAAACAGAAGTACGGTAGTTAATGCATACGATGAATTGGAAGCAATGGGGCTGATTGAACGAAATCGTGGAAGTGGCACAACCATTAGCAAAGACATCTGGGGCATTACGAGGAAACGAATTCCTAGCTGGAATCGCTATATTGAGGCAGGTTCCTTTTTACCGAACCTTCCTGTTACCCAAAAAATTAGAAAAGAGGCTATTGAACATAAATTAATTAATCTAGCTACTGGCGAATTATCCGAGGATCTTTTTCCCAAAAGCGCCTTGAGAGAAATTACCGCAACGCGTTCATTTATCGGTAGCCTTGGGTATGACCATCCTTTAGGGAGTGACATATTACGGACAACTCTTTCACGGCATATTAAAAAAAGCAGAGGAATTGAGACAAAGCCTTCCTCCATACTGATTACTTCAGGAGCACAGCAAGCCCTACATTTGATTGTCCAATGCCTGTTAAAACCTGGAGATGCAGTCGCCATAGAAGATCCTTCTTACAACTTTAATCTGCCTATATTTAAAACAGCAGGCTTACAAATCCATTATCTTCCTGTCAATAAGGATGGCATTAACCCGGATGATTTGCAAGTATTATATAAAAAACATCGAATAAAAATGATTTTTCTAAATCCTGATTTTCATAATCCTACGGGATCTTCCTTAGATTTAAAGAAAAGAGAAGCTATTCTAGACATATCCTCTAAACTAGGTATACCAGTAGTAGAAGATGACCCCTATAGCCTAACAGCTTTTTCGGGGGATAAAATGCCTACGCTTAAATCGCTCGATAAGAACGGGAATGTTTTATATATTAGCTCTTTGTCCAAAATTGTAGCCTCAGGCTTACGAATCGGATGGATTGTTGGTCCTACATCTGTAATCGAACGACTATCCGATGCCAAGCAACAAATTGACTTTGGGCATTCTAGTTTCACGCAATGGATTGCCAATGATTTTTTAGAATCCCCTAATTTTAATTTGCATATTAAGCATTTAGTGAAGGAATTAGAAACACGACGAGATACCATTGTACAGAGCCTCAATATGTATTTAAAGGACGAAGTGACGTTTTCCATTCCTCAAGGTGGGATACATTTATGGTGTCATGTTCTCAAGGAATATAACGAAACGCAATTACTTGAGGAATCCATTAAGCGAGGCGTCATTTATGTTCCTGGATCTACGATGGGCTCCAAAAAGGGTTTTGTACGCTTCACTTATGCGAGGGAGGATGTTCATTCAATCAATGAGGGGATTAAAAGGTTTGCACAAGCTCTAAATAGCTTCTAGTAATTTTGTAAATTATAGCCAAGTGGATGGCTAAGAAAGTGCTTAAGTGGATGGTTTAAATTCGCTAGAAAGTATTTAAGATAGAGTCATGGATAACAACTATCCATCAAGGCTAACTACTATCATGGCAGTGTGGATTGATTCACAATTATTCACACAAGTAATGAAATTTTTTATGATCTGGAAGGTGATAGGACAAACCTATTAGTAGCAAGAGAAAGATATCAGTGAAGAGGTAGTTCACTTGATTCGCTATAAAAATAGGCAAACACTTTAATCAAGAGATTTAAAAAATTCACAACAAGTATCGTTGGTTTTCTCAGTTTTACCTGTTCAAACAGTCTCAATCGTTAGCTTTAGGCTGCTGATGAGAAAACATCAAGGCAGTCACACCTTATTATATTTTAATTCCCACAAAGGTATAGTGGGGAAATAGGCACCCCTTCTATACGGACACTTAAATCTTAGTTAAAAAAACACCATCCAGCCACTTAGTCTCGATATTCAATCGATACTAGGTGGCTGCTTTTTTTCATTAAAAGTAGTTGAGTAGTGCAAGAAGACAATTTGGTGGAGCTATCATTAGTGTTTTGCATAATCGCCGCTACACTTACAAGAAGCCGCCACTACATTATGAATTAACACTAGGGAAGGAATATTTAAAAAATAACGACAACAAAAAAAGTCGCATTCCTGTAGTTCAGGGATCGACTTTTTGGGAAAAAATTTATGAGAAATACATTGAAATATGTATAGTCTTGTGATAAATTTATAGAGATAGACACTGTATAATTATTATACCGCGCATTATCCCTATTTTAATTATACAATACAATCTATTGTGTCGTCAACAATTTTAATTTTAATTTTTTTGAGGGGTGGTTGCGATGAAATCAGCAGATTGGGGGAACAAACACACGAAGAAGCTCCATTGTTTGAGACAATCAAATGGCTTCCTAAACATGTGAATGAAATTGAAAAAGATAAAGAAAGTAGGACTGATACTATATGTCAGAGAAAACCATTTCAGTTGAGACAAAAGCGCCTTATGGCATGATTGCCATTTTATTTATCGGGGCCTTTGTTGCTATTTTAAATGAGACCTTACTCAACATTGCACTACCAGCCATTATGGACGAATTCGATGTGAAAGCCACTGCAGTACAATGGCTTTCAACAGGCTATATGCTAATTAACGGTATTTTAATTCCTGCCAGTGCATTCTTCATTCAACGATTTACAGATAAAAAATTATTTATTACAGCGATGGCTCTGTTTACATTAGGTACATTTCTAGCTAGTATTGCACCTGCATTTGGTGTGTTATTAGCAGCACGTATGATCCAAGCTGCAGGCTCAGCAATCATGATGCCTTTATTAATGAATGTGATGCTAACTGCATTTCCAGTTGAAAAGCGAGGAGCTGCAATGGGGATGTTCGGTCTTGTCATGATTACAGCTCCAGCGATCGGGCCGACGCTTTCTGGTTGGATAATCGAGCATTATAGCTGGAGAATGTTATTTGATCTTGTGCTACCAATTGCCATTTTAACTTTAATTTTTGCAGCCTTTAAATTAAAGGATGTGACACCACAACGTGCCATTAAGCTCGATGTGATTTCTCTTATTCTATCAAGCATTGGATTTGGCGGCTTGCTTTATGGCTTTAGTTCCGCAGGTGAAAAAGGATGGGATCATATCCTTGTATATGGAACAATTATTATTGGGACAATTGCTTTAATTACGTTTACCCTTCGTCAGCTACGAATGGATGAGCCCATGCTTGAGTTTCGGATTTTCAAATATCCAATGTTTGCCTTATCCTCAGCCATCTCCATCGTTATTTCGGTGGCGATGTTCTCGGCTATGATTTTAATGCCTATTTACGTACAAACCATTCGTGGTATTTCCCCAATGGATTCAGGTCTACTCATGCTGCCTGGTGCCATAGTGATGGGAATTATGTCTCCGATTACAGGGAAGCTCTTTGATAAATACGGGGCAAGAAGCTTGGCTGTATTTGGCTTGATCATTACCATTGTTACGACATATTACTTCAGTAAAATTAGCATGGATACAGCTTATTCGACATTGGTGCTGCTGTATACATTACGTATGTTTGGGATGTCTATGGTAATGATGCCCGTGATGACAAATGGTTTAAATCAGCTACCAGCACACAATAATCCACACGGTACAGCTATGAACAACACATTACAACAGGTTTCTGGTGCGATTGGTTCTGCGGTGCTGATTACGATTATGAACAATAAAACAACTGCCAAGGCAGAGGAACTGGCTGCAGGTGCGATGAACAATATGAGTGCCAATGCAGCACAGGCTACGACACAGTCTGCCAGCGAAGTAAAACAGCAAATCTTAAACGAAGCCATGCTGCATGGCATCAATTATACGTTCTTCCTTTCCACATTGATTGCGGCCATCGCACTCATACTTGCCTTCTTTATAAAGCGAGTTAAGCCTAACTATGATAATCACACAGGTGGGGAAGTTGCTGGAAAACAGGTAGAGGAATAATAGTAGACGGGTGTTGCTTCAGTTTAGCAACGCCCGTTTTTTCTTAAGAAATTTTATATAGAGGTGGGGAAACCTAGTAAGACTAAAAAAAGGCATTTCATCTATAGATGAAATACCTATTCTAGTAGTTATTGAGCTAATCGTTGGATAAAGGCTTCTAATTGGACCAATGTGACATTGTCGTTCACACCGAATGTGCCGTCACCTTTACCTACGGTTACTTTATTCGAAGCAAGGATCCCTACATAATTATTTGCCCAATGTGAGCCTGGAACATCAATAAATTGTTCAGCTGTTCCTTGCTGTGTTAAATGAAATGCTTCCACTAAGACTTTAGATAGTTGGCCACGTGTCATTGGAGAACCAGGATTGAACTTTCCATTATCATCACCCGTAAAAACGCCAATTTTTTTAAGTGCCTCTGCAGCACCTGCATATTTAGACGAAGGCTTAATATCTGGGAAACTTGAATTCGTATTACTCGTATCTAAATGTAATTTATTAGCTAATCGAAGAGCTACCTCACCACGCGATGCATATATGCTAAAGTCAATTTCCGCATCTTTTACTTCTCCATAATCAGAGAAGTTGGCAATACGTTTTGCTCCTACATAACGTGAACCCCAATAGTATGGGTCATTCACTGTATCTACCTTAACCCCAGAACTTGTAGTAGCTGAGATAAAATTATTGTCACCTATGTATATACCAACGTGTGAAACACCGCTTCCAGATGTATTAAAAAATACGAGATCACCCGTTTTTAAATTGTCTTTTGCGATCGAAGTACCTTGTTGGTATTGAGCTTTAGATGTACGCTCTAATGAAATGCCTAGCTTAGAAAAAACTAACTGTGTATATGCAGAGCAATCCACACCTGTCTTAATATCCGTTCCTCCATATTTATAAGGAGCTCCAATATATGCTTTGGCTGTATTTGTTATATCTGCTATTGTTGCCGCTTTCGCATCATGAATACCCATACCTGTAAAGAACATAAACGATGCGAAAATGGGTAGTAACCATTTTTTCTTCAAATCAATCTTACTCCTTTCAAAAAGCTTTCGCCTTTGAACTAAAGTAAGAATAGCATGAAATAGGGCAGAGTTATTTTTCAATAATATTACCAATTACCCCTAATCACCAAAATTGAAACCTTAATTTTAATTGTGTAAAACTTTTGCAATAATAATGGGCAATTTTACTAAAAATATATGAAATTAATGGATTTATAGGGACATAAGTGTTAATTTAAACGTTTTATCCAATTGAAAAATCGTTATTGTAATAGTGGCTTTCCATCATAACGGTTATTTAAACATTATTATTTTTAGGTGATACTACGTTATGACACTAAGGATAGTGGTAGAAAATTCTGCTTTTATGTAGCTCCCGTAACTGCAAAGTCGTTTACTGTTAGATAGGAAAAGTTAGCCTTAATTTATGTTTTTGAACAATGGATACGTTAAACTATAATAAAATAAGTAGGTTCAACATGAAGAAATACAGCTGCGAGCTAATGAAATAATAAGGAAACATAAATCGAATGAATACTAAACGAGAAGGAGGTATTCCATTGCAGCAAATTTTTAATGAATTAATAAAACAGGACATCAAGCCATTTCTAATCAAGCTAGGCTTTAAAAAGAAAGGATTGAATTTCTATCGAAAAACCGAAAACCTTATCTATCTGATCAATTTCCAAAAATCTTCTGGTAATACAGTCGATACTATGATGTTTTATGTGAACTGTGGGATATACGCGGCAGAGCTAGCACGACTACAATCAAGAGAAATGGTGACAGCACCCAAAGAAGCAGAATGTCACTTCCGAGCAAGGATTAACTCCATTGTCGAAGATGCACCTGATCGATTTTCCATCACAGCCACTACAAATTTGGACGAATTAACAAAAATATTGCTGCTGGGGTTAGAGGAGGTTCATAATTTCTATGAAACCATGACTTCTGCAAGATCCATTGTTGATTATTATATAGCAGGGCCATTTTTGCACTTGGGCGAAGAAAGTTTTCATTTGTTATTACAAGCCAATGATGTAACAACAGCAAAGCTCTATTATAATGCATTGCAGAAGAAGCATGGAACCGAACAGAGGTGGTCCATTTTTCAAAATAAATACCAAGCCATTTTCAATCAATACGGTGTGGAATTTGGGGAAAATTAGTCATCAAAACCAGAGCTCATTCTTGAACGAGAATCTGGTTTTATATTTTAGGAGTTGTTCAGTATATTATCTAGTATTCTTCCAGTTATCGGCATAAAAAAATGGAGGATATAACCACCTAAGCAAACTGTTAATAATGTCCCGACACCGATGGGGCCATTAAAAATGATAGCTAACATTAAAAATAAAATATAAATAAGGGTTCTTGAGAAGAAAACCGTTTTTCTTGTTAATTCTTTGATGATCAAAGTAAGTCGATCTACAGGAATTGGTGCAAAATTTGTATGTAAATAAGTTGCCGTTCCTAACCCAACCACAACTAATCCAGTGGTAAAACAGACAGCTTGGCTAAACCAAAGATCTGGGGATACTATATCATGTAATAAAAATAACCACATATCAATCCCTATGCCAGTGATCAATGCAGTAACCAACCCTAAAATTTCAGGTCTTTGTCTAGCTAATAGGGAATTACTACCTATTAATAGGAGAGCTAAGATGATTTCCCAACTACCTACAGTTAGCCCCACATTTTTAGATAATCCTACTAGAAGCGCATCGAAAGGTGATGTGCCGAGTTTAGATTGAATCGTGAGCGAAATACCTAGCGTTAAAATTAAAATGCCCACTACATAAAAGACATATTTCAACAAAAAGACCTCCTCCTACTATTTTTATTGCAAATACAACAAAATTGCGTTAAATTGACTATATACTCTTTTTATTGCATTTGCAATATAAAATCCAGAAAGAGTTTACAACAAAGGAGTGGAATCAATGTCTGTTAAATTAGAGAAGTGTGAGCACGCAGATTTAAAACAGCTTCAAGCAATAAGTATTGAAACATTTAATGATACATTTAAAGACCAGAACTCCCCTGAAAATATGAAGGCTTATTTAGAGCGTGCCTTTCATAAGCAACAGCTAGAGAAGGAATTGGCCAATTTGGATTCAGCATTCTATTTTATCTATTATGAGGAAGAAATAGCTGGTTATTTAAAAGTAAATGTCAACGAAGCACAATCCGAACTAATGGGGGATGAGTCATTAGAGGTGGAGAGAATTTATGTTCGACATCAATATCAAGGAAAAGGGCTTGGCAAATACCTTATGAATAAAGCAATAGAGGAGGCTGTGGCTCAAAACAAAAAAAGCATTTGGCTAGGGGTTTGGGAGAAAAATGACAGTGCCATCGGTTTTTATCAGAAAATAGGCTTTGTCCAAACAGGCGCCCATTCATTTTATATGGGTGATGAAGAACAAATTGATCTTATCATGACGAAAACACTTGCCTAAATTTTATGGCAGAAACGTTGATTCACAACATTTCTGCCTGCTATTTTAATGGCTTCTATTTTTCTTCATCGCCTCAGCTAACGCATCAGCATGTGGATTTTCCTCTTTATAAAGTTCCTTTATTATGTTGGCGTAATCACTAGCATTTCGATTTTGACTTAATTTATAGGCTGCCTGCACTTCTTCCACCTTTATTTTAAACCCTTTTATTCCTTTCATTTCTTGCTGCAAAAGCTCAGGAGATAGTTTATCCCACAACACAGGATTTTCACGGAATGACTCATATTTTTCAAGTAAGCTAGTCAAATCTTGTTCTAAAGCTATTCCTTCAATCAGACTTGCCTTTCCATATACATGGACAGCTTGATAATTCCAGGTTGGCACATTTTCATGCTCATACCACGAAGAAGAGATATAGGCATGTGGACCATTAAATATCACGAGAATGTCTTGTACTTCCTCAAAGGTCTTCCATAAAGGGTTACCATAGGCTAAGTGACCTGTCAGATAAAAGTCATCCTCGATTTTTTTCAGCAACACGGGTATATGGGCTGCAATAGGCTTACCTTTTCGAATTGAAACGATTGTTGCAAAGGAATTATGTTGAATAAATTCTTTGATTTCTTCTAAATCCGATACTTTGTAATACTTAGGAACATACATGGAAACCTCTCCTTATACATAAAATCATCGTGAGTTTTTCGAATAAACAAATAATTATGTAGGCACGTATTTACATTTTCTGCTCAACGATGTAGATTTTATTATAATCAATCACTGGCACCTCATAAAAGTGCCAACAACGCTATTTCTAAAGGAGCCAAGAATCATGCTCGAAATGACACCAAACCTGAATAATGAGGAACCACTTTACCTTCAATTATATAACTATATAAAAGCAGAAATTCAAAATGGAAAGATAAGGGCTCAAAGCAAATTGCCGTCTCAGCGTAGTCTAGCTAAACATTTACAGATTAGTCGCAACACTGTAGATGCAGCTTATCAGCAGCTCCTTGCAGAGGGCTATGTGATAAGTAAAGAGCGAGATGGACTATATGTGGTTGATCTTGAAAAAGGTTATTTTCAAGGAGGCCCTCATCATTTTGAACCACAATTAGCGACTCAGCAGAAACAAGAACGACCAGCAATTAAGTACGATTTTAATTATGGAGATATTAATTTAAAAGATTTTCCCTTTAAAATATGGCGTAAATTATCAATGCAGAGCCTTGATGAAGAACAGGCTCAACTCCTTTTATATGGAGATCCACAGGGAGAGCTGGAATTAAGAAATTATATGGCAAGCTACCTTTATGAATCAAGAGGGGTGCAATGCAGTGCAGAGCAAATCGTTATAGGAGCAGGCTTGCAGTTTCTTCTTGGTATCGTATGTAACCTAATTGGACGGAATGAGCTTTTTGCTATGGAAGATCCAGGTTATTATCGCGTTCGTTACTTGTTTAAAGATAATGGTATAAAGGTGAAACCAATCCCACTTGACGAGCATGGTATTCATATCGATCCGTTAAGAAACAATAACATCAAGGCTGTTTATGTCACACCCTCCCATCAATTTCCCCTTGGAACGGTTATGCCTATCTCAAGAAGATTAGCATTACTAGAGTGGGCTAAGGAAGAAGATGCTTATATCATTGAGGATGATTATGATGGGGAATTTCGATATGCTGGAAAACCAATTCCTGCACTACAGGGATTAGATTCAAGTGATCGCGTCATCTATATGGGCACCTTTTCAAAATCTTTGATTCCAGCCATTAAGCTAAGCTATATGATATTACCTAGAAAATTAATGGGTTTATTTCATCAAAACAATTACTATGTTCAAACTGGGTCTAGACTCCATCAGCATACGTTACAGCTATTTATAGAGAGTGGGCATTGGGAGAGACACTTGAATAAAACACGAAATAGTTATAAGCGAAGATATGAGACATTACTAAAGTCCATTCAACAAACGTTCGGGGAAAATGGGAAAATTTATGGAGCCAGCAGTGGCTTACATATTTTACTTGAACCAAATAATAAGATGACTGAAGAGGAATTGATTGATACAGCAAAAATGGCTGGTGTTAAGGTCTACCCAACATCTATTTTTTATGCAAATCCCTTGGTTGTTCAGCCTGCAAAGGTATTACTTGGATTTGCTAATCTAGCGGAAGATGAGATTGACACAGGCATTAAGCTATTAAACAATGCTTGGTTTAAAAGTTCTACTATGACGTGAATCTCTTTCAAAGTTCTATTTCCACATTTCTTGTATATACATAATAGAGATAAGTGGGAGGGGATTTTTATGCAATTTTACTATGGCCATCAAATGCCATTACGTGTATTAGATGAAGCTGAATTTTGGAAACATCAAGAAGAGGAGCATACAGTAGTAATAAGAGAGCTTGTGAAAGATTTGGAGCAGCAATATGTCGATGCGTTAAAGGAATGGGAAAAAGCTTTTGCTCAAACACATCAGCAAGTTGTAAGATATATAGAAACCGTCAATCGTTCCCAGGGACAAGTTTCTCCAGCTCTGTTTCAGGATATTTTACAGCTTACTTCCTTCTGTTTGCAACAGAGTGATCAATTTATCCAGTTTTGCCGAACGCTTATGCAAGAAAGTCAACCGATAAGCGCAAATCCTACAGCTAAAGTTGTATTAAATCATATCATTGTAGAATCCGAATATTTTATCGGAATTGCCCAAACCATTTTATATCAACAGAAATACTAGGTCTAGCGTCTGGAAAATGGAGTTTGGAGAAAAAACACTTGCCACACTCCATTTTTTGGACGTTTTCACCATCACAATATTAACTATTCGGAATTTTCTCCTTATATTTAAAGGAAAGGAGACTTAAAGAATAATTTTTAAGTGTATCTGTGTGAACAAAGTCATTTAGAATACTTTCAATTGAATGACAATGTTGATTGATTAAATTAATTTCTTCTATATAATTTGAATCAATCAATACTTCTTTTAATGTTTTAAACACTACTTTCTGCTCGTTAAATAAATAAACCAGTTCAAACCTAGTGTTCAATATTAGAGTGGTAATCTCAGGGAAAATAATTCGATCCTTTAGTACTTCAAGAATGGAATTCACGGATTTTACTCCATCAATAGTTTGTAAAGATGAAAAAACACCATTTAATAACTCTTCAAAATCAACCTTCATCAAAATCCTCCATCAATCAAAATACTTTCTGATAATAACATTTTTTTAGAAAAATTTTAATGATTAATATTTTCCTTCAATAATGTGGAAAGTCTATTTAGACAATAGTAATTTATTGAAAACAATTCACTTCACATGTTTCCAGAGGCTAATAAAATTTTTTAATCCGCTCACAATCATTTTTTTAAAATAACAACAAACAAAACATCAAGAAAGGTATTATTATTGCTTGTTTAGATTTTGTTCAAACACAGTATGCTACTATCTCAAAAGGGGTTGATTGTAAAAACAGTGAGCAATATGATGTAAAGATACATCATAAATGATCGATCTTTGGGGGCACGAAAATGAAAAAAAATATCATAATTATTGTAAGTATAATCATGCTTTTTGTGATTGTTTTTTTTATTGGTAATTGGCATTATTTCTCCACTAATCAGCCAAAAATTATACATAAAGGTGTAGGAAAATTAGAGGAAGAGCAATTATTAAAGCTTGTAAAGCTAGAAGGAGAATGGGCCTTTTATCCAAATGTATTAATTTCTTTGGGGGAAAATTTTGATAGCTATCAACATAAAAAACTGAATTTAAATGTACCCTTTAATTGGCAAGCATATGTAGAGCCAAATGAAGAGGGGCTTTCGGTGGGAACCTATCACGTCAACATAGAAGTACCATCAGATGGAGTTTACGGCCTATATATTCGAACCATTCGTCAAGCTAGTCGTGTATTCATTAATGGCGTTGAGGTGGGGGCTAAAGGAAATCCAAGTACTGTTTTAAGCGCATATGCATCTGAAAATGATGATAAATATACCGTTTTTTCTCCTAGTGTCAATAAAAGACTAGACATTGTCATCCATGTTGCAAATTACAATTATCCTCAGGCTGGAATTGTTTATCCTATTGAATTTGGTACAATGAAGGCTATTCAAAAGCATTATCACTGGAAAGTTTTTTTAGATATAGTAGTGAGTATAGGTCATATTATAGTTGGTGCGATCTATGTCTTTACATTTTTACAGAATCGCAAGCGTAAGGAAGAGTTATTCTTTGGTCTTTTTACTATTTCATTAGGATTTTATATGTCGTTTATCAATCAAAAAGTGTTTTTTCTGTTATTTACTGATCTATCGACGGTCAATCAAATACGTCTGCAATTAGGAATCATTCCACTCGCATTGCTTGCTTTAACATTTTTTATAAATGCGATGTATCCACAATTACTAGAAAGAAAAATTTTATACACGCTTGCCATATTACTTGGTATCGTGTTTGTTATGTACGGTATCTATAATCCCTTTACAAAAAATGAAAGGGCCTCCTCAGAATTTGAAATGATTATGAGAAAAATAATCTATATCAGTGTCACGGCTCCAGTTATTTTCTATAATATATGGTTGCTTATAAAGGTCATGCTAAAACGTTTAGAGGCTGTGTGTTATGTGCTAATAGTTATTACAGCGATTAGTTGTTATTCTATTTTACTCATTTGTAACTTTTTATTTGGGATGCCTTTTGACTATACAGAATTCATGTTATTTTTACTAATATTATTTGGCTTTGCCTCATTATTAAATTATCGTGCCAATCAAGCTGTTTTAAAAATAGCAGCATTGTCAGAGGAATTGCTTGAACATAATCAAATGAAGAATGAATTTCTTCTGAAAACTTCGCATGAACTCCGTGCCCCCCTAAACGGAATATTAAATATATCCAGATCCTTAATGGAAGGTGCTCAAGGACCATTAAAACGATCTCAACAGGAGCAAGTTATTCTAATTCACAGCGTTACACAGCGCATAGGTCATTTAGTAGAAGATTTATTGTTTTCTTCTAATCAAATGACAGGGGAAGTAAGGATTAGTCTACGCAGTGTATCTCTATCTGTTATACATGAGGTAGTAGCCGAAATTCGTAGTCTTATGCCCAAAAATAGTCAGGTAAGGGTAACAGCAGAGATAAACTTAGATTTGCCAAAGATCTACACGGATGAATTACGCTTTAAACAAATTTTATATAACTTGCTGCATAACGCAATTAAATTCACACAAAATGGAACAATCATAGTCACTGCGCATGTTGAACAGGAGCAGATGGTCATCCAAGTAAGTGATACAGGCTGTGGAATTCCGACACAAGAATTAGATCGTATTTTTAACGCCTTTTATCAAGGAAACAATCATCATAATAAAGAAGGGCTAGGTTTGGGACTAAGTATTACTAAAAATATTGTTGAAAAATTAAATGGTAACATTTATGTGACAAGCACTGTAGGGGAAGGGACAACATTTACATTTACAATGCCCCTCTCAACACTAGAAAACGTAAGTAATGAACAAGCTATCATTACATCACATACAGATACAGAAATACAGCTTCGACTGCCCCTTATTTATAAAGGAAGCGATAAAAAAATACTGGTGGTAGATGACAACCATGTCAATATAAAAACTTTAACGGAAGCACTAAGTTTAAAGGGATATACAGTGATCGCCTTAGATAACGGCTTTGATGCGATCGATTATATTAAAACCAATCATGTAGATTGTATGTTAATCGACCTAATGATGAATGGCATGTCAGGTTATGAGTTATGTAAACGTGTACGTAAACAATATGATATGCTGGAACTACCAATAATTATCTTAACTACAGTTATGAAGCAATCTGACTTACTGCAAACGTTAAAAGTAGGGGCGAATGATTATCTACAAAAGCCGATTTCTACCGATGAACTTTTTATTCGTATTGAATCTTTATTGGCTGTTCGACAATCATCAATCGATGCAATCGAAGTAGAAATGAACTATTTATATTCACAGGTCACACCACATTTTGTATATAACACACTTAATACGATTATTGGTTTAAGTTATACAGATATGGAAAACACACGTGAAGCTCTTTATTGTTTAGCCACTTATTTCCGTGCAAAACTGAATGTTCATTATCGAAATAGCATTGTCCCCATTGATGAGGAGATGGAGCTTGTAAAAGCCTATTTATCAATTGAAAAAATGCGCTTTGGAGATCGTTTA
Source organism: Lysinibacillus sp. BS3 (assembly GCF_039614735.1). Classification (NCBI taxonomy): domain Bacteria; kingdom Bacillati; phylum Bacillota; class Bacilli; order Caryophanales; family Bacillaceae; genus Lysinibacillus; species Lysinibacillus sp. BS3. The sequence continues at coordinate 363,397 of NZ_CP154860.1, read as the reverse complement.
CGTATTAAATATGATATTGACGAATCGATACAATTAGGAATCCCTGCATTGTCCATTCAACCTTTAATTGAAAACGCAGTGTTCCATGGTATCTCTAAGAAAGTAGAGGGAGGGACCATAGAATTAAGCCTACAGAGAGAGGGACAATTTGTAAGAATTAAAATCTATGATAATGGTGTAGGAATTTCAGAAGAAAAATTGCACCAATTGCTAAATGAAGAAAGTACAAGAATTGGCTTTATGAATCCATTAAAGAAATTTAAATTAATAAAAAATGCTAGTTTACGAATTTACAGCGAAGAAGGAAAGGGAACAACAATTGTCATTTTATTACCAGAGGGTGGTGTCACATGAATATAATGATCGTTGATGATGAAAAATTGGCCATTGATGTTTTATCTATTATGGTTAAACAACTTGCCCAATTTCAGATTAACATTAAGGGAACATTTACAAATTCAACTGAGGCCCTCCAGTTTCTTGAAAAAGAAATAATTGATGTAGTGTTTTTAGATATTGAAATGATTGACACACACGGTATGCAACTTGCAAAGCAGCTCCTACACAAGCAACCATCCTTACAAATCATTTTTGTTACAGCTCATACACAATTTGCCGTGGAGGCTTTTGAAGTTGAGGCAACAGATTATTTATTAAAGCCAGTACAGGAAAAACGACTGATTAATGCGTTAACAAAAGCACAGAAAAAAATGGTCGTGACGGTGGCGCCGAGGGATGAGAAGAAAAACTCATTATATGCGCATACATTAGGCAGCTTTTATCTACTGGATGTTCAACATAATGTGATTAAGTGGCGAACAAGAAAAGTACGTGAACTATTTTTATATTTACTATTTCACCAAAAACGGCCTATGTTAAATGCAGTTCTTTTAGAGGAATTGTGGCCAGATTTGAACTTTGAAAAGGCAGCTAGTAATTTACATACAACTATTTATCATTTAAGAAAGATATTAAAGGACAATGGTATTCAAGATCCCATACTCTTGGTCAATAATCACTATAAATTAAATGCGGAAATTCAAACTGATTATGATGAGCTGAATCAACTATTGGAGCAGGATCAACATGATGAGAAATCCATTCAGCAGTTATTGAATTGCTATGAGGGTGATTTTTTAATAGATGAGGAGTATTTATGGGTTAATCAAATCAGGCTCCGCTTAAAGCAATCTGTATTACATGTGCTTGAACAGTATATTGCACGTACAGACGTTGCCCACACTTTATTAAAGTATAATTGCCTACAAAAGCTTTTAGAGCTAGACGAATACAATGAACAGTATATGTTTCAATTGTTAGAATTCTTAATTCAACAAAATAGGAAACAAGAATGTATAAAATTCTTTGAATCTATAGAGGCAAAATTAGCTGAAATTGATCTCCCTGTGCCAGAAAAATTTTATAGAAAATACAACGAGTTCTTACTCAACGTTTAGAAACGATTTCGGAAAAGTAATTTCTGTTTTAATAGTAGGTAATAATTTTATAAAAAGGAGATGCTTTCGGCATGCAAAAGATTGAAATAATTGAGCTTCACCATATTGAGCAAGATTTGGAGAAGCTTACTGAATTATTGATTATGGTCGTAGATGAAGGAGCATCCGTAGGTTTTTTACCTCCACTCACACAAGAACAAGCGATAAAATATTGGCAATCTGTCTTAGCGTCAGATGTCTTACTGTTCATTGCGAAAATAAATAATGAAATTGCAGGTAGTATTCAATTGCATTTAACTAGCAAACCAAATGGCATTCATCGTGCTGAAATTTGCAAGTTAATGACACATCCCAACTTTAGACGCAACGGTATTGGACGAGCGCTGATGCAACAAGCAGAGGAACGAGCAAAACAAGAAAACCGTTCCTTGCTAGTTTTAGATACGAGAGAAGGGGATCCTTCCAATAAATTATATAAATCATTAGACTACCAAGAAGTAGGGAAAATTCCGCAATATACTATTTCACCAGATAGAGAATTAGAAGCAACCGTAATTTACTATAAATTGATATCGAATATAACTGAAAACGTGTAGAAAGGGAGCTAGTATATGAACGAAGCGCAATTATTTATGCAAATGAAAATGTGGCGTAATTGGACTGTTGAATTTCTACGTACGATCCCTGAGAATATTGCTGATCAGATACCCGCTGGACATCATAACAATATTCGTTGGAATGCTGGTCATCTATTAGTTGGTTGGGATCATACCGTTTTTCCAGCTGTTACACAAGAAAGGCATTTGCCCCTATCCTATCATGTAATGTTTCCTAGTGGCAGTAAACCAGATGACTGGACTGAGCAACCGCCAACAATGGATCAAATCATTATGCTCCTAGAGGAACAACCAATTCTTATTGAACAAGCTTGTGCAGGACATCTACATGAACCGCTTAAAGAACCTTTTTTAGGTATGAAAACATTAGGTGATATGGTTGTCTTTCATATGAACCATGAAAATTTTCACATGGGAATTATAAAAAGTATGATGCAAACGCTCTTAAAGAATGAAGCCTAACTGATGGAATCAGTTGGCTTCATTTTTCTATATATACCATGGTAACAGATCCTCCATTTTCTTACCTGGCTTACTTTTTTTATCTTTTACGATCCATGTGCCGTCTTTCTTTTGCAACTGATAGCTTACATTTGTACCATCCGCCCTTTTAAAGAGCATATAACCTATATTACCCTTAATAAAAGTGACAGGGTCTATGACATTTTTGTAGGGAATCTTTCGCTCAGGAAATAAAATATGGGTCACTATTTCCTCTGCAATCATAGCAAGGGATTTCATATCATTATTAATTTCAGCTTGATATTGCAATTGATCGTATCGGTAGGAAGTATACGATGCTAAGTCCAGTTTAAAACTCTGCTGTATATCTAACAGTGTTGCCCTATAGAATGCGTTTATTGCCTTTTCTACATCATCTGCCTCATGTATATAGCGAAGTGTGCTGACACCAGTTGGACTGACTTCAAACGTAATGATTTCCTTACTGTAGGGTGGGGAATGCGCATGCTCAAAGGTCGTAACTTCCACGCTAACTTTAAAGCTAAACTGACTTTCTTTGACAATTTTTAAAATTTTCACATCATACAAGCCATACTGCTTAGGATAGCCATAGTAATGATCAATTTCCTTTTCGATAAATGGATTAAGGATTGTAATGAATGTGTCCCTGATTAGTTGCTCATCAGCTTGTTCACTTTGCGCATAAATCTTACATGGCAGAATGAACATAGTGAAGATAAACATTAAAACATAAGCAAATTTTTTCATGGAATAGTGACCTTTCTGCAGGATGATACTTTATAGAGTGCACCAATCACAGCAAATTATCGAGCATTTTTAAAGAAAGGGAATTGAACAATGGGAAAAATAATACTGCCCTTTTTATGTATGCTTTTGTTATTTCCAACAGCTACTTCGGGGTCAGAACCTGAAGGCTTAAAATGTCCAAATCCAGATGTATTGATGAGAACAACGGAGAAAGACAAAGACGAGCTTAGTCAAGCATTAGCTGACATCATTCCAAAAGTATATGGCTCAAGCCCTGATTATCAGGAGTGGCAAATTGAGGTGATAAAGCCCATGCCCATATTAACTGGCATGGAGGAGAATTACTATAAAATGGCGGTGAACTTCTGTGGAGAAAATGTGGCTAATCACTCCTGGTTTGTTCGATTAAGGTTTCCAAGATTACTGCCAGCGCAAAGTGCATCACTAGGTGAGCTATATATCGTAAAAGAGACAAATTCTAAATGGATCCATTGGTTTCAATATCATTAAAAAGGAAGAATCCATAAATGGATTCTTCTCTTTATGACATCGCTATCGTTTTCGTTGCTACAGTTTGTTGAAATGCCTGATCATGCTCAACAATCACCATTGTGAGATGAGAGCTTTTTATGAGCTCTTCAATCTGCATGCGTGAATAGATATCAATAAAATTGAGTGGTTCATCCCAAATATATAAATGAGCCTTCTCACACAAGCTTTTAGCAATCAGCAGCTTTTTCTTTTGCCCACCAGAATAATGAGAGATATCCTTCTCAAATTGAATACGCTCAAAATCCATCTTGCGCAGGATTGATTTAAATAACGTCTCATCAATACCATGCTCTTCAATAAATTCCGATAGCAATCCCTTTAAATGGGATGTATCCTGCTGAACATAGGAAATGACTAGACCTGAAGCTAACTTTATCGAGCCTGTATGTTGGATGGGATTACCTAGAATAAGTTTTAACATACTACTTTTTCCGCTTCCATTTTTGCCATCTAAAACAACTCGATCCCCTTGTGCCACTTTGAAGCTAATAGGCTTATTCACGATATGGTCATCGTACCGAATCGATACATCCGTGACAACAACCATTTCTTTTGATGGATATGCCAATGGCTCTACTTTCAATGACTCGGTTTTTTCAACATTTTTTAGCAGTTTTGATTTTTCCTCAATAGCTCTTTGTTGTCTGGATTCCAGGTTCTTCGCTCGTTTCATCATCTTGGCTGCTTTATGTCCAACAAAGCCTTTGTCCAGTTTGGAACCTGAATTGGTTGTGCCGTTTTTGGAGGCTTCCACTTGATTAGACCAACCTGACGAACGCTTTGAGGATTGTTTTAATCGGTCGATATCTTTTTGCAGTCGTTGATTGGTTACTTCTTCGTGTTCCTGCTGACGATCAAAATTTAACTTCCAAGAAGAATAATTTCCACTTTGAACGTCAATATTGGCTCTATTAATCGATAGGATATGGTCAACACAGCCATCTAAAAAGCTTCTGTCATGTGAAATTAAAATAAATCCTTTTTTCCTGCGAAGATAATCGGAAACCGTCTTTCTTGCATCCGTGTCTAGGTGATTGGTTGGTTCATCAATTAATAAAAATTGACCCTCTGTCAAAAACAACGCAGCAAGCAGCACCTTTGTTTGTTCGCCATTGGATAATGTTTTAAAAGGACGATACATGACCTCCGCATCTACATGTAGGTAAGCTATTTCACGTAGACATTCCCAATCTTCTGCCTGAGGACAAATTTCCTCAAATATTTCATGGGTATATTTATTTGGATCAGAAACTGGATAGGGGAAATAAGTGAAGTCTACAGAAGAGATGATTTTTCCGCTATACTCATAATTTCCTAATAACAACTGAAAGAATGTTGTTTTACCTCGTCCGTTTCTACCGATAAATCCAAGTTTCCAATCCGTATCGATTTGAAAGTTGACATTCTCAAAAATATTGTCAAAGCTGCTTGGATAAGAAAAAGTTAGGTTTTGTACTTGTATCATGGACATGATAATTCCTCCTTTGTATTGCAACAGTTTACTTTTCATACAAAGTCGGTCTATCCATCTATGGTTCATTTCTCCGTATAAGCAGATGGATATTAACGACTTATACGGAGTGTTACATGCGTTACAATAGTTTCTGAATCGCTCATATTTTTTCCTCTCCTTTATGGGTAAATGAAAGGTACAAAATCAACTATGAAAGCAAGAAAAAAACCCTCCAATTGTACATTGGAAGGATTAGTCTTTCTCTGAATAAATGCGATTTGCCATTTGTGTCATGACAAATAAAATGCAAACTGATAGTTAAAAATGGATAGACTAACCCTATATTTTGTGTTTGAAATCATTCAATTCAAATAAAAATATAGTTTAGTTCTTCATTGTCCATTCATCAGTCCTCTCATAATTGTCTTTTTATAGTAACAAATTTTTTTACAGAATACAATGTAACCTTATTTTCATTTAGTACTATACAACAATTCCTATAATATTTATAGAAATAATTTATATAATAGTTGAAAAATAATTTCTACTATTCTGAAATATGTGCTATAGTAGGAGCATAATTGAATATTGTGTAAGACTTGGTGCCAAATGAAAGTTTGGCTTAAAAGGGAAGTCGGTGCAAATCCGACGCTGTCCCGCAACTGTAATTCGGAGCAAATCACAAATGCCACTGGGGAAACTGGGAAGGCTGTGAGGCGTGTTGATGGAAAGCCAGGAGACCTGCCAATTTCTAGTACACACCAAATACCTACGTGGAAATAGGTGGTGAAAAGTGACCAAATAGGCACTGTGCGATAACGTTTATGCGAAAGTAGATACTTTTTCGTATTGTTTTAGCATTATTAATTTTAACATGCAGCCATTTTCCTAATAGGAGAATGGCTTTTTATTTTTTCTAAAAAAGGAGCTTAAAAACATGAACTATACAAGTACATTGATCGGTTATCCCTATATAGGGGAGGAACGCGAATGGAAAAAAGCACTAGAAGCATTTTGGCGCAATGAACTTTCTGAGGAGGACTTTGAGGAAAAATTAAAGAAAATCCGTTTATCAAGAATAAACAAGCAGCTGCAACTTGGAATCGATATGGTGACAGTTGGCGACTTTACGTTTTACGATAGAATGTTAGATACAGCTTTGATGTTTGGTTTAGTTCCAAAGCGCTTTAACTGGCAAGGTGGTAAAGTCGATTTTCATACCTACTTCAGTGTAGCAAGAGGAGACAAAACAGCCGTAGCTAGTGAAATGACAAAATGGTTTAATACAAATTATCACTACATTGTTCCAGAGTATGAGGGACAAGCCTTACAACTAACAGAAAATAAAGTGTTAGCCGACTTTTTAGAGGCGAAGGAAACTTTCGGTATCATTGCGAAGCCGACACTAATTGGTCCCTATACATTTTATAAGTTAACGAAAGGCTACAACAAATTAACACAGGTTGAGTACTTATTAGCTTTATTACCACTCTATACGCAGGTATTAAAAGAATTAGTGGATGCAGGTGCCACTTGGATTCAGCTAGAAGAGCCATCCCTCGTCTTAACACTTGATCCAGCAGAGATAAAGCTGGTGAAAGAAATGTATGACCAGTTAGCCACTGCCGTTCCTGAGGCTAAAATAATGCTACAGACTTATTTCGAAGCTTTAAGTGCCTATGAAGCATTAAGTACATTGCCTGTTCAAGGATTCGGTTTGGACTTTGTTCATGGCTATAAAGGAAATATGGCGTCACTTCGTCAATTTGGTTTCCCGCAGGATAAAGTATTAGGAATAGGGGTAGTGAATGGCCGTGATATTTGGCGTTCAAACCTGGCGGAAGTCAATGCGACGATTCAAGCCATTGAACAGCTAAGTCATGCTGCTGAACTATGGATTCAACCATCAAGTAACCTACAGCACGTTCCAATCACAACCTCTCTTGAAAATGAACTTGACCCTGTTTTAAAGCAGTCTCTGGCCTTCGCAGATGAGAAAATCATAGAAATCACGGGGCTGACTAAATATAGACGAGATAAAGATGGTTCCTTACAACATAATTTTTCAGAAAGTATGAAGGCGATTGAGGCTCTAAAAAAACATCCAATCCGCCAAAATAAGTTAATTCATCAAGCCGTTCAAACTGTGACAAAGCAAGATTTTGAACGACACAGTAATTTTACGAAGCGACAAACGATCCAACAACAAGCCTTAGGATTACCGCTGTTTCCAACAACTACAATCGGTAGCTTCCCGCAATCAGATGAAGTGAAAAGAAATCGTAATGCGTGGCGAAAGAAACAATTATCGAATGAAGCCTATGAAACATTTTTAGAAGACGAAACAAAGCGCTGGATCTCCATACAAGAGGAATTAGATATCGATGTACTTGTTCATGGTGAATTTGAGCGTACAGATATGGTTGAATATTTCGGTGAAAAGCTGACTGGCTTTGCCTTTACAAAGAAAGCGTGGGTTGTTTCATATGGATCACGCTGTGTGAAGCCTCCGATCATTTATGGAGATGTTGCATGGGCTTCACCAATTACCGTAAAAGAATCCGCCTATGCCCAAAGCCTAACGAAGCGATTTGTAAAAGGCATGCTGACAGGGCCAGTAACAATATTAAATTGGTCCTTTGTGCGAGATGATTTGTCCCGTAAAGATGTCGCTTATCAAATTGCATTAGCACTCCGTAAAGAGGTGGAAGCACTAGAAAACGCAGGTATATCAATTATTCAAGTGGACGAGCCAGCGTTAAGAGAAGGTTTACCGCTTAGAAAGGAGGAATGGGGGGCTTACTTAGAGTGGGCTGTCAATTCCTTTAAGCTTGCGACATCTAGTGTCAAAGATGAAACACAAATCCATACACATATGTGTTACTGTGAGTTTAATGATTTCATCGAACCAATTAGCGCACTAGATGCAGATGTGATTTCCATAGAAACATCACGAAGTCATGGGGAACTTATTACCTCACTACAAGTACAGCCCTATAAAAAAGGAATTGGCTTAGGCGTCTATGATATTCATAGCCCTCGTGTACCAAGCGAGGATGAAATGCTCGCTATTATGAAAGATAGTCTACAGGTGCTGGACCGTTATCAATTCTGGGTGAATCCAGATTGTGGCTTAAAAACGAGAAAAGAAGATGAAACCGTTGCAGCTTTAGCGAATATGGTTGCTGCTACTAAAACGTTGCGTCAAGCTGTACAACAATCTACATCAAGCTAACGAAATGATTTTTAATCTACTACATCTACTCTCCAATAACGAAGACTAGGGTAAATCCCTAGTCTTTTTATCTTACGTCGATATATATATTATCTTCAGAAAGTAAAATTGACGTGAACATGCGAGCATGTTATGTTTATTACTAATTTCATAGCAATCATTACAAGTTTGAGTGAAATCGTCTTTCATTCAATTAAAAGGAAAATGGGTGAAAATCCCATGCTGTCCCGCAGCTGTAAATGAGGAGTTTTGTTTCAAATACCACTGAGTGAGTACTTGGGAAGGTGAAACAAAATGATGATTCATGAGCCAGAATGCCTGCTTGTAAGAAGATTCATTGATGATCTACGAAAGATAGGGAGATGGATGGAGACTTGCTCATCGTGGGTTTTTCTGTCCTTATTCTTTTTTAGAATAAGGTTTTTTTATGCCTTCTCTTCTTCAACAAGTAGATGTATTTGTACTACGAATAGAGATAGGAGACAGAAAATGAGATTGACAAAGTATTTACTTCCTTTCCTGCTTGTCCTGACGTTCAGTTTACTTGCTGGCTGTACAGGCACGGATGAAGAAAAGGAAAAGACCTCAGCAAACCAAACAGATGAAAAAATAATAACGATTGGCTGGCCATTAGATGTCGGTCCATTGAATCCTCATACATATTTACCGAATCAAATGACTGCCCAAGCAATGGTTTATGAATCCTTGGTGGAATACAATGATGATGGTACTGTTACGCCTAAGCTCGCCGAAAGCTGGGACATCTCTGAGGATAAAACTTCGTATACTTTCCATCTAAGAAAAGACGTGAAATATTCAGACGGCACTGCATTTAATGCAGATAATGTCATTCGTAACTTTGACGCCGTTTTAGCGAATCGAGACATGCATTCTTGGATGGGCATGGTTAACCACATGAAAGAGGTTGTAAAAGTAGATGATTTTACAATTCGTCTGCAATTGGATGAGCCTTATTATCCAGTCTTAAACGAACTTGCCTTCGTCAGACCTTTCCGTTTTTTAGGGGATAACGGATTCCCAAAGGATGATATGACGCAAGATTCTATCAAAGCACCGATTGGAACAGGCCCTTGGGTATTAACTGAATACAAAAAGGACGAATATGCATTATTTAGTCGCAATGAAAACTATTGGGGAGAAAAACCACTAGTTGAACAAATAAAAGTAAAAATTATTCCTGACTCAGAATCTATTTCATTAGCATTTGAAAACGAAGAATTAGATTTAATTTATGGGCGTGGCATTATTAGTTTAGATAACTATACGTATTTAAAAGACAGTGGCAAATACAAAACTGCTACCTCTGAGCCTTTATCTACGAAAGCACTGCTATTCAATACACAATCTGGTCCATTATCTGAGCTAAAGGTACGTCAAGCCATTCAATATGCTATTAATAAGGAACAAATGGTCGACAGTATTACACATGGTACGGAAAAAGTAGCGAACACATTGTTCTGGGATGCGATTCCTTATGCCAATATAGATTTAGCACCTATTGTATACAATCCAGAAAAAGCCCAACAATTGCTAGATGAGGCAGGGTGGTTATTACCTAAGGGTGAAAAAATTCGTTCAAAAAACGGACAGCTGTTGTCTTTAGATTTGATTTACATTGCATCTGATGCAATTCAAAAACCAATGGCAGAATTAATGCAAGGTGAACTCGCAAAAATTGGCGTTCAGTTGAATTTAGAAGGGGCAGATGTAATGGTCGGTCTTCAAAAATTGATGGATGACCAGGTGGATATTAATTTCTGGCGTACCAATGGACCACCTACAGATCCACATAGCTTTGCAAATGAATCAGCTACACCAAATGCTAGTGGTGTGTACGAGGCGAAATTAGGCCTAGCAAACGCCAAAGAAATCGATACGAAAATTCACCAATTATTAGTAGGAACAGATGAACAGGAACGCGTGCAGCTTTACACGAATATTTTAACGATGTTTCATGACCAGGCACTCTTTTACCCTATTTCTTACGAAACAAATAATGTGATTTATCAACCATCTCTAAAGGATTTTGCACCACGTGCATCTGAATATGATATACCTTATGCACAAATGGCTAAAGAAAAATAAAAGTGGAGGAGAGAGTGTGTCTAGCAGAGACAGCTCTCTCTTTATCATAGGATTGAGTAGGAAGTGACAGCATGTATGAATCAACATGGATCTTTTGTTTAAAAAGAATTTTAACATTGCCCTTTGTCTTATTAGGCGTTTCCATCCTAACCTTTGTATTTATTCGTTTTGTTCCTGTAGAGCCTGCTGAAGTCATACTACGTTTGGCAAGGGTTGCGCCAACAGAGGAAGCCATTCAGGCATTACGTGAGGAACTGGGAACGGACAAGTCGTTTTTTCTTCAATATTTGCTATGGGGAAAGGGCATAATCCAGCTAGATTTTGGAACATCTTTTGTTAGTAAATTACCTGTGGCACATGAACTATTCGTGAAATTACCCGCAACCATTGAATTAGCTATTGCTGCGTTTATCCTCATTTTAGGGCTAAGTATTCCATTCGGAGTAATAAGCGCATTGTATAAGCACACCATCATCGATAAAATCATACGATTCTTTAGCATATTGAGTGTGTCGATTCCAGCCTTTTGGTTAGGTTTCCTATTACTCTATTTATTTAGCTTAAAATTAGGACTCTTTCCGACAAACGGGAAGGGCACACCTGCTCATTTAGTTTTACCCGCCTTCGCACTGGCGTTACCAACAATTGGATTATTCGTTCAGCTTATCCGTTCAACCATCCTAGAAGAATTACAGCAGCAATATGTTCAATATGCACGGCTAAGAGGATTAAAAAGCTCCGTGATTCTTATCCGTCATGTTTTGCGAAATGCTGCTATTCCCTTGACTTCCTTGCTAGGCATGACCCTTGGCAATCTTTTAGGTGGAGCCGTGATTGTGGAGCAGGTTTTTAGCTGGCCCGGACTCGGCAGGTACTTAATAGAATCCATTATGAACAGGGATTATCCAGTTGTACAATGCTATGTGTTAATTATTGCGGTTATCTATGTGCTTGCCAATTTATGTACAGATATATTGCATCGTTTATTGGACCCTCATCTAATGATGAAGGGTAGGAGAGATTAAAAATGAAATTTGTACGAACAAAAAGTGGCAACTTAACAGGATTAATCAGTCTATTCCTCCTTGTCATTACTGGCTTATTAGGACTGTTGGCGCCAATTTTAATGCCACACGACCCTTTTGCTGTCGATATTGCTAAGAAATTTTCAGTCCCGTCTTGGGACTATCCATTAGGTACAGATCATTTAGGAAGGTGTATCTTGTCACGCCTTCTTTTAGGTATTCGTTATTCTTTAGGTTCAGCGCTCATCATTCAGCTAGTCGCTATTGTTTTAGCTATCCTACTGGGTGCTTTTGTAGCGTTGAAAAGAGGATTAATTGATTTTCTTTTTATTCGATTATGTGATATTTTATTAGCCTTTCCGACACTCGTACTTGCATTTGGACTGTTAGGTATATTAGGTCCTAGCTTAAAAAATGTTTTAATAGCGCTCATTTTCACACAGCTTATTTATTATGCAAGAATGATCCGAGGTTTGTTTATTGGCATCAATGAGAAAGACTTTGTTCAAGCTGCTAGGATAACGGGCACTACAGGTATCCAATTAATTAGACGCCATTATATACCCAATCTATTGCCATCTATTGTCACGATTGTCGCATTAGATATCGGGAAGGTGATTTTAGAAATTGCAGGCTTTTCGTTTATCGGACTTGGGGTGCAGGCACCGATCCCAGAATGGGGCATGATGATCAATGAAGGAAAGCAATACATGAGACAGCATCCTGAATTAATGCTTTATCCAGGACTTGCCATCATCCTTGTTGTGTTATTGTTTAATCAATTAGCAAATCGTTTAAAAAGGCTTGACTAGGAAAGGGGAAGTTATGGAGAAAGTTTTAGAAGTGATAGACCTCACAGTCAAAATAGGGGAGAAAAATATATTAACCTCTATCAACCTGACAGCTTATAAAGGGCGAGTCCTAGGAATTATCGGGGAAAGTGGCAGTGGCAAGTCCATGCTTTGCCATGCCATCATGCAAACATTACCGTCCTTTGCCCATGTCAGCCAAGGGGACGTACTCTATCTGCAAGAAAATTTATTAAACGTTTCAGCTACTAAATGGAGAGCTTATCGTGGCAGACATCTTTCGATGATTTTGCAAAACCCATCCGCTGCATTTGATCATATTCAAACGATTGAAAGTCATTTTCGAGAAACATTAAAAGCACACTTTAAGCTTACAAAAAAAGAAATGAGACAGATCGCCCTTGATGCTTTGAAAAAAGTTCATTTACCTCAGCCAGAGCAGCTCTTGTCCTACTATCCTTTCCAGTTAAGTGGAGGCATGCTACAGCGAGTGATGATTGCTCTGTCAATGGCGATACAGGCCTCCCTCTACATCGCAGACGAGCCTACGACTGCTCTGGATACCATCAATCAGAAACAAGTATTAACACTATTTAATCAAATTCGCTCAGAAACAGATGCTACCATACTCCTTGTCACGCATGATTTAGGTGTCATTGCTGAGCTTGCGGACGATGTGGCTGTGATGTATCAAGGAGAAATCGTTGAGCAAGCAAATGTTTTTGATTTTTTTGATGCGCCTCAGCATCCCTATACCAAGAAACTTTTACAAGCGAGAATGCTATGAGGTGATAAAATGACGCTACTAGAAGTAAAAAATATTGAGAAATACTATGCGCAAAGACCATTTCTATTCAAACGAGGACAGGAAGCCCCTGTATTAGAGAATGTGACATTTTCACTTCAGGAAGGAGAATGTCTTGGCATCGTCGGTCAAAGTGGTTCTGGAAAAAGCACATTAGGGCGCATTATTTTAGGGATTGAACGACCAACAAACGGAGAGCTGATCTTTCAAGGTGTCAATTTATACGAAGCACCCAGCAAAGAGAAAAAAATGATACGAAGAAATTTACAGGCTGTTTTTCAAAATAGTTATCATTCATTTAATCCAAAACAGACGATTTTCGAAATACTCGAAGAACCGTTTTTGAATTTCGAGCATTTTAGCAAAGCAGAGCGACAACAGAAAGTAAGGGAATTACTAGACTGTGTAGAGTTAGAGTGGGCAATGGCTCAAAACTATTCCTCACAGCTAAGTGGGGGACAGCAGCAACGAGTCAACATTGCTAGAGCTCTTGCATTAAAGCCGAAACTGATTGTTTTAGATGAGGCCATTAGTAGTCTTGATATGATTTTGCAAAAGACGATTATAGAGCTACTGCAAAGACTTCAAAAAGAGCTACAGCTTGCTTATCTATTCATTTCACATGATTTACAGGCCACACGTTTTATGTCAGATCGCATCCTTGTGATGCAGCATGGTCAGCTAGTGGAGGAGATAGGCAAGGATGGGACATATCAGCACCCCGCTTCACAAGCGTTATACAATGCAATTTTGCCATCACACCCGCGGGAAAGAAAAAAGAAGGATAGACCCAATTAAACAGAAACGCCATTTTGAGAAATTAAAAATGGCGTTTTCTTAATTTTTAAAGCAATATAGAAACAAAAATAAATAAAATTAATCAAGATATTAATTTTATTTATTTTTTAATTAAAATTATTAATTTTATTATTTACATCTTTAATTTCTTTATTATATAATCAGCTTAACTTAAAGGAAGGAGTTCACTATGGCTTATCAAGTAATCACAAATTGTCCTGTCTGCAGTAAAACATTAAAAATTACGAAGTTACAGTGTTCTCATTGTCACACGACCATTGAAAATGAGTTTGAATTGTCGAAGCTAGCATCCTTATCACAGGATCAGCTTCATTTTGTGGAAGTATTTTTAACCTGCCGAGGAAATATTAAAGAGGTTGAAAAGGAACTGGGGGTTTCGTATCCAACAGTTCGAGGCAAGCTAAATGATATTATTTCATCCCTTGGCTATGCTCAAAAGAAGAAAAATGAAGTAGATGAGAAAAAAATTGTAAGCATGCTTGAAAATGGCGAAATCACAACAGATGAAGCCATAAAGCTCTTAAAAGACGAATAGGGAGGAACGACCATGAAAGAGGAAATTACAAAAGTGTTAACGATGATTCAAGAGGGCAAAATTGATGCGGATAAAGGATCAGAGCTGATTCAAGTGCTACAACAGAAAGAAGAATCAGAGAATAAATTTGTGGAAAAAACAAAGTATTTAGATAAAACGTTAAAGGTCCGTGTTGTATCCACCGAAAATGATAATGTCACGGTAAATTTACCAATTAAACTTGTCAAAGCCGTATTGATGGCAGGACACAGCATCGCTGCAAGTATTCCGCAATCTGAAAAATACGTAAAAGATATCGACATCAATCTTCTTCTTGAAGCAATTGAAAATGAACTAGATGGACAAATTGTAGATATAAAATCAGCAAACGGAGATTCCGTTGCAGTCTTCATTGAGTAGAGGCGACGAATGATGCATGTAAAAGTGAAAGCAAAAGACGTTCGCTTTACCGTCCCTGTTCCCTATACTGTGCTAACCATTGTCCTCTCCATTTTAACTTCTAAATGGATTCAGCAACAAGCCAATAAGTGGACAAAGGCATACTTCGATAAAAAGAAAATAGACTTTACCTTTCCCCTCATCGACAAAGAAATGTTAAAGCCGATTATCAAGGAACTACAAAATTATAAAGGACTTGTGCTAGTCGATGTCAAAGCTCAGGACGGGACTGAGGTTAAGGTTAGACTATAATCCCAATGATAGAATGGTAAGAGCATGTTATGATAAAAGCATGCTCTTTATTAATGTAATGAGCATCATTTGAAATGGGTAAGAGATGATCATTATTTCAGGACTTACGATAGAGACAACTATTTTTCAATGGTACATAAAATAGAAGATTTCTTTAAACTCAAATTAGAATTCTAGATCCATTTTAATAGAAAATCACGTACATCGTTAAAAATAGATTTTTGATTTGGGTATAAGTGATTAGTGGTAATCTATTTGGAACTACATAATTAAAAATACTGAATAATCCAAAAATAAAGAAGTTTAGAATCTAGATTTACTTTTCATTTGAAGGATGGTAAACTTAAAACTATTGAACAACAACAATATATTGTGTTCGTTTTACTAAGGTACTACTATATGTAGTTTAAAAGGGAAGTTCGGTACAATTCCGACGCTGTCCCCGCAACTGTTAAGCTGACGATGATAGCATCCACTGTGCATGCGCATGGGAAGGAAATCAGAGAATGAAGCAAAGCCAGGAGACCTGCCTTTATAAAACAAATTAATCATTTCTTCGGGGATTAAGAGATGGGAACGTCGGTATTTTTAGTATGTTAACGTTTCCATTTTAGCTATCTCTCTTAAAGAGATAGCCTTTTTATTTTATGAAAAGAGGGATTTCTATGAAACTTTATACGAAAACAATTTGTCCAAAATGCCTGTGGGTAAAATCTGAATTACAACGTGCAGGACTTGAAGCAGAAATTGTTAACATTGATCACGATGAACAAGCTAAGCAAACCATTATAGATGCAGGTTTTTTAAGTGTGCCTGTTTTAGAAATGAATGAAACCTTTATAGGAGATGTTCAGGAAATTGTTTCTCAAATTGAGTTGATTACCCTATGATCGTTTATGCAAGTCGTACAGGCAATGTCCGAAATGTTGTATCCAAATTAAAGGCAGAAGCTATCGAGCTCTCTGAAGAATTGCGACTGAATAAGCCGTATCTTTTAATTACCTACACAGATGGTTTAGGTGACATTCCAGCGAAGGTGCAACGCTTTTTAGAAAAAAACAGAGATTTTTGTAAAGGAGTAGTTGCCAGTGGCAATAGTAACTTTGGCCATCATGTATTTGGCGCTGCTGGTGAGAAAATTGCTACTACCTATCATGTACCCTTAGTAAGGAAATTAGATTTACGAGGCAATCAAACAGATTATGAAGCAATACAAACGTTTTATGAAACGAGGGTAATGAGATGAAAACCTATTTAAAGCTTAATAATGACGTACTGAATCGTTATAGTACAACTGGATTACTTGAGTTAGAAAAAGATCGTGAAGCTACGCGCCGCTACTTTTTAGAGTATGTCAACGTACGTTTGCGTTATTTTATAGATATTGAGGAAAAAATCCGCTATTTAGTTGATGAGGGCTACTATGAGAAAGCATTTATCGACATGTACGAAATGGAATTTATTAAGAAGTTGTATAAAAAAGCCTATGATTATAATTTCCGTTTCCCATCCTTTATGAGCGCCAGCAAGTTTTATGATAGCTATGCTATGAAAAGTCGTGACGGCGAAGAGATTTTAGAAAAATATGAGGATCGTATTGTTATTATTGCTTTGTATTTAGCTCAAGGCAACACAGCTTTAGCAGAACGTTCTGTCGAAGCGATGATGGAAGCCTATCAACCTGCCACACCAACTGCATTGAATAGTGGCAAGAAAGCACGTGGTGAATTAGTAAGCTGCTTTAAATTATCAATGGATGACTCCATGAATAGTATTGCTGAAAATATTGGCTATTGTTTAGAGCTATCACGCCTTGGTGGTGGAGTTGGGGTCAACTTAACAGATTTACGTCCATTAGGTGATCCAATTAAAGAGATATTAAATCGTGCAAGTGGTGTCATCCCAGTAGCGAAACTGTTAGAAAATTCTTTCAGTTATTCTAATCAGTTAGGGCAACGAAATGGCTCAGGTGTTGTCTATCTAAATATTTTCCATGCAGACATAGAAAATTTCATTTCATCAAAAAAACCAAATGCTGATGATAAAATTCGCCTCGCTACCCTTTCAACAGGGATTATTATACCTAGTATTTTCTTCGAACTGATGAAACGTGATAAGGATATCGTTTTGTTTAGCCCATATGATATTTTTAAAGAATATGGCAAACGTATGTCTGAAATTTCCATTTCAGACATGTACTACGAGCTACTTGATAACCCTAAAATTCGTAAAATTAAACGTTTAAATGCACGTAAGCTTTACACAGAGGTGAAAAAAGCACAATTTGAATCAGGCTATCCGTTTGAAATCTTTGATGATAATGTCAATAAGGTACATCCTTTAAAAAATATTGGACGTGTCAAAATGTCCAATTTATGTACAGAAATCTTACAAGTACAAGAGACAAGTATCATTACGGACCAGGATCAACCAAATGACTATGGATTAGATGTATCGTGTAACTTAGGTTCCATCGATATCCATGCAGCAAGTAAAGTCAATGATTTCGGCGCATTAGTCGATACAGCCATGCACCTATTAACGAATGTATCGCAAATGACGCACATTAAGAATGTACCGTCTGTTGCAAAAGCCAATCAATTAATGCATTCAGTAGGGCTTGGCTGTATGAACCTCCATGGGCATCTCGTGACAGAAGGCATCCTGTACGGCTCAAAAGATTCCATTGATTTCATGGATCACTTTATGGAAGCGATGAACTATTATTCTCTGAAATCTTCGATGGAAATGGCGAAAGAAAAAGCTGCAACCTTCTACCGATTTGAGGACAGTGATTATGCATCAGGTAGCTATTTTGACCAATATATCAATAAAACTGAAGAAGAACTATCGCCTGCTGTGTTGAAGGCGCTTGGCAATATTCCAATCATCACAAACAAGATGTGGGAAACGTTAAAGCAGGATGTAATGCAGTACGGTCTATTCCATTCCTATCGTTTGGCTATTGCCCCAACTGGTAGTATTTCATATATTCGTAGCTGTACGGCTTCAATCGCACCATGTACAGAGCGCGTAGAGGTTCGTGATTACGCCGATAGTAGAACCATTTATCCAATGCCTCATTTAACAAATGACAATAGTCATTTATATGTGGAGGCGTATGATGTGAATCCTTATGATTTAATTGATTTATATGCAGCTTCTCAAAAGCACGTTGACCAAGGTATTTCCATGACGCTTTATGTAAAGGACAATTGGACAACCGAACAATTGGCTAAAGTATACATTTATGCGTGGATAAAGGGCATTAAGTCTGTTTACTATGTTCGTCAACGATTACAAAGCTTAGAGGAGTGTGTAGCATGTCAAATATAATTTATGAGGCAGTCAATTGGAATAAGGCAACAAGTGAGCTTGCCCAAATATTTTGGGACCAGCAATGGAAGCAAATTTGGTTTCCAGAAGAAATTGCGGTCAGTAAAGATATTAAACAATGGAAAAGCTTTGAGCATCAGGACACATATAAAAAAGTATTTGCAGGATTAACCTTACTGGATACTGTACAAACAAATATCGGGATGAATCGTGTTGCTGCTTATACAGACGATTTACAGGAAAAGGCTGTCCTAACCGTTTTTGATGCATTCGAGGCGATACATGCCAAGTCCTATTCTTATATTTTCACAACGCTTTGTACAAACGAAGAAATCGACGAGCTATTTGAATGGGTTAAGAAAAATGAATTTCTACAGTATAAGGCCAATAAAATAGCAGACATTTATAATAGTATTGAAGAAGGCAATCCAGAGAGCTTATGGAAAGCGATGTTTTCATCCGTTATGCTTGAATCTTTCCTGTTTTATTCTGGCTTTTTCTATCCACTATACTTAGGAGGACAAGGCTTCCTACGAAACAGTGCCGAGATTATTTCACTCATCTTGCGCGATGAATCTATCCATGGGGTAGCAGTTGGATTTTTTGCTCAAAATTTATTCAAGCAATTTTCAAAGGAAAAGCAAGAAGAGCTACATTTATGGGGCTATGAGCTATTATTAGATTTATATCAAAATGAAATGAAGTATACAGATGATATTTATGCGGAAACAGGATTATCACCTGAAGTGCGAGCATATGTACGTTATAATGCAAATAAAGCTTTAATGAATGTCGGCTTTGAAGCCATGTTCCCAGAAGAGGAAGTTAATCCAATTGTGATGAATGGTATTCGTAATGAAGGCTCCACATATGATTTCTTTTCACAAAAAGGTGCTACCTATGCCAAGGCAAAAGTTGCGCCAATCACAGATGACACATTCAATTTTAATCGTTAAGGATGAAGAACAATGAATCTAGAAGTAAAAATTAAAAAAGTTCACGCTGATGCCATGCTACCGATACAAGCCAACCCTGGTGATGCAGGCATGGACCTCTATTCCATAGAAGCAGTAGAAATCCCAGCAGGCGTAGCCAAACTCATTAAGACAGGTATACAGATTGAATTACCTAAGGGAACGGAAGCCCAAATTCGACCAAGAAGTGGATTAGCATTAAAGCATAGTGTAACTGTACTGAATAGCCCAGGCACTATAGATGAAGGCTATAGAGGCGAAATCGGTGTTATTTTAATCAACCATGGTCAAGAACCATTTATCGTAGAAAAATCAATGCGCATTGCTCAAATGGTTATTCAATTTGTTCCTTCTATTCAATTAGTGGAAGTAGATGAATTATCTCAAACGGTCCGTGGAGAATCTGGATTTGGTGCAAGTGGTACGAAATAGCGTACCTATATATAAACCTCATAAAGTTTACTTAAAAATCCTGCTTAAAATGCAGGATTTTTTTGTTACCGTTGCTAATAGCCGAAGGAAATAATAGGGTTCATATGGAATGAAGTAATGATAGCGAAGTAAAGGAGCTAATAATCATGAAAAAAATATGTTCAGGTATTTTCCTTATGTTGATTGTCATTGTTACATCTATCACAACTGCTACAGCAGCTAGTAGTCAACTAAAAGTGGACGGTATGACAGTACAAACGGATGTGAAACCCGAAATAAAAAACAATCGAACAATGGTACCTTTACGCGTGATTAGTGAAAATTTAGGGGCTAAGGTGCATTGGTCGGATGGGCAAGTGATACTGACCCAAAGTGAGATGAAAGTCAGTTTAAAGTTAAACAGTAGTAAAGCCACAGTAAATGGAAAAACGGTATTATTGGATGCAAAGCCATACTTAAAGAATGGACGCACCATTGTACCATTACGTTTTCTAGCAGAAACCTTTGGCTGTAAAGTTCAATACGATCATTTAACGATCTCTATCGATACAGAGCCATTGATGATTAAGGGTGTGGAAGTGAAAGCATTACTTCATGAATACCACATGACAATGGGGGGAGTAGTCGAGCAAATCAATGGCAATGCCTATATGGAAGAAATGCACCGTATATTTACTAAAAATATGGGCAAGAAGATAAAACAGCCTAACGACTACACCTGGTCTGTCCATAGCACCGTAATTGGGGGCTATTATAAAATGGGCCAATATGATTTCCTGAACAAGGAAGGTAGTAGCATAGCACGTTATGATCTCTATTCGTTGGTGCAATCTTCAGATAAACCTTTGACTGGACAGCCAGACGTGTTGATTTATGACGCAGCTGTTGACCAATGGTATAAGTTTAACAAAACTGCCAGTGACTCTATTTATTCGTTAATGGAAACTGCCACGAGAAATGGCTTTGTGACAGTTATTAGTAATACAGTTCCTTGATTATGAATCCATTAAAAACGCAGTAGAAGAGCACATCTATGAATAAGATGTGCTCTTCTTTATTTTAGTGAGGATAAAAAATGCTAATCATTTTTATTTAGAAAAGTACTAGGCATTACTACAAGGACAACTGTTCCACGAGCACAAAGCGTATCCTGCGCGTAAACTTCAGTTTCTACTTTCCATTTCTTCGGATGAATTTCTTCAACAGTGCCAATTGCCTTTAAGGGAACATGTTGGGGTGTTGGCTTTAGGAAATCTACATTAAGGTTAGCCGTTACAAATCGAGGTGGCTCCGCTCCATCACCAATTTCATGTCCATTTTTACGATGCAAGGCAAGCGCTGCCGACCCTGTTCCATGGCAATCAATTAATGAAGCAATTAAACCACCATAGATAAATCCTGGAATACCCATATATTTTGATTCAGGTGTATAGATTGTAATCGTCTTATCACCATGCCACCCCGTGCGAAGATGATGACCATCATCATTCAAACGGCCACACCCATAACACCAAGCGATATCATCTGGATAAATATCTTGAATTGCTTTTTCCACTTTTAATTCTTCCATTCTTCTCTCCCCAATACTCTAGTATTATTAGTTTCTAATCGAACGTTAATCATTTAAGTATAATTAATCATTTCCATTCCATCAATAAAAATCTAAATATTCCATCTATTTAAACTATGTAAAAAAGCACTACCATAAAGTTGGACAAATTTTATTAGTGACAGATGGGGAGGGCTGGTATCAGGAAGAAGGAAAAGCTGCATAGCTTGTAAAACGCTGGCATGGTGCAACAATAGAAAGATGGTATACTATGATCGTTGCATTGCTGTGCTGAAGAAGGAATTAAAGGAGTCAAAAGGTATGTCATTAAAAAATATAATCGATTGTATTTGCAAGGAAGCAACTAATAAAGACAGTAAAAAATTAGAAGAATTACTAGAGCAATTGTATGATTATGAAAGTGCTAAAATACTTGATATTTACCCTTATCAGATAAAAAGTAATGAAAAATATAGTCAAGTTGAAGTATTCTTCGATAAATTAGAGATGGTCGATTTCCAACAAAAAACGCAGGATTATCATTCGTACCAGAAAAGCCTTGAAAAATTCGAGAGATTTTTTGAATTGATGTGGTTAAAATCATCTGAATTTTATGCATTTTATTATTTACCAGATCCTTTATATAAGGATCAATTGTATTATAAAGTCTACGAGAATGAGTGGGGTAAAATTATACCTAAAGATCTTACAGAAGGAACTTTTGTAAACATTGATGAATACACAATGTTAAATTCACTAATAAAATTAGCTGTTTCGGACCATCTCCATTTACATTTTATTTTACCTGAGGAGAATATTGTATTTAGTGGGAATGGCTTAGCCTTTTTAATTTACAGCCAACATAATCTTGAGTTATTAGAAAAGGTTGCTAATACGGAGGGGCTCTATATTCGTTGAAAAAGTGAGTGAACATTTCCCGCTACATGAAGCCAGATAAATATGAAACATACCCTAAAAAATAGCAACAATCTATGTTTCTTACAGATCGTTGCTACAATTATCTAAAAATCATTTATTTTGCTCTTGATAATTAATGGCCTCTTTAAATTCATCGGTAGCTAGGATATTGTAGAACATATTTCTACTGTTTACGTTTGCTATTGTCCCAGTGATTGTATTATCAATCCATAGATAGTATTCATCATCGTTTAGTTTGATCTTATACTGCGGAGCAATTTCGTTATCGACCTCACCGAATTCTCTAGCTTTTTTAAATGTTTTTTCTATAATTTTAATATCTTTCGCATCGGAGATTTGTTGTAAAGTATCGGGTTGCACTTCATCGAAATTAATTAATTCTTGAATTTCTATCACCTCCGATGCTTCTTTCTGATCGTTACAAGCAACTAACGCTAAAGAACAAATCATTAACAACAAAATTGTTTTTATTTTCACCTTGTCTTCACCCCTTTTTGTTCAATCTAGTATATTCCCTTATGAACATTTCTTCAAACTGCAAAACCCTCAAAGTATTTACATATTCTAACAGTCTAAAAAAAGCTTTAACCACAGCATAAAAACTTATCTGAGAGCTTTCCCCTTGAATGGAATTTATAGTATGCTGATTAAAAGGGAGGAGAGGGATTTTATGGTTAAACAATTGATTGTTGGGGATACAACACAGGAATTGGCTTCTACTCGTCGTATGCTGGAACGCTTGCCTGACGAGCATATGACATGGAGGCCACATGAGAAATCAATGACACTAGGAGGTCTGGCCACGCACCTAATCAATCTGCTAAACTGGCGAATGGCTATTTTACAGTACTTAGACTTTGATCTTTCCGCCGTTCCGTTGCGACGAGAGGCATTAGAAAAGCGAGCTGACATTCTGGATGAGTTCGATACAAACGTAAGAAAAGTGGAAATGATGCTTATTGGATGTGATGAGAAAACGCTCGGAGAGGAATGGACACTACGTCACGGTGACCATATTATTCGCCAAGAGCCTCGAGCAATTGCGTTCCGCACCTTCGGATTAAGCCACATGGTCCATCATCGGGCGCAGCTTGGGGTATACTTGCGACTTCTCGATATTCCAGTACCAGGCATCTACGGCCCCTCTGCAGACGAAGAAGCCTAGTAAACTACTTCCATGAATCGCTATTTAGAAAGGTATGAGGTGTTCGATTGACTAAGATAATGACGAAAACAGAACGATTAATTATTCGATTAATGGAAGAGGGAGATTACTCTTCTTGGCTTACGCAATATGAAAATCGTTTACCTTCCCAGCATAAATACGATGAAGGTAAATTAGATATGAGCATCTGTACGAAAGAATGGTTTCGTGATTTAGTTACTAAGCATCATCAGATGGCTGAGGATGATAAGGTGTATGTATTTGGAGTATTTAGAAAAACAGATAATACGCATATTGGTTTTGTAGACTTTTCCACAATTATGAGGGAAGAATTTCAATGGGCTAGGTTCGGGTATACCATTCATAACCATTTTTGGAGAAAAGGTTATGGTAAAGAGGCTGTAAAGGCAGCGATTGATCTAGCTTTTGAAAAATTAAATTATCATCGAATAGAAGCTCATATAAACCTCGACAATACGGCATCTATAAAATTAGCAGAAAATGTTGGAATGCTTTATGAATGCACGAGGAAAGGATTCATATACGAGGACAACAAGTGGACTGATCAGCTGGTTTATTTTATAAATGCAGAAGACATTTAAAAGGGAGGAGCTGTATGTACGACATGGAGAACTCTTTAGAAGTGCAAAAGAAAGAGGATATAAAAATTTCAATAGTCATACCAGCCCATAATGAAGAAAAATACATTGGAAAATGCTTAGAATCTATTTTAAAGGCTTCCAAATCCTTTGAAAATCAAGTAGAGATTATTGTTGTTTTAAATCGCTGTACAGATAGAACAGAGGAAATTGCAAAATCGTATAATTGTATCCTACTAAAAAATAGCGATAAGAACCTTTCGAAGATTAGGAACGCTGGCGTTGATATAGCAAGAGGGGAAATCATCGTCACAATTGATGCCGATACACAGATGAACGAACATGTGTTATCGAAGGCAGTGGAGAACTTAATCACAGGTAAGTACATTGGCGGGGGCGTTACAGGAAAGTTTGAAAGAATGTCCTTAGGAATTTTTGTTTCAGCTTTGTTGTTAATCGGACCAATATTTTTAAAATATGGTGCAATTTCTGTAGGCATCTTTTGGTGCTACAAAAAAGATTTTCAAGCAATTAATGGATTTAATGAAAATATGCTCATGGCAGAAGATGCCGATTTTGCTAAACGATTAAAAGATTGGGGAAAAAAGAACGAAAAAAAATACGGAACAATTCAAAATGGAATGATCACTTCAAGCAGAAAATTTGATAAGCATGGAGACTGGGTTTTACTTAAACGTCCTAAAATGATCCTAGCATACCTTAAAGGTACAGATCAGAAACATGCGAATGAAGCATATTATGAAAATGAAGATAGATAAAAAGAAACCGTAACGTTAATCGAACAAGGATTAACGTTTTTTTGTTATCACACTAGCTGGAAAAAAGAAAAGAATTGAATAATTTTTTATAATAAATTATTCTTTATTACATCAATATTGATGATTCATTTTAGCGAAAGGATGGGGATTGATATAGCTGACGTCAATGTGTCAAACCCTAACAATCAGAATGATGAATAACTTTGAAGATTTAATAGAAAAAGAGTATTCCAATATAGCAGGCATCGCTATTAGAAAAGATAATTATTTAATTTACGAAAAATATTTTGATGAGTACACCCAAGATGATGCTTTGCATATAGCATCTGTCACTAAAAGTATCATCTCCATTCTTATTGGAATGGCAATTGATAAAGGATATATGAAAAATATAGAACAGCATGTGTTAGATTTTTTTCCAGATTATACAGTGAAACGTGGCGAAAAAACCATTCAAAACATCACCATAGCAAATTTGTTGTCAATGACTGCACCCTATAAATACAAGTCAGAGCCTTATACGAAAGTATATTCAAGTGATGACTGGGTAAAAGCTGCATTGGATTTGCTAGGAGGCAAAGGTAGTATTGGGGTGTTTAACTATTCTACCGTTGGCACACATATTTTATCAGGTGTTCTTACAACTGCCACTGGTCAATCTGTTCTTGATTTCGCTACAGAAAACTTGTTTAAACCTCTTTCAATCAAAGCTCCCACAAATACAACTATACAAAATAAAGAAGACTATTTCGCTTTTCTGAAGGATAAATATGTCACTGGCTGGATAGTAGATCCTAAGGAAGTAAATACCGCTGGTTGGGGACTTACGTTAACAACCCGAGATATGGCCAAAATAGGTCAGCTCTATTTAAATGGGGGTGTATGGAACGGTCGCCAAATTCTTTCTTCTCAATGGATAGAGGACAGCACTAAAGTACAAAGTCGATCAGGAAAGCTGACCTATGGTTATTTGTGGTGGATACTTGATGATTGCTATGCAGCTTTGGGGGATGGTGGAAATGTAATATTCATAAATCCTCAAAAGAAGATGGTCATTTCGATTGCTTCGCGCTTTATGCCACGTGCCAAGGATCGTGTTGAATTGATTAGAAAGCATATAATACCATTGTTTGAATAACAGCTAGGGATAATAAAAAATTATGGTAAATACACTCCATTTTGATCATCATCAATCAAAATGGAGTTTTTATATTGAATAAAGGATATTAATGAATCAATTTTGTCAATCATCCTTAATGAGCATAAAAGCATCTACTTTATTGACTACAAAATAACATTACAAGCCATCCAAAACAGTTTTGAGGATCCGTTCAACTTTGTTCAAAATGACATTTTTAAAATCAATTAAAGTTTCGCATTTTTAATCAAAATTTTTTTAAACTAACAAAAATACTTGCAACACCCATTGTAGTACTGTATAGTACTAATTATGACAAAGGTAAAATTAATGAATCAAAAACGTGTAATTGAAGTAGCTGCAACATTATTTTTAGAAAAAGGGTTTGCTTATACAAGCATGGATGAATTAGTTCGTGTAAGCAAAGTTTCAAAGTCTAATGTGTATTATCACTTCTCTAATAAGGAAGAATTGTTGGAAGGGGTCGTTGATTATTGGATTGAAATGTATCAATCTGTAATAGATGACTTACTATCTCAAAACCATTTATTAGTTGAAGATCGTATCAAACTGTTTTTAAAGCAAATAACACAAGGAGTTCAGACGAGAGAATATAAGGGGAGCTGTCCATTTATTACGCTTTATATTCAAAGTCCTACAAATGCCACAAAAGTAAAAGAAAAAATAGGTCTTTTTTTTAAAGGCTTACAAACGAAAGTTTCTCTATTCCTTAAACAAGGGGTAGAGAATGGTGAATTTAGAAAGACAATAAATATTGACGAGGTTGCATCTCTTTTTATTACAAATCTTGAAGGAGCGCTATTTATTTCAGAAACACTGGAGGATGCAACTGTAATCATGAAAACAGCAGATCATTTGTTTAACTTGCTTCGGTAAAAGAAGCATTTTTTTTACATCAAATTAGTACTGCTCGGTACTACTAGGAGGATTTTTATGAGAACAGTATTTTTAACGGGTGGAACAGGTTTTATTGGAAAGCAATTAGTGAAGGAATTAGCCAAAGAGGATGTGAACATTCTTCTTTTAGTGAGGTCGAAAAGTAAAGCAACACACATTTTTCAGGAAAGAGGCATCTTAAAAGAGGAAAATATGCACTTTATTGAAGGTGATTTAACGAAAATAGACTTAGGTCTAAGTGCTGAAGATAAGGAGTTGGTATTGAAAACGGATGTGATTATTCACGCAGGAGGCTCCATGGATATTCAAGCGACAAACAAAGAGGCAACTTCTGTATTTTTGAATGGCGCCAAACATATTAGTGAATTCGCTAAAAGTATTCATCACTTGAAGGGCTTGCAGCAATTTATTCATGTTGTAGGTTACATGAGTCCCTTTGATGATAATAATAGCAAGGTTACGATAGATGTATTTAAAGAAGGAAACAAATTTTTAAAAATAAAAAATCCATATGAGAAAACAAAATTTTTAGCTGATCTTTATATCCGTCAACAGGCATCAGCAGTAGGTTATCCGCTGTCTGTCATTAATCCGCCAACTGTGGTTGGTAGTAGTAAAACAGGGAGTACAGAGCAGATAGCAGGATTAGGTTTGCTTGTGACAAGTATGCGAAGAGGGCTCATGCCAGTGATTCCGGGAGGTAAGGGATATAGGTTGCCACTGATTTCAAACGATGAGTTTGCGAAGTTTATTGTGCAGGTTTTCAAATTGGAGCAGCCGGCTATTCAAACATATACACTTGTTGATGACAAAGAGAACGATCCGAACATTGCTGAATTATTAAGTGTTATGTCGGAAAGTATGAATATGAGGGCACCAAAAATCTCTGTTCCAATGCCGCTTATGAAAACAATAATGAAAAGTGGAGTAAGTAAAATAACAAACATTCCTTCTGATGGACTGAATTTTATCACAAAACGAACATTTTCAAATGGTTCGGTGAAAACCATGAGGGGGGGAGATTGGTTTAAGAAGATGAGTGTCATGAACTTTTTCCCTGCCGTAGTAGCTGATCTGGATTATCGATTGATGTATCAAAATGGGGAGCATCATCATTTATTTGAGCGAACATTATGCGATAACAATACCCTTTACCAATTACACGGAGAGGGAAAACCGTTTATTTTATTACATGGTTTATTGAGTGATGGGGAGGATTTATTTCCTTTAGCGCTAGAGCTTCATGAAAAAACGGGTCAACCTGTATGGATCTTGGATCTTCCAGGTTTGGGACGTTCACCTTTTAAACGCGAGAAAAATCTTTTAAATATCTATTTGAATGTAGTAAAAAAGTTATTGGAGAAAGCTACTAACGGCGCCCATCTAATTGGCCATTCATTTGGTGCGTATATTCTTTTGGAAGCATTAGTACAAAAGTACATAGATAAGAAGTATACAATTACTTTACTTCAGCCACCTATTACTAAAAAAAATGCTAAATCGATAAATGTTCCTCAATTTATGAACAAATGGACATTGAAATTGGCAACTACTAATTTGATAGAGCGATATTTATTAAGTAATGGTTTATTTGAAAGTACAGAGAGCATCCCTGAACATTATATTGAAAAACTAAGTAAAAGTTTTACTTCTCCTAGAATTTTAAATACTACGGTTCAGCTTAATAGTTTACTATCGAAAAACGTTCAAGGTGATTTCAATGAAGTAACAAAGTATAATCTTCACATTATTTGGGGGGATTCTGACAGAGGCTATTCTGCTCCTTCACATCTGGGTAAGGTTGATTTTGTTCCATATGGTCATCATTTTCCTCTTAGCCATCCGAGTGAAACGGCTAATTTGGTCATAAAAAACAGTAATGAATTTGCAAAATAAGCTGAGATCTTGCTTCGGTAAAACTACTATTTAGTGTCCTTTCTACAGGTAGCAGTGAAAATTACTGATATTACAGCCGAAAAAGTATACACCTAACCAGTTGTCGAAATTTATTTGACGACTGGTTATTTAATATTGTTCTTCAGAAGAAATTATACTGAACTTCCATGTTGTTTATTTTATAAGTAGTTAATCATACAATAAATCAAGTTGAAGCTGAAGCTATAGGTAAACAATCTCAAATGTAATCAAAATTATTTTGTTAATAGATGTTTATATAGGATGATAAGTTTTTAGAATTGTCCCTAAAATTTTCAAAAATATAAGAAGTCCAAAACCCAAGAAGGAAAATTATTTTATTTTTTTAAGGACAGCAGAAAGAATTTTGAAGCTAGAAAGGTAAATTTTGGTGTCCAAAACCTATGTGACCTTTTACATTCATTTTGTCTCACTATTATTAGTATACTTTTCAATGAAATATAACTTCCTATAATTTATATTATGTAAACTAAAATTATTTTGCGTGGAGGAGGGCTTAGATACGTCAACTACCCATAATAATTTTCAAGTTCCTTATAATTTTCATGTGAACGATAACTCTCCTTTTTTACGATAATGGGATGATTTTGTACAGATAATAATTATTGTTTAATACGATATCTGGAGGTTTTATACTTGCAACTACACGCTGCCATTGACGAATTTGTATTGTATATTGAGATTGAAAAAAATTACTCGGTTAATACAGTCACTAGTTATGAATACGATTTACAACTCTTCTTGACCTTTTTATCGGATCATGGCTGTTCAACCTGTTTAAATGAGATTACCAAGACTCAAGTACGACGCTTTATCCAATATCTATTAGGATCATTAAAACAAAAACCTCGTTCGGTGAACCGAAAAATTTCTTCCTTAAAATCGTTCGCCAAATATTGTTTAATAGAACGATACCTTACTAATGATTTTACACACGGGATTGAATCGCCAAAGACCGATGATAAACTTCCTGTCTATATGACACTAACGGATCTAAAACAGCAATTTGACTATTTAGAGCGCTCCCAATCACGTTTTTCGATGCGGAATGAGCTAATGTTTAAATTATTAGCAACAACAGGTATAAGACGTTCTGAACTTGTTTCATTAACATGGGAACAAGTGGATTTGGTAAATGAAACGATTCGAATTGATGGAAAAGGAAAAAAAGAACGGATATTGCCCCTTCATCCACACTTAATGCCGCTTCTGGCATCCTATAAAGCTTCTTTAAGATCATATCAAAATTACCTTCTGCTGAACTAGTAAAATAATTAGTTGGTAAGTACTTAGATTCGATAACATCGTATCTTCCATTTTCGAAAAAGTAAAACGAATTAGCTGATCTTTAAATACTATATAAAGCTTTTCAACGTATCTAACTTTTCAAAGAACTCTTCATTTAATGGGTACTTTCTTGCCTTGTAAGTGAAACCTGCAAAAAAGACCATCAAAATGATGGTCCTATCTCAACAAACTGGTTAGTACAATTTGAACAATATTTACTTATCTGCCATTCTTTTTCTGATGTAACATTCGGCGTGTCAATTAAGGCAAATATGGATTGTCTTATATGTTCACAGTACAGAAAAAACACAGAGACTAACCTCTGCCTTTCCTTACTTATTAGTGAATTCTAATCCTACTATGGTATCTCGGATATTTTCAAGATCTTTTACTAATACTTCTCGTGGCTTACTACCATCAGGTGGAGAAACAACACCTCACTCTTCTAAAGTATTAACTAATCTAGCAGCCCTTGCATAACCAATTCTAAATTTTCTTTGTAACATTGAAACGGAAGCTGTTTGCTCTTTAATAACTAGCTCAATTGCATCCTGAAGGAAGGAATCCTCATCATCAGTTTTTTTATATTGATTCGATATTGAGTTATCCATTTCCTCTTTACAATCATCATTGCATTGTGACTGATATTAGTAATAACAACTGATATTAAAATTTGAAATAACAAAAAGTTTACACCCTATTAATTTCGATATTTTTATAATTTGGGTTTAGTCCACTCTATTTTATAATGAAAAAACTAGCTATCTGATCAATTTCAGGTAGCTAGTTTAAACTTTAGATATGCGCTGAACGTGCTGCAACGCGAGCATTATGCATTTTACACTCTTTTATGAAGCTATCCAAGAATGCGTCTACAAATAGAATGTGCATATTCATTTGAACACTATCGAAATAGCCCTCGAAATTATATACCTGTGTTAGCCATTCATTTACTTGTAAGTTCGTATCGCGCATAAACTCGCCATCAACAAACATTGGATTTTTCGAGACAACCTCTTTCATGAAGTCAGTCATATTCTCACCAGTATTTAACTTGTAATCTGTAGTGAATTTAATAAAGCTGTATGCGAATTTGTTGAGAATCTCTAAAAGTGCAATGGCCTCGTTACTGCCAGGTGTTACATTGAATAATTTTTGAACTTGGTTTTCACTCATTTTTGAAAATGACTGTGCGTACCCCGTTAAGAATCGGTTATACCAACGGTCATAGTACGTACCGTTGTAGCCTAAAAGACCGTATTCTAAATATTCCTTGTTTTTCCATAACGTTCTCGTGCTTTTTTTCAATGGGTCCCAATCTTTAGATGCTTTTACAAACATTTCTTTCATTAATTCGGTAATTTGCGCCTCAGCTGTTGGAATATGGTGACGTAATTTCTCGGTATCGATATTTGCCGTGCCTAAATGCTCTTTATTCACAATCGAAGTGAACAGCTTTTTGATTTGATAAGCGTTATTTTCTTGGTACTCAGCAACATTTTTTGAACAATACGAAATGATATTTTTCACCAGCACATCATAACGGCTATCAATTAATGTTTCTGGAATTTTCGCTTTATATAAAATGCGCTTTAAGTCTTTTTCGTTTTTTGAACCGGTAATATGGCTAACCGGCTTAAAATGATATTGGCTATTTAGCGCCAGTAAATCAATTTCAGTCTTGTTCGCTAAAATTTGGATTGCTTGATTTTCATCGATTTTTGTACAAACTAAATACGGTACTGCTGATGGATTAGCATCATAAATCGCTGGAATGGCTGTACTTAAATCTGACGGTGAATCCGTGTTAAGCGCGCGAATAAAGAAAACAGAATCAAGTTCTGGGTATTCATTAAATAATGTTTGGTAACGATCTGTCAGTCCATTAGTATCAGGTTGCTCACTATGATCTAAACCATACGTATCAATGAATTTCACTGTTTGAACCTGTAATAAATTTAACATCGGTTCAAATTGTGATAAAACTCTGTCTTTAATCACTACTTTTTTAAGTAGTCCTGTCACAGATTTTTGGTCATGAATTTTTAAAAAGTACTTTAACTGCTCCGTTAATTCAGGTGTAATCGTATTTAAATCAAATTCCTTTGGAAATGATCCCGCAGCCGTTTTGCACACTTTATAGACTGCTTTTAAATACAACTCCACAAGATCATTGAGTTTGTATACCTTTTTATCTGCAATTTTTAACGTCAATCCTTCAGCGAATTGACTCTTTAAGTAGTCTGCAACTGCTGACAACTGCTCTTTTGAATAGTCATTTGTTAGCGCTGTTTCTTCTTTATTAAGCGTATGTAAAATACCTGTCCACAACGTTTCGATCTTTTTAGAATTAGCATCGTCAACAAAATCGAATTCCTTATAATTAAAAAAGCCTTCTGTAACCAAAATTTGCTCACAAATGGATTCGTCGTATTTCTCCTTAGGGACTTCCGGCTCTTTTGCTAATTGCTTTTCCACAAACTCATCTTCACTTAAATATTCAACTGTCACTTTCGGTGATGGTTCATTTATTGAAAAATGATACTCTACAATCGTACGTGTTGTCTGGCCTTCCCCACTCGCTTGAATCTGATCGCGATGCGCAGCAAATGAGTTAATAAATTCAGATTTTCCGGCCCCTGATTTCCCAACTAATAAAATAGATACGCTTTTCTTCATTGTACATACCACTCTCCTTTGGAATATTATTTCAATCATAAATGATAATCACACGATTATATACATTTGTTGGAAAATAACTAAAAAATGGCGGAATTACGTCCAACCAATAATAAGGTGCACGTATGAATACAGGAGATTTCCGGTCTGCCGTTTGCCAAGGTTTTGTAGTTGAACTATAGATTTTTTCGCTTGCTTCAGCATATGTTATCTCACGTTTTCGTAATGCTTTTCAATTTTCTCCATTTTTGAATATACTTAGTTATCCCCCTGAATCTGTTGGCTTAAGTAAATTACCCTATATATTCCCATTAACTAAACTAAATTCGCTAAACTTCAAAAAAATTTATAGTTATTTATTAGGATTTAAATTTGAATAATATCTTTTCAACCAGGGGCTAATCCCCTCTAAACCACGATAAATCATTCTTTCATTTATATTCGCTTGATCTAACTTATCACGTATTCTAGTTTTAAATGTGCTGGGATAACTATTTTTTATATACATCAGGTCTTGTTTCCAAAATATCAGTTAAGTTTATATTAGGTTTTGACATTATTGTAAACATTGAGTGAGTCACATATGAATTTAGCCTCTATTTACGGAGGCTGATTTTGTTTTATTGAATAAATTATTTTATCTTCTAACCGTTTCTGAGTCGTTTCACTATGATTATCTATTATTTATTCTTTAAATAGAAATAATTTTCAAATGATTCGAAATTACTCTTCTCGCTAAACCATAAATATCCACTGTAACCAAGTAAGTTTTTTGGCAGTATGTCGATAGCCTGACAATAATTTCTGTCTGCTTTATATATTTCATATGAAAATAAAAAATCTTTATAGGGATTTTTTATTTTTTCATATTCACGGTTAAGAATGTGTTCCTGATTTTCATCAACATAGGTTGATAGATCCACTTTTTCGAATTGTTCAAAAACGGAGTTAATTTTATCTATATCATTATTTTTTATAATGACTTCTGCTTTCTCTAAATGTTTGGTATATAAATGGAGTGAGTCCGTAAAATGCCTTTGAGAACCTATGTTACATCCTATTTTTTTTGCAATATAGCACTGTAATAAGTAAAAAACAACTACATTGTATGGAACACCGAAATAAAGATCATTTGAACGGTTTATCACGGTCATATCCAAAAGGTTATTTCTAATTTTAAGCATTATTGAGATATTACAGGGTATATCTTTCGAAGAACTCCCTAAATCATTTATATGCCACATTGTTAAAACCACTCTTCTAGTAGAATTGTCTTCTTGTAATAATTTTATGGCTTTTTCAATTTGATCTATTCTGTTCAGTTCTCTTAGCCTATGGCCGTATGCTCCATTAAGAGTAAATCCATCATCTGAATATTTATCATAATCATTAATGAAATAGTTTAGTGGTCTCAAATCATTTGATCCACTTATAATCCAAGAGAATTCATTCAATGCGAAAAACGGATTAAAAGCCCTTTTTTTCAAAAATGGAAGTCTAATTAAATCATGATTCGTTATTTCAAAATAAGCAGGCCCTAAATCTTTTACAGGTCCATTTCTCGAATTAGTTACTTTTACTTCTTGCGTAACAGCTTCATTTAACAATTTTAAATAAATCTCTGAGAAGTTATCACCAGTTATTGTTATCAAGAATATATTCCACCTTTTATAAAACTCGAATATAATATTACAAAAGAACAGATATACTAATAATAAAATTTTTATATTTACTCCAGTAACCTAGTCCCTTTTTATTTTTATAAATAAAATAGAAATTAAAAAAATTACTAACTATAGGATAAATCCTTATATCTTTAATTGTTTTAGAATTTCCCATTAGACCAGTAAGACATTTGAAACTGGCTTCTTTACAACTCCAAGTTATTGTTAGAATAGTGTCTTTATCTTCATCTGCAATCTTCTCTGTCCATATTTTTTCTTCAGAACTACTTAAATAGTAGCTTGAGAATTTTGGATGCCTATTCCTAACACTTTCAATATCACATCCAATATTTTTAAAAAATTTGCTACTACAAGCAAATCCTATTTCATTGCAATGAGAAATAGATAATGCTAAATAATCTTTTCTTTTAGTCACCAAAATAGGTGCTCCATTGCTTTTATTTTTTATATGAAAATTTTTCATTTCCTCTAAGTTTATATTTAAACAATCAGCTATTACGTATTTTGCTGCTACTCTACCAGAAAACCAATTTTTACCATTCCTCAAAAATTTCTTTTCATTATTCCAAATTTTGAGTTCAATATCACTAAGATATCTATCATCGTCAATAGAAAACTCCCTTATACAAGTGAATATTTGATAATCATTTAATAAAATTAATTTTCTATTCATTAATATCCAAATTAAATTCAACTTGTTCTTCATTTCTACAAATTTGTAACATTTTCTCATAATTTGCTTTTGGTTTAATATTTCCGAGTGCCGCATGAGTAGCAATACATGTAAGTTTTCCAGTTTTATAACCAGATTCATTAGCGATAAAGTCCAAAAGCCTACCTAACCCTAAATAATTTCCATAAGCTTTTTGAACAAAATATTGGTTTCTATAAATTGCAGTTAAATCTATAAAATCTTCACGAATTTTGACACTTATAAAGCTCATACAAGGAAAACCCATCTGATTATTTTTATCCAAACAAGGATCATAAATAGACATTTCATACATGACCCTAATTCCTCTACCATTGTTTCTCTCTCTATCCAATTTAAAGATAGTATGTTCAACCTGATTAAAAGTTGTACCCTTGCCATAGTTCCACTCTACTAATCTCCCAAAGTATGTACCTTTATTATTTTCTGTTACTTTTCTTAAAATTGGATAAACTTTTTGAAATCTATTATAAAAATCAAATCGATTTTTACTTTTATTTTTCATTTCAAAAGGGAAAATTGTATTAGCAACAGTTTCGATTCTTTGATCATCCATACTAAATAGTATTTGGTTGAATTTATCTCTAACCATTTTATCGTCTGATGTTGGATTTTCTATTTCTACTATCAGATTATAATCATCTTTTCCGTTTCGAATGAGATGCTCTATTGCTTTCTTCCAGGCATCAGAGATGTTTTTACCTTTAATTACAGTATTCACATTTATGCCCCCTTTGGTATAATCCATGCACCACGATTATATTTATTAAAATAATCATAAGAAACATATGCATATCCATTATCTGCCCATTCAGGACCCCAACTATTTCTAATGATAAAAAAGTTTTTTCCATCATCTCTCTGACCATAGCCCATTATTAAAATAGCATGTAATCCTTCAAAGGTTTCTACTTGTGGAACATCTATAAAAACATTTTCATTTGAAAGCCAAAATGTTGGTTGAACTTCAACTCCTGTAATAACAGGTCTTTCCATAGATAAATGATTCTCTATTTCTTGAACATCAGCATTAATAAATTGATATGAAGAAATTTTTCTCCCTAAAGCATCTTTCTTAACATTTGTATCGATATCTGCAAATTTAAAAGGTGTTTTTAAATGTTGATTATAAGGGAAAATAGAATCTTTAGAATGACCATAGCTTTGAATCGCTTTAAAAGCACTAGGAATACTTATTCCATTTGAGTCGTCCTTCCCGTCTAAGTGTTTTGCTGAACTAAATACATATTCTTCAGATAGTCTAACATCTAAATTTCTATGATGTTCATGACAAGCTGTAACTGCAAATGCTGTACATGTTCCTCTACTTCCCTGATCTCTTACTATTGAAAAATTATTTCTTAAATCCACCATCAAATTATATTTGTCACTCATAATCATAATAGACTCCTTTAAGCAATCAATTGTTCTAGTTTTATACCATGTCGCTTATACTGTGTAATAATATTGATCTTAAATACCTTAATAGAATTTGATTTTGGCAACCATGGCCTGTTATAAAATAATTCTAACTTCATTTCCTTTATATCTTTAATTTGGAGTTTAATACATCTATCACCAACAGCTCCAAGTATATTTTCATCGGATGGACTCCAATTAGAATTAATATATCTAATTTCAGGAATCCCCATCCACTTATAACCTGTACTAGGGTTTTCTTCTAGTTTAATACGTACCTCATCTCCTAAAGCTGGGTATATAATAATATTGTTGTCTTGCTCATTTATATTCCAAATATTATTCCAATTGGTTTCTAAACCATCTTTGCCATAATGATTTTTTACATCTTTAGGACTGTAACTTTTTAGATCTTGGTATTGGCGTCCAGATTTAATTATTCTTAAACTTGCTAATCTATTTACAGTAGCTTGATAGCTTGTATCCATTCTTAATGAAAGTTCATATACAGAGAATGGAGTAAGCTCAACCACTCCCATTTGTTTCAAAATGTTGTTTACTAACTTCCTTGGCATAAGAATACAAGAAGCAAACACTTCAGCAATCTGTTCCTTTTCATCTCGCTTATATTCCTCCATAAACAATTCAGAAGATGTATCTAGACTAGGAGGATCTTTCCTAATATAGTGACAAAGCTCATGTGCAGCAGTGTACCTTTGTCTCGTAATTGGTAAGTTTTCATTAATAAGAATTCCCGGACGATTTTTTTGTGTTTCTGGAATATATGCCCCAGCCAATTTATCTATTTTTTGGAAATTTATGATAATGTTGTTTCCTTCAATTATTCTAAAAATATCGATTGGCTCTGTATATGAAAAATCAAATTTACTTAACACTCTATTTGCCTCTGCGGTTGCAGTTTTTATTATTTCAGCTTTGGATAAACCCATTGTTTTCACACTCCCCCTAGAATTACATTATTTCATTTCCGAAAGTATTTTTGAAAATCTAAGAATACTCTCACGGTCTTTTTCAGATAAGTCATCACTTGCTCTAGCGAGTAGTTCTACATCTTCATTTTCGCTATACACACCTTCAAGAAAATAACTTTCTGGATGTTTATATAATTTTGATAACATATGTATTTCATCAATGTCTGGTCTTTCTTGACCATTTTCGATACTCATGAGTTTTTCAATGGATATATCTAAAAAATTAGAGACTATCTCTATTGTTAACCCTAAATATTCTCTAGCATCTTTTAATCTATCATTGACATTCGAATTCATCGTTTAGCCTCCAATAGTTCACTTATTAGTTCACAAAATTCTTTAAAGGAAGATTTAACTCTCTTATGAACTTCTTTTATTGGTACTTTAATACCCATTTCTTCTTCTATTACACCGATAATTTCCATAAAAAATATTGAATCAACATCTGTGTCACCGAACTCGGTTATCTCATTAATAATTCTTTCTGAACTATCTCCACACCAATCTTCTAAATATTCCGCTATCTCACTCATTAATTTTTCCTGCACATAAATCACCCTTTATAAATAACTTCACCCTTTGCGAAGCATTTTACTATATCTACTATCGTTTGATGTAATTCTTCAACAGAAAGAGATCCGTCAACTATTATTATCCTTTTTGGATTTTGTTTGGCCATATATAAGAAACCATTGCGTACATTGGTTTGAAATTGAATTTTTTCTAGATCAAATTTATCTATATTAACATTATTTCGATTTATAATTCTCTGATGTGCTATTTCTGGATTTATATCTATTAAAATTGTTAGGTCTGGAGCCTTGTCTTCTGTTGCTAAAGAAGTTAGATAATGGATAACTTCTATTTCTAATTTTCTACCAAATCCCTGATATGCTACTGATCCGTCTATTCCTCTGTCACTTAAAACTAATTTACCTAATTCAATATTGGGATTGACGACCTTTTTTACAGTTTCATGTCTATCTGCTTCAAATAAAAATAATTCCGATAAACTTTCAAGTTTTAACTCAAAATTATTTACTAATATTTCTCTTAGTATTTCTCCAATAGCTGTACCTCCAGGTTCTTTAGTAAGTATCACATCACAAGTTTGATTTTTTAAATATTTATATAATAAATTTATTTGAGTTGTCTTCCCTGAGCCACCAATACCTTCAAATGTAATCCATTTTCCTGTCATACCAAATCTCCTCTAATTCTTAATTTGGTTATATTATACAGGTCTTTAATAGGTAAAAATACATGTTTTTAACAAAAAAATAAATTTGTGTTACAAATGATGGGAATAATAACGTAATATTCATTATATAGACACTCAATCTAAATAAATAGGGGAATAAAATAATGAAAATAATTACTTTATGCGGCTCTACGAAATTTAAAAAAGAATTTGGAGAAGTAAATGAGGCCTTAACACTCCTTGGTCATGTAATATTAAGTGTTGGTGTGTTTGTTCATTCTAAGGAGTTAAAAATAAAGCCAAGCCAAAAAGTATTATTGGACGAAATACATAAAAAGAAAATTGATTTATCAGATGAAATATTTGTAATTGATGTAAACGGCTATATAGGTAGTAGTACTCGTAGTGAAATTGAGTATGCTAAACTCAAAGACAAAAAAATAAATTATTTATCAGATAACAATTGTCCTTATAACTTTAATTTAAAAAATATAAGTAACTAAAAATAAAGGGTAACTCGTCGATTCATTATAAATGACAAGTTACCCTTTATTTTATTTATAAAGCTCTGGTATCTTATTTGCTTTAACATAAAGAGGATGACGTGGATGACCGTCCTTTGTTAATTCTAATACAAAAAGTGGAATACTGTTTTGTCTGATTAGATTCAATACTTCTTTATCACGATCAAACAAAATTCCTTTAGTGCCCCATGCCAGTATGACCTTTTCAGACCTTGTTAGCGCATTAACAATATATTGATTATTTTCTTTTCCTATCGGATCATTAGCTGAAAGTAACATTTCCGGATTAGTTGACCTATACGCGAATAGATTAACAACCTCTAGTGACCCATAACCCCAGTTCATAGCAAACTTAATGCATCTACGTAAAGTTGGATCATCTTCTCTACTATCGGCTGTACTAGGGTTAAGCATGATGAACGTAACCCTCGGTAAAGTATCATCCCAAACTCTCCATAGAGAATAACGATACCTTTCAGTATCATCAATTATTGCCCCACTATTATTATCCAAAATATCACCAAAAAAAGTTAATTGCATAAATATCACCTAAGTCTATTATAAACATAAAAAACACAAATTGAGTACCCTTTACAATTTTTTGCCTCACCTATTCCTTATTTAT
Source organism: Lysinibacillus sp. BS3 (assembly GCF_039614735.1). Lineage (NCBI taxonomy): Bacteria > Bacillati > Bacillota > Bacilli > Caryophanales > Bacillaceae > Lysinibacillus > Lysinibacillus sp. BS3. Next base: position 323,176 of record NZ_CP154860.1, on the reverse strand, counting down.
CCATATTAAAAGTTCATCAGAATATACATCACATTATAAAAGAGGAAACGATTAAAATGAACATAAAGTAAACGGCACATATACTATATCAAATAAAATAATTTAATTTTCACTTATATTATCTACTTTAGGAGATTCTTTCTAAGCTATTTCCAAATCTTTAAAAGGTTCTTTACTTTATTGTTCTTTAACGCTATGAAACGTATCGAGATTCAGTAACCTGTACTGTTGCTCATCTCAATCGCCCTCACAGCGCACAATAAAAGTATTTCGCGTTTCCTTATTTTACGTAATCCAGGATGAACACCTCATTGATTTTCTATAACTATAGACTACAGCTTCTCCTTATTCCTTCAATATTTGTATGTATTAAATAACTCATAAGCAATATATAATACAATCTGTATTTCGGTTTCACTTTGTCTTCTATTAGATATTGCATAATCATACACAACTCTTTTTTTCAAAATACTTATTATCGAAATTTAAAGTGTCAAATTTAAAGATTACTGAAGGCTTGGAAGAAGACACCAAGCCTTCAGTAATCTTTTTCTTTAAAGTTGATAAGGAGATATACTCCATATCAACTTTTTATCTTTTGTTAAGATATAGTATCAACCAGCTTATTTGTTCACTCTTATGAATAATTCTTATTAATATTGGACAGATCTACATTAAACGATAATTTGCATTATTTAAACGAATAATTCCCTTTTGAACGATAAATTATAGGAACCAACCGATAATTAGAAAGTTTTAACCAAGGTATTTATATTATGTAAACTAAAATTATTTAGCATGGAGGAGCACTTAAACTACTGCTACTTGTTTGTACTTTGTTTCCTCCTGAATTAATTACCGTAGGATATCTTTTGATAGATCTTGTGAAGAAATCTGCAATAATATGACCGTTTAATGAAAACGAGCTCTAATCCTTGTTACAGAATCGCGCCTGATTGTTGAAGAAGGTAAAAATCACTATATGCAACAATTAGTAAAGCTCGTATAAATGGATGAGGTTTATAATTTCCATCCTTTTTTACCTGTAAAATTTTACATTAGAATATATTAACCTCATTGATTTATAATCAAACCCATCTAATCCAAAGTATTATAAAAATCGAAACTTTACCAGCTACATTCTTCTTTCCATTAAAAATGTATCATGCCATATCCCATCTAATTGAGCAATTTTTTCTCTTGTACCAACAATTCGAAAGCCCATCTTTTTATGTAATTGGATACTTGATGAATTGATCGCAAAGATGGATGATTGGAGTGTCCAAAACCCCTCCTTTTCACTCTCTTCAATTAGTACTTTAAATAGCTTAGAGGCAATACCTTTCCCTTTACTTTCACTCGATATATAAACACTAACTTCTCCAACTCCAGAATAGACGGAGCGTGTAGAGACGGGTGAAATGCCAATCCAACCAACCACTCTATTGTGTTCTTCTGCAACAAAACGCAAGGTCGCATGGTGTCTTTCATCCCATACCTGTTCACTTGGCACTATTGTTTCAAAAGTTGCCATTCCTGTTTCGATTCCCTCTTTATAAATCTTTAATACCTCTTGTAAATCCTTATTTTCCATTTTACGAATAATAAGTGTGTCCATTCCATTTCCCCCTTGAATTTTTAAAAGGACTGCTAGCTTTCGCTAACAGTCAAATTATTAACAACCTGTATTTGATTGATTGACAAGATTAATACTACATACGCCTGTTTCTGGTAATTCTAATTCCACACGTTTCGATGCTTCTTCATCACCTGATAAATAAGCTGTTATAGAACGAACCTGTTCGTAGCCGGTTGCCATTAAAAATGTTGGTGCGCGTCCATAACTTTTAGCTCCTACTATATAGAAGTCCGTTTCAGGTTGGCGTAGTATTTCTTCACCATGCGCTCTTACTGTGCCACAACTATGCTCATTAGGATCAATTAGTGGCGCTAATGCTTGCACACTTTCTGTTGCTGTATCGATAGATAAACGCAGTTCATTGTTCATGGTAAAATCAGGTCGATTTCCTGCATTAACAATAAGTTCATCGAATTCTGTAAGTACTTTTTGTTCTCCATTAATAGTACCTACAATATGGATATTTTCTTCTTTTTTCACCTGTGAAATATAGAAAGGTGTTACTACCTCAATTTTTCCTGTATCTACTAATTCATGGATGCGAATACCCAATGCGCCACGTGCTGCCAACGCATCTTTTTCCTCCCCGCCATAGGCCTCCTCTACAGATCTTTTACGCATAATCCACACAAGCTTTGTTGAAGGATTATCTTTTTGTAATTCAGCCAAAGCTAATAAGGTATTGATCGCTGAATGACCACCACCAATGACAGCAACCTTCTTATTTGCATATCTCTTAGGATTCGTATTTATATCTGGAATACCATACTCAATGTGATCTGCTAATGCTTTCTCATTTTTCAGCCAAACACCTGTAGAATTTGCTGGGTTTGGGTTCCCCCATGTTCCTGTTGCATCAATAACTGCTTTTGCCTCAATAATATCGATATCATCCTCTTTTTCAACATATATATTAAAGGACTGATTGAATCGATTTTTTGATTTCATTTTATCATTTAATTGTCGTGAAATACCTACTACTTTTGAGTTCAATCGGATACTTGGTTTTATTTGTCTTAACTCTGCCAAAGGTTTTAAATAAAGATCAATTAACTCATGCCCCGTAGGTATTGTTTCTAAGTTAGGTTCTATCCAATCAGACCCCTCTAATAATGATTTAGCAGCTTTATTGATGTTATAACGCCATGGAGAAAATAATGTGACATGCCCCCAAGTACGAATATTGTGTGCTATTTCTTTGCCAGCTTCAAGTAAAATAAATGACTGGTTCTGCTCTACTAGATGAGCTGCAGTAGCTAACCCTATAGGACCTGCACCAATTATGACAATCGGTAAATTCTTATTTGGGATATTAACACTCTCCTGTACTTCAATATCCTTAGTTGTAGTACAACAAGATTGATTTTGGTTGATTACTTTTAGTGTTTTCATATAAATTTCTCCTCTTTTCTCTATATAAGCATTTTCTTATATAAAATATATTTTTTTACGTCTAGCAGTTAGCTAGACGTAATTTATTTAAGCTTTTGTAATAGTTATGAACACACTTCAATTTCACACATGATTTTATCAATTTCTTTTATAGCTTTTTCAAATTGCAACCATGTAGAAGGGCCGTAACGCTCCATATCTCCTTTAAAGAAGAAATCAAAAGCAAATTCTTTAGCCTGTATCAATGTGTATTCTCTACTATTCATAATTAACTTTAAATAAGCGATAAAATAATTTTTAGTTAATACGCTAGCATGGTTAACTGTCATTATCGTATCCTCCATTCAACAGATTGAATATTTGCTAAGACAGTATTTAAGGTATCTGGTTAGCAAGATGTCGGAGAGTATCCAACTAATACTAAACCTAGTTCACCATTCTCTTCTTCTGCATGGATCGTAACATCTGTTAATTGCGGTGCAATATCAGGATGAATTGCGATTTCGATACCTTCAATTGTTTGAATCGCATCTTCTGCTGCTGGTGCTTCTAAGCCTACACCTAAATTAACCCCACAGCAGCCTGTAATACCAAAGAAACGAAGTGTTTTAACCTCGGAATCAGCTAATACCTGTTCTAAATAATTTTTACCTTCTGGACTCATTTTCATTTGATTTTCTCTCCTTTTAATTCATGTAAGCCTTGTGCTCCAACCAGTGGCGTTTTTACCCATGGAATGGCCACAAATTGATTATTACTGATGGATTTAACTTCTTTTAGCCATTTCGTTTCTGCTTGTTGTTTTTGAATTAATGTTGGACTTGTTGTATAGATAGATGAAAATGTCTGATTAACAACCCACCAATCAACAGTTAATCCAGCACGGTGTAAATCTTCTTGTAAGCGCGAAGCTTCATAGACAGGTGTTGCTTCAGGAAGAGTTACAATGGCAACACTCGTATAAGAGGCATCACGCAACCTTGGTAACAGGTTAGAAACAGCCGGAGGAATATCCCCTTGTGAACGGCTTATTTCCCGATGATAAGCTTCTGTTGCGTCTAATAACAGCAGCGTATGCCCTGTTGGTGCGGTATCAATAATAATGACTTCATCTTGATGGTTTTCTACAACGTTAGCAAATGCTCGGAATACAGCTATTTCCTCTGTACAAGGAGAAGCCAAATCCTCTTTCACAAATGCTAAACCTTCCTCATTCATCGTTTCACTTGCCTTTGCAAGCACTTCTGCTTCATAGTTTTCCACTTCTACTTTTGGATCAATACGACTGATTGTTAAATTTTTAACGTTGTCATCACCAAATGTCCAATCGAGGTGTGCGGCAGGATCGGTTGTAGTTAAATGTACATGAGTACCCTCTTCTGCTAATCGTAATGCAATATAAGAAGCCACAGTTGTTTTGCCAACCCCACCTTTACCCATCGTAAAAATGAGTTTCGGCTTACGTTCTAAATAATCTGCAATCATTTCTTCTATCTCTGGAATCTTAGTTTCTTCATTTGATTCATCTTCTTGTATAACTTCTTGGTCAGTCATCCATGCTTGCATACGCTCAATACTTGATAATGAGTACGGTACAAATGGTAAGTAGAAATGTTCAAATCGATTTAGTTCTTCAGGAATTCTTGCTAATGCATTAGCTTGACACGCAATGAAAGCCTCTTCGATATCATCAGTAGAATCGGTATTGCTCATATATCCATTAATTAGTAGAGTCTGATTTTGAATGCCTATTTCAAACAATTCGTGAGAAGCACGTGCAGTTTCTTTTAAAGGGTTTTCTTCAGGACGCGTCACTAACATTAACGTCGTTTGTTTGGCATTCTTTAAACGTTCAACTGCTTCTTTATAGATTTCACGTTGTGGCTCTAGCCCTTTTAAAGGACCTAAACATGAGGTACCAGTCGTGTTATCATCTAGAAACGTAGACCATGCAGAAGGCAGTTGTAATAATCGTAACGTATGCCCTGTTGGCGCTGTATCAAACACGACAGTGTCAAAATTCCCTATGACTGAAGTATCAGTCAATAATGTTGCAAATTCATTAAAAGCAGCAATTTCTACTGTGCAAGCACCAGAAAGTTGCTCTTCCATATTTTGTAATACCACTTCAGGTAGCTTTCCACGATACGGACCAACCATTTGTTCTTTGTAATGCTGTGCCGCCTGTTCAGGATTCAAATTTATCGCAAATAAATTATCTATGCCTTCAATTTTTGTTGGACTATTAGAAAACGTTTGGCCAAAAATATCTTGTAAGTTGGATGCGGGGTCTGTACTAATTAAAAGTACCTTTTTCCCTTCATTTGCAATGGCTATTGATAGGCTACAAGCAACCGATGTTTTCCCAACGCCCCCTTTCCCCGTGAAAAACAGGAATGGGGTGTCAGGGAAATGACTTCTTGTAAAACGTTCCATCTTAGGCTTCTCCTTTTAGTGACAAGCGTACTTTTGGCTTTTGTAGTAATTCGTCTTCTGAAAGTCCTGACCACTGTGAAAATTGTTCATTTGTAGGATAGATCCCTTTGCAAAGTAATTCTCCATCCACAAACGTTGCAGGCAAGGCATCCATTCCTTCTGACATTAATAGTTGATTAATTGCTTCATTTTCTACAAAAGCATTTGGCTCGTTTGTAAGATTAAATCTCTCAGCTTCTATGTTTGTTTTCTTTAAATTATTCATAATAAATGACATACGCAATAATTCTGGGTCTATAGAGGGTCCACATAAGCCTGTAGAACAGCACATTGCTGGCTCATAGATATGAATTTTTTTCAATTTATTTCAGCTCCTCAGCTACAAATTGTTCAATGCGTTTACCAATTGCATCACGAACATTTTGGAATACAGCCCACTTCTCTTCATCAGTACCTGTCGCTTTCGCTGGATCTTCAAATCCCCAATGCTCACGACGAACATGAGGAGGCGTCATTGGACATTTATCAGCTGCATCCCCACATAAAGTAACAACTAACGTGGCGTTGTTTAGTGTCTCTAAATCAATTAAATCGGATGTATGATTTGAAATATCAACCCCTACCTCAGCCATCGCTTTAATGGCCTTCGGATTTACACCATGTGCTTCAATACCCGCACTTTTAACTGTCCAATTGGTAGGTAGTAATTTCTTTGCCCATCCTTCAGCCATCTGACTACGGCATGAGTTCCCTGTACATAGGAAATAAAGTGTATTTGTCATAGTAATTGCTCCTTATAATTTAATGGTTTTAAAGTATTTTTTCTGCCAACGTAGGGCAACCCATACAAGTCCTATGAGAACAGGTACTTCTACAAGTGGACCAATAACAGCAGCAAATGCCACGCCACTATGCAGGCCAAACACACCCACTGCAACCGCAATCGCTAGCTCAAAATTGTTACTTGCAGCTGTAAAAGAAAGAGCTGCTGTGACAGGATAAGATGCCCCAACTTTACGGGAAGAGAAGAATGACACAGCAAACATAATCACAAAGTAAATAAATAATGGAATAGCAATTCGCACTACATCAAGTGGCAGTTCTACTAATTGCTCACCCTTTAAAGCAAACATCATCACAATCGTGAACAACAGTGCAATTAGTGTCAGTGGTGAAATCTTCGGTAAGAACTTTTCCTCATACCAATGTTTCCCTTTTGTTTTAATCCCTATCCAACGTGTGAGGAACCCTGCAGCAAACGGGATACCTAAGTATATAAGTACGCTCTTAGTAATCTCCCACATAGAAATGGATACATGGAAATTCTCTAAACCAAACCAACCAGGTAATACATTTAAGAAAAAGTAAGCAAAAATTGAATACGTCACGATTTGAAAGATGGAGTTAAACGCAACTAAACCAGCTACATATTCACGGTCTCCACGTGCTAAATCGTTCCATACAATGACCATTGCAATACAACGAGCTAAACCAATCATAATCAGTCCAGCCATATACTCTGGATAATCGTGCAGGAAAATGATGGCTAAAAAGAACATTAAGAACGGTCCGAGTAACCAGTTTTGAAAAAGAGAAAGTAAAAGCACTTTCCAATCCTTAAACACACGCCACATTTCTTCATACTTTACTTTCGCTAATGGTGGGTACATCATGACAATTAACCCGGTAGCAATCGGTATGGATGTTGTGCCAATAGACATGGCCTCTAATGCTTCTCCAATATTAGGCATTGTCAAACTTAATAAAACACCTATTCCCATAGCAACAAATATCCATAAGGTAAGGTAACGATCTAGAAAAGATAGCTGCTTGGTTAAAGAATCATTACTCATTTATATTTCCTCCTACATGGCAACAATCTGTGCCACAGTTACACCCGTTTAAAGGTTGAATTTGTTCTAAAATGCCCTTCATCAGTGGAGTTTGATCCTCTACTAAACGGTAATGTTTCCAAGTCCCTACTTTTCGTTCTGTAATAATGCCTGCCTCCTTTAATTTTCGAAGATGTTGACTAACAGCTGGTTGCGATATTCCGAGAACATCTACAAAATCACATACACATACCTCCCCATTCTTCATGCATGCAAGTAATTTAATGCGGTTTAAATCTGCAGCTGCTTTTAGTTGTTTTTCAATTAGTGTATTTTCCATTTATCTGCACTCCTTATATAATTATTTGCTTATATATTATTTTAAATAAAATCACCTCGTTAAAGAAAGGTGAATTAATCCATATATAACTATATTCTTATATTATGATTTAATGTTTTGAATTGCAACAGATTTTTGTAGATTTGGAATAAAGATTGAGCAAAAACACCTCACAAACCTTTATTTTACGTTAAATAAGAAGAATCCCTTTTTGAAAAAGATTGATCAAAAGGGATTTTTCTTTAGCAGTTTTAAGTTAGGTTTTTATAAAAAAGTCTGATCATTTTCCAACTTTGTTGCTCCACAATGGCGCCCTATAATGGAAAATGTATAACTAATATTTCATCTGCATATTATCTTGTAGTATTTTCTCTGCAAGTTTAATGTTTTCTTTTAGAAATAAAGGTAGTTCCGTATGTGCAAGAACCTCTCTACTAATGAGAGACCTCCACCAGCATGCTCCTCCTTTTCACTTCTACGGATTAAAAGCCATTTCTCATTGCGACGAATAGCCCCTTCTACATTTACTACAAACATAAAATACCCCCTATAATTTATACTTTATCCATAAACACATGGCCCTTTTTATTTCGTAGACGCATTTTTTTCTGCAGAAATGCGCCCGGTTATAGAACCTTCAAACAATATTCTGTTACTCATATCACACACCAATTATTACCACCACGACTCAAGCACTTTAATTTGAACTAATAATAAACTAATTTTTTAGATTATTCTCAATATTAATCCTCCTAATTTCTCCAAAACCCTTATTCAACAATATGGCACGATTGTGGAACAAGAAAAAATCTTGCTTTTATATTTTGTGTAAACATTGAGCTTTAGAGATTAAAAGTCGATAAAAACGCGACAACTTTAAAAACTAATCCCTTGATTTTTGTTAAAATGTAAATAAGTTTTTTTTGCTTTTATGTTAAAATTTTGTAAAATAAAACGGAAGACACATATTTTTACAACTTGGGAGGGGCTATATTATGCGAAGTAAACGAATTAAATTAGCAATTGTCGCAATTATTCTTGTCCTTTGTATAACTGGTATTCTATTTTATTCAGAATATGGAACAAAGAATTTTGGAGATGAACTCATTACAAACACTGATAAATTTGAAGAAGTTGTTGATAGCATTTCCGTTTGGGAAATGAACGGTGGTGTAGATAACAAAAATATATTTATCGTAAACAAAGACGATGAATTATATAACGAAGTACGCAGCATTTTGAATAATTGGGAAGCAAAACGAACTTTATTCAAAAGTATGGATGTCTCTAACTCTTATTACAAAATAGTTTTCACTAATAACGACGATACTACTAATCCAATTAATATATTAATTTCAAAAGATGGTATGGTTAACATTAACTCAAGAGAATACGAACTTGTCAAAGGCGATTTAGTTGAATTACTTAATATCGCTAACTATGAATAATCAATCGAGAATGATGAATCTCAAGTACCTTGTATTCCGCTGCAAGTTCGCATGGATTGGTGGAATGCTTGTTGTATGGTGAAGTCATAAATTTTCTGATTTCTGATTCGTGCAATCATTGCGCAAAGCTCCGTAAGCTAAATAGATCTTTTATTTTACATCTATATGGTTAAGTGAACCAAGATGAACAATTATAAATGGTGACTGTTTTTATAATAAAGGCGGCCTTCCACAAACTAATCTGTGGAGGACCGCTTTTAATTTGTTCTTATTTACTTAACAATCCTCGTCTCGTGAATTCAGAAGAACAGAACGCTATTCAACAATAGCGTCCAATTGTTGAATATTGTTATCTAACTAAAGCACTCTAAAGTTTAAGTGAAACTGTTCACAACTTACAATCAGTGTTTAAGGATCTCGGATAATGCCTGTTCCTCACCATCTAACATCGAAGTAACGATTGTCATAAAATCTTCAGCTCCAATTTCAAAATGACCTCGACGGAATGGTAACCCCCAATTGCGATTTCCACGCGTAAAAGTGAGCTGGTTTAACAACAATGCAATCTTAACTTCTCGACAAGGAATATAACGCATATCTCTGCGAAATGGCACAAACGACTCCGACACTTGATGTTTGTAAGCACCGTTATCCGTAACCTGACCAATAGCAGTAAATGCTTGAACTGGCTTCCCTTTGGACATGTCTGTACGAGGGGAATAGTATATCAGCCAATCACCTGGAGACATTTTACGCAAAGGTGCTGCCTTACCGTGACATAACTGTGCAAAACCACCTTCTATGGCTAAATTCACATGAGAAGCGGATACAACGCCAATCCAATATCTGCTTCTCTGACTTGTTATATTCGACATGATGCATCCCCCCTACTCTTCAAAGGCTAAACTTTTCAACCGATCCAGTTGTAAAAAATGATGTCTGTAATGCATTTCAATCAACATAAACCATTCCTGGGCGTTTAAAGCACCGAACGCCGGATGAAGTATCTTGTTACTTACAGGCACTTGAAGTAGAACTGATTCCGTATTCCTCATCCGTTCCACTACACTGTGAAGTCCTTCTACCAATTGCTCCATGCTCTCTGGTGGTTGCGGAGTATAGTTTGGCGAAGCAGGGACCTTAATACGAACAGCAGGAAATTGTTCTAGTTTAAAAACAATCTTACCCTGCTCAGTTTTTTCCTTCGTTGGGTTCAATGTCGATTCGTTACCAGCTAAACATTGCTCGACATTAAGTAGATGCATGAAAGCTGATTGAATTAAATGTACATACATCTGTCCAATGGACCAATCTTCTTCGTTCAGCTTTCTATGTAATTTATCCATATTGAGTTTTGTCAGTTCTGCCAAATATCTTTCTACTGTAAGTTCAAATGACTTCAATACTTCCTTTGTACTTTTCATCCTTCATAGCAGCTCCTTTTCATCTTGGTATAGTCACAGTATAAAAGAACACTACTGACAGGTGTATGTCAGTAGTGTTCTAAAATTTTTTTCGCTACTTCCCGAATCTTGAAGCGTAAAGACTTCGGCTCAATCACCTCGATATCTCCGCCCCAGCCAAGTAAATGCTGTAATAGTTCCTCTGGATACCGAACACGAAATTGAAAGATTACATCCTCCTTCCGCTCCTCAATAGATTCAATATAAAAATTTACTGCCTCAATGATTTTGTCGGCAATTTCGGGGTTTGCCCTCATTATTATTCTTTCATCTCGATTGTCAGGTGGCCGATAGCTACTTAGGTCAAAATCATTTGGTAGAAGAAATTGATCTTCCAACACAGAAAGCTCGGACATCCGGGACAAGCGAAAATGGCGCATCTCTTGCCTCATATCACAGTATGCTAGTAAAACCCAATTTTCATGGACAAGTGTTAATCCATATGGAGAGACCACACGTTTATTTTTCCGATTCCCATCTGTTCCTGGCATTTTTTTAATATACATAAAACTGATTTTGCACTGTTTCAAAATTGCATCGCGAACTTGATTAAGATATGTTTTTACCCGCTCTTCAGTTGACTGCTCACCTATATGAAGCAGTCGCATTGTTTCCCGAACAAGCCTTGACTCATTACGAACTGACTCCGACAAAGTAGCCTCGATTTTGCGTTTAGCGGACCTTGCATTAATACCATAATCTGTATCCAACCTTTGCTCGACAAAATCAGCTCCCATGAGCAGGGAGACGGCCTCTTCTGCTGTGAACCTAACCGGGGGTAGAAAATATCCTTCCATTAAGGAATAACCCTGACCAGGGGCGCCTAAAATGGGAACCCCAGCCTCACTTAGTGTTTGAATATCCCTATATATCGTACGTACACTTGTCTCAAATTGAGAAGCTAAATCTTCTGCTCTCAATGTTTTGCTTCGCTGTAATTCAAGCGTGATCGCAAGCTGCCTCTCCGTTTTATTCATTTTTTTCCTCCACAATTTCTGCATTCTATTACAGTACTTGCCCAATAATTGAATAACAGCAAGCAATATTGAAGCTGTATTCCTAAAAATGAGCTGCCTATGCAACTCCGTGTTCTTCAAGCAAAGCACCCGTTTTAGCTTAAATATTTTCTTTCATATGTTTGGTGTTAATCAGATTTAATAACCTCCCATAACGCCGTTTTATTGCTATACTATTTCAAAAGTGTTACTGCCTCTTCAAAACATGCTCTTTGGATAATGATATATCTTTTGTAGGAACTTTAACACCAAATGAAAATTCTTTTAATACTTAAACGACTTGTCCCCAAAGGAAATTCCCAACTACATCTTCTACTACTAGTGAAGAACTAGAATCTAATGCAATATGATAATCTCTTGTAAAGCCAGCTTCTTCAAATGCTTCTCGTTTAGTAGGAGTCTCACCCTCTTCTTCAGCACCAGCTAATCCCTGCCAATATCCATAATCACTTCTCTTAAAAATTGCATATCCAACCCGTGAAAGAAAACACCGAGTGCGCCATGTGCTGGCCAAAGCATCTTTTTCTTCGACCTATAGGCTTTTTCTACAGACTTTTTACGCATTCCACACTAGCTTTGTTGCAGAATTCTCTACCTGTAATTCCGCAAGTGCTAGCAATAACAGAATGGCCACCACCCAAAACTGTAATTTTCTTTCGTATTCGTATTTATAGTTGGGATACCATACTTTATGATCTGCTAATACTTATTCATTTTGTAATTATATCCCTGTAGAAATTACTGGATTTGGATTCCCCCCATGTATCGTAGCATCCATAACTGCTCTCTCTTCAATAATTAGGAAAGCTTTGTAAAAGATGTTTACAAACAACTTAAATTTAGATATACTTACAAAGTAAACAAAAAATTCTTAAGGAGGTCGAATAAAATGATCGTTATCGTTAAATTGATGTCATTGGTAGCTACAACTTCATTAAAAATGAAAATCACACATTCGACCGCATCGGAATGGATCGCTTAAGGTTTTTTTGTAAATAAGCATACCCATACCGCAGGGAGAAGTGTGCCCCTGCGGTATTTTTGTGCCTTTTTTCGCCGTAGAGGAGTCTCTCTACGGTTTTTTTCATTTTTCATGGCACTTTAAGGAGGTGATAATAAATGATATTAAACTTTTTTGCGCTCACGATAACTATTACCAAACGTAAGGTCTCTCTTGAGAAAGCACTTCATGATGAATATGTGAAAAAAATCTTTGAAGAGAACCGAAAAAAAATTGACGATTATATTCGTATTCGTCAATATTAATCTTGTTAATTAAAAAACATGAAAGGTGGGAATTGAAATGTTTTATATGATCAAAAGACGTCATGCAGTTTTATGGCTGGAGAAAGACACAACCACCAGATGAAGTAATATAAAGTGATAATATAGCTAATTTTATAATCTCAGTTGAGCTAACCCGTTCTAATCTAGGACGGGTTGCTTACTCCAATCGCAATGTTAATTAAGTTAAAAAGAAACTTATAAACTAACTATTCCAGACTACACAGTGATAACCCTTCTTGCTTAGAAATTCATTAAATCCTTATTACTTTAACCTTCCCAGTTAGTTAAGTACATTACTTTTCCAACTAACCTAATTTTCAACATAATTCCTTTAAAAACGTTATTCAATTAAATAGCCCTTAAACTGAAAAATGAGCTTTCCTTTTTCCAGGAAAGAGTCCGATTGTTGAAGATCGTTGTTATTAAATTAAAGCACACGTTAGTTTAAGAAGAACAAAAGGTTAACGCATCGTCTAAGATTAATTTTGAAAGTTTATGGTCATTAATTACAAATGGTATTTCAGAGGGTTCTACCCAAATTCGAGCAGATGATTCATGTTCTCGGAGAAAAGGTAAGCATTCGGTAACATCCATTCTAAAAAATGCCTGATAAGCAATCAATGGGTATTTTCCACTTGAATCAAAGGACAGATTTTCTTTATGGCTTACTTCAATTGAACCTATGTATTTAATTGTTCCCTTTACATACCCCTCTTCATATGTTTCGCGTAGTATAGCTTCTTCTACGTTCTCCCCAATCTCTACGTGTCCACCTGGATAATTAAACCCTCGATTTTTTATTTGTGATAATAACACTTTCCCATCTCTTAAGCACACTGCATGAACACTCGTCACTATTAAAGATTCTGTTAATTTCATTCGAGGCATCCAAGTTAGCTTCACATTATTTCCACCCCAGTCTACAAAAATCGTCTGCATATATCTATCCCATCTCCTGTTAAATGCAATTTATCACCTAATATTAACTTTCTACACTGTTTCAAAAATCCCTCTTATACAACAAACCGGAAATAGATTTTAAAACGTGGTAAATGTACGTTTTTTATGTTGCATCAATTGTAGAATATATTACGAGTAACCATTCTTATGCCAATAGAATATATTTGGAATTTGCATATTGGTCCGTTTAAAAGAATGAGGCTTCTGACTCTTATTCGAGTTCTCGTCATCTAGTAGATTTAAAAGTCTTATCAGCAAAGCCTCCCTCATGGTAATAGATTTCTTGTTTGTTTTACAACTTTTATTCCACAATCTGGCCCTTTAATGCAAACAAGCGCTGATCCTTATTACAGAATGCACCCTTTTGTTGAAGATCGTTTTACTTATTGAACTAACGTATCTGTTCGTTAAAGGTAACTCTTCACATTTTACTTAATATTATAAAGGTGAATAGAAAGATAAGTTATAATTTAGTTTAATAGTTGTAAAAGTATGTTATTTATATTATTCTCTTATAATTTTTCAAAAAGGAGTGTTTATGAAAAAGATTATTGTTGTTGTATTAATGATATTTATATTATTCTTAGGATCCACAACACAAAGTTATGCACTGTCAGATTCGAAATCTGCGGCAATACAAGCGTTGCTAGATGATGCCTCTCGAATATCAGGTGTTCCAGGAATTTCAATCTCAATAATTGTCGATGATGAAGTGTTCTACTTTTCATCAGGGTATGCTGACCGTGAAAAGGGGTTGACTGCAAGTGAAAATACACTCTATGAGTTAGCTTCTGTCAGTAAAGCTTTTACTGGTATGGGTATTATGCTGTTGGAAGAGCAAGGGCTGCTCTCAATGACGGACCCTGTGCAAAAATATTTACCTTGGTTTACGTTAAAGTATCAAGGAAAACCTGTTGATACGCAAAGCCTTACACTAAATAACTTTCTTCACCATACCAGTGGTCTAACAAATATTAGGCATACTCAAAATATTCCACAAGGCAATACACCGGATATGTTGCAAAAGACTGTGGAAATGCTCGTAGATGCTGAATTGGCGTTCAATCCTGGTGAACAGTATAACTATGGAACCGTTAATTATGACGTATTGGGTTTGGTTATTGAGATTGTGTCGCAACAAAGCTATGAAGACTTTATGAAGGAACAAGTATTTCAGCCGTTAGGTCTTCACCAGACGTATGTTTATAAAGAAGATGCTCAAGCCACTGGACAGTTGGCACAAGGCTACCGTTCTTCCTTTTTTATGACAACTCCATTTAAAGCTCCGGATTATGCTGGGAACAAACCCGCAGGCTACATCATTTCTAATACAAAAGATATGGCACGTTGGATGGGCATACAGATGGGTATTGTGCAGGACATACCCGAAATATTTCACACGGTTATCGAAAAATCACATAGGGGTGATATGTCTGTCTCGGCTGTCAACGATATGTATTATGCGGCAGGCTGGTCGGTAAACGCCGACCAAACAATTATCGAACATACTGGGGGCAATCCAAATTTCCGAACCGAAGTAGCCATACTGCTAAATGACAGAACAGCCGTCTGCTTGCTGAGCAACGGCGCAAATACCAATATAAACTTGGTACTAAAAGTTAAAGATATATTAGACGGTAATCTAACTCAGTCATATGAAATAAGTGGCACACAGCTTTTGGATATCATTTTGTCGTCTATCACTATTATTCTTTGCCTATTGGCTGTTCTGCTATTTCTCTTAGGATTACGAAAAAAGAAAATGAATAAGAGACAGCCAATGACAAAAAAGAGGATAATCATAACAGTTATTTTCCTGATGGCTACGATTGTCCTTGGTATACTGTGCTATGCTATCGATTGGTCAACGATACTTATTTGGCAAACATATAGTATTCTTACAGCGTTGATTTCGTCAGCATTATTAACAGCCAGCATTACATGGTTTGTATACACTCACCGATAAAATACCTCGCTCCCAAGATAATCATAATGTTAAGTAATAAAATATAAAATTATCGGTATGCTTAATAAACCTGCTACTGCAGCAGAAATTGAAACTGCAACTGCAAATTTAAGTCTGCTACTGTAAGCATTGGGAATGGAAATACGGTCCTTTTACAAAGAAGTAGTATGGTACATGTTTTACAAAATCACCACCCACTTTATTGGACAGGATCAACTGGAAAAACTCTTTTTAATCCTAATATCAGAAACTAATTTATCTAAGAATAACATTGAATGGACCTTAGAAAAAATTATAAATAAACGAAATAATTTAGTGGTTTTTTCTTCAAAAAATAGTATGAAAAGTCGGTTAAAAGGAGTTTGTGAAGAAAATGAATTCATTAATGAAGTAGTTGTAAGTGCACATGATTATCTTACTCTAAGAGAAAAGGATACTCGAACTCAGAATCTAAATGAAATGGTTGAAAAATACAATCAGCTTAAGCAATTGATTAAAGAATAAAAATATGACAGATGCTTGAAGTTGTACAATTAGCTACTATTAGTTTTCAGACTAATGGTAGCTTATTTAATTGTTAAGTTACAAAAAGGTCGTATCCTAGAAGTCTTTAAAGCAACAGAAAGCATTTAAATGGCTCGAAATGGCTTTATCTGGTGTTTTAAGTCGTTTAAAATCCACTCTTGAATGACATCTAAAAAACCTCCAAATATATGGAGGTTTTTAAACTATTTTATTTTACTTCAACTTGACCCATCATCCCATTTTCTTCATGTTCAAGGACATGGCAATGGAACATGTAAATGCCCTTATTATTGAACTTCACTGCTAATTTAACTGTTTGACCAGCTTCAACTGAAACCGTATCCTTCCACCCTTTTAAATTTAAAGGAGGTTCTTTCCCATCAATCGACACGATTTTAAATTGAGTGCCATGTATGTGGAAAGGATGTGTCATGCCACCCATCATATCAGGTTTATTATAAATTTCCCAAATTTCAGTATCTCCCTGTTTTTGAGTGAAATCAATGCGATTCATATCAAACTGTGAACCATTGATTGAAACCATTGTGCCCATACCAAAAAGTTCAAGTTTCTTTGTAACTGGTAAGGTTTTTTCCTCTTCCGTAACACCAAAATCATTTAATTTTTGTGCAATGTTACTTGTACTTGCAGCTTTTTGTTCAATTTTAAATGGTAAAAGGGTAATTCCTTCTTCATTTATTAATGCTATATCAGTTTTGTCATCCATCTTTGAAAAATCCACTATTACCTCTGCTCGCTCACCTGGTGTTAAGGTAATTTCTTTCATATCAGTTGGTTGATTTAAGAAACCTCCATCAGTAGCAATTTGTTGGAATGTAGCTCCATTATTCAATTTAAACGTATAATTACGAGCATTAGAACCGTTTAATAATCGAAGTCTTATTTTTTCTTTACCGACAGTAAGTTTAGGATTCACAGTACCATTAATTAACAAAGTATCTCCTATTGTACCATCCTCATTAAGGACTGCTTGATAATTTAATTGCTTTTCTTCAGTAAATTGTCTATCTTGGAATACTAACGGAAAATCATTCACACCATACTCATTCGGTAAATTGATTTTTTGCGAATTTTCATCATCAATATAAATTAAGCCAGCTAAACCTTTATATACTTGCTCTGCTGTAGCACCTTCTGGATGTGGATGGAACCACAGCGTAGATGCTCCTTGATTAACTGTAAAATTCACATCTTCTGTTACACCTGGCTCTAAGACTTGATGTGGACCGCCATCACCATTTCCGGGAATTTCTAATCCATGCCAGTGAAATGTTGTTGGTTCAGATAAAGCATTTTTAGTTCTAAACGTTACCGTTTGATCTTTATGAATACGAATGACTGGCCCTAAAAAAGAACCATTATATCCATATGTCTCTGTTTTAGTTCCCTTAAGGATTTCTGTCGTTCCTTGTTGAGCAGTAATATCAACAATTCCATTTTTAGGTTCAATAATAGGTGGAAGCGCAAGCTCATTTTCCCCAGTTGAATTATTTAATGCTAATGGATTGTTATGACTCGCATGACCATTTTCCATGCTATTATCTTTATTATCCATACCCTCCATGTTTTTCATTTCTTCATCACTCATATTGGAATGGTCCATACTAGACATAGTAGAATGGTCCATATTTGAATTATTATTAGATTCCGAATTACCCGCACTACATCCCCCCATTATAATAGCGCCTACCAATAATGAAGCAATCAAAAGTTTAGATTTCATTATGTTTCCTCCTTTTATTCTTTACATAGGCACTATAACAAAGAAGTATGGAGAAATTATGGATTTGTAATTAAATAAGACAAGTATTAACCACTCTATCTAAGAAAACTTTGATATGACTTTTTTACTTCTTAACTTTCCAAATCAAAATGATAATTGACATTAATAAGATACTTATTACAATTTTCCCTATTAAATTTACTTGCATAAAACCATATACGGCTCCTGCTTCAAAGATTAAGGCTGGTATTTTTCCAATCGTACTAGCAAGCGCAAATGTGCCTAAAGACACCTTAGAAAATGCACTAGTAAAAGTCACAAGACCTGATGACATAAAAGGTAAAATCCTTAAACTGACAATTATCCAAAATGCATCAGACCCTTCCAACTCCTTTAATTTTAAAAGTTTAGGGTGTAATACGAACGGTCTTTTCCATTTATTGATTCCTTTTCTATATAAAATAAAGCTAATAACTGCACCAAGTGATTCACCGATAATAGAAATCAACAAACCGTTGAATACGCCAAAAAACACAAGGTTAGTAGCTGTAACAAAAACACTTGGTAGTATACCTATAATACTAACCAAAGTATTTATCATTAAACTAACCAAAATTGCAAATAATCCAGATTGTTCAAGTAATTGAAGTAATTTTTCTTCCATGATTAAACGCTATCTTTTTTAACCTATTACTTGCATATAATGAACTATTGTTAATAAACAACAACTGCCTGTTCGCCTAATGCTTCATAGCTATTAAAAAATGCTCCCTTATCCAATGTTATCAATCCCTTACGTGGATCCATTACTTCCACAGTCGTATTTCCCACAGATAATAGTACCATTGTATGTAAATTTTGATACATTTGATGGTACTCACCTGCTTCTTCCATAATCCATCCCCCTTTAACCTTTGGTGGTGAGAGGTCCAATGTTACCCATATAATAACTGGTATTCCCTGTCTAATATAATTTGTTATTTCTTTTATTGTACTTCCACTACTATTTTTTGCATGTAAATCTAACTTTCTCTCGGTGATAAAATTATTAGCTGCTTTGACAATTGGTTCTGCAAAAACATATGTACCCGTTTCTAGATTGCTTGGCTCGCCGCCATATGCTTGATTAGGATTTGGCCCATACTTTTTTTTCATTTTGTATTCAAACGATTGTTTAGGTAAATAATTTTGATCCATTTCTAATTTAGATGTTTCTGCACCATAGTAATTAAGTACTGCTGTAAGAGTAGTTATTTCACACCCATTTGGTAATTCAGGATTTTGTAGAATTACAGGAACTCCAAATCCTTTATTATGATTTACTGCATATGTTTGCACTAATATGGATTGTGTAGATGACGTATACGTAAATTTTTTCTCTGTTAAATACATTCCTGTTGTAAAATTGTTTGGATTCCCTACTTTTACTGTATAGGTTTCATTCGGTTGCAAATTATTAAATTGAGCCTCACCTTTATTCAAACTAATTGTTGAATCTATTTCTTTCCCTTCTTCATTAAGTAACACCACATATAGATCATTAAGTGGATCTCCACTAAAAAATTCAACGGTTAACACTGTTATGGTATTCAAGTTTGTATTTTCATTTGTACAACCCTCTAAAATAACTGCTAATAATCCTAAAGTGAAAATAATTCCCCACTTTCTAATGCCCCATACCTCCTCCCGTTATTATTACATGATTCAAAATGGATATAACGAATAATTATGGATTAAAATTAAAATGGATTTTTAGAATTTCTTCATAAAAAAAAGATGTTCCATTTGTCAAAATTGACTTGACTCGTCGAACATCTCTGAGTATTTAATTTTTACGGAGTAGATCATCACTTTCCGTTAGCCATTTATGAATTGTTACTTTTACACCAGGAGTAGAAGTGTAGTCAACCATATACACAGTTGTTTCCTCTGCAGAATTAATTCCTCTTTCATCTCCTTCATTTTGTCTTCGCTGCACATGCAATGTAACAATTTTTGAATTACCCAAAATTGACTTTAGTGAGATTAAGAATCATTATTTAGTCTGGTAGAATTAGTTCCATATAATTCTTTATATCTTGTTCTTTCATTTCTCCAGTGATTATTTTTTCTATTTTCCCCTCAGAATTAATAAGCATAGTCGTTGGTAATGGATTGATATTATATGCTTCCATTACACTTTTATTTTTATCTATTAAAACCGGAAAAGTTAGACCTTTTCGGTCAATATAATTTTGAACCACGAAGTCGGATTCTGCTATATTTATAGCTAATACCTGTATACCCTTTTCTTTATAATCATTATAATATCTATCTATAATTGGAAATTCTCTTTCGCAAGGTTTGCACCAAGTACCCCAAAAGTTTAAAAAGACGCCTTGTCCTTTGTATTCTTCCAAATTATGTTTCTCACCATGCATATCAACTAGAGTAAAATTTGGAGCATCGTCCCCTATTTTTAATACTTCATTTTTATCTTGCGTTAAAGTTGAATAGACTGTGAAGAATATTGCCCCAAATAATATAATTAATATAATTGAACGCATAAGAAATCTTCTCTTTTTTTTATCCATAATGAAGTTAGGCTCCTTCCTTTCTTATATATGTAAAACTAGAAACCAGTAAATCCTCCAAAAATCGGTGTTAAAAACGCAATAATTTTAGTCATCATATCAAAGTATAATAAAACCCCCATCACAATCATTATTGCACCACCTATTTTCATAAACAGTCCATTTTTTCTTTGAAGAAACTTCATTTTTCCGATAAATAAAGACATTATTAGGAAAGGTATAGAGAAACCTAGCACATAAAATAGCATGTACAACATGCCCTTCCCAGGATCAGACACGCCTAAAGCTATTACTCCTGCAAGAATTGGTCCAGTACAAGGTGTCCATCCAGCTGCAAAACCCATACCAATAAGTACCGAACCAAAATATCCTTTGGGCCTTTTTTTAAAATGAATCTTTTTTTCAGATTGTAAAATATCGATTTTAAAAAAACCTAGAATAACTAATCCAAAAAAGACCATGATAATTGCTCCAATTTGTCTTAGGAACTCTTTATACTGAATAAAAATCTGTCCGATAAAAGAAGTTGAAAAACCTAGTGCCATAAAAATAATAGAAAAACCAAGTAAAAAAAGCAGGGTATGTATCAGAGATTTTCGCCTCAAAATCCCTTTTTCTTCTTTTAGTTCATTAAAGGATATTCCTGTTACATAAGATAGAAAAGCTGGATACAATGGTAATGAACAAGGTGATACAAATGATAATAATCCAGCACCAAATGCAAGAAGTAAATTTAAATGCTCTAACAAATACGCTCACTCAACCTTTCTATAGTCCATTTGAAAATAAAGTATAGACTATAAATATGGAGAATATATGCATATGCAGCGTGATATAAGAATTAGAATTTTTTTGATAGCTTTCTAATTTTTCATTAATCTAAATAGGGATTAAAAATAAAAAATGAGCCGTGTTTCAACTTTAGAAACACAGCTCATTTATTATGCTAATTCTAAACATTGGAAAAATCTTTAATTATATTCCTAGTCTAAGGATTAAAGCATAATCTAACAAGAATATTAGATACGAATCATACATATATTGATTTTAATATTTCATTAAAACAAAAATCTATTATTCTATTCATGATGGAATTATATTAAATTTTCTATAAAGATAGGATGATGACAATTATTGAAAAGTCGGTTCTTGCTATGGTTATTTTACGTGTATTGTCTGGGAGTATTGAAGTAAGTGCTGGATTGTTGATGCTAAAGTTAAATAATCTAGAAAAAGCATTTTATATTAATACAATGCTTGCTTTGGTTGGTCCAACAGTATTAATCGTAACGACAGCAATTGCATTATTTGGACTAGCAGATAAAATACCTGTGACAAGAATCGTTTGCTTATTTACGGGTATAACACTTATTATTATTAGCTCACATATTAAGTAAAAATAAAAGATTACTAAAATTCAGCAAAAGCATACAAGTGTCAGAATATGAGTTTGACGAAAAAATAATCTTCACAACCTTTTGGATCCAAGTTATCTTCTGTATCTTTATAGCATGGTTCCATTCATAATCTTTGTTAAACTCTTTTATGAATCACCTAACATGTTCATTAAATTACTGTAGCGTGTGACGACGCTGCTTTTTTTTATGTATAATTAGCCTTTATTTGCACAAATTTATATTGAGTGTATCGCACGCACTTATACGGTGGTGGCGTTGGTTGACCGTCACGACCTCCCTCAATAAGGGTTACATTATCTCAGTAACCCTTTTATAATTTCTATTCAGATCAGGTAGTTTTCTACTTTGGACTAACCTTAATTAAACCTTTACGACCACTAACCCTATTGGTAAAGATGTTCCTCTATCTTTGATTTTTTCTGTACTAGCTCATTCATATAGTTAAGGAACACCTATTTCCTCATAATTTTAAATCTCCTGCATCCTTCCCTATATATTATGGAATCTGCTTTTATTTATATATATCTTTAATCTACGTGGTTTGCACAGCACGCAACATCAGAATGAACATCTTCTAAAACCGTATCAAACATTTCAAGAAGTTCGCGAATACGCTCATTTCTCAAACTATAGTAGCAATATTTTCCTTCATTACGACCAACAATAATGCCACACCCTTTTAAACAGGCTAAGTGTTGAGAGATATTAGACTGATTCCCCTTTAATTCCTCGACGATTTGAGATACTGTCTTCTCTTTCTCTTTGATACACTCTAAAATTTGAAGTCTTACCTTGTTTGAAAATCCATGAATTAGTTTAATTTTTAAGTCAATATTTTTTTCTGTCACAAAATCTCCTCCAATTCATATTAGACTTAGCTAATATGTTTTGATATGATCATATTCGATATCACTAATATGTGTGTCAAACATACTAGCACTACCTAATATGTCTGTCAAAATTTTAAAAAATATGGGTCTCTCTTCAGCTAATAAACGTAGGCATCCTCAAGTTAGATTTTTTACTGTCTGAAAAGGAATATTAGATTAAATTTGGGACAGGTTTCGCAACTGGCTGGACACTTGTAATAATGGCTTTAGGGCTAACAAACCCTGATAAAGGCTTATTATACATACTTATTAATGTACTGGTTTTTTCAATTTCCTTTCTTAAGCTGTCTCAAATTACGTTTCTTCCAAAAAATCCATTTATGATTATTGATTTTAATGGGATTTTATTATATTTTGACATGATGACAAAGATTATTGCGTGGGTCACTCCTATTTTCGGAGGGGACACAGGATTTTAGAAGTTCATACGCTCTGTAGAAAGGCTGGATGTAGCATTGAATAATACGTGGAACAAAATTATCTATAAAATTGGCTCTTCCTTTTACGATAAATTTTTTAATACAGGTACTTTTTTAAAGACTAGAAAGAGGATTTTTCAAGAAGTGCCTTTTCAGCGTAAACAAAAAATCCTCTATGTAGGAATTGGTACTGGGGCTGATTTAGAATTAATCAACTATGTTGATTATGATATAACTGCCATTGATTATTCTCCTGATATGCTAGCGAAAGCTCAACATAAATTCGAGCACTCTTCTATCAATTTTTTAGAAATGGATGCTCAAAAAATGTCTTTTGCAGATGAATCATTTGACTATATTGTAGCTAGTTTAATACTTTCTGTGGTTCCTAATGAAAATAAATGCTTTGAAGAGATGATAAGAGTTTTAAAGAAGGATGGTAGAATTCTTATCTTTGATAAATTTGCTCCTAAAAATCAAAAACTAACGCTAACAAAAAAATTGGTAAGGCCATTTATAAGTATGTTAGGAACAGATATTGGTAGAAGTTTTGAGGAGTTGTTTAAACAAAATGATCAAAGGCTCAGAATTATAAGAGATGAATCTGTTATGTTAAAGGGTATGTATAGATATATTGAAGTTCTTAAACTCTCTTAGCTAATCATTAAGGGCATAGTTGAACTAGCAGTTAACGTTTTGGAGAAACTCATCAAGAAGCTTAAGCATCTTATCAAGAGTTTAAAAAACAACAATTAGCCAACTTGAATTGGCTGATTGTTGTCTTAGTAATTGAACAACCCTATAAATGTTAAATACCATGTATCGATTTAAGTCTCCCGTGATAAATTGTTACTCTATTTGTTTTTTCATGAGTTGTTTTGAAAAGTTAAAGGATCGAATTTCGCTAACAAATGTAGAACCTAATAAAAATACCCCTCCGATAATTTGCACTAGGGTCATTTGCTCTTGCAATATCATTGCAGAAATCAATATTGCTACAAAAGGATCGACATAGCTTAGCATCGCAATACTCTGCCCTTTCAATTTTTCCATTCCCGAGAAAAACAACCAAAATCCAATCCCTGTATTAACGATACCTAAAATTAAAATAAAAGGAATAGATGCGCGTGATAATTCAAAAATCCCCAAGCCTTCTGTCAAAAAAACATACGGCAGCAGTAATAATGCAGTCGTTCCAAGTTGAATAATGGTCAGCTCTAGCTTGTCCATCTCTTTAATAAATTTGTTTAAAAGTAACAATGCCGCATAAAACGCAGCTGCCATCAATCCAAAGGTAAGTCCAAGGAAATCATCTGATTCCGTTGCACTCACCCCTTCTCCTACAATCATTATCATACCGATAATTGCTATGACAATGCATATTATTTTTTTTATGGATAATTGTTCCCTAAGTACAACAGGTGAAAGAATCATTACAAATACTGGTGCAAAGTAATATCCTAGTGTGGCATTGGCAAGTGATGTGTGGTCGTAGGATTGATAGAGAAAAATCCAGTTTCCTCCCAATGCAACGCCTGAGAGAAACAAAAATAAAGCATTCGATTTCACTAAATTCCAGGATATTTTTTTCTTCATTATGGAGAAGATGGAGAATAAAAATAAGCATCCTAGTAAACTACTTAGTAAAGCTCTTTCACTAGCCGCTAAATCAATGTAACGCACAACTAAACCGATTGTGCCAAAAATAATCATTGATACGATAAATTGAAATTTAGATTTCATGGCCTACTCCCCTAACCTACCGCAATTTAATAGGAACTATTAGGTGTTTTTTCCGTCCTTTCCTTCCACTCCCTTTCAACTTGCTTTTGTAATGGGAATAGCATAGCATACTTATATGTATTACAAAATTGAATGTTTGTCATGCTATACATAACAAAATAGCATGCAAGGGGGATAGCGTTATGAATATCCAAAAATATATGGCCTTTGTCAAAGCAGTAGAATATGGGAGCTTTACAAGAGCTGCCGATGCATTAAACTATACACAGTCTGGTATCAGCCGTATGATCAACGATTTAGAAATAGAATGGGGAATTTCCCTTTTTGAACGAGGTCGTGCCGGAATCAGTTTAACATCCGATGGCTTAAAGTTACTGCCCCAATTACTGCGTATATGTAATGAGCATGAAATGTTAATGATGCAGATCGAAGACTTACATGATATCCAATCAGGAATCATCCGAATTGGTACATTTTCTAGTGTAGCAACACATTGGCTACCTTATATGATCAAATTCTTTAAGCAGGATTATCCAGGGATTGATTTCGAGTTACTCTTAGGAGATTACACCGAAATCGAAAGCTGGATTATCGAAGGTAGGGTCGATTTTGGATTTTTGCGACTACCAACAAAAGCTAAAATGGAAACAATCTTTGTAGAACAAGATCGTTTGTTGGTAGTCATTCATCAGGATCATCCTCTTGCTGATTGCGATAAATTTCCTATAAGTGAACTATTGACCAGTCCCTTCATGCTTTTAGAAAAAGGCGCAAAAGCTGAAATCTCCGAAATTTTTGAAAAACACAATATCTCGCCGCATATTTCTTTTACAACATGGGACGACTATGCCATTATGTCAATGGTGGAAAACGGGTTGGGAATCAGTATATTACCTGAACTGATTTTAGAACGCATTCCTTACCAAATTATCGCGAAAGAGCTTGAGATCCCTGCTTTTCGAACTATTGGAATTGCGATGAGAGAGCAAAAATCGCTGTCACTTGCAGCAAAGAGATTTATAGAATATTTATCCTATAGAAAGAGAAAATAAGAAGTTTAGCTATTATTTTGCACACTATAAAAAGCGTATTCGAAAAAATCTCGAATACGCTGCATTAATCTTCCACCGCTTCTAAATAGCCTTGCTGTAAACATGTATCCGTCATAAACTGCTTTATCCCTGCATCAAATGACAATTTGATCGTGCTACTTGTGACCTCCAAAATTTTTCCCTTTCCAAACATCACATGCTTCACCTTTGAGCCAACGATTAACGCTGACTCCGTTGTAATTGTCCTGTCATTACGGTATTGCTTTAATGCTTTCCTCGGACTTTTCGACGCTTTCTTTGGTAATTCCTGAGGAGAAACGATTTGCTTTAACGCCTTCATAAATATTGATGGCACCACACTTGCTTTAAAGCGCTTGCTGTACGAAATTAATTCCAAATGGCGAATTGCACGTGTGATACCGACATAAAAGAGTCTTGTTTCTTCCTCTATTGCTTCTTCCGTCTCAGTAGGTAAAATCCCATCAATTAAGTCAATCAAATACACACGGTCAAATTCCAAGCCCTTTGAACTGTGTAAGGTTGTTAATGTAATGGCATTCATTTCATTTTTCAGATGAGATGTACGTGCTAAATTTTCAAGGTACTTTAAACGACCCGCAAATTCAGTCATCGTCGACGTATGGCGAGCAATTAGTCCAAGTACATCCACAATATCTAGTAAATTTTCATAATTAAAACCGAGGTCCTCGCTCATTTTCTTTAAGACACGCTCATAACCAAAGTCATAACGGATATGCTCTAGCATGGCTGTTGGTGTTGTTTGATCAAATTGAATGCTATCATACGTTTTGCGAATTCGCTTAATATATACAGGCTGATAATCCTTTAATTCCACATGCTCTAGTAATAGTGAGAATACACAGCCATCCTCCGGTACTTTCTGCAGTGCCTTTAATTGCGTTGGTGTAATATAAGCATTCATTTTTCTGTAAACTTTTTCAAATATCGAGATATTTTTTGTATTGTACGCTAGACGCATGAAGTTCATTATATCCTCCACAACCCAATGCGTAAAAAAGCGAATGGTGGAATCTTTCATATAGAAAGGCAAGCCCGCTCTGTCTAATGCGTCCATAAGAGGAATGGCTGACGTATTATTTCGATATAAAACAGCCGTTGAGCCACGCTTAGACAAGCTTTTTAACTGATTCACTACATATTTGGCCTGTAAGCTGTAATTCTCTAGGATTTTAAACGAGATTGGCTCTGCTGCAGGATTTTGCGTAAACATTTGTTTGTTATATCGTTTTTTATTTCGCTGAATGAAAAGATTGGCTGGCTCTACAATCGAGGCAGATGAACGATAATTTTGTGTCATTAGTAAAACACGTGCCTCTGGATAAATCTTTTGGAAATTCAACAAATAATCTGGCTCTGCACCGCGCCAGCTATAAATGGCCTGATCCTCATCGGCAACGACGCATAAATTTTGATGGACAGCGACAAGCTTCTCGATGATCGCATGTTGAACAGGCGATGTATCCTGACTTTCATCCGTTAAATAAAAATCGTATCGACGCTGATATTGCGCCAACACCTCTCGATTTTTCGTAAAAATATCATTCGCCATTAACAGCATATCGTCAAAATCAATGAGCAATCGGTCACTAGCTGTGCGCTTATATTCCTCATAATGCTGTAAAATCTCGACTTTTCTTGGCACCTTTACTTCTGCAATTGCCCATTCCTGTTCTGGCAGCATTTTATTTTTGATGAACGTTATGTACGTCAGTAGCTCGTCTAACTGATCTTCCGTAATTTTGGAGCCATTTAATTGTTCAAAAATCTCACGAAGCACTCGTTTTTTTGACATTACACCAGGCCCGTCCGCTTCTTCGATAACCCCGTACGAAATGCCCTGACGTTCAAGTGTCTGCCGCACAACTTGAAATGCTAAACTATGAATCGTCGAAAAATCAACTGGTGGCAAATGCGGAAAAAACTTTGCAAAACGTGCCTTCATATCATTTGCTGATGCCTTACTAAACGTAACAGCCTTTATGCGAGCAGGCTTGACACCAAGCGCCTCGATCATATAGCCAATACGCATAATAATCGTCGTCGTTTTTCCTGAACCAGGAGATGCCAATAGTAGCAGCGGTCCATTCGTTTGCAATACGGCCTGCTTTTGCACATCATTTAGATAAACGCCAAGTGAACGCTCCTTTTCTTCAAAAAATGCTTTTTGCGCTCCATTCATATCATTTACTCCGTTCTAAAAAAATCTATTTTCTATTATACCAGATGATACTGATTAACTTCTTAAGAGCATTAAAGCAACTAAGCTCGACTACTACTCATTCGAGTGATCTTAGCTCTGTTAAGGAAATTGTTTGCCTCTGCATCATTTTTAGATCTTATCAAAAACAAAAAAGCGTATATACAAAATGTACAACGCTTTTTAGTAGCTCGTTAGTGAAATTTTTTATTTGGCTATCCATTCATATTGAATATCAGCTAAATTTTCTTCATTTTCATGTCCTCTCCCTATGATTTTAAATCCATGTTTTTCATAAAATCGTTGGGCATTTTCATTAACCTCAAATGTGTATAAAGTTAATCGCCCTTTTGATTGTGCTTTTACTTTATCTAGTAATGTATGACCTATGCCCATCCCTTGATAGTCAATATGAATATATAGTTGGCTTATTTCTTCTTCGTTATAGGCAATCATGCCAACTACTTTTTCATCCATTAACGCTAAATCGATGTGAAACTGCTCAGCTAATAGATGATTTAAGAAATATACATGACTTTCAAAGGTATGAATTTCTTTTTGACCAATCGCCTGTTCCTTACTATCTCGCCACATAGTAACTGTTTGTTCAGCGTATTGGGGGGTATATTGCGTAATAATTATTTTGTGTTGGTTCACTACGATGCCTCCTTAAGCATAATGTAAAAAATAGATATTATGAAAAATACTTGGTTGGATTCCTAAATCCTGATTGCATACGACTTTAGCAATGCAATATACTTTAAATCAAATATTTTACATTCAAGACTAAACCTATGTAGTTTGTATTTCCTCACATCTTCTGGAAAAATATAAGACATTCCTGTATGCTTCAATTTTTAATCGACTACAATAATTATTTTCTCGTCTTGTCAATGTCGTAATTCAAACAGCGTGATAGCCCTTTTATAAACCACCTGCTATCATTATCAATTACTTCCTACCCTAGTTTTAACCGTAGATTTAAATTTGGATAATTTTCATTCATACTATACTCCTTAATAAAGTAAAGCACATTGCTTGATGAATTAAATGTAAGTTCTACGGATAAAAAAACATCTTCCACTCACACTAATGGTGGAGGTGAGATGAAAATGGGAAATAATAAACATAAAAATAATAAAACGCAAGACAACAAAAAACAGCAGAATCAAAATCAAAATGCTAACAATGAGCGTAAAAACAGAGAAGAGTTTGCTGAAGAAGTAGATTTCAGTCAAATTCAAAATGAAAACAAACGTTAATCATACTATCATGTGAAGAAACCCTAATACTCACTTCAGTAAAGATGGGTATTGGGGCTATTTTTATAATCCATCTATTACAGCATTTTACGGCTCAAACCCAGCCTGACTTATATAAACATGATTTTCTGGAAAGATTTCAATAAATCGGTTGTATACTTTTTTTATTACATCTGGTCCATACCATTCTTCTAAACCAAGTTGATCATATTTTTTCTCAATCTCAAGTTTTCTTGTGCGTTTTCCACCACTGCCATCTCCCATGAAGTAGTCATCTATACATATCCGATCGACGAGTTGCTTCAATTTCAAAGGAAAATATTCTCCACTTGGTAAAATGGGCGCGATAGCAACTTGGGTCGGTATGTCCGCAGCTGCTAATTTTTCCAATGTCTTAAAACGCGCTTGGATTGGAGGTGCCATTGGCGTAAAATGTTTACGTATCGTTTCCGAATCTGTCTCAATTGTCATACTTACCCGCACTTTTTCTTTAAATTGTCGCAGCAAATCAATATCCCGACTGACAAGTGGACTTCTCGTCTGTACAAATAAGAAATCAGGGGGGATCCTCTAGCATAACCTCTAGTAAAGATCGCGTCACTTTTTCCTTATGCTCTATTGGCTGATACGGGTCTGTACTTGAGGACATAAAAATGGTTACAGGCCCTTTGGCTTTAGCACGATGAAGCTCCTTTTTTAATACTTTCGCCGCACCGTTTTTAACATCGACCCAACTACCCCATTCCCCTTCTCGAAAAAGAGATACAGGCATTTGACGTACATAGCAATAAGAACATCCAAATGAACAGCCTGTATAAGGATTGAGCGAATGCGTATAGCCAGAAAGAAAGCCAGTTCCTTTATTCAAAATGGTTTTTGGATGCTTATAGAATAATTCGCTTTTCATACGAAACCTCCATTCCATGTAAAGCAGGTATTACGCATTGCTAGATGAACCTCGCTTTTCAAGTTCCAAGAGCAATTTCTTCATTGCTAATCCGCCCCGATAGCCTGTTAAAGAGCCATTCTTTCCTGTTACACGATGGCACGGTACAGTAAGTAACACTGGATTAGCCCCAATAGCCGCTCCAACAGCACGAACAGCTGCTGGTTTATTGATAGCATGGGCAATGTCTGAATAGGATTTCGTCTGCCCATACGGAATTTCACAAAGTGCTTGCCAGACTGCTAGCTGAAATGGCGTACCTACGTACTCAAATGGGATAGTAAAGGTTTGCCTCTTTCCTGCTAAATACTGAATGATTTCATTGACATAGGGTTCAAGCTTTTCCTCATCTTCAACAAAAGGACTTCCTGGAAAGCGTTTCTTCGCCCATTCAAACATTTCCTCGATTGGTTTGTTCTGTGAACCAACAAACACAAGGCCCTTGGAGGTAGCAGCAATATAAAAATGCCAATCCTCAAACTTGAGTAAAGACCAAAAAAGGGTTGGTTTATTTTTTATTTCCATCATTCATTTCCTCCATTTTTCTCATTTGACGAAATTGCGCTGGGGTCTCACCTGTTTTCTTTTTAAATAAAGTAATAAAATAGGGTGCATTCGCCATACCCACACATAGGGCAATATCGCCTATTGCTTTATTCGTCTCAATCAAATACTTTTTAGCCGCGTGTACGCGAACTTGTTGTATATACTCAATGGGCGTCAAGCCTTTAATCTTTTTAAATGTTCGATGCATATGATAGGGGCTCCCATGACAAATCATTGCTAATGATTCGAGCGTTAATTTTTCAGCGAAATTTTGATCAATGTATGCTGTGATAATATCAACCCACTCGCTATCAGGCAAGTTTTCATTAGTAGGCTTGCAACGTTTACAAGGGCGAAATTTTGCGTGGAGTGCTTGTTCTGCGGTTGCAAAAATACATACATTCTCTTTTTTCGGAACGCGAGACTTACAGGATGGTTTACAGAATATCCCTGTTGACTTGACAGCATAGAAAAATTGATTGTTGTACGCTGTATCATTCGTGATAATGGCTTGCCATTTTTCATCTGTCATCATTTCTACATTATTCAAAATATCATTTTCATCATTCATAGGATCCAGCATTTATCTCACCTCTCCTTACAATATACTCCCTAAAAATTCACAATGTACAATTCTAGATATGGAATAGCAAGATATTGAAGTTTTTTTATTTAGAATCGTGAAAAATGATGCCAAGACCGTATCGTTCTCCAGCAGTAATCGTACTTACTCCATGACGAACCGTATGTTTATAATATCCCCTTTTCCCTAGAACAGGTCTATGGTTTGTAGGAAAGATGAGCGCACTGCCTTGATCTAACGTAATGACATGTCCCCTACTCTGAGCACGTGGAATTTGTTCCACTAGGAGTGATTCTCCACCAAAAAAGTCTTGTTCGCGTTGATTTAATACAAATACTACTTGAAACGGGAAAAACACATCGCCATATAAATCTTGATGCAAACAATTAAAGCCACCTGTTTCATACTTTAAGAGTAACGGTGTCGGTCTAGTTTGTTCATATTCTTTACAAGTGTTCAAAAAATCTTGAAGCTGAGCTGGAAACTGCGCTGTTTTCTTTAAATAACCTAACCATCGATTAGCTGTTTTGGCCAATTCTTGATAAAAGGACTCTCTTAAACTTTGGATGATTTCAGGCAATGGATAGGAAAAATATTTGTATTCCCCCTCCCCAAAGCGATACCTCGTCATATTAATGGTCGTTCTGTATGGCTCTTCCTTACCATACAACCCTATTAAAAATTCACATTCCTCTTTTGTTAAAATTACTGGAAGCTTTGCAAATCCTTGCTTATCTAGTTCATGTTGAATGGAATCCCACTCCAAGCCGCCAACACGTGTTTGAATATCTTGGACCATTTTTATTCCCTCCTTAGCCTTCTTAATAACTAACACTATAACCTCATCAATAGAAAAAAATAAGGCGTTTAGAATGGAATAGCAAGATAACAAAATGAGTAAAGCTACTTTTATGATAAAGTAAACTAACAAACTGTGTATGTTGAAAAGGAGAATGAAAAAGTGATA
This sequence comes from Lysinibacillus sp. BS3, assembly GCF_039614735.1. NCBI lineage: Bacteria > Bacillati > Bacillota > Bacilli > Caryophanales > Bacillaceae > Lysinibacillus > Lysinibacillus sp. BS3. Next base: position 290,490 of record NZ_CP154860.1, on the reverse strand, counting down.
TGGCATGACGTTGACGATGTGATGATCATTACCTTACCAGCAAATTTTGATATGAATGCAAATCTAGGCTATTTAACAAGAGAAAAAAATGAATGCCTGTATGAAATAGAGAACAATATCATCACAAAAGTGATAGCCATTGGAGAAATGCAGTCTTTAGTACAGATAAGCGTAATCGATAATCAACAAATGGTTGTTCAATTCCTAAATGGTTCTAGGCCTATTGAAAAGAGGGAGCGGGAAAAAATTGCAACATATATAATTGAATGGTTTGATCTTGATAACGATTTAACGCCATTTTATGAAATGGCAAATACAGATCCATTACTTAAAACACCTGCCCAAAAATTCTATGGATTACGAGTTATCGGCATTCCCGATTTATTTGAAGCGTTATGCTGGGGCGTTTTAGGGCAACAAATCAACCTTGCCTTTGCCTACTCTTTAAAGAGACAATTTGTAGAAAGCTTTGGCGATTCTATCGAATGGAATGGTAAAAAGTATTGGGTATTCCCTCCATACGAACGAATTGCACAGTTAGAACCTACTGACCTAGCAGCTATTAAAATGACGGTTAAAAAAAGTGAATATATCATTGGCATTGCAAGATTAATGGCATGCGGAGAATTATCGAAGGAACAATTAATGAAAATGAATTTTAAAGAGGCAGAAAAAAGCTTAATCAAAATACGAGGAATCGGACCTTGGACAGCCAATTACGTGCTAATGCGCTGCCTAGGGTTTCAGACGGCTTTTCCAATCGATGATGTAGGTCTGATTAATTCAATAAAAACATTACGTAATATGAACCAAAAGCCTACGAAAGAGGAAATTTTAGCGCTCTCGATACCATGGAAAAACTGGGAATCCTACGCTACCTTCTATTTATGGCGTGTTCTTTACTAAATATCATCACCTTGATTTGAGCATGTTTTGAAAAAATGAACCAAAACATGCTCTTACGTAGGTATGTTTTATGCTTCTACAAAAGCACAATGATGATGAACAATCGCAATGGACACAGAATTCTTATAGCTGTAATTCTTTAATACAATCCATGGTTGTTTTTATAAACTCTTTGACAGCGGGAAGGGGTTGCTTCTTTGAGCGAGTAATGATGCTTATTTCTCGGAAAGGTTCGGGTAAGAGAGGTTTTACAATGGTACCAGCTAAATTATAGGGTAAAGCTAGTTCTGGTATGATTGTAATGCCTAATCCTTCACGTACCATTGCAATGATTGTTTGATTTTCTTCCACATTAAACTCTATGTTTGGGGATACCTCTTGTTCCTGTAAAAACTTCTTAACACTCACTTCACATCCTAGCTGAGGCATAATAAAAGCCTCCCCTTGAAGTTCTTCCGCTTTTACTTGTTCATTTATGGCAAGATGATGATGAATCGGTACGATTGCTACTAATCTATCTCTTACTATGGTGGTAGCCTCAAAATGATCCATAGGGTTACTTAAAGATGTAAAACCTATATCCACTTTCCCCTCTTCTACCCAACGTGTAATTTGGTCATAGCTCCCCTCATAAAAATTTATTTCAATTCCCTTAAACTCTCCTTTAAACCGTGATATGATCGTTGGCAACACTTTTGAAGCGAAACTTGAAAAGCTGCCAATATTTATTTTTCCGTTTTGTATTCCTAAAATAGATGCCGCTTCTTGTTTAATGCTTTCTGCTTCTGATAAGATATTTCTCATATTGTTGATGATACGTTCTCCACTATCTGTTAATGAGATACCGTTTCTTCCTCTATTCAAAAGTTTAATACCGAGTTCTGACTCTAATGAAGCGATATTATGGCTTATGCCCGATTGTGTCATCGCCAATATTTCTCCTGCTTTTGTGAAATTCCCAATATCGACTACTTTGACGAATATTTCTATTTGCAAAAGGTTCACAAGTTAACCTCCGTATAAGATTTAACTTTCCATTCGACTTCCTCATGTTTAAGATTAAAAACATGAATTTTACTTATCAATTCTATCATACTACAATAATCTTAGAATGAAGGAGGAGATAGCAATGAAAAAAGTGGTAGAGTTTTTTTATGTGGATGCATTCACCATAGAAACGTTTGGAGGAAATCCAGCTGGCGTCATACCTCATGCTGAAAATTTAACAGATGAGGAAATGCTAAACATAGCCAATGAATTAAACCTGTCGGAAACGGCCTTTCTTTTACCATCAACAAATGACAATGCAGATTATCAAATAAAATATTTTACTCCTACAAAAGAAGTTGACTTTTGCGGTCACGCTACGTTAGGTACAGCATGGTTAATGGCTAGTAAGTACAATTGGATTGATAAGGACGAGAAAATAATCTTTGAATCAAACATTGGACTAATTCCTGTAAAATGGATTACGGAAAACAATCACTTAAAGAGCGTGTCCATGACTCAAGTACGTCCCCATGTAAAAAGTATAGACATTAGCCCTGAAGTCGTTGCGGACCTTGTGGGTTTAGAGGAAACGGACATTGATGATCGATACCCGATAAAAATAGCGAACACAGGGGTCCCACATCTTATGGTTCCAGTTAAAACACGTCAAGCAATTGATCAAGCAGAACCTAAATTAAATGAGCTTAAAAAGATGAACAATCATTTTAACATATCAACCACTCACCTCTTTACCTTTGACACAAATGGGGAATTTGATATTTATACAAGAGATTTTTGCCCAAATATAGGGATCGATGAAGATCCAGTTACAGGGGCAGCAAACGGTGCATTAGGCGGTTATTTATATCTAGAAAATATACTAGCTCAACAAGAAAAACATCAATTAGTAATTGGGCAAGGACATACGATTAATAGACCTGGGACTCTTTATGTCACGATCACACCTGATGGGGAGAATGCTGTTATTGAAGTAGCAGGAGCAGCAGTTGTTTCAATAGAGGGAAAAATACTTTTATAAAAATATTTTTCTGAATTTTCTGTGTTAATTATCATAATAAAATAGACTTCTCTAAATTCTTCACTTAAATTTATAGAAGTCTTATTTATGGCAAATAAAGTGGTTAGTTTAATGCATTTAAATGCGTTTTTAAGTATTGCAAAAATGGTTGCTCCATGAGATCGGTTTTTCGAGAGCAAATAAATAAACTTTGCTGAATAGCTGCCTGCTCAACATACACTTGAGCAAGTTTCCCGTTTGCTATACTTTCATCTACACTATAGGACGGAGCTAAAGTCATGCCGTACCCCGCTTCCACTACTTTTATGGATTCGTGTAAGCCCTGCATTTGAAGCCCTAATTTAGGTAATGGCGCATTAAATGTGTAAAAAATGGACTCCAATAAATCGAGTGTCGAGCTACCACGTTCCCGATAAATAAAGTCCTCGTTCGATAATTCATAGATGGAGACAGTTTGATTTGCTAGAGGATGTGAAGGATGGACTATAAACCAAAACGGGATATCCAATACCTTTTCAAATTGTAAATCTTCATGACCAAATTTACTTTGAACGACAAAGCCAAAATCTACTTCATAATTCAGAACTTGCTCCTCCACAGATTGAACATTGCCTAACGATACAAAAAATTCAATTTGAGGATGCGCAAGCTTGTATTTAGCTATGATAGGCGGAAGTATATAATTAATAGGGATGTAAGAGGACGCAATATGTATTTTGTCTTCCTTTGCTAAAAACTTACCAAGCTTCTCATCGATTTGTGCTTCTAAGTAAAATAAACGCATGCCTTGCTCGTATAAAAACTTCCCCTCGGGCGTTAATTGAATTCCACGCCCTTTACCTTCAATCAATTTTGCCCCTATTTCATTCTCTAATTTTCGAATTTGTATGGTAACAGCAGGTTGACTTAGTAGCATACTATTCGCCGCTGCAGTAATTCCCCCAAGCTTGGCTACATTCGTAAAGATCCTCAATGCATGTAAATTCATTCCATTCCAACCTTTCTATCCATAAATAATATTTATGAATAAGCAATAATTATATATTTGTTTTATGTATAGTTTACCAGTAATTTAAGTATTGAGGTGATTGAATGGAAATTTTACTACATGAATGGTTAACAGTAAAAGGAGTTATTTTATTTACAATTGGTTTACTCGCAGCCATAATAGGCGTTCTTTTTGGTGCAGCAGGCTTTATTTTGATGCCTTCATTGTTGCTCGTCGGCATTCCAATTCATACAACCGTTGCTGTTAATAAATTTGCGACAGGCTTATCAGCCCTATCAAATGTTGTTTCATTTGTCATAAAAGGACATTTATCTGTAAAAAAGTATTTTTCTTTCATGTTTGTTGCTAGTATAGGTGGAGTATTTGGGGCATTATTCGCAATCCTCTTATCAGAACAAATCATGAATATCGTCGCTTGTATAAGCTTAATTTTTGCATTTCTGATTGTCCTTTGCAGTAATAAATGGATTGTCAAAGATGTAAAAGAAACAGAGGAACAACCCTTGAACAAGCTTATTCCATTTGTAATTTCCATATATGACGGTGGTTTTGGACCAGGCTCAGCTCTAATGAATATAACCTATTTCTTGAAAAAACAATACCATTATTTAAAAGCAGTCGAGTTAACGAGAATGCTCTCGTTATCAAGCTGTACAGGTGCTTTTCTCTTTTATTACTTTACTGGCATTGTTAATTGGGGAATTGCTATCCCTGTGTCACTTGGCTCTATTGCTGGCTCTTTCTTAGGTTTAAAGATCATTCCGTATATCCAAACAAAATGGATTCAAATTATTTTACCAATCGTTTTTTTGTTCTTAATTGTTCAAGTAGTGTCGGATTTAATAAAATAAGCGAAACAAGTCCTACCTTTTTTGCCCCAAAATTTAAGGACATCTATGGTAGAGCTTGTTTAGAATCCGCAATTTACGACTGTTAGTATAATAGACGAAAACAATAATAATTTACCTATTTTTTATTTATCTACCGCCACTCACATGTATAATTTCTCCAAGGATGTAATTTGAGGCATCAGAAGAAAGGAAGGCAATTACTTCTGCTATCTCTTTAGGCGCTGCAGCTCGTTTAATTGGTACAGCGGAAGCCATCCGTTCTAGCCGATTGTCACCAGGAGCAAATTTATCGTGAAAGGGTGTTTCGACCATTCCAGGCGCTACCCCGTTCACGATAATTCCATATTCAATTAATTCTCTGGACATACCAATCGTCATTGTATTGATAGCTCCCTTAGCAGATGCATAATGAATACTTTCCCCTGCCCCACCAATACGTGCAGCTGCAGAAGAGACATTAATAATTTTTCCGCATTTCTTCGGAATCATATGTATTAATACAGCTTGAGAGCATAAGAGCACACTATTGACATTTAGCTTGAATGTTTCTTCCCATAGCTCTTCACTCATCTCCATAAAAGTACTTTGACGGATGCCGCCTCCAGCGTTATTCACTAAAACATCAATCGTGCCGAATGTAGAAATAGCCTGCTCAATCATTGCGTTCACTTCTTCTTTATTCACAATATTAGCTTGAATAGCAATGGCGTCTCCACCTTGTTCTTGAATTCGTTGGACAGCTTCGTTGGCACCTTCCACATTTGTATGATAATTGATAATTACTTTAGCCCCGTGTTTTGCCACTAGCTCAGCCGTGGCAAATCCAATACCTGAGCTTGCACCTGTGATAAGAATAACCTTTCCTAACAAGTTATGCATAGCGTCCCACCTAACGTTTTTAATAGTAATTCGTTCATAAACAACTCAATGCTCACGTACCACGATAGTTAATTATATGGTTCTACTACTAGTATATTTTTTAATGATCGTAACTAAAATCGCCAGAATAAATACAATCAAACTATTAATGAGTAAATAATAGGCAATGTTCAATCCATAGAATAACGCAAAGGGATCACGAATAATAATTAGTGCTAATACACTTCCTAGTCCACCAAATACACCTGCCAGTAGTAAAATGATAAAAGCAGCATTATATAGATTTTTCTTTTTTTTATAGAATACAAACCCAATCACATTTGCGGTAACAATCAAAAAGCCTATCAGTATGAAGAAAAAACCTTCCATTCAACTCCCTCTTTTCAAAACGATTTTGTCATGGGATAACTATTTCTTCCCCTTGAATTAAAGTGGTCCTCCCTCAAAACCAATAGGCCAACCATTTTCTTTAAATTTCACTTTATACTGAAACTCAAAGTGACCCTCATAAATAAAAGCTAAACTAAAGCCTGAAAATATATAACTATCAAAGTTAGCCATATTTCCAAAGCTTATTGTGGATAAATAATAGCTGTTTATTTCTTGATTAGGAAAAAACTTATGTAAATACGCCAATGCGCAGCTTATATGTAAATGGAGTTCATCGAAAATTCTTTCCGCTACCACTGTTCCTGAATAAGATACTTTTCTTTATTGTATACAGGGGGATTGACTAGGTTTATTTTATTGATGTCATCTTTAGTCAACGGTTTTGCAAGAATAAGCTTATTATGCAAAATGTCTTTGATATTAGAGACCATATATTTTGATTTGTTTAATTCTAAAGAGTCCATTTTCCACCTCCGTTTAAAGTAATTATACCATCATCGCTCTACAACCATTGTAAGTTCAAAAAGAAAAAAGAGCTAGCTATGTAACTAATTCTAGAAAAGATAACCGCTTCGAATCTAAACATATCGTTACCCCTGTTATGACTAAATCAAGTGCCTCTTTAATCTATCATCTATCAAGTTGTTCAAAAAAGAAGCCCCCAACCCTTGCAGTCAAAATAGCAAAACAGCTATTCAAAAAGGTTCGTCTTTTTGAACAGCTGCTGCATTTTATTGCAATGGAATGTTTACTTCAATATTTTCACCAATTGGATTAGGGTAATAGTTTAAATATAGCTTAGCTTTTCCATTATATTCTTCAAATTGTGATGTCTCCACTACATACTGCTCGTCCCTTGAAATAGTCAAACTTTTGAATTCTAATGGCGTGCCATCTTCTTTTATGGCGTCAGAGAGCATTAATAATTTGCCTTCATTATTTTTTTTCATCTTAACTGCTACGCTTTGCTGCACTATTGAAATGTCCCCCTTAAAATAAGTAGGCTTCGTGATTATCTCTTTTGTGCCAAAATCAACTTCGATAAAATCCTCACCCTTTGGCACAGCTTGAACGGCGCCAATCATAACCGTCAATGACGCTGGATCATCGAAATAATTACTTTGCAAATAGAGCGTAAATTTGCCATCGCGAATATTCCCGTCTGTTGAAATGTCATTTCTAATACTTTCTCTACGTTCACCGCTTTCTGTCATGATGGCAACATCATCTAGCGCTAATAGTTGCATTGTATTATCTTTGGCTACCTCAATATCGAGTGCCACTTTTAATGGCGAACGGCGAATTTGTGTAATCGTAAATTTCTGCCCATTGACATCGATCGTACGATTTGCAGTAAAAATTTTCTCCTTTGCGATCTCGTTTTTCAGTGAAAACGGTAAAGATATTACAATGTTACCTTTCTCTTCATCATGAAAGTGAAAAACTGCTTTAAAATCCTTGGAAGTATAGGCGATAGGCTTTAAAAAACTATATTTCACTGATGAAGAGATGTATGTTTGATTGCTAGCATTCATGGTAAACGTACAGCCGCATTCAATCTCCTCATCTCCTTGAAACAATTGAACTTTCTCTAAGTTTAATTTTGAAATATCAAATGAGGCATCAGCGTCATAGAACAGGACAAATCCTAAATTGTCGGCAATCACGCCCTGCAATGTAAGTGCTAGACCTTTTCTAGATTGCGTCACATTGATTGCTTCATAGTATTCATGGTCTACAATATCTTTTATTCCTTTATCTATTGCAATCGCTGTTACAATTGCTTGAAAACCGGGTATTTTGGCAACTTGGCTAGCAATCGTTGGCGAAACGCGAATTGAAAAGAGAAGACTTAAGCAAAGTATGGAGATGCATGCAACCGAAACAATACGCTTCTTTCTTCTTTTTTCTCGTTGAACCTTTCGAAACATGTTCATGCGAACTTGTTGCAGTTTCTCCTTTGGAACGTCAATTAATGGTTTACTCATAGCCAGTCCTCCTTCTCTCTAGCAAAGCTTCTAAGCTTCTTTAAAATGTGATGAAGCTTCGATTTCACAGTACCCTCAGGAATTTGATTGAGCTCAGCAATTTCTTTATTTTTTAATTGCTGGAAATACTTCATATAGACGAGTTGCTGCTCTGACAAAGATAAATGTTCCAATAATCTCTCCATATCTGAATAAATGACCCATTCAGATAAATGGTGTTCCTCAATTTGAACAGTTGGCGGACGTTTTCGTAAATGGTCTTTACTGCAATTGATTAAGACGCGCACAAGCCATGTTCTGGCATATTCGTGCTGTTGAACGGTATGCATTTTTTTGAGTGCCTTGTAAACAAGCTCCTGCATCACGTCCATAGCATCTTGCTCATTTTTCATATATGTAAAGGCCATGCGATATAAAATATCCTCATCCATTTCAATCAGTGAAAGTATCGCTTCTTGATCTCCACGTATAGCACGCTGCTCTAATTCAAATTTCATCCTTTTTCGCCTCCTTCTCTCATTAGACTCAACATTGTTGCATTTCGTTCAAAATTTTTGAAACTTTTCAGGGAACTGTCATTCATCTCCCCATTAATAATAAGAAGCGATTGCTCTAATTGAACAATCGCCTCTTCCCCTTACCTGTATGTATTGGTAAAAATTAAACACCATAATGAATCATCCATTTATCTTGTTTTATTGCATCAGCTATTTTTTTGATTAATTCTTCAAGTTCTGCAGATTGGTACTCGACATTGGCTTCACTCACCATATTTAAAAATTGTTTATGAGAGCTTGGTGGTATCAAGGTTATCCCCCAATAGGCGAGACTTTTAAATGGCCTATTTGTGTTGTGTGCAAAAGTTTCGAGGTGATGTATTTTTTTGCCAAAATCCTTAGAAAGCAGTTCATCAAAGAGGTCACCATCTACACCAATGCAATTGTATTTTTCAGGTTCATAAGCAGCATACTCCTTGTCTTTTTCTATACAAGCAATGATTCCAAACTCATGAATGTATGGCATAGTATCGCAACCCCCAATTCCCTTTATGCCCGGCTAATGATTACGTTTCTTGCAAGAGGATCTTTGCAAGACGAAAAATGCCTTCCTCAATGGCTTGCTCATCAATTTTAGCAAAGCCTAGTACCCATCCTTTTCGATTATTTTCTAAGCAGTACTTGCTCAGTGGATAAACACGTATCCCATTTTCGAGTGCGAGGTTCGTCATTGCTTCTTCATCAAACGATTCTTCCGCCTCAAGAAGCATATGCAAACCCGTTTCAATGCCACTTAGCTTGAAACGTTCGGCTAGTCCTGTCGCCATAATTGCCTTTGTCATCGCTTCATGTCTACGTCGATAGACATTTCTGGCTCTCCTCATATGACGCATAAAATGACCGTGCTCAATAAAATGAGCAAGCGTTAATTGCTCCATAATGGGAAGATGCCGATAGGTTAATTGTTGTACTTGCGCAAGCTGGCGAATAGCATCTTTGGGGCCGATAACAGCCGATATTCGTATGCCAGGAGCAACCATTTTAGAAAAACTCATCATATATAATGTGTTGTGAGGTTGTTGGCTAAACAAGGTAGGAAGCGGGCCACCTCGATACCTAAACTCACCATCATAATCATCTTCTACAATCCAGAATTGATTTTTCGCGGATTTTTGCAGCAATTGTTGTTTGCGTGGCTCAGACATTATGACACCAACCGCACATTGGTGAGAAGGTGTAACAAAAATAAGCTTGGTTTGTGGATCAATCTGCTCTACTTGTACGCCATACTCATCCACGGGTACAGCAACAACATTCATACGCCGATATTTCATGGTCATCCAGGCTGCAGGAAAGCCTGGATCTTCCACAGAAACCGTTTCTCCTTCCTTAAGAAGGGCTTGGGCAATCAGATCGATGCTATGCTGTGCGCCAGAGGTTAAGATGATTTGGTCAATCTCTACATGTACACCTCTTTCAAATGTCAGGTAACGTTGAATCTGTTCACGGAGCGGTGTGAAACCGTAGGCATCGCCATAGCCCCAATTGGTCAGATCTGTTTCTGCTGAAGCCTGTAAAAACGATTGTCGCCAAGTTTTTCGGAAATGCTCGTCCAAATACGGCTCATGGGGACAAAAATCGATTGCGACGTTTCCATTTTCTTTGCCTCTAAACCAACTGTTTAATTCATCAACTGCCACGTTTAATAAAGGTAATGTTGGCGTAGATGGTCCTTGAGGAATCACCTCTTCTGCCAAGTTGGTTTTAAACCCCCATTCACTTACTCTTGTTCCTCCACGCCAATTTGTCACAGTATACCCTCGACTAAATAATTCCTCATAAACAATTTGTATGGTTGAGCGTGAAACACCTACTAATAAGGCGAGTTCTCGGGATGGAGGAAGTAACTCCCCTGGTGGCCATTTGCCTGTTGTAATATGATGAATAGCTTGGTCAAGTAACTGTTGCCATATAGGATTTTTATCGTCTCGGTTAACTTGTAACATTCAATTCACTTCCAGTTAGAATAGAGATTGTTAAAATATGCGAAAATTAATAGTTTTGTACAGTCAATAATTATTATACTATCAAATCGATCATTTTATAGATATAGGATGTTTGTAGTCCACTTTGCATCATCTAATTACACGACATCCTTTTAAAGGCTACATCTGCAGCATGAATCGTTCTATCAATATCATGTATGGAATGAGCAGTCGAGATAAATATGCTTTCATATTGAGAAGGAGGTAGAAGTATACCCTGTTTAAGCATTTCTTTATAAAAACGGCGAAACATCTCAGCATCTATTTTTTGAGCATCATCAAAATTTTGTAAGGGATGATCGATGAATGCGTAGCCAATCATTGTCCCAGCTTTCGTTGTTTTAAGTGGAATATGATTGTTATGAGCTACTTTTGATAAGCCTTGAATAAGCCGCTCTGCTAACGCTTCGATATACGTATAACTGTTATGATTTAATTTATTGATTGTGGTATACCCTGCTACCATAGCGATTGGATTACCCGATAAGGTTCCAGCCTGATAAATACTACCTTCAGGTGCAATGTGATTCATGATTTCTTTTTTTCCACCATATGCTCCAACAGGCATCCCTCCACCAATGATCTTTCCTAAACATGTTAAGTCTGGTTTTATGTTATAAAGCCCTTGAGCAGAGTGGTAATCTATACGAAAACCAGTCATGACCTCATCGAGTATAAATAGTCCACCATACTTTGTAGTGAAAGAACGTATTGCTTGAAGAAATTCAGGGTTAGCTGGTATTCCCGCCATATTGCCTGCAAACGGTTCTACGATGACTGCTGCTATTTGTGAGCCATATTTATCAAAGATCTTTTTCAGGACTTCGATATTATTATAAGGTATGGAGATTGTATGCTTAGTGATCTCTAAAGGCACACCAAGACTATCAGGAAGGCTGAATGTGGCAATACCTGAGCCTGCCTTTACTAATAGATGATCACTGTGCCCATGATAGTTTCCATCAAATTTCACAATGATGTCTTTGCCTGTAAAGCCTCTAGCTAGTCTAATGGCGCTCATTGTCGCTTCTGTACCCGAATTAACCATTCGAATCTTCTCTATGGAAGGTATGCGAGTACATACTAATGTTGCTAGCTTATTTTCTTGTAAAGTTGGCAATCCAAAACTTGTCCCTCTATTGATGGCTTCAAGAAGTGCTTCTGAAACCTCCTTATCTGCATGTCCATGAATTAATGGCCCCCAAGATAGAACATAATCTATATAGCTATTGCCATCAATATCATATACCTTTGAGCCTTTCCCGTGACTCATAAAAATTGGCTCCATCCCAACTGATTGAAATGCTCTCACTGGGCTATTTACCCCACCAGGCATAAGCTTTTTTGCTATTTCGAAGGCTTCTATTGATTTCGTCGTATCGATGTTAAAAACCACCTTTCGTAGTGATATTATCTTTTCTAATTTGTTGTCCCTCATTTATGCTATGCTGTTTTCTGAGCAATGGAACATTCATTAATAAATGTGCGCCCAAACCAGCTACAAGTCCCCAAAATGCACCGCCAACTCCAAGTAAAGTAACATTTGCGGCTGTTGCCAAAAAAGTAATGAGTGCTGTTTCGCGTCCAACAGGATTTGTTAAAGCATTGGCAAGGCTACTACCAATTGTGCCTAGCAACGCTAATCCCGCTAATGTTGCAATGAACGTAGCTGGGAGAATTAAAAACAATGCAGCCAATGTTACCCCAAAAATTCCGACAATTATATAAAAAATGCCACAGACAATACCTGCAATATAACGTTTTCTTGAATCCTCATGAGCGTCCTTCCCCGTACAGATGGCTGCTGTAATTGCTGCTATGTTAAAAGCATGTGATCCAAAGGGTGCTGTCAGGAGTGATCCCAATCCTGTTACAACCAAAATCGGATTGGCACTCGTTTTAAATCCATCATTTCGCAACACTAGCATGCCTGGCATGTACTGTCCTGTTAAGGTAATAATAAAAAGCGGCAAAGCAACACCCAATAATGCATGTAGAGAAAATGTTGGCGTAACAAATACAGGAGACGCGAAGGCTAACTCGATATGGCTGAAATCTACCTGCCCCATACTTATTAAATAAATCAAGCCAATGACTAGAATACCGACAATTGCATAGCGAGATGTAAACCTTCTTAATACGATATACGTAGTAAACAGGACGATGACAAGTAAAGGTTCCACTTTCGCACCACCAAAGGCTGAAATACCAAATTGTAATAAAATACCTGCCAGTAGACCTGAAGCAATACCTGGAGGAATAAGTTGGACAAAACGTTCGAACATACCTGATAAACCTAACAAAACAAATGCTATTGCAGAAATAATATAAGCTCCAATGGCTTCAGCATATGGGGTAACAGCTAAAGCCGAAACAAGAAACGCCACGCCTGGTGTTGACCAAGCTGTAATAATGGGTTCACGATACCGGTAACTTAGCCAGATACCCGTTACCCCCACACCAATGGAAATCGACCATATCCATGATGCAGTCATTTCTGGACTTAGACCAGCAACCTTGGCAGCCTGAAACACCAGGATAAAAGTGCCCCCATAGTTAACTAAGACAGATATAAAAGCAGCGATGGTGGGCGACAGGAAATCACGTACATTCAGTGAAACGGATGTTGAGTTCATACACTTTCCTACCTTTCTACAAATTATTTTAATCTCTTCTTCATACTAGGAATTCATCACGTATTCTCGTCCTTTAAGGACTGTTCCCTTGTGGAATATCGTTTTCCTATTGTCATTAGCCCTCTATATGTAACGTGTCATTCCAGTAAAATTTCAATTTGCTTGATTCCAAGTAACGCCTTACTTGCCGCTATTTGATAAAATGTCAATCTACCTGAACTAAACAGTAGCACTTCCCCTCCTTGCTAATAAATGAACGGTCTTAGCATAACGTAATACGGATTGATAAAAAACATCCAAAATTGCGAATTTTAGCAGTCCATAAAATTAGGTACAATAAAATAACCTCTAAGGAGTTTTATAAAAATGATTAATCGTTAAAAACAAAGATTGATCATTCATATTAAGTTTGATAAAAAAATCCTGTGTTGATATGCAGGATTTGTCAACAAACGGGCCAGATTGTTGAATAACATTTTTTTGCAATGGTGCAAAACTCTACGGATATGTTATATATATTTTAAACTCACTAGTATGTTATAATTTACCAATAACATTAATTGAGGAGCGATTATCTTTTGAAAAAGCGGTTTTTACATAGAAACGATTGGACTAGAATTATAAAACGCGACTATTCTTTAGAGCAGATAAATCACAAAGATTTTAACGGATTTATTGCTCTTATAAAAATGAATGAAGTAAAAGAACCATTAATAACTGAATATTTAATTAAAAAGCTTTGTATTGTTGATAACAATTACTTATGGTTACAACAACTACCACTCAATGAAAATTTCGCTATTACATCAATGTTTAATGAAAATGGAGAAATTATTCAGTGGTACATAGATATCACATATGAAAATGGCGTTGAGAATGGAGAACCCTATATGTTGGACTTATTTTTAGATATTGTTGTATTACGAACTGGAGAAATCATTGAAAAAGATAAAGATGAATTAGAAGAGGCTCTACACAATAATTGGATTACAAAATCACAATACGATTTTGCCTATCGAGTTTTTTATCAAGTGTTGAAACAAATACACGAAGGTACTTTTAAATACTTTGATTTAAGTTTGAAGCATCGAGACTACTTATTAGGTAAGATTCATGAATAAATCATGCTTTAATATTTCATTACCAAATAAAAGTTTGAGGTTTACTTTAGGGGCTATTAAAAAAAGGATGTTCAACAAACGTTCATCAATCGGGCCAGATTGTGGAATAACGCCTTTAAAGAAATTTAGGTTAGCCGTCATCTTAAAGACTGGATTATAATAAACAAAAGAGGTGACTGAATGAGAAAGATTTCTATAGCAAAGATACTTTTTTTCCCGATAATAGTAGCATTAGTTACCACATTAAGTATCGTGTTTATCGAGAGAATATTCCAATCGGATATAATGCCTCCTTCGACGGCTGAGAAAATACTGCTTTCTGTACTGCTCTATTTAGGAATCTATTTATTTACTATTATCCTTGTAGTCCCTATTGAAATTTATTTAACTAATAGAATAAAAAACAAAATACTTTCTTTTGTTCTAACAAATGTTATCGGTTTAATTTTGGTGGGTTGCATTGATATTTGGTTCTTTACTCTTGGTGGTTTTATGTCTATATATTTGATTTTCCCATTGTTCTCAATTTTAACGTTAATACGATTCAATTCTGATGCGAAATAAAATATATAGAGAAAGATGACTGAAGGTTGGTTATCATTTCATTCAATATTCAACACTCGGGCGCAATTCTGTAACAAAGATTCAGCGCTCGTTGCCATTAAAGGGCCATATTGTTGAATAACACTTTTGACGATAAGAAATGCTATTCAAGTTTTTATGCAAATTTTTGAACAAGCTCCGCAAGTATAAACGCTGCTACTTCAACTGTTTATGCCATATGTATAGAAAACTGTATAATTAATTGTTCTATCGAAAAGGCACAAATGTTTATTTAACAACATTCGTGCCTTTTTGGTGTATGCCCAAACTGGAAACGTTTTTTTGTATAGAGTTGTATAGCCCCTGCTTAATTAAATACTGCAAATAAATCGATAAACTTTTCGCTATGTGCATCTACTAAAACCATTGAATTCATTTAGGGAATTTATTTTTTCTTTTTACAATCTAAAAGTATCGGTGTTATATTAAGTAGGATGGAAATAATTGTAAGTATCCATAACGACTTTTCCATAGTAGGTACAACATCCAATAAAGCTGTCCAATCTTCTACTTTTACCCAATTAGCTATTAGACTATTTTCTGCACATAGCGTTAATGCTGTAAATGATAATCCCATTGCCATCGCAAGCTTGTAGTCTTTGCCTGTTGCATACATATAAAGGTTAATAAAAGTTGCTATTATTGCGATAAGACCTAATATGACCCACATAATGATGCCCCCATTAAACTTTCAATTTTCAATATAGACATAAAATGGAATAATAAAGTTCCCTAAGCGACTATTGTGAGTATTGCAGATCATAACCTTGTAATGGCACTCGTTATTCAACAATCGGGCGCAATTGTGGAACAACATAGCTGAAAAATGATCAAACTTTTTTATAAAAATCTCATACTTATCTAAAGAGAGTAACTCCATTTTGATCAATTTTTCAAAATGGAGTTTTTGATGTTGCTATTAGATAAGGATTAAGAGCTATTTGTTAATCCATCTTTATTCCAAAGCTACATCTGACTAGAGTTAGTGGTGCTTGCAGTGATTTGATGTACTAATTTCTGAAAACCAATACTATGTATGTGGGATTTTCTCAATATTGAACATCTCCCCTAAGGCAATTGGATTTTCTTTCGCGGTAATATGTTGAGGATCAATACGGTAAACTTGAACAGGCCCTCCGAAAACGGCTGATCGATATTTGTCCACGTGTTGCTGGGATAAGGGGCGATTATAGTAACCAGGTACATATTTATTTATCATCTCTTGCAACATATGTGTCGCTTCATCCAAATCGAAAATAGGCTGAGCCTTGCCAAAAACCATGACACTCATATAAGCCGTGTCCGTCTTTGCAGGTACTGGATTTGTAATGGTTCCATATTCATCACAAACCGTAAAGCAAACCTCTGGATTCTCTTCCATCACTTGATTTCGTCTCCCGCCAGTGGCTCCATGGAAATAAAGCACTCCATTTGTCCACACAAAATTAAGGGGGACAACATACGGCAAATGACCATCAGCCATACCCAAATGCCCAATGCGAGCTTGCTGCAAAAATGCCTCAATTTTGTTCTTATCCAACACTTCTCTTACTTTATAACGTACCTTATCCATTGATATCACTCCTACTTGTAGTATGATGTGATTTTATCAACCTTTGGATTGAATAAAAACGTCCATAATTACAGCAATTAAGCAATCCATTTTCCAACTTGAACCAAAGACAAAACCACCGTTCGAACAAATAATGCTCAAACGATGGTTTCTATTGTTTAGGAGATAGGTAATTATAAACTTATTGGCTGACTAACTTTGCTATATTTACCTTCAAAGAACGCAAGTGGTGAACCATCGCTCATCTCAATATTGGGCTACATCTATCCTATAAAAGGAGAAGCCTTGAGGTTTGCGGTTATTACAAACAAAATACAATATAAAGGCTATTTCATTTTTACGATAATCTTCCCTTTTGCTCTACCTGACTCCGCATGTTCCATCGCCTTTTGAGCATCTTCAAATGAAAAAGTTCTATCAATGACTGGTTTGATTTTACCAGATTCAATTAAATCGGCGATTATGCGTAATTGATCGCCACTTGGTTTCATAAATAAGAAGGAATATTGAGCATGATATTTCTTTTCAAGTGAGGTCAGTTTATGACTTGCTGCTGAAAATAATAATGTTTTGAAAAATCCTGAACCATATTCTTTGGCGAAACGAGCATTCGGCGTGCCTGATACGGAGACAATTTTTCCACCATCCTTGATAATCTCGAAAGATTTTTCTAAGGTCTTTCCTCCAAGCGTATCAAAGACTGCATCATAATTTTTCAGTATAGCTTCAAAGTTTTCTTTCTTATAATTAATCACTTTATCTACACCCAAAGATGTAACTAAGTTTGCACCAGCTTCGCTAGCCGTTGTTGCCACTGAGGCGCCCATTACCTTTGCTAGTTGTATAGCAAAGGTACCTACACCACCAGAGCCAGCATGAATTAAAATCTTTTGACCTTTTTGTAATTGCATGATGTCATGTAAAGCTTGGTATGACGTTAAGCCAACCAGTGGGATTGATGCAGCTTCCTCAAAGCTCAAATTTTTAGGCTTTAGGGCTATGTCATCTTCATGAATCGAGATATATTCCGCAAAAGTACCAATTTTACTCTTCCTTGGACGTGCATAAATTTCATCTCCTACTTTAAAGCGCGTCACTTTTTCGCCAACCTTTACGACGACCCCTGAAAAATCATTTCCAAGGATCAGTGGCATTTTATAGTGGATTAACAGCTTTACTTTCCCATCACGGATTTTAAAATCAATCGGATTAATACTTGCTGCATGGATTTCAGCAAGTACCTCATATTCATCAATTTCAGGTGTAGGCAATTCTGCCATGTGCATTGGAGCTTTGCCATATTGATCGATCACCATTGCTTTCATCGTTCATTCCTCCAGATAACCTACTATATTGTCAATAAAATTCCGTTAACAACGTCTCAATATCCAACACCAGATTTTTTAACGAACCTAGTTTTGTCCGTATATCTATATAGTAAAAGTTTTTTGTACCTTCTTTGCGCATTAAAATAACACCAGCATCTCGCAAAATCTTAAGATGATGTGACACAGCTGGTCGAGATAGATGTGTTTGTTCTGTGATTTCACCTACACGCAATCCCGTTTGACAATCTGTGCTCATTAATACCATTAAAATAGCTTGTCTGGTTTCATCACCAATTGCTAATAGTACCTTTTGAGAATTTATAAAGTCGTCCTTAATCAAGTTAAGCTGGTCCTGTTTATTCATTAAAATCCCTCCTCTTACTAATCAGTTGAATAGTTTAAGTTAATGAACCGTTGCTGCATACAACGATATAATATTGCCGTATTCGCTGCAATATTGGGAAAGTAAATCGAGACGAATGATTTTTAAAGGCGTACATCTTACTTTCCCCTCTTTCCATAAAAAAACACAGAAGTCACATGGACTTCTGTGTTATTTGCTCTCCTTAATAAGAGCCTTCATATCTCCAACGATTGTTTCAACTGGTACGTTTGTCGCGCCATCATAGTCTTTTACAACTGTGCCGTCTGCGTTTACTAAATAATAGCTCGACATATGTATGACTTGGTCTGAGTTAGGATCGTTTTTAACTAATGAATTAAATGATTTACGTGCAAATTGTTCAATGAATTTTTGTTGATAGCCAGTTAGTAGCTGCCATTTGCTTTCATCTACAACATTATACGTATTTAAGTAATTTGTTAAAACATCAGGCTTATCCACTTCTGGATCGACGCTAAATGCCACAATTTGATAATCTTCAAGGCCTTCATCCTGTAGTGCTTGTTGAACTTCTGTCATATTAAATGTCATGGGTGGACAGATTGTCGTACAGTTTGTAAAAATAAACATGGCTAGCCAAGGCTTACCTTTAAGATCATCTAGGGTCACTTGTTCATTTTTTTGATTTGTTACTGTGAAATCTTGAACCTCGAGATTTAATGTTGGTTCAAACTTGTAACTACCGCAAGCAGCTAGAATGCTACTAAATGCTAGAACTAAAACTAGCAATATACTTTTCTTTGTCATTAGTGGTGCCCACTTCCCTTCATTTCATCACCTTATTTTATTCATTATAGAAGCTAAACACAAGATAATGGACTTACACCCAGATGGCTATTTGTATAACATGTGAACATTAACTGATTCTGGAATTCCTCCTCACTAATTCTTCCAAATGACACATCCTTTTTAAAAATTTTTTCATAGCTTTTTTTTATCATTTTCGTTATTTCCCAAAACCTCAGATAATTGTTATATAACAATTTTTTTCTACTTAACAAGCTCCCATGGAATTTAATAGCAGAATAATAAAATACAGAAAATTCTCTTTTATGTTTGTATTTTCTCCTACATTCATTTTTATCAACAACAAACTATTTTAACAATATTATTTCATCAGAAAACTGCACGCTCTTTTAAACAGAATTTTTCTAATAAATCCTTATTATTTCTATGTTATTTCCACAAAACAGAAGTGACTAAAAATTATAAAAACTCAAAATTTAGTATTGCATTATAGGATTCTCCCCCATAAAATAAATGAATATAACGACGAACGAAAAAGAAATATGTCGTTTAAAACAGAAATATATAACTTTAGGGGGAATAATAATGGCGAATGTTTCAAGCAAAAAACAGGCCCAATCAATTGATTATCATGCAATTGAAGCAATGGAATCGTTTAATAGCTTTGTAAAAAAGAAAAACACCTTTCTTTTCTCGATTACAGCAGTGTTTTTAATTCTTTATATCCTGCTTCCGATTCTTGCTTTCCAGCCTGTACTACAACAAAAATTCTTCGGAAATATTACGGGTGTATGGGTTTATTCTGCAGGATTATTTATCATGACCATTGTGCTTTGTACAGTATATGTAAAAAAAGCTGCTTCATTCGATAAAGCTGCAGCTGCTGTTCTTGCAGAGTACCAGGCGAAAGGTGGAAAATAAATGAATATCGTATCTATAGGTTTCTTTTTAGCTATTGTTGGCTTAACACTTGTTGTTACCTATATTGCAGCAAAGCGTACATCTTCTGCGGCTGATTTTTACACTGCTGGTGGTGGTTTAAAGGGGTGGCAAAACGGCTTTGCGATTGCTGGTGACTATTTATCTGCGGCAGCCTTTCTTGGGGTGTCTGGTGCAATTGCCTTAACTGGCTTTGATGGTTTTTTCTTTTCTGTAGGCTATGTAGTAGCGAATTTAGTGCTGCTTTATGTCATTGCTGAGCCAATGCGAAACTTAGGCCGCTACACGTTAGCAGATATGTTAACGGCTCGTTTCAATGAAAAGCGAATTCGTGGTGTGGCAGCGTCTGGTACCATTATTATCGTAATTCTTTATATGATTGCACAGCTAGTTGGTGCTGGTGCATTGATTAAGCTATTATTCGGTATTGAGTATTGGATTGCCGTTTTAATTGTCGGTGTTATGATGACAACTTATGTATTGTTTGGTGGTATGACAGCGACTTCTTGGGTGCAAATCATTAAAGCAAGTCTATTATTATTCGGGACAGGTTTATTAGCGGTTTTAGTGTTAATGAAATTTGACTTCTCTCTTATGAAGATGTTCGACACAATTGCAGTAGATCATGGCGAAAAGTTCCTTGTACCTGGAATTAAGTATACAAGCACAATCGACTCCGTTTCGATGATGATGGCTTTAGTTTTAGGAACATCTGGTTTACCACATATTTTAATGCGTTTCTTTACTGTAAAGGATGCAAAAACAGCACGTTCCTCTATTTCTTGGACAACTTGGATTACAGCTATTTTCTTTTCATTAACAATTTTCTTAGGGTTCGGTGCATTAAACTTTGTAGGTTTAGATCAGATTCTTGCTGAAAGTAAGGCTGGTAATACAGCTGCTCCGCTTCTTGCGCACTACTTAGGTGGAGATGTATTGATGGCATTTATCGGCGCAGTGGCATTTGCGACTATTTTAGCCGTTGTTTCTGGTTTAGTACTAACAGGGGCTTCAGCCATTTCTCATGATATTTATGGAGAAATCATTAAGGGTGGTAAATTAACAGAGAAGCAACAGGTAGTAGCAGCTCGTACAGGCTCTATCTCGATTGCGATCGTGTCTATAATTCTCGCTCTGTTTGCACAAAGCTTAAACGTTTCATTCCTAGTATCATTCGCCTTTTGTATCGGTGCGTCTGCAAACCTACCTGTAATCCTTTATACAATCTATTGGAAGAAATTTAATTCTACAGGTGCTGTAACTGCGATGGTAACGGGGTTAGTATCATGTTTAATTTTAGGAGCAATGGGACCAAATGTGTGGAGCCCTGTTGAAGGTGCGGCTATCTTTGTTGGACAACCACTTGTGCCACTTGCTGTTCCAGCGATTATTACAATTCCATTAGGCTTTATTGCTGGATACTTAGGTACTGTTCTTTCATCTAACAAAGTGCCACAGGAAGAAGCAGAACGTATTTATAAAGAAATTCGTGTGAAAGCAAATACAGGCGTGTCTGTCTCTGATATTTCACATTAATATTTATACACCTCCTGCATAATGAATCTCAATTCAAAAAATGCAAAAAAATAGGCAAAAAATTCGATTTTTGGTCGAGTTTTTCGCCTTTTTTGTTATTCAATATCTACCAATTTATTTATCGAACAATATTATTTCACTTCCAAAAAACAGAAAAAATCCAATTTTCACTAGGTAAATAGTGTTTATTTTCAATTGAAAAAACAAGATTTTTTTGTAAATTTACCCTTCATTTTTTGTTAAGAATCTAGATTTCTCTTCACTTCATTTATTTATCTGAATTTTCTAAAACCCTTTATATTCTTGGCTTTGCGCCATTTTTTCTCTCTTAGGAGTATTTTCTGAAAAATTTTTTTTACATAATTTTTCTGAAATGTATTGCAATTTTGTGAACTGTTACATAAAATGAAAATGTGAATTCACTAAACTAGCAAAATCAAGTCTTGAGGTAGAAAAAATATACACAAAATGGGGAATGTTAATGGCGAACAATCAAGCAAAAAAAGGTATCGTGATTGACTATGATTCAATTGCAAATCAAGAATCATTTAAGTCTCTTGTACGAAGAAAGAACTCTTTTCTTTGGTCAATGACTGCCATATTTTTATCGGCATACATGTTGTTACCAATTCTGACATCGTACACGACAATTCTACACCAAAAGGCATTTGGGGAAATTACTTGGGTGTGGATCTATGCAGCAGGTCTTTTCATCATGACATGGGGGTTATGTCATTTATATGTAGCAAAGGCAAACAGCTTCGATAGAGAAGCAAAAGCGATTATCGCTGAATACGAGAACGGAGGTGGCCGCCGATGAGTAACGGAATGAGTCTTACAGCCATATTCTTCTTCGTAGCCATTGTTGGTTTAACATTAGTTATTACATGGTGGGCATCTAAACGTACATCTTCAGCAAGTGATTTCTATACTGCTGGTGGTGGCTTAACAGGCTGGCAAAATGGACTAGCTATCGCTGGTGACTACTTATCAGCAGCATCCTTCTTGGGTATCGCTGGTGCTGTAGCATTATTTGGATTTGATGGATTCTTCTTCTCTATTGGTTATTTAGTAGCTTACTTAGTGGTATTATATATCGTTGCTGAGCCATTACGTAACCTTGGGAAATTTACATTAGCTGACATGATTACAGCGCGTTTTGATAACGCCAAAGTCCGTGGAACAGCTGCTTTAAGCACTATTACAATTGTTTTATTCTACATGATTGCACAACTAGTTGGTGCAGGAGCACTTATTCAATTACTTTTAGGAATCGACTATTGGATCGCCGTATTAATCGTAGGATTCATGATGACTACTTACGTACTATTCGGTGGTATGACAGCAACATCTTGGGTACAAATTATTAAAGCTTGTCTTTTAATGTTGGGTACAGTTATTATTTCGTTCTTAGTATTAAAAGAGTTCGGCTTCAGTATCTCTACAATGTTTAAAGAAATGACAACGGTTACTGATAGTGGAGCTGCTTATTTAAACCCAGGTCTTAAATATACAAATGGACTTGATACAATCTCTATGTTAATTGCGTTAGTATTAGGTACTGCGGGTCTTCCACATATCTTAATGCGTTTCTTCACAGTAAAAGACGCGAAAACAGCTCGTTCATCTGTTATTTGGGCTACTTGGATCGTAGGTATCTTCTACGTTCTAACAATTTTCTTAGGCTTCGGTGCAGCAGCATTCGTTGGGAAAGAAGATATTATCGCAGCAAACGCTGCTGGTAACATGGCTGCCCCACTTCTTGCAGAAGCACTTGGTGGCGACATTCTATTCTCATTCGTTTGTGCAGTAGCATTTGCAACAATTTTAGCGGTAGTAGCAGGTCTTGTACTTTCTGGTGCATCTGCCCTATCTCATGATATTTATGGACAAATTATCAAAAAGGGTAAAATTACAGAAAAAGAGCAAGTTCTTGCAGCTCGTATCGGTTCGATTACAATCGCTGTTATTTCTATCCTATTAGCACTTGGTGCACAAACATTAAACGTTGCATTCTTAGTATCTTTAGCATTCTGTATCGCTGGATCTGCTAACCTTCCAGTTATCATCTACACAATTTATTGGAAACGCTTTAATACAGCGGGTGCTGTTACTGCGATGTTAACAGGTTTAATCTCTGCGTTAGTATTAGTTGCTATGTCTCCAAACGTTTGGAATCCAGTTGAAGGTAAGGCAATTTTCGTTGGTGATCCTTTAATTATGTTAACGAACCCAGCCTTAATCTCTGTACCACTTGGTTTCCTTGGTGGTTTCATCGGCACATTACTTTCTAAAGAAACAGATGATGCGAAGTATCGTGAAGTTGACGTTAAAGCAAACACAGGTATTTCTGTACAGGACGTATCTCACTAATACACTCGACAGCCTCGTAAGTATCTTGCTTACGAGGTTTTACTTTTTCTTCCCTATTCGCTACTATAGAATTAAAAATGAATTGGAGGCGATGCTCATGTCACAATCTAAAGCTAAAAAGAAACGGATGCACATTAAACGCACAGTTGGTAAAGATGTTGAAAAAAAACGACAATCTATCTCTTTTAGTACACATGAACGTCTAACGAAAACAAAAAACGAAAAATTGGAGCATGATTATACGAAATATAAAAAGCAGTATAAGGACGAATAACTCGTACCCTATACTGCTTTTTCTTATTAAAGCCGATAAAATGTTTTCGTGTTTTGCGTAATAATTTTGGCCACTTCCTGTGTTGATAGCCCTTTGATGGAGGCAATCACCTCAATCGTTGAGTGCATCATCCAGGGAGATGTACGCTTCTTCGTAAACGGTCCCTCAAACGGCCAAGGACCATCCGTTTCTACCATCATTAGTTCAATGGGATAAGCATGAATTAGCTGTTGAATTTCCTCTTCGTACAAGCAATCTGGCGTAATGGAAATAAAATAACCACGCTCTATCATGCGCTTCACAATAGCTTCATCCCCTTTAAACCAATGAAAATGGGCTTCGTGAAGCTGATGTTTTTCCAGCAAATCACACACAATATGGGCGTCCTCATATACTGCGTGTAACACAATTGGCTTGTCCAGCTCCTTCGCCAATACAACAAAACGCTCTAATAGCGCCACATAGGGACGTTCATCAATCGCTTGCTCTTGTTTTAAATAATAAGGTAGACCCACCTCACCAATAGCAACCATATCATCCTGATGCGAATGAATCCAATCAAATAAAGCTGTCTCATCATTTGGACTTAGTAAAGGCTGTTCAGGATGAAAGCCAAAAGCAGCCTTTACTTGCTGATAGCTATTCGATAAACGCAAAGTTCTTTCACAAGAGGAAAGTTGCATACTAACCGCGATTACAGCTTTCACTTCTTCTAATAAGGAAGGAATTTCCTCATCGGTGTACTGATCCAAATGAATATGCGCATCAATCAACATACATATCACCCTTTTCCTCCTGTAAATACATAAATAATTGTTGCTTTAACGCTGTGAATGCTGCAGAATGTCGAATTTCCTCTTTCCGAGGTCTTTCAAACGGCACGATGATTTCCTTTTTAACGGTAGCTGGACGTTTGGTTAAAACAAGTATGCGATCTGCTAAAAAGAGAGCTTCCTCAATACTATGTGTAACAAATAGAATGGATTTGCGGTACTCCTCCCAGATAGATAAAAGCCATGCTTGCATTTCCAGTCGAGTAAATTCATCCATCGCAGAAAATGGTTCGTCTAAGCATAAAATCGGCTTATCACTGACCATTGCTCGAATAAAGGACACACGCTGCTGCATGCCTCCAGACAGTTCGTTCGGGTAGGCATGGATAAAAGAGGCAAGACCAACCTTTTCTAACCATTCCTTGGCACGTTCAACATTTGATTTATGTTGTAATTCCTCTACAAGCGTGACATTTTCTACTATTGTACGCCAGGGTAATAGACATGGCTGCTGTGGCATATAGCCAATCGTTCCTTTTTTTTGTTGGATATCCTCTCCATTCAATAAAATGGCTCCTTGATCAATTGGCGAAACACCACCAATTAATTGAAAAAGTGTACTTTTACCACTGCCTGAAGGACCCACGATGGCCACAAACTCTCCATCCTTGACGTCAAAAGAAAGTTGATCAAGGACTTTGAGCGCATCGAAGGATTTAGCGATGTTTTGAATGCTGAGCATGATAGCCTCTTCCCTTCACCATGAATTTTTCAATTAAACGAATACCACTAAACAATAGTAAGCTCAAGAGAACAATCGCAAAAATTGCCACAAATACGCGATCCGTACGGAAGGAGGATTGGGCTAGGGTCATGTAAACACCAATACCCTTTTTTGCACCAAGCCATTCCGCAATCACAGCACCCATCACACTATATGTAGCCGCAATTTTAATGCCTGAAAAAATAGCAGGATAGGCATAAGGCCATTCCAGCTTCCAAAAGGTTTGTGCCCTTGTAGCACCAATCATGGCAAAATAATGCTTTAATTCTGGAGCTGTTTGTCTAAATCCATCCATCGCTGCAATGACTATCGGGAAAAAGCACACAAGACAAATAATGATAAGCTTCGGTAATAAGCCAAAGCCAAACCAAATAATAAGGAGCGGTGCCAAGACAAGAATAGGAACATTCTGCGACATAATAAGAATTGGATAAAACAGTTCTCGAATAAATGTAAATCGATGCAACACTATTGCCACCGTTAGCCCACAAGCGATGCCAATGGCCAAACCTAGTAGAGCTAATTGTACTGTAGCGAATGCATGTGGTAGAAAGGTTTGATACGACTGGATGGCTACCGACAAAATACTACTTGGTGCGGGTACTAACCAATGAGGAACTTCAGCAAACTGCACGATTAGTTCCCATATGAACAAGAGGAAGGCGATAAAAATTATCGTCCTTCCCTTCTGTAATGCACGTTTCATTACTGATATTTCCCCGTTAATGTCTCCATCGTAATACCCGTTGGCTGATATAAAATTTTCACTTGTGTAATGACATTAATGGCACCAAGTTCAATCATCTTCTCATTCATTTTTTCAATGATTTGGAGCAATGTTGAAAGCTCACCCTCCATCGTTGTTTCCAATGGATGTACCTCATATTTCACCCCAGAAGCATCGATCACCGCAATTGCTGCATCGACATATGGTATAACATCTTCATATTTCTCTGTCTTCGGAATGATTTGTACACTGATTAATGAATTTGCCATCTTATTTGGCCTCCTTTTTAGGTAAGAAATCATTAGTAAAGGCTTTTTTCGCATCAAATTCGCCCTCTAGTACTTGATTGCTAGACATCCATTTCGCGTAATTTTCCCACACAGAAAGCTTTTGCTCTCCCCATTGCTTGGCATCATCCTGATATTTATCAGCCAGCCATTCCTGACTTTTATGCACTAATGCTTGATCTAAATCAGGTGCCGCTTCGATTAAAATATCAGCCGCTTCACTTGGGTTTTCAATTGCGTATTCATAGCCCTTCGATGCAGCTGCCACAAAGGCTTTGACTACATCCGGGTTGTCCTGTATCATTTTTTCATTTGTAGCTAAAACTGGCGTATAATAATCCAATTGATCACTATAATCTGTAAGATATAGCATATTAATCTTTTCCCCACGCAGCTCAGCCTCAATCCCAGTCCATGCATAATAAATCCAAGCAAAATCTATATCTTTTTCCATCATTGTGAAGAAATCTAAATCCCCTGCATTGACGATATCTAGCTTATTAATATCTGCCTTTTCTTTTTGCATGAGTGATTGTAAAACGGCTTGCTCTAATGGCGCGCCCCAACCACCATAGGTTTTACCTTCAAAATCCTTTGGCGATGTAATGCCCTTCGAAGCAATAGAAGCAAAGCCAGATGTATTATGCTGTATAATTGCTGCGATGGAGACCAGCGGCACATCCTGTACTCGTGCCTGTGTTATGCCTTCCTGATAGCTCACGCCAAAATCCGCCTTTCCAGAAGCAACAAGCTGATCTGCGCCCGCCTCACCAGGCATAATAATATCAACATCTAAACCCTGTTCCTCAAAATAACCGAGTTTTTTGGCAACATATAGTCCTGTATGATTTGTATTCGGCGTCCAATCCAGTACCACAGACACCTTTTTCAGCTTGTCTGCAGTCTGCTTGTCATCCTTGTCACTACAGCCTACTAATGTCAATAGTGCTGCCAATAAAATAAAAAACCATTTTTTCATGCGAAAGCCTCCCAGTTTGTAATATGAAAGTGTTCATGAATGAATGTTGTCACCAGAAGAAAGCGTATACAATGTTGGCAAGCTGTTGCTTGAAAACATAAAAAAACGCCTAGGATTCCTCCCAGACGTATTGCAATCAATCTTCAAAACTTTGCTTTTTGAATAGATGTTCCCTACGCTGGTACGAGCCAAATCAGGTTCAAAGGGTCAGCGTCTACCGGACACAATCTCAGCTAGCAATTACTAGCCCCCCTACATTCTTTCGCTATGAACTTTTCGATGATTATTATACCCATAGTTTCACTTAAATGACAAGGTGCTATTTTTGAATAGAGCTTAAAGCCCAGCGCTCCTAAGAGGCTGGGCATGCTTTTAGCTTGGTTTCTGTTCTTTTTTGGCTGTTACAACATGAGAAATTGCTCCATCTGTTGCAATATCCACTTTAAATGAACCATTGGAATGGCGATCCGCACGAGACAATGCTTGTACGTCAATCATCTCTTGAACACCTTTTTCAGTTTCAATCACAACCTGCTCCTCGTCTGTTGCTTGAACAACTGCCACAATTCGGTGAGGGTTTGCTTTTAACTCTGTTAATACTTTTAGTCCACGTTTTGCACGACTTGCTACTTCAACTTCAGCGACATTCATTTTCTTCACGGCCCCACGCTGTGTCACAATCACTACATAGTGGGTAACATCAGGCTGTAATACATTGACTCCAACTAAGGCTTCTCCATCTTTTAGTGTGATCCCTTTCACACCGCCTGTTTTCACACCTGTAA
Source organism: Lysinibacillus sp. BS3 (assembly GCF_039614735.1). Classification (NCBI taxonomy): domain Bacteria; kingdom Bacillati; phylum Bacillota; class Bacilli; order Caryophanales; family Bacillaceae; genus Lysinibacillus; species Lysinibacillus sp. BS3. The sequence continues at coordinate 262,028 of NZ_CP154860.1, read as the reverse complement.
CTGGTAACTCCTCCATAGGGAAACGAATCGCATAGGCTGTATCCGTTGTGAGCATCAGCTCCACGTCATCTGTTACAAATGATGCATAGATCATCGCATCACCAGCCTTGACATTCATCGTTTTAATTGGCTTTGAATAACGCGTTACCGCATAGTCTGCGAGTGGTGAGCGCTTAATTTGGCCATCTTTTGTGGCTGTGAAGACATACGTATTTGGCTGGTCAAATGTTTCGAAACCATAAACCGCAATAATCGATTCATCTTCCCCTGTTGGTACAATACTTGAAATATGCTGGCCGAGATCCTTCCAGCGTATATCAGGCAGCTCATGAACAGGCTGATAAATATAATTGCCTCGATTTGTGAAAAGCAGTAGATGGTGCTGTGTATTCAAGTTTGCTTCATACAATAAATAATCTGAATCCTTCATGGCAAAATCTTGCCCGTTTGAAGCGGCATGAGAACGTGTGGATGTACGTTTAATATAACCATCCTTCGTTACTGTTACGACAACCTCTTCACTTGGCACAAGGACATCCAATGTAATTTTAATTTCTTCAATTTCTTGCTCAATCTTCGAGCGGCGAGGCTCTGTAAAGCGTTTCTTAATATCTAGCAACTCTTGTTTAATAACACGCACTAGCTTTGCCTCACTTTGCAGAATCCCCTCTAGCTTCGCAATTAGCTTATTTAACTCGTCCTGTTCCTGACGTAGCTCTGTAATATCCGTATTCGTTAAACGATATAATTGCAGGCTTACAATGGCCTCTGCTTGTACCTCTGTAAAATCAAACTTTGCTTGTAAATTAAGCTTCGCATCCTTCTTATCATTAGAAGAACGGATCGTCGCAATGACTTCATCTAAAATGGAAAGAGCTTTGATTAATCCATCTACAATATGAGAACGATCCTTTGCCTTTTGTAAATCATAAATGGAACGGTTTGTTACCACTTCTTTTTGATGGGCAATATACGCATCTAGCAATAATGGCAATGTCATCATCGTTGGACGACGATTATGAATGGCAATCATATTAAAATTATAAGCTACCTGTAAATCAGTTGTTTTAAACAAGTACTGTAAAATTCCTTGTCCTGGTACATCCTTTTTCAGCTCAATTACGACACGTAAGCCAGTACGGTCTGATTCATCACGAATTTCCGCAATGCCTTCTAATCGTTTATCTACACGTTGCTCATCAATTTTTTTCACAAGATTCGCTTTATTTACATCATATGGTAACTCAGTGATAACAATTTGCTCTTTACCACCCTTGATTGGTTCAACAACTGCTTGTGCACGGACGATGATTTTACCACGACCTGTTTCATACGCCTTTTTAATGCCATCAACACCTTGAATGATTCCACCCGTTGGGAAATCAGGTCCTTTAATCACCGTCATCAATTCATCTACAGTAACATTAGGCTTGTCTAAGCGCATCAACACAGCATCCAGTACTTCATCTAAGGCATGTGGCGGAATATCTGTCGCATAACCAGCGGAAATTCCTGTAGAGCCATTGACTAAAAGGTTAGGAAAACGTGCTGGTAATACAGTTGGCTCCATATCCTGATCATCAAAGTTTGGCACAAATTCAACCGTTTTCTTGCCAATATCTCGTAGCATTTCAGCGGCAATAGCTGATAGTCTCGCCTCTGTATAACGCATTGCAGCTGGAGGATCGCCATCTACCGAGCCATTGTTCCCGTGCATCTCAATAAGCATATGACGTGCCTTCCAGTCCTGACTCATCCGTACCATCGCTTCATACACAGAGCTATCGCCGTGCGGATGATAGTTACCAATTACGTTACCCACTGTTTTTGCGGATTTACGGAACGGCTTATCATGTGTGTTGCCTTCCGTAAACATCGCATATAAAATACGGCGCTGTACTGGTTTAAGACCGTCACGTGCATCAGGCAACGCGCGGTCTTGAATAATATATTTACTATAGCGACCAAAACGGTCACCCATTACTTCTTCTAACGGTAAATCTTGAAACTTTTCTGTACTACTCATGCTTGGTCCTCCTCTTGTTGGATGAATTCATTCTCTAAAATGTTAGAATCATCCTCCATACCGAAGTCTACATTGGCTTCGATCCATTTACGACGTGGTTCCACCTTATCACCCATTAACGTCGTGACACGTCTCTCCGCTCGTGCACCATCCTCGATTGTGACACGAATCAATGTCCGTGTTTCAGGGTTCATCGTTGTGTCCCACAGTTGGTCTGCATTCATCTCACCAAGACCTTTATAGCGCTGTAATATGTAACCCTTTCCAACCTTCTTGATGGCCTTTTGTAAATCACTTTCTGTCCAAGCATATTCAATGACTTCTTTTTTCCCTGTACCTCTTGATACTTTATAAAGCGGCGGTAGTGCGATATAGACTTTCCCAGACTCAATGAGCGGACGCATATAACGATAGAAGAATGTTAATAGCAAGACTTGAATATGTGCCCCATCTGTATCCGCATCGGTCATGATGACTACTTTATTGTAGGCAGAATCCTCCACCGCAAAATCCGTACCAACACCTGCCCCAATCGCATGGATAATCGTTGAAATTTCTTCGTTTTTCATAATATCCTGTAGCTTGGCTTTTTCTGTGTTGATTACCTTCCCGCGCAATGGCAGAATCGCTTGGAATGTACGGTCACGTCCTTGTTTAGCAGAGCCACCCGCAGAATCACCCTCGACTAAATACAGCTCATTTTTTGCCGCATTACGTGACTGAGCTGGCGTTAATTTTCCAGATAAAATCGTACTACCCTTTTTATTTTTCTTGCCATTTCGTGCATCCTCACGCGCTTTACGAGCCGCTTCACGCACTTGCTGCGCTCGAATCGCTTTACGAACAAGAGAAGCTGATAATTCTGCATTTTCCTCTAGCACATACAAAATTTGCTCAGACACTACACTATCTACTGCAGAACGAGCCTCACTTGTCCCAAGCTTACCCTTTGTTTGTCCTTCAAATTGCAGTAAGTGCTCTGGAATACGAACAGATACAATGGCTGCTAAGCCTTCACGAATATCTGTCCCCTCAAGGTTTTTATCCTTGTCCTTTAACAAGCCAATTTTTCTTGCATATTCATTAAAGACACGCGTCAATGCTGCCTTTGCACCCGTTTCATGTGTACCACCATCTCGTGTACGGACATTATTAACGAATGATAAAATCGTTTCCGAATAACCATCGTTATACTGGAAAGCGAACTCTACTTCGATTTCATCCTGTACGCCTTCTACATATTTTACTGGATGAAGGACATCTTTTTCCTCATTCAAATACGCAACGAAAGCCTCGATGCCATTCTCATAAAAGAACACATCGCTCTTGCCTTCCTCGCGCTCATCAATTAATTCAATTTTTAAGCCCTTTAATAAAAAGGCTGATTCACGTAATCGTTCCGCTAACGTATCATAATTGAATTTTGTGACAGAGAAGATCGTTTCATCTGGTAGGAAATGAACAAGCGTTCCTGTCTGCTTGGTCTGCCCAATATTTTCAAGTGTTGTGACAGGCTGTCCACCATGCTCAAAGCGTTGACGATACTTTTTACCATCGCGATGGATTGTCACCTCTAAAAATGTTGAGAGCGCATTCACAACGGAAGAACCAACACCATGTAAACCTCCACTTGTTTTATAGCCACCTTGACCAAATTTACCACCAGCGTGTAGCACTGTAAAAATAATTTCTGGTGTCGGTTTGCCCATTTTATGCATACCGGTTGGCATCCCACGGCCAAAGTCGCGCACACTCATACTTTGATCTTTATGAATTGTGACAATAATATGAGATCCAAAGCCAGCCAGTGCTTCATCCACCGCATTATCTACGATTTCATACACAAGGTGATGAAGTCCACGGCCATCCGTAGAACCGATATACATGCCAGGTCGTTTGCGTACCGCTTCTAATCCTTCTAATACTTGTATAGCGTCATCATTATAGACGCTAGGTGACTGTTTATTCGTCAAAAAAATTCCCCTCCAAAAAACAAACACATGTTCTATTTATGTTCTCATCCTAATAATAATAGCATTTCCTGTCAATAGCTAGCGACAGGTCCAATAAAATTTTAAAATTTGCTCACAGTTTTGATCTTTTTTATTAATAGTAAACATCTTCAACAGTTGCTTAAAATTGGTATTTGAGCAAGACAGACTGCTTCTAGCTTCCATCATCATTTGACGCATTGAAGCCTACTTAGTTGCAAAATAAAGTTGTGATGCTTGCAAATAAAAGCACACTAACTCGTGCCTTGCGATTAAACAGGATAAAGTTAGACTTCTATTCTACCAAAGGAATGAGCGATTGACAAAATTGCCATTTTGCCTATATTTTTATAAAGGTTTTAGTGCTTCCTACAAATTTATGTCTAAAAGCCTAGTCCTCACTAATAGATTCTCTTTTGTATTGATTCAAGACTTCGGATGAAATCTCCTTCATAACATTGTAGATTAGCAAGAAAAAGTGTAAAATACTTGTTACAAACTATTAGTACCAAGTGATGGACTATGAATGAAAGGAGTCCAACTATGATCAATGGACTTATTATTTTATGTGCTTATCTAATCGGCTCTATACCTTCTGGATTATGGATAGGCAAAATTTTTTATAATACCGATATTCGTGAACACGGGAGCGGTAATCTTGGTGCGACCAATACTTTTAGAACATTAGGGAAAAAGGCTGGTATTATTGTTACGGTGATGGATGTCTTAAAAGGAACTGCCGCTGTCTTACTCGTGACACTTCCTGTTTTCTCTGATACTACACTCCACTCTTTATTACTGGGTCTTGTCGCTGTTATCGGTCATATGTTCCCGATCTTTGCCAACTTCCGTGGTGGGAAAGCTGTGGCAACGTCAGCTGGTGTATTATTAGGCTATTCTTGGCCACTCTTTGTCCTACTATTTATTACCTTTATTGTGACATTAAAAATCACAAAAATCGTCAGCTTAACATCAATGATAGCCGCTTTAGTAGCGCTTATCTATGCAATCGTTTATTATTTTATTACAGGTGACTTTGCATTAGGCATCTTGGTAGCCTTTTTATTTACCTTTATTATTTATCGTCACCGTGCCAATATTGCTCGTATTAAAAACGGCACCGAACCAAAGGTAAAATGGCTGTAGGAAGAGAGGAGCATTTGAAATGAATATTGCATTGACAGATGAAGCCCTACAATGGTTCAAACATGAAATGGAAGTTGAACCTGGTGATACAATTCGTTTTTATGCACGTTATGGTGGCTCAAGTCCGTTTCACGAAGGCTTTTCACTAGGCATGACACGTGAGGAACCTATTGCCATAGGTGTGCAAACAGAAATTGATGGTGTTATCTATTACATTGATGAGAAAGATCTTTGGTTCTTTAACGATCACAATTTACATGTTGATGTTGATACAAGTAATGATGAATTACAATACGACTATCGTACATAAAGCAGTCTGTCCTTTCCATACATGAAAGGACAGACTGTTTTTTTATTTATTACAAAACAAGACACACGAAAGTTGCAAGGAATGTGATATTGCCACAAATAGCTAGATTTTTCATATCTCTTTCGTTTATCTCTCAAAAAAATTGTCCATTCTAAAGGTAATGAACGACCATTTGAGGAGGAAAACACATGTCCATGTCTAACAATAACGAGACCTCCCCATCCCATACAACGAACGATTTATTGTATACTTCCCTATCTAAAAATATAAAAATCATTCAACAATCACTAGGGCATAGTAATGATATTATCATACGTGAAATTGCGATTGGAGAAACTGATCCCCATAGCCTCGCCATTATTTCCATTGATGGCTTATCGGATAAAACGACTATTTCTGATTCTGTTATCGATAAACTGATGGCAAATATTGAAGAAGAACAAGATATTGAAATAACAACCATTAATCAATATGTTCGGAATTCCTATTTAACGGTAGGCGATGTGACGAATATTGAGCATTTCACAACACTCTACAATGCCATTCTCAATGGTGAAACGGTTATTTTATTAGATGGCTTTGCCGAAGGGATTGTGACAAGTACTAGAAGTGCCAAGGATCGAGCTGTCACAGAGCCATCGACGGAATCCGTAATTCGCGGACCGAGGGAATCCTTTACGGAAACCTTGCGAACGAATACAGCGCTCATTCGTCGCAAAATAAAAAGTCCGAATCTCTGGATAAAATCACGCGTTATCGGAGATGTGACACAAACAGATGTAGTAGTGATGTATATAAATGGCATCTCCAGTGACAAAATCGTCGCAGAGGTATTGGCTCGATTAGATCGTATTAATATTGATGGCATTCTGGAAAGTGGCTATATTGAGGATTTTATTCAAGACTCAAAAAACTCTATGTTTCCAACCGTCTACAACTCTGAACGACCTGATGTCATCGCAGGTGAATTATTAGATGGCAAAGTGGCGATTCTAGTTGATGGCACACCTTTTGTCTTAGTCGTTCCAGCGCTATTTACATCCTTTTTACAATCAGCAGAAGATTATTATCAGCATTGGATGATTAGCTCACTTGTACGTATCTTGCGTTTCTTTGGTATCAGTCTAGCATTAGTAGCACCATCCTTGTATGTGGCGATTACTACCTTTCATCAGGAAATGCTACCGACCCCCATGTTAATTAGCATTGCTTCACAAAGGGAAGGCGTACCCTTTCCTGCAGTAGTAGAAGCGCTTATTATGGAGGTTGCCTTTGAGGTCTTAAGGGAAGCTGGACTTCGTATGCCTCGAACAATCGGTCCTGCGGTATCCATCGTAGGTACTTTAGTTATTGGTCAGGCAGCAGTTGATGCAGGCGTCGTTTCCGCTGTAATGGTAATTATTGTAGCCTTAACAGCGATTTGTAGCTTTCTATTCCCTGCCTATGGCTTATCGAATACGATTCGTGTACTACGTTTCCCATTAATGATTTTAGCTGCTATGTTTGGTTTATTCGGTGTAATGTTTGGCATTATGCTAATTATTCTTCATCTATGTAGCATTCGTTCATTTGGTGTACCTTATTTAAGCCCATTCGCACCGTTGGTATTACAGGATCAGAAGGATGCGTTTCTGCTGTTCCCGCGTAGAAAGTTACTTACACGACCTCGTTTGGTCAATCAAAAAAATATTGTTAGAGGACATAAATATATCAATGTAAAAAGCAGGAAATAACAACTGGATAAATGAGGAATGGAATATGGCAAAAATAAACTGGATTTGCTTACTATGTATCCTCACAATACTGTTAAGTGGCTGCTGGAGTAAGCGTGAATTAAATGAATTGGCCATAGTCGTAGCATTTGGCATTGACAAAATAGATGAGGAATATGAAATTACAGTTCAAATTGTTGATCCTAGTGAAGTCTCAGTGCGCCAAGCTTCCACTCAACGCTCTCCTGTCGTTAGCTATCATTCGAGAGGCGAGACCATCTTTGAAGCCATTCGGAAAATGACGACTATTGCAGCTCGAAAACCTTATTTTGCCCACCTTCAAGTGGTTGTATTAGGGGAAGATCTCGCGAAAGAAGGCATTAGTGATGCACTTGATTTAATTGTAAGGGACCATGAATTTCGTAAGGATTTCGACGTCATTATGTCTCACGAAGCAACAGCGAAGGAAGTATTAAATGTACTAACACCCATCGAAAAAGTTCCTGCTAATAAAATCTTGAATTCCCTTGATGTCTCTGAAAAGGCTTGGGGCTCCACAATAGCTGTTAATATTGATGAATTAGTCAATACGTTAACCAATAAGCATAAAGGGGCGTTAATTTCTGCTATTGAAGTTCATGGCGATAAGAAATTAGGGGTAGATCAAACAAATGTGCAACGTGTTAAAACACCTGTGCTATTACGTTATACAGGTTTAGCAGTATTTAAAGGGGATAAATATATAGGGCTACTGACTGAAAGCGAAAGCAAAAGTATTAGTTTTCTTAATGACAAAATTCAAAGTACGATAGAAATCATCGCCTGTCCTAATAAAGGGACCTTGTCTACTGAAATCACCCAATCCACTACAAAGGTGAAAGGGTCATTTAAAAACGGGAAACCGAAAATCGATGTCCATATTAATGTAGAGCAGAATGTTGGAGAGGTCGAATGTGATATCGATCTTACCAAAAATAAATCGATTGATTACGTTAATAAAAAAACAGCCCAGGGTATTGATGACCACATTGAAAAAACAGTAGAGAAAATTCAACAGCAATATGAAGTCGATGTTTTTGGATTTGGGGATGCCCTACATCGGGCAGATCCAAAGCAGTGGAAAAAAATTAAGGATGACTGGACTTCCATTTTTCCAGATTTAGCAGTGGCTGTTCATGTAAAGGTAACAACCCAAGGTTCAGGTACGATGCAAAATTCATTATTAAACAAGCCAAAGGAGGAGTAATGAGATGGTACTAGCAGTAGCTATCTTGATTATTGCAATCATTGTTGCTCTTGTTTTTATTCCAAAGCTAAAAAAGCAACAGGATAGAAAAGCCATTATTGTATTCTCCTTTTTGCTATTTATTGGAACGGCTTTAAATATGGGGATTGCCCTTAAAATCCATATTCCTAGCCCATTAGATTTGATTACCTTTATCTTCACACCGATTAGGGATTACATTGTGTCATTCACAAAATAGAAAGATGGACTGAGAAACGGAGGGTAGCTTGATGGAAAAAGAGATAATTAGTTCAAGACAGTTTACAATCGTTACCTTTCTCTATTCTATCGGTACAGCGATTTTAATTATCCCTTCGAGTATTACTGGTGCCGCTAAGCAAGATGCTTGGATAGCGGCAAGCATTGGTGTTCTGCTCAGTTTACTGGTTCTAAAATTATTTTTAACACTGGCCAATCAAACACCGTCCCTAAACTTTATCGAGGCCAATGAAAAAATTCTTGGGCGTTTTTTCGGGAAAATCACAGCGATTTGTTTCCTGATTATGACCTTTCTTTCGGCTGGAGAATTACTTTATTTTATCGGTATTTTCATGAAAACGGAAGTTATGCCAGAGACACCGACATTAGCATTTGCCCTACTGTTCAGTATCCTTATTATGTATGCCGCTTATTTAGGGATTGAGACCTTTGCCCGTTCGGCAGAAATCCTCTTCCCATTGTTTATCTTTATTTTTATTTTTTTCGTCATTAGTATTACCCCTCAAATTACATTTGAGAATATTCAGCCTCTACTAGAAGCGACCAAAGCATCTATGTTTTATAGTATTGCACGCTTTATGAGTATCTTTTCCTTTCCATTACTTGTATTATTGATGCTCTATCCTACTGGCGTCAATGTACAGCCGTCTGCACAGAAAGGGCTATATATTGGGGCAATCCTTGGCGGAATCGTCTTAGTTACGTTGATTGTCCTATCAATTCTTGTATTAGGTCCTGAAAACACTGCATCAAGGACATTTCCTAGCTATGCCTTAGCGCAAAGAATATCTATAGGGAATTTTTTACAGCGCATTGAAATCATTATGGCATTTATGTGGATTACGTCTATATATATTCGTACATTTATGTATTTCTATACGACCGTTGTTGGCCTCGCACAAATTTTAAAGATCAAGGATCATCGCCCACTCATTATACCGATGGGGATAATTGTTATTGGACTTTCTCAAATTGTTCATCCAGATATTGTGCATTCTACTAATTATAATAATGAAATTTGGCCAATCTTTTCCTTTATTTTCACCATTTTATTACCTATACTTTTGTTGATTGTGGTAGTTATTCGCAATCGTAAATCCAAGGCTCAAAATAACGAAACACCTCAGCAGGAAACAGAAAATGACAATCAAAAAGTCTAATTTCTTCTAAGCTAGAAAAGAAATTAGACTTTTTATTAATTAAATATGATATTCGATTTCATCTACAAAATCCCATTCATATGGTGTTTCTTGGTAAACATAGTAGTTCAACCAGTTAGAGAATAATAGATGCGTATGGGCACGCCATGTATTCATCGGCACTTGTGTCGGATCGTCATTCGGGAAGTAGTTTACAGGAACGGCGATATCTATGCCCTTCGCCACATCGCGACTGTATTCATCGGCTAGCGTTGTCGCATCATACTCTAGATGCCCCGTAATCATAATATTTTTATTATCTTTTGATTGTACAATAAATACCCCAGCATCCTCTGAATAGGATAATAATCGTAGATCTGGATGATTGCGAACCTCGTCAATCGAAACAGATGTATAGCGTGAATGGGGCGCAGTAAATAAATCACTAAAGCCACGTACCAAATCTACAGTTAAATCTGTAATCACATGGGAATAGACGCCTGAGCATTTAGCAGAAAGCTCAACCTTCCCAATGCCATAATGATGATACAATGCAGCCTGTGCCCCCCAACATATATGTAGCACGGATGTCACATTCTTTTTAGACCAATCCATAATTTCTGAAATTTCCTGCCAATAGTTGACCTCTTCAAAAGCCATTTTTTCTACTGGCGCACCAGTTATAATCATACCATCATAGCGTCGGTGTCGAATCTGATTGAACGTTGTGTAGAAAAGCTGCAAATGGGATTTACTCACATTTTTAGACTCGTGTGTGGCTGTATTCAAAAAGGTAATATTGACTTGTAATGGTGTATTCCCCAATAAACGTAATAATTGGAGCTCTGTTTTTTCTTTTTCAGGCATTAAATTTAATATTAATATATTTAATGGACGGATTTGCTGTGTTTTCGCACGATCTTCTTCCATGACGAAGATTTTTTCCTCACGTAAATGTTCTCCAGCTGGTAAATTTTTCGGAATATTAATTGGCATCTTGCTTTCCCCTCTCTATAATCACTCTCTTTTAGCAAACCTTGCTTGCGTAGAATGCAACGAAATTAAAAAATCCTCCTCATTCCATACGAGATAGAATGAGAAGGATTTTTTTCACGTCCACTCTTATCTCTCAAAGGAAAAAATCCTTTGCTGGAATTAGCACCTTTCTAACAATTGTTAGAGGTTGCTGAAGCGTCATCGGGCCAAATCCCTCAGCTTCTCTTGATAAGATTATTTAATTATCTTGAATTGTAACACGAACTAGTTAGAATATCAATAATTCATAGAATATTTTGTGATTCATGTGCATGTTCCTTGGTCATTTGATGTACACTAAGCTTGCTATATGTGGTGTTTCTGCATTTAAAATTTATGGTAAACATGCCGTAATTATGTTACCATATACTTTTAGTAAGAGAGAGGAACGTGAATAGTTTGATTAAAATTGAATTTCCAAAACCAGATCTAGTAATCCGTCAACGTGAACAAGACTTAAAACCAGGTGATGTGCCGATCACACCTTACTTTGGTTTTATTGACTTCCATAAAATCACACGAGATAAAGGCGGCATTTTCTTATTCTATAATGACAAGAATGAGCTATTGTTTGTTGGGAAAGCACGTAAAATTCGTCAACGTATTAAAAAACATTTCGAGGATAATGTATCTCCGATGAAAAACCATCGTGATGAAGTGTTCAAAATTGAAGTCTATGAAGTAGAAGATCCAATGGAACGTGAAATTTACGAAACATATGCGATTAATACTTTCCGCTCTAAATATAACGTAGACAAAGTCTTTTATTAGGCATCACGTAAAGAAACCGAAATCTCATCAAAGGGATTTCGGTTTCTTTTATCACATAATGGTCATACGATCAATTGGCGTACTCTGACCGTTTATTCGCAAATCAATGGTATCAAGCTCAGGATTCTTGACGGTGATTTTAAAAACATAGGGTTGTGCCTCTTTCCTTTGCTCGCTGCCTTCTTCTAACTGGATAATAAGCCTATTTCCCTCAGCTGTAATACTTGCCAATACATTCCCTTTTGAATAATAAACAAGGTAATATGGAGCATCCTTTTCATGCAATAGTTGTATTCTGTCATTAGAAACGATATTTTTTTGGACATTATCTGGGACAACCGTTAGCTCATGAATCGTTGGTGGATCGGTAGGTGGTGTAGCATTACAGGCTCCTAGCATTAGTAGGCTCATTAAACCTAGCAACACGAATTTTTTCAAGTAACTCCCCTTCCTTATACGACTATTCTAAGAAAAAAGCTTTACGCTCCTTAGCAATCCAGTCTTCTAACTCCTGATCATCACGTTTTACTAACCGATTGATGAGCACATCATGCCATATATAATCCTCTAACAAATAAATATGAACCGGATCATTGGTGATAAAGGCCGTCTCTTGGGTAGATGGAGAATGACCATAAATCATTTCCTGACCATCTATCGATAAGATAAACCAATGCGGTGTAGATGCTTTTTTTGTATAATGTGTGGCTCTATGCTGGTCAATTGAGGCGAGATGCTCTCCTACATACAACGTAATGCCATGAACAGGAACATGCAGCGCCACCTCTTGCAAATCTTCACGTAAGGCATCATACATATCTTCCCACATCGACAGCATCACTTTTTTCTTCGCCTTCTTTAGAAGTGACTGACAATAGTTGATAATGGATTCCTTGCCCTTCAGCATGACCACTTTAGGCTCAGCTTCCTGTACTTTTTCCTCTAATTTCTCTAATTTCCCGCTTATAGACGTAAAATTCGACTCCCAGCGCTGTTGCATTTGCTGTAAGAACACAGACACAGGCATTGCCGAATAGGTCGTTTGTTCTGCGGTCTCTTCTTTTAACACGATGCCCTTTTCTACAAGGATATTTAAAATATCATACACTCTTGCACGTGGTATGCCAGAATTTTTACTAACCTGATAAGCACTGACATGACTTTGCTGAACAAGTGCCGTATAGGCCTTTGCTTCATATTCTGTAAAACCCATTTCTTTCAGCTGGGTGATTAATTCCTCCATGTAATCCCTCCATTATCTTTATTATAGGCTACCAATGTGAAGATTTGCCAATGAAAAAATGGGGTTTACAGCGCAAATAAATTTAGTTACTATTTCAGTAGTAACTAAATTTAAAGAGGTGTCATATGTTGTTTGAAATCGATGTACATATTCTAATACTATTAATTTCTTTTGGATTTCTGGCGGCTTTTGTTGACTCAGTAGTGGGAGGGGGCGGTTTAATTTCACTACCAGCCTTACTATTTGTTGGGCCTAATCCAGCCGCTGCTGTTGCCACGAACAAACTAGCAGGAGCTATGGGCTCACTCACTTCCTCTATTTCTTTCTATCGTTCTGGCCAGCTGGACATTCGCTCTGTCCTCAAATATTTTCCACTAGCATTTATCGGATCATTATGTGGTGCTTGGACTGTGCATCTGATTAATCCAGCATTACTAAAGCCATTAATGCTTGTTATGCTGGCGGTTGTTGGGGTATATACGATCTTTAAAAAGGATTGGGGTGCCGTCTCTACCGTAAAAAATCTATCTAAAAAACATTTGTTTTTATTTATGCTGCTATTATTTGCTATTGGTTTTTATGATGGATTTCTTGGTCCTGGCACAGGGTCGTTTTTAATCTTTAGCTTCTTACTGGTAGGCTTTGATTTTTTAAAGGCGGCTGGTAATGCAAAGTTTTTAAATTTGGCGAGTAATGTGGCTGGTGTTTGTATGTTTGCCTACTTAGGTCAAATTCATTATGTTTATGGTCTAGTCATGGGCATTGCGCAAATTGGTGGGGCTATGCTTGGCTCACGGATGGCAATCAAGAAAGGAAGTGGCTTTGTCCGCACACTATTTATTGTCGTTACAATGACATTACTTGCGAAAAATGCCTATGATTTTATGATGCATTAAAATAAACGCCACAGAATTTGAAATCTGTGGCGTTTTGGCGTTAAATCATAAGCTTTTCGTTTTTAAATTTATGACTAGTGGACAAACTGACAATCACAAAAATAAAGAAGGATGCGACAATTGGTATCGTGACTGTATGCATACCAAAGACAGAAGGATAAAACCGATCAATCATAATATACAACAACATGCCTGAAATCATTGACGCAATCGCTCCGTATTTATTCGCTTTTTTCCAATACAATCCTAAAACGACTGTCCAAATAAAGACAGCCTCTAGTCCACCGAAGGCAAATAAGTTCAACCACACTAATAAATCAGGTGGATTGAGTGCAAAGATGACAACGGCTAGGCCAATGACTGTTGTTACAATAAAGCTTGCACGCTTTATCTCTGCATCACTAGCTTTCGGCTTCATATAATTTAAATAGATGTCTTTGACAACTGTAGAGCTGACAAGCATTAGTAAAGCATTAACCGTAGACATTGTCGCAGCCATTGGTGCAGCTAAAACGATTCCTGCTAAAAATGGCGGTAATACCTTCAATGTCAGGAGCGGCATGACTTTATCACCAATCTCAATGCCCGGTAAGACAGGTCGGGCTAACACCCCAATTAAATGCATGCCAAACATGATTGTCCCTATGGCAATCGTGCCAATAAGAATCGCTTGATGCATACTTTTGGAATCCTTATAGCTCATCGCACGAACCGCAATTTGCGGAAGTCCTACAACCCCTACACCAATGAGAATCCAAAATGTTGAGACATACAGAGGCGTTAAATCTCCTTGTGCGCCAAATGGTGACACAAAGTCAGGATTTTCAGCGACCAGTGAGGCCATTATATTGTCGATGCCTCCACCTGCCACAATCGTGCCGATTAATAAAATAATTGTACCAATCACCATAATTGAACCTTGGACCGTATCTGTAAGTGCAACCGCACGAAAGCCTCCGATAATCACATATACTAACACGGAAATCGCAAAAATAAACAGTGCTGCTGTGTAGCTTAAGCCAGTTAATGACTCAATTAAGCGTGCACCCCCAACCCATTGAGCCATCATAGCCGAAAATAAGAAAACAATGATACTAATGGCTGATAAAATAACAATGACATGGCTTTTGTAGCGTTCACGTAAAAAGTCGATTAACGTAATGGCCTGGTAACGACGAGCAATAATGGCGAATTTTTTCCCTAAAATCATGAGTACAAAATAACCTGCTGGTAGCTGAGCCATTGCCAGTAATACCCACCCAAGTCCTTTTGTATAGGCTACACCCGGTCCTCCGATAAAACTACTCGCACTGCCATATGTAGCAATCATCGTCATTGCAAGGATAAAACCACCCATTTCACGACCACCTAGGAAATACTCCTGCAGGAATGAATTAGAGGAGCGGACATGCTTATTGGCCCAAATACCGATTCCAAAAATAATAATTAAAAATAATAGCAATGGAAATACAACTTGCCAATGCATTAGCGATCCACCTCCTCATCATCGAATGGTACCTCTTTGAAAAAGAGTTTCATCACAATCCAGATAAGAAGGATCATAAAGCCTGTCCCAGCGATACAGCTATAGAAAAACCAGGCAGGAAAACCAAATACATACGTATAATTTCTTGGATCTCCTGAACCTAATCCATAGGCAAAGCCAAACCAAATCGCAAAGTTGACTAGGACGAGTCCAATTCCGATAAGCGCCTCTCGATGCGCTATTTTAAAGCGTTGATCTTTCACATGTAATCCCCCTAACCTACTCTATTTTACTGATATGTCGGTCTGATGGGAAGAGATGTGAGTAAATAAGGATAAGTTATATGGAAATGATTTTGTTATACTAAGTAAAAGGTAAGGAGAAGAAAGTTGCTTGATCCTGACGTTTTTCACACAAACCTAACTATCCCTCACAATTATGTAGACATCTACAACAAACTGATAATGGAGATAAGTAAAAACCTTCGTCCATCTAGTTAGACGAAGGTTAGTTAGTTTATAATGGTCGCTTTTCCCAAGGTTGTAGCGTCCCGACAATATGGATAGGTTGATCCTGTTGAATAGCAGCAACGACACCTTGCGATATTTCCTCATGCGTAAGCCATCTCGCATGACCTTCTTCCATCATAAAACCTAGCTGGATTTGCCTGTATTGCGAACGAGCAGGGAGCTTCAATTTCTCTTGGACTTCACTTAAATTCGCCTTACTCCCCAACACATGAAACAGTTTCCATTCCCCGTTATTCTCTATTGAAATTACATTGGAGATGTTCTCTAATGTAGTATCCGCATAGGAATGAATCCAAGCAACGACCAATTCAATGGGCCCATTATGCTTAAGCGTTTCTTCTAGCTTCTTTTTTAATAAGGCTATATTACAATAATCAACTAAAATCGGCGTTAGAAGTGCGGGTTTGGTTGTTCTATTTCGCAAATCTTCCATTCGATGGGCACTACGTCCAATTACTGAGACATGGTAGCCATCATTCACTAACCAACAGGATGTGTCAGCCAACATCCCTGTTCCACCAATAACTAATGCGTGGGCCATTTATGTGTCCCTCTCTTATTTCGGATTTAGAAAGACGAGCGTTTCTTCCTTCTCATCATACTTAACAGATCGATGAGTCGACAAGCCTATACAATGCCTTTTTATCGATTTTACCAACGCTTGTTTTTGGTAGTTCGTCTAAGAAAATCATTTGTTTTGGAATCTTATAACGTCCTAATTGTTGATGACATAGCTCATTAAGATCATCTATTAGAGAGGCTACTTGGTGGGGACAAACAATAAAAGCTGTCACGATCTCACCCCAATAGTCATCACCTACACCAATCACGGCCACCTCCCGCACATCTGGATGCCGTAGTAGACATTGTTCTACTTCCTGAGGATAGATATTTTCACCACCTGAAATTATCATTTCTTTTCTACGCCCAACAATATAAAAATCGCCTTCCGCATCCATCATCGCTAAATCCCCTGTTTTCAACCAGCCATCTTGCAGGATATTGGCAGTTTCTTGCTTGTTATTCCAGTAAAAGCGAAACATATGCTTCCCTCTTACCAATAGCTCTCCTACTTCTCCAGGTGCACAACTTTTTCCTGTATGACTGATGATTTTAGCTTCATTGAATTGCATGCTTTTCCCGACAGCCCCCTTTTTTGCATAGGCACGCTCTCGGTCAATATAAAAATTATTGGGTCCTGCTTCTGTTAAACCATATCCCTCTTTAAAAAATAATCCCTTATTATAAAAAGCATCGTAAATAGGATGAGGGCACGGGGCACCGCCAGATAAAAATACCTTCATGGAAGGAAATTGATTTTCCTGAAAATACTTCGTAGCAATCATTGCTTGATACATAGTTGGCACAAAAAGAGAAATTGTCGTTTGATATTGGTTCGTTGCTTGTAGTGCCTCTTCTGCATCAAATTTATCGCCAATAATGACGGTTCCTCCCGCCATCAGTAAGGGGATGCATAAAGCATTTAAGCCACCAGTATGAAACATCGGCATATAATTTAATGTCCGATCTTGAGCATGTAAACCCCAGCTAATAATAGTATTCATGGCATTCCAATTGACCGACTGAAAGGATAACACTACCCCCTTTGGCTGACCCGTCGTGCCTCCTGTATAAATCATTAACCATGGATCATTCACATCCACGTCTTGCCTACTTGGTTGTATCTCCTTCTCATGCTGGCTAACATAAAGTGAAAACATTTTTTCTAAAACTAAGGGACAATGACTATCCTCTTCGTATAATAGGATAGCAGGAGTCGCATCCTCCAAAATTTGTGTTAGCTCCTCCTTGCTTAAGCGCCAATTTAACGGCACATAAATGAGCCCACGTAGCCCACAGGCAAATAAAACAGCAAACAATTGGATATGATTTTTCGCAAAAACAGCGACTCTACTTCCCTTTTGTAGCTGCTGCCGTTCGAAAAATTGACTCCATTTGCCGATTTCCTCAGATAATTGCTGGTAGGTCCATTGTTCCTTTGATGTTAAATTAATCAAGGCGATGTGGTGAGGTGTTAAAGCTGCACGTTTTAAAATCCATTCTTGCTCAACAAACATCTTGACTACCCCCTATCACATCATAATTGCGCCATCCACATGCAGAGTATGCCCATGAACATAGGAGGCCTCATCAGATGCTAAAAATAAATAGGCATTGGCAATATCACGTGGTGTCCCTAGGCGTTGTAGGGGGACGATTGATCGCATTTGAGCCAAAATATTTTCAGGCATTTTTTTGACCATATCTGTTTCTGTAAAGCCAGGTGCCACTGCATTAACATTAATCCCCTTACGCCCTAATTCCTTCGCCCATGTTTTTGTCATACCTACAATCGCTGCTTTTGTCGCTGCATAATTGGTTTGACCAACATTGCCATATACTCCACTAACTGAGGATGTATTTATAATTTTGCCTCCACCTGCTGCCACCATATAGGGAATGACCTCCTGTGTACAATGGAAGACACCTGTCAAATTGACATCTAGTACCTGCTGAAATTGATCCTCCGTCATTTTTGTCAGCATCGCGTCTCTTGTAATCCCCGCATTATTCACTAAAATATCAATCCGTCCTGCCTGTTCGATCACTGCCGTCACCAGCTGATTAACGCTCTCTCTACTTGCAACATCTACTTGTATAAATACAGCATTTTCGCCTAGTTGTTGTGCTGCTAGAATGCCTGCTTTATCGTCATAATCGGCGATAAACACCCATGCCCCCTCCTCGATAAAACGCTCAGCAGCCGCATAGCCAATACCATTTGCAGCGCCTGTAATGATAGCCACTTTATTGTTCAAACGCATACTGTCTTCCTCCAATTTCTAAAAAAGCTTCAATTTCAGCTGTCAATTGTGCTAAATCATCGACCAAAGGCGAATGCCCACAATTTTTTAGGCTTACAAACTGTGCTGTTTTGCCTAAATCATGTAATATCTCTGCATTCATCTCCTCTGTAATCACCAAATCACGATCCCCTCGGAGCACTAAAATTGGGATATGAAGCAGCATGGCCTCCCGAGAGCCTTTTGCCACCTCATTGTCAACAGCGCTTATATTAAATGTATTGAGTGCATGATATACTTCTGCTAAATTGCGCTGTGTAAGCATATCTTCTACATATTCTTGATATTTTCCCTCGTTTGGTCGATGATGCGTATAAATTAATGCATTCCATATAGACTGTAAGCCTTCCGCATTTTTTTCATCGTAGAAGCCTTGAATAAGCTTTGTTTTGGATGTATCCACCAATACCTCCTCATAATGATAGGCTCGCTTAAAGGAGGCTGGATCGCCTGTTCCTAAATCCGTGTAAAATGGATAACCACGTGTAGAAGCAGACGCAAGTAAAATTAGTCGTTGACAGTGTCCTGGATAATTTGCTACAAACTGCATACAGACAGCTCCACCTGTTGACCAGCCAATCATATCAAAGCTTTGCAGTTGCAGTGCATCCACAAATAGTTTGACATCATCACTAAAATCTTTAATAGCAGTGATTGGCTTAAGATAGGATGATTCACCAAAACCACGTAAATCTATCGCGTAAATGGTGTATTTCTCGTCTAAAGCATCCATCAGAATATCCCAATGCTTAGAAGATGTCATATTGCCATGTACCAACACTAAAGGATGACCTCCACCTGATCGCTTGCGATAGGCCATTGTTTCTCCATTTGCTAGTTGAATCGTTTTTACCATGCCATTTCCCCCTTATCCCCAACGTATTGTGATAGCTCCCCATACATAGCCAATGCCAGCACTAACAAGCATCACAATATCGCCTGCTTGAATTTGGTTTTGCTCCTGTGCTAGCTGTAGGGACAATATTTGATCGATCTGACCTATATGTCCATAGTCTTGCAAATAAATAGACTGCTCCTGCTGTAAGCCAAGCTCCGTTAAAATATAATCATGTGCAGATCTTTTCATATGCAACATCGCTAAATAATCTAGCTGATCGTCACTGTATCCACTTTTCGCTAAAGAACTGCGAATGACCTTCAAAAAATTGCTTAAAGATTTTTGTTCTAGCCGCTCCTTCATCCCAATGGGGTCCAAAACGTCAAGCTTATATAAATTTTCGGTTAAATGGGTTGGGGTTAATGGATTTTTCGTTCCCCCGACTGGCACGACTACATCCTCTGAGAAAGAACCATCCGTTATAATATCTGCCTCTAGTAGCAAATTTTTTTCATAGTTTTTTTGTAATAACATGGCCCCTCCACCAGCCGCTAAATTGTACATAAAGCGCGTTCGTGGATTGCTGTAATCGATAAAATCAACATTGCGATAACCACCTGCTAACAGAATGGTTCGTATCGTGTCATCTGAGGCCATTAGGCTTTTCGCCACTTTCAGCGCCATAATTGTAGTGCCGCAGCGTAATTGCACATCAAATGCCCATGCATTAACAGCACCAAGCTCCTCCTGCATTTTAATGGAGGCTGTCCAGAGTGGATATTCCTTATGTTCCTCCCCCATATAGATGACAACATCAATATCCTTAGGGTCTATATTTGCCTTTTGAATCGCCTCCTGTGCTGCCCAGATACCCATTTGCACGGTATGATCAGACTTATCAGGAATTGGCTTTTCATGAATGCCCATTTTTTGACGGATAATGGCCTCAGGAATATTGGAAAGAGCCGCAATTTCCTGCGATGCCATCTTCTGTTGAGGTAGATAAATACCTGTACTAACAATACCAACTGTCATTCAAATCGCTCCTTTTCCTGAGGCAAGGGACCTGTCGTTTTTCGTTGCTTTAGCCTTCCTCGCCACTTCCAAAAGAGCAATCTTAATGAGCCAATAATACCTTTTGGGAAGAAGATAACGGCTAAAATATAGAGAATCCCGAAGAAGATAATCCAACGTTCAAAAATAGGATAATCTCGTGCAAGCCCTGACAGTGCATGTTGCGCATATTCAATGACCGCCGAGCCTAATAACGGCCCCACTAAAGTACCAACCCCACCGATAATCGTCATTAACAATGCATCCAGCGTAATATCCATGGCCATCACACTCGTGTTAACGAAGCGCAATGACACTGCATATAAGGAGCCAGCAAAACTTGCTACAATGCCTGCCACAACTGAGGCAATGACTTTATAGTGCAACGTATTAAAGCCTAATGATTTCGTCCGCTGTTCATTTTCACGAACGGCAATTAAAATACGACCTGTTGGTGAATTAACAAAGCGGTAGAGCGCCAAAAAGATGACAACCAAGCTTGCTAGCACAAAGAAATAGAAGGTCATTCGATCTCTAAATAGATCAGGTGCTCTGAATGTAAAGCCATCATTGCCATACGTAACAGAGCGCCACTTTTCAGCTAAGACTAAAAATAACCCCGAAAAGGCTAGCGTCAGCATCGCAAAAAAATGACTTTTTAAGCGTAAGGTTAATAAACCTACTAAAAAGCTAATGAAGCCTGCTAGTAGCATACCAATCACGATGGACAGTACAAAGATCAAGAGTGTGTGATCCATCTGCTTAAGCATGACTGCTGTTGTGTAGGCACCAATGCCGAAGAACATGGCGTGCCCAAAGGAGACGATGCCTGTATAGCCTAGTAAAATATCATAGCTCATTGCCAATATCCCAAAAATAAAGATTTGTGTGAGTAAAATAAGTAGTGTCCTTGAATCATTGACAAAAGGAAGGATAATAAAAATGACAAGTAACAGGAAAAAAGCGAAAGTACGTAAAGATATTTTGTTGTTCATGATGTCCGCTCCTTTCGCATCGCAAACAGCCCCTGAGGACGGAAAATTAAAACGACGGCCATTAAAATCATATTGACCGCCAGTGACAGCACAGGGACATAATAAGCCATAAAGCTACCTGCTAGCCCTACTAAAATCGCTGCAAGCAAGGAGCCGGAAAAACTACCCATACCGCCAATTACCACAACAATAAAGCCTAAAATGGCATACTCCATGCCCATCTCCGCATAAATCACACCTGAATAGGGAGCCATCAACATGCCACTAAGTGCCGCCAGAGCAGCGCCCACCATAAAGACGTATAAAAATACACGCTTAATATGAATACCGAGAGCCTGCGCCATTTCCTTATCCTGCACCCCAGCCCGAACGATCAAGCCAATCTTCGTGCGCTTCAGCATGTATTGGAAAATACCAAAAATCACAAACCCTATGACAATAATAAATAAACGATATTTAATGATGATCACATCACCAATTTCCCAGCTTCCTGCTAAATAACTTGGTGTTTTTACTGCCACCCCATTTGGTCCAAAGACCACCTTAATAAGCTCCTGCAAAACGAGCATCAGCCCTAAGGTAATTAAAATTTGCTGAATATGATTGCCGTAAACAGGCGTAATAATGAATTTCTCTGTCAGCAGTCCAAGCAACGCTCCAGTCACAATCGCGCCTATAATCCCAACGATAAAACTTTCTGTCAACATATAGGTAAAGATGCCCGCATAGGCCCCCCAAACAAAGAGCCCACCATGCGCAAAATTCAATACATCCATTAAACCGAAAATTAATGTCAAACCAGCTGCTAACAGAAAAATTAACATCCCAGTGGCCAAGCCATTAATAATTAAATTGACCAATAGCTCCAATGATAGTCACCCCCCTCTATCCAATGCCAAGATACTTGCGTTTTAGCTCTTCATCATCAATCAAATCCTGCATATTGCCCGAATTTACTGTTCTACCATCATCGATTAATGTATAGGTATCACCAATTCGACTAGCCATTATAAAGTTTTGCTCCACTAGAACAATGGACGTTTTCTTTTTCATTTCCACAATCGATTCCATCACTTTTTCCACAACTATCGGAGCAAGTCCCTTGGAAGGCTCATCTATCAATATTAATTGGCTATCATTGATAAAGGCTCTAGCCATGGACAGCATTTGCTTTTGACCACCGGATAAATGCCCACCAGCCTTTTTCCAAAACTTCTTTAAGTCAGGAAACAGCTCTAGCACATATTGCTGTCGCTCTAATGTGGCTGTATCCTCCTTGCGCATCGCTACCTTCATGTTTTCCTCTACCGTTAAATCTGCAAAAATCCCTTGATTTTCAGGTACATAGCCGATTCCTAATTTCGCCACCTTATAGGTAGGACTTTTTTTAATCGATTGGGAGCGAAAGGCAATGTCACCCTTTGTTGCAGGCGTTAAACCCATTATTGTTTTCAGGGTGGTCGTTTTCCCTGCGCCATTGCGTCCGAGCAGTACAGTAACCTGCCCCTCCTTCGCTTCAAAATTAACGCCCTGCAAAATATGATATTGACCAATATGCGTGTGAACCTCATTTAATGTCAGTAAGGTGGTCATCGTACAGCCCTCCTAAATATGCATGTTGCACAGTATCATTATTCATAATTTCCTCTGGTGAGCCATCTGCTAATAGCTGACCATTGAACAACACCATAATAGAATCCGATAAATCCAAAATCATATCCATTTTGTGTTCAATGAGCAAAATGGTTTTATCCCCCTGCTGTTTTATGCTTCGAATAATTTCTAAAATCGTAGGTACTTCCTCTAATGACATCCCTGCAGTGGGTTCATCGAGCAGTAGAATTTCTGTATCTAACGCGAGTAGCATGGCAATCTCAAGCTTTCTTTTCTCTCCATGGGATAGCATTGTTGTCAGGGCATCTCGTTTATTGTCGAGTAACACAAGTGCCAATAACTCCTCCGCTTTGTCCGTAATCGCCTGATAGCTTTTGTAATGGCGGAATAGCTGATAACGAATTCTCTCCTTGGATTGGACGGCTAAACGAACATTTTCGAGAACCGTTAAGTTTGGAAAAACATTGGTAATCTGAAAAGATCGTCCCAATCCCATTCGAGTTCTTTCAATGGCCGACTTTTGTGCAAGTGATTGCCCTTTAAAATAAACATCACCCGTAGTTGGCTTTAGCTCACCACTAATCAAATTAAAGAAGGTTGTTTTCCCAGCACCATTCGGCCCAATAATGGACTTTAAATGCTTCTCAGGCATTTGAAAATTAACGCCATCTACAGCCGTATGTCCCCCAAAACGAATTGTTAAATTATCTGTATATAATATAGGCTCCATTCTCTACTCCCTTCCTTCTCACATTTATGTAGAGAGACAGCTATGCTGCCTCTCAATTCTTTAATTCATAACGGGCGGTGCTGTCTCTTCAGGACTAAGCTCCCGAATAAGTACTGGTACTGGATAATCCACACCATCTTGTTGCTCTAAGCGAATCGAATACATGGATTGTAGAGCCTGGTGATCCTCTTCACGGAATGTCATTGTCCCTTTTGGTGTTTCAAAGGACATACCTTCCATAACGTCGATTAACTTGTTGGCGTCTGCATCCCCATCCGATTGTTTCAATGCCTCCACAATAGCAATCGCCGCAGACATGCCGCCAGGCGTAAATAAGTCGGGCACTTCATTGAAACGTTTTTGATGTTCATCTACTAACCATTGATTGACATCATTTTGAGGAAGTGTATGATAATACACCGAGAAGCCTTCCATCCCAACCAATGGATTCATAAATTGAAGCGCAATAATATCCGGTGCACCCGTCGAAATTTTAATGCCCTTTTCTTGAATTTTAAGATCTGCAATTTGATTCCATGGTGAATTTGCTCCTGCCCAAACCACAAACAAATAGTCTGGCTTCGCATCAATCACTTTTTGCAAATTGGAAGTAAAATCTGTTGCAGCAGGATCTGCATACTCCTCTAGTACAATTTCAGCCCCTAATTTCTCCGCTGCCGTTTTAAAGGCATTCACACCATCCCAGCCAAACGAATAATCTGGCGCAAATGTAGCAATCTTCACACCTTTGCCTGCAATAGCCGCTGCTGCCGCATAGGCATCCTGTGATGAATTACGACCTGTTCGGAAAATATACTCATTGAACTCTGAACCTGTAATACTGTCAGCCACTGCAGGCTCTACCACCATAATTTTTTCATACTCCTCGGCAAGCGGTAGAACAGCGAGCGTATCACCCGAGCTTGAAGAGCCCACTAAAAAATCAACCTGATCATCTTCTAAAAGCTTTGTCGCTTTTTGCACAGCCACCTCTGGCTTTGTTTCGGTATCCTCATATACAATTTCTATTTTCTTACCATTGACCTCCATCGTGCCCCCTGTTGCATACTCAATTCCTAAATCAAATCCTCGCTGCGTCTGCTTCCCATATGACTCAAGCGCCCCAGTTAACGATGCAAGCACACCAATCTTAATTGTGCCGCCTTCCGCAGTAACCGCCTTCGCCTCCCCATCAGAAGAATCCGCTTCCGTTGCGCCGTCTTTCGTATCCCCATTACAAGCCACCAACACCACAGCCAACATCACTAAAAGAAACCAATACCACTGCTTCCTCATCCCATATCCCCCTTCAAAATAAGCTCCCTAGAAAGCGCTTTCTTGCTATGACAACACTATATAAAAGTCCAGTTACAAATTAGTTACAAGCTAGATAGCTCAAATATGAGCCACCTAGCTCTGTCCCGAAAATGGAGCGAAGCAGAATGGCAACTAAACAACATTTCTTAAAACAAAAAGCAAGAATGTTTAGAAATCAACATTCTTGCTTTTTAGAGTCCACATCTATTTTTCTTATAATTTTTTTCTCATTCACTACTGCATTTAATTGCAGTGATACATCGGATTCTTGTTGCTCTTTTCCTTCCGCATAGCTTTATACCCCTAAATAAGATGACTTTTAATCGTACGCTTCATGATAACCATTCTTGTTTCAACATACTATACAATAATGAATCTCGCCAAACGCCATCTTTCATTAACATGTTTTCACGTAATATTCCTTCCTTTGACATTCCTATTTTCTCTAATACTTTGGATGATCCAATATTTCGAGGGTCGCATGTTGCATAAATACGATGGAGCTTTAATGTTTCAAAGCCGAAAGTCATCATCAATTTAGCACTCTGCGTTGCTATTCCCTTACCCCAATAATCAGGGTTCACGATATAGCCAATTTCCCCGACTTCATTTACAAAATCCCTAATCATGATTTCTACCGCACCTATTAATGTTTCTTGATGAATAATAGCAAAAACATATCGTTCCCTTGGTGTTTGTGTTGCTTCATCGAGAGCATCCTGAATGAATTCTTTTGTATCCTCTTCTGAATTCGGTCCCCATGTTTGATACCTACAAACAACCTCCTGAGAGGCATATTTATGCACATCAACCCAGTCTTGCTGCCTGAATTCTCTTAAAAATAATTTATCATTTGCAAGTATCACTTTAATCCATCGCTCCCTCTACACGATTCAACCATTCACTCATCAGCTCGGTAAACAATTCAGGTTGCTCGATCTGCAAATTGTGGCCTGCTCTATCTAAAATGGCAAAGCTTGCTCTGGGAAACTTCTCTAGAAGTGAAAACGCGTCCTTATAGCCAACCACAGAATCTTGTTTACCCAGCAAAAAGAGACTTGGCTTATCAAAGGACTTTTCGTCAACGGCAAAGGAAAATCTGTAGCTTTGCTGAATTTTTTCTAAAAATGTCTGATCTGCTAGATTACACCCTACCAACACCTCTGTTGAATAGCGCTCCCAATTATAGGCATTTAAGACAACTTGATTAGCCATAAAATCATCTTGCTCCTGCTGACTTAATGTTGATAAAAAAGCGGTGTCTGCTTGTACAATACAATGCGGTGGCACCGTACGTTGTTCTTTTTCAGGAATGATGAGAGGGCAAATAAAGGCAGTACCTAAAAGTTGATCCACTGATTTCCTCATAATACCGCGCGCTAAATAGCCACCATAAGATTCACCAACCAACAAGTACGATTCTTGTGGAATGATTGTGTGTATCAATTCGATAATCGCTTCTAGCATTTCATCCGAGTTTTGAATTGATGAATAGTCTGTTGTTTTTCCCATTCCCGGAAGATCCAGATAAATACGTTTCCACCCTTCACGTTTTTTAAAAACAGGCTCCATACAGCCCTTCATCAAACGATGATCAGGAGAAAAACCATGTAGCATGATGATAGGTATCCCTGTTCCAATTATTTCGTAGTAAATTTTCGCTTTATTTGTCTGACAAAATGGCATTGTTGTTCCTCCAAATAGGTTACATTTTTTTCTAGTTTATATTAGACTACGCCACTGTTGGAGCGAGTTGACATGGTTTATGAGCGGCTATTCCCTTAATTAGAGCGCTTTGTCTACTCTTAGGAGCGGGCCTCCCCTCAATAGGAGCACTTTCATATTACTTAGGAGCAGTTCGAATCACTTCGCTTAGCCTAAACAACACTGACTAACCCATTATCAAGTCATAGACCGTCATGGTGGATTCCATCGGGGTTGTGTTTAGCTCCTGTTGTAATTGCTGGACACATTTTTCATACCATTTTAAGGCAAGAGAACGATTATGGAGTTGGTAGTGGCTGTACATGAGCAGGCGATACGCTTCTTCCCAGAGTGCATCCTCACGTAGCATCTTTTCTGCGAAAAAAATGGCTTTTTTATATTGCTGTTGCCTTGTTGCATTTTGTGCTAGTCGTTCCAAGACTTCGATATATAAAAATTGTAGCTTTTCACGGTCCTGCGTTAGCCAGTCGATTTGCTTTTTTTCCGCATAGAGCGCATCCGTATAGCTCGCTTCCGCTAATAAGAGCCACTCATTGGACAGCTGTGGATCAAATTCGTCGATTCCTAAGCTGTAATAATAGTGAAAACGTTCAACATCAATTTGGAGAAAAGCAATATTTTGTAACTGATACATATTATTTTTCCGCTGAATGAAAAAGCTCTCTTGTCTTGCATGTCGTTGCGGCTCCAACACTTTAAGTAACGTATTTAACACCACCTTAAAATCACGATCCAAGGACTCGACACTACGATCTGGCCATAATGCCTGTGCTATTTCTTCCTTTGGTGTAAAGCGATGGCGATGGCAATAGAGATATACGAATAATTCCTTTGATTTATCACGTTGCCATTCTTTGTCTTCTAGCTTTCGTTGTGAACGAATTAAATTTAAACTCCCGAAAAGATTTATCTGTATTTCATCATGCGGATAACTAATACTATCCTCGACCTGAAAATAATTTTGCAATGCTAATATAGCTGGATGCTTCATCTGGCATTTTTGACTAAATTGCAATAGCTCGTAAAAAACCATTCGATTGCTCGGACCAAGTATCGTTGGCCTTTGTAAGAAGTATTCATAGCCATTTGAGACACATAGTTGTGCAAACTGTTGAAAATACTGTTGAAACGGCTTCTTATTACACTCTTTCAGGGCAATCATTGATTGATAAAATAAGACATGCATCAAGCCATTGCGATCACCGCACTCCTGAAATAGTTGCTGTGTCTTCTTTAATAATTGCTTCGCTCTCCCTATTTCTTGCTCAGAAAGTATTATTTTTACTTCTGCTAAAAGAATAAGCGCTGTCATCCAAGCATCTTGAACTTGCTCCGTTTCCTGTAAGCCCAGTGCTAAGTATTTTTTAGCCGCTACCATATCTCCTAACAAATGTTTGACAATGGCTAACCCCATATATGGCTCCGCCTTCACACGAGAAATATTAATGGCATTCATGAGGGTCAACGCTTTTTCATAGGCTTGACATGCCCCATAATGATCTGGAAAATCCATTAACAGCAGGGCATGAGCCTTTCTGATATAGCCAACCGCCTCTATGAAAATAGACTTCTCTTTTTTTCCTCTTCGAATGCCATGCTGGGCAGCATACCAGGCTTCTTTGCCTTGACCTAACAGTGCATAAACGAAAGCTGCCAGCAGTTCACTTTCTCGATGGGTTGCAACAAGCTGAGGCGGTAATTCAAGACGCTGCGCTAATAACTCCTTAGCCTCCCGTAGTTGTCCTGTTCGTAGTAAAACACGTACATCAACATTTGCTCGCTGTATGACATCCTCTGGCAATGCGACGTCCTCCATAAAGAGCTGTGCACCCTTGGCCTTCCCTAGATTCACTAAATTTTCAGCGTATTGCCGTTGAAGTTCTAGTAATTCCTCTTTGCGCAATGGTGTATGTTTCGCTAGCTCTAATGCTTTCTCGAGATATGGCTCTGCTAAAGCAGGTTGAATGGTGTCTAAGTAAATATGGGCTATCCCAGCTTGTGACTTTGTCATAAATAGGTGATCCCGCTGCTGCTGTGCGAGGATTGCACATTTTTCATAGGATTGTTTCGCTTTCTCATAATAAGCTCGGTAGCGATGACATTCACCCTCAAAATAATTTAATTTATAAAATTTATCTTTTTCCCGTGCACTAAATCGATTGATTTTTTCGAGCAACCATTCAAATTGACCAGCCCGTACGATTGATTCTGCATGAAGCTGTAGGAGCTCTCCGCAAAAATGATGATCATTCGTTTTAAAGGCATGATACAGGACAGCTTGAATATTTTGATGTTCTACATAATACAATGCTGCTTGTTTATGAAGGTCCGCATGTTGTGTTGGATACTGTCGCCATTTCATTTCTAAAAATCGACTAAACAATGCATGAAAACGATAGAAGCCATCTGTTGTCACAGGTTGGATAAATAAATGACGCTGAGTTAATACATTCAGCATTTGCGCAATCTCAGCGCCATAAAACGCTTTCAATAGCTCCGCAGAAAAGGTAGGAAAAATCGCTAATTTTAAGATGGTCTCCTGCTCAGTAGCAGTCATCCTACTATAAACTTCCTCTGATAAATATGTGAATAGCTCATTTGTGGGAATCGTCAGCCAATGATCTAGCGAAGCATGATGCCATTGCTCTGCCAATAAGGAAATGCTAATGGCCCAGCCTTCAGTGATCTCTAATACTTTTTTCATTTCAGCCTCGGATAAATGTACATCTACATATTCTTCAAAAAACACCGCAATCTCCTCAGTTGAAAATGCCAGTTCGTCCTCTTTTATAACGAGCCATCTTTTTTGTAGTTTTAATTTCCTCATAATATCCCAATTGGGTAGTATTCTGGAAGCCAAAATAAAATGAATGCTGGGTGGAGCAAATTCAATGATTTTTTCCATGAAATAATTAATAGGAAAAACATGATCTACTAGGTGAAAATCGTCAATCACGATGAGAAGAGGCTCGTCTAGATCGCAGAGGCAATTGACAAAAAGCTTATACCATCGATTGAGCTCATCCATTTTTGGAAAGCGCGATAATTGGTTCCACCCATCAAATGTATGACCAAAATTCGGTACGACGCGCTGTATACTAAAAAAGAGGTGCCTCAAAAAGGGTAATAAATTATCATCTTCATCAGAAATACTATACCAAGAAAACGTACTTGATTCGGTTGCAAGAAATTGAGTTAGAATGGTTGTTTTACCGTACCCTGCTCCACTATGCAAGAAAGTACAAGTATGATGATGACTTTTCTTTAGCGTTCGCATTAGTGTTGCTCTATTAATACAATGCGTGGATGGATTGGGGGCCATACATTTTGATTGAATAATAATATCTGCTGTCATATAAACATAACCTCCATATTTTGTAAGGTTACAAAAATTTCTACAAAAATTCAGATTATTAAATTATTGACAGTTTACCATATTTTTTATGTATTTTTATAGATTTTATCCCCATTTTTTGTTTGAGGGATGGAAGTAGAATTTAGTGGGTATTTTCTTCCCAATTTTAGTATCCTGTTATATTACTAAAATTTAGAAGGAAAGTGGCTAAATGAACCGCCTTTAAATATAGAGATTATACGAGTTCCGATTATAATGGAACTGCTTTACCGAGCAAAGGAATTTGAGTGAAGTATGGATATGTGGTTATTGCAATTCCAAAAGACTTAGTACCATTTATGAAAGAAAATTTAACAGTGGCAACTAGCAAGGCTATTCTTGCTATAAAGGAAGCATTACTTCATTTTCCCACACAATACGCCTCCATTTTTATTGATCAAGCAGTCTTAGAATTTGGCATTAGACATGTAGATGAATCGTTTCATTGGCAACCTACTTTAGCAAAAAATTAGGCTTAAAAAAATTCCCGATTATCAACTCAATGATAATCGGGATTATTAGCTACGTTTATAGTAATTCTTTACGTAATTCAGCAGCTGATTTTGGCGAAAGTAGGCTGAATGGGATATCAAATACTGTTTTCGCCCCTTTATCACCCGCTTGACTTAAACGGTGTGCTGCACGTGCATAAGCCACTAATACGCTAGATGTAAAGTTTGGATTACTGTCCAGTTTTAATGAGAATTCGAGAATTTGTTTATCGTTTGCACCACTGTCACCACTGCGAATGACAAAACCACCATGTGGCATACCAGTATGATTTGCTTTAAATTCATCTTCAGAAATGAAGTTCACTGTTGTGTCATA
The DNA here is from genome assembly GCF_039614735.1 of Lysinibacillus sp. BS3. Classification (NCBI taxonomy): domain Bacteria; kingdom Bacillati; phylum Bacillota; class Bacilli; order Caryophanales; family Bacillaceae; genus Lysinibacillus; species Lysinibacillus sp. BS3. Next base: position 230,881 of record NZ_CP154860.1, on the reverse strand, counting down.
TTCATCGAAATAGTTAGGCATTGTGACAATTTCTTGTTCAACCTTTGTTGCATCTGCACCTTCTTCTAATACAACCCAACATTCACGTGCATGTTTTTCACGTGTTGTTAGTTCAGGGTTTTCACCGTTACGAACTCGTTCTACCGCTTCTTTTATCGGTAATGTGTATTGAACAGCATTTTTTACGCCTTCAATACGACGAACAGCATCTGAATGTCCTTGACTTAGGCCATCGCCCCAGAATGTATATGTTGTACCAACTGGTAATACTGATTCTCCAAGTAGACGATTTAAAGAGAATAGACCTGGATCCCAACCAACTGAGATAACAGATACTTTACCAGATTTTTGTGCCGCTGCATCTACAGCATCGAAAAATTCAGGAATTTTCGCATGTGTATCGAAGCTATCAATTGTATTAAACCATTGTGCAAAATGTGGACCTTGCTCTGGTAAATCTGTTGCAGAACCACCACATAAAATCATAACATCAATGTCGTTTTGGAATTTTTCAGCGTCATCTACTAAATATACGCTTGCATTGCTTGCTACGTTTACTGTTGAAGGATCACGTCGTGTGAACACTGCTACTAATTCCATATCTGGATTTTGTGAAATGGCATACTCCACACCACGTCCTAAATTTCCATATCCTACAATACCTACTCGAATTGCACTCATTAAAAATTCCTCCTAACGATTTCGCGACTTTGTGAAAACTTTCACGTTAAATCTAATTACAATAATACTTCGTGTTAGAAAAATTCACAATAGTTTGAGTATGAGTTTTTTAAAAAGAATTTATATCAGTTTTCTATGGTTTTTATCCCATAATGGTATGAATACGGTTACAAATCACTAAATTTTCCATGAACCTTAAAGTTATTGTAAAAGCCTTGTAAATAACGGCTATTTTCCCACTTAGTCTTGTACAATAACTGTAACGACAAAAGGGGGCATGTTGAATGAAAAGTACTGGTTACTCATCAAGCACAGCATTGGCACAAGGAGAACTACTTGCATTCCATATGACACAAAACTCAATGAACAAGCATAGTGAATCGATACAAAGTGGCAGTAAGCAACAAGGAGATTTTCCAACAAATAATCATTTATGTATCGGTGTTTTACCTTTTGACGTTTTAGAAAACATCCCTGACCTCTCCATCCAAAAAAACAAGGTAAATGAAGTGGACTTTTACCATAGTGGTAAGGATATCGCTCGCTGGTTAATTAAAAAAAGTGAATACAACAAAAATGGATTTGACTTCATTTAAAGAAGTCAAATCCTTTTTAATTTATAACTTATAAAATTGAATTAATTCCCTCAGCTGATCTGCACTAATAGACAACCTTTATGGAATGGTTGTTTTCATAGTACTTCCTGTGCCAGTTGTGCGAGACGATTTTTATCAATAATTTGGTAGCCTGTCTTACGCTTTTCCAATATCCTCTCTTCACAAAACTGTGCCAAGACATATAGTAAATGGCGATAAGAGACCCCTAAATATTCGCAGATTTCCGTATGTTTTTCCTTGTAGACACCTTGGTCGGCTGATAATTGGATAAAGGCTGCTAAGCGATTTTCCAGCGGATAGGCCTGATTTTGTGTATATTTAGATGTCATTTTTGTCGCTTTTTCCCCTAAAAATACACAAAGTCTACGTAAAAACAAAGCATCCGCAAGTAACTTCTCCTTACATGACTGTGTAATCGAATAGCAAATTGTTTTGGTGACGGTTTGTATCCCCTTTGTATACCTAGCCTCGTTTAACAATTCAATTTCCCCCATAAAAAGAGGAGCCTCTAGGTATTCAATAAGTGAAACCTTCCCATTTTTATGTGTCATATAGAGCTTCGCCTTTCCTTCTATCATGTAATACACGGTGTCTGGAAAGGAGCCTTCCTGGAAGATCCACTCCCCCTTGTCAAACTGGCGGACTTCTAAATAGGGATTGATATCAAATGAGAAAAAATCATCAATCGGATATTTTTCAAGATAATGGGTACGGGCTTCAGCTGTTAAAATATGCATTTTTTACTCTCTCCTATAAAAAATATGAGATATCTCACATTATTGTAGCGATGAACATGCTATTATTCAACATAGTTAATGGAGGTACGGAAATTATATGAACAATCAACGATGGCTTTCTCAGAATTTCTTTACATTTTTTATCACTTGGGGCATTTTCTTACCCTACTGGACAGGTTGGCTGGTGGATGCGAAACATCTAACCGTCTCGCATGCAAGTGTAGTGATGGGCTGTGGGCTCCTAGCTCGTGCCACATCCAATCTCTTCTTCTTCCCAACACTTGCAAAATACGTACACAATAAACGACTCATTACAATTTTAGCAATAGGCTCGTTGCTAACTGCCTTGCTCTATATTCCAAGCACAGGCTTTACAGCATTATTAATCGTGACCATTTTATTTAGTGTTTTTTACCCAGCACTATTACCTGCTGTGGAAAGCAGTGCCGCTACGCTTGTGCAGTATGGCAATATTCATTATGGTAAAAGCCGTTCCTATGGTTCATTTGGCTTTGTCATCGCTGTTTTAATTATTAGTATGCTGACAGGCGTTTTTGGAAAGAACATCATCTTCTGGAGCATGATTATAGGGTTGGTGGGCATGTTACTTATGCAACAATTAGCAACACCAAAGGAATTACTCGTAGTACCAACAAAAGAACAGCGTGCAAAATCATTGTCGATGAAAACACTATGGACTATCAAAGGCTTCCCGATTGTTTTATTCATCGTAATCTTGCTACAGGGTGCACATGCCTCCTATTATAGCTACGGTTATATTTATTTAGAAGATTTACAGGTTGATCCATTCTATATGGGTATGATTATTAATATCGCTGTTATTTGCGAAATTCTTTACTTTATGAAGGCTGATACGTTATTGACGAAATGGCGCTCATCATCCTTATTACTCTTAGCAGCGAGCGGCTCTTCCCTACGTTGGTTACTTATCTTTTTGTTCCCAAATGTCTGGGTATTTATCGCTTCTCAAACCTTGCACGCACTATCCTTTGCATTAGCCCATTTTGCCTTTATTCGCTACTTAACAAAAGCGCTACCAAAGGAACAAATCCCCAATGCACAAGGTTTATACTCTGCATTAGCTATGGGCTTAAGTACCGCCATCCTTACATTTTTAGGTGGCTATTTATACGAAATATCACCAGGTCTGTCCTTCGCAGCCATGCTCATTTGTACAATACCAGCCATCGCTATTTTGCTAATGACACGCAAAAAATATCAATATTAAACAAAAAGCAGGTGGAGAACTTCCCACCTGCTTTAATTATTTCGGATAATAGGAAAAACCAGGATATTTTACAACCGGCCATTTTTCTTTTCTGAGAGCCTCAAGCAGCTCAGGACCGACCTGTAAATTACTTTGCACCAATTCTGTCGGCGTTAACGCCATCCATTGATTTAAGGATACATCCTGGAATCGATCACTTTTAAACATTTCTAAAAACCATAATGGCTCTGTTCCAGTATTTTCAATATAATGCCCCGTCGCAAATGGGACATAGCCAACATCTCCCGCCCGATAATCAAATGTTCGAGCCGTTCCATTCCCTGTGAAAACTGTCATACGGCCTTTTCCTTGCAGATAATATTGCCATTCATCGTTGTTAGGATGCCAATGCAACTCCCGCATCGCCCCTGGCTCAATTTCCACCAGTGCAGCCGCGATATTTTTAGAAATTGGGAAATTAGTCGAATCGACAATGCGCACACTGCCTCCAGGTGTTTTTAATGGAGGCTGTGCCAACAGACGATGTTTAAAGGTTTGCGGAACCTCCCCATATGGAGATTGCACTTTCTGAGAATCAATTGGCCCCGGAACCCGATCCTGATAAATATATACCTGTTCACTCGGGATGTGATCGAAAGCATGAATAGGAACCCCAAAATTCGCTGATAACACTTCTTTTGGCGTATGAGCAAACCAATCTGAAATTGACAGTGTGTTCAGATCGGAGAAATGCCCATCATCAAATACTAATAAGAATTCACAGCCATCCTCAAGTCCTTGAATGGAATGAGGAATGCCAGGTGGAAAATACCATAAATCACCGGGTCCCACATCCGATATAAAGTTACAACCATTCTGATCGACGGCTGTAATGCGAGCATGGCCAAGCAGCATATAAGACCACTCTGCCTGTTGATGCCAGTGCAGCTCACGTACGCCCCCTGGTGTCAAACTCATATTCACACCCGCCAAAGTCGTAGCAATCGGTAATTCACGAACCGTAATTTCCCGTGACCACCCACCTTGATTTAAGGTCATATGCGTGTCTGAAAACGAGAATCGTAAATTAGGAATCAAACCCGCATCAGTCGTTGGTGGCACTAGCATATCAGGATTTTCTAAGTCCCTCATAATATCCCGTGGCCCCTTATCCACCCCTCCAGCCCCATCACCTCGTATAGGCTGAGGCACCTGAAAATAACCCGGTGGCAAATTTTCCAATCGTTCACCTCTTTATGTTTGTAATCAAAATAAAATACTTCTATTCTTCTAAAATGTATGGATACACAGCTTGGATTATTCACTTTCTTTTCTGGCAGTGGGTTGGCTGACTAAGCATAGATACTTTATTGAGAGAGGAGCTTGCTACATTGATCACTTTTCGCTAATTTTCGAGCGGGTTCTTCAGTTGTTTGATCACTTCTCATCTACTTTGGAGCGGATTCCTTACTTGTTTGATCGTTTCTCAACCACTTTAGAGCGGGTTTCTCACTTCTTTGATCACTTCTCAACCTATTTAGAGCAACCTTCTCTCGTTTCCCTAACTTCAGGGTAAGTCCTTACTTACTCTTTCGTCCAATAGCCTCCACCGCACATTCATGTAGGATTTGTACTCCTTCCTGTAATTCTTCATAGGTTGCATAGGCGTAGGATAGACGAATATGTTGATGATCTTGTGGATCGTAGATATAGCCGGGATTGATTAATACTTGCCGCTGCAACAGCTTCATAAAGAAGTCTTTATCTACAAGCGGCTCATGAAACTTGAGCCAAATATAAAAGCCTCCCCTTGGTTTGCTCCAATTCGCCACATCTGTAAACTTCTCCTTTAAAAGCTGTTCCGTAAAATCGGCTCGCTCCTGTAATTGTTGACGTAATCCTGCGAGATGCTTTTCATATTTTCCTGATTGCAGCCAATGTAGGACAATTTCCTGAGAAATGGCACTTGAGCCATAGTCTGTTTGCATTTTTATATCGGCTAATCGCTCAATCACAGTGGTTGGACCGATGAGCCAGCCAATGCGTAACCCTGGGCTTAAGGTTTTAGAGACGCTGCCAATATAAAGAACTTGTCCACTATTATCCATGGCCTTAAGCGGCGGTGATGCCTCTTCAAAAAGCAATTCATGATAAACATCATCTTCTACAATCGGAATCCGTGATGCCTGACAAGCTTCATATAGCTGTTCTTTTTCTCTTGTTGTCCATACATGACCTGTTGGATTATGTAAAGTAGGAATGGCATAAAACACGGCTTGTTTCTTTCGTTTCCTTTGCGCTAATGTTTGAGCAAGCTGTACATCGCGTTCAATGCTAATCATTTGCATGCCAACTGACTGAAAAGGGTGAACAGAATTTAAGTAGGAGGTTGGCTCCTGAAACACAATAGACCCTTGCTCTAATAAGCCAACAGCAATCAATTGTAGTGCCTGAAGTGCACCTGAAACAATACAGACGTTTTGAGGTTCAGCAGGAATGCCTCTTTTTTGAACATATTTACAAATAGCTTTACGAAGCTGATCATTACCTTGTGGCGAAGAGTAGCCTAATGCTTTAGGTTGAAAGGATAACTCTCGCAGTGAAGCTTCTATTTGCTCCGTAGGCAACAAACTGGGTGCTAGCTCTCCCGTTCCTAAACGAATTACATCCTTGCGCTGTTCGTATTCGTTAATTAATTGGATGGTGTGGTAGTTTGGCTTGTGGATGCTTGTTTCGATATAAGTTTGCCAATTCGGCTGTGTTTGTTGGATTAATGCATGCCAGGAATTGTGCGTAACATAAACACCAGAGCCTACCTTTGCTTCAAGAATGCCCATTGCTTTTAATTCCTCCAAAGCCTGCTGAACTGTGCTTCGATTCACATCGAACTGCATGGCCAGCTGTCTTTGGGTAGGTAGTTTTGTCCCTGCTGCCCAGTCTCCTCGCTCCACATTGGCTGTTATCCACTGTACAATCTGCTGCTGTAATGTATTATCACTTCGTCTATTCGGCTGCCAGCTCATGTTCCTTCTCCTTCCATGCAATGAAATTGGGTGGATAAAAAACCATCCAATTGGTCGTTTTCTTTTAGTTATACCATATCTAAAATAAGTAAAGAAAGGAGGAATGGTCATTGGAAGCTTTTCTTCATGGGATCATTTTAGCATTTGGACTCATTTTGCCATTAGGTGTACAAAATGTTTTTGTTTTTTCACAAGGTGCTACACAACCAAGTTTATTACGCGCTTTGCCAGCAGGTGTGACTGCTGCGATCTGTGATACACTGCTTATTCTACTTGCGGTATTCGGTCTGTCATTAATTGTTCTACAGTTTGAATGGTTGCGTATCACTTTAATGACTATTGGTATTATTTTTTTACTTTACATGGGCTATAGCATTTGGCGTTCAAATCCAGCAAACACTGAAAATAGCGAAGCATTGCCTATAAAAAAACAAATTCTCTTCGCACTCTCTGTATCACTTCTAAATCCACATGCTATTTTAGATACAATCGGTGTTATTGGTACAAGCGCATTAAAATATAGTGGAACCGAGCAAATAATGTTCACTGTTGCTTGTGTGTTCATTTCCTGGCTATGGTTTTTCGGTCTCACATTGACTGGCGCCTCGTTCAAAAAACTAGACGGCTCTGGAAAATTGATGCGACTATTTAATAAATGCTCCGCCGTCTTTATTTGGGCAACAGCATGTTATCTCGCAAGTGGCTTATTTTAACGTACATAGAAAAAGCTCAGGAGGTAACCCTGAGCTTTTCTTTTATAGAGAAACAAATAAAGTGAGCTTTTCATTAAACAATGCCGTCTCAATGGATTTTGCATGAGGCCATTGCTCACCATAATGAATTGCTTTAACTAATACATTTTCTTGTAATAAAGCTTCGTGCTGCTGAATCATGAAAAGTACCCCTGCACTACCATTAAAGGCAATCGATACATATTGCGCCACTGGTAGCTGCCATTTTTTTCGTGCATCTTGTATAGTACGAATCAATTCTCGTATTTGCCCTTCTTGTAGTAAGCTCTCTGTAAGTTGAACATTCATCAAGACACGGCAAGTGCTATCCTCCGCTAAAATATAATGGTCCTTGACGATTGATTCAGCTATTACATGTTCTCTTAATAATGTTAGCTGTTGACCGTCCATCATGAGATCCACAGTTTCATGATGTTGTAACCTTTGTTTCTCTTCCTCTGTTAATGCCAACACATACTCTTTTACTTGATGAACCTTTGGACCAAATGCCGCTCCCGCTGTTTTAAAATTCAATTTATAATGCACGCTTTCATAGGCTGAAAAATCATGTGTCCATCTACAAGCTTTGATGTTTAACTCATCCTGAATGAGTTCGCTATAGGCTTGGTAATCCGACAGTTCACCTTTTAGGGCAACAATGAGTTCACTTAAAGGCTGCTTGACCTTTATTCCCTGACTATTGCGAATGCTACGTCCAAGTTCCACAACTGTTAAGACCGTTGCCATTTCTTGTTCAAGCTTCACATCCACTAGTTGATCGTCGAATAGTGGATATTCCTCAAGATGAACACTTTTTCCACATAGTTGACGGTAGATATCCTCTGCTATAAATGGTGTAAACGGTGCTATTAATTGACAAATGGATGTCAGTGCCTCGTAAAGTGTGCTAAATGCACCTCGTTTATCTGCTGTCATTCCATTTGCCCAAAATCTAGCACGTGAACGACGTATATACCAATTGCTTAACTCTTCCACCAATTGACCAATTTCCCTTGTAGCCTGTGTAAATTGATAATCATCCATAGAGGTTGTGACAAGCTGGATAGTGTGATGTAAGCGAGACAATATCCAATGATCTAGCTGTGAACGTGTACCTGTATTTGTAGCATCATACGTAAAGTCATCGATCTGGGCATACATGTCATAAAATTTAAACGTATTGTCGAGTGTATCCACCAGCTTAGATTTCGCATCTAAGACAATTTTCTTCGAAAAACGCTTTGGATTCCATGGGGAGCTATCAACTAAAAATGCCCAACGTAGAGCATCTGCTCCATACTCCTGTATTAACTCAACAGGCTCTAATGCATTGCCTTTACTTTTGGACATCTTCTGTCCATGCTCATCGAGTACATGCCCTAACGATAGCACATTTTTATAAGGTGGTTTTCCTGTAAACAAGGTCGATACTGCTAATAAGCTATAGAAAAATCCTCGCGTTTGGTCGATGCCCTCAATGACCACATCTGCTGGAAACTGATGATGAAAGTTCGCTACGTCTTCAAAAGGATAATGCTGTTGGGCAAATGGCATCGAGCCACTGTCAAACCAAACATCGATAACTTCAGGCGTACGTTTCATGTCGCCCTGGCAGACAGGACAGGTACAGACAATAGCATCTATAAATGGCTTATGGAGCTCTAATTGTTCATTGACTGCTCCTTTGGCTAATTGTTGTAGCGCTGCAACACTGTTAGGTGCCTCCTCATGATTGCAATCCTGACAGATCCACACATTGAGTGGTGTCCCCCAATAACGATTACGACTAATATTCCAATCCACTAAGTTTTCTAGGAAGTTGCCAAATCGTCCATCCTTAATATGGCTAGGGTACCATGTCACCTGCTGATTATTTTGTAAAAGCTGCTCTTTTAATGCCGACATTTTGATAAACCAGCTATCTGTTGCATAGTACAATAATGGTGAATCACAGCGCCAGCAATGCGGATAGCTATGCTCATATTTTTCTTTAGCAAATAAAAGCTCTTTTGCTGCAAGCAGTTTAATGATATCGACATCACAATCTTTCACAAATCGTCCAACAAGCTCAGGTACCGCTTCTGTATAACAGCCTTTAAGATCAACTACATTGACAAAGGACAAGCCATGTTGCTGCACCGTTTTATAATCGTCCTCTCCATAAGCAGGTGCTATGTGTACAATTCCTGTTCCACTATGCTCTGTCACATAATCTGCCATGACAATGATATGCCCTTTATCGACGGTTACATAGGAAAATGGCGATAGATAGGAAACACCTGCAAACTCCTGTCCGTCATGCTCACTTAATATTTCTACAGGCTCTGAAAAAACCTTTGATACCAACGATTTAGCTAGTATATAGATGCTGTTTGCATGCCTTACACGGACATATCGAAGATCAGGATTCATAGCCAAGGCTACATTGGCTGGTAATGTCCAAGGCGTCGTTGTCCAGCCTAAGATATATTCGTCTCGATCCTCTAGCTTAAACATTGCAGTAACGGATAATTCCTTAACATCCTTATAGCCCTGTGCCACCTCATGAGAGCTTAAGGAAGTTTGACAGCTAGGGCAATAAGGTGAAACGCGATGTCCTTTGTATAACAGTTTTTCCTTGTGAACATGGCTTAAAATATGCCACACAGATTCAATATAGTCATTACTTAATGTTAGGTAAGGATCATCCATGTCAAGCCAGTAGCCAAGCTGCTCTGTAAAAGTACGCCATTTTTGCTCATAGGTAAAAACGCTCTTCTTACATGCTTGAATAAATTGCTCCACCCCATAGTTCTCAATCTCCTGCTTTCCTGAGATTCCTAATGCCTTTTCTACCCCTAATTCCACAGGCAACCCATGTGTATCCCAACCTGCTTTGCGTTCAACTAAATAGCCTTGCATTGTTTTATAACGTGCCACCACATCTTTTATGGTTCTACCAAATGCATGGCCGACATGTGGTAAACCATTCGCTGTTGGGGGTCCCTCATAAAATACAAAGGGCTGCTGTTCAGCACGATTACTTACAGATTTTGCAAAGGTCCCTTCTTGCGCCCATAATGTACGAATCCTTGTTTCTCGTTCAACCGTTGTTTCTTTCTTTTGTTCTTTCTGCATATTAGTTCCTCCTATACAAGCAAATTTGTATAAAAGGCATACAAAAAACCCCGTCCCAAGGAAAAGGGACGGGGTTAACCGCGAATACCACCCTAATTCTATTGACACGATGGCCAATAGCACTCAGCAACGTACAATCATACGTGTTCTTTTTAACGGTAGACACCCGGATTAGCTTACTCCATTCAGCTAATCTTCTCAGAGAGGATTTTCATGTAACACCTGCACACCGACTTCCACCAAATGTCGGCTCTCTGTAGAACAAAGTGAAACACTACTCTTTCTCATCAACGAATTTGTATGCTTTTATTGTCCTTCATCTTAGCAAATTACCAATTGTCTGTCAACGGTGGACAATCTTAAAAAATTTCGTTGAAACAAGTGGCAATACTTTGATGGAGATCAGCATATTGTGGCTGTTGAATGGTTTGAATCAAAAAGCTCTTCAGCAATGTTTTACTATTGAATAGCACGAGAATGTCTAGCTTCTTGTTAGTGAGATTCCTTTATTATTTTCATCTCTACGATATCCTTATAATCAATGAATGGCTGAGCATCATCGTTCCCAATCGACTGTATATATTGAACTTCTACTCGATCTCCAACTGATAGTGTTTGCGGGACATCCACTAGAGGAAACCATGTACCATTACTATGTTTTTGCACTAATTCATCGACAGATTTTTGCCCAACCTCGCTAGCCAATACGCCTGAGACAACTAAAAATTCATGTTCCTTGATCGCTAAGACGGTTCCACTTCTGATGAGCTTCATTTGGCTGTCCTTTTCAGGGATTTTATATTTTTCTCGTAAGGAAGCAATGTCTTTATGATAATGTTGTTCTAAATAATTCATGGCTTCTTGCTCGACAAGCCATGTACGAATGGGATTACTTACATCCTTATAATCGGCTTGGCTTGCCTCCCATAACAAGTCAAATGTAGCCATTTTATAGGCAATTGGCTTGCCATAGTTCTCTATAAACCCTTCGTTTGTGACTTGCAACATTTGCAGAAGCTTATCATAAGTTGGCCGAGTATCATCCTCATAGCTCCACTCTTCCATGAACTGTTCGAGTGCCTTATCTACTTGCTCTTGTGTAGGTACTAGTTTTTTCGATTGTGCATAAGCAAAGGTCGATTCAAAATATAAAAAGTTATCAAAGCTTGCCTTATATAAACGATTCTTTCCGTTCATAAAAGAATCAAGTTGTAAATATAGCTCTAAAATCCGCTCATCTAATACGGGTGGAATAGTAGAAGCTTGCTGTTGTTGTTCATTATATTGCTGATATATAAACAGCCCTATGCAGACACTTAAAATCATAGCCAAAACACCATATGGCCAGCGTTTTGCAGATTTTTTTTCATGGCGTTGCTGTAAATGCTGAACCACATTTGTCATCACACGCTTTTTACTTTCTGATAAATCCCTTACTACGCGTGCATCCATTTTACTCATGCAGGAGCACCTCCCATTCAACATGCTGTAATTGTAGCTTCAATAACTCTCGCCCACGACGTAGCCTTGTTTTGACGGTGCTTTCAGGAATCGTTAACAGCTCTGCAATGTCTAATACAGGCATTTCTTCAAAATAAAAATGTATAATGACCTCTCGCTGTTTGAAAGGGAGAGCTAGAATCGCATTTTCAATCAAAGTACGTTCATCTTGCTGTACAAGCATATCTCTTCTCATAACGGTTTGCTGCGGAAAAATCTTCTGTTGCACTTGAATTTTCCGATAGGTCCAGCTGCGTAAATAATCTTTACTTCGATTACTAACTAATTTCGATAAATACGCCTTTAGCTCCCCGCGTTCCTCATAGTTTTGCTGATTATCATAGAACTTAATAAAGACATCCTGTACGATATCTTCAGCACTTTGTAAATCTCTCACATAGTAAAAGGCAAGACGAATAAGCCTCTCTGTATGCTGTTCCATTATTCTTTCCAGTTCATGAATTAGCAACATTCTTCCTCCTCTCTACCCTATAAACGGTGCTCACGGCTTCGAGGTTTGCTTTTTTTGTCATTTACTCCAAATCATTGTCAGCAAATGGTGTAATCACTTGTTTTTCCGTTGAAGATAACACGATATTAGTAGAAGGTGTGCCATAGGGCATAGCCGCATCAATAAATTGTTCTAATGTTTCTACTGAATAGGTCGCTAATTTAACAATATAGCTAATTTCCCCAGCCACTCGATAACATGCCAAAACATCAGGATGAGCATTACAAAATGAAGAAAGACTTTTACAATCAATGGACTTAAATAAAATAATGGCTTCAATCGTACGCTCCATCTTTTTCAGATTTACCTTTGCATGATAGCCCTCAATCACACCCTGCTCCTCTAGCTTTCTGATTCTTTCAATAACGGCAGGAGAGGATAAATGAACGGTAGTGGCTAATTCCTTCATAGAGATTTTGGCATTTTGCTGTAACTGCTGTAATATTTGTGTATCAATATGATCCATGGTCCTTCACCTTTCTAAATAAATTATTTATGACATAATACCTTTTCAAATAAAGTTTTTTACCTAAAATCCATTATACAACGTATGTAATCTTTTCTCCCTTTTGTTTACAATAATATCAATAAAGGAGGCAAATCAAACATGAAAAAAATATTGTTACTATTAGCAAATGGCTTTGAAGCGGTAGAGGCAAGCGTCTTTACTGATGTGCTCGGCTGGAATAAGTGGGAAGGTGATGGTACAACAGATGTGGTTACGGTCGGCCTGCATGAACAGCTGCAATGCACCTGGAATTTTAAAGTCACTCCTGAAAAATTGCTCCATGAAATTGTATTAGAGGATTTTGATGCATTAGCGATTCCTGGAGGCTTTGAGGAAGCCGGTTTTTATGAGGATGCGTTTAGCGAGGAATTTCAGGCAGTCGTTCGTCACTTTGATGAACAGAAAAAACCGATTGCAACAATCTGTGTAGCTTCTCTTATTTTAGGCCACAGTGGAATTCTTCAGCATCGTCAAGCAACAACCTATAATCATCCAACAAGTAAACGTTTAGCACAGCTAAAGGGCTATGGTGCAGCAATTGTCAACGAGCGCATTGTGCAAACTGATCATATCATCACCTCCTCCAATCCAGGAACAGCCTTTGATGTTGCCTTTCGCTTACTAGAAACTCTAACATCTGCTCCAAACACAGCGAAAGTAAAAGAATTAATGGGCTTCCACTAAAGCATAAAAAAAGTAGGCTTACACCAATATACTTGGCATAAACCTACTTTTTGTATTATTTACTTACTGGTGCTGTTTCTGATGCACTCAAATCCATTTCCTTTGCATTGTCTAGCACATCTTTTGGAATCGTAATTGTCGTTACCGCATTGAAATCATGATATTTGATCGTTGTTTGCTGTCTTGTTTTGATCGAATTGCCTTCTACTTGCATCTTTAATGTCATGTCCATAGCAATTTCTTCTACATCGAATGTTTCTTTATTAATCAATAATTTATATGTGAGACCATCAAAGGAAATATTGCCTAATTGTGCCTCTAGATCCGCTTCCATTCCTAAATCCATTGCGCCAAGCTGCTGCTTCACTAGCTCTGTGAATTTATCGCCAGAGCCTTTTAATGTTAATTCATAACGGTTTGCTGATTCTACTAATGTAAAATCTTCGGCAAATGCTTGTAGCATCTCCAATTGTTCAGTTGCATCTGGCTGCATCCCTGTTTGGCTCAATACATCTTCAAATAATTGTTTCGGGAACTTTACCCAGGCCTTTTGTTCTGCCTCATACATATACATACCATCTTTAGCCGTCATATACATTTTAATCGGCAAATTAATCGCTTCACCACTTGTTGGATCTGTTAAAGCCATTGAACCATCAGCAAAGAATTGCATTGGCTCTGTAACAATTTCCATCTTCATGTTGCCTTTAGAATCCATTTTCATGGTTTCCTTACCATCGTTTGCCTCCACTGTCTGAGAGATCGTCATGGTAGCCTTCATGCTTTTTAGCTCTTTTTGCTTGGCTAATGTTTTCGTAAATACTTCCTCTAACAAAGCACTATCCTTTGTTGTAGTAGGTTGTTCTTCTGTTACTTGCTCCTCTTTAGGCTCTTCCTCTTTTACTTCTGTTGTAGGCTGTGTATCCTCAGCTATGCCTAATGCGTTCACAATAAATGTTGCTAACTGACCACGAGTAACATTTTTATCTACACCAAATTCTGTGGCAGTAACACCCTTCGCAATGCCTGCCTCATACAGAGCTGTTACTGCATCTGCAAATGGACTATCTTGCTGTACATCTGTGAATGGACTTTTACCTTCTGCTGTTAAACCTGCAGCCTCTGCTACCATTACTGCCATTTGACCACGAGTAATAGTGTCATCTGGACGGAATGTATCATCCTCATAGCCTTGTACGACGCCAAGATTAACTAATGTAACAATCGCTTTATAGTATGGGCTAGATGAGTCGACATCCTTGAAATTCGGATTCTCGACAGCCGTATCCGTTGTAGTTAGATGAAAAGCACTTGCTATCATCTTTGCTGCCTGTCCACGTGTCACATCCTTTGAAGGCTTAAATGTACCATCTGGAAAACCATTAATGATGTCTGCTGCATGCAATGTAGAAATACTATTAAAATGCGCATAATCCTCACTCACATCTGAAAATGGACTAGCCGCCGATACAGGTACTACCGCAACAGCAGTAACCGCCATTGCCGCTGTTGCCGCTGTATAAAACTTATGTTTTTTCTTTGTCATAATCAATCGTCCCCCGTTTATGTAAATTTAATGCTTACCTATTAATTTTAGCGAAAGAATTGGAAAAATGCTAGGTTCATTGGAAATTAAATTATAATTATCCATTAAATCCGTCATTTGGTGCTATTTATACATATTTTGGTCACTTCTATCCAACACTCTCTTAATAAATAAAAAAACCGACCTCCTAAGAGATCGGTTTTTATGGTGATGATTACTCAGCAGCTTTTGCGCGTAGAACCATTTGTAGGATACCACCATGGCGGTAGTAGTCTACCTCTACTTCTGAGTCGAAACGAGCTAAAGCTTGGAAAGTTTTAACTGTGCCGTCTTCAGATTTAGCAGTTACTGTTAAGATTTCACGTGGTTTTACGTTGTCAGTAATGTTAACAGAGATTTCTTCTTTACCAGTTAAGCCTAATGTATCAGCAGATTCACCTGGCATAAATTGAAGTGGAAGAACACCCATCATTACTAGGTTAGAACGGTGGATACGCTCGTAAGATTGTGCGATAACAGTTTTCACGCCAAGTAGGAATGTACCTTTCGCAGCCCAGTCACGAGAAGAACCCATACCGTAGTCGTTACCAGCAAGTACGACTAAGCCAGTACCTTGCTCTTGGTATTTCATACATGCGTCATAGATGTACTCTACTTCGCCTGTTGGCCAGTAAGTAGTGAATCCACCCTCTGTACCAGGAGCAACTTGGTTACGGATACGGATGTTTGCAAATGTACCACGCATCATTACTTCGTGGTTACCACGACGAGAACCGTAAGAGTTGAAGTCACGGATTGCAACACCGTTTTCAATTAAATATTTACCTGCAGGTGTATCTTTACCGATTGCACCAGCTGGAGAAATATGGTCAGTTGTGATTGAGTCACCGAACTTCGCCATAATGCGTAAGCCGTCTAAGCCTTTAATAGCTTCTGGCTCTTTTGCAAGACCTTGGAAGAATGGTGGGTTTTGGATGTAAGTTGATTTGTCATCAAATGTGTATAGAGACTCAGTTGATGTTTCAATTGCATTCCATTTTTCGTTCGCTGTGAATACAGTTTCGTATTCTTTTTGGAATAACTCACGGTTAACAACAGTACCTAATACTGCATTAACTTCTTCAGTTGATGGCCAGATATCAGCGAAGAATACTTCGTTACCATCTTTGTCTTTACCGAATGAATCTTTTTGTAGATCGATATCCACTGTACCAGCAAGTGCATAAGCAACAACAAGTGGTGGTGAAGCTAAGTAGTTAGCTTTTACAAGTGGGTGTACACGGCCTTCAAAGTTACGGTTACCAGAAAGAACTGAAGTTACGAATAAGTCATTTGCTTTAATTGCTTCTTCGATTTCAGGTAATAATGGACCTGAGTTACCGATACATGTTGTACAACCGTAACCTACAGTGTTGAAACCGATTTGGTCAAGGTATGTTTGTAAACCTGAATCTTCAAGGTAACCAGTTACAACTTTAGAACCTGGTGCTAAAGAAGTTTTTACCCATTTCGGCACTGTCAGACCTTTTTCTACAGCTTTTTTCGCCACTAAGCCCGCAGCAATTAATACGTATGGGTTAGAAGTATTTGTACAAGAAGTGATCGCAGCAATCGCAACAGCACCTGTTGGAATTTCTACATCGCCTTCAGCGAATTTCGCTACAGAAGTTTTTTCGAATTCATCTTCTGTTAAACCGAAACCTTGTGTACCTTGTGGTGCCACTACTGCTTCTTTGTAACGAGAACGCATTTGAGATAGTGGAATTAAGTCTTGTGGACGTTTAGGACCAGAAAGGTTTGGTTCGATTTCAGCTAAGTTTACTTCTAAAACGTCTGTGTAAACTGGCTCTAATGTTGGATCGAAGAACATGTGGTTCGCTTTTAAGTAAGCTTCTACAACCGCAATGTGCTCTTCGTCACGACCAGTTAAACGCATGTAGTTTAATGATTCTTCGTCGATTGCGAAGTAACCACATGTAGCACCATATTCAGGAGCCATGTTAGAGATTGTCGCACGGTCAGCTAGTGGTAATTTAGATACGCCAGGTCCGAAGAACTCAACGAATTTACCAACTACGCCACGTTGACGTAATACTTGTGTTACTTTTAATGCTAAGTCAGTAGCAGTTGTTCCGTTTGGAAGATCGCCAACTAATTTAACACCGATAACTTCTGGAATTGGGAAGTATGAAGGCTGACCAAGCATACCTGCTTCAGCTTCGATACCACCTACGCCCCATCCAAGAACGCCGATACCGTTGATCATTGTTGTATGAGAGTCAGTACCTACTACTGAATCTGGGAATGTTTCGAATGTGCCGTCAGCATTTTCGTTTACGTGTACAACTGGAGCTAAGTACTCTAAGTTTACTTGGTGAACGATACCTGTTGCTGGTGGTACAGCACGGAAGTTATTGTAAGCAGTTTGAGCCCATTTTAAGAAGTTATAACGCTCAGCGTTACGTTCAAATTCTAGGTCCATGTTTGCTTGTAATGCAGATGCATTACCATATTTGTCAACTTGTACTGAGTGGTCAATTACAAGGTCAACTGGAATAGCAGGGTTGATTTTGCTTGGGTCGCCGCCCATTTCTTTCATTGCAGAACGAAGAGATGCAAGGTCAACAACTACTGGTACACCAGTAAAGTCTTGTAATACAACACGAGAAGGTTTGAATGGTACTTCTGCCTCTGGGTCAGCACCGTTACCCCATTTTGCTAATTCGTTTACGTGTTCTTCTTTAATTACATACGCATCATATTGACGTAAAACAGATTCTAATAATACTTTAATTGAGTAAGGAAGGTTTGAAACTTTTGCAACGCCAGCTTTTTCAATCGCAGCTAAGTCATAGTAATTGTAAGTTTTACCATTCACTTCGAATGATGCACGGCTGTTGTGTAAATTACCTTGTGCCATTTGCGGATCCCCCTAATATATCTTTTTGAAAAGGCTTTAAAAATGTGTAGCATCTTTTCTCCAATACCCATGATAGCGCATTTATATTCATAAGTAAATTACATTAATATTATCTTTTTTGATAAGCATAACTTATGACCTTGGTTTCTATCCTGATATTTTTAATTTTTTGATGTGCATAGTATCAAGGTTTTGTATTAATGAGGGTTTCTATACCTGTCTAACGAAGTGTATCTAAATGTATTTAACTGCGGTACAGATTGCGGTACGAGCTGCGGTACGCGGACTTTTTGTAAAAAGTGTACCCCAATTTGTAAAATGTAAAACATGAAGGTTTTGGCAGGTATTATTATAAGGAAAGAACAATATGAATTCCTTTAAAGTTAATAGTATTTCTTTGTCACAAACTGTGGCATTTTTATTTTTTAATATACAAACAACATTCTACTATATTAATACTTTTTTATGATTACAAATAACTACCAAGAGAGTAATTCATTATGAAGATATTCTTTTTTTTATTCGACACTTTTAAAATTAGGAATAGTATACTTTTTCTACTTTATATAATGTCTGCTCGATAGTCGAGCAGAGAACGGCATCCGCTTTGTAAAATTTAACTCGAAAGTATAAACTTTTCAAAAAGTTCTTTATATTATTTTTTTGCTTAAAGGCAGGGAGAAATTCTGAATTTTTCTCCACATCACCAAAACTTTGAATCCACTGCTCTACACAAGTCTGACTAAGTATTTTTCTATTTAAAACACTAATTATGGATTTGACCATTCTCTCATCTTCCCCATCGGAGTAAATTCGCTCTGTTATAGTCATCTTTTCGTAAACCAAATCGAGGATAGTTAAGAGGTCGCTTTTATCCAGTTCGGAACATTGAGCCAAATCATCTAAAGCATCTGCTGCATGGGCTATGGCATGAGCCCAGCCTTTTTCTTCATCATACCCACGGTAATCTCGTTCTTCTTGTACATTGTAAAATACTTTCTCTTTTATGTGATGAATTTGCTCTCTTGAGAGAAATGGTAATTCTCTATGCCTCGTTAAGAGGAGCGGTATGACTAGCATGGAGAAAGACCGAGTGAAGACAGAGTCTGTATTTGTTTCACCAAGCTTAAAAAGCAAATGGTTTTTATCCAAAACAACCGGTAAAAGTTGTTCTAGTTCGTTTGCGGTGAGAGATTTATCAAGAATCCAGTGTGATAAGGTTGTATAAATTAGCTCATCACGTAGTTGGGCATCCAAAGAGCCAATGTTATTTATCATTTCTAGTATCAACTGAAATCTATCGGGAGGTGCTTGGTACCCATTTTCTTTTATTAATATCAACTTTTCTTTTAAATTCATTTTACACGCTCCTATTAGAAAAATTTGTTTGAAATCAACCCTTTATTGATTAGTAAAGTATTCAACTTACGCCTTTTCTTAATTCGCTCAGTTTTTCTACAACAAAATCATTCAAATCTTTTAGTAATTTATTTAAATCATTTATGTAATACTTATTTTGCCATCGGAACGTTTCTTCTAGTTCATTTAAATTACCTATCGAATCTAAACTATTAATTATTATTTCGATATTCTGATTAACTGTATGTTCGTAACCATTAATTTGGTCTGATAAAATTCCGATGTAAATATTTTTTATAATTAAAGTATTTAAACAAACTGTTAATTCGTTTCGCAGTTTTTCGAATTTCAGATTGTTTTCGACCAAATCCCTTTTAGCCATATCATAAATTCCGTCATCTTTACGTTTTAAAGAAAATCTATCCTCATATGTGTTAATTAAGATTTGGTGTGTTTTAGTAATTCTGAAATTATCCATTATTTTTTTGTAGATTTGAGTAGATTTTATAATTTCATGGTTCAACTCCTCTGCTTTGGTAAGGATTAATGCAATGTAATCTCTATCCCTTGCCTGCTTATCTTGTTTTTTTAACGAATCCTCCACTGATTTTTTGTTTGCTTCGATAATGAAATAAGTAGTTACAATTACGCCTGCCATTCCTATTATCCCACCCACTATACTACCTATAAGTCCATTATCAACTTTTAATCCATCGATCAATATTGTATCAATTACGAATGATGTCCCTAAAATTATGACAACAAAAAATATGATTCCAATAAAAATGTTTTTAATTTTATCTGACATTATTTATCCTCCCACTAAATCATAATCTGAGAGATAATAAATTGGAACAATTTTCTACAAATTCCACTTTCAAAACATCACCAAACCCTGCCATCTCAACTCATAGCGTTTTGGCTGTTTGATGCTGTTTTCAAAGCAAAAGAAAAAGCCACAACCCATATAAAGTGTACCCTTTGTAAAGGGTACACTTTAATTTTAGACGTGACCTTTAATATTGTTTTACATTAGATTTGTTTTATGGAATTTTCTTCTAATTACTTTTTCAATGGATTCATATTTGGTAATTCCATTTTCTATTAGTGTTAATTTCGGAAGTGTAAAGTAAATTATTATTGCAGAAGTAATTCCAATAAGAGCACCTACCATTACATCTAATGGATAATGAACTCCTACCCAAATTCGTGAAATTCCGACTAATATAGCAAGCAAAATCCATAGAATCCATTTTCCTTTTTTAAATAACCAAAAGGACATACAGAATGAAAAAAATAATATGGTATGATCGCTTGGAAATGAATTATTTATTGCTTTTTCTATCAACTGATTTGTATTCGAAAGGACAGCAAATGGTTGGTGATTAAAATGTAATAACCCTGCAAATTTCCCTATAATTTCAGCCAAAACGAAAGCTATGCTTGCGCACATGAGCATTATTTTATTTTCTCTATCTTTGGTAAACCAGAACAGAATAACAAAAATAGCTAAAAAAATAACTGTGTATTCAGCAATAATAATCATTGGTAAATTGAAGAATTGAAATTCTTTTCCTAAACTATTAAGCATTCTAAATAAATCATTATTTATTTCTAATATATTCAAGACATTCTCTCCTTTATAGCTTAATAAAGCTATGTTAAGAAAAAATGTATCTTTAAACCATCGTAAAAGGTGACAATTAATTGCTTAAGCTAACATTATTGTCACTTTGATTTGAAAGCCTTTATGATTAGTTGTATCAATTGCTCGTTTCTGACATACACGTACAAGTGAACGTGTTTATTTTACATATTCATAATGTATATTGACTCAATCTGAATAGTGAAATATTTACCAGTTTATGTTATCCTTATATAAATTATTAGGAAGCCTCGGGGGTTGTTTTGTGTTGAAAATACATTCTACAAATAGATATATCATATTTATTTTTGGCATTACTTTGATGATAACTGGATTAGGAAGATTATCTGGTTTCTTTGAATATGATTCAGTTATTCCAAATCAATCTGTTGCACTACTATACATATCTATGGGCGTTTCTGTAATGTTCATTTCTTACTTTGTTAAACCCAAAAAAGAAAAAAGTTAAACGTTTACCATTCCAGATCTTTCAAGCATGTTCCTCATATTGTGTAGTTAGAAACTGTAAACAACCATCCTTGAAATATCTCTTTAATTCTCTTTTCCTAACAACCATTTCTTTATTGTTATTTACTAATCTTACATACTATTCTTTGTTAGCATGAAAGTATAACTTTCGTCTGTTTCTCCTTTAAAACCTATGATATAGGTTCTGCGATACTCTAATTTGTTAGGTAGCCAACCCAGTTTATGCCGTAACATAAATGGTTTCATAAAACATACCCCTTTATTATAAATTCATATAATTTACTGACAGCCCATATTGACTTTTGTACTTCTTCCATCAACCTCAAATACTCCTATTGTGCAATAATCAAACCGAACCATATTTTCAAATATTACCTAATCATGTTATCCTTTTGTAAGTTATTACCTAAATATCAGGAGTTGTTATAAAATGAAAACACCTTCTAAAATTGGACATATCATATTTGTTTTAGGCATCTTATCGCTTTCAATCGGATCAGCGAGATTAACAGGTGCCCTAGAATACAATTCATTTATTTCAAATAAATCTGTTGCAATACTTTTCATTGCTATAGGGGTTTCTGTTATGTTCATTTCATTCTTTGTAAAACCTCTAAAAGTTAAATAACTTTACAGAACAATATCTTTTAAATATCTAACTCCAATTGACCTGTTATTTCTTGTACATGATCATTCCAAGCAATTTGATAATTACTTGCTATCAGAGTTAGCTGGAACAAATTTAAAAGCCTCTAACAGTCGAAGGGATAGTTGCAAACTACGTTTTAAAAAGACCATTAACGATATAACCAGTACTCATATTATTTTATAAGTGACCTGACTTTACTGAGAAAGTGAATTAATATCTTTATTACGAATATGAACAACTCCTGTATTACTAACTTTTATATTCACTTCTGTAATGCCTCTTTTTAAAATATGTTCTATTGCATATCTAATCTCCCATTCTTTAACTTGACCAAGATCATTTGAAATACTAGCATGGCTGGATTTCTTATTTTCACTATGAATAATGACTGTCCCTTCACATTCATATACCTTTACAACACCACCCATAAAACCAGAAGCAAAAGTTACAACATCGACTCTTTCTTTTGTTATATCTCGAAATGCTTTAGTTGGAAAATTATATATTTTCGCCATTTTGACCTCTCCTTCCACAGAACGTTTGTTTGTATTTATATTAGAACAAACATTCGCTCTTTAGCAAGGAGAAATTTATGAAAATATAAAAAGTATGTTATGTAGATTTTTTTGAGATTAACGCTTATTCTATGTACAAATTAATCTGCTAATTATTGATAGTTCTTTAACCACTCATAATGCATGTGTAACACCTACTTTTTAATCAATTTCATAACCAATAGCCACCATCCGTTGCTATAAATACCAATATATGTTTAAATGTAAATTACTAGGGGATTATACTAGAATGGAGGAATAATAATGGTAAAAACAATTAAAGGTCGCATTTTTGGTTTTGCTCTACTCTCAGCTTTACTTGTTTCATTTTTCATCTATCCATCAGGTAATGTTTCAGCAGCCGAAATCAACGTTGTTCAAAACTCTACTAGTATAGACAATGTTAGTCCAGCTGCTGTGTATACTAAATATGTCACAGTTAATACAAGAACTTCAACGTTTCCACCTGGACAAATTTATCATGTTGAATGGGATGGAGATTTTAAATACGCAGGATACCTAACAAGATTTGATTATGCATACGATCCTGATGCAGGTATTTACTTTGCAACATATAAAGGAAATATTACAATTCAATAAAATTGAATAAACACCTAATCCCCTAGAGTTTTAATAAAGCATAACTAAGCATCCTGGTCACTTTTAATAGAAGTGACCTTTTTCTTTCGATTAATCCTCGATAAACTTAATTAATTGTCTACCTTCTCCTCGCTAGTACGCTTTTGATGTCAAGTAAAACTTGATAAATTTATCATCAATCTTGAATTGTTTATCGTTTATCACTTTGTACAATGCACATTCAGCTGCTATTGACTCCCCACTTTCTTTCCAGTAGTCCAAAGAGCAATTTTCGCATTTTTTTAAGTAGTTTCTTTACAAATCATTAGTAAATTGCCATCTAAATCTTTGAACACAAAATAAAAATTATCCTGAATCTCTGTAACCAGTTCAACATTATTCTCTTTCATAAATTGATAAGAAGCTTCAATATCATCGGTCAAAAGCTGAATTGATGGAACTTGATAAGTGGTAATATCACCATCTTCTTTTCTCCACTTTGGCATGGAATCTAAAATTAATCCAGCTGTACCTTTCATGGGTACCACGAATAAATGTCCAAAATATTCTTCTCCCCCTTCCAAACCAAGTATTTTTCTGTACCATTCTTTTGCTTTCTCTAGGTTACGAACTGGAACAAATACACCGCCGATTCTGTTTTTTATTGGTGATTTATAGTCATGGCTAGTCACAAATACATCCTCCTTACTAATTTATTTCTACTTCTATT
This sequence comes from Lysinibacillus sp. BS3, assembly GCF_039614735.1. Classification (NCBI taxonomy): domain Bacteria; kingdom Bacillati; phylum Bacillota; class Bacilli; order Caryophanales; family Bacillaceae; genus Lysinibacillus; species Lysinibacillus sp. BS3. The sequence goes on along the minus strand of NZ_CP154860.1, from coordinate 207,073 downwards.
TCAACGTGATATTCTACTATTCCTTCTTGCACACCTTCTCGATAAGTTGAAGAAACAACACTTTTAGAAATAACTAAATAGAAGCAGCTTAAAATATTGTTTCTCACCTTCAGACGTTCGTTTCAAACGTTCAATTAGAACGTCAAACAGCTTTAATTATTGGTACATTCTTTTTCTTTATTTTCTAAACACATCGTTAAAACCAGCAATTTTCTTCTTTATTTTTCTCTAAAAGGTGCTTTATTTTATTATCTATATTTAATAAAACCTGTTTAATTTGTTTAAGCTGATGTTCTCTTTGTAACATCTGCTCATACTTTTCTTGGAATATAACTTTTATTTCAAGTAGATTTTGTATTTCTTCTTTTGTCAGTTTTTTATTTTGATCAATATTTCCCGACCAATCAAAAAGCATTTTGATTTCTTGGAGAGAAAATCCCGTTTGTTTAAGTTTAAGAATTGCTTCTACTGTATCAATGTCTTTCTTGTTATAATAGCGGTGCTTATTTTTAATTTCCGGTTGCAATAAATTCATTTTTTCATAATAACGAATAGTATCTTTACTAAGACCAGTACATATTGCAAATTCACCAATTTTCATTAAAATCTCCTTCTATAATATAAATTTATAAACCATTAGGGCAATTATACAATGGAAAATGAAGCGAATGATATGATGGCTGAAAGTAATTCGTCCATTTGTTAACTTCCCTTCTATAACTGCTAGTATATGTAACAAGATAAACGCAATTATCAGTAATATAAATAACCAACCTTTGCTTGGTATACATAATATTAAGAGAATACTAATTGATATGATAACAAATATGAATGTTCGTACTTCAAATCCAACTTCTTTCCATTTTTTTATCCCTGCCACTCCTATTAAAACCGCATATAACACAATTAGTATAGTTGTCAAAATTACCATCCCATCACTCCATTCTTTGATTTCATTCATCTTAAAAGATGGAGCCGACTCCATGTCAACAGATAAGAAATAGTTCCAAGCTCAAGTATCTTAATCTTCCTCACGAAACGCCCTAGTCTAGCCCTTGACATTTCAAAGTAAAAGAAAAGCCTCCATTTAGGAACCTCCCTAAATGTTTTTTTATTCGCTTAATTAGTACAACCGTGCTAAAATAAATACATGAGTAAAAAAAATAAAACAACTAATCAAAAAGAAATGTCATTTATTGAAAAAGCTCGTAGAACTCAAATTGTGGAATGTGCTATTGAAACCATTGCAGAGGTGGGTTACGCTCAAGCTTCTTTAGGTCAAATTGCAAAACGGGCACAAATCAGCAAGGGGGTTATCTCCTATCACTTTGCAAGTAAGGGGGAATTGTTAGAGCAAGTAATTTATGATTACTATATGGCATGTCAAGCTTATACTGCTCCTCTAATCGAAAATCAAAAATCTCCTATAGATATGCTTAGCATTTATATTGAATCAAACCTTAGATTCATAGATGAAAATCGGCAACATGTATTTGCTGTCATTGAAATTGTTTCTAATGAAAGAACTGCTGATGGCAAACTTCGATTTGCGGCGGATCATGATGATACTATTTTTCTACCCATTGAAAACATACTTACACTAGGAATGCACGCGGGTGTCTTCGGAGAATTCACCAAATTGGCTTCAAGAGTAATGGCGTTAACGATACGAAATTCTATTGACGGATTCACTATTGAATTAATGAGAAATCCCCAGTTAAATGTTGAGGAATATACGAGAGAACTGATTACAATATTCGATAAATCAACTAAAAAGTAATATGTCAGAAAACTTGAGGAGGATAGCTATGCATTACTATGAGGTAATTTGTTCTAGTTGTAGAAATAAATTCAGAGTATACGAGGGGTCACTGAGATTTAGACAGTTAAAGGAAAGAACCGATAAGATTTTTCGTTGCGAAGAATGTTACAGCAAAATTCGTATGGATGCTATTAAAAATTTCTTTAGATAGCTCCTTCAGCCGATTTAGAGAATAATAAAAGGGATTACAAGTTAAATAAGTATAAAGCCCAGGCTCAAAATTAATGAGTATCTGGGCTTTGTGGAATCATTTAGTTCTATCTCTACTTACAACTATGCTATCGTCAGTCGTTTCTCAAAACAAATTCTATCATTTTATTATGCCTATCCATGTTTGCATTAAGAATTTGCTGCTGACATTCTACTTTGAACACAAAACCTTTGCAAAAATAAAAAGCCATCAAGAATCAGGAACAACTACTACTGCCCAACTCGATTGCACTCAAAGCATTTAAAAAGAACACCTATGTTAGGTGCTCTTCCGATCATTTTTTCTTGTTTAAATCATCTGGATAAACTATCGTGTTAATTACATCTCCATTTGATTCATCTTTAAAAATTACTTTGACTTTATAATCCTTTTCATCCACACCATTAAATAATTGATAGTACATACCTGTTAAAGCTAGCCCGAATGAGGCCATTGTGTCAAGACTATTATCAAATTCTTCTTTGTTTACAGATAAAGTGAATTCTGAAAAAGACTTGTCATAGGTTACATCTTTAATAGATTTGAACTCTTCACTTGCTTTAAGCTCATCTACACTTGCTAGAATGCCTTCTTTTAAACCTTTCATCATTTCTTTATGTTCTGTTTCAGACATTTTATAAGTTAAAGAACCATCCTCATTCTTACTGACTTCCTTCATCCCACTGCTTTTTGCCTTTGAAATAACAGAATCAATGTCCTGACCCTCAAAAAATAGAGCTGGAATAGTTACTTCTACATCACCACCATCTTTGCTACCTTTTTCCTGACCCTCACTACAACCAGAACTCAAAACACCTAGTAATATAAATAATGGTAGCATCCATTTTCTTGCCATTAAATCTCCTCCTCATACACCAATATACAGAATATAAAGATATTACACTATACTTTATTAACATAAAGCTCTATTTCTTAACCGCTTCTATACATGAAAAATCATTTCTTTTTTGAGAAACTGATTATCGTTATCTTAATGTGTTTGGTGACGTTCCACATCATAAATAAAATCTATTTCTTACTTAGTGTTCAGTGCTTAATTTTATAAAATTCAACACGTACTCTGATATAATCAATCATGCGTTGTTTTACATTTCTTTTTCTTTACATTTTCTTCAACAAAGGTTGTGATGAATTTTTATGTTTGCAGTACTTTTGGCTATAAGTATTGGAGCTATTCTTGCTGTGCAAACAGCCATTAATGCTCAATTAAGAAAGTTTGTGATTTCTCCTTTTTTAGCTTCAATGATTTCCTTCGCTGTTGGTGTCATCTTCTTAACTATTACATTAGTAAGTAGTGGTTCATCACTGGGGATTCCATTAGATTTATTGTTGAACCAACCTATCTATATATGGTTGGGGGGAATTGGTGGCGCTATTGCGATAACTACTAACATTCTCTTGTTTCCTAAATTGGGAAGTGTGCAAACAACTATCCTACCGATCTTTGGAATGACTCTCATGAGTATGTTAATCGATCATAATGGCTGGTTTAATGCAACACAATATTCCTTTGGATGGAATCGAATCTTTGGCATATTACTAGTCTTACTAGGCGTCCTTTTAGCTACAGCTATACGAAGCAAGAAAAATGAACAGTATTCTCCCCAAACAAATAAGGAGAGTGTGCGGAATCTATGGATTTGGCGCATAGTAGGGATTCTAGCAGGAATGTTACTAGCTATCCAAATCGCTGTTAATGGACAATTAGGAAAAGTTCTTCACTCTTCTTCTCATGCTGCCCTTGTTTCATTCTTTGTTGGTACTATTACCTTGATTATAATTGTTGGGTTAAAAGATCGATCTTACACAAGTATTAAAGAGCCTTTTAAACAAGCTGCTCCTTGGTGGATATGGATTGGCGGGATCTTAGGAGGATCTTATGTTCTCATCAATGTATTTCTTGTCAATCAAATTGGAAATGGCCAAACTGTAGTTCTTGCTTTATTCGGTCAAATCACTGGTAGCTTGCTGGTACAGCAATTCGGATTGTTTAACTCGCTAAAGAATCGAATTCAACCATTACAAATAATTGGTTTAATGGTGATGATAGCCGGTGTATTTTTAATCAGGATATTTTAAATAATTTTCTTTGCTAATTTTGATCGATGAAACTCTTTTTCAAGAATGGATGCGACATTTCCCCAAAACATAAAACCAGAGTTCATCTACAAAATGTAGCATAAACTCTGGTGACAATGGTGGTCTAACTTTATTTTATGAATTGCCTCATGATTATTTCTTCGCCGATGCGTCCTATTAGCCTTTCATTCGTATCTTCAAAACCTACTTTTACATATAGTTTCTGTGCTGGAATATTAGCTTTGTCTACAACTAAAACAATTTCATCGCAATTTGGAAATTCTGCTTTAACAAACTCAACTAGTAATGTCATTCCTTGTTTTGCATAGCCCTTCCCTTGTTCTGTATGATTAATTGATAATGCAGATAATAGCATCGCATTTCTATTCGTAGAATATTTCTTAACTCGTTCATTTGCATTTAGGAGAAAGAAACCAACAGGTGTATTTTCACTTAGAATTACAATGCGATGCTGTCCTTCATTAATTTCCTCAAAATTGCTCGGCAGTGCAGAAAATTGTTTTTGCTCTTCAGTAAGTACAAAAGCGTTCAGTCCTTGCATATATTCACTTGAAAAATGTTTTAATTCAACCTTCTTCAGTTTTTCCATTACATAATTCTCCATTCACTTTTTCTATACTTTACCACTTTATTAGGTTGTGGTCATTCATTTATTTGAAATTTCGAAAAACAACACGTTCGTTAGATAAATAAATCACGTAAAAAATGCCCAGGCTCAACATTAATTTGAGTACCTAGGCTTTGTTGTTACTTAGTATATTCATTCTAGTTACGTTTGTGGATTTGCCGCTAACACTCTACTGGCTTCATGTTGTACTTTTGTTAGCAATGTATGTAATCTTTACTTGATTTCGTTCACTAACACTGCCGTATTTGGAGCAACAATCGCTTCAATGCCCGAAGCTTTGTAGCTAACTCGAATTGAGTCGTTGCTTTTATATAAATGGAAAGTATCCGAACTAAAAACAAATTCCCCGTTCTCATCTAAAACCGGTGAATAGGTGATATCATAATGGAACTTTATGTCCTTTGCATCGGCTGGCATATCTGGTTCAGGTTGATAATCCTCAGGAACTTCCGTTGTAACGTATCTAAAAAATAGTTGTATGTCGTTATCATCTATTTTTTTCCAAAGGTCATATGTATTTCCTTGCGTCTTCATACCATCAAAATAAGTTGTTTCCTTTTCTTTATCAGTAAGGGGCAGATAGGGAACGGCCGCTTTTGCTAATTCCGTTATTTTTATTCTTTTCGTTTCTTTCCCTACGGCATTATAAACCAATAGTGTTTTGTCTATACTTCCAAGCAAATCATCTCTTTTTCCAACGAGAAGATGATTTTGAAAGGTTAAAAACACCTCATCAGTTTGCAAATTTACATTATATTGATTTACAACTTTATTCATCTCTTTATTCATTAAATGTTCTTCAAGGATATATTTTAAATTTCCAAATCCCAATAAAGGAATTATTGCTGCGATGATCATGCTTAAAAACAACAAACCAAATTTTTTGGATAAACTAATCTTATTTTTAATAAAGATGATTGGAATACCCACCGCAAAAGTAAAACCTAATAAGCCAATATATGCAAAAAATTGCATCAACCCTAATTCATCTATTTCGTACATATTAATATATACACACACACCAAGTAGAGCGATAGCGATTATTCGTATCAATTGATTTTTCATAAAATACTTCCCTTCCTTTTACAAACCCTCTAAAAGCTATGGTCGCACTAAGAAAAGTTCGGATAATTTCTCTACAATAGTTTCTCTATTCTCAATTATCAGCTCTGTTTTTCCTTTCTTTATTACGTAAGGACTGCCATTTCTGCTCCTATATTTTATTTTGACTACTTTTTTAATTGTCCCTAAGTTTAGACCTATGTACCATTTTTTAAAGTTTGTAATGACTAATTAGCGTTCCATTCCAATTCCATCGAATACTTTACCTATCAAATCTTAACAATGTCTCACCTAATTTTATATATGTAATATTTTCCTTTTTCTACTTCCCTTCTTCATAAATGGAAGGAGCATTACTTTTAGAAATGTGCAACTAACTAAGAAACGTTAATGTAAATATTGGAGAAGACTGAAATGGTGCATAAGACATTTTTCTTACTTTATCGTATATTGTTTATTTTGTAATCGTACTTTTCTTAACTTATTGTATCCAATGGGTGACTGTGCTTTTTATGGGAGGTATTTGATTTACAGCTGCAGAAAGTTATCCAGGGGATTTGAGTAGTATTTCTTTAGTTATATGGAGCTTCTTATTTTCTTGCATTCATTTTGTTATTTTAACAATGTATTTATTTCTTCATCATTTAGTGTTGTCTCTCTTTAAAATTAGGTTTCAAAGCAAGATAGCATTTTTGTTTAATACTTTTGTGACTGTTTAATTTTCTATTACTTAAAATCATTTTTATAGAACGTATCAGCAAGATAACTCGTTACTTATGAATAATACTACTCTTTAGGATCAATATCACAAGTGTGTCTCTACAATCTCTAGACACCAAGTATTTAAATCTCAATGGATTACTTTCTCTTGGATATTGTTACAGGGAGAGTGGCAACCATTAATATTAACCCTAGATAGAGAGGATATTTTAAACATTCATTCGTTGAATACCCCAATAAATAAGGCATACCTATTAAGGCCATTACTACTCCAATTACAAACAAACCCATTTCAATTTTTCTAATCATATTTTTCTCCTATCCCTTAACATTTCTTATTCATTTCTCCCTACAACCAGAGAAGCTTAATCTAAGAAGCTTCTTTAAAATAAAAGACACCCCTCAGAAATAAGGAATGTCTAACTTTTTATCTATACACATCTAACAGATTTAACAAATATCTTTCTAATTCATTAATCGCAAACAAAACTTCCTTATGAAGTCTATCCTCGACGACGCTCTCATCATTAAAGACCTCTAAGTATTTATTCACTTCTACAAAGAATTTTTCATACTCCTGTAAAAACTTATCAATCGTTTGATCACCAGGTGTTACAGATAAATAAATTGTTTTAAATAAATTAAAATCACTATACGCATTACTTAAAAAATAGATAGCCAGTATTCTATCGCTATTAATATACAATTTCACAAAAGATAGATTTTGCTTCAATTTTTTCAATGCATTGATAAGATTGTTCGTTTGCTTCAACATATTTGCCGTATTACTATACATCTGATAATCACCTCCATCTTTATAATAAGCAGAAAACCAACAAATTGGAATAATTTTCTGCAAATTACTAGCTGAAAACTTCCTTTATAATACAATTAAGTCGAAATATTAATTAAAAATACTAAATGTATGACAGAAAGGACCCCCATTGGATAAATAATGGATCTTGAAAAGCTATTTTTAAATTCATTTCGAGGATGCCTTTCAAAAAATAAATGCAGGATTGCATGAATGATAAAGAATAGATCAAGGACCCAAAAAATGATGGTTTGATACTGACTGAAAAGTAAGGAAAGGATTAATACGTATAGAAACAGGTGAATAAAAGTGAATACTTTATAAGCCTTTGAATCTTCCATATCTTTAAGTATTATAAACAATCGCCACTCAGAGCATTTTATTGCATCCATTTCGTGCAAAAGAAATAAAGAAAAGTTAAATAAAAAAAGAACGAGTAATAAATCAGGCATATAAAACCTCCTACAGACTATATACCAAATATTACTATAAAACAACTTTCGAAATACTAAGTAAACATGCCTAAATATGTCGATTTGTAGGCATATGGAGGCTTTCATTCTTTCCCTTATATTAAGCAACATAACCTTTTTACTTCATTCATTTTTGCATAAAGACATTTAAATCCATCTTAAATTTAGTTCCAAATGATATTTTATCAAGTGGGCACCATTCTAAAATTGTCCACTTTCCTTGAGTAATCTTCTAGAAGTAAACAAAAGCACACAATCAGAAGGCTTTTCGTTGGTAAATAATATGTGTAATTCCCCAAGAAATAATATAGATTAGCATAATAAAAAACGTCGCCCCTGTATATAAAACCGTAACGGATGTATTATCTACAAAATCAATAATTGTTGTTAAGTGTTCATTCATATACAATGCAATCGGTCTTGAAATCCAAGTTAAGAGGATAAAGCTAATAAGTATAACCGTTGTAATATAACCCTGTTTAAATATCTGAAATAATGGGAAGGTAAGCGCAGCAAATAGTAAGAATAAGCCACTACCAATGGCAATGTCAGATACCGTAAAATGTTTATTGAAAGCTAGAAGCGCTAGACTTGTAACACCTATGGATAAAATCATATAGACAATCGCTCCAAGATAGCGGGATGCGATAATTTCTGTACGTGTGTATGGCAAGGAGTTTAATAATATGTTCGTCTCAACTTTTTCATCGTATGCATACGTGTTAAAGGGAATAAAAATACTGGCGACCAGAAAAATTAAAACGGGCGGTGCCCCCAACAAAATAAAAACTAAGATAAAAGGAATAAAAAGCAATAGCTGCCTTTTCTGTAGTATGACATCGCGTTTAATTAAATTAAGCATGATGGATGCCTCCTTTAAAGTAATACATGATATCTTCCAGAGAGGCACGTTCAATAATAACTGTGTCTCCAAAAATATTTTTCGCTGCTTTAATATTATCCGTTAATGCTTCAAATCCTGTGGATGCACGATGAACATGGACAAATGCTTTTTCAGTGTCTCTATCAAGTAGATTCAACTCACCTTTAACGAGTGCATAGTTTTCAGCTACATCGTGTATAGATTGATTAAATACTAATTCCCCTTTCTGTATAAAAGCTATGTAATCTGCGATACGATCTAAATCAGTTGTAATGTGCGTAGAAAAGAAAATAGTGCGATTGCCATCAACCATTAATTCCTGTAATAGATCTAACAGCTCCCGTCTAAAAATGGGATCTAATCCTGCTGTCGGCTCATCCATAATGATTAGCTCTGCATGATGTGAAAGGGCTATTGCTAATGAAGCCTTCATTTGCATCCCTTTAGAAAATGTTTTTATTGCTTTGTTAAGTGGTAATTCGAATTGTTCTACGTATTGATAAAATATTGTATCGTCCCAGCGTTTGTAAGCAGGTGCAACTATACGTTTTATATCTTTTAAGTTCAACCCTTCAAAAAATATATTGCCATCGTATACAAACCCAATGCGCTGCTTAATCTCCTTCTCATGCGTCTTGTAGTCTAATCCGAAAAGCTTTACTTCTCCAGCATCTGGCCTTAATAGATTCATCATCGTTTTTATCGTTGTAGACTTACCAGCTCCATTTGCTCCAATGAAACCCGTTACAAAGCCTCGCTTTACCTGTAAATTTATATGATTTACGGAAAAGCCTTTGAACCTCTTTGTGACATTCTTTAATTCGACTACATTTTCCATACCTTTCACTCCTCGTATAAAATCTTCAATAATTCCTTTAGTTCATCAAGAGACAGGCCTATTTCTCTGCTATTCGCAATGACCGCACTTAGCTGTTCCTCAATAACCTTCAGCTTCTTTTCCCGTATAACCTCCAAATTTTGCTCTGCTACAAAAGATCCTTTGCCAACAATGGAATAGATAAAGCCCGCCTTCTCCAATTCTTCATAAGCCCGTTTTGTCGTTATTACACTAATTTGTAAATCCTTTGCGAGGTTACGCATGGAGGGTATTGCTGTGCCCTCCTGTAGTTCACCTGCTAAAATAAGTGATTTAATTTGATTCGTAATTTGTTCATAAATTGGCTCCTTTGAACTGTTCGAAATAATTATTTGCATGCCAATCCCTCTTCTTTATTTTTTTGAGAATATCGTTGAAATAATATTCCCTAGTGCTGCAATCAGTATAGCAATAACATGGATTGTGATGAACATATTAAAAAAAGGAAAGGAATAAGGTGTTATCCATTCGGTGAAAAGCCTCGAATCCAAAATCCATCTTCCCATTCTGGCAACTAAATTATTACTATCGTTCATGTTCGGCTCAAGAGCAGTGCCATCGACCGCGATAAAGATCAATTGAACAATTAAAAATATACCAATAGTGATGATCCATCGTTTTAACAGATTACTTTCATCCGCTTTTTCAGTGCCTATCACTTAAACAATTTCCCCCACAAATTTATTATATTGTATATATACTATATAAACATTATATACACAAATAAAAAATTTGTTCAACCACTTTTTTTAAAAAGGAAATTTTATACCATGAAAAGATCTATGACATTCAAATACAAAGAAGGAGCCTGTTTTGATAGCTATTATCAAAACAGGCCCCTATTAACAACTTGCCATTCATTGTGTCTTGTCATTCAAATATGTTCATTCTACAGTTGCAATCTGATAATTTATGATATAATGAATCATCTGACTAAATTGGCAAGACAATGGCTGTAGCGTGTGACGACGCTGCGGCTTTTTCTTTGTTTTTTCCTTACATGATTAATTTAAATATTTCCCCTGCTTGGGTAGTGCGATTTGTTCAAAATCATCGACAAGTTTTTTTAGGTTGCTTGTCAGCTCTTCGCCCTTCATTGGTAATCCATGCCCTGTGATGGCAACTGAAGGTTTTAGTATTGCTAATTTTTCGATAGATGCTCGAGCAGCCAGCCAATCTGTTGTAAAATATTGAGGGGGACCACTGATTTCTTTTGTCTGCGTAATCACCTTATAAAGAGATTCTTGTTTGACCGTAACAAATGCATCTCCAGCAATAAGCACCTTATCCTTCTCACGGAATAAAGATATATGCCCTGGTGAATGGCCTGGCGTATGAATCCATCGGAAACCTGCCATAAATGGAACACTACCATCAGAAGGTAAAACTTTGAGGTTACCACCTAAATTTATAGCTTCATTTGGAAAAATAGGTGACATTTTAGCAACCAAGCCGTTATTTACCGTTGGATCAGGCTCGGGATAATTTTGTTTTCCAGATAAAAAGGGTATTTCCAATGTATGCGCATAGACAGGAACACCCCACCGCTCTATTAATTCTATGATTCCTCCGACATGATCAAAATGACCGTGAGTCAGTATGATTGCCTTCGGTCGAGACTTAGAACCATAACGTTCTTCAACAACTGAAATGATCTCATCCGCACTTTTGGGCATCCCCGCATCTATTAGCACAAAATCTTTCATCTGCGGTTCACCATAAAGTACAATATTTACAATTTGAATCGTGTATTGATATAAATCAGGTAATATGTCTATACCTACACCGCTTCCAACAGAAGTTGCTGGGATAAATTTATAATCTTCCCCGTAATTCAAATTCTTGTCCATTTTAAATCATCTTCTTTCAATTAAGTCATTGGAGGTTCAAGCATTAACTATATGAAAATGCCACAACCATTGATGATGGCATACTTACCTTCTTACTTCTTTTCTTTTTTATTGAAGGGCTGTTCTTTCTGTTGCTCTTGTTCCTCTTTTACTGCTTCTAATTCTTCAGGATTAAATTCCATTGCTATTTCTTCTTGCTCTACTTCATTCTTTTGCTTTTCTTTTGTCAAAACACTCACCTCCAATATGCTTTAAAGTGGCCTTTCTTAAGAAAATCTATACTTTTCACTTTTTCAAAGCTACATTAAACGTATAACTAAACAAAAAACATCCATTCTATAAGTGCGTAGTGTCTCACTACTTAAAGAGCTGCAGAGATTTCTTTCTCTGTGGCTTCTTTTAATTTTTACATTAAAAATTTTATTAAAAGTGAATTTTACTTATTTTTTCAGCCATACTAACATGGCTTTAATGGCGAAAAATAAGAAAAGGATGTGTACAGATGGGTATTCTTGGTGGAAATCCAAAAGATGAACCGTTGCATTATGGTGAGGTATTTAGTGTTTGGTCGGGTTTAATTGCAGACTATGGCATGATTTCTGGCTATCAAACGTTTTATAATCATGCTGGTGATGAAGATCTTAAAAAAATTATTGAAGATATCATCGAAACATGCAGGGAAGAAGTAAAGCAATTAGAAAAAATTCTAAAAACAAACGGGATCGCACTACCTCCTGCATCACCTGAAAGACCTGTAGCAAGACTGGAAGATATTCCTCCAGGTGCAAAGTTTAATGATCCAGAAATAAGCGCTGCTCTAAGTGCTGACCTAGCAGCTGGATTAGTTGCATGTAGTCAGGCAATGGGTACTTCTACTCGTGAAGATATCGCATTAATGTTTGGGCAATTCCATATGGCTAAAGCTCAACTTGGTGCAAAGCTTTTACGTTTAAACAAAAATAAAGGCTGGCTTGTACCACCACCATTACATGTTAATTATCCTGAAAAATAAAGACTATTCCCCTGAATTGAGGAAAGTAAATGTATTATTATAAAGAAGAATTGATAAACATTATTAAACCTGACAAACCAGATCCTCAAGCAGCACGAGTAATGCAAGAAATACTTGGTGGTCATTATGGTGAAATGAGAACCATGATGCAGTACTTTTTTCAAAGCTCTAATTTTAGAGGCAAAGAAACCCAATATCGTGATTTATTACGGGGTGTTTTCTTAGAAGAAATTGCACACGTTGAACTTGTACAAAATACAATCAACCAATTACTAAATGATTCTGGGGAATCCTCTGCTCCTGGAAATAACGGCATGGACCAAGCACCTTTAGATGAGGCAGTTAAACATGCCAATCCACACCATTATATTGTGGGTGCACAATCATCTTTGCCTGTAGATGCAGCAGGTAATCCCTGGAATGGTTCGTGGGTTTATGCACATGGAAACCTTATTGCAGATTTATTGGATAATTTAGTATTGGAGTCAACGGGTGTACTTCAAAAGACACGTATATATGAGATGAGCTCTAATCAGACATTTAGAGAAACACTTGCTTTTCTAATTGTTCGTGACAATGCTCATCAAAATGCATTTGCCAAAGCATTAGAAACTTTAGGGGTAGATTGGGGAAAATTATTCCCTGTACCGAACTACGATATCAACAAATACCCAGAGTGTAGAAAGTTTGTTGAAATGGGTTATCACAATGCTCAATTTAACTTTAGATTAGATCCAACTCGTATCGGGGAAATCTTTCAAGGACAAACTCCAAGTAGAAATGGTGGAGAATTAAATGTGACCCCTCCACCAGAAGGATTCCCCGTACCTGTTATGCCAGAGATGCCAAATGAACACAGTCCTGGCCTGAAGGATATGAATAACTAAAATACTTTTAGCTGTAGCGTTTGTCGACGCTGCGGCTTTTTGAATGTATAAATCCCTATATTTACACAAACTATTAATAAGTGTATCGCACAAACTTTCATAGGCTGTGGCGTTGTCATAGTCTTATTTTTATTTTAAAGGCAATAAACTATGCACAATGAGTTAACTTTTCATATAAATAGTAGTGTTAAGCTAATCTAGTTTAACATGTACCTCCCGAATTGTTACTTAGGGTCACTTTCAGCCGAGTGACCCTTAAATATTTATTCATTTATATAAACCTCGTTTTAAAGGAGATTATTTGGCCTGAAGCTTTCTATACTTTACATATTCTAGATTTTCGAAAGGAGGGACTTTCATATGGGATATGAAGTATACGGTTCAAACTATGGCAAGCATGATAATTTATCATTCGCTCTAATTGTTGTCCTCTTTATTCTTTTAATTATTGCTGGTGCTACTTTCTTATATCATTAATAATTACCTTCTATTATCCTCAAATATTCATGCTATGATCAAAGGGTCGTCTTACACCCTGGTGACCCTTTTTTACTACTTACTTTGTTGCATAGAAGAATGTATGTAGGAAGTTTGTTGCTTAGTGTACTAATCTAACAAACAGTTCATAAAATATATCAAGCATAATTTGGGCTAAAAATAACAAAGGAGAATGCCTATGAGCATTGATTTTATTACACTTGCCCCAACAGTCATGCAGGTGTTTAAAGCAGGAGATGCAAATCCCAAAAAAGTAAAGCGCATTGTTTATGGACAAGCTACCTCTGATGCAAATGGAATAGCCACATTATATTTTACAGACAATGCATTAGCGAATGGCAATCCTCTCTTATCTACTATTGACTATGCAGTGGCAAGTGTATACTCGACAAATCCAACGATAAACTTAAGACCGAGGGTTCAAATGAGAGAGAAGAATATTAGTGGGAAATATGTCTCTGCTAATATTACAAATATTAGTGGTGTGACAGTATTGGGAATTAATGTATTAGGATCGGAAAATCCAGTAAGTGGCGTGATTGTAGATTTTATGATTTTAGGTAGTTTTGATTTGTAAACAGATCATACTGAACAAACTCCCTCGTACATTCTTCTTGGTAAAACCTCATATCCTCACTTCTTTCATCGAGAATAGGCAAGGAACAAATGTATTTTGATTTGAAATGTAATGAGAAAAAAATAAAGACAAAGTCGAAAAAATCGACTTTGTCTACTGAAACCACTCTATTTAAGAATGTTTTTCTTCATTTAAAAATTAAAGTTTAACGATGTTAGCAGCTTGTGGTCCACGTTGACCTTCTTCAACTGTGAATTCAACTTTTTGACCTTCTTCAAGTGATTTGAAACCTTCACCTTGGATAGCTGAGAAGTGAGCGAATACGTCTTGTCCGCCTTCTACTTCGATGAAACCAAAACCTTTTTCTGCGTTAAACCATTTTACTGTACCTTGTGTCATTTAAATGACCTCCAATAATGTTATTAAATAAAATCATACTACTTCCAAAGAAAAAAATTCACATATTACAAAAAGTAACTAACAAAACACGATTACTCTTTGTAATATGTGAATTTATTATTTCTTTAAGAAAGATTCTATTACATACAGTATATGATAAAAAATCGTATTAGTCCAGTGAAAAGTGAATTTTTTTATCAATGAAGGCTAAAACCTGCACGTACAACCATTTTTAAAGGTTAAAATTAGTCATTTCACCGCATTAAGTAGCTAGAGGCAATTGTTTTTGTATTTCAATAGCGACATTCCTTCCCCTCATTAATCCGTATATTTTTTGAAGCTGAATATTACATTTTAGGACTTATTTGCCCTTTGCATCCTTAGGCTCTACATGGACATGCACTTCATAAACCCCTTGCTCTTCCACCATATTTTTTTCAACAACCGAAGCAACATCATGCGCTTTCGTGATATCTAACTTTGCATCTACAAGTATAACGACATCAATTACCTCATTATTCCCATAATTTCTTCCTCTGATTTCTTTCAATCCTTTAACGCCATCTATTTTTAAAATAATCTCTTTGTATGTTTGAAGAATTTTCTCATCAAATCCATCCGATAGTTCATGAGAGGCTTCCTTGAAAATCTCCCAAGCTGTTTTACAAATGATGAAACCTACGACAATCGCAGTACCCGTATCTAACCAAGGCATATGTAGTTGTGACCCTAAAATTCCTACAGCGGTTCCAATACTTACCCAAGCGTCTGACAAATTATCTTTAGCTGCAGCCATAACGGCTTTACTATTGATTTTTTTAGCCAATTGTTTGTTGTAACGATAGACTAAATACATCACCAATGCTGATCCTATCCCTACATAGGCTGCGACCATATCCGGCGATTCTTTTCCACCTTGAAAAATGGAAGAAAACCCACCGACCAATACTTGAATACCAACGGCCATCATAATAAATGAAGCGACCATTGATGCAATGGTTTCACTTTTCCAATGACCATAGCGATGATCATGATCTGCTGGTTTTTGTGAAAGCTTTAGTCCAATAAGTACTGCAATAGAGGCAATAATATCTGTCGTATTATTCAAACCATCCGCTTTTAAAGCTTCTGAACCACTCAAGTAACCAATGCCAACTTTTATGATGGATAAAATTATATAAGCAATAATACTGATAATGGCACCACGTTCACCTAATTTAAGATTATTATATCTTTCTGCTTCCAATTCACTTACCTCCCACTTACGTACATCATCATCATAACAACCCAACATCGAGTGGGTCTACAGCAACCTTTTTGCCTTGCTATACATAAGTAGGAGGACTATAAAAGTGTTGATGTGGGGAAAAAATAAAGCCCTTAGGAAGATACGCTGTCACTGGTTTAAAGCCTAGAAATTATTATACTAACCGAATAAAATAGTAGTGTATCTGTTCTTTAAGATTTTTTCCTCCAACGAACACACCTAACAAACCTTGGTCATTTCCAATTTCGGGAGTGACCCTTTTTACGTACATATAAGCACGTAGAAAAGCCTCGCCACAACTGTAGCAAGGCTTTTAATCAATTATCCTCGTAAAAATCCGCCCTCTGAGTGGATTATTTGACCAGTTATCCATGTAGCCTCCTCGCTAGCAAGAAAGCTAATCACCTTGGCCACATCCACTGGTGTCCCAATCCGCCCCATTGGAAATTTGGGTAACAGATAACTTCTAATCTCATCATTCATCCATGTAGAATCTGTTGGCCCTGGATTGACAGCATTGACGGTAATGCCCAGCGGTGCTAGCTCCTGTGCTAATGATCTAGTAAAGGCTGAAATTGCCCCTTTCGTTGCCACATAGGCTAGCTCTCCCATCATAGGACCTAAATCTTGACCAGAAGTCATATTAATAATTCTCCCTGAGTTTAAATTAGCTTTTTCAAAAAGACGTGCAAATTCCACACAAAGTAGTAGGGTTGACCTTATATTCACCGCGTAATGCTCGTCTAATGTTTGAGCATCTAATGCTAGATAACCATCTTGTGCTGAATGGGCAGCATTATTCACTAAAATGGAAGGTACACCTAGTTTTTCGAAAACCGTTTGGAGTATCGTTTTTGGAGCTTGGGAATCTGATAAATCAATCGACAATTCTTCACATGAAACACCCTTACTCAAAATTTCCTGTTTGAATTCTCCTATCCACTTACGATCAGCATGCCAGTGTGTGAAAAAAACATTAACACCATCCATAGCCAATCTTCTACAAATAGCTGTTCCAATATCTTGAGGGTGGCTTGCACCCGTAATGATTGCTATTTTATGTTGTGTTTTATTCATTTCTTTTTACCCCCATGGTTATTGAGATTATTAATAAAAAAAGAGCATCACCATAATGGTCCGCTCCGTTTTTAGAAATCAAAACCCTTACACTGCACTTCTTTGAAAATGACCATCATACCTTGACACACACCTATAAAGGAAAAAGATACAGAGTTTGTCACATGTAGAGTATGTATTCCCCTCTTCATCTAATCTGAATTATTTTTTAATCTAAAGTTTTCATCGTATTTTGAACATCAATAGAAAAGGCTTCTACATCAAATTGATGCTGCTTTATCGTATCTTCCGCTAACTGTTGAGCCTTCTTTTTAGCCTTGTGATTTTTCTCTTGTGTTAAATTAATTCTTACTTGAATTTCCTCAGACGTCATACTATGGTCAATGCTGAAAGTGCCAAAATTTTCTGCAACCATCGCCTCAAATAGATTGGCCATGACATCATTATAACTTAGCCGAGTTGAGATCGCTTCTACTGGCTCATAGAGTTGTTTTAACGTTATTTGAAAAGAGATGGGGTTTAATTCATTAGCTTTGATAACGTCCAGCATTGTTTCTTCTATATGTTGCTTTGTCTTGTGATCGACCTTGTCGGGTAATGACACAAGGAGCTCTATTTTTCCATTAGGTAAAATTCCATAATCTAATAGAAAGCTATAGGATTCTTTGCGCAATGTATAGGAAATCTCACTAATTAAAAATTGATATTGCTGAATATAACGCAATAATTCATCATTACTAGGCTGTGGCATAGAAACATTGGTTTTTTCAGCATATTGAATAGGTGCATTTGCCAAAAAGAAAAATGCACCACAAACAATGCTTAAAAGTAGAAACCATAACGTAAATAACCTTTTAATAAACATGTATAGCCCCCTTATTCGGGACTATATGCCAACTATCGAAAGTAAATTACGGTAGAATTTTATAAAACAACACACGATCTTGATTTTCACCACCATAATTACTATGAATGGACATATTATCTAACACTTTGTCACCTTTTTCCATTCTAAAACCCAGATTCGTATGGAAGGCGATGGATACTTCATTAATAGGCGACGTGACACATTTCACAATATTTCGATGGTATTGCTTCACCACATGAAAGAATACATCATATAATCTTTTTGCAATATTCTGTTTTCTGTAATCAGGATGGACCCCAACAAAATGGATGAACGCTTCATTTGTTTTGGACTGCGATAAAAAGCCAATGAGGAAACCGATTATTTCGCCATCCTTCTCCATAATAAGACTTGTATTTGTAAAGTGATCAAAAAATAATTTAGGCAGCTTGTCTGACATATTCCTACCACCCCACCACTCATTAATCAATGGAGATAAAGTATAGTAATCTGAACTCTGTACACTACGAATGTTCATGGAATCCCTCCTCCTTTTCAAGTCATACAACATATTTATAGTCTGAATGTATCTACAGCTAATATATAAATGGTGACAATCACCATAGCATACCCCACTACAAATGCATATTTAAGTTATTGTGCTGAGGCTCATACAAACTCAAAAACAATCACCACAACCAGATATGGATAAAACAATGTAGATGAATACTATCTCTATACCCTCCATCTAGGAAGGTTAATCCTTCTCTTATTTTACCCTACCATTTATTTCAATATCAATGGTTCTATTATACCTTTGCCATCACTAATGCCTTTAACGTGTTACTTAAAGCCTGAATATGATTTGTTGTATCCGTCATGCTTACTAGAAGCTGATTTTCGTCCTCCACTGAATGTAGAATAGCACCAGTAGAAGCCGCATTTTGCTCGGTCATGTGATTCAGTTTTTCAATTTGCTTTTGGATTACCTCGAATTGTGAGATGGCACTGCTTAATTCATGCATCCCTCTTGTTAAATCTGTATTCGTTTCCGTAAAAGAATCCTTTAAACTATTAAAGAAATGACTGACATCCTGTAAAAGCTGTTCTCCATGCTGGAGTGCCTTTTCACCGTCATCAGAGCGCTGATGAGCCTCTGTCGATTTTTCAAACAAGGTTTTTGTGACATTGGTAATGCTGACAGTAATTGCAGCGCTTTCCTCTGCTAGCTTACGCACTTCATCTGCTACAATAGCAAATCCTTTTCCATGTTCTCCCGCTCTAGCTGCTTCTATCGCCGCATTTAAGGCCAATAAATTAGTCTGTTCTGCAATATGGGTAATCCCCTTTAATAGACTATCCACTGTTTGCAGGCTGTGTTGCAGCTCGTTGACAGTTTCCGCAGTTGAGCCCATCGCATGACTCATGACGCTCATTTGAGTCATTGCATCCTGCATTTTATCCCACCCTGCTAATACTTCTTGTTGTAGATCAGTAGATTTAGCGACCGTATCCTTCGAAATCGTCAATGTTTTATTGACAAAATGAACCGAGTCACCCATTGTGCCATGAATCATTTGTAAACTAGATGCCTCCTGCTGAATACTTGCAGAAATATCCTCTGTCGCTACTAAAATTTGCTTACTAGAGCCAGAAATCCTTTGCATTGTTTGTTGGAATTGCGTGACATGTTTGTCCAATGCCTGACTGCTCTTTTCGATTTCCTGAAATGTATTTTGTAGTTGATTGAAGGATGCTTGCACTTCATTTTGCTGGATTTCTGCATGTTGAATCAATTCATTTCCCCATTTTGCCAGCAAATAAAAAGCAATAATGACCCCATTCATAATTGCCAGAAGTGTCACAAAGACAATGGTGTCATCAAATGGTCCTAACAATGATGATGAGTTGACCATATATAAAATGAAAAAACTAAAATTGGTTAGAATCCCAAAGAAAACAATCAATTCTTTTTTAAAATACAGGGCAATAATGGCCACTGTGCACAGTAAAATATAATGTTTATTTAATGAGAAGCTATCAAGCAAAAATAAGGTAAACACAACACTTGATGGAATGAGACCAAAAATAAAGCCTTTGACATACGTTTTTATAGGTAAAAAATAATTACATACCGCCAAAGCAATGACAGCTAACCCAATAAATAAAAAATGGATGCCCTTTGATAGAATCATAGGTCCACATATTAGAATGGCCAAAATTGAGATAATAGCCAAATTTACACGATGAACTTTTCGTGTATCATAACGAATTTTATGCTCCATTACTATCCCCCTAAAAAAATGAATAGACATTCAGTTTAATTTTCTATTATTATATAGTATAACAACTACTTTTTGTAGCTAAATATTGCATTTATAAGCATAATTAGCTTATTTTTGAAAAAAAGGGGGAAATTGAATTGACTAGCGTCCAACAAATCGCACCAAATTTCTACTGTATCGATACACATGATTTAGGTCGAGAGCAGCGAACAAGCTCCTATCTATTAATCGATGAAAAGATTGCTCTCATCGAAACTTCGGCCAGTCCATCCGTACCTTATATTATGGAAGGGTTACAGAAATTAAATATTGCCGTAGAGGATATAGACTATGTCATCGTGACACATATTCATTTAGACCATGCAGGCGGAGCAGGGTTATTTTTGCAAAGCTGTCCCAATGCTAAATTAGTGGTTCATCCACGAGGCGCAGCCCACATGATTGATCCAAGTCGTCTTATCCGCAGTGCTAAAGGGGTTTATGGCGCTGAATTTGACCGCCTTTTTGATCCAATTGTGCCCATTGACGCTACAAGAATTATTGAAGTCCAACACGAACAGCTATTACAATTAGGTCAACATCATTTAACGTTTTATCATACTGAGGGGCATGCTAAGCATCATGTTTCAATGCTTTATTCCGCAACAAATGGCTTGTTTGTAGGAGATACAACAGGTGTTCGCTATCCCGAAATGGATGAGGAAGCAATTGATTTAATCATTCCGTCCACCTCTCCAAATCAATACAACCCTGAAACAATGGAACAATCCTTAAAATTGTACGAAAAGCTACAAGCAAGTGAATTATACTTCGGTCACTATGGGGCTTATAAAAATCCAGCTGAAGCCTATCGTCAGGTGCGCTATTGGACACCGCTCTTTTTAGAAGAAGGTAGAAAAGCGCAAGCAGCATCCAGCCAGTTCCAAGAACAAGTTCACTACTTAGATGCTCGCTTAAAGGAACTTTTATTTAACTATCTACAGGAAAACGGCATTCCGTCCGATCATCCTGTCTATCAAACCATCCCATTCGATACCATTGTGTCCGCAATGGGCATACTGGATTATCTCGAAAAAGCAAATGCGCAGATTCCACTTTAACGGCAATAAGAGGTGTTCCCAATGACATTGGGGACACCTCTTTTTTAGAAGCGTTTATAGTACTGGTCAATGCAAGCTTTTTGTAAAACCTACCCTTTTACATCGGAGGGCACTCTTTTTTCAGGTGAACCGCTCGCTTTACATCGCACTGCGCTTATGCCTGTCCAAGCTTTCCCTATCTCCATAAGTGTCCTCATTCCTTTAATTGATCTAGAACTGCTTGAAAATTTTGTTGCTCCCCTACTTCACGAAATAATTGAAAGGGATTGCTCATTTTTTTCATGCGCTCCATGACAAAGGGAATCGTAAAAAGTGTTGGCGTTAGGTTTTCATTGACCTCCTCCCATAGAAGCGGTGTTGCTACTAAACCCATTTCATTGCCACGAGTGGAATACGGGGCAATGATAGTCTTGCCCTCTGCATGTTGTACATAATCTAAATATAATTTTTCATGACGATTCTTTTTTAAACGCTCAATTGTATATAGATTTGGCTTTTGCTCACATAAAAAGCGACAAACAAACTCTGTAAATATACGTACCTCTTCATAAGTAAATGTATTTGCGGGTAAAGGAATATACAGCTGTAAACCTTTTCCACCTGATGTTTTGACAAAGGATTGGAGCTGAAAATAATCAATAATGTTCTTTAAATCAAGTGCTCCTGAAACGGCTAATGAAAAATCTTGTACTGAGGGAGGATCTAAGTCGAAAACGATTTCTGTCGGGTACGAAGAATGATGTGTTTGAAATGGAATGTGGAGCTCTAATGCCAGCTGATTTCCAAGCCACAATAACGTTTCCAAGTTATTACACACGATATAATCAATATCATCCATCACAGCTGTTGCCACAAAATTAGGCATTTTTTCTGGTTTACTTTTTTGATAAAAACTTTCGCCTGGAACACCATGTGGATAGCGTATTAGCGTTAGAGGACGATCCTTTAGAAAAGGCATTAAATAGGGCGAAATATTTTGCAAATAGAACAAGTATTGATCCTTTGTAATACCCATATTCGGCCATACAGGCTTGTCTGGATGTGTGATAGCAACTGAATCAGGGATAGGATACAGTTGACGTTGCATGTGCAGCCAATGACATTCCTTAGGTGATATCTCTAATCGAAAGGCATGAAATCTAGGTTCCCGAAGCTTACTACCATCAAAATCAATACAGGCAATATCAACACAAATAGAAGGCTCAAGTGCCCATAGCTCCTTTTTACGCAGTCCATTAGTCTGAAAGAATTTGACAAGTGTTTGATGCTCTTCCTCTGTCATACCATGCTTAAACGTAACGACCTCTCGTAATTGATTGTCCTCAAAAACTGCACCATGAAAATAACTATTGCTATGGTCATATTGTGTGACAATGACTGTGACATAACGCCAATTTTTTATCTTTAACCAGTGATTTGATCGTATGTTTTCAAGCCATTTACTTGTTTTCTTCTTAGCAACAATGCCTTCCCCATTGTAAAGTTTGATGGACTGCCATAAGCTCTCATGCTCCTCACTACCATGTATGACTTGGATAGGCGTTGGATTCTCATAGTTTACGCTTGGCCATTTGAACTTCGTCGCAAGCTTGCCCAATTGCTCCTTACGCGTTTTTAAATAGTGGTTTTGGAGAGATTCTCCTTTAAGGGTTAAAACATCAAATGCTAGATAGTGAAAAGGACATGAATGAGCATGTTCCTGAATCACGTCTTGATTTTGCATTCTCCCCCTCTTCTGAACAACGGCAAAATCACTTTTATAATGATTGCGTAAATAAACTAACTCCCCATCCAAGGTTAGGGGTAAAAAGGTTTGGATGGATGTATATATTTGCTGACAAAAAGCTAAAATTTCGGGAAACAAGTGATTTAAATGTCGTCCATTTCTGCTAATGAGCTTCGGCTCCTCATCCCAAACTAATAAGCAGCGAAAACCATCATATTTCGTTTCAAATAGCCATTCATCTCCACTAGGAATATCGTTTGTTTCGGATAAAAGCATTGGTTTCATTCCGCTATACCTACTTTGCTTTTTATATTCAGTGTTTGAAGATTTCATTTTAAGATACATAAAAAACCTCAAAATACATCATAGTAAGAAAAACGAGGTGACAACAATGCATACAGTGTGGAAAGGCAGTATTTCCTTTGGACTTGTTAATATTCCTGTGAAACTACATGCTGCAACTGAAAATAAAGATGTCAAATTGCGTCAGCTTCACAAAGACTGCCATACGCCGATTAGCTATAAAAAGGTTTGTGAGGGCTGTAACCAAGAGGTAACAGATGAGGATATCGTGAAGGCTTATGAATATGCCAAAAATAAATTTGTTGTGTTGGATCAAGAGGATTTAGAAAACTTGCGTAAGGAAAATGAAGATAAGGCTGTGGAAATTATTGATTTTGTGCAATTAACTGAAATCGATCCAATCTATTTTGAACGCACCTATTTTTTATCACCCGATTCGACGGGAGCCAAAGCCTATTCATTGTTACGAAAAACATTAGAACAATCAGGGAAAATTGGCATTGCCAAAATCGTTATCCGCTCTAAAGAGCAGCTTGCCATTGTGCGTGTTTATCAAAATGCCCTTGTGATGGAAACAATTCACTATCCAGATGAGGTAAGAAGCATTGGCGATGTCCCTAATATTCCAAGTGAACAGGATGTAGTACAAAAGGAGCTCGATACAGCCCTCATGTTAGTGGAACAGCTAACAACTACATTCAACCCTGAAAAATATACAGATGATTACCGCAATGCTTTATTAGAACTAATTGAAGAAAAGAAAGCTACAAATACGATATCTACAAGCGATAAACAACGTCCAATTCCTGAAAATGTCACGGATTTAATGACAGCTCTACAGGCCTCTTTAGAAAAAACAAAAAAGCCCGCTACAAGAAAACGGACTACACGGACAAAGAAAAATGCCTAAGAACAAGCGTATCCTGACATCGGGATACGCTTTAGAATTGTCGAAAATAGGAATCTAAATCCTTTTTGCGCTGAATCATTAAAAGTTTAGCCAATACAGCATGTTGCTGTATAAAGAATTTAGGCTTTCCTACCCTTTCAAAGCGTTTATTCCAACGAAACATTTTAAAAAAGATCGAAAAAGTAGGTTGATAGTGAGCTTTTTCGAAGCCCATTTTTTGTTTTATAAATCTTTTTATTATACGAAAGACTCGAATTTTATAAGGCGTATCGAGAAAGATAATGCAATCAGCTTGCTGGAAGCTATCAACAACCCACTCCTCCTGATGGATCTCCTCTATAATCCAACTGTTCGTTTGGAGAATGGTTTGTAAGTGCTCCTTTTTTTCTTCATCTGTTCTTAGAATATCCCCTGATTCCTTTCGCATCCATGCCACATTATCAAGCTCATAATAAGGAATCTGCAAGGTTTTAGATAACTTCCTCGCCAATGTCGTTTTCCCACTGCCAACGGACCCAATGATATGTATTTTTTGTGGAAACGCTTTTGTCACAGAACCCCTCCATTATATGTACCTTTGTAGAAATAGTTCCTTTATTATACAATAGATTTCAGCTTACATAACGATAGTTTCCCAAGAACATTCGTTCCTAATTATGGTATAATAAGGGAAAAACTAGGAGATCTTTATTCATGACAATACATGAGCAAATGTCGCAACAACAAATAGCTGGCCTCAGCATTGCCTATATAAAGGATGGTGAGCTTCAGAAAGCAGAGTGCTTTGGTCTATTAGAGGTCGGGAAAACTAACAGAATCAATACGGAAACCATCTTCAATGCCTGTTCAATTAGTAAACTAGTTACAAGCATTTTAGTGATGAAGCTGGTCGAGCAAGGTATAGTAGATTTAGATGAGGATATTAATCAAAAGCTCACATCTTGGAAGATGCCAGAGCATAGCTACACTCAGGAAAAAAAAGTAACATTACGACATTTGTTAAGTCATCAGGCCGGAATTATTGACCCTAAAGGCAGCTTCTCTCCCTTACATTCACTATGGCAGAGGCCTTCGATGGTCGACTTATTAAAAGGTACAACTCCTTATTGTTCCATACCAATCGATAGTACTTTTGAGGCCGGGCAAGAATTTCACTATTCTGATGCTGGCTTTTGCATTGTTCAATTGCTAATTGAGGATACAATAGGCTCAAGTTTTTCAACACTTATGACAGACGTGATTTTCCGACCACTAGCCATGACAAATAGCTTTTTTTCTTCCGCAGTCCCAACTGCCAATACAGCAAGTGGTCATCAGAAAGATGGCACCCTAACAGCACAAAGATACCCTATTTACCCGTATGATGCAGCTTGTGGATTATGGACAACACCGTCAGATCTAGCAAAATTATTACAAGAGGTAATACAGGCCTTAAAGGGAAAGGGTACACTTGGTTTAGCTTCAATCCATGAGCTAATTCGTCCTCAGGGCTGTAAAGAATGGATGGGCCTTGGTGTATTTCTTGATGGTGCTGGTGAGCAGCTTGAAATATCCTCGCTTGGCTGGGGCGTTGGCTATCAATGTATGCTAGTGGCCTACCCCCACCTAGGCAAAGGCTTTGTTGCCATGACTAACACCGATACAGGCGTCCATCAAATGCAAGGTCTCTTAGGAGAAATCTATCGTTCCTTTATCAAATAAAGAAGAGGCTTGATTCAAGCCTCTTTCCTTACCTCATAATGTAGTTGTACCATTTGACCATATCGTTTTGTTTCCAATAGCCTTAAGTTTTCGAATGGACGGGGAGATTTAAACAAGGGTATCCCTGAGCCTAGTAAATGGGGTGTAATCGTAATAATCCATTCGTCAATTAGCCGCTCCTGTAAAAAAGCATCTAGAAGGTCCCCTCCCCCTACCATCCAAATCTTTGTGCCTTCTTGCTCTTTTAAACGTTGAGTAAATGTGATGACATCCTCTTGGATAAACGTCACATGCTCATTTTCCCCAGTTTGAGTTGTTGAAAACACATAGCATTTTTTATCAGGATAAGGGAACGGTTTAAGATGTTCTAGGATATAATCATATGTCCGTTTGCCCATAATGACGGTATCAATGGTTTGATACATATCAGCGTAGCCATTATCACCCTCTCCCTCTGTTTCCTCTAGCCACTGTAGATCATCATTTTCCTTGGCAATAAATCCATCTAAACTCCCTGCAATAAATACCAGTATTTCTCGTGACATTACGTCAGCTCCTCTTCTTTTGAAAATCTCTTGTACAATCTCTATACTAAATATAAAACATGACAACTATTGGCATGATTAAATAAAAAGGTGAAAAAATATGACCAAAGCTAAACGATTAATTGATATTTTGCTATTCGTCAGTGTGAAAAAGAAATTTACAGCGCAGGAAATTGCCGACACCTTCCATATTTCCGTGCGAACGGTGCATCGTTACCTTTTGGATTTAAGTGATATGGGGCTACCCATTTACGCGGAACAGGGAAGACATGGGGGCTATACGGTGCTATCCAATGCCATTCTCCCCCCGATATTATTTACTGAGGAAGAGGCGGTCGCCATTTTCTTTGCATTCCAGTCTTTGCACTATTATCGTGATTTACCCTTTAATACTGAAATGAAGTCTGTCTCTCAAAAGCTGTATGAATCCTTACAGAAGGAAGCCAAGAAAAAGGTGGATACGCTGCAATCCTATATTGCCTTTTGGAACCCTAAAAGAGCCATTACAACACCACTCTTAACGGACGTTTTAGAGGCTATCATCAACCAATCACAATTGCATATCCAGTATGAATCGAAGTCTGGTATCACCTCTAAGCATATCCAGCCTATTGGCGTGTACGCTCATGATGGCTTATGGTATATGCCTGCGCTACTGCTATCAAATGAAAGAATATTACTCTTCCGTGTAGATCGAATTAAAGGGATAAAAATTAGTGAAGCAACCCATAAAACGACGATGAATTTGCAGCAATGGCTTGAAACTGACTATGAGCCACAGCTGCCTATTCGGTTATATGTAGAATTATCAAGCGAGGGCGTTCGTCAATGTTTAAGTGAGCCCCATCTTGAAAAAGCGGTTGTTCGACATAGTGATGGAACAGGCTATATCGATACGATTATCGATCAACATGAGCTCCACTTTAATAGCTCCCTATTCTTTCGCCTTGGTCAACATGCAATTGTCAAAGAACCATACGCACTAATTCAGCTTATACGTCAGCATGCATATGAGCTATTAGCGATTTACCCTGAGCCAATAGAGCCTCTATAAGATGACAATTTTGTTAGATTCACGTAACATTCATCGTTACTACTTTTAAAAGATCTTCCTTATAATTGGTCTTGAAGGAGGAGATATACGTTGCAACCGACCAACAGTAATAAACGAATTGATACATTAGATTATTTAAGAGGGTTCGCCTTACTGGGCATTATTTTAGTCAATATCCCCTCATTAATGTGGATTGAACCACCTGAATTGGCAAACGATATTGCCTATAGCCGCTTTCTGACACTTTTTGTAGAGGGTAAATTTTTTATCATTTTTTCATTTTTATTTGGAATAGGATTCTATCTCTTTATTTCACGCGCACAGGCAAGGGGCGAAAAAGCCTATGCCTTATTTAGTCGTAGGCTTTTGATTTTACTGTTTATGGGGCTAGTGCATTTTTATTTCCAACCAGGTGAAGCCTTAACTGTCTATGCTATCTTTGGCTTTGTAGCCTTACCTTTTTATAAAATGCGCAAAGACATCAATCTCATCCTTGGATTCATCCTATTAGCCATCACTGCCTATTTTGGTCTAAAAATTTTAATGCCATTTCCACTGATTTTACTTGGTCTAGCTGCTGGTCAATATCATTTATTTGAAAATATCTCGTTACATCGAAATAAAATCATGTTCGTGACGATTGTAATGGGCTTTATAAGCATGGCTAGCTGGTTTTATCAATGGCAGTATGTCCCTGAGCCTCTTGTAAATATTCAGCATTTGCCCAAGGATCAGCTAGCGGCTCATATTACAAATATTGAGCAATTTTCATTAATTGGACTACAGTTTAGCCCATTCGCTTCTGCCTTTTACATGGGAACAATCATCCTATTATTACAAAGCACTTTGTTCCAGCGACTATTGGCACCGTTAAAAGCATATGGGCGCATGGCCTTGACTAATTACCTGGGGCAAACAGCGCTCATTCTCTTAATTGGCCATACTTTCGGTTTAATTGGACAACTTCGCTATCTTGAATCTTTGTGGATTTGTCTAGGCATTTATGGTTGCCAATTGCTCTTTAGTAAGCTATGGCTATACTTTTTCCGCTTTGGCCCTATGGAATGGCTATGGCGAATCGGGACATATTGGACAATTCCTCCCCTACGACAAAGTACGAAAGATTATTTATCGTAAAGGATAAACACCTATCAGCTTGGTGGTAAACATCATATATTGGTAATGTACCCTACTCGCTTTCCATCTTTGCTCATATCTTCAGCAAGAAACACATCCCCATTTTATTTAGTCACCAAAGTGACTAATTTAAAAACAGCGTTAAGCCATTGTTAACGCTGTTTTTTTACTTTTATTACATCTAACCTAAGTGAATCATTGGGGTTACTTTGTGGGGAATAGGTATTAAAAGCTAATAAAGTTACTCGGACATAAACATACAAGTCACTGGATTTTAAAATCCAGTGACTTGTATTCATTACCATTATTTTTCTCTTGCAAGCAAGTATAGCTCTTCATCTTGATAATTGGTTCACTGTACTAAATACGGGTTAATGCGCCATCAGGTTTGGGAATTTCTTGAACTGTTAGCTGATTCATTTTACAAAAATGTTTAAAGAATTGTTGTGCCAACTCCAGTTCTTTTGGGTCACTTTTCAACGAAATGATATCAAGTAAAATTTGAGCCATCCATAAATTTTCGAAATAACGATATTTCCCTGTTTTCCATGTCATTTTTTCGGGGAATTTTTCATTGATATAATATTGCCAGAAAAGTAACTGATCCGATTCCTGTTCTGTCAGTTGAATTCTGTATTTTGAATGAGCAGGAATATGTCCATCTTCACACAGCTTGCCGACGAATTTTTCATTCACCATATAGACACCTAAGATGCGTCTATCACTTTCAGGCTGGCTGGAATCTCTTGCTGTTAAAAGGACAGCGCTATTTTGGTGCAAGCGGCTCGGCTTGTTTGGCTTCCCTTTATTATTACCACTCTTTAATATACCTGAAAAAACATTCCACTCTGAAACAGAACTATTCTGTTCCTCTGAATCACACCAAAAAACCATCTGTGATGCGGGATGAAGTTTATGATTACTCATAAGTTTTTCGTGTTCCAAGCGAAGCAAGAGTTCTTTCCGTTGAAGTTCTTTGGCCTCTTCCATCCGCGATTCTTCTTCTTTTCGTTCAATTTCTTTTTTTTGTATAATTTCCTCAAGTAACTTAGCATCACTTTTATCATGTATTGTTAGGTGCTTTCCAAATACATCTGGAAAAACAAACCTTTTATTTTCTGATGCAAAATGTATTTCAATACTTGAATCATTTTGATTAACTATACTACCTATGCCAAAACGCTTGTGTGTAACTTTCTTATTAATTAGATTCATTCATCTAGTCCTCCTTATGGAATAAAAATTAAGTTACTATTAGATAGTAAAATTTCAAATAACTTCTTTAAAACAATTTCGAATTTTTCTTCTGTTTAAAAATAAAAAAACGTATCCAAATTCTTTCTGCAAAATAGGACATCGGAATTCGAAATACGTTTATAAAAAAATGATCGTAAGACTATTATAACATTTTTTAATAAAATTACAAATTTATTATTGACAACACATTTTTACATGAGTTAAAATATTTATTTATTCTCTGAATGTCATTAGAATCCTGTTAGACCATAAACTTCTAAAAAACGCCTTATAAAATCCAACTTTTCCTTGTTACCTATTTGATGCCCATAAATTCTTCACCTGTTTCTTATTCTTAGCATACAATGCAAATAATACCCTTTTTTGTAGGGAGGATTATATGAAGCAAAATAAAGGTAATCGGAATAATGAGGGATTGGAATCCGTGAGTCAAGCAGCTAAGTTGGCTGTCATTGCGGGGGCGATTACAACACTTGGAGACGCTCTAGCGACCATTGCGGCTGGTCTTGCTCTAGAGGATGAGTTGAAGGAAATTGAAAGTAATAGCAATGATATTGACAAACTACAAAAGCAAATTGACGAATTAAATTATGAAATGAAACAATTAAAAAGGATGTTACGTTAATACCGTCTGTACACAAAAACGACAATACCACATGGATATTGTCGTTTTTTAGGCTATTTAGCAGCCCAAAGTTCAATCTCTATTTTTATATCTGGTAGCCCCAATGCAGATACATAAGCAATAGTCATAGAGGGATAGGAATGACCAAACATTACTTCCCATTGCTGATAGAAATGATGCCAATCAATCTCCTCTGTCGCCCATATATTCACCTTTACCACATGAGATGCATCCAATCCCTCAGTTGCTAAAAGCGCTTCAATATTTCTAAATGTATTGGTGGTTTGTTCAATTAAATCTACTGGCAGTTGATCATCTTGATCAACCCCAATTTGTCCAGAGAATGCATACATTGTTGCATCTTTCGGGATGATTGTGATGTGGCTATATTTCCCAACAGGGCTAGGTACCTGCATTGGATTTTTACGTACTATGTTAGTTTTCATATTCTTTTCTCCTTTAGGATTGTATTTTTTTCTAAAAAAGGGCAGACTTATCCCTTGTTTGTTGATTTTAGAAAAAAACAGCTGTGGAGAACCCTATACCCATGCTTAAAAAACGAATAGCTCTTTTTTTCATATGAATTCTCCTCCTTGTCCCTAAAGTTATGTTCACTTTACCATTTCTATCCTAGACAATCAATGAAATACCCAAACTCTTTTGCATTTCATCGATTATTTCTCAGGCAATTAACTATTCAACCATAGCAATCACAACATATATATAGTAGTGTAAAGCTAAATTAGCCTTACACCTCCGAAATTGTTACTAGGGTCACTCCATCCCAAGTGTCCCTTTGCATAAAAGAACTAGGTACCCCTCTTTGGCGGTACCTGTTTTTTTTGTTATTTGGGGTCGAGTCGCACTTATGTTGGCTAAGTTTTGTCCACCTGCATTACAGCTAGTTTTAATTCATCTGCAAGTAATGCTGAGGTGTAGAATTCTTATACGGAAATTTACCATTGCCAATACAAGAACTATAAACTTAAATATAATTACACCGCACACTTCCTTAATGCGATCCTTTTGCTTTAAGCTCAAATACTAGAGATTCTTTGTCTAAGCATTGTTTATACAACAAATATAGAAAATGAATGCAGTATGCAACAAAAATGTTAAGCTTAGTAATTATGAGCCGAGTCATGTTTACATAATTAAGAGATAAAAATATGAATCCCTCCTGTAATAACACTTAATGCCGCTATTGAGATATGGATTGTTCGCAAGCTTCGATTTTTTCTATAGTTGAATAAATTCATTCCTATAATAGCAGTAATTGATAAAAGAATAATTGCAATTAAGCCAATAATTCCTTCATTCTCCAATTCACCCTCATTAAAGTACATGATTATCCCATGACCAATACCTAACAACAATGCCATTGTGCCAAAAAGAATATGATATCTACCTATTAACTTTGCTACGTATAAATATAGCCCTTTAGATTGTGGGAAAGTACGAGTTACAGACTTCAAGAAAGTTCTAATAGGAAAAATCATACCCGCTGCACCAATTCCTATGAATGTACACCAACCAATTAATTCACCAAGGTCCTCATAACGCCCTTCTTCGTGTTGTTGTCTACCGTTACCCTCATCATACTCATCTTTTCCTTCAAAAATATCATCTGCATAAATGGGATTTACATCATACAAAAAAAACATAACTACCAATACTATCCCAAACATTTTTAAATATCGCATAGGAGATCTCCTTCCATATTGAGGTTCAACATTAGTCTAAGCAACCAATATGAAAAAAATCTGAAAAACGGTACTAGAAAAAATTACGATATTTAATTTAAATTTCTTTTTTGGCTTAGAATAAGTAGAAGATTGGTCGCACAAAAAATTCAGGTGGATTTCATAATGTTGTTATAAATTAGTTATATTGAATATAAAAAAGGTAGGAGGAGCTTCGTTGAAAATACTGATAGCAGAAGATGATAATCGATTAAGAAAAAACATTGTTCACATCATTCAAAAAGAATTTCATCAGGTGGATGCTGTAGATAATGGTCAGCATGCATTAGAATACATACTGTTTCATACATACGATCTAGTCATTTTAGATTGGATGATGCCAGAAATAAGCGGTATTGATGTGTGCAAAGAAGCTAGAAGAAATGGTTATGAAGGTGGCATTTTAATACTAACAGCAAAGGATGATTGCAATGACATCATCTGCGGATTAGATGCAGGTGCTGACGATTATGTTGTTAAACCATTTAAAATGGAAGAACTCTTAGCTAGAATACGTGCCATTTTAAGAAGAAAAAATAAATCCATTCATCAAATCATTCAAATTGATGATTTAAAGTTATATTTGGATTCCAGAACACTTTTTAAAGATAATCAAGAAATACTATTAACTAAAAACGAATTTTTATTGTTAGAGTACCTTTTTATCAACAAAGGCATCATTCTTACTAGAGAACAAATTTACACACAAGTATGGGGCTTTGATCATGAAATGACAAACAACAACCTTGATGCGTTAGTAAAATTAGTTCGTAAAAAAATCGATCATAATCGTCCAAAATCCATTATTGAAAACATTAGAGGAATAGGATACAGAGTGAGGTAGCATGTTTAAGAAAACTCGTAAAAAACTAACTTTATTTAACTCCATTTATTTTATAGGCTTTTTCTTTGCTTTTCTTATTATTCTATATTTTTCATTAGTTCAACTAATGGATTATCAACAAATAGAAGAACTAGAAACTTATTATAAAGAACAATATCATGACTTTTTTGAGCACAAAAATGATAATGAAGGGAAATTAGAATTTAACCCAAATGGTATGTATTTTTACTATATTTATACAAAAGACCAGATACTAGTCCACGGTGACGAAAACTATCAAGGTTTATTTAAAGACCTAGAAAAAATCATTCGAACGGAAGATCCTTCTAAACGTTTTGTAAAAAATATTAAGTGGCGCGATAAACATCTTTTAATTTTATCGAAACCCATTCAGCCGAACGATGAATTTCTTGGATATATTGTTATAGGCAAATCGACCACATCACAATATCATTTTTTTCAAAAAATGATCTTACTGTTTATTGTTTTAATTATAATTTTTACAATAATAATTGGATTCTTAAGTTACTACATGGCAGGAAAAGCCATGATTCCCATTCAACATGCACTTGAAAAACAGAAAAGCTTTGTTTCAGATGCTTCTCATGAGTTAAGAACACCGCTAAGTGTATTTTATAGTTCACTCGATATTTTAGAAACTGATGAAGCTAATAATATGAGTGATTTCTGTAAAGAATTGATTGAAGATTTAAAGCATGAAGCAGAGTTAATGAAAGAGCTATTAGATAAACTATTATTTTTAGCCCGACATGACAAAAATCGTATTCATTCAACTAAAGAAAAAATCTCCTTAACAGAGTTGCTACTAACGATTAGTAGGAAGTTTAAAAGAGCGTTACCGAAATCAATCGTTTTCGAAACAGAAATCCAACCTGATGTTGAATTTATTGGAAATTCAAATAATATAACTGAATTAATTTATATATTATTAGATAATGCCGCTCAGTACACACAAAGAGGATCAATCTATCTAAAGCTTTTACAAACTGATAAAATGATATATATCTACATTGAAGATACAGGCATTGGGATTTCTAAGGAAGACCTCCCTTTTATTTTTGATAGATTTTTCCGGAGTGATGCTGTGAGAAACAGAAACGGAACAGGACTAGGACTTGCTATAGCTGATTCTATTGTTCAAGATCACGGAGGAACACTCACAGTTCAAAGCGAATTGGAAAAAGGTACAACATTTTGTATTCAATTTCCTCTTTATACTAAATCGTTACATGATGGATAAACCATAGAATGGCATTACATGTATCAGTAGTGCCATTCAACTAGTTTATTTTTTTGAGCTACTTTGGCAGTCTAGCTAACATGGAGAAACTGCCTTTCATCCATTCATGCACCGCTTACTTGCTAACCCCTTGCTTTTGATCTTTCTTCTTAAATCCATCACTCATCAATCTTACAAGTAGTGCGGTAATTATAACCATTACCGTACTGCTATAAAATAAAATTACCAACATTTGATTAGAGTCAGTACCAATGAATAGCCCATGAATAAGTGATAATATCCAAGCAGGTAAAACAAGAAAATGTATCTTCTTCCAAAGTGAAAAGTTCATTTTATTTATCCATATATCTGATGTTAAAAGAACTATTAAAAATAAATAAAAAGCTATGGTTCCTAGCCCAGACAACAATGCCTGATAGTTAGCGCTAAAAGGTAATACGATTTCAGAAATAGTATAGGGTTCGTATTGATCAATCATTAGTAAAAGTAAATGTACAATAACAGTTATAAATCCCATCCATCCACTCATTTGATGTAATTGAAAGTATAAGTTTTTATTGGACTTGAGAGTAGAAGATTTCCTTAGTAAACCAAAAAAAATTGACATACTGAAGTAAAAATAACTTAAAAGCCCTAATAATCGAATCCATTCCCAAGTACTAAATAACATCTAATTTTTCTCCTCCTTTCAGCCAATATATACTTCCATCATCTTTTGCTATTAAGCAAGCACAAGGCATCTGTAGTTTGTCAAACCATACTTGTAATTCTTGTTCATTTAATAAAAAAGCCAGTTTTGTTGCCACTTCTGCTTGACATAATGAGTTTGTTATTATCGTTGTTTGAAGGATTGGGCTAATGATTACCTCTCCGGTTCTTCCATCTAATAAGTGATGCTTTTCTTTCCCCTGCTGTTTCCAACTTCTGAATATACGATTCGATGTGGCAATTGCTCCGTTTTGAATTCTAATTGAACTGATCTCTTCGTGTATATGAAATGGATGAGCAATCCCAATGGTCCATGTCTTTTTGCCTGGCGACCACATTTTCATATCTCCACCACCATCTACAATTCCAAACTCTGGAGAAACCTGTCTAAGCCAATCAGCTATTTTTTCAACTACGTATCCTTTGGCAAATCCACCTAAATCAATTAATTGATTATCCGTTTTTAAAACTTCATTGTGATCCAAAAAAAGAAATGGCTTATTTGTTTTTTTTTCTATTTGTATTGGCTTATACGTTGATTCTTGAAAAGGAAAGGATCGATCATACCCATGTTGTTCTAAATGTAATTTTAAATACGGAGAAAATATATTATTAGTTAATGTATAATAGTTGTCTGCTGCTTTTAAACAATCATATAATGCAGGAGAAATTCTACCTATTTCTCCTACCTTTAGTTGATTAATTTGATTTAACTCATTATTTGGCTCAAATCTCGACCACTCTCTTGCAACGTGTTGCAACCATTTCACCACTTTGTCTTTCCAATCCATTTTTTGCGTTCCAGCAATTTCAATATAAAAGTTTGTATTCATCGTGTTTAATGAAAGGGTATCCAAGCAACTTCAACTCCACTTCAAACTAAGTTTAGGATCGTTTGGTAGTTCGATCGGTACGAATTTTATTTTGTTGTAGTTGATTCACTCCAACAATTTCAAAATTTGTCCAATCTAATTGAACAAGTTCCTTTTCTCGGTCTGACATTTTTTTTGATTGTTCATTTGTCAAATTTAGATCAGCTATGTTTATATCTGATGGAAAATTATTAAATTGCGTTAATAGTAAAGAAGATAATATTACTCCAGAAGTGCCTAATATCCATTTAGCTTTCTTTTGATCTTTCATTCAATCATCTCCCTTTTTTATTTTAATAACTTCAATACAACAGCGTTATTCATTTCTTGCCATTCAGCCACATAGCCCAAACCATTTGAAATTACACTAATTGGAACATATATATTATCATTCAAGTAAAATGTAACAGCTGGTATCGGTGTTTTTATCTCGTTATAGTACACTACATTTGTCCCCGCACGAAAAATTAGTTCTGTACCAGCTTTATTAATTTCTAATATTTTACTATCATCATAATTAACTACTTTTGCACCTAAAAGTTCAGCAACAATTTTACCTGGCACATATATTTCACCATCTAAAGGAATCAAGTAAAGTGACACTGTATTATTATTATTTTCTAGTTTTAATTGAATTTCTTTTGCTTCTTTTAGGGGTAACTCTCCTTTATTTACATAAGTCGATCTTGTCCAAATATTCCATGTATTACTATTTGTTTCAGGGTCTCTTTGGTCATAATATTCATATTCATCCTCTTCTTTATAATAATCATAATCATCATCTTCCTCGTCATCATCATAATCATCATTGTGCTTTTTATGAACATCACCCTCGTATTTTTTATAATCTTCTTCATCATCCGCATTTGCTATGTTGGCATCAAGAAATGGCCAAATTAAACTAATAATTAGCAGTATTTTGATAATCCTCATTTTTTCAGCTCCTTTATGATATTTCCATCTTAATTAAGCTAAATGAAAAAATACTGAAAAAACAAAATCATTCATTACAAATTTAACAAATGTATAGACTGCCATTTTTGTTTCGATAGAGAAAGTTAATTTTCTATGAGAACTTAAATAGCATTCTTGATTGAAATCAAAAAAAATTGCCTTCTGCAAATATAGAAGGCAACTTCAGTATTTTACTAGGCTTTTAGGATTCTCCCCCATAATACCTAATACATTTAATTAAAATAAATAGATCGAATTGCAATTTGTACCCATGAAATGTTGTCACTAAAGAAATTACTAATATTATCTAAAGATTTTATGCTCATAAAGATAGTCATAGGAAAGGTCAACAAACAAATATTCATGCTCGTTGATGGCAATGGAGAATGTTCTTGTAATTTCTCCTGTTTCAATATCCCGATACAATTCAGAGATTTCCCCACTTTGATCGTTGCGCATTTTGATAATCGTTTGAAGGAAATAAGGGCGCCAGCTCCAATTTTTATTGATGGCACGTGGCTGTAGCTCCCAGTTCCCATCAATTCGCATAACGTTAGGCGTTAACTGGAACCCATCCTCATTACAAATATAGAGACGGAAGGAGTAGTTATCCAATAATTCAGCTAAATACTCTAAATGGGAGACATTGTCGCTTGTTGGTTTCACACGGTGAACAATCGCCTCTAATTCCTCCCTTAATTTTTTCAACTGCAAATATTGCGCCTCCAGCATTTTCTTTTCGGAAGTAATAAATTGCTGGCATTCTTTTTTAAAACGTTCCTTTAATATATCCTTATCGACAAAAGTCATAGCTGGATTTGCTAGGTATGGCCCTTGATAAAATCTACCGCCATTTTTCCAAGCAAATTGTAGCTGATAAACCGTTTCAATATCTTCAAATAATAGATTCGCTCCAATTTTATAAGCTAGGCTACCAATGGCAGAAATCATGTCCGATTGAGCGGACCAAGAATCGTAATTTAAATCACGTGTATTGACCTTTAAGATATGTGGT
Organism: Lysinibacillus sp. BS3; assembly: GCF_039614735.1. Lineage (NCBI taxonomy): Bacteria > Bacillati > Bacillota > Bacilli > Caryophanales > Bacillaceae > Lysinibacillus > Lysinibacillus sp. BS3. Next base: position 169,030 of record NZ_CP154860.1, on the reverse strand, counting down.
GCCAATAGCGCAATATGCTCTAAATGACTTTCGGCTCCTACTTCCTGAACGGCAATTTTTACCCCAAACGTCGTAAAATAGCGTAGGGCGTGATGTAATTTGTTAATATCCCCTATAAAACGATGCTCTGATACCACAAGTACGATACGCTGTAAATCTTTTTCCTCTATATATTGTTGGATAATATTAAAATGACTTTCACCAAAATCTTGCATCAATAAATTTGGATTGCTTGGGATATAAATATCAATTTCTGGTGCAATTTCATCAATTTTGGCTAATGCCGCATGTAAAATTTTATGTTCCATATCAATTCGATATTCTTCTGGAATATCTTCATTGTTGACAAAATCCTTTAAATTAATTTGCTGACCTTGAATTTGTAGATATCCGGAAATTTCGTAGGCAATCACCGTATGCGCATCTGCGCTAAATATCGGTTGATAATACCCATGTATTTGATCTAAATTTGTTAACACTTCAATTGCGTCCATCATCGAAACCTCCAATATGAATAACGTTTTCATTGTTATTCAAAAATAACATTACATTTATCATGACTAGCTTAAAAAATGCTCTCTGACTGTATAATAAGTTGTTTAAAGTAAAATCGCAACTTCACTTCTCATCATTAAAGGAAATCCGTCCTAATTTTTAACCACCATAATTGCATTATTTCTAACGACTTTCCTACATAGTAGGTTGCTTGTTACACCATCTTGCAACGTTATGCTTTTGTCCAACCAAGGCTGTTCTGATATTTTACTCTCCCTTTAATCTATGCAACTTGACGCAATGACAGCCGTGATAATGGATGATGATTATCCTATACCAGTCAATTAATTCAGTCATTTACCCAGTATTTAAGGACATTTTTATGAAAAAAACAGTATCCCAAAAGGACAATAAGAGGCTCCTACTGGCATACTGTTTATTATTATTCAGACATAAAGAAATACCAAATCAGAGCGATTACTGCTAATGATAAAATAACTGCAATTGTCACCCGAAGCGGTGAAATAGGGGCATTACCACCAACTCGACCCGTTTGTCCATTCACCATAAAGCGGTAAATCTTCTCCTTATAGCGGAAAGAAGATAACCAAATCGGTAACATTAAATATTTGTATGTAATATCATCATGGTTTGTGGAAAAGCGTAGATTGGATACTACATCCGCCCTATTTTCCCAACGGATTTTGGATGTAATCTGCGCATGGAGGTGATCATGGATTTCACTTTTTGCTTGGCTCCAGCCATCCTGCAAACCAACACTGTAACGCTCTGATAAAAATCCAGCTACATATTGAGGTTTATAGGCCTTATTATTAAAAAGATTAAATGGTTCAATTTTTCGCATCATATCTCGATCATAGCGTGTTGTGGCACTCACTAAATGATCGTCTATAAATTCCTGATAAAACCCACTTGTTGAATACCAATCCGTTTCAGTATGCGTTTTACCATCTTTATCCGTAACCGTTCGATGTCGTCCATATCTTGCGGAGTATCTGGAGCTTGTTTTTGAATCAAACGTCCAATACGGGAGGTATACCCCTTTAAAGGCATCAGGCTTTGCACTTATTTTGGCAGCCTTTGGTGTAAACCATCGACCTTTGATCCATTTCTGAAAATGTTCTCCTGCCTGCTTATCCGTTACTTCAAAAGCACATACGCCATTGGGAGCAAGCGTATTTTCAGCGCTCGCTTCCATGACCTGATTTGAGCCGCAGTAAGGACAACTATCAGCGACCTGCAGAGCATCATAAATTGTCTCGGCCGCGCAAGCTTTACAAATAACTGTTTTCTTCTCCACGCCCCAATTGAAATTCCCACGTTCCTCTGCTTTTAAGAAGTCCATTTCCTGTGCAACCTTTTCCTCTTCTTGCTCAGGGGTTGCAATTTCAGATTCAAATCCACAATACGGACAGGTCAGCTTACCTGTAGCAGGATTAAACTCAATTGATGCACTACAGGATGGACATTCCGCATCAAAGTCAAGGTTTACTTGTTTGACATGTTCAACTTCTTGCGTTGACATAGGTCATCATCTCCTTACTTGACATCCTTTTCATCAAAAACATCGCCGCATTCTGGACAGAATTTAGGCGGATTGGCAGGGTCCTCTGGTGCCCACCCACATTTATCGCATGCATAGAGTAAAGCACCAGCTGGTTTTTTAGAGCCACACTCGCTACAAAACTTTCCTTTATTCACCGCTCCACATGTACATGTCCAGCCCTCTTCCGCTGGTTTTGCTGCGCCACAATTTGAACAGAATTTCCCTGTGTTGTCATGACCACATGCACATGTCCATGTACCAGATGCTTTGGCTGATTGATTTTGCATCGCAGCCTGAGCCATTTGCGCTTGCTTATTTTGCTCATTCATTTGATAAAGCTGACCAGCATTGACTCCACCTGCTTGTGCAGCCATATTCATCCCCATAAAGCCTGCCATAGCGCCACCATCATTGTTAGCAGCTGCAATCATCGCTTCTGCCTGAGCGCCTGTTAAATGGGCAGCAGCCATACCTGGATCACGCATAACCGCATTGCGTTGTAGTTGTTTTATCATGGCTTCGTCTTCCTCAGAAGCCTTTAGGGTACTAATCCCAAATGACACAACAGCTAAACCACGTGTAGCAAGCCACTTTTCTGATAATACCTTATTGAGTGCGTCTGCTAACGCAACCGTATGCGCAGGTATTTCACTATAACGAACGCCACTTGCTGAAATTTGTGCAAAGGCTGGCTGTAACGCTGTCATTAATTCTGATTTTAACTGGCTATCAATTGCCTCTCGCGTATATTCACGCTCTACATTTCCACATACATTTGTATAGAATAATAATGGATCAATGATTCTATAAGAATACTCACCATGACAACGAATGGCAATGTCGATATCTAATCCGATATTACGATCAATAACACGGAACGGAATTGGTGCCGGAGTACCATATTTATTGCCAACAATCTCCTTTTTATTAAAATAATAAACTCGCTGATCTTTAGCAGGTTCTCCACCAAATGTAAAACGCTTGCCTATCTGTTTAAATGTTTCCATAATGCCATGAGATAAATCTGAGCCGTACATAATCGAAGGCTCTGTAGATGTATCATAGACATATTCCCCAGCTTCTGAAGAAAACTCTACAACCTTCCCCTGTTCAACAATCATCATACATTGCCCTTCATTGATGGCAATAATCGAGCCATTGCTAATAATGTTGTCATTTCCTTTATTTGAACCTCGTTTAGAAGTGCGTTTAATACCTTTAGTTACTAGAACATCTGAGGATAATGCCTCACAATAAAAATATTCACGCCATTGATCCTCTAAAACACCTGTTAATGCCCCTACGCCTGCTTTCAATAAACCCATAAATATTCCCACCTTCACATTGATGTTTAGCTTATTTTAACATCTCTTCATACTATGTAATACGCAAAATCAGACAAATTGTTTCATTTTCTTCTTATCAACAAAAAAACGAGAAGCGCCAATGATATAAATCATCAGAACGTTCTCGTTACTTTTTCTGTATTAGGATAAGGCAGCAATTATAACAAGCACCCACGCAACAATAAATAACATGCCACCAATTGGCGTAATCGCACCTAGCTTTTTCACACCTGTCACGGCTAGCACATATAGACTACCAGAGAAGAATACAATCCCTGTAAACATCAAGTAGCCTGCCCAAGAAAGTAGACTTGAGCTTCCTAAAAATGCATCATTGGATAGAATGCCAAGGGCTAGAATCCCTAAAGCATGATACATCTGATATTGCACAGCCGTTTCCCAAATGGCTGCATAATGCGGTGAGGCAAACTTATCCTTGAGTGCATGTGCACCAAAAGCACCTAAAACAACACCAAGAGCTGCCAAAATAGCGCCTAAAGCTATAAACATTTCCATCTATTGTTCTCCTATTTTGCCTCGACGGCAATTTCTTTATATTTGGCATCCCAAGCTGGGTCAATCTTACTTAATGATACCGGTCGCAATGTATCCTTATGCGCAAGAATATGTACGGATTGAGCTGTGGCTGCTACCGTGCCATCCTCATGTAAAATTTCATAGCCATACGTCGTTCGTAAACGATCATGCTTTTCTACCCAAGTGCGCACCGTCGCCACTTGTCCATAATGCATGGCTGCTTTATACGAAATCGATAAATCCATCACTGGCGATACATAGCCATCTTTTTCTAAGGCAGCATACTCAAAGCCCGCATCACTTACAAGCTGGGTACGCCCAATTTCCATCCAAATGATATAGTTTGCATGGTACACCACGCCCATTTGGTCGGTCTCTGCATACCGTATTTCAATCTGTTTTTCACTCACAAACATTTTCTTCACCTCGTCCTACATTATAGCGCAAAAGTGTTGATTTGGTGGGGTTTTTGCTCTACTGATTAGAAAAAGTTAATAAATTGTAATTTAAAAAAATTTGAAATTAGATTCAGAAAAATATTTAGTAAAAAATGTTGGTTTCCGTTTTTACCCGTTGTGCCCCATTTATTTGGGGTACACTGGGATACAAAAATTTAAAAATAAAAGATACTGGGCAGGTGCTGGAAATCAAAAATGTAATTTTTTTTAACAATGGAATTCGAAGCAAAAAAAGTTTTAGTTTATAAGTTTTCGATAAATATGATTGAGAAAAACCACTCATCACTTTATTAGAACTGCCCCGTAAAAGTTAAACATCAATCTAACTTTACGGGGCAGTTCACACACAGAGTTGTCTTTTATTCATTTATTATTTTATTGACTATCCAAAAATTATAAAAAAGGCAATAAAAAACATCATTGCGAATGAACCTATAGCAATTAATACATTTACATATGACAGCAATTCACTCGCTCTTTTCCATCCTTCTAAATAGACCCATGACAAAAGTAAACATACCTATATTAGCAAACACACTTGTTAACAGCTTTCCTACCCAATCTTCCTTCTTTGCAAAGGTTGAATGTGCAATGCGAGATGATATAATTACAATAGCTATTAGACTAACATAGAAAAAAATCCATAAATCTCCAATATATCATTTGGGTGCAAAATCCATTAGATACATCCTTCACTTTGCATGAAATCTTCAATCTTTTTCCGTACTACTGCTGGGGAAATTAGTTGAATATGTTCCCCTTTATCGTCACATGTAAAAATTCCTTTGAAAACTTCAGGCATAGCGTCGTACTGTTTTCTTAACTGTTCATTAAATTTTTTGAAACAGTCATATTGATATTTTTCCAATAAATAAGGTATTAGAAAAGATGAACGCAAGATTTCGTATTCCTGATAATTATATGGTGTACTTTCTGGTCGCCTTTTTAAGATTTCCAACATCTTTTTCATTAAAATCGCAACTTCTTCTTCGCTTGCATAGGCAGCATATCCTCTAATCGCAGTTAGCCGCATATCCAAATATCTCTCTTTTTTATATACTTTGAGAAAAAAGTCCTTTCCGTTCTCAGGCAAGTCAAATACTATTTGTTTTAATAATACATTACGTTTAGCAATATCCTTTGTATTAAAATATATTTCCATTATTGAATTTCTTTTGTCCATATTTCACACATCCATTCCTAAGCTACGAAGTTACATTTTGTTTTTTAACAATACGGTACGAAATAGTTACTATATTTCTGTTATGTCAAGCGTACCATTTCCAACATGTCTTTACGATTTTAAGTGTTAATTTTCAATATCGTTTTTAACATAAATATCTAAAAACTTATTCCTAGGAATGACTACTTCCTATCCTAAATTGTTGACTCCATTCCTCGTAACTTACGAATGGTACTACAACACTTGGAGGCTTCACCTCTTTGTACGCCTTATTAAAGGCTTGTTTGTAATTTAACCCTAAATCATTCATATAAGCATCAATACGAACAGCCGATTGCTTTTGGTAGGTATCGTCCATGTAGTCTCTGCCTCATCGATACTCTGGTAACTTGCCATTCCATATATATTTTGTGCCAGCGACACTGACTATCCATCGATGCAATGCCCCATACCATAATGTTAGTAGCCTTCATTATCAGCTTTCTGACCATCTAGCTTTCTATGTGACTTACGAACCCTTGTATCAAGTGATGACATCCAGACTTTAGTGAGCCGTTTTAATTGTACTAATACTACTATTTATTGTATTTTTCGGCGAAGAAATATTAGAATTTTTCAAAGATGCCCTTCCTGAAGACGATTTCTCATATTGTGCAGTAGTTTTTTGATTAGCAGTTTAAGCTCGCTATGCTAATCTAAATTAATAATCGAAACCGTAATAATATGTTAAGATTAACTTATATAAAATTAAAGGAATGATCTTATGAAAAAAGCAGTCAAATTAGCTTCCTAAAATTATCTAGATTTTAAATTTTAGGAGGCTTTATAAGATGAAATTCAATAAAATTGATATTAATAATTGGGAACGAAAAGAAATTTTCAATCATTTCTTAAATCAACAAACGAGCTTTAGCATCACCAGAAATATTGATATTACTGAACTTTATAAAATTACAAAAGATAAGGGATATAAATTCTATCCTGTATTCATCTTTTTAATTACTCACGTGGCAAATTCAAATAAACATTTTAGAATGAACTTTAATTCTGCTGGAGAGTTTGGCTACTGGGATAAGGTAGTCCCAATGTATACTATCTTTGATAAGACATCAGAGTTATTTTCAGCCATTTATACAAATACAGATGAAGGTTTTAAAAAGTTTTATGAGAACTATATTTCCGATACAGAGAAGTACAATGGTACAGGAAAACTGTTTCCTAAAACACCGATACCTGAAAATGTCGTCAATATTTCTATGATTCCATGGACTTCTTTTACTGGTTTTAACTTAAACGTGAATAATAGCCCAAATTATTGTTTGCCGATAATCACTGCAGGTAGGTTTATCAATAAAACTAGTAATATTTATTTACCTTTATCCTTGCAGGTTCATCATTCTGTCTGCGATGGTTACCATGCAGCTCTATTTATGGATAGATTTCAGACTCTTGTAGAAAATAAACTAGAGTTTCTTATATAAAGAAAACACGAAACACTGACTAATCTCTTTTAGTTGGTGTTTTTTACTAACCTGTAGGAAAACAGGGTAGTATTATGTGCCTTATTTTGTGTTCCTTGTATCTGATTATTGTCTTTCTGCTTTCCTTCTATATCCACTCAAGTTACTGAACAATATCTTTCTAGTAATCGATTAACCAATTGAGTTCAATGCTCCTTGCATCTGCGTTTTCGCATAGCCAATCATTGTTTTAAGGTTTTCCAATTCCCTTTCAACTTTCAGGCGGTTACCCTTTTCATTTTCATACATTTCAAGTATTTATTCTTTTGTATTTTCCTGCTTGCCCAATTTAGTGATCTGTAAGAATCCCTAAACTGTTCAAACGTGTATTTCCTATCGTTCTTTATAGCGTCTGCCAGTAAAAAAACAGAATAAAAAGCCACTCAAAATGAATGGCTCAATCACAAACTTAGTATTAAATTCTCGGACTAAAAATTATTACTTATCTTGCCAACAATTTTGTTAGTGGCACTACATTTATTGTAATCGCTCTAAATCCTGATATTCTTTCATATAAGGACCATCTTCTGCAACAAATGAATGATACAATGCCTTTACTGCGAAATTTTTCTCTAAACCCATTTCAGATTTTAGCTTTTTTAATTCATCATGCAATGTTCGATGTTCATTTATAAGCTTTAGCATAACTGTCTTATTATATTTCATTACATCCGTCCTTTTTATTTACAACATGAAAGCTATAATACACTATTTTCACTTATAATCGCAAGAACAGCCTTGAACACCCCCACCTCCATCGTCATTTGTTTGTTTTGGAATGTTTACATCAAGTTTCTTTATATAATAAAAACACCTCATATGAGATGTTTAGTTGCTTCAATCTAGTAAATTGTATAAATTCTTCATAAATCTATATTACTGTCCTAAAATCTCCTGGATAGATTGTTCTAAAATATCCATAGCCAGTTCTAATTCATGTTCCTTAATGATAAGTGGTGGAGTGAGAGTAAGCACATTTCCTTGGGATACTTTAAAGCTTAATCCCTTTTCCATACATTTATACATTACTTGCTCTGCTTCAGATATAGCTTTTTCTTTCGAATTTCGGTTTAATACTAATTCTACTCCGTATAAAAGACCGATTCCTCGAACATCACCTATAATTTCATACTGTTCTTGCATCTTTTCAAGACGTATCCTCATATAATTTCCTAATTGATTAGCCTTATCAATTAATTTAAACTCCTCGATATAATTAAGAGTAGCCAATGCTGCTGCACAACCTAATGAACTTTTTTCATGAGTGTAATGACCAAGTGCAATATCTTGGGCAACATCAAGTTCTCCTTTTACCAGCATCGCTGCCATTGGAAAAACGCCTCCACCCAATCCTTTTCCCAATAATACAATATCTGGAATAACTCCAAAGTTTTCAAAAGTGAACATTTTACCTGTTCGCCCTAAAGCTGTTGGAATTTCATCAAAAATCAATAATATATTGTTCCTATCACAAATATTACGTAAACGTTGATAGTACTCTTTTGGTGGGATATGCACGTCTGTACAACGAACAGGCTCTAAAATAATTGCACCGATTTCATTTTCTCTTTCAAGTATATACTCAAGATAGTCAAGAGATTTAAATCTACCATTGTCATCATCAAACAAACCACGATATGAATTGTAAGGAGCTATATGCAGACTCCCTGGCATTAAAGGACCCATACCGTTACGGAAAAGTGCTTCTCCTCCAACTGAAATAGCGTCTAAAGAAGCACCGTGAAATGAATCCCACATAGAAATAGTTTTAAATTTGCCTGTTACCTTTCTAACAAGTTTTAAAGCCATTCCAACAGCTGAAGTTCCCCCAGGAGTCAACAGTACTTTATTTAAACTTTCTGGTGCAATATCAACTAATTTTTTTGCTAGCTGGATCGCAACTTTATTTGTATAACGTCTTGGTGAGAATGGAAGGATATCTAACTGCTCTTTTACTGCTTGAATAACATATTCATTACCATAACCTATTTGATGAACATTATTTCCATGAAAATCCATATACTTTCTTCCATCTATATCCTCTATGTAAATTCCATAGCTTTTTTCAATAATATTTAAACAAGGAGTAGAAAGAGATTGATGTAAATAATACTTGGAATCATCGTTTAAAAGCTCAAATGATTCTTTGCTCAAGTGTTTTCCTTGCCATAAAGTACGAGTTTTTGTTAAATTAATGTCCCCTTCTGTTCTTAAAACTTCAATGTTTTTTTCCATTATTTCTTCTCCTCTCATTATAGGTAATTAATTTTTTTACTTAAACAAAATAACATTTGTTTTTTAATTAGATATTAATATCTTGTAAATCTTTTCACCTAATAACATTTAGACGTAGTTGTTGTGAATCAATAATAATAATCTATGCTCAAAGAACACCGTTGAATCAAAGGGGGGGAAAATTTGGTCGAATTTCCAAATAAGAAAGTAAAGTTCCCTGAGCACTAGCTTCAACTTTAAGCATTGGTAATAATTTGCTCTCAAAACCACACCAAACACTGACCTCTCGACTCGAAGTGTTTTGGCTGTATGACGCAGTTTTCAAAGCAAAAGAAAAAGCCTCCATCATAAGATGAAAGCTTAAATATTATAGTAATCCTCTTGGCAAGAGCTCACTTGTAACTCGTGATAGAGCGACACCACGTTATATGCCATACTCCAAACAGAATTATGGAGTGCAGGTCGATCGTTGGTCTGTCTTTCCCTAATATTGAGGTTATTGAAAATACCACATGACCTACCTCCGAGTTTACATCCTATTTTTCTTATTACAAAACATGCTGCAAGTTTTGCATTTGTTCAAAACATTTTATTAAAGCATTCATTTATAACAATTGCGCCTATCTTTTTGAATCCCACATTTAATCCTCTAAATAATCAAACTTTCTCGCGTGTTCTACTTCCTGAATGGAAACTTGACGTGTTAATTCATCTGTTTCAGAGATATGGTATGAATCCCATTCGTCATTAACGGCAATTTCTTCAGGATCTTCATATAATTCATCATAATCTTCAAAATCTCCTTCAAAATCGGAAGGTGTTTCAGAAGTTCCATATTTTGCTACAACTTGAAACATATCTTCATAATCATGAATATCATCCTTGTCATCACGGCCAGCAAAAGAATTGTCAACTGGAGGAAGCATCACTTGCTCTTCAACCGGTCGATCTGTTGGAACGTCTTTTGCAGTATGTTCAATACAAAAAGAGGTATAAGGCAGTGCCACCAATCGATCATATGGGATATCTTGTTGACAAACTTCACATACGCCATAGGTACCATCCTCAATCTTTTGTAAGGCCGTATTTACTTTTGCTAACTCATCATTGTCATGGACTTTTAACGCCATATCTTTTTCACGCTCGTATAATTCGGTACCCAGATCTGCTGGATGATTATCGATTGTGGACAACTCATCAACAGAATCCCGTAAACTACCTCGTTCTAAATATTCATCATCTGTATCCATTCTTCGTTGGAGCGAGTGTTTTTGCTCAATTAACATATTTTTTAGCTTTGATATCTTCTTCTCATTTAGAATAGTCATCACGTCCTTTTCATTATTATGAACGAATTTGATTGAATTATTTGTTTTAAAGGATAAATTTAAAGACAAAAACGAAACTATATTCTTTGATAAATATGCTATATATAATTAGTTTAGCGTGCGATAAGGACATATTAAATCCGCATGTTTTTTATGCCCTTTTAGATTGTCCTAAAAGTTATTGCCTTCGAATAAAATGCAATTACATTTGATTATTGGAGGCTATTTTATGGATTCTATATTTACTTTTATCTTTTTAGGCATATCAATGGCTGCAACAATTGGACCTGTTAAGACTGTCCTATTGAATACAGGTTTAAAAAATGGCTTTTTTCATGCATGGTTTTTTAGTCTTGGTGCCATAGCGACTGACATTATCTATATGTTTATCGTATATTTTGGAATTGGCCAATTTATCAATTCCATCTGGTTAAAAACAATCCTTTGGTCCTTCGGCTGTTTTGTTCTTTTGTACACCGGTATCGAAAATTTACTGTCGCTACATAAAATTGAGATGGATTCGAAAACAGGGAAAAGGACACGACTGAGACAATCCCTCATGACTGGATTTTTCATGTCTTTTTTGAATCCGCTAACCATCCTTTTCTGGCTGGGAATATACGGCTCCATACTCGCAAAAACGGCTGGTATCTCAACAGGGTATGAAATCATTTTGGTGAGTATTGCCATTTTAATGGGCATTATTTTTGTAGATTTTATTTATGCCTTTTTATCCAGTGTCGCTCGAAAATTATTATCTATACAGCTTTTGAAAACGGTCTCTTTTATCTCAGCCTTATTAATGATTGGCTTCGGGATCTACTTTGGGATGCAGGCTTACCAAGTGTTATTCCAATAAACTCACCGACAGCGCATAAAATAAACACGAAAGGAAACCATACCTTTAAAAGAATATTAGTCGAGGTGTGGTAATGGACCAAGAGAAGGTTAATGTAAGTGTCTGGTGTATTGTAAGTTTGACTTCTATTCCGCTCATCATGACACTTGGAAATTCAATGCTTATTCCCGTGCTCCCTATACTGGAGGATAAGGTCGGGATCACATCATTTCAGTCGAGCATGATCATAACAAGCTATTCAGTCGCAGCTATTTTTCTGATCCCCGTAGCTGGCTATTTATCGGACCGCTTCGGCAGAAGAATGGTCATATTACCAAGCTTAATATTAGCTTTAATCGGTGGTCTGATTGCTGGATTTGCTTCATGGAAAATGGATGACCCCTACGCAATGATTATCGCTGGAAGAATTATTCAGGGAATTGGGGCCGCTGGTGCAATGCCAATCGTATTGCCTCTTGTAGGTGACCTTTACCAGGATGATGACGAAAAAATAAGTTCTACATTAGGGATAATTGAAACGTCTAATACGTTTGGGAAAGTGTTAAGTCCCATTTTAGGATCAATATTTGCTGCGTTTTTATGGTTCCTTCCCTTCTTTTCCATTTCAGCGCTTAGTTTGATTTCGATTGTACTTATTTTTTTCTTCGTTAAAGCTCCTAAAGATGATGATGAACCATTGAAGCTCAAAGAGTTTTTACGGAATACAAAAAAAGTTTTCAAGGAGGAAGGTAAATGGTTATATACCGTATTCCTTAACGGGGTCCTTGTGATGCTCATATTATTTAGTATGCTATTTTTCTTGTCAGAAAATCTGGAAAAAGTTCATGATATAAAAGGGATTAAAAAAGGGTTTGTCCTGGCCATCCCACTTTTATTACTTTGTATAGCTTCATTTATATCTGGTCGAAAAATTAAAGGAAACATAGGAAGGATTAAAAAAATAATCATTGCCTCCTTGATTGCAATGTCTGTCAGTATTGTCTTTGTTGGGTTTACAAGTAAAAAACTGATTCTTTTATTAGTAGTTACGAGTATAGTGGGGATTGCTATTGGTGCACTATTGCCCGCACTTGACACAATTATTACTGACAATATTAGAAAAGAGTTAAGAGGAACCGTATCCTCTTTTTACAGCTCAGCACGATTTATAGGCGTTGCAGCAGGCCCTCCTATTATGTCTCTCGTCATGAAAAATTATCTCAATGCCAGCTATATTACGGCAGGTGTATTAGGATTTATTCTCCTGTTTGTTGTCTTAAAGTTTATCAAAGTAGAGGATATTGAAAAAAACAATGAAATGGCATAAAAATAAAGAGCTTTAGACTGAATGACCTTATTTGAAAGCACATTGTTTATCCAGATCTCATACTAAAATAATTCCGCTTAAAAATACTTTTAGAAATAACTTATAAGAAGTAGTCTCTCGGCTACTTCATCATTTGTTGTCGTACTGGATAATTTCATGAGCTTCCAATAGCGCGTATGCTATCCCATCAAGCAATCTCTGAAGTACTTCAACCTCTCAATCCCCATGCACTATCGAAATTTGCTTTTGCACCTTTTCCTTAATTCGATAATTTAATGAATATATACGACATTGTAATTCCTGTATACAACGGTTGTGCCCACATGCCTTTGGTAATGTTGATTCAATCACTCCAATTTAGCTATTGTTATCAGCTTTCGTTATTGGCTACCTTGCTTCCTCGATTGTTTCAGCCATCTTTAGTAACTGTAACTGTTGTTTGCCCTGTTACATAGTTTCGTCCTCCTAAGTTACGATATACTACGTTTACTAGATTGACTTTAAAGGCATCAACCAATTCGAGCTGTAGCGTCTGCAAACACTACGGCTTTTTTATGTATCTTTAATTGCAAATTAATAATTGAGTGTATCTCACACCCTTATTCGTTTGTGGTGCTAGTTGACCGTCACGGCCTCTCTCATGTTAGAGTCACTACCAATCCAGTGACACTAGTTCACTAGTTTCTTTCCTCAGATTGTTCAATAGCTCCACTATTCAATGTTCTACTAAGGTGCTATGTCATGAGATATAGGTTAACCTTCACTTACATACTTCGCATTACTTACTAAACCAATCCACACTTTTCTTAAATTTATAGATATGATTAATAAGACTAGAGAGTATACAGAATACTTCATACTATGAAAATATAATCTGCAGATTATACAAATTTTGTTTATTTGGAGGTGAAATAAATGAGTTTAACTACTGGCCCAATTGAAAATACAGGAAATCAACCAGCTAATGCAGCTAGTGTTCGTGTCAAAATTCTTAACCTTACGGGAGGTTTATTAACTGGCGTAGTAAGAGTTTTTCGACTAGATGGGTCAAGACAATTATTATCAACAACTCCTTTTGCCGCTATTGCGAATGGTTCTACCTTTGTAACGCCTGGTGTAGTTGGAGCTCAATATGAAGTTGAAATTATTCCAAATCAAAATGGTGGAATATATAGTGTTTATGGACGAACAGCTTCAGGTGTAATTATTGCTGCCCAACGGTTTGTGAACTCAGAATTAACACAGATTCTTTAGAATTTAATGTTAAGATTATAAAAGCCCTATACCAGTGTATAGGGCTTTCCATATTCATTCATTTACCTCCAGCTTATCACTCCTTACAGCACATTTTCTTTCTGACATGAACTTCAAATTGTCCAGCTAATCCCCATTCATATCCGAAATTGTAAATCTATCTCACCCTACTATTAGCTTCTAATGACTTCAGACCAGAAACTATTCTTCACTCCCCCTCCTTAATGTCCAAACAACTGTATTTGATATGAATAAGATATTTAGAGAATAGGAGGTGAATATAAAATGGCATCATTTGAAATAGGGGCGAGAGGTCTTTTCAATTTTCGAAACGAACGCTTTTTCGTATTAGTTGAAGATGAAATTACAATTCCAGAAAAAGGTGTGGAGATTGATCCAGTTAATATCTATGAGATTGACCAACAAACTTTCGATTTTATCAGAGATGAAGGAGATACACCTCTAGTTGTACCACGTTTTAATCTTCCTCCTGTACCACCTGGATTTGAATTAGAACGAAAATGTATTTTTACAGTCGATAATTCATACTTTGTGATCTATGAATTAGAAAATGGCACTGATAACTTTGTTATTTTAAGAATCAGTGCAGCTTTATTTAACTCATTGAGAAATTCTGGTGTTCGTGAATGTATTCCTCAAAATTTTATTAATTAATAAAAAAATTATTATATTTATAGTAATGTTCAGCAAGAATCCTCTTCCTTGCTGAACATTTTATTCATTAAATAGACTAAACTAATAAGAGGATAATATGTTCAATATATGAGCATATATCCTCTTTTTCAATACATATTAGATTTATTAACTCGATTTAAAAATATTAGTCTAATATGTATATAATATAAGTGAACATACATTTGTTTTTGTGGTTATTATATTCCATATCGAAATATAATCTGTTAGAAAATGAGCGTTACTATTACTTTTTAGGGGGAAGTGCTATGAGAGTTCAGGAGGTTATTTTAGAAAATAACATTAAGCGATATATATTACTCGACCAAGAAGGAATTCCCGTACTAGTAGCCATGAAATACATAAAGTATTTAGATAAGACGGGGAAAAGCTCTAATACGCAGAAATCGTATTGTTATTCCTTAAAGCATTTTTTTACCTATTTGAAAGAAGTGAACAAAGATTATAAACATATTCGATTAGAGGATTTGGTGGACTTTGTGGGGTGGTTAAGAAGTCCTTACGGAAATTCCAAAGTCGCTCCGATTAAACAAGAAATAGCAATACGAGCAGAAACAACTGTTAACCATACCATCACAGTTATAGCAAACTTTTATGACTATTTATTTCGAAATGAAGAAGTACAAAATGACATGATGGAAAAGTTAATGAAACAAGTGTTCACTGGAGGTAACACACGTTACAAAAGCTTCTTACACCATATTACTAAAGATAAGCCCTCCGCAAGAAACGTACTTAAATTAAATGAACCACGTAAAAAAGTAAATACACTAACGAAGGAACAAGTACAACAAGTATTGCAAGCAACTACGAATATCCGAGATAAGTTCCTGATTCAATTGTTATATGAAACGGGATTTCGTATTGGTGAAGCTATAGGTCTCTTTATGGAGGATTTTAAATTTGACTTTCAAAAAGGACATCGAATTCGCCTTGTTGAGCGAGGGGAATTGGAGAATGGCGCTAAGTTAAAAACCGGAGAAAGAGAGATATACGTGTCACAATCCTTAATGGATTTATACGATGATTATTTGTACGAAGTGTTGGATGAATTAGATTTAGATTCAAACTTTGTTTTTGTGAAAATACGAGGTGGAAATGTCGGGAAACCAATGGATTATTTGGATGTAGAATCTCTATTTAAGCGTTTAAAAAAGAAAACAGGAATAAAAAAGCTACACCCTCACCTATTTCGGCATACACACGCTACAATTTACTATCAGCAAACAAAGGATATCAAACAAGTGCAAGAACGATTAGGACACGCTCATATCCAAACAACAATGAACTTATATTTACATCCTTCTGACGAAGATATTCGAGAAGATTGGAATAAGGCACAATCTGCATTTAACCTAAAGAAAAATGACTAAAAGGAGTTACTTAGATGAAACAAATGAAGATTATTGGATCAGAAGAAATAGGATTTCATGAAGGCTTAGAAAGTGAACTTTCAACTTATTTTGATAAAGTAATACACGAGGATGGCTCGGTTTTGGTTGAACAAATAAGTAATCCCTATTTCCTCGTCAATGACAAATGGAAAATCAACGATATAGGTAAAATTAAACAATTTAAAGAAGAGGTAGAGAACTATAAGCATTCAAACCAAAATGTTCATTTTCGATTCAATAATCCTTTGGTTAACTTAGAAGTGAAATATGTCTATTACCAACATTTATTTAACGATTATTGGTCAATCACGTATGCCTTTGTAAATCAACCGCCATTAAGACGAGTGACGGAGTTCATAAACGAAAAGTACCCCAAACTATCATCAATGTTGGAATTGGATATTGAAAAAGCAGAACGAGAGTATATATTTTGGTTGAATGAAAAAGGAATCCAAACTCAACAAATAAGAAGAAGAAAGCTCCAGAAAGACGATATAGGTAAATCTCCCGTTGCACGTTTTCTGAGAACTATTTATACAGCCCTTTTGTTGAATAAAATGACTAACATTTATAAAGGTCTTTATTATTTTTGAAAAGACTTTATTAAAGTACATTAAGATTCGATATTTTAAATAGATAAAGACCAAACATATTAGTCATATAAAATATGTTTGGTCCATTAATTTATTTAATTTTTTTCGATTTTAGTCTTGATAATACTCAAAGTGTACAGTAAAGTTTCTTTGTTTTTATGACACTCACCAATAAACATAGAATAGGTTAACTAAAAATACATTTTGTGTTAACCTATATACATACCATTATTTGGAGGTGTGTGTGTTGACTGACAAAAATAAAATATTACTTAGTTCGGTTGGCAGTTTGGCTTTATTTACTTTAGGAGGATACAGGATATTCACTAACAACTTAGAAGTTATGTCCATACTAGTAGCCTATATTTTCTTTATTTGTGGAGTTATAGGCTTTGTTTTTAATGTAGTAAGGTTGTCAAAAACTCCACGTACTTAGCATTGCTTCGTTGCAATGCTTTTTTCGTTTCCCATAGTCATTCATTCTTTCATCTGCACAAAATATTGATTTGGTCGAGTTTTGATCTAAGGAAATTGGAACGTTGAAAAAAAGAGGGATCCTTTTCTTGATGGTTAAGATAAATAGTGATTTTTCTAATATATTCACTACCATCTAAACTTCTATAAATCCTTTTAAGTGGGGTATACTTATAAATAGTTTTATGCATTAAGCATGAGTAGTTACTCTTATAGATACAATGCGTCCCTCATTTACCTCCAACTGAAATAATTGTATTGAAAGAAAGGTTGGATGCTAATCTTTGATAAAAAGAAACTGCTTTGGGAGTGGAGTAAAAATTAGTGCTTATTTAAATAAGGGGATGATAGATTGAAATATATTTCTGCTTTGATTGGATTTATTTTTATTTCCTTTGGCAGTTTACTAATGAATATCACTGAAAATGGAGAGACATTTACAAATGTAACATTAAGGATTTCAGGGTTCTTTGCTTTAATTATCGGTTTAAAATTTATTTTTCCTAATATGGGCTTTATAAAAAGTAAAAAATAACCAAGTAATCATATGGACACTTGGTTATTTTTTGATTAATGAACAACTTTTCAGTGTTATAGGTTAATTAGCAAACAACCCAGCACCAAATCAATATAGACTAGTGCTGGATTGTTTTTTAGATACTACTTAAATTCAATTTCCTCTGCCGAAGCCCCTTTAGTATACGTAATGGTCGCTCCATCAGGTAAATTTCGTATTTCTTTTACATTTTTTCCTTCGATAATAATTTCACCAATTTTCGTACCTTTAAAGTCAATAATCGCATTTCCTTTTTTTGGACTAATCGTTACTGTTTTATCCGCAAATCCTTCCCCATGGAATTCAGCATATTCACTAAATACCGCAATTCCATTTTTAATATTCGTATTTTTCCCTAACGATAGCGAAATGCTTGGGCGATTCATGATCAGTTTACCTGTTTTGTAGTTATCAAAATTGTATACATTTTCAGGTGTTATTGGTGTTGGTATTTCCTCATTGTCTGCTTTCAAATCAATTTGAACTAATACTGGGTCATGATCTGATGCACGGCCTTGTGCTTCTGTAAAGTTCGCATTTATATGAATCAAGTCAATTTCTGTAACGTCAGCAAGCTTATTCGAAACTAAAATATGATCCAACACTTGATTGTTTCCTTGGAAGAAGTACGTAAAACGATCTTGCTCCGGGGCTTTATCTATCATATTCGTTAAAACATCACCCTTTAACGTTTGAAGAGCTGGTGTGAATTCAAAGTCATTCATGTCCCCTGCTACAATGATATTTAAATCTGGATTAATGGCAAGTCCTTCATCGATAAAATCATTGATGGCTTGAGCAAGCTGAATACGTTTCTTTACTGATTCTAGCACTGGTGGCTGAGTTGGTCCCCAAAGTGAACCATCTCCACCTTTAGAGTTTAGGTGAGCTCCGATAATCACTACACGTTCTTTCTGGAATTCAAATTCGGCTGCAATTGGTTTTCGTGTATCTACAAATTTTGATGGATCAACAAAGCCAGGATTTAAAGCGAGACTTCCATCTGCTGTCCACGTATTGGTTTGGTCACCCATCCCTTTTATACCTGACACTAATGAAACACGTTCTGGATTATATAGGTAACCTACACGAATATTACCGCCAGGTGCACCACCTACTGTATTGTTAATTGGCATGACATCAATCCAATCATACGCAGGACCACCCGCAGCTTTAATTGCATGAATTAATCGCATATAGCTTTCCGATGCATCCGCATTTCCTGAATCAGTTTGTCCATCATTATCTTGAACTTCGACTAATGTAATAATATCTGGTGATTTCATATTATTCACAAATGTCCCTGCAATTCTGGCTACTTTTTCGTTTGTTGTATTGGCAGGATTATTTGAAAAGTTTTCGATATTATAGGAAGCGATATTTAACTTGTCCGCTACTGGTTCAAGATGCGTCACTTCTTGCTGAAGATTCGCTTTTGTCACTTCTGGGAAGACTTTATTTGTGTTCAGTCGATAGCCATCTGTAAAATTCTCTACAAATCCGATAAGGGCATCATTAAAACGATCACCTGAATCATAATTTTTACCAGCTACCCCTTCAAGCATAATTTTTTCTGGGTTATAATCATCGGCCGCTATATTTAAACCACCATTCACATTGAATGTATTATTAGTTGTGCTCGGTACAACAATTGGAGAATCATTATTATAAATCGGTCCTATTACTCTCGCATCCGGGAATGATACCAGCATATACTCGATAGATTCCCAAAAATCGATGCCATCTTCTTGTGGGTCAAAAATTGCAAAACTATCATTATCGATAATTTTATTTGGTGGCAACAGATCCTCCCCTATCACAAGGGCTTCTGGAGTTCCTGCTATACCTGTTTTTGTAATATTTGTTGCTGCAATTTGTGTATCTGTCAATCGAGAGTTGCCACCCGCCTCAACTACATTTCCTGAAACGTTAATAACGTCCCCTACTGCTACATTATGTCCTGTCTTATTTACTTTGATAGCAGTTGATTTTACGCCATCAAATGACGACTCGTTTTCTTGCATAATAAAGCTAGTTGAATTTAAAACGAATGTTACAATTCCCGCCACATCATTTACTGTTAAATCGACATATGGTGATTTATGGCTTGCCCCTTGAATATCGCTAATCTTGGCATTTTTAGTATCAATAATTTCATAAACAAATGTAGCAATTGCACTGTTCGTTAATCCTTCTTTCACTGCAATCGCTTTAAGCGTCATTGGTTTATTAACAAGGATTTCCTCTGTATACTTTGCACTAGCTGTTGTTGGCGTTGAGCCATCCACTGTGTAATAAATCGTTGCTCCTTCCGTCATTGTAGAAAGGGAGACTTTCGTGCCAGCTGTTACGCCCCCGACGTGAGAAGCTTTGATATCCTGCACCTTTGTTACATCTTCAATAACGCGAAGAGGGAGCAATTGATGGTTTGTATATTGACCAACAATCCCTGTAATTTCCCCATAAGTTTTTCCACTCACTAAACCAGAATCTCTTGTTTTATCGTAAATAGCAAATGGGCCTACTTCGTCAGTACCTGTAAAGTTTTGACCCGAACCAGTAATAGTAACATTTTTAATTGTAACTAGTTTCGATTCATTGTCTTCCGCAACCTCATTACTTTTAATAAGATGTGGCTCTGGTATTGTCGAAGGAACAGGCATACCAACAAGTGAAATATTCGTTAATTGCTTTAGACCGCTATATTCATCTACTCGTCCTTGCACCGTCACTCGATCACCGACATTTGCGGCAAGACTATCCACAGGATAAATGGCTATCGCCGCCCCATCTTCATCTTGAATGTGCGCTGTAGCCGTTTCTAATTTTGCTGTCACGATCCCTGATACGATAACAGTTTGCCCGATTTCTTTATTACGAGCTTCCGTAATAGATATAACAGTTGGCTCTTCTTTAACCGTATAATCAAAGGATGCAATGTCACTATCGTCTAGGCCTGTTGCAGTAGCAAATGCTTTTATAGTCATGGCTTCATTTATAACAATCCCCGCTGCTGCATCATAAACCTCACTAGCTACTGACGGTTCAGAACCATCGATTGTGTAATAGATGGTTGCATTTGGGGTATTTGTAGATAATGTTACTTTCGTTCCTGCATAAACTTCGCCTGTTGCTGGTAAAGCCTTAATATTCTCTACTTGTGTTGGCTCATAGTTTGATACTAATTGGAAGCTTTCCGCGCTTAACGTTTTTAATTGATAGGTCCCGTTAAAAATTGACGCAATCCCTGTCACTGTGATGACATCATTGTTATTGAAACCATCTGCTTCAAACTGAGAGAACTGATAGCCTGTACGGTTATCATGGCGAATTAACAGCTCGTTATTTGCTGCATCGACTGCTTTAAATTCAAATGTACCATACGTACCAGATGGCGCTAAATCTTTAATCTTCACATTTTCAAGTGTGATTAATCTTCCTTGTGTGCTATCATCCGCAATCGGTAAATTTACTGTCTGCGGTGTAGGTGCCGTCCCTGTAGAAATCCGTTCAATTGTCGGTGAATTAAATTGAACTTCTCCACTATATAAACTAGTTTTCCCTGTGATGCCGACAATATCTCCAACAGCTAAGCTCCCTGCTTCTGCAGAACTAGAGAAGACATATACCCCTGCTGTCTCATCCTGTACATAGAAGGCCTTGCCTCCCCAGCTACCAGGTAATGTCGTAACCGTCCCTTGAATTTGAACTGTGCGGTCTGTTCCAACAGCTGCACGAGCTTCGGCAATTGTTGCTGTCTCGGGAGGATTTGGTTCAGTAGTATCGTCCCCAACAAACTCCATTGAAGTTGGTGATTTTAGCCCTGCATGGTTGCCAAAATATTTTTCCAGTGAACCTGTTATTCTAACTTTTTTCCCAAGATTACTTGGGTTAGTAAATAATCCAAAATTGGCTCTATAGGAGCTTGGTAATTGAATATACAGCATTTTCGTGACATCTGTTTCATCTGGTGTATCAGCAATCGCAATATTTGTGTCACTATCTGCTATCACAGAATAAGAAGTTTCACTTTTGGCGAACCCTACTATATATCCCTCTACAGTAACATTACTCTTTACTGCGGTTGGATCAAATTGATTGACCGCTTCCCCCACTCCAATTGCTTCTGTCGTTTCGGCCTTTACAACTGTGAAGTAAGGTGAAATCATAGAGATTACAAGTAAAAATGATAACGCTATTTTGGTAACGACATTACATTCATATTTCTTCATTCGCTTAGCTCCTTATGATTTTAGTCTAAAATAATCTTTTCCTTAGGTTTTACATGGAAGTTATTATTCAATTACTGTGTTCCCTACAACGGTTAACCCATCTAAAGAGAGGGTTACATTCGGTGCATAAATGATTAAATCTCCCGAAATAGTACCTGTACTACCAGTGCAATCGGTGTTACTACAACCGCTGAAGCTGTTAATGCGTTCAAATACTTGGATTTCCCCACCTACTCATACTTTGCGTAATCCCTCCCTATTCCTGTTTAGTAAAGATAAGTTTTAAATCCTCTTAACAAAATTATCGGTAATTATCAAACAATACCAAAATATTGTTTAACATAATAATTTTAACAGAAAAATAATAAATACTTTGTTATTTAATATGAATATTCTAAATTCTATGTAAAATAGTACATATTTATCTTTTACAATAGTCATTCGAATAGTAGTTTTATATTATGTAATTACATTTTCGTATGAGCTAATGTACCAGCTCAGTTCCGGCGGCATAAAAAAACTTCACTACTTTTGTAGAGAAGGACTGACATGACACCATAATAGCAGCTCGCTGAAAGATTGTTGCTTGATTGATTCCCTTCCACCTCCTTCATATGAAGCATCGAGATACAGTAAAACGTACCATAACCCATCGCACTTGTTGTCATAGTGGATAATAAAAAGCCCTCCATTTGTGGAAGGCTAAAGTCAATTCGTTTGGTTTGTTATAGTAAGGAACATCTAATCTTTTAAAGGTTCATCTTCTTCCATTTTCGAATTTTGGTTCTGAAATTTGTAAATGGAGCAACTGAGTTAATATGAACCCACTTCCAAACGGGCCAATTAGCTTGTGTTTTTGCCCATCGTCTTTGATCAACTTCAAATAATTCCTTTTCTGAAAGGGTATTTAACCACTCACATAAATGATTGACAGCTTCATTAAGCATTGCTTGTTGTTCCTTCAAAGAGTACTCTCCGTATTGTTTATAAAAAGAGTTATACAATCCACTTAGATTATTCCATTTATAGCCTTCTGCAGGTGTATGTACTTCTTCGCACTTTTGTTCTTTTTGCTCCCAGTGAAGCAAAAGATTTATCCAACCAAGTTGATAAGAAAGATTTTCAGATGGCGTTTTATCAACTTCTTTAATCCGTTTGTTTTTCAAGATTTCTGGTATATCATGAAATTCGGCAATATATTTTTTATACTTTTCGTTAATCGTACTAATCAATTCTTCTTTGTTGGCATACTGTCTCACTCTATTTCCGTCCCTTCCACCTATTTCTTAAGTTCAGTCTAACATAACGCGAATACGCTAATTTTGAAATTTTTTTTAAAAAAGTTGTTATATGGTAAGTGTTACCTTCTATTTTTTCGGTGGATGTATAAGTAACCAAAATTTACACACACTAACCTTGAGTGTATTACCCATAACGAGTGAAACAGAGGGTTTTATTACGTTCTTCTTTTCTTATGTGTGATGATTAATAATAGAGGTGCTTGAAGTGACTACATTCGGAAAATGCTTATATATCGCATTCTTCATCATTATTTTTTTATTTACAACCATTTGGAATTATATTAAAAATGGTCATTGGGCTTTGCTAGAAAATTTATTCTTTGCCTTTTGGGTGGCCAGTTTCTTATTCATGGCATTACTACTTAGAAGTAAAAAAGAAGAATCGGAAAAAGCTGAAAATAGAAGCTGATTTGCCTGATTTAACTAGTGTTAAAATCCGCATCTATATTTGCTGTAGCTCTAATAAGCTGCAGCTTTTTTATTGTTGCATTCATAAAAGCTAGTCAGAACTACTATTTTATCGGTATATTAAAACTTAAAATGTTATACTATTCAATAAATTACTTTGAAGAAAGGAACGTGAATGATGGAGGCTAAGACCATTTTGTTAGATCAACTTTTAGCTAATGCAAATGACCCAAGTTGGTATATCTCATTTTCTGAAGTCGTAGAAGGGTTATCTGAAGCAGAAGCCTTTTGGAAACCCGATTCTTCTAGCCATAGTATGGCTGAAATTGTCCAGCATCTAATCTACTGGAATGAAATTTGGCAAATACGGTATCGAGAAAATCAAGTGAAGGCTCCTTCGCAAACAAATAATGCGAATACGTTTCTAGTTAAAGAGGAGGTAACTTTCTATGAATTAAAAGAAAAGTTATTACATATCCTACTTACGTGGCAAGAATTAATTGAGGAAGAGCAACTTTTATCTATCGTAAATGGGTTCCCTGTGAAAGCGCAATGGTGGGCCATCATATCTAATGCCGCTACCCATAATGCCTATCATATTGGACAGCTCGCCTATTTACGTAAAATGGAAAAATAGACATTTATATGCTATACTCTTAAAATAGGACTACTGTTAATAGTCCTATTTTTATTTGTTGCCGCTTATTTAACTCAAATAACACCAAAGGGAGATGCATGTGAGCCTAGAAGAAATTACACAGATCTATTCATTTTTCTTAACAACGCCACTTATAGTAAGGCTAGTTGTATTTAATTTTATTTTTAAAGCCTACAAACATACTATGGTTATTTTATTGGATGCGATTGTTTTAGTATCAACCACTATTTGGTTAATATTGATTAGAGAGGTCATTTTCCCTCTGCCTTCGTTAATTTTAAATGTATTTAGTGTACTCTACATCCTATTGATTATTGACATTTCTCTCAATTATTATCGCTTAAAAAGGCAGAGTTCCTTGCAGTGAAAAGCCCAATTTATACATATAAACAAGCTCCAAATAAAAGAAAAAAGCATCTTTTTTCAAGATGCTTTGCTCTTACTATTGGGGCAATTCTTCTGGTGTTTTCTCAAATTCAAGTATATGTCCATCAATTTTTGCTCTTTCTAGTTCCTCAATAAATTCTTCCTTACGTTCATCAAGTCTGGAGTCAAGTGTGTTTTGATAACCCGGAAATAGATTGTAATCTACTGGTTTCCCCATAAGTTCACCTCTTATTCTCAGCTTTTTTATTTATTATAGGGTATATTGATATTTTCTGACAATTGTTTATGTCAATTTTGATTACAAGGACTGACAAGACAATACAACGGAAGTCTTATAAAAAATGCCTACCTATACTTTATTGCCCATAAAATTATGCTGATAAATCGAAACAGCAAGGTTTATCTTTGCCTCTAAACGTGCAATTTTCACAAACTTTGTTGATAATCCCTAGACTGTTCCTCCCCTTTTTCACGGAAAATAAAAGCATTTTCCCTCAATTAGGTATGCTACAAAATCTTAAGAAATCTTCATAATTTTTCTCAATAATTATTAATAATTACCATTTACAATAAGAAAAGTCGACAATAGATTAACATAGTTAGGAGCATCTTGTCTTGGGCGTTACAGATATTATGAATAACATTCGAATTTTAATGTTGCCAGTCATCCTTATAGTTGGTGCTGAGTTCTTACTTATTGGACTTTATTATTTCCTCTATCATAAAAAACATCAGTCAAATCGAAAAAAAATAAACTTTAAGCAACTGATACTTGTAGCACTCTTTATCGGCTATATTGTATTTGTGTGTGAACTAACGATTTTTGGGCGTGGTTCTTCCCATTTCATGCAAATGAATCTACAACCATTTAGTGGCTATATAGATGCATGGAAGAAATACTCGTTACGTGATCTTCAAAATTGTATTTTTAACATTTTAATGTTTGTGCCACTAGGCATTTTCTTACCTTTACTTTTCTCTAAATTTAAATTGTTTAAATGGCTTCTTCCTGTAGTGGTGATGGCAACCTTATCCATTGAAACGTATCAAACACTTACAGGAGCAGGGATTTTCGAGCTTGATGACTTAATCAACAACTCGCTTGGTGGGATTATTGGATACCAGTTCTATAGACTAGGATCTTCCATTGTTCAGCATAAAAAAATAAAAATGAAAAGTTTGATCGGTAACCTAGCCATTCCTCTCATGATGGGTTTGATTTTTATTGGCATGATGATTGTCTACGCTCAACAGGAATTTGGTCATTTAGCAATTAATGCCTACACAAAATCAAATATGTCGGATGTTGATGTAACAACCTCATTAGATTTACATACAGCATCTACCGTTGCCCCCGTGTATAAAAAAATAATTCATACAGATGAAGTTGAGACTTTGTTGCAAAAGAAATTTGATTTATCAGAGTTAAGTCGGCAGGATATTAGTGGTGATCGTGAGCTCTTATTGAAAGATAAAGCCGAGAACTCGTATACGCTATTTATTAATTCAGAGGGAAATTGGTCGCTAACAGACGATCTTTATACGCCCGTGCAACCTTCCTTAGCTGTGCAAGAGACACTTGTGAAGAAGGCAAAGAGTATGATGGATAAGCTTTCTCTCCTTCCTAAAGATGGGGAGTTTACAGCTTTGGATAATGGCGTATTTGAATGGACGCTTCCTGACCAAGCTGAATTGAACCAAGATTATTGGCTTGGTGAGGTAGAGCTCGGTTTGAAACCAGATGGTAGTTTGTATTCATTATCGTATAATATTCATGAGCATCAATTGATCCGTGAAGTAAATATTTTGTCACCTGCAGAGGTGTATGAGCGAATTAAAAAGGGCGAATTTCCACAGATAAAATATAATGCACTCGTAACAGAAGAAGAACTGTTGATAAAAAAAGGCGATCAGCTTACTGTCGATTTAATAGAGCTCTCGTATATGTATGATACAAAAGATTTCTATCAACCCATATACAGAGTTTCTGGTACATTAAATGGAAAAAGTTGGTTCACCTTGATTCAGGCGAGAAAGTAGCTTTTTTGATACCGCTAACTAAGGAAAGCCCAGACTTGATACTGGGCTTTCTTTTTATATGAGTTGAAATAACATCTCAAACTTTGGAATACTTCTAACAAAATGGAGACCATCAACAAATAACTACTTAAAAATACTAGTGTTTTTAGATTTTATCTAATCTGTAGCCTAGGTGTCCGTTCAATTAAAGATAAGAGAGTTGAATATAATATTTATATTGAGAGCATAAAGGAGGGTTAGAGAATGTTCGGTAAACATACATGTCAGAACTGTTGTCCAAATGAAATGAAATATTTTCCAAAAATTGTTGCACTTCCTGGTCCTGTTGTTCCTGTCCCTTCACCAGATCGAAGTGTTTTAGCGTACGGATCCCTTAGAGGAGATACATTGGGCCCTTTATCACCTGATCCAACACCCGTCACTTTCCAAGTGGTTGGTGCGCTATCAAATGTTACGGTTAGCCCATCTGGGAATGAATTGGTCGTTCAAAATGACGGTGTCTATCAAATCACCATTTCGATTAATGCGCAAGCAACAGCAGCCCCTGATCCTGATCAACCATTTTTCACAGTTAGCATTACCGTCAATGGTCAACCGATTTTTCTAAACGGCATTGCAGTCTTTAATGTTGTCAATAGAAGTAGCTCGGCCTATGTGGTCCAAGCTACATTAGCCGCAGGGGATTTGGTGGGAGCCAGTGCAGCTTCAGATTCCTTCGTCGCTAGTTATGCTAACCGCTCCTTAACGATTGTTCAATTGAGTGGTTAGATTAAAAGTATATAAAGGACATTAGCTCTCATCTCTAAATTTTAGAGATGGGATCTTTTTGATTTGACGAGGAGTGTATTCAGCTTCCTCTAATACTTATTATTTATTTCTTACTCATAATCAAGTGACGCCAAGTCTGTTCTTCTCCTATTTTTTAGGTACGCCTGAATGATCATGTGTTATAGTAAAAAAAATAGTTACATGAGGTGGAACAATGGTTAGAAGAAGATAGCTAGCCTCCTAGGTTGTCAGTAGATTTAGGGGGCGAACTTAATTGATAGGAGTGTTCTATACATGAAACAAAATAAATATGATGAAATCAATTTCTTTTCCGAATATGAAAAAATGCCACGTTCTGTTCAAGGACTAGACGCGGCAGGTGAATGGCACGTATTAAAAGCACTTCTTCCAGATTTCCAGGATAAGACCGTACTTGATCTAGGTTGTGGCTTCGGCTGGCATTGTCGCTATGCCCGTGAACAACAGGCAAAATCAGTAATTGGTGTGGATTTATCAGAAAAAATGCTGCAAAAAGCGCAGGAAAAAACGAATGATCCTTTTATTACCTATTTAAAGATGCCGATCGAAGATATCCATTTCTCCGCTTCTCAATTTGATGTAGTAATTAGTTCATTAGCGATTCACTATGTACAATCCTTCGAAGCACTTTGTAAGAAGGTTTATGCTTATCTAAAACCTAATGGTTCATTTGTCTTTTCTGTAGAGCATCCTATATACACATCACGCAATGAACAAGATTGGGTCTACGATGAGAATGGCAACCGCCTGCATTGGGCAGTTGATCATTATCAGACAGAAGGCATTCGAGAAACGACCTTCCTTACCGAAAATGTTATTAAATACCATCGCACACTGTCTACTTATATGAATGTCTTAATACAAGCTGGATTTACGATAAGTGCGGTGAAGGAACCTATGCCTTCAGAGGAAATGCTAAAAAATATTCCGGACATGCAAGATGAACTACGGAGACCTATGTTTTTAATCATTGTAGCTGAGAAAAAATAATCACTGTGTGCTTAGGCAATATGGATCGGGTATCGCTAAGTATACAGCTATATCGTATATAAACAAAAAACCAGATGCTCTCTTTTGGGGAGCACCTGGTTTTATTGTGAAAGTGAATCTTACTAACTTACTTAGTTTTGATTCGTTATAATACTACGACAACTTGAGGCGCTGAACAAGTTAAAATATTTTCCAATAGGATTTTAGGGGGAATTAATGCTTTTTCGAGAAAATAAATCATTCTATCAAATTTTAAGTCTTTCTTAGTTTCATTAAAATAAGAAATAATGAAATCTCATAAATGACTAACCATAGCTCATGACACAGGGTCATTTACCAATGACAGCCCCACTGTATAGGTGGTTGACTGTTTGCTATTTTCACATAATTTAAAGTATGTTTCTACAAACTGAAATTGATAACAATGCTCTCCCTGCTCTAACTGAAAAATTTCTGCTGAAAGCGTGAAATCCACTTCATCATTCTCGCATGGTGATGGGAAAGCAATACAAGCAAGACATGCGCTGTTACAACCATACAGGTCTCTATGGTTTTAACTATGATAGGTGAAGCTACTAATTTTTCGTGCTATTCATAAAATATGTTGAAGAAACACGTCTGTAAAGGAACATTAAACAAAAAGACCAGTCACTCTTTTAAAGAGAACTGGCCATTTTGCGTTTAGGTTGAAGACTATGAAATATCTTCATTCACAGATTAACATATTATACTGAACAATATCTGAACAACCATACAAAAAAGACTAGACTCTCACATGATGATGTAAGCTCTAGTCTTTTAAGTGAAAGTGAATCTTACTAAATCTTGTCTAGCTTTAGATTCAAATTACAATACGAATGAACAGGCTAAAGGTTTCATAAATTCTTTATTTTTTCGTTAAATTATAGGACTACCACCACAAAAAGACCAGGAAACACGAAAAAATGTGAATCCTGGCCCTTTTGTGAAAAGTGAATGTTACTAGTTTGCTTTAGTTCTTTGTATTCTACTGATGAGTTAGACGGCTGATGTTTTAAAAAGTTACACATTCTTAAAAATTTTTTACTCTACTAATTAAATGGCAAATCAAACACGCCGTCAGCTCCATCTATAGCACACGCTCCTCTGACTTATATCGGTCTTTTTCCAGTAAAGATATTTGTCCTTCAGCAGCTACTCTACCTTTAGCCCAAAGCCGTGACACTCCAGTTAAATTGTTGTGTGCCTTTATTTTTCACCTCATATCAGATACCGAGTTCTTCATCAGAATGGTCACTATAAAAGGAAGTGTGAAATTCACCATTCCCAGTTGGTTCATCTACATAATTCACAGGGAAGATCTATGCTGTATCCCTACTTATTTAGCTTGTGTTGGATACTAACTAATTCTGTGAATCTTCCGTTGCTTTTTCTAAAAGACTAAAAAAAGCGTGATCTTTTATCAGTTCAAAGCTTTCATTTGTGTTAAGGAGAACCAATATTTTATTTTTAGAATCAATGAACATCGGGTAGCTTGTATTGAGTGAAATTGTCATTCGGTAATCGTAATCAATAGTTTTTATGGCTGTTTTTTTGAATGTTGCCTGTTGAAAAGACTGTATCAATTCTTGCTGTGTTTCTTTTGATATTTTCATTTCAGAAAAGATATCTTCTGTATCTGTATCTATACGATGTAGCGTAACAGTGGAATTTTCCACATGAAAATTAGCATTTTCTAATAGATCAATAGCAGAATAGCTTTGATCTTTCCATGTAATGAGCATAACACTAACAATTACTGCTAAGAGTAAAGATAAGCCTATTTTAAATTTTTTCATATTACTCCTCTTTCTCAGTACCTAAAACTTGACAAAAAAATGTTTTTATGCTAAAATTTACATTTAAATAAATATTATATATAATAGGATTCTCCTGGCCAGGGGAATCCTATTTTTTGTTAAGGAGTGTTGGTATGAATCAACAGGAATCTAGTATCACTTCATTAGTGGCTGCCTTTAGTAGAGCCTACCATAGCCAATTTGATACACCGAAAATTTTTGATGATTATATAGCCAAGGAATTGATTTCACAAGAAGAATATCAAAATATCCAAGCTAATTTGATACAAGGCATTGCATTTTTTAATAAAGATATCGCTACAAAGTTTAAAGACAATTCAAAGGAATTAATAAAATGGATTACACAAGTTCAACTCTCACCGACTCCTTTGGCACGTGCTGCTTATTGTGAAAGGGTCTTGCATAGCGAAATACAGCTTGGTGTCGAGCAATATGTCATCTTAGGTGCTGGCTTTGATACTTTTCCGTATCGTCAGCAGCAAGGGCAAACCATGCTAGAAATTTTTGAGGTGGATTATCCCGCAACACAGGCATCCAAAATGAAAAGATTACAGGAAGCTTCTCTCCCCCTCTTGAATCATCTGCATTTTGTACCGATGGATTTTACAAAGCAATTTCAATCTCAATTATTTTCAGAGCAAGGCTTTCAATCTAAAAAAACATTTTTTAGTCTGTTAGGTGTGTCCTATTATTTAACAAAAGATGAATTAGCAAGTTTACTCAATCATCTATTTGCCTTAGTTCCATCAGGTAGTTCCATTGTTTTGGATTATGCTGATGAAACACTCTTCACGGAAAAAGGACTCTCCAATAGAGTAGAAAACATGGTCAAAATGGCCGCAGTTGGTGGTGAACCAATGAAATCATGCTATGCTTATGAGGACATGGAGAGGATGCTAGATCGATTAGGTTTGCTTATATATGAACATCTATCTCCTACAGCGATTCAAGAGCTGTATTTTCAAAATCGAACAGATTATTTATGTGCTTTTGAAACTATACATTATATGCATATTGTTAAAAAATAGGTCCATCCCATTTAATTTTATAAAATTCTAAATTTTCTTTTTATTACCCAGGCAATTAACTATTTCAATATAGAGAATTAGTATACTATAGTAGTGTAAAGCTAATTAGCCTTACACCTCCTAGATTTGTTACTAGGGTCACTGTTAACGCAGTGACCCGCTTATAATGATTGACAAACACCTAAAGGATTCCCATCAGGGTCATAGAAGGTAAAAAATTTGGTGTCCCCTTCTCCTTCTAAAGCCTCGACTTGAACATGATGATCTACTAGAAATAAATAGGTCTCTTCAATATTTTGAGAGAGGAAGTTTACATATTTCCCCACACCAAAGTGATTGTCTGGAAAATGACATGGCTGATGCTCCTTAGCTTTTACTAAGCAAATGACCGTGGGGGATTGTTCAGTGATTTTCATAACTGCTGCGCCCTCTTCTATATATTGAAGCTTAAATCCGAGTATTTCCTCATACCATTTAGACGATAATTTAGGATCTTTTATTGGAATAAAAATGGCCTCTACACCTTTAAATAAGGATTGTTTCATTTTTCTTACCTCCATTTCACAGTTTGTTTTCTTCATTTTATTCTCCTTCAAAAAAATTCATTGAGATTTTCATTATTGATTATTTTACCTGTCTTTTGCTTATCCTTAATAGTATCGGAAATGTCTTCTTTTCCTAGAGGAGGTGTCCACCATTAAACACAAGGTATCATTCATCCTATTGCTGTCAGTACTTCTTTTACTAGGTGGATGCTGGAATAAGCGGGAGTTAAACGAACTAGCTATTGTTACGGCTGTTGGTGTGGATAAATCGGACGAGCAATTCGAAATTTCTGTTCAGATTGTTAATCCAAGTCAAGTGGCTTCGAACAAAGCATCTGGCATTCAGGTCCCTGTTTTTACCTACCATGCAAAAGGTAAATCATTATTTGA
The DNA here is from genome assembly GCF_039614735.1 of Lysinibacillus sp. BS3. Classification (NCBI taxonomy): domain Bacteria; kingdom Bacillati; phylum Bacillota; class Bacilli; order Caryophanales; family Bacillaceae; genus Lysinibacillus; species Lysinibacillus sp. BS3. The sequence goes on along the minus strand of NZ_CP154860.1, from coordinate 136,587 downwards.
TGCCATTCGAAAATTAACAGCGCTAACACCTAGAAAGCCTTATTATGCGCATGCCCAAATTATTATTATTGGTGAAGAAATGGCTGAGGAAGGTATGAATAGCATTTTAGATTTATTTCAAAGAGACCCAGAAGGACGAAGTGATTTTAACTTTATTGTTTCTCATGATTCGACTGCACAAGAAATATTAAGTGTTTTAACCCCTTTAGAGGATGTGCCTGCTAGCAAAATGTTTAAATCATTAAAGGTTTCTGAAGCAGTATGGGGGACAACAGAATCTGTTATTCTTGATGATTTAATCCAATCTTTAGGCAGTATTGATCATAGTGCCGTCTTACCCTCTATTCATATACACGGTGATGCGGATGCTGGAGATTTTAGCTCAAATATAGAAAAAATTGATAGCCCTGCACAATTAAAATATGGTGGACTGGCTATTTTTAAAAATTATAAGCTCATCGGCTATTTAACAGAACAAGAAAGCAGAGACTATAATTTTTTAAATAATAATATAAAAAGTACATTTGAAATTATTGCTTGTCCTGAAGAAGGGAAAATCTCAACAGAAATTATTAATTCTTCTACTAAAGTGACAGGTCATTTTCAAAATGATATACCTTCGATTTCCATCAAACTTGATATTGAGCAAAACGTTGCAGAGGTAAGTTGTTCTTTAGATTTAACAAAATCAAAAACCATCGATGCTTTAAATAAAGAAACGAGCAGACAAATCAAGGAACGATTAGAACGTACACTTCAAACAATTCAACAAACCTATCAAGCCGATTTATTAAAATTTAGTAATGTACTACACCGAGAGGACTATCGAGCATGGAATCGAATTAAAAAGAACTGGCAAACCCTCTACCCTAATCTTGAAGTTCAAATTGAAGTCGATGTGCATACAAAAGGAGTAGGAACTGCAACAAAATTAAAGCTTGACTAATTCGTAAAAATGACCAGTACTCTTTTAAGGAGTACTGGTCATTTTAATTAACGTACCGCTTCAAACGTTATGAGTGACGTTTCTTCAGTTGGTTGTTGAAGGAACTTATAATTCGCAGAACAAGTTATTGCAGAAAAGCCAATACTTTGTAATAGAAGCTTAAATTCTTCAATCCCATACCAGCGTAATAAAAACTTTTGTAGTTCCGTATCACTTAATGTGCCTTGTTGCCACTTCTCATATTTTAAAACCATCAGCGTATATTGCTCCACCCAATTCATGGCAATCGATTTTCTTTCAAGGGCAATTCCTTCATCTTGTGAAATTTGATGGTAAGATGTCGTAATTTCTCCTGTTTTCCAGTCTGTAGGAAGTAATAAATCTACGAGGAGTCTCCCACCAGGGACAAGGTGCTGATACATAGAGGTTAAAGCTGATAGTGCTTCTTGATGATTTTCAATTAAACAAAATGAGCCTGTAGGCATAACAATGGCTTCGTATTGTTGCCCTAAGGTGAATTGGCAAACATTCCCTTCATACAGCACTGGCGTCAATCCTCGTTCTTGGCATCTTTTTCGACAGGATGCTAGCATTTCAGGGGAATGATCAATTCCCTCTATATCAAAGCCTTTTTCCATAAAAGGAATATAGAAACGTCCAGAACCAACCCCTGCTTCTAGAATCTTCCCCTTTACACCTTGCAGTCGTTCTAGATAATATTCAATATCTCCATCAAGCGAGTATCCAACTGGTTTCGTAAAATCATAAAGTGCTGTGCTTAACGGTCCGTAATTTTTGTACATATATTCTCCTCCGATTGTTTGCGGAAGAAATCAACTAATCTATTTATTCTCCCGCACCTTAATTATATTCAATGGGAAAACAGAGCTGACTATCATCATCTATCACTCACTTTCTTGTAAATTTAGTTAAATTATACATTTAATTGTTGTTTTAATCAATGTTTCTATTGATTTCCTATACATTACAATTTAATGTACAAATTAGCACAAATTATCAAAAAACCCTTCCCATTAAACGGTACCATTGAGTTAAGAAAGGATGATGGTATGGATTATTTTGAAAGAATTCAAAACGCCATAGAGTTTATTGAGAAAAACCTACGTGAAAAGTTAACGATTACAGATATTTCTTCTCAGTCTTACTTTTCAGCATTTCATTTCCAACGACTTTTCCAAGCCATTACAGGTTTTTCTGTGCAGCAGTATATTCGCAACAGGAGGCTTTCTGAAGCAGCTTCCTTATTAGCAACAACAACGCAGAATATACTTGAGATTGCAATCAACTTTCAATATGGTTCTCAGGAGGCATTTACACGGGCATTTGTTCAGTATTTTGGTGTCACACCTGCTAAATACCGAAAAGGAGCCAACTCCATACCATTTCAAACCAAAATAAACTTTTTGGATTATAAACTGGAAGGAGAACTCCCTATGCAGCGACCGGAAATACTTCACTTATCTAAAAAACGTATTACAGGCTATGAATACAAAACGTCCTTACAAGACGAACAATACTATGCAGAAATCCCTGGCTTTTATTTGGATTTTGGTCAGCAGCAATATTATGAACGAATCTCCCATAAGGTAGCCCCTAATATGGCGTATGGCATTTCTACAAACTTTCAGGAGGATGGCCGGTTTTCTTTTATTGTAGGAGAGGAAGTCGAAATCTTTGAGGAGCAATTAGAGAAAGGCTTCACCCACCTTGAAATTCCTGCTGGTAAATATGCGGAGTTTACATTGAATGGTACTGCGGAAGGAATTCAAAATACAAGACGTTTCATTTACGGCGTATGGTTACCAAATTCTAATTATGAGCGCGATACGGGTCCTGATTTTGAAATAACGGATGTCATTCAATCGATCTACCCTCATGAGATGAAAATGAAAATCTACATTCCCATTAAAGAATAATAAAGGAGCAAGGTCGATGATTATTGAGAAAGTATTTAAGCAGTTCCCTACCCTACATTCAGCTAATTTACAATTTAAAAAAATTGAAGACTCACATATACAAGAGCTATTTGCTATTTATGATAATGACAAGGTATTTGAGTATTGTGGCATCATCCCAAAACATAACCTTCAAACTGTTCAAAAAATGATTGGCCATTTTGAACGTGATTATACGAAGAAAAGCAGGATTAAATGGGGGATCTTCGAAATATCACAGCGTGAAAAACTAGTAGGGATTATCGAAGCGATGGACTTTAATCAAAAAGTAGATATGGTAACAATCGGTTACTATTTAGCTGAAGCATCCTGGGGAAAAGGCATTGCATCAGAGGCAGTTGCAACAATCGTAAAATTTTTATTGGAAGAGGTAAATGTTAATCGAATACAGGCAGAAGTCATGCCTTTAAATGAACCCTCGAAAAAGGTTCTGTTAAAAAATGGATTTTTAAAAGAAGGTCTTCTGAGACAAGCTTCATTATGGTCTGGTAAGGGTGTTGTTGATTTAGAGATATATGGCTTATTGAAAGGCGATTACAACTTGAAAGACTAAACTCTACTAATGAGTTTAGTCTTTTTCTTATATTGTACAGATAAATGGACATTTTACCATCTCCTAAAGGGCTCTTTAACATAGACTAGAAATAGATGGCTCATGCTAGCATGACATTGTAATCATAAAGGAGCGTTTTAGAAATGGATGGAAACAGATATTTAACACGAATGAATTGGGAATTTAACAATTATCATAAATTTTCTAAATGCTATTGTGACTCAAAGAATGTTTACTTTGGTCACTCTCCCAGCGTAGATCATCCTATTATTGAGGAAGATTCTTATAAAATAAAATATTATAATAGTCCCCAATTTGAAAAAAAATATCAGAAACAAAATCAAATTGAAAAGCATTGTAAAAGCTGTATTTGTAGTCACTTAGAATGTTTTGAACCAGGGACTTTAGTAGATGTATACCTTTCAGATGGCAGCCAATTTCTAGGAATATACTTTATTTATCTTATTCCGCAAAGCTGTTGCGGGTACTTCCTTCAAATCGATGATATGGCACGGCCTGTCATTATGGACTGTCAAAACATTGATGCGATACGTAAAACTTGTTGAGGTAGTTGATACTTTGGCTTTTCTCTTTTTATTATTAAAATAGGCTGGTTAATTGCTATACAAGCATAACCAGCCATTCGACTACCCCTCGTTTATCCATTGAATTAGTTGTTCATTAAAAAATACAGGCTCTTCAAACATAGGATTATGACCACTTTTTTCAAAAATGACTTTCTTTACATAGGGAATATGATCTACTGCATCCCATAATGAAATAGGGGCTACTAAATAATCATACCTGCCTAGACCTAAAAAAATTGGCTTGTTAACTTGTAGCATTTGTTGTAAAAGGTTCTGCTCCGCAAAAGCTACTCCCCATAGATAATCAATAATTTCCATATTCGGATGAACGTTATCCCACATAGAGGTAGCATTGAACATAAAATCATAAAAACTATGCGCCCCCATACGAATACACATATGAACAAAGCGTCGTTCAGGCTCCTTCTTTAGATCCTGTTCCAATAAGGCTATTTCGTGCGCAAATTGATGTTTACGCTCCATACTTGCATGTGCCTCAAAATAAGACAAGCTTTGTTGCTGTCTTTCTTGACTATTCGATATTGCTGTATTTAAGAGTACGAGTTTTTGAACATGCTGGGGATAAGCTGTGGCATACGCCATTGCCATAAATGCATGTCCTGAATGTCCTAACACTATTAAAGTATCTAGCTGTAGGATTTGTCTCGCATACTCCATATCCTTCACTATTTTGTTTAATGTGTAATCTTCTTGCGTAAATGCTTGAGCTGGCTTACCAAAACCTCGATGATCTAAAAAAATCACCTGGAAATGTTGATAAAAGTCTTCTGAGAACAGACGTGGATAATAAACACTACTCCCCACCACTAAAATTGGTTGGCCTTGCCCCTTTATACAATAGTTTAATTCAAATCCATCACACATAAGTTTTTGATATGTCATTTTCTTAATCCTCTTTTCTATTTTTGTATCATCACTCCCTTCCCTCTTGGTTTTCCCGTGTTTTTTCCATTGAACGCTCTAGCATTCTATCACCCCAGTAGATGTTATTATTTACAATAACAATATCATTTCCTCAGATTCCTAGCAATGAAGGATCGTGTATACTGAATAAAAGGAGAATGTCTATGAAGGAAGATCTAATAAAGCGTTTGCGGTTATTTTTATTTAATGAGAAGCATCAAACGTTAGTGGGTAAACCTGCAAGTCAAAGGGAAATAATAGAGGCACAGCAACAACTTCATGTACAATTTCACAGCGACTACGTAGCGTTCATTGAAACGTTTGGTGGGGCATATGCAGGTATAGCAATCCATGCTTTTTCTAACGGCTCAAGTCTAGGAAACGAAACCGTTGTCGATTTAACACTGGATTTCCGTCAACAATATAAAGAGTTCCTATCTCCAAATGTTTTAGAAACGAGCTATGTTATTTCAATGGATGGTGGAGGTAATCCCATTTTCATCGATCCATCAGGCCATGTTTTTATTTGCGATCATGATTGTGGAGAAATTAAGCGAATAGCTGATTCATTTGAGTTGCTGATAGAAGATTGTTTTTATGAATGGTAAGTTACTTAAGTAAAGAAGAGGTTAAATATAATGGACAAACAATTAGAACACATACTTACATTAAGAAAAAACGGACAGCTTGAGGAAGCAAATCAATGTATGGTGGCACTGGTCAAGGAACATCCTCAAAATGCTTATTATCAATTTCAATGTGCTTGGACATTTGATTCTTTAGGGCAGGAAAAAGAGGCTGTTCCGCACTACGAAGAAGCGATAAAGTTGGGGCTAGAGCCAGAAGTTTTAGTGGATGCCTATCTTGGTTTAGGGAGCACCTATCGGACTATAGGACAATACGAGCAAGCAAAACGGATCTTTGAACAAGCCATTCACGAGTTCCCGAAGGCGGAGCATATCAAGGTCTTCTATGCCATGACACTTTATAATCTTGGCGAACATGCAAAATCAATGGAAACATTATTGAACACGATATTACGCACAGCCAATCATCAAGGCATTCAAGATTATAAAAAAGCTATTCACTACTACAGTGATAAGCTAGATCAAACATGGTTATAAAAAACAGGCCCTATTTAGAGCCTGTTTTTAGCATTATTATATGGAAGTTTGCTTTTTGAATGTAGAAGATAACGCCACAATCAAGAATGTAAGTATACCGCTAAAGAAAAATAAATAGCTCAATGGAATTAAAAAGAAGTTTTTCTCCACTATCGTACCATCTGCTAGTATCTCATCTCCTATAAGGCCTTTTATAAATAAACATACGATCCCCATGATCATCGGAATTGTGGCAAGTAAATATTTCCCCATTATTTCTTCCTCCATTTGTTAAATCCCTGTTGTAATTGATGATAGCGTTATTTTTATTGCAAGCCAATTATTTTTTATCGAAAAACAATAAATCGTTATTGATTAACACTCCCACCTAAAAGAACAAACGTTCCCTCCTCTTTTAATTTCTTGTACGTGATTTATTATGTTTTTTGAGTAAATTTTGTGCGAGTTAGTATAAATAATTATATAAATTAATGTCGGATAATCTGTTATAATGGGCTATAAAAAACAGCTACTTTATTAAAAGTAACCGTTTTTCCATAAAATCATATTGATTGAGAAGCTTGTTGTATGAGGGCAGCGACCATTTTATCCATCTGAGCAAAGCGATCATCCTGCGTTTGTCCTTGAACATAGCGATAATAGATTTGCTGACAAATAACGGCTAATTTAAAATAAGCAAATGTACAGTAATAATGAATAGCTGACACATCTCGCCCACTTTTCTCTGCATAACGATCAATAAATTGCTGTCGGGTATAAAAGCCTGGTAATACAGTTACTGGTGGTTCACCAAGTGCATATAATAGCATTTTCGGGTCATCCGCTTGCATCCAATAACTCATTGCTACACCAACATCAGCAAGTGGGTCCCCTACTGTTGCCATCTCCCAATCAAAAAGGCCAATTATTTCGGTATAGTCCTCAGAGAACATTGCATTATTCAATTTATAATCATAATGAATAATGGTTGCCTCATGATTGGACGGAAGATTGTTTTTTAACCACTCTGTTAACATCGCTACTTCTGCATGTTCTGCTGTTTTCGCATTTTCATAACGCTCAATCCAGCCATACACTTGTCTTTCAAGAAATCCGTCAGGCTTCACGATATCCTTTAACGGAGTGTCCTGATAAGGAATAGCATGTAATGCAACTAAAGAATCAACCATCAGTTCGGACAATTGACGTGCTAGCTCCTCTGTTGGTTCTGTGCCTTTTGGAAAATGTGTATCAAGGACGATTCCTTTTTTGCGCTCCATTAAAAAGAAATCACTACCGATAATGTCTCGATCCTCTACATAGACATATGGTTTTGGAACCGATGGTAAAAATGGATGCAGTGCCGATAAAATCGTAAATTCCCGCTTCATATCATGCGCTTTTTTGGCAACTGGTCCAAGCGGAGGACGACGTAGAACAGCTTCAAAATCAGCTATTTTTAAACAATACGTCAAATTGGAATGCCCTGCACTAAATTGTGCTATTTCAAGCTTCCCCTGTGGAAGCTCAGTGAAATAACTCTCTAAAAAGGCATGTAGTTTATCAACATCCAAACGTTCACTTGACCTTACTTGCATCGTATCCATTCTATTTCCCTCCTTAAATAATGGAGCTCATGCCCCCATCTACTACAATGACATCCCCTGTTACATAGTCCGAAGCTGGTGCTGCTAAAAATAAAGCTACGCCCTTCAAATCATTTTCGGAGCCTAAGCGTTTCAACGGTGTAACACCCATCAAATAGTCTTGTCCACGTTCGATTAAGACATTGGACATTTTCGTAGGGAAAAAACCTGGTGCAATAGCGTTGACATTGACTCCATGTGGCCCCCATTTGACGGCTAAATCCTTCGTTAAAGTAATGACAGCCCCTTTACTCGCGTTATAGGCAATCGTATCCATAAAGGCTGGTAGCGTCCCACCTAGTCCAGCAATAGAAGCAATATTAATGATTTTGCCGCTTTTCTGCTCTAGCATAATTTTGCCAACGGCTTGGCTGAATAAAAATGTCCCGTTGACATTGACATCAAATACTTTTTGCCAGGCTTCGTAGGGCATATCAATGGCAGGTGTTCCCCATGATGCGCCACTGTTATTGACTAAAATATCAATTCTACCAAATGTTGTAATCGTTTGGGCTACCACATTGGCAATATCCTCAGGCTTTGTGACATCACAGGCTAGAGCTAATGCTTGAACACCAAGCTTTTCGAGTCCTGCGGCAACCTCCTCACATGCCTCCACCTTTCGTGAGCATAAGACCACATTGGCTCCAGCCTCTGCAAATCCTTGAGCAATTTGCGCACCGAGTCCACGTCCTCCACCTGTCACAATCGCTGTTTTACCTTTTAAGCTAAATAACTCTAGGACCGTCATTTCACCAGCTCCTCTTGTTTGTTGGCATGCTTTTTCAATTCTAGTTTAGCAATGGTATTACGATGCACCTCATCTGGTCCATCCGCTAAACGTAATGTACGAGAATTCGCCCATTGTGCAGCAAGCGTAGTATCGGGACCTACCCCAGCAGCACCAAATGCTTGGATAGCTCGATCAATGACTCTGAGTGCCATATTTGGAGCAACTACCTTAATTATAGCAATTTCAGCTTTTGCCTCTTTGTTGCCTACTGTGTCCATCATATAAGCAGCCTTCAATGTTAAAAGTCTTGCTTGCTCAATATCCATCCGAGATTCTGCAATGCGCTCCCGCATTACCCCTTGATCTGCTAGTGGTCGATGAAATGCCTGTCGCGCTTGTACACGTACACACATTTCCTCTAATGCACGCTCTGCGGCACCAATAAGACGCATACAATGATGAATTCTACCTGGTCCTAGTCTTCCTTGCGCAATGGCAAAGCCTTTACCTTCACCCCATAAAATATTTTCCACCGGTACACGCACATTGGTAAATGTAACCTCACCATGTCCTTCTGGCGCATGGTCGTAGCCAAAAGCCGTTAGCATACGCTCCACTTTTACTCCTGGTGTATCCATCGGTACAAGAATCATAGACTGCTGCTCATGGATAGGAGCCGTTGTATCTTTATGCTTGCCCATAAAAATAGCCACCCTACAGCGAGGATCCCCAGCACCAGTTGTCCACCATTTATGGCCATTTAAAATGTATTCATCTCCATCGCGTTCAATGCTTGCCTCAATATTTGTAGCATCACTGGATGCAACGGCTGGCTCCGTCATCGCAAAGCAGGACCGTATTTCACCTCGTAATAACGGTTCTAGCCACTGTTTTTTTTGCTGTGCCGTTCCATAGCGTACAAGTACTTCCATATTGCCTGTGTCAGGTGCATTACAGTTAAACACCTCGGGGGCCAGAAGTGAACGGCCCATGATTTCACATAAAGGTGCATATTCTAAGTTGGTTAAACCTGCCCCATATTCACTATCTGGTAAAAATAAATTCCACAAACCTGCCTGTTGCGCCTTCTGTTTCAGCTCCTCCATAATCGGTGGAATCGCTCCCCAACGATCCTCCATTGCCTCAACCTGTGCAGCATAAACGGCCTCATTTGGATAAATGTATTGCGCCATAAAATTCTTCAGCTTGTCCTGTAACTTCTCAACTTTTTCACTATAGGAAAAATTCATTAGAAGATACCCCCTTTGCTTGAACTTCGCAAAATGAATGAATGTTCATTTTCATTCTTACAATAAATGTTACCGCTATTTTTCTAGTAAAGCAATGTTCTATTTTTGAATTTTCTAATAAAAGAGAAAATTCATTACTATGGACTTACATCATTTATTTTCAAAAAACTGTACTATATCCTTCAGTAATTGTCGGATGGCTAATGGTAAATGACGGTTTTTTAAGTACACTAGATAGACATTGCGACTTAAATTCAGACCCTCTATTTCTTTTTTTACAATCGTTTTAGCAGTCGGTCCTTGCAAGTAATTTTCAGGTAATATGGTCACTCCTAAATGTTCTCGTACAAGCGATACAGCGGTTTCAAAACGCTCAATTTCAAATTGAATATTGATGTTTTTACCAGCCTGTTCAAATGACGTTAAGATATCTCGTCTTGTTTGAAAGCCCTCGGTACTAATAATAAATGGTTCTTCACAAATATCTGAGATGGTTAAAGTATCCTTTTGGGCTAACGGATGATGTAAAGGTAATACTGCGACCAACCGTTCTTCATATAAAGTTTGAACTTCCAACTCTGGATCATCCATTAGCTGATTGGTGATGATTAAATGAGTTTTATAGCTTTTCAAGGATTTTTTCACCCGCTTACTACCTAAAATATCGACTAAGTGAATTTTCATGTGAGGATAGTCTTTTTTATAGTTGGCGATTACCTTTGGCAGCCAATGCTTAATAGATTCCATGACACCAATGGTGATGTCTCTCGTGCCATGAACAATTACTTCATCCATTTCGATTTTTAGCACTTCCATATTTTTTACAATAACTTTTGCTCGTTCAAAAAGTAACTCTCCAGCTTCTGTTAATTGCAGATTTCTAGTATTTCTCTCTAATAAAGGGGAGCCAATCTCTTGTTCTAATTTTTTGATCGCATTACTTAAGGAAGGCTGCGAAATATGCAGTCTTTCTGCGGCTTTTGAGAAATTCATCTGTTCTGAAACAGCGATAAAATAGTGTAATTGTTTAATGTCCACCTATAGATACCTCCCAGATTTATAGTTAAAAGCTATAGATTAATATTAATTATATATTAGTAATTATAATTATGTGAATATATAATGAATTACAACAATACTTTTTCTACAATAATATTCACAATGGGGTTGATAAGTTTATGTACACAATGACAGATCAAAAACAATGGAAAGGCCGAATAGATTCAACGACAAATACAAGCAGCTTTCGTTTACATCAACAAGTAAAAAGAGTTGCGATTAATGATGTAAGCGCTTCAGATAAGAAAAGTGCTGCTCTCGTTGGCTTTATCTGCGATGAAGGGGTACGTCGAAATCAAGGCCGTGTAGGGGCAGCAAATGGTCCAAACGCCCTACGAGAAGGCTTAGCCAGTTTACCGTGGACATTTGAGGACGATCAGCAAATTATTGATGTTGGCAATATCGTTTGTCTAAACCATGCTTTAGAGGAGGCGCAACGTGAGCTTGGTGAAGTCGTAGCAACAGTACTACAAAAAAACATATCATGTGTGGTGCTAGGTGGCGGGCATGAAACGCTGTATGGCCATTATTTAGGCGTTCGTTCTGCTCTACCAAAGGAAGCTAAAATCGGCATCATCAATATAGATGCTCACTTTGATTTACGACCATATGATGAACAACCTTCGTCAGGTACGATGTTCCGTCAAATTTTAGAGCAGGATCCACACGCTGACTATTTTGTTGTTGGTATTCAACGCTACGGCAATACAAGAGAACTTTTCGAAAAAGCTGATGAATTAAACGTGAAGTATGTTTATGAGGATCAAATGACGGTAGCCTACCAACAACAATTAACGGATGCATTACAACATTTTATGGATAAGCATGATTATATTCTTTTAACATTATGTATGGATGTATTGAATGCAGCATTTGCTCCAGGTGTAAGTGCTCCATCACCGTTTGGGCTTGACCCATCGACTGTGCGCTCCATTTTGCAACAAGTCACTTCACACCCTCACACCCATTCATTTGATATTTGTGAGGTCAATCCGTTATTAGATGAAAACGGACGTACAGTGAAATTAGGTGCCTATTTTGTATATGAGGCACTGAACAACTTACTTAGGGGGCAAGGTTCATGATCGAAATTAATCAAATTACAACGGTATTCCTAGCTGTTGCACTCTTTGCATTAGGAAGCTTTCTTATCAATAAAATAGGCTTTTTAAAGCGTTTCTGTATCCCAGCACCAGTGGTTGGTGGTTTATTGTTCGCTGCTCTTACCACTATCTTAAAAACAACGGGTATTTTAGAAATATCACTTGATACTTCTTTACAAAGCTTATTTATGATTACTTTCTTTACGACAATTGGCTTAGGTGCAAGCTTTAAACTTGTAAAGCTCGGTGGTAAATTACTGATTATCTACTGGCTAGCATGTGGCTTCCTAGCGTTAATGCAAAATGTCATTGGGGTATCTCTGGCCTCACTTATGGGGATCCATCCTTTAATCGGTATGATGGCGGGTGCCGTTTCTATGGAGGGTGGTCATGGCGCTGCAGCTGCATTTGGCCAAACCTTAGAAGATTTAGGGATTTCTTCAGCTATGACAATTGGTGCTGCTGCCGCAACATGTGGTCTAGTTGCTGGTGGCTTAATTGGTGGTCCAATTGTCAAATATTTAGTAGGTAAATATAATTTAACACCAGATGAACAAGAATCGGAAGAAGTCCAATATGAAAATAAACATGAGCAAATTACATCGGATTCGTTCTTTACACAAGTCTTATTAATTACTTTCTGTATGGCTGTTGGTACGTACGTCGGCACACTATTCTCAGAAGCAACAGGTTTCGTTCTACCTGGCTATGTAGGAGCAATGTTTGTGGCTGTATTAGTGCGCAATATTATGGATAAATTCAAACCTGAAGCCATTAATATGAAAAGCATCTCATTAATTGGAGATGTCACATTAGGTGTATTCCTTTCCATGGCTCTCATGAGTATTAAATTATGGGAAATTGCTGATTTGGCACTACCATTATTCATCATTGTTTTTGCGCAAGTATTCTTTATTGTTGTATTTAGTATTTTTGTGTTATTTAAATTACTTGGCAAAAACTACGATGCTGCTGTTATGGTAGCAGGTTTTGCAGGACATGGTCTAGGTGCAACACCAAATGCCATGGCCAATATGTCAGCCGTTGTGCAACGCTTCGGTCCTTCTAAAAAAGCCTTTCTTGTCGTACCGATTGTCGGCGCATTTTTAATTGACGTATTTGGGATTCCTATTATTATTACGACTATCAATTTATTTAAATAAAAAAGAGCTTTGCATTCGTTCTGAGTAGACGATTGCAAAGCTTTTCTATTATTGTAATATCTCACTTACTGTAACAAATTCATAGCCTTGTTTTTGTAAATAAAGAATAACATTTTCTAAACCATTGGCTGTCGTTTGATGGATATCGTGCATTAGAATAATACTCCCATCTTTTACAGAGGCTTTGACATACGCTAAAATTTTATCTGGATTGTGATGTTTCCAATCCAGTGTATCAATCGACCACAAAATCGAGGGGATTGTCATGACAGAACGTACTTGGTCATTGGTCGCCCCATAGGGTGGGCGGAAAACAGTTGGATACTGCCCGATGGCTGCATAAATAGCATTACTTGTGCCATTGACTTCTTGTTTAACGCCTGCTATTGATAAGGTCGTTAATTTTTTATGGCTCAAGGTATGGTTTCCGATTTCATGCCCTGCTTCATAGACTTGTTTAACGATTGCAGCATTTCTTGACACATTTTTACCTACCATAAAGAATGTAGCCTTGGCATCGTATTTCTTTAACGTTGCCAAAATTTGTGGTGTCACCTTAGCATCTGGCCCATCATCAAATGTTAAGGCTACCCGTTTTTTTGCGCCTTTCGCTACTGGCACACCTTTATTATAAACTTTATTATCTATTAACTGAATATCGGCTAGCTCAGAAGCTTTGACATACCCTTTTTGGTCGCCTGCTTCTACATAAGCCCAACCAGCAAGTGTTATGTAATACTGGACATTTGTTTTATTGGGAAGTGTACCAAGAACTTCTCCGTCTGGACTAGCTGTTAAACGTAATTCAGCACCAGCAACAGCATTAATTTTTTTCTTCGTTGGAGCTGGTTTTTTTAATGCGTTTGTCGCTACATATCCTATCTCCTCGCCATATTGAACGAAAGACCAACCACCAGGTGCTGTGCCATATACATAAATTATTCGTCCTTCATAGAGCTGTCCTACATGCTGGGCATGTTGACTTGGGGCTGTAAATAATGTTGTACCGCCCTTTTGAATCACTAGGTATCCCTCAGACTTCAACTTAACTAAAGCATCAGATGTGACATAGCCCTCCTGCTCTGGCGTTTGAATATGTGTCCAACCTTTACTTACTTTTGTTACTGAAACAAAGCTACCTTTCGAAAGTTCCCCGATCTCCGCACTATTCGTAGAAGCTTCTTCAAAAATAACCGTATCTTTGACTACCTTGTGAATCACCACTGACCCTTCAGCATTTACTGAAAGTTGCCCTGCCAAGATGCACATCATAAACGTCAAAACGATGGCAAAGGGTAAAAATTTTTTCATTGTTCTACACCGCCCTTAGATGTCTTCCATGTCTGTTTGCTAAAAAATTGCTAAGATTTAACTTTTATTATAGAGTAAACAACCCTGCCATAAAATAGTAATAATCAACTAGATTCCCTTTTACGATGCTGCTAAAATTCATATTTTAGTAAATACTTATACATTCCTCCTTCCCTTTTTACTGAGAAACTATGCATAGGTTATGATAATTAAATGATGGTGGCTTATTTTGTAGATTTTTTGTTAGCTCCTTTTTCTCATGCTGCTAAACGGCCTACGGACTTAGGTGAGTGACCTTCTCCTTACTGGGAGATGGCTCCCCTCTCTTTTTGAACTGCTCCCTCACTTTTAGCAGCAGCTCTCCCCGTATTTGATGGTTCCTATAAAAAGCTGGTTATCCACCACCAAACCTCAGCTATATAATTCCCCTTTCTATTAAGACGTTAAAAACCATGAAAAAGTTGAGGTTTTTTCATTATTTTTCCTGCTATAAAGCTTCGAAGGCCGTTAGGGCATCTTCAATATGTGGGGGTGGGTTCCATATATAGCTAGGAGCATTGGTTGTAATGAATAAAAAAGATTTCCCTTCTTTCTCGATTATGGTCGCCAGACACAGTCCTGCTTCTGGGGTATAGCCTGTTTTTCCACCTATTATCGGACTGTCTAGACCCGGTAATTTTGTAAATAATGAGTTTGTGATGATTAATTGATTGGGAACATAGGTTGTGTAGTTTTTTGAGGTAAATATTTGATAAAAGGTAGGATTTTCCAATGCATATCGCAGAAGCTTGCTGATATCCCGCACGGTGGATACATGTGCCTCATCATGTAGGCCACTGGTATTAACAAAATGTGTCTCATGCATGCCTAATTCTTGCGCCTTGTTATTCATCAACGTGACAAATTTGTCCTCACTGCCAGCGACAGCATCTGCAAGTGTTCCTGTTGCATCGGCACCTGAGGCAAGGAGTGTACCATACAATAAATCCTCCATCGTGACAAAATCTCCTGCTTGAAAGCCTGCCATCGAAGCATTTTGTGCCGTATAGTTCGCAATCGTTTGGGGCTGTACAATGGTTTGTGTTTGTAAATTATCTGTCATCTCTATGGCAACGATGGCTGTCATGATCTTTGTTAAAGATGCAGGATAAATAATAGCATCCGCATTTTTTTCGTATAATACATCGTCCTGTTCATTGAGTAACAAAGCATTTTGACTATGTAATGATGGCAGTTCTAGATGCGTGAATTCATATGTTTTGCTTGTATAATAAAATAAGAAAACCATGATACAAATACAGCCTACTAACATCCATTTTTTCATAAAAAACGCCTCCTACACATTATAAGAGGCGGCATTTCTGAATATTCCTTGAGAAAAATGGGATGCGCTCAAATATTTTCACAGGTAAAAATCATCATCGAAATTTGAACTAATTCTTGTAATCTCTTTATTTTTTAATTTGAACATTACATCTTGAGAAACCTCTAACTTGAGCGTCTCTTCTTTGCTTAGACTTGCATAGACGCCGCGTAAAATACGACCAGTTAAGCCATGCGAGACAATAATCACTTTTGAAAGTGGTTGAATCGTTTCAAGCAAAGCAGTTAATCTGCTTACAACAGCTTCATAGGTTTCCCCATCTGGTGCACGAAAATACCAATTGAAGGCATCTGTGTTCGTTAACAAGGCAGGCCATTGTTGCTGTATTTCCGCCATGGTTAATCCAGCCCATTGTCCCACAGCAACCTCTGTTAAACGTGGATCCTGCCTCACCTTGTTGCTGTCATAGCCCAGTGTTTCACAAAGTATGGCTGTGCTTTGCATGGCTCTTCCCATTGGACTTGATAGGATGGTCCATTCATCTGCATCGCCAATGAGTGATTTCAGCATGCGTGCATTTTGCTGAACCTGCTCCCGACCACGCTCAGTGAGTGGTGAATCAAGCTGTCCTTGATATCTCCCTTGTGTATTATAATTTGTCTCACCATGGCGAAGTAAGTAGATCATTTGCTCCATTTTATATCCCCCATTCTGCTCCCCTTATTAAAGTAAAATTGCTGTTAAACTAACACCAGCACATAAACAAAGCTAAGAAACAAGCATAAAGGACTATACCATTTTGAATCATTTTGAGCAAATGTGGAATGCTTAATCGTTTTAAAAATACCAACATACTTAAAATCACCAATTGCTCGTAGCAAAAATACTAGCGCACAAACGATACTTCCTACTTTTGAAAAAATAGAGGCTTGAAAAAATGGCATGAAGCCTCCTTGAACAAGGATGATACCACTTGCTAGCATCAACAGCATTGCAACAAAGAGCGTTCCCCATTTTCTAGGCGTAAAAACGGCTTGTTGGCTGCCTTCTTTCATAGGAATAACAGCTTCTGTACCCCATCGACCACCAAAGGCCCAATAAATATGTAGGATACTAATGAGCCCTAATAGTCCCACTGCGACAATTGATAAAATAAACATGTTCTACCTCCTCTTCATTTACATACGCTACCGTATGTTCTGGCGTTAAATATAGTCCCTCAAAGCCCATGTTAGCTCTGAGAGACCTTCTTACTGTATTAACAGCTTAATCATTTTTTCAAGATCGAAATGAGGATTGGCTTCAAATCGTGTCATCCAGCCTATATAGGTTAAATAAGCTAATCTTGCACGATCAGTGGATTCGTCTATGCTGATACCACTTTTTTGATAGAGTGTCGCCACACAGGCTATTCGCTGCTCCTCTATTTGAACGATACGCTTTGCGACATCTGAATCATATTTGGCCCAAGCATAAATGCCTATCTCCATCTTTTTATTTTTGTGAAAACTTATCCGTAAAAGCTGCTCTAGAGTAGCATCAACTTGCTCCATATTTTGAATAATGGCCTTTGTTGCGTGGTTTTCCCAATAGTCTAGCATGGCATCTAATAGTTGTTGACGATCAGGAAAATAATGATAAAAGCTACCTTTACTAATGTTTAATGATCGAGCAAGTGCTTCAATACGTACTTTATGAATCCCCGCTTCTGCTAATTGCTCTAGACCCGCTCTAATCCAATCCTCTTTCGTAACTTGCATAATTGCCCTCCAAAAAATACGTTAGCGTATGTTTTGTCTTATATTACCACTTTATACATCACTCATCAACTTTTATCGTTTTTATGGCGTACATTAATATGATTATTCACTGTAACATGAACTGTTACTAGTCGTGGTAAAATACATGCACACACTAAAATAAACACTAATAGCTTTTTCATGAATTTACTCCTTGTCTTAAAAAGTATTGTCAAACAACTTTTCTGCAATGCCCTGTAAAATATCCTGCTCCTCAAATGTCATGAGTTCTTCTCTCGAGATTGTTGCCTGTTGAATCAATCGGTTTGATTGGATCGTCACTAGTTTCTCAAACAAGTTTCGAATATAACGACCATTCGAGAAATTAGGGATGGTTTCAATTGGCATATGACGTAGCTGTGTTTTCATATGTTGGGCAAATGCTTCGCCAAATTGATAATCGTTCGTTTGACAAAGCATCGCAAAAATATCATAGAGTTCATCCGTGCTAAAATTATCAAATTGTACAAAATGATTAAAGCGAGATTTAAAGCCTGGATTAGATTGTAAAAAATCTTCTATTAGCTCTGTATAGCCCGCAACGATAATTACTAAGTCATCACGTAGATCCTCCATTGCCTTTAATAAACTATCAATAGCTTCCTTCCCAAATGCATCCTGTTTATCATTTATTAATGAATAGGCTTCATCAATAAAAAGTACCCCGCCCTTTGCTTTGTTAACGACTTCCTGAACCTTTAACGCTGTTTGTCCAACATAGCCAGCGACTAAACCTGCACGATCTGTTTCCACAAAATGCCCACTTGAAAGGACGCCAAGATGCTTGTAGATTTGGCCAATAATGCGTGCCACTGTTGTTTTACCTGTGCCTGGATTGCCCGAGAAGACAAGATGATACGTAATAGGAAAGCTTGCTAAACCATGATCCACACGCAGACTTTGAATTTTAATAAAGTTTATTAAATTATGTAATTCCTTCTTTGCATTCGGAAGACCTACAAGACTATCTAATTGTTTTTGTAGCTTGGCAATCTCTTGCTCGACTTCAGGTGTAATGCGTAACCGCTCATCGTTAATAAATTCACCACTATAGATAATTTTGCCTTCTTCATTATAATAATCGCCTCGTCCATGTTTTTTGCCTTGAACGAGGTCACCAATATAGGAAGCTTGCCCATTGGCATAATAGAGCGTTCCTTGCCCTGTCATCATATCCTCTTTAAATTGCCCTTCCGCTTCTAAAATTCCATCCCTAGAATATACTTTGCCTTTACCATGCTTTAGGTCCTCAAAGAAATGACCTTCATAGTGGAGATTAGTTACACCACGTGCAAGCTCCTCAGCTGTTGGTGATTCCGTAGGGTAATATAGCTTCCCTGCCCCTTGCATATGATGCCAAATAAAATCACCCTCATATTGTAAAAATCCATTTGGATAGTATTGCTTGCCTTTTCCCTTTTTCATGCCATGGACAAAGTCACCCTCATACTGCGGTTGATTTAAATGTGGATACTGTGCTCGTAGTGTTTGATAAGGGCTAATTACTTCTTCTTCATAATATAAAACACCATAGCCATCCATTAAATCATTGCGAAAATGACCTTCATAATGGATATGACCATCCTTATATAAAATGCCATGACCCTGTTTTTTATTTTGTATGAATTCACCCTGATAAATGAGTTGTCCTTTCAAATACATAATGCCATTGCCTTGCTTCATATGATTGACGAATTCACCCTCGAATAATAATTCTCCCTCTTGATCAAATAGCGAGCCTTTGCCGTCATAAATATCGTGACCGAAATCATTCTTCTTGACGCCACCTCGATACATGATGATTCCACTTGGGTAAAATAGTTCTTTTTCTTCATGATTATGTGTCATTTAATTGCCTTCCTTCATCATTTCAGTATATGCTCAATTATAGCGTGGAAAAGAATACATATGTGTGAATTTTTAGAATTTAAGGAGACAAGCATGAAAAAAAGATACAAACTACTTCTAGGCATTTTACTACCACTACTTATTCTGTATATCTCGACAATGCTGTTAACACGAGACACTGATTTTACAACAGAGGTAACAGAACGTCTCGAAATGGAGGAAATTCATGAGATTGAAATTATTCGTTCCTCAGATGAAAAAACAGTAACGATTACTGACGCAGCAGAAATCAATCAAATTATGCAGCCATTCAAGGACCTACCTTTAAAAAAGGTGTGGTTTTCAAATTCTGATTCTCATGAAGCATACTGGCTAACACTCTCAATTAATGACAACAGAGAAATTGGCTTGCGTTTAGATGATGACCAGCATTTATTTGTGTATTTATATGAGGAAAATTACATGAAAGATTATAAGCTCACTAAGGATATCGATACGACATTTATCAAACAATTGTTTCAGTAAACGTAAAAACCCGTGCATGTACGCACGGGTTTTTATATGTAACGATAATTTTGCTGCATAGCTTGTAAGGTCTCAATGATCTCTTCTCTCAGTTCAATTGGCTCTAATACCTCCATATCGGCTCCTTGACTTAACAACCACTCTTTCACGCCATATTCTAACACTTCTGCCTCAAAAACATATTCATGATTGTTTTGTGAAACTAGGTGGGCTGTTGGGAAACGACTGTAGACTATTTGAGGAGAACGGCCTTTATAGAGAAGACGGATATGAGTAAGGTCATTAGCGTCCTCTACTTGTAATGGGTGTACAGATGGAAATTCAAAATGGATATCCATTTCACGAAAATGCTGAATACGATCCATTCTGTAAACAGTTGGGGTGTCTTGATTATCTCCTATTAAATAAAAATAATGTGTTGAAAAGATAACAGCGAGCGGCTTTAAAATTTTTGCAGTTGGAATCGCTTCACCCTCCTGTAAATAATCAATTGTAATGACCTTTCTCTTTTGAATAGCTGTTGAAATTCCCCATATCAAGGACAATAATGACTTGTTTTGATGGATATCTTCATATACAATTTTTTCATTTAATAACAGTTGATCGTCTGCTACACGTGAGAGAAGTTGATTAACGATCTCACCGATATCCGATTTTACGAGAGCTTTTGAGGCAATGAGTATTTTAACGATGACTAGTACCTGTTCTTTAGATAAACGATTGTTTTTTGTATGCATTAATTTATACACTTTTTCTGTACGTACATATTGTAAATGGTAATCTAGCTTAGCCTTTTCCAGATACGTACGAATTTCATCGATATCCCGTTGTATGGTTTTTTCACCAACCTGATGTGTCAATGCTTCTTGCTTCTTGTTGATTCCTTGGCCATCCATCAATCGATCAAACATCGATAGTACGCGATAGCCTTTGCCTTGTTGTGAATCTACCATATATCCCACTCTTTCTTCTATCATGCCCAGCTTGCAGTATATTGGCCATAAATAGCCCTTCTACTGATTGCGTCCAGATTTTTTTGCGAGTTGCTCAAAAAGCTTTCTCTTCAAAATCTGTGACCTCCGCTTGGGCTTTTATCTTGATTCAGTTGGTGTTTTGACACCCACTCCATTTGTGCATTCATCTCATTATCTATAAACTGAATCAAGATAAAACTTCTACTTTATTGGTATAATTTGTACTATACGCATCCTATAATAAATCACCATTCAAGCAGCACAATAGACTGTATTTTTGACATAATTAACTAAAATTTTACAGCATTTTAGATGAATGTGTCACTTTTTAACCATTGAAAAAGGACTTCCATTGAATGAAAGTCCTTGTACTCTTTTATTTGAATTTTACAGCTGTTCCATATACCAATACTTCGGATGTACCATCCATGACAGATGAAGTAGCATAACGAACGCCTACAACTGCATCTGCACCTAATTGTTTGGCTACCTCTACCATTGCCTCTGTGGCAATTTCACGAGAGCGCACAAGCATCTCCGCATACTCCTTCATTTCTCCACCGACAATATTGCGAAGACCTGCTATCATGTCACGACCAATATTTCTAGATTGAACAGAATTCCCTTTCACTAGCCCTAATGTTTCCATGATATCTTTTCCTGCCACCATGTCTGATGTAGCTAATAGCATCATGATGCCTCCCCGTTCTGTAGTTTTTGTATGGCTTTCACAGCCTCTTCAATAGAAGATGTAATCACGCCATTGCGTTTAATTAACCCCACAACAAATAAATTACGATAAACAAACTGATTCTCTAGCCCATCTCGGATCAGTGCCTCTATTTTTTGCATATTGTCCCGCCCTTGCTGACGAACATCTGTTAGCACACCAATAATGGGACGATTCAGCATCGAAAACGCACCTATCTCTGCGGCAACGCCTGAATCAATTTCCACCCCATCTAATACAGCTATCAGAACATCGCTATCCTGTAGCATCTCTAAATCTGCTTGGGCAATCGCTAAGCTATCTGCATAGGCAGATTTATCATTGATGGCCTCATTCTCCTGAGGTACATATAATGCGATGCCTGGTGCTGCCTCGCGAATAGCTGCTGCCAATTGTTCATTTACAAAACGATCGCCTAACGAAAATAACCCATTTGCTAAATATGCTTTCATGTATAAAACTCCTTAATCAATTGTTTTTTCAAATATAATTTTATGTCTGCCTTTTTCATCAATAAATGTTGATAATATATCGAAACCATGCTTGAGGTTGGTAATGAGCATGGCTTTGAATGTATTTCTTCCGTATGTACGAACTTTGTGAAAGCCTAAAGTCTTGATATGCTCATGCTGTTGTTTCATTAATTGACTTGCAATTCCCTGACCTCGATGTGCTACATGAACGCCACCCAACCAACTATAAAAAATATCATCTGGTTGTGGGTAGCCTAGTTTAAAGCCGATCAATGTGTCACCTTCCACTGCCAATATGCAAAGAAGGCCTTCTTTCTTTTCTAGCTTTTCGAGTGGCAAATTTGCTCCATCAAAAACGTGAGCGTGGATTTCTTGTAATTGTTCAAGCCAAGCATAGGGTATGCCTTCAATCGTCACAATATGCATATTCATCACCTCTGTCTGTCATTATAGCAGTTCTATAGCCTGAAGAAAAAGGTAGGCATCTGCTCCAAAAGCAATTATTATCACTGCATAAAAGTAACTATTTTCCATCTAAGCTATTTTCGACACCCACCAAATTCAGTATACTTGACCAAAATACAAAACAATAGCTAGGAGGAAATTCGATTGACACCATTTACTAGTTGGTTAACGAATTCATTGCGCCCCTATTTCGGCCTACATACTTTAGAAGCACATTGGGAAACGATTCCGATTCGAGAGGATTATTTTATTTGCCTTGAAGGCGATCTCATTAAAAAAAGAATTTTCGTGAATGAGCATAGCTACCAAGAAGCGGATGTCGACATTTTAACACGTAATCGTGAAGTCATTGTCCCTCAAACTGCGCGTGGAAAAGAAAAGAAATTGAATTATACCAATATCTCCGCTGTGAAAGCTGCAGGCGTTGTTTTTTCTGTTGGTCTAGGTAATGAAAACCATCCATCTAGCTATATCACAGCTCGTAACACTAAAACATATTACCAGCTACCATTAACAGGCTTTGAGCATTTAACGACTAAGTCAGCTCTCTTGAATTGGTTAGAGCAATTTCCCTCCCAGCTTCCTGCTGATTACTCAGACAAGCTAGAAAAGCTAACCAAGATGAAAAGTCTACGCTATAAAACTGTGCCAGGTGATATTTTTCGTGTAGAAATCGATTTATTTGTAGATGGCTATGTGCTTGTCATTGGCGATTTACGACAAATGCAAAAGGATCATCTATTTGGAGAAGATAGTATTTGGCATAATGTAATGACAATGCCATTGTTTGTACGGCCCTATTTGTTGACAACAACAGAGCGCCTGCCTTCTCTTGAGGAAATCATATCTGCTCCATTGGCCCCTCAAACCCATATTGTGATGGATGACCATTTTATGCGAGGATGCTATGAAAAGATAGGCCATAAAATGTTAACAGAATCCGATATTGTATTTCCAATGGGCTATGGCGTGACACTAAACTATGGGAAAGAGCCTCGATATCGTCTATCCTGGGGGACAGGAACAATTAGTAAACCTGCACCTTCCACCTCCTATCAAACAGCTAGCCGTTTTACCAATCATGGTGTCTATGCAGGCGTTGCCAGTGATTGGTTGAAGCAAGAGGAAGGAATTGTAACAGAGTCGCTAGATCATCCACACTTCCGCGAAGATCGTCAGCGGGCACTCGCTGAATTTAGTTTTCCAGAAGATATCTCCTACGATGACTTTAATCGCCAAACGGGTGGCTTGACCCGCACCCAATATATTCATTACCTCAATAAAACCTATCATCGTACACACAAAAAATAGAGGGAGCTTCTAGATGCTCCCCCTCCACTTTTTCATCGATGGTTGATTTCATCCAATAATTACTTATAATATAGAGATATCATTAACCAACTTCCATCACTAGAGGTGCATTTTGTATGTATTTTGGCATTATTCCACTGATTCTTTTCATCGTTTTTCTTATTTCTTACTTTAAAGACCCAAGAAAAATGATCAACGGACTATTATTTAATCTATTTGTCTGTTCATTTCTGCTATTCTGCGTCATTCTATCTTTAGCATCTGACCATTACTTTTTAAGGCTTATTGTCATTATTCCACTGATTGCTCTTTTCATTTTAATTCCTTTTGGTATTGTGGCTTTAATGTTTGGTTTATTTTTAAATGCGAGAGTATTAATGAAGCGAGAAGGTAGACGTTTAGCCAATTCCTTAACATTACTTGTGGCGATTGGCATTTTACTTTTTATCCTATTACCGATTATCAATCCAGCGAGTTTGTTTTCAGTCCACCTCCAGCCCATTTTTGGTGGAATTTCACTCATTACGTTTTATTTTTTTATCCATTTATCCAATTTTTTATCTGCTTATTTTCTCTACCAATTCAATCGCCCTCGATTGAATCAAGATTTTATTATTGTACTAGGCAGTGGATTAATTAATGATAAGGTGCCTCCACTTTTAGCTAGTAGAATTCAAAAGGCAATTGACTTCTATCATAAGCAAGCAGCAGTGACTACTCCACCTACCATTATTTTCTCTGGTGGACAAGGTCCTGATGAAAATCTACCCGAAGCTGAAGCGATGCAACGATATGCAATAGAAAAAGGCATTCCCATTGAGCATACACTCCAGGAGAACCGCTCTGTGAATACCTATCAAAATATGTTATTTTCTAAGCAGCTCATGGATGATCGGAAACAGGGTAAGGCCTATAACAGTATTTTCACCACGAATAATTTCCATCTTTTTCGTGCGGGTATTTATGCAAGACTTGCGGGCTTAGATAGTCAGGGCATTGGCTCTAAGACAGCCTTTTATTATTGGCCAAATGCGATGATTCGTGAATATGTAGCGATTGTTGTAATGGCACGAAAACGACATATGAAAATGATTGGACCTATTGTGATCATTTCGATTGCGCTATCTCTATTCAGCTTTTTCTTTGTATAGGTTCTAGGAAATGGATTCGTACACTTTTTATAGAAAGTGTTACGAATCCTTTTTGATGCTATCATACCCAAAATTTCTTCAGCTGTTGTTCATATAATGTCTCATAGTATAGTTTTCGAGGATAGCGTTGTTCTTGTAATACCTGATAGAGAATGGATTGACCTTCCTCATAGCGAATCCCCTCATCACAATTATCAAATAGTTTTCGTGTCAGCTGTCTTACTAGGTGAACATCTTTTGTGTTCACTCTCCAGCCAAATTGAATTAAATCCAGCTGATCGAGCGGATCTCGATAAGTATCAAGTACCACACAGACATGTGGTTGCTGCTTATTCGCAAATACTAAAACATGTCCTGTATGAATGGATTGACCAAAATAACGTTCGTAAATCTCTGCTATCGGTACTTGGATTTCAAGCACATCCATGATCGTCTGTAAAGTTGGATGTGCTATATAGTCATCACTTGTCTCATCTGGATATTCAACCAACTCCATGATGGAAGCCATCATCCAAAAATCATAGGTCATTTCCAATCACTCCATCTATTTTTATTGTGGCAAACGGTTAATCGCTTGTTCCACCGTCTGAATAAGATAGGCTAAGTTGGACTGCCATTCTGGCCAACTCTTGGACTCTTGCCATAATTCTACAATCTCTCTACTACCATGTTGATCAGGTACTTCATCTCTAATGTCCTGTAAATACCGCAATATAAATGTCAAAGAGCTTTCATCTACTACCCATTGTATTTGTCTATCCTTACTTTCTTGACCATAAATGGTTCCTGTATCCAGATATTGACTATAAAGCTCTGCCAAAGCCAGGGCACTTATATCGTAGAAAAAATCTATATCCTCCAATGTTTTACCAAAAAAGCCTTGCTGTTTCATAGCCTGTACAATATCCGATAATGTTAGCTGATTGGATTCCTTATGCTGTTCCATAAACTCCCTCAAAAACGCCACTACATCTAAACCTTCATCACTTTCCAATGCTTTGTATCCCCAAGCCCCCATCTCACTGCACCTCTCTTATTTATTCTAGTAAAGCTCTGGTAAAAGTAAAATCTGCACGCATGACCATGACAGCTGTTCATTATAGTAGCCGCTCTTAAAATTCCTTTGCTATATCAATAATCCTCAGCTTTATAGGTAGGAGGCAAAGTAAAACTTCATCTTTTCCTGTGAATAGCCATCCTGTCCTCTCCAAGTCGCCATTGACATAAAATCAGTTCCACGTCCACGCTCCTTGCGATAATCATCCTTTGATACGAGTAGTCCCGCATAACCCCAGATTTCCATGACCACATCTCGTTCATGTTGATTGGACTTGAAAACATCTTTCCAGCGCTTTTCAAGCTGTCTAGCTGCATCTGTGTCGTTACAGGATTCTATTGCTGCTACCATCTGTTGTAAGATGGCTACGTCATCCTCACTTACATTCAATGCTTCTTGTTCTTTCACTAGGCATTCTAAGTCTAGTAAACAATAGATGAGCCAATTGAGGCGAACCCCTCCCCACTTGATGCGTTCAAAATTAAGCACATTTAAATCTTCATTGACATACGTAGCATTGGACATGATTTTCTGCTCATTACAGTAGCCACAGCCACTATAGGAGACCAATGCCACAGGTTGTTCATCATACGTATGCATTGGTAAATCATGCGTAAGAGCCCAGCTCGATAAGGCACTGCGTAAATGTACTTTGCGCGTCGATAAGCTATGCAAAAATGCCTTTACCACAAGCTCCTTTGTTAAGGATTTCTCATGAAGCTGTTGCAATCTTTGTACACATTCATCATGGGAAATCGTTAATCGATCAAACATCAAGCCCTTACTTTTAGCATATTGAAAATCTTCTTCTGTATAGGTATAACCACCTGAACGCCATCCACCAGATTGCCAATAGGTTTGCATCAATATTTTCCTTGCTTTTTGGTCCATTATTCTCTCCTAGCTAGCACTTTAATTTTTCTTGTAAGGTTAGTGCCATCTCTTTCCATGGTCGCTTCCAATCGGAACTCGCTATCTCTTCCTCTGTTAGTGCTAGCCAATATTCTCCTTCCATTAGCTCAAACATGTCTATCATGGTAATAGGGGCACAAACTGGATTAGCTAATGCTGCGAGCATAGGCTCGGGGCCATCATCCCAGTTATAGCTATTGACAATGGCATGTAAAATAACAGCTGATGATATCTTGCTTATGCGCTGGCACATTGTATTGAGAGCATCCTCGTATAAAAT
Organism: Lysinibacillus sp. BS3; assembly: GCF_039614735.1. NCBI lineage: Bacteria > Bacillati > Bacillota > Bacilli > Caryophanales > Bacillaceae > Lysinibacillus > Lysinibacillus sp. BS3. The sequence goes on along the minus strand of NZ_CP154860.1, from coordinate 109,384 downwards.
GGCATCAGCTTGCTGTTGTTCTTCTGCATTCAAAGTTAGACGGATTGCACCTGGTGTATCTACCAATAAATCAGCTATTCTTGCATGCTCCCTTGCCGCAAACCAAGCTGTAGCGGTAATCCCCTCTGGCTCAGATAAATTTACACCCTTTGCAAGTAGTAAAGAAATCACTTCTTTCTGCTTAAACTTTACCGCTTTTTTCAGTGCTGTATCACCAAGCTTATCTCGTGCCTCCAAGTCTATATGCTGTGCCAAAAGAAGCTTGATTCCTTCATGTGGCATTCGATTTGTTATAAAAAGCATTAATGGTGTTCTCCCACGTGCATCTCGCTCATTTACATCTAATTTACTAATGGCCTCCCGAACGACCTCTAAATCCTTGGATTTACTCACTTCCGTCCATTCCATTCGTCTACCCCCTTCAGGAATCCATCCATTGCAGTAATTTCTCAAGTTCATCCCTTATTGGTGCTGATTCTTGCTTTAGTCGCTGAGCAAGCTTCTTGGAACTACCGAATATTCGATATAAAACAAATGGACGCTGATAATCTGCTTTCTTTTCAAGTTCTTGTCCGAGTGCCACGAGCAAATCTAAATCCATGATGTCAATGTTCTTTATTGGCTTAGCTGATTCACTTGCACCAAGTAAAATAGCTACAAACACAGGCATCATCTCTACTGATAAGCCATGAGCTTCAAGAAAGGCTTCCGCATAAGTATCTTGCACGGATTGATGCTCTGTATCAACGAGTAACATATATCGTTGAACAAGTGGAAAATAATCCTTGCTATAAAGCCCTAATCCAAAAACCGCATAGGTGCTGGGCATAGCTGATTTTTCACTCGGCTCAACATCCTGATACCAAGCATATTCCTCCATAGCGAGCTGGGCATAGTCCGCTAATAAAGGGAAAAGATTTGGATATTGTAGGCAATTGGCGAAAAATTGATGAAGTTTTGATTTAGCTAACTTTTTAATAGGAAGATAATTTTTCGCTTTACTCTTTAAAGTCAGCTTATAGCCCTTTGGAAAACCTTCTTGTAGCAGTTGAATGATATAGTAAAGGGCTTCACGATAAGCGTTTTCCTCTTCTACCATCACTCGTATACCAATCGTTTGTAAAATATCATTTGCCTGTCCTTCGAATACATCCCGCTTTCTTATACTTTCAAAACGACCGCTTCCTTTTTCCAAATAATTAGCTGCCTGCAGCGAGCCAAGCTGCTTCGCAAGTTCCAAGTATTCTAATCGAGTGGCTGGCTCTTTTTGACCAATCTTCAACGCGACATAAAGAAAGAAATCTAGTTTTTCCTGCTCTAGTTGTTGTACCGAGTCCTCTGTTTTCAATACCCACTCTTTCCTATAATCGCCTGCTTGTTCAAAATAGTGCGTTAAAAAATGCTCCTCTGCCCACTGCTTAAAGGCCATTGTATAATAATAAATCCATTTGTCTAAACGTTCTTTATTCGCCTGATGCTTTTCTTGAAGCCGATGAATAAATGGTTCGACTTCCTCAGCTGTTTGATGGAAAAAATGTGGATTGACCAAATGCTTCGCAAGGAAAAATTCATCATTGTCACTTGGTCTTACTGGTAGCTCTGCCATCACCTTTGTTTCTATAAAGCTTGCCAGCACTTGTTTCGTTGACGCTAGTTTACGATTATTCAACAGCTCCTTTTGATAATGAAGCACCGTTTTATCATGTTCAAATTCCAGCACAACCTCAAAGCGGTAATCAAAAAATCGGGGACCGTATTGCTCAGATTGAAATACTTCCTCTGTTTTAGTACATAAAGCACTAAAAAGCTCTTCAATATGCTGGACATCTGTAAATTCTTGTATGTATGAACCCGCTTCCACCTTATAGGAGCTATCACTCCAACTAAATGGCTCATAAACATCTATAAAGATTGTGCCATTAGGACTTTTTCCTTTTTTCCAGGCAACTTTCAAATATTGAAGGATGCCTGCTTGTAACCTACTTTGCTCTTTCAGCCCTGTTATTCGTTTACTCTCTTGTTGATAAACAGCCGTGATTTGCTCCCACACAGCCGCTAGAAAATGCTCTACACACTGCTTCACTTTACATCCTCCCTTTCTATGGATTAGAGAAAAATCTCCCGCTAAAGCCTTAGCGAGAGATCCATCTTATCCGATTGTTTTCACAACCGCTCCTTCTTGATTTTTAATATGTGTCTTCAAAATTTGAAAACTTACACCAACTAAAGAAGAAATAGTGAATTGACTTTCTTGCGGTATCAGCCTCTGACTTAATTCTTCTACCGCTGCCTTGTTCAATGTGATCGTAATCTCTTGACCATTCTCTGAATAACCTACCTGAGGGCCTGCTTTAAATATTATCGTTATTTGTTGACCGACTAAGGTAAGATCTTTATCTTTCAGAATACGTCCACGTAATAATTTACTAATGACAGCTGCTTGCTTTGCTCCAAGTTGAACAACATTAGACGGTTTGTTAAACCAGCTCTTTTTTTCTACTTCCCAAGCAAGTTGATCTACGAAAAGAAACCCCGTATTAGAGCCATCTTCTTCCATTCCTCGCACAACTGCCTCGGCAACTTCAGGATTTTGTAGGAGAGAAGTTCTTGTTAAATCCGTAGTATAGCTTGGTATTTGCTTCATGCCAGCCTGTAGTACACCAAGTGTATTCCATGTCTGCATCGCTTCTAACTCATCCTCTGAAATACCGACCATTTGGATAAACTCCATCTTGCCATTTGGTGTATCGATTTCAGCAAGCTCTGGATCATGTGTAAAGGCTAGTGCCGTTAATTGTGTGTCGGCATCGAGGCAAATCGGACCATTTGCATCCAAATAATCTCCCGCTCTAAATACATTACCACTATTAAACACATATCTGCCCATATTCTGTAGTAAATTCAATGCCCAAGCAGGTGGCTCTTCCTCATCATGTTGACGTACTAGTCGAAATGTTAATTCAAATCCATATCCACTATAGTCCTTGTTTTCAAATTCCTTTTCATATAGTTCCGAGAAGCCATATGTAACAAAATGCCAATGCGGAATGGATGTTTCGCTTTTATAAACACTAATTCCATCTAAAGGATCTTGTCCTCCTAGTGAATAGGGAATCAAAGTTCCATAATGCTTTGGCTCCTGCTCACCATATACCTGTGCTAATGCCTGATCAATCGCATCCCAGCCAACTGCTGCTATTTCATCACTCATTTCCATATCCTCCTTGCTGATATCACTCGTAGAACGTACGTATCTATTAATTATGATAGCAATTTTATGGTGACTCTTTTAACAGGAATAGGACTCATTTTCCAGTTTCCAGCAACTAGGTTTATTGACATTCTATATGGGGTAAATATGACTAATATTGATGACGCCTTAGCGTAATTGCGTTCATTTTTTTCGAGCTTGCTCGAAAAGTATTGGGACACCATTGAAGCAAAAAGTACAATTTGTACCTTTATCGCACCACCGATAAAGAAGGGTGTTTTCCGCTGAAAGATAAAAAGACAATCCTCTTACAAAATAGAAGATTGTCGCATGAGTGTCTATTTTACTATTTAAACGTCAGGCAGTGCATCTTAACCATATAGCATAGCTGGCTCACGAACCGTTTGTAAATAATCTGCCAATTTCCCTGCAAATACTTTCTCTAAATACGGTAATTGCGCTAGGCAATGAGGCGTCATTAATGCTGGGTTTTGATATATTTTTAGCCCTCCCACCTTTAGTAGCGTCGCTACAAACTGGGAACAAAAATAAGCACGCTCACGTCTCACTTCCTTTTGCATCACCACACCAAAAAGTCCGATAAAATTATATTTATAGCGATCTCGATTCCAGTACATATAACGGACAATTTTCATCATGTCTAAATATTGATAATGTGATATACGACAGCGATAAATAACACAATCCGCACACTCAAATAGCCCTCTTTCTGCATCCTCTCGTAAAAAGCCCCCACTTAACGGATTGTTCAATTGCCTTCGACCAAAGCTATACATTTCAAATAGCCCCTCATCAAAGGCTATGGATGCATGATTCATCTCCTTGCCCGTATACATGCCGATCGCTTTTGATAATAACGTCCCTGTTTTGGTTAATACTATGTAAATCGTATGTGCCATATCTTCACCTACTTAATATTCTCTCTCCTACTACCAATACGTTTTAAATCTTCAAATGGTTTCGTGAATTTCCTTTTTTTATAATTATACACAGCGAATCTTAAATATTTCCTAGTAGAACCTGAAGATTTTCTTAAGATTTAATAGGCTGGAAGTGATTTTAGAATTTGATTATGACGATGAAAGGATGTTGATTTTTTTACTACCTTTATTTATATGAGCTTAATTGTAGTGTTATGTGTGAAGGGATCGTGAAAATTTTTTCTAAGAGAAGGAATCTATTTCCCCTTTTAATTAAAAGACGCTACTCACGTCCTGTTGTTGAAAAAAGGTGATGTCAACGGCAGAAAAAGTAATTTTGAAAGGCAAGGGGTTGATTTCCGTTCCGCCAGCGTCCTTTCCAGGGGGCGTCCCATGAGCCGCTTCACTCACTTTCGTTCGCTCCAGGGTCTCATCTGTGACGCTAAAAACCCTAGGAGTGACGCTGGCTCCACTCCAATCAACCCTTCTGCAAAAGTGTCTTTACTTTTTTCATCCTTGCATAGCAATCAAATAGTCCAATATCTGTATTCTTAGGAGGATAGGATTTTTATTTTCAATGTGGAGAAGTGATGAGTGACAACACCCCTCCATAAAGAGGAATGAAAACCTTTGCTAAAAAAAACATTTTTGTGGGTTGGGGTGAAAGGCTACTTGACTACCATGGGATAACGAGACAGGCAAGCCACTAAACAGAGGAAGCTGCTCTACGCTCGCCCACAGGAAAGCAAGTAGCCTGCAATGGAAACCACTTTCACTTTTCACAAAAATGCTATGGATGGTTTTGTTTTTCAACACTATGACGCTACTCAATATTGAGTAGTGTTCACTGAGTAATCATGCATTTAAATCCGTTATGGCTGGGACATTAATTTCTTTTACACAGGAGACTGCTGATAGATTAATTACACATTGCACAAGAGAGACAATATCTTGTACGGGGATTCGTGTACCTTCATATAAATGAATGGCTTTTTCCGCTCCTTCTTCATAGGGTACTTCTGCTGCCAGTTCACCAGGATTAATGCATGTGACAGAAATTTTATCTTTCCTTAAATGTTCACGTAGTGCATTTGTAATGCCCCTTACGCCGAATTTAGATGTGACAAATGAAACTTGTGCATTGTTTGTGTGATCTAAGCCTGCTGTAGATCCAATTAAAATAACCTTTCCCTGCTTCGCTTGTCTTAAGTTGGGTAAAAGTGCCTGAATATATGTAATAGTAGAAGTTAGATTGATATTGATTAATTTCGAAATATCCTCTACTTCATCCTTATCAAATGTATAATCATCTTCAAAACCACGCTTTTCCCATACACCCACATTATAAATTAATACATCGAGCGGAATGCCTTGTAACACTTCTTTTAAAGTGGAAATTTGTTGTTGACTAGACAGATCGATGGATAACCAGTGACGATTTACTCCATCATTTAGCTCTAAACTATTGGGTCTCGTTCGTGCTACCATCCATACTGTATCTCCTTTGACAGGTAACCCCTTAACAAATGCATCTCCCAATCCTTGGCTAGCTCCAAAGATAATAAAATTCCTACTCATATTACCATCCTTTCTCATGACAAAATGTAATGAAAATGTTGTTGATCAATATATCCTTAAGTGAAAGGAATTTCTGCCTTTCAAAATTATCGCTACTAACTGAAAAGAATGAATAACTTTCACCTTATTTGATCTTAACCTATTTAATGCTATTAATCTCTTTTTATCACTTGAACTTGCCGCTGCCTCTTTTACGATTGTTGTATGAAAATTATTGTGAAGAGAACCTACAGCAGTGACAGTTACACAGCATATTTTTAGAAAAATTAACCTTATTTTACTTTTCATCAATCTCTACTTTACATTTGTTAGTCATTACCAATAAAATTTATTGATTAAACATGCTCTCATTTTGTGGGTAGTGGTTAAAGCAGGTGAATGCTGAAAAGAAAGCTTTTATACAATTACGTTCGTTTCATTTTTTAGTGAATCACCTACCTGTCTTTGCGAATAGTTTTGAGAATAAAAAAACTCCCGAATTAACTGCAACAAGAAGCCATCGGATGTTGAAAAAATAACAACACCAGATGGCTTCTTCGTTTACAGTTTATTCATTGTCCCAAATCGGATAATATGACTCGTAGATTGGGTAGCTATAATAAGGTGGTCTTACGCCAATGGTTGGTGTTAACCAGGTGTCATTCAAATAATGGATCTCAAGTGTAGACGCTTCATTTTCTAATAATCGCGTAACTTCTGGGAAAAATTCAACCTCCATTTTCAGTCCTCCTGTTTCCTTCACGGCTTGTTTGGATGTTTAACACAAAAAGCTAAGCTTTCATAGTATATGTTGAAAAGGAGGGATTGGTTATTACTAATCCGAATGACAAGGACTATCGTGAATTATTAGCACAAATCCACTTTTATCAAAAGTGGTTTGAGGACAATAAAAAGGAAGATCCATACCCGCAATATCCTGTCTATGGAAAGATTACGCAATATAAAGAAGTGCCACTGACTCAACCTGAACAAAGACAATTACGCCAACCGGGATTGGAAAGCTTAATGGTTCCTAAGCCCATCATAGAAAATCCTCATTATAAAGGGAGTGGTAAATTAAAGGGAAAAGTTGCGCTTATTACTGGGGGTGATAGCGGGATGGGTGCAGCTGCTGCCATTGCCTTTGCGAAAGAAGAGGCCGATGTGGCCATTGCTTATTTAGATGAGCATGAAGATGCGCTAAGAACGAAAAAAAGAGTTGAAGAATTAGGACAAAAATGTCTGCTGCTTCCTGGAGATCTTCGCTTTAAAAAACAATGTGTAGACATTGTTTCCGAAACGATGAACACTTTTGGTCAGTTGGATATTTTATGTAACCATGTTGGGATTCAATTTCAGCAAAATGAGCTGACAGACATCACGGATGAACAGTTTGATGAAACCTTTAAATTAAATGTATATGCTCACTTCTATACGACAAAAGCCGCTCTCCCTTATTTACGAGCAGGAAGCTCCATTATTGGCACTGCCTCCGTTGTGGCTTATGCTGGAGAACCTTTACTCATCGATTATTCTGCTACAAAGGCGGCTATCGTAGGCTGGACTCGTTCCCTAGCTAAAAGCGTTGCCAAAAAACAGATTCGTGTCAACGCGATAGCCCCTGGCCGTATTTGGACACCACTTATTCCTTCTAGCTTTTCCTCTGATGAAAACGCCTTACATGGAACTAATTTATTTAACCGAATGGCTCAGCCCTTTGAAGTCGCCCCTACTTTTGTCTATTTAGCATCAGATGATTCGAGGCATGTTACAGGGCAAGTCTTGCATGTAGATGGTGGCGAATCAACCAATTCATAATCGACATTATATTTAAAATATGTACTAAAAATTTTCTATTAAATGAAAATATAAATTCATTCATAGCAGACAAGGAAAAACCACCTTTTTTATCCATGATGCCTAGGATTATACCTATAATAAAAGCTTTACACCCTTATTTCAATTACTTTTCAATTTACTTACAGTGGTAATGTTCTTAAGTTCTTTCACATACATTAATGTCGGGATAGCACCTTTAACATCGCCCCCAAGATGTTTTTGTACAATGCTATCCCTTTTTACATACTCTGTTTAGTTGGAGATTTCCCCAAGTTTTAATTCATTAAAAGCCGTTGCATTGTTCTTGGGAAGGTTCTCCTCATTCCAATCATCCTAATAGGACTGTGCGGCATTACATAAGCCACTGCGATTTAAAACCGTAGTGACTTATTGTTTGTTTTTTCGATTGAGAAAGTCCTATCATTATGCTGCATGTTTTACTAGTTCATGTTGTAATCAGTAAAAGTGCTCTTTAATTTTGTACTCTCACAAATAAGTGTCACCAAAATAGTTATTGATAGTGTTCCAAGTATTTTCCTTCTTCGAAAATTTCTTGTGCACTTAAGGCTGTCCAATCCTCTGGTGTTTGATTAGGATGCAAGTCAAGATAGGATTTAACCATCTTATAGCCTTCACTGTAACCATAATTTTTCGGTAACCCTTTTCCACCATATAAGATGTCTGAGGTACGATTACTGTCGTACTTATGTAAATCAGGTTCTACTTTAGACCATAATTCCTTGTTGTAAGTTACATTCTTTGCTGTATAGCCGTAGTCAGGATAAACGGTTTTTTCAAACATGACCGCTTTTCCTTCAAAGACGATACTATCCAATACCGAAGCTCCGACATCTTTATTGAGATATTTTTCCGCCCAAACGCTGTGATGGTATTCGTGGGCAACAGTTGACTTTATACCATCATCCAAAACATTTAGATAAAGCGGGAGGATGATTTTGCCCGCTCCTACTGCGAAGGGTATTCTATTATTGGTTGCTGAAGGGAATACACAAACGGCTACATCGCTTTGAGAGGGTAAGAGGTCTGCGGATTTCAATAGCGATTCTTGAATGAGTTGATTGATTTCTGCTTTATGTGTTTCCATTTTTTCACTCACCATTTGTATTTCTGTTAGCCTGCTAGGAACCGTATTAAGCAGAGTTTCTGCCATATGATAATATTCCCCATTTTCAAAACAATCCTGGTAGATCGGTTGAATAACTTCCTTTTTATACAAATCCAGAGTTTCCGAGCTTGAAAGATTCGGATTCTCTTTGACCTTTTCCATATACGGATAAAACAGTTGATTGGCATGAATGATTTTGTATTTTTGTTTGGTTTGAGGGTGCTCAAATGAGAACACCATCTCTTCATCATCTGTTATTTGCTTTTTCTCATGAAGTTGGCTCTCACTTTTTTCTGTTGGTGTACAGGCAGCAAGCATAAGTAGTAAGAGACCTAGAATAAAGGTGATTCCCTTTTTAAATTTCATCCATTCTCCTCCCAATCGTTAATAACTAAAAATTCTTTATAACCCCATATATAACTTATATTACCATAAAAATAGTAATGAAAGAATGATTGATTTGTCAGTATTTAGTTAGCATCTCCACAAACGGAGTGTACGATTTTGTGAAGGTAAGAACCTCTAGCTACGCCTTTCATATATTATAGTGAAAGGAGTGGCTATTGTGCCTTGGCAACATAAAATTCCGTATTTAATCGGTCAGCCTGTTGGTGTTTCTTTTACAAATGGTCAAGGAACTTCTGGTGTCCTCTGTGGCGTATCAGGAGGAAAACTGCTTGTTCTTGAATATTTGTATCAAAGTCAATTTGCCTTAAAGCAATACGACCTTCATATGATTCATGATGTGAACGGCTTCCCCCCTTGTCATACGCAGCAGCCGTTATACTAAAAAAACATCCTAGAACGGATGTTTTTTTACATCGTGTTGAATACCAATACAATTAGTAGAATTTGTTTCATTATTCTTGATGCTATACAGGCTAACAACTAACTCAAGCTACTATTCCATCATAATAATAAAGTAAAGCTTTCACCGCTTTATTCCCGAATGAAGGGACAAGTCATTTTTTCTCTACTCGCTAACACCCCCCTTTTGTCCAATACATACTTTAAAAGAAAGAAAGAAAGGAGGTGTGTTTCATGAGTTACTGTAATTTCAATAGTTACTGTGGCGGGGACAATGGAAGCGGCAATAGCTCTACATTCGTGCTTATTGTTGTACTATTCATCCTTCTTATTATCGTTGGTGCTAGCTTCATGTGTTAATTGATCGTCTTAGGCTTTAGCCTCTGTTCCATTACAGAAGCTAAAGCCTTTTTACCATGAATCGCTACCACAGCTATTCAAATCTCCTCCCCTTTTCGTTTTTTTCTAGCTCATTTATTTTTACTCACAATTAAAAGTTAGTAATTTAGATAGATAACTATCTTAAACCGCTAGCTTCACATAATAATAGTAGTGTAAAGTTCTTGTAACTTTACTTTACACTCCTTTTTGGTACTTGGGGTCACTTTCGTCCGAGTGACCCTGTTCTAGCAACACACATTTAGTTTCTCCTTTTCCCTATCAAGCGGAATCATCGGAACATTCCTACAACAAATTCGTTTTTATAGGAAGGAGGAAAACAATGGGAATTAATTTAAATCTCTGGTCATTTATCTTATCTTTGGGCTGTATTCTTTTATTTTTTCTATCAGGTTCAATGAAAGACTTCTTTGACACCTATCTTCATTTCCATCCATTACTGTTGACACTACTCTTGTCTATTGCCTGTTTCTACCTAAGCCTGGTCGGTATGAAAAATGTTAAAAATTTAACGACCTTGCTTCGAGGAATTTTAACAATGGTCATTACACTTATTGTGATGATTAGTATTTCTTTTATTTTACTTTTTGGTACCCTTTTAAGTTAAAATGACCTACCCCCACATTATTTTAATACAAGCCTCCTTGACGAACGTTTGTTCTCTGGTTAAACTATTAGAAAAGGGGGCTTTTTTATGCAAGAAACAACGAATATTGAGTTAGTACATTTCTCTGAAAGCTATGTAGAGCAGTTAAATCGTTTTGAATTACCTGAAGAACAACACCAATTTACGGCACTTCCTCAAGAGATTTCAATCGAGAAGGTCGGACAGTATCCAATTGTGATTTTAAGTGGTGGCGTACCTGTCGGCTTTTTTGTGCTTCATGCAACGGACAGAGTCCAACAATATTCTAGTAATCCTCAGGCAATGTTACTAACTGCCCTGTCCATCGATCATCAGCAGCAAGGTAGGGGCTATGCTAAAAAGGCTATGTCTGCACTTGCTGATTTTGTGAAGCAGGAGTTTAAAGAATGTAATGAAGTAGTGTTAGTCGTCAATCATAAAAATATAGCTGCACAGAATTTATATGTCAAAGTGGGCTTTATGGATCATGGAGAAAGAAGAATGGGACCTATTGGTGAGCAAATCGTTATGAATTTGCCATTGTAAAGAAATCGTCACTCATTTGCTTTTCAAAATGCGAGACGTACCTTACAAACAATGGAATTCTATTTTCCCCTACCATCTCTAAGAATTTCATTGTTACACCTCCACTCCCTGGCATATAAGCTTTTCCTTCACGAATTCAACTGCTATGAGGCATGTTTGTACAGTATAATAAGGTCAATTAGCTATAGAAAAGGTGGAACTAGACATTGAAAAAAGAGATGTGGCTATGGTTATTAGGAATTTCTCTACTAGCTGGATGTAGTGTTACTGTTCCAAACGAGACAGTAAACACCCCTGCTGAACAGGTCTCATCACAGCTGGAGATACAGCATAAGGCTCCATTGATCGCCGTTTCCGATGATGAGAAGGTGAAATTATTTGCACGAAATGAAGCACAAAATGAAATTACAGAGGTAACTTTAGATATTGGTGGTAAGCGGAAAAATTTTGACTGGACAATCCCTGATACAAGAACTAAACCTCAGTTATTCTATACAGATCTGACAAATGATCATAAGGAAGAGGCTGCTATTATTATCCAAACTGGACGAGGGACAGGCCTCAATCACTATGAGATTCATGTGGTAAATGGAGAGGATTTATCGGAGATGAATGTCCAACATTATGAAGACATCGTTGCACATACTATTGAATCAACGATTACGAAAAAGATGATGGCACATTAGCGATTACGATGAAAGCACAGGGAAAAGAATCTACATTTGATTATGACTTTGATCCAGTACCAGATATCAATCAAGCGCAACTTGCTTTCGGTGGTGTGGTTATTTATACAGTAGAAAATCAAAAAATAATGTTAAACATCCTTGGATCGATTGGCATCTCACCTATTTATGTAGCCGATGTTCGTATTACCTATCAATTTAATCGTACTAACAATGAGTTTCTTGTTGAGCAAATTGATGTGAAACCTATCGAGAAATAAAGCCGCCAAAAGCTGACCACTCCTGTCATCAGCTTTTGGCTTTTTCGTCGTAGACGTAAGCCTAGGCATTGTGTAAATGTTTATTCATTAGCTCTTCGACTTGTGTTTTTAACGCTTGATTGGCATAGCGTAGTACCTCATCATTGCCTGCGGTAGCCACCTGCACATCACTAAAATAATCATCAATTCGATGCCAGCAAACTAATCGTATTTTTTGTTGGGCGAGCTGACGTTTTAATTGAAAATAATCTTTGTGTAGCTGCTTTAATAAAGCATCCATAGCAGGTAAAAATACACGCTTCATCTTAAAATGCTCCGCCACTGTTAGATCGTGCTGTAAGGATTTCACAGCTAAATCAAGCAGCAAATATTGATGTAATAATCGTCGTTGCTCTCCATTAATCACATCCATCATCTTCTATACGAGCAGCATAAATGTATCTTAACGGGATGTGCTTCGTTGTGGTAATGGTTTCTAGTAGCAGCTGGTCCTCGTTCATCGCTTGAATGGTACCTCCCCATTGCACATAGTTACCATGTTCCCATATAGTTAACATAATATAGTTATGCTGTGTGAATGCTTGTGTGATTATTTGCTGTAATTCTTCAAGCTCCCATTCAGCATGTTCCCGAGGCAACTCTGTCAACACCTCTTGTTTCCATGCCTTCAAAAGCATTAAATGCTCTGGTAGCATCATCGCTGTCCATTTCATATTTCCTCTATCTCTTATCATTTTTTCCACTCCTTATGCTAAATGCCCGCCCACTAAGCGATTCCGTGAAATAGCTGTACCAGCGCTGGTATAGGAGGCTGCGCGTAATAAGGCCACCACTCCATATTTTCTACGAATCGCATCCATGACATGACCAATGACCTGTCGCTGGTCCTTACGCTCATCAAATAAATCAAGCTGAATGCTACGCTCTGGCTCTAAGTTTGTCAGTCTAACAGATAATTGACGCGCTGGCTCACCCGCAAAATGCTCATCTAGTAAGTCCAGACAAGTCTGATACATAACAAGGGTCTCATTGGTTGGACTTTCGATGGTTCTTGAGCGATGGAACCCCTTCGTCATCGCATTGCGACTGTAAGAGAGCCCCAAGCTAACAGTCCGCCCGACATAGCCTGCTTCCCGTGTACGTCGCATCACATCCTCACACATTTCTAGGAGTACAACTGCAATATCCTTTCGTGTGTGATAATCCTTCATGAGCATTTGGCCCTTCCCAAAGCTTAATGCCGCATTGTTCACCAATGGCTCACCTAATGTGGAGAGATCAATGCCCCATGCATGGTAATAGTATTGATTACCCATAATACCAAAGCGCTTTTCTAATTCGGCTAAATCGGCATGGGCTAATCCACCGACTGTTTGAATGCCCATCGCATTTAAATTGGCTGCCATCTGTTTCCCAATCCCCCACATATCAGATAAAGGACGCACTGGCCAAAGCTTTGTTGGGACATCGGCATAGGTCCATTTGGCAAAGCCTGTTTTTTTTGCCTCTAAATCTAATGCTAATTTAGCCATCAACATGTTTGGTCCCATGCCAATGGCGGACGGAATGCGAAACTTTTCATAGATGTCTTCCTGAATCAATTTGGCTACCTGTTCAGGCGAACCCCAAAGTTGCTCCGTACCTGTTAGATCTATAAAGCTTTCATCCACACTATAAACATGGATCGCCTCTGGAGGGACATATTGTGCAATCAGACGCGTAATGGCCATGGACATCTCTAGAAAAAAGGACATTTTTGGTTCAAACAACTTAATATCTGGATGTTTGGGAATTTCATAACGCCGATTCCCTGTTTTAATGTTAAATTTTTCTTTCATCACTGGTGATGCAGCCAGCACAATACTACCAGGTTGTTCAAAATTACCGATGATAGCAATTGGATCTGTCAGCACATCTAGCCCTTCTAGCATGGCAATACAGCTTGCATAAAAGCACTTCATATCAATACAAAAAATATCTTTCTGTGGGAAGTCGTTGTAATTCATATCACCTCAGACTCCCGTTGGAGAATGGGCAGAAGTGCTAGAACATTGTTAATATGAAACGTACGCTTCGCTAGCCTTGTAAAACAAAAGGCGGTAAAGGAATCACCTTTAATGTGGATGATTTTCACGCGCCTTTTCGTAATGGCACCTGATTTCGCTATATACATCATGTGAACGATTTGGTGACGATGCATGGCTTTTATCAACTGTTCTTTCATGTTGAATGCTCCTTTACTGACTCTGTTTGCGTTCATGTTGAACAGAGTTTTTGATAACTAAGAACAAACGTTTGTGTTTTTATTATACGCACGTATGTTCTGAAATAGAAGTGGTAATTTTAGCTAATTTTTTATCCAGATAGAGGCTGACTGTAGCTAGGCATTTGTGTAAGTCTAGAAGTACCTAAAACATAATCTATGATGATGAATAGCTCAAATATCGATTATAGCTCCCCTTCTGCAGCGTTCACTTTTGATGTCAATAAAAGTACGCTTTTTAAAAAAGACTCCCGAAATTACATTAATATTCTCGGTGTGGAACAATTAAATACATTAGAAAATACATCTTTGCTTGATATTTTTTTAAGTAAAGACAATGTCATCGAGCCACATTACCATCAAAATGCTGCAGAGCTTGTCTATTGTATTGCAGGAGCAGCAACGGTTTCTATATTGAATCCCTTTACCAAGAAAATTCAAAACTATCCTATCAAGCCTGGGCAGGTTGCGAATGTACCACAGGGCTGGTGGCATTATGAAGTAGCCACAGAAGATGACACGCATCTACTTGCTATTTTTGATGCGCCAACGCCAGAGGTCATTTTAGGCTCTGATATCTTAAAATTCACACCAGCCAATATTATGGCCCATACGTATTGTTTAGATGAAGAACAATGGAAGAAAACGATTGCACCGATTGTTCCTACGACTTATATCGGACCAGCAAAAGGCTGCAATCGTGTCCAATCAGCAACCGATCAAGCCCCTTATAAACCAACCATGCCACAGCAATATATGAAACCATGTCCATACCCTTATCCCTATCGTTACCCTCCTATGTACCCTTATGGCACCTACTATTAGCGACCTCTTATACATTTTTTATTGTAAAAGATGAATAGAATGTCATTTACTGCTACATCCTAATCTTAAATCAACCTAAGAGTTAGGAAGTGTCAGGATGACAATGATAAATGAAAATCTAGCATCGCTACGATTTAAGGAGGTTTTCAAGCTTTGGTCACAGCTTGGGATCAATCAAGGCTATATTGCTTCCAGTCATGCTTTTTTTAAGCATACGCGTGATAAAAACTTAAAAATCCTTACATTGGAATTTATTCAATGTTTAAAAGAGGAAAATAAACAGCTAACACTGCTATTAAAGGAAAACGGTGTGCTGGCACCAACAGCATCGATAGAATACAGTAAAATGAAAATAACGGATATTCGTGGGAAATCTTTCATTAATGATGGCGAAATAAGTGCTATTTTATCGATGAATATTGCCTCTTCTTTGATTGCCGTAAGCCAAGCTTTAGAGCTGGCAGTAAAGAAAACACATCTAACCAAATATAGTGAACTCCATATGCGTTATGCGCTACTTGGAGCGAGATTGATTGACCTAAGTAAGAGTAAAGGCTGGTTATTAGCCTCTACACACTAAAAAGAAGCCTCCGTTTTAATAACTAACGGAAGCTTCTTTTTTTAATCTTTATCGATTTCTCACGAACAGTAGCTTATACCATTGATTGACTAGGAATGGTAACACCGATAGGCTATAAATAAAGCCTAGCTGTGCAGGTGTTAATGGAGCTACCTCAAAGACCGTTGTAAGCATCGGCATAAATAAGACCATGTGTAAACTTAGCACACCAATGATAAAGGCGAACCACGTATATTTATTCGAAAATACACCAATCGCAAAGATGGATTGTTTGGATCGAGAATTAAAGCCATGCACTAACCTTGACAGGCATAGTGTTGTAAAGGCCATCGTGCTTGCTGTTAACGTATCGCCTGTCGATAAACCGATTTGAAACGCAATAATGGTGGAGATGGCGATTAATATCCCTTCAAGCACAACTTGTGTGGTAAATTTTTTATTTAATAAAGGAGTATGAATGTTTCTAGGCTTGTCCTTCATTGTTTTCTTATTATTTGGCTCTAAACCGATGGCAATAGCAGGCAGACTATCTGTTAATAAGTTGATGAATAGAAGATGGACAGGTGCAAAAGGAACAGGTAAGCCCAGAACCGTTGCATATAACACGACAAAAATAGCGCCTGCATTTCCAGATAATAAGAACAGAATGGCATTTTTAATATTTGTATAGATGCTACGGCCATTGGCGATTGCTTTAACAATTGTTGAAAAATTGTCATCCGTTAAAATCATGGATGAGGCATCTTTTGCAACCTCTGTGCCTGTTACGCCCATAGCCACCCCAATATCTGCTTGCTTCAAAGCAGGTCCATCATTGACACCGTCTCCTGTCATGGCCACCACATGTCCTTTATCCTGCCATGCTTTAACAATTCGAATTTTTTGGGCTGGTGTCACACGGGCATAAACAGAATAATCCTGTACTTTCTCTTGCAGCTCTTGATCAGTTAAGCCTTCGAGTGCATGTCCCTCTATAGCTTCAGCTGGATTTTGCAAAATACCAATTTGTTCGGCAATCGCGGTTGCTGTAATTTTATGGTCTCCTGTAATCATGACGGGTTTAATACCTGCCTTTATACAGCTTTCCACAGCCTCTTTCGACTCTTTTCTCGGAGGGTCCATCATCGCTACTAAGCCGACAAAGATTAAATCTCGTTCCGCTCGTGGATCGACTTTTTGTAGAGGCAATACCTCCTTATAAGCAATGGCTAACACCCTTAAACCATTCATAGAAAAATCACGATTCACCGCCTCGATTTTCTGGCGATGCTGCGGGGTTATCTCAAAAATACCTGTTGATGTTTTGATTCGTGTCACTTTTGGTAAGAGTACATCCAGAGCCCCTTTGGTAATCATGATGGGCTGCTTGTCCATCTGATTGACAGTGCTCATAAGCTTCCTCGTCGAATCAAATGGAATTTCAGCCAATCGTGGATATTGCTCACGTATCTTCAATTCATCTAACCCATACTGTTTCCCCAATTTCACGAGCGCAATTTCTGTAGGATCACCAATTTCTTTGTGGTCACGCTCGACAGCGTCACTACATAAAAGCGCTTTTACCATTAGTTCTTTTTCCACTGGATTTATTGGATTGAGCCAATCATGAGGAATTTTCTTCTGGTCCACAAAAACTTCCTGTACCACCATTTTATTTTCTGTTAAAGTACCTGTTTTATCAGAACAGATGACCGATACACTCCCCAAGCTTTCCACAGCATAAAGCTTGCGGATGATCGCATTTTCCTTTGCCATCTTTTGGGTGCCAAAAGCTAATACGATGGTCACGATAGAACTTAAAGCCTCAGGGATAGCCGCCACAGCAAGAGATACAGCAAACATAAAGGATTCTACTAAGGCTCGTCCTCGGATAAGATCAATCGTAAAGATTGCTAAACAAATCAGCGTAATCCCTAAGGCTAATTTTTCACCGAATTGATCGAGACTAATTTGTAATGGCGTTTTCTTTTCCTTTGCTGTATCGAGTAAATTCGCAATTTTTCCGATTTCCGTCTGCATCCCAATTGCCGTAACCATCACGATGCCACGTCCATTGGTCACAAAGCTTCCTGAGTACACCATATTTTTCTTATCCGCAATGGTGATATTCTGCTTCCGAATGGGGTCTGTACTTTTTGCCACAGCAATTGATTCGCCTGTAAGAGAGCTTTCGTTGATGTGTAAATTATGGCTTTCTAGTAGTCTTCCATCCGCATTAATATAATCTCCCGCCTCCAACATCAGAAGGTCCCCTACTACAATTTCTTCAGAAGGAATTTCTACTAGTTGATTATGACGCATGACCTTGGCAATGGGAGAGGTCAATGCTTTTAGATTATCTAATGATTGTTCAGCCTTCACATGCTGCACTGTACCTAAAATGGCATTTAAAATAACCACGATCATGATCACAATGGTGCTTTCTACTTCTCCTAGTAGAAAGGAAACGAAGGCAGCAACGAGTAAAATGATGACCAATAAATCTTTGAATTGGCCCATAAAAACAGCCAACGTACTTGTCTTTTTCCCTTCCTCTAATACATTATAGCCATAGACCTGTTGCCTCTTTTGGACGTCATCATCAGTCAAACCTTGCGTGGTGACGTTCAATATCTTCATGACTTCAGCAGTTGATTGTTGATGATATTCAGTCATTGAGTTCTCCTTCCATTTACAAGATTTGAAAGCCTCCTACTATTTTTCTTAAAAATAATATTCGTTCTTAAAATCTCAAACTTCTCAAATCTGTAAATTCATTAACTACAACAATCTATTCCATAGGTAATTAGAGTATGCTAAGAAACCATAGAGAATTTAATTTTGGGAAGTGTACGAAAATAGATTCATCAAACCAATTAAAAAGGTATTGGGATGGCTTTCCCAATACCTTTCAGGGCTATCGTTCGATTATGAATGATGATGTGCTGACTGATAATCTACGTGCTGCTCCTGTCCAAGAGGTGCCCTTTTAATAGAAAAGATCGCGCAGCCTAATGCACAAAGAACTAGAATCGTACCAAAGCTAGCTAGGTGCATAACGGACCCTGTCCAAGCAAACATTGCGCCACCAACTGCTGATCCGATAGAAATACCAATTTGCAGGGCAGCTGTATTTAAGCTTTGCTGAATATCCGATGATTGAGGATCCGCCTGAATTAAGTAATTTTGTAATGGCGGTGTCAGTGCCCAGCTCAACGCACCCCATAAAACCGTAAATACTAAAAACAGTGGAAGGGCAATAATTGTATAAGGAATACTAAATAAGACAATGGCAAAGGCTGAGACAATTAAAATAATGGCTTTACTTGTGCCAATTTTATCACTCACCCATCCACCTACAGCATTTCCACTAACAGAGGCAATACCAAAGATTAAGTAACAAATACTAATCCATGAAGCATTCATATCAAATGCCTCTACTAAAAATGGTGTTAAATAGGCGTAGAGCATGTAATGGCCCGCTAGCATAAATAAGGTAGTTAACTGTGCTGTCAGGATTTTTAAATTCGCCAGCGATTTAATTTGCGCCTTGAGTGGCACTACTTCTCCAATTGGCATTTTTTCAAGTAATAAAGCAATTAATATCATTGAAATCGTTGATAGGATACTAATACCTAAAAATACAGCTCGCCAGCCAAACGCTTCTGTAATAAAAATACCCATTGGCACACCGATCACCAGCGCAGAACTTACCCCCATAAAAACAAGCCCCAGTGCTTTAGCACGATGGCGAGGCTCTACGATTTTAGTTGTAATCGTTAATGATAAAACAATCACTAACGCTGTACTCATAGCTGTGAAAATACGTGCGATTAGCACAATGATAAACGTTGTACTAAAGAAGGTCATTAGATTTCCTAACGTAAAAATAAATAAAGAAATAAGGAATAAGCGCTTGCGTTCCACCTTGGCTGTCAAGGATAGTAGGACAGGCGCAGAAATTGCATAAACAAGTGCAAAAATAGTAATTAATTGCCCCGCTGTCGCTAAAGACACATCTAAATCCTCTGCAATATTTGGCAGGATTCCACCAACAATTAATTCAACTAACCCTACTGCAAAGGTAGTCACAGCAAGAATATAAACTCTCCAATTCATCGTAATCTCCCCTTCGATACCGTTCATTTTTGTAGGAGATTGTTTTAAAACAAACTAAAAAAATCCTGACTACAAAAATGAAGCAAAGTTTTGTAGTCAGGATTTTATGGTTCCTGGTAGAGACCCTCAATCCATATTATTGAGGTTATACAGATCAAATATTTACTTTAGCTATAGTAGCACATCAAAATTTCATTGACAATAGCTTTTTTCATAGAATTCATTGCCTCTAAAAATCTTTTTGGCAAGAGAAAATTTCGATTTTCTGCTTATATTTCGACGAATTTGACCATATATATAAACATACAATAACTATTTTACGAGGTGATTGTTTGCGTATAGTAGGATTTGTCTGCTATTTTTTAATACTATTTTATGGCGTTGAATTAGTAGAAGAAGCGTTCACAAATGAAGAACCAGCAATGCAATCTCCCATGAAAAGTAAGCCATCGCCCATCAAGGAAACCGTTGAAAATTCAAGGATTTGTGTCTATTATCCCACTTATAAAAGCTGTACCGATTTACCCCAACAATAAAAAAGAGGCTACTCAATGGAGTGACCTCTTTTTTCATCATTTTGAGCCAATATGAAAATGACTAAATGGATATAGTATTAATTTCGAATCACCATATACAGCATCCTCTGAAATTAAACCATAATGGCGACTGTCACTACTTTTTAGGCGATTGTCACCAAGCACAAAATACATGCCCTCTGGCACTTCTTTTTCATTCACTAATTGTTCCAATGTAAAGTTTTCCGTAATGCGTAATTGATTAGGATCATCCGTTTGACGGTTCACATAATCTTCTTTATATGCTTTGCCATTGACGTACAATACATCATCTTTCATTTCCACTTTATCCCCTGGAAGACCGATAACACGTTTAATATATAACTCATCTTCGACAGGAGATTGGAAAACAATTTGATCAAAACGCTCAATTTTACTTGTTTTGCTTACAATAATAATATCCTTATCGTGATAAGTTGGATACATAGATGCTCCCTGTACTTTAATCGGCGCAAATAAGAATTGCTTACAGCCAAAAACAACAACAGCTGTAATGACAATAATTTTGATGTAGGATAATATTTCTTTTTTAAGATTGGATGTTTTTTCCGCTTGCATGCTCATTCCCCGATACTGTTTTTTTAATAGTATAACATTTTCTCACTATATATTGACGAATGAATCACACAAATTGTTTCCTATTCATAGAAAAATAGACAAGGCTACAAAGTAACATTGTCTAGAAATTGATATTTTACTGTTTCAACGTTATGAATGGTTAGTTTGTGTAGCAGAGTGATGCTGCTCGTTTAATAAATCTACTGCTAATACGATACCCACTGGTAATGCAAATGCTAATAAAATTGTGCCTACAATCATCACAATCACTCCTTTAACCATTTCTAATGTCAGTATACACTTAATTTTCTGATATTTCAAGAAATATCGAAAAATGATGAATAACAGCAAAAAAATCATTCAACTAGGCATGCACCCTACCTGAATGATTTTTTATCCCTTACATAAATAATTTTAAACATAATACTTGTAGGCCTCTAATTGCTGATTGGACTGGATTTTTTCGCACTTTACGTTTAGGTACATAGCTTTGCATGCAATGATTCAGCGCTGTATACCTCAGCACCTGGGTCCTCCCATTCATTCATCTCCCTCCCTTCGTGGCCAAAAAGTTTACAACTAGTATGCGACATTTGTAAGCAACTTGCTTACTTACTTTTTTAAATGGTTTTGTAAATCTGTTTGTATTTTTTGAAGCTCTGCCTCATTCGGAATATAGTACCAAATGCGGTTAATCCTTTCACCGTCTCCCTGTTCGAACGATAACTGCTCTATATCCTTATCCATTTTTTTATAAATACTTTGCAGCTGAATAAGATCCTTCACCGAAAAGTTCATGCGAACATTGTCGCCTAGTACATTCAACATATCAGTTGCTTTTAATAATGTTGATGGTGTGGAGGCTTTTTTCATCACCGCTTCAATGATTTGACGTTGTCGAATTTGGCGTCCAAAATCACCTCGAGGATCTTCATAACGAATACGAGAAAAAATAAGGGCCTCATTACCATCTAATGTGATTTCTCCCTTTGGATAATGGTATTCGTCAAAGGTTAAATCCATATCATTATCGATTGTTACGCCACCCAGCGTGTCAATAATTTGTAAAAAGCCCTCCATATTAATAAATACATAATAATCGATGGGTATATCTAAAAAATTTTCGACCGTATCCACAGCCATAGGGACGCCTCCAAAGGCATAGGCATGATTAATCTTATCTACCGTATCATGACCAACGATTTCTGTTCGAGTATCACGGGGTATACTAAGCATTTTCATCGTCTGCTTTTCAGGATTTACAGTGATTACAATCATGGTATCGGAACGTCCACTATCATCTTTACGTTCATCGACCCCAAGCATTAGAACCGAAAAGGGATCTTTTTTAATCACTGTTTTTTCTTCTGGTTGTGCTGCATCTGTTGTTTGAATAAGTGGTGTATTTATTTTATTCATAGTTTTTTGGATGGTAAAGTAGGCAGTACCTATAAAAATTAAAAAAATTGCTAATAGGCTACCAACAATCCACAGCCATAATTTTTTCTTGCTCTTTTTCTCTTTTGAGCGTTTCATGTTTTTTTCCATACATAAGTCCTTTCTTGCTTAACAATTTTGCCCCTCTTTTTGACGTATTAAGTTGGAAAAAAGTTTATCTAGTCTACTTATATGCATAATGAACGAAAAAAAGACGTACACTAGTATTTACTAAATTTACAACATACTATTCCCTCATTTGTCAATTATCTTCCTTTTACATTCATTCCCCTCTATCAAAATGGTGCTATCTTAATTTATTGAAAATTCATTATTGTTGATATATACTATTTTTCAGATACAACGTCTCTATAATAGAAACGTTTTTAGGAGGAATCACTCAATGTTTCAAAAAAGAAGAGAGCAGCTCGTTTCCCGTATGCAGCAACAGTCAATTGATGTAGCAGTGCTAGTGCCAGGGTCAAACATGTATTATTTTACAGGTCTTCAGTTAAAGCAAAGTGAACGCCTAACAGTAGTCGCTATTACTGCTCATCATCAATTATACTTTCTCGTTCCACAAGTAGAATTAACAAAAGTTGACTTGGGTAATGGAGGGACAATCTTATCCTATTCGGATGAGGAAGGACCGTCACAGGCCATCCAGCAACTAAAAAAAGAGCTAGGAACAGCGCAGACACTTGCCGTTGAGTTTGACACCATGCGCGTGAAGGAACAGAAAGCTATCGAAAACCTTACATATGACACTTTATGTGATATCGGTGAAACCATTCGTGATATTCGTATGGAAAAAGATGAACACGAAATAGCCCTCATGCGTCAGGCTGTACAGATTGTCGAAGAAAGTCTTGCAGCCACATTACCGATTATTCAAGCTGGTATTTCAGAGATGGAAGTCGCAGCCCAATTAGAATATGAAATGAGACGACGTGGATCAGAGGGAACACCTTTTGGAACCATTGTTGCTTCTGGTTATCGAGGTGCACTTCCTCATGGTAGAGCGAGCACAAAGAAAATAGAGACAGGTGAATTAATCGTCATAGATTTTGGCGCGATTTATAAGGGCTATGTGGCGGATATGACTAGAACAGTTGCTTTAGGAGAAGTTTCTCCAACGCTCAAAACAATTTATAGCATTGTGAAGCAAGCAAATGAAACAGCCATAGCAGCCATAAAACCAGGTATGACAGCTCATGCCATTGATGATCTGGCAAGAGACATTATTCGCGATGCTGGCTATGGCAATACTTTCACACACCGACTTGGCCACGGCATTGGTTTAAGTGCACATGAAGAGCCTTATATGATGCAGCGTAATCAGCTAGTGTTAAAGCCAGGCATGGCCTTTACCGTGGAGCCAGGTATCTATGTGCAGGATGTTGGTGGTGTTCGTATCGAGGATAATTTAATTGTTACAGAAGATGGTTACGAAAATTTAATGACCTATTCGAAAGAATTAATCATTTTATAAGGTTGGTGTGTACATGATCGACATGAGGAAAATACAACAGGATATGCCGCTACTTGAACACTATATTTATCTAAACACAGCTGCTGCATCTGCCATGCCACAGCCAGTAGTGGATGAAATGACTAGCTATCTCCAAAAACAAGCAAGTATTGGTCCCTACTTGCCCTCTTTTCGTCAAGAAACGTATGCGCAAGTAGAGCGTATTCGAGAAAAAGCAGCATTGTTCATCGGCGCAACAAAAGAGGAAATTGCCTTTGTGCCAAACGGTTCAGTGGCGATTAATTATGTCGCAGGGGGCTTGCAATGGAAACAGGGAGATGAGGTCATAGTGCTCGACACAGAAATGTTGAGTAACTATGTGCCTTGGCTTGCCCTTCAGCAGCAAGGGGTTCAGCTGAAGGTGTTAAAAACCAATGATGAATATATGGTAGATTTATATGCACTTGAGCAACTCATCACACCACAAACAAAATTGATTGCCTTTGCCCATATGTCCAATGCTGCTGGGGCACTCCAGCCTGCCAAAGAAATATGTCAGCTCGCCCAGCAACACCATGTACTAACATTGATGAATGCCAATCAAACACTTGGTTTAACACCAATGAATGTTGCAGAGCTTGGCTGTGACTTTCTAGTTGCATGTGGACGAAAATGGCTACGCGGCCCTGAAGGATCAGGTATTTTATACGTACGAGAAGCACTCATTCCAACATTGACACCTATTATGATTGGCTGGGGCAGCACCCAGTGGGATTATCAAAACAATGCCTATTCTTTTGTAGAAACAGCTAAACGTTTTGAGCCAGGTTGTCCGATCATTCCAAGTATTTTCGGCTTAGGGGCAGCTATTGATTATGCGAACAATATCGGTATCCACCACATATATGATCGTGTAAAGCAGCTAACAAACTATTTAATTGAACAGCTTGCAACCATTCCAGGCATTGTCTTATATGGTCCTCAAAATAGTGCTCATCGATTATCGATTACGCCGTTTAACATTGAAGGGCTGTCACCAGATGAGCTAACCAATGCTTTAGCAGAGCATGGGGTCATCATTGAAGCTGGCACATTTATGGCAAATACCATTATGGAACGCAATCAAATTTCTAAAATGGCCCGTTTTTCACCACACTATTTTAATACGTTTGAAGAAATTGACAAGGCCGTATCCATCATGAAAAAAATCCAAGCAAAGGCTCAAGATAGTTAATGTCTATCTTGAGCCTCTTTTTCATGCTTATTCATGATATAATTTAAAGCTGTATTGATCGAAATACCGTTGAATATTCATCGCTCCATATTGAAGAACATTGACCATATCAGGTAACTTCTCCTCTGTTGGCTTACGATAAATAGGGCCAGCAATTGTTAAAGAGGCAATGACTTCTTTTTTACTATTAAAAAGAGGTACACCTAGCCCAAATACTGAATGAGAGTACTCTCCTGTTGAAAAGCACCAGCCTTGCTGTTGTATTTTTTCTAAATCGGCTAACATTTCATCAGGGTCAGTAATGGTTTCAGGAGTTAATCTTTTCATCCCATGCTCCATGATCTCCTTTTTTCTCTCTTCAGGTAGATAAGCCATGATGACTTTACAAGATGCCCCGATATGTAGTGGTGTCCGCGTGCCAATCGACACTGAAAACTTAATGGTTTGAGAGCTCTCAGCTATTTCTACTGTGACACCATCTGTTCCATCCAGCCATGTTAAAAATACGGATTCTTTGATGGTATCTGCAAGGTTGATCATAATTGGTAAAACAAAGTCAGAAAGATTTAATTTATCTTTAACCATCTGGCCATATTCTAGAAAGCGAAGCCCTAATTCATATTTTTTTGTCTCAGGATTTTGAATAAGAAAGCCTTGTTTTTCGAAGGTTGCTAAAATCCGATAAATAATGGAGTGACTAATATCCATCTCTTTTGCTAGCTCACGAACACCCCATGTAGGATTTTCCTTATTAAAATATTTCAGTACCTCCAATGAGTTATCTAATGTTTTTAATGTCATTTCACACCTCAAATGTCTCTATAATAGAACCGTATTTTGATTATAAAATGAAGACGGACAATTTTCAATAAATTCAACTATTTTACAATTAGATTTTAAATGAACTATTTCATTTCAAGCAGTTCATATGGACATTCGGATTGTGCTGAGCATGGCTATCACGCAAAAAAAGAAGGCTATCCGCCAGAATCCTCTTTCTATCCGTCACATTTTGAGTTTTATCCGCCAGTTTGGACATTCTATCCACTTAGAGCCATTCTATCACGTAAAAAAGGAAAGCTATCCGCCAGAATCCTCTTTTTATCCGTCACATTTTGAGTTTTATCCGCCAGTTATCCGCCTAAACAATGAAAAATCAACCCACCTCTTAAAAGGTAGGTTGATTTTTTTACATGGTTATTTCTGCTGGATACCCTGTACTAATTTTTCTTGAATCCGCAAGTATTGGGCAATTTCCTCATCATCTAATACTTCAAAAAGCTGTACAAAGACCTCTTTTCCGATAGATTGAGCCTTTGCTAAAGCACTTTGACCCTCATCTGTAATTTGTAAGCGAATGGTGCGGCGGTCGGATGGATCATATAGTCTTTCTGCTAATCCAAGCTTGACCAGCTTTTCAGCAATGCTCGTCATAGCACCTTTTGTATAGCCGATTGTCTCAGCTAATTCGGCTTGTTTTTGAGGGCCTTTGACATGTAGCTCATTTAAAACTAAAATTGGTGAAATTCCTAAAGGATATGGGAACGCTTTTGTAAAACGTATAATATTCGCATTGTTCACCTGTTCAATCATATGAATCAGTTTAAAAATATTTGTCTGTTTCAAAAAAATCCTCCTCAAACGCTGAGAATTAATGAAGCATTAGTGAGCCTCCATCCACCATAATCGTTTGACCTGTAATGTATTGAGAATCGTCAGAAGCTAAGAAAACAGCTACTCGACCAATATCTTGCTCAATATCACCAAAACGGCCTAACGGGATTTTACTTCTCACCGCTTCATAATACTCTGGCTGTGCTTTTGCCCATGCTTGTACACCTGGTGAATCAGCAAGCGGACTAATGATATTGACATTAATACCAAAACGTCCCCATTCATTTGCGGCAACACGGGAAATACCACGAATGGCTTCCTTGGCAGCGGCATAAGCAGCCTGTGTTTCATGACCTTGAATGCCTGCTCCAGATGCAAAGTTAATAATATTACCCTTAGTTTCTTTTAAATGCGGTAGGGCTGCTTGCATTAAATAGAAGGTTGGATAAAAACCTGTTCCAAATGACAAATCAAGATCTGCTTGTGTAGTTTCTTCTATTGTAACTTGTTTAGCAGCATGAGCGTTATTAACTAGCACATCTAGTTTACCGTATTTTTCTACGACTGTATCAATAATTTTTGGTAATTGGTCGCGTTCCATTAGATTAGCCTGTAAAAACATAGACTTCGGAGACATTTCTTGTAATTCTTTTGCCATTGCCTCGCCTGCTTCTGCATTTAAGTCAACAATTGTAACAATCGCCCCTTCCTTTACCATAGCTTTTGCCATTCCACTACCAATACCACCTGCACCACCAGTAATGATGACCACTTTGTTTTGTAGTTTACCCATTGCAACAACATCTCCTTCTTGTTTATCTGTTAATAGTTTAACATTAAACTATTTAATTTTAAACTAAATTGTTTCAGATAAAAAAGCCTATTCTGGAGAAGGGTTCATCCAAAATAAGCTTTTTCTAAAATTGATCTTTCCTACATGATTGTGCCGATTCTCTTTTCCAGCGCTCTATTTCTGATTTGATATTACCCCAAATATAGACCCTTTAATGTAGGTTTGTCCTTGTAAAGACTGCAATTGCTCTGGAGTACCAGTTACTACAGCCCCACTTATTTTCACATCACTTTTCTCCAGGGTGCCATTTCCCCCTACTAAAGCTTGATAAACCTGGTTTGTTTCCCACTCAAAGTTCTTGCTTTTACGCAGAAGCTCAATGTTTCGAATAAAGGTCGCAACCTCATCGATTGAAGAGCGTCGAGGTTTTGGTTTGGATTGCTCTGATTGAAAGCCATAAATGTATGGATCATTGGCTGAAATAGTATTCTGTCCTTGCTTAAAAAAATCTAGTGTATCATCTGTATAGGCATCCACCCACCACCAATCTACTTGTACTTCAGAAGGTAGCTTGCTTTTAATTTCACCAAAATCATAGGCATCATCAAAAGAAATAGCTATTTCTACTAAAGTATTTTTCTCCAATTGATGCAGTTCACTAATATTATCTTGATAATGGTCGTAGGAAATCCTTGGATGATAAAAAAACATTTCTCGGTCACCTGTGTAGTCATTAAACCGTTCGAATTGAGATGTTTCCGCCAGTGATTCTGAACCTTCTATTTGGATGGGGCTAGAAATGGCCGTTCGTGTAAGCGTTCCAAATAAATTATAATCGCTTTTGATAGGCTGCCAAATATATGGCCGATGCTGATCTCCAAGCACCTTATAGGTTGTTGTTGTTATTTTCCCTCCCAGCAAATGATCGTCATAAACCTGATTACTAATTTGGACATTGGGCGCACTTATTTCGTTAAATAAATGAATATCATCCATTACTTTTTGCGCACTATTTAACGATAAAGCCCTCAGCCCATACCATAATGCTATTAGCACAATTGGGGTAACGACCAATGTAATCCCAATCATTTTGACTGTTGACCAAAACCTTGCCTTTCTCATTATTTTTTTCGTTTGTCTATCATCAAACAAAAATTCATTTTCTTCTTTATTCATCATGAGCATCCTCCTTAAATCGTTCAGTAAATTCTTCCCTAGCACGTCTGACATGCGTTTTTAGTGTGTTTTCATTCTTATTCATCAAGGCTGAAATTTCCTTATACGATAATCCCAGCTCATATTTCAGGATTAATAATTCCTGATGCAAAATGGATAGCGTTTCCAGTGTGTTCTGTATGTCCTTTAATTTTTCTTTCTTTAGCATCTGGATCTCAGGAATGTGAATCAATGAAGTCAATTGAACTTCCTCTAATTCTGTTGTTGGATGACGTTTTTCTTTTCTCTTGAGATCATAAAATTGATTGGTTGCTACACGATATAACCAACTCATTACTTTGTCTGACTGAATTCCATTTTTATGTAATAAAAATTTATAACATGTATCTTGGACGATATCTTCTGCATCCTCATGGGCTAATCCACGTTTTCTCAAATAACGATATAGCAGCGTTCCTGCTTGCTGTAGAAACGCATTCATTGATTGCTTTACCATGTCCACCTCCCTTCTGCCTATACAACGCAGAACTCCATGAAAAGTTTACATATTACAAAAAGTTCTCATTAAATATTTTAGTTTAGTGAAAACCAACAACATTTATTTTCAAATACATACAAGCATCTTTTTAATTTGACAAGAATATACTGTAGCAGCTAGCTAAAATCACTTTCAAGAAAGGAGTTGTGGATAATGGGTGCTAAATGGATAAAGGTTTCAGTCTTTTATTTATTAATTGTTTTTGCTTTTGGCCTGTTTATGCATTATACGGTTCAACTTCAATGGAAAGCGACACATGCTCATATTGGTGTGGTAGGTTGGCTGACTACTGGATTCATTGGTTTAATTTATTCGACTTATAAAAATGCTGCGGAGACAGGTCTCGCCAAAGCACAGTTCTGGCTTTACAATCTCGGTTTACCCTTCCTTTTTGTTGGCATGATGATGGTGTATTGGGATGTACCACGCTGGTTATTTGAGCTTTTCGTGTCTGGTGGTGGAATTGCTGTAGCGCTGTCTGTCCTGTTATTCTTTATCAATGTCTTCAAATATGTAAGATAAATAGAAAAGCCCCGCTTCACAGTTGAAGTGGGGCTTTTAAGCTATTATTGTAAGGAGTTCGCCTGCATTTGATACATCTTGTCATAAATTCCGCCAAGCGCTAGCAGTTCATCATGTGTGCCGTTTTCTACAATTTTTCCTCGATCAAGCACAAGAATACGATCTGCATTTTTAATGGTAGAAAGTCGATGGGCAATAATAAACGTTGTTCGTCCTTTTTTCAGGACATCCATCGCATGCTGAATAATTTCTTCCGTTTCCGTATCAATATTCGATGTCGCTTCATCCAATATTAAAATGGCTGGATCAAACGCCAGGGCGCGTGCAAACGAAATCAACTGACGTTGTCCTGAAGATAATGTGCTGCCCTTCTCAATAACTGGCTCCTCATAGCCATTTGGTAAATTAGCTAAAACACGTTCTCCCCCTACAGCATTTAAGGAAGCTTCTATTTTCTCGTGAGAGATGCGAGGGTTGTTTAAGCTAACATTGGATGCAATCGTACCCGTAAATAAGTAAGGGTCCTGTAGCACAATACCCATATGTTCACGCATCGTTTGACGTGGAACAGAAGTAATATCAATGCCATCAATGGTTATTTTGCCTTTTGATGGGTCGTAGAAGCGGAACAACAAGTTCATAATGGAACTTTTCCCTGAACCTGTATGACCAACTAAGGCAATTGTTTCACCTTGATGTGCTTCAAATGACAGGTTTTTCAGCACATATTCATTATCTTTATAGGCAAAGGAAACATCTTCGAAAACCACATTTCCTTTATATCGTGGGATGCTCTTTTCAGAAACAGGCTCACCATTCGTATCTAGCACCTCAAAGACACGTTTACCTGCAATGAGTGAACGCTCAAGCTGTGAAAACTGGTTCACAATATTCGTGATCGGATTAAATAGCTTTGTTAAGTAATCAACAAATGCATACAATGTCCCTGCTGTAATCACTTCAGTTGATGTGAATGAGCGTGTACCAAAGTAGAAAATAAAGACCGTAAACATGATAAGTCTTAGCGTATTCACAAGGTTAAAGGATGTAGCTGAATCTAGCACCAGCAGCTTACGTTCATACGCATAATGCTCATTATTCATGTCATCAAATTCCTTCGTCATTTGCTGCTCACGACGGAACGCCTGAATAATTGTCATGCCCTGAATGGATTCGTTAATCATGGCATTAATATCTGCAATTTTTGTACGAATGACATCGTTATATTTAGAGGCAAATTTTCGATATAAAATCATCCACACATAAACAATTGGAATCATGGTTAAAGCAAGCATTGCCATTTTCCAATTTAAAATAAAGAGCGCTATATACACCCCAAAAATAGAAATGAAGCTCGTCACAAAATTGGATAGTACCTGTACATATAAATTCCGAACTGCCTCTGTATCGTTTGTTACACGCGCAACAATTTTACCCGCTGGTAAATTGTCAAAGTATTGGATTGGTAAAGTTTGAATATGTTCAAAGACATCTTTACGTAATTTTTGGATAACACGGTTTGCCCCAATTTGCAAATAAATATACATAAAATAACGTAATATGGCTGTTGCAATGGCTAAAAGTAAATACACAATGAGCAACCATGTAATCGGTTTGATTTCTATATGACCGATTGTCATGTAATTATCAATAATATGTTTCGCAATAAACGGTCCAACAAGCTCCGTGAATACGGCAATTGTTAGGAAGAATAAGCCTAATAGTATCGGCTTTTTAAAATACATCGCATAGCGCATTAAACGTTGACTCGTACTCATGAGGCACCTCCTTCTAGCTGCTGACGGTCAAATTGCTCTTTATACCATCCTTGTTGCGCAAGAAGTTCCTCATGTGTTCCCTGCTCTACAATTTGCCCATCATCCAGTACGATGATGACATCGGCATGCTGAATACCAGACAAGCGATGTGTCGTAATAATCGTCGTTTTACCTTGACGTTCACGCTGAATATTTTCAATAATTCTTGCCTCTGTCTTCGCGTCGACAGCGGAGAGTGAATCATCCAGCATTAAAATTTCAGGATCTTTAATTAAAGCACGAGCAATAGACACACGTTGTTTTTGACCGCCTGAAAGAGAGACACCCTTTTCTCCAACAAGTGTTTCAAGGCCCATTGGTAGATTGTCTAAATCCTTTTCAAAATACGCGGCACGTATCGCCTGCTGCAACTCTGCTTGTGTTGCATCTTCTTTCCCAAATAATATATTTTCACGAATAGTTCGTGAGAATAACACATGATCTTGTGGCACATAACCAATCCAATCGAGGATCTGCTCCTTCGTTTGAGCGGTAATATCGATACCGTCAATGGAAAGCTGTCCCTGACCGATTGGGTATTCTCGCAATAATTGGCGTAGGAAGGTTGTTTTACCTGCTCCCGTTTTGCCAACAATGCCAAGCGTTTGGCCTTTTTTCAAGGAAAGTGAAATCTGCTGTAGGTTTTTCACCTGACTCATCGGATATTGGAATGTTAAGGCATCAAAGCCAATCGCATTTGGTGTCGCAATCATTTGTGGATTCGGAATATTTTGAACATCCGCCTCGTAGTTCAAGGTTTCCTGCACGCGATCTAATGAGGCATTCCCCTGCTGCATAACATTGATGAGCTCACCAATCGCAAATATTGGCCAAACAGCCAAACCTAAATAAACATTAAACGTGACCAGTTGTCCAACCGTCATCGCCTCAGTTGCCACTAAATGAGCCCCGTAACCAAGTGCTACAACATAGCTAATGCCTGTTCCGACTTTTGTAATCGGGCCAAATAAAGCATTGATTTTCGCTGTATGAATATTTTTCGCATACACAACTTCACTCATATCTGCAAAATTAGCCTCATCCTTTTTTTCCTGCACATAGGCACGCACCACTCGCACTCCTGCTACAGATTCTAGCACACTATCATTTAGTTCCCCAAAAGCATCTTGTGCCTTCATATATCGCTCATGAACAATTTTCCCTAAATATTGAATGAGGATCGCCATAATAGGAACCGGTAACATAGCAAAAAATGTAAGCTTCCACGAAATCATATAGCCCATCGCAAAAATGATAAAGCCCATATAAATC
Organism: Lysinibacillus sp. BS3; assembly: GCF_039614735.1. Classification (NCBI taxonomy): domain Bacteria; kingdom Bacillati; phylum Bacillota; class Bacilli; order Caryophanales; family Bacillaceae; genus Lysinibacillus; species Lysinibacillus sp. BS3. The sequence goes on along the minus strand of NZ_CP154860.1, from coordinate 76,614 downwards.
GTTGAATCAATCAACGTCATAATGCCAAAACCTGCTGTCGTGGATACGGCATTCAAGTCATTTGTTGCACGAGCCATCAGGTCACCGGTACGGTTTTTTTCATAAAATGTTGGGGTCATACGTAAAAAATGCTGCATTAAATTACGACGTAAAATTTTCTCAAGGTTGATAGCTCCTTCAAATAGTCGGAATTGCCACACAAAATTTAATAAATAGCCCCCAATAATAATCCCAATAAAAATCAAGACATATTTTGTTAAAATAGCTGGTGTCATTTCTCCTGCAGTCAATAGATCTATAATAGAACCGAGTAAATAGGGAGGGACAACCTCTAATCCACTGGCAACCATTAGTAGAACAATGGCCACTGTATATTGCTTCCAGTATTTTTTAAAGAACCAGCCTAATTTACTTAACACATCAAACATACATCATAACCTTCTTTCCTCCGTGCTGTTGTGGATGACTACCCACTTTCTAGAAATTCCTTTTTGAAAATCATTCTTCTAACTGTTTTTGTCATATACATACACTCCTTTTTTGTTTGCACTACAACCTTTTTTGCACAAAAAAAGACACATACCCTAAAAGAGTAAGTGTCTCTTATAAAAGGCAGGATAATTCCATACCTAGTTCTGCAATAGTAAATAAAGCGTTAGGCACGGACAATGTATGTAACTGTGATTGAATTTGATACTGATAAAATTAACATTGTCATGCCCTCCTTTAGCTTATTTGTTATAGTGTTCTTGAAGATTATCACACTATAGAAATATTTGTCAACTATCACCCTGTTATTTTTTATCATTTTCAGGAAATAGTTAGCGCTTTAAAGCATTGAAATGCTCTAAGGAATCAAAGGGAGAACATGCTTAAAATTACAGTGTTGTCTATAACCTTACAATAATTCTACGGCACAAACATTAACCTAAAGACTGAAATCCAAGGCTAGAGATTTTGATACCCAGTAGTAGACAAGAGAATATTCTTTTTGCGTCTGTTGCACTCCTTCCATATGCTTATCTCATCATCTTTATTTAGTTAATTATTATTTAGTTATTTATTATTTAGTAGTGTCGGGATTTCCGTTTATGGATTAGCCGTCACCGGGTTTTCCGTCAACGGCTTCACATAAGAGGGACAAAGAATTGTCCTTGTAATAAAAAATATTTCATTTTCCACATATAATATTTCGAAATATTATTTCATGCGCATCTATAACTTTCTATACACTATATACATTTTAACAATCGATTTTAGGACATAACTTGAATTGAAATATTTCTAAAATTTTTGTCTCATGATACACTTTCATTATAGTCATTTTCAGTAAGGGGTTTTTATGTTGAGGTCATTTCTAGCCGTGGGAGTTGGTGGAATTCTTGGTGCCATCTGTCGATATAGTCTGAGTCTCGCCGTTCCCAATACAGAAATATTTCCATTCACAACACTGTTTATTAATTTACTGGGCTGCTTTTGCTTAGCATGGTTTTTTACTTCATTTATAAAACGCACACCTATTGTACTAGGAGTAGGTACAGGTTTTTGTGGAGCTTTTACTACCTTTTCGACATTTTCCTTAGAGACACTATTACTCCTAGAAAATAGCGAGTGGCTACAGGCTGTACTCTATGTTACAGTAAGTGTTTTAGGTGGATTAGCTTGCACATGGCTGGGAATACGACTTGCTAGGGGGCGTAGTGCATGATTTTAGTCGGAATTGGTGGATTTTTTGGCGCTCTTTCTAGATTTTATTTAGGAAAATTACTTGTACATCCCTATCCATGGGCGACTTTTATTATTAATTGTACAGGCTCCTTTGCGCTTGGTTTCTTATTTGCCTTACATCTTAGTGATTGGTTATGGCAATTAATGGGCATAGGTTTTTTAGGAGCCTACACAACTTTTTCTACTTTTGGATTTGAATGTCTACAGCTTATAGAACAACAAAAATGGAGACAAGCCATTAGCTATATTGCCAGTACCTTGCTAATTGGCGTACTTTGTGCAGCTATTGGTTATCTAGTCGTATAAAAGAGGGTGAACTAGTGACACAGCCGTCAAAAGAGTTATTGGAGGAATTAGAAGTTGAAATAGAGCAAACGCTCTATGCATTGATTGACCTAGAATTAGAGGAAAATTACGCTACCATGAATACACAATTTGCGCAATTACTTGCCAAGGTTCAGACAGCCCAGTTAATTAATTACAAGCTGGATGTTCTCGTTGAACCTCAAGCTTTTGCAACTGAAACTTGTATTCTTTTACAGAGCCTCATAGAAGCAAAGGCGAGACCAAATAAAAGGCATAAACTGTTAACACATCGCATGATTTTGAAGATATGGTTACGAAAAAATCAACGATTCATGAGGGAATTTCTACCTCAAATGTTTTAGGCGCCACTTGAAATTGCAAGGGCGCCTTTTTTAAATTTGAAGTTTTTGCAACACTTCTTTTATTTTCCCCCTCACTGTCAGATCAAATGGGGTTGTCTGCTGTGAAATATCCATATTAATATACACGGTTTTTCCTGTTGTCATCACAGGTAGTTGGTTGACGGGATATACCTCAAGACTCGTTCCAATGACAAGGACAAGTTCAGCTGTTTTAATTGCCTCCATTGAACAGTGCCAGCTTGCTTGTGGTAGGCTTTCTCCGAAGAGCACAACATTTGGACGAAGTTTCCCACCACAATGGGCGCAACTAGCCTTATTCAAGAAGCTTGCCATGACAGCCGCCTGCTGGCAACGATGACAACGAATAGACCGGATCGAACCATGTAACTCCTCGACGGATTGACTTCCTGCCAATTGGTGAAAACCATCCACATTTTGAGTAGCGATTAGAGACACTAAACCTCTTCGTTCCCAATCAGCTAATATATGATGTCCCTCATGGGGAGCCACCTTTTCTAGGTTTTCAATACGTGTTTTATAAAATTCATGAAATAATGAGTAATGATCTGTTAATGCTTCCGTTGTTGCGACAGTTCTTGGATTCATTTGTTTCCACCAACCAGATGCTGAACGGAAATCAGGAACTCCACTTTCCGTTGACATGCCCGCTCCTGTTAGAATCACTGTATTATTTGAGGATAGTAACCACTCACGTAAACGTTCTATTGCCATTTTCCCCCTCCTTTTTTCGAATTAAAACTACCTTCACCTATTTCGACAATCAACCTATTTTTCCTCTGCATTCTTATAGGAATGTTTAAAAGGAGGCTTCCATTTTAATTTATTATTCACAGATAACATGCGAATCACTACTATAAAAATAACAATGACTGACAATTCAAGCGGGCTGTCCCACCCTAACCATATACAAAGGGCACATACAAATGTTAGGACAGCATGGATTTCTTCTCTTAATGCAAGCGGTGTTCTACCAGCTAACAAATCTCGAACCATCCCTCCACCAACACCAGTAAACATCGACGCTATAATAATGATACCTAGGTCGTGATGTAAGCTTTTTGCTAACAAACCGCCTTGTATTGCGAAAGAAGCTAGGCCAATTGAATCAAAGAAATAGCCCCAGCGGTTCCAATGATGAATCCAGTTCCTTTTGACAAATAAAATGGTCGTCAGCGTGACTAAAACGACTAATAAGGATTGCCGTTCCCATATATCTGACACAGGGATATCCAGTACAACATTGCGGATAATGGAACCACCATAAGACGTTGTCAGACCAAGCACAAATATGCCAATAAAAGAATAGTTGGCCTGTAACGCAACAAATGCTCCACTAATGGCGTAGGCAATAATGCCAATGATATGTAATACTGACCATGTCACATCATCCATCTCCTTTTTACTATACAAAAAAGCCCACCATAAAATAGTTGCGCATTGAGTACGCAAGCTATTTTATGGTGGGCTAATATCCTAGCAGTAGTACCTACTAATTTATCCATCTCACCATGTATCCTAAAAGAATATAGCTGCTGTGCCATACTAATTGACACAACAACCATAAAATTTCCTAGTTAGAATTGTAATTGATTTTTTTATTAAACTCAATATGAATTTTTGATTATAGCGTTTCATACATGACTTGGCCCATTAAAGAGATGTCATAATCTCCTAATGCAGCTACTTCAGATTGGAAATCAGGTGTATTTAAAATCTCCTTCACCATATCGATGAACGGTTGATTTTCTGGTGTTTTTAATAACACAATATCGTAACGTTCAGTGACCATTGGTATAAAATCGACCTGAATAAGCTTGGCGATTTTTTCAATGCCAATCCCAACATCTGCACGTCCATTGGCAACTGCAGAGGCGACATCGAGGTGGCTCATTTCTTCATGGGTATAGCCTACAATCGTGGATGGAGCGATACCGTGAATGCGCAATTGCTCATCTAACAGAGTACGAGCACCTGAGCCTTTCTCACGGTTGATGAATGTGAATGTCTTTGTTTGGAAATCTTCAAATGTGCGTATCTCCAGCGGATTCCCCTTTTGAACATAGAAACCTGCTTTACGTGATACAACATTGATGAGAACAAAGGCATGGCTGACAAAGATTTTTTTTACATAAGGAGTATTATAATCTCCTGTATCCCCATCAAACATATGTAAACTCGCAATATCACAGTCTCCGTGATACAACGCCATTACACCATTAAAACTACCTTCATGTGAGCGTAATACTTTCGTAGATCGTCGTTTCTCGATATATTTTGCTAAAATATCTAATACTAAATCTTGCCCACTCACTATAATTTTCGCGTGATTTTTAGTCGGAGTGGCTATGGAAGCCTGTGCCACAGCTGGCATACTACCTGTTTTTCGTTTTTGTATATAGGTTTGCAAGTCAGCACGATCTACCCGCATTTGCCGTCCTACGCGGAAAACTGGCAAATCACCCTTTTTCACTAAATCATAAATTGTTAATTTTGAAACCTTTAATAATTGTGCAACCTCTTCAATCGTATAGGATTGTTCTTGTGACATGTAAAAGTTCTCCTCCTATAAGCCTCTATTTTACATGGTAACGTATTTATAGCCTTATGAACATCTTGACATTTTCCCCCTTACTAACTTTCTTTTTTATTTATATCTGATTATAATTAGTTATGTCTTGTTATAACGAGTTATAAAAGGAGTATACTCATCGTGAAAAAATATTATCGTTTATTTGCGACAATGTTAGTACTAGTCGGACTATTAGCAGCCTGTGGTAACCAAGAGGCGGCAACAAACGAACCAGTTGAACTAACAATTTCTGCGGCAGCTAGTCTACAGGATGCCTTAGAAGAACTGAAAACAACTTATGAACAACAACACGATACAATCAAAATCCTCTATAACTTTGGAGGTTCAGGTGCTTTACAGCAACAAATTTTACAAGGGGCTCCTGCAGACCTTTTCTTTTCAGCAGCAAAGGATAAATTTGATGCGCTTGTAGAGAAAGAAATGATCGATCAAAAGCTAGGAACGGATCTTTTAGCCAATGATTTAGTATTAATCGTGCCTAAAAGCAATGAAAAGCAAATTCAATCCTTTGAAGATTTACAACAAGCAGGAAAAATTGCACTCGGTACGCCCGAAACGGTTCCTGCTGGGCAGTATGGTGTGGACACATTAAAAAATATGCAACTGTGGGATTCACTCGAATCAAAAGTAGTGTATACAAAAGATGTACGTCAAGTACTTACTTATACAGAAACAGAAAATGTGGATGCGGGTATGGTCTATAAAACAGATGCCCTTGTCTCTGATAAGGTCAATGTCGTGGCAACTGCCGATGATGCTATGCACGCACCGATTATTTATCCTGTAGGTGTTCTAAAAGCTAGTAAGCATGGGCAAGAGGCGGAGGATTTTTATCACTTCTTACAAAGTGATGAAGCTATGGATGTCTTTGAAAAGTATGGATTTAAAGGGGCTCAATAAAAGATGAGTACCGATTTTTGGTCTCCACTTATGCTTTCGATCGAAATTGCTTTTGTTGCAGGGATCATCGCTATTATAGCAGGTATTTTAATGGGTAAATGGATGGCAACCCATGATTTCAAAGGCAAACTAGTGCTAGAAACGGTATTGCTATTACCATTAGTATTACCTCCTACAGTAGTCGGTTTCCTGCTTATCGTCATTTTCGGGAAAAATAGTATGTTAGGAGATATCATTATCTGGCTATTCGATCAACCTATCATGTTCACATGGTGGGCGGCCGTCATCGCTTCTACAATCGTTGCCTTTCCATTAATGTATCAATCAGCTAAAACTGGCTTTGCCTCTGTTGATCGAGATATTGAAAATGCAGCACGTGTGGATGGAGCGAATGAATGGCAGGTCTTTCTTTACGTGTCCATTCCCCTTGCATTAAAGGCACTTGTTTCTGGTGGGATTCTAAGCTTCACACGAGCTTTGGGTGAGTTTGGAGCGACACTTATGTTTGCGGGAAATATTCCAGGGAAAACACAAACAACACCACTAGCAATATATATGGCCATCGATTCTGGAAACATGCCCCTTGCCTGGACATGGGTTCTGTGTATGATCGCCATTTCCTTCCTTTTACTTCTTAGTATCCATATCCTGAAAGTATAAAAGAGGTAGTTGGCTCAAGCCAACTACCTCTTTTTGCTCATCCCCCACTGATCGGTGGAATAAAGGCGATTGTGTCGCCAGATTTGACAATCGTCGTATCCGTTGCAAATTCCTCATTAACCGCTGTCATGATCTGTTGTAATGATAGCTGAGGGTAGCGCTTTTCCATCCACTCTTTTAACTGCGCAACTGTCACATCTGACAGCTCTACTGATAGCTTTGATTCACCTAGTGCTTCCTGTAGGTGAGCAAATAATAAAATGTTAATCACAGGTTTTCCTCCTCCTGAATGGCTGGTTTCCCTTGCGGATAGGGAACATTTTCTAATTGATCACCAATCCACTCTGTCCCGTCCTCCCAATGTTCTTTTTTCCATATGGGCACGATTTGTTTTATGCGATCAATTGCATATTCATTCGCCATGTAAGCTATTTTACGATGCGGTGATGACACAGCAATCACTACGGCAATATCGGAAACAGCTAAATGACCGACACGATGGGTGATGGCCACTTTTGCTTCTGGCCACTCTTCTTGTATTTCCTTTGCAATCTGTTCAAACATTTTAATCGCCATTGCTGGATAGGCTTGATATTCCAAATGCATCGTTTTTTTACCATTTGTCATTTCACGCACTGTACCGATGAATAATGTGATGGCTCCAGCATTTCGACTAAGGACTTTTTGTCTTACTTCCTCCACATCTATTGGTTGATCGATAACTTCAAATAACGCTGTCGTCATAGTTTTCCCCTCATTTCTGTCAACAAAAATTCCATATATTGTGATTCTTCATAAATCGAAAAAGCAGGGATTGCAAGGGATAGATCAAGCGGACAGCTTGGCCAAAAAATCACACAGAGGATATTGGTTACTTGCTGTAGTAGTACTTGATCCTGTGCAGTGCGCAGCAGCACAACCTTCGGATAATGTTCATTTTTATACCCTTCAATTAGCATGATATCCAGTGGAAGGGACTCATAAATCGCTAGTATATCAGCCAATTGCCAGCTATTTTGGTGGATACTCATACGTAAAGTACCCGCCCCCTCCACTGCTGTGACAACCGCGCCTGCTTGCTCATGCCGACTACTATCCTTGGAAGTTTCGATCGTCGGTACTCCACCATGTCCATGATGCTTAATGGTTCCTACCCTTAGCCCTTCCATTGTAGCCTGCCTGATCAATTGCTCCATCAATGTTGTTTTCCCACTATTTTGATAGCCAACTATCTGTAAGATTTTTCGATATTGTCCCAAGGCCACTCACTTCCTTGCAGATCTTCTAGCAAAAGGACATCCACTTGCATACCCTTTTCATAGCCTCTAGAGCCACCTGGTAAAACAATGAATGCATTGGCTGTCGCTAAAGATGAAACTGCACTCGATTTATCGAACCCAGATGGGACAGTTACGAGCTTCCCTTTTTCATATTCGATACGAGCTCGTACAAAGCGTGTAAAGGGATTTGGCTTTGTAAAATCAGCCCCTAAAATCGCTGGCTCTCTGCGTAAATGTGGTTGAGTATGCCCATATGCAGAACGTATAATCGGACGTACAAATAGCTCAAAGCCAACATAGCAGGCTGAAGGATTACCAGAAAGACCAAATAATAATTTGTCGTTGCGAGCAGCAACCGTTGTCACACTACCTGGACGCATCGCTATTTTATTAAACAATACCTTTGCATCGATCGCCTCATAAATAGCTGGTAAATAATCATAATCACCTACGGAAACGCCACCCGTTGTAATTAAAATATCTACTTCCTGTAAGGCTTTTTCTACGTTTTCAATACATAATGTAAGATCATCGCTCAACTTGCCGAAATATTTCACTTCTGCCCCAGCACGCTCAATTTGCGCCATTATCATATAGGCATTACTATTGCGAATTTTGCCTGGCTGTAAAGCTTCACCTGGCTCTAGTAATTCGCTACCAGTGGCAAGCACACCAATAACTGTTTTACGATAAACAGGTACTTGCTCATAGCCAAAAGTAGCAAGTAAGGCCATCACACCCGGGTTAATATATTGGCCTTGTTCAATGAGGACTGCGCCTTGCTGTACATCTTCCCCTTTATAGGAAATATTAGTACCTGCTTCAAAAGGTCGTTTAATCGACATATACTTTTGATGATTTTCTTCGAATGTTTGGGTTAATTCTAGCATGACCACTGCATCACATCCTTGCGGTATCGGCGCCCCGGTCATAATGCGGACTGCTTGATAATCGCCAACTACGTCTTCATAGACATAGCCTGCGCCAATTTCTCCAACGACTTGAAAGCGGACTGGATGCTGTGAAGATGCCTCTTGGCTATCGACGGAACGAATGGCATAGCCATCATACGGTGAACGATCAAAAGCAGGTACATCATGATCGGCTCTAATAGCTTGTGCTATAAAGCGTCCATGTGCTTGCGTTAATGACACATGCTCCTTTTTTGCTTGAAAGGCATAGTCCATTACACGATGAACGGCTTCTGCCACAGGAATTGGTTGTCTTTTTTCTACCATTTGGTACACTCCCTAACCTAATAAACGATAATAAATGCTTTTGGCTTTCTGTATATCTTGTATACCATGTATCACAACTCGCCCATCTTGGAAAATAACGATTCGGTAATCGTCCGCTTGGCAAGATAGCAAATAAGGATTAACCTGGACTTCTCCGTAGGAACGGAGCTGATTTGCCAGCTGATCAAGCGAATAGTAAATGGGCTTTGGTGGTCGAATTTGTACCGCGTCTCGGCCACAAAGGATCTGTAATTTCGTTTGATTTTCGTAGGATAAGTAAGGATAGGTCGGCTTGTCGCCACAAGATGGACAATCACCCTGCCTTATTTTCTCCACATTGATTTCATAGTGTTGATTTTGCCAAACATCAAACGTTAAGTAGCTTTTTCGTAAGGCTTTGTCATCTCCAACAAGCAGCTTGAAAACCTCAGCCACTTGATAAGCAGCAACAATTTGAACTGCTGGACTAATAATGCCAACGGTATCACAAGTCATCCCTGTATGGGGCATCACTTTTAATAAGCAATGCAAACAAGGCGTTTTACCTGGTACAACCGTGTAAGTCGCACCATAACTACCAACACAAGAGCCATATACCCAAGGAATACGATATTTTTGCGCAAGGTCATTCATGACAAAACGAACATCAAAATTATCGGTCGCATCGACCATCACATCAACATCTTCTAGTAATGGTAGCAAGGTCTCTGTACAAGCATCCATAATGCCGACATGAATTTCTACCTCTGTGTTTATTTGTTGGAGACGCTTTTTAGCTGCGATAACTTTGGGCATTTTTTCTTGTGCATCTAGCTCTGTATATAATTGCTGTCTTTGTAAATTACTCCACTCTACATAATCACGATCAATGAGTGTCAGCCTGCCAATACCTGCTCGCACAAGCGCTTCTGCACTAGCACTCCCCAATGCCCCCGCACCTATGATAAGGACGTGTTTTTGCTGAAGGGATTGTTGCCCAGTTTGTCCGATAGGGTGAAATAATTGTTGTCTAGAATATCTATTTTGCATACGTATGTGGCCTTTCTTTCTATGAATTTTCGTTTGACCTTTTCATTTATAGCATTATAATAAAAGCAATGTTTTTTAGCAAAAACGCATTTGAAGGAGGTCTTACTGTGCATCCAACACATCAGCAGCAACCAATTCAAGTTGCCATTTTAACGGTCAGTGATACACGCACAAAGACAGATGATCATGCTGGTCAGCGTATTCAGTCCTTTCTACAGGAAGCTGCATTTGAAGTTGTAGACTACCAACTAACAAAGGATGAACCGCTCGATATCGCTCGTCATGTTAAAAATTGGTGCAGCGATCCAACAATTAATACCATTATCGTTACGGGTGGAACAGGGTTTACACCAAGAGACCAAACCTATGACACCATTCTGCCTCTGTTTGAAAAAGAAATGATGGGGTTTGGTGAATTATTTCGAATGCTCAGCTATGAAGAAATTGGCCCAAAGGCGATGTTTAGTCGTGCCACCGCTGGAAGCCTTCAGCAAACAGCCATTTATGTTTTACCAGGCTCCACAAATGCAGTGACTTTGGCTATGTCGAAGCTCATAGTACCTACTGTCCAACATTTTGTCGGAGAGCTGAAGCGCTTATGAAAATTGCTGGTATTGTGTTAGCTGGTGGTCAATCCTCTCGCTATGGTCAGCCAAAAATGTTTGAGATGTTTGCTGGACAGCCATTATATAAACATAGTCTCATAGCCCTGCAAAAAAATCAGCTGGATCCTCTTATTATCGCTACAAATGCGCACTTACAATATCAGTTTGGACAGGAAAATGTCCAATGGGTCATTGAAAAGCAGCCACATCAAGGCCCTCTTTTTGCTTTGCATCATATCATGACAGCCTATCCTGATGTGGAATGGTTTTTTGTCGTAGCAAGCGATATGCCTTATATGAATGCAGAATTTATCCAAAAAATGGTAGGTTTGATTAATGACACTTATGATGCCATTGTTCCGACGCAAGGGCTACGTGATCAGCCATTAGCTGCATTATATCGACGTACTGCTTTACCAAAGGCGACACAATTAACGGCACAAAACAAACGGAGTATGAAAGTGCTTTTAGAGCAACTTCGTGTTTGTTATGTCTCTTTTGATGACGATAGCTCAACATTTATCAATATCAACGCACAACAAGACTGGTCACAAACAAGTAAAAAGGAGTTTAATAATGAATAATTTTACACACTGGAACGAAGAAGGTCGTCCTAAAATGGTCGATATCTCCGCAAAAGAAATCACAACACGTACAGCCATTGCGCGCAGTACGATTCTTTTATCCGATGCGGTCTATGAAGCCATCCAACAAGGTGGCATTAAAAAAGGTGATCCGACGCAAGTTGCGCAAATTGCAGGGATTATGGGAGCTAAAAAAACAGCTGATATCATTCCCATGTGCCATCCCATCATGCTACAGGGTACGGATTTCCAGTTTGACTATGAAAAAGCAGAGAATGGCTATGAGCTCCATATTCAAGCCACTGTTAAATGCAGTGGAAAAACGGGTGTTGAAATGGAAGCTCTCACTGCTGTGTCTGTCGCAGCACTAACTTTTTATGATATGTGCAAAGCCGTTGATAAGACGATGGTCATCAAAGAAACTTACCTTGTTGAAAAAACAGGTGGGAAAAGTGGCACTTTTGTGCATAAATAAACAGAAAAAATTCGGCATTATTGTGCCGATTTTTTTCTGTTTTTTACACGCTACCCCCCAATATGAGACATTTCAATTTTTGACGTTTTCCTTTTTGCCATCGTTTGTTCATTGCGTTCATCGGAATAACGATCATTTCTTGTTTCCCAAACGTTCGTTATGCACTTGATGATGGCAGCATCATCTTGCCCTGAACGTAACAATTCCCTTAAATCCGTGCCTTCTGTTGCAAATAAACAAGTGTATAATGAACCTTCTGCAGAGAGACGAGCACGTGAGCAATTGGAGCAAAATGAATCCGTTACAGATGAAATTACACCAATCTCACCTTGAGCATCTTGATACTGATAACGCGTTGCCACCTCTCCTTTATAATTGGGAGCTACTGGTTGTAACGGCGTAAACTGATGGATTTGCTCAATAATCTCTTTTTTGGACACCACATCATCCAAACGCCAGCCGTTCGAATTCCCTACATCCATATATTCAATAAAGCGTAGAATATGCTGTTTTTCTTTAAAAAACTGCGCCATGGTAACAATATCTTGTTCGTTTTTCCCTTTTTGAACAACCATATTAATTTTTACTTGTAAGCCCGCTTCTGCAGCCTTTTCAATTCCCTCTAACACTGGCAATACCTTGCCTCTATGACCATTCATCTCGATAAAACGCTCATCATCAAGCGAGTCTAAACTAACAGAAACTCGGGCTAAGCCTGCCTGTGCCAATGAGTGTGCGTATTTTTTTAATAACGAGCCATTGGTTGTTAAAGCAATATCTTCTACACCTTTTATGCGGTGAATACGGGCAATTAATTCGGGCAAATCACGACGTAGTAAGGGTTCCCCACCTGTAATCCGTATTTTTTTCACGCCCAATGAAACAAAGATTTTTACTAATCGTTCAATTTCATCAAAACTTAATATTTTATCAGACGGTAAAAATGCGTAATCTGGACCAAATACTTCTGCTGGCATACAATATCGACAGCGAAAATTACAACGATCTGTCACGGATATTCTTAAATCTCTTAACGGTCTGTGTAATTGGTCTTGTAGATTCGTCATCTAATCTCCTTCTTTCAATTCATTAGCTGGTAATAGGATGCGTTGTGGGTGTGTATAAATATTCAATGTCTGTTGCCGAATAAAGCCAACCGTCGTAATACCAAGCTGCTCTGCTAATTGCAATGCTAATTCTGTGGGTGCTGATTTAGATAGCACGATGGCACAGCCTATTTTGGAAACCTTTAGTAAAATCTCCGATGATATTCGTCCGCTAAAGACGATAATTTTATCTTCCATACGGATGTTGTTGCGTAGGCAATAGCCGTAAATTTTATCCAAAGCATTATGACGTCCAATATCCATGCGACTTAGGACGATGCCATTTACATCACATAGTGCAGCATTATGCACCCCACCCGTTTTCTTAAAAATATCTGCACTATCCTGCATCGCATACATTAAACGGAAGCAATCTTCGGTCGTTATTTGCACATGGACTTGATCCATTTTTTTCGCTACTAATGCATCGTTCGTAAACACAAAGCCTTGTCGACTCATCCCACAGCAAGACGTAATATAGCGCTTGTTTTGCGTCTGTTGGTAATAAGGATTAATATGCTTTGTTTTAATATGCACAAAACCCTCTTTCTCTTGGTGCCAAATTTCCTCAATATCCTCAAAACTACGAATCACTCGTTCAGAAGCTAAGTAGCCAATAACCATATCTTCTACATACTCGGGTGTACAGACCATCGTGACAAATTCCTGCTGATTAATTTTTACGGTAACAGCGTATTCTGAAACAATTAAATCAACCATTTCTGTCACTCGTTGTCCTTCAACACGCACAATTTTTCTTGTCATTGCTCGATCCATAAGGCATCCCCTTTATTCACTGATATGCTTTTCAAAAACAAAGACGGAAATCGCAAAATCCTCTTCAATTTTAATATCTGAAAATAAGTGAAGTAATTTGCTGCCCATCAATTCTTCCATACCCTCTGGTGGCGATTGTCTATATAAATCTTGAATCATACTCGTCCTTGCAGCATGCACCATTTTCAGCCCTTCTGGTGTACTGGCAATAAATTTTTCTGTCGGAGTGATATTTCCGTATAAGGTAGATACAGCCATATTCTCGACAAAAACAGTATGAATACGTTCAGGACCTTTACCAAATACTTCCTTTCTTAACTTTCGAATCATGTCATTAAATTCGTGGATTTTTTTAGACATAGCAACGATTCTCCCATCATAATTAAACTTTTTTAGGCAAATGGTTATGTAGGCCACCCTTACAGTTTGTTAATGATATAGCAACTTTTAAAAAAATAAAAGAGAAAATACTTTTTGATAATAATTCTCATTTAATAAATTTTATGATAAATATTGTTCATTTTGAAGGAAAGGGCTATAATATTCATATCACAAATGGAATTAATTTATTTTGAACCCTATGTTACGATGTTGCATAGTGTTTTTAATAGTTGAATTCTATTGTAATTAAAAAATAAAAGTAGATTGAGTTTTTAGCAAGACCTGCTAAGAATTTTATCCACCATGAATTATTAGCATGTCTCGGACATGTAATTTCATGGTGGATTTTTTTATTTTTTCAAAACCGAGACATGGATAACATGTTATGATCTAGCAATTTACCTATTTTGAGGTAGCTTCAAGAACCATTGGGAATTACAATGATAACAAGACAATCTTTTCAACAATCACCAACTCGATTTGTTATTCCCTTTTGTCTTAAGCTGTACCATGTTATCCGATTCGTCTCAAAGTGCAAAAGGAGGAAGTTACCTTGACTCAAATTAATATTAATGGCGTACCGTATGAAGTAAAAGAAGGAGCTACAATCCTTGATACCATTAATCAACATGACATTCCGCATCCACAGATTTGTCATGTGCCCGCTGTTGACCCCATTGAAACATGTGATACATGTATCGTAGAAGTGAATGGCCAATTAGTTCGTTCCTGCTCTACAAAGGCAGTAGACGGCATGAATGTATTCCTAACTTCTGACAAAGCAAAAGCGGCACAAACAGAAGCGATGGACCGTCTACTCGAAAATCATTTACTGTATTGTACAGTTTGTGATAACAACAATGGCAATTGTGCTTTACACAACACAGCCGAAATGATGGAAATCGAGCATCAAAAATATCCCTACCAGCCAAAAGTGGAACCTCATGAAGTAGACATGTCACATCCGTTTTATCGATACGATCCTAACCAATGTATCGCTTGTGGTCAGTGCGTAGAGGTTTGTCAGAATCTACAGGTAAATGAAACATTATCCCTTGATTGGGAAGCAGAAAGACCACGTGTCATTTGGGATACGGGCGTTGCTATCAATGATTCTTCCTGTGTAAGTTGTGGTCAATGCGTAACCGTATGTCCATGTAATGCCTTAATGGAAAAATCCATGCTTGGAGAGGCTGGATTTATGACTGGCCTCAAACAGGATATGTTAGATCCGATGATCAGTTTGATTAAGGAAGTTGAACCAGGCTATAGTGGTATTTTTGCCGTTTCTGAAGTGGAAGCAGCCATGCGTAGTAAGCGCACCAAAAAAACAAAAACAGTATGTACTTTCTGTGGTGTAGGCTGCTCGTTCGAAGTTTGGACAAAGGGTCGTAAAATTTTAAAAGTACAGCCTTCCGATGGTCCAGTAAATGCGATTTCTACATGTGTCAAAGGGAAATTCGGCTGGGATTTTATCAATTCTGAGGAACGTATTACAAAACCACTCATTCGTAAAAATAATGAGTTTGTGGAATCATCGTGGGATGAAGCACTTGATTTAATTGCAACAAAACTAAGTGGCATTCAACAACAATATGGTCCAGGTTCTGTTGGCTTTATCTCCTCTTCTAAAATTACAAATGAAGAGAATTACTTAATTCAAAAAATGGCCCGTCAATTATTTGGCACAAACGATGTCGATAATTGTTCTCGTTATTGCCAATCTCCTGCAACTGATGGTTTATTACGTACAGTTGGCATGGGAGGAGATGCTGGTACGATCAAAGATATTGCTAAGGCTGGACTTGTCATTATTGTTGGGGCTAATCCAGCTGAGGGACATCCTGTTTTAGCAACACGTGTGAAACGTGCACATAAATTACATGGTCAGAAATTAATTGTTGCTGATATTCGTAAGCATGAAATGGCAGAGCGTTCCGACATCTTTATGCGTCCAAAGCAAGGTACTGACCAAGTTTGGTTAATGGCTGTTACCAAATATATCATTGATCAAGGTTGGCATGATGAAGCGTTTATTCAAGAAAACGTCCTTCATTATGATGATTTTAAACAAGTACTTGCAACCTATACACTTGAATATGCACAAGAAATGACTGGTATTAGTAAGGAAACATTGATCGAAGTAGCTGAAATGATTCGTGATGCAGATGGTACATGTGTTCTTTGGGGCATGGGTGTAACACAAAATACTGGTGGCTCCTATACATCCGCAGCGATTTCAAATTTACTTTTAGCAACTGGAAACTATCGTCGTCCAGGTGCTGGTGCCTACCCACTTCGCGGCCATAACAATGTGCAAGGTGCCTGCGATATGGGGACACTTCCAAATCTATTGCCAGGCTATCAAAGAGTCACAGATGACGAGGCACGTGCAAAATTCGAAAAAGCCTATGGTGTCCCTATTCAACCACAGCCTGGTCGAAATAATATGCAAATGTTAGATGCGATCATGGAAGGAAAAATGAAAGCGATGTATTTAGTGGGCGAAGATATGGCACTTGTTGACTGTAATGCCAACCATGTAGATGAGGTGCTTTCACAGCTTGACTTTTTCGTTGTCCAAGATTGTTTCCTATCACGCACAGCACAATATGCAGATGTGATTTTACCTGCTGCGCCTTCGCTTGAAAAAGAAGGTACATTTACGAATACGGAACGTCGTGTTCAACGCCTGTATCAAGTATTACCAACACTTGGTGAGTCGAAAGCAGATTGGGAAATATTGCAAGCGGTTGCTCGTCGTTTAGGGGCAGATTGGCATTATGATCACCCAAGCGACATTTTTGATGAAATGGCGAGCCTGTCTCCCCTCTTCTCACAAGCCAACTATGATGTTCTTGAAGGCTGGGGAAGCTTCTGTTGGGGTAGCCATGATGGTAAAGATACACCATTATTATATAAAGATGGCTTTAACTTCCCTGATAAGAAAGCTCGTTTTGCTTTAAATGATTGGGTGCAGCCTGTTGAGTTTGAAGCACAATACGATTGTCATATTAATAATGGCCGTATGCTTGAACACTTCCATGAAGGAAATCTAACAAATAAATCGAAAGGTATTCAATCGAAAGTACCTGAAATTTTCGTTGAAGTATCACCAGAATTGGCGAAAGAACGAGGCATTGCAGATGGAGCCCTACTTCGTTTAGTGTCTCCATATGGTGCCTTGAAGCTAAATGCTCTTGTTACAGATCGCGTACAAGGAAACGAATTATTCTTACCAATGAACTCTGTTAGCAAAGATTCAGCCATCAACTTCCTAACTGGCCCTGCAGCAGATGTGAATACGTCAACACCAGCTTATAAACAAACAAAAGTACGAGTAGAAGTGCTAAAAGCAAAAGGTAAATCACCACTTCCTCGCACAAACCCACGCTATAAAAAGCGTCATCCTCAAAATGGTGTTGAGGTACAACGAAAATGGAATCGTCCTGGCTACGTTCACTTAACAACCATAAACGAAAGAGAGTGAGAGCATGGCTGTACCCATTACAGGCATTAAAAAACAACAATTAACAGAAGAACAACTAAAAGAACAAAAATTAGATAATCTAAAAGAACTACTTTCTGAAAATGAAGAAGCCGTCAATCAGGTGTTTAGTATTATGGCTGAATTAAATGATATCGGTGCACTAGAAGCAGCAATGAAGCTACTTGAAGCCAAAGAGGAAGTGGCACATATTGCACTTGGACAATTAACACGTAAGCCTGTAACCAATATCATTAACAATTTAATGGGTGTTGCGGGAGCATTGACGGAGCTCAATCCTGAAACAACGACTAAGCTGATTGAAGGCTTAAATACAGGCGTAGATGAAGCAAGTAAAGCACTTGAATCTAATGAAAAGGTCAGTGCCTTTAAGCTCATGAAAATGATAAACGATCCAGATGTCAATCGTGCGCTCAATTTTGGGGTTCATTTCTTAAAGGGACTCGGCAAAGGCTTAAAAGAATAAGGTGGTTCCTAAATGTTAACAAAAGAAAATGTTGTAAACGCATTGAAACAGGTAAATGATCCTGAGCTACATCAGAGTATTGTAGATTTGAATATGGTGCGAAACATTCATATACATGACAACCATATAGCGCTGGATATTATTTTGACCATACCAGGATGTCCGTTAAAGGCGAAAATACAGCAAGATGTGGAGGAGGCCATACAAGCGCTTGGTGCCTCCACTGTTACCATTAGCTTTGGCTCTATGACAGATCAGGAGCGCCGCACTTTAACCGCCTCTCTACAGGCAAAGAATGTGACTGATCAAGGAATGCCAAACATGCTACTGCCTAATTCTGGTGTTCAATTCATTGCCATTACAAGTGGTAAAGGCGGTGTTGGAAAGTCTACGGTGACCATTAATTTAGCGGTTGCACTTGCTCGTCTTGGCAAACGTGTAGGTATTTTAGATGCTGATATTTATGGTTTCAGCATCCCTGCCATGATGAAGATTGATCAAAAGCCTACCATGCTTGATCAAACGGCGATTCCAGTAGAACGTCACGGCGTAAAAATAATGTCGATGGGCTTTTTTACAAATGACAACCAGCCTGTTATGTGGCGTGGTCCTATGCTCAATAAGTGGATTCGCAATTTCCTTGTCAACACGCTATGGGGAGATTTAGATTACCTCCTCATCGATTTACCACCTGGTACAGGAGATGTTGCAATTGATATGGCTGCGATGATTCCACAAGCCCAAGAAATCATCGTGACAACACCGCATCTTGCCGCTTCTCATGTTGCATCTCGTGCAGGCTTGATGGCGCAACATACGAAACACAGGATTCTTGGTGTTGTTGAAAACATGGCCTATTTTGAAGGCGCTGACGGTCAAAAAAACTATCTATTTGGACAAGGTGGAGCCGAACAATTAGCAGATTTATTACAGACAGATGTAATCGCTCAAATTCCTTTTGCTCAACCTGAGGAAAATACAGGTTCCTCGGTCTATGATGAAGTGTCGATAATCGGTGAAGTGTTTACTCATTTAGCAGAAGATCTACTCTATAAATAATCCTTGATTTGTTTTTTTACCATGCACTAATCTAAAAACTGATACAAATGAAAACACCTTACGTTGAAATAAGGGGATAAGCATCCCGAACAATCAACGTGAAGGTGTTTTTTATGTGAACAAAAATAAGTTATTATATAGAAGAAAAAAATTAGATAAGCAAAAGCCCCGCCAAACAAGTATGAGAATAAATTAGAGTTTAAAAATTATTGCGTCTACATTTTTTTATCTTAGGTACACTTCTTCAGTCACATCATCTGTCAGAAAAAGTTACCTTGCATATAAATTGAGACTCTATAATTTGTATTATCAACAAGAAGTAAAAAAGGAATGACGTCCCGTAATGGCACGATTAATCATCCCCCAATCGAGATGTTTCTGACCTAACCCTCGCTTAGATCCGAAACGTTCTATAATCACTAAAACGGATGCATGTAGAACTGGTCATTGAAGGTCATATTAATTCATCACAGCAGTTATCTCCTTTGCATGTTTGCATGTTCATGATGCTACTTTAAATGAATATTAACTCTTTAATTTTCAAGTAATTTATCTATTACTAGCTTTGTTAAATTAGGCATTATTTCCATAGTGTATTTCAATTCTGTTCTTTCATATCTATTATGTGCATCATATCCATATGGTCCAATATTGATTGCAGGGATATTTAGTTCTCTAATGGCATCATAATTTACATAATGTTTAGTTCTCCAGCTAGGGTTATTGTTAACAACTGAATTCACACTATCTTCATCGACATTTATAGCCACGCAACTCATATCACAAATATGAGGGAAATAATTTTTCTGTACAATAGGCTTATCATAATATGGTTGAACTTTTTCTACTGCATAATCTAAAGCGGTTAGTAAATTTTTTTCTTTTTCATTTTTACCAGTTACTTCTACACATGGTGAGTACAATGAAGAATAAAAAATAATGATTGCAGGACTCTTATCCTTGGTCCACTTCCAAACTTCTTCTACCACTTTTGCAGAAAACATGCGTACATCTAACTCTTTATTTTTTAATAATTCGTGTTTAAAATTTTTTATATGCTCTTTGTAATTGTCCCCATATTCAACAATAATTGATTGTTCTAATTCTTCATAGAATAATACCCTCGTCTTCCATGGCAATTTTGTATATTCCTGCCCACTAATTTCGCAATATCTCTTATAATGATTATTTAAATTAGCTATTGCATTATTAAATGCAATTTCAGCATGGACTTTTAGCTTTTCTAACACATCTTTAGGTGACCATGATTGCACAAAGAAATTATAATATACATATGAAGCAAGAGCTGTCTGAACTGTATAAGTCTCTTTAAAATCAGTTTGCTTCAAACTTACAGGTGGCATCGGTGTTTCTCCTAACGATTTATCACATAACTCTGGGTTATATGCAATTTGTCTAGTTAACTCCGCAGCAATATAGTTAGGGTCGATTCCTTCAAAACTAGAGCCTACATGGCTTTCCACCCCAGTTATATAAAAAGAAGGGAGTAGCTTACCAACGCTACCTTTATATATATATCTACTTTCATCCCCCTCATACTTAGGAGCAACGAAATCGGAGTTAATTAATGCCGCGTAATCAAATCCATGCTCTACTTTTAACATTTTTAAATCATTTAAACCAGACAATACTCCATGAGAACTATCCTCTTCATCGCATTCAGCAAAAAATACGATATTTCCATTCAGTTCCTCTGGGTGTTCAGAATAATATTTTAATAGATAATAATGGCTTGCAACACCGCTCTTCATATCAAGTGTTCCTCTTCCAAATAACCATTCATTTGATTCTAAATGCTCTCGAACCAACGGCGGAACTTTTTCACCCTTTAACGCTTCATGAAGTTCATTAGGTAAACAAGCCTTCTCTTTCAAACTATTATAATCATCGATACCCACCGTATCTGTATGTCCCATTAGCACAACCGTTTTATTACTATCTCCTTTAGTACCTTTTACAAATGCAAACACATTGTACCTTTCAACCTCATCATCTATTGTTCGTGAAGTAAACACATATTTAGGATTTTTCAGGAAATAAGGTAAATTAGAAATTGTTTTAGCCAATGACTTTGATATGTTAATTTCTCCTTCAGTATTAACAATGCTTTCAATATTTACAAGTTCGTTCGTAACCTTTAATACTTCTTCATACGTTTTTAACATCTCTCATCATCCCCTAATTAAAGATAATAATTATAAAACTTGTTGCAAAAACTTAATCGTTCTTTCTTGTTTTGGCGCTTTAAAAATTTCTACTGGAGAGCCCTCTTCAATAATTTTGCCATCTGCTAACATAATCACCCTATCCGCAACTTCCTTAGCAAAGCCCATTTCATGGGTTACGACGACCATCGTCATTCCGTCTTTAGCAAGGTTTTTCATCGTTTCTAAGACTTCTCCTACCAACTCAGGATCCAATGCTGATGTTGGTTCATCAAATAACATAACACTTGGATTCATTGCCAGTGCTCTAGCAATAGCAACTCGTTGTTTTTGACCACCAGATAGTTGTTCAGGATAGTAATTGGCTTTATCAGCAAGACCTACTCGTGTTAACAAATTCATAGCAAATTTAATCGCTTCCTCTTTACTTTGCCTTTTCACCTGAATTGGTGCTTCTATTACATTTTGTAAAACACTTAAATGGGGAAATAAATTAAAATGTTGAAATACCATCCCCATATTTTCTCTTACATGATTTAAATTAGTTCTTTTTACATCAATAATCTCATCATTAATGCTTATCGTACCTGAATCTAATATCTCCAAAAAATTCATACATCGTAATAAAGTGCTCTTCCCTGATCCACTAGCCCCTATTAGAACAACCACTTCTGATTTATTAATTTCAAGATTTATACCTTTTAAAACCTCTAAGTCACCAAATGATTTAGAAAGCGATTTCAACTTTATCACGTTTTTTCCTCCTTCCAACATCCAGTCGACTTTCAAGTTTATTAAATAACAGCGTGAATAATAAGACTAAAATTAAATAGTAAATTCCCACAACAAAGTATGTTTCAAGAGGCATATAGTTGTATGCTTGAGTTGACAGTGCATGGTTAAACAATTCTGATACTGCGATATAAGCTACTAAAGACGAATCTTTTAACCCTATGATAAATTGATTAGCCAATGCTGGAATAGCTCTTTTAAAACTCTGTGGTAAAATAATTCTTCTCATTGTTTTAAAATATGTCATTCCTAATGATCGACCAGCCTCCATTTGGCCTTTATCAATAGATTGAATGGATCCACGAAAAATTTCTGCAATATATGCTCCTGAATGAATTCCGAGCGCAATGGATCCTGCTGCAAAGTCTGATAAAGTGAAAATACTAGAAATACCGTAATACAAGAACATAAGTTGTACTATTAATGGCATACCTCGAACAACAAAAATGTAGCCGTTAGCAATACTTTCCAAGATTTTTATATTGGATACTTTGAAGAAGGCAAACACTAACCCAATCACACAAGCAATAAATAAAGAAACAATGGTTAATTCAATCGTTAAAACTGTCGCTTTTAAAAACTCAATGCCATGCTTTTGAAATATTGATGTTACATTTGTGAGAAAATCCATATTAATCACCTAACCTCTTTTAAGTATGTGGACGTAAAAGACAAACACTCCTATAGATAGCTAAAATTTATTAATAAAATTAGATTTTGGTGGGAAGTAAAATAGAAAGAATTTTCAATCTATTTAGTCTACAATTTTAATATTTTAGAACAATTAATAGCTATGCCTAGTACGTCTTTAGCATACTAGGCACACTATTTTTAACAGTTATTCTAACAAGTCTTTCCCAAACCATTTCATACTTATTTCTTTATACGTTCCATCCTTAACCATCTCTTCAATCGCCTTATTAATCGCTTCTAATAAAACTTCATTATCTTTATTAATCGCCACTGCAATTTCTTCTCTTTTAATGACCTCTCCTAGGGCTTGAATCTTCAATCCTGATTCTTGCATTGCTGAAATACCTACAATTCTATCAGTAATTACTGCATCTAGCCGACCTGGTGGAAGATCCTGTAATGCATAGATTTCACTAGGGAATTCTTTGATTTTATCTGTATATTTCTTTGCATCTTCAACATACGTACTAGCTTGCATCACGCCTATCGTTTTCCCCTTTAAATCTTCTACCGTTTTAATCTCCTTATTTTCACTCGAGATAAATACTGTAGCACCTGAAACATAATAAGGGATTGAAAAGTCGACCTGTTTAGACCTTTCCTCAGTAGCTGTCATACTGCCAATAATGGCATCATATTTATTACCTCGTAACCCTTGAATAATTGTTTCCCATGGATTTGTTACAGGATTTGCTTCAAGCCCAATCCTTTTTGAAATTTCTTTCCCTATTTCAACATCAAAGCCTACTAATTCTTGATTTTCCTTATAATTTAATGGTTTTAGTAAACCACTCATTGCAAATGTTAACTTACCATCCTTAACCAATTTCATTTCTGTTGTTACACTTTTATCCTGATCCTCACTTTTTGCATCCGCAGTAGCTGGAACTTGTGTATTTGTTTTATTTTCCGAACATGCCGCCATTAGCGAAATAACCAACACCAATAATAAATAGAATCTATTTTTCTTCATCAAATAACCCCTCCATTTAATTAAGCTAGTTCTCCACCATCAATAGCAATTGTTTGTCCGGTAATATAAGATGAATCATCCGAAGCAAGGAAAGCGTATAATGCTCCGACTTCCTTAGGATCTGCATGTCGTTTCAGAGGGATACCTTCATTTACAACTTCCAACATATCTGGGGTATACTCAGCCATTTGCATAGGGGTTAGTACGTATCCAGGGCATATCGTATTAACTCGGATATTTGGAGCAAGCTCCAATGCCATTGTTCGTGCTAAAAGATTAACCCCTGCTTTGGAAGCATTGTAGTCAGCATAGAATGGATGTCCTGTCACTCCATTTGTAGACGCTGTCATAAGTATGACACCCTTGCCCTGCTCCACCATAATTTTTGCGGCTGCTTGTGAAGTATAAAATACCCCGTTAAGATTAATGTTTAATACTTTACTCCATTGTTCAGGACTAATATCAAGAAACTTATTGCGAATGCTAATACCTGCATTCGCAATAAAAACATCTACACCACCTAAATCTCTTTTTATATTCTCAAAAACAGCGTTTACATTTTCAGGATTACTAACATCTACTACATAGCCTTTAGCAATTCCGGGATTTTCTTTTATCGACTGTTCAATACCCTCTTTATTAATATCTAAAATAGCCACTATCGATTCTTCTTCTATAAAACGTTGTGCTGTGGCTAATCCTATACCACTAGCACCTCCTGTAATAACTACTCTCTTATTTTTTAAACTTCTATGATTGGTTCTCATTCAAACACCTCCCTAATGGTTATTAATTAATTCTTTTTTATTTTTCACCTTTTGTAGATATACCCTCCATGAAATACACCATTTAGAAGGCTCATCTAAATAGTCTGCTTCAATTAACTGATGAATTGTGCTATTTTGCGGTGCTGCTTTAACAATTTCTGGCGTTTCGTATGCTTCTTTAGAAATCTGCTCAAGCGCTTGAATATATTCATCTAAATCTGCCTTAGAATAAGATTCTGTTGGTTCAAGTGTAAATGGTTGTGGAACAATATAAGGATGATGACTAGTCCAGTAATGTAAACCAAAGTCAGTCATTCGGCGCTGTACATCCTCTGTTGTAACACCTGTTTCTTTCTCCAACTGCTCCCAACTATAACGAACTTGCTCTAATCTTTGCCCTTGTATATACGGCACACTTACACCACGAATTTTTGATACTTTACTATACAGATAATTGTTATTTAATACGGCTGTTTCTGCCACAGCTTTAAGTCCATCTGTGCCTAATGCTCTAATCCAAGCATAAGAACGCAAAATCGTTTGAGCTACCCCATGGAATAATCGTACTTTTCCAATCGAATGCTCTAATTGATCATTTAACACATATTGGTCTCCCTCTTTCTCAACAATTGGACCTGGCAAATAAGGCTTTAGTTCTTCTGTGACCCCAAGAGCCCCTGTTGCTGGCCCTCCACACATGTGAGGTGCTGCAAATGTTTTGTGTAGATTGAAAAAACACATGTCAAAACCTGCTTCTCTTGCACGTGTGATTCCTAACAGTCCATTGGCATTTGCCTGATCGTAGTAACAAATTCCACCAACATCATGCACTATTTTCGTAAATTCTTTAATTTTAGAATTATAAATCCCTGTATCTTCAGGGTTAGCTACAACAAAACCAGCTGTTCTTTCGGATACAACTTCTTTCAATTTATTAATATCCGGAAAACCATTTTTATCTGGATGAATAGTTATTATTTTATAACCTTTTACTACTGCGGTTGCTGCTTGAGAAGGGTGTGAGAAGATGGTTGTAATAATTTCATTACGTTGATCTGCTTCACCTTTTACTTCAAAATATTTGCGTACAATCGATGCCATCGCAAACAACGCTTGTGTACCACCACTTGGTTGGAAAGAGAAACAATCCATCCCCGAAATTTCACGCATCGCTAAGTCCAAATTGTGAATAATTTCTAGCATTCCTTGGACAGTACTACCCTCTTGTAAAGGATGTAATTCCATTATTTTAGGATTACGAATAAGCAATTCATTAATTTTTGGAATATACTTCATCGTACAAGTGCCTTGTCCAATTTCAACATTAAAATCAGAGCCTAATGTTTCTTGCGATAGTCTTACATAATGTCGTAACACCCGCGCTTGTCCTATTTCTGGTAAATTTGGTTTATTTACTCTTTTCATTTTCTGAGGTAAGGATGAAACACCATCACCGACTGCTTCTACAATCTCATTTGAAGGTTGCGGAACTTCTACTCCAACTTCTCCTGATTGATGTAACTCAAAAATGATAGGTTCATTCCATTTAGCTTGATGAAAATCTTTATTTACATTCTCTCTTAGAATCTTATCCACGTTAAAACTCCTTTCTTCCTATTTAATATCCAACAATTGTAGCTAAAGCATTGATTAACTTATCAATATCCTCTTTAGTGTGAACTTCAGTTACACAATAAAGTGCTGCTTGACCGTATTCAGGAAATTCCAACGATAAGTCTTTACCACCGAAGATTTTTTGCTCAAGTAATCGTGAATTTATTTCTTCTACTGTTAATCCTGTATCGTTAAAATCTATAATGAACTCTTTGAAAAATGGAGAGGTAATTCTTGAACCCCGAATATTGTTAATAGAATTCAATTGCATTACTGCATACTGACTGTTTTGCATAATGGCTTGACCTAACTCGTACATGCCATTTGGTCCCATTAATGATAAATACACACCTGCTGTAATCCCCCAAAGAGCTGTTTGTGTGCCTACAGACTCCTTACCGTTTTCTCTATCTGCAAAGGACGTACGATCATAGGCAATGTCACCAAAACCATATTCACCTTTCTTTACAGTCGGAATAATACCGAACAATCGTGATGGATATTCATTAACAAATTTTGGATCATTATATGTTGCAATAAATCCAGCTTGCCCTCCACTATAATTCATGTGCATACCTAATGGTTGAAGATCTCCACAGACGATATCCGCTCCATATTGACTTGGTGGTGCCAATACCCCTAGAGAACTTGGATCAACTCCTACTATCATAAGTACCCCATATTTTTTAGCAAGTTGTGAAATTTCCTGACCTTGCGACTCGATAAAACCTAAATAGGATGGATTTTCAAAGTAAATAGCTGCAACTTCGTTTGACAACTTTGCTTCTAAATCGGCTAAGTCCATTAATCCTGTATTAAGATTGAATTTTATTCCTTCAAATGATAACTGTGGTGTACCATAGTTTGTAATAACTTTTCTGCGTTCAGGAGAAAGTGTATTAGCAAGTAATATTTTCGTACGCTTTGTAATCCGACTCGCCATACGAATTGATGTAGATGCAGCTTGGGCCCAATCGAATGTAGGAACATTCACTACTTCCATATCCACAAGCTCCGCCATTAAGCTTTGATATTCAAATAATGCTTGAAAGCGTCCATGATCCTCATAAGGCTCTCCTGCATAAGCTGTTAAAAATTCTGCACGTTGATTCACTTCATCACATACGGCTGGTATGAAGTGTTGCCAGCAACCAGCTCCTAGAAAATTAATATATTCATTGGTACTTACATTTTTATTTAAAAGACCCTCAATATGGCGTCGTAACTCTAATTCATTCAAAGCTTTTGGAATATTCATGGTACCTTTAAAATGTAAATCCTCCGGAATACACGAATAAAGCTCCTCAACGGAGTGAACACCAATTTCATCTAACATTTCTTGCTTTACCTCAGATACCATATTAGGGATATATGGATGGACCTTTTTACTCATTTAATTTGCCTCCCTCTATAATTATTTTTAGGCTAAGCCGCCACCATCAACTGTTAATGTCGTTCCTGTAACCCAAGCAGATAAATTACTTGCAAGGAATAGTACCCCTTTAGCAATATCTTCAGGTGTTCCTAATCTTGCTAACGGTCTATCAATAGCTGAACTACGTAAGAAACTTGATTCATCTATATTTAATTGTTTTGCTTCTCCACGAAGTAATGGCGTATCTGTATCTCCAGGACAAATGCAATTTACGCGAATATTTTCTGGACCATGATCAATAGCCATAGCCTTTGTTAAATTTACAACCCCTGCTTTTGCAGCACAGTAAGATGCAGCTTTGTCTCCACCCTTGATTCCCCACCCAGAACCAGTATTAATGATACTGCCACCATTTCCTCTCATGAGTGGGATTAAGTATTTCGAAAGTAGATAGACCCCTTTTAGAGAAACATTAATAACAGCATCCCAATCCGCTTCCTCTAAATCCACCACTGTTTTTCTACGGATAATGCCTGCATTATTAAAAAGTACATCTACTTTTCCGTATCTCTCCTGTATAGAATCAGCCACACTTTTGCAATCTTGTGTATTCGTTACATCACATTTAAAAAACTCAACATCTAAACCAGCTTCTTGAAAGCTTTTTTCAGTATCCTTACCTTTTTGTTGATCAATATCTAAAATCACAGTTTTAGTTCCCAACTCACTTAATAATTTAGCTGTTGCAAGGCCAATCCCTGAGGCCCCTCCTGTAATCACAGCCACTTTACCTTCCAATTCAAAATAATCTACCAAATAAATCTTCCTCCTTCCCTTTGCTTACTATATATCTAGCAAAATACGTGCCAAGTGTAGAAACACAAATCCATTTACAATTTTAATCTACGAAATGTCAGAAAGTTCTGATGTTAAAGGATTTTCAAAATGTGTATAGTAAAAGATTCAAAAATATACTAAATTTCCTTTTTGCCATTTTTGTCAATTCCGTTGTCACTTTTGTCATTAAAATTAGCCATAAAAAAACACAAATACCTAGAAAGTTCATTTTAAATTCCCCTTAAGGAGGTGAGAAATTTAAAAATCTCTAAAAGCAAGGTATTTGTGTCAAACTTATACTATAAATTTACACTTTTTAGTTTTCTATAAAGCGTTCTTGTACTTATGCCTAATTCTTCAGCAACACGTTCTTTTCCAGCAGTGTCATTTCCATATATAGAGAGCATTTGGTAGATGACCTCCATTTCCGTATCTTTCAATAGATTAGAATTGCTATAAAGATTTTGTGCTTGATTATTCTCGATGATATATTTCGGTAAGCTTTCCCTTGTTAATTGTAGGGAATTTTCCATTACCATACTGTACTCTAATACATTTTCTAACTCTCTTATGTTTCCTGGCCAAGAGTATGATTTCAATTCCTCCAAAAATTCCTGCGAAAAATCTTTAATAAATTTCCCTGTTTTATGCTGAATCTTTTCAAGTAATTTTACAATCAAATATTCAATTTCATCTGTTCTTTCTTTTAAAGGAGGTAATGTTAAAGGGATCACATTTAGTCGATAATATAAATCCGAACGAAACTCACCTTTTCTCACCATATCTTCTAAAGGTTTATTTGTCGCAGCAATAATCCTTACATTTACTTTTCTAGGCTCAATTGCTCCGACTCTATAAATAAGCCCATCTTGCAAAACTGTTAATAGCTTCGCTTGTAAATGTAATGGTAATTCTGTAATTTCATCGAGGAATAAAGTACCTTTATCTGCTACTTCAAAATAGCCCATTTTCCCTTTTCTTCTAGCCCCTGTAAACGCCCCTTCATCATAGCCAAACAACTCGCTTTCAAACAAGTTTTCTGGAATGCTTGCACAATTCAACTCTATAAATTTCCCTTTGTGTGTAATGCTATTTGAATGAATATATTTCGCTAATAAACTTTTCCCTGTTCCCGTCTCTCCTGTTATGACAATTGAAGATGGGCTATTCGCAATACTACTTAACTTACTCTTTATAAGTTGTAAGTGAGGTGCGTTGCCTAATACATATTTCGTATCAAATCCTTTTTTATTTTCAAGCAATAAATAGGATCCTTCGTTGTTCAAGGCATTAATAATCATATCTCCCAACCGAGCTAACCAATACTGATATTCCTTCGGCTCAGATGAAAATTTTTTCTCCCCCTCATCTGTAAAACTGACAAATGTCAAATATCCGAAGTGACGATCTCCTTTTACTAAATTCATTAGCATTTCCACTTTAGATGGACAGTTATTTTGGAACCTACAACCAGAACACACTTTCATTTGACCAGGTTTTTGTAAATATTGAACAGATTTAGAATAATACTTCTGAAAGAACGGAAGGTGTACCTGAATCCCTTTTTGCTTTCTATATTCTTCCGTTGCTATAAAAACTTCACCATTCGAAGTGAAATAGGCCATTTCCAATTGTAATAGTTCACCAAATGCATCCAGCATAGATTGCACTAATTTTTCGGCATTCAACATGATATTCCCCCCACAAAAATCGAAAAAGTAATATAGCCAAATTGTTTATAGTGAAAATAGCTCGTAATAGTCCGTAAAATAGTTAATAGATTAGGTTTCATGAAAATTACACCTTTTACGGAAGTTTAATTTAATTATCTTATCTTTTTTAATTCGCCAAAAGTTACATCTTACCTTTATAATTTTCTTCAAGTTAGGATTATAGAGCATGAGAAATGCCATGCAAAATTGAATTGCCCCATAAAAGTTAAAGGAAAATCTAACTTTAAATGGGGCATTCCTGTAGCTAACATTTATAACTATGTCTATATTCTATAACATCCTCTAAATAAGAAGTTTATCTCATTCAACAACGTCATTGATCTTTATCTGCTTTGCTACTCATTGTAAGAACTATTTACCTTTAAGCATTATGTTTTTTTACTAAATATCTGATCCATTATAGACAAAATATGTAGATTAGATAATAATAACATTACATAGAGAAAATGAGGTGATTCCCTTGAAAATGAATTTAAACGTCTCACAACAAATTACTCAAACGTTGACAACTGAACTCATTCATCAATTGGAACTACTACAATACTCCAGCTCCGAATTAGAACAACATATTTATGAGAAATCAAATGAAAATCCACTATTAACTGTCATTGAAAAAAACATGAATCACACAAAGGATATTGTAGACCTTGCCACAATGTCCATAAAAGGTATTCAACCTAAGCAAAAGCAACAGTATGATTTCATTCAAACTCGATTAACACAGCAACATTCATATATTACCCAACTACTCGATCAAATACCTTTACATCTAAATCTTACACCACATGACAGAGAAATTTTAAAATATTTCATACATAACCTCGATGAACATCTATTTTTAAATGTAGATTTATCCAAAGTTGCTAAATCATTTAACATCTCTTTAGACCATATAAATACAATGTTGGATCTATTACAAACATTCGAACCTCTTGGCGTTGGCGTTAGAAATATGAAAGAGTATTTATTAATTCAAATTTACAATGATATAGAAGCCCCACCATTTGCAGCTCCATTCATTCAACATCATTTAGAACAAGTAGCTAATTTATCAATTAAATTATTAAGTACAACTTACGACATTTCAATAGAAGAAACTCAACGAACAATTCTATATATAAGAAACCTAAAACCCATCCCAGCTTCATTGGATAATAATGCTACTAGCGCGTATATTATACCTGATATAATCATTAGCAAATTAAATGGGGAATGGATAATAGAACTAAATAATCGGTTTTTACCTAAAATAGAAATTAATCAAGATTACGTAGATCTATTAAAAGAGTCCGTTGAAGATTATGCCTATTACCAACAATGCATGAACGATATTATAGCTTTAACGCAAGGAATAGCTCAACGTGATAAAACTTTATACAGCCTGACACGATTACTTCTTGATTTACAAGCTTCATTCTTTGAACTTGGAATAAAAGCCTTATCTCCTATGCGTTTAAAAGATGTTGCACAAGCATTAAATATGCATGAATCCACCATAAGTCGTGCGGTTAAAAATAAATTTATCCGTACACCACATGGAATCTTTGCACTCCAGTCTTTATTTACAAAAGGAATTATCAACGATTCAGGAAAGCTTGATTCTGTGTCCTATATAAAAAGTCGCATTAAAGAATTAGTAGAAAATGAGAATAGAAAAACTCCTTTATCAGATCAACAACTAACTGAAAAATTAGAAACTGAGGGTATTCGAATTTCACGACGCACAGTTTCAAAATATCGTAAAGAATTGAACATAGCCAATTCATCTAAACGCATTTATTTATAAAAAACTTTATTATCAGTTACTTATAAGAGTATAAAGACAAAATAAATACCCTTCATTATGGGATTGACTGTCTCAAAAACGATAGTCAGTTCCCAAATGAAGGGTTTTTTCGATCACTTATAACCAGCCTTTTGTAACACCTGCATGAAATAAAAACGATACGTATTTTTTACAAATGTCTCTAGAGGTAGTCCTACATTCACTTGATATTTTGTAAATATAAAATAAAATCGTTTATCCCACTTTAGGCGTAATAACTCGCCTGCTTCTTCGCCATACTTCATCGTAAATTCTTCCATCAAAGGTTCGATCATCTCATAACAATAATCTTTTAAATGGGCCAGTGCTTCAATATCCTTATCCCTTTGAAAGCGTATAATCCAATCTACTAATTGTTCATTCATATTTGCACGCCGTCCTTTTAAAAAGAGTTTCTTCCTATTAAATTATACTCCTTTTTTGGCGAATCAAAAAAAGAACGATTTTTCCAGTAGATTTCACTCATCAATAGGACGATTCCAACGTAGATGATAGTGAACAGACCTCTTTTTCGTTTCTTTATCGAATACTAGTAATCTATCACCAGCTTGAATGACGTAGCTATTCTCTAATGTCCGAACAGTGGGCTGTTGTTGTTGGGAATTAATGATGCCAATATTGCGTTCCCACAATACCTGATGTTTGTTCATATCATAGAGCAATAACATGTGTTCAGCACTTTCTCGCTGTGTTTGTCGATATGAAACAAGAGCCGTTTTTTCTATGATATCTACATCCACCACTTTTGGTTGTAAATTTTCATAGGCTTGAATGGCTGGCTCGGTTAGGACAACTTGACTAAAATCGCGAATGGCCTGATAATCCTCTACAGGCTGTGGATGTGTAGCAAAATAGCCCGGCAACTCTGTCTCGATGAAAAAACGGGCAGATAGGTAATCTTGAGCCTTCGCATCCTCACTTAATGTTTTACCATCAAAGCGATAGAATTTGCCATCGACCCCTTCCAAATATAAATGGTTCTCTAGGACAGCCATTTGATGTGCATTATTGCTCAATATCGCTATTAATGACGGATGTTGCGTTCGAAAATCTTTTTCAGAAAGTAGTTCTTTGCCTGTTTCCATATCTACCAAGGATAATTGACCAAACTCATCATCACGATGATGGACAAGAACACCCCCCATAAATTCCCCAAGCAGTGTTTCTTTATAGGAAGCTGATTTTATCCATTGCTTTTCACCTGTTTGTAAATTCACAGCTACTAGGAGATGATGTGCGATTAAATGCGTAATTCCATTCGATGTCCCATTATTTTCTGAGCCTTGCACCATTTGAACAGCAATGCTTTGTGAATCATCTGTATAAATCGGCGAATCGGATTTAATGGGAAAGCCTCTCCCCGCTAAGCCAAAAACAATCATTAATAGATTACTGACGAATAAAAAGGCAATGAGCAAAATGCTAGAAATAACGAGTCGTTTTCGTTTCATGACGATAAACAAAAATAGTAGAAGTCCCGTACCTAGCACGATGCAGAAAAAAATATCGTGGATAAGCCAACCATTTAAACGCCATGAATAGATATATCGTTGTAGAAATTGTTCCACTTCTCTACCCCCCTCAAACAACGACTAACTAAAATCTGAATAAAGCACATAACGGTCACATTCCAAGCATTGAAATAAATAGCCTTGATGATGACCATTGTTCATTAAGGATGCAGAAAGTTCTTCTTTTGAAAAGCCGGTATAATTATCAAATTGATCCTCAATTCCTAGCTCTACTAAATCACGCCAACCAACATAGCCGATAAACGCACAATAGTCAGAGCAATGTGCCACCCAATTATTGCCCTGCCAGCTTACATAGCCAGGCGTCCGAAAGAGTACTTCCTCAGCAAACTTGGGGTTCGTAACCTGTTCATCCTCCATTAAGTCTTGCTGGAAAGAACCATCATATTTTTGAGCTGCTTCCCCACTATGGATGCAGGAAGGACAAAGATAATCTACTTCCTCAATTGCATAAATACCACCAGTATAATAGACATCCACTTCTTGCTCGCAACAATCACATACAACGATTTCATCTGTTTCAAAAATTTCAGCCTCTAGAGGGTTTGGTAGATATTTAAACGTTGGAATTTTCGTTTTAAGCTGCTGATGGTCTCTAATTTTTCTTGGCAGCAGAGGATTCACCGAATTTGGTTTATCTATGTAGGTCTGGAGAACGCCATACTTTTTTCGATCCTTTTTATCGTCTTTATTCATAATGACAATAAATAACTGATATGCCTCAGGATACATCCTAAGTAAACAGTAGACCTCTACTAATATCCTTAATGTTTCTTCTGTTTGTTGAGCCTGCTTTAATTGATCTTTAAAAACATGCATTTGATTAATGGTTATCGGATTGGAAGGATTAAATTTTTGTCTTAGTTCGTGCCATTCTTCCACAATCGTCATAAAAAATAAGCCTCCTTCTTACTTGCTATTTGGCAAATGAATAATCTTTTATCATTTGGCAGATTTCCACTTTATAGTTTGTGTACCATTTGTCTTTACCCAATTGTTGTGCTGTTAAATGCTTGGCATTGTCTTTCCATGCTTGGATAGCCTCTAGCGATTCCCAATAAGACACCGTTATGCCCTTTCCTTCCTCATTTCTAACACTTTCAACACGAATGAAACCAGGCTGTTGCTGTGCTAAGGCATCGATTAGGTCAGCCATCTTGCAATAGCCATCCCCATCTTGCTCAGTTCTTTGCGATGTAAAAATCACTGCATAATATGTTTCCATTTATTTCTCCTCCTCTATTACTTTTATTGTAAACCATAATGACTTTGACTAAAATCTAAATATAGGACACTGAAAGGATTGTGACAGAATGGGAATTAATCCAAACATGGCAGAAATAGCGGCACTTCTTGGTGAAACGTCAAGGGCAACCATACTTGCTAGTATGATGGACGGTCGTTTTCATACGGCTAGTGAACTAGCATATATGGCTGCCATCAAACCACAAACTGCTAGCTTTCATCTTGCTAAATTAGTAGAAGGAAAGCTGATAAAAGTTGAAAAGCAGGGACGTCATCGTTATTTTCAATTGGCTGGTGAGGACATTGCTCAATTTTTAGAGTCATTCCTAGCCATCTCTCCACCACCTGAAGTACGTTCATTAAAGCAATCGAGCCAAATCAAGTTATTACAGGATGCTAGAACTTGCTATGATCACCTTGCTGGTAAATTGGGTGTCCAATTAACGGAATCGATGCTCAAGGCAGGCTATCTTACATTGGAGGGTAAACAATTTGTCCTGACAGATGAGGGCATATTATTTTTTACGACATTCGGAATCGATTTAACTGCTTTAAAGAGAAAACGACGATCCTTTTCTCATGCCTGTTTAGATTGGAGTGAACGGCGTTATCATTTAGCTGGTGCACTAGGCTGTGAGCTATTAAATCAATTTTTCAACCTTGGTTGGCTTTTACGAGTTCCCTCTATTCGCGCCATTAAAGTGACGGAGAAAGGGAAAATAGGCTTTAAAGAGGTCTTTCATTTAGATTTGTAAATTAGGAAAGGGCACGGAGTTATCTCCTAGCCCTTTCTCCACTAAAAGTTCGGTTTACTAAATAAATGCCCATGATGATGAATAAGCCGCCAACCATTAGTGATGGTTTTAACGGTTCTTCCAATAACACCCAGCCTGTTAATACGCCAAAAAAAGGAGCTAAAAATAAATAGGCACTTGTTTTTCCTGGATCACTATTTTGCAGAAGATAATACCACCCTGCAAATTGTATGATCGAGGAAAAAATACTAAGCCACAACAGAATCAATAACGATTGTGGATTCACAATAAAAAATGGCTGTTCTAACAATGCGCTTCCTAGTAATAAGAGTAAGCCTCCAAATAGCATCTGATAAGCAGATAAAACCCACGTATCAAATAACACGCCCCATTTTTTCACTAACAAGGTGGCAGTAGCCCAAAAAACAGCTGATAGCAAGCCAAAAAGGATGCCTACTTTCAATTCAACTTGTGCCCCCATCGTAATCATCACCCCGATTAAGCCAAACAAAACCCCGATCCATTGATAGAAACGGTAGGACACTTTCATGAAAATGGTGGCAAAAATTACAACTAGTAATGGGTTTGTAAATGTTAAAATAGAAGACTCACTTGCCGTAATGGTGCGGAGACTTAAAAAAATACACCCCATCACACCTGCTGTTTGAAAGCTCCCGATCATGCATAATTTGAACCACTCCCTCCTTGTAATAGGATGAGGTCTCTTCAAGATGATAACAACGATAGCCATGATTATACCAGCCAATATAAAGCGAAGTGCAGCTAATAATAAAGGCGAGGCATACGGTAAGCCTAATTTAACAATGGCAAATGATGAACCCATTAAAAAGGTCGTTACTACTAATAAAGCAATAAATTGATAATTTTTCATCCAATAGCTCCTTACCTGATAGAATAATTGTTCTACGTACATTATAATCAGGAAGTATTTCAATGCTCATCGAAGTATGGATTACAACTCAATTGAAAGATTTTATAAGATTTCGTAAGGAAGAGGATAGTATTAAAAAATCTTACCTCCAAAAGCAAAGAGGTAAGAAACTATGGATTATTTATTTTGCATAAACGATCTGATGTTGTCTGCGATTTCCTCCGATTTTGTATGGTGTAAGTAATGATCCCCATCCAGTGTGATTACTTTGCCGTATACGGAATGTTTGACTTGTTCTTCATGCAGCGGTATCCAGTTCTTTTCAACTCCACCACTTTTCGCTTGGACAAATAAGAGAAGAGGTAAATCTTTAGGGAATGTAAGAGTTTTGGCTGCCGTGAAATTTTTGCTAATATGCTCTAATTCATTTGAAGTGCTTGTATTATAAAAGTTTTTGAGTGTAATCATCCTAATTTGCTCTTTTGTGTCGTCATCATACGGAAGACCTGCATAGGGATCATCTGAAAATTTTATAAGAATTCTTGCAATCCCTGATTTTTTTAGCAGTTGTAACGACTTAATTGGAAACTTCGTGTCCATACCACCCTGTGTAGGGACACTGCTATCAATCCCGACAAATCCAGTTACCTCATTCGGATATTTATTAACATAATCGAGTCCATAGATGCCTGCTATCGAATGTCCCATTAGCATATACCGATCAATCTTTAACTCCTGTAAAGCTTCATGGATTTCACTAACAATATTCTCTGTGCTTCGTTCTTTAGCTGTATCCTCACTTAAGCCATAGCCAAAGGGCTCTATTGAAACGATTTTATAATAGGGAGCTAGTTCATCTATCAATGGCTTAAAGTCGAGCGTTGGTGCTGCAGTACCGAAGCCTGGTAGTAATACGATGGTTTCAGCACCCTTACCTTGAATGGTGACATTCATTTTTTCCCCATTCACGGAGACGAGCTGACCATAGGGTTCTATTTTTCCTTGCTCTATCTTGTTGCAAATAATGTTTATTGTAAAAACAATGACAAGTAGCCCCACAATGGATATACCTAGGACTGCCATTGATTTCAGTAAAACACGCATAAATTTTTTCATGTTTGATGCACGAGAGGGATTCACCTTTACTCGTGCCTCCTCCTTTACTACGATTATTCCAGCTACTTTTGAGCTGTTAGTGCAACTATAAAGGAGAGAGATGTCTTCCGAATGACGACAATATGAACACAAGATGAACAACAAAAAAATGTTACGACATCTGTATAGGAGTCGTAACATGCTCTCTTTAATTTAAGGTAATAGGTAATTTGACAATCATTGTCGTTCCATGCCCAAGCTCACTCTCGACTTCAATTTCTCCTCGATGTAGTAAAACGATTTGCTTCACGATAGCAAGCCCCATCCCACTTCCTTCATACTTGTGACTATGGGAACGATCAGCCTTGAAAAACCGTTCGAATATACGTTGCTGATCCTCTAAAGAAATCCCAATGCCTCTATCCGTTATTCGGACTATCACATGATTTGCACTTTGCTTCATGCTGATCTCAATCGTATCATTAGGACTTGAAAATTTAATACTATTCGTAAGAATATTTGTCCATACCTGATGTAATTGATCGTAATCAGCCATGAGGCGAACAGCCTTCAACTGGAGTTCAAAATCAATATTGCGAGAGGACCATTGAGGCTGGAGGGAGACAATGACACGTCTAATTTGTTCATCTAGACTGAACGTATCGAGATGCATTGGCTGTGTCTTTGATTCTAGTAAGCTCAGCTTTAAAAGGCTATCACTCATCTTAGACATTCGATTGGCCTCCGAAATGATAATATCGAGATAACGGTGTTTCTCGTCATCCGATACATCAACTTGTTTCAGTGCTAATGCGTAACCAGAAATGGAGGTAAGTGGAGACTGCACCTCATGGGACACATTCGATACAAAATCTCTCCTCATTTGCTCTAGCTGCTGTAACTCCTCCGCCATATCTTCAAAGCTTTTAGCCAACGTACCTAACTCCCCTGATTGCTTAATATTTAATTCGACATTGAAATCACCACCAGCAATATGTTTAGTGGCTTGTGTTAGTTTTTTGATTGGCTTGACTAAAAACATCGCTGCAACTAAAAACACAACGCTTCCAATAACAAGGGCATAAGTAGCAAAATTCAGAATCAACTTGATGGAAAAGGAGGTTGAAGGTAAAGCAATCGTTTGGATAAACATCGCTCTCGTTCCCATTTCAGTTGTTAGAGGTATGCCGACAAGTATGGATGAAATACCACTTGGAATTACTTGAATGACCTCTCCATCCAGTACAGCTTGTACTTGTTCCATTGTTACAGGGGCTAACTGATTGCCATGAAGCTTTCCGTAAGCCGTAAACTGCCCTGTTTCTTCATAAATGCGAACATGATAGGACTCAAGCTGATGCATATCACGTATAAAACGATCGGCTTCATGATATGGCAATGTGTTAAAAATTTGTACCATGTCTTGTCCAAAATTTAATAAGGGAATTTGTAAGTTTTCATTTAATTTATCTTTAAATACCCATGTTGCCATGAAAAAAGAGATAACCGTTCCCCCAATGACAGCAACTAGAAAGATTAAAACGACGCGTGTATATAAAGATTTAATCATTCCTCAACCTCAAGCCTATAGCCCAGACCCCTTATTGTGTCGATATGAAAATCAGTGATGGTGTTGAAGCGCTCACGCAGGCGCTTAATATGTACATCGATGGTTCGATTATCTCCCGTATAATCAATCCCCCAAATTTGATCGATCAGTTGTTCTCTTGTATAGACTTGTCCAGGTGTTTCGGCAAGCTTATATAATAATTCAAATTCCTTGAGCGGTAGTGAAACAACATCTTTTCCTCTCATAATTTTATAGGTCTGACGGTCCAGCGTGACTTGACCAAGTTGAATGGTCTGCGAATGGCCAATCCTGTAGCGCTTCAAAAGTGCCTTTACACGTACAGTTAGCTCTAACGGATCAAATGGCTTTGTTAAATAATCATCCGTTCCAAGCTCAAAGCCCTTCACTTTTTCCCATGTTTCCCCTCTTGCAGTCAGCATCAGGAGAGGAAGATCCGTATTCGTTTTGCGGAGCTCCTTACATAGTGTCCAGCCATCCATCGTTGGCATCATAATATCTAGTACAACAAGATCAATAGGTGTTGAGCCGTAGATGGCTAATGCTTCTTTACCATCTCCTGCCTCCATTGTAGTGAACCCGTCTTTGCGCAGAAAAAGGCAAACAAGTTCACGAATGTTCGCATCATCATCCGCAACAAGTATCGTCGGCATACATTCGTTCCCCTCTTTTCGAATCTATTATTCACCCACATTATACTATATAATTTCTTTACTTCTCCCCTACCACACCTCACGATTAATTGCTGTGGCCTAAAAAACCACTTCCTAAAAATATAAAGGAAGTGGTTCTAATCAAGCAATTAACTTTGCAAACCATGCAACGTAATGAGCACCTGGAATCAATAATAACTGTGCCACAATGGTTCCTAAAAATCTGGAGAACATCATCATAACAGACATTCTTTTCAGGTCTAAATAGCTTCCTCTCTTATTGATCACATCATCTGCTAGAATGGATATTTTCGGGTCAATGAATAGGATTAATAGTATTGTTGCAATGCCATTAATTAATCCAGATGCCATAACAGCAGTAGTCTTTAATTCTGGTACTAATAATGTGGCATACAATGCAGATAAAACGCCAATCGTATAGATAGCTGTAATAACAATATTGATAACAAATAATTTAATCGGTATATCCTGTAGACGAATGCCTTTTAAATAACTAAAATTTGGTGTATGAATATGCTTAATCCCCCGTCTTACATAGTCAAATGTAAAGCCCTTTTTCAATAAAGCCGGGATTGAGCCTCTTTCCTCAGCCAAATGAACGATAGCTCTTGAAAAAATGGCTACAAAGGTGGGGATAAGTAAGATTCCTACTATTGTTCCAAGCGAAGCCGCTCCAATAATTAGTCGAAATTGATGTTCTACAAATGTCATGGCATTATCCGTAGGTGCTGTATCAACAAGGCTCCCTGTGAATGGTTGTTGCATCATATTTGCTAACCTCGACACCATGACCATTACATTAAAAAGAGATAAAGCCGAAGCTAGTAATTTGACACGTGCTCCTGATAAACGAACTGCATATGCAAGCGTTTCAATCGCATGAATGATTAAAATAAATAAAGCAATCATGATTAATTTTTCTGTTATTAAATCCACATATGTACCTACTCTTTGCTTTCTAACGATTTAATATTGTAACGCTTATTCAATAAAATAGTTCCAATTGAAAAAATATGCTGTCCAAGCCATAAAAGGTAATTATAAAAGGCGAGAGGTTGATTATTTCCAATGTGGAGAAGTGATGAGTGACTACCCTCGCCATAAAGAGTAGTGAACACCTTTGTTTTATTTGAAAATTTTTTCTAAAAAAGAAACATTTTAATGGGTTGGAGTGGAAGGCTACTTGAATCTTCTTGAATAGCGATACAGGTAACCTCTAAACGGAGCTGTGTTCGCCCAGAGGAAAGCATGTAACCTGCACGGAAATTTTTCAACACTATGAAAAAACTTACCCTAAGAAAGGGTAAGTTTTTTGTTACTTCTACAGTTGCTTTACCATTAATTTTAATAAATCATCCTGTGACATCTCTTCCGTCAGCAGCGTTTCACCATCCACCCCAAGATAATCATGCGGATTCCACCAAGCACGTAAAGAATCTTCCCCGAAGTCATTTTTTTTGGAGCTAGAATGATGACGAATAACGGTTTCCTCAAAAGATAAATCAAAATAATAAGTATTGGCCTTCTGATCAAAGAAGTGGATTAAATCCTTTAACATAGCTCCATAACGACTGGCATATAATATTCCTTCTACAATGACAACTTCACAACGACCTTTACCATACTCTGCGATTTGACGAATTAATTCAATAGAAAGATTGCCTTCTCGATCATGCACCTTTAACATATCACGTCGGACAACATCTTGCGCAATCAAAAGTGTACCATGTCCAAGATGATGCTGAAGTTTCTTTGCAATTGTCGTTTTCCCACTACCTGAATTTCCTCGAATAATAATTAGCTTAGAGTCCAATTTCCCCTTCTCCTTTTTAAGCTGCTCTCCTAGACCAAATGACAACAGGAATCAATACTAACGACAATAGCCCTCCTGCTAAGGACAACACTGCATAGCTTGAATTCGCCACTACTATACCTGATAGCGCACCACCTGATGCACCTGCCAATGCCACAAAAACATCCATCTTCCCCTGTGTTTTTGCACGGGTAGAAGGCTCCGTCGCATCAACAATTTGAGCAGTTCCACTAATTAAGCCAAAGTTCCAACCTAATCCCAGTAAAGAAAGTGCCACAATGAGTAACACCATTGAATCGCTTGGTGCAAATGCAGCCACTACGCCAGCGAGTAGCAACGTAATACCTGAAGCTATACTCATTGCCGTACGTCCGATTTTATCAACAAGAATACCTGTGACAAGTGATGGCAGATACATAGCACCTACATGAAACCCTATCACAATACCAACCTCGGCTAATCCATGTCCATGATGTTTCATATGTACAGGTGTCATTGTCATGATGGCCACCATGACAATTTGTGTCAGGACCATAACTGTTGCTCCTACCGCTAGGCCTCTTTTATTGCTAGATATAGGCATGGATGGTGTTTGATTTTCTTTGTTCATTTTTTGCTTATGTGCCTCTATGGCTTTCGCTATTTCTAGCGGGTCAGGACGCAACATAGTAAACAATACAAGCCCCGCCATAATAAAGGCCAAAGCAGATAATAGAAATGGACCCGCTAGAGCTGGAATACCGATAGACAGCGCCACTTTTCCCATCCATTCTACTAAATTCGGACCTAAAACAGCACCAAATGTGGTCATAAGCATGGTTGTACTAATCGCCGTAGCACGTTGCTTATTATTGGCTAAATCTGTCCCAGCGTAGCGTGCCTGTAAATTAGTTGCCGTACCAGCTCCATAGATTAATAGAGAGGCAAACAATAACACAATACTATTCATTAAAGTAGCAAGGACTACACCTATTGCACCAAGTCCACCCACTATAAAACCTGTTGATAAGCCTATGCGGCGACCATAACGCTGTGATAGTTTTCCTACAATGAAAGCCGCACCCGCAGAGCCTAACGTAAATAATGCAGAGGGTACACCCGCATAGGCATCCGTTCCAAGCATTTGTTGTGCCAGTAGAGCGCCTACCGTTATACCCGCCGCAAGTCCAGCTCCCCCAAAAATTTGGGATAAGCTAACAACTATCAGTACACGCCTATATAGGTTTTTTAGTTTTTCTGGTGACTCAATATAGGACGCAATTGACTCTTGAGATTTTTCAACCATTTTTCAACCTTCTTTCTCTATGTATATCAAACAAGATTACTTGAATTAATGAAGAAGGAACCGTCTCCATCTAGACAGTTCCTTTCCTATGCTACCATCTTTTTATACCTCTATCGTATGCCCCAATTGGTGTCATGCATAAAGGACATGATATTAATGTGCATGCATAACGACATTCTTTTTCTTTGCGTAAAATAAGAAAGTAGTGGTTAAACTTAAGCTTATGATTCCGAAAACAAGTCCCATACCACTTAAACCAATTAAATCTAGCATCATACCTGTCGATAAAAGCACGATTTGAAAGACGACGGAATCAATCATGTTGCGGAATGAGAAAAAGCGTCCATGAAACTGTTTGGGTACTTGTTTTTGGAAAATTACCATTGTCGTTGGGAAAAAACAGCCAACTGAAAAGCCAAAAACGCCAAATGCCACTAAAGCGAAAAATGGAGTCTCTGCCAGTAACAATAGGAGCTCCATTGAGCCGATAATAAAGGCTAATGAAAAAAGCAGTGTACCCATTTGTACACGGTCAGCAATCATTTTCAAACCAGCTGCACCAAGCATAAATCCGATACCTTCCACCGTATACAATAATCCTGAAATTGTGGTAGATTGATGAATTTCAGATATTTTCATAATCACTAAATTAAAAGAGCCTAAAAATAATGTAGGAATTAACATTAAGACAAGCGTCATCAAGACGACTGGATGCTCTTTGATCATCGGTAACACTTCTTTAAAATTCCCTTTTTCTTTGTTTGTCATCGTTTCAGTAGATGCTTCATCCAATTGCAATAAACTAGTAATGACAAACATGCCTAAATAGACAATAAATGAAATAATATATAACCATTTTAACTCAAAAAAACTGAGCATAAACCCGGCAGCGGCTGTACCGATGATCCTTGAAATGGTTCTCGCATTCATTTGCCAAGCATTTAATGTAATTAAATCCTGTTCCTTCGCAATCATGGGAATAATAGATTGCAAGGCAGGCATATAAAATGCTGCTGCTATTTGCAGCGTGATTAAAAATAGAATCATCCAAATGACCGAATTAGTATAAAGTGCGATAAACATAAATAACACACTGATGATGCGTCC
This sequence comes from Lysinibacillus sp. BS3, assembly GCF_039614735.1. NCBI lineage: Bacteria > Bacillati > Bacillota > Bacilli > Caryophanales > Bacillaceae > Lysinibacillus > Lysinibacillus sp. BS3. The sequence continues at coordinate 32,758 of NZ_CP154860.1, read as the reverse complement.
GATACTCGCCATCTGGACAACCGTTTTTTTCTTCGATTGGTCAATGATACGTCCTGCCATTGGACCAACAACTAAGCCTGCTAAAATACCACAAGAAATAATTAATGATTTGTGAAAGTCAGAAGGTACTACCTCTTGCATAAAGGCTAAATTGCCAATAATGCCAGCCCATAAGCCGAGACCTACGACAAATTCACCTAATAAAATAATCCATACGTTTCGATTTCTCCACATGCTGTTCTCCTTGTTGCTATCATAAAATTTATCGTAACAAAATTTTAAATATTCGTACATAAAAATATAGAAAAATTTGCTAGATGCTACTATTCTTTCTCTTTCTAGTTTATCTTAACGAGTATACTATTTTTCCTAGAAGTAGTACTCATTCAAAAGTTTGAACTTGTCCTCAAAAGAAAAAACATCGTTTGATGGGCGTATCAAACGACGTTTTTCATTAAGAAGTTTCTAGTTTATGAACAAGTACTTTTTTCCTACGCTCAACGATTTTTTGACAGATGAACGTCACGATAAAAATGAAGCCGACTGTTGTTGCCATCATACCTGCTATAGAGGTATCCCAAAATTTCGCTAAATAATAGCCAATGACGGAAGCAGCAGCTCCAAAGAGCATACTATAGACGAACATTTGCTTAATCGTCTTGCTGATTAAATAGGAGGTAGCAGCTGGCCCAATCAACATGGCAACCACTAAAATGGCCCCTACACTATCAAAAGCTGCCACTGTTGTAAACGAAATCGATGTCATAAAGCCATAATGAAGAAAGACAACGGGAATGCCAATGGTTGCTGCATACACAGGGTCAAACGTTGCAAGCTTCATTTCTTTAAAGAATAGGAGTAGGAACGCAATATTAATGACGAGGACGAGTAAGAGCATCCATACTGCCTTAGGCATTGCCAGCCCAAGCAATGTCCATTTATCCCAAGGAACAAAAGCAATTTCTCCCATTAAAACATGCTCAACATCTAAGTGCACATTGCCTGCAAATAAGGTGATGAGGAGAACACCTGCTGCAAACAGAGATGTAAACACTACGCCTATCGCTGCGTCTTCTTGAATACCAGAAGAATGTAATAATTGCACAAGATAGGCTGTTAAAATCCCTGCAAACGCAGCACCTACCAACATCCAAAAACCATTCAACGTTTGGGTAATAAGGTAAGCCATCACAATGCCAAAGAGCACTGTATGACTGATCGCATCTGCAATCATGGACATTCTACGCAAGATGAGGAAGACACCTGCAATTCCACAAGTTACCCCAACTAACAGTCCCGTGAATACAACCCAAAATTCGATCATCCTACATCACCCTGCTTTCGAAATTGCATTTTCCTACGATATTTACTAATTTGACCAGTTGGACTTATAAAATACGATAGAAAGAATATACCTGCTGCCACTAAGACAATTATAGGACCCGTCGATAACCCTGTTCGAATCGCACTAATAAAGGTTCCTGTTATGCCAGCGATACCTCCAATCGCAGCACTTAAAATGAGCATTGTGCTCAATTTTTTTGTCCATAACTTGGCACTGGCAGCAGGAATAATTAATAAAGCTGACATTAAAATAACGCCAACAGCTTGTATACCTGTAACAATTGTCATGACAATTAAAACCGTTAATGTTGCCTTTAAAGCCTCTATTGGTAAGCCAATCCCTTTTGCATAAACAGGATCAAAGATCAGTAGCTTCCATTCCTTATAAAGCAAGAGACTAACCACAATAATGATGGTTGCACTAATAAAGAGCCACATTAAATCTGCCTTGGTCATCGTCGCTGCTTTACCGAAAATAAAATTATTCAGACCACTCTGATTCCCCAGTGGGCTACGGTTAACCACTGTTAAAAATACAACACCAACACCAAAAAATACGGTGAGGACTAATCCAATGGCAGCGTCAGCCTTCATTTTTGAAAATGACACAATCCATTGAATACAATACACAGATAATGCAGATGTAATGCCCGCTCCTAGCATTAAAATTGGCAATTCCTTTTGACCTGTTAGCAGGAACGCAAGGGCAATACCTGGTAATGCTGCATGCGCAGCAGCATCCCCAACTAGACTTTGTTTCTGTAAGAAGGAGAACGTGCCTGTGATGCCTGCTGCAATGCCAAGTAACATCGTTCCACTCAGTACCCACAATAAGTTACCGCTTAACATTATGTCCCTCCTTACACATGCTGCATCATGAAAAGTTTACCACCATATGTTTTTTGTAATTGCTCTGGTGTAAAAACATCTTCCGTTGCGCCTGATGCTAAAATCGTTTTGTTTAATAGAATCGTATAGTCAAAGTATTCTTTGACGGTTTGAAGATCGTGATGCACAACAAAAATACTTTTTCCCTGTGCCTTTAAATCCTTTAAAATATCAATAATCGTTTTTTCTGTCGCAGCATCTACTCCTGCAAATGGTTCATCTAAAAAATATATATCTGCATTTTGTGCAAGGGCTCTAGCTAGGAATACACGTTGTTGCTGGCCTCCTGAAAGCTGCCCGATGGAACGCTCTGCAAAATCCTGCATCCCAACACTTGCTAAAGCTTGTCGAGCAACAATTTTATCCTGCTTAGACGGTCTTTTAAATAAGCCTGTATGGCCATAACGCCCCATGAGCACCACATCCAACGCATTTGTTGGGAAATCCCAATCCACCGCATTACGCTGAGGCACATAGCCTACGACTAAACTCTTTGGCTCAAACACCTTCCCTAAAATTTCTACCTTTCCCACTTTATTAGGAAGCTGATTTAAAATGGCCTTTAAAAATGTGGATTTCCCTGCACCATTTGGGCCAATAATGGCAGCTAGATGACCTGTAGGCACTGTTACACAGGCATTTTCTAATACTGTTTTTTTATCATACGCCACGGATAGATTTTCCACTGTTAATGCATACATATTCTTCACCTACTTTAATGCATCGACGATCGTGTCGATGTTATGTTGATACATACCTATATACGTACCTTCTGTTGTTCCTTCAGCTCCCATAGCATCTGAGAATAATTCCCCACCGATGACAATGTCGTGACCTTTCTCCTTAGCCCCTTCAATAACAGCTTTCATTGCCTTATCGGACACACTGGATTCTATAAAAAGAGCCTTAATCTTATTTTCTACTAAGAAATCAACCATCTCCTGAACATCCTTCACACCATACTCTGAATCCGTACTCAGCCCTTGCAAGCCACGTACTTCAAATCCCTGACTTCTGCCAAAGTAATTGAATGCATCATGAGCCGTTACTAATATTCTTTGTTGCTGTGGTATTTCATTCACACGTTTTTCTGCGTAGCTTTGTAAATCATCCAGCTTTTTCAAGTAAGCTGCTTCATTTGTTTGAAAATCTTCTTTAAATTCAGGGTATTCTTCCTGAAGCTGCGTACTGATTGCCTTGACAACACCTTTCCAAAGCTCAACATCAAACCAAATATGTGGATCATGGAGCATGGCATCCGTATCACTGGCAAGCAGTTGCTTTTCATCTAATGTCTCGCCCACTGCCAAGACCGTTTTATCCTTCGCCATTTGTTCAAAGATATCGAGCATTTGTCCTTCTAAATGTAAGCCATTATAAAAAATGACTTCTGCTTTATCCAATTTCGATAAATCACTTTGAGTCGCCTTGTAGAGATGGGGATCTACGCCTGGACCCATCAATGCTGATACCTGTAAATGATCACCACTGATTTCTTTAATCGCATCTGCAATTTGTCCTGTGGTTGCAACCACAATGCCTTCTTTTTCACCCTCTGTTTCTGCTGAACAGCCAAATAATAGAAATGAGAGTGATAATATCACCACACCTAACCATTGTTTCATTTTCCTACCTCAACTTTCTCTTTTTTAAGCAATTGTTAGAAAAAAGTGCCTAAACTACGAAGTAACCAATCGGCGGACAAGCCGTAAATCGTTTGTCATGCCCGCCCTAGTCGTATACAACTAATATCCCAACTTTTTCCACACAATACCTTAATTTATATTCATTTTCCTGATAAGCTGGCGCCAGCTCATCCAGAAAAGGATTAACATCATACCTGCGCCTACTGAATCGGTCAGTTTCCATACGATTGCTAAAATAATTAAAATGGCCATTGGAAGAATCGTCAGCTTGAAATCACCTAAATCTTTCATTCACGCACTCTTCTTTCTTTGGAGATATTTTGTTTCCCTTAGGAAAAATATATGCTTAATACAAAGAAAATTCAACTACTTTATGAAAATTTCTTTAAAAAAATTTTTTTCTTATAAAAAAATTAGTTTAGCCCAAACAAAAAAATCCCTAATGCAGACATTAGAGATTTTTTATAAAAATACATAGATTTATGTTAATATACTTTCATCTTTCTTTTTCCAGCGACTTTCCTATAAATTCAAATGCATAAATATGTGTTTTTGTTAATTCAATAATATCCTTGATTAAAGCTTCTTCTGATTTTTCATAGCCGCTTGCAATCCATTGCATCATCAATCCATAAAAGCCGTAGGAAGTATAATGTTTGAACATGTTCATGTTGACAGGCTGCTGATTGATCGTCTCAAATTTAAATTGCTCTTGATAAATTTTTGTGATCGTTAAGGGCATTCGGGTGTGCAACCCAGGAATCGTATCTTCCACATTCAGCAGCTCGAAAAACAAACGGTGCTTATAAATGTAATGAATAATATTAAAGGATGGTGCTTTCAATTTTGTCGTGTATACCTTTTCTCCATATAGGTAGGGTTCACCTACTGCCACTTCCAGACCATTCAGCATTTGTTCTAGCAAATTCTCTGCTAGTTCAAATTTATCTTGAAAATGCACATAAAAGGTACTACGGTTATAGCCCGCTCGTTCTACAATATCCTTCACTGTAATGGCTTGAAAACCATGTTGTTTCATTAAATCGACAAACGCTTCATAAAAATGATGGCGGGTTCTTTCTTGTCTTTGTGTCCATTTTGGCAATTTTACTTCCCCCTTTTAGACATTTCAGGCACATATGTCTACTAGTTAGATATTTACTACGACATTAATGATTGTTTCCGTTTTCAGGCGTTTTACAATAAAAGTACACCGTGATTTACACAGTGTGCAAGAAAAAAGTTTGTTTAAGGGAGTGTCATGTATGGGGAAATTACAAGATAAAGTCGCAATTATTACAGGTGGTGCTTCTGGTATCGGTGCTGCAACAGCCCAATTATTTGTAGCAGAGGGAGCAAAAGTGGTGCTTGTGGACCTAAACGAGGAAAAAGGCCAAGCATTTGCAGCTGAACTACAGGCAACAGGAGCAAAAGCCATGTTTATCAAAGCAAACGTAACGGATGAACAGGAAGTAGCAGCTATTTATCAAACAACTATTGAGGCATTTGGCAAAGTCGATGTCCTTTTTAATAATGCAGGGATTGGTCGTGTTACGCCAACTGAGGAGCTTCCTTATGCGGAATGGCGTCAAACTGTAAATGTAGACTTAGATGGTGTATTTTTAATGGCGCAGGCTGCCATCAAAGAAATGCTAAAAGCGAATGGTGGTACAATCGTTAATACAGCTTCGATGTATGGCTGGGTTGGCTCGCCAGGATCAGCTGCTTATAATGCAGCAAAAGGAGGCGTGATTAATTTAACACGTTCATTAGCATTGGAATTTGCTACGCGAGGGATTCGTGTCAATGCCCTATGTCCAGGCTTTATTGATACACCAATTATCCCAGAAGAAAGTAAGGAGCCATTACGTCAGATCACACCTATGCAACGACTAGGACAACCAGAGGAAATGGCGAAAGCTGTTTTATTTATGGCATGTGACGATTCAACGTTTATGACAGGGAACACATTAACAGTAGATGGTGGCTACACAGCCCAATAACGACGTTTAAAATAATCGCTCCCCGACTAAGGGCAGCGATTATTTTTTCACTAGAAAAATTTGCAGTTTTTATCCATTTCCTGCAAACTATTACTAAAGCGAGCAAGAAAGGATGAAGACAACAAATGAAAAAATTAATAGGTACATTATTATTTTCTATTCTGATTATAGCTAGTGCAGGCAATGTACAAGCTGCTGGCTTTCGAGACGTATCAAAGGATCATTATGCATATGAAGCTATTTTATGGGCAGAAGAATATGATATTGTTAATGGCTTTACAGACGGTACATTTAAACCGAATGCTACCATTACTGAACAGCAATTAGCAAAATTATTAGCCAATTTTTATGAGCTCGAAACGCCCATCGACGAATTAAAAAAGCAAACGCCTTCGGCAAACTGGTCGGATGATTTCTATAACCAGCTCGCAAGCTATGGGGTGCCTTTAAATGGCTATTTCGACAACCGAATCCGAGCGGCTACTGTGAAGCGTGGTGTAGTGGCACAGGCTATTGCTCATTTAGCTAGCGGTAAGAAGGGCTTAGATCAATCTATTCAATTTTTACTTGATACCTATATTTCTTCTGGGCTAAATCCACAGTATGAAGAGCGTAATTTACAAAAGTTTTATGGCGTGACAAGCAACATGACCCGTGCGCAAGTTGTCACGATGCTCTATCGTATGGACGAACGAAATTATTATGAAATTTCAGCGGATGCACAAGCAATTCATGAGAATGCCAACAACGTATCCTTAAATAATAGGGCAAAAAATGCTCAAAATCAGCTCGACAAATCATTACAGCAGGCTACTCCTAGTAAAAGCGCATGGGAAGGTGTGTATACTTATTACTATAAATGGGGTAAGGGTACAAATGAGTTTAACCGCCGTGATGCTATAATCTCCAATGCCACAAACAAGAGCTTTTCTATTGCTTTAACGGCGAATGATGGCTCCGCTTCAGGTAGTGTAAATGGCACAGCCACAATTACAAGCAATACGAAAGCCCTTATGAATACATCCTCGCATGGCAATCGTTGTGTTGTCGAGTTTGAACGTTTATCTAATAATGCCCTAAAGGTGTCTGAGATTGATTGTCGTGCTGAACGTAATGAAGGGACCAATTTTTCGGGTACCCTCAAGCAGCAATAATTTGTAACAGAGTCTGAATCATTCAGGCTCTTTTTTCATCCTTAAAAGCTTCATAGCTATGTTTGGCGATGGCAATAAAATCTTCGAGACAGGGATGCATATGCTTATCTTTATGCCATGCAATATCTGTATAAATTGGCGCTAAATCAATTGTGGACGGTACTTCCATTAATTGCCCACTTTCCAGCTCCTTCTCTACAACCATTTTAGGTAAAAATGTAATACCTAACCCTGCCATCACACATTGCTTGATTGCTTCAATACTGGCAAATTCAATCATTTGTAAGGGATTGACACCCTCTTGCTGTAGCTGTGCTTCTAAATGATTACGATAGGAGCACCCTGTTTCTGTTAACAACATCGTTTCAGTTGAAATTTGTTGAGCCGATAGAGGCTGACTAATTTCTTTGGGGGCACTCACAAAAACAAGCTGTTCCTGAATCAATCGCTCTCGCTTGAGCATGGCTGTTTCCTGATAAGTGTCCGTTATCAATGCAATATCAAGTTTACCAGCTTGTAATAAATCCTTTGCAATAGCTGTTGTATGCACAGGCTTGAAAATGATTTTCACTTGCGGGTGTGCTTGTTGAAATTGCTTTAAAATACTTGGTAGTCGATAGACACACTGACTTTCCTGTGCCCCTACCTTCAATAGGACTTGCTCCTGCTCGTTGGATATAGCTTTTTTCATTTCACGGTCTAGCTCAAGCATTTTTTTTGCATAATGCTGTAGACGCTTGCCCTCTTCTGTGAGAATAATACGCTTGCCAAGCCGCTCAAAAAGCTGAACACCTAACTCTTGTTCTAATGTTTTTATCTGAGCTGTAATACTCGATTGAGCGTAGTCAAGAAGCTGGGCTGTCTGTGTAAAGCTTAATGTTTCAGCTGCTGTAAAAAACGTTTGAAGCTGCTTAATATCCATCACTTGAACCCCTTCATCTATTTCTTCGATAGTTTTTGTTGAAACATTCACCCTTTTCGATAATAAAATTCAATATACACTAGTTTGTAGCTGAAAGAAAGAGATGGTTGCATTTACCAATAGCGCAAGTAAATATCTAACATCAAAAGAACCTTTTATCATATAAAGAGAAACGAATTTGGAGACTTCTTTCCTCCAAATTCGTTTCATTGTATTGTGCTATAAAAATAGTCAATATCATCTAAAGGCAATAAGGTCGACTTATTGTAAGTCTTTTCTAAGATGATCAGCTGCAGACAATGCTTTTAGATCTTGAAGGATCTCGCCTGGCTTGTTTCCTTCTCCTAGAATATATCCCTCAAAGGTTATCCCAACAAAATCAAAAATATGTTGAAATTGCTGAATCATTGGTAACCCCTTTATATAAGGCTCATCTCCACCAACTGCAATAACATATGCTTTTTTAGAAGACATTAATGCTTTAAAATCAGGATAATTCGGGTCTCTTAAGGTTTGTGACCATCGATCTATAAAGTTCTTCATCGCTCCTGTCATACTATACCAATAAATAGGCGTAGAAAATATAAGAATGTCATGTGGAAGAATACGGTCAATGATGGCGTTATAATCATCGCTGACATCTGTGAACCCTTCCGCAGCATGACGCTTATCGATTATTGGCTGAATAACACAGTCCTTTAGATAAATTTCTTCAATCATTAGGCCTTGAGTGGCTAATTTTGTTAAAGTCTCTACATTCCCATTCGACCGATTGCCACCATAAATAACTGCTATTGACATTTAGAATATCCCCGTTTCCTTGAAGTTTTTACTATTGTTCCCGTATACCTATATCTTATTATGAATTTACAATTCGATAAAGATGATTATTTCGATAAAATCAATCGAAAAAAGTGATTACAATTAGCATGCATACTTTTAAAAATATGTTCAATTAAACTAGGATACAAAATGAAATCAATAGTTAGTTATAACCCCTCTAAATTATCCAACAAACTATACCCATATTTAGCAAATTGTTGTTTGACTTGGTTAATGCAATATTTAATTCGTTTCTTTTTTTCTTCTTCGGAATATCCTATTGGGTTTTTTACACACGCACCCAAATCAATCCATTTCAAAGTGCTATTTTCCGTATCCCAGTATATATGTTCAAATTTAAAATCAAAATCGTATCTGTCTACATTCATCATATCTTTTTTTGCTTCAATCATTTTCAAAACAATTTCTTTTAATTCGTTGTTAGTTATGCCTTCTTTTAAAACCTGTGATAAAGTTTTACCATTCACTTTTTCTACAAATAAAAACTCTCTTTTTTTATATGCATAAATTTTAGGAAAATAAGGACTACTGTTTAACTCCAACAATGCGTATATATCGTTATCCCCTTTTCCTTCAGATAAAAATTTTTTCAATATAATTCCTTTGTTTTTCATTTCATAAACAATTGACCGTTTTCGATGTAATTGAATGATTTCAACTTCTTTACTCAATATAAGATTATATTCATATAAATAAATAGATTCTTTAGTCTCTTCTGGTAGATCATAAAAATAATTTGTGACAAGCAAAACTTGATTACTCCTTTCATCATAAGAAGATTCGACAAAAAGAGCTTATTCCCTTTATATTTCCATTATTTCTACATTCAAAAAAGTGAATACATTTTAATCATTGGATAAGAAGAATTGGATGAAAGGTCACCTATCTTTACAAAAAACCCAAACTACACAGAAGCTCATAACACTTCATTAGTTTGGGTTTCTTTATAAATAAATTTTCTTTTCTTATCAAATATTATAGATACTTTAACTATAATCTTTTAGGCCTTCCAATGAAAATCCAAATTACCAGGAACAAACTATATATAAATGGCATATAGAAAATACTCCCTGCATCTTCTCCATTCTTGATAGCGATTCCTATAAAAGCCCAGATAATTACTAATGGAAAAAATACATCTTGCTTATAAACACGTATAAAAGCAGCTAGCACAGTCGCAAGAATAAGTAATAACTGTGCCCATATTTCCTCTGAGAGCCCAAACCCATCCCACTCATAATATTTAAGCACAAAGCTAATATTAGCCATCAACGCCACACTAATCCACCCTAAATATACAGAAAACGGAAGTCTCCCTGAAAAACGATTATCCTCTTTCAGGTAACTTACATATAGAAAAATTATATGAACCAATAAGCCGACCATAATAACAATGGACGTTATAAACAATTCATAATGCCAGCTCAACAACCATGCGATATTTAAAAATGCAGTGATTACAAAGAGACCAAGCTTGCTATTTATACGATTAGTAGTTGAAGATCGAAATTGTTGTACAAGCCAAATGAATAATAAAAAATAAATCAAGCCCCAAATACTAAAAACATAGCCTGCTGGAATAAACAATACATCTACCTGATTAGAAATTTCACCTGTCTTTTTCCCATTAATCCCCACCGTGCTAGCTAGTCCATTAATAATAACCATGGCGAAATAACTTATGAGTGCAAGCCATTTCATGTTCTTTCCCCCTCTCATTTACATCATCTAATTCAATATATTCATTACCCATTCCAACTTATAATTACTCCGCTTACATAACATTAATAAATTATTTAAAGCCATTAGCTTATCTATAAAATCGTATAGCCTACTCATTATGGTATGGAAGAAAAAACCAACAAATTGTCTCATTAATTTCCCCACCCTTATTTTCCTGTTATTCAATATTCAACCACTCTAGTTATACAATTGTTGTACAACTTTTAAATATCTATATTATAATATGAAAAGTTGTAAGGTTTCGGATAGAGCACTACGGCACACAAATACTCACAATCATGAATATTAATAGCTATAGAAAGGCAGGGAAATAATGACACCAACAGATTGGCAATATAATATTACGCAGGTATCTGAAATCACAGGACTTTCCAAACAAGTGATACGTAAATGGGAAGAGCGCTACCAACTTGTTCATCCCAAAAGATTAGAAAATGGACACCGTGTTTATAGTGAAAAGGATGTGCAGCTATATTTAAAAGTACTTAGCCTTTCGAACCAAGGCTATTCTATAAAACAAGCAGTGACAATTGTACTTAGCAATCAAAATGTTTTAGAGGCAGTTACCCCCACAGTGTTGACCAAAAGCGACAATGTAGATCATTTCTGTAATCTTTTATTGGAAGAAGGAAGACTTTGCAATGAAGTAGAACTTAATCGACTCCTGCAACAAGCAAATCATTCATTAGGATTAGCAAAATTTCTATCTCATGTGATTATTCCTTTCTTACAAGAGGTAGGAAGATTATGGGAAAAACAGGTATGGACCGAGTATCAAGAATCTGTTACTACAATGATTGTTAGAGATTATTTAGTACAATTAAGAAGGAATTACCACTCTAAAGAGGATGCACCACTTATAATGGGAGCATGCTTACCAGGGGAGCATCATGAAGTTCAACTTCATATTTTATTGTTGCAAGCAATGATGGCTGGTTGGCGATCATTCCTTGTTGGCAGTTCTCCAGCTGTTGGGGCAATTGAATCTTTAATCATACATTTTAAACCAAAGGTGGTTCTATTATCTGCTATGACTACAAGGCCATTTGAGTTATACCCTACTAGCATTCAGCAATTAGATGACTTCGCTGCAAAACATCCTGCTATTCGATTTTATATGGGGGGTGCTGGCTCTGAAGAGTATTTAAAAACACATTCCTTACATTCAATTGCTATTGCCAGTACTATTGATGAAGTTATAAATAACTTATAAACTCTCACTCTAAATAACTTTATTTTTAGTAGGAGTTTAACGTTTTTGGTTAGAACTAGTACTATAAACAAAAGTTAAAAAGTTTATTAATACTGCTATCCCTGTTTAAATAAGGCATTGTTCTTACAATCTATTTTATTGAGAAGTTCAACGAGAATATCATGGATGAAAGCATTGGTTACACATGCTTTTGTCTATGATTTTTTTTTGCACGCAATAGCCATAAAATAATTTTTTAAATTTCAAGAATATATAGTTTGCACATTTTTGTACACTAATTGTATAATCACTGTATAACTTTTGTACAACAAATAAATATTTTTATCTATTTATAAATCATGACTCAATACAGGTAGTGTTATAAGACTAAATAGCAGATACGGAGGTTTTTCACAATGAAAAAGGAGATTATTGTTATAGGAGCTGGTCCAGGTGGTTTAGCGTCGGCAATGCTGCTTAGCGCTAAAGGATTTAATGTCAAAGTTTACGAGAAACAACCCTATATTGGTGGTAGAACAAGTGAAATAAAGCTAGGAGAATATAAATTTGATATGGGCCCCACATTTTTAAATATGTTTTATATTATTGAAGAAATATTCGAGCTTGCAGGTAAAAATATACATAATTATATAGATCTAGTAAACCTAGATCCAATGTATGAATTAATTTTCACGATAAGCGAATTAAAATGACTCGCGATCGTGAGGAAATGATTCGTCAAATAAATGAACTATTTCCAGGCAATGAGGGCTCTTTTGAAAAATATATGAAGGAAACTAATCACAAATTAGAAGCGTTAGTACCTGTATTGCAAGCAAGCATGAACCGTTATACAGATTTACTACAACCAAAAGTTTTAAAGGCATTGGGTGAGCTTGAAATCGGTAGATCTTTAATCGATACGCTTTCACGATTTTACAAGCAAGAGGAATTACAACTTGCCTTTACTTTCCAAGCAAAATACTTAGGCATGTCTCCGTGGGAAAGTCCTGGTGCATTTTCCATTCTATCTTTTATTGAGCATGCTTATGGTGTTTACCACATTACAGGTGGCATTAATAAGTTAACACAGGCAATGGCAAAGGTTGTACGAGAAAATGGTGGAGAGATCTACACGAACTGTGGCGTTTCAAAGCTCTGGTTGGATGGTCGAAAGGTAAAGGGTGTCATTTTAGATAATGGCGAAAAAATAGCATCTAATGAAGTAATAATAAATAGTGATTTTGGTCATGCGATGACTCACTTAGTCGAGCCTGGTGTTCTAAAAAAATACACTAAAGAAAAGTTAGAGAAGAAAAAATACTCTTGCTCTACTTTTATGCTTTATCTAGGTGTCAATAAAAAATTTGATTTGCCCCATCATACGATCTGGTTTGCAAAAAATTACCGAAAAAATGTTGAAGAAATTACTAACCATAAATTGTTGTCGGATGATCCATCTATCTACATTCAAAATGCAGTTGTAACAGATCCGACAGTTGCCCCACAAGGGAAATCAACGCTATATGTATTAGCACCAGTACCTAATAATTTCAGTCATATTGAGTGGGATACCTGTGAACAAGATTATCGTAACATGCTAATTGGGTTAATTGAGGACAAACTTGGCATTGAAAATCTAGAGCAATACATTGAAGAAGAACACATAATTTCACCGAAAAATTGGGAAGAGAATTTAGGTGTATATAAAGGAGCAACTTTTAACCTAGGTCATCAGCTTACACAGATGCTGACATTCCGCCCTCACAATAAATTTGAAGAATTAAAAAATAGCTGGTTAGTTGGAGGTGGTACACATCCAGGAAGTGGTTTACCGATTATCTTGGAGTCTGCACGTATTACTTCTAATGGAATTCTACAAAAGCATGGTCTAGCACAATTAGCAGTGAAACCTTTACCTAAAATAGATCTCTTTAATACGGAACTCAATAACAAACCTAGTGAAAAAGTAATGTTGCATATCTAATAATCATTAAGTATGAATTAAATTTAGCTTAGCTACCTAATATAAGGATTTGAAAATATGAATATTCAGACAAAACATATGAATGAAAATGCAATTGTAGATTCAATGAAAAAAAATTTAGCCCTTGTAGAGTTTAACTTGAATAGAAAAGTGATTTGGGCTAATAAAAAATTTGCAGAGGTTCTAGGATATCAGGTGGATGAAGTTATTGGGATGGGTCATGAAAAGTTTTGTAAACCGGATTTTATACAAAGCCCAGACTATCATCTCCTATGGCAAGGTTTATTAAATGGAGAAAAATATGAAGGAAAAATTGAAAGAATAAGTAAAATGAACGATTCTATATGGCTTGAAGCAACTTACCTACCCATTTTCAATGACAATAATAAGGTAAGTTCCATATTAAAAATTTCAACAGATATTACAAATCGAGAATTCAATACTTTAGAGATTATTGCTAAACTAAAAAGTATGCCTCAGGAGTTAGTAGAAATTGTTGTATCCAATTCAGAAGAAAACATAAAAGCCGTAGCATCACTTGCTAAAGAAGTTGACGCAATTAGAGATACTGTAAAAGTGATTCATACTATCGCTAAACAAACAAATGTCCTAGCACTGAATGCCGCAATAGAGGCTGCACGTGTTGGTGAAAAAGGTCTCGGATTTAAAGTCGTAGCAGAAGAGGTACGAAAATTAGCACTGAATGTTGATAATGCACTTCGAAATATCGAATATAATGTAATGACTATAGAAAGTGATACGGAAAAGGTCGATAATATTACACATGATTTGAAGAAAGTTGTAACAGAAACTCACAATGAATTTAATAAAGCCATTGATAGATTCGAAAAAATGCTTTAACTAGTCAATAATACAGCAGCTAAAGTTCTCAATAGATATTTGAGAGCTTTAGCTTCTTTTTTCTAACTAATTAATATCACTATAAATTATATTCTACTAACAATATCCTTATTATTTAATGGTATTTTTTCATTTTTTCAAACCACCCAAATGCTATCTCAGCCTCTATACATTCATTGTCCTGTGTAACTAAAAAAATTACAAATGATTCACCAGATGGAAAAATAAATTTTCCATCTTCATCGCTTACTAAAGTACTTTGTGGTGGAACAATTCGTTTAAACGCATTTACTCCTTTATAGGGGTGCCCTTCAACAAGTTCAGCAAATTCAATTTTAACGTCTGGATTTGGTGGTGGATAAATGGCTGTATTAGTAGGCGTTACATTTTTAGAAATCATTGAATCCCCAGGAGGTATTGCATTAAACCAAATTTCAGCCAGAATAGGTTGTTTAGAATAATTAGTAATGGTAAACGCATTTACAAACAAATCCACATTAGAATATTTAGGATTACTTAAGCTTCCCCACGCATTTCTTCCTTTTTTTAAGGTAATTAATTCGGTTTGCCCAACAAAATATTGACCTAATAATGATTCATATAAAGGAGTAGGAATACTAACTATTTTCATAAATCGATCATTATTTTTCATTGTCAATCTCACCCCCTTTTATATATTAATGTATGTATTTTTAGTAGGGATGTTTAGACGAAAATATCTTACAAATAAGAGGTTGAAATAATCAACACGCAATCCTTAATTTTACGACTAATTCCATATTACAATGACTTGTAAGCATGTTTATAGTTCGTAAATGATGGTGAATGAGAGCTAGCACTAAATAAGCAATATAAGAAAACGACCTAAAAGCTTAATGAAAGCTAGTTAGGTCGTTTTTTCATCTATGCTTCTACTGAGATATGCTGGAAGGTTGTCACATCAAATAATCCTGTATCTGTTAGCTTTAAAGCAGGAATAACTGGTAATGCCACAAAAGAAAACGTTAGTAGAAAATGGAAATCTAATGTTGGATTAAGCGTCTTTAATGCCCTGTGCAAGCCTGCTAGCTGCTCCTTTGCCTGTTGAGCTGGTACATCTGTCATCAAGCCACCAATGGTTAATGGCATCTCCGCTAGAATTTGGCCATCCGCAACAATCACAAAGCCCCCTTGGATTTCCTGAATGCGTGTAAGCGCCAGGACCATATCCTCATCATTTGTTCCTACAACAAGGGCATTATGGGAATCATGAGCTACTGTTGTAGCCACTGCTCCTTTTTGTAAGCCAAAGCCTTTAACAATTCCTAAACCTGTCGTGTGTAGCTGATGATGACGTTCGATGACGGCTAGTTTCAGTAGATCTTGTTCTACAGAAGGGACGAAAAAACCATCCTTTACAGGTACATCCATTATTACATGATTGGTAATTAGCTGATTCGGCACAATCTCCATTACATTCGCCTTTGTACCCTTTGTGAATGCTAGTTGTAGCCTATCCTTTGTAATGGTTGGTAAATGGACAGATTGATGGATATGAGCAGGCACAACTGGCTCTTGACGATTTGTCAGCATTTTACCATTTTCAGCCACTTTCTGCCCATTTTTCCATACGGCCTTTGCCTGCATTGTTGACAAATTCTCTACTAACACAAAATCTGCCTTATAGCCTGGTGCAAGTACACCTCGATCTAATAAACGATAGCATTCTGCGGTGTTAACGGTTGCTAACTGGATTGCTTGCAATGGTTGCATCCCTTCAGCTATTGCCATGGCGATATCATAATTGATGCTGCCTTCGTCGATTAACTCATCCACATATTTATCATCTGTACAAAATCCAAAGCGACGAGCATTATGTGACTGGACAGCTGGCAATAAGTCACGTAAGTTTTTCGCGGCTGAGCCCTCTCGGATTAGCACATACATCCCCTGCTCTACACGGTCAATGGCTTCCTCAGCCGTTACACATTCATGATCTGTGTGAATACCCGCAGCTCGATAGCCTGTAATTTGTTCGCTTTGTAAGCCTGCACAATGCCCATCAATGACTAAATTTGCTTCCTGCGATAATAAAATTTTCTGAAGCATGTCCTCTTGCCCATTTAATACCGCTGGGAAATCCATCACCTCCGCTAATCCACGAACCTGTTCATGTTGTAGAAATGGTGCCAAATCCTTAGCTGTTAGTGTAGCGCCTGCATTTTCAAACTGTGTACCTGGCACACTTGATGGCAGCATCACAAAAATATCCATATCTGCCTTTTGTGCATCATCTAGCATAAATTGAATGCCTTCTGCTCCTGCGACATTGGCGATCTCATGAGGATCAGTTATCACCGTTGTAATCCCATGAGGAAGTAAAACACGACTAAATTCCCCTGGTGTCAACATAGAAGACTCAATATGTATATGACCATCAATTAAACCAGGAATGACATAGCCTCCTGCCGCATCCTCTTCCTGTTTAGCGTGAAACTTATTCGTGCGATCTAGAGCCACAATCATCCCATTCTTCACGACGATATCTGCTTTTTGCCATGTTAACGAAAAAACATCCGCAATTTGCGCATTTCTCAGTATAAAATCTGCCTCTAATTTTCCTTGAGATGATAATACATTTTGTGTTAGCTGCTGTAATTTTATCGACATAACTTATACTCCTTTTTCTTTTAAGAACTATCATGCCAAAAAGATGCTAGCCATTGCAACTATTTATCGCTACATCAGTAAAAAACGACCATTGATCAATGGTCGTTCCAGACTGTAGACAAAAGCCCATCGAGAAGTTCACTTTCGATGGGCTTTTGTCATTTTTCTTCCTATTTTATCTTTAACATTTGGTAATATACTACCAAATTCAACATACTCTTCGAGCATAGATACCTTCTTAAGCTGCCTGCCACGTCCAAGTAGCCAGTTTCTTTAAATTCATGGCAGCAAAAGTAAGCATCGCCTGCATGGACAATTTTTTCAGACCTCTTAAGGTTGTCCATCGCATACCATGCTTTTCTTTTGCATCGGCAAAGACACGCTCAATCGTTTCTTTGCGCTTTGCATAAATTTGTTTGATGTCATAGGAATGGCGTAAATGTTCAGCTTCCTCCACATACGACTCCCAGATATGGCGTTGAATGAGTTTTTGATGATGCTTACTTTCTGTACATTGGGAAAGGCTTGGACACTTCGCACAAATCAAAGGATTCGATTTATATTGCCGATATCCTTCTTTCGTCGTAGTTGCATACTTCAATATCTGCCCTTGTGGGCAAAGATAACAATTATAATGCTCGTCATATATATACTCATGCTTTCGGAAGAATCCATCTTTTGTTTTAGGTCGTGTATACGGAAGAACAGGCAACATTTGATTCTCTAATAAAAAGTTCGTAATCGCTGGTGTTTTATAGGCTGCATCTGCCGCAACAGCGATTGGTTTTTGAACGTTTTGAATGACTCTTTCAACAAGTGGCTGCAATACATGGCTATCGTGCACATTTCCCGGAGTCACAATGGCACCTAAGACAAAGCCCTTTTCATCTGTCGCTGCATGAAAAGAATACGCAAACTGTTTCGTACGTTCATCCTTCACGTAATATCCACTTTCAGGATCTGTCGTGCTTTCCTTTATTTCTTTCCATTCTTCTTTTTCAAATTTCTCCGGGGAAAAGGGCTTTTTTCCGTGTTCCTCACGATCAATATTTAACTCTAATTGAAGTTTCTCTTCATAAGCCCGTGTTTCTTTTCGCACAACTTTTTTATCATACTTTCGTTTATTCGCACTCGCTTTCACATGCGTAGAATCGATAAATAAATGGTCTGCATGGAGGAGTCCTTGATGCATAATCTCTTTTAATATACGATAGAATATCTGCTCAAATATATCAGTGTCTTGAAAGCGACGGACATAATTTTTACCGAAGGTAGAGAAATGCGGGACTTCTGTCTGGAAGCCAAATCCTAAAAACCAACGATACGCCATATTCGTTTCAATTTCTTTGATGGTTTGACGCATGGACCGTATACCAAAAACGTACTGAATAAACGTCATTTTAAAGAGAACAACAGGATCAATACTAGGGCGTCCTTTGGCAGAGTAGAGGTTTTCTACTAAAGGATAGATAAATGAAAAATCAATAGCCGCCTCTAGTTTTCGTACTAAATGATCTTGGGGAACTAATTGATCAATCGTTAGCATTTCTAATTGTTCACGTTCATTGATTTGATTTTTCGTCATCATGGTTGATCACCTCGAAAGTGTACTTTTTATCAATAGATGAATAAGGAATTATTTATGTAGAAGTTGATTGGAACGAAGGGTGGCGACTCCTGCGGGAAAAGCGGGAAAGTCGAGATCCTGGACTGAGCGAAGCGAGGGAAGCAGCTCGACCCCGCCCGCGGAAAGCGTCCGCCCGTAGTGGAAATCAACGGCTTTACTTTATTTTATTGTAAAAGAAAAAAGACTGTAGGCAAACTCAAAATTCATTGAGTTTGTCTACAGTCTGAAACGACCATTGATCAATGGTCGTTCGAAAATTCTAGCTCTTTAGGTGGTTGCCCTTTTTTATTCATCAAGCGCATACGAATAGGCTCAATCTTTAATGTCACCATTTCATCCTGATTGCCAATAAAGATACTTGTAAAAAATTCGGCTAGTTTATTTTTTATCCCTTCTTCATGTACTTCAGTAAGTTTGCCTTCTATTTCCACATACGTATCACCAAAGCCACCATTTTCGTAGCCATATAAAATATGGGTATATGGGTTTTTGCGCAGCTCTTCCATTTTTTCTGAATGCTTATTCGTCACTGTATACAATACAAAATCTTCATGCTGGAATGTCATGTATCGTGAGTAAGGTTTGCCATTTTCTACAGTCGCCATTGTGCCAATCTTTTCTCGATTTAACACTTCTAGAATTTCATCACGTACAGAAGTCATAATATCCCATCCTTTCATCTATATATCTATTTTGCCCTCTCCCAAGAAAGCTAAACGGTCTTTTTTTGAAAAATGTGAAATGACAATCTTCGGGCATATTGAAAATCTATTGTTATAATAACTGGATGGACAACAGGAATTTTCGAATGAATGAGGGTTAAAAATGAAACAAGCTTTTTTTACGCGCTGTTTGTTTTTCATAACAGGCATTATCGTACTTTCTTTTGGTATCACATTAACAATTAAAGGCCAACTCTTTGGAGTGGGCTCATGGGATGTACTACATATTGGCTTAACAAAAACAGTAGGCCTATCAATCGGTTCATGGTCCATTATTTTGGGACTTGCTATTTTAGCGTTTGATATGCTGATTACGAAAAAGTTCCCTTTACCTGGAACGTTTATCGATATGTTTTTGGCAGGCATTTTTATTGATATTTTCAACTATTGGTTACCTGATATTGATGGTTTTTGGATGCAACTTATTTCTTACCTTACAGGGTTAGTGTTACTAGGCTGGGGCTGTGGAATGTATATGGTAGCAAATTTAGGTATTGGACCGCGTGATACTCTCATGCTGATGATGGTTCATAAGCTTGGCTGGAGTGTGACTCGCTCTCGTACAACAATGGAAGTAACAGTTGCAATCATTGGCTTCCTACTTGGCGGTCCTATAGGCATCGGTACGGTATTTATGGCATTTGGACTTGGACCAATCGTACAATTTGCCTTATCCTATAACGAAAAATTATTTATGCGATGGACAGGCGTGAAAAGCGCTGTTGTCTAAACTTTAAAGACAATGCATTTTTGCATTGTCTTTTTTAGAGTTGAAATATACAGTTCAACTATATATAATCAAACTATATAGTCCAACTGTATATTTGAGGTGAAGATGTGAAAAAACATAAATTATTACCTTTATCCGAAACCATGCATTATATTCTACTTGCCTTACGTGAACCGCTACATGGCTATGCCATGATGCAAAAAATCGAGGAAATGAGCGCAGGTAGTGTAAGGATTGCTGCCGGCACTATGTATGGAGCCATTGAAAATTTATTAAAATATCATTGGATCGCGCCTGTTGAGACCCAGGATACAAGACGCAAGGTTTATCAAACCACAGAAGAGGGTCTAGAAATATTAGCGGCAGAGCAACAAAGATTGCAGCGCATTTTATCTTTATACGAGGGAGCTGGCGAACATGATAAAGTTTAAATCTTTTTTGATATCGAAAAGGAAGAGCGTTGGTTAAACGAAATGTTAGCCAAGGGTTGGCTATGCTCTCACATAAACTCAGCAGGTATTTATACATTTCAGCCTACTGAAAATCTTGAACAAGTTATTCGGATTGATTGTCAGCAGGAGCTTCGCAAAGAAAAGAAAGCTACCTATAAGCAATTACATGAGGATTTTGGCTGGCGTATAGTAAAAGAAAAATCATATGATGGCACTTTTTATTGGACAAAAAGTAAAGATGGTAATGATGAATTATTTTCAGATCATGATTCCCACATTGCGAAATATAAACGTTTAATGAAACATGCAAGCAATTGGGCAATACTCTCACTTATCTTCTTAATGATTTTTAATGGCAACGATGACGTCGCTCCATTTTTCAGTATAAAAAGCGCATATTATACCCCAGGTTTATGGGATAAAGAAGGTTCTGCCTTCCTTTTTGCTTTTTTATTAGAAACACCCTTTGCCATCATGCGCTTTCTTCCACCATGGCTATTTTTAGCAACTTGTTGTATTTACATCACACTCTATTATCGTTATCGTAAATCCATACAGCAATTTTTATAGCAAATATTAAGGAGCCCCTTACGTAGTGTAAGGAGGCTCCTCTTTCCTTTATGCTTCTGGTTCAGCAGTATTTTGTCCTGTTGCTTCCATCACTTCTGGTGTATCGTCCACTGTATCATCTTCCTGTACGTTTTCAGCAGCCGGTGGTGTAATCGTCACAAGTGTGTAGTCATCCTCTTGTAAAATTTCAAACGAGAACTGTTGACGAATATCTCCGACGTATAGAGAAGTCCCAATTGCAACATTTGTAACATCTATTTCAATGGTTTCTGGAATGTCAGTTGGCTTCACTTTAATACGCACTTCACGATTAGGCTGGAGCAGGAATCCGCCATCAGCAACTCCAACTGCATCCCCAATTACAGTCACTGGAATATCCACTTCTAGCTCCTCTGACATATTGATGGATTTAAAATCCACATGCTTAACATTCTCTTTTAATGCACAACGTTGTACCTCTGTTAAAACTGCATTAATGCGTTTTCCTTCAACATCTAATTGGAAAACACTTTTCGTACCGTGTGTAGCTAACATTTTTGCAAAGGCTCTCGCATCTAACATAATTGCCGTTGATTCCATTTGAAAGCCGTAAACCACACCTGGAATGCCCCCATTTTGTCGAAGCTGTGTTAAAGAAGATTGTTGTCCCTTTTGACGTTTACTGGCAGTTAAAACCATATTCATCGAATATTTCCCCTTTCATGGAAACTAGTCTCATAAAAGGTTTTGCCTTTTCTATTGTATTTTATACATAGCAAGCACGCGATTATTTGGTCAGTATGGTAGTGATAATTTGCCTCTCGGGATTACCGTTACGCAATACAACACAGAGTGCGATAATCGCTAAAACCGTACAAACCATAAACATGACCATATAGGATGTAAATTGCACAATAAAGCCCATCAAAAACCCACCCAACCCAAAGCCTAAATCATAGGTAGCTAAAAATAAACCTAGCAAAACATTTCTCGATTCTTGTGGTACAACAAACGACATATATGTAGTAATTGTCGGATATAGCATCGCTGAGGCAAGGCCATTGAAAACAGCGGAAATATAGACAAAAGATCCTATTTCAGGTAAAACAGCAAGCAACGTTGTGCCCAATATGGAGCTGAAAAGCACACATGCAATAAATTTCGGATGCCATTGTCCATCTGAAGGAATAGAGCGTCGCAATACAAAGCGACTACCCACCACGACCAATGCCTGTAACGTTAAATAAATAGCTGGATTCCCCACTCCCTCGGTCAGCATAAACAATGGTAAAAAGGTGGTGATGGCGCCAAAAATAGCAGCACCAAGAACCATAACGATTGCTGATATGACTAGCCCCTTGTGTTGTTTTACCCCCTTCATGGCGGCTAACAGCTCTCTTGTTGTCACAACTTCTGTGTCTTCCTTTGCTTTTGGTAAAGGGGAGCCAATAAAAAACAGTAGTGGCAGAAGAGCCAACATAACCACAAAGATTAATAAATCCTGTCTATCCAATTGCGTCCACAAGAGTAGCGCTACTGCAGGTCCATATAAACCAGGTACAACACTGGATAAGGAATACATCGACATGCCTTGCCCCCGATCATGGTCGTGTAAGACAACTGTAATACCTAGCTGCATCGCCATAGAAAAGAAAGCGGTGATGATACCCTGTAGGACTCGTACTAAAAAGACACTATCAATACCAAATATTACATAGATAAGCAGTGCAAGTGCATGGCCTACTAACAGCCATTGCATAATCGTATAAGGACTATGCTTGGCGACCATTTGGCCAGCAAAAGGCCTTAATAGCATACAAACAAGCATATACATGGCCATCATGACTCCAATTTCACCCTCCAAGTACCCCCCATCCGCTGCTTCTAATGGAAAAATAACTGTCAACACGGCATTGGCGGTAAAAAAAATAACCGCAAGCCCATATAATTGCATCATGCGAAGGGATAAAGGTTGAAGTTTCATGATACTTGCTCCCCTTGCAACGAAGAAATTTCTTGACGATTTATAGGTAATCTAGAGGCTAATAAGCGTTGGCTTATCGGATGGGTCATACATGGAATTTGAGACACATCATGAAGAAATTCCACCACTTCACCCTGATCTACAACAGCTACTTCATCTGCAAACAAACTAACTGCATGTAAATCGTGAGTAATAAATAAATAACTGAAGCCTCTCTCCTGTTGCAATTTTTTCAGAAGTTTTAGGATACTGATTTGTACCAATATATCTAAACTATTAATGGATTCATCCAAGATAATGAGCTTAGGGTCTGTTGCTATCGCCCTTGCGATGGTCACTCGCTGTAACTGACCACCACTTAATTGATGAGGGTATTTTTGAGCATCTCTCTCAGATAGTCCCACCTGTACTAAAAGCTCCTTTATTTTTTCTAGCTGCTGTTGTTTCGTCAACTGTAAATGACAATTCATTGGCTCTGCAATGATGTCTCGAATCTTCATTTTCGGATTAACAGCACTATGGCAATCTTGAAAAACGATTTGAATATTTTTTTGTAATTGCTTCTTCTCTTCTTTGCATGTCGTTGCTAGGTTTATATGATCGAATTGTATGATTCCGCTATCTGGCTTTTCCATACCTATTATCAGCTTTCCTAGTGTGGTTTTGCCACTACCGCTCTCCCCGACAATGGCTAAGCAAACCCCTTGCTTCAAGGTGAATGACATATTTTTCACAGCTTCTATTGTTTCATGTTCCCCAAACAATCTCTTTTTTCGATAGGTTTTAGATACTTGTTGGATTTCTAACATCGGCTTTCCTCCTGTCTTACCCAATAGTTCGTGTCTAGTTCATATAGAATTCCGTTTGTATCACCTGACCAGCTATCCACAAGTTTTTCAAGTTGATCATCCTTCCTTTTCGCTGCGACTAATGCTTTGGTATAGGAATGAACTGGGTTTTGTAATAGCCGTTCGGCTGGACCATATTCCATGATTTTCCCTCTTCGCATAACAACAATTTGATCTGCCATTCGGGCGATGACGCCAAGATCATGTGACACAATCAGCATCGTTGTCTGATATTGTTGCTGACAATGAGACAATTCCTCTAAAACCTTGAGCTGTGTCATCGTATCAAGGGCTGTTGTTGGCTCATCTGCAAGCAAAAGCTTTGGACGAAGACTCATAGCCATGGCAATCATGACACGTTGAAGCATGCCACCGCTTAACTCGTGAGGATATTTTTTTAACAGTCTTGAATCGGTCAATTGAAAAAAAGCAAGTTGCTCAGTTGCTATGTGCAATGCTTGTTTTTTACTGAGCGATCGGTGTGCCTGTACTGTTTCAATCATATGCTCTCCTATTGTTATAATAGGATTAAACATAGCCATAGGATTCTGCAATATACATGCCACGTCATTGCCCCGAAGGCCTCGCAACTGCTGTTCATCCATTCCCAGTAAGGAACGCCCTTCCAATAAAATGTCTCCCCCATAGTGTCGGGACTCCCGAAACAGTTGCAAGATGGCATAACATAGCATCGTTTTACCGCTACCGCTTTCCCCGACAATACCAAGCGTTGTACCAGTTGGAATCTGGAAATCAACATGCTGCACAACTTTTTTAGGTCCCCGTGCTGTTTGAAGCGTAATTGACAAATCCCTTATCTCTAACATATTGTCACCTCTTCTTCTTATACTTTGGCGTCCATAGCCGTACGAAGGGCATCCCCAAACCAATTAAAAATAAGAACGGTTAATGAGATCATGATACCTGGTATAAACATAAGCGTTGGTTCACTCATTAAATAGGTTTTACTATCATTAATCATCATGCCCCATTCTGCCATCGGTGCCGTAACACCTAGCCCTAAAAACGACAGCTCCGAAATTAAAAGTATTGTGGAGCCAAGCCCGATTAGTTTTAACAAAAATATTTGTGGAAAGACAAACGGCAATATATGCCTCCTTATAATTTTTCGTTTCGGTACACCTGTCAGCCGTGCATATTGTACATAAGTGCTTTCTTTTAAAGAACGCACCATATTGCGAATAATACGCGCAAAACCTACCCACGACACAAAACAAATTGCCACAAACATATTTTTAACGCCACCACCTAACGCACCTACAATGACAAGGGCAAAAATAAAATCAGGAATGGAGAGAAGAACATCACAAATACGCATTAATACTAGATCAACCAGCCCACCGATGTACCCTGCCAGACACCCTACGATGATGCTAATGATTAAGGTAATGAATAGTACGCCAGAGGCTAGTAGCAGAGAGGTGCGCGTACCAAATAATAAACGAGAGAGCACACAGCGCCCCAGGTGATCTGTACCTAAGGGGTAATGCATAGAAAATCCCTGTAATTTATTGGCTATATCTGTTGTATAAGGATCATGAGGCGCTAACCAAGGAGCAAATAGAGCCATTACCACCAGCATGAGTACAAGCAAGCTACTGATGATGAGTGACAGATGCTTTTTCATTAAAGAGCGCCTCCTTTCAGCCTGACACGTGGATCAATAACTGCACAAAGTATATCTGCTATAAAATTGACGGTGATATATAATCCCCCAATGATGACGATAAAAGCTTGTAGTACAGCGTAGTCTCTTGCTAACATAGCCTCCACAATAAAGTGCCCTACGCCAGAAATGGCAAAAACATTCTCAATAATCGCTGCCCCCCCTAATAAGCCTCCACAGGTCATGGCAAGGGATGTGATAAGTTGTGGTAAAATGCCTTTGAAAATATGTGTACGCAAAATAACCGTTTCTTTTACACCTCTAGCACGGGCAAATAGAACATGCGGTTTCTTCATTTCTTCTCTCATGCTTGAGCGGATGAGCCTAATGTAATAAGGGATAAATCCTAAAGCCAGTGTTATCGATGGTAAAATGACATGAGCAAAACTTCCCCACCCCATGAGAGGTAGTACGCCCCATTTCAAGGCCACTGTATAAATGAAGAGAAAGGCCAGCCAAAAACTTGGCATAGAGGCAATTGTAAAGATAGCTGTACGTGTAAACCAATCGAGCCATCCACCGTTTTTTCTTGCAGACCAAATGCCAATAGAAAAGCTAATGACAATAATTATGACCAATGCTGTTACCGCTAAAAGTAATGTTGTCTCAAAGCGTTGAAATAGTTCTGTTGCCACGGCCTTTTTCGATACAAAGGATGTTCCAAAATCTAATTGCAATGCATGGCTGAGCCAAGCAATATATTGCATCCACAAAGGTTGATCTAGCCCCATTTCTTCACGCATACTTGTCATGGCCTCTTCAGTAGCAGGAATTTGATTGATTGTAAAATAAGCTTCAACAGGATCAACAGGAATAAAGCGAATTAATCCAAAGGCGATGATGGTAATACCAAACAACGCCAGTAACATACTTGCTATCCGTTTAACAAAAAATGGCACCATTTTGACTACTTCACCTCATATTGATTCAGCGGCACTTCAAATTGCTGCATAGAAAACGATAAATTGGCTAGACGTTGATTGGCCACCAAATAATTTGTCCGATAAGATAATGGCATGAAAATCGCCTCTTCATGAATGGTTTGTAAAATGGCTTCATACAGGCTCTGTCTCTCTGATTCATCAGTTGAGCGAATCACTTTCGCAATATTTGCTGCTAATTGTTCTGAATGTGCTGTGCCTTTTAACGCATAATGGCCAATTTGCTTTTCCCCCGTCATCATTCGTAAATACATATGGGGATCATAAGGTGCCCCCCACGTATCATTCATAATGACATTGAACTCACCTGTTTTACTTCGCGTTCGGAAAAGTTGATCTTCTTCTCCAATCAATTTGACATCTACGCCTAATTCACGCCATGCGCCCTGTAAATATTCAAATATAGATTTATGCACTTGGTCATTACTGTTATATGGAATTGTGATGGTCAGTGCTTGACCGTCTTTGGATCGAAACGGAGCCCCTTCTTCAAAGATCCAGCCTGCTTTATCCAATAGTTGCTGGGCTTTTTCTAAATCATAGCTGTAAGACTCAAATGGAATATCACTATACGGAAATCCTGGAGCAAATAAAGACTTGGCCTCTTGTTCAATGCCATTTAATACATGTTCATTAATTGTTTGTCGATCAAAAGCATACTGCAAAGCAAGTCTGACATCTTTATCTTGCGTCACGCCATAGTCTGAATTGAAAGATAGTATTCTAGTAGAGGAAGGTTCAGAAATTAGCGTTTGATATTGGGGATTTTTCTCCAAAGCTCGGAGTTCCTCAGGTGCTAATTGACCACTTCCGAAAATTAAATCAATATCTCCTTTTTCAAGTGCCATCATACGTGCTTGTGAATCAGGAATAATTTTGACGATGACTTTTTCTAGCTTAGGCTTCTCTCCCCAATAATGCTCATTACGTGAAAACTCAGCAAAATTGTCTTGCTTGTAATCAGTTAAAATCCAAGGACCTGTTCCAACCGCTTTTTCAATGCCATCTTTGGTTGTCCCACTTGCTGGGAAGCCACTATCCCCTAACATACGTAATGGACGAATCAACGTTAACTCCTGTAAAAATGGATAGTAAGGCTCTTTTAAATGAATCTGTAATTTCAGCTTATCTAAGACTTCTACCCGATCAATGACTGCCACCACTTCTAGCCAACTATGCGGTGCAATATTCTCCACTACAGTTTCGATATTACGTTTAACATTGTCTGCCGTAAGCTGAGAGCCGTCTGAATACAAGACATTGTCTCGTAATGTAAATATGTAGCTCTTACCGTCTTGAGACATTTCCCATGCTGTTGCTAATCCTGGCTCTATTTGCCCATCATTTCCATAGCGTACAAGCGGATCGTATAACATTGCCTGAGCAAACATTTCATTTGGTGCATACAGGTGTGGATTTACTTCTCCAATATCCTTTGGCCAAGAAATGGTTAAAACATGTTCATTTTCACCTTTTGCCTTGTCTTTTTTTGTCTTGTCATCTGAATTTCCGCAGGCCACAAGCATACTTCCACTCACAATCAATAGAACTAGTAAACTCATTATTTTTTTCAATATACTTTCCCCTCCACTTAAATAGTAATGATTACTATTATCATTCAAAATCGAATTTTAAATGATTCATGACTTTTTGTAAAGTAGATATTCAAAAATAAATCTTAAAGACATAAAAAAAACACCTCCTCTGTCCACGGAACAAAGGAAGTGCCTTCTGTCTTAATATAGTGCTATTTTTGTATGCAATAGCTCTTGTAACTCATGCAATTTTTTAATTTCATAATGCGGTTCAATATCACTCGTATTTTCAACATTGCGGATGTTAAACCAGCATGTATCAATGCCTGACAGCAATCCGCCTTTAATGTCTGATGTCAAAGAATCGCCGATTATAAGCGTTTTAGCTTTATCAAAATGCTCAATCCGCTCAAATACATAATCAAAAAAGGCTGGCATTGGTTTTTGATAGCCCGTTTGCTCGGAGATAAAGATGCCTTTAAAATATTGTGCTAAATCGGCATCCACTAGTCGTTTATTTTGTGTCAACGTTACGCCATTTGATACGACATACAAATGATAGTGATTGGCTAGTTGAGCGATGACTTCATAAGCTCCCTCTACATAATGATGTGCTTCCTGTAAGTATTTTTGGAATAGCGATTCAAAGTAGACGCCATCGACCTCCATCCCAAATTCCTTTAAAGCAACCGCAAATCTTGTATTATGTAGGGTATTTTTTGTCACTTCCCCACGCTCAAAAGCTCGCCACATCGATTCATTAATTTCTTTGTAGCGCGCTATCATCTCGGGCGTAGTGGCTATCTTTTCCTCTCTGAACATGCGGTCAAGTGCTGCATTTTCAGCTAAATCAAAATCTAGTAATGTATCATCTACGTCAAACAATAATATCTCATATTTCGTCATGTTCATTCCCACTTTCTTCGATGCATTGTGACTATTTACTCTATATCATGATAACGTTTTTTATGAAAAATAACAGTAAAATGTCCTATGACAGAATATTAGAACATGTATACGCTTTATACACATGCTTATCCGTCCATTGAAACTAGGGAACTGTTTCTATAATGGAAAAAAATGTTCGTCTAGCCCTAAAATAGCCCGTTCTGCAATTTCATATTTGAAATTATCGTTGAATATGAGACAATAGAATGCTAGAAAGGAAGATGTACGAAAGATGACGACCTTACAAAAAATAACACCTGTCTATGATCCTTGGGAAGCCTATTTAGATGTAGAACAGCATGGACAAATGACACTATCAAATATTGAATTTACAACAACAACACTTTGTAATATGCGCTGTGCCCACTGTGCAGTAGGCTATACATTACAAAATAAAGACCCTGAGGCATTACCAATTGAATTAATTCTAAAACGATTAGATGAAATACCCCATTTAAAAACGCTCAGTATTACTGGTGGAGAACCTATGATGAGTAAAAAGTCAGTCCAGAATTATGTGCTGCCACTTTTAAAATATGCGCATGAACGTGGTGTACGGACACAAATTAACTCCAACCTAACATTGGAACCAGCACGTTATTTACTGATTGCGCCTTATCTTGATGTCCTTCATATTTCCCATAACTGGGGAACAATCGATGAGTTTGTGGAAACGGGCTTTGCAATGATGGAACGCAAACCAACATATGACCAACGTGCAGCCTTATTCCAACGCATGATTGATAACTCAAAAATGCTAGCTGAACATGGCGTAATGGTATCAGCAGAAACAATGTTAAACAAAAAAACTTTACCATACTTAGAACATATTCATCACCAAATCATCCATGAGATGAAATGTGCACGTCATGAGGTGCATCCAATGTACCCATCCGACTTTGCAAGTGCACTTACTTCTTTATCACTAGAGGAAACACGTGAAGCCATTCATCACCTGTTAGATATTCGAGATGACAATACATGGATGTTGTTTGGTACACTACCATTCTACCCATGTAGCATGAATGAAGAAGATCAAAAGCTGTTACAACGTCTCCGCACTGCGAAGAATGTCACAATGCGTAATGACCCCGACGGTCGTTCACGATTGAATATCAATATCTTTACAGGCGATGTGATTGTTACCGACTTTGGTGACACACCAGCCCTCGGCAATATTGTACATGACGAACTACCATTGATTTTTGATAAATGGATGGCAACCGACTTGGCAAAATCGCTTAACTGCCATTGTCCAGCAGTCAAATGCTTAGGGCCAAATGTACTTGTAAAAAATATGTATTATCCTGATGCCGCGTTTGTGAGTGGCTCTGCTCGTGTATAAGTTCATCGATAAAGAAAGAAACTCCATGTTGAACAAAGACTGATCAACATGGAGTTTCTTTTACATATGGCGATATAAATTGTAGGTTGTCCTTATGCCTGCTCTTTAATGCATCGTATATAATTGTTCGATCCTAATGGAATCCGCCTCTTGATTTTTTTTGTCTTCGGAAATGATTTTCCCTTCATAAATCAATCCACCTGTACGTAAATCAACGATAGACAACCACTGTCCATCAGAAACACGATATACTAAATAAAATTTTCCCTCTGCTATACGTAAATATGGAGCATCATTCTCATTCGCAATGCTTGAATATTGAAGGGTTAAGGGTTCTTCCCACTGCTCCTTTTCAATATGATAACGATTCAATGTTAGACCATTGGCTGAATAAACAGGAATGTATATCGTTTCTTTATGAATCAGCATTGACTTCCGATAGGGTTTTAATTCTTCTGGCATAGTCCATTCCTCTGCTTCATTCTTGGCATTATTATAGAGATATATTTGACTAGAGATAACTTCTAGCTCAGTATCTTCTTTTCGATCACTGTATTTTTCTACCATATATAAATAATAATTTTCGTTTTGAGTAGTAGTATTGTATTCATTAAAAATACGGATACTGGAAGTGCCTCTTTCTTCTGACACTAATTCTGCAAGGATGGCATCCTTTACTAATTCCTTCTTGTTCTCATCAATCGAATAGACATGCAACTCTTCCCTACCTTTTATAAGATAATTGGCTGATAAATAGTTGGTTGTTAATATATTTATTTTTCCATTTCCCACGTAAACGTCATTCACATTAATCCAATCATAGCTTGCTTTAACTGGTATATCGATTTTAAAGGAAGAACTGTCATTTGTATTTTTATCAAGTATATCAATTTGAAGCGTTACGACATTGCTAGCTTCTTTTCGACCATCATCTAAAAACGTTGTGTAAATCAAACGTGATTTGTCTTCAAAATATTTTCTTGGATCAAATTCTTTCCCACGCATAAAATTACGGTGTTCCTCAATGTATTTTCGAAGATTCATAGGTTCATTCGGTGCCATCAAATCTCTAAAAAAAGACTGATTATTGGGATTCGTGGAACCATCCTTTGATATGTACAACATATGATAAAGATCATTACTCTGATAACTTGTTTGAAGAATAAGATTTTCGATTTCTTCCTTATTTCCGCTGATCGTTTCAATTTTATAGGATCTATCATTTTTAGAAGCCATTGCTGTTTTTTGGATATAGTAAGAACTGATAAACACCACGATGAAGAAACTAATACTGATTGTTTTCCAATATTTTTTCATTGTTATACCTCCTCTAGATCCTGATTTTATATTTTAATAAATGATTCGCAATCCAAATGGCACTGCCTAAAACGATCATGCTCGTTACCAGTACCATTAAGAAAATTTCAAGTGGGTAAAAGTAATTTGTATAAACATTAACTAATAGGATTGGAGCAAAAAATACCCCCAGTGACAGTAAACCATAAAAAATAGCGTAAAAAACTCCTTTTAAACCATAACTTCGCTCAATTAAAATCGCGGTAAATATTACTGCCACGAAAAGTAACCCAAGTGCATAAACCAGGATAAACTCTGTAAAGCTAGTCGGATACAGCCACCTCCACATATTTAAAGTAGAACTAGCATAAATTGAGAAATTTGATTGGAGGTCTATTGGTATAATCTTATTCACTATTTGTTTTTCCATCAAAATTAGCAAGATTTGCAAGGCAATCAAGCCAAGAACTAAAAGCATAATCGTCGTTAATTTCGCAAAATAAATGGCGATTCTTTCAGTTGGTAACATGAATAATCTGTAAATAAATGTATTTTTACCAAGCCAATCACGATACCAAATAAAGAAAACATAAATCATCAACATGGCGATACAAAAAAAGATTGGCAGCAGAAACCATTCTGAATCAGTGAATCGATCGAAAGAAAAAGTCCCGTATTGCTCCACATACTGGCTCATGGATAACTGGTTTTCTGCCATCAACTGTTTAGCATTTTTCATATAGGTTTGTGAGATAATTCCCGCTCCTATAAGCTGGCTGAGCATAGTCAAGCCTATTAAAATCAAATACATTTTAAAAAATCGATTTACTTCAAAATTAACAAGTTTTAAATAGTTTTTCAT